>NZ_LISW01000003.1:0-62308 GCF_001905735.1 Streptomyces sp. CB01249
CCTCGCCGAACAACACCCCGCAACCTTCACCCCCAACCTCGCCATGTCCCTCAACACCCTCGCCAAGCGACTCACTGACGCCGGAGCCCTTTCAGCCGCAGCCCAGGCGTACGAGCAAGTCATCGTCGACCTCAGCGCCAAGCACCCCGCAGTCGGCCGAGCTCTCATGCTCGAACGGGACAGGTTCCTGATCCGTGAGCCGGGGTGTTCGACCACAGCCGGCCTTCGAAACCTCGCTCGACTGGCGAGCATCCCAACCACCGAAGCACCGGACCAAGTGACGTTCCACGCTCGGAAGACCCTCCGCGCGTACGTACAAGAGAGCGCCGAACACCGCGAAGACCTGGCAGCTGTCTGGCACGACGAGACCCGCACACCCCTCCCCTCCTGGCTAGCGCTCGCCCCCCAGGCGCTGAGCACAGTCGGCGCATGGACGACCACGCACTCCTGGTCCGACTCATACGCCCACTGGACCGACCACACCGAGCTCTTGAGCAGCCCCGAAGCTGCCGTCGCCCTCGCCGAGTACGCGCTCCTCGACCCCGAGGCCGCCGCCCAACACCAAGTCCTCCGCGAGGAAATCCTGATCGAAGGCGCGACCGCCGCCTACCGCCCCCTCATCCTCGGCGAGCAGCTGGCCGATTGGACGGCCCTCACCACCTGGGACGAGTCCGAGCAGTACCTCCGCGCGCACCCGGACCTCCTCGAACTCGACCCGCCGGATTCCGTTCCCGGCGCACTCCTCCACGCAGCCCGCACCCACGACATCCCGACGGCCTACGTCCTCGTACGCGACCGCACCGCCCTCCAGCAGTACATCGACAACGCCCTCACCACCGGCGACGCCGACGCCCTCCGCCACGCGGCCGCCATCGAGGACGAGGTGTACGCCGACCAGCTCTCCGCCCGCACCCACCACCAGGCCGCCCTGCTCCTCGCAGGCACACCCGACGAAGCCGACCCCGCCGACCTCGCCCCCCTCGTCGCCGACGCCTCGCCCGACACACGCAACCGGCTGATCTCCGAGACCGCCACCCTCAGCGCGACTCACGCGCAGCAGCACGCCGCGCACTGGGTGCGGATCATCCAGGTGCTGGCCGCCACCGGGTGACCGCCGCCGTCTGCCTGGTCCTCGCCGCCTCGCCCGAGGCCGGTCGGGCGCCCGCGCTGCACGAGGAGCACCGGGACGTACAGCGCAGCGTCACGCATGCCCGGTTCGGGCACCTGTTGCGGCTCGACGTCCTTCCGGCCGCCCGGGCCGAGGACCTGGTGCAGTACCTGGCGGCCACGGTCCCCCACACCCTGCACTTCGCAGGGCGCGGGACGCCCGACGGCGGGCCCCGCTTCGTCACCGATGACGGTGGCGAGGCACCCGTCTCCCTGGACGGCTTACGCGACTGCGTCGCCGACGCCGCCCCGCTCGGGCTGCGGCTGGTGGTCCTCAACGCGTGCTGGACGGAGCCGTTGGCCAAGGAGATGGCCGGCCTCGTCCCCGTAGCCATCGGGTGGGAGGGGCAGGTCCCCGACGCGCACGCGTGTGCGTACGCCCGGGTCTTCTATCGCAACCTCGCCGAAGGCGACTCCGTGCTGAGCGCCCACGCCACCGCCTGCAAGCTGCTCGCGCTCATCGGCTGCACCGAGCTGCCCGTGCTGCACAGCACTCCGGGCCACCTCCCCGAAGCCCACTTCCTCATCGCCGCCGCCGACCGCCCCGTCCCGCCCGGCAAGCCGCTCAAGCCTCGCTGGTACCGGCCCCCTGGGCCGCCGCGCAAGCCGTGGTTTCCTCGGCCTCCGCAGGCGTGAGGAGGGTGGGAGCCAAGCGGTATCCCCGGCTCTCCGCGATCCGCAGGGCGTCCCGCAGCGACTCCGCCAGCCGCACCCCGGTGAACCGCAACTCGCGTGCCCCCACGCCCCTCTCCGCGAGGAGCGCCCGCGCCTCGGTCAGGACGTATTCGGCCGAGTCGAGCAGGCCCGTCTCCACCTCGTCGGCCAGCCGTGACATCCGGCCGCCGGGGTCGTCGCTGCTCAGGTAGCACGGGGTGCCGCTCTCGCCGACCCAGGGGAGCAGCCGCATCGCGTTCCCTTGCGCGTCGAACATCATGTCGCCTCCGCCTCCGTTCGGGGAGCGCTCTGGTCCCCGGTCGTACCCGCTGGTTACGGTGTGTGCCGCAATCGTCGCGCTGTGGCGGGTCTCCCCAACAGGGCCGCCGCGTCCCGACGTTCAACACGGGACACACGGAAGGCCCGCTCCATGACGTTCAGGCCGCAGCCGCTTTCGCCCTTCGCCTCCACGCGCCACTACTTCGGCTCGGAGTTACGCCGCCACCGCGAGCGCGCGAAGCTGTCCCTCGTGCAGCTGGCGGACATCGTCAACTCCAGCAAGAGCACGCTCGCCCGGATCGAGACAGCCGAACTGATGCCCCCACCGGACATGCCCAGCTGCCTGGACATCGCCTTCGGGACGGACGAGTACTTCACGGGGCTCTACGAACTCGCCAAGCAGGACATCCATCCCGACCAGTACAAGCGGTACATGAATTTCGAAGCCCGGGCCGAGGTCATAGAGCAGTACGGCGCACAGGCCCTGCCTGGCTTGTTCCAGACCGAGCAGTACGCCCGGGAGTTGCTCCGTTGTCAGGAGGACCTGACCGCAGAGGTGGTCGATGAGCGCGTCACCGCCCGCATGTCCCGGCAGGAGCGACAACGATCGGCAAATCCACCGTTTCGCTGGGCGATCATCGACGAGTCCGTACTTCGGCGGCAGGTGGGCAGCCGGTCTTGCATGCACAAGCAACTGGCCTCGCTGTTGGAGCAGGTGGATACTCCGAACAGTAAGGTTCAGGTGATGCCGTTCAGTGCGGGGCCACACTCGCTACTGGGTGGCGCACTGACTCTGCTGACCCTGCCCGACGGCGCCTCGGTGGCGTACGAGGAGAGCATCGAGGCCGGTCACCTCTACGAGGACCCGGACGCGGTGAAGAAGTGGCGGCGGCAGTACGACGTACTGCGCGCCAACTCGCACTCCCTGGCCGAGTCGGCGGCAATGATCCGTACCGCGATGGAGGACTACCGACCATGACTCACTCCCCCGAGCTGAGTTCCGCCCGCTGGCGCCGCAGCAGCTACAGCAACACCAACGGGGGCGAATGCGTCGAGATCAGCGACGACTTCCCCGGCGTCATCCCCGTACGCGACAGCAAAAACCCGAGCGGTCCGTCGCTCGTCGTCAACTCCGCCGCATGGGGCGACTTCGTCTCGTCCCTGAAGTAGCGCGCAGCGCAACGGCCCGTCCCACACGTGCGCGTGGGACGGGCCGTTTCCTTATCACCCGGGGACCGGAAAGAGTCGAGTTTGTCCGGACCGGCCCCCCGGCGTCCGTTGCGTGCATACGCTGCTGTCCATTTCAGCGGCGTATGTACGGGAAGGCGGAGCGCCCGATGGCGGATGAGGCGGATGTGGTGGGCGGCGAGGCCGTGGGGACCGCGTTGTGCGTGGTGTGTGAGACGTACGCCGACGAGCGGACCTTTCCGCAGTTGACCGGTGCGACGGCCCAGATGGAGGGGGTCGTCAACCGCCTTGAGGCGCTGGGGATCGCGACCCGTGTGGCGGGCGGCGGCAACCCGTCCTGGGCGGACTTCGACCGGGACCTCACCGCCTGGAGCGCGTCCGGCGCGGGGAAGCCCGCGATCATCGTGTGGTCCGGGCACGGCGTGCTGGTGGACGACGAACTCCGCCTGGCGCTGTGCGACTTGGACCTCGACGTCGAGCAGGTGGCCCGGGACGCGCGCGCCCTGCGGCACGGGGTCTCGCCCGAGACGCTGGTCAACGAGGCCGTGGCGTCCGGCGCCGACCAGATCCTGGTGCTCATCGATGCCTGCCATGCCGGGGACGCCGTGGGCCGGGGCCTGGAGAAGGCGTTGCGGCGGTGGGAGACCACCTCCGCGCCGCCCGGCCGGGTGCAGTGGTTCGGGATCATGACGAGTTGTCGGCGCGGGGAGACCTCGGACGGGGCCGGGCCGCTGCTCGACGCCTTGGCCGAGGTGCTGAGGGAGGGCCCGGCCACCAGCGAGTACCGGTCGGCGTGGAGCGCCCACAACGCCTGGGTCAGCGGCCCGGACGTGCTCACCGCGCTCGGCGAGCGGTGGCGCGGCGAGGGGCAGACGCCGGTTCCGGCCACCCTCGGCACCGGGCGGGCGGTCTTCCCGAACCCGCGCCATGTGCCCGGGGCGCCCGCGCGGCTGGTGGAGCACCTGGTGCTCGCGGCCCGGGGCGTCGGGTTCCGCGAGGAGGGCTCGTTCTTCACGGGCCGGAAGCGGGTCCTGGGCCGGATCACCGACTGGATCGAGGCGGACGAGGCCGGGCTCTTCCTGGTGACCGGCCCGGCGGGCTGCGGCAAGTCGGCGGTGCTGGGGCGGATCGCGACGCTCACCGACCCGGAGCGGCGCGCGGAGACCGAGGCGCAGGGCGGCCTGCGTGCGGGCGACCCCGGCCCCGGCCCCGGGCACCCGCTCGCGGCGGTGCACCTGCGGGGCCTCAGTCCGCTTCAGGCCGCCGCGGAGCTGGCCCTACGGCTCGGGCTGCCGGAGCCGCGCAATCCGGACGACTTCCGGGGCGAGCTGCGGGAGCTGGACCGGCGTCCGGTGCTGGTCCTGGACGGCCTGGACGAGGTGCCCGTCGAGCATCTGCACACCATGATCGAGGAGTTGGTCTTCCCGCTCAGCCGGGCGGTCCCGGTGCTGCTGGGCTCGCGGGAGCGGGCGTTCCGCGCCCGGCTGGCGGACGACGACGGGCACCCGGACGAGACGTTGCCGGACGCGCTGGCGCGGCTGATCGGGGCGGCCGTCACCACCGCGGACCTGGAGGCGGAGCCGGACACGCAGGAGGACATCGCCGCGTATGTGCGCCGCCGGTGCGAGGTGGGCGGCTTTCCGGCGGACCGGGCGCGGGAGGCGGGCGAGGCGGTCGCCGCGCGCGCCACGGCGGTGGGCGGCGGGTTCCTGTTCGCCCGGCTGGTGACCGGTTCGCTGCTGGCGGAGGGACGTAACGACGGGGACGCCTGGGAGGCCGGTCTGCCGGAGTCCATCGGGGCCGCGTTCGAGGACGATCTGCGGGCGGGCCCGGTCCGGGTCCTGGCGGACGGCACCGAACTCCCCTCAGCCGCACGGGACCTGCTGACCGCGCTGGCCTGGACGGCCGGACGCGGGATGCCCGCCGGAGGCGTCTGGGAGGAGGTCGCCGGGGCGCTGGGCGGCCGGGCGACGCCGTACGACGAGAGCGACGTGGACTGGGTGCTGTCCGCGTACGGGCGCTACATCGTGGAGGACGCGGAGGACGGGCAGGCGGTGTACCGGCTGTACCACCGGGAGTTCGTCTCGCATCTCGTGTCCCGGCCGGTGGCGGGCGGGGCCGAGGCCGCCGAGGTGGTGCTCGCGGCGCTGGTCGCGCATGCGGAGCGGAAGGTGCCGGATGGCGGCTGGGGGGCGGTGGACCCGTACGTGGTGCGGGCGCTCGCGTGGCACGCGGTACGGGCGGGTGTGCCGGGGATCGAGGCGCTGCGGGAGCTGGCCAGGCGGATCGGGCCCAGCGCGGCCCCGGTCCTGGCCCGGGCGTTGTACGGCTTCTCGGAGCGCCTGGGGACGGAAGGGGACCTGGAGGGGGCGTTGCGTACGGCGCAGGAGGTGGTCGGCCTCCTGCGGACCTCGGAGGAGGCCGAGCCCCCCTCCCGTACACCGACGCTGGTCCACGCCCTCATCAACGTCGCCAAGCGGTACACCGACCTCGGGGACCGTGAGGCCGCTCTGGCCCCGGCCCGGGAAGCGGTCGCGCTCCAGCGGACTGTCACAGCAGCGGACGACGAAGCGGCCGTGGGCGACCTCGCCATCGCCACCGCCGCGCTCGCGCGCAGGCTCGCCGAAACCGGTGACGTCGAGGGTGCGCTCACGCTCAACCGGGACGTTCTCGACGTCTTCAGGGGACTGGCCGAGAAGGAGCCCGCAGCCTTCCGCCCGCACCTCGCCGCCGCGCTGAACAACCTGGCGGTGGCTCTGAGGGCGGCCGGGGATCGCAGGGCCGCGGTCTCCCCCGCGCAGGAGGCGGTCGAGATCCACACCGAACTGGCCGCCGCGGGCCCGGACGAGTTCCTGGGCTCGCTCGCCTCATCTCTGAGCAACCTGGCCAACGCCCTCAAGTCAGTCGGACGTCATAAGGACGCCCTGCCCCACGCGGAGGCAGCGGTCGAAGCCAACCGGAAGCTGGCCGAGCGCCATCCCTCCACCCTGCGGGCCGCTCTGGCGGGGTCCTTGACCAATCTGTCCGTACACCGGCGGGACGTGGGCGACCTCGCGGGGGCACTGACGCTCGCGCGTGAGTCCGTGGACATCTGCCGGGAGCTCGTCGTACGTCACCCGGACGCCTTCCGGCAGCACCTGGCCGGGGCCCTCCACAACCTGGCGGACCAGCTCTCCGCCGCCGGGGACCACGAGGAAGCGCTCGCCACCGCACGCGAGGCCGCGCGCATGTTCGCCGCGCTCTCCGGTGAGCATCCGGAGGTCTTCCGCCCGGATCTCGCCCGGTCCCTGACGTCCATGGCCAACAAGACCGCCGCCATCGGGGACCACACCACCGCGGTGCTGTTCGCCCGTCAGGCCATCCAGCTCCAGCGCGAAGCCGTCAAGAGCACACCCCTGGCCGGCCTCCCCGGGCTCGCCGCGATGCTCAACAACCTCGCGATGCACCTGACCGCCGACGGTGAGCCGGCAGAGGCCCTGCTGCACGCCGAGGAAGCCGCCGGGCTCTACGAACGCCTCGCCGCCGAGGACCGGGAGGCGTACCTCCCCGAGTACGCGACGGTCCTCAGCAACGTCAGCAACCACCGCGCGACCCTGGGCGATCTGTCGGGGGCGGTCTCGGCGGGCCTGAAGGCGGTCGCCTTCCGCCGGCAACTCGCCGTGCTGCAACCCGCCGTGTACCGCCCGGATCTGGCCACCGCCCTCACCAACCTCGCCGGCCATCTGAACCGGGCAGGGGAGCCGGACGAAGGGCTGTCAGTCGCGACGGAGGCCGTCGAGCTCCTGCGTGAACTCCTCCCCGACGCACCCGTCCTGCGTCCCACCCTCGCGGGGGCCCTCGGCGCCCTGGCCCAGAACCTCGCCGACACCGGCAGCCCGGAAGAGGCCCTGCCGGTGGCCCGGGAAGGGGTGGATCTCTGGCGCCTGCTCGCGAAGGAGCACAGCGGCGCCCGCCTCCCCGACCTGGCACGCGCCCTGCGGAACCTGGGCAAGCTGCGCGGGATGAACGAGGACGACGAAGGTGCCGTGGACACGACACGGGAGGCGGTCGCCGCGTACCGCGCCCTGGCGCTCGAAAACCCGCGCCCCTTCGCGGACGATCTGGCGCAAACGGTCGGGAACCTGGCCCGCGCACTCGCCCGTACCGGCGACCACGCCTCGGCGGTCGAGGCGTACGGCGAGTGCGCGGCGGAGTTCGCCGACGCCCACCCGTCGACCGCCCGGCGCCTCGGCGTCGAGCGCAGCATCTTCCTCCTGAGCTGCCCCGACCCGCTCCCCTCGGAGGGCGTACGCGCGCTCGCGTCGTTCCTCGGGCGGGACGCCGGTCTCGAACCGGAGGACGGCCCGGACCTGGTGACCGTACGGGCACGGCGGGCCCTGCGCGCCCACGGCGACCGGGAGGCGGTGCGCGAGGCGTGGGAGGCGGAGACCCACGGGCCCGCGCCCGACTGGCTCTCGCTCTCGGCCGCCACGCTGGAAGCCGTGGGCACCTGGATGTTCGCGCCCGACTGGTCCGCGTCGCGCGACCTCTGGTCCCGGTACGCCGACGCGCTCGGCAGCGAGGAGGCCGCGACGGCGCTCGAAGAGCTGGCGCTCCTGGATCCGGGCACCGCGCAACAGCACGCCGCGCTCCGCGAGTTCGTGCTCGACCACGGGGTGACCTCGGCCTACGATCCGCTGATCCTCTCGGGGCAGCTGGCCGAGTGGGTGGGCTGCGAGTCCTGGGCCGAGTCGCGGGCCTACCTCCAGGACCACCCGCGCCTCCTCCAGGTCCGGCCGTCCCCGGACACCCCGCTCTCGCACGTCGCCGTCCTGGACGTCTCCCGTACGGAGGGGATGGACGCCGCCTACGCGCTGGTGGAGGACCGGGACGCGCTCCAGGCGTACGTGGAAAGGGCGTTGGAGGCCGGTGACGGCACCTCCCTGATGCACGCGGCCGCCATCGAGGGGCAGGTCTTCGACGACCGGCTGTCCTCCTTCGCCCACGCCCAGGTGAGCATGGTCCTCTCGGGGGCCGTCCAGGGCATCGAACCGGAGGAGCTGGCCGATCTGATCCCGCGCGCCCCGGAGGAGATCCGCGCCCGGCTGCTGCGGGAGATCGCGGGCCTCAGTGTCCGGTACGCCGAGCCGTACGGGGAGCTGTGGCTCCGCATGATCAAGGCGCTCAGCGGGGCGGCCTGACCGCACCCGTACACACGAAGGGGCCCGGCCCGCACGAGCGTGCGGACCGGGCCCCCTGTGTGGGTTACCGGTGAATCAGGCCCGTGTCGGCTCCGGTTCGCCGGACTCCTGCGCCTCCGCCGGGGCCGGGGTGCCGGCCTTCGCGGCCCGCTTGGCGGCCTTCTTGTCACGGCGGCGTTCCTTGCGGAGCTCCACCATCGCGTACAGCGTCGGCACCAGGAGGAGCGTCAGCAGCGTCGAGGTGATCAGACCGCCGATGACGACGACGGCCAGCGGCTGCGAGATGAAGCCGCCCTCGCCGGTGACGCCGAGCGCCATCGGGAGCAGGGCGAAGATCGTCGCCAGGGCCGTCATCAGGATCGGGCGCAGACGGTGGCGACCGCCCTCCACGACCGCTTCGACCACGCCCAGGCCCTGGGCCCGGTACTGGTTGATGAGGTCGATCAGCACGATCGCGTTGGTCACCACGATGCCGATCAGCATCAGCATGCCGATCATCGCCGGAACGCCCATCGGGGTGCCGGTGGCGACGAGCAGGCCGATCGCGCCGGTGGCGGCGAACGGGATGGAGACCAGCAGGATCAGCGGCTGGATCAGCGACCGGAAGGTGGCGACCAGCAGCATGAAGACGATCGCGATGGCCGCCAGCATGGCCAGGCCCAGGTTCTTGAAGGCGTCGTCCTGGTCCGAGGAGACACCGCCGATGGTGGCGGTGGCGCCCTCCGGGAGGTCCAGGGCCTTGATCTTGTTCTGGAGCGTGGTGCTGACCGCGCCGGTGTTGTCACCGGTGGGCCGGGCGGTGATGGTCGCGGCGCGCTGGCCGTCGATCCGGGTCATGGAGACCGGTCCGGGGACCAGCTTCACATCGGCGATGGTGCCGAGCTTCACCTTACCGAGCGGAAGGTCCTTCAGCTCCTGCATGGTGGTCGCCGGGTGGGCCGACTTCACGACGACGTCGCGCTCGGCGTCGTCCATGAGCGCCTTGCCGGACGGGGTGCCCCGCACCGCTCCGGCGACGACCGCGCCGAGCGTGGCCTGGGTGTAACCGGCGTCGGCTGCCTTCGCGTTGGCCTTCACCGAGATCCGCGGGACGCTCTGCGCCAGGTCGCTCTGGACGTCGGTGACGTCCTTGAGCTTGGCGACCTCGGCGCGGACCTGCTCGGACGCCTTCTTCAGGACGTCCGCGTCGGCGGCCTTGACCACGACGCTCAGGTCCTGGCTGCCGAAGCCGTCGCCCGCGCTGATGGTGGTGTCGCCGATGCCGTCGAGCTTGGCGAGACCCTTCTCGATGCGGTCCTGGGTGGCCTCGAACTCGGCGGAGTCCTTCAGGGTGACCTGGTAGGACGCCTGGTTGGAGCCGGTGCCGCCGCCGAAGGCGGCCATGAAGCCGGACGAGCCGACGGTGACCTGGTAGTCCTTGACGCCGTCGTCGTCGGCGAGGAGCTTCTCGACCTTCTTCGCCGCCTCGTCGGAGGCCGCGAGGCTGGTGCCCGGGTCCATCTTCTGCTTGATGGACAGGACTTCCTGCTCGCCCTGGTCGAAGAAGTTGGTCTTCAGCAGGGGCGCCATGCCGAAGGTGCCGAAGAGGACGGCGACGGCGATGACGACACTGGTGATACGGCGCCGGGTGGCGAACCGCAGCACCGGGACGTAGATCCGCTGGAGGCGGCTGCGCGCCTCCTTCTCCTCGGCCTCGCGGCGCGCCTTGTCCGGGTCCTCGGCGGTGCCCTTGGGGGCGCGCAGGAACCAGTACGACAGGACGGGGACCACGGTCAGCGAGACCAGCAGCGAGGCCAGCAGGGCCGCGGTGACGGTCAGCGAGAACGAGCCGAACAGCTCGCCGACCATGCCGCCGACGAGACCGATCGGCAGGAAGACGGCGACGGTGGTGAGGGTGGACGAGGTGACCGCTCCGGCCACCTCCTTGACCGCGGTGATGATCGCGGACTGGCGCTCCTCGCCGTAGCCGAGGTGGCGCTTGATGTTCTCCAGGACGACGATCGAGTCGTCCACGACCCGGCCGATCGCGATGGTGAGCGCGCCCAGCGTCAGCATGTTGAGCGACAGGTCACGGGTCCAGAGCACGATCAGCGCGAGGACCACGGAGAGCGGGATGGAGACCGCGGTGACCAGGGTGGAGCGCAGCGAGGCCAGGAAGACCAGGATCACGATGACCGCGAAGAGCAGGCCGAGCGCGCCCTCGGTCGTCAGGCCGGAGATCGCCTTGGAGACGGCCGGGCCCTGGTCCGAGACCACGGTCAGCTCGGCGCCGGAGCCGAGGTCCTTGCGCAGGTCCGGGAGCTTGTCCTTGACGGCGTCCGAGATGGCGACGGCGCTGCCGTCCTTGTCCATCGTCGCCATGACGGCGAGGCTCGGGCGGCCGTTGGTGCGGGTGATGGAGTCCGCAGTGGCGGCCTCCTGCTTCACGGTCGCGATGTCACCGAGGCGGACCGGCTTGCCGGGCTTGCCCGAGGCCGGGTTCTGACCGGTGACCCGCAGGTCCTCGATCTGCTTCAGCGAGGTGAAGGCGCCGCCGACCTGGATCGTGCGGCTCTTGCCGGACTCCGAGAAGGCACCGGCCGGGACGGTCGCGCCGCCCGACTGGAGGGCCTGGGAGAGCGCGGCGGCGTTGAGTCCGGCGGCGGCGAGCTTCTTGTCGTCCGGGGTGACGGAGACCTGGAGGTCGCGCACACCGTCGACGGAGACCTGGCCGACGCCGTCGATGTCCTCCAGGGCGGGGACGACGGTGCGGTCCAGCTGGTCGGCCAGCGCCTGCTGGTCCTTGTCCGAGGTGACGGCGAGGACGACGGTCGGGATGTCGTCCGTCGAACCGGCGATGACCTGCGGGTCGACGTCCTCGGGCAGCTGGACGCGGGCGCGGTTCACGGCCTGCTGGATGTCGGCGACGAGCTGCTTGGTGCCCTCGTCCCCGAAGTCGAAGGACGCCATGATGACGGCGTTGCCCTCGCTGGCGGTCGACGTGACGCCGGTGACGCCGTCGACGGCCTTGATGGTGTTCTCGAGCGGTTCCACGACCTGCTTCTCGACCACATCGGGGGACGCACCCTGGTAGGGGGCGAGCACCGACACCATCGGCAGTTCGATGGTGGGCAGCAGCTGCTGCTTGAGCTGCGGGATCGCAATCGCTCCGAAGACGAGCGCGACGATCGAGATCAGACCGATCAGGGCCCTTTGCGCGAGGCTGAATCTGGACAGCCAGGACATGGGTGGGTCTCTTTCTGTGGCTTACGCGGCAGGTGGGCGGGATGCCGGGGCGTGCCCGGGGGACAGATCCAGCCCACCTATACGATCGCCGATGCCCGGGACGAAAGTCCTCGGCCCCAGGGTCGCTTTCTCACGCCCCGCATACCGCAGGTGGAGTACGCCCCGCCTGCACCCTCACTCCACCCGTGGGCGCACCAGGCCCGATTCGTACGCGATTACCACGAGTTGTGCCCGGTCCCGGGCGCCCAGCTTCGCCATCGCCCGGTTCACATGGGTCTTGACGGTGAGTGGGCTGACGACCAGGCGCTCCGCGATCTCGTCGTTGGACAGCCCGCCCGCGACCAGGACCAGCACCTCGCGCTCCCTCGTGGTGAGGGCCGCCAGCCGCTCCGAGTACGCGGCCGCCCCCGGCCCGTCCTCCACCCCGCTGCCGCCCTGCGCGAGGAACGTGGCGATCAGGCCCTTGGTCGCGGCCGGCGAGAGCAGCGCCTCGCCCCCCGCGGCGATCCGGATCGCGTTGAGGAGTTCGTCCGGCTCGGCGCCCTTGCCGAGGAAGCCCGAGGCCCCGGCGCGCAGCGACTGCACGACGTACTCGTCCACCTCGAAGGTGGTGAGCATGACCACGCGGACGTCCGCGAGATCCGGGTCGGCGCTGATCATGCGGGTGGCGGTGAGTCCGTCCGTGCCGGGCATCCGGATGTCCATCAGCACCACGTCGGGCCGCTCGGCGCGGGCCACCTCCACGGCCTGCGCCCCGTCCGCCGCCTCGCCCACCACCCGCATGTCGGGCTCCGAGTCGACCAGCACCCGGAACGCGCTGCGCAGCAGCGCCTGGTCGTCGGCGAGCAGGACCTTGATGGCCGGTGTCATGCGTTCTCCCCCGTCCGGCCCGCCGCGCCCGGGCCACCGGGCTCCTGCGCGCGGGCCTCGACGGGCAGGATCGCATGGACGCGGAACCCGCCCCCGTAGCGGGGACCCGCGGTGAGGGTGCCGCCCAGGGCGGTGACGCGTTCGCGCATCCCGAGCAGGCCGTGGCCGCCGCCGGACGCGGAGTCGGCGCCGGTGGCGTTCCCGCGGCCGTTGTCCAGGACCATGACCTCGGCCGTGGCCCCGACCCGTACGACGCTCACCTCGGCCTTGGCGCCCGGGCCCGCGTGCTTACGGACGTTGGTCAGGGCCTCCTGGATCACCCGGTACGCGGCCAGGTCGACGGCCGAGGGCAGCGGCGGCTCGCCCTCGGCGGCGCAGGCGACCTCGACGGGCAGCCCCGCCTGGCGCACGCTCTCCACGAGCTGGCCGAGGACCGCGAGGCCGGGGGCCGGTTCGGTGGGCGCCTCCGGGTCGCCGGACTGGCGGAGCAGGCCGACGGTGGCCCGGAGCTCGTTGAGCGCGGACCGGCTCGCCTCGCGGACGTGGGCGAGGGCCTGTTTCGCCTGGTCGGGGCGCTTGTCCATGACGTGGGCTGCGACCCCGGCCTGCACGTTGACCAGGGCGATGTGGTGGGCGACGACGTCGTGCAGGTCGCGGGCGATGCGCAGCCGTTCCTCGGCGACCCGGCGGCGGGCCTCCTCCTCGCGGGTCCGTTCGGCGCGTTCGGCGCGCTCCCGGATCGCGCCGACGAACGCGCGCCGGGAGCGGACCGCGTCGCCCGCCGCCGCGGCCATGCCGGTCCAGGCGAAGACGCCCAGGTTCTCCTGGCTGTACCAGGGCGGCGACCCGAAGAGCATGGCGGCGGCGGTGAGCGCGGCCATGGTGAGCAGCCCGACCCGCCAGGTGGTGGGCCGGTCGGTGCGGGCGGCGACGGTGTAGAGCGCGATGACGGCGCTCATCACGACGGGGGCCGGCGGGTCCGCGGTGACCAGTTCCACGACGGTCAGCGCCCCGGTGGCGGCGAGCACGGCCATCGGTTCGCGGCGGCGCCGGATCAGGGCCAGCGAGCTGAGCAGCATCAGCAGCAGGCTGCTCGCGGCGGGGGTGCGGGCGCCGAAGGTGGGCCCGTCGTGCCCGCCGGGGTCCACGAACGAGGCGAAGACCATGGCCACGAGCACGCCCAGGGCGAGCGCGCCGTCCAGCGCGAGGGGGTGGGCGCGCAGCCAGTGGCGGACGCGCAGCACCCCGGTTCCGAGGGTGGTCACGTCGGGCTACGTTACGGCGTGCCGCTCGCGGCCCGGTCCGGCCCCGACCGGCGGGACGCACCCGTGCCCCGCGTCCGTCGGGCGGGCGCGGGGCACGGGGTGCGGGTGCTGGAGAGCGGTCGGCGTCAGCCGGGGATCAGTCCGTCGTCGCTGAGCATGGCGCGTACCTCTTCGAGGGTCGCGTCCGGCGACGGCAGGATCAGCTCGGACGGCTCCAGGGAGTCGTCCGGCAAGGGTGAGCCGAGTTCGCGCACCCTTGCGAGGAGCGCGTGGAGCGTGGTGCGGAAGCCGGGTCCGTCACCGCGCTCCATCTCGGCCAGCAGGGCGTCGTCGAGCTTGTCGAGCTCGGCGAGATGGCTGTCGGCCAGGACGACCTGGCCCTCCCCCATGATCCGTACGATCATGACGCGCCTCAGTTCTTGTCGAATTTGTGCGCCTGGCTGTTCTGCTGCTGGGCGTCCTGCGGGCCGCCCTCGATCGCCTGCTGCGAGGAGGAGCCGCCGGCCAGCTCGGCCTTCATGCGCTGAAGCTCCAGCTCCACATCCGTACCACCGGAGATCCGGTCCAGCTCGGCGGCGATGTCGTCCTTCGCCGTGCCGGTCGGGTCGTCCAGGGCGCCGGAGGCCAGCAGCTCGTCGATGGCACCGGCGCGGGCCTGGAGCTGCTGCGTCTTGTCCTCGGCCCGCTGGATCGCCAGGCCGACGTCGCCCATCTCCTCGGAGATGCCGGAGAAGGCCTCCCCGATCCGGGTCTGCGCCTGGGCCGCCGTGTAGGTGGCCTTGATGGTCTCCTTCTTCGTGCGGAAGGCGTCCACCTTGGCCTGAAGGCGCTGGGCCGCGAGAGTGAGCTTCTCCTCCTCGCCCTGCAGCGTGGTGTGCTGCGTCTCCAGGTCGGTGACCTGCTGCTGGAGGGCGGCGCGGCGCGACAGCGCCTCGCGGGCCAGGTCCTCGCGGCCGAGCGCGAGCGCCTTGCGGCCCTGGTCCTCCAGCTTCGAGGACTGGCCCTGCAGCTGGTTCAGCTGCAGCTCCAGCCGCTTGCGCGAGGTCGCCACGTCGGCGACTCCGCGGCGCACCTTCTGAAGCAGCTCCAGCTGCTTCTGGTACGAGTAATCAAGGGTCTCGCGCGGATCCTCGGCCCGGTCAAGGGCCTTGTTTGCCTTCGCGCGGAAGATCATCCCCATACGCTTCATGACACCGCTCATGGGCTTCGCGCGCCCCCTTCTGACTCAACTGGGCTCCAGCACTCCAACAGAACCCACAGTACGGGCCCTGTCTCTATTACCGCACTGTTCGAGCATGGATGGGCTCCTCCCCAAGGACGACTGTGTCCCGGCTGCGCTCCGGCCCAGGGAGTAGGTGAGGCCCGTAGCGGCGCTCTCACATGGGCAAGGACGCAGGCCGTTGCCGGATCGTTCCCGGGCGGCCTGCGGGGATCCGCGAGCGACCCCGTACCCTTGGGCCTTGTGTTCCGTAGCCGCTCCAAGGAAGAGAAGGCCCCCACCGACAAGGTGACGGCGGACCTCTCCAAGACGCCCCGCGACCCGCAGGCCCCCAAGGGTCGCCCCACCCCCAAGCGCAGTGAGGCCCAGACGCAGCGCCGTCGTGCCTCCAGTGGTGCGCCGCTCGACCGCAAGGAGGCCGCGAAGCGGCAGCGCGAGGCGCGCCGTGTGGACATGGCCAAGCAGCGGGAGGCGCTCGCCAGTGGTGACGAGCGCTATCTGCCCGCGCGCGACAAGGGGCCGGTGCGCCGCTTCGTCCGCGACTTCGTGGACTCCCGCTTCTGCATCGCGGAGTACTTCCTGCCGCTCGCCGTGGTCATCCTGATCCTCAGCGTGATCCAGGTGCAGGGCATCCAGAACATCTCGCTGCTGCTCTGGCTGATCGTGATCGTGCTGATCGTGATCGACTCGATCGGGCTCGCGTTCCGCCTGCGCAAGCAGCTGAACACGCGGTTCCCGGACACGCCGAAGCGCGGCGCGGTCGCCTACGGGCTGATGCGTACGCTCCAGATGCGCCGGCTGCGTCTGCCGAAGCCGCAGGTCAAGCGCGGAGAGCGACCCTGAGCACCGAGCCGTCCGGCCCGGTCGGCGGTGTGTCCGCCGACCGGCCGGGCGGTGCCGTCTCCGGCTTCGCCGGGGCCTCGGCGGCCTGGGCCAAGGGGCTGACCGGCCTGCGCAACACCGTGCGTCAGGAGCTGGTCGCCCGGCAGCTGGACGAGCAGATCGCGGCCCGCTTCCCGGTCGGGCAGCGGCTGCGCATCCTGGACGTCGGCATGGGACAGGGCACGCAGGCGCTGCGGCTGGCCCGGGCCGGGCACACCGTGACCGGTCTGGAGTCCGACGCGGAGAAGCTGCGGCTCGCCCGTGAGGCGCTGGGCGGCGAACCGGCCGGCATCCGCGAGCGGGTGCGGCTCATCGAGGGCAACGGCCAGGACACCGGGGTCCACTTCCTGCCCGGCAGCTTCGACGTGGTCCTCTGCCACGGTGTGCTGATGTACGTCCAGGAGCCGGACGCCATGGTGGCGGGCCTGGCCCGGATGCTGGCGCCGGGCGGGCTGCTGTCGCTGCTCGTGCGGAACGCGGACGCGCTGGCGATGCGGCCGGGGATGGCCGGGGACTTCGCCGGGGCGCTGGCCGCGTTCGACTCCGACCGGTACACCAACCGGCTCGGCCTGTCCGTGCGCGCGGACCGGCTGGAGGCGCTGACGGCGACGCTGGCCTCGATCGCGGCGCCGCTGCACGCCTGGTACGGGGTGCGGCTCTTCACGGACCTCGTGAGCAACGAGGAGGAGCTGCCGCCGGTGGCGGAGCTGGAGCGGGTGCTTGCCGCGGAGGACCGGGCGGGGCGGACCGATCCGTATCGCGGGGTCGCGGCGCTGCTGCATCTGTGTGGCGTACGGGGCTGAAGGACTGCCCTCAATCGCCGGGCGGGCTTGATAGGCCCCCTCTGGATGCGCTCGACGGGCCACCCCCGGGGGCAAAAGTAATAATCCGGACATGGATGCCATTCACTCCCGCCGCCGTGCGCGGCGGCTGTTGCTGCCTCTGTCCGCCGGGGTCTGCGTGATCGCGCTGGTGAGCGGTTGCTCCGGTTCGAGCGCTCCCGCCGCGGGGCCGGACGCGACGGCGTCCGGCTCGGCGCAGCCCGGTCCGGCCGCGAAGGCCGACGGGGATCTGCAGAGCGAGTACCAGTCCGCCATCAACGACGTGCTGCCGTCGGTCGTGCAGATCGACGCCTCCGAGAGCCTGGGTTCCGGTGTCGTCTACGACGCCAAGGGCCACATCGTCACCAACGCGCACGTCGTCGGCGACGAGAAGACGTTCAAGGTCACCGTCGCCACCGGCGAGAAGGTGATGAAGGCGTCGCTGGTCGCCGCCTACCCCCAGCAGGACCTGGCCGTCATCAAGCTGGACGACGTGCCCGACGGGCTGCGGCCCGCGAAGTTCGGGGACTCGGAGAAGGTCGCGGTCGGGCAGATCGTGCTGGCGATGGGCTCGCCGCTCGGCCTGTCCAGCAGCGTCACCCAGGGCATCGTCTCGGCCCTCGGCCGCACCGTGAGCGAGAGCCGCTCGGGCGGCGGCACCGGGGCGACCATCGCCAACATGGTGCAGACCTCGGCGGCGATCAACCCGGGCAACAGCGGCGGGGCCCTGGTGAACCTGGACAGCCAGGTCATCGGCATCCCGACGCTCGCCGCGTCCGACCCCCAGATGGGCGACAGCGCGGCACCCGGGATCGGCTTCGCCATCCCGGCCTCGATGGTGCGGACGGTCGCCGACCAGATCATCAAGAACGGCAAGGTCACCGACTCGGGCCGGGCCGCGCTCGACATCACCGGCCGCACGGTCGTCAACGACGACTACCGTCCGGCGGGCGTCGCGATCGTCAGCGTGCAGAAGGGCGGCGCGGCCGAGAAGGCGGGGCTGCGGGCCGGCGACATCATCGTGAAGGTGGACGACACGAAGGTCACCACGATCACCTCGCTCTCCGAGGCGCTGGCCGGTCACAAGCCGGGCCAGAAGGCGAAGGTGACGTACACGCGCGGGAGCGCGCAGAAGACGGCCGAGGTCACCCTCGGCGAGATCTGAGCGTACGGAGACGGCTGCCGCCGGGCGGGTCCGTGAGGCCCCGGCGGCAGCCGTGCGCCGTCAGCCCGCCGCGTCCGCCTGAAGGCTCATCGGGCCGTAGATCTTCGTCCCGTCGTCGAAGAGCGTGACCTGGTCCGCCCCGCCGTCCAGGAGTTCCTTCCAGTACTCACCGATCCAGGACTCCGCGTCGCCCTGGGTCGTGAACTCCTCCGGCCGCAGGGCCGGCTCCGTCTCCGTACCGTCGGACTTCTCGAACCGCCACGTCCACGCCATGTGCGCCTCCCGGTAAGTCGTTCCCGTCGGCAGCCTAGAGCCTGCGGAGCGGATCTTCGAGAGCCCACGTCGCGCACCGTGCGCGGTGACGCGGGAGGATCGGAGCGTGGAACTGACCCTGCTCGGCACCGGAGCCCCCGACGGGCTGCCGCGGCCCGACTGCCCCTGCGCCGCCTGCGCCCTCGCCCGCGGAGCCGGCAGCCGGGCCGCGACCGCTCTCCTGGTCGACGACGCGCTGCTGCTCGACCTCACGCCCGGGGCGGTGTTCGCCGCCGCCCGCGCCGGCCGCTCGCTCACCGGCGTACGCCAGGTCCTGCTGACCCACCCCCACGACGGGCCCGCCGTCGAGCTGCCCGTCGGGCTCCCCCCGGCGGGCCGGGTCCCGGACGGGCGGGTGCTGACGCTGATCAGCGGCCACCGGGTGCGGGCGGTGCCGATGGACGCGCCCGGCACGGGGTACGAGGTGACCTCGCCGGAGGGCGCCCGGCTGCTGTACCTCCCGCCGGGCGGCGCACCGGCAGGGCTGACCGGCCCGGTGGCGCAGCCGTACGACCTGGTCGCCGCGGACGTCGTCGGGCGGCCCGACGCCGTGGCGCGGCTGCGGTCCGTCGAGGCGATCGGGCCCGCCACCGAGCTGATCGCCGTCCATCTGGGCCACGACGCGCCGCCCGCCCCCGAGCTGGAACGGCGGCTCGCCGCGGCCGGGGCCCGGGCGGTGCCGGACGGCACGACGCTGGCGGTCGGCGGCTTCCGCGCCCCGGCCCCGGCACTCCCCCGGCGCACCCTGGTCACCGGCGGCGCCCGTTCCGGGAAGTCCGTCGAGGCGGAACGGCGCCTGGAGACGTATCCGGAGGTCGTGTACGTGGCGACGGGCGGCGCCCGGGACGGGGACGCGGACTGGGCGGCCCGGGTCGGGCTGCACCGGGAGCGCCGGCCGGCCGCCTGGCGCACCGAGGAGACCTGTGAGCTCGCGGAGATGCTGTCCTCGGACGGGCCGCCCCTGCTCGTCGACTGCCTGTCGCTGTGGCTGACGGACGCGATGGACCGGGTGGACGCCTGGGACGACGCGGCGTGGGCGGAGGGCGGCGAGCGGGCGCTGCGGGACAGGACGGCGGAGCTGGTCGCGGCGGTGCGCGGGACGCGGCGCACGGTGGTCCTGGTGACCAACGAGACCGGCTCCGGGGTGGTGCCCGCGACGGCGGCCGGGCGGCGCTTCCGGGACGAGCTGGGCCGGCTGAACGCGGCGGTGGCCGGGGAGTGCGAGCAGGTGCTGCTGGTGGTGGCGGGCCAGGTGCTGCCGCTGCGCGGCTGAGGGGGCGGGGGCCCGGGCGCGGGACCGTACCGGGCGGGCCCGGAAAACGTGACGGGTACTGTTCCGCAGGGAGCCCGCCGCCGGGCTCCCCGGACCACTCCCCGTATCGACCCGCGAGGCAGACCCCCGTGAATCTGGACGACTTCTCCGACCTGATCGAGCGCCCCGACGGGGGCGTACGGCGCGATGCCGAGGAACGCCGGGAGCGGCTCATCGTGCCCCCGGGCGCCCTCGGCCGTCTGGACGAGCTGGGCGAGTGGCTGTCGATCGCGCAGCAGTCCGCGCCGGTGCGGACGATCGAGCAGCCGCGCGTGGTGCTGTTCGCGGGTGACCACGGGGTGGCCGGACTCGACGTGTCCGGCCGTGCGGCCTCCACCGCGCACGAGCTGGTCCGGGCCACGCTGGACGGTGCGACCCCGCTGGCGGTCCTGGCCCGCCGGTTCTCGGTGCCGGTGCGGATCGTGGACGCCGGACTCGACTGCGACCCGGAACTGCTGCCGGAGGCCGTCGTACGGACCCGGGTGCGGCGCGGCAGCGGCCGGATCGACATCGAGGACGCGCTGACGGCCGAGGAGGCCGAGGCCGCGGTGCGGCTCGGGATCGCGGTGGCCGACGAGGAGGCCGACTCGGGCACCGATCTGGTGGTGCTCGGCGATCTCAGCGTGGGCGGTACGACGGCGGCGGCCACGCTGATCGCGGCGCTGTGCGGCACGGACGCCTCGGTGGTGACCGGGCGCGGTGGTGCCGGGATCGACGACCTGGCGTGGATGCGCAAGTGCGCGACGATCCGTGACGCGCTGCGCCGGGCCCGGCCGGTCCTGGGCGACCAGCTGGCGCTGCTGGCCACCGTGGGCGGGGCGGACCTGGCGGCGATGACCGGCTTCCTGCTCCAGTGCGCGGTGCGGCGGCTGCCCGTGGTCCTGGACGGGGTGGTCGGCGCGGCGGCGGCGCTGGTCGGCCAGCGGGCCGCGTTCCGGGCGCCGGACTGGTGGCTGGCGGGCCAGCTGAGCGGGGAGCCGGCGCAGGCGAAGGCCCTCGACCGGATGGCGCTCAACCCGCTGCTCGATCACGGCGTCATCGTGGGCGAGGGATGCGGGGCGCTGCTCGCCCTTCCCTTCGTCCAGGCCGCCGCCGCGCTGGCCGCCGAGCTGCCCGAGCGGGAGCCGGAGCCGGCGGAGGGCGGCGCGGACGAGGAGAAGGACGAGCCGACGGACTGACGCCGGCCCCGCTCCGCGTCCGGCCGACACCGGCCGCGGAGCGCCCCCTCATGCAGCGCGATGCCCCATATGATCGCTTTTCATGGGAGAGGTCGGTATGACCGTCGAGGAGTCCGGGCGGGGTACCGTCCGCAGGGCCGGCACACCACGCTCGCGGCGCGGCGCCGCGTTCGCGATCTGGTACCTGCGCGTGGTGTCGTTCCTCAACTTCCTCAGCGCCGTCTGGGTCACCTTCGGCCAGGACCTGCGCCGCCACAACACGGACGACTACTTCACCCCCTATCTGCTCACGGCGGGCTTCTCCTCGGGGGTGGTGGCGCTCTTCCTGGCCGTGACGATGCGCCGCCGCAAGCGGGCCGCGTGGATCGCCAACCTGGCGCTCAGCGGGCTGACGCTGCTGCTGTCCGCCGCCCTGATCGTCTTCCCGGAGGTCCGCCGCTATCCGCAGAACTGGATCTCGCTGACGCTGTCCGCGGGCTTCGTGCTCTCGCTGCTGCTCGGCAGGCGCGAGTTCTACGCGAAGGGCGACCGGTCCAATCCGAAGCTGGCCGCGCTGGTGGCGGTGGGCGGGCTGCTGGTCACCTCGCTGATCGCGGCGGGCCTGGTCACGGTCACCAACACCGCGTACGACGAGTACCGCTCGACGTTCCTGGACCGCTGGGCGTACGGGGCGCTGCGGCTGGTGTCCGTCGCCGCGTCCGATTCGCGGTTCCCCGGGATCACCGCGCCGGGCTGGGTCAACGTCGCCATCAACATCCTGTCCACGCTGCTGCTCGTCGCGGTCGTCTGGGCGGCCTTCCGTTCCCGCCGGGCCGTCGACCCGATCACCGCGGAGGACGAGGAGGCGCTGCGGGCGCTGCTCGACAAGCACGGCGAGCGGGACTCGCTGGGCTACTTCGCGCTGCGCCGCGAGAAGAGCGCGGTGTGGTCGCCGACCCGGAAGGCGGCCGTCGCCTACCGGGTGGTCGGCGGGGTGTCGCTGGCGTCCGGCGACCCGATCGGCGATCCGGAGGCCTGGCCGGGGGCGATCGTGCCGTGGCTGGCCGAGGCCCGCGAACACGGCTGGATCCCGGCCGTGATGGGCGCGGGTGAGGAGGCCGGCACGGTCTACGCGCGGCACGGCCTGGACGCCTTGGAGCTGGGCGACGAGGCGATCGTGGAGACGGCCGACTTCACCCTGGAGGGCCGCGCGATGCGGACCGTGCGCCAGGCGTACAACCGGGTGCGGCGGGCGGGTTACGAGGTGACGGTGCGCCGGCACGCGGAGATCCCGGAGGCCGAGATGGCCGAGCTGGTGCGCCGGGCGGACGACTGGCGCGACGGGGCGACGGAGCGCGGATTCTCGATGGCGCTGGGCCGGCTCGGCGACCCGGCCGACGGGCAGTGCGTGATGCTGGAGTGCCGTGACGCCCCGTCCGACGACGGCGCCCCGGGCGAGCTGCGGGCCCTGCTGAGCTTCGTGCCGTGGGGCCCGAACGGCCTCTCGCTGGACCTGATGCGGCGTGACCGGGACTCCGAGAACGGGCTGATGGAGTTCATGGTCATCGAACTCCTGCAACGCGCCGGGAAGCTGGGCGTGACGCAGGTGTCGCTGAACTTCGCGATGTTCCGCTCGGTCTTCGAGCGCGGTTCGCGGCTGGGCGCCGGTCCGGTGCTCCGGATGTGGCGGTCGCTGCTCAGCTTCTTCTCGCGGTGGTGGCAGATCGAGTCGCTGTACCGGGCCAACGCGAAGTACCGCCCGATCTGGGAGCCCCGGTTCCTGCTCTTCGAGAAGAGCGCGGACCTGCTGCGCATCGGGGTCGCGGCGGGCCGCGCGGAAGGCTTCCTGGAGGCGCCGGGCCTGCCCAAGTGGCTGCACCGTTCGCGGCTGGCCCGGGGCCGCGGCGTACCGCCGGGACCGCGTGGATGAGAGCCGTACGCGCCCTGCGCCGGGCGGCCCGCCGGGAGTGGGGCCCGCTCCGGTCGGCCGTACGGGCGCCGCTCGCCGCCCGCGGTGTGCGGGCCGTGCCCCTGACCCTGGCGTCGGTGGCCCTGACGGGGCTGCTCCAGGTGGTGCAGAACCGGTCCTGGGGCTACGGCCCGGTGCAGACGCTGGGCGCGGTCCGGGCCGACGATCCGCTCTGGGCGGCCCTGCTGCGTACCCCGTTGTCGCTGTTCGTACCCGCGCTGGACCTTCCGGTGTGGGGCGCGCTGGCGCAGATGCTGGTGGTGTTCGGGGCGGCGGAGATCTGCCTCGGCCGGTGGCGGACGCTGCTGATCGCGTACGCGGCGACCCTGGCCGGGACGATGTACGCGCGGATCGGCGTCGCGGCCGGGCCGGACGCCTTCCTCGGGCTGCCCGGGTCCGACGCGCGGATCGTGGACACCGGGCCCTCGGCGGCGGTCGTCGCGCTGGCGGTCTGCGTCTGCTGCGCGTACCGGGCGCGGGTCACCGGGGCGGTGGTGATCGTGGCGATGGTGGCCGAGGCCGTGCTGAAGGACAACCTGGCGGGCCGGGAACACCTGGCGGCCATCGTGGCGGCGCTTCTGCTGTGCACCTCGCAGGCGTTGAGAGGCCGTCAGTGCTTGGAGGGCGGCAGCGGGACCCGGTCCGGGGCCCCGCCGATCAGGTCCTGAAACCTGCGGCGCGGGCCGACCCAGCGCACGTCGTGGTGGTAGGCCCGCAGCACCGCGCGGGAGCGGGCCCGGTGCCGGTTGCGGTAGAACCGGCGCGCCCACAGCGAGGTCGGCCGGGCCAGCCGGATCGCGCCGACCAGGGCCACGAAGGGGACCAGCGTGCCGACCACCGCCATCCGCGCCTTGCCCTTGAAGAGGGTGATCAGCACGAAGCAGAAGTTGACGACGACGGTGAGCACGGCCCCCAGCCGGCCCTGCTGCTGATCGTCGCTCAGGTCGTTGACGCCCAGCGGGGAGAACCCGCCGAGGACCAGCAGCACCAGGGCCGCCGTGAGCACGACGACCTCCACGCTCCGGCGCCCCTCCTCGGTCCAGTACACGTCGTCCAGGTAGAGGATCAGGGCGAACTCGTCGAGCACCAGGCCCGCGCCGGCACCGAAGACGACCGCGCAGATCCCGGCCGTGACCCCGTGCCGCCCGCTCGCCACCGCACCGAATCCGCCGACCACGCTCAGCACCACCCCGGGCACCACGTGGTGGATGTGGACCCCGCCGGGCGTGATGTTGCGGAACGGGCCCTTCCCGGCCCGGATCATCCGGGTGATGAGCCGGGTGATCGCGAACGTCAGCACGAAGGCGGTCAGGGCCAGGAGCAGGGGCAGCTTGCCCGGCTCCACGAAGTTCTGATTGAACCAGTGACCCATGCCACGCACTCCCACTCGTCCGCCTTTGCCCCGTTATGCGGCATTCGGTCAATCTAGCGGCCGCCCCCACCGATTAGCCTGCGCGCCGTGACCTCCCTGAACAGCCACGGCCTGCGTTTCGCCTTCGGCACCCTGACCGTGCTCCCCGTCCGCGTCACCCGCTGGGACCGGGAGACCGCCCGGGCCGGGATGCTGTGCGCGCCCCTGGCCGGGCTGGTCGTCGGCGTCCTCGCGGCGGTTCCCGGCGGTCTGCTGCTGTGGGGCGGGGCGGGCCCGCTGCTCGCCGCGGTCGCCTCGGCCGCCGTGCCCGCGGCGCTCACCCGGGGCCTCCATCTGGACGGGCTCGCGGACACCGCCGACGGGCTGGGCAGCGGCAAGCCGGCCGAGGACGCGCTGCGGATCATGAAGCAGTCGGACATCGGCCCGTTCGGCGTGATCACCCTGCTCTTCGTGCTGCTGGCCCAGGTGGCGGCCCTTCAGCGGCTGTACGCGGAGGGCTGGGCGCAGGGCGCGGTGGCGGCCGTCGCCTCCGCCGTCGTCGCCCGGCTCGCGCTCACCCTGGCCTCCCGGCGCGGCGTCCCGGCGGCGCGCCCGGAGGGCCTGGGCGCGGCCGTCGCCGGTACGGTCCCGGCGGCCGGTGCCTGGGCGGTGGCGGTCGTGGTGGTGGCGGGGTGCGCGGGGGCGGGGGCGCTGCTGGGCGGGTACGGGGCGTTGCGGTACGCCCTGGCCGCCGTGGCCGCGCCGGTGGCGGCCGGGCTGCTGCTGCGCCACTGCGTGCGGCGGTTCGGCGGGGTGACCGGGGACGTGTTCGGGGCGCTGGCGGAGACGGCGGCGACGGTGGCGCTGGTGGGCCTGGCGCTGGGCTGAGGCGGCCCGTCAGCCCTTCGCGCAGGTCTCCCGCCCGGCGTCCAGCTCGTACTCCTTGCGCAGCGAGCTGAGCCGCAGCTTCCGGGACTGCGCGCAGAACTCCGCCGCCGGCAGCTCGTACTCCACGTGGAAGACCGCCTTGCCCGCCTTCACGAACGGGGTCAGCTCCTCGCACTCCTCGTACTGCGCGCACTGCTCGTTGACCGCGAAGTCGAAGTCCCCGACCAGTTCCGGGATCTGCGGGAGGTCGTTCTTGAGGCCGACGGACATGCCGTGGCGGTGGACCACGCGGGCGATCAGGCGGTTGTAGCGCAGCTGGTCGGCGGCGGTCAGCGGGAAGCCGCTCTTGTTGCGGTAGCCGTCCATGTTGTCCGGTTCGACCGCGTCGAAGCCCTTCTTCGCGCACATCGCGATCCGGGTCTCCATCAGCGGTTCCAGGACCTCGGTGCGCCGGATGTCGAGCCAGCGCTCGCCCTTCCAGCCGTTGCCCTTCCCGAGCACGGCGGTGGGGAAACGGGCCGCGTCCGGACGGAAGTCCTCCCAGGCGCCGGTGGACAGGTAGCAGATGACCTTGCGGCCCTTGCGGTGCAGCTCGGCGACCTGGGCCGCCGTACGGTCGAAGCCGTCGATGTCGTACACCGGGGCGTCCACCGAGGTGTCGAGCTTCCCCGACAGCTGCCACTGCCAGTCCATGCCGGGCTCCGGCTGCCAGCGCGCCTGCGAGGGCCGCGCGGCGGCGGTTTCCTTCCCCGCCGGGGCCTTGCCGGGCTCCGAGGAGCAGCCCGTGAGCGTCGTGAGCAGCATCAGTGCGGTGACGGCGAGCACGCCGCGCGCCCCGCTCGTCCGTGCGGCCGTCCGGTCGCGCATCGTCCCCCCAGGTCCGCCGGGACGATCTTCCCGGAAGCACCACCGTAACGACGTCCGCGCACCTCGCACGCACCGCCTACGGCCCGCCGCCGTGAGCGGGCAGCAAAGGCGCGCGTAGGCTCATTCCCGGCACATTGCGGCCGCGTCTACGATGCGCCGGGCACGGTCGGCCCACCCACTCGACCGAAAAGAACTCAACGGAAGCGAGATTTCACCACCGTGACTGCTCTCACTCTCAGCACTGCCGGTGCGGCGACGCTGCGCGCCGACGCCCTCGTCGTGGGCGTCGCCAAGGGCGCTGGATCCAAGCCTGGGGACCTGGTCCTCGCACCGGGCGCCGAGGCCGTGGACAAGGCGTTCGGCGGCAAGCTCGCCGCCGTCCTGGCGACCCTGGGCGCCTCGGGTGCCGAGGGCGAGCTGACGAAGGTCCCCGCCCCGGAGGGCCTGAAGGTCCCCGTCGTCATCGCGGCCGGACTCGGCAAGGCCCCGGAGAAGGACGGCTCGTACGACGCGGAGACGCTGCGCCGCGCCGCCGGTGCCGCCGCCCGCTCGCTGGCCGGTTCGAAGAAGGCCGGCTTCGCGCTGCCCATCGGCTCCGTCGAGGACGCCGAGGCCATCGCGGAGGGCGCGCTGCTCGGCGCGTACGCCTTCACCGCCTACCAGGCCGGTGAGAACAAGCTGGCGCCCAAGGACGCGAAGCCCGCCGGTGCCAAGCAGGCGCTGGCCGAGGTCGCCGTGCTCGGTGCCAAGCCCCGTGACAAGGCGTTCAAGGCCGCCGCCGAGCGCGCGATCGCCCTCGCCGAGGAGATCAACCGCGCCCGCGACCTGGTCAACACCCCGCCCAACGACCTGTACCCCGAGTCCTTCGCCGCCGTGGCCACCGCCGCCGGCAAGGAGCACGGCATCAAGGTGCAGGTGCTGGACGAGAAGGCGCTCGTCAAGGGCGGCTACGGCGGCATCCTGGGCGTCGGCCAGGGCGCGGAGCGCGGCCCGCGCCTGGTGAAGCTCGCCTACACGCACCCGAAGGCGGAGAAGACCCTGGCCCTCGTCGGCAAGGGCATCACCTACGACTCGGGCGGCATCTCGCTGAAGCCGGCCGGTCACAACGAGACGATGAAGTGCGACATGGCCGGCGCCGCCGCCGTGTTCGCGACCGTCGTCTCGGCCGCCCGTCTGGGCCTGCGCGTCAACGTCACCGCGTGGCTGGCGCTCGCCGAGAACATGCCGTCGGGCAGCGCCACCCGCCCGGGTGACGTCCTGCGCATGTACAGCGGCAAGACCGTCGAAGTCCTGAACACCGACGCCGAGGGCCGCCTCGTCATGGCCGACGCGCTGACCCGCGCCTCGGAGGAGAACCCGGACGCGATCGTGGACGTGGCGACCCTGACCGGCGCGATGGTGCTGGCGCTGGGCAACCGCACCTTCGGCATCATGTCCAACGACGACGCCTTCCGTACCTCGATCCACGAGATCGCGGACGAGGTCGGCGAGGCCTCCTGGCCGATGCCGCTCCCGGCGGACCTGCGCAAGGGCATGGACTCCTCGACCGCCGACATCGCCAACATGGGCGAGCGGATGGGCGGCGGCCTGGTGGCCGGCCTGTTCCTGAAGGAGTTCGTGGGCGAGGGCATCGCCTGGGCGCACCTGGACATCGCGGGCCCCGCCTTCCACGAGGGCGCCCCGTACGGCTACACGCCCAAGGGCGGCACCGGCTCGGCCGTCCGCACGCTGGTGAAGCTGGCGGAGCGCACCGCCGCCGGCGACCTCGGCTGACCCGGCCGCGGCAGCCCCCGTACGGCCCCGGGCATACGTCCGGGGCCGTAGGTGTTCCCCACCGGGACGGACGATCGACCGTCCCGGACACGGGCCCCGCGTCCCGCCCACCGTCAACAAGTGCGAAGATGGGTTCTCGGCAGGACAGGGCCCCCACCACAGGGCCGAAGACAAAGCGGCCGCACACCAGCCGACCGGCCGGTAGCACCCCGAGGACGGGGCCCGGCGTACGGCGCACATGCATGGAGGACGTGACGTGGCGAACGACGCCAGCACCGTTTTCGACCTAGTGATCCTCGGCGGTGGCAGCGGCGGGTACGCCGCGGCCCTGCGCGGAGCGCAGCTGGGCCTGGACGTCGCTCTGATCGAGAAGGGCAAGGTCGGCGGCACCTGCCTGCACAACGGCTGCATCCCCACGAAGGCGCTGCTGCACGCCGGCGAGATCGCGGACCAGGCCCGCGAGTCCGCCCAGTTCGGCGTCAAGGCCACCTTCGAGGGCATCGACATGGCGGCCGTCCACAAGTACAAGGACGACGTGATCTCCGGCCTGTACAAGGGCCTCCAGGGACTCGTCGCCTCCCGCAAGGTGCACTACATCGAGGGTGAGGGCCGGCTCTCGTCGCCCACCTCGGTGGACGTGAACGGCCAGCGCATCCAGGGCCGCCACGTGCTCCTGGCGACCGGCTCCGTGCCGAAGTCGCTGCCGGGCCTGGAGATCGACGGCAACCGCATCATCTCCTCGGACCACGCGCTGAAGCTGGACCGCGTCCCGAAGTCCGCGATCGTGCTGGGCGGCGGCGTCATCGGCGTCGAGTTCGCCTCGGCGTGGACCTCCTTCGGCTCCGACGTGACGATCATCGAGGGCCTGAAGCACCTCGTCCCGGTCGAGGACGAGAACAGCTCGAAGCTCCTCGAGCGCGCCTTCCGCAAGCGCGGCATCAAGTTCAACCTCGGCACCTTCTTCCAGAGCGCCGAGTACACGCAGGACGGCGTCCGCGTGACCCTCGCCGACGGCAAGACCTTCGAGGCGGAGGTGCTGCTGGTCGCGATCGGCCGCGGCCCGGTCTCGCAGGGCCTCGGTTACGAGGAGGCCGGGGTCGCCATGGACCGCGGCTACGTCCTGGTGGACGAGTACATGCGCACCAACGTCCCGACGATCTCGGCCGTGGGCGACCTGGTCCCGACGCTCCAGCTGGCGCACGTCGGCTTCGCCGAGGGCATCCTCGTGGCGGAGCGGCTGGCCGGTCTCAAGACCGTCCCGATCGACTACGACGGTGTCCCCCGGGTCACGTACTGCCACCCCGAGGTCGCCTCCGTCGGCATCACCGAGGCCAAGGCCAAGGAGCTCTACGGCGCGGACAAGGTCGTCGCGCTGAAGTACAACCTCGCGGGCAACGGCAAGAGCAAGATCCTCAAGACCGCGGGCGAGATCAAGCTCGTCCAGGTCAAGGACGGTGCCGTGGTCGGCGTCCACATGGTCGGTGACCGTATGGGCGAGCAGGTCGGCGAAGCCCAGCTGATCTACAACTGGGAAGCGCTGCCGGCCGAGGTCGCCCAGCTCATCCACGCCCACCCGACGCAGAACGAGGCGATGGGCGAGGCCCACCTGGCGCTCGCCGGCAAGCCGCTTCACTCCCACGACTGATCCAGTCGACCGGGCGCGACGACCGACCACTTCCGCATTTTCGTAAGGAGCAACTGAAACCATGTCGGTTTCCGTAACCCTTCCGGCGCTCGGCGAGAGCGTCACCGAGGGCACTGTCACCCGCTGGCTGAAGGCCGAGGGCGAGCGCGTCGAGGCCGACGAGCCGCTGCTCGAGGTCTCGACCGACAAGGTCGACACCGAGATCCCCGCCCCCGCCTCCGGCGTCCTGTCGTCCATCAAGGTCGCCGAGGACGAGACCGTCGAGGTCGGCGCCGAGCTGGCCATCATCGACGACGGCTCGGGCGCCCCGGCCGCCGAGGCCGCTCCGGCCGCCGAGCCGGCCGAGGCTCCGGCCCCGGCCGCCGCCGAGGCCCCCGCCGCCCCGGCCCCCGCGGCCGAGGCTCCGGCCGCCGCCCCGGCCGGTGGTGCCTCCGGCACCGACGTCACCCTCCCCGCGCTCGGCGAGAGCGTCACCGAGGGCACCGTCACCCGCTGGCTGAAGGAGGTCGGCGAGGAGGTCGCGGAGGACGAGCCGCTGCTCGAGGTCTCCACGGACAAGGTCGACACCGAGATCCCCGCCCCGGTCGCCGGTGTGCTGCTGGAGATCGTGGTCGGCGAGGACGAGACCGCCGAGGTCGGCGCCAAGCTCGCCGTCATCGGCGCGCCCGGTGCCGCTCCGGCCCAGGCCCCGGCTCCGGCTCAGCCCGCCCCGGCCCAGGAGGCTCCGGCCCCCGCGCCGACTCCGGCTCCGGCCCCCGCCGCGCCCGCCCCGGCTCCGGCCGCTCCGGCTCCGGCGCCCGCCGCCCCGGCACCGGCTCCGGCGGCTCCCGCCCCGGCTCCGGCCGCCCCGGCGCAGGCTCCGGCCGCCGCCCCGGCCGCGACCTCCGGTGACGACGGCGCGTACGTCACGCCGCTGGTCCGCAAGCTCGCCGCCGAGAACGGCGTCGACCTGGGCTCGGTCAAGGGCACCGGCGTCGGTGGCCGTATCCGCAAGCAGGATGTCGTCGCCGCAGCGGAGGCCGCCAAGGCCGCCGCCGCTGCCCCGGCGCCCGCCGCTCCGGCCGCCTCCTCCAAGGCCGCGCCGAAGCTGGAGGCCAGCCCGCTGCGCGGTCAGACGGTCAAGATGACCCGCATGCGCAAGGTCATCGGCGACAACATGATGAAGGCGCTGCACTCGCAGGCCCAGCTGACCTCGGTCGTCGAGGTCGACGTCACCAAGCTGATGAAGCTGCGCGCCAAGGCGAAGGACGGCTTCGCGGCCCGTGAGGGCGTCAAGCTCTCCCCGATGCCGTTCTACGTGAAGGCCGCCGCCCAGGCGCTGAAGGCCCACCCGGTCATCAACGCCCGGATCAACGAGGACGAAGGCACCATCACGTACTTCGACTCGGAGAACATCGGCATCGCCGTGGACGCCGAGAAGGGCCTGATGACCCCGGTCATCAAGGGCGCGGGCGACCTCAACATCGCCGGTATCTCGAAGAAGACCGCCGAGCTGGCCGGCAAGGCCCGCGGTGGCGGCCTGACCCCGGACGACATGTCCGGTGCCACCTTCACCATCAGCAACACCGGCTCGCGCGGTGCGCTGTTCGACACCGTCATCGTGCCGCCGAACCAGGCAGCCATCCTGGGCATCGGCGCCACCGTGAAGCGTCCCGCGGTCATCGAGACCGAGGAGGGCACCGTGATCGGTGTCCGCGACATGACGTACCTGTCGCTCTCCTACGACCACCGTCTGGTGGACGGCGCGGACGCCGCCCGCTACCTGACCGCGGTCAAGGCGATCCTGGAGGCCGGCGAGTTCGAGGTCGAGCTCGGCCTGTAACCAGCCTCACGATCGGCGCCCCCGTCCGGAACACTTCCGGGCGGGGGCGCCGCCGTATTGTCTAGACACCACCGGTCGCCCCGGCCACCGAGCCCGGTGCAGGCGTACCGGTCTGTCCGAAGGAGCCCGTCATGACCCCGCCCGTCGTCCACTCGCTGCGCGAACAGATCCGCGAGCACATCGTGGAGGGGATCGTCAGCGGGCGCTGGAAGCCGGGCGAGCGGATCGTGGAGCGGCGCATCGCGACCGAGCTGGAGGTCAGCCAGACGCCCGTGCGCGAGGCGCTGCGGGAGCTGGAGACGCTGCGGCTGATCGAGTCGGCGCCCAACAAGGGCGTCCGGGTCCGCAACCTCACCGCCGCCGACCTGGAGGAGAGCTACCCCGTACGGGCGGGCCTGGAGCAGATCGCGGCCGAGCTGGCGGCCCCCGGGCTCGGCGAGGACTGCTCGCTGCTGGCCCCGCACGTGGCGGCGCTGTACGAGGCGGACCGGCTGGCGGACGGCGAGGCCCAGGTCCGGCACACGGTCGGCTTCCACCGCGAGATGGTGCGGGCGGCGGGGAACGCGGTGCTGCTGCACACCTGGGAGGGGCTGGGCATCGAGGTGTTCACGGCCCTGTCCATCCGCTGGCTGGGCACGGTCCAGAAGTCGTACGCGGAGGAGCACGAGGCCCTCATCGACGCGTTCCTGCGCAAGGACCCGGACATCGGGACTCTGGTGAAGGCCCACGTCCTGGGCTGCGCGCCGCGCGCCTGAGGCGCTGCGCAAGTGTCGCCCCTGCCGCTCTTCCGTGCAGGTCAGCGCCCGTTTTGACGGGTAAATCCCGTCACTCGGTGCCCCATTTCATGGCACCGCATGCCACTTTCTTCATATCGAGAAGTTTTGCCGTTCATCCTTTGATCGATCATCGATCGGCGATTTACAGTTCACTCCGCGGGCCCACCGGCCCCATCGCCCTGTCCTGCCAGTCAGGGACTTCTCCACCCCCCTCCTCACCGGAAGGCGGCGATCATGACCGACCCCGTAGGAAAGCTTCCGAGCGAGCTCGACCAGCTCCCGGACCGCGACCCGGAGGAGACCGCTGAATGGGCGGCCTCCCTGGATGCCGTCACCAAGGCCGCGGGCCCGCACCGTGCCGCGTACCTCATGCGGCGCTCGCTCCAGCATGCCGAGGGCGCCGGTCTCGCGCTGCCCAAGCTGCTGGAGACCGATTACGTCAACTCCATCCCGACCGCCGCGGAGCCCGACTTCGACGGTGACCTGGAGATGGAGTCCAAGATCACCGCGTGGAACCGCTGGAACGCGGCCGCGATGGTCACCCGTGGCGCGCGCTTCGGCGTCGGCGGCCACATCGCCACCTTCGCCTCGGCGGCCTGGCTGTACGAGACCGGCTTCAACCACTTCTTCCGCGGCAAGGAGGGGGACGGCTCCGGCGACCAGCTGTACGTGCAGGGCCACGCCTCCCCCGGCATCTACGCCCGCGCCTTCCTCGACGGCCGGCTCAGCGAGCAGCAGCTCGACAACTTCCGCCAGGAGTCGGGCGGCAACGGCCTGCCCTCCTACCCGCACCCGCGGCGGCTGCCCTGGCTGTGGGAGTTCCCCACGGTCTCCATGGGCCTCGGCCCGCTCTCGGCGATCTACCAGGCGCGCTTCAACCGCTACCTGGCCAACCGCAACATCAAGGACACGTCGAACTCGCACGTCTGGGCCTTCCTGGGCGACGGCGAGATGGACGAGCCCGAGTCGACCGCGGCCCTCGCCCTCGCGGCCCGTGAGCAGCTCGACAACCTGACCTTCGTCATCAACTGCAACCTGCAGCGCCTCGACGGTCCGGTCCGCGCCAACTTCCGCGTCGTGCAGGAGCTGGAGGGCGCCTTCCGGGGGGCCGGCTGGAACGTCATCAAGACGCTCTGGGGCAACGCCTGGGACGAGCTGTTCCAGCTCGACACCACGGGCGCGCTGGTGCGCCGCCTCCGCGAGGTCCCGGACGCGCAGTTCCAGACGTACGCCACCCGCGACGTCGCGTACATCCGCGAGCACTTCTTCGGTGCCGAGCCCGCCCTCGCCGAGCTGGCGAAACTGCTCACCGACGCGAAGATCGCCGAGTGCTTCTACACCTCGCGCGGCGGCCACGAGGCCCGCAAGGTGTACGCGGCCTACCGCGCGGCCGTCGAGCACAAGGGCGCGCCGACCGTGATCCTCGCCCAGACGGTGAAGGGCTACACGCTCGGCAAGGGCTTCGAGTCCAAGAACGCCAACCACCAGATGAAGAAGCTGTCGATCGACGAGTTCAAGGGCATGCGCGAGCTGCTCGGCCTCCCGATCCCGGACAGCGCCTTCGCCGACGGCCTGGTGCCCTACGGCCACCCGGGCGCCGACTCCCCCGAGGTCCGCTACCTCCAGGAGCGCCGTGCCGCCCTCGGCGGCCCCGCCCCGGCCCGCCGGGTGCACGCGGTGGCCCTGCCGCAGCCCGAGGAGCGCGCGTTCGCGGCGCTCAAGAAGGGCTCCGGCAAGCAGGAGATGGCCACCACCATGGCCTTCGTCCGCCTGGTCAAGGACCTGATGCGGGACAAGCAGACCGGCAAGCGCTGGGTGCCGATCGTCCCGGACGAGGCCCGCACCTTCGGCATGGAGTCGCTGTTCCCGTCGGCCGGTATCTACTCGCCGCTGGGCCAGACGTACGAGCCGGTCGACCGCGACCAGCTGATGTACTACAAGGAGGCCAAGGACGGCCAGATCCTCAACGAGGGGATCACCGAGGCCGGCGCCATGGCCGACTTCATCGCCGCCGCCACGTCGTACGCGACGCACGGCGAGACGATGATCCCGTTCTACATCTTCTACTCGATGTTCGGCTGGCAGCGGACGGGCGACCAGTTCTGGCAGCTCGCCGACCAGCTCGGCAAGGGCTTCATCGTCGGCGCCACCGCCGGCCGTACGACCCTGACGGGCGAGGGCCTCCAGCACGCGGACGGCCACTCGCACCTGATCGCCGCCACGAACCCGGCGTCGCTCAACTACGACCCGGCGTTCGCGTACGAGATCGCGGTGATCGTCAAGGACGGTCTTCGGCGGATGTACGGTCCCGACGCCGAGGACGTCTTCTACTACCTGACGGTCTACAACGAGCCGAAGCCGCAGCCCGCGATGCCGGAAGGCGTCGAGGAGGGCATCGTCAAGGGCCTGTACCGCTTCAAGGAGGGCACGCCCGCCTCGGCGGACGCGCCGCGCGCCCAGCTGCTGGCCTCCGGCACAGCGATCCACTGGGCCCTGGAGGCCCAGGAGCTGCTGGCCGCCGACTGGGGTGTCACGACCGACGTCTGGTCCGCGACCTCCTGGGGCGAGCTGCGCCGCGAGGCGCTGGAGTGCGACGAGGCGCTGCTCCGCGGTGAGCAGCGGGTGCCGTACGTGACGCAGGCGCTGGAGGGCGCTCCGGGCCCGGTCGTCGCGGTCAGCGACTGGATGCGCGCGGTGCCGGACCAGATCAGCCAGTGGGTCGAGCAGGACTACACCTCGCTCGGCACGGACGGCTTCGGTCTCTCCGACACGCGTGACGCGGCCCGCCGCCACTTCGGCGTCGACGCCCCGTCCGTCGTGGTCGCCACGCTGGCCCAGCTGGCCCGGCGCGGCGAGGTGCCCGCGACCGCGGTCAAGGAGGCGCGGGACCGGTACGGTCTCTGAGCGTGATCAGGCCCGTCCGGCTTGAGGCTTTGTCCTCAATCGCCGGACGGGCTTGATTTCTGCCGCGCCGCAGTCCAGCCACAATGGCCGCATGCGTGCTGCCCGGCTGATCCGTATGGTGCTGCTCCTCCAGGCCCGCCCCGGCATGACCGCCGCCGAGCTGTCCCGGGAGCTGGCGGTGTCCGAGCGGACCGTCACCCGGGACGCGCAGGCCCTCTCCGAGGCCGGTGTCCCGGTGTACGCGGAGCGCGGCCGGGCCGGCGGCTACCGGCTCGTCGGCGGCTACCGCACCGGGCTGACCGGTCTCGCCCGTGACGAGGCGGAGGCGCTGTTCCTGTCCGGGCTGCCCTCCGCGCTGCGCGAGATGGGGCTCGCGGACGCCGCATCGGCCGCCCGGCTGAAGGTGTCGGCGGCCCTGACGCCCGCGCTGCGGGACGCCCCGGCGGGGGCGGGCCGGCGCTTCCACCTGGACGCACCCGGCTGGTATCAGGAGCCGGTCACGCCGGAGCTGCTGCCCGCCGTGGCCGAGGCCGTGTGGCGCGACCGGCTGCTCCTGGCCCGGTACTGGCGGGCCGGGCGGGACTCCGACGTCGAACGGGAGCTGGCCCCGTACGGGCTCGTCCTGAAGGCGGGCGTCTGGTACCTCTGCGCCCGCGCGGGCGACGACACGCGGGTGTACCGCATCGACCGGTTCACCGCCGCCAGCGTTTCGGACACCCCTTTCGTCAGGGACGAGGGTTTCGACCTGCCCGCCTTCTGGGAAGAGCGGTCCGCCGCGTTCGCCCGCTCCCTGCTGCGTACGGAGGTGAGGCTGCGGCTCTCGGAGGCGGGCGCGCACCGGCTGCCGCACGTCGCGGACCGGGCCGCCGCCACGGAGGCGCTGGAGGCGGCCGGGCCGCCCGGTGCGGACGGCCGGGTCACGGTCACCCTGCCGGTGGAGTCCCTGGACGTCGCCTACGGCCAGCTGCTGGGCCTCGGACCGGAGTTGGAGGTGCTGGAGCCGACCGCCCTGCGGGAGAGGTTCGCGACGGCCGCGGCGCGCCTGCACGCGCTCTACGGGGGCGCGCCCTGACGGCTTCGTTCAGATGTCTGGGCGTGCATCCGCGGCTCTCAGGGCAGATGCTGGACCCGTGATGGACGAGACCGAGTTCTGGGAGCTGATCGACAGCACGCGCGAGGCCGCCGACGGCGACCCCGAGGACCATGCCGATCTGCTGGTCGACAAGCTGGTGCAGCTCGACCCCGAAGCGGTGCTGGATTTCGCCCGGCACTTCGAGGCCCGCTTCAACCGGGCCTACCGCTGGGACCTGTGGGGCGCCGCCGCCGTCCTGCTCGGCGGCGCGGGCGACGACGCCTTCGACTACTTCCGCTGCTGGCTGATCGGCCGGGGCCGGGAGGTCTTCGAGGGCGCCGTGCACGACCCGGACGCCCTGGCCGAGCTGCTCGACTCCTTCGACGAGGAGCTGGACGGCGACGGCGAGGAGCTGGGGTACGCGGCCGACGAGGCGTACGAACAGCTCACCGGCGTCGTCGCGCCCGACCTCGGCCTCCCCCCGCAGCCCGAGGAGCCGGAGGGCGCCCGGCTGGACCCGGACGACGACGCGGCCCTGGCGGCCCGGCTGCCCGCGCTCTGGGAGCGGTTCGGCGTCACGGGGTGAGCGGGCGGCCCATCATCACGTCGTCCACGTACCGCCCGTTCAGGAAGAACTCGCCCGGCAGCACACCCTCGACGGTGAAGCCCTCCGCCTCGTACAGCGCGCGGGCGGGCGCGTTGTGGCCGAGGACCCGCAGGGTGATCCGGTTCGCCCCCTCGGCGCGTGCCGTCGCGCAGGCCGCGCGGATCAGGGCGCGCCCGACGCCCCGGCCGCGCGCCCAGTGGGCCACGGCGAGGCCCTGGATCTGCCGGACGTGCGCGTTGCAGGCCAGCGGGGTCGGCGGCACGACGCGTATGTAACCGGCCGGCGCCCGCTCCCCCGTCTCGTTCACCGCCTCCGCCACCAGGATGTCCCGGGGCGTGTGCCGCTCGTCGAAGAACGGCTCGTACGGCGGCTGCGGGCGCGGCTGCACCGCGTGCAGCGTCGACCAGGTGGCGCGGTCCAGCTCGCCGAGCGCGGAGTCGTCCGCGAGGACGGCGCGGCGGACGAGGGGCGCGGCGGATGCGGCGGAATCGGTCATGGCCGCCACTGTGCCACGGCCGTGTACGGGGGCCCCGGTGGGGCAGGATGGACGCCATGCCGCACTCCCGTATCGCCGTCAGCGGATCGACCGGACTCATCGGAGCGGCGCTGGTGCGCTTGCTGCGAGCCGACGGGCACGAGGTGGTGCGCCTGGTGCGCCGCCCGGCCCGGGCCGGTGACGAGGTGGAGTGGGACCCGAAACGGGGTTACGTCGACGTGGCCGGTCTTGTGGGCTGCGACGCGGTCGTCCATCTCGCCGGGGCGGGGGTCGGCGACCACCGCTGGACCGAGGCGTACAAGAAGGAGATCCGGGACAGCCGGGTGCTGGGCACCGCCGCGCTCGCGGACGCCGTCGCCTCGCTCGACACCCCGCCCGCCGTGCTGCTGTCCGGCTCCGCGATCGGCTTCTACGGGGACACCGGCGACCGCCCGGTGGACGAGGACGCGCCGCCCGGGGACGGGTTCCTGCCGTCGGTCTGCGTGGAGTGGGAGGAGGCCACGGCGGCGGCCGAGGAGGCGGGGGTGCGTACGGTGCACGCCCGCACCGGCCTGGTGGTCGCCCGGGAGGGCGGTGCCTGGGGGCGGCTCTTCCCGCTGTTCAAGGCGGGGCTGGGCGGCCGGATGGGCAACGGGCGGCAGTACTGGAGCTTCATCGCGCTGCACGACCACATCGCGGCGCTGCGGCACATCCTGGACACCCCGGAGCTGTCCGGGCCGGTGAACCTGACCGCCCCGACGCCCGTCACCAACGCCGAGGTGACCGCCGCGATGGGCCGGGTGCTGCGGCGGCCGACCCTCTTCACGGCGCCCGCTCCGGCCCTGCGGCTCGCGCTCGGCGAGTTCGCCGGGGACGTGCTGGGCAGTCAGCGGGTGGTGCCCGCGCGGCTGCTGGGCTCCGGCTTCACGTTCGCCTTCCCCTCCGTCGACGCCGCCATCCGCGCCGCGCTGCGCTGACGGACCGTCCGGGCAGCCCGGTTTTTTCCGGACGGGCGTGCGACCCCGTGCATCGGTGCTCCGGTCCGCGCGCGACTGCGCACGATCGCGCCACTCTCCTAGCCTCCTGACGAACTCACGCATTCCGGTGGGCGGTTGAGGGCATGAGCCCCCCACCACTTGCGCCGAACCGGGGAGGGCACGTGCTCAGCACGGCACACCACGCGGACGTCGTCATCATCGGGGCCGGGATCGCCGGCCTGTCGGCGGCCCACCGACTGACCAGCGCCGGGGTCAGCGTCAGCGTCCTGGAGGCCGGCCCCGGCGTCGGCGGCCGGATGGCCACCGACGAGGTGGACGGGTTCTGCCTCGACCGGGTCGGCCCGCTGCTCAACACCGCGTATCCGGAGCTCCGCACCACCCCGGGGCTCGACGGACTCGTCCTGCGCCCGTTCGATCCCGGGGTCCTGGTGCACAGCGAGGGCCGCCGCCACCGGACCGGCGAGACCCGCCGCGTGCCGGGCGCACGCAGCGCACGGGGCGCGCTCAAGGCGGCGCGCGCCCTCGCGCACGCCCCCCGGCCGCCGCTTGCGGGCGCCCTCACCGGGGCGATGGGCGGCGCGATCGACCACGCCCGGCTCGGCACGGCCCTGGCCCGCCTCGCCGCCACCCCGCCGTCCCGCATCCTCGCCCGGCCGGAACGCGCCGCGCTCGACGCCCTGGCCGGCCGGCTCTCCTCCCGTACGCTCAACGGCTTCGTACGCCCGCTGCTCACCGCGCTGCTCAGCGACCCGGACCTCACCACGTCCAGCCGGTGCGCCGACCTCGCCCTGCGGGCGTACGCGAGCGGACGGCTGTGCGTACCGGAGGGCGGGGCGGGTACGCTGCCGGCGCTCCTCGCCGCTTCCCTGCCGCCGGGGACCGTACGCACCGGGGTGCACGTCACCTCCGCCGACATCACCTCCGTACGCACCAAGGAGCACGGCGAACTGGGCTGCCGCTCGCTGCTGGTGGCCACCGGGGCGAGCGCCGCCGCCGAGCTGCTGCCGGGGCTGCGGCTGCCGTCCTTCCACCCCGTGACGGTGCTCCACCACACCGCGCCCGCTCCCCCGCCCACCGGCGCCTCGCTCCTCCTGGACGCCGACCGGTCGGGCCCCGTGTCCCACACCGCCGTGATGAGCGAGGTCGACCCGGCCCGCGCCCCGCACGGCCGGACCCTGATCAGCTCCACGGTCCTCGGCACCCCGCCCGACGACCTGGACCGCACGGTCCGCGCCCACCTCGCCGCGCTCTACGGCGTGCCCACCGACGACTGGGAGCTGCTGGCCGCCCACCACGACCCGGAGGCCGTCCCGGCGATGCCCGCCCCGCACGACCCGCACCGCCCGGTCCGGGTCCTCGCGGGCCTGTACGTGTGCGGCGACCACCGCGACACCGGCACCGTCCAGGGCGCCCTGGCCTCGGGCGCCCGCGCCGCCGCCTCGATCCTCCACGACCTGGGCATCCGCCCGGCCGCCGGGGACACCGCACTCCCCGAGGCGGCCTGAGACCGCGCCTCAGCCCAGCGCGGCGACCCGCTCCCGGTAGCCGCGCACGGCTGCGGCGTCCCGGTAGGGCTCCAGCCGCCGTTCGAAGTCCCGTACGTACTCCGTGGCCCGCGCCGAGCGCATCTCGGCCGCCTGCTGGGCGGCCTCCGCGCCCAGCCGGCACGCCTGGTCCAGCTCGCCGAGCCCGAGCCGGGCGGACGCCAGCACCACCCGGCAGAACAGCCTGCTCCGGGCGTACGCGGGGGCGCGCAGCTGGAGCGCGCGCTCCGCGTACTGCGCGGCGGACCGGTACTGCTGGAGGTCGCGGTGGCAGTGCCCGAACTCGTCGGCGAGCTGCGCCTCGTCGAAGTGGCGCGCCCAGTGCGGGACCTCGTCGCCGGGACGGGCCGCCTCCAGCGCGCGTTCCGCCCGGGCGAGGGAGGCGGTGCACGCCTTGGAGTCCCCGAGCACCGCGTGCCCGCGCGCCTCCACCGCGTGCAGCAGGGCCATCACGGTGTGGGGCGCGGCCGAGCCGATGCCCTGCTGCGCGACCCGGGCCAGCTGGACCGCTTCCCGGCCGTGGGCGAGATAGACCGCCTGGCGGCTCATGGTGATCAGCACATAGCTGCCGTAGGCCCGGTCGCCGGCTGCCTGAGAGAGCCGGAGCGCCTGCACGAAGTAGCGCTGCGCGAGCCCGTGCGCCGCGATGTCGTACGAGGTCCAGCCGGCCAGCCTGGTCAGGTCGGCGGCGGCCGCGAAGAGCCTCCGGCCCGTCGCCTCCCCGTACGTGCCGCGCAGCATCGGCTCCGTCTCGTGCTCCAGGTACCGCACGAGGGCCTGCCGGGCGTGCCCGCCGCCGTAGGCGTGGTCGAGCGTACGGAAGAGCTCGGCCACCGAGCGCAGCGCGGCCACGTCCCCCTCGCCGACCCGGAGCCCGGAGCCCCGCTCGGTCTGCCGCTGCCGGGGCACCCCGGGGCTGCCCGTCGCGCCCCCGGCCGGGGCGCCGGGCGGTGCGGGCACTCCGCCGGGGCGCGAGGGCACCGGCCCGCGCACGCCGTGCCGCCCGCCCTGCTCGGGGACGGCGGTCAGGGCCCCGGCGGCGGGGAGCTGCGCACCGGCCGCCCGTGCGGCACCGGCCCTGGCGGGTGCCGGCCTGCCGACCCACTCGTCGGCCCGGCCGATCAGCCAGTCCCGGCTGGGCACGACGAGACCGGCCGGGGTGAACGCGATCTTCCGCAGCTCGGTCTGGCTGCCCGAGTCCTTGCGCCAGAGGCCGCTGACGATGTCGACCGCCTCGGCGGGCGTGGCGGCGAACTCCAGGCCCGCGTAGACCGGGGCGCAGGCGTCGAGCCCGAGGTCCTGCGCGGAGAGGCGGCGGCCGAGGCGCCGGGTGAAGACCTCGGCGATCAGCGCGGGGGTGGTGCCCCGGGGCTGCTGGCCGCGCAGCCAGCGGGTCACGGAGGTCTTGTCGTAGCGCAGGTCGAGTCCGTGTTCGAGGCCGAGCTGGTCCACCCGGCGGGCGAGACCGGCGTTGGAGAACCCGGCCTCGGTGATGAGCGAGGCGAGCCGGCGGTTGGGCGTGCGCTGCGGAGGTCGTTCCGACATCAGCTCTAGGGTCTCCTGCCTTCCGGGCCGGGCAGCCCTCTGACGAACGGCGCGAATTTAACTGTCTGCGGGGCGGCCTCAGCACCCTTCGCTCCACATTCATCCGATCGTGTGAGGATTGTGGACGGCGCTGACGGGAAGACCTGCCCGGCTCACGCGCCGACGCCGGTCGTACAGTGGCTAGGGCCTTTCGTGCGGATCAGGCCGGATCAGGGAGCGGGCTCTGGTGCCGTGCATCGCAAGGCGGAGGATTGAGCCAACGCGGAGCGTTGGTGATTGACGACAACGCCGCGAGGTGCGGCACCAGAGCCCGCGAGCCCGGCCTGATCCGGACGAAAGGCCCTAAGCGCGATTCGTGCAGGGTGACGCGGTTCGGGGACACCCCCCGGCCCCCGGCACCGCGAGGAGAGAGGCTGCTTCCGTGAGTGAGCTCCGGTTCGTCCGCATGGGATTCGGCGAGGACGCCGTCGACTACCAGGAGGCGTGGCAGAAGCAGCGCGAGGTGCACGCGGCACGGTTCGAGGACACCGTCCCGGACACCTGCCTGCTCCTGGAACACCCGCCCGTCTACACCGCGGGCAGGCGCACGGCGGACAGCGAGCGCCCCCTCGACGGCACCCCCGTCATCGACGTGGACCGCGGCGGCAAGATCACCTGGCACGGCCCGGGCCAGCTCGTCGGCTACCCGATCCAGAAGCTCCCGCGCCCCGTGGACGTCGTCGCCCATGTGCGCCGTCTGGAGGAGGCGCTGATCCGCACCGCCGCCGAGTTCGGCGTCGAAACCAGCCGGGTCGAGGGCCGCTCCGGCGTCTGGGTCCTGGGCGACCCGGTCGAGCAGCGTCCCGCCCTCGGCGGCCTCACGCTCGACTTCGACCCGCGGCTGGCGGACGAGGAGTTCGACCCGCGGCTCAACGGTCCGGAGTACGCCCCGTCCAACGCCGGGCAGCGCCGCGAGGACCGCAAGCTCGCCGCGATCGGCATCCGCGTCGCCAAGGGCGTCACGATGCACGGCTTCGCGCTCAACGTGAACCCCGACAACACCTGGTTCGACCGCATCGTGCCCTGCGGCATCCGGGACGCCGGCGTCACCTCGCTCAGCTACGAGCTGGGCCGCGAGATCACCATCGCCGAGGTCCTCCCGGTCGTCGAGAAGCACCTCCGGGACATCCTGGAGAACGCTGAGCTCGCCCCCCGTACGATCGAGCGCACCGGCGACGCCATGGCCACGGCGTGACCCACGGAACGCGCTTCCGGGAATAGGCCCCGCCTGCCCCAGGTTGGGTGGACGTACAACCGAATGAACTACGGGCGTACCCTGGTGTTCGCCGAAGAATCCAATGCAGTGAAAGCAAAGGGGAGTGCCGGAGTGTCTGTCGCACCCGACGGGCGCAAGATGCTGCGCCTTGAGGTCCGGAACAGCCAGACCCCCATCGAGCGCAAGCCCGAGTGGATCAAAACCCGGGCGAAGATGGGCCCCGAGTACAACCAGCTGCAGAAACTCGTCAAGAGCGAGGGTCTGCACACGGTGTGCCAGGAGGCCGGCTGCCCCAACATCTTCGAGTGCTGGGAGGACCGCGAGGCCACGTTCCTCATCGGCGGTGACCAGTGCACCCGGCGCTGTGACTTCTGCCAGATCGACACGGGCAAGCCGCAGGCGCTGGACCGGGACGAACCCCGCCGCGTCGGCGAGTCCGTCGTCACGATGGACCTGAACTACGCCACCATCACCGGCGTCGCCCGCGACGACCTGGAGGACGGCGGTGCCTGGCTGTACGCGGAGACCGTGCGCCAGATCCACGCGCAGACGGCGGACCGCGAGGCCGGCCGCACCAAGGTCGAGCTGCTGATCCCCGACTTCAACGCCGAGCCCGCCCAGCTCGCGGAGGTCTTCTCCTCGCGCCCCGAGGTGCTCGCGCACAACGTGGAGACGGTGCCGCGCATCTTCAAGCGCATCCGCCCGGGCTTCCGCTACGAGCGGTCCCTGGAGGTCATCACCCGCGCCCGCGAGGCCGGCCTGGTGACCAAGTCGAACCTGATCCTCGGCATGGGCGAGACCCGCGAAGAGGTCAGCGAGGCGCTTCAGGACCTGTACGACGCGGGCTGCGAGCTCATCACGATCACGCAGTACCTGCGGCCGTCGGTGCGCCACCACCCGGTCGAGCGCTGGGTGAAGCCGAACGAGTTCGTGGAGCTGAAGGACGAGGCCGACGCGATCGGCTACTCCGGCGTCATGTCCGGCCCGCTCGTCCGCTCCTCGTACCGCGCGGGCCGCCTCTTCCAGCAGGCGATGGACCGGCGCGAGGCCGAGGCCCCGGTGCCGTCCGCGTAATCCGTCACCCGCCCGACGCGGTCCGTCCCGTCCCCGCAGGCCCGAGAGGCCGGGGGCGCGGACGGACCGCGTCGGCGTGCGCGGGGCCCGTATCAAGGTTTCATTGGTGTTTGACCGACCGGTCACGCGCTGGTAACACCGAACGGTGACCCTGGATACACGAGCGGTGCGGTGACAGTTCCGCCACCCGTCTCCAGTCCGCGCAGCACACGTACATCGTTTCCGAGGGGACTTGCCACGATGCAGGCCGCGCCGGTACGCGCCAACGTCATCCCGACCGTCACCAACACCCTCCGCGCCGTGGAGTCGCTGCTGCTCAGCAGCGGCCAGCGCACCGCCCGGCGCAACGCCTGGACGGCCGTCCTGGAGGACCGCCGCCGGGCGAAGGACCGGGCCGCGTCCGGCTACGTGCCGGAACGGGAGGCCGTGGCCGCCCGTCGTTCGAAGGCCACGTAAACTTCATTGCATGGCGAGGAAGGCAAACACCACTGAAGGCGCGGACAGCGCCGAGAACGCGGGGCGGCTCAAGCAGATCGCTCTGACCTACAAGATGACCAAGCGGACCGACTCCAAGATCGGTCTTGTGGTCGCGGGTGTGGGAATCGTCACCTTCGGTGTCATCCTCGCGATCGGTTTTCTGATCGATCACCCGATCTACCTGGGCATCCTGGGCTTCGTGCTCGCGCTCCTCGCGATGGCGATCGTCTTCGGACGCCGTGCCGAGCGCGCGGCCTTCGGGCAGATGGAGGGCCAGCCGGGCGCTGCGGCGGCGGTCCTGGACCGCGTGGGCCGCGGCTGGACGACGACCCCGGCGGTCGCGATGAACCGCAGCCAGGACGTCGTGCACCGCGCCGTGGGCAAGGCGGGCATCGTGCTGGTCGCCGAGGGCAACCCGAACCGGGTGAAGAGCCTGCTCGCGGCCGAGAAGAAGAAGATGGCCCGCATCGTGGTGGACGTCCCCGTCCACGACATCATCGTCGGCAACGGCGAGGGCCAGGTGCCGCTGAAGAAGGTGCGCACCAAGATGCTGAAGCTGCCCCGCGTGCTGACCGGCCCCCAGGTGACGGCCGCCAACGACCGGCTCCGCGCGATGGGCGACCTGATGAGCAACATGCCGCTGCCGAAGGGCCCCATGCCGAAGGGCATGCGGATGCCGCGCGGCAAGATGCGCTGACGCGTACGGAAACGTGAAGAGGGCGGGCCGTTCGCGGCCCGCCCTCTTCACGTTCTCTACGTCTCAGGCGCGGATCTGGACCGCGCGGGCCAGGCGGTCGTGGAGGCCGCGGCCGTCGCGGTCCCAGACGAGGGCCGGGATCGCCAGGCAGAGCAGGACACTGCGGATGAGGACCCGGACGAGGCCGAGGCGGCCACCCTCCTCGGCGACGACCCGGGTGCCCATGAGGCGCTTGCCGGGGGTGCAGCCGATCGTGCCGACGGTGAGCACGCTCATGACCAGGAAGATGCCGAGCGCCCAGTTGCCGGTCGCCTGCTGGTCACCGCGAGCGAAGAGCCCGTATGCGATCAGCATGCACAGGGCCCAGTCGATGAAGAGGGCCCCGAAGCGCCGGCCGAGCGGGGCGATGGCCCCGGGGCCCTGCTCGGGGAGGCCGAGCCGCTTGCCCCGGTGGCCGAAGTCGGCGCCCATGTCCTCGGCGGCCGCGCGCGGCCCGGAGAGCCACGATCCGATTGCTTGCCTATTGTCCACCCGACCACGGTACTGCGCCCGCCCGGGCGCCTTGCCCCGCGGGTGGTGTCCCACGGGTCGTCCCACTCCTCGGACACCCTTTTGATACGGCCGTGAGGCCCGTAAGCCCACGCCAAAGGGGCGGTACGGGGCCCGTACGGCCGCTCCCCGCAGCCGCGCCGGTTAACTTCGGCGAAACAAATGGGTCATGCTTGAGAAATCCGGTCTGCCTATGGTCGGGTCCAGCGTGTGCCACCGCACTGGTCACACAACGAGCTGCAACCCCGTCCCTCCCGGGCCGGGAGTAGGAGGAGTTGGATGTTCCAGAACGCCGACGACGCGAAGAAGTTCATCGCCGACAACGACGTCAAGTTCATCGATGTCCGGTTCTGCGACCTGCCCGGCGTGATGCAGCACGTCACCGTGCCGGCGGCGACCTTCAACCCGGCCGACGAGCTTGCCTTCGACGGCTCGTCGATCCGCGGCTTCCAGGCCATCCACGAGTCCGACATGTCGCTCCGCGCGGACCTGTCGACCGCCCGGGTCGACCCCTTCCGCCGTGACAAGACCGTCAACATCAACTTCTTCATCCACGACCCGATCACCGGCGAGCAGTACAGCCGTGACCCGCGCAACGTGGCCAAGAAGGCGGAGGCGTACCTCGCCTCCACCGGCATCGCCGACACTGCGTACTTCGGTCCCGAGGCCGAGTTCTACGTCTTCGACAACGTCCGCTTCCAGACATCGGCGAACGAGAGCTTCTACCACATCGACTCCGAGGCCGCCGCCTGGAACACCGGTGCGGTCGAGAACAACCGCGGTTACAAGGTCCGCTACAAGGGCGGCTACTTCCCGGTCTCCCCGGTCGACCACCACGCGGACCTGCGCGCCGAGATGTCCCTGGAGCTGCAGAAGAGCGGCCTGGAGATCGAGCGCCAGCACCACGAGGTCGGCACCGGCGGCCAGGCGGAGATCAACTACAAGTTCAACACGCTGCTCGCCGCAGCCGACGACCTGATGCTCTTCAAGTACATCGTGAAGAACGTCGCCTGGCGCAACGGCAAGACCGCGACCTTCATGCCGAAGCCGATCTTCGGCGACAACGGCTCGGGCATGCACGTCCACCAGTCCCTGTGGGCCGGCGGCGACCCGCTGTTCTACGACGAGCAGGGCTACGCGGGCCTCTCGGACACCGCCCGCTACTACATCGGCGGCATCCTCAAGCACGCCCCGTCGCTGCTGGCCTTCACCAACCCGACGGTGAACTCGTACCACCGCCTGGTGCCCGGCTTCGAGGCCCCGGTCAACATGGTGTACTCGCAGCGCAACCGCTCCGCCGCGATGCGCATCCCGATCACGGGCTCCAACCCGAAGGCCAAGCGCGTCGAGTTCCGCGCGCCGGACCCGTCGTCCAACCCGTACCTGGCCTTCTCGGCGCTTCTGATGGCCGGCCTGGACGGCATCAAGAACAAGATCGAGCCGGCCGAGCCGATCGACAAGGACCTGTACGAGCTGGCTCCCGAGGAGCACGCCAACGTCCAGCAGGTCCCGACGTCCCTCCCGGCCGTCCTGGACGCCCTCGAGGCCGACAACGAGTACCTCCAGGCGGGCGGTGTCTTCACGTCCGACCTGATCGAGACGTGGATCGACTACAAGCGCACCCACGAGATCGCCCCGATCCAGCTGCGCCCGCACCCGCACGAGTTTGAGCTTTACTTCGACCTCTAAATCGCGGCTGCGCCGGAGCAGGAGCCCTGTCACTCTCCACGGAGAGCGGCAGGGCTCTCTGCCGTGCTCGGACTGCTCCTTGCCCGGCGGGACGTCGGCAGGTCGCGGGAGTGCCGGATCGGTGAGAGGAGCAGGATCAGTGCGGCAAGCGGGATTCCCGCTGTCATGAGGGCCATGGCGGTGCGGAGGCCGAGTACGGTTCCGAGCACGCCGCCGAGCAGTGCTCCGACAGGGATCGCTCCGTAGCCGAGGAATGCCGAGCTTGCGGTGAGACGGCCGAGGAGATCCGGCGGGCAGTAGCGTTGCTGGAAGCTCGCCTTGATGATGTTGCCTGCGACGACGCCCGCGGAGACGCTGAAGCCACCTGTCACGAAGAGCAGGATCCCGGCTCCGCCGGTGGTCAACGGGATGAGCAGACCGAGTGAGGGCAGTCCCAGTTCGAACAGCAGGGTCGCGCGGGCGGTGCCGATCCGGTGGGCGACCCGGCGTGCGGCGAATGCCCCGGCTACGCCTCCGGCGCTGGTCGCCGCGATGAGTGCGCCGACCGCCCCCGGGGCCAGGCCCACGCTCCGGACCAGGAAGACCACTTGGATCGACTGGTACCCCATGAGGGCCAGGTTGGAGGCGGCTCCGAAAAGCGTGAACGTGCGAAACCAGGGGTCGTGGGCGATCAACCGCAGCCCTTCGTGGACTTCACCGGCCAGTGAGGTGGGGCGCTTTCCGGTCCTGGTGACGTGCGGCTCGCGATGCCGGATGCCCGCGAGGCACAGGAGGGAGACGAGGAACGTCGCGGCGTTGGCGAACATCCCGTTCACCGCACCTGCCAACTGCGCGATCAGGCCGCCCGAGCCGAGCCCGGCGATCTGCGCGGCGGATGCGCTGCCGTGCAGTTTGGCGTTGCCCTCGGGCTGGTCATCGGGATCCAGGATGGTGGGGAGATAGGCGGTGTAGGCGGTCTGGAAGAACACCGTTGCCGTGCCTGCCAGCAGGGCAACGGCGAGCAGCAGTCCGATACTCAGCCGACCGGACCATGAGGCGATCGGAACGGCGGCGAAGAGCACGAGGGAAACCGCGGCGGCGGCCAGCATGATCGGCCTGCGGCGCAGCCGGTCCACCCAGACACCGACCGGGAGGCCGATGATCAGCCAGGGGGCCCAGGCGGCGGCGCTCAGCAGTCCGACCTCGAACGTACTGGCGTCCAAGGTGGATACGGCGACGAGTGGCATCGCCACCCCGGTGACGGACGCACCGAACTTGCCGGCGGTCTCACCGCACCACAGCAGGCGGAAATCGCGGTGGCGACGCAGCAGGCCACCGCGTATGTCGTGGCTCATGCGGAGCCACGGCCCTTGCGCGGGAAGGACTGGAGCTGCACGACGACGGGGAGCGCGTCCGGGGCGGGGTCGGCGTTCGGAGCAGGGGTGTGGCGGGTGATGACAGCCATGAGCTCCGCGTTGAGTGCTTCCAACTGTTTCGGGGTCATCCGCAGGTCACTCCAGTCCGAGACGGTACCGGCGCTCCGCCATGTGTCGTCCCAGTCCTCGCCGATGTACTTCACGACCCGGTTGAAGTGCTGCTGAAGCAGTTCGTGCAGGTAGACCGACAACGCGCCCCGGGTGTCGGGATCGTCGCGGAAATCGGCCGTGTTCAGCTCATTGGATACGTCGGCCCTTCTCCACCAGCGCTCGCGTTTCGTACCCCGCCCGGTCTCCTCCTCGATGAAGCCGTGTTCGGCGAGGTGGCGCAGGTGCCAGCTGATGGTCCCGGTGTTCTCCCCGAGGCGTTCGGCGAGCCTGGTGGCGGTGGCTGGGCCGTCCAGGCTGAGCAGTTCGAAGATGCTCATCCGCAGCGGATGGGCCAGTCCCCGCAGACTGCGCGCATCGAGGCGCCGGGTGGGCTTGGCGGGCCGTGCTGTGCGTTCCGGTTCGTCGGGCATGCCAGTAGCGTAGGTTGCAGAGTCTTCTCTGCATAGGATTCTCTGCAGAGAAGACTCTGCAAGTTCGCATCCGTCATGACGACGATCGGACACACCCGTGACTGAGCCGATTCTGCGGCTGACCACCCAGCCGTGTGACCTGGGGCCCTACCGTGCGGATCTGGTCGAGACGTACTGAAGGACGACGTCGATCCCGTCGGCCGCGAGGATCACGCGGAGGCCAACCTCTTTCAGCGAGGTTCGGTGAAGACAGCCCCACGCACCCGCTCATCCGCGACCATAGGGAAGACCGCCAAGACTCGAAGCACGGCAACAGGGGGATCGCATGCGCGTTGAGGTTCGTGTCGAGCCGTCGAACGACGAACTCCGTTCGCTGCTCACCTGGCTTCGTCAGGATCCTGACATCCGGCGGACCGCGACCCTGGAGATGCGCGAGCAGCCACCGCGCGAGGGCGAGATGGGGGCAGCAGCCGACGTTCTGCAGTTGATCACCGAGAACGGATGGAACGCCGCGAACTTCACTCTGGCGCTTGCTGCCTGGAAGCAGACACGGCCGCGGGCCACTCGTGTCACCGTCCGGCACAACGATCTCATCGATGCCCTGACGGACTGCAGCGATGAACAGATCGAGCGGATCAACCAGCTGCTTCGGGAGGACCGGGGAGACGGTCAGAGGGGCCCAGCGAGTTGAGCGTGTTCCCGGACGCCGGCGCCACAAAGGCGGTACTGGTCGGGACCAGCTCGTACGCCTTCCTCGAAGACCTGCCGGCCGTCTCCAACAACCTCAGCTCCTTGGCCGAGGTACTCACTGGGCCCACCTCCTGGAATCTCAGCCGAGACGACTGCCAGGTGCTCTCCGGGCCGACGAGTGCGATCGCCGTGATGGACACCCTGCGTGATGCCGCAGATGCGGCCAGGGACACGCTGCTGGTGTACTACGCGGGGCATGGACTGGTCACGCCGGAGGGCGAGCTCTATCTGGGGCTACCCCAATCCAGGCAGCAGCGGGTGGAGACGGGACTTCAATACAGCTGGCTGCGAAGCGCGTTGCTGGAGGGAAGAGCCGAGCGGACTGTCGTCATACTTGACTGCTGCTACGCGGGCCTGGCCCTGGGAACAATGGGGCCCTCAGATCTTGCCGCCCAAGCCGATGTCGAAGGGACCTATCTTCTCGCCGCAGCCTCGGAGACCCGTCAGGCACTCGCCCCGCCCGGGGAGCCCCACACTGCATTCACCGGTGAGCTTCTCAAAATCCTCACCACGGGTATTGCCGGAGGCCCGGAACAGCTCGACCTCGACAACGTCTTCTTGCAGCTGAGGAAATCCCTCTCCGCGAAGGGGCACCCCGTCCCTCAAGGAAGAGAACGTAACAGCAACGGCCAGCTCGCACTGAGCTGGAACCCTGCCTTCAGTCGAACACAGGTGCCCGCCAGCCACTACGCGGGCTCTGCCGACCTCCGCGCATGGCCAGATCCGGCGGCCATCCGCAGCGTCGAAGGGTTCATCAACGCACTGGGTCAAGTGCGTGTCACAAGCGGCCTCACCCACTCAGCAATCAGCCACCGCTCCGGCGGCCAGATCTCGACCGGAACAGTCAGTACCCTCCTCAACCGCAAGAATCTTCCCAGGACCTGGCATACAACCAGCGCCTACTTGACCGCCTGCGGAATGCCGGACGAGCGGCTGGGTGACTGGCAACTGCGCTGGGAGCAGCTGCGATCTACTCTCCCCGCTAAAGCGGCGCCTGATTCCGAGGAGCAGCAGCCCCGGAGCCAGGACATCCGCACCGCGACTGCTTGGGCGCGAGCCCTCCGAGAACTAACGCGCCGGCGACTCCGTGGCTGACTGGACCGTCCTCTGAGGTTCCGGCTTCGTCTTGTCGCCGTCGTCACCGAAGAGGGAATTCCAAGCGGCGATCAGCAAGAGCGCGCCCACCGCGACAACCCAGAACGCCGGCTTCTTGGCCTTTCTGGATACCGTCGACGGCTTCACGTAGTGCGCTGCCCGGTAGTAGCCCTTTCTCGTCTGCGCCATGGCCTGCATACCCCCGATTCGTTGCCTGGTACATCAGCTGTGGAGTGTGGCAGAGGCCCTTTCCATACAACCGGCAGAACCCACAAGACGGCTAGATCTGGTCGATGCCTGGCGCTCGTCCGCCCCTTGCCGACATCGCAGCTACCCGCATAGCCGCCGGCATCCCCGAACATCTCGTACGTACGCCCGACAGCCCCGAGGGGCATCTGCCGCAGAGGGCAGTCAGCTCCTCTGGTCCTCAATCGTCCACCCGTCTCCAAGTTCGCGGCGCAACGCTTCCAGCGCGGTATCGGCCTCATGCCGGAACGATTCCTGCTGCCCCTGGGTCCAGGGCGAGGGACCTGCAGGATGGTCCCAGTCGAGTGAGAACTGGTAGAGGTCTGCGAGGCTGGTGAGTTCGTTGCTGGTGGCTGCCGTGATGGGAAGTTTCTCCGGAACGCAGGGGTATCCGTAGGGGCTGTCGAAGACGGCCATGCCAGACGGACCTGGCCACAACGGCGTGTCGACGCCGTATTCAAAGAAGAACCGCAGGTGATAAGGCGCGACCTCAGCTCTTCACGGCAGTGAGCACACAAACGGCCATCTGACGGGACGGCCGTCTCGTGCATCCGTTGTGCACCGACCAGACCGGCTGGAGCCGTCTGCCGGGTCAGGAGGCTCGTCCAGCTGTACTCCGATCTCTGAATCGCGGTTTCGCCAGAGCAAGACCCCTGTCACTCTCCGCGGAGAGCGACAGGGCCTTTCGGTTGTGCCTCGCGCTGCGCGGGTGCCTCTCGCAATGTCCTGACCATCACCGCGTACAGCGGGGAGTCCTCGGACGGCTTGGCCTCGTCTCGCTTTTCGTAGCCCCACTTCTCGTACAGGGCTTGCACCCTCGGGTGGGTGGAGTCGACCAGGAGTGTCACGAAGTCGACCTCGACCGATCGGATCAGCGCGTCATGGAGCTGCTGCGCCCTGCCGGTGCCCTGCCACCGGGGCACCACCATCAGCTCGGACAGAGCGAAGATGCGGCCGCGCACACCCCTGGGCCGGTCCGCGCCCTTCCACCAGCCGCCCGGTTTGAACCTCGAACCGTACGCGTATCCGACCGCTCCGCCGTCCTCCCAGCCCGAGACGCACAGCCAGTCCTCGCGCCCGGACCACAGATCGACGTAGTACGAGAACCGCTCGCGCGAGTGGAACGGGTCGGGCTCGTTCGCGTAGACCTCGTCGTGTATGTCCAGGAGCAGGGAGCGCACGTCCGGGGCGTCGGCGTGCGTGTACGTTTTCAGATCCATCGGCGTGACTCCTCGATCCAGCTCACGACCTCGGGCGCCTTCGTGCCCGTGGCCTCGATGACTTGGCGAGTGACGGCGAGTGTCCTCGTCGTGCGCAGCGATCCGGACGCCGGCAGCAGCATCTCGTACGCGCGGCGTCCTGTTCCGGCGGCGAGCTCCACCTCTCCTTGCCTCGCCTGGGCGAGCGACAGGTGCGCCGTGTAGAGGGCCTTGTTGCGGACCATGTCGTCGGGGATCGCCGCGAGAGTGCGGTGGAGGCAGGACTCGGCCCGCTCGTGGTCCCCGAGTGCGGTCCAGACGTACGACGACAGGGCGTCGAATTCGGCTCGGTTGTAGAACGAGATCCACGCGGAGGGCCGTACGCCGTCGGCGCGTCCGAACGTCTTCTCCGCGAAGCTCATGGCACGCAGGGATTCAGTGGGCTGATGCAGCCTGGCCAGGGCGTTGGCGTGCCGCATGTGTCCCAGCGACGCGTACAGCGGGTCGCGCCGAGCGGTCGAGGACCGCTTCATGACCTCGGCACCGGCCGCTGCCTCGGCGTGGTTCTCGCGTTGGCTGGAGGTGAGCATCAGGTGGTCCCACACGCGGTACATGGCCTCCCCCTCGCGCGCCAGGCCCGCGAGGGGGAGAGCCTGGTCGAGGTGGGAGCGGGCACGCCGCGGAGCACGGGCGTCGATGGCGGCGAAGGCCGCCAGACACGTGGCATCGGAGGCGAGCCGGTACAGCTGGCGCCTCACGCGGTCCGAGACGCCACCGCCGGCGAGCGACGACTGGATGCGCGACGCGAGTTCGATGGCCTTGTTCTCGATCTTCCCCGCCCCGCCGAGCCGCGCGTCACCGCGCAGCAGTTCGGTGTACTCCAGATGAAACCGGTCGGCGTCGGCCTGCCCCAGCCGCGTGAGGCGTGGCGGAGCAGCGGCGGCGACGGCGGCGGTTCCGGTCGCCGCGACAAGGAAGGTACGGCGGTGCACTGGGTCCTCCGCTCGTACGGCGGTGCGTGGTGGGACGAACCCTAGATCCGCTGCGGGGCACCCGAATACCGCTTCGAGTGCGGCGCATGTGCGGCCGATCGGCCTTCGGGTGCTGCCGTTGAGAAGATTGCGCACCGTCCGCGCGGACACATCCCCCGGCCTCCCCCCGATTTCTTCGAGCGCGACATTCATCTGACGTGCTAATTCGTCCTGCGTCAGGCCGAGTTCATCCATCCGGCCTCTCAGGATGACATTCGCTCCCATGCGACAGAACGTAGCCGGGCCGGTACGTCCGGAACAGCCGCCGGGTCATGCGAACGTAAAGTTTTCCGCTTGGTCTTGGGCGAATCGACTGCGACCTTTCCTGTCCACAGCCGCCTGACGGTCGTTGACTGATCACACGCCCCGGAAGGCGAAGAACGCTCCGGGCCGCTCCGCCTCAGCAGCGACCACGCCCTGTCCGTAGCGCGGCCCGCTGCGCCGACCCCACCCGTAGGAATGCGCGATGACCACGCCCCTCCCCTCCGACGAGCAGCCGGAGTACGGCGTTCCGAGCTCAGACCTGACGGCCCGTGCCCAGGAAGGGTTCGCGGCGTTCCTCGCCCGGTTCGAGGAGGACGACCTGCTCGAAGAGGAGGCCACACGATGACCGCCGTCGGCCTCGGATCATTCCTCCACGAGGACGATCACCCCTGGCTGCACCGGCAGGTCCGCGACATCGAGACAGCGACAGCCCACCAACTTCCGCCCCGCTGGATCGCCGGCCCCGGGCGGAGGCACCACCAGCCAACACTCGCGCATCCACCGAAGGAGCATCACCATGATCGACACCCGCAACGAGAACGGCACCACCACTCCCGAGAGGAAGCCGGTGGCGATCGACCTCGGCGACGTCGCCGAGCTGACCGAGGGCCAAGGCGGCGGACAGTCCGAGGACAAGCGCCGCGCGTACAACTGCTGACCCCTGTCGCACGGGTGCGGCCCCGGCCTTCGGGTCGAGGCCGCACCCCCTTCGCAGGATCTGGAGGACACGTTGCCCATCGGCGGATTCAGCACCACCCGACCCGGCCTCCCTCGCCCACTCGGCGCGGAGAGCTTCACCACGTCATCTCTGTGGCGGCTCGGCAACATCCCCGTCCGCACAGCGCGGCGGCCCGGCCGCCGCGTCCATGTCATCGGCTTCTGCGGAGCCACCGCAGAGGAGGTACAGACCCTCGCCGATTGCCCTGTGCCCACCCGCGCGACGTGGCAGTGGCCGGGCACCTACGCGGTCCTGGAGGAGCTGGCACACGGGCTGGTCCTCCACACCGACCCGGCCGCCGCACTGCCCCTGTACGCAGTCGCCTGGCAGGGGACCTGGGCGTGGTCGACGTCGGCCCGCCACCTCGGCGCCCTGGCGGGCGCTCACGTCGACACCAAGCGTCTGGCATGCGCGTTCCTCGCTCCATCCGTGCCCGTATTGGCCTCTGGCCGTACGTATTTCGCCGGAGTCGAACAGCTCCCGCCCGGCAGCCGCATCGAACTGCCCGCCACCGGAGACCGGTACACGTACAGCACCACGTGGTGCCCCGACCCCCTCGACGGGCCGCCACCGCACCTGTGTCTGCGTAACGCCCTCACTGCCGCCGTACGTCTCCGTGCCGACACCGACCCGGCCCTGTCGAGCGACCTCTCCGGTGGTCTCGACTCCTCCACGGTCGCCGTCCTCGCTTCCCGCACCGCGCCGGATCCGGTGAACGCTGTCACCATCCACCCCCGTGGTGTCCTCGACGGCGCCGACCTCCATTACGCCCGGCTCACCGCTGCGGCCTCCGACGGCCGGCTCCGCCACCGCCTCCTCCCCCTCGGCGATGAACACCGGCCGTACACCACCCTCACCGACGTCCCCGTGACCGACGAGCCCGCGCCTTCCACGCTCACGCAGACCCGACTCCTGGCCCAATTCCGCTGGATGCGAAGCGAACTCGGCACCCGTACTCATCTGACCGGCGACGGCGGGGACGGCATCCTCTTCCAGCCGCCGGCCCAACTCGCCGATCTCCTGCGCCATCGTCGCTGCACCCGCGCGGTCCGCGAGGCATTCGGGTGGGCCCGGCTTCGGCACATCGCTGTCGTCCCACTGCTTCGCTCCGCGTCGATGATGACGGCCATCACTCGCGAGGGCGCCTCGGCAGCACTCACCACCGAGCTGACCAGCGGGGTCAAGCCGACTCGGGGTGATGTCAGGTGGTTCTCCACCCTGCCCGTACCGGCATGGGCGGAGTCTTCCGCCGTACGTTTCCTCACCGAGGCCGCCGAGGACTACGCTGCCGCGCCCGACCCTCTACCGGGCCTGGACGCCTCGGTACGCATCCTCGTTGACGAGATCCGCGAAGTGGCACGTACGGCGGTGGCCGACGCCGAGCTGGCAGACGCCTGCGGAATCGATCTGCACAATCCATTCCTTGATGCCTCCGTGGTCGACGCGGTGCTGAGGACCCCAGTCGGTCTGCGTCCCCCTCTCTACGCCTACAAGCCGGTGCTGAAACGGGCGTTCGCCGATCTCCTCCCCGCCGAACTGGTGGCCCGCACCACGAAGGGCGCCTTCGAGGCAGACCACTACGGCGGACTGCGCGCCGCCCTTCCCCAGCTCCTCGACACCGGGGGCATGAATCTGGCCGCGCTCGGCTTGATCGACACGAAGCGATTCCGTGAGCAGCTCCGCCACGCCGCCGCCGGGGTCCCGATGCCGCTCGCGCACATCGAGCAGGCCTTGGCTGCCGACGCCTGGTTGCGCACCATCACCCACACCCCTGATCCCGTGTGGGTCGCCCCTGCCCCCGGAAAGGTGGAGTAATGGAGCGGTCCGTCGACTTCGGCCATGTTCAGGTCGTCATCGACTACGACACCGGTGGCGTGCGCTGCCTGATTCCCGCAGAGCCCGCTCCGTCGATCGCGCCGAAGGCCAGCTGGGGCAGCACCGAGCACCCTGCAGGTCTCACCGTCCCCCGCAATGCGTGGAGCTCGGCCGCAGCCGCCGCCCTCGCCTGTGTCCTGGCGGTCAAAGCGGCGGGGAGGAAGGAAACCGCCATGCGACGTATCACCGAAGCCATCCGCGCGGCCACGTCGACAACCACCCGGCCCGCCACCCCCGAGCAGGCCGAGCGTGCCGTCCTCGCCGTGCGCCGGGCCGCCTGGTATTCACCTGCCCGCACCGCCTGTCTGGAGGAGTCGGCCGCCGCCGTGCTCCTCCTCGCCCTGCGGCGCCGGTCCGTCGTCTGGTGTCACGGTGTCGCGCCGGACCCCGTACGCCTGCACGCGTGGGTCCAGACTGGCGACGGAGCCCTCGCGGTCGAACCGGCGTCCACGCTCCTCTACACGCCCGTCCTGATGATCGGAGACACCCATGACTGAGCCGGCTCTGTGGCTGGCCACCGAGACGTGTGGCCTGGGCTCCTACCGTGCGGATCTGGTCGAGACGTACTGGAAGTGGGAGCAGGATCCCTCCCTCATGATCTGCTACGGCCGCCAGGTCCCCGAGTCCTTGGAGGCGCGTGCCGAGGGCATGCAGCACCAGCTCCGGGGGGCCAACATCCGCTTCACCGTTTACGACCTGAGCGGCGCCGAGCCCGTCCCGATCGGCGTCACCACCCTGCTGCCCGACGAATCCGTACGCACCGCCGAGTTCGTCGTCATGCTGGCACGCGAAGCCCGGGGGCGCGGGCTCGGTGTCGAGGCGACTCGGCTGACCCTCGACTACGCGTTCCACGTTGCCAGTCTGCGCATGGTGTGGCTCAAGGTGCTGGCCCCGAACGCGGCCGGGATCAAGGCGTACGAGCGTGCCGGGTTCCAGCACGCGGGGCGGCTGCGGGAGGCCGGTTACTGGCTCGGGCAGGTTTGCGACGAGGTACTGATGGACGCTCTGGCTCGGGACTTCGCCGGAACTTCGGCAGTGCGGGCGCTTCTGGACCCGCACCCGACCGCAGCGGAGTGAGTCCTCACTCATTGACGGAGTGAGGACTCACTCCGTATGGTTGGGGCATGACCGAAGCCAAGGAGAACCCGACCGCCCGCCGCCGCGCCCCCGCCATGTCGCCGGAGCAGCGGCGCGCGATGATCATTCAGACGGCGATTCCGCTGATCGCCGAGTACGGTTCCGCCGTCACGACCGCGAAGGTCGCCCGGGCCGCGGGGATCGGGGAGGGCACGGTCTTCCGGGTCTTCGCCGACAAGGACGAGCTGATGCAGGCGTGTGTGGCCGAGGCGCTGTCCCCCGAGCACGCGATCCGTGAGCTCGACGCGATCGATCTGACCCAGCCGCTGTCCGACCGGCTCGTGGAGGCGGCCGAGGCGCTTCAGGCGCACATGGCCAGGATGGGCGCGATCCTCGGGTCGCTGGGGCATGGCGGCGGCAAGCACCCCGGACCGGTGCGCGGCGCGGGGCGCAATGAGTCGTCGGCGCGGATCCGCGCGGCCGTGGCGGAGTTGCTGGAGCCCGACCGTGCCGCCCTGCGCCGCACCCCGGAGCAGATCGCGGCGCTCTTCTTCGGGCTGCTGTTCACTCAGCCGCGTACGGACGACGAGCCGGACCTCACCTCGCGGGAGCTGGTCGACGTCTTCCTGCACGGGGCCGTCGCGGGGTAGGCGCGACGACGGAGCCGGGGGGCGCTCCCCCGGGCCCAGGGAGCGTCCTGGCGGTCTCGGCCGTCAGCGGTCACCCGCCGATGAAGCTCACCGTTTCCGCCATGTCCGCCCGCCCGGTCCGCAGCCGTGGCACGCCTTCTTTCTCGAACCCCACCGAGATGCCGCAGAACAGCACGAGCTCGTCATGGGCTCCGACGGTGCGCTTGACGGTCTCCCGGTAGTTGGTCCACATCACTTGGGGGCAGCTGTGCAGCCCCTCCGCCCTGAGCAGCAGCATGATCGTCTGCACGTACATCCCCGCGTCAGCCCACTGTCCGGGCCCCATCGTCCGGTCCAGGTAGCAGAACAGGACGACCGACGCCCCGAAGGCCTCCGCGTTCAGGGCGGCGATCCGCCGGGGTCGGTCGGGGTCGTCGCGCTCGATCCCCAGTGCCTCGTAACGCTGGGCCGCCGCGGCGAAGAAGCGGTCCCGATACGGCGAGGACAGTGCGTCGGGGTACATCGGATACTCCCGCTCGTCACCCGGGTCTCCCGCCAGGGCCCTGCCGGTCGCGCGCTGTTTCAGTTCGGCCAGGGGCTCGCCGGTGACGACGTACAGATGCCACGGCTGGAGGTTCCCGCTGGACGGAGCCCGTGTCGCGGCGTTCAGCACGCGTACGAGCACCTCCTTGGGCACCGGCTCGTCGCTGAACGCCCGCACGGCCCGGCGGCTGTCCACGGCCTCGTACACATCCATGTCTAGTGCCCGCCCGTCAGCTCGCCGCTCAGGGTGCCGTGCAGGGCCGCGCTCGGCTGGTTGAGGCCCACGATCTCGACCGTCTTGCCGCGCGCGGCGTACTTCGTCTCGATCGCGTCCAGGGCCGCGACCGACGAGGCGTCCCAGATGTGGGTGGCCGTGAGGTCGATGACGATCCTGTCGGGGTCGGTGGCGTACGCGAAGCGGGTGACCAGGTCGTTGGAGGAGGCGAAGAAGAGCTCGCCGGTGACGGAGTAGACGACCTGGCTGCCGTCCGGGTCCACGACCGCGGTGACGTCGGCCAGGTGCGCGACGCGGCGGGCGAAGATCACCATCGCGGTGACCGAGCCGACGACGACACCGATCGCCAGGTTGGACGTGGCGACGACGATGGCGACGGTGATGACCATGACCGCCGTCTCCCCCACCGGCATGCGGCGCAGGGTCTTCGGGGCGATGGAGTGCCAGTCGAACGTGGCGAAGGAGACCATCACCATCACAGCGACCAGCGCCGCCATCGGGATGTCGGAGACGACCGGGCCGAAGACGATGCAGAGGACCATCAGGAACGCGCCCGCGAGGAACGTGGAGAGGCGGGTGCGGGCCCCGGAGACGCGGACGTTGATCATCGTCTGGCCGATCATGGCGCAGCCGCCCATGCCGCCGAAGAAGCCGGTGACGATGTTGGCGATGCCCTGGCCGACCGATTCGCGGGTCTTGTCGGAGCGGGTGTCCGTGATGTCGTCCACCAGCTGCGCGGTCATCAGGGACTCCATCAGCCCGACCAGCGCCATCGCCAGGGCGTACGGGGCGATGGTGGTCAGGGTGTCCAGGGTGAACGGCACGTCGGGCAGGCCGGGCACGGGGAGCGAGGAGGGCAGCTCGCCCTTGTCGCCGACGGCCGGGACCGCGATCCCCGCCGCCAGGGTGATCGTGGTGAGCACGACGATGGAGACCAGGGGCGCCGGGATGACCCGGGTGACCTTCGGGAAGAACACCATCAGCAGCAGGCCCCCGGCGAGCAGCGGGTAGACCGCCCACGGCACGTCGTGCATCTCAGGCACCTGGGCGATGAAGATCAGGATCGCCAGGGCGTTGACGAAGCCGGTCATCACGGAGCGCGGCACGAACCGCATCAGCCTGGCGACGCCCAGGGCGCCCAGCAGGATCTGGAAGAGGCCCGCCAGGATCACGGTGGCGACCAGATAGCCGAAGCCGTGCTCCCGGTTGACCGGGGCGATCACCAGGGCGACCGCGCCCGTCGCGGCGGAGATCATCGCGCGGCGGCCGCCGACGATGGAGATCGTGACCGCCATCGTGAAGGAGGCGAAGAGCCCGATCGCGGGGTCCACCCCGGCGATGATCGAGAAGGAGATGGCCTCCGGGATCAGGGCGAGGGCGACGACCAGACCGGCGAGGACCTCGGTGCGCCACACCTTGGGGTCGGAGATCCAGTCGGGTTTCAGGGCGCGCAGGCGGAACGGGGACGCGGGCGCGGTCGAGGACGGTGCGGAGGACAAGAAGGCGTACCTGTCGGTCGGGAGGGGCGTCCACCGGGGTCCGCGGTGGCCGGGCGTGGAAGCTGCACACGCGTACGCGCACGTCCTCGGGCGACAAACAACTGTACCCGGCCGGCGATCGCCCGTAGGGTCGTGCCCGTGAACACCGGACCGGCGATACGCCATGCACGGAACGGCGATCCGGTGGTGGGCTGAGCCCCCGCCGGACGTGCCCCGCCGGGTGTTCCGTATGCCTGGCGCGGGGGCCTCCCCCGGCTCGTACACCGTACGAAAACACTGTGTCGAGCCGAAGAGATCACGAGGTCGTCAGCCATGTCCGTTTCGTTCAACCACACCATCGTCGCCGCCGTGGACCGCCATGCGTCCGCGCGGTTCTTCCGGGAGCTGCTGGAGCTGGACGAAGCCCCGTCCTGGGGGCCGTTCGTCAACATCCAGCTGGCGGACGGCGTACTGCTCCAGTTCGCGGAGCCGCCGGTGGAGATCCAGATGCAGCACTACGCGTTCCTCGTGGACGAGGAACTGTTCGACCGGGCCTACGGGCGGCTGGTCGAGGGCGGGGTCGAGCACTGGGCCGATCCGCAGATGAAGCGACCCGGGGAGACCAACACCGGGCACGGTGGGCGGGGGGTCTATTTCAAGGACCCGGCCGGGCACGCGATCGAGCTGATCACCCAGCCGTATCTGTAGGGCGGGCAGCCGGACGGACCCCGAGGGGTCGCGGTGCGGGGCCGGAGCGCGGAGGCTGGGGGGATGAGTGAGCAGGTTCCGCCCGGTGATCCGGTCCCGCCGCCGCCCCGGCGGCGGATGTGGCCGTGGGTGCTGCTGCTGGTCACGGTGCTGCTGGCGCTCGCCGCGGGGGCCGTCATGGCGGTGCTGTCGGACGTCCTCCACTCGGAGGGCTCCCGGAAGGTGCACATCCGGTACGAGGTGACGGGGACCGCCCACGACGTGGTGCTGACGTACAGCACCTGGCGGGGTGAGGAGCTGTCGACCGGGCGGCTGGCGCTGCGGTCGCTGCCGTGGGCCGGGGAGCTGGACTCCAAGGGCTTCATGAGCGGCGGCTCGTTCGTGGTGAGCGTGGGCCGGGGCGGCGGTGACGTGTCGTGCTCGGTGACCGTGGACGACGGCACGCGGCGTACGGACTCGGCCTCGGGTGCGTACGCGACGGCGAACTGCGACGGGTACTGAGAGGGCGGGCCCCGGAAGGATTCCGGGAGCCCGCCCCGCGTCGGTCAGCGGCCGTAGCGGATGAGTGCGCGGACCATGCGGCAGGTGTGGTCGGACGGCGGGTGGATGCCGAGGCGCGCGGCGGTCGCGCGTATCCGGGCGTTGTTCGCGCTGGACGGGAGGTAGACGCCGGTGTCGAGCAGGGCGATCGCGAGGCGCATCGCTTTCAGGCGGCGGTTGTGCGAGACGTACCACTCGCGCGGGCGGCCGGCGGGGAGCGGCTTCTTGGTCAGGGGCTGGTGCAGGGGCTTGTCGAGCGGCTTGGTCGTGACTGCGGCAACGGCCATGGGCTACCTCCTGGCACGGTGGCGGAACTCTTCGGAAACCCTCACGAACTGACTCCCATTCTACCGGCCCCCACTGACAATCGCCCCTGGCCAGAGGGGTTTTCGACCCCTCCGGCGAGGTCCCTCGCGTACCTTTGGCCCCATGGAGATCTGGATCAATCCCGCGTGTTCCAAGTGCCGCAGCGCGGTGTCGCTGCTCGACGCGGAGGGGGCCGACTACACGGTCCGCCGTTACCTGGAGGACGTGCCGTCGCCGGACGAGATCCGGGCGGTGCTCGACCGGCTCGGCCTCGAACCGTGGGACATCACGCGGACCCAGGAGGCGGACGCGAAGGAGCTGGGCCTGAAGGACTGGCCACGCGAGGCGGCGGACCGGGAGCGCTGGGTCACCGCGCTCGCGGAGCACCCGAAGCTGATCCAGCGCCCGATCATCACGGCGGAGGACGGCACGGCGGTCGTGGGCCGGTCGGAGGAGGCGGTCCGGGACGCGCTGGGCCGCGGAGCCTCCTAGACCAGGAACTCGCGCATCCTGCGGTTGAGTTCCGGGGCCGTCGGCGCGTGCAGGGGCAGCGCGTGGTGGGAGACGTCCGGGAGGACGGCCGTCTCCGCCCGCGGCAGCAGCCGGTGCGCGGTGGCGGCGGCCTTCGCCGCGTCGTGGGCGCGGCTGTCACCGGCCAGCAGGATCAACGTCGGTACGGCGAGGGCCCGCAGGGCCTCCGGCTCGGGGCGGGGGCCGGTGACCGGGCGGGCCGAGGGGAAGCCGGCTGCCGCCTCGCGCAGCCGCAGCCAGTGCGGGTCGAGCGCGGCGCCGCCGGTCTCCCAGTCCAGGAAGGCGCGGACGCGGGCGGCGTTCGGGCGGAGCAGCATCGGCAGGGCGTGGAGCAGGTAGCCGGGGCGGAATCCGCTGAAGCAGCCGGTGGGGTCGAGGAGGATCAGCTTCCGGAGCCGGCCGGGCGCGTGCAGGGCGTAGTGCAGGGCGATCCACCCGCCGTACGAGTGGCCGGCTAGGGCCTGTCTGACCATT
>NZ_LISW01000003.1:62340-871532 GCF_001905735.1 Streptomyces sp. CB01249
GGCCGGGCGGCGTCAGGTGCGTGCTCTCGGCGTGCCGGCCCCAGACCCCTGTACTGGATGTACTGGGGTCTGGGGCCGGTGCGGCGAGAGTGCGTGCATGGCGTCGCCCGGCAGACGGGAATGGTCAGACAGGCCCTGGGGCGACCGGTCCGGTGGCGCCGAGACCGTCGAGCAGGGCGTCGAGCCAGCCGCAGAGGTCTTCGACGCTGCGGACGGGCCGCTCCCCCGCCGTGCTGCGGCCCGGTTCGCCGATGAGGTCGGCGGCGTGGACGCGGTGGGTGCGGCCGAGGGCGGCGGCCTGGGCGTACCAGGCGGTGGAGGTCGCGCCGCCGCCGGGCAGCAGGACCAGGGGCGGGGCGTCCTCGGGGCCGTAGCTGTTGAGGTGGGTGGTGCCGTACGGGGTGGGGACCGTGGTCGGCGTGGTGCCGGGCGGCCAGGTGGCCGCGACGGTCGCGTCGTAGGCGGCGAGGAAGGCCGCGTCGGCGGTGGTCGCGGGCGGGGTGGGTGTCATGGGTGCTCCCTGGACTCCGTACGCCTGGATATTATCTCGCTGAGCGAGAGAATAGCGGGAGGTGCCGGGGATGAGTGAGCAGGGGCCGGAGCTGGAGATCGTCCATCTGCTGCGGAAGGTGACGTCCGCCTTCGGGCTGCGCCAGGCGGAGTTCGCGGCCCGGCACGGGATGCATCCGACGGATGTACGCGCCCTGGTGTGCCTGCTCGACGCGGAGCGCGCGGGGACCGGGGTCACCGCCGGACGGCTGGGGGCGGAGCTGGGGCTCAACTCGGCGGGCACCACGTCGCTCATCGACCGGCTGGAACGGCTGGGCCATCTGACGCGGACGCGGGACGAGCGGGACCGGCGGCGGGTGCTGCTGCGGGTGACACCGCAGGCGGTGGAGCTGGGCTGGGCAGCGTTCGGCCCGGCGATCGGCAGCGCGGTGGCGCTGTTGCGGGAGTTCGACGCGAGGGAGGTCGCGGCGGTGCGGCGGTTCCTGGGCGGGTTCCTGGCGGCGGTGTCGGAGGAGGGGGAGGACGGCGGGGCGGGGTCCGCCTGCTGACCCCGCCCCGCCCGGTGCCTACGCCCCGTGGGCCTGGGCCTCCGCCTCGGCCAGGAGCTCCGTCAGGCGGAGGCCGAACCGTACGTCGCAGGGGTGGGGGTCGCCCGTGCGGACCGAGGTGATCAGCGCGTCGACCGCCGCCGCGAAGGCGTCCACCGCGCCGTCCCACCTCGGCAGCTCGGCGACGCCGTGCTCGCCCCGGAGGACGACCTCGACCCCGGCGGCGGCCACCGGCGCGCCGAGGGCCAGGGTGACCGTGCTGGACGCCCCCGAGGTGTGGCGCAGGACGAGGTGGTGGGCGTCGGCGGGGCCACGGGCGGCGGTCAGTTCGGTGACGTCGCCCAGGACCGGGAGCAGGACCGAGAGGGCGTGCGGGCCGACGTCCCAGAGGCCGCCCCGCTCGCGGCGCCAGGGGGACGCGGCGTAGTCGCTGTCGGTGCCGGGGGCCCAGAGCGCGGCGATCCACTCGGCGCGGGCGGTGAACCAGTCGCCCCGCGCGGCCTGTTCGGCGATCCAGGCGGCGGGGCGCGGGGCGAACCTGAGCGTGCAGAACACGACGGACGCGACCCGGGCCTGCTCGGCGGCCTCGGCGACCTCGCGGGCCCCGGCGACCGTGGTGGCGACCGGCTTGTCCAGGATCAGGTGGCAGCCGGCGGCTGCGGCGCGGGCGGCCAGCGGGGCCTGCACGTCGGGCGGCAGCGCGAAGGCGACGGCGTCGCTCGTGGCGAACAGCTCGTCGAGCCCCGCGTCACCGGAGAACGCCGGGGCACCGTGCGCGGCGGCCAGCTCACCGGCGGCCTCGGCCCGGCGGCCCCACACCCCGCTGAGCACGACGCCGGGGTGTGCGGCGAGGGCGGGTGCCTGGGTGTTGCGGGCCCAGGGTCCGGTGCCGGCCAGGCCGATGCGCAGGGGGTTCTCGGGTGTCGTCATGGGTCCAGTGTGCCGGGCGGCCCCGGGGCGGCAAGGCCCGGACGACCGGTTTCCGGGATCGGCGGCCTCAGGTCCGGTGGAGTTCGGCCAGCAGGTCGGCGGTCTCCCGGTCGGCCGGCAGGAACGCCTCCAGGCGTAGTTCGGCGACGGTCACGTCGACGGCGGTGCCGAAGTGGGTGAGGGTGGTGATGAGCGTCAGCTCCCTGCCGTCGGCCGGACCGGGTGCGCGCAGCCGCAGCGGTACGGCGAAGCCGAGGTGGTCCGGTGCGTCGCGCGGACGGGGCGGGGCGAGGACGGTGAGCTCGGCGGCCAGGCCTCGGAGGCGGTCGTCCGGGTTGCGCGCGCTCTCGGCGCGGACGCGGTCGATGATGTGCCACGCCCACGCGTCCAGGTTGACGATGCGTGGTGCGAGGCCCTGCGGGTGCAGCAGGACCCGGGGCACGCTCACGGGCGGTTCGAGCAGGTGCGGGGCCACCCCGGCGGTGAGGGTGTGGAAGGCGGTGTTGGCCGCGGCGAGGTCTCCGTGCCGGTCCACGACGACCGCCGGATACGGCAGGTGACCGCGCAGGATGCGTTCGAGGGCGGTGCGGATCGGTGCGAGCCGGGGGTCGTCCAGGCGGGTCTGCGGGTAGACCGGTGCGAATCCGGCCGCGAGGAGCAGGTCGTTGCGCTCGCGGATCGGCACCTCCAGGGACTCCGCCAGCCGGATGATCATCGACCGGCCGGGGCTCGACCGCCCGCTCTCGATGAAGCTGACGTGCCGCTGCGTGGTTCCGGCGCGCGTGGCCAGTTCCAGCTGGCTGACGCGCCGCCGGGTGCGCCACTCACGTAACGCGGTGGCGAGACCGCCTCCGGCCGATTCGCTGATCACCGCCCTTGTGTATCCCGATCGTCTGCTGATCCGCCATTCCCTGCGGGGAATTGCCGCGCGCCGGCGGGCGCAGGAAGGTCGTTGCCGCACACCGGACCTTCGCACCCAGGGGATCAGCCATGACCGACATCGACGTCCACGACCTCACCGACCGCTACGTCGCCGTGTGGAACGAGCCCGACGCGGAGCGCCGCCGGGCCGCGGTCCGCGCGCTGTGGTCCGCCGACGCGGTCCACGTACTGCGGCCTCCGCAGGAGATCCGGGAGGTCGCCGAGGGGCTGGGCTTCGACCGTCTCCTGCTGGAGGCGCGCGGGTACGACGCGCTGGACTTCCGGGTGACGCGTGCCCACGAGGAGTTCATCGCGCCGGGCACCTTCGTCTTCCGGTCGCGCGGCAACGCGGACCAGCTCCACGACGTCGTCAAGTTCAACTGGGAGATGGCGCCCCGGGACGGGGGCGAGGTGGCCGGGGTCGGGCTGGAGGTCCTCGTGCTGGGCCCCGACGGCCGCGTCGTGAGCGACTACCAGTTCATCGAGGGGTGACCGCGACACGCCGGGAGCGCCGGGGAAACCCCGGTAACACGGGGTTCACACGAGGGCAACGGTCGGGAAATCGCGGCTTGCGAAGCTGCGGCGCATAGACCGCAGCACCCGCAAAGGATGGCTTCCGTGACGTTCAAGGCTGAGTACATCTGGATCGACGGCACCGAGCCGACCGCCAAGCTCCGCTCCAAGACGAAGATCATGTCCGGCAGCCCGTCGACCGACGTGGCCTCGCTGCCGATCTGGGGCTTCGACGGGTCGAGCACCAACCAGGCCGAGGGCCACGCCTCGGACCGGGTGCTGAAGCCGGTCTTCAGCTGCCCGGACCCGATCCGCGGCGGTGACGACATCCTGGTCCTGTGCGAGGTCTTCGACATCGACATGACCCCGCACGCGTCGAACACGCGGGCGCTGCTGCGTCCGGTCGCCGAGCAGTTCGCCGGGCAGGAGGCGATCTTCGGCATCGAGCAGGAGTACACCTTCTTCGACGGCCACCGGCCGCTCGGCTTCCCCGAGGGCGGCTTCCCGGCCGCGCAGGGCGGCTACTACTGCGGCGTCGGCTCGGACGAGATCTTCGGCCGGGAGATCGTGGAGAAGCACCTCGACAACTGCCTGAAGGCGGGCCTGGGCATCTCCGGCATCAACGCCGAGGTCATGCCGGGCCAGTGGGAGTTCCAGGTGGGCCCGCTGTCCCCGCTGGAGGTCTCCGACCAGCTGTGGATCGCCCGCTGGCTGCTCTACCGCACCGCCGAGGACTTCAACGTCTCCGCGACCCTCGACCCGAAGCCGGTCAAGGGCGACTGGAACGGTGCGGGCGCGCACACCAACTTCTCCACGAAGGCGATGCGCGAGGGCTACGACGCGATCATCACGGCCTGCGAGTCGCTGGGCGAGGGCTCGAAGCCGATGGACCACGTCAAGAACTACGGCGCGGGCATCGACGACCGCCTGACCGGTCTGCACGAGACCGCCCCGTGGAACGAGTACAGCTACGGCGTCTCCGACCGCGGCGCCTCGGTGCGCATCCCGTGGCAGGTCGAGCAGGACCGCAAGGGCTACATCGAGGACCGCCGCCCGAACGCCAACGTCGACCCGTACGTGGTCACGCGGCTGATCGTGGACACCTGCTGCTCGGCCCTGGAGAAGGCCGGCCAGGTCTGATCCGCCCCGGTCACGGAAAGGGCGCCCACCGCACGCGCGGTGGGCGCCCTTCGTTGTCAGTGCCGTGTGCCAGGCTGACCGCATGCTCAGCGTCAAGGTCGAGACCGAGAACCAGCAGACCCACACCCGAGTTTCCGCCGAGGAGCTCGGGGACCTCGTGCACCGCATCGGCGCGCGCGGGGACAACTTCCTGGTCGTCCAGCGGATACCGGACATCCCCGGCACCTTCATCCAGGTGTGGCACGAGGCGGGCGGGGGCTACGAGTTGGAGCACCGTACGGGCACGGCGACGAGCCACGTCCGTACGGTCGTCGACCACCCGGACCGGGTCCTCGCGCTGATGACCCGATGGGCGCGCGAGGAGCCGGGCTGGGACGCGGGCACCGTCTGGGAGAGCGCCGGGATACCGGAGCCGGAGCCCGTGCCGGAGCTCGCCGAGGAGATCCGGGCGCAGCTGGAGCCCCGGGTCCGGGTGCTGCTGCGCGGCGGTTACGAGACCGTGGGGACGCTCACCGAAGCGGCCGAGGAATACCTGGTGGAGGACGGGGTGCGGCCGGTCTCCCGGGACCAGGCGCGGGAGTTGGTGGAGCGGCTCTGGCTGGAGCGCGTCGAGGAGCAGCGGAGCTGGGCGGACGAGGTGACGGACCCGGACCGGCTGGAGCGGGCCTTCGCCCGGCTCGACCGGGGCGGCATCACGGCCCGGGAGAACTTCACGTGCTGCCGCTCGTGCGGGATGAGCGAGATCGGGGCGGCCGGGCGCGAGGAGGCCAGGGGCTTCGTCTTCTTCCACGGCCAGGGCGCGGAGCACGCGGCGGCGGGACACGGCCTCGCGCTGTACTACGGCGGCTTCCAGGATTCCCCGGAGAGGACGGCCGCGGTGGGCCGCGAGGTGGCAGCCGCGCTGAGCGAGGCCGGGCTGACGGTGGAGTGGGACGGTTCCCCGGACAAGGCGATCCAGCTGACCGGCCTGGACTGGCGCAAACGGCTGGTGGGTTAGGGCCTGTCCGGCGGATCAGGGCCGGGGGTGTCGCCTTGCTCACCTCGTTGCACGAAGGGGCGCGACGCCACGCGTTCTCTGCTTCAATGGGGGCATGGCCAGCTTCCCGCACACCTCGACCGGTCGCAGCGACCTCGAGCCGTTCTGGCCCTCCCGTCAGCACCACGACTTCGACCGGGTGTGTTGCCGCGCGCTGAACGCGCCGGCCCTCTAACGCCCTCACCCGGCCTTCGGTCCGCGCGCACGCAGCAAGTCCGTCCACCGACGACTCCCTCGCGCGAAAGAGCTGACCCCTCATGGCGAACACCCGTACCTTCTCCGCTGCCGCTGCGACCACCTCCGTCCCTCCCTCATCCCCGGGCCGGCACCGGCTGCGCGCCGTCGCCCCCGACGAGACCGTCCAGCAGGCCGACGTCTCGGCGCTCCTGACGCCGGGTGCGACCTGGCTGCCCGCGCCCCAGCACACCCTGCCCAGCCTGCCGGGCCGCCCGCCGATGGTCGGCTACCTGGTGCTCGTGCCCGCCGACCAGCAGCCGGCCTTCGCCGCGGCCGCCGCGCAGTACGCGGTGCCGGGGGCGCCGAACGCGGAGGCCGAGCCGGCCGCGACGGGCCCGGTGACCATCGACTCCGTCCAGCGCTCCGCCTCCGTCAACGGGCGCCCGCTGGACCTCACCTACCTGGAATTCGAGCTCCTGGCCCATCTGGTGGCCCACCCCCACCGCGTCCACACCCGCGACCAGCTGGTGACCACGGTCTGGGGTTACGGGCATGTGGGCGACGGCCGCACCGTCGACGTCCACGTGGCGCGGCTGCGCCGCAAGCTGGGCGCCGAGCACCGCCGCTCGATCCAGACAGTGCGCCGGGTCGGGTACAAGTACACGCCCTGACACACGGCGAATGGGGCGGGCCCCGGTTCCGGTAAGCACTACCGGAACCGGGGCCCGCCTTCGTACGCCCTGCTCAGCGCAGTCCCGACCCGGCCGGGGCCGGGGCGGCCGGGGCCTGTGCGGGCTCGCCGTGGTCCAGGCTCGGGAGCCGGCCGAGGCCGCGCGGGGTGCGCCAGTTGCGCTCGCCGAGCAGCGCCATCACGGAGGGCAGCAGCACCATCCGTACGAGCGTGGCGTCCAGCAGGACCGCGACCGCGAGGCCGACGCCCATCTGCTGCATGTCCTGCATGGACAGGGTCGCGAAGACCGAGAACACCGCCACCATGATCACGGCCGCGCCGGTCACCGCCCCGGCCGTGCGGCGGATGCCCTCGTCGATCGCGGCCCGGTTGCCGATCCCCCGGCCGTGCGCCTCGCGGATCCGGGAGACGACGAAGACGTGGTAGTCCATCGAGAGCCCGAACAGGACGACGAGGACGAACAGCGGCATCCAGGACTCGACCGCGCCGACGCCCTCCGAGCCGATGAGCCCGGCGCCCCAGCCGTGCTGGAAGACTGCGGTCATCACCCCGTAGGCAGCGGCCACGGAGAGCAGGTTGAGGACGATCGACGTCACGGCGATCACGTACGACCGGAAGCAGAACAGCATCAGCAGGAACGTCACCGCGGTGATGAAGAGGAAGACCGGGGCGATCCCGCGCTTCAGCTGGTCGTTGAAGTCGACGGACCCGGCCACCTCGCCGGTGACGTAGGCGTGGGCGCCGCTGGAGTCGAAGGCGGCGGGCAGGCGGTCGTCGCGCAGGGCGGCGAGGTCCTTCTCGCCGCCGGGCAGCGGGACCTCGAACTCGGCGATGTTCTGCGCCCGGTGGACGGTGACGTGGTCGAAGCCGGCGAGGGCCTTGCGGACGGCCGGGGCGGTGATGTCGTCGGCCTCCACGACGACCTGGGCCGGGGCGGGGCCGCCGGGGAAGGTCTCGCTGATGTGGCGGTAGGCGACGGACAGCGTGGAGTCGGAGCCGAACTGCTTGTCCAGGCCCAGGGACTCGGTCTTCATGCCGATCGCGGGCGCGGCGAGCACCAGCAGGACGGCGACGGAGGCGGCGGCGAAGAACTTCGGGCGGTTCAGGACGGGGCGCAGCACCCGGCCCGCGATGCGGCCGCTCTCCGCCTTCCCCCGCTTGCCGCGCCGGTTCAGCAGCGGCACCCGGCCGGCGTCGATGCGGTCGCCGAGCCAGGAGAGCAGGGCGGGCAGCACGGTGACGGAGCCCAGCATGGCGATGCACACGACGGTGATGGTGGCGAGGGCGAAGCCCTTGAAGAGCATCAGGCCGGACAGGAACATCCCGGCCATGGCGACCATGACGGTGAGCCCGGAGACCAGCACGGCCCGGCCGCTGGTGGCGGCGGCGATGCGCAGGGCGGTCTCGGCGTCGCGTCCGGCGGCCCGCTCGTCGCGTTCGCGGCGCAGGTAGAACAGGCAGTAGTCGACGCCGACGGCGAAGCCCATCAGGAACATCACGGAGTACGTGGTCTGGAACAGGTGCAGCTGGTGGCTGGCGAGCGAGAGCAGGCCGAAGGCGGCCATGCACGCGGTGAGCGCGAGCCCGACGGGCAGCAGGGCGGCGACGACGGCGCCGAAGGCGACCAGCAGGATGCCGAGGGCCAGCGGTACGGCGGTGAACTCGGCCTTCTTGAAGTCGTCCGCGAGCAGGTCGCCGAGCCACTTGCCGGCACTGGCGTCCCCGAACTGGCTTACGGTGACGTCGGGTTGGCTCTTCCGGACCCCGGCGACGGCGTCCAGCACGGGCTGCACCCGGTCCGGGGCGGTGTCCGGGTCGCCCTTCATCTCGAAGGTGATCAGCGCGTCCTTGCGGTCCTTGGAGGCGACCGGGTCCGCGAGGCCGGTGACCTCGCCGGTGTCCCGGAGGGCGGCGGTCAGCTCGCGGGCGGCGGTGCGCCAGCCGTCGGGCCCGGCGGCGGAGACCATGACGAGTTCGCCGGCCCGGTGGCCGAGCCCCGCGTCGGAGAGGATCTGCTCGGCGCGGGCCGAGTCGCCCGCGCCGTTCTCGGCGTCGGTCATCTCGACCATGCCCGAGGCGCCGCCGATGCCCGCGGCGAGTACGACGAAGAGCAGCCAGCCGAGAATGGCCGTCTTGCGGTGGTGTGCGCTCCACACACCGATACGTGCCGCGAGGTTACGCCTCATGGCGGGTTCGCCCCCTGTTGGTGGAAGTCCGACGATGCCCCTCGAATCTAGGAACGCCGGGCCGGCCGCCCCAGCCGGTGGAACACCCGGTCGCGCGGCACATAGGGCGAGGTGGCGGGGGTGGTGCTGGGTACACCCCCACCGGGTGGGAAACCGGCTGACGTGTGCGGGGTGCGCCGGGTCAGACTGTGTGCGACACGGGGCCTGCGGAGGGCCCGGCGAGGGAACGAGGGACCGGGATGGACGCGAAGCGGGGACGGATCGGGGCGGCTTTGCTGGCCGCGTGGCGCGGGCTGGTGGTGTCGTTCGCCGCCCTCGCGGGGTCGTGCACGCTGTTCGTACTGGCGGTGGTCTCCATCGCCCTGATTCCGCTGGGCATCGGCCTGGTGACCACGCCGTACATCCTGGAGGCGGTCCGCAAGCACGCCAACCAGCGGAGGCTGCTGGCGATCACCTGGTCGGACGTGCGCATCCCGGTCCCGTACCGGCCGTTCCCGAAGGATGTGCGGAGCGGGTTCACCGGGCAGGTGGAGCGGACCACGCTGATGCTGAAGGACCCGGCGACCTGGCGGGACATGCGGTGGCTGGTGGTCGACATGACGGCCGGCTACACGGTGGCGATCCTGGCGGCTGCGCTGATGGTCTACCCGGTGGAGGGGTTCGTGCTGGCGGCGGGCCTGTGGCGGGTCTTCACGGACGACCGGTACTGGTACGCGTTCGTCCCGGTCGACAGCCAGGCGACGGGGCTGCTGGCAGCGGCGCTCGGCGTGGCGCTCTTCGCCTTCGCGGTGCTGGTGAGCGAGCGGCTGCTGCGGGCGCACTTCGTGCTGGCCCGGTCGGTGCTCGCCCCCACCCAGGAGCAGGAACTGGCCCTGCGCATCGACCGGTTGACCGAGACCCGGCACGAGGCGGTGGACACGGCCGCCTCCGAGCTGCGGCGCATCGAGCGCGATCTGCACGACGGGGCGCAGGCCCGGCTGGTCGCGATGGGGATGAACCTCGGCACCGTCGAGGCGCTGATCGAGAAGGACCCGGCGCAGGCGAAGCAGCTCCTGGCGATGGCCCGGGAGTCCTCGGCCGAGGCGCTGACGGAGCTGCGCGACCTGGTGCGGGGCATCCACCCGCCGGTGCTGGCCGAGCGGGGGCTCGGGGACGCGGTGAAGGCGCTGGCGCTGCGGCTGCCGGTCCCGTGCGACGTGGACGTGGAGCTGGCCGGGCGGGCGGAGGCGCCGGTGGAGTCGGCGGCGTACTTCGCGGTCAGCGAGGCGCTGACGAACGCGGCGAAGCACTCGGGGGCCGACCGGATCTGGGTGGACCTGCGCCACAGCGACGGGGCGCTCCGGTTCTCGGTCACGGACAACGGGAGGGGCGGCGCCTCGGTCGGGGCGGGCTCGGGGCTGAGCGGCATCGAACGCCGGCTCGGTACATTCGACGGCATCATGGCCGTCAGCAGCCCCGCGGGCGGTCCCACCATGGTGACCATGGAGATCCCTTGCGAGTTGTCCTAGCCGAAGATCTCTTCCTGCTGCGCGACGGCCTGGTGCGGATGCTGGAGGCGTACGACTTCGAGATCGCGGCCGCCGTCGAGACCGGGCCGGAACTCACCAAGGCCCTCGCCGAGTTGGAGCCGGACGTCGCCGTGGTCGACGTCCGGCTCCCGCCGTCCCACACGGACGAGGGGCTTCAGTGCGCGCTGGCGGCCCGGCGGGCGCGGCCGGGGCTGCCCGTCCTCGTACTCTCCCAGCACGTCGAGCAGTTGTACGCGCGCGAGCTGCTGGCGGACGGCAACGGCGGGATCGGGTATCTGCTCAAGGACCGGGTGTTCGACGCGGACCAGTTCATCGACGCGGTGCGCCGGGTCGCGGCGGGCGGCACGGCGATGGACCCGCAGGTCATCTCGCAGCTGCTGACGCGGCGTTCGCAGGACAAGCCGATGGGCGGGCTGACACCGCGCGAGCGGGAGGTCATGGAGCTGATGGCCCAGGGCCGGTCGAACGCGGCGATCGCCTCGCAAATGGTGATCACGGAGCGGGCGGTGGCCAAGCACACCTCGAACATCTTCGGGAAGCTGGGCCTGCCGCCGTCCGACGACGACAACCGCCGCGTTCTGGCCGTACTGGCGTATCTGGACCGGGGTTAACGACTCGTCAGGTGCAGGGTGGTGGCGCCCAGGTGCGGCTTCGCCCGGGATTCCAGCACCTTGACGCGGACCGCCGTGGCGGTGACGGCCTCGGGCAGGGTCAGGATGCGTTCGTGGCCGATGGTGGTGCCCTCGGCGATCCGCTGCCAGGCGCCGTTCACCCTGGCCTCGACGGCGAACTTCTCCACCCGCTGACCGTGCCGGATGTCCTCGCGGACGGCGACGCGGTCGAAGGTGTACGGGCCCGGGCGCTGCTGTCGTACGTCGGTGCCGTAGATCCGGCGTACGTCGGCACCGAAGGCGGTCAGTTGGGTGACGTCCTCGGCGGCGATGCGGCCGTCGGGGGCGGGCGGGACGTTGAGCAGGAGCGAGGCGTTGCGGCCGACGCTCTTCTCGTACAGGTCCATCAACTGCGCTGCCGTCTTGGGCTGTTCGTTCTCGTGGTAGAACCAGCCGGGCCGGTTGGAGACGTCCGCCTCGGCCGGGTACCACTGGAGGTAGTTGGTCTCCGGTTCGAGGAGCCGGGCGCGGGAGCCGATGTCGGGGTCGGTGGAGTCGTTGGGCAGCGAGCCGAGCCCGGTCCAGGGGTCGGTGGTGTGCGGGGTGACGCTCCACTCGGTCTCGCGGGCGGTGCCGTTCTCGTTGCCGACCCAGCGCACGCCCTGGGGGCCCTGGAAGACGACGGTGTCCGGCGAGAGCGCCTTGACCATGTCGAACCACTGCTTGACGTCGTACTTCTGCGTGATGCCGGAGCCGGACCAGGGGTTGGCGCCGTCGAGCCACAGCTCCTCGACGGGGCCGTACTGGGTGAAGATCTCGTAGAGCTGGTTGAGGTAGTACGCGTCGTAGTCGTCGGCCCGCACCTGGAAGCTGGGCAGCCTGCCGCTCTTGACGCGGGCGGCGCGGTCGTCGCCGGGGACGAGGGTGGGGATGGTGCGTGCGGTGACCGGGCTGCCGTTGCCGAAGCGGCCCTGGCCGGCCGGGGCGCGGTCGCCGTCCTCCAGGGCCATGCGCTCGGGCAGGGAGAGCGACTGTCCGGCGGCCTCCTTGGCGCGGATCTTCTCGACCCACTCGGCGTGCCAGGCGTGCGGGAGTTCGGCGCCGTCGGAGGGCGAGAGGTAGAAGCCGACCTTCAGCCCGGCCTTGCGGGCGGCCTTCACATAGGCGGCGACGACATCGGGGCTGCCGGGGCTGAGGGCGACCGAGTGGTCGGTGTAGCGGCTGGGATAGAGGACGAAGCCGTCGTGATGCTTGACGGTGAGCATGACCTGTTCGGCGCCGGCGGCCTTGTAGGCGCGCATCCACTGGTCGGAGTCGATGGCGGCGGGCGCGAACAGCTTCTCGTCCTCGGTGCCCGAGCCCCACTCGCGGCCGGTGAAGGTGTTCATGCCGAAGTGCGTGAAGGCGGTGACCTCCCTTTGCTGCCAGGCGAGTTGCCCGGTGGTGGGGACGATGTTCGCCGCCTTCTCGATGATCCGCGCGGGGCTGTCGCAGTCCTCCACCGCCATCTGCGAGGCGGGCTTCACGGGCCCCCGGCAGGCACCCGCCGCGGCGGACGGCCCGGGCGCGGCCTGCTGCGCGGTGGCGGTTACGGGGATGAGCGCGGCGGCCGCCGCCAGCGCGAGCGCGCTGAGCACATGGGTGCGTCGTGCCATGGTTCCCTCTCCTTCACGACCAACAAGTGGTCGGATCTCTCGGGTGCCGACGCGTGCATGCTGCCGCAGAGAGGGCCCCACGGATAGAGTACGGACTCCATACGTCCTATGTCTGGTGAGAGAAGTCCAAGTCGCCGGGGCCGCACTCAGCCGTTGAACCAGGCCGCCACATCGAGCCGGAAGGCACCGTCCGGGGCCATCGCGCGCAGGTCGTCCTCCAGGGCGCGGACCCGTTCGGCGCCGAGGGTCCGGACCCACTCGGCGCGCAGCCGGTCGAAGCCCTCGGCGGACCGCCGGAGCACGTCGACGCCCCGCGCGGTGAGCAGGACCAGCTTGCGGCGCCCGTCGGCCGGGTCGTCGGCGCGCTCCACGTAACCGAGACTCTCCAGCCGGTCGACGGTCTTGCCCGCGGCCTGCTTGGAGACGCCGAGGCGGCGGCCGATCTCGCTGGCGGTCGCGCCCTCGACGCCCACGGCCTGGAGGGCGTAGCCGTACGCGGGCCGCATGTCCGGGTGCCCCTGCTCGGCGAGCTCACGGTGGAGCGCGTCGATGACCGTACGGAAGCCGGCGAACAGCAGAAGGGGCAGCTCGAAGCCCCTGCCCACCTCCTCGGGACGCACTTCTCCACGCCCGCCCGCACGCTCAGCCATTGCGAAACTCGACAACCTGGTTTACGTTTTTTTCGTCAATCATGTTGTCGAGTTTAGCCGAGAGGCCCCACCATGCCCGCGACCGCCTTCCCCGACCACACCCTCGAATCGGCTCCCGCCGCCGCCAAGTCCGGCCTCACCGCCATCGCGCAGAAGCAGGGCTTCCTGCCGTCCGCCGCCGCCCGCATGGCCACCTCCCCCGAGGTGCTGAGCGGCTTCCTCCGGCTGAACGCGCTCTTCGAGGCCACCACCCTGGACCGGCTCTCGCGCGAGGTCCTGAGCATGACCATGGCCACCCGGAACGACTGCCACGTCTGCGTGGCGATCCACACCGGGATACTCACCGCCCTGGACGCCGAGCCCGCCCTCCTCGCCGCCCTCCGCGAGGGCACCCCGCTCCCGGACGAACGCCTGGAAGCCATGCGGCGGTTCACCCTGGCCGTCCTCGCCGCGAACGGGGCCGTGGACGACGCGACGGTCGAGGCGTTCACGGCCCACGGCTACACCGCGCGCAACGCGCTGGAGGTGACCCTCGGCATCGCCACCTACACCCTGTCCACCTTCGCCAACCGGATGACCGGCGCCCCGGTCGACGGCCCGCTGGCCCGGTTCGCCTGACGCCCGCGGGTCCCCCGGCGGAGGGGACCGGAGTGACCATCGCACCATTCGCTCGTTCAGCTGAATGTGCGCCCACCGTCAGAGCTACCGCAGGCCCTCGCCCCGGCCGACGCGGAACAGGCCGAGGCCGCGCTGGTCGAGCACTACCCGCGGCTGGTGCGGATCGGCTACCTCCTGCTGCCGCCCTCGCCGGGCCGCGCCCGGCGGGTGTTCGCCGCCCACGCCCTCGCCCAGCGCTCCCTGCAAGCCGCCCACCGCGCCCGCCCCGCCGCCGTCCCACTCCCCCGCCGCACCGACGACGCCGACCCCGCGTACACCTACGTGCGGCGCCAGGTGCTGCGCCGGGCGCTGGCGGCGGGGCGCGCCCGGCGCCTCCGGTTCCGGCCGCGCCGCGCCGCCCTGCCGCCCGCCCTGCCGTCGGTATGGGGCCTGCGCCTGCTCCCGCACCCCGGGGGCACCGGTGAACTCGCCCTGGAGCGGGAGCTCGCGGCGCTCACCGCCCCCGCCCGGGCCGCGTTCGTCCTGCGCGGCCTGGAGGGGCTCGCGGACGGGGAGGTCCGGCGGGAGCTGGCCGCCGCCGGGGTCGCCGATCCGCACGCGGCCCTGACCGAGGCGGACGGGGTGCGGGCGAGCCCCGCGCTCCTGGGCTCCCCGGAGTTCGACCCCTGCTCGCTCCAGGCCCGGCCGCCCGATCTGCCGGGCCGCCGCAGACGCGCCCGCACCGCGCTCGCGGCCGTCGCCGCGCTCCTGGTGTGCGGGGCGCTGCTCGGGCTGCCCGGCGGCGGCTGGGGGCACGGCGGGCTGACCGCCCCGCCGTACGCGCGCAACCCGGCCGCCGAAGCGGCCCTGGACCCGGGGGCGTTGCGCCGGGTGCCCGCGACGTACTGGCTCCACTCCGCGCGTACGGACTTCACCTCCTGGCCCACGCGCGGCGACCGCACCCAGGACACCCGGCTGCTCCGGCGCGCGCTCGCGGTCTGGGCCCGGCCCGGCGCCGGGATCCGGACCTCGGCGACCCCCGGCACGCCCACGGGCCCGCCGATGGGCGCTCCGCAACTGCTGTACGCGGGTGAGGTCGGGGACTCCGCGGTGGTGCTGTTCCACGACGGGCTGCGCGTCGTGCGGTACGCCGAGCCGCGCAACGCCGACCCCGCGCTGGGCGCCGCCCTCGACTTCGCCCGGGTGGACGGGGCGAACGAGGGGTCGTCGGGCGCGCTGGTGGTGGCCAGGACCGGGGACGGGGTGCGGTATCTGACGGCGCCCTGGGTGCGGCAGGCCCGGGTGCGGGACCTGCTCGCGCCCGACCGGGCGCCCCGCCCGCTGGACCGCTCCCGGGACGGGGTGACCGGCCCGCTGGCGGACCCGGCGGCGGGCTCCGGCTGCCGGTCCTGGCAGGCCGTCGAGCTGACCGGGGGCTCCTCGGCGCGGCTGGTCACGGACCTGGGCGAGCTCGCCCCGGCCCGGCTGACCTACGGCACCCCGGGCAGCCCGCACGACGTCACGGGGCGGGCCGAGCGGGAGAGCTGGGCGCGCACCGCGTGCCTGCTGCGGGAGGTCCGCTCGCACGGGGTGCGGTCGGTCAACTCCTGGGCCTACGCCCGGCAGCCGCTGCCCGAGGCCGGGGGCACGGCGCGCTGGCTGTGCACCCGGGCGGAGACCTGGCGGGGGGCGGGGAGCAGGGTCATCGCGCAGTTCCAGGCCCCGTCCGCCCGTCCGGCGGCGCCGGGCGCGGTCGCGGCGCGGGGCGAGGACGCGCCGGAGTGCGGGGCGCGGACGCCCCGGGTGCTGGCGGGCGTGCTGTGGCAGTCGCCGGGCGGGCGGTGGTACGTCCTGGCGGCGGGCAGCGAGCAGTTCGCGTCGCTGGCCACGTCGGGCGGGGTGACGGGGAGCGCCCCGGGGCGGCTGCTCGCGGTGCCCGCCGCGGAGGGGGTCCGGCCCCGGCTCGACGGACGGCTGAAGGACGGCAGCCGGGTGGGCGCCCTGCACTGAGCGGCCACCCCGGCTTCCGGAACCGGGAATTCGGCGCACACCCCTGTTCCCCGGGCTTACCGCTCAGTATTTTGACAACATGTCTAACACGCAGCCAGCGGCGGTCGCGGCGGAGCGGACCGCCCTCAAGGCCCGCCGGGTCAGCTTCGCCTGGGACCGGACCCCCTTGCACTGGGTGCCGGGCGACCCGTTCACCACGCACACCATCAACGTGCTCCACCTCCTGCTGCCCGCCGGGGAGCGCTGGTTCATCCACGTCTACCGCCAGGTGCTCCCGTACATCCACGACGAGGAGCTGCGCCAGGACGTCATCGGCTTCATCGGCCAGGAGGCGATGCACTCCCAGGCCCACGACGACGTGCTCCCGCACCTCAAGGAGCTGGGGCTCGACCCGACGCCGTACACCGCGCAGGTCGACTGGCTCTTCGAGAAGCTGCTCGGCGACCGGACGCTGCCGCCGGGGCGGGCGCGGACCTGGTGGCTGAAGGAGCGGGTGGCGACGATCGCGGCGATCGAGCACTACACCGCCTTCCTCGGCGACTGGATCCTGAACGCCGACGAGCTGGACCGGCGCGGGGCCGACCCGACCATGCTGGACCTGCTGCGCTGGCACGGCGCCGAGGAGGTCGAGCACCGCTCGGTCGCCTTCGACGTGTTCATGCACGTCGACGGCGGGTACCGGCGGCGGGTGCGGACCTGGGCGACGGCGTTCTCCGCGCTGCTCTTCCTCTGGCAGCGCGGCACCCGGTTCTTCATGGAGAACGACCCGAGCCTGCTGGACGGCAAGGCGTCCTTCGGGCAGTTCTACCGCAGCGGCCGGCACGGCACCCTGCCCAGCACCCCGTCGATCCTGCGCTCCGTCCCGCGCTATCTGAGCCGTACGTACCACCCCTCGCAGGAGGGCAGCACGGCCCAGGCCGTCGACTACCTCACCCGCTCGCCCGCCGCCGTCGCGGCCGAGGCCCGTACGACGGAAGCCCGCTGACCATGCCGCGTTCCCTGCCCCTCCCCCGCCCGCTCACGGTCGCCGTGGCGGCCGGAGCCGTGCTGCTCGCCCGGCGGGCGATGCGCCGCCGCATCCAGAAGTCCCCGCTGTGGCCGATGCCCGCGCTGGACGAGCCCATATCCGGCCGGAACACGCGCCGTTCGACCACCGGTCGGCGGCTGCTGGTCACCGGGCGGACCAGCCCCGCCGACGGCGTCGTCCAACTCCGCCTGGAGGGGCCGGACCTGCCCGCCTGGGAGCCCGGCGCCCATCTGGACCTGGTGCTGCCCTCCGGTCTCGTCCGGCAGTACTCGCTGTGCGGGGACCCCGCCGACACCGGCGCGTACACCGTGGCCGCCCGGCTCGTCGAAAACGGGCGGGGCGGCTCCCGCGAGGTGCACACCGCGCTCCACGAGGGCGCCGAGGTCGAGGTGCGCGGCCCGCGCAACCGCTTCCCGCTCGCCGACGCCCCCGCCCATCTCCTGATCGCCGGCGGCATCGGCATCACCCCGGTCCTGCCGATGGTGCGCCGGCTGGCCGCCGAGGGCGCCGACTGGCGGCTGCTGTACGGGGGCCGGAGCCGGGCCACGATGCCGTTCCTGGAGGAGGTCGAGAAGCTGGGCGCCGACGGGGGCCGGGTCACGGTCGTCCCGCAGGACGAGGCGGGCCACCCGGACCTCGCCGCCGCCCTCGCGGACGCGGCCGAGGGCACGGCGGTCCACTGCTGCGGCCCGGAGCCCCTGATGGAGGCGGTCGCCGCCGCCCTCCCGCCCGGCTGCACCCTGCACCTGGAACGCTTCACGGCGGCGGGTCCGGACCCGGCCGGTGCGGCCCCGTTCGAGGTGGAGCTGCGCCGGTCGGGGGTCACGGTCCCGGTCGCGGCGGACCAGTCGGTGCTGGCCGCCGTGCGCGCCGAGCTTCCGCATGTCGCGTACTCCTGCGAGCAGGGCTTCTGCGGTACGTGCCAACAGCGCGTCCTGGCGGGCGAGGTGGAGCACCACGACGACCTGCTCACGGACGCGGAGCGCGCGGACTCCATGCTGATCTGCGTCTCCCGGTGCCGGGGCGGGGAGCGGCTGGTGCTGGACCTCTGATCCGGCCGGACCCACCGGTCGGTACGCTGGGGGCATGACGACCGGGGTGCGGCGCAGGATGGGCGTCGAGGAGCGCAGGCAGCAGCTGATCGGCGTCGCGCTGGAGTTGTTCAGCCACCGGGCGCCGGACGAGGTGTCGATCGATGAGATCGCGGCGGCGGCCGGGATCTCGCGACCCCTGGTCTACCACTACTTCCCGGGCAAACAGAGCCTGTACGAGGCGGCGTTGCGCCGGGCGGCCGACGAACTGGCGGCCCGGTTCATGGAGCCGCACGAAGGGCCGCTGGGCGCCCGGCTGCTGCGGGTGATGGGCCGGTTCTTCGACTTCGTGGACGAGCACGGGCCCGGGTTCGCCGCGCTGATGCGGGGCGGTCCGGCGGTGGGCTCGTCCACGGCGAACGCCATGATCGACGGCGTGCGCCAGGCCGCCTGCGAACAGATCCTGGCCCATCTGGACGTCGGGGAGCCCCCGGCCCGGCTGGAGTTGGTCGTACGGTCCTGGGTGTCGCTCGCCGAGTCGACGGCGCTGCTCTGGCTGGACGGCCGCCGGGTGCCCCGGGCGGAGCTGGAGTTGCAGCTTGTACACGACTTCGCCGCGCTGGCCGCCGTGAGCGCGGCGTACGACGAGGAGATGGCGGGGATCGTGCTGCGGGTGCTGGCGCAGGAGCCGGCGGACGGCCCGTTCGGGGACCTGCTGACCCGGCTCTCCGCCCTGGCACCGGCCGTTCCGGCGGTGCCCACGCAGCGGCTGCCGTAGGGCCTCGCGCGGCAAGTCCGCGCAAGGCCCCGGGATTCAGCGTACGGACACGAACGGCTGGGGCTCCGCGCCCTCGGCGGTCGAGGTGCCGACCACCGTGAGCCCCGCCGGGCCGCCGGTCACCGCATGGGCCGCGTTCTCCGCGGACCCCTCCGAGGCGGGCTGCGGAAGCCCGAGGTCCTTCCAGTGGCCCCGGCTCCCCGGCCGCCACGCCCACGCCAGCGCGTCGCGCTGCTCGCCGAGGGTCTGGCCCACGACGGCGATCCCGCCCCCGGGGCGTGCGGTGACGCCGAAGAGCCGTGCGGGCACGTCCGGCACGGCGAGCCCGTGCCAGCCCGTGGCGTCGTGGCGGGCCACCAGGGCGCGCGTCGATCCGTCCTCGGGCGACCAGTCCTCGCCGACCAGCCACACCGTGCCGTCCTCTGACACGGCGAGCTTCTGGGCCTGGCCGGGGACGTCCGTGACGCCCGGGGCCTCCACCCGCTGCCAGGAAGCGCCGTCGTAGTGCATCAGCAGCGGGCTGCCGCTCCCACCGTCGTAACCGGCTGCCCAGACGTCGTCGGCGGCGACCGCCCGGACCGCGTTCAGGTACCAGTAGTCGCCGGGCAGTCCGGGGAGGGGCACGTCGCGCCAGGCCGTCCCGTCGAAGCGGCGGACGATCCCGGCGTTCCGGTACTCGATGTTCCAGCTCCCCTTCGCCTCGTTCCAGGTGCGGGAGACCTCGATCTGCGCGATCCCGGCGGCCCAGGCGCCTCCCGGACCGGCGTCCACGTCCAGCAGCGATCCGGCGTCCGCCTTCTCCGGCAGCCCCGCCGGCACGACCTGCCAGCGCTTTCCGTCGAAGTGCTGGGTGTACACCTTCCCGTCCAGGGCGGCGGAGTCGTCGCCGACGAGCCACACGTCACGGCCGCCGTGCGCGTCCATGGCGTTGACCCGGCTGCTGACCTCACCGGCGGCCGTGGTCGCCGACGGCACGGGCGTCCACGCCGCCCCGGGCGCGGCGCGTTCGGCCACGACGGGCCGGAAGCGGGTCACCCCGCTCTCGGCGCGGATCGTGAACCCGGCCACCCAGGTCCTCCCCCGCCCGACGTCCGCGAGGTCGAGGAGGGTGGCGTCGCTGTACGGTGCCGTCTCGTCCGCCCAGGTGCGCCCGGCGCCGTCCAGCGCGGAGGCGGGCACGGGCGCGGACAGGGCGACGGTCAGGGCGGCCGTGGCCACGGCGGCGTGGAGCAGGGAGCGGCGGCTGTACGTCAGCACGGGGTGGTTCCTTCCGGAGACGGTCTCACCCGGTAAGTGCCGTGGCCCGTCCGCCGGGTTGCACCCGGGCCGGCTCAGACCTTGCGGTACGACGGGTCCAGGTCCCGGGCCTCCGCCGAGAGGTGCAGCGTCGGTCCGGTGACCGTGCCGAGGTGGGCGCGCAGCAGCTCCAGGACGGCCTCGGTGAGCCGGGCCTTGGTCTCCGGGGTGCGGCCGGGCAGCAGCGAGATGTCCACGTGGACGAGCGCGTCGCCGTCCGGCGCGTCCGCGACCACCGTCTCCTCGGCGCGCCGGAAGCGGGTCTTGCAGGCGGCGATCCTGGTATCGACGGTCTCGGCGACGACCGGGTGCAGGGCGAGGGCGAACGCGGGGCGGTCGAAGGCGTCGCCGAGCTCGGCGGAGTAGTCGACGGTGATCTGCGGCATGACGGTCTCCGGGACGGTCGGGGCGTGGGCGGACGCCGCCCAGCCTTCCCGTACCGGCGAGGGCGCACAACAACGATTCACTATGTGAGCAGTTCCCCGTGGAGCGCCAGGGCGAGGCCCGCCTCCGCGCTGTCGGCGCGGCCCTGTTCGAAGGCCCGCCGGTAGGCCGCGTCGCCGACCGCCTCCCGGGCGCGCCGCTCGCAGGTCTCGCGGACCGGGCCCAGCTCGGGGGTGCCGCGCTGGGGGTGGCCGACCATGCGCCAGTAGACCTGTCCGGTGCCGTAGACGCGGGCGGCCCTGGCGCCCTCGCCCTGGGCGGCGATGGCGGCGGCCAGGATGTCGAGGCCGAGCGCGATGCCGAAGCGGTCGCGGAGCCGGTGCTTCCCGGCGAGCATGGCCCGGGCGTGCGCGGCGGCGGGGGCCGCGCGGCCCTGGAGCAGGGCGATCAGGGCGAGTTGGTAGTCCACGTAGGACCGGGTCCAGCACTCGTCCTGGGCCTCGCAGGCCGCCCGCAGCACCACGGCGGCCGACGCGGCCTCCTCCAGGCGGCCGAGCCCGGTGAGGGCGAAGACGGTGATGAGGTGGCAGCGCAGCCGGTAGGCCGCTTCGAGCCGGGTCCCGGTCGCGGTGGTCCGCAGCACCCGCCGCGCCTCGCGGAGGCCCTTCTCGGGCTCGCCGGTCATCAGGTGGGTGAGTCCGCGCAGATAGGCGGCGGCGAGGATGCCCTCGTCGGTGCCGTCGGCGGCGGCCTCGCGGACGCACTCGCGGCCGATGCGTTCGGCGGCCGGGTAGTCGCCCTGGAGCAGGACGCAGATGCCGAGCACCCACAGCACCCGGGTGCGGTGGGGGCCGTCGGGCGGTCCGGTGTCCAGGGCGCGCTGGGCGTACCCCCGGGTCTGCGGGAGGTGGCCGCAGCAGCACCAGAAGAAGCCGATGCGGCCGGCCATCTCCTGGGCGGCGGCCGGGTCGTGGGCGAGGAGGTGGTCGAGCGCGGCGCACAGGTCGGCGTGCGCGTCGGCGATGCGGTGGTACCAGAGGATCTGGTCGTCGCCGGTCCACCCGGCGTGCGCGTTGCGGGCGAGGCGCAGGAAGCAGGCGGCGTGCCGGTCGGCGGCCTCCCGTTCCTCGCCGAGCTCCACGAGCCACATCCGGCCGTACTCGCGCAGGGTGTCGAGCATGCGGTGCCGGGTGCCCTCCCGGCTGACGACGGACTTGGCGGCCAGGCCGCGCAGGGCGGTGCGGACGCCGTCCTCGGTGAGGGGGCCGCCCGCGCAGACGGTGACGGCGGTGTCCTCCTCGAAGTCCCCGCGCAGCACGGTGAGCCGGGCCCACAGGAGCCGTTCCAGCGGGGTGCACAGCTCGTGCGACCAGCCGACGGTGGTGCGCAGGGTGCGGTGGCGGACCGGGCGGAGCGTGCTGTCGGCGAAGACGTCGAGCCGGGAGCCGAGGCGCTGGGCGATCTCCTGGACGCTCTGCCGGCCGACCGCGGCGGCGGCGAGCTCGATGGCGAGCGGGATGCCGTCGAGGCGGCGGCAGATGTCGGCGGCCGCCTCGGCGGTGCCCGGTTCCCGGAACGGGGTGGCGGGGGCGGCGGCCGTGGCGCGTTCCCGGAAGAGGGTGAGGGCGTCGGCGGCGCCGTCGACGGGCAGCGGGTCGACCTCCACGAGCTGTTCGCCCCGCAGGTTCAGGGGCTGGCGGCTGGTGGCGAGGACGGTGAGCCCGGGCGAGGTGGTGAGGATCTCGCCGAGAAGGTGGGCGCAGGCGGGGAGCAGGTGCTCGCAGGAGTCCAGGACGAGCAGGAGCTGCTTGTCGGCGAGCCATTCGCACAGCACGTCGATGGGCGGGCGCAGGGTGTGGTCGCTGAGGCCGACCGCGTCGGAGACGGTGGCGAGGAGGAGTTCGTCGTCGTGCAGCGGGGCGAGGTCGGCCCACCGGACGCCGTCGCGGTAGCCGGGGGCGGCGCGGCGGGCGGCGCGGAGGGCGAGCCGGGTCTTGCCGACGCCTCCGGTGCCGGTGAGGGTGGTCAGCCGGCCGGTGGCGAGGGCGTGTTCGAGCCCGGTGAGCTCGGCCGTCCGTCCGACAAAGCTGGTGGTCTCCTCGGGGAGATTGCTGGCCATCGTCACCGTCGCTGCACAGGTGGAGTGAAAGGCGTGCCCGGGGGTGTGTGGAGCTAGGGCCTTTCGTTTGGATCAGGCTGGATCAGGGAGCGGGTCGTGGTGCGTGTGGCTGCAAGGCGGAGGAGGGCGACAACGCGGAGCGTTGGCAACCGACGACAACGCCGCAGACACGCGTGCCACGACCCGCGAGCCCAGCCTGATCCAAACGAAAGGCCCTAAACCCCCGGGCGGCTGCCCATACGGTAGTCCTGTGCGGGTCAGCGCAGGGTGAACACCGCCACCGTGCGTCCCGGAACGGTGAAGCTGCCCGAACTCCGCTCGTACGAGGACTTCTTGACGGTAAGATCCGCGCCCTTCGCCTGGACGGGGTGCAGGGCGTAGTCCTTTCCGGCCAGCGCGGTCACCTTCTGGGTGGTGGTGCCGGGGGCCGCGTTGAAGACGACGACGAGCTTGCCGAGGCGCATGGTGATCACGCCGGGGGTCTCGTCCTTGCCGGACAGCGGGAAGGCGAGCCGGGACTGCACCTGGGCGGCGCTCGCCAGGTCGAAGTCCTGCTCCGTGGTGCGGATGGTGAGCAGGTCCTGGTACGCGGCCGAGGCGCCGTTGATCTGTGCGCAGCCCGGAGTGACCGTGGCGTTGGTCAGCAGGGGCTTCGCGTAGGACCACTTGGCCTCGTTGTCCGCGGCCGGCGGCAGTCCGCGCCCGAAGCCGTTGCCGGCCCGGCAGTCCCAGTGCAGGGCGTTGAACCAGTCGCCGCTGTCGAAGGAGTTGCGGTCCAGCGACTTGGAGCGCAGCAGGTCCGTGCCGGCCTGGGAGAGGGCGGGGCCCTGCGAGAGGGTCGCCGTCGCCATGGCCAGGACCTGCATGCGGGCCCGGTCGGCGGCGGAGGTTCCCGCCGGGAGCTTGAACGCGAGCGCGTCGTACAGGGTCTCGTTGTCGTGGGCGTCGGCGTAGGCGAGCGCGTCACCGGGTGCGGCGGCGTACCCGGCCGGGGCGCCGTTGTAGTCGACGCCGGAGCCCTTGACGGTGGCACCCGTGGTGTCGGTGAAGGTGTAGTCGGCGAGGTTGCCGGTGAGGCCGACCTTGATCAGGTCCTGGTAGTGCAGCAGGCGGGCCTTCTGCTCGGCCTGCGTGCCGTTGGCGGTGGAGGTGTTGGGGTCGGTGTAGAGGCCGGTGGCGAAGCCCTGGACGCCGGGGTCCTCGTCGAACGGGGAGCCGCCGCGTACGGCGTCGCGGGCCCGGTCGGAGAAGGTGGCGATGCCGGTGCCGGCCATGTTCTTCTGGGTGGCCTGGACGAAGCGGGCGTCGTCGGCGATCTCACCGAAGTTCCAGCCCTCCCCGTACAGGATGATCTTCTTGCCGTCCACGCCGTCCTTGGCCACGGTCAGCGCGTCGAGGGCCTTGCGGACGGCCAGGATGTTGGCCTTGGGGTGGTGGCCCATCAGGTCGAAGCGGAAGCCGTCGACCTTGTACTCCTTGGCCCAGGTGACGATCGAGTCCACGACGAGCTTGCCCATCATGGTGTTCTCGGGGGCGGTGTTGGCGCAGCAGGTGGAGGTGGCGACGGTGCCGTCCTCCAGGAGCCGCTGGTAGTAGCCGGGCACGATCCGGTCGAGGACGGACTTGCCGTCCTGGCCGGAGGCGACGGTGTGGTTGTAGACGACGTCCATGACGGTCCGCAGACCGGCGCCGTTGATGCCCTGGACCATCTGCCGGAACTCGACCGTGCGCTTCGTGCCGTCCGGGTCGGAGGCGTAACTGCCCTCGGGGACGGTGTAGTGCAGCGGGTCGTAGCCCCAGTTGAAGGCGTCCTTCGCGGCGGCCTTCGCGACGCACGCCTGCTGTTCGGCGGAGTCGGGGGCGTAGACGGACAGGTCGCAGGCGGGCTCGGCCTGGTCCTTCTTCTTCTCGGGGATGGTGCCGATGTCGAAGGCGGGCAGCAGGTGGACGTAGCTGGTGCCGGAGTCCGCGAGCTGCTTGAGGTGCTTCATCCCGTCGGAGCGGGTGTCGGTGAACGCCAGGTACTCGCCGGGGTGCTTGGAGGTGGGGTCCGCGATGGAGAAGTCGCGGATCTGGAGCTCCTGGATCTGCGCGTCACGCAGCGGCACGGCGGCGGGCTTGCGGAGCGTGTCCCAGCCCTTGGGGGCGAGCTTCCGGTCCTCCAGGTCCACGACGAGGCTGCGGGCGGAGTCGGTGGTGAGGGCGGTGGAGTAGGGGTCGGTGACCTTGTTGGTGACGAGCTTCTGGACGGTGGGCGCCCAGACGTTCACGACGTACCGGTAGGGCTTGCCGGTCCAGCTCTTCTTTCCGGTGACGGACCAGACGCCGGTGCGGTCGTCGCGCCGCATGGGCACGGTCTTCCCGTCGAGTTCGAGGGCGACGGTACGGGCGGTGGGCGCCCACACCGAGAGGGTGGGGGTGCCGTGGCGGAAGACCGGGCCGAGCGCGGCGCCGGTCGCCTTCGCGCCGTAGAGGTCGTCGAGGACTCCGGCGCTCTGCACCCCGGTGGCGGCGAGCAGGGCCCCGTTGGCGGCGCGCTGGGTGGCGATGAGCTGGCCGCGCAGGGCGTCGCGGACGCGGTCGCGGTCCCGGACGTCGACGGTGAAGGCGGGGTAGTCCTTGAGGTGCGGGTACTTCGCCTTCTGGGCGTCGGTGAGCGCGGCCGGGGTGAGCCGCAGCCACTGGCCCTCGTCACTGAGGGCGCCGTCCTCGACGGTGATGCCGCCCTTCTCCGCGTACACGAGCTGCTGGCTGGTGGCCTCGGTGGCCTTCACCTTCCAGACGACCGTGTCGGCGTCGATCCACTGCGCCTCGGCCTTGGTGAGGTCGGGCGTCGGCACCCCTCCGGCCTGCGGGAGCAGGTAGCCGCCCTGGCCGCCCAGCATCCAGACCTCGTGGCCATACGTGGCGAGGTCGAGGGACTGGTCGCTGGGGAGGTCCTTCTCGTCGCCCCGGTGCAGGATGTAGCTGAGCGAGGTGGCCCCGTCGGCGAGCGGGACCTCGAAGGTGAGCCCGGAGGCGTCCTTCTTCACGGGCTGGAGCGGCTTGGCCCAGTCCGTGGGCTCCTCGGCGCCGGTCCAGGTGTGCAGCCCCCAGCCGTCGTAGTCGCCGTCGGCCCGGTAGTAGTGCAGGACGGCCTTGGTGGTGTCCTGCTCCGGGTAGGCCCCGTCGGGCGCGGTCTCGGCCTGGCCGTCCTCGCCCTGCGCGATCCACACCTCACCGGTCGCGGCGAGGTCCACGGTGCGCTCGGGCCCGTCGGCGGTGCCGGACTTCTCGACGGTGTACGGGACGGTGGCGGCGCCCTCGGGCACCTTGATCCACGCGAACGCGCCGTACGCGTCGCGCCCGGCGAAGGCGGCGGTGGTCTCGCCGGACTTGGCCTGCCAGCCGTCGTAGTCGCCGTCGGCGCGCTGGTAGTGGACGACGGCGTAGTCCCGCTCGACCGCGACGGGCTTGGCGGGGGCGGGTGCCTGTCCGGCGGTGGAGGAGGCGGTGGCGCTCGCGGTGCGGCCGGTGCGGTCCACCACGACGGCCTTGTAGCGCAGCGGTGTTCCGGCGGCGGTCTCGTCGCTCAGCGTCTGGGTGACCTTGTACGGGGCGTGGTCGGCGGTGCCGAGGGTGGTCCACTTGCCGTTGCCGGTCTGGGCGGCGAAGACGACCCGGTTGAGCGAGCCGCCGTCCACGTCGGCGGTCAGCTCGACGGTGCCGGTGGCGCCCGCGGCGGGGGCCTTCAGGGTGACGGAGGGCTTGGTCGCCGGGGCCGCGAGGGGCTTGGCCGCGCGGAGCACGAGGCTCGACAGGGCCGGGACGGTGACGGTGACCTTCCGGTCGGCGCCGCTGCGGACCGTGCCCTTGCCGCCGTACAGCGTACGGAAGTCCATGCGGGCGGATCCGGTGGGCAGCTCGACGGTCTTCGCGGAGGTGCCGTTGTTGGTGGCGACCAGGTACTCGTCGCCGCGCTTGGCGTCGGTGCGCGAGAAGGCGTACACCGAGCCCTCGGCGTACCGCTCGGTCTGGACGCCGTCGCGGAGCGCCGGGTTGTCCCGGGTCAGCTTCGAGAGGGCGGCGATGGTGCGGTAGAGCGGGTGGGTCGTGTCGTACGCGTCGGAGGCGTGCGTGCGGTCGGTGCCCAGCTCGTCGTCGTCCAGGTAGTCGGCGGTCTTCGAGGCGAACATCGTCTGGCGGGCGTCCTTGTCGCCGCCGGCACCCGTGAAGCCCTGCTCGTCGCCGTAGTAGACGACGGGGTTGCCCCGGCCGAGGAACATCAGCTCGTTGGCGAGCTCCGCGCGCTTCACCAGCTCCGCGTCACCGGCCTCCGGGTTGTCCTGCTTGAGGAAGGTCCCGATGCGGCCCATGTCGTGGTTGCCGAGGAAGGTCACCTGCTCGTAGGCGTTGGCCTTGTCGGTGGTGTACCGGTAGTCGTCGCCGAAGACGGCGGCGAGCTTCGAGGCGGGGGCGCCCTGCGAGGCGTACTGGCGGGCCGCCTCCTGGAACGGGAAGTCGAGCGTGGCGTCCAGCCGCCCCTGCGTGACGTACGGCGAGGTGACGGCGGTGTCCGAGGAGTAGACCTCGCCGAACATGAAGAAGTCCTTGCGCCCGTGCTTGGCCGCGTACGCGTCGAGGGCGGTGGCCCACTGGGTCCAGAAGTCCATGTCGACGTGCTTGACGGTGTCGATCCGGAACCCGTCGATGTCGAAGTCGCGGACCCACTTCTCGTAGATCTTCTCCATGCCGGAGACGACCTCGGGCCGCTCGGTCCACAGGTCGTCGAGCCCGGAGAAGTCGCCGTACGTGGTGGACTCCCCGGCGTACGTCGAGTCGCCCCGGTTGTGGTACATCGTCGGGTCGTTGAGCCAGGACGGCGTCTTGCCGCCGCCGCTGACCGGCTTGTACGGGAAGGAGTCGGCGTCCACCTTCGCCATGCCGGCGGCGTCGTCGAAGGGGCGCCCGTCGCGGTCGAGGTAGGGGTAGGCGCCCTTGGACTTGTAGCCGTAGGTCTTCTCGGCGTAGTCGACGGTGTCGGCGGTGTGGTTGGTGATGACGTCGAAGAAGACCTTCATGCCCTTGCGGTGGGCCTTGTCGATCAGCTTGGTCAGGTCGGCGTTGGTGCCGAAGTGAGGGTCGACCTGGGTGAAGTCGGTGATCCAGTAGCCGTGGTAACCGGCCGAGGCGTCCTTGCCGGCGCCCTGGACGGGCCGGTTCCTGAAGATCGGCGCGAGCCAGATGGCGGTGGTGCCGAGCCCCTTGATGTAGTCGAGCCGGTCGGTCAGCCCCTTGAGGTCGCCGCCCTGGTAGAACCCCTTGTCGGTGGGGTCGTAGCCGGTCTCCAGGCGCGAACCGGTGAGCCCGCCGCGGTCGTTGCGGGTGTCCCCGTTGGCGAACCGGTCGGGCATCACGAAGTAGAACTGCTCGCGGGTCAGGTCGTGCCGGGTGGCCTGGGCGGCCAGCTTGGCGTCCGAGGGCGCGGCGGGCGGCCGGGCCGCGGCGGCGGGCAGCGCGGGCACCAGGGCCGCGCACAGGGCGGCCGCGACGACGGCGGTCGCCGTTCTGGGTGCGGGCACGCGCGGGTACGGACGTTTCACTCGGGCTCTCCTAGCAGGGGTACGGGGGTGTGCGGGGCCGGACGGGCCGCTGGGGGACGGCCCGTCCGGCGGTGGGGGGTGGAGGTCAGCCGCGCCAGACGTCGGTGGTCAGCGTGACCCTGCCGGAGGACGGCACCGTGGCCGTGCGGTTGGCACCGCTCTCCCAGGTCACGTTGCCGCTCGCGTCCTTGCGGATGTACTTGTACTCGAACGCGGTGCCCGCGGGCATGTTCACGTCGAGCTTCCAGACCGGGTACGTCGCCGGGTCCAGCTTCAGCGCGCTGCCGGTGTTCCAGTTGCCGAGGGCGGACTGGTTGCCGGTGACGTAGATGTTCTGGCCGAGCTGGGTGGTGGCGTTGACGCCGAAGGAGGCGCCGGAGGTGCCGGTCCCCGTACCCGGGTCGGTGGTGCCGGTGGAGCCGCCGCAGGTGCGGGCGCCGGTGTGCAGGGCGAGCGCGGTGTTGGCGCCGAGGGTCGCGGTGAACTGGCCGGAGCCGTTGACCGTGACGCCCGTGCCGGACTGGACGTCGCAGTAGTCGCCGGCGGGCAGCGAGGTCTGGAAGGTGCGCGTCAGCGAGGAGCCCTCGTGGTTGATCGCCACGTACGCCTTGGAGCCGCGCCCGAAGGCGATCTGGTCGCCGCCGTTGTCCCACCAGTTGGTGACGGCCTCACCGCGCGCGGTGTTGCGGAAGCCGACCATGGAGGAGATCTCGCGCCAGGCGTGCTGGCACTTCCAGCCGTCGCTGTAGCAGGCGTTCACCGTGCCGCCGTTGGGCGGGCCCGCGTCCTTGTCGGACCACTCGTAGCCGGAGTGGACGTCGGGCGAGCCGTAGGGCCAGGCCAGCATGAACACGCTGGCGAGCGTGTAATTGGCGCCGTCCTTGTAGTTCAGCGTGTCGCCGCCCCGCTCGGTGTCGTGGTTGTCCACGAACACCGCGGCCGTCGAGGAGGGCATGAAGCCCCAGCCCTCGCCGAAGTTCTTCAGGTTGGCGAGGTTCTCGTTGTTGAAGACCTGCTTGAGGCTGCGGGCGTAGCGGAATTCCTGGACGTCGCCGTTGCCCGCGTACTCGTCGGGCGAGACGGCCTCGCCGGCCCCGTAGATCGCCTCCTGCTTCCAGTAGACGCCCGGGTTGCTCAGCCGGGACTTGATGTTGGCGAGGTCACCGGCGGGCATGTGCTTGGCCGCGTCGATGCGGAATCCGTCGACTCCGAGCGAGAGCAGGTCGTTGAGGTATCCGGCGATCTTCCCGCGTACGTAGTCCTCACCGGTGTCCAGGTCGGCGAGCCCGACCAGCTCGCAGTTCTGGACGTTGGCGCGGTCGCCGTAGTTGCTGATCTGGGCGGTGCAGTCGTCCATGTCGGCCGAGGAGTAGAGGCCGGGGTAGTTGTACTTGGTGTACGAGCTGCCGCCCGTGCCGGTGCCCGAACCGCTGGTCATGTGATTGATGACGGAGTCCGCGACGACCTTGACGCCCGCGCTGTGGCAGGTGCTGACCATGTTGGCGAAGGACGTACGGTCTCCGAGCCGCCCGGCGATCTTGTAGCTGACCGGCTGGTACGAGGTCCACCACTGGCTGCCCTGGATGTGCTCCTGGGGCGGCGAGACCTGGACGAAGCCGTATCCGGCCGGGCCGAGGGTGTCCGTACACGCCTTGGCGACGGAGTCGAACTTCCACTCGAAGAGGACGGCGGTGACGTCCTTGGTGCCCGGGGCGGATGCCTCGGCCGTCGTGGCGGGGACCACGAGGGCGGCGGCTCCCGCGACGAGGGCGAGCGCGGCAGACAGGGGTCTGCTGGCCATGTTTTCCTCCTGCTGTGGGGGAAACTGCGGGTGACGGTGCAGCCTCATCGGCAACGCGCCCTGCCCTCAAGGCTCCTGAAGGTTCTTGCTGCAAGAATGCAAACCTTGCCGCAGCGAGACCGTACGAGCCCGGCAGGTCCCGGTCAACCCTTTGGACATCACCCGCTCACATCCACGAAATACCGCGGATTTCTTCCTGCAAGGTCTTACGCAAGACATTGCAGCCCTGTTACGTTTCTCCCGACTCCGGTCCGGCCGGCCGGGGGTCCCGTTACCCCGGGCCCCACGCGCCCGGGCGGCCGGGCCGGTCAGGAACACGAGAGGCACCGGCGGTCACACCTCCCCGCCGGCCCACTCCGGGCCGACCTCCGGTGCCTCTCCTGTGTCGGCCCGCCCCGGGCCCGCTCCCGGCCCGCGGCTAGGCTCGCCCCATGTGGCCAGGAGAGCAGTCGCACCCCGATCAGCCCAACACGCCCGGCACGCAGCCCGGTTCGCACCCGGCGCAGCCCGGCCGCGGCACCCCCGACTGGCACGCCGCGCCCACCATGGGCATGAGTGCCCCGGAACCGCCCCGCCCCCGCCGCAACCGGACCACGGTCGCCGTGGTGGCCGCGTCCGCCGCGGTCGTCGTGGCCTGCGCGGCCGTGGGCTACCTGACCCTGCGCGACGACGGGAACGACGAGGCGGGTCCGCAGCCGACGCCCACCGCGAGCGCGTCCGCGAGCACCGACAAGACGGACCGGGGCGCCGGAGGCGGCGGCGCGGACCCGCTCGTCCCCGGCTGGAACACGGTGGTCAACGCCAAGCGCGGCATCACCTTCGACGTGCCCGTCTCCTGGAAGCGCCAGTCCGCGAGCTGGGTCAGCTACGTCACGGAGAACGACGACCCCAAGGAGAAGCCGCTGGTCGCGATGATGGCCCCGGCGATCCTCAAGGAGAAGTGGTGCACCTCCGACGACGACAAGGACGGCAGCCCCGACACGTACTCGCTGGCCTCCGTCGGCACCACCGGCGAGCAGGGCGCCAAGAGCGCGGCCGAGGCCGCCGAGGACACCGCGAAGACCTGGGTCTACGGCCTCTACACCCAGCCCGACCGCTCGCGCCTGACGGTGGGTGAGCCCGAGTCGTTCCGTACGAAGTCGGGCGTCGAGGGCAGCCTCGTCACGGTCACGTCGTCCGGGTCGCCGAAGAAGGGCAAGTGCGACACCGACGGCAAGGCGATGACGTTCGCCTTCAAGAACGCGGAGGGCAGGTTCGTCTCGTGGACCTACGTCGGGGCGCACGACGTCCCGGACGAGGTGTCCGACACCACGATCCGCCAGATCCTCTCGACCGTACGCCTCTTCAAGGACGGCGACGGCGAGGACTGACCCGCCCGTCGAGGGCCGGGTCCCCCCTCCGGACCCGGCTCCCTTCCTGTGCGCGTGCCCATTCAGGCGCTGCGCAGCGCCGCCGTCGAGCCCCGGACCACCAGCTCCGGCTGGAACACGTACTCCGTGCGCTGTACGGGGCTGCCGCCGATCTCTTCGAGCAGCGCGCCCACCGCGGCCGCCGCCATCGCCTGCACCGGCTGGCGGACCGTGGTCAGCGGCGGGTCGGTGAACGCGATGAGCTGCGAGTCGTCGAAGCCCACCACGGACACGTCGCGCGGCACGTCGAGCCCCCGGTCCCGGGCCGCGCGGACGACGCCCAGCGCCATCAGGTCGCTGCCGCAGACGATCCCCGTGCATCCCCGGTCGAGCAGCGCGCCCGCCGCGACCTGGCCGCCCTCGACGCTGAACAGCGTGGAGCAGACCAGGAGTTCGGCGTCCGCGCGGTCCAGGCCGAGCACCGAGACCGCGGCGTCCACGAAGCCGTCCCGCTTCCGGCGTGAGGGCACATAGCGCTGCGGCCCTATGGCCAGGCCCACCCGGCGGTGGCCGAGTTCGGCGAGATGGCTCACCGCCATCCGCACGGCGGCGGTGTCGTCGGGCGAGACGAACGGGGCGCTGATCCGCTCGTTGTATCCGTTGATCAGGACGAACGGCACCCCGCGCTCGGTCAGCGCGGCATAGCGCGCCGGGTCGGCCGAGGTGTCGGCGTGCAGCCCGGACAGGAAGACGATGCCGCCGACGCCGCGCTCGACCAGCTGCTCGACCAGCTCGTCCTCGGTGGCGCCGCCGGGCAGCTGGGTGCAGAGCACCGGCGTGTAGCCGTGCCCGGCGAGCACCTGCTCCACGGACTGGGCGAACGCCGGGAAGATCGGGTTGGTCAGCTCGGGGGTGACCAGCCCGATCAGCCCGGCGCTGCGCTGCCGCAGCCGCACGGGCCGTTCGTAGCCCAGGATGTCGAGCGCCGCGAGCACCCGCTGACGCGTGGTGTCCGCGACGCCCGGCTTGCCGTTGAGCACCCGGCTGACGGTCGCCTCGCTGACGGACGCCTGGCCGGCGATGTCCGACAGCCTGAGCGCACCGCCCGCGCCGGGGCCCCTCGGCAGGGGGACGGTCGTCACACCGTCCACCACACCGTGGTGTCGGCGGGCAGCTCGACCGTGTCGCCGTCGGCCTCGACCGGCGCGCTGGACAGCAGGGCCGTGCCCGGTACGGGGATGCGGACCGGGGCGCCCGTGGTGTTGACGGTGCAGACGAACCCGGGGCGGGCGAAGGCGAGCAGCCCCTCCGGGGCGTCCAGCCAGCGCACCTCGGCGCCCGCGCCGAGCCCGGGGTGCGCCCGGCGGGCGGCGATGGCGGCCCGGTACAGCTCCAGGGTGGAGCCGGCCGCGCCGGTCTGCGCCTCGACGCTCAGCTCGCCCCAGCCGGTGGGCTGCGGGAGCCAGCTGCCGCCCGCGCCAAAGCCGTACGAGGAGCCCTCGCGGGTCCACGGGATCGGGACGCGGCAGCCGTCGCGGAAGCCGTCCTGGCCGTCGGCCCGGAAGAACGACGGGTCCTGGCGGGCCTCGTCGGGCAGGTCGGTGACGTCGGGCAGGCCGAGCTCCTCGCCCTGGTAGACGTAGGCGGAGCCGGGCAGCGCCAGCATCAGCAGGCTCGCCGCGCGGGCCCGGCGCAGCCCCAGCTCGCGGTCGCCGGGGGTGCGGATCTGGGTGCCGAGGCCCGCGGGGTTGGCGAACCGGGTGGCGTGCCGGGTGACGTCGTGGTTGGAGAGCACCCAGGTGGTGGGGGCGCCGACGGGCCGCATGGCGTCGAGCGAGGTGTCGATGACCTCGCGGAGCGCGGCGGCGTCCCAGGCGGTGGCCAGGTACTGGAAGTTGAACGCCTGGTGCATCTCGTCGGGGCGCACGTAGTTGGCGGTGCGCTCGACGGTCGGCGTCCACGCCTCGGCGACGGCGATCCTGTCGCCCGGGTACTCGTCCAGGATGGTGCGCCAGCTGCGGTAGATCTCGTGCACCCCGTCCTGGTCGAAGAACGGCATGACATCGTTTCCGAGCAGCTTCAGCTGGTCGTGGGTGCCCAGGTCCGGCAGCCCCTCGGCCTTGACCAGGCCGTGCGCGACGTCCACCCGGAAGCCGTCGACGCCCATGTCGAGCCAGAAACGCAGGATCGAGCGGAACTCGTCGGCGACGGCCGGGTGCTCCCAGTTGAAGTCGGGCTGCTCGGGCGCGAAGAGGTGGAGGTACCAGTCGCCGGGGGTGCCGTCCGGGTTGGCCGTGCGGGTCCAGGCGGGGCCGCCGAAGATGGACTCCCAGTCGTTGGGCGGGAGTTCGCCGTTCGCGCCCTTGCCGGGGCGGAAGTGGTAGCGGTCGCGCAGGGCGGAGCCGGGGCCCTCGGTGAGCGCGCGCTTGAACCACTCGTGCTGGTCGGAGGAGTGGTTGGGCACCAGGTCGACGATGATCCGCAGGCCCAGGTCGTGGGCGTCGCGGATGAGCGCGTCGGCGTCCAGCAGGGTGCCGAACATCGGGTCGATGGCCCGGTAGTCGGCGACGTCGTACCCGGCGTCGGCCTGCGGGGACGCGTAGAAGGGGCTGAGCCAGACCGCGTCGACGCCGAGCTCCCTGAGGTACGGGAGTCTGCCGCGTACGCCTGCGAGATCGCCCATGCCGTCACCGTTGCCGTCGGCGAAGCTGCGCGGATAGACCTGGTAGATCACCGCGTCCTGCCACCAGCCGGTGCGGTGGCCGGCGGCGTCGTCGGACGTGCCGGTGGAGGGGGCAGCGAGGTGCTGGGTCATGTCGTCCCTGGGGTGTCTGGGTGGGGGGTGGCGCCGGGACCGGGTCGGGATTCCGGCGCCACCGTGACTGGTGCGTGCGTGCGGGTCGTACGGGCGGTACTCAGCCCTTGACGGCTCCGGCGGACATGCCGGTGACGAGGTGCTTCTGCGCGAACAGGAACACCAGGGCCGCGGGTATCGCGATCAGTACGGACGCGGCGGTCATCGGGCCCCACTGGGCGCCGTACTGGTTGACGAACAGCTGGAGTCCGCCCGCGAGGGTGAGGTTGTCCTCGCCGACCATGAAGGCGGAGGCGTACGCCACCTCGCCCCAGGCGGTGATGAAGGAGTAGAACGCGGTGACGGCGAGGCCCGGCTTGGCCAGCGGCAGGATGAGCCGCCAGAAGGTGCCGAACGGGGTGAGTCCGTCGACCTGCCCGGACTCGTCGATCTCGCGCGGGATGGTGTCGAAGAAGCCCTTCATCATCCAGGCGCAGAACGGCACCGAGATGGTCAGGTACGTGATGACGAGACCGGCGGGCTTATTGAGCAGCCCCATGCCGGCCATGATGTTGTAGATCGGCACGATGAGGACGGCGACCGGGAACATCTGGGTGATCAGCAGCGTCCACATCAGCCCGCGCTTGCCGGGGAACCGGAAGCGGCTGACGGCGTAGCCGGTGGAGGCGGAGACGATGACGCCGATGAGCGTGGTGAGGCCCGCGACGATCAGCGAGTTGCCGAACCAGGTCAGGAACTTCGTGTCCTTGATGAGGTTCGTGTAGTTCTCGAACGTCGTTTCCTTGAAGAAGTCCGTGGTGGTCGCGAGCGCGGCCGGCTTCAGCGAGGTGAGCAGCACCCAGAGCACGGGGAAGACGGCGATCACGGACGCGACGATCAGCGTCAGGTGCAGGGCCGTGGAGGCCAGCGGCGAACGCTCGCCGCGCTTGCGCACCTTGGCCGGGCGCGACGCGGAGTGGCGCGCGGTGGGGGTGGTCGTGGTGGTCACCAGTCATCTCCCTGAGTGCGCAGGACCCGCCGGTAGATGGTGGCGAAGATCAGCAGGAGTACGAGGATCAGCACGCCCCAGGTGGAGGACTGCGCGAAGTCGCGCGGGCTGACCTCGAAGGAGAACTTGTACGCCTGGGTCACCAGGATCTGGGTGGCTTCGCCGGGTCCGCCGCGGGTGAGCAGGAAGATCACCGGGAACATGTTGAAGGTCCAGATGGTGGAGAGCAGGATGACGGTCGTGGAGACCGGCCGCAGTCCGGGCAGCGTGACGTGGCGGAAGCGCTGCCAGGCGGTGGCGCCGTCCATCTCCGCGGCCTCGTACTGCTCGCTGGGGATGGACTGGAGGCCGCCGAGCAGGGCGACCATCATGAACGGCACGCCCAGCCACACGTTGACGACGATGACGGAGATCTTGGCGATCGTGGGGTCGCCCAGCCAGTTGATCCCGTCGATGCCGCCGCCGGCGAGGACCTTGTTGAGCAGCCCGCGGTCGTTGTTGTAGAGGAAGCGCCAGGCGAAGACGGAGACGAAACCGGGGACGGCCCAGGGCAGGATGAGGGCCATCCGGTAGGCGGAACGGCCGGCGATCTTCCGGTTGAGGATGTTCGCCAGGGCCATGCCGAGGCCGAAGGTGATGGCCACGCAGGAGACCGTCCACACCAGGGTCCACCCGAGTGTGCCGAGGAACTGGTTGCCGGTGAGCGCGTCGGTGTAGTTGTCCAGGCCGACGAACTTGTACGTGGCGGGCAGGTGGTTGACACCGATGGACCGCGCGACGTTGCGCTCGTTGGCGTCGGTCAGCGACAGGTAGATGCCGCGGACCAGGGGGTAACCGATGATCACGCCGATCACGACGACGACCGGGGCCACCATCGTCCAGGCGTACCAGTGCGTCGACAGGGCCCGCCGTATCCGTCCCGGCGGCGGGGGGTTACCAGTTCCGCGGCTCCGGCCGCGGGCGACGTCGTCGCCCGCGGCCTTCACCACCGACTGGCTGGTGTGGACAGCCATCAGCCGGCCTGCCTTCCTGAGTTACTTCCAGCCCTTGAGGAGCTTGCGGTAGGAGTCGCCGGTCGTCTTGACCGCCTTCTCCGGGGTCGTCTGACCGGTGAGGACCTTGGTGTACTCGGTGACGAGCGGCGCGAAGAGGCTGCCGGTCTCCGGGATCCACGGGCGCTCGACGGCGCTCTCGACCACCGGCTTGAAGAAGCCGACGATCTCGTTGTTGACGACCGGCTCCTCGGCGTAGGCGGAGGTACGGGTCGGCAGGAGGTTCAGCTCCTTGGTGACCTGGGCCTGCGTCTTGACGGAGGTCATGTAGTCGACAAAGGCGTAGGAGGCGTCCAGGTTCTTGGAACCGGCGTAGACGGCCAGGTTGTGACCGCCCTGCGGGGCGCCCTGCGCGGCGGAGCCGGACGGGACCGGGGCGACGCCCAGGTTGGCCTTGTCCTGGAACTCCTTGCCGGTGTAGGTGTCGGCGACGGCCCAGGGGCCGTTGATCATCATCGCGACGTCGCCGTTCTTGAACGACGCCTGCATGTTGTCCCAGCCGTCGGTGGCGTCCGTCTTGGCGGCGCCCGAGTCGACCAGGTCCTTGACGACCTTCATGGCCTTGACCCCGGCGGCGTCGTCAATGGTGACGGTCTTGTCGGCGGCGTTGACCATGTCGCCGCCCTCGCCGTACAGGAAGGACAGGAACCAGTAGGCGTCGTCGCCGCGCAGGTAGAAGCCGGTCTTGCCGGTCTTCGACTTGATCTTCTTGGAGACGGTCTTCAGCTCGTCGATGGTGGTGGGGACCTCGACGCCGGCCGCCTTGAACATCTTCTTGTTGTAGAAGATGCCCATGGAGTCGATCACCTGCGGCACCGCGTACGTCTTGCCGTTGTACTTGGTGGACGCGGCGGCCTGCTTCAGGAAGTCGCTCTCCTTCTGGAGGGCGGGGGTGCCGTCCAGCGGGGCCAGGTAGCCGAGGTCCGCGAACTCGGGGGTCCAGGCGACCTCGGAGCGGATCACGTCGGGGGCGCCGGAGCCGGCCTGCGCCGCGTTCTTGAACTTGTTCTGCGCGTCACCGAAGGGCACGTTGACGTACTTGACGTCGACCTTCGGGTGCAGCTTCTCGAAGCCCTCGGCGATCTTCTTGAAGACCTTGTCCTCGCTGCCCGCGGTGGAGGTGTCCCACCACGTCACGGTGCCGGAGAGCTCGCCCGAGCTCTTGGAACCGCCGTCGGACTTGTCGTCGCTGCCGCAGGCGGTCGCCGCGAGCGCCAGGGCCGCGACCAGGGCGGTGGCCGTTATGCCACGTCGCATCTGAACTCCTTCAACTGCCGTACCGCTCCGTCGCGGCGCCGGGTCGACGTGAACGTAACAAGGATGAAAGACGATCGAAAGACTTTGCGGAAGATTTCTGCAAGCCCCGGCGATCGTTACATTGGCGTGTCCTCAAGGTTGCCGTCAAGCCACTTGACGAAACTCCCCGATCCCTGCCACAGCGGGCCCACCAGCCCCGATTCCGCAGTGCGACGATCTGACCGCAGCTGGCAAACCGGGCCCGCAAGACCTTGCAAGACGTTGCCGCCGGACCCGGCGGGACGCCGCTCCGGACGCCCCGGGACGGCCGGTCCCGCCCGATTCCTGTGCATGGTGGGCAATCCGACCCGCTCCCGGTACAGTCCAATGCCATGACCGCACGGCTTGCCGATATCGCAACTCAGGCGGGGGTCAGCGAAGCGACGGTCAGCCGTGTACTGAACGGCAAGCCCGGGGTAGCCGCTGCCACCCGTGAATCCGTCCTCGCGGCGCTCGACGTACTCGGCTACGAACGGCCCGTACGGCTGCGCAGGCGCAGCGCGGGGCTCGTCGGCCTGATCACGCCCGAGCTGGAGAACCCGATCTTCCCGGCGCTCGCCCAGGTCATCGGGCAGGCGCTGACCCGGCAGGGCTACACCCCGGTCCTCGCGACCCAGACCCCGGGCGGCTCCACCGAGGACGAGCTGACCGAGATGCTGGTCGACCGCGGCGTCTCCGGGATCATCTTCGTCTCCGGGCTGCACGCCGACACCTCCGCCGACATGGGGCGCTACGAGCAACTGCGCGCCCAGGGCGTCCCCTTCGTTCTGGTGAACGGTTTCTCGCCCAAGGTGCAGGCACCTTTCATCTCGCCGGACGACCGGGCCGCGATGCGGCTGGCGGTGACGCACCTGGTGTCGCTCGGCCACACCCGGATCGGGCTGGCGGTCGGCCCGAAGCGCTTCGTGCCGGTGCTCCGCAAGATCGAGGGCTTCCACGCCACGATGCGCGAGCAGTTGAACCTGACGGCGGACGAGGTCGAGGAGCTGATCCAGCACTCCCTCTACACCCTGGAGGGCGGCCAGGCCGCCGCCTCCGCGCTGATGGAGCGGGGCTGCACGGCGGTGGTGTGCGCGAGCGACATGATGGCGCTCGGCGCGATCCGGGCCGCGCGGCGGCTCTCCCGCGAGGTCCCGCGCGAGCTGTCGGTCGTGGGCTACGACGACTCGCCGCTCATAGCGTTCACCGATCCGCCGCTGACCACGATCCGCCAGCCGGTGACGGCGATGGGCCAGGCCGCGGTGCGCACGCTCCTGGAGGAGATCGGCGGCACGCCCGCCCCGCACAGCGAGTTCGTCTTCATGCCGGAGCTGGTCGTACGCGGCTCCACCGCGGCGGGCCCCGGCCAGGACGGTGCGGCCCCCGCCTCTCTCCCAGGGTCGCACGCGGGGGCGTAACCGGCCCGTCGCGCACACCTGACGCTCCGCGCCGGACGTGCAACTCGCGCTCCGCCGGAGGATCATCGGGCAGAGAAGGCAAATCTGGCAGACTCTGTCCCTATGGGTGAATTGAGCGTGAAACGACAGGAAGGCCGCACGGAGGCCACCCCGTCACCCATCGTGAACGAGGCGGCTCCCGAGGCGAACACGAAGCAGTCCGGTCGCACACACGGGCTCGGCAGAGCGCTCGACAGACCCCTCGCTCACGCCGCGTCCCGGCTGCGCTCCCCACGGTCGCCCCGGCGGCCCCGCCTCTGGTTCGAGATCCTGCTCGTCGCGATGAGTTACTGGGTGTACTCGCTGGTGCGCAACGCGGTCCCGGAGCAGAAGGCCGCCGCGCTCGCCAACGCGGACTGGCTGTGGTCGGTCGAACGGTTCCTCGGCATCGCGGTCGAGCAGTCGGTCAACCACGCGGTGAACTCGGTGACATGGCTCATCGTCTCGATGAACTACTACTACGCGACGCTGCACTTCATCGTCACGATCAGTGTGCTCGTATGGTTGTTCCGCCGGCATCCGGGCCGTTACGCGGCAGCCAGGCTGGCCCTGTTCGCGACCACGGCGGTCGCGCTCCTCGGCTACTACCTGTACCCGTTGGCCCCGCCCCGCCTGATGAACGGCGGCCACTTCATCGATACGGTCCTGGTCCACCAGACCTGGGGTTCGATGGCGTCGGGCAACTTCAAGAACATGTCGAACCAGTACGCGGCGATGCCGTCGATGCACATCGGCTGGTCCCTCTGGTGCGGCCTCACCGTCTTCGCCCTGGCCTCGGCCCCCTGGGCCCGCATCCTGGGCCTGCTGTACCCCACGGTCACCCTGATGGTGATCGTCTCGACGGCGAACCACTTCTGGCTGGACGCGGTGGGGGGCGTGGCGTGCCTGGCGTTCGGTTACGCGGTGTCGTACGCGTGGTACGGGTCGCTACCGCACCGGCTGCCGAGGTGCATCCCGCGCAAGACGGACCGCCCGCGCCTCAGCGCGCTCGGGGCGCAGCCCCACCGCGAGCCCGCGGCGACCCGCCACTGACCCCGGGGCAGCGGCCGAAATCAAGCCCCTCCGGCGATTGAGGAGCGGGGTGTGGGGGAGCGCCCCACGAGACCCCCGGAGGGCCCCGCTCAGCCCCCGTAGAACCGCTCCTCGACAACCCCCCGCGCCCGCCGCGTCACGCGGCGATAGTCGTCCAGCATGTCCCCGACGTGCCCCTCCTCGTACCCCAGGTACCGCCCCACCGCGGTGAGCTCGCGCGGGACCGAGGGGAACGTGTCGCCCGGGCGCCCCCGTACGAGCATCACCGCGTTGCGGACGCGGGTCGCGAGGACCCACGCCTCGTCCAGGGTCTGGGCGTCCTCCTCCGAGATCAGGTCCGCCGCGCGCGCCGCGGCCAGCGCGGCGCGGGTGCGGGTGGTGCGCAGGGCCGGGACCTCGTGCCCGTGGCGCATCTGCATCAGCTGGACCGTCCACTCGACGTCGCTCAGCCCGCCGCGCCCCAGTTTCGTGTGCAGCGTCGGGTCCGCCCCGCGCGGCAGCCGCTCCGACTCCATCCGGGCCTTGAGCCGCCGGATCTCCCGTACCGCGTCCTCGCCGAGCCCGTCCGCCGGATACCGCAGGGGGTCGATCAGCGCCACGAACTCCGCGCCCAGGTCCAGGTCCCCCGCCATCGGCTCGGCCCGCAGCAGGGCCTGGCTCTCCCAGCCCAGGGACCAGCGCCGGTAGTACGCGTCGTACGACTTCAGGGTGCGTACGAGGGGCCCGTTCTTGCCCTCGGGGCGCAGGTCCGGGTCGATGAGGAGCGGCGGGTCCGCGGTGGGCAGCTGGAGGAGGCGCCGCATCTCGGCGACCACGCGGTTCGCCGCCCGCCCCGCCTCCTGCTCGTCCACGCCCGCGCGCGGCTCGTGCACGAAGAGGACGTCCGCGTCGGAGCCGTATCCCAGCTCGTGCCCGCCGAACCGCCCCATGCCGATGACGGCGAACCGGGTCGGCAGGGTGTCACCCCACTCGGCGCGCACGGCGGCGCGCAGCGCACCCGCGATGGTGACGGCGTTCAGGTCCGTGACGGCGCTGCCGACCCGGTCCACGAGGGCCCCGGGGTCGGGCTCGGCGGGGCTGTCCTCCGTACCGTACGAGCCGATGAGGTCGGCGGCCGTCGTGCGGAAGAGCTCGCGCCTGCGCACCCCTCGTACGACCGCGACGGCCGTCTCCGCGTCGTCCGCGCGGCCGACGGCGGCCAGCACCTCCTGCTCCAGGTGCTCCCGGCTGCGCGGGGCGAGGCCGTGCGGGTCGCCGAGGATGGAGACGGCCTCGGGGGCGCGCAGCAGCAGGTCCGGGGCGAGCCGCCCGGCCGACAGGACCCGGGCGAGGTTTTCGGCGGCGGCCCCCTCGTCGCGCAGGAGCCGCAGATACCAGGGGGTCTTGCCGAGCGCGTCGGACACCTTGCGGAAGCCGAGGAGCCCGGCGTCCGGGTCGGCGGAGTCCGCGAACCAGCCGAGCAGCACGGGCAGCAGGGTGCGCTGGATGGCGGCCTTGCGGGAGACCCCGGACGACAGGGCTTCCAGATGGCGGAGGGCGGCGGCCGGGTCCTCGTAACCGAGGGCGACGAGCCGTGCGGTGGCGGCCTTGGTGCTCAGCCGGGACTCACCGGGCGCGAGCTGCGCGACGGCGTCGAGCAGCGGCCGGTAGAACAGCTTCTCGTGCAGCCGCCGCACCACGGACGCGTGCCGCCGCCACGCCTGGTTCAGCTCGGCGATGGGGTCGGTGCGCAGGCCCAGGGAGCGGCCGAGGCGCCGCAGGTCGGGCTCCTCGTCGGGGACGAGGTGGGTGCGGCGCAGCCGGTAGAGCTGGATGCGGTGCTCCATGGCGCGCAGGAAGCGGTAGGCGTCGTCCAGCTGTACGGCGTCGACGCGCCCCACGTATCCGCCCTCGGCGAGCGCCCCCAGCGCCTCCAGGGTCGATCCGCTGCGCAGGGACGGGTCGCTGCGGCCGTGCACGAGCTGGAGGAGCTGCACGGCGAACTCGACGTCCCGCAGCCCGCCGGGGCCGAGCTTCAGCTCCCGGTCGACGCGGTCGGCGGGGATCGTGTCCACGACGCGGCGGCGCATCTTCTGGACGTCGGGGACGAAGTTCTCCCGGTCCGCGGCCTGCCAGACGAGCGGCGAGACGGCCTCGACGTACTCCTCGCCGAGCGCCCGGTCCCCGGCCACCGGCCGGGCCTTGAGCAGGGCCTGGAACTCCCAGGTCTTGGCCCAGCGCTGGTAGTACGCGAGGTGCGAGGAGAGCGTGCGGACGAGGGGGCCGTTGCGGCCCTCGGGGCGGAGGTTGGCGTCGACGGGCCAGATGGTGCCCTCGACGGTGGTGTCGGAGCAGATCCGCATGAGGTGCGAGGCGAGCCGGGTCGCCGCCTGCATGGCCTTGCTCTCCTCGGCGCCGTCGGCGGGCTCGGCGACGAAGATGACGTCCACGTCGGAGACGTAGTTCAGCTCGTGGCCGCCGCACTTGCCCATCGCGATGACCGCGAGCCTGCACTGCGCGGCGTCGTCGGGGGCGGCGGCCGAGGCGATGCGGAGGGCGGCGCGCAGGGTCGCGGTGGCGAGGTCGGCCAGCTCGGCGGCGGTCTCGGCGACGTCGGTGGTGCCGCAGACGTCCCGGGCGGCGATGGACAGCAGGGAGCGCCGGTAGCCGACGCGCAGGGCGTCCGGCCCGTCCGCCCCGGCGAGCTCCTGCTCGAACTCGGCGATCCCGGGGTGCAGGTCGGCGGCCTCGTACGTGACGAGGGCCTGCCAGTCGCGCGGGTGCCGGGCCAGGTGGTCGCCGAGCGCCTCGGACGCGCCGAGCACCCCGAGCAGCCGGTCCCGCAGCGGCTTGGCGGTGACGAGGGTGTCCAGCAGGATCTGCCGCTCCCCCGCCTCCTCCGCCTCGACCAGCCGGACGAGGCCGCGCAGCGCGAGGTCGGGGTCGGCGGTGGCCCCGAGCGCGTCGAGGAGCACCGAGTCGGTACGTACGGACGAGAAGTCCGGCAGGTCGAGCAGCCGCTCGGCGGCGGACGGGTCGGTGAATCCGTGCCGCAGCAGTCGGGTGAACGTACTGCTCCTGCGCCCCGGCACCATGGTCATCCCGCGCTCTCCCGCTCGCCGCCCGATCAGCTCCCAGCCTTCGGAGTTTAGGCGGTGCGGGCGCGGCGTGCGGGGAGCGTCCCGGTGAGGACGGTCGCGTACCGCTCCTCGCAGGAGTCGACACGCGTCACGAGCCCGCTGTCCGCCAGGACCCCTGCGGCGGTGTCCGCCTGCCGCTCGCTCGTCTCGACCAGGAGGCTGCCGCCCGGGGCGAGCCAGCGGGGCGCCTCCGCGGCGACCCGGCGCAGGACGTCGAGGCCGTCGCCGCCGCCGTCGAGCGCGACGAGCGGTTCGTGGACGCGGGCCTCGGCGGGGAGGAGGGCGACGTCGCCGGTCGGTACGTACGGCACGTTGGCGAGGAGCACGTCGACGCGGCCGCGCAGGGCGCCGGGCAGGGGTGCGAAGAGGTCGCCCTCGTGGACCCGCCCCCGGTCGCCGATGTTGCGCCGGGCGCAGCGTACGGCGGCGGGCTCGACGTCGGCGGCGTGCAGCTCGACCCGGTCCAGGGCGGCGGCGAGCGCGGCGCCGAGCGCGCCGGAGCCGCAGCACAGGTCGACCACGACGGCCGGGTCCGGGGCGAGGGTGACGGCCCGGTCGACCAGGAACTCGGTGCGGCGGCGGGGGACGAAGACGCCGGGGTCGACGGCGATCCGGAGCCCGGCGAACTCGGCCCAGCCGAGGACGTGTTCCAGAGGGTGCCCGGCGGCGCGCCGGGCGGCCATGGCGGCGACTTCGGCGGGATCGGCGGCGGTGGCGGCGATGAGCCCGGCCTCGTCCTCGGCGAAGACGCATCCGGCGGCGCGGAGGGCGGCGGCGAGGGAGGACAGATCGGACGGTGACAGCGGGACCGGCATGGTGCGGAGCCTTTCGGAGGAACGCCGAGGGGTGCTCCGCGGCAGGCCCTAAGTCCGGTCGGCCACGCGTTCGCGGGAGGGGAGCACCCGGGTCGAAACAGCGGTAATGGGTCCCACCTCCTTGGTCGTGTCCCCGTGCGGGGATGCGAAAGACTACCCCAGGTCTCAGCCCCGCCTGTGCCGGTACTCGTTCCCGCCGTTGACGAAGCTGTTGTGGACGGCGACCGAGGTGTTGGCGGCACGGATGTTGCGTATCTCCGCGCTGTGGTGCCGCTCGATCTCCTGGCCCTCGAAGGTGTGCGTACGCCGCCGGTGCCGCAGGTTCACCTTCACGATCAGAAACACGATGGCGCTCAGGAGCAGCCCGAACACGATGAGAACCGCAAACATGGTGTACCTCCCCCGTTCCCCCTGGTTCCGCCCATTGTCGGGTATGCGAGGAGGGTGGTCCAGGTCCTCGGGGGTCACCGCTGCGCGATCTCGACCCCGGGGCGGCGGTTGCGCTCCGCGTCCGGGGAAGCCCCTTCAAGTACCTGTGGTGCAGGGGCCGTTGCCAGGCGGCGGGCGAGGTCGCGGCGGGAGAGCGCACCGGTTTTGCGCATGGCGCGGGCGATGTGCTGCTCCACCGTCCGGGGAGACAGGTGGAGGGTCGCGGCGATCTCGCGGTTGGTCAGGCCGGAGACGGCCAGCTGGGACACCTCGGCCTCCCTGGGGGACAACTCGTCGGCGTGCGAGGGGCGTCCGGGCGGGCGGCCCTTCTTCACCGGCCGCTGTGTACGCAGCAGGGCTCTGACCCGGGCGGCGTCCCAGACGGCGCCCAGCTCGGTGAAGGTCCGGGCGCAGGTCTCCAACTCGGCGACCGCCGACAAGGTGGAGAGGCAGTCGGAGACCGGGCCCTGCGACACGGCCGTGTCCCCGCCCTCCCCGGCCGTCCGGGTATCCGCTTCGGCGGCCATGAGCACACAGCGCGCGGCACCCTCAGCGGTCAGTGCCCGGCTGTAGGGGTGAGGCATGACCCCGTACGCCGCCGCGGCCTCCCGGTAGAACTCTGCGGCCCGGGGAAGGCCGCCGCGCTCCTCCCCGGCGAGCGCCTCCGTCTCGGTCAGAACGGCCCTGCCCCAGAGCAGCGAGGCCTGGGGGGCGGGCGCGTCGCGTCCGTCGAGGCCCTGAGAGAAGGCCCGGATCATGGCGTGCGCGGCGGTCGTGTCGCCTGCGCGTGCCACTGCCTCCACGGCCCACGGAAGAAGTTCGTGGCCCCACGTCCACACCCCCTTTTCGGCGAGGGCCGTCCAGGCGGCGCGTGCCCGGTCCGCCGCGGCGTCCACCTCCTGGCGGGCCAGGGCGAGGCGTATCGCGGCACCGGCCGCCGTCGCTGCCAGCGGCACTGGCAGGTTCTCGGGTCGGGTCGTCCCGCGCTGGGACAGCCAGGGCCCGGCCTCGCCCCAGTCGCCCCGGGCGAGGGCGAGCAAGCCCCGTACGACGTAGGCGTCGGAGGCCAGGAAGGGCATGTCGGCGGTCGCCTCGACGAAGTCCTCGCACCGCTCGGCCAGGCCGGTCCACTGGCCGGTCCACCACTCCTGGAGCAGCCGTGCCCCCAGCGCCGTGTGCTCCAGGTAGGGCGCGCCACTGCGTGCGGCCAGCTCCAGTCCTTCCGCGAGCAGGTCCTCCGCCCGGTCGTGGAAACCGAGCCAGACCGCTGAGTTGGCGGCGTTGCACAGACCCCGCGCGGCCTGCCGGGCGCACGCGGGGTCCGTGTCCTTCCCGGACAGCTCCCCTACCAGGTCCCACGCCCCCGGGTCGGCGCAGCTCAGGGCGAGGTCGGCCCGGTTGGCGAGGACCGCGGTGCGCATGGCCTCGTCCTCGCCGGCGTCCGTGAGGGTGACGGCCCTGGCCATCCACTCCCGGTCGGCCTCGATGTGGTTGCCCGGTACGAACGTGCTGGACAGGGCCGCCATGGCGCGGGCGGCCAGGACCGGCCGGACCTCGCACAGTTCGGCGGCGGCGAGCTCCAGCACCTGGCGTCCCTCGGGCCCCCGGCCCATCTGGTTGGCCAGCATCAGGCCCAGGTCGAGCCGCAGCTCTCCGCGTACGGCCGCGGGCAGGGACGCGTCCCGCACGATCTGCGCGAGCACCTCGACGGTCTGGTCCGAGCGCAGTCCGGTCACCGCGCTGCGGGCGAGGAGCGGCGCGAGGCGGGCGCGGCTCTGCGGGGGCAGACCGGGCGTGGCCAGGGTCCGTTCGAGCAGGGTGATCGCCGGCTGGTGCCGGCCCGCCGCGGCTTCCGCCGCAGCGGCCTTCTCCACCGCCGCGAGCCAGCTGCGGGTCTCGCCGGCCGCCCTGTGGTGTTCGGCCACGTCGGCCCAGGGCACGGGCTGCCTGCGACGCAGTACGGCCGCCGCCCGGCCGTGCAGGTCCTGACGGACGGGTCCGGGGACACAGGCCCGTACGGCGGGGGCGGCCAGCGGGACGGCGAAGCCGTAGCGGCCCTCGGTCGGTTCCGCGAGGGCCGATGTCTCCAGGGCCCGCAGCAACGCGCCGGTTCCCGCCACGCCTCCGAGCCCCGACACCGCGATCAGCTCGTCCCCAGGGGTGGGTGTGCCGAGGACGGCGGCCGCCCAGACCACCGGCCGGTGCTCCGGGGGCAGCGCGTGCGTACGGCTCAGTACGAGTTCCGCGAGGCGGGTCGGTACCCCGGCCGCCTCCACCTCGGCCGCCGTGCCGGTGAACGCCGGATGCCGTTCCCGCAGTACGGCGAGGAGGTCGACGACCACCTGGGGCACTCCGGCGGTGAGTTCGTACAGTCTGCGCGCCGCCTCTGCCGTGCAGCTGCCGTCCAGCGCCTCCGCGGCGGCCCGGTGGACGCGTTCCTCGTCCCAGGGCGCCAGCCGGTGCCGGAGCACGGTGAGCCGGGAGGGGTACGTCATCGGCGAACCGCCCAACGGCAGGCCGGGGACGGGTAGTTCCTCGGGCCGGTAGGCCACGGCGGCGGCGGATCCCGGCTCCAGTCCCCCGAGGACGCGGCGCAGCCACCGCAGTTCGGCCTCGTCCGCCCGGTGGACATCGTCCACCAGCCACAGAGTGGGCGCCTGCCGGTTCCCGTCCTCGCCCGGCGGTCCGGCGCCGGCTCCGCACCCCCACCGCACGCGGACCGCGTGCGCCGTCCCAGGCAGGCCGGCCAGTGCCCGGAGCAGGTGGCTCTTGCCCTCACCTGCGGCGCCCTCGACGAACAGCAGGACCGGTTCGGCGCACTCGTCGGTGAGGGCGCGGGCCAGGGGCAGCAGAGCGGAACCACGCGTCAGGTTCACGTCGTCGTCCTCGCTCTCGTTCTGGCGGAAGGTGCGGAGACGGCGCGCCCCGGCACCTCGCCGCCGGTGCCCGCACCGTACCAAGGCCGTGGCGGGGCGAGCCCGCCCGTGTTCAGTCGGCCCAGCGCCACTCGACGCCGTGGACACCCGGCGCCGGCTTCATGGGAAGCAGGTGCGTCGTATGGAGTCCGTCGAGCGGTGCCAGCTGGCGCCCGGGCTCGGCGCCGAGTCGTCTGCGGTAGGAGTGCCAGCACTTCGAGGGCAGGGCCGAGGGGTGGAAGCGGACCTGGAGCAGATAGGTCTGCAGGGGTGTGGTGACGCGGGACTCGTGCTGGTGGGAGACGCCCGCGGTCGCGGCGGTACGCACGGTGTACTCGACGACCGCGGTCTCGTTCCTGACCAGTCGGCGGCCGAACGGGATCTCGGCGACGACGCAGTTGGGCTCCGGCCGGAACCAGGTGCGCGGGGCCGGCCCCGAGGGGACGGTGACGTCGGTCGCGCCGCCCTCCGCGCCGTCCAGGGTGTGGATGACCGTGAGGTGCCGCGCGTCGTGGTGGACGGCTCTGACCGCGACGGTGACGCGGATCTCGTCGACGAGGCGGTGCTCGTTCACGCGTACCGCCTCGTGGACGACCAGTCTTCGCAGACCGGCGTTGAAGTGCGGGAAGTCGTCGCCGAGGGCCTGTTCCACGTCGGAGTTCTCGCCGTAGACACCACGGACGGCGGCCGGGTCGTGGGGCGGCACCCAGCCGCGCGGCCGGCGCCGCAGCAGGGACCGCAGGGTGCCGCCGGGGAGGCCGAGGAACGGCTCCAGGATGTCGACGGCGCACAGGGACCGGGCCTTCTCCGGCTGGCTGCGCCCGCTCTGCCAGTAGCTGAGGGTGGCGACGCTGAGGGTGATTCCGTGGGCCTCGAGGTGATCGCGTACGTCCTCCAACGGCAGACCACGCCGTTGCAGGGCCTGTTTGAACGTCGTCGCGAACATCGTGTCCGGGTCGGTGATGTGGGGGGTGTTCACCATGGCGTCTTCCAGCGGGTGGAGGTCTTCGGACGGGAGTCGCGGCCGGGGCGTACGGGCCCCGCCGGGAAGCAGCCGGGGCCGCTCGCCTTGTTGCGCGAGCGGCCCCGGCCTTTCCCCTTGCGGACGTGCTCAGTTGGTGTTGAGCGTCAGCCCGTAGTACTGGAGGGCGTCGCCGAGCGGCTGGAAGTACGAGGAGCCGCGGGAGTTGACGCCGCCGGTGCACTGCTGGTTGGTCGGGCCGCCGGAGGTCATGCCCTGGGCCTGGTTGCCGGAGATGTAGGCACCGCCGCTGTCACCGCCCTCGACGCAGACGCTGGAGGCGCCCAGGCCGGTGATCACCGTGTCGGGGCCGCCGTTGAGATCGACGTACGTGACGGTGTTGTTGTACGAGGTGATCGATCCGCAGGTCCAGCCGGTGGTGGCACCGGACTTGCAGATCGCGGCACCGACGGCGGCCCGGCTGCTGCCCTTGACCGCGACCGTCTTGGTGCTGCCCTGGTTCCAGGTACCGACGGCGGTGACGATCGAGTGGCCGGAGTTGACGGTGGCAATGCCCATGTCAACGCTGTTGCTGCCGAGCTTGTAGCGGGTGTTGTAGCCCTGGGCGAAGGCCGTGCCGTCGTAGCGCAGGGTGTTCACGATGCAGTGCCCCGCGCTCACCAGGTACTGCCTGCCGGAGCTGTCGTGGGCGCCGTAGCCCACGGAACACCAGCCGGTGGTGTTGTTCAGCGTCATCTTGCTGCCGGGGTAGATCGCGGCCTTGGCTTCGAGCTGTTCCTGGCCGCGCACGATCTCGACGGCGGCACCGTAGCCGGCGGCCTTCGCGAGGAACGCCTTGGCGGCGGCGCCCCGGTCGTCGCTGACCTTGACGGTCACCTTGTCGGAGGCCAGGTCCACGGACCAGGAGGCCACTCCGGAGGGGACCTTCTTCGCGGCGAGGGCGTCCAGCCGGGACTTGACCTTGTCGAGTGCCGCCTGTCCTCTCGCGGGCACCCGGGCCGCGAGGCCGGCCTTCTCGACCCTGGCCGCCTCGCCCTTGTCGCCGACGTTGACGGTCAGCTTCCCGGAGCGGTCGAAGAAGGCCCCGTCGCCGGCTATGCCGCTCTTCGTGAGCGCGGCCAGCCTGGCCTGCTGGGCGGCCTGCCGGTCCAGCCGTTCCGTCGTGGCCTTCTCGCTCACACCGAGCGAAGCGGCCAGCGCCCGGACCATCTCGGGCTGGTAGCGGGGGGCGGACTCCGTCTCCTGCGCCTGTGCCAGGGTCTGGGTTCCCAGGACTGCCGAGGCCGAGAGCGCGATGCCCAGCGCTGCCATGCGGTACTTACGGGAGTTACGCACGTTGATCCCTTCTGATGGGCAGCCAGAAACTCAAGGGGGGTGTACGCCGAAATGCGTGAACAACGCACCGACGAAGGCGGTTTCTGGCTAACGGAAAGTCATCGACTCGCCGCGAACGGAACTATTGCCCAGCGATCGAAGGGATTTCAAGTCGCAGACATCGGAAATATTTCTTAACAGAGTCGCGGGCATTCCTGTTGAATAAGAGCCCAGCAAAAGGCCGTCATCCGACGCCCTTTCGGGACACGGTTCACGCCCAGCGTTGCCGCCCGCCCCCGGACCCTAGAGCCATCGGGCTCGCCGTTACATCAGGGGGCCGGATTCACGTATACGCAGAAAACCCGGCGCACCCGGGGCGCAGCCTGCACCCCGGCGGGATCCTCGACCGGCCGGCCGCGACCATGGACGCCTGGCCGTACGGAAGGACGATCCCGGCAACGCGCTTCTGACCGGCCCGGCGTTTTCTACGTATCCGTAAATCGGCGCCCCGTATGGAATCGGAAGCGATCCGCTCCCTACGATTCCAACGGAACCCGAGAGACATCCACAGATGATTTCCGTGGTTCAGGCCCGGCACGGCGCCGGCGACTCGAAGACCACCACCCGCTTCGAAGCCACCGCCACCGATCAGGCCATGGGCCGCGGCAGGAAAGCCCGCCGCGGCCCATGGTTTTCAACGCAGAGTCCTGTCACCGGAACTCGTGGGTCACCGTGATCTCGCCCACGATGTGCGCGTTGAACTCGTCCAGTTCCTCCGCCGGCACCCACAGTTCCAGGATCGTCCGCCCACCCGCCTGCTGAACGGGATACCGGCTCAGGAACTCCGACTCGACGTCGAACCGGGTGACGTAGCCGACGCCACTGTGCTTCACGTTCCAGTCCCTCGCGATACGGATCGCGTAGTCCTCGTTGAGCACCGGATAGAAGATCGGCTGCTCGGGAAGCCGGGGCGGCCAGGCGCGCCAGTCCAACTCGCGTACGAGCGCCAGTTCCTCGGGCCCGGTGGGCCGCCACAGGGTGGTCGTTGCGTGCGGGCTTTCCATGGGGCGGAGGCTACCGGCCCCGGGGCGCTAGCGCTGCCGCGACGGCGGCCTCGGCGTGCAGGCGCGCGGTGGCGAAGACGGGAACGGGGCTGTGCTCCGGGCCGACGAGGAGTTCGATCTCGGTGCAGCCGAGGATGATTCCCTCCGCGCCGGCGGCCACGAGGCGGCCGATCACCTCACCGTAGGCCGCTCGGGATTCCTCCCTGATGACGCCGAGGCAGAGTTCGTCGTAGATCACCCGGTGGACGAGGGCTCGGTCGTCCGCGTCGGGCACAAGCACCTCCAAGCCGTGTCCGGCCACCCGGTCTCGGTAGAAATCCTGCTCCATGGTGAACGCGGTGCCCAGCAGCCCCACCCGGGTCAGCCCGGCGGTACGGACCGCGGCCGCCGTCGCGTCGGCCAGGTGCAGCAGGGGAACGTCCACCGCCGCCGCCACCTGGTCGGCGACCTTGTGCATGGTGTTGGTGCAGATCAGCAGCAGGTCCGCACCGGCCGCCCGGAGCGACCGGGCGGCGTCGGCGAGCATGTCGCCGGCTTCCGTCCAGCGTCCGGCCACTTGCAGTCGCTCGATTTCGGCGAAGTCGACCGAGTACAGGACGCACTTGGCCGAGTGGAGGCCGCCCAGCCGCCCCCGGACTCCCTCGTTGAGCAGCCGGTAGTACTCGGCGGTCGACTCCCAGCTCATGCCGCCGATCAATCCGATGGTCTTCATCGCGCCACTCTCGCACGCACTCCGCCGGCCGCCCGGCGAGGTCTACGTGAGGGCCCCCGGTGACGGCCACCCCAGCCACCAGATGAAGAGGCCGCTCAGCAGGACGAGCAGAAAGATTACGGCGTTGGTGCGGCGGTACGTGACCAGGAGGGCGACGAACTCGCGGATCATGGCGCTCGGCCAGAAGTACGCGGCTGTCGGGGCGCCGATCACATGGGGCGCCGGCCCTTCCGTGACAGCCTGGCGTGTTCCTTACGGGCCCGGTCGAGGCGGCCGGCCTGCAGTGGGGGCACGGTGGTGCCGCCGATGAGGCCCGAGCCGAGGACCACCACGTAGTCCGCCCGGCGCCGGATGCGCAGACGCCCGTACAGGCTCCCGTAGACGAGGAAGCAGAGGAACAGGAAGGCGATGTACCCGGCGAGCGCCACCGCTGTCGCCGCCACGACCAGAAGCGTGTGGGTGTGCAGCACCAGCGCGGTGATCAGCAGCCCGAGCAGGGCGACCAGGGCCGTGCCCGCTCCCAGGGACAGCAGGTTCGCCGGGCTCCGGCCCTCCTTGCGGACCATGGTGATGAGGAACCACGCCAGCGTGACGACACCCACGCCCGCGAGGGTCAGCAGCACGACGACCAGGTCGCGGCCCAACTGGGCTCGCTCCGAGGCGACATGCAGCAGGAGCGCGACGACCGCGAAGACGACGGACAGGCCCAGCAGGACCGCGTTGCTCACTCGGCGGCGGTCTCGTACCAGACCCGTACAGAAAAGGAGGAAACAGATGAACGACGGGACCAAGGCCACCATGTACCGATCCTGCGAGGCGTGCCACGAGACCCGCTGTCGGACCCGGGTGGCAGCATCACCGGGGTGAACAACCCGAGAAGTTCTTCGATGCCCCCACGCCCTCCGCGCACCGAGCGCGTCGGTCCGCAGACCTCGTCCGCCGTGGCCGGCCTGCCGTTCAAGCCTGATCTCGTCAGGGCGGTGTTCCGGGACGTGACCTCGTTGCACGTCTCCCGGGCCGCCGCGTGGACCGCCGCTTCGGCGACGCGGACCGTGCTGACGGAGATCATCGACGCCGCCGGAGCAGCGGCGGCCGAGAAGTCCAGGAAGCGGCTGATACCCGAGGACCTCATCGCGGCGATCGACCGGAACGTCGAGGTGGAGGTGGGATCGGACTGGTACCTGTACAGCCCGACCTTCCACGGCCTGCTGGGCGAGTTGCGCGACGCCGAGGGTGTGCTCGTGTCTCTCCGCGAGCGGCGCGGGACGCGTACTCCGAGTGGTGTGGCCGGTGCGCACCGCTTCGAACCCGGGGTGAGGAGGCTGCTGGGGAGCCGGGGAGTGAGGGCGGTCCCGGCCCTGGTCCGCGACTTGGACGGCATCGCGAGCGTGTTCCTCACGGACCTGGCCCGGGACGCGGCCGAGGTCGTCCGCCGAGGCGGTGCCGAGCGGTTCGGGTCGGTCGCCCTGACGGCGCCCGCCCCGGCCCGGCAGCCCGAGGATCCGCCCCTCGTCGTGTCCGACCGCCGCGGGGACGGGCGGACCGTCGGCGCGGACGACGTCGTGGTCGCCGTCAGGCAGCAGCTGTTCGGCGCTCTCAGGCAGCGCGCCCTCACCGAGGCGGCCGAGACGACACGGCGCACGTCGGCCGGCTGACCGCCTCCCGACGATGCCTAGCGCGGCCCAGGATCCGCCTCCGCATTGTTCCTCCGTATCGTCAGCACGTTCCGCGTCCACCGCGTATCGGAGTGGTCCTCGCCCAGCACGCGCACCATGTCGGCCAGGACCTGTTCGTACGCGGTCAGCGCTCCGGCCCTGTCCCCGGCTTCCCATACATGGCCGGCATGGTTGAAGCGCGTGACGAGCACGTGCGGGTGGTCCTCCCCCAGCGCTTCAGCCCGCGCGGCCAGCAACCGCGCGTGGACCTCCAGCGCACCGGCCGCGTCCCCCAGTTCGCGCAGGCGATGGGCCTCATGCCGGAGACCGGCGGTTTCAGGGGCCTCTTCGCGCAATACCCGGTCGCGGACGTCGAGTTCCCGGTTCGCCCGCACCGTCCAGTCCGCCCGCGACCGCCTGCGCACCGCCTGGGCCACGCACCCGGCGGCCAGCAGGACCGCGGCGACCTTCCACCTTCGTGACATACGCATCCTCCCCCGTCGACCTCCCGGTCACGCCGCCAAACGCTACAGAGAACCGGCACTCACCGCTCGGCTTCGATGGCCTCGAAGATGTCGGCATCGGTCTCCCGCTGCCACTCCGGCAATGCACTCCAGTCGGCGACGTACCCGGGCTTCGGCTCCTCGAAGTGCTTGTACATCTGGGCCGTCCAGCACAAGGCGACGAACCGCCCCTTCTGCTCCCGGGACAGCCGCGCCGCGTGCCCGCCGCTCACCTCGACGAACTGCCGCACCTGCGCGCACACCGCCCCGGCCGCCTCCCGCTCCCACTGCGGGGTCTCCTCCCACGGCGTGACGTACCCGGCCTTCGGCTCCCCGGGAAAGTGCCGCCGCACCCCGGCGATCCAACTCTCCCGAAACAGACGCGCACCTTCGGTCTGTGAGACGACTACCCCTTTTCCGCGATGTCTTCAGGAAGCGGATCGAACGCCCTGCCGTCGTGTGTGCGTACCTGCGGCGCACCGTCGAGCAGGGCGTCGGCGACCCGGACCGCGTAGACCTCGGCCATCCGGGCCGCGACCTCGTCCGGGGTGAGCCACTCAACTGCGGTTGATTCGTCGGACAGTTGCTCGCAGCCGCCCTCAGCGCGACAGCGGAAGACCAGAGCGACGATGCCTCGCGACGTGTTCTTGTACACCCCGGTCAGCCGGTCGACCCGCACCTTGAGACCGGTCTCCTCGTAAACCTCCCGCCGGACGCCGTCCTCCGGGGCCTCAGCCAGTTCGAGCACACCACCGGGCGGCTCCCAGGTCCCGTTGTCGGCCCGCCTGATCGCGAGTACGCGACCGTCCTCCCGGACGACAACTCCGGCCACTGACACGGAGTGAAGCGGCGTTGACGGCTTCTCGTGACGGATGTTACTCATATACATGAGAATAGGAGACTCAGAAGGACCATGACGGGCAACGACGTAACCTCTTCGGCCAAAGCGAAGTATCTCCAGATCGCCGACGACCTTACGGCGCAGATCCGGTCCGGCATGCTGGCAGCCGGGGACCCCGTGCCGAGCGAGACAACCCTCATGGAGCGCTACGGGGTCGCCTCGGGAACCGTACGCAAAGCAGTCGCGGAACTGCGGGCCACGCAACTGATCGAGACCCACCACGGGCGCGGCTCGTTCGTGCGCTCCCGGCCGCCCGTGGAGCGCAAGTCCTCCGACCGGTTCCGTCGGGCACACCGGAAGGCGGGCAAGGCGGCCTACCTCGCGGAAGCGGAGCAGTCCACCGGCAAGCCCTCCGTGACCGTGCTCTTCATCGGCCCGGCCGAGGCGCCCGAGGAGATCGCGGAGCGACTGGGCGTGAGCGTCGGCTCCCAGGTCCTCGCACGCAAGCGCCGGTACTTCCGCGAGGGCGTTGCGACCGAGGAGGCCACCTCCTACCTGCCTTGGGACATCGCGAAGGACATCCCGGAACTGTTCGCCGAGAACCCAGGCGGGGGCGGGATCTACGCACGCCTCGAAGAGCACGGCCACACCCTCGCGGAGTTCAGCGAAACGGTCCGCGCCCGCCTCGCCACCAAGGCCGAGGCATCCGCACTGTCACTCAGCCCGGGGTCCCCGGTCGTCCACCTCGTACGCAATGCCGGAGCGACGTCCGGCCGGATCGTGGAGGTGTGCGACACGATCATGGCCGCCGACCAGTTCGTCCTGGAGTACCGCTTCCCGGCCGAAGACTGAGATCCCGTCACCCTTAGGCGCTGCGGAGCTCGTTGAGGCGAGGACGGCCACTTGACTCATGCACAGGAGTCGGGCATTGCCATCCACATCACTCATGCACATGAGTGCATGACATCGATTCTTACACATGAGGTGCTCATGTCGTCGTTCAAGGTTGCTGCTACGCGTATGACGCTGCGGGTGTCGCGCGACTCGGGCCGGACGTGGGGCCCCATCACGGTGGTGCAGGTGCCGGATGCCCGGGCACTCCCCGACCTGGGCGGATTCCCGCCGTGTGGTTGCGCGCGGTGCGTGGAACGGAACCCGCTCGCAAACAGCCGGGCGGTGTCGTGATGCGGTGCACGCTCTGGCGCCGCCTACCCTTGGCCCTCGCCGAGGAGGCACGTCACACCGCCGCGTCGGGCTGCGTCGACGCGGCCGCACAGTGCCAACTCCCCCACCACACCGGCGGCCCGCACTACGCACTCCTGGACGAGGCCGGGCCCGCCACGGCCCTGTGGCTTCGGTGGCACGACGCCGAAGTCGGGCTCAGCGTCCTCCCCGACTGCCCGTCCGCCGCCCCCGGGAACGACGGCGACGCCTGCTGTCTGTTCGCCGGGCACCCCGGCTCGCACACGTGGGTCGAGGCCGACAATGAACGCCATGGGCCCTCTGCTGCATCTCGACCGCACGCTCGATGAGCTGGATCCGCCGCGCTGGCCGGAGCCGGCCGCCGACGCGACCCGTCTGGTGCGGACGGTGCATGCGCTGCGGCGCGTACCGCTGCGCGAACTGACGGCGGCGGATCTGCGGACGCTCGTCTCGCAGGGGGTGGCGTTGCCGTACGTCGTCCCGCTCGCCGTGCGCCTGTTGGTGGAGGAGCCGTTGCTCGACGCCTACTTCTACCCGGGCGACCTGCTGCTCGCCACCGTGAACGTGCCGTCGACCGTCTGGACCCTGCTGCCGGAGCTCGCGGAGGAGCTGCGTGCAGTCGTCGCGGCCCTGCCCGAGTCGGCGCATGCCGATCTCCCCCGCGGTGCCGCAGGAGAGATCGACCGCTTCATCGCCGGGCGTCAGCGGAACTCGTGAACCACCTGGATGCGCGTCAGCCGAGGTGTCGGGCGAAGAAGCGGACCGCGCTCTCCGCCTCGAAGCGGGGCAGTTCCTTGTGCTTCCCCGAGTTCACGTGCAGGGACTTCTCCGTCGAGGCGAAGGCGTCGAACAGGGCGAGGCCCTCCTCGCGGGAGATGTGCTCGTCGTCCCACTGGAGGTCGAACTCGATCGGGATGATGATCCGCTCCGCGTGACCGGCCAGCGCGTCGGGCCAGTGCTGGCCGAAGACCGCGGCCGTGATCCGGGGCTCGGCGGCCACGAACGGCACGCCGATCGCGGTGCCCATGTTGATGCCCCAGAAGCCGACCGGGCCGTCCGGGCCGATCTCCGGGAGTTGCTGGAGGGCGTCCAGCAGCGCGCGGTACTCGGGCACGGCGATCCTGGCCAGGTAGTCGTTGTAGCGGACCACGACCGGCCCCTCCGGCTCACCGGCCGCCCTGGCGGCGAACAGCGCGGCGACCTCCCGCTCGTCGTGCTCGGTGCGCTCCCGGTCGCCGTGACCGGGAGCGTCGAGGACGGCCACGTGGTAGCCGCGGCCCTGCACCAGGTACCTGGCCCGGCCCGACATCGCGGGGTGCTTCTTGTGGTTGCCGCCCCCGTGGGCCTGGAGGACCAGCGGCGCGCGGTCCGCACCGGACTGCGGGGACCAGAGGACCCCGGGGACGCCGTCGACGGTGAAGTCGCGCTCGACGATGCCGTCAGCGGTGGACTCGGCGGTGAAGAGAAGAGTGTTCATGGCGGTTGCCCTTCGGGAGTGCCTGCGAGAAAGGCGCTCCCGGCGAGACCTGGATCAGCCGCCGGCCGCAACGGAGAGGGGGAGCACCCACGTACGTACAACGTTCACGGGTCTCACCTCCTCGACTGGTGTCACGGTCTGCGGGAAAGCTATCGGCGATGTGGTCGTCCCTCAATCCCTTTTCCCGCACGCGAACGGCTCGGGCGCGGTCCCGTTCGGGAGGGTGGCAGGTGATGTGGCCGCGTCAATAGAGTGACGGGATGGGACTCTTCAAGCGGAACAAGGCGACGTCCGGCGTGCTGCTCGTGTCCGACCGGGGCATCCAGCAGGTGAGGACCGCGTCGTACGGGATGGACCTCGTGCAGGAGGTCGCTCGTCTCCTCGGTTCGGAACACATACGCTCCACCAAGCTCGGCGAGGAGCTCACCCTCTGGTACGCCGAGGAGGGCCCGGGCCGGGCGCGCTCCGGCCCGCCCAACCCCGTGGCCAGCCGGCTCGCCGCCGACCACGGCGCGGCGCCCGTCACCGGTCCCGCCGTCGTCACCGGTCCGCTGCTCTACGGCAGCCCGTACCCGCTGGGCGCCGAGGAGATCACACAGGTTTCGGGGCGCCTGCACGGATAGCCGCGGCTCAGCCGGCCATGGCCGCCACGATGCGAGGCAGCAGTACGGCGTTGGCGCCGTCGAGGGACACCCTCACCGGCTGCTGCCTGCCCCGCTCACGGATCCACACCAGGCCGTCCGCGACCTCGACGTCTGTGATCGACCGCCAGTCGGCCTCCATCACCCCGCGCAGCGTGAGCCCGCCGCGGTGCACGCTCATCTCGCCGATGGTGAACGAGCCACCGCGCCGGATCAGGTCGAGCCGCTCCGCGAGCAACCGCGGTTCGAGGACCCGCTGCGCGAACTCGACCAGGGCCAGCCACCCTTCGGGGGCCTCGGCCCTCTTGCCGTTCTTGCTCCACATCAGATTTCGCAGGCCCCTGAGTGAGTCCCCGTATCTGCCCACGCCGAACGTGTACGTATGGGTGTACGTGGAGGGGACCAGGAAGCCCTGGTGTCTGGTCCGCGAGACGGGATAGCGGACCCACTCGATCTCCTCCCAGGCCAGCGAGTCACTGCCGTACGTGATCCGCTGCCGGTCGGCGACCACGTGTGTCGTCCAGCCGACCCGACTGTCCACGAAGGGGCGCTCGGGGACCTCCTGACGTAGGGGCGCGGATGGCGGAGGCGCCGTGCGCGGGGTGGCCGTGCTCGGGGTGGCCGTGCTCGGGGTGGCCGTGCTCGGGGTGGCCGTGCTCGGGGTGGCCGTGCTCGGGGTGGCCGTGCGCCGGCCGTTCGCCCCGGCATGGGCCCGCAGCCATGCCGGCACCCCGGCCCGCGGATACGCGGCGAGGTCGTTGCGGTAGTGCGAGGGTGCGAGCAACTGCCCGTCGGGGAGCCGCTCGTCGCCGTAGTCGTACTGGGTGGAGACCTCCGCCCGGCCGTCGGGCCCCTTGATGACGGCGACGATCAGACGCAGCCACGGTCCGGCCGGCATGGCGGCCGCGAGGTGGCGCTGGCGGCGTACGAGGAGGGCTATCTGCTCCGGCACCCGCGCCTCCACGGGCCGTTCGTTCTCCCAGAAGCACAGATCGGCCGTCTCGGCGGAGACCGCGCAGGAGAACGCCGCCACCATGCGCTCCCACCGCGGTGGCCCGCACAGCGCCAGTTGGCGGGCGATCTCGTCGGTCAGCGCGGTCACGCGGGCCGCCGTCACGTCCTCGGGCGGGGTACCGACGACGGTGAAGCCGGCGACCGCGCCCGGCTGCCCCGGGCGGGCGTCGAGGCGCTCGAACTCCGCCTTGAGGTCGTTCATGAACGCCTCCTCGGCGGGCGGGCGCCGTACGAAGGCCTCCTCCCCGGTGAACAGGGCCTCGGCCTGTCCGGGCGGGATCGCGGAGGTGACCTCCTTGACGCGCCCCGTGTCACCGACCAGGAACACCGAACGGCCGACGGGCATGTCGAGGAAGGCCAGCGGATCGCTGTCATCGACGTCGACGGGCGCGTACACGCTCCAGCCCGCGGCGAACCGATCCGCCACCAGGCCCCGGGTCGGGTAGTCCAGGCCGCCGGTGGCGATGTGCTCCTGAACCAGGGAGATGGCGCGCCGTTCGTCGATGCGTCCGACCGCACCCGGCTGCGGGGCCCTGCCCAGCGGATGGCCCGGGTCCGCCCCGCCCGGGCCCGGGTAGTGGTGGGTGAGCTCGAACCACAGGCGCATCTCGTCGGCGGTCACCGCGTCGGTCCCGGGGCTCACGGCGTCCCAGGTGCCTTCGGGATCGCGGGCGTAGAGCCCGACGGACTCCCCCTGGGAGACGGTCACGTAGTCGCAGGCGTGGAGATCCCCGTACGCGGCGACCATGGCGAGCGAGGGCGCGGCGGGGCGCTCCTCGCGGGCGATCTCCCTGCCGGCCGGGTCCGTCGCGGCCAGTACATGACGGCTCATCAGCACCACTTCCTCGCAGACGTGGGGCATGACCGTAGCCCAAGGCGACCGTCAGGGTGAAGAAGGGACCCGTCCCCGGGCCGCCGTCAACCGCGTACGGGCCGACGGTGCGCCACCGTCGGCCCGCAACAACGTATAGCGGCCTACAACACCGGCAGCAGCGCCTTCAGTTCGAACGCCGTGACCTCGCTGCGGTACTCCTCCCACTCCCGCTTCTTGTTGCGGAGGAAGAAGTCGAAGACGTGCTCGCCCAGGGTCTCCGCGACCAGTTCGCTCTTCTCCATCAGGGAGATCGCCTCGCCCAGGTTCTGCGGGAGCGGTTCGATGCCCATCGCGCGGCGTTCCGCGTCGGAGAGGGCCCAGACGTCGTCGTCGGCGCCGGCCGGGAGTTCGTAGCCTTCCTCGATGCCCTTGAGGCCGGCGGCGAGGAGGACCGCGTACGTCAGGTACGGGTTGGCGCCGGAGTCGATGGAGCGGACCTCGACGCGGGCCGAGCCGGTCTTGCCGGGCTTGTACATCGGGACGCGGATGAGCGCGGAGCGGTTGTTGTGGCCCCAGCAGATGTACGAGGGGGCCTCGCCGCCGGCGCCCGCGGCGCGGGAGGAGCCGCCCCAGATGCGCTTGTAGGAGTTGACCCACTGGTTGGTGACGGCGGAGATCTCCGCGGCGTGGCGCAGCAGGCCCGCGATGAAGGAGCGGCCGACCTTGGACAGCTGGTACTCCGCGCCGGACTCGTAGAACGCGTTGCGGTCGCCCTCGAAGAGGGAGAGGTGGGTGTGCATGCCCGAGCCGGGGTACTCCGAGAACGGCTTCGGCATGAACGTGGCCTGCACGCCCTGCTCCAGCGCCACCTGCTTCATGACCAGGCGGAAGGTCATGATGTTGTCGGCGGTGGAGAGCGCGTCCGCGTACCGGAGGTCGATCTCCTGCTGGCCCGGCGCGCCCTCGTGGTGGCTGAACTCGACCGAGATGCCCATGGATTCGAGCATCGTGATCGCCTGGCGGCGGAAGTCCATGCCGACGTTCTGCGGGGTGTGGTCGAAGTAGCCGGAGCTGTCGGCCGGGGTGGGCCGGGTGCCGTCGACCGGCTTGTCCTTCAGCAGGAAGAACTCGATCTCCGGGTGGGTGTAGAAGGTGAAGCCCAGGTCCGAGGTCTTGGCCAGGATGCGCTTGAGCACGAAGCGCGGGTCCGCGAAGGACGGTGAGCCGTCCGGCATGAGGATGTCGCAGAACATCCGGGCCGTGCCCGGCGCCTCCGCGCGCCACGGCAGGATCTGGAACGTCCCCGGATCCGGCTTGGCGATCATGTCCGACTCGTAGACGCGCGCGAAGCCCTCGATCGCGGAGCCGTCGAAGCCGATGCCCTCGTCAAACGCCTGCTCAAGCTCCGCCGGAGCGACGGCCACGGACTTGAGGTAACCGAGCACATCGGTGAACCACAGCCGTACGAACCGGATGTCGCGCTCCTCAAGGGTCCTGAGGACGAATTCCTGCTGCTTGTCCATAGCCACATCCTTGCAGTTCAGACGGTCCGTGCTCCACCTCCCGGGGCTGGGGAGAGACTCCAGTATCACGACCCCGGATTTCCCCCAGATTACGCACCCGACGTGACATGGAGCACGCGGCCACCCACTACGATCAGCGGCCGTGGTGTGCGCGGGCGGGAAGCGCCCCGTCACCCACCCGGAGCCGCCCGGTCCCCGTCCCCTTCGCAGAAGGACCACACACCACATGAGCTACGACCGCAGGGCCCGAATAGAGCAGATGCGCAACGCCGACCGCGCGCGGGACCGGCGCAACCGGATCCTCGCCGTGAGCCTCGGCGCCGTCGTCGTCGCGGGGCTCGTCGCCTTCGGTTCGTACACGATCCTCGACAAGTCGGACTCCGACGGTTCGGACAGTTCACTGACCGCCGACGGGAAGGGCGGTACGCCCTCCGCCGGGGAGACGGACGAGAACCTGGCCACCGGGCCGATCAAGGGCGAGAAGTCCTGGGACGCGAAGAAGCTCAGCCGCAACCATGTGACCGACGCCGTCGACTACCCCATGAAGCCCCCGGTCGGCGGGGACCACAACCCGGTCTGGATGAACTGCGACGGCGAGGTCTACAAGAAGGCCGTCCCGGATGTGAACGCCGTGCACGCCCTGGAGCACGGTTCGGTCTGGGTGACGTACACCGACGACGCCCCCGCCGCCGACGTGGCGAAGCTCGCCGACCGGGTCTCGAAGACGCCGTACTCGCTCATGAGCCCCTACAAGGACCAGGCCGGGGCCATCATGCTGAGCGCCTGGGGCAAGCAGGTCACCGTCGACGGGGCGGACGACCCGCGCGTGGCGCAGTTCTTCGCGCATTACGTGCAGGGCCCGCAGACCCCCGAGCCGGGCGCCGCCTGCACGGGCGGCCTCGACGGGGAGTGAGCCGGGCCGCCCAGGCGGCATGTCCGGAAAGTTCCCTCGTGCCGTAAATGCACCCGAATGGGCTATAGCGGTCGCGTCCCCCGAACGGGCCCATGACGATGGGTTCGCTCGGGGATGTACGTACGGCTGCCCCTCGGTACGCAGGAGGAATCCCCCATGACCACCGCCAAGGACATCATGCACACCGGCGCCACCTGGATTCCGGCGCACGAGACCCTCGACCGTGCCGCCCAGCTGATGCGCGAGCACCACGTGGGCGCGCTGCCCATCTCGGCCAGCGGCGAGGAGGACCGGATGATCGGCATCCTCACGGACCGCGACATCGTGGTCGGCTGCGTGGCGGAGGGGCGGGATCCGGCCAAGGTCACCGCGGGCGACCTCGCCCAGGGCACGCCGCGCTGGATCGACGCGGACGCGGACGTGGAAGCGGTGCTGGAGGAGATGCAGAGCCACCAGATCCGCCGGCTCCCGGTCATCGAGAACAAGAAGCTGGTCGGCATGATCAGCGAGGCGGATCTCGCCCGGCACCTCTCCGACGACCAGATCGCCGACTGGGCGGAGCAGGTCTACTCGCGGACCGCCGCCGGGTGACCGGGCGGGCGCATCGTCCTTTCGCACGGCCCGCCGGGACATCGCGTCAGTCAGACGATTAGAGTGGGGCGCGTGCCTCAACTACGCCTCGCACTGAATCAGATCGACTCGACCGTCGGCGACCTCGCCGGCAACGCCGAGGCGATCGTCCACTGGACCCGGCACTCCGCCGAACAGGGCGCCCACTTCGTGGCGTTCCCCGAGATGGTGCTGACCGGCTACCCCGTCGAGGACCTGGCCCTGCGGTCGTCCTTCGTCGAGGCGTCGCGTGCGGCGCTGCGCGCGCTCGCCGCCCGCCTCGACGCGGAGGGCTTCGGGGAGATCCCGGTCCTCGTCGGCTATCTCGACCGCTCGGAGTTCGCGGCGGAGCGCTACGGCCAGCCGGCCGGGTCCCCGCGCAACGCCGCAGCCGTGCTGCACCGCGGCGGGATCGCGCTGAACTTCGCCAAGCACCACCTGCCGAACTACGGCGTCTTCGACGAGTTCCGGTACTTCGTGCCGGGCGACTCGATGCCGGTCGTACGGGTGCACGGCGTCGACGTCGCCCTCGCGATCTGCGAGGACCTGTGGCAGGACGGCGGCCGCGTCCCGGCCGCGCGCGCCGCCGGGGCCGGGCTGCTGCTGTCGGTCAACGCCTCGCCGTACGAGCGGGACAAGGACGACACCCGGCTGGAACTGGTCCGCAAGCGGGCCCGTGAGGCCGGCTGCACGACCGCGTACCTCGCGATGATCGGCGGCCAGGACGAGCTGGTCTTCGACGGCGACTCGATCGTGGTCGACCGGGAGGGCGAGGTCATCGCCCGCGCCCCGCAGTTCGCCGAGGGCAGCGTGATCCTGGACCTGGACCTGCCCGCCGCCCCGGCCGAGGCGCCGTCCGGCGTGGTCGCCGACGGGCTGCGGATCGACCACGTGGTCCTCTCCGAGGAGCCGCTGCCGCCGTACGAGGCGGAGCTGGCCGGGGGGTACGCGGACCGGCTGGACGACGACGAGGAGCTGTACACGGCCCTCGTGGTGGGCCTGCGGGCCTACGCCGCGAAGAACGGCTTCAACAGCGTGCTCATCGGGCTCTCCGGCGGGATCGACTCGGCGCTCGTCGCCGCGATCGCCTGCGACGCGCTCGGTGCGCAGCAGGTGTACGGGGTGTCGATGCCGTCCAAGTACTCCTCGGACCACTCGAAGGGCGACGCGGCCGAGCTGGCGCGGCGCACCGGGCTCAACTTCCGGACCGTGCCGATCGAGCCGATGTTCGACGCGTACATGGGTTCGCTGGGGCTCACCGGGCTCGCGGAGGAGAACCTCCAGTCGCGGCTGCGCGGCACGATGCTGATGGCCATCTCCAACCAGGAGGGCCAGATCGTGCTGGCCCCCGGCAACAAGTCGGAGCTGGCCGTCGGGTACTCGACGCTGTACGGGGACTCCGTCGGGGCGTACGGGCCGATCAAGGACGTGTACAAGACCTCGGTGTTCCGGCTGGCGAAGTGGCGCAACCGGGCCGCCGAGGAGCGCGGGCAGACCCCGCCGATCCCGGAGGCGTCCATCACGAAGCCGCCGAGCGCCGAGCTGCGGCCGGGGCAGGTGGACACGGACTCGCTGCCGGACTACGACGTGCTCGACCGCATCCTCGAGCTGTACGTGGACCGGGACCAGGGGCTCGAAGCGATCGTCGCGGCCGGGTTCGACCGGGCGCTGGTGGCGAAGACGCTGCGGATGGTGGATACGGCGGAGTACAAGCGGCGGCAGTATCCGCCGGGCACGAAGATCTCGCCGAAGGGGTTCGGGAAGGACCGCCGGCTGCCGATCACGAATCGGTGGCGGGAAGTGGTGTGACGGCCGTCGGTTGACGGATACGTGAGCCCGTCCGGGGCTGGGGGTTTGTCCTCAAGCGCCGGACGGGCTTGTTTGTGGCCGGGCTCCGCTGGTCAGGTTCGGTCCGTTGTGGTCGGCGTCTTGTCCTCAAGCGCCGGACGGGCTGATTTCGCCACCACCTTCGATGTGCCGCGTTCGCGGTCCAGCGCTCCCGCCGTCACCGCTATCGCCAGACCCGCCAGGGCCAGGGCCGCGCCCACGAGGGCCGGGGACGTCCAGCCCCAGCCTGCCGCGATCGCCGCGCCGCCCAGCCACGCACCGCCCGCGTTGGCCAGGTTGAAGGCGGAGTGGTTGGAGGCGGAGGCGAGGGTGGGGGCGTCCTTGGCCTTGTTCATGACCAGCATCTGGAGCGGCGTGGTCGTCATGAAGCCCACCGCGCCCAGCAGCACCACCATCAGCAGGGCCGCCCACTTCACCTGGGCCGCCAGCGGGAAGACCGCCAGGACGACGGCGAGGGCGCCCAGCGACCCGTACAGCGTCGGGCGCAGGGCCCGGTCCGTGAGCGGGCCGGCGGCCAGCGCGCCCAGGGTCATGCCGATGCCGAAGAGCGCGAGCACCGGCGTCACGGCGGACTCGCCGAAGCCCATGGCCTTCGTGGTCATCGCCGAGAGGTAGGAGTAGACGGCGAACACCCCGGCGAAGCCGAAGACGGCGGTGAGGAGGCCGAGCAGGACCTGCCGGTTGCCGAGTGCCCGCAGCTCGTGGCGCACGTTCTGCCGGGCCTCCACGGGGATCTGCGGGACCAGCCGGGCGAGGGCCGCCATCGCGCAGACGCCGATCGCCGCGACGACCAGGAAGGTGGCCCGCCAGCCGAGGTGCTGGCCGAGCAGGGTGGCGGCCGGTACGCCGACGATGTTGGCGACCGTCAGGCCGAGGAACATCGTCGCGACGGCCCGCGCCCGGCGCCCCTCGGGCACGAGGCGGGAGGCGACGACGGCCCCGACGCCGAAGAACGCGCCGTGCGGCAGACCGGCCAGGAGGCGGCCCGCGATCAGCCAGCCGAAGCCGGGGGCGAGCGCGGAGGCGAGGTTGCCGACGGTGAAGAGGGCCATCAGGAGCAGCAGCATCCGCTTGCGCGGGACGCGGGAGCCGACGGCGGTGAGCAGCGGGGCGCCGATCACCACGCCGATCGCGTACGCCGACACGAGGTAGCCGGCGGTGGGGACGGAGGTGCCGAGGTCGTCCGCGACGTCGGGCAGCAGGCCCATCATCACGAACTCGGTGGTGCCGATGCCGAAGGCGCTCACGGCCAGCGCGAGCAGGGCCAGGGGCATGAGGAGAGACCTTTCCGCTTCAGGGGCCCCCGCCGCAGCCCGGCGCGACCCGGTCGGGGCCTGCGGACACGCGGAGGGAGCGGGAGGGGACGTGGTCGTACGCACGCCCGCGCGGTCCGCCGGTCGGCGGGGCGCACGGCGGCGGACCGGCCTCGTCGCCGGCGACCTTGTTCCCGTACGGAACAAAGTCTCTCAGAGAAGTGGGGCGATCCGGTAAACGGCCCGTTGCGCCGGATGAACGGCCGGCGCGCGTCAGAGTTTGACGCGGGCGGCGATCGGGAGGTGGTCGCTGCCGGTGGCGGGAAGCGTCCAGGAGGACATGGGCTCGACGCCCTTGACCATGATCTGGTCGATCCGGGCCATCGGGAACTTCGCGGGCCAGCTGAAGCCGAAGCCGTCCCCCGCCGCGCCCTGCGTGGAGCGCATCTGCGAGGTGACCGCCTTGAGCGCGCGGTCGTTCATCGTGCCGTTGAGGTCGCCGAGCAGGGCGACGCGGGCGAGCGGTTCGCGGGAGATGGCCTTGCCGAGGGCGTCGGCGCTCTGGTCGCGCTGGTTGGCGGTGAAGCCGGCGTGGAGCTTGACGCGTACGGACGGCAGGTGCGCCACGTAGACCGCGAGGGGGCCCTCGGGCGTCGCGACGGTGGTCCGCATCGCGCGGACCCAGCCCATCTTGAGGTCCACCGGGCGGGTGTCGCTCAGCGGGTACTTGCTCCAGAGGCCCACGGTGCCCTGCACCGAGTGGTACCGGAAGCGCCCGGCGAGCGCCTTCTCGTACGCCGCCACCTTGCCCGCGGGCAGCTCCTGGAGGGCGACGACGTCCGCGCCGGAGCCCGCGACCTGGTCGGCTGTGGCGGCCGGGTCGGGGTTGTCCGCGTTGACGTTGTGCGTGGCGACGGTCAGGTCGCCGCCGGCGCCGGACTTGTCCGTGAACAGGCCGCCGAACACATTGAGCCAGACCACGACCGGCAGCACCAGCGCCACCAGCGCGGTGCCCGAGCGGCGCACCAGGCCGAGCACGAGCAGCACCGGGAAGAAGACGCCGATCCAGGGCAGGAACGTCTCGGAGAGGCTGCCCAGGTTGCCGATGGTGTTCGGGATCTGGGCGTGGAAGGCCATCACGAAGGTCAGCAGGAGCGAGCAGCAGGCCAGCACGATCCCGCGCCGCCAGGTGCCCCGGTCCCGCAGACGCCTGACGAATCTGTCGCGCAGGTCCCGGAAGCGGGAGCCGGAGCGCTGCGGTCCCACGCCGTTCCCGGTGTCCGCCCTGTACGCCTGCACCATCGCGCTGTCCTCACTGCCTTGCCGTACACATCGCCGCGCCCCCGACCCTAGGGGATGCGCGATGCCTTTCATGCCGCCCGTGGCGGTCGTACTGCCACGAGGACGTGGAAGGCGGCTCCGGCAGTTCCTCGGGAGCGGGGAATCGCGGTGCTCTGTGACGTAACGATCACATCCGTCCGCGCCGGGGCGCCAGGCCCTCCATCACCAGGGCGATGATGTGGTCGGCGAGATCCTCCGGCAGCGGCGCGTCGGGCCGGTGGATGGTGCGTACGAGCATGGGGCCCAGGAAGAGGTCGTCCATCAGCTCCACGTCCGTGTCGTCCCGCAGCTCGCCCGCCTCGACGGCGCGCCGCACGGCGGCGACCATGGCGAGGCGGCGGGGGGCGATCACGGTGCACTGGTACTCGTGCCAGAGCTTGGGGTGGCTCTTCATCTGCGCGAACACGTTGTGCAGGAGTACGGAGGAGCGCTGCGCGAGGCCGCGTTTGCGCATGGACTCCAGCAGGACGCGGAGATCCCCGAGGCCGCCGGTGCCGGAGACCTCGGGCTCCGGGGGCTCGATGGCGCGGAGCACGTCGACGAAGAGCTCCTCCTTGCCCGCCCAGCGCCGGTAGATGGTGGCCTTGCCCACCCCGGCGGTGCGGGCGATGCGCTCGATGGAGAGCGCGGCGAGGGGTTCACCGGCCTCCAGCAGCTCCACGACGGCGTCCAGGATGGCCGCCTCGGCCGCGGCACTGCGCGGCCGGCCCCGGCGCGGCTCGGAGTCGTCCCCGGGTCCCGGGGGTCCGGGAACCTCGCCGGACCGCTCGTCCGGTGCCTGAGCCTGCACGTGAAACCACCTTTCGCCGCCCCCGATTCTCGCCGACGCGGAAGAGGGCCGGCGCTAGGGCCTGTCTTCACACTCCCCTCGTCGCCCGGAGGGCGGCCGCGCGGCGCATGGTGCGTGCTCTCGGTGTGCCGGCCGCGATCCCTCGTACTGGACGTACGAGGGATCTCGGCCGGTGCAGCGAGAGTGCGTGCCAGGCGTCGCGCGGCAGAGGGGAGTGTGAAGACAGGCCCTGGGGTGAACCGGGCCGCGGGACACGGCCCGGTTCACCCGGAAGGTTCAGCCGGACGCCGCCGGGAACGTCATCGCTCGGCGCCCGCCGGAGCGGGGCGCTCCTCCTCGCGTACGGCCTTGGGCGCGACCGGCTCGCGGCCCGGCAGCCACAGCGCCACGACGACCGTGCCGACGAGGGCGACGGCGGCCGAGCCGAGGGCCGTGACGTGCATGGCGCTCATGAAGGCGTCGTGCGCGGCGGTGACCAGCGGGGCGCCCTTGGGGCCCAGCTTCTCCGCGATGGCGAGGGTGGCCTCGATGGACTCCCCCGCCGCGTCCCGGGCCCCGGAGGGCAGCGCGCCGAGGTGGTTCTCGATGTCGCCCCGGTAGACGGTGGACAGCACCGAGCCGAGCACGGCGATCCCGAGCGCGCCGCCGACCTGGCGGAACGTGTTGTTGACGGCCGACCCCGAGCCGGCCTTCTCGCGCGGCAGGGCCTGCATCACGGCGACGGTGACCGGCGGCATGACGTGGGCCATGCCGGTGCCCTGGACGAAGAAGACGACGCACATCAGCCAGACGGGCGTATCGGCGTCGAAGAGCGCGAAGGCGGCCAGGCCGACGGCGACGGCGAGCATGCCCGCCGTACAGACGGCGCGCGCGCCGAAGCGGGCGACGACGATCCGGGCGCGGGGCGCGAAGAGCATCTGGGCCACGGCCAGCGGCAGGATCAGCAGCCCGGACTGGAGGGCGCTGTAGCCCCGCACGCTCTGCATGTAGAAGGCGGAGAAGAAGGTGACGCCCATCAGCGCGAAGAAGATCAGCGCGATCGCGGCGACGGCGGCGGAGAACGCGGGCTTCTTGAAATACGAGACGTCGATCGCCGGGCTGGCGCTGCGCTTCTCGTGGAGGACGAAGACCACCAGGACGGCGAGCCCGCCGATGACCGGGAGGAGGACGGTGACGTCGGTGAAGTCGGCGAGCTCGCCGCCCCGGATGATGCCGTACACGAGCAGCACCAGGCCGATGATGGAGAGCACGACGCCGATCGGGTCGAGCCGGCCCGGCTTCGGGTCCTTCGAGTCCGGCACCAGCAGGACCATAGCCACCAGGGCGATGATCACCACGGGGACGTTGACCAGGAAGATCGAGCCCCACCAGAAGTGTTCGAGGAGCAGGCCGCCGGTGATCGGGCCGATCGCGATGCCGAGGCCGACGCTGCCGGCCCAGATGCCGATCGCCTTGGGCTGCTCGTCGCGCTCGAAGACGTTCATCAGCACGGCGAGCGTGGCCGGCATGACGAAGGCGGCGCCGAAGCCCATCAGGGCGCGCCAGGTGATGAGCTGGCCGGGCGAGCCGGACATGGCGGCGAGGGCGGAGCCGATGCCGAAGAGGGTGATGCCGAAGAGCAGGACCTTCTTGCGGCCGAGGCGGTCGCCCAGCAGACCGGCCGTGAAGAGCAGGCCGGCGAAGACGAGCGTGTAGGAGTTGATCGCCCACTCCAGCTCGCTCTGGGTGGCGCCGATGCCCGTGGGCGAAGGGGAGGCGATCGTCTTGACGGCGACGTTCAGGATCGAGTTGTCCAGCACCACGATGAGCAGGCTGAACATCAGGACCACGAGAATCGCCCAGCGGCGGCGGTGGACCGCCTCCGGTATCGAGGACACGGCGGGAGCGCCGGAGGGTGTGGACATGAGGAGCAGCCTAAACGCATTGCGATACGAGACCGTCTCGTATTGTAAAACCTTTACCGAGGGCAGGCCCGAGGGCCCGGCCACGCGGCCCACTTCCCGCGACCGGCTCCGGGATGCCACCATGGAAGCGGTCCGGGGACGCCGTCAGGGCGCCTCGAGATGACGAAGGAGCCACCTGCCATGTCGCTTCAGGCTGCGCAGAACCAGTCCGCCAACCCCGCGGGTACCCCCTCCGACAGCAGCAAGGCGCTGTACGGGGGCAAGAGCAACCGCCGGGTCACCGTCCACGACATCGCCGCCGCCACCGCGCGCGGCGAGAAGTGGCCCATGCTCACCGCCTACGACGCGATGACCGCGTCCGTCTTCGACGAGGCCGGCATCCCGGTCATGCTCGTCGGCGACTCCATGGGCAACTGTCACCTCGGCTACGAGACCACCGTGCCCGTCACGATGGACGAGATCGCCATCCTGTCCGCCGCCGTCGTCCGGGGCACCAAGCGCGCCCTGATCGTCGCGGACCTCCCCTTCGGGGCGTACCAGGAGAGCCCGGTCCAGGCCCTGCGCAACGCCACGAGGCTCATCAAGGAGTCCGGTGTCGGCGCGGTCAAGCTGGAGGGCGGCGAGCGCAGCCACGAGCAGATCAAGCTGCTGGTCGACGCCGGAATCCCGGTCATGGCCCACATCGGCCTGACCCCGCAGTCCGTCAACGCGATGGGCTACCGGGTGCAGGGCCGGGGCGAGGAGGCCGCCCAGCAGATGCTGCGCGACGCCAAGGCCGTGCAGGACGCGGGCGCGTTCGCCGTCGTCCTGGAGCTCGTACCGGCCGAGCTGGCCGCCGAGGTCACCCGCACCCTGCACATCCCGACCATCGGGATCGGCGCCGGTCCGGAGACCGACGCGCAGGTGCTGGTCTACACCGACATGGTCGGGCTGACCGGCGGCAAGGTGCCGCGCTTCACCAAGCAGTACGCCGACCTGCGGCAGATCCTCGGCGACGCCGCGAAGGCGTACGCGGAGGAGGTCGTCGGCGGCACGTTCCCGGCCCCGGAGCACACCTTCCACTGAGCCCGCGGGGGTGCGCCCTCCACGACCACCACCGGTAACGACGACAGCCCGCCGACTTCCCCCATCGGCGGGCTGTCGGCCGTTGTCGGTGGGTGCGAGCGGGCTGTCGGCCGGCTGTCGGCGGCCTGTCGGTGGCGGCTGGTCTGATAGTCGGCATGACGCGAATCGACAAGAACCCCAAGCGCGGCGGGAACGCCGTAGAGGTGCGGGGGCTGGTCAAGCACTACGGCGAGACCAAGGCCCTGGACGGCGTGGACCTCGATGTGCGCGAGGGCACCGTCCTCGGTGTGCTCGGCCCCAACGGCGCCGGCAAGACCACCCTCGTACGCTGCCTCTCCACGCTCATCACGCCCGACGCCGGAACCGCGGTCGTCGCCGGCTTCGACGTGGTGAAGCAGCCCCGCGCACTGCGCCGCACCATCGGCCTCACCGGCCAGTACGCCTCGGTCGACGAGAAGCTCTCCGGCTGGGAGAACCTCTACATGATCGGGCGGCTGCTCGACCTGCCCCGCAAGAAGGCGCGGGCCCGGGCCGACGAGCTGCTGGAGCGCTTCTCGCTCACCGACGCGGCGAAGAAGGCCGCGATGGAGTACTCCGGCGGGATGCGCCGCCGGCTCGACCTGGCCGCCTCCATGATCGGCAGCCCGGCCGTCCTCTACCTGGACGAGCCCACGACGGGGCTCGACCCCCGGACCCGCAACGAGGTCTGGGACGAGGTGCAGCGCATGGTCGCGGAGGGGGCGACCGTGCTCCTCACCACCCAGTACATGGAAGAGGCCGAGCAGCTGGCCAACGAGCTGACGGTCATCGACAAGGGCCGGATCATCGCCCGCGGCGGTGTGAACGAGCTCAAGGCCAAGGTCGGCGGCCGCACCCTGCAGATCCGCCCCTCGGACCCGGCCGAGCTGGCCCCGATGGCCCAGGCGCTGCGGGAGACCGGTCTCGACGGTGTCGCGGGCGCGCAGGCCGTCCCGGACGAGGGCCTGCTCTACGTACCGATCCTCAGCGACGAGCAGCTGACCGCCGTCATCGGGCTGCTCGGCACCCGGGGCTTCTCGCTGGCCCACGTCGCCACCGCGCTGCCCAGCCTGGACGAGGTGTTCCTCGCCATCACCGGCGACAAGGCCACCGTCACCGACACGATTCCCGAGGAGGTCGCGGCATGAGCACGACGACTCTGACGCCCACCCCCACCGACACACCCGTCTCCGCGCCGGCCGCCAAGCTCCACGACGAGGGCGGCATCGGACTGCGGAACAACCTGCGCCACATCGGGGCCCTGGTCCGGCGCAATCTGCTCCAGATCAAGAAGGATCCGGAGTCGATGTTCGACGCGCTGCTGATGCCCGTCATCTTCGTGCTGCTGTTCGTGTACGTCTTCGGCGGCTCGGTCGGCGGCAGCATGGGCGGCGGCCGGCAGGAGTACCTGAACTACCTGATCCCCGGCCTGATGGCGATGATGGGCATGAACATCGCCATGGCCGTCGGCAGCGGTGTCAACGACGACTTCCGCAAGGGGGTCATGGACCGCTTCCGTACGATGCCGATCGCGCGCTCCTCGGTGCTCGTCGCCAAGATCGTGGTCGAGCTGGGCCGGATGATGGTCGCCACGCTCATCCTGTTGGGCATGGGCTTCGCCCTCGGCATGGAGCTCCACGGGTCCGTGCTCGGACTGATCGCGGCGATCGGCCTGTCGGCCGCGTTCGGCGCCGCCATCATGTGGATCTTCATCCTGCTCGGCCTGGCCATGAAGACGTCCCAGGCGGTTCAGGGAATGGGGATGCTGGTCATGATGCCGCTCCAGTTCGGTTCCTCGATCTTCGCCCCGCCCACGACGATGCCGGGCTGGCTCCAGACCTTCACCGACTACAACCCGCTGTCGAATCTGGCGGACGCGGCGCGCGGCCTCATGATGGGCACCTCGCTCGGCCACTCGGTCTGGCTGACGCTCGGCTGGGCCGTGGTCATCACGGCGGCCGTGGCTCCGCTCGCCGTCTCCAAGTTCCGCAAGAAGTCCTGACGTCACGGGTTCGGTTCGGGATCCGCGTCCACGAGGGCGGCGGCCTCCTCCAGGGAGAGGCCGCCCCCCTCGGCGTACGCGGCTTCGTAGGCGGCGTCCGCGAGGCGGCTGCGGACCAGGTCCTCGGCGCGGGCCAGGTTCTCGCGTTCCATCGCGTTCATGAAGTGCCCCTTGGGCAGATGCGCCCGGCCGGCGCCCAGCAGCCGCGCCGCGACGAGCGCCCGCTCCTCGCCGCCGAGCCCGCCGAGCGCCCAGGCCACGATGACCAGATTGATCACCGCCATCTGCGGCGCGACCATCTGCGTCAGCGGGTCCCGTACGCCCTTGAGGGACCGCCGGCTCTGCTCCAGGGCGCGGGCGTACTCGCCGTCCTGGTTGTCCAGCCAGGCCAGGCCGCCGAGGACGAAGCCCTCGAACACCGCCATGGTCTCGGACGCGAACTCCTCCTGGAGCAAGGTGAACTGCTCGCGCGCCTCGGCGGTCCGGCCGCACCGGCCCAGCCACATCGCCAGGAACAGCCGGGCCGCCGGGCGGGCTTCGTGCCCGGTCTGGCGTTCGTCGGCCAGCACCTCGCGCATGCGCGCCTCGCCCTCCTCGCCCCGGCCGAGCTCGGTGAGCACGGCGGCGTGGCGGATGCGGAGTACGGAGACCTGGGACAGGGCGCCCAGTCGCTCGGCCGAGCGGATGGCGGCCTGGAAGTCCTCGGCGGCCCGCGCGTAGTCGCCCCGCTTCTCACTGGCCTCGCCGCGTGAGGAGAGTGCCTCGGCCATCCCCCAGTCGTCGCCGATGCGGCTGAAGATCGCCAGGCTCTCGTCGGCGTCCCGGTGGGCCTCACCGGCCCAGTCGGGGCGGTTGGCCAGCACGTTGGCCCGCATCTGGAGGGCGGCGGCCAGCTCCCACTCGTAACCGAACTCCCGCGCGCCGCGCACCGTTTCGTCCAGCAGGTGGCGCAGGTCGGAGACGCCGCCGGTGAGCATCACGGCGTAGAACCAGAGCGAGGCGGGGCTGCGGCAGGTCTGCGGCTGACCCGCGCGGTAGGTCGCGACGATGGCCCGCAGCCGGGCCATGCTGGCCTCGTTCGTCCACTCGTCCATCGCGTGGTCCATGCTGACCAGCTGGACCAGGGTCACCTGCCGCCGCGCCTCCTCCAGCAGTTCCTGGCGCATGGGCGGGGGCGCGTCCGTGCAGCGCTCGTGGATGGAGGGCGCGAGCCGTACGGGCTCCGCGAACGGGTCGGGGCCGAGGGCGGCGGCCGCGTCGGCCCAGTGCAGGGCGTCGCCGCGCAGGTTGCGGATCTGCCAGTACCAGGACAGGGACAGCACCATGCACAGCGCCTCCTGCTCGTCGCGGGCGGCGACGGCGTGGCGCAGGGCGATGCGCAGGTTCTCGTACTCGCGTTGCAGGAGGCCGATGGCGGCGAGCTGTCCGGAGCCGCGCAGCAGGGGGTCGGTCGTACGGGCCAGCTCGCGGTAGAACACGAGGTGCCGGTGCTCGACGGCGTCCCGCTCCCCCGACTCCTCCAGGCGCTCCGCCGCGTACTCGCCGACGGTCTCCAGGAGCCGGTAGCGCATCCGGCCGTCGTCCGCCGGGGCGGCGACCACGAGCGACTTGTCCACGAGCGAGCCGAGGAGGAGGGCCACCTCGCCGGAGCGCTCGGCCGTGTCGGCGCAGACGGCCTCGGCGGCCTCCAGGGTGCAGCCGCCCGCGAAGACGGAGAGGCGGCGCAGGACGACGCGCTCGTCGTCGTCCAGCAGCTCCCAGGACCAGTCCACGACCGCGCGCAGCGTCTGCTGGCGGGGCAGCACGGTACGGCTGCCGCTGGTCAGCAGGCGGAAGCGGTCGTCCAGCCGGTCCGCGATCTGCTGCGGCGTGAGCATCCGCAGCCGGGCCGCGGCGAGCTCGATGGCGAGCGGCAGGCCGTCCAGGCGGCGGCAGATCTCGGCGGCGGCCGCCGCCGTCGCCTCGTCCGCGTCCACCCGGAAGCCGGGGCGGGCGGCGGCGCCGCGCTCCGCGAGCAGCCGCAGCGCGGTCGGGTCCGGCAGCGGGTCGACCGGCCGGACCGCCTCGCCCGGCACGCCGAGGGGTTCCCGGCTGGTCGCGAGGACGGTGAGCCGGGGGCAGCGGGCCAACAGATGATCGGCGAGCGCGGCGGCGGCCTCGATGACGTGCTCGCAGTTGTCGAGGAGGAGCAGCATGCGGCGCCGGGAGCAGTACTCGGTGAGCCGGGCCAGCGACTCACCGGCCGCGCGCTCCTCGCCGGAGGCCCGTTCGGCCGCCCGCAGCTCCCCGGAGCCGGCGCCGCTCAGCACGGTCTCCCGGGCCCCGAGCGCGGCGAGCACCGCCTCCGGCACGGCCTCCGGGTCGTCCACGGGGGCCAGCTCGGCGAGCCAGATGCCGTCCGGCCAGGTACCGGCGTCGACGGTGTCCGCGACCTCCTGCGAGAGCCGGGTCTTCCCGGCGCCGCCGGGGCCGAGCAGGGTGACCAGGCGGCCCCGGGAGAGGTCGCCGCGCAGGGCCTCCATCTCCCGCTCCCGGCCGACGAAGCTGGTGAGCCGGGCGCGGAGGTTGCCGAGGGGGGCGGCGGGGGCGGCGGGGGCCTTCGCGGGGGCCGGGGGCTCCTGCCGCAGCAGCTCGGCGTACAGGCCGGTCAGCTCGGGGCCCGGGTCGGTGCCGAGGCGGTCGGCGAGGAGGGTGCGGACCTCGTCGTAGGCGGCGAGGGCCTGGGCGGTGCGCCCGGCGTCGCGCAGGGCGCGCAGGCGGAGCGCCTGGAGCGGTTCGTCCATGGGGTGTTCGCCGCAGAGCGCGGTCAGCTCCGGCAGCACCTCGGTGGCCCGGCCGAGCGCCAGCTCCGCGGCGAGCCGGTCCCGGCGGGCGTCGAGCCGGCGGGCGGTCCAGCGCGCGGCGGCGGCGTGCCGGTCGGGGAGGTCGGCGAGGGCGGGGCCCCGCCAGAGGGCGAGGGCGTCGCTCAGGAGGGCCGCCGCCCGGGCCGGGTCGCCCTCCGCGAGGGCCCGCGCGCCTTCACCGGCGAGCCGTTCGAAGCGGAAGAGGTCGACGGCCTCCGGTTCGGCGGCCAGCCGGTAGCCGCTCTCCGCCGAGGCGACGGCGTCGTGCCCGATGGCCCGCCGCAGCCGCCCCACCAGCGCCTGGAGGGCACCGGCCGCGTCGGCGGGCGGTTCGCCGTCCCACACCTCGTCCACGAGCACGGCGACCGGGACCGTCCGGCCGGGCCGCAGCGCCAGCACGGTGAGCAGCGCGCGCAGCCGCGCCCCGCCGACGGAGAGGGCCGTGCCGTCGTCGCGGAGGGCCTGGGTCGTACCGAGGATGCCGTAGCGCACGCGCCCATTCTCCGCGACCGGCCCCGGTGCCCGCACAGCCGCCCCGCCCCTGCTCGTCATGGCCCCACCCTTTCCGGTCCGGGGGCGGGAAGCGAACCGTTTCCGCCGTGTCGCCGTCAGCCCTCGGGCGCCTGCTCCTTCGGCTCGACCGCGTAACCGGGTACGGACGGCCAGCGGACGGTGAGCACCACGGACTCCTCCTCGGCGATCCAGGAGTGGTCGACGCCGACGCCCCACACCACGTAGTCGCCCTGCTCCTCCAGGAGCACGCTGCGCCCGGGCAGCTCCACCCGGAACCGCCCGCTGATGAGCACGAGCAGCGCGGTCCGGCTCTCCCCACGCACCCACTGCGCCCGCTCGTCCCCCACCGGGTGGACGCCCCACTTGATCTCGACGTCCTCGCTGTGCCGGGGATCGCCCGCGTCCTTGAAGTGCCCGAGGATCCATCCCCGGTCGAGCGCGGCATCCTTGCCGGCGTTGCCCACGTATACGTTGTCGTTCACGTGGGGGGACGCTAGCAGGGGGCTTTCCCGTCCGGCGGGGCGGCTGATCGGCCTCGAGTCGGCGGCGAGCCACCGCAGGAACGCCTGGACAGCCCCTAATCACTCCTGCTGGCCGGTCGCACACGCGGCCGGTCAAATCGTCGACTCGCAGCCAGAATCAGTCCCCGGGCAGCCTCCCCGTACACCGCTGACTGCCGTAGGAGCCCAAACGCCTTGTGGTACAGCTCGATCTCGCGGGGCTGAGTGACCGACAGCTCGGCAGAGAACGTTTCTACGAGGACGAGCCTGTCATCGAACATCGAGAACGAGTGGCCAAGCCAGATGGCCGTCTGAGCACCGGCTGGGACTACTCCGAGACTCACTCGCGGCAAGCCCATCACTGCCATGAGGCGGTCGAGTTGGGCCTTCATTACGTCAGCACCGCCGACATTCGAGTACAGCGCCTGCTCCCCGAGGAGCACGTTGTACACCCGCTCCCCCTCGTACAGGTACCGCTGCCGCTCCAGGCGCTTCCCTACCGCAGCTTCGACGTCATCGGGGAACTCATAGAATCCGACAGCCTGCTGGAACACCTCGGCCGCGTACTCCGCCGTCTGAAAAGTGCCCCAAACCATGGAGGGGTTCCAAATCCTGAAGACCTTGGTCTTGGCATAGATGGGGATCGACTTCTTCTGTCGGGTCTCCGCCCCGGCATGGAGCTGCCGACGCCACTCCAACCACAGCTCGTCAATGTGCCGAACGGTGGCGATGAGGTCTGGGACACACGCTTCCCGGCCCGTAACCCCACACCAGGCCCGGATGTCGTCTTCACTCGCGTTCTGCTTGCCGTTCTCAAGCCGCGATACCTTTGATTCCTGCCAGTCCAGGGCACGCGCCAGCGCCCGACCACTGCCGAATCCGGCGTCCTTCCGGAATCCACGCAGCCGGGCACCCAACGCCTCACGGGCTTCCTGTGCTTGCTTGCTCACGAGTCGATCAGGGCTTGCACTCGAGAGTGGGAATGGCGAGCGACCAGAGTAGGTCCCGGACGCGGACGCACTCGTTGACGACAGCGGGGGTCTCGATGACCTCGGATCCCAGGACTCGCCCGGCCTCGTTGAAGTGCCCCACGGCCAAGAGCTTGTCGTCGAAAAGCCACCAGTCGTTGCCGTCCACAGGGAAGCGCAGGCCACCGGGGAGCCTGTGTCGCGGCAGCCATCGGATTGCCTCGCCTGCCCTTTCGTTGGCAGCCGCGGTAGCCCGCTCCCACCGGATGTACGGGCTGTGGGGCTCGGTCACAACCCGAACCCGTCGCACAGTCCGGCCGGCCCCCGTGACCCGCCCCACCAGCTCGGCCCAAGGCGCGAACCACTCGAGGTCATCCGGTTCGCCCCGCAGCCAGCGCTCGTACGGCCCGTCCTCGACCGGGACCGAGTAGTCATCCCTCAGCTCCAGGTGGAAGGCATCGCGCGAGACGCGCTCGATGAGCCGGTTGCGCTCAGCGCCGGAGATCAGCTCCACGCGGTTCCTCCAGTAGGGCGGTGATCGCGGCCTTGGGAACCTCGACCACGGTCTCGTAGTCCGGAATCTCCATCTGCGCCAGGGCCTCACGATCAGTTACCTCCAGGCCCTGGACGACGAACGTACCGTTCGGCGTCAGAACCATGATGGGGTCTTCCAATCGCCTGATCTCCCCGGTCGGCAGCCCGTCCTTCGTCAGGTGCTCGAACAGTTCCGTCGGAACCTCGACGACCGTCTGGCCCTCAGGGATTTCGAGTTGCATCAGCAGGTCGTTCGCGAAGATCTTCCACCCCTGAACGAGGTATGTACCCCGGTCCGTGGAGTACAAGGTCGGACAGTCGCCCACATTGGAGTTCTTACCAAGGAACCGTAACTTCATGGCCGTTCTCCCGTCCGCCGTCTTGCTCTGGTTTGCGCGACAGGACGAGGCTCGCCAAGGTATTCGAGCCCGTCAACCGACTTGCTGCAAACTGGCGCAATCCGCTTGGGAATGCACTTCCCATCCATCTAGCTTCGTTGCGAACGGCGCAGCGGACAGTGCGATGTGATGAAGCAACAACTACGGCTGCGACCGTCGATATCAGGCTCCCAGGAAGACACGACACGGCTCCTCGCGGGTAACGCCTGCGAGACGCCGGCCGTCATCTCTTGCGGGGCCGGGTTACGAGTGCACGACGGCGCGGAGACCGAATCTCCGCTCAGTGCGATACCAGGAGGATGCTTCCGATGAACGGAAACCTCTACTCCCTGCCCGTACCCGAGGGCTCCGCATTCAAGCAGTACTGCGGAGGCAACCTCGGCGGCTCCAACGAGACGTGCGTGTCCTTCGCTGCCATCCCCGGCACGGAGTCCTCGTTCGCCATCCGTGACAGCAAGCCGGAGGGGGCCGGCCAGGAGCTTCGCTTCACCGAGGCCGAACTCGACGTGTTTGCGACGGGCTGGGCAAGGCAGCGGGGTCTGGCGGTCTAATCTGACCCCTCCCAGAGCACAGAGCATCACACAGGCGGGCCGCCCGAGGTCTCTCCTCGGGCTGCTCGCCGCCTCCCCCGAAGGGCGCATATGACCTGGTCAGGGCACTGGCACGGATACGGTCCATGGAGTGGGCCATCTGCTGTGTACGGGAAGGAGGGCGGTCGCCGGCCACCCCACCCGAACGGCCCACCCTCAGTGCTCAACCCCGAGGACAAGAAGCAGCAGGAAGTCCTGGACCGGTACCGGGAAGCCGCTGCCGAGTTCCAGACGGGCAACGTGCCTCCGACGATGACCGGCCACTGGCTGATGAAGAAGAGCCAGGTTTCCGCCGACCGGACCTGGAGCGACCTGGGTATCGCGCTGGCGTGGCTGACGAAGACATACGAGGAGAGCCCGCCCAACGTGCGCGCGGACGGACTTCGGGCGTACAGCAGTCTCGAAAACAAACTGGAGTACGCCCTCGACGTGCTCCCTCGTGGCGTCGATGTGACCTGGGTGTACTACACAGCAGCAAAGAGCCTGATGTCGTTCTCGGTCGTGTGTTGCCCCAACCGCTTCCATCCGGCTCTCTCTTGTCCGCTTCCACCGTCGTAAGGAACCGACGCGATGTCGCTCAGCCTCTTACTCCCCGAGGAGGGCGTGTCCGCCCTCCTGACTTCCTGGCCGAACGAGCCCGCGGTCTTCGAGCGCGGTTCGACAGCCCTGGACCGCTGCGTCACACCGGACGTGATCGACCACTACATCGACACGGGGTGCGTACCCGCAGACGAAATCGCCCTCGTGAAGTCGGGCCCCTCTCTCCACCCCGACTGCCATCGGACGAACGGTCGAACCGATCCGGCCAAGCTCCGCAAGCTCTACGGCGACGGGTACACCATCCGGCTCGGCAACCTTCAGCGCGTGGTGCCGTTCCTCACCGACGTGGCCCGAGCCATCCAGCAGGAGACCGGTTACAGCAACTACCTTCACGCCTTCCTGACCCCGCCGCGGAGCCAAGGTCTCCTGCACCATTGGGATCAGCAGATGGCCGTGATCGCGCAGCTCGAAGGCGAAAAGCGGTGGCAGTTATGGCGTCCGGAGTACGCCTCACCCATGCGCGAGTACCAGGAGTCGTTCCGGGTCTGGAACCCCGGCCTCATCCCGAAGTGGGAAGCGGCCGGGCCGGACGCGGAGGTGGATCTGAAGCCGGGGCAGTCGCTTGTTCTGCCGCGTGGATGGGTCCACAACCCGCACGCCCTCGACTCCGACGAGCGGAGCGTCCACCTCACGTTCGCGATCCGCGAGCGCACCCCTCTGTGGATCGTGGAGAAGCTCGTCGCCGCAGCGATCGAGGACCCAGCGTTCCGCAAGGTGATTCGGCCTGGTGATCTCCTGAGTACGACGAACCTCGCAGGGCGTATGCGGGAGACCCGGCAGTCGCTCCTCTCCTACCTCGAAGGCATTGACGTGGACCTGCTCGCGCCGGCCGTACGAAAGGCCGCCATCACGGAGCTCGAGTACACGACCTGATCGGGCTCCTCGGCCGTTTCGGAAGTAGGCAGAACGGCCGCGGGTGCGCCCTAGGCTCGGGGCATGCCGACCAAAGAGCACCAAGGGATCAGTCCGGTCTTTCTCGGGATCGCCGCCGTGACGGCCGTGGCCGGGTGGGGGGTGTGGACGGACTTCGCGGCGCAGCCGGGGTTCGCGACGTTTCTGTTCGTGACCGGGGCGTGGGTCGTGTCGCTCTGTCTGCACGAGTACGCGCACGCGAGGACCGCGCTGCACAGCGGGGACATCTCGATCGGGGCCAAGGGCTATCTGACGCTGAACCCGCTGAAGTACACGCACGCGCTGCTGAGCATCGTGCTGCCGGTGCTGTTCGTGATCATGGGCGGGATCGGGCTGCCCGGCGGGGCGGTGTTCATCGAGCGGGGCCGGATCCGGGGCCGGTGGCGGCACAGCCTGATCTCGGCGGCCGGGCCGCTGACCAACGTCCTGTTCGCGGTGGTGTGCACCGCGCCGTTCTGGCTGGACGGCCTGGACGGGGTGCCTCCGGCCTTCCGGAACGCGCTGGCGTTCCTGGCGCTGCTCCAGGTGACGGCCGCCATCCTGAACTTCCTGCCGGTGCCGGGGCTGGACGGCTACGGGGTCATCGAGCCGTGGCTCTCGCGCTCGGCCCGTCGCGCGGTCGAGCCGTTCGCCCCCTTCGGTCTGATCGCGGTCTTCGCCCTGCTGTGGGTCCCCGAGCTGAACCGGGCCTTCTTCGACGCGGTGTACGCGCTGCTGCGGGGCCTGGGCGTGCACGGCTGGTGGAGCGACTGCGGCCTGGACGCCTACCGCTTCTGGCAGGAGGCGGACCCGCGGTGCGCGGTGAGCGGGTGAGACGGCGAGGCTTCCGGCGGCCTTGACGCGGGTGCCCGTCGGCGGGCGACCATGGGCCATGGACCGTGCCCTGTCGACACCGCCCGCCCTCGTCCCCGGCTCGCTCGCCGGGTCGCCGCAACCGGTACTCCGTACGCCGGGCGGACTGTCGCTGCGGCCCTGGGAGCGCGCCGACGCGCCGGTGTTCCTCGCCGCCTACGGGGACCGGGAGATCCAACGCTGGCACCCGCGCCGGCCTGCGTCCGAGGAGCAGGTCCGCGCGTGGTTCGACGGCTACGGGGAGGACTGGCGGCGGGAGCGGGGCGGTCACTGGGCCGTCGCCGACGACAGCGGCAGGGTGCTCGGGCGGATCGCCCTGCGTGATATGGACCTGGACGACGGGACCGCCGAGGCCGCCTACTGGGTGCTGCCCGCCGCACGCGGGGCCGGGGTGGCCTCCGGTGCGCTCGCGGGGCTCAGTGCCTGGGCGCTGGAGGAGGCCGGGTTCTGGCGCCTGGAGCTGGAGCACTCGACGCGGAACGCCGCCTCCTGCGCGGTCGCCACGAAATGCGGTTACGCCCCGGAGGGCGTCAAGCGCAGCGCGGGACTGCACGACGACGGACGCCACGACATGCATCTGCACGCCCTGGTCCGGGGCCGCTGAGCCCGGCGGGCCGGGCTACTCCGCGGACGCGGCCTCCGCGCGGCGGCGGCGCAGGTAGTACCAGGCCATGTTCGAGGAGAGGCCGACCAGCAGGACCCAGACGATGCCGATGAGCACGCTGCCCTGGACGAAGGCCGTCACGGCCGCGGCGAGGGCCAGGACGCAGACGACGAGGGCGTAGAGGGCGAGGCGGGGCATGGGTGGCTCCTGTCGGGGGTGATGCGCGGTCCCGTCCAGTGTCCCCCATGCCCCCGGCCGTTCCGGGCCCGGCTCAGACGTCCGTCGTGCGGAGTCCGGCGTGCGCCTTGTAGCGGCGGTTGACCGAGATGAGGTTGGCGACCAGCGACTCGACCTGGTGGGCGTTGCGCAGGCGGCCCGCGAAGATGCCGCGCATGCCCGCGATGCGGCCGGCCAGGGCCTGGACGATGTCCGTGTCGGCGCGGGCCTCGCCCAGCACCAGGACGTCGGTGTCGATCTCGTCGATGGACTCGTCCTGGAGGAGGACCGCCGAGAGGTGGTGGAAGGCGGCCGTGACGCGGGAGTCCGGCAGCAGGGCGGCGGCCTGCTCGGCGGCGCTGCCCTCCTCCGGCTTCAGCGCGTAGGCGCCCTTCTTGTCGAAGCCGAGCGGGTTGACGCAGTCGACCACGATCTTCCCGGCCAGCTCCTCGCGCAGCGACTCCAGCGTCTTGGCGTGCCCGTCCCACGGCACCGCCACGATCACCACGTCGCTCTCCCGCGCGCAGGTCGCGTTGTCCGCGCCGCGCACACCGTTCCCCAGCTCCGCGGCCGCCGCCTCCGCGCGGTCCGCGGCGCGGGAGCCGATGATCACCTGCTGTCCGGCGCGCGCGAAGCGGTACGCGAGGCCGCGGCCCTGCGGTCCGGTGCCGCCGAGCACGCCGACGGTCAGGCCGGACACGTCCGGCAGGTCCCAGGGGTCCTTGGCGGGGGGCTTGGGCGCGCTGCCGCTGTCATTCGTAGTCATGGCCCCGACACTACTGCCAGGTACCGGGCGGAGCCCGTGCGCCCGGGCCACCACCCGTACGGATGGTGCTTGGGCCTTTCGCCGGTGCCGGGGCCCCCGCATGGTGCAGGATGCCGGGCCATGGATGCCGTACGTGTGGCGCTGCTGCGTGAAGTGCTCGCCAGGACCCAGTGGCCCGCCGCCGCCCGGCGGTTCGCCGGGGCGCTCCGCTCCTCCGTGGTCCCGCACGGCGGCGGGCTGCTGCTGGTGGGGACCGAGGGGTACGAGCCCTGGCACCTCGCCGCCCATCTGGTGGACGAGTCCACCTGGTCCGGGCTGCCCGAGCTCCGCCCCACCCTGGTGCGCCACCGCGTCGAGCCCGGCGACCCGGCGCACCTCGCGGTCGGCCTCGGCCGGATCGAGGCGGCCGGGCGCGGCGAGACACTGCTCGTGGTGACGCCGGACCGGCCCGACGAGGGGCTGCTGGAGCGGGTTCACGACGCCCGGCGGGCCGGGGCGACGGTGCTCTCGCTGGACAACGGCGATCCGCAGGTGCGCGGGCTCGCCCATGAGGCGCTGTCCGTGACGGACGGCGACGACGTGGACCTGGACACCGTCCAGCACCTGGTCAGCGCCGCCGCCGGGGAGAACGGGGCGCCGGTGCCGCGCGGCGGGCGGCGGACGTTCCGCGACCGCCTGTCCCGGCTGGCCGACCAGCTGACGGCTCCCCCGCCGCCGCGCTGGTAGCGGCAGGGGGCGCCGCCCGCGGCCGGACGCGGCGCCCCCGCGTAATCCATTTGCATCCCCCACGTATCACGACAGACCATGTCTCCTCGTGACCTCTCGCACCTCCCTCGCCGCCAGGCTGGCCGCTCTGCTTCCCGACCTCTCGCCCTGGCGGTCATCGGCCGACTTCCGGTTGCTGTGGGTGCAGGGCATCGTCACCTTCTTCGGCAGCTCCATGGCGCTCATCGCGCTGCCGCTCCAGATCAAGGACCTGACCGGCTCCCCGCTCGCCGTCGGCGCGATGGGCGCGGTGGAGCTGGTGCCGCTCGTCATATGCGGGCTGTACGGGGGTGCCCTCGCCGACGCCGCCGACCGGCGGAAGATCATCCTGGCCACCGAGGCCGGGCTCGGGCTGCTCGCCGTGGTCCTGCTGGTCAACGCGGCCCTGCCCGACCCGATGCTGTGGCCGCTCTACGTGGTGGCGGGCGGGGTCTCCGCGCTCGCCGGGCTCCAGCGGCCCGCGCTCGACTCGCTGATGGCCCGGATCGTGCCGCACGACCAGCTTCCCGCGGCCGCCGCGCTGAACTCGCTGCGCTGGCAGGCCGGGGCGATCATGGGCCCGTCGCTGGCCGGTCTGGTGGTGGCCTACGCCGGACACGCCACCGCGTACTCCATCACCGTGGTCACCTTCGCCGCCTCGGTGCTGATGTGCCGCAGGCTCTCCCCCGCGCCGCCCGCCGACAAGGGGCGGAAGCCGTCGCTGCGCGGCATCGTGGAGGGGGCCAGGTACGCCTGGAGCCGCCCCGTGCTGCTGGGGACCTACGCGATCGACATGGCCGCGATGTTCTTCGCGTTCCCCAACACGATCTTCCCGTTCCTCGCGGACGAGCTGGACGCCGACTGGTCGCTCGGCCTGATGTACGCGGCGGGCTCGGTCGGCTCTCTGCTGCTCGGCCTGACCAGCGGCTGGACCTCACGGGTGCGTCGGCACGGGCTGTTCGTCGTGTGCGGTGCCGCCGTCTGGGGGCTCTCGATCGCGGCGGCCGGGTGGTCCGGCAACGTGTGGCTGGTGCTGGTCTGCCTCGGGTTCGCCGGGGCGGGCGACATGCTCAGCGGGCTCGGCCGGTCGACCATCTGGAACCAGACCATCCCGGAGGAGCTGCGCGGCCGGCTCGCGGGCATCGAGGTGCTCTCGTACAGCGTCGGGCCGCAGCTCGGCCAGGTCCGGGCCGGTGGGATGGCGGGGTGGACCGGGACCCGGCCCGCGATCTGGACCGGCGGCGTGGCCTGCGTCGCCTCGGTGGCGCTGCTCGCGGCGGCGCTCCCGAAGCTCCTCACGTACGACTCGGAGACGGACGAGGACGCGCTGCGCAGGCGCGCGCAGCGTGCGGAGGGACTGGACGTGGAACCGGCGGCCTGAACCCGGGGGCCGGCCGCCGGACAGCTTCCGAGGCCCCGCGCCCCGTCAGCCCGCCTGACCGTCCTCGTCCGGGCCCTTGCGGTCGTGCCACTTCGGGTCCGTGTCCCACTCCAGGTTCCGTTCCTGGGCGGTCTCCATCGCGTGCTGCGCCTCCTGCCGGGAGGCGTACGGGCCGAAGCGGTCCTTGGCCGGGCACTCGGGGCCCTCCTCGACCTTCTTGTGCTCCAGGCAGTAGAACCACTCGCCCGGCTTGCCGACCGTGCGCTTCTTGAACAGGGCCATCATCGGTTCCTTTCCTCTGTGCCATGGTGCCCCGGACACGCTGGTTAGACTCGCTGGCATGTCTGGCCAGTCGCTGCTCGTACCAGGGGAGATCACTCCCGTCCGTTCCGTGCCCGGAAACATCCGGCGCCCCGAGTATGTGGGCAAGCCGGCTCCGACGCCGTACACAGGGCCGGAGGTGCAGGACACCGACACCATCGAGCGCATGCGCATCGCGGGACGCATCGCCGCCCAGGCGATGGCCGAGGCCGCCAAGCACATCGCCCCGGGTGTCACGACCGACGAACTCGACCGTGTCGCCCATGAGTTCATGTGCGACCACGGGGCGTACCCGTCGACGCTGGGCTACCGCGGCTTCCCCAAGTCGCTGTGCACCTCGCTCAACGAGGTGATCTGCCACGGCATCCCGGACTCCACCGTGCTGCGCGACGGCGACATCGTGAACCTCGACGTGACCGCGTACATCAACGGGGTGCACGGCGACAACAACGCGACGTACCTCTGCGGCGACGTGGACGAGGAGTCGCGGCTGCTGGTCGAGCGCACCGAGGAGTCGCTGCGGCGGGCGATCAAGGCCGTGCGGCCGGGGCGCCAGATCAACGTCATCGGGCGGGTCATCGAGTCGTACGCGAAGCGCTTCGGGTACGGCGTGGTCCGGGACTTCACCGGACACGGAATCAACACCTCGTTCCACTCCGGGCTCATCGTGCCGCACTACGACAGCCCGCACGCGACGACGGTGATGCAGCCCGGCATGACGTTCACCATCGAGCCGATGCTGACCCTCGGCAGCCACGACTACGACATGTGGGACGACGGCTGGACCGTGGTGACGAAGGACCGCAAGCGCACCGCGCAGTTCGAGCACACGCTCGTGGTGACGGAGACCGGCGCGGACATCCTGACCCTCCCGTAACGCCCCGACCTGCCCGCTTCCGAAACGGCCGCCCCTTCCGGGCGGCCGTTTTCGTTTCGGCGCAGTTGCCGACAAGACGTCGGCAAACAGTTGACTTAGGTTTGCCTAAGTAGGAGGATCAGCGTATCGGGCCCCGTCACCGGCAGCCAGCCGGGGCGGGCCGATATTTCCGTCTCTATCTGGACTTCCCGTCCCCCTCGGCCCCGGAGGCCCGCCTTGGACGCAACCGTCACCGCCCCGCCCTTCTCGACGCTGATCCGCATCGCGTCCCACGAGCAGCACACCGAGGCGGAGACCTCGACGTTCATGGGCGACCTGCTCGGCGGGCGCCTCGGCGTCGACGCGTACACGCGCTACACCGAGCAGCTGTGGTTCGTGTACCGCGCCCTGGAGGAGGGCGCCGGGGCCCTGGCCTCGGACCCCGTGGCGGGGCCGTTCATACAGCCCGAGCTGATGCGCACCGCCGAGCTGGAGCGCGACCTGGCCCATCTGCGGGGCGACGGCTGGCGCGAGGGCCTGGCGCCGCTGCCGGCCACCGCCGCGTACGCCGAGCGGGTCGCCGAGTGCGCCCGGACCTGGCCCGCCGGGTACATCGCGCACCACTACACGCGCTACCTGGGCGACCTGTCGGGCGGTCAGATCATCCGGGACAAGGCGGAGAAGACCTGGGGCTTCGCACGCAAGGGCGACGGGGTGCGGTTCTACGTCTTCGAGGAGATCCCCAACCCGGCCGCCTTCAAGCGGGGTTACCGCGAGCTGCTGGACGCGGTGAACGCGGACGACCTGGAGAAGCGGCGGATCGTGGACGAGTGCAAGCGCGCGTTCGCGCTGAACACCGCCGTGTTCCGGGAGCTGGGCGAGGAGTTCCGCGCCGCCTGACCCCGCTTCACCCCTGGTGGGCCAGGACCACCCTGCCGCCGATCTCCACCGCGCCGTCCGGCGCGGGAGCCGTGAGGATCTGGGAGCCGCGGCCCTGTGTGATGTTGAGCGCGCGCCCGAGGTGCGCGCTCAGCAACAGGGCCGCGGCTCCCGTCGCTTCGTCCTCCGCGATGCCGTCGTCCCTACGCGGAAAGGCCCTGGCCCGTACGCGCCCCGCCGCCTCCTCCTCCCACGCCCAGGCGTAGAGCCAGCCCTCGCCGGGCGGCGGCGCCGGGAGCGCGTCGACCTCGGCAGCCGAGGCGTACTGCTTCAGGGTGCGCGGCGGCGCCCACTCCGGGCGGGCGGTGATCCAGCAGAACTCCCCGTCGTGGCGGGCGAACACGTCGCCCACCTCCAGCTCCAGGACCTCCAGGTCGAGCAGCCAGGCGGCGCCGACGACGGGGTGCCCGGCGAACGGCAGCCGCAGCCCCGGGGTGTAGATGTCGAGCCGCCCGCGCTCGGGGTCGTCCACGAACACGGTCTCGCTGAAGCCGAGCTTCCCGGCGAGCTCCTGGCGGTCCGCGCGGTCGGGGATGCGGCGCCCGTCGCGTACGACACCGAGGGCGTTGCCGTGCCGGCCGTCCGGGCCGCAGAACACGCGGAGGACGTCGGTGCCGGCGGGTACGTCGTAGCCGTTCACGCCCGCATTCAAGCACCCGCCCGGGTACCGGCCCCAACGAAAGGGCCGGTACCCGGGCGGTGTCGTGCGGTGGGTCAGGCGGTGGTGCGGCGACGGCGGGCCACGACGACCGCTCCGGCACCGGCCGCCACGATCAGGCCCGAGGCGGCGAGCAGCGAGCCCGTGGGCACGTCGGAGCCGGTGGAGGCGAGGGCGCCCGAGCCGCCGACCGTACCGGCGCCGCCGACGGAACCCGAACCGCCGGTGCTGCCGCCGCCAGTGGTGGAGCCGCCGGTCGTGGAGGAGCCGCCGGTGGTGGAGCCGGTCGGGAGGGTGGCGTCCTTGTCGAGGGAGACCGCGACGGTCAGCGCGTCGAGCGCCTCGCCCGCCTGGTACATCCCGCCGAACGCCTTGGTGGCGCCGTCGGAGGTCAGGGTCGCCGGGACGCCGGAGAGGGTCACGACGCCGTCCTTGGCGGCGAGCTTGCCCGCGGGCAGCTTCAGGTCGGCGACGGCCAGACCGGTGTACGTGGACACCTTCTTGGTCGCGCGGTCCTTGGAGGAGACGTCGGCGAGGAGCGTGCCCTTGGAGCCGGAGACCTGGACCTGCAGGTGGGACAGCGACAGGTCGAGGGTGTAGGCGCCGTCCTCCTCGTGGCCGAGGAAGCGGACCTTCCCGCCGAACGTGGCCTTGAGCTTCTGCCCGGCGGCGTCGAAGGTGCCGGTGGCGTCGGGGAAGCGGTAGCCGCCCGCGGTGGCCTTGGCGCCGGACGTCGTCTCGACCTTGCCCTTGGCGATGGGGCCGGTGACGTAGGAGCGGAAGGAGGCGCGCACACCCCAGTCCAGGGTGCCGTCCACGATGTCGCCCGACTCGGCGGCCGGCTTGTCGGTGGCGGTGGCCGTGGGGCTGGGCTTGCCGGTCGGCCCGGTGGGCTCGGTTGTCGGCTTCTCGGTCGGCTTCTCGGTGGGCTTCTCGGTCGGCTTCTCCGTCGGCTTCTCGGTGGGCTTCTCGGTCGGGGCCGCGGCCGCCGTGACGGTGAGCGTGGCCGGGTCCAGCACCTCGCCCTCCTTGTACTGCCCGTTGAACGCCTCGGAGCCGGCCTTGGTCAGCGTGGCCGGGATGTCCTTGAAGACCATCGCGCCGCCCGCGCCCTGGCCCGGCTTCACCGCCGAGAGGTCGAGGGCCGCGACGGCGACGTCGTTCTGGGTGCCCTGCGGGGTGGCCACGTCGGCGGTGATCGCGCCGCCCGTGCCGGCGGTGGAGACCTTGACGTCGGAGAGCGTGATGTCCAGGACGCCGCCGTGCGCGGAGAAGTTGACGCCGCCCTCGAACGCGGTGTCGGTGGCGTGGGTGCCGGTGTTGTAGGTGCCCTTGCCGTTGACGAACGTGAAGACGCCGTTGTTCTCGGCCTGCTTCGCCCCGTCCTTGACGGTGATCTTGCCGGCGCCGCCGATGTACCGGCGGAAGGACTCCTTGAAGCCCCAGTCCAGCGTGCCGTCCTTCAGCTCGATGGTCGGCGCGGCGCCCGCGGCGTTCGGCGTGGTGCGGTCGGCGGCGAGGGCCGGGAGGGCGAGTGCGGCGCCGAGGGTGGCAGCGGTGGCGACGGCTGCGGCGAGGGTTATGGGGCGGCGGGTGGCTGCCATGGTCGGGGTCTCCTCAGAGATGAACAGGGTGTACGGGGTGATGGGGGGGGACGGGTGGTGCGGGGGGTCAGGAGGAGGCGTCCGGCGTCGCCCGGTTGCGGCGTACGAGCACCGGCACGGTGACCGCCGCCGCGGCGAGCAGTCCGGCGCCGCCGAGGGTCAGGTAGAGCCCGGTGCGGGAGTCGTCGTCCTGCGCGGCGGCCGTGGGGACGGTGGCCGCCTTCGCCGCCGGGCTGCCGGTCGGCTCGGGCGAGGCGGACGCGTCGCTGCCCAGGTCGGGCAGGGCGGGCAGGGCCGCCTTCGCGTCGGTGGCCACGGCGAGCGAGACCGGGTCCATCGCGGTGCCCGCCTTGTAGAGCGAACCGAAGACCTTCGCGCCGTCGGCGGTCAGGGTGGCGGGTGCCTCGGTGAGGACCGCGAGGCCCTTCTTCGGGGCGAAGTCCTTGGCCGCGAAGGTGACGAGCGGGACGGACCCGGTGGCCTTGCCGTCGCTCAGGACGTCGGCGCTCAGCGTGCCCTTGCCGGACTTCACGGCGACCGCGAACCGGGACAGCTTGAGGTCGAGGCCGTCGTGCGCGGTGAAGCGGACGCTGCCCGCGAAGGTGGCCGCGAGGGTCTGCCCCTCGGGGTCGTACGTGCCCTTGCCCTTCGGGAAGCGGAAGAGCGCGCCGCCGTCCTGGGCGCCGTCGGCGAGGGTCCACTTGCCCTGGCCGATCGAGCCGGTGACGTACTCGCGGAAGGTGCGGCGCACGCCCCAGTCGACGGCGGCGTCCTCGAAGCGGCCGGCCGTGGACTTCTTCTTCGGCTCGGTGCTCCTGTCCGGCTTCGCCGGGGACTTGGAGGGCTGCGCGGCCGGGCCCTTGGTGTCCACGGAGAGGCTGACCGGGTCCAGGGGCGTGCCGGCCGTGTAGTAGCCGGCGAAGGACTTGGCGCCCTGCGCGGTCAGCGTGGCCGGGATGTTGGTGAGGGCGACGGGGGTGGTACCGCCCCGCATGTCGATCCCGGACAGGCCGAGCGTGGCCAGCGGGACCTGGGCGGCGGTGGTGACGCGTCCGCTGCCCCGCTCCTTGCTGGTCATGTCCGCGTACAGGGTGCCGCTGCCGCCCTGGATGCGGACGGTGGGGCGGCTGATGGTGAGGTCCAGCTCGTAGGAGCCGTCGGACTTCTTGTGGCCGGTGAAGCGGACGCCGCCCGAGAAGCCGGCCCGGAAGGCGCCGGTCGCCGGGTCGTAGGAACCGGTCGCGGAGTGGAAGCGGAACTGGCTGCCGCCGACCGTGGCGGCGCCGCCGGTCAGCCCCCAACTCCCCTGGGCGATCGGCCCGGTGACGTAGCTCTGGAACGAGGACTTGATGCCCCAGTCCAGCCGTCCGCCCTGCACCGTGCGGCTCGCCGCTTGCGCGGCGGTGGCCGGGAGCAGAGCACCCAGCAGGACCGCGAGCAGCGCGACGGCGAGAGCGCGGGCAGGTCTGAACGGTGGCATGGAACCCCTCCGAGGGCTAGCAACACAGGTAAGGCTAACCTAAGGCATGAACATCCCGTGCCGGTACCCCCTTCCGTCACATTCTTCGCAGAACACCACCAACTGCTCGCCGTAGTACGAGCCGTAGAACGACAGGACGGTGCCCCGTGCGCTTCACGCAGGACTTCGCCCCACCGGGCCGTGGCGCACGGCGGCGCACCCGCACCCTGGCGACCGCCCTGGCGCTCGCCTCGGCCGTCCTCCTGGCCGGCTGCGGCGGTACGGACGCGCCCGCGGCGAAGTCCGCCGCCACCGGGGCCTCCTCGGCGGCGGACGCGGACCGGATCGAACCGCTCACCGGCACCGCCGCGCCGAAGCTCCCGGTCACCGTGGACTCCGCGGACGGCAAGCGGACCACCATCACCTCGGCGGACCGGATCGTGCCGCTCACCGGCAGCCTGAACGAGATCGTGTTCACGCTCGGGCTCGGCAAGCGGGTCGTGGCCCGTGACATCACCGCCACCTTCGAACAGGCAGAGAAGCTGCCCGTGGTGACCCGGGCCCACGACGTGTCGGCGGAGAGCGTGCTGTCGCTGAAGCCGACCGTGGTCCTCGCGGACACCACGACCGGCCCGGCGGAGGCGATCGGCCAGATCCGCGACGCCGGGATCCCGCTCGTCGTGGTCGAACCCGCGAAGGACCTGTCCGATGTGGGCCGCCGGATCGGGACCGTGGCCGCCGCGCTCGGCGTGCCGAAGGCCGGGGAGACGCTGAAGAAGCGGACGCAGGACCGGATCGACGCCGTACGCGAGTCGGTGCCCGCACCCGCCGAAGGGAGCGGGAAGCCGCGCGTCGCCTTCCTCTATCTGCGCGGCTCCGCGTCCGTCTATCTGCTGGGCGGCCGGGACTCCGGGGCGAGTTCGCTGCTGGAGGCGGCGGGCGCGGTGGACGCGGGCAAGGCGTCCGGGCTGAAGAAGGACTTCACCGCCATCACCAGCGAGGCCCTGGCCAAGGCCGCCCCCGACGCGATCCTCGTCATGACGAAGGGGCTCGAATCGGTCGGCGGGGTCGACGGCCTGGTGAAGATCCCGGGCGTCGCGGAGACCCCGGCCGGAATGGACCGGCGGATCGTCTCGGTCGACGACGGCGTGCTGCTGAACTACGGCCCGCGCACCGACCGCGTCCTGAGCGAACTGGTCGAGCAGCTCTACCCGGAGAGCGGTGCGGACCAGTGACCGCCTCCTGCGAGATCCCCACCAAGACTGCCGGGCCCGAGGCTCCAGCGGCCCTGCCCCGGGCCCGGCGCTCCACCGCTTTCACGCTCACCGCCGGACTTCTCGCCGCCCTGGTCGTGGGCTGCCTGCTGTCCGCCGGACTCGGCGCGTACAGCATTCCGCTCGGTGACGTCCTGGCCTCCGTGCAGCACCGGATCGGGCTGGGCGGGCACGCCCTGGACCGGGTCGGCGAGAGCGTCCTGTGGAACGTACGGCTGCCGAGGGTCGTCCTCGCCCTGCTCGTCGGCGCCTCGCTCGGCTGCGCGGGCGCCCTGATGCAGGGCGTGTTCGGCAATCCGCTCGCCGAGCCCGGCGTCATCGGGATCTCGGCCGGTGCGGCGGTCGGCGCGGTCGCCTCGATCGCGCTCGGACTGAGCTTCTTCGGCAACTGGACGATCACCGTCTGCGCGTTCGCCGCCGGCCTGCTGACCGTGCTCCTCGTCTACGCGCTGTCGCGGTCGGGCGGGCGGACCGAGGTGGTGACGCTGATCCTCACCGGCATCGCGGTCAACGCCTTCGCGGGCGCGCTGATCGGCCTGTTCATCTTCTTCGCGGACAACGCGCAGATCACCCAGATCACCTTCTGGCAGCTCGGCTCACTGGCCCAGGCCACCTGGCCCAAGGTGCTGGCCGTCCTGCCGTGCGCCGCGCTGGGGCTGCTGATCGCCCCGTTCTACGCGCGCAAGCTGGACCTTCTCGCGCTCGGCGAACGGCCCGCCCGGCATCTGGGCGTGGACGTGGAGCGGCTGCGGCTGGTGCTGGTGCTGGTCGTGGCGCTGCTGACGGCGGCGGCCGTGGCGGTCGCGGGGATCATCTCGTTCGTCGGGCTGCTCGTCCCGCACCTGCTGCGCATGGCGAACGGGCCCGGGCACCGCTTCCTGGTGCCGGGCAGCGCCCTCGGCGGCGCGCTGGTGCTGGTCGCGGGCGACCTCGCGGCCCGGACCGTCGCGGACCCGGCGGAGCTGCCGCTCGGGGTGCTGACCGCGCTCTTCGGCAGCCCGTTCTTCTTCTGGCTGCTGCGCAGGACCCGTCGCAAGCAAGGTGGTTGGGCATGAAGTCCGTCCGGAACCTGTTCGCCCCGCACACCCGACGGCTGCCGGTGCCCGTGCCCACCGGGAAACCGTCCGCCGAGGTGACGGGCCTGCGGGTCCGGCTCGGCGGCCGGCAGGTGCTGGACTCGATCGACCTGACGGCGTACGCGGGCGAGGTGCTGGCCCTCGTCGGCCCGAACGGGGCCGGGAAGTCCACGCTGCTCGCCGCGCTCGCCGCCGACCTGCCCGCCGAGAGCGGTGCCGTGCGCATCGACGGGCGCCCGGTCACCGACTGGTCCGCACCCGAACTGGCCCTGCGCCGGGCGGTCCTGCCGCAGACCGCGGCCCTCGCCTTCCCGTTCCCGGTGGAGGAGGTCGTCCGGATGGGCCGGGCGCCCTGGGCCGGGACGGACCGGGCCGACGAGGACGATCCGGCGGTCGCCGAGGCGATGGCGGCCACCGAGGTCACCGGCTTCGCCGGGCGCCCCTTCTCCGCGCTGTCGGGCGGCGAGCGGGCGCGGGTGGCACTGGCCCGGGTCCTGGCGCAGCGGGCCCCGTTGCTGCTGCTGGACGAGCCGACGGCCGCGCTGGACCTGCGCCACCAGGAGCTGGTGCTGCGGATCTGCCGGGAGCGGGCCGCCGCCGGGGACGCGGTGGTGGTCGTCCTGCACGACCTGGGGCTCGCCGCCGCCTACGCGGACCGGGCGGCCGTGCTGCACGAGGGGCGCATCGCGGTGGCGGGCCCGCCGGGCGAGGTGTTCTCGGGTGAGCTGCTGGGCCGGGTCTACCGGCAGCCGGTCGAGGTGTTCCCGCACCCGCGGACCGGGGTGCCGCTGGTGGTCCCCGACCGCACCGCTTGACCTGTGCATTACCTGTGCGAGGTACGTCCATGGGTCGGACGTGATCCGGCCGTTTCCGGGTCGGCGCAGTGAGACCTGAATCACTGCGCAGGTGGGTATCGCACAGGTAAGCCTCGGCTAAGTTAGGTCCGCCTCACCCACCTTTGTCCAACCTTCCCCGTCTTGTTTTTCATCCTCAAGTGGAGCCCGTATGCGAGCCGTTCGTCTCTCCGTCGTCACCGCCGCCGCCACCGCGGCCGCTCTGACCGCCGTCACGGGCTGCGCCGAGAAGAGCGACGGCAAGGGCGACGGAGCCGTCCAGGTCGTCGCCAAGGACGACTCCTGCGAGGTCTCGAAGAAGGAGCTCCCGGCCGGCCACATCGAGCTGGCCGTGCAGAACAAGGGCTCCAAGGTCACCGAGGTCTACGTCCTCTTCCCGGACGACCGCATCGTCGCCGAGCGCGAGAACATCGGCCCCGGCACCAAGGCCACCATCACCGCCGAGATCAAGGCCGGTTCTTACGAGATCGCCTGCAAGCCCGGCATGAAGGGCCACGGCATCCGGCAGAAGATCGAGGTCAGCGGCGGCAAGGCGGCCAAGCGGAGCCCCGAGATGGACAAGGCCGTCGCCGCGTACCGCACCTATGTGCAGGCGCAGGCCGACGAGACCCTGCCGAAGGTCAAGGTCTTCACGGACGCCGTCGCCGCCGGGGACATCGAGGCCGCGAAGAAGGCGTACGCGAACTCCCGCATCGGCTGGGAGCGCACCGAGCCGGTCGCCGAGTCCTTCGGCGACATCGACCCGAAGGTCGACGTGCGGGCGGACGGCCTGGAGGACGGCCAGAAGTGGACCGGCTGGCACCGCCTGGAGAAGGCGCTGTGGCAGGACAAGAAGCTCGGCGCCGAGGAGAAGGCCCTCGCGCCGGTCCTGTACAAGGACCTCACCGACTGGCAGAAGCGTGTCGGTACCGCCGACATCACCCCGACCTCGATGGCCAACGGCGCCAAGGAACTCCTGGACGAGGTCGCCACCGGCAAGGTCACCGGTGAGGAGGAGCGCTACAGCCACACCGACCTGGTCGACTTCAAGGCCAACGTCGAGGGCGCCGAGCAGTCCTACCAGCTGCTGAAGCCGATCGCCTCGAAGAACGACGCCGCGCTCACCGCCACCCTGGACAAGCGGTTCGCCGAGCTGAACAAGCTGCTCGAGAAGTACCGCGCGAACCCGTCCTCGTACGACTTCACCTCCTACGAGAAGGTCGGCAAGGCGGACCGCAAGGAGCTGTCGGACGCGGTCAACGCGCTGGCGGAGCCGCTGTCCAAGCTGGCCGCCGCGGTCACGAAGTAACCGGACGGAAAGAGGCTCCGGGCATGACCGAGGAGACCCGCGAGGCATCCGCCGACGGCAGCGCCCCGTCGCGCCGCGCGCTGCTGGGCTGGGGCGGTGCCGGGCTCGCGCTCGGCGCCGCCGCGGCCGGGGTGGGCGTCGCAGCGGCCCGCTCCGGTGACGACGGCCGGGCCACCGCCGCGGACAGCGGCGCCGCGGTGCCGTTCCACGGGGCGCACCAGGCCGGAATCGCCACCGCCGTCCAGGACCGGCTGCACTTCGCCGCGTTCGACGTGACGACGAAGGACCGGGCCGAACTGGTCGCGCTGCTCAAGGAGTGGACCCGGGCGGCCGAGCGGATGACCGCCGGGCACGCGGTCGGCGACGGGGCGTACGGGGGTCTGCCCGAGGCGCCGCCGGACGACACGGGCGAGGCGCTGGGGCTGAAGCCGTCCAGGCTGACGCTGACGGTCGGCTTCGGGCCCTCGCTGTTCGCGAAGGACCGGTTCGGTCTCGAAGGGCGGCGGCCCGAGGCGCTGGTGGACCTGCCGAAGTTCCCCGGGGACAACCTCGACAAGGCCCGCAGCGGCGGCGACCTGTGCGTCCAGGCGTGCGCGGACGACCCGCAGGTGGCCGTGCACGCCATCCGCAATCTCGCCAGGATCGGCATGGGCCGCGTCGCGATCCGCTGGTCGCAACTGGGCTTCGGCAAGACGTCTTCGACCACGCCGGACGCCCAGACCCCGCGCAACATGCTCGGCTTCAAGGACGGCACCCGGAACATCTCCGGCACCGACACGGCCGCCCTGTCCAAGCACGTGTGGGCCGGGGAGGGGGACGGGCCCGGCTGGATGACGGGCGGCTCGTACCTGGTGGCCCGGCGCATCCGGATGCACATCGAGACCTGGGACCGCACCTCGCTCCAGGAGCAGGAGGACGTCTTCGGCCGCGACAAGGGCGAGGGCGCTCCGGTCGGCAAGTCCAAGGAGCGCGACGAGCCGTTCCTGAAGGCGATGCTGCCGACCGCGCACGTGCGCCTCGCCCACCCGGACAGCAACGGCGGGGCGACGATCCTGCGCCGGGGCTACTCCTTCACGGACGGCACCGACGGCCTCGGCCGGCTCGACGCGGGGCTGTTCTTCCTGGCCTATCAGCGCGACACCCGCAAGGCGTTCGTTCCTCTGCAACGGCGCCTGGCGGCACACGACGCACTCAACGAGTACATCCAGCACGTGGGTTCGGCGCATTTCGCCGTCCCGCCGGGCGTCCGCGACAAGGACGACTGGTGGGGCCGGGCGCTGTTCTCGTAACGGGACTCGAAGCGGAAAGGGAACCGAGACGTGTTCAGTAACTTCCTGATCGGGCTGCGCGAGGGCCTTGAGGCCAGCCTGGTCGTCTGCATCCTCATCGCGTACCTGGTGAAGACCGGCAACCGCGACAAGCTGCTGCCGATCTGGATCGGTGTGTCGATCGCGATCGTCGTCAGCCTGGGCTTCGGCGCCGGACTGGAGTTCGGCTCGCAGGAGATGACGTTCAAGGCGCAGGAGGCGCTGGGCGGTTCGCTGTCCATCGTCTCGGTGGGCCTGGTGACGTGGATGGTCTTCTGGATGCGGCGGACCGCCCGCCATCTCAAGGCGGAGCTGCACGGCAAGCTGGACGCGGCGCTCGCCATGGGCACCGGCGCGCTCGTCGCGACCGCGCTCCTGGCGGTCGGCCGGGAGGGCCTGGAGACCTCGCTGTTCGTGTGGCGTGCGGTGCACGCGGCGGACGACGGCTGGCATCCGATGATCGGCGCGGTGCTCGGCATCGCCACGGCGGTGGTGCTGGGGTGGCTGTTCTACCGGGGCGCGCTGAAGATCAACCTGGCGAAGTTCTTCACCTGGACCGGCGGGATGCTGGTGGTCGTCGCCGCGGGTGTGCTGGCGTACGGCGTACACGACCTCCAGGAGGCGGAGTTCCTGGGCGGTCTGCAGAACCGGGCGTTCGACATCAGCGCCACGATCCCGCCGGACAGCTGGTACGGGACGCTGCTGAAGGGCACGTTCAACTTCCAGCCGGACCCCACCGTCCTCCAACTCACCGTCTGGGCGCTGTATCTGGTCCCGACCCTCGCGCTGTTCCTGTCCCCGGTAGGGTTCGGACGGTCAGTGGCGACGGATCAGAAGGCGCGGAAAGCAGCGGATGAGAAGTCTGGGGCCGGTGCGGCGGGCGACGGGGCTCGCGGTGGCGACGGTGCTGAGCCTGACGGCGAGCGGGTGCGTGACGGTGCACGGGGAGCGGGCAGCCGTACCGGCGGCGACGAGGGCTGAGGCCGCCCGGGCGCTGAAGGAGTTCACCGCCGCGTACAACGCCGCCGACAAGGCGTACGATCCGGCGCTGGACGCGGACGTGGTGACGGGCTCGCTCGGCGCCATCAACCAGGCGGGGCTGAAGGCCCGGCACCGGATAGCGCCCACCGGCAACTCCCGGCACCAGCCGCTGAAACTGACCGACGCCCGTTTCGTCATCCCCGAGAAGGCGGGCTGGCCGCGCTGGTTCCTCGCCGACACGGACTCCAACCGGGACACGGACGAGGGCGGGAAGAACAGCCGCTGGCTGCTGGCGTTCACGAAGACCGGCCCCGACGCGGGCTGGAAGGCCGCCTATCTGTCGGTCGTCACGAAGAACCAGCTGCCCGCCGTCGCGCAGGACGCCGCCCCGGTCGCGGCGGACGGACCGGGCCTGACCGTGGCCCCGCGCGATCTCGGCACGCGGTACACGCAGTACCTCCAGCAGGGCACCCCGGACGTCTTCGCCCCGGGGGCGGCCACCTCGCAGTGGCGGGACGCGCGGCTGAACACCCGGCGGGCCGGGTTCTCGTACCAGTACGCCGACCAGCCGCTGGACGGTGGCGCGTACGCCCCGCTGGGGGTGGCCACCGAGGACGGCGGGGCGCTGGTCTTCTTCAGCAGCAGGCACTTCGAGCGGCAGACCGCCGCGCAGGGGCTGCGCCCGGCGGTCGACCCCGATGTGGAGGCGCTGCTCACCGGAGAGGTGAAGAGCACGCTGACCAAGGAGCGGGTCTCCAGCCAGCTGGTGTACGTGCCGAAGAAGGGCGCCGGCACGGGCAAGGTGACCGTGCTCAGCCGGCTGCCCGGGCTGACCTCGGCGAAGGGCTCGTAGGGGCCTTTACGGAAAACCCCGGGCCCGGCTACCGGCGCAGCGGCCAGGCCACCGATTCGTGGTCGACCTCGCTCTGGCCCTCGGAGCCGACGAACCGTGCGCAGGCGTCCGTCAGGGTCTCCAGGAGCGTCAGCGGGTCGGGCAGCGGGTGCTCGGGGCCGCGCAGCCAGGCGACGTCCAGCTCACCGGGGAGCTGGGCCGGGGGGAGCAGGACGTAGCTGCCCCGGCAGTGCCAGCGCAGGCCCGGGTGCTCGTCCATCGTCTCGGGGTGGCAGTCCAGCTCGCACGGCCACCACTCGTCCTCGTCCTCCGGGGTGCCGCGCGTCGCGGTGAAGAACAGCATCCGGTCGTCGCCGGAGCGGGCCACGGGCCCGACCTCGACCCCGGCGGCGAGGAGCCGTTCCAGGGCCTGCTCACCGGCCGCCAGCGGGACGTCCAGGACGTCGTGGATCATGCCGGTCGCGGTGATGAAGTTGGCCTGCGGCTGGCTGCGGGCCCAGCGCTCGATCTGGGCGCGGTCGGTGGTGGACTGCGTCTGCCAGGCGAACGAGAGCGGATGGCGGGCCGGGGTGGGACAGCCGATGCGTTCGCACGAACATCGGTAGCCGACCGGGTGGGCGGCGGGTGCGATCGGCATTCCGGCCTCGGCGACAGCCAGGAGCAGCGCCTCCCGTGCGGTGTCGTCGACCTCGCGCTGCTGCGGTTTGGGTCGTCGCCGCAGCCACTGGGAAATCTTGCTCTCTGAGCCGCGATTACGGCCGAAATCGGCGCCCATCTATCCCCTTGCCTTTGCGTTGCCCCTGCCCATGGTCCCACCATCCTGCGCCTCGGGTGGCCAGAGTCCGGAAGCGGGGTGGGACGGCCGATGCCGCACGGGGGGCACTATCACACGCTTTGTCATGAAAGAGCACGTGTGGTGACCGGTCAGGACAGGCCCTGGGGTCCGCGTCCGCGCGAACCACCCGTTCGGACCACAGCGCCGGGGGCCCGGACGGCGCACCATGAGTGCACGCACACACCCGTGCGACGCACCGGCCGCAGCGGCCACCAGCCGCCGCGACGATTCGTGAGGAGTCTGAATGCCTCGTGAAGCCACACCCCGGCAGTTTCTGATGTGTGCCCCTGCCCACTTCAAGGTGACGTATTCCATCAATCCGTGGATGGATCCCACCAAGCCGGTCGATCTGCCGCTGGCGCAGACCCAGTGGGAGGACCTGCGCGACCGCTACCGGGCCCTCGGCCACACCGTCGACCTGCTGGAGCCGCACCCCGACCTGCCGGACATGGTCTTCGCGGCGAACGGGGCCACGGTGATCGACGGCCGGGTGCTGGGCGCCCGCTTCGCCTACCAGGAACGGTTCGAGGAGGCGGCCGCCCACCGGGACTGGTTCCTCGGCCACGGCTTCACCGAATTCCACGAGCCGGACCACGTCAACGAGGGCGAGGGCGACTTCGCGGTGACCGCCTCCTACGTGCTGGCGGGCCGGGGCTTCCGGTCGTCGCCGCTCTCGCACGCGGAGGCGCAGGAGTTCTTCGGGCGCCCCGTGATCGGCCTCGACCTGGTGGACCCGCGCTACTACCACCTGGACACGGCCCTGTGCGTGCTGGACGACGCGGCCGACGAGGTCATGTACTACCCGCAGGCGTTCTCGCCGGGCAGCCGGGCGGTCCTGGCGCGGCTCTTCCCGGACGCGCTGATCGCCGGGGACGCGGACGCGGCAGCGCTCGGTCTGAACGCGGTGAGCGACGGGCTGCACGTCCTGCTGCCGCAGGCGGCGACGGGGCTCTTCGACCCGCTCCGGGCGCGCGGCTTCGATCCGGTGCCGATGGACCTGAGCGAGCTGCTGAAGGGCGGCGGCAGCGTGAAGTGCTGTACGCAGGAGCTGCGGCCCTAGGCCTCGCTCCCCGGGGGCGGCCAGGGGTCGCCCCAGTCGGTGTCCCGGGCGGCGCGGTACAGGGCGCCGTGCCGCTTGGTGACCGTGTCGCGCCGCAGGCCCTCGTCGCGGGTGCAGAGGTCGAGGAGCACCTGCCCCTTGCGGATCTGGGGCCTGCGGACGACCCGGGCGGCCACGGGCAGGGGCGTGAACCGGGTGGCGACGACGTAGCTGAACTTCTCGTCCTCGTACGCCAGTGAGCCGCCCTTGACCTGCCGGTGCAGCGAGGAGCGGCTGACCCGGGCCGAGAAGTGGCACCAGTCGGTGCCCGGCTCGATGGGGCAGGCGCCGCTGTGCGGGCAGGGCGCGGCGACGGTGAGCCCGGCGGCGGTCAGGCGGTCGCGGGCCTCGATGATCCGGGCGTAGCCGCCGGGGGTGCCTGCCTCCACGACCACGACGGCCTGCCCGGCGCGGGCGGCGGCGTCGATGAGGGCGGTGCGGGCGGGGACGGTGAGCTCGTTGAGCACGTAGGAGATCGTGACCAGGTCCGCCGGGGCGAGGTCGAGGTCCTCGCCGATGCGGGCCCGCCGCCAGTCGGCGGTGCGCAGGGCGGGCGCTCCGGAGGCGGCGGCCAGTTCGCGGCCGAGGGCGAGCGCGGGCTCGGCCCAGTCCAGGACGGTGGTGCGGTGGCCCTCCCACTCCCCCGCGACGGCCCAGCTCGCCGCCCCGGTGCCGCCGCCGACGTCGGTGTGCGTGGCGGGCGCCCAGTCGGGGGCGGCCTCGCGGAGCGCGCCGAGGGCGGACCGTACCGCCTCGAAGGTGGCGGGCATCCGGTACGCCGCGTACGCGGCCACGTCCGAGCGGTCGCGGAGCACCGGGGCGTCGGTGGGGATGGTGCCCCGGTAGTGGGCGATGAGCCGGTCGACGGCCTGCCCGGCCTGCTTGGGCGGCAGCCCGTCCAGGATTCCGGCGAGGGCCGCGCGCAGGGCGTCCGCGGTGGGGAGGGTGGCGATCACCGATGAATTGTAGGCGGGGTGGAGGCCCGTTCAGATTGCCGAGGGACGCTGCCAGGGGCGGCAGAGGCCGAGGAAGCAGGCCAGGGCACCGACCGCGCAGACGAGCTGGACGACGGCCATGGGCACCGCGGTCTCCTCGCCCGCGATCCCGACGAGCGGCGAGGCGATGGCGCCGATCAGGAACTGCGAGGTGCCGAGCAGCGCGGAGGCCGATCCGGCGGCGTGCTTGGTGCGCATCAGCGCCTGGGCGTTGGTGTTGGGCATCGCGAGGCCCATCGCCGACATCAGCACGAAGAGCCCGGCCGCCACCGGCACGAGCCCGACGTCGCCGAAGACCCCGGAGGTCATCAGGAGCAGCGCGGTCGCGGCGGCCACGATGACGACGAGTCCGAAGGTGAGGGCCTTGTCCAGGCTGACCCGGCCGACGAGCAGCTTGCCGTTGATCTGGCCGACCGTGATCAGCCCGACGGAGTTGATGCCGAAGAGCAGGCTGAAGGTCTGCGGTGAGGCGCCGTAGATCTCCTGGATGACGAACGGCGAGGCGCTGACGTACGCGAAGAGGGCGGCGAAGGCGAGGCTGCCCGCGATCATGTAGCCGGTGAAGACGCGGTCGGCGAGCAGGCCGCGCATGGTGCGCAGCGCGTCGCCGATGCCGCCGGTGTGGCGTTCGGCGGGCGGCAGGGTCTCGCCGAGCCACTTCCAGACGACGAAGGTGAGCAGCAGGCCGACGCCGGTCAGCACGGCGAAGATGCCGCGCCAGTCGGTGAGCCGCAGGACCTGGCCGCCGATGACCGGCGCGATGACGGGGGCGACGCCGGAGATCAGCATCAGCGTCGAGAAGAACCGGGCCATCGCGACGCCGTCGTACATGTCGCGGACCACGGCGCGGGCGATGACGATGCCCGCCGCGCCCGCGAGGCCCTGGATCAGGCGGAAGGCGATGAGGAGTCCGGCGGACGGGGCGAAGATGCAGAGCGCGGTGGCCAGCACGTAGACGGCCATGCCGAGGAGCAGCGGGCGGCGCCTGCCCCAGCGGTCGCTCATCGGTCCGACGACGACCTGTCCGAGCGCCATGCCGGTGAGGCAGGCGGTCAGCGTGAGCTGGACCGTGGCGGCGGGTGCGTGCAGCGAGTCCGTGACGGCGGGGAGCGCCGGGAGGTACATGTCCATCGACAGCGGCGGGAGCGCCGTGAGGCCGCCGAGGACGAGGGTGACGAGGAGGCCGGTGCGCCGGGCGGCGGTGGCGGCCCTGCCGGGAAGGGGTGCCCCTTGCGGGGCGGTGTCGGTGGTGCGTATCTGCTGGGCCCGGCTGACGCCGCTCTCCGGCATTCTCGTCTCCATAGTTGTTGAATCCGGCTCTATGCTCTCAGCTCGGCGGGGATGGTCGACACCTTTTTGGGAGTGTGCATGAGCAGGACTGTCCGTTGGGGCGTGCTGGCGACCGGTGGGATCGCGGCGACGTTCACCGCCGATCTGCAGGCCGTGCCCGGTGCGGAGGTGGTGGCCGTGGCGTCCCGCTCGGACGCCTCGGCGCGGGCGTTCGCGGAGCGGTTCGGGATACCGAGGGCGTACGGCGACTGGGCGGGCCTGGTCGCGGACGACGAGGTCGACGTGGTGTACGTGGCCACGCCGCACTCCGCGCACCGGGAGGCCGCCGCGCTCGCGCTGGAGGCCGGGAAGCACGTGCTGTGCGAGAAGGCGTTCACGCTGAACGAGCGCGAGGCGCGGGAGCTGGTGAAGCTGGCCCGGGACCGCGGGGTCTTCCTGATGGAAGCGATGTGGACCTACTGCAACCCCGTGATCCGGCGCCTCACCGAGCTGGTGCGGGACGGGGCGATCGGCGAGATCCGGACCGTGCAGGCCGACTTCGGCTTCGCGGCGGATCTGGGCCCGGAGCACCGGCTGCGCGATCCCCGGCTGGGCGGCGGGGCGCTGCTGGACCTGGGCGTGTACCCGGTGTCGTTCGCGCATCTGCTGCTGGGCGAGCCGGACCGGGTGCAGGCGGACGCCCTGCTGTCGCCGGAGGGCGTGGACCTGAACACCGGGATGCTGCTGGGCTGGGACTCGGGGGCCAACGCGCTGCTGTCCTGCTCGATCGTCGGGCACCACCCGACGGCCGCGACGGTGATCGGGACGGCCGGGCGGATCGACATCCCGCACAGCTTCTTCCACCCGGAGGGCTTCGTGCTGCACCGGAACGGCGCCGAGCCGGAGGAGATCACCTCGGGCCCGGGTCCGCAGGGGCTCTCGGGGATGCAGTACGAGGCGGTCGAGGTGATGCGGGCGGTCCTGGCGGGCGAGACGGAGTCCCCGCTCGTCCCGCTGGAGGGTTCGCTCGCGGTGATGCGGACGCTCGACGCGGTCCGTGACCGCATCGGCGTCCGCTATCCCGTGGATGCCGTCTAGGCGGGCTTCAGACCGGGGCGGCCGGCCTCGGTGACGTAGGAGCCGGCGGTGGTGACGGGGGCGCCCGGCGTGGTGACGGCGGAGACCGTACGGAAGTCGGCGCGGGCCGCCCGCTCCTGGAGGGTGACGACGGCGTAGCCGCGGCGCCCGTTGTAGAACTTCAGGTGCGGGTTGGCCGCCATCAGGTTGTTGTAGTTGGACGGCTTCTCGGAGCCGTCCTTCCCGCTGGTGATGGACGTGGTGACGATCTCGGTGCCGATCGTGCGCGACGCCGGGTCGTCGAAGTCCCGCTTGATGTCGAAGCCGTAGCTCACGTGGACGTCGCCGGTGAGGACCATGAGGTTGTCCACGCCGACGCGCTCGGCGCCCTGGAGGATGCGGTCGCGGGAGGCCGGGTAGCCGTCCCAGGAGTCCATGGACAGCTTGAACGCGTCGGTGGGCACGTCGCGCCGCTGGGCGAAGGTGACCTGCTGCGGCACGACGTTCCAGGTGGCGTGCGAGTGGCGCCAGCCGTCGATGAGCCAGCGCTCCTGGGTGGCCCCGGTCAGCGTGCGCCTCGGGTCCTCGGACTCCGGTCCGGGCGTCTGCCAGCCGTCGCCGTACGCCTGGTCGCTGCGGTACTGCCGGGTGTCGAGCACGTCGAACTGGGCGAGCCGGCCGAAGCTCAGGCGGCGGTAGAGCCGCATGTCGGGGCCGGTCGGCCGCTGGGGCGTGCGCAGCGGCTGGTTCTCCCAGTACGCGCGGTAGGCGGCGGCCCGGCGGATCAGGAACTCCTCCGGCGGCACGTCGTTCTCGGGGATGTCGCCCGCGTAGTTGTTCTCGGTCTCGTGGTCGTCCCAGGTGACGACGAAGGGGTGCGCGGCGTGGGCGGCGCGCAGGTCCGGGTCGGACTTGTAGAGGGCGTACCGCAGCCGGTAGTCCTCCAGCGTCTCCGTCTCCCGGTTGAACAGCGCGGGCAGCGTGCGGTCGGTGTAGTTGCGGGCGCCGCCGGTCGCGGTGACGGCGTACTCGTAGAGGTAGTCGCCGAGGTGGAAGACGACGTCCACGTCCTCCTGGGCGAGGTGCTTGTACGCGGTGAAGTAGCCGTCGTGGTACGCCTGGCAGGAGACGGCGGCCAGGGCCAGTTCCCGCTTCCGGGCGCCGGGCGCCGGTGCCGTACGGGTGCGGCCGACGGGGCTCGTCCACTGTCCGGCGCGGAAGCGGTAGTAGAGGACACGGTCCGGGGCGAGGCCCTGCACCTCGACGTGGACGCTGTGGTGGAACTCCGGGTGGGCGTACGTGGTGCCGCGCCGGACGACACGGTGGAAGCGCTCGTCGTACGCCAGCTCCCAGCGGACCTCGACGCGGGCGTCGGGGAGGCCGCTGCCGGGTTCGAACGGGCGGGGCGCGAGCCGGGTCCAGAGCAGCACGGAGCCGGGCAGCGGGTCGCCGGACGCGACGCCGAGCGTGAACGGGTCCTCGCCGATCCTCCGGGCCTCCATCTCGCGGGCGCTGGCGGTCCCGGCGGCGGGCAGGCCGACCGAGAAGGCGAGCGCGGCGGCGGCTCCGGTGACGGTGAGAAAGCGGCGGCGGTCGGTGTGCCGGGCGGCGTCGCGCAGCTCCTGCTGTGGCGATGAGTGCGTCATCTGTCCCTCCCCTGACTGGTGGTGTGGGGGAAGTCCAGCGGCCCGGCGCATCCGGAGGCTGACGTGTTCGCGTCGTGCGGGCGTCGCCCGGATGAGGAGTGCGGCAGGATGGTGCCCCCAGGGGCAAACTCCGCGTTCGCGGCCAAATCCATGATCATCTACGGCGGTCGCGGCGGCGCGGGAATCGCCGGACCGGCGCGCGGAATCACCCCGCCGGGGCTGCGCGTACGCTGCGGCAGCATGAGCAACAGTCTGTTGAATTCCGCGGAGAACTCCCCGTCGAAGGTGGCGGTGGTCACGGGCGCCGGTTCCGGCATCGGCCGCGCGGTGGCGCTCGCGCTCGCCGGGGCGGGCTGGTCGGTGGCGCTCGCGGGCCGCCGGCCGGACCCCCTGGCCGAGACGGCGGCCCTGGCCGGGGAGCACGCCCGGGTGATCACCGTCCCGGCCGACGTGACCCGCCCCGAGGACGTGGACGCGCTGTTCTCCTCCGTACGGGAGTGGACCGGGCGCCTCGACCTGCTCTTCAACAACGCGGGGACGTTCGGCCCCGGCGGACCCGTCGAGGAGCTGGCGTACGAGGACTGGCGCGGGGTGGTCGACGTCAACCTGACGGGGGCGTTCCTGTGCGCGCAGGCGGCGTACCGGCAGATGAAGGAGCAGGACCCGCGGGGCGGGCGGATCATCAACAACGGTTCCATCTCCGCGCACACCCCGCGCCCGCACTCGGTGGCGTACACCGCGACGAAGCACGCGATCACCGGCCTGACGAAGTCGCTGTCGCTGGACGGGCGTCCGTACCGCATCGCCTGCGGCCAGATCGACATCGGGAACGCGGCGACGGAGATGACGGAACGGATGCGGACGGGCACCCTCCAGGCCAACGGCGAACTGGCCGTGGAGCCGGTGATGGCGGCCGACGACGTGGCCCGCACGGTGCGGCACATGGCGGAGCTTCCCCTGGAGGCGAACGTCCAGTTCGCGACAGTGATGGCGACGGCGATGCCCTACGTGGGGCGGGGCTGAGGGGGCGCGCGGGCGCGCCGATCCGGGCGGAACGGTGCGGGCCGTCCCGGCCGCGCGGGTGCGGGAATGCCGTCGCCCGGCGGGCGGTTGAGCGGTTCATGAGCGACCTTCCCGAGATCCTGCGCTACACCGCGTTCTCCGCCGACCCCGAGGGCGGCAACCCCGCCGGGGTGGTGCTCGACGCCTCCGGTCTCGACGAGGCGGCCATGCTGGCCGTGGCGGCGGACCTGGGCTACAGCGAGACCGCGTTCCTGACCGGGCGGACCGAGGCGGCGGAGCCCGGTGCGCGCGGTTACGCGGTCCGCTACTTCAGCCCGAAGGCCGAGGTGCCGTTCTGCGGGCACGCGACGGTCGCCGCCGCCCTCGCGCTCGCCGAGCGGGACGGGCCGGGCGAGGTGGAGTTCGCCACCCCCGCCGGTACGGTGCCGGTCACCGTGGTCCGCGAGGGCGACGAGCTGCGGGCGACGCTGACCAGCGTGGAACCGCGCGTCGAGGACGTGGCCCCGGGCGACCTCGCGGAGGCGCTGGCCGCGCTGGACTGGCCGGCCGCCGACCTCGACCCGGCCCTGCCGCCCCGGATCGCGTACGCCGGGGCGCGCCATCTCGTGCTGGCGGCGGGCACCCGGGAGCGGCTGGCCGCGCTGGACTACGACTTCGCGCGCCTGGAAGCGCTGATGCACCGGCTGGACCTGACGACCGTGCAGCTGGTGTGGCGGGCCTCCGACGCGGTGTTCCACGTCCGCGATCCGTTCCCGGTCGGCGGTGTGGTGGAGGACCCGGCGACGGGTGCGGCGGCGGCCGCGTTCGGGGCGTACCTGCGGGAGCTGGCCCTCGTGCCGGAGGCCGCCGTGCTGACCCTGCACCAGGGTGAGGACATGGGCCGCCCCGGCACGCTCACCGTGACGCTGGGGGCGGGCGACGCGCGGGTGCGGGTGAGCGGGACGGGCACCCGGCTGCCGGACCCGGCCTGATCCGCGTTCAGGCGTCCGGCCCGCCGAGCGTGCAGGTGAAGACCGGTTCCCCGTCCTGCACCGCCCGCACCCGCACCCCGGCCGCAGCGGTCGTCGCCTCGATCCAGCAGGGCCGGTCCAGCTCCACGTACCGGAGGAAGTCGGAGCGCAGGGTGACCGGGAGGAAGCCGGGCACGGTGGCGTTCGCCGCCTGCCGGGCCGCCTCCAGGAGCAGGATGCCGGGCACATGGTCGTTGGGGCGGCCGAAGAGCGTCGGGTGCCCGGTGTCGAGCCGCAGCGGCCAGCGCCCGGGCGCGACGGGGGGCGCGAGGACGACGTCCCGCTCGGCGGCCCGGCCCGCGGTGCGCGGCGCGAGCGCCGGGAGCGGGGGCGGCGGGACGGCGGCGGAGCGGTCGCCGCGCAGGCGGCGGTAGGCGGCGGCCGAGGTGCAGCTGATCCGCGAGCCGCAGACGGCGAGCACCGCCCCGCCCCGGCGCAGCACGAAGTCGACGCGCATCGAGGCGAGACCGCTCCCCCGGCGGCGGACGTCGGAGCAGTTCACCTCGACCATGACGTCCCACGGGTCGTCGCCGAGCACGAGCTGACCGGCGGCGGTGGTGTAGCGCAGCTCCCACATCACGAACGCGTCGCCGAGCGGCACCCCGAGTTCGGCGTGGCAGACCAGCATGGCCGCCTGCCGCATCGTTTCCGCAATCAGCAACGGGTCCTGGTGGCCGGCGACGGGGGCGAAGAAGCGGTGGGCGCGCGGCCAGTGGGCGGGCACGCAGAACCGGGTGTCGCCCAGCCGGGCCACGCCGGTCGGGAAGAGGTCCCGGGAGTCCGGGCGGTGGGCCATCCGCCCGAGCTCCTCCCCGGTGACGCGTGAGGAGAAATGGACCATGGGGCGCCCCCGGGAGACTGCGGTTCGATGGGCCGGGTTGCCCCCGGCCCGGCTGTGACCTGGCCAGTTTGCCCCGGCCCGACCCACAGTTTCCAGCCACCCTCCCAGCCGCCTCTCGAGTCCCCCTGGAGCCGGGCCCTAAGGTGAGCCGGTGACCTACCGTCATCAACGTGACAGGAGTGCCTCATGTCCGTGCACCGCGTGGTCCCCAACATCCCGGTGGACGCCGGGCCGGACGCGTCCGCCCTGCGGGCCAGCAGCGCCTTCTACGGCCTGCTCGGCTTCGAGGAGGTCATGAACCATGGCTGGATCATGACCCTTGCCTCGCCCACCCAGCCGGCCGCCCAGATCAGCTTCATGACCAAGGACGAGACCGGCCCGGTCAACCCGGACCTCAGCGTGGAGGTGGCCGACGTGGACGCGGTGCACGCCGCGCTCGTCCGCGAAGGGGCCGAGATCGTGTACGGCCCCCACGACGAGGAGTGGGGCGTCCGCCGCTTCTTCGTACGCGACCCGAACGGCCGCGTGGTCAACGTACTGACGCACCGCTGAGCCGCCGCACGGCCTCCACCACCTCCTCCGCCCCGTCCTCCGCGACCATCCGCTGCGCCCCCTTCGCGGCCGCCTCCCGGTGGACCCGCTGCCGCACGACGCGGTCGAGGGCGTCGGCGAGGCGGTCGGCGGTGAGGGCGCGGAAGGGGATCGGCTCGTCGGCGGCGCCGATGGCGGCGAGGCGGCCGGCCCAGAACGGCTGGTCGGCGGTCACGGGCACGGTCACCGCGGGGACCCCGGCCCGCAGCGCGGCGGCCGACGTCCCGGCCCCGGCGTGGTGGACCACGGCGGCCAGGTGCGGGAACAGCAGGGCGTGCGGGACGTCCCCGACGGTGAGCACGTCGTCGCCCTCGGCGGCCAGACCGGCGCTGCCGGACTGGAGGACGCCGCGCAGCCCGGCGCGGCGCAGGGCCCGTACGGCGAGCTCACTGAGCCGTTCCCCCTCGCCGGCCGCCATGCTGCCGAAGCCGATGAGGACGGGCGGCGCTCCCGCGCTGAGGAAGTCCGCCAGCTCCGGCGGCAGTTGCGCGTCCGGGTTGTGGTGCGGCCACCAGTTGCCGACCACGCGCAGACCGGGGCGCCAGTCGGCGGGCCGGGGCACCAGGACGGTGCTGAAGCCGTGCAGCACCGGCCAGTCGGCGCGCTCCTGGCGGCGGCGCGTGGCGGAGGGCGTGGCCGGGGGCAGCCCGAGCCGTTCGCGGAGCGCGGTCACCGCCGGGGCGTACAGGCGGTCGGTCATCCGGAGCGCGAGGCGCCCGGCCAGGCGGTTGCCGGGGCGGCCCAGCGAGCGGGTGCCCGTGACGACGGGCGGGAAGTCGCCGGTCGGCGCGGTGGGCTGGAGGTAGACGCCGATGCTGGGGGTGCCGGTGGCCTCGGCGAGGTGCCGGCCCAGCGGGGCGGTCGTGGTCGAGAGCAGCAGCAGGTCCGCGCCGTCGGTCATCGCGTCGGCGAACCCCTGGCCCAGGTCGGCGATGAACGCGGCGGCGGCCCGCATGAGTTCCCGCGTGCCGCCGCTCCCGCCGCCGCCCTGCGCCGGGTTGCCCGGGAGGGCGCGGAAGTCCAGCCCGGCGGCGCGGACCAGGAGCGCGAAGGTGTCCGTCGTGGCGAGGGCGACGTCGTGGCCGGCCGCGCGGAGTGCGGCGCCCAGGCCCGTGTAGGGGGCGACGTCACCGCGCGATCCGGCGGCGGCGATCAGTATTCTCATCGGTTCTCCTCGGGCTCATCGGTGCTCCCCGGGCTCATCGGTCCGCCGGGCCGCGTTGGCGTGGACGGCCTTGCACAGGTACGCGGCCAGGCCGGGGCGCTGCCGGGACGGCGGTACGACCAGGGCGAAGGCGCGTGGATCGGCGGCGAAGTCGTCCGCGATGCGCCGGTGCATGGCGGGCGGGCAGGCGGTGAACCAGCGGGCGATGTGCAGCCGGTGCTCCTCGGCGAGGTCCATGGCCCGTTCGCCGTCGCTCGGCTCGCCCTGGTCGAAGGCCGCCAGCAGCTCCGCGCGCCAGGCCGTGGCCTCGCCCATGAGCCGCCGCCAGTCCTCCTTGGTGTGCGCGGCGGCCCGGGCCATCGACTCCCGCTGCCCCGGTGAGTCCGCCCACTTGAGCGCCGCCTCGGTGGCGTAACTCAGGTCGGCGGTGATCTCGCCGAACACCTCGAAGCGCTCCTGCGGGGTCAGCTCGACCCCGGTCCGCTCCACCTCGATCGCCCGGCGGGCCACCTCGGAGAGCCGCCGCAGCCTGGCGATCTCCGCCTCCAGCTGCTCCTGCCGGGCCCGCAAGTGGTCCAGGGCGCTGGCCCGCGGGTCCTTGAAGATCTCGGCGATCTCGTCCAGCGGGAAGCCCAGTTCGCGGTAGAAGAGGATCTGCTGGAGCCGGACCAGGTCCGCCTCGCCGTAGAGCCGGTAGCCGGCCCGGCTGCGCCCGCCGGGCGAGAGCAGCCCCGCCTTGTCGTAGTGGTGCAGCGTGCGCACCGTCACTCCGGCGAAGGCCGCCACCTGCCCCACGGAATAGCTCATCCACCCGCCCTTTCCTCGCGACCGATCATCGAGCCTGACGCAAGGGGAGGGTCAAGCCGCGCCCCGATCCGGGGACACCGGCCCGGCAGCGGGACCCAACACCGTAACGAAAGGTACATTTCACCCTCATGGGGGCGCCTTGCCGGGCCCCGCCCGCCCTCTGCGACCGCAGCCCCCGCACCAGGAAGGGCCCGACCATGTCCGCAGTCACCGAGGAGCAGCCGCACACGGCCAAGCTCTCGCTGATGACGCTGTCCGCGCTGGTCGTCGGCTCCATGGTCGGCGCGGGCGTGTTCTCGCTGCCCCGCCGCTTCGCGGAGGAGACCGGGGTCGCGGGGGCGCTGATCGCCTGGACCATCGCGGGCACGGGCATGCTGATGCTGGCCTTCGCCTTCCAGTCCCTCGCGGTGCGCCGCCCGGACCTGGACGCCGGGGTGTACGCGTACGCGAAGGCCGGGTTCGGCGAATACCTCGGGTTCTTCTCGGCGTTCGGCTACTGGGCGAGCGCCTGCGTCGGCAATGTGACGTACTGGGTGCTGATCATGTCGACCATCGGCACGCTCTGGCCGGCGCTCGGCGACGGGGACACCGTGCTCGCCGCGGCGCTGTCCTCGGTCGGGCTGTGGGGCTTCTTCCTGCTGATCCGCCGGGGCGTCAAGGAGGCCGCGGCGATCAACCGCATCGTCACGGTCGCCAAGGTCGTCCCGATCCTGGTCTTCGTCGTGCTGGCGCTGTTCTACCTGGACACCGGTGTGTTCGCCGACAACTGGGGCGGTGCCGACTACGCGGGCTCGCTGTTCGACCAGGTGCGGGGCACCATGCTCGCCACCGTCTTCGTCTTCCTCGGCGTCGAGGGCGCGAGCGTCTACTCCCGGCACGCCAAGCGCCGCAAGGACGTCGGGCGGGCCACGGTCCTCGGCTTCCTCAGCGTCTTCGCCGTCTTCGCCTCGGTCACCATCGTCTCGTACGGCATCATGCCGATGAGCGAGATCGCCGGGCTGCGCCAGCCCTCGATGGCCGGCGTCCTGGAGCACGCCGTCGGCACCTGGGGCACGGTCTTCGTCAGCGTCGGCCTGATCGTCTCCGTCCTCGGCGCCTATCTGGCCTGGACGCTGATGGCCGCCGAGGTGCTGTACGTGGCCGCGCAGGACCACGACATGCCGCGCTTCCTGCGCCGCGCCACCGCCGACGACGTGCCGGTCCCGGCCCTGGTCATGACGACCGTGCTGGTCCAGGTGGTGCTGGTCGTCACGCTGCTCTCGGACGACGCGTTCAACTTCGCGCTGGACATGACGAGTGCGCTGACGCTCATCCCGTTCCTGCTGGCCGCCGCGTTCGCGCTGAAGATCGCGCTCACCACGGACCCGCTGGCCCAGGGGCGGACGACCGGGCGCGACCTCGTCGTCGCCGTGCTCGCCACCGTCTACACGGCGTTCCTGCTGTACGCGGCCGGGCTCCGGTTCGTCCTGCTCTCCTTCATCGTCTACGCCCCCGCCACGATCCTGTTCGTCATGGCCCGCCGCGAGCAGGGCCGGCGCCCCTTCTCCCCCCGCGAGCTGCTGATCTGCGCCGTCTCGGTGGCCGGTGCGGTCATGGGCGTGATCGCCCTGGCGGCCGGCTGGATCAGCCTCTGAGCCGTACCGCACCCCGACCCGTACGCGAAGGACCGCACATGACCGGTGACAGCACCTCCCGCATCCCGCTCGGAGTCCACTCCGAGGTCGGCCGGCTCCGCAAGGTCCTGGTGTGCGCGCCGGGCCTCGCGCACCGCAGGCTCACCCCGACCAACGCCGCCGATCTGCTCTTCGACGACGTGATGTGGGTGGAGAACGCCCAGCGGGACCACGCCGGTTTCGTGGCCGCGCTCACCGCGCGCGGGGTCGAGGTGGTGGAGCTCCACGACCTCCTGGCGCAGACGATGGCCGTGCCGGGCGCGCGGGACTGGCTGCTCGACCGCAAGATCACCGCCAACGAGGCGGGCCTGGGGCTGATCGACTCCACCCGGGCGTTCCTGGAGACCCTGGACCCGCGCACGCTCGCCGAGTTCCTGATCGGCGGCCTCGCCACCACGGACCTCCCCGACGACTACCGCCCGCCGTACGTCGCCCTGGCCCGCGAGTCGGCCGGGGTGCGCGAGTACGTGATGCCGCCGCTGCCCAACACGCTGTACACCCGGGACACGACGTGCTGGCTGTACGGCGGGGTGACGCTCAACCCGCTGTACTGGCCCGCCCGGCACGACGAGACCCTGCTGATGAAGGCCGTCTACCGCTTCCACCCGGACTTCACGGACGCCACGGTGTGGTGGGGCGACCCGGAACGGGACTGGGGCCAGGCCACATTCGAGGGCGGCGACATCATGCCCGTCGGCAACGGCGTCGTCCTCATGGGCATGAGCGAGCGCACCTCGCGCCAGGCCGTCACGCAGGTCGCCGCCGCCCTCTTCGAGCAGGGCGCGGCCGAGCACGTCGTGGTCGCGGGCATGCCGAAGCTGCGGGCGGCGATGCATCTGGACACCGTGTTCACCTTCGCGGACCGGGACGTCGTGACGCTCTACCCGCGCATCGTGGACGCCATCCACAGCTTCTCGCTGCGCCCGGGCAGCGGCGGCCCGGTGCCCGTGGACATCGTGGACGAGGGGTCCCGGCCGTTCACCGAGGTGGTCGCCGGGGCGCTCGGGCTGCCGGGGCTGCGGGTCATCGAGACGGGCGGCGATGTGTACGCCTCCGAGCGCCAGCAGTGGGACAGCGGGAACAACGCGGTCGCGGTCGAGCCGGGCGTCGTCTTCACCTACGACCGGAACACCCAGACCAACGCGTTGCTGCGGCAGGCGGGCATCGAGGTGCTGGAGATCGTGGGCGCGGAGCTCGGCCGGGGGCGGGGCGGCGGGCACTGCATGACGTGCCCGCTGATCCGTGAGCCGGTGAGCTTCTGAGGTGACGGAGCGGCCCGGCGGGGGATGTCGCTTCCCCCGCCGGGCCGGGCCTGCGGTCAGGCGCAGGCGCCGAGGTCCTCCCAGACGCCCCACTCACCGGTGGTGCCGGGCTTGTCGCCCTGCACCCACCACTTGGCGCGCCAGGTGTGGCCGTCGTACGCGACGGTGTCGCCCCCGGTGTACACGGCCTCGGTGCTCCACAGCGGCACGGCGCAGGCGCCCGGCTCGCCGGTCTCGCCGCCGTCGCCGTCACCGCCGCCGGGGGTGCCGCCGTCGTCGCCGCCGTTGCCGGTGGAGCCGATGTTGACGTCGACGCACGCGTAGAAGGCGTTGGCCGTGTCGGCGACGTTCCAGACGGCGAGCACCTTCTGGCGGCCGGTGAAGCTGCCGAAGTCCACTTCCTGGCTCACGTCGGCGGGCGGCTGGGCGTGGTTGCCGTCGAACTCGGCGATCTTCTGGTCGCCGATGAAGTACTGCCAGTTCTCGGTGGCGTGACGGGCCGTGTGGTGCCAGGTGAAGGTGAACTTCTGGCCGACCGGGGTGACCTCCCAGCCCTTGTTGTCGTCGTCCAGCTCGGCGAAGGCCGCGTTGCCGCCGCTACAGCTCTTGAGCCCCTTCGGGCCCTCGACGCTCTGCGGCTCGTACTTGATCTGGCCGCAGTCGACCACACCGGCGGCGCACTGGGCCTGGCGGCTCGTCGGCGCGGTGACCCAGCCGTGGGCGCTGGCGGTGCCCGTCTGGATGCCGAGGGCGAGCACGGGGGCGACCAGCGCTCCGATCGAAACGGCCAACCGTCGCTTGGTGTTCATGCCACGTCACTTCCTTCGCTCGTAAGGGGGTTGGGCGGCCACCTGCGCATGACGGGCGCCCTTGGTCCAGACCTGGCCGATTCAGGTCTAGACCTTAGTGACGGACAGGGTCCGGTCAAGGGGGACGAGCGGCGCCGGTTCGCGCTTCCACTTTTCGACGTCGAGTGGTTCGTCACCGAACCACTCGCGGCGCCATTTTTAAGTGATCCTTAAGCCGCTGGTCACCGGTGGCGTCCGGCGGCCACCCGGCGCCGGCACGCCCTCCGCGCGGCCCACGAACCGTCAAATTGGTCTAGTCCTAATCTCGTTGGAATCGTTGACGCGCAGGTCACGGGCCGGTTATCACTGCTCCAGCCCATCCACAGCACCACCTGCTCCCCCGCTGGAGGCCGCACGTGCACCCCCGTAGAACTCTGATCGCCGCGCTCCTGAGCACGGCCCTCGCCACCGGCGGCCTCGCCGCAACCGTCGGCATCGGTTCGGCCCAGGCGGCCGACGCACCGGCTTCCGCTTCGGCGGGCGGCGTGCGCATCGCGTACTACGACCAGTGGAGCGTGTACGGCAACGCCTTCTACCCGAAGCAGCTCGACACCCGGGGCATCGCCGGCAAGCTGGACATCATCAACTACTCGTTCGGCAACATCCACCCGACCGACCTCACGTGCTTCGAGGCCAACAAGGCGGCGGGCGACGACAACAACCCCAACGCGGGTGACGGTGCGGGCGACTCGTACGCCGACTACCAGAAGTCCTTCAGCGCGGCGGACAGCGTCGACGGCGTGGCCGACAAGTGGGACCAGCCGATCGTGGGCGTCTTCAACCAGTTCAAGGAACTGAAGGCGAAGTACCCCCACCTGAAGATCAACATCTCGCTGGGCGGCTGGACGTACTCCAAGTACTTCAGCGACGCGGCGAAGACGGACGCGAGCCGCAAGAAGCTGGTCTCCTCCTGCATCGACCAGTACATCAAGGGCAACCTGCCCGTCGAGGGCGGCTTCGGCGGCGCCGGTTCGGCGGCCGGCATCTTCGACGGCATCGACATCGACTGGGAGTACCCGGCCTCCGCGGGCGGCCACCTGGGCAACCACTACGCCCCCGAGGACAAGCAGAACTTCACGCTGCTGCTGGCGGAGTTCCGTAAGCAGCTCGACGCGTACGGCGCTGCCAACGGCGGCAAGAAGTACCTGCTGACCGCGGCCTTCGGGGCCGGCCAGGACAAGATCGCGAACATCGAGACCGACAAGATCGGCCAGTACCTCGACTACGCGAACCTGATGACGTACGACATGCACGGCGCCTGGGACGGCGACGGGCCGACGTACCACCAGTCGCCGCTCTACTCCGGCGCCAACGACCCGTCCGACCCGGTCGCGCCCGGCACCGAGAAGTACTCGATCGACAACGCGGTCGACTCCTGGCTCGACGGCAAGCCGGCCTACGGCATCGCCGGCGGCTTCCCCGCGAACAAGCTGATCCTGGGCTACGAGCTCTACTACCGCGGCTGGAAGGGCGTCCCGGAGGGCACCACCCACGGCCTGGCCCAGTCCGCGACCGGCGGCTCCGGCGCCCGCCCGCTGAGCCAGCAGGCCGGGATCGCGCACTACAAGGAGCTCGGCGGCATCGTCGACAACCCGGCGACGACGTACTGGGACGACGAGGCGAAGGCGTCCTACTTCTACAAGGACGGCGAGTTCTTCACGGGCCTGGACCAGAAGTCCATCCAGGCCAGGGCCGACTACGGCAAGCAGCGCGGCCTGGCCGGCGCGATGATGTACTCGCTCCTCGGCCTGGACGACAAGGCCACCCTGCTGAACCAGATCAACACCGCGATCGGCGGCTCCACCACCGAGCCCACCACCCCGCCGACCACCGACCCCACGGACCCGACCACCCCGCCCACCACCGACCCCACGGACCCGCCCGCCGGTGACTGCGGCTCGGTCCCGGCGTACGTGGCCGGCACGGTCTACAACGCGGGCAACGAGGTCTCCTACAACGGCCGGAAGTACAAGGCCCAGTGGTGGACCCAGAACGAGACCCCGGGCAGCACCGGCGACTGGGGCGTCTGGAAGGACCAGGGCGCCTGCTGAACGCCCTGACCCGCTGAGAGCCCCCGCCGGTGCGCGCACCGGCGGGGGCTCTCGCGTCGGGGGCGGCCTTCACCGCGGCCGGAAGAAAGGTGGGCAGACGAGTCGGGCTGTACGCCGGGTTCTGTCGCCCGGTCGCCTCGCGGCGGCCGGGGAGACGGCCATCCATCTAGGACCGGCATTGCTGCCGGCCTCATGCGGTCTACCCGCGAACTCGGGCGGGCAGCCCTCGAACGTTCGCGCAGGGCCGTCTCGCGACGGCCCCTCTTGACCTTGCTCCGGGTGGGGTTTACCTAGCCGCCTGGGTCGCCCCAGGCGCTGGTGGTCTCTTACACCACCGTTTCACCCTTACCCGGGACCGAGGTCCCGGGCGGTCTGTTTTCTGTGGCACTGTCCCGCGGGTCACCCCGGGTGGCCGTTAGCCATCACCCTGCCCTGTGGAGCCCGGACGTTCCTCGGGAGGATCCGAAAACCCCCACGCGACCGTCCGCCCGGCTCGTCTGCCGTGGGGCCCATGCTACCTGGCCGGATTACATGAACTCCGCCGTCTCCAGGTCGAACGAGAACGGCTCCGGAAGACTGACCGCCTTCCCGAAGGGCACGGTGCAGTGCTGGCGGTAGTCGTCGCCCGCCGGGTCCCGGAACAGCGTCACCGAGGACTCCTCCCGGTCCACCAGCAGGTACAGGGGGATCGGAGCCCTCGCGTAGCAGTGCCGCTTGGCCTCCCGGTCGGCGGCCGGTTTGGACGACGTGACCTCCACGACCAGCGCCACTCCCTCGCACGGCATCCACGGGGCAGCGCCCCGGTACAGCCGCAGGGCATGGGGGGCGAACGTGCCGTCGGGGATGACGTGGTTCGCTGGACAGCCCCTGCCGCCTCTCAGCTTCAGACCCTTGTTTGCCGAAAAGTCCATGTCCGTCTTCGCACGCCCGAGCACCTGTTCAAGGATCAGGGCGATGCAGTCCTCATGATCGCCGTCCGGTGGCGGCTTCAGGGCAATCTCTCCTTCGAGCAACTCCGCCCGGAAGCCCTCCGGTGGGTCCAGAGCCTCGAAGCCTTCCAGCAGTACGTCCGCCTGCGAGAGCCGTTCTTGCGGAACAGCTGACATGTGGCGCCCTCTCCTCGATCGCCAGAATGGGCCATCGTGGCACAGGAGGGCCCCGCACGGTCAGAGGCGGCTCGACGCCAGGGCCGTGATGCCTGCCGTCCACGCCGTGGTGACCGACTCCGGGGTGGGGAAGCGGCCGTTCAGTTCCATCATGACCATGCCGTGGGCGAAGGCCCAGGCCGCGCGGGCCAGGTGGTCGTCGGGGGCCAGGGCGCGGAAGAGGGGGGCGGCGGCGCGGTCCTCCAGGTCGTGGGGGTGGGGGCGGGACGTGGTGAGGCGGTAGAGGTGGGGGTGGGCCAGGGCGTGGGCGCGGTAGGCCGTGGCCAGGGCCGGGAAGGAGCCCGGGGCGGCCGTCTCCGCCGCTTCCAGGGCCTTGGCGGTCTCCGTCAGCATCGCGTCGGCCAGCGCGTCGACCACCGAGGACTTGTCCGGGAAGTGCTTGTAGAGGGACGGGGCCGTGATGCCCAGGAGGCCCGCGAGCCTGCGCATGGTCAGCGCCTCCGGGCCCTCCTGCTCCAGGAGCATGCGGGCGGCGGCCAGGATCTGGTGCTGGCGGGCACGGTCGGTCACGCCGGTCCTTCCGTCGTACGGGCGCGGGGCGCGGGGGCCGAACTCGCGATCGTACGAGACGCCGTCAGGCCGGAACGAACAGGGCCTTCGCCGTGCCCGGGGCAGCCTGGGCCAGGCGGACCCGCAGGCGCTCGCCCAGGGGAAGGGGCGCGGTGCCCTCGACGCGGGCGACGACCGCCGGGGCGTCGATGTGGACGGTGCCGGTGGCCGGTTCGTTCTCCTTGACGTCCACCACGTAACCGTCGAAGACCTCGCCCACCCGGTCCTTGAGCAGCGCCGCCTCGACCAGGTCCACGGACTCCCGCTCCACGGTGTTGGCCCGGCGCGTGCCCTCCGCCATCTCCTTGGGCAGCGCGGGCAGGGCGGCCAGGACCCATTCGGGCGGGTCCCGGTCCTCGCAGGCCGCGACGCACAGCTCGGAGGCGTAACGGTCCACGAGGCGGCGCAGCGGCGCCGTGCAGTGCGTGTACAGGTCGGCCACCGCCGCGTGCACGGCGGGCACCGGCAGCTCGCCGCCGTCGAACACCGTGTAGCCCGCGCCGCGCAGCAGCGTCGTGCAGTCCTGGAGGAACGCCGCGTGGTCCGTGCGCCCCGGGTCGAGGGAGCGGACGAGCTCGGCGTACGGGACGTGGTGCGGCCAGTCGATGTGCAGGGCCTCGGCGCTGCGCCGCAGCCGCGCCACCGCGCCGTCGGGCGCGACCGGCAGCGTCCGCAGGATGCCGGTGCCGCTCTCCGCCATGAGGTGGGCCGCCGCCATGCCGGTGAGCAGGGAGACCTGGGCGTTCCAGCCGTCGGCGGGGAGCGGGGTGCGGTAGGCCAGGCCGTAGCGGCCGTCGTGCTCGGTGATCTCCTGCTCGGGCACGTTGAGCGAGATGCCGCCCCGGGCCACCTCCCGCGCCTCGCGGAGCGCGCCGATGTCCCGGAGCAGGGCGAGCGGTTCCTCGGCGGTGCCCGCGTCGATCCGCCGCTGCACGCCCGCGTAGTCCAGCTTGGCGCGGCTGCGTACGAGGGCCCTGCGCACCCGGGTCGCGACCGCCGCGCCCTCCGGGTCGAGGTCGATCTCCCACAGGACCGCGGGGCGGACCCGGCCGGGCAGCAGGCTCGCGGCGTCCTCGGACAGGACCTCCGGGTGGAGGGACACCCGGCCGTCCGGGAGGTACAGCGTCGTCACCCGCCGGTGGGCCTCCGCGTCGAGCGCGCCGCCGGGGCGCACGAACGCGGCCACGTCCGCGATGGCGTAGTGCACGCGGTAGCCGTGGGCGCGGCGTTCCAGGTGCATCGCCTGGTCGAGGTCCGTGGAGGTCGGCGGGTCGATGGTGAGGAAGGGGAGGTCCGTCGCGTCCGCGTGCCCGGCGAGCTCCGGGCTCCGCGCGGCGTCCGCCGCCTCGGCGAGCACCTCGGGCGGGAAGTCGTCGGGGAGCGACAGCTCGGTGCGCAGGCCGCGCAGGGCCGCCCGCAGCGGGGTCCGGGCTGCGCCGGTCATGTGCAGATGGCGGCGGGGCATGGTCCCGAGCGTAGGGCGGGGCGCGGAACGCGGCATTCCGAGCGAGGGTCCTTGTGCCCGTACGGGCCGCCCCTCCGCCCCCGTACGCTGACCTGGGGCGTCCGTGCGGTCCGCACACCGCCGCGCCTCTTCCCCGTACGTACGAAGGAGAACCGCCGTGCTCGTGCTGTTGCCGCCCTCCGAAGGAAAGGCCGCCTCGGGGCGCGGGGCACCCCTGAAGCCCGAGTCCCTGTCGCTGCCCGGCCTCGCCGGGGCGCGGGCCGAGGTGCTGGACACGCTCGTGGAGCTGTGCGTGGCCGACGAGGAGAAGGCGCGGGAGGTGCTGGGGCTCAGCGAGGGGCTGCGGGGCGAGATCGCGAAGAACGCGGAGCTGCGGACGGCGGGGACGCGTCCGGCCGGGGAGCTGTACACCGGTGTCCTGTACGACGCCCTCGGCCTGGACTCGCTCGACACGGCCGCCCGCCGCCTCGCCGGGAAGTCGCTGCTGGTGTTCTCCGGGCTGTGGGGCGCGGTGCGGGTGGGCGACCGGATTCCGCCGTACCGCTGCTCGATGGGCGTGAAGCTGCCCGGGCTCGGCGCCCTCGGGGCGTTCTGGCGTACGCCGATGGCGGAGGTGATGCCGGAGGCGGCGGGCGAAGGGCTCGTGCTGGACCTGCGCTCGTCCGCCTACACGGCCGCGTGGAAGCCGAAGGGGGCGGTCGCGGAGCGCACGGCGAGCGTGCGGGTGCTGCACGCGCAGCTCGTGGACGGGGTGGAGAAGCGGTCCGTGGTCAGCCACTTCAACAAGGCCACCAAGGGCCGCATGGTGCGCGACCTGCTGCTCGCGGGCGCCCGCCCGGCCGGTCCCGCCGAACTGGTCGCCGTCCTGCGGGACCTGGGGTACACCGTCGAGGCCGAGGCGCCCGCGCGGGCGGGGCGGCCGTGGCAGCTCGATGTGGTCGTGACGGAGATCCACTGACCGTACGTTGCACCCTCCGCAACGCTCGTTGCGCACTGCGCCGCAGACCGGGCAGGATGGGCGCATGACCTCCTCCGTGCTGGACCTCGCCCCCGTCGTGCCCGTCGTCGTCCTGGAGGACGCGGCCGACGCGGTGCCGCTCGCCCGTGCCCTGGTCGCGGGCGGGCTTCCGGCGATCGAGGTGACCCTGCGCACCGCCGCCGCCCTGGACGCGATCCGGGCCATCGCGGCGGAGGTCCCGGACGCGGTCGTCGGGGCGGGCACGGTGATCTCGGCGCGCAACGTCGCGGACACCGTGGCGGCGGGGGCCCGGTTCCTGGTCAGCCCCGGCTGGACGGACGCGCTTCTGGACGCCCTGAAGGGGTCCGGGCTGCCGTTCCTGCCGGGCGTCTCGACGACCTCCGAGGTGGTCGCGCTGCTGGAGCGCGGGGTCACCGAGATGAAGTTCTTCCCGGCCGAGGCGGCGGGCGGCACGGCCTATCTGAAGGCCCTGTCCGCCCCGCTCCCCCAGGCCCGGTTCTGCCCGACGGGCGGCATCTCGGCCGCCTCCGCGCCCTCGTACCTGGCGCTGCCCAACGTCGGCTGCGTGGGCGGGAGCTGGATGGTCCCGGGGGACGCGGTGGCGGCCCGGGACTGGGTGCGCGTGGAGCGGCTGGCCGCCGGGGCGGCGGCGCTGCGGGGCTGAACGGGGCGGCGGGCGAACCCGTCGCATCCCGTCGTGCATGCTCCCCGGTATTCGGGGCACGACCTCTACAGGGGACGTAGCCCGCATGCCGGGTGACCCGGGTTCCGGCCGGTATTCCCCCGACCCGCCGGAACCGCCTCGGCCCCACCGGCCTTCCCCCCGCCGGTGGGGCCGAGTGCTGTCCCGATGCCTCTACCGCAGGTGGGACGTGTCGTTCAGCAGGCGTACGGAGGCGTTGCCGTCGGCGTAGTACGCGACGGACGAGACGGACGCCGCCGACAGCTCCATCCGGAACAGCGCCTCCGGGGGCGCTCCCAGGGCGAGCCGGACCAGGGTCTTGATCGGGGTGACGTGCGTGACGACGAGGACCGTGCGCCCCGCGTAACGCGTGACCAGGCCGTCCCGGGCGACCGCCACGCGGTCGGCGACCTCCGTGAAGCTCTCGCCGCCGCCCGTGGGGGCCGCGTCCGGGGAGGCGAGCCAGGCGTCCAGGTCGTCTCCGTACCGCTCCTTGACCTCGCCGAACGTGAGCCCTTCCCAGGCCCCGAAGTCCGTCTCGCGCAGTCCGTCCTCGACGCGGACCTCCAGGCCGAGCCGGGCCGCGACCGCCCCGGCCGTCTGGCGGCAGCGGCGCAGCGGTGAGCTGACGATCTCCTGCACGGTGCCGCGCGCCGCGAACGCCGAGGCCGCGCGCTCGGCCTGCTCCAGGCCCGCCGGGGAGAGCTCGGGGTCGGTGCCGCCGCTTCCGGAGAACCGCTTCTGCGGGGTGAGGGCCGTCTCGCCGTGCCGCAGCAGGACGAGGGTGGCGGGCGCGCCCAGGTCGGGCGCCGAGCCCCAGCCCACCTGCGGGGTGACCGGGTCGGCGGCCACCGGGGCGCGCGGGGTGTCCAGGGCGGCCGTGGACGCCGAGGGCTCCCAGCGGTCGCCGCGGCGGCCCGCGTCCATCGCCTCGTTGGCCAGCCGGTCGGCGTGCTTGTTCCGCTCGCGCGGGATCCACTCGTAGCTGAGGTCCGCGCCGGGCAGGACCGCCGCCGCCTCGGCCGCGAGCGGCTTCATGTCCGGGTGCTTGATCTTCCAGCGGCCGGACATCTGCTCCACGACGAGCTTGGAGTCCATCCGGACGCGCACCTGGACGCCGGTGCCCACCGGGCCGTCCGCGATCAGGGCACCCACCGCGCGGAGGCCGGCGACGAGGCCCTTGTACTCGGCGACGTTGTTGGTCGCGACGCCGATGTACTCGGCGGTCTCGGCCAGCGTCTCGCCGGTGTCCGGGTCGATGACGACCGCGCCGTAGCCGGCGGGGCCCGGGTTGCCCCGGGAGCCGCCGTCGGCCTCGACCACGAACCGGCGCGGCAGGCTCACTACAGACCCGAGTCGGCGGTGCGGACAAGGATGCGGCGGCAGTTCTCGCAGCGCAGCACCGTGTCCGGGGACGCGGCCTTCACGTCGTTGATCTCGGTGATGTTGAGCTCCAGGCGGCAGCCCTCGCAGCGGCGCTGGTAGAGGCGGGCGGCGCCCACCCCGCCCTGCTGGGTGCGGAGCTTGTCGTACAGCTTCAGCAGGTCGGCGGGGACCGAACCGGCGACGACCTCGCGCTCCTTGGTGACCGTGGCGGCCTCCGCGTCGAGCTCCTGGGTGGCGGCGTCGCGGCGGGCGGTGGCGTCGTCCACCTTGGCCTGCACGGCGGCGACCCGGTCGGTCAGCTCGGTGACGCGCTCCTGCGCGGACTCGCGGCGCTCCATGACCTCCAGGACGACGTCCTCCAGGTCGCCCTGGCGCTTGGCGAGCGAGGTGATCTCGCGCTGCAGGCTCTCCAGGTCCTTCGGCGAGGTGACCGCGCCGGAGTCCAGGCGCTGCTGGTCGCGGGCGGCGCGCTGGCGGACCTGGTCGACGTCCTGCTCGGCCTTGGTCTGCTCGCGGGCGGTGTCGCTCTCCTCGGTGGTCGAGGCGACGAGCAGGTCGCGGAGCTGGGCGAGGTCGGCCGTCAGCGACTCGATCTCGGCGTGCTCGGGCAGGGACTTGCGGCGGTGCGCGAGCTGGGAGAGGCGCTGGTCGAGCGCCTGGACGTCGAGAAGTCGGATCTGGTCGGCGGGCGCGGCGTTCAGTTGGGGGCTCCAGAAGAGTGGTGGGCGGTCCAGGGGTCGGTGACCTGCTTCGAGACGTGGACCCTCAGGTCCCATCCGAGGCGGTCGGAAATCGCTTCGAGCTGTGCGGCGGCCTGCTCGCACCACGGCCACTCGGTGGCCCAGTGCGCGGCGTCGACCAGGCCGAGCGGCGAGTGCTGGGTGGCCTCGGAGGCCGGGTGGTGGCGCAGGTCGGCGGTGAGGAAGGCGTCCACACCGGCGGCGCGCACCGCGTCGAAGAGGCTGTCGCCGGAGCCGCCGCTCACCGCGACGGTGCGCACCAGCGCCCCCGGGTCGCCGGCGAGGCGGATGCCCTGCGCGGTGGCGGGCAGCCGGGCGGCGGCGCGGGCGGCGAACGCGCCCAGGGTCTCGGGGTGGTCGAGCACGCAGATCCGGCCGAGCCCCCGGCGGCCCGACGGGTCCGCCGGGTCCGGGACGAGGGGGCGCTCGACGCGCAGGTCGAGGGCGGCGGCCAGGGCGTCGGAGACGCCGGGGTCGGCGGTGTCGGCGTTGGTGTGGGCCACGTGCAGCGCGATGCCGTCGCGGATCATCGTGTGCACGACGCGGCCCTTGAAGGTGTCCGCCGCGACCGTCGTCGTACCGCGCAGGTAGAGCGGGTGGTGGGTCACGACGAGGTGCGCGCCCAGCTCCTTCGCCTCGTCGGCGATCTCCTGGACGGGGTCGACGGCGAAGAGCACCCGGTGGACCTCGGCGTCCGGATCACCGCAGACGGTGCCGACCGCGTCCCATCCTTCGGCCCGCTCGGGCGGCCAGAGGGCGTCGAGCTCGGAGATGACTTCAGACAGACGGGGCACGGAGGAAAGGCTACCTGCCCGCCGCGCCCCGGGGAGCCCCGGGAACGGGCCGCCCGCGGCCCGGCCCCGTACAGCACACGCACCCTCGGTCGTACAGCGATATCCGGCCATCACCACCCTTATGTGTGAAGTGGGGGAGGTCGTGTTGTTCGGCTGGAAGTGCGAAAACTAGCTTCGGTTGCCGGAGGTGATGAGTCGATGACTGCCTGTGCCATCGAGGAGGGAACCACCACGGGTGACGGCGGTCCGGCGGAGCCGGAGCCGGAACCCGGTCCCGGCGACCCCGAGGGGGCCGTCGCGGAGACCGGCCCGGCGGAGGACGCCCCGGCGCCGGAGGCTGCCGTACCGGCCGCCGCGCCCCAGGCGGACGTCCCCGCCGAAACGGTTCTGCCCGCCTTCACGCTCACCGCCGACGGGGCGTACGGCGCGCGGCTCACGGCCGCCCCGGTGCCCGGCGCCGACACCGCCTGGTACGCCGAGCGCTGGACGCTCGACGGGCCCGAGCCGTACGCCGTGCCGCTGCCCACCGACCAGCCGGAGGAGGCCGAGGCGCAGCTGGTGCCGCTCGCCGACGGCCGGGTGCTGATCCGGCGCCGGGTCGCCGAGCGGCACACCTTCTCGCTGCTCTATCCGACCGGCCCCGGCACCGGCGAGCTGCTGCTCGGGGCCGTCGAGCGGGACGCGCTCGCCCTGCTGCCGCCGTCGCCGGACGGGGTGAGCGCGTACGCCCTGGCGGTCGGCGCGTACTCCACGGAGCTGTGGCGGGTGGCGGGCGGGACGGCCGGTCCCGAGCACCTCGCGGATCTGCCGGGGCGCTGCTCCGGCGGCGTCTGGCTGGACCGGGCGGGGCGGATGCTGGCCCTGGACCGGGAACCGGCCGGGGGCGGTCCGGTGAAGACGGTCGCGGTGGACCTGGGGCGGGGCGCCGAGATGACCCCGCTGCTCCAGATCGCGCCGGACAGCGACGACCGGCTGCTGCTCGCGGACCCGGGCAGCGGGCTGCTGCTGATCCGCTCGGACGCGCCCGGCCACGACCGGCTCGGCTGGGGGGTGCTCGGCAGCTGCCTGCCGGTGCGGTTCCCGGAGTGCCTGCGGCTGCCGGACTGCTCGTTGGAGCCGTTCGCGGTGCAGCCGGGGCAGATGCTGATGCCGGAGAGCTGTGCGGTGGCCCTCAGGATCGATGGGGCGGCGGGCAGCTGGATCGGCCTGTGGCGCCCGTCGGGCCGCCGGCTGCACCAGCTCGCGGCGCCCGGGGGCTGGCTGGCCGGCAGCGGGGTCTGGTCGCGCGACGGAGTTCTGAAGCTCCCTTACGCGGACGGGGACACGGCGTGCGCGGTGGCCCTGCTGGAGATGCCGGAGGAGGCGGAACCGGCATGCGGCACAAGCGGTACGCAACCTTCCGCCCCGGCGATGAATCCTCCTGTGTGTACACCGGTTCCACTGGGGCAGGCGCCTCTCGTGGGGCGTACGGTCCCTGACTAAGCTGGGACCGGGCTCACGCACCGTGCGTCTCGGTCACCGACCGTGGCCTTTTCCCGGACGGGCGGCGGCGTGACGCTCCGGTTGGCACACACGTAAGCGATCACAACGGGGTGACTTCCCACATGTCTGAAGCCCGCACCGACACGACCCAGACGTTCCCGCCCGCGGCGGACGCGCAGCGGGGCGACGCCGGCGGCTCCGGAAAGCACCGAGGGGGTGTGGCGACGGACGACACGACGGCAACGCCGGCCGGCCGTCATCGCCGCCCCGCCGAGGAGAGCGGCGCAGCGGCGGCCTGACCGCCGCATCGAGGAGGGGAAAGCGGTGCCCCGGCGCCCGGGCGCCGGGGCACCGCTCTGTCCGCCCAGGAAACGAGCGGAGGCGGACTCTCCGCGTCCGCGATGACAAATGTCATGGCGGACCGAGTACATACACCTCTGCCGCCGCATGCTCACGCTGCGTAACGTCGTAGACATGACGCAGACAAGGGACGACGAGGCCGCGGTGGTCTTCACCGGGGCGGTGAAGACGTTCGGGCGGGCCGGACGGAGCGTACGGGCCGTCGACGGGGTGGACGTGCGGATCGGGCGCGGCGAGACCGTGGCCCTGCTGGGGCGCAACGGGGCGGGGAAGTCCACCGCCATCTCGCTGCTGCTCGGGCTGAACGAGCCGGACGAGGGGGCCGTGCGGGTCCTGGGCCGCTCCCCCGAGCAGGCGGTGCGGGCCGGGCTGGTCGGCGCCATGCTCCAGGAGGGGCGGCCGATACCCAGGGTGACCGTGCGCGAGCTGGTCGCCTTCGTCGCCTCGACCTACCCGCGTCCGCTGCCGGTCGCCGAGGCGCTGGCCCTGGCGGGCGTGACGGAGTACGCGGACCGGCGCATCGACAAGCTCTCGGGCGGCCAGACCCAGCGGGTGCGGTTCGCCGTGGCGTTGGCAGGGAATCCCGAGCTGATCGTGCTGGACGAGCCGACCGCCGCGCTGGACGTGGAGGGGCGGCGCGCGTTCTGGGAGTCGATGCGGGGCTACGCCCGGCGCGGCAACACCGTGCTCTTCTCCACGCACTATCTGGAGGAGGCCGACGAGAACGCGGACCGGATCGTCGTCATCGACCGGGGCCGGGTCGTCGCGGACGGCAGCGGCGAGGCGATCAAGGACGCGGCCGGGCACAGCCAGGTCTCCTTCGACCTCGCCGGCGGCTCCACGGAGGGTCTGGACCGGCTGCCCGGTGTCGTCACCGTCGAGGTGACCGGCGACCGCGCCCTGCTGCGCACCGACGACTCGGACGCGACGGTCGTGGAGCTGGCCCGCCTCGGTCTGATCCGCGGCCTCCAGGTCTCCCGGGCCACGCTGGAGACCGCCTTCCTGGCGCTCACCGCGCCCGGGGAACCCGCACCGGAGGACACCACCCCGCTCGGGGACACCGCTCGCGCGAGGACCGCGCCCCGCACCGAGAAGGAGACCGTCTGATGTTCCGTTACATCCTGCTCGAAATGCGCCGGACCCTGCGTGACGCCGGATTCCTGATCTTCGGCACGGGCATGCCGGTGATGATGTATCTGATCTTCACCAACATCGGTGACGACAGCGCCGACGGCTGGAAGACCGCGTCCATGGTCGGCATGGCCGCCTACGGCGCGCTCGGCTCCGCGATGTCGATCGGTACGGGCGTCGCCTCCGACAAGTCCCTCGGCTGGCTCCAGCAGTTGAGGGTCACCCCGCTCGCCCCGTCGCACGCGGTGGTGGGCCGGGCGGTCAGCGGGTCGGTGACCGTGCTGCCGGTGATCCTGACCGTGCTGCTGGCGGGCGGGCTGCTCAACGGGGTGCGGATGGCGGCCTGGCAGTGGGTGGTCCTGGTGCTGCTGCTGTGGATCGGCGCGCTGCCCTTCACCCTGCTCGGCCTGGGCAACGGCTACCGGCTGACCCCGCAGGGCACCGGCGTCGTCAACGTCGCCTGCCTGATGGGCTTCGGGGTCGTCGGCGGGCTGTGGTTCCCGCTGGAGATGCTGCCCGAGTGGCTGCGCTCGGTCGGCCGGTTCACCCCGGCCAACCGCTTCGCGGACCTGGGCTGGGCGACGACCGACGGGCACGCGCCGGGCGCCATGACCATAGGCGTGCTCGCCGCGTGGCTCCTGCTGTTCGGCGTGTACGCGGTGATCTCGTACCGTCGGTCCGCCAGGACCGTGTGACAGGAGTGGACATGCCGGGGACCGGACGACCATCGTTCAGGGAGCGCCGCCGGATGCGGAAGGAGAACCGCAGGCCGGGGCCGCCCTCGCCGTACGCCCTGCTGCCGTGGCTGCTGATGGGTCTGGGCGCCTTCTCCAACCTCTTCCAGGGCGAGACCCCCACCCCGTGGATCGCCGGAGCCGGTCTGCTGGCCTTCAACTCGCTGTACATCTCGGTGGTGTTCCGGGGCTTCAGCAAGGAGAAGCGCGAGAGCCCGGTGACGTACGTCCTGCTGGGCGCGCTGGCCGCGGTCACCTTCGCCCTGGCCATCGGTTACGGGGGCAGCTGGCTGCTGTTCTTCCCGCTGCTCTCGCTGGCCGCCGGCACCGTGCTGCGCCACCGGCTGCTGGCGGTCGGGCTGCTCGGGCTCGCGGTCGCCGCGTGCGCGGTCGCGGTCTGGCGCGACGACAGCGCCTCGCCGCCGTGGACGCTGGGGTACGGGACGTTCATCTCCGGGGCCGTGACGTCGGCGATCCTCCGGCTGGCGGAGACCGTGACGGAGCTGCGGGCCACCCGGCAGGAGCTGGCCCGGGCCGCCGTCGAGCAGGAGCGGCTGCGGTTCTCGCGGGATCTGCACGACCTGCTGGGCCACACGCTCTCGGTCATCGTGGTGAAGTCGGAGGCCGCGCGCCGGCTCGCCCCGCGCGACGTGGACGCGGCGCTGTCCCAGGTCGCCGACATCGAGTCCGTAGGGCGGCAGGCGCTCACCGAGATCCGCGAGGCCGTCACCGGTTACCGCGAGGGCAGCCTCGCGACCGAGCTGGACCGGGCCAGATCCGCGCTGACCGCCGCCTCGGTCGAACCGGTCGTCCGGCGCTCCGGGCCGCCGCTCTCCCCGCAGACCGAGGCGCTGCTGGGCTGGGTGGTGCGGGAGGCCGTCACCAACGTGGTGCGGCACTCGACGGCGACGCGCTGCGTGTTCGAGGTCAGCGGGACCGGCGAGAAGGTCCGGCTCACGGTGACCGACGACGGCCGGGGCAGGCCCGAGGGCCCCGCGCCCACCCCGGGCATCGGCGGCACCGGTCTGAAGGGGCTCACCGAACGGCTCGCCGCGGCGGGCGGCTCGCTGGTGGCGGGCCCCGGCCCGGACGGCGGCTTCGTGGTGACCGCCGAGCTCCCGGTGGACGCGGGCGGCGAGGACGACGGCGGGGCCGACGCGACGCCGACGCCGACGCCCGGAGCCGGGGACGATCCGGCCTGCTCGCCTACCCTGGGCCGGTGAACGAGATGCCTCAGGAGCACCCCCCGGCCAAGTCCGTCCGTGTCCTGCTCGCCGAGGACCAGGGGATGATGCGCGGCGCGCTCGCCCTGCTGCTCGGGCTCGAACCGGACATCGAAGTGGTGGCCCAGGTCGGCGCGGGCGACGAGATCGTGGCGGCCGCGCTGGCCTCCCGGCCGGACGTGGCGCTGCTGGACATCGAACTGCCGGGGCGCAGCGGTCTGGACGCGGCGGCCGACCTGCGCGAGGAGGTCCCGGACTGCCGGGTGCTGATCCTCACCACCTTCGGCCGGCCCGGCTATCTGCGCCGGGCGATGGAGGCGGGGGCTGCGGGCTTCCTGGTGAAGGACGGCCCGGTCGAGGATCTGGCCGAGGCGATCCGCCGGGTGCTCGCCGGGGAGACGGTGGTCGATCCGGCGCTGGCGGCGGCCGCGCTCAGCTCGGGGGCGAGTCCGCTCACCGCGCGGGAGCGGGACGCGCTGGTCGCGTCGGCGGACGGGGCGACGGTCGCCGACATCGCCGCCAAGCTGCATCTGTCAGAATCGACGGTCCGTAACTACCTGTCGTCGGCGATCGGCAAGACGGGCACGCGCAACCGCATGGAGGCGGTCCGCGCGGCCCGGCAGCAGGGCTGGCTCTGACCGCCTCCGCACCTTGTCCTTACCGTCACCACCCGGGGGCCCGTCCGCTTCATGTCATCTCGAATATCCGTGCGCCTGCGCGCTGTTCCGCTCTGGCTCGTGCCGGCGCTCTGGACCCTGGGCCTCGGCCTGTGGGGGCTCTCGCGGCAGGGCAGCCTGTGGCGGGACGAGGCGGCGACCTGGCAGGTGGCGCTGCGGTCCGCCGCCGGGATACGGGCCATGCTGGGCCATGTCGACGCGGTCCACGGGCTCTACTACCTGCTGATGCACGGACTCTTCGACTGGTTCGGGCCGACGACCACGACGCTGCGGCTGCCCTCCGTGCTGGCGATGGCGGTGGCGGCGGCCTGTGTGACGGTCATCGGGGAGCGGCTGGCCGGGCGGTGGGCGGGCCTGGGCGGCGGGATGGCGCTCGGTCTGCTGCCGGCCGTGCAGTTCTACTTCCAGGAGGGCCGCCCGTACGCGCTGGTCGCGGCGGGCGCCGGGGTCTCGACGCTGCTCCTGGTGACGCTGCTCGGCGGGCGCGACCGCTGGGGGCGCTGGGCGGCGTACGCCGGGACGGTGCTGGTCTGCGCGCTGCTGAACTGGTTCTCGCTGCTGATCCTGCCCGCGCACGCGGCGACGCTGGCGTGGAGCGGGGCCGGTCGCCGGCTGTGGGCGCGCTGGACGGCGGCCTCGGCGGCGGCCGTCGCGGGGGCGCTGCCGCTGATCCTGTTCACGTCGGGCCAGTCCAAACAGGTGTCCTGGATACCGCCGCTGACCTGGCACATGATGATCGGCCCCGCGGTGCTGCTGGCGGTCGGCGGTCTCGGGGCCCTGGTGGAGCGGCCGGGCGGGCGCCGGCTGTCGGTGGCCTCGGTGGGGCTGCCGCTGCTGGCGGTCCCTCAGCTCGGTCTGGCCGCCGCCTCGCTGGAGAAGCCGCTCTTCCTGGACCGCTACATCCTCTTCAGCCTGCTCGGCCTGGCGTTGCTGATCGGCTCCCTGCTGGGCGCGGCGGTACGGGTCGTGGCGCCCCGGTTCCCGGCGGCGGCGCGGTGGCTCGTACCGGTGCTGCTGGCCTGCGCGGTGGCGGCGCTGCTGCCGCAGTCGCTGGCCAAGCGGTCGCCGTCGAGCCGGGTGGACGACGTGCTGGCCATGACGGCGGACGTGCGCCGGATGAAGGAGCCGGGCACCGCGGTGGTGTTCCTGCCCGGCGCCCGGCGCGACGCGGCGCTGGTCTCGCCCGAGGCGTTCAGCGGTCTGCGGGACATAGCGCTGGCCCGCGGCCCCCGCGCGTCCGGGACGCTGAACGGGGTGGAGGCGGCACCGTCCCGGATACGGGACGCGATGCTCGCCCAGCCCCGGATACTGCTGGTCACGGACGCGCCGGAAGCGGCGCGTCCGGAGAACGGGCCGCGGGAGAAGGCGAAGGCGGCCGTCCTGAGGGACTACTTCACCGTGATCGAGGACGAGCGGGTACGGGGGCGTCGGGTGACGCTGTACGAACGGAAGTGAGGCGTTCCGGCCGGTGGCGCGGGAGCCACAGCAGCATCAGCAGCAGGCCGCCGAGCAGGACGGTGCCCGCCGTGCGGAAGGCCAGCGCGTAGCCGGCGGTGAGGGCGGCCGGGTCGGCCCCGCCCCCGGTGCGGGCGGCGGCGACCGTGGAGAGCACGGCGAGCCCGAGGGCACCGCCCATGGTGCGCGAGGTGTTGACGAGCCCCGAGACGAGCCCGGCCTCCCCCGGCGCGGCGCCCGACGTGGCCAGCGAGGCGAGCGGGGTCGAGGCGAGCCCGGCACCGGCCATCATGAGGACGCCGGGCAGGCAGACCGCGGTGAGGTAGGAGCCGTGCACGGTCATCGTGGACTGCCAGCCGAAACCGGCCGCGGTGACGGTGGTACCGATCAGCGCGAGGTTCTTCGCGCCGACGCGGGCCATCAGCCGGGGCGCGCTCTTGGAGCCGATGACCACGGCCAGCGAGGTCGGTATCAGGGCGAGCCCGGCCTCCAACGCGCTGTAGCCCAGTACGTTCTGCGCGTACACCGTCATGAAGTACCACATGGAGAACGTGGCCGAGCCGATGACGAGCATCGCCACGTTCGCCGAGGCCACCGCCCGCGACCCCAGCACCCGCAAGGGCATCAGGGGCTTCGCCGTCCGCGTCTCCACGAGGGCGAACAGGGCGAGCAGCACGGGTCCGCCGAGCAGCGGCACCAGGGTCGCGGCGGCGGTCCACCCCGCCTCCTCGGTCTGCACGATGCCGTACGCCGTGGAGGCGAGGCCGGCCGTGACGAGGACGGCGCCCAGCAGGTCGACGCGGCTGCGCCCGCCGCTGCGCCCCTCGGCGAGCCAGAGGGCGGCGCCGGTCAGCACGAGCACCCCGATGGGCACGTTGATCAGGAGCACCCAGCGCCAGGACAGCGCGTCGGTCAGCACGCCGCCGACGAGTCCGCCGGCCGCGCCGCCGCCCGCCCCGACCGCCATCCAGGTGCCGATGGCCTTGGCGCGGGCGGGGCCCTCCGGGACGGCGGCGGTGAGCAGGGTGAGGGTGGCGGGGGCGAGGACGGCGGCGCCGAGGCCCTGCGCGGCGCGGGCGGCGAGCAGCTGCCAGCCCTCCTGGGCGAGCCCGCCGGCCAGCGAGGCGGCGGTGAACAGGCCGAGGCCGACGAGGAACATCCGCTTGCGGCCGTACAGGTCGGCGGCGCGCCCGCCGAGCAGCATGAACCCGGCGAAGGCGATCGAGTACGCGTTGAGCACCCATTGAAGTCCGGTGGAGCTCAGCCCGAGGTCCGCGCGCATCGACGGGAGGGCGACGTTGACGACGGACACGTCGAGCACCACGAGGAACTGCCCGACGCAGGCGGCGAGGATCACCGCCCAGGTGCGGACGGAGTTCCGGTCGGTGGGCGCTGCGAGCAGGGGGACGTCGGCCATGGGCGTCATACTCGCAGCCCCGCTGTGCCCCGTACATCGGTTTCAGGTCGTCCCGCGTCTCGGTCCAGCGTCGTAGGACCGGCGCCCGGATCGACGCGGCGTCAGGCCCCTGGTCACGCGCCCCGCGCGCGGCCGGACCGGATTCGCACCCCGCGCCCCGGAATACGCCGTAGCCGAGGAAGGTTCACCCTGCACAGACTTGGCGGTCGGTGCTGACCGCAGCACCGGCCGTAACCGTACGCCCGTCCCCCTTTCCCACCGCCGCCCGGAGGCCGCACGCATGCCACAGACGACGCACGAACAGCCCGGCGCGGAGCTTCCCGATCCGCGCGCGAAGGCGGGCCGGGGGATCGTCCCCGTGCTCGCCTTCGCGGGTATCACCGTCGCCGTGATGCAGACCCTGCTCGTCCCCGTCATCAAGGATCTGCCCGCCCTTCTGCACACCGCCCCCTCCAACGCGACCTGGGTGATGACCGCCACCCTGCTCGCCGGAGCCGTCTCCACCCCGATCATGGGGCGGCTCGGAGACCTGTACGGCAAGCGCGGGATGCTGCTCGCCAGCCTCGCCGTGATGGTGGTCGGCTCCCTGATATGCGCCTTCACCGACGACCTCGTCGTCATGATCGTGGGCCGCGCCCTCCAGGGCTTCGCGATGGGCGCGATCCCGCTGGGCATCGGCATCATGCGCGACGAGCTGCCGCGCGAGAAGCTCGGTTCGGCGATGGCGCTGATGAGTTCGTCCATCGGGGTGGGCGGCGGACTCGCGCTGCCGGCCGCCGCGCTCGTCGCCCAGCACACCGACTGGCACGCCCTCTTCTTCGGCTCGGCCGGGCTCGGCGTGCTGGCCATGGCGCTGACCGTGTTCGCGGTGCCCGAGACGAAGCTGCGCGCCCCCGGCCGGTTCGACACCGTCGGCGCGCTCGGTCTCTCGCTGGGCCTGGTGCTCCTGCTGCTGCCGATCACCAAGGGCAGTGACTGGGGCTGGGGTTCGCCCACCACGCTCGGCCTGATCGCCGCCTCGCTCGTCGTGCTGCTGCTGTGGGGCCTGTTCGAGCTGCGCAGTGACGCCCCGCTGGTCGATCTGCGGACCACGGCCCGCCGCGAGGTGCTGCTCACCAACCTGACCTCGATCATGGTCGGCGTCGCCTTCTACGCCGTCTCGCTGGTCCTGCCCCAGCTGCTCCAGCTGCCCGCCGCCACCGGCTACGGCCTCGGCCAGTCGATGGTGGTCGCCGGGCTGTGCGTGGCCCCGCTCGGCCTGACGATGATGTTCGTCGCCCCGCTGTACGCGCGGATCTCGGCCCGCAGGGGCCCGAAGGTCTCGCTGATGCTCGGGATGCTGGTCATCGCCATCGGTTACGGGGCCGGGCTCGGCCTGATGAGCGCCGCCTGGCAGACGGTGATCATCGCCGTCCTCCTCGGCGCGGGCATCGGGCTCGCCTACTCCTCGCTGCCCGCCCTGATCATCGGCGCCGTCGACCCCTCGGAGACCGGCGCGGCCAACGGCCTCAACACCCTGATGCGCTCCATCGGCACCTCGGTGTCCAGCGCGGTGATCGGCATGGTCCTGGCCCACACCTCGACCCGGATGGGCCCGGTCGCGGTGCCCACGATGAAGGGCTTCCGGATCTCGTTCCTCATCGCGACGGGCGCCGTGGTCGCCGGTCTCGTCCTGGCCTCGTTCCTGCCGTCCCGGCGCACGGCCACCGCGCCGGTCCTGCTGGCGAGCAGCGAGGGCGACGAGGCGGTCCGGCGCGCCGCCGAGGACGCCGAACCGCTCCCCCTCACGGCCCCGGAGGGCTTCCGCGGCCGGGTGCTGGACGCGGACGGGGCGCCGGTCGCCGGGGCCAATGTGACCCTGATCGACCGGCAGGGCCGCCAGGCGGGGCTGACCACCACGGACACCCGGGGCCGCTGGGCGCTGGCGGCCCCGGAGGCCGGCACGTTCGTCCTGGCGGCGTCGGCCACCGGCCACGCACCGCGCGCCTGCCCGGCCGCCTGCCCGGCGGACGGCGGACCGGTGGACACCGACCTCGTCCTCGCGGGGGTCAGCGCACCGGAGCGTCGAACCGCGGTTCCGTCCTGAGCAGCGAGGACACGTCCGTCCCGGCCGCCAGCTCCCGGGGCCCGGCGCCCCGCGTGAACAGGCGGGCGGGGCGGGCGCCCTCGACGCGGGCCTCCTCGTCCTCGACGCGGAGCCAGGAGCCCTCGCGCAGGCCGAGGACGGGGACGTCGTTCTCCTCCAGGAATTCGGTGAGCCGTTCCTCGCGGGTCTCGCCCTTGTGGGTGCTGGCGGGGTCCGGGTCCAGGTAGTGCGGGTTGATCTGGAACGGCACGAGGCCCAGGGCCGCGAAGGACGGCGGCTGCACGATGGGCATGTCGTTGGTGGTGCGCAGGGTGGGCGCCGCCATGTTGGTCCCGGCGCTGGCGCCCATGTACGGCAGCCCGGCGCGCACGGCGTCCGCGACGGCCTCGCGCAGCCCGGTCCGGTACAGCGCGCCGAGCAGCCGGAAGGAGTTGCCGCCGCCGATGAACACGGCGTCGGCGTCCTTCAGCGCGGCGACCGGGTCCGCGTGCTCGTGGACGCCGTGGACGGCGATCCCGGCCGGTTCCAGGGCGCCGCGGACGCGCGCGGTGTACGTGTCGTGGTCGGCGAGCGCGTACGGCACGAAGGCGAGGCGGGCGCGGGCGGGCAGGAACGCGGTGACCGTGTCCAGGGCGTGTTCCAGGTAGCCGCGGCCGTACTGGGTGGAGTTGGAGAGCAGGAGCAGGTGCACGGGGTTCCTCTCGGGGTGGGTCGGATCAGGCGGACGGGGTGCGGCGGGCCCGGGGCTTCGGGCGCTGCGGCGGGTGGGTGAGGCGCTTCTCCAGGAGCGCGGCGGCGTTGCGCAGCGCGTCGAGGCGGTTCTCCGGCGCGCCCTCGAACCGCTCCTCGGCGCCGCCGAGGCTGAGGCTCCCGTACGGTTCGCGGCCCAGGAAGACGGGGACGGCGAGGGTCGCGATGCCGGTGTCGTACTCGCCGACGGTCCACGCGTACCCCTGGGCCCGGACCTGGAGGAGCTGCTGTTCCAGCACGTCCGGGTCGGTGACGGTGCGGTCGGTGAAGCGGGCCATCGGGCGGCCCCGGAAGAGCCGGTGGCGCTGCTCGTCGGGCAGGTAGGCGTAGAAGGATTTGCTGGTCGCCCCGGCGTGGGCCGGGTAGAGCTCGCCGACCAGCGGGTAGTAGCGCAGCGGCCCCGCCTCGCCCTCCTCGGCGGCGACGCACCGCATGTGGAAGCTGTCGGGCAGGCAGAAGAGCACGGTGTCGCCGGTGACCCGGCGCAGCTCCTCCAGGACCGGTCCGGCCAGCAGTTCCAGTGATCCCGAGCGCTCCCAGAGGCGGCCGAGCCGCAGCACGGCGGGGCCGATGCGGTAGCGCCGGGTGGCGGGGTCGGAGACCAGGAAGCCGCGCCCCGCGAGCGTGGCGAGGAGCCGCTGGGCGACCGAGGTGTCCCAGCCGAACTCGGCCGCGACCTCGGTCACCCCCCAGTCGGGCCGGGTCCGCTCGAACGCGAGCAGCACGAGCAGCGCGCGGTCGACGGTCTGGAGGGCTCCGGCGGGGGTGCGCCGGTCGACTTCGAACTCCGCCATGGCCATCTCACCATTCAGACGTGAATTGCAGATAACGGGAAATCATTGCGCTCAACGCTATCCGATCCCGAATCTGCTCTCAGCACCCCGTCCGGAACCGCGGCTCCCTGGCCGGTTCCGGACGGGTGTGACGGATGCGCGAGAAAGGCCCCCCATGTTGAAGTACGTACTGGACCTCGTCGAGCTGCTCGACGATCCCCAGGCCAATGGCAAGACGGCCGTCGAGTACCTGGACGCCGCGGCGGGGGCCGAGGGCTCGTCCGCACAGGTCACCACGGTCGCCGGTGAGCGGGGCTCGACGGACTTCGTGTCGGTCCGCATCCCCGGCTCCCGGGGCCGTACGGCCGGGGGCGACGCCCGCACCCTGGGCGTCGTCGGCCGGCTCGGCGGGATCGGCGCCCGGCCCGAGGTGACCGGTCTGGTCTCCGACGCCGACGGCGCGATCTCGGCGCTGGCCGCCGCCGCCAAGCTGCTCGACATGCGCCGCCGGGGCGATGTGCTGCCCGGCGACGTGATCATCGCCACCCACATCTGCCCGGACGCGCCGACCGAACCGCACGACCCGGTGCCGTTCATGGGCTCGCCGGTGGACATCGCCACGATGAACCGCCACGAGGTGACCGGCGAGATGGAGGCCGTGCTCTCCATCGACACCACCAAGGGCAACCGCATCATCAACCACAAGGGCCTCGCCCTGTCGCCCACCGTCAAGGAGGGCTGGGTGCTCCGCGTGAACGAGCAGCTGGGGGAGCTGCTGGCCGTGGTGACCGGTGAGCCGTTGGTCACGTACCCGGTGACCACCCAGGACATCACCCCGTACGGTAATGGGGCACACCACATCAATTCGATCCTCCAGCCCTCCACCGCGACGGCGGCCCCCGTGATCGGCCTCGCCATCACCTCGGCCGCGGCGGTGCCGGGCTGCGGGACGGGCGCGAGTCACGAGAGCGACATCGCGTCCGCCGCCCGCTATGCCGTCGAGGTCGCCAAGGCGTACGGCGACGGCCGGCTGGACTTCCACGACGCGGTGGAGTTCGACAACCTCGTCAGCCGCTACGGCTCGCTGACCCACCTGCAGACCTTCGGCCGTACCCCCCAGGAGTCCTGATGGCAGCCGCCCCGCAGTCCGGTGCCGTGGCGCCCGCGCCCAAGAGCATCGGCAGCGACGACTACGCGCTGTCGCGCGTCCCGCGCGACAAGCGGTTCGGCTTCTGGTCGATGCTCCTCCAGTGGCTGGCCCAGTCCGGTTCGATCTCGCAGTTCACGCTCGGCGCCACCATCGGCGTCGGGATGACCTTCGGCGACGCGTTCCTCGCGTTCACGCTGGGTGCGGTGATCCTGGAGGTGGTGATCTTCGCGATCGGCCTGGCCGGGATGCGCGAGGGCCTGGCGACGCCGATGCTGACCCGCTGGGTCGGCTTCGGGCGCAACGGCTCGGCGCTGGTCAGCTTCGTGATCGCGGTCAGCCTGGTCGGCTGGTTCGGCGTCCAGAACAAGATCTTCGGTGACAGCGTCTCGGCGCTGGTCGGCGGTCCGTCCTGGATGTGGTGCGTGCTCGCGGGCATCGCCATCACGGCCCTGGTGATCTTCGGCTTCAAGTACATGGCGAACTTCGCCAAGGTCGTCACGCCGCTGTTCTTCGCCATGGTCGCCTTCTCCGTGATCCGGACCCTGAACGACCACTCGTTCAGCGACCTGGTCCACTCGCCGCCGCCGGGCGACACCATCCCGCTGGCCGTCGCCGCCACCGCCATCGCGGGCGGCTACATGACGGGCGCGATCGTCTCCCCCGAGATGACCCGCTACAACCGCAAGGGCTCGCACGTCTTCCTGCAGAGCGCCTCGTCCATGATCCTCTCCGAGTACATCGTCGGTCTGACCGGTGTGCTCCTGGGCCACCTGGTCAAGAGCAACGAGGTCTCGCACATCGTGCTCTCCACCTCCGGCGCCTTCGGTGTGCTCGTCGTCCTGATGTCCACGGCGAAGATCAACGACTGGAACCTGTACGGCTCCTCGCTCGGCGTCGTCAACTTCTTCCAGGTCGTCTTCAACAAGCGCGTGCACCGCGGCGCGGTCACCATCGTCCTGGGCATCGCGGGCACGGTCCTGTCGGCCGTCGGGATCATGAGCCACTTCACGGAGTTCCTGACGATCCTCGGCGTCGCCATCCCGCCGATCGGCGGCATCATCGTGGCCGAGTACTGGGTCGTCAAGCGGATGCGCAAGCCGCTGGACGAGACCCGGGAGGCCCAGACCCTGCCGGCGCACTCGCCGACCTGGGTGCCGATGTCGATCGCGATCTGGATCGCCGCGTTCTGCGTCGGCAAGTTCTACGACGGCGGCATCCCGGCCCTGAACTCGCTGGCCACCGCCTTCGTCCTGTACAGCGCCCTGGGCCTGCTGGGCTGGATCAAGCCCTACGGCACCTCCGTTCTCGCCGACGAGCAGGACGGCCCGGCCCCGGCCGCCCGCACCACCACCCCTGTGGGAGCAGCATGAGCACCGCACCCGGCACCGCCCTGGTCCCGGCCTCCGACGAGGCCCAGGACGAGGTCATCTCCCTCTGCGCCGAGCTGATCAGGTTCGACACCTCCAACCCGACGAGCACCGAGCGCGCGAGCGCCGAGTGGGTCGTGGCCCGCCTGGCCGAGGTGGGCATCGGCTCCGAGCTGGTGGAGTCGGCGCCCGGCCGCGCCAGCGTCATCGCCCGGATCCCCGGCCGCGACCGGGACCGCGGCGCCCTGCTGGTCCACGGCCACCTGGACGTGGTCCCGGCGGACGCCTCCGAGTGGCAGGTGCCGCCCTTCTCCGGCGAGATCCGCGACGGCTACCTCTGGGGCCGGGGCGCGATCGACATGAAGGACACCGTCGCGGTGATGCTGGCCACCGCCCGGCACTTCGCCCGCACCGGCACGGCCCCCTCGCGCGACCTGGTCCTCGCCTTCCTCGCGGACGAGGAGGCGGGCGGCAAGTTCGGCGCGCACTGGCTGGTCGAGCACCGCCCGGAGCTGTTCGCCGGGGTCACCGAGGCGATCGGCGAGGGCGGCGGGTTCTCCTTCGCGATCGACGACACCCGGCGGCTGTACCCCATCGAGAACGCCCAGCGCGGCATGGCCTGGATGGAGCTGACCGCCACCGGCCGGGCCGGGCACGGCTCCTCCCCCAACGACGAGAACGCGGTCACCGACCTCGCGGAGTCGCTGACCCGGATCGGCCGCGAGACCTTCCCGGTCCGCCTCATCGAGCCGGTCCGCGCGCTGCTCGAAGAGGCCGCCCGGCTCTACGGCGTCGCGTTCGACGAGGACGACATCGAGGGCAGCCTGGCCCGGCTGGGCCCGGTCGCCGACTTCATGCAGGTGGTGCTGCGCAACTCGGCGAACCCGACGATGTTCAGCGCCGGCTACCAGACCAACGTGATCCCGGGGAAGGCCACCGCCCGCGTGGACGGCCGCTTCCTGCCGGGCCACGAGCAGGAGCTGATCGACACGATCGACCGGCTGCTGCTGCCCTCGGTCAGCCGGGAGTGGGTCAACCACGACATCGCCATGGAGACCACGTTCGACGGCCCGCTGGTCGACGCGATGTGCGCGGCGGTCCGCGCCGAGGACCCGGACGGCCACCCGGTGCCGTACTGCAACCCCGGCGGCACGGACGCCAAGGCGTTCACGCACCTGGGCATCCGCTGCTTCGGCTTCAAGGGCCTCAAGCTGCCGCACGACCTGGACTACGGCCGCCTCTTCCACGGCGTGGACGAGCGCGTCCCGCTGGAGGGCCTGCGCTTCGGCGTCCGCGTCATGACCCGCCTCTGGCAGAGCTGCTGACCCGAGCCACGCCGGACACCCCTCCGTACGCCCCCGCCGCAGCCAGCGGCGGGGGCGTACGGCACGATGGCGCCCTACCCGTCCCACCAGGAGGAACACCGTGGCCGCCGAGCCCAAGCCCGAGATTCTCGCCGCATTCCAGGCCGCCAAGGGCTTCATGCCGGTGGTCGAGGGGCTCGCGCTGTACGAGGCGGCCACCGAGGCCGCCGCGCTCGGCCTGCCGCTGCTGGAGGTCGGCACCTACTGCGGACGCTCCACGATCCTGATCGCCGACGCGGCGCGGGCGGCCGGTGTCACCGCGCTGACCGTCGACCACCACCGGGGCAGCGAGGAGCAGCAGCCCGGCTGGGAGTACCACGACCCGACCGTGGTGGACCCGGAGGTCGGCCGGATGGACACCCTGCCCACCTTCCGCAGGACGCTGCACGCGGCGGGCCTGGAGGACCACGTGGTGGCGCTCGTGGGGCGCTCGCCGCAGGTGGCGGCGGTCTGGGGCGGTGCGCTGGGCTTCGTCTTCATCGACGGCGGCCACACCGACGAGCACGCGAACGGCGACTACGAGGGCTGGGCCCCGCACGTCGCCGAGGGCGGGCTGCTGGTGATCCACGACGTGTTCCCGGACCCGGCCCACGGCGGCCAGGCCCCGTACCGGGTGTATCTGCGGGCGCTGGAATCGGGCGCGTTCACCGAGGTCTCCGTCACGGACTCGCTGCGCGTGCTGCGCCGCACCGGACCGGGCATCTGACCACAAAGACCCGTATACGGGGCGTTCCCGGCCGGTCCGCGGACGCCCCGGACAGGGCAAGACCCGGCCGCTACCATCGCCGGGTGCGTCACCACGAGAGCCTTCCCCCCACCCCGCGCCGCCCGCTCCGGATCGCCGCCGCCGCTGCCCTGCTGTGCCTGGGCCTGGCCGGCTGCGGCGACGGGGACGGCACCGCGCAGGCCCAGGCCGGGCCGAGCGGCGGTGCGGCCACCACCCCGGCCGCACCGGCCTCGCCGTCACCGGCGCCCACGAAGGCCGCCCCTTCGCCGTCGAAGTCCCCGGCGAAGTCCCCCGCGCACACGACGCCACCGCCCGCTCCCGGCGGGCCGCTGTCCGGCAGGACGGTGGTCATCGACCCCGGGCACAACCCGCGCAACCACCTGCACACCGCCGCGATCAACCGCCAGGTCGACATCGGCACCGGCCACAAGGAGTGCGACACCACCGGGACCGCGACCAACGGGGGTTACGCGGAGGCGGAGTTCACCCTCGACGTGGCGCACCGGCTGCGGGACCTGCTGCGGGCGCAGGGCGCGAAGGTGCTCCTGACGTACGACGGGGACCGGGAGTTCGGGCCGTGCGTGGACGAGCGCGCGCGGATCGGCAACGAGGCGCACGCGGACGCGGTGGTCTCGGTGCACGCGGACGGATCGGCCGTGGGAAACCGGGGCTTCCATGTGATCCTTCCCGCACTCGTGCGCGGCGGGGGCGCCGACACCTCGAAGATCGTTGAGCCTTCACGCGATCTCGGCACCCGTATCGCCGGACTGTTCGTACGCAGTACCGGAAGTTCCCCTTCCAATTACGTGGGCGGCAAAACGGGTTTGGACGTGCGCAAGGATCTCGGCGGACTGAATTTGTCGACCGTGCCCAAAGTCTTCATCGAATGCGGCAATATGCGTGATCCCAAGGACGCCGCCCTGCTCACCAGCCCGGGTTGGCGCCAGAAGGCCGCCCAGGGCATCGCGGACGGCATCAGCAGCTACCTCAAGGGGTAGTCAAGGGGTGATTCTGCGATGAATTCGGGAGGATGTTCCCGCACCAACCGGGCAGGAACACAACCCGCCGGGCCAGACGATAGATTCATCCCTACGATGGGGAGCCGTTCCCGAGCTTCAAGCCTTGCCCGCCGTGTATCCGGCGGCAGCGACGACCGCCCCGACGAGACGATCGACTAAGGACCTTCACGTGAATATCCGCTCCCTCACTCGAGGCGATGGCGTGGTGATCGGAGCAGCGGTCGTGCTGTTCATCGCCTCGTTCCTCGACTACTACGACTACGGAAACGCCGCCGCCGACGCCCCCAACTCCTGGGACATGCTTGGCAACGGCATCGGCGTCTACATGGTCGGAGTGATCGGCGCAGCGCTGATCGTGCTCTCCCGTTCCCAGCCCCAGCCGCGCAAGGTCGTGGGTCTCGACCTCGGCCAGTTCGGTGTCGCCGCCACGGTGTTCACCGCGTGGAACCTGTTCTGGACGATCATCGACCTGGGTCAGATCGACGCGGGCGCCGGCCTGATCCTCGGCTTCATCGCCTCCCTGGCGCTGGCCGGTGGCGCGGTCGCCTCGCCGCTGGTCCCGGCCCTCAAGGCCCCGCTCGCCGGTGCCCCGAACCCGCAGGCCGTGCAGCCGCCGTACGGTGGCCAGCCCGGCCAGGGCTACGGCTACCCGGGCGGTCCGCAGCCGGCGTTCGGCGGCCAGCAGCCGGGCCAGCCGCAGCCGTACGGTGCGCAGCAGCCGGGTCAGCCGGGTCAGCCCGAGGCGCAGAAGGCCCCGGCGGCTCCGGCGGCCGGTGGCGGCTCCGGTGACTTCACCCCGTTCTGGTTCGCGGTGCCGGTGGCCCGCCAGCTGTACAACGAGGACGGTTCGCAGGCCCCGATCGCCGAGCTGGCGCCGGGCACCTGGTACCTCGCGGTCGAGCAGCGCGGTTCGGCGCTGATCGCCCAGACGCAGGACGGCCGTCGCGGCGTCCTCCAGGACACCACGGGCATCCAGCGCGGCTGAGCCCGCGCCCTGTCCGTCCCAGCGGCCCCCTGCCCCTTCCGGGCGGGGGGCCGCTGCCGTGCCCGGGTCCGGGCTCAGCCGGCCGCGCGCTTCAGGACCTTGCCGTGCCGGGTCCAGCGCAGCAGCTCGTCGGCCGTCCAGGTGGTGACCACGCGCTCCGGCGGGACCCCGCACTCCTCGGCGCGGGCGCAGCCGTACGCCTGCCAGTCCAGCTGGCCCGGTGCGTGCGCGTCGGTGTCGACGGCGAACAGGGTGCCCGCCGCCACGGCCCGGCGCAGGAGTGCGCGGGGCGGGTCGAGCCGTTCGGGGCGGCTGTTGATCTCGACGGCGGTGCCCGACTCGGCGCAGGCGGCGAAGACCTCGTCGGCGTCGAACGACGACGGGGGGCGGCCCCGTCCGGTGAGCAGGCGGCCGGTGCAGTGGCCGAGGACGTTCGCCTGCGGATGGCGGACGGCGGCGACCATGCGGCGGGTCATCGGGGCGGCGTCCATGCGGAGTTTGGAGTGGACGGACACCACGACCAGGTCGACCTGTTCGAGCAGGTCCTCCTCCTGGTCGAGGGAACCGTCGAGGTTGATGTCGCACTCGATGCCGGTGAGCAGCCTGAACGGCGCCCAGCGCTCGTTGAGTTCGGCCACTTCGGCGAGCTGCCTGCGCAGCCGCTCAGGCGAGAGGCCGTTGGCAACCGTGAGCCGGGGCGAGTGGTCGGTGAGGACCGTCCAGTCGTGGCCCAGTTCCGCCGCCGCGCGGCCCATCTCCTCGATGGGGCTGCCGCCGTCCGACCAGTCGGAGTGCGTATGGCAGTCGCCGCGCAGCAGCGACAGCAGGTGCTCGCCGCCCCGCGCGAGAGGTCCGGCGTCGGATGCCTCGGATTCGAGCCGCTCCAGATAGCCGGGTGTCTCCCCGGCCACGGCCTCGCGGATGACCTGGGCGGTGCGGGGTCCGATGCCCTTGACCCGTTCCAGCGAGCCGTCGGCCACCCGCCGCTCCGCCTCGCCGTCGTCCATCGCGGCGACGGTGCGCGCGGCGGTGCGGAAGGCCTGGACGCGGTAGGTGTCCGCCTTGCCGCGCTCCAGCAGGAAGGCGATCCGTTCCAGGGCCCGGACCGGGTCCATCGGCACCTCCTCGCGGGACGGGACGGCCGGCGGCCGCCCGTCCAGCTTGGCCCAGCGGGGCCCGGCCCGCACACCGGCCGGGCGCGTGCCGCTCAGCCGAAGGAGGTGCGCGCCAGCCAGAAGTCCAGCAGTCCGGCGTCACCCAGCACCTCGACCCGGTCGCTGTCCGGGGCGAGGCGGCGGTTGAAGACGAGCATGACGTCGGTCAGGGACCCGCGCAGCGCCACGTCCGCCTTGCCGTGCTCACGGCTCCAGGTGACGCCCTCCGCGCCGAGCTCGATCAGCCACTCGGCGTCGGGCACGTCGGTGGCGTGCAGGTGCAGGGTGCGTCCGTCCCCGCGCAGCTCGGCGGTCTCGCGGTCCTCGTAGTGGTCCTGGGCGAAGCGGACGATCTGCAGCCACTCCTCGACGGTGTCCGCCGCCAGCTCAGGCGCCATCGTGTACGGGACCTCGGCGACGAGGGCCGCGTCGGCGAGGTGGACGACGGTCTCCAGGGCCATGCGGCGGGCCCAGAAGCCCGCACTGTGGTCCCAGGCCCAGGACCACACCTCGGTGTCCGGACCGGCCTCCCGCAGCGCCGCCACGGTGCCGGCGGCACCCTCGGCGAGCCAGGCGTCGAGCGCGGCGGGGTCGTCACCGGCGGGGCTGTTGTCCGGCACCTTCTCGTCCGGGACCGCTTCGGCGGCCCGGGTGCGGACGATCTCCCCGGCCCAGCGGTGCGCGCGGCCGACGTGCTCGGCCAGTTCGCGCAGGGTCCAGTCGGGGCAGGTCGGCACGGTCGCGCCGAGGTCGGCGCCCCGGAGGGTCGACCTCAACTCCCCGGTGAGCCGGATGATTTCCTCGCAGTAGCGCTCGTGCGCCAGAAGTCCCATGATCCGCACCCTAGTGCGGCCGCCCCCGGTTCACATGGGGTTATCCGCCGAGCTGCGAGGTGGACGGGACCTTGTCCTTCACCTCGGCGCCCGCGCTCTTCCCGGCGTCCTTGATGCCGCTGATGACGTCCTCGAACATGCCGATGTCGCCCGCTCCCGCCTCGCCCTTGCGGAGTTTGGTGGAGAGCCCCTTGAGCGAGGCGATGCCCGCGGTGAGCGGGGCGACGGCCTTCGACAGCAGCGGGTCGCCCTTGGCGTTCTCGGTGGCGGCCTTCAGCCGGTTGTAGGCGAAGGTGCCCGCGAGCCCGGCCTTGACGAGGGCGAAGGTGCGCCCGTCGGCACCCTTCTTGAACTTCCCGGCCCGGTACGGCTTCACGACCCACTGGTACGTGGCGCCCGCGGCGAGCCCCGCGTTGGCGACGAACCTGGTCTTGGCCCACTTCTGCGCCTCGGCCGACGAGGTGCCGGTGGGCGACGCCGAACTGCTCGTACCGCCGTCCTTGTCGTCGCTCCCGCACGCGGTGGTGCCCGCCAGCACCGCGCAGGCCAGCAGCAGCGCGAGGAGCAGGCGGCGGAGCGGTACGGGTCGGGGCACGGCGGACCTCCCTGGCCGGGCGGGGCGGGTGCCGGGGCCCGGCACTCCCCGCCAGGCTCGCCGCGCCGCGGGCAACCCGCCACCGCTGCGCGGCCGTACGAGTCCGGCCGACGGGTTTCGGCCGCGCCGGAGCGGCAAAGCGGAGACCATGTCCTACAGCAGAGGCAACGGCTTCACCGCAGCACGTGTCATCGCCCTCGTGGCGGACGTCATGGCCTTCATCATCGGCCTGTGGATCCTGATGTACCTGCTCGACGCGAACCGCGGCAACGAGCTGGTCGAGTTCGTGCGGGACACCGCCAGGTGGCTCGCCGGCTGGTCGTACGACCTGTTCACGTTCGACAAGGCATGGGCGAACGTCGTCGCCGGTTACGGCCTCGCCGCCCTGGTGTACCTGTTCATCGGGCACGCCATCGCGGGCCGCGTCCGGCGCTGACGCTCCCCCGTCAACCGCTCAGCCGCAGCAGTCCGGCTCCAGCCCCTTGGGCAGCCGGTCCCCGCTGAACACGGCGGTGGTCGCCTCGTCCCCTCCGAGCGCGGCCACCGCCAGCAGCAGCGAACCGGCCGTCCAGGAGGTGTGCTCCTCGGGCCAGAAGGCGCGGTTGCCCTCGAAGACGTATCCCGTCCAGTACATCCCGCCCTCGGCCCGCAGGTGCTGGACCGACTGGAGGATGTCGAGCGCCCGGTCGGACTCGCCCATCACCCACAGGGCCAGGGCCAGTTCGCAGCTCTCGCCGCCGGTCACCCACGGGTTGGGCAGCACGCAGCGCACCCCGAGGCCGGGGACGACGAAGCGGTCCCAGCCCTCCTCGATGCGCTCCTTGGCCGCCGCGCCGGTGACGGCGCCGCCGAGGACCGGGTAGTACCAGTCCATCGAATAGCGGCTCTTGTCGAGGAAGCGCTCCGGGTGGCTGCGGATCGCGTGCCCGAGGGCCCCGGTCGCCAACTCCCAGTCCGGTTGCGGCTCCTCGCGGCGTTCGGCGATGGCGAGCGCGCAGCGCAGGGCCTGGTGGATGGAGGAGGACCCGGTGAGCAGCGCGTCCGTCACCTCCGTGCCGTCGTCCTCCCGCTTCCAGCCGATCTGGCCGCCGGGCTGCTGGAGGCGCAGGACGAACTCGACGGCCGCGTAGACCGTGGGCCACATCCGGTCCACGAAGGCGTCGTCGCCGGTGGCGAGGTAGTGGTGCCAGACGCCGACGGCCACGTAGGCGCAGAAGTTGGTCTCCCGGCTGCGGTCGGTCGGCTGCCCGGCGTCGCCGTCGTGGTAGGCGGCGTACCAGGAGCCGTCGGCGTTCTGGTGGCGGGCCAGCCACTCGTACGCGCGTTCCGCGGCGGTGTGCTCGCCGGCCGCGTCCAGGGCCATGGCGGCCTCGGTGTGGTCCCACGGGTCGAGGTGGTGGCCGCGGAACCACGGGATGGCGCCGTCCGGGCGCTGCACGGCGCGCACCGCGGCGACGGTCTCGGCGGCCTGCGCGGCGGTGAGGACTCCGGGCAGGACGAGGTGTTCGGTCCGCTCGGGAAGGCTCACGCCTCGGCCTCGGCGGCGGCTGCGGCGGCGAGGGGCAGGTGCGGCTTGGTCGCGTACGCCACGAAGCTCTTGCCGACGACCGGGTTGAGCAGCTGCTCGGCGACCCGGGTCAGCGCGGGCTTCTTCATGATGTCCCAGACCAGGAGCTTGTGGTACGCCTTCACCGGCAGCGCCTTGTCGTTGTCGACGCCGAACGCGCACTTCAGCCACCAGTACGGGGAGTGCAGCGCGTGCGCGTGGTGGGTGCCGTACGGCTTGAGACCGGCGCCGCGCATCTTGCCGAGCAGTTCGTCGGCCCTGTAGATGCGGATGTGGCCGCCCTCGACCTCGTGGTATGCGTCGGAGAGCGCCCAGCAGACCTTCTCGGGGCCGTAGCGCGGGACGGTGACGGCGATCCGGCCACCGGGCCGCAGCACGCGGACCATCTCGGCGAGGACGCCCTTGTCGTCGGGGATGTGCTCCATGACCTCGGAGATGATCACGACGTCGAAGGACTCGTCGGGGAACGGCAGGTTGAGCGCGTCGCCCTCCATCGCGGTGGCGGTGGCGCCCTCGGGGGCCTCCCCGGCCTCCTTCATCGCGGCGAACCACTTCGCGACCTCGCGGATCTCCTCGCCGTTCTGGTCGAGGGCCACCACCTGGGCGCCGCGCCGGTAGCACTCGAAGGCGTGGCGTCCGGCGCCGCACCCGAGGTCGAGCACGCGGTCGCCGGCGGCGAGCGGGAAGCGGGTGAAGTCCACGGTCAGCACGAGTGCCTGCTTTCGCGGTCGGGGGTGGGTCGGGGGAACGGGGTCAGGGGCCCGGCACAAGGACCGGGGTCACCGCCGGCCACCGGGGCCGGTGGCGGCGCGGGCCGCGATGGCCTGCCGGTAGAGCTCGGCGGTGCCGATGGCGGCCTGCTTCCAGGTGAACCGGGCGAGCACCCGCTCACGGCCGGCGGCCCCGAGCCGGGCGCGCAGCTCCGCGTCGCCGAGCAGCCGGCCGAGCGCGTCGGCGAGGGCCCCCGGGTCGCCGGGCGCGACCGCGAGGCAGGTCTCCCCGTCGGGTCCGGCGACCTCCGGGATGGCGCCGCCGGTCGTCGCGACGAGCGGGGTTCCGGTGGCCATGGCCTCGGCGGCGGGCAGCGAGAAGCCCTCGTACAGCGAGGGGACGCAGGCGATCTGCGCGCCGCGCACCAGGTCGACCAGCTCGGTGTCGCTGATGCCCTTGACGAACTCGACGGCGTCCGCGAGGCCGTGCCGCTCGATGGCCCGGGCGACCGGCCCGTCCTCGGCGCGCTTGCCGACGACGACGAGGTGGGCGGCGGGGTTGCCGGTACGGAGCTTGGCGAGGGCCTCCACGAGGTGGACGAGGCCCTTGAGCGGGACGTCGGCGCTCGACGTGGTGACGATGCGGCCCGGGACCTCGGGGACCGAGGGGTCGGGCGACCACAGATCGGTGTCGGCGCCGATGTGGACGACCCGGATGCGGCGCGGGTCGACCCCGAGGTGGTCCACGATCTCCTGCTTGGAGGAGCCGGAGACGGTGAGCACGGACGGCAGCCGGCGCGCGACCCGCTTCTGCATGCGGGTGAACCCGTACCAGCGGCGCACGGAGGCCCGGCGGCGGCGGCTCGTCGCGGCGTCCAGGTCGAGCTGCCGGTCGACGGTGATCGGGTGGTGGATCGTGGTGACCAGGGGGGCGCCGAGGTCGGCGAGGAGCCCGTAGCCGAGGGTCTGGTTGTCGTGGATGACGTCGAACTCGCCGCGCCGGGCGGCGAGGTGGCGCCGGGCCCGGAGGCTGAAGGTGAGCGGTTCGGGGAAGCCGCCGGTCCACATGGTGGCGACCTCGGCGGCGTCGATCCAGTCGCGGTACTCGCCGCGGCTCGGGGTGCGGAACGGGTCGGGCTGCCGGTACAGGTCGAGGCTGGGCAGCTCGGTGAGCGGGACGCCCTCGTCGAGGACCGGGTAGGGCTGCGCTCCGATGACCTCGACGCGGTGGCCCAGGCGGGCGAGTTCGCGGGCGAGATGCCGTACGTAGACGCCCTGGCCGCCGCAGAAGGGGTTGCCCTTGTACGTGAGGAGCGCGATGCGCAGGGGTCCGTCGCCGGGGCCCGTGCCCGGTGCGGCGACGCCCGTACGGGGGCCCGACTCAACGGCCTCAGCGGTCACACTCGGCCCCCTTCTCACTGCGTGTTCGCCGGAGCGTAACCGCTGGCGCTAATCTAGAACAAGTTTCAGACTGGGTAGTTCAATGAGCTACGAATCTACCGGCAGGTAGCGACGGTGCAACGGCCGGATCAGGTGATTCACGCCACGGCACACACCCTGGCCACGGGACGGGACACATGACAGCGGAAGCCAGACCGGCATCGCCGCCCCTGACGGAACGCCAGGAGGCCCGCCGCCGCCGCATTCTGCGGGCCACCGCCGAGCTGGCCGGCCAGGGCGGTTTCGAGGCCGTCCAGATGCGCGAGGTGGCGGAGGCGGCCGAGGTCGCCCTCGGCACCCTGTACCGGTACTTCCCGTCCAAGATCCACCTCCTCCTCGCTACCATGCGCGACCGCCTACAGCTTCTGCACACCGCCCTCCGCGAGCACCCCCCGGCCGGGGACGACCCGGCGGCCCGGGTCGCGGAGACCCTGCTGCGGGCGTTCCGCGCGATGCGGCGCGAACCGCAGCTGGCGGACGCCATGGTGCGCGCGCTGACCTGCGCGGACCGGTCCGCCAGCAGCGAGGCCGACGCGGTCTCACGGCTCACGACGGCGATCATCCTGGACGCGATGGGCACCGGCCACCCGACGCCGGGGCAGCTCTCCGCCGTGCGGGTGATCGAGTACACCTGGCACTCCGCGCTGATCTGCTGGCTCTCCGGCCGGGCGTCGATCGCGCAGGTGCGCACGGACATCGAGACGGTGTGCCGGCTGGTCGGCCCGGCGGCTTCCTAGGGACTTCCGGGCGACTGCCATGTGCGGCGCCCACACGCGCCGGGGGCGAGGTGGGGTGCCCTGCACCATATCGACGGCGGCGCGGTGTTCATACGGTTCGGCGACATCACAGGAACACGCCGAGGAGCCGGTCACCATGCCCCGCAGCCGTACCGCCAGCAGAGCCCGCAGATCCCTCAGTGACATCCGTACCGTCGCCGTCCTGGCCGCAGCCGGCCTGCTGCTGACGGGCTGCACCGCCGCCGGGAAGGCGGGCGGGTCCGACTCCGCGAAGTCCGCCGACGACGCGGCCGTCAAGGTCGGCCTGGTGTACTCCAGGACCGGGCTCCTCGCCGACTACGGCAAGCAGTACCGCGACGGCTTCATGGCCGGGCTCGACTACGCCACCAAGGGCACCCGCAAGGTCGCCGGACACCGCATCGAGGTCACCGAGCAGGACGACGCGGGCGACCCGGGCAAGGCGGTCTCCGCCGCGAAGAACCTCATCGGCAAGGGCTACAAGGTGCTGGCCGGCACCACCGACTCCGGCGTCGCGCTCCAGATGGCCCCGCTCGCCGCGCAGAACAAGGTGCTGTACGTCAGCGGGCCGGCCGCCACCGACGCGGTGACCGGGATCAACGACTACACCTTCCGCTCCGGCCGCCAGTCCTACCAGGACATCCTGACGGCGGGCACGATGCTCGGCGACGCCAAGGGCAAGAAGGTCACGGTGCTCGCCCAGGACTCCACCTTCGGCCAGGCCAACGTGGCCGCCGTGAAGGCGGTGCTCGGCGGGAAGGGCGCCAAGGTCGGCTCGGTGCTGGCGCCGCCCAGCGCGACGGACCTGACGCCGTTTGCCCGGCAGGTCAAGGCGGGCGGCCCGGACCTGGTCTTCGTCGCCTGGGCCGGTTCCACCGCCCCGGCGCTGTGGACCGCGCTCGACCAGCAGGGCGTGCTCGGCGCGAGCAAGGTCGTCACCGGCCTGGCCGGCACCGCCTCGTACCCGATCTTCGGCGCGGCCGGGTCCAAGGTGTCGTTCCTGGCGCACTACTTCCCGGGCGCGGGCGGGAACAACGCCGTGGAGAAGGCGATGCTGGACGCGGTGAAGAAGGACGGCGGCAAGCCCGACCTGTTCACGCCGGACGGCTTCACGGCCGCCCAGATGATCGTGCACGCCGTCGAGGAGGGCGGCGCCACCGATACCGCCGCGATGGTGAAGGCCCTGGAGGGCTGGAGCTTCGACGGGGTCAAGGGGCAGACCCGGGTGCGCGGCGAGGACCACGCGCTGCTCCAGCCGATGTTCGTGGCCAAGCTGGACGGCAAGGGCAAGACCGCCGAGCCGAAGCTGCTGGACACCGAGCAGCTGGACGCCGTCGCGCCGCCCGTGAAGCCCGCGGCGGGCTGAACCGTGACCGCACCCCACACCCTCGGGCAGGCGAGCCCGGCGGACCGGGAGACGCCCGTGCTCCGGCTGGACGGACTCGGCTGGAGCGTCGGCGGCGCCACCATCGTCGAGGACGTCTCGCTGAGCGTCCGCGAGGGCGAGTTCCTGGCCTTCATCGGGCCCAACGGGGCGGGCAAGACCTCCCTGTTCAACCTGATCAGCGGGCTGAACCTGCCGACCGCCGGGCGGATCGAGCTGGACGGCGCCGAGATGACGGACCGGCCCGCGCACGTCCGGGCCCGGCGCGGTGTCGGCCGGACCTTCCAGACCTCCAGCCTGTGGCCCGCGATGACCGTCGCCGACCACGTCCGGCTCGCCGCGCAGGCCGCCCGGGGCGGCTCGTACCGGCTGTGGCGGCGCGCCGACCCGTACACCGCCGACGTGGCCGGTGTCCTGGAACGCACCGGCCTCGGCCACCGGGCGAAGGCCACGGCGGGCGAACTGTCGCACGGCGAGAAGCGGAAGCTGGAGCTCGCCGTGCTGCTGGTGGGCGAGCCCCGGCTGATGCTGCTCGACGAGCCGATGGCCGGGGTCAGCGCCGAGGAGGTCCCCGCGCTGACCGAACTCATCCGCACCCTGCACCGCGAGGAGGGGCGCACGGTCCTCATGGTCGAACACCACATGGACGTCCTGCTCGGCCTCGCGGACCGGCTCGCCGTGATGCACCACGGCCGGCTGCTCGCCCTGGACACCCCGGAGGCGGTCACCGCCGACCCGGTCGTGCAGCAGGCGTACCTCGGGGAGGGGCTGTGACCGAGCAACCCCTCCTGGACGTACGGGACCTGCGGGTCCTGATCGGCGGCCGGCACATCCTGCACGGCGTCGACCTGGACGTCACTGCGCACGGTGTGACCGCGCTCCTCGGGCGCAACGGCGCCGGGAAGACCACCACGGTCCGGGGCATCCTCGGGCTCGTCCCGCGCGCCGGGAGCGTCCGGCTCGACGGCGAGGAGACCGCGGGCCTGCCCACGCACGCCCTGGTCCGGCGCGGCATCGGCTACGCCCCCGAGGACCGGGGCATCTTCGCCGGGCTGACCGTCGCGGAGAACCTGCGCCTCGCCGAGCGGCGCGGCGCGGGCGAGCCCGCGTACGGCCTGGTCCACGAGCTGTTCCCGGAACTCAAGCAGCGGGCGCGGCAGTTGGCCGGGACGCTGTCGGGCGGTCAGCAGCAGATGGTGGCCATCGGGCGCACCCTGCTCAACGCCAACCGGCTGATCATCGCGGACGAACCGACCAAGGGCCTGGCGCCGAAGGTGGTCACCGAGGTGGCCCAGGTGCTGGAACGGGCCGCCGAGGCGGTGCCGGTGCTCCTGGTCGAGCAGAACCTCGCCGTGGTGCGCCGGCTGGCCGGGCACTGCGTGGTCCTCGCCGACGGCCGCACCGCCCACCGGGGCCCGGCCGCCGAGCTGCTGGGCGACCCGGAAGCGGCCCGCACGCTGCTCGGTGTGGGCCACGGCCCGCTCCCCGCACACCCTTCCGTGAAGGCGGATTCCTGATGTCCACCCTCGTCCTGCTCACCATGACCGGTCTCGGTCTGGGGGCCCTCTACTTCCTCGTCGCGTCCGGACTCTCGCTGATCTTCGGCCTGATGGACGTGCTCAACTTCGCGCACGGGGCGCTGCTGTCCATCGGCGCGTACGGCACCTGGTGGGCCGCGTCCGGGAATCTCCCCGGCGCGGGCCCCGGCGGCGCCGGATTCGTCCTCGCGGTCCTGTTCGGTACGGCGGTGGGCACCGTCGCCGCCGTGCTCCTCGAACTCGCGGTCGTCCGCCCGCTCTACACCCGGCCGCGCGAGCAGGTGCTCGCCACGGTCGGGGTGGGGCTCGCGGTGCCCGCGCTGCTCTCCGGCATCTGGGGCTCCGACGCCCACCCGTTCCCGGGGCCCGAGGCGCTGTCCGGGACCTTCGGGCTGCTGGGCGCGCAGGTCCCGGTCAACCGGCTGGTCCTGGTGGGCGCGGCGGTCGTGGTGCTGGTGGCGCTCCGGCTGTTCCTCGGCCGGACCCGGCACGGCCTGGTCGTCCGGGCCGGGGTCGAGGACCGGGCCATGGTCACCGCGCTCGGCATCGACGTCCGCAAGGCGTTCACGCTGGTCTTCGCGATCGGCGGCTGCGCGGCGGCTCTGGGCGGGGCGCTCGGCGGGCTGTACTTCGGCTCGGTCGACCCGCGCCAGGGGACCTCGCTGCTGATCTTCGCGTTCGTCGTCGTGGTCACCGGCGGCATGGGCTCGGTGACCGGCGCCGCCGTGGCGTCCGTCGTCATCGGCCTGGTCCAGCAGTTCGCCAACTACTACACCGCAGCGGGGCTCGGCGACCTGGCGGTCGTCGTCCTGCTCGCCGTGCTGCTGCTGATCCGGCCGCGCGGACTGACGGGGAGGCTCGCGTGAGCACCGCCACCGACACACCCGACCGCACCGCGGGCCGCACGGCCGCGAGACCGGCCCCGGCCGGGCGGGCCCGACTGCTGCGCTGGTGGCCCGCCGCCGTCCTGCTCGTCCTGGTGGTCGCGCCGTTCAGCGCGGTGCCGGTGCCGGGGCTGCTGGACGGGCCGCTGGGCTCGGCGGGGAGCCTGCAACTCCTGGCGACCTGCCTGCTGTTCGGCGCCCTGGCCACCGGCTACGACCTGCTGCTCGGGCGAACGGGGCTGCTCTCCTTCGGGCACGCCCTGTACTTCGCTGCGGGCAGCTACGCCACCAATCTGTTCCTCCTGGAGGCGGGCCTGCCGTTCGCGCTCGCCACGGTCCTCGGGCTGCTCTTCGGGATCGCGCTCGCCCTGGTCCTGGGGTCGGTGAGCCTGCGCGTGACCGGGATCGGCTTCTCCATGGTGACCCTGGCCTTCGCGCAGGCGGGCTCGATCCTCGTCTCCCGCAACCCCGGCGGGGTCACCGGCGGCGAGGAGGGCCGGGCGGCCCCGTCCGAGCTGCTGCCGTCCTCGCTGGTCGGCATCGACAACACCGCGAACCTGTACTGGATCGCGCTGGCGTACCTCGTGCTCACCCTGGGCGTCGTCCACTGGGCGGTCCGCTCCCCCACCGGCCGGGTCTGGGAGGGCATCAAGGAGAACGAGCGCCGGGTGGAGGTCCTGGGCCTGAAGCCGTACGGGTTCAAGCTGACGGCCTTCGTGGTCGCGGGGGCGCTCGCCGCGCTCGGCGGGATCGTGCACCTGCTGCTGACGGGCGGCTCGACCCCGCAGACGACCACCTCGGACTTCACGCTGTCGCTGCTGGTGATGGTGGTGCTGGGCGGCTCGGGCACCCGGTGGGGCCCGATGGTCGGCGGCATCCTCTACACCTGGGCCGACCACCGGCTCGGCGACCTCGCGGGCTCGGGCGCGGTCGCGGATCTGCCGGCGGTCCTGCGCGTCCCCCTGTCGCAGCCGTTGTTCCTGCTGGGCGTGGTGTTCGTGGCCGTGGTACATCTGCTGCCCGGCGGCCTGGCCCGCCTTCCGTCCCGGCTGAGGGGCGCGTCGAACCGTAAGGAGACCGGAGTCAGTTGAGCCCGCTCGCGGAGTACGAAGAGATCGAGGTCCCGGTGCGCGGGGGCTCCCTGGCGGCCCTGCGCTGGCCGGCCGCCGACCCGGACGCGCCGGTGGTGGTGGCCCTGCACGGGATCACCTCCAACGCCCTGTCCTGGGCTGCGGTGGCCCGGCTGCTGGACGGCCGGGTCACGCTGGTCGCGCCGGACCTGCGCGGCCGGGCCGGGAGCGCGCGGCTGCCGGGCCCGTACGGGATCGCCGCGCACACCGACGACATCGCCGCCCTGACCGAGGCGCTGGGCCAGGACCGGGTGGTGCTCGCCGGCCACTCGATGGGCGCGTTCGTGGCGGCCCTCGCGGCGGTGCGCCACCCGGACCGCTTCGGGCCGCTCCTGCTCGTGGACGGCGGCGTCGGCTTCCCGGCGCCGACGCACCTGACGCCCGACGAGCTGATGACGGCGGTGATCGGACCGGCGATGGACCGGCTGTCGATGACCTTCCCGGACCGGGGTGCCTACCGGGCGTTCTGGCAGGCGCATCCGGCGTTCGCCGGGGCGTGGTCGGACGAGGTGGACGCGTACATCCAGCGCGACCTGACCGGCGAGGAGCCGGAACTGCGCTCGTCCTGCCGGATCGAGGCGATCCGCACCGACGGGGTCGGGCTGTTCGACGAGGAGGTCCTGTCGGCGGTCCGGAAGCTGCCCGTCGACGCGACGCTGCTGTGGGCCGCGCGCGGCCTGATGGACGAGGAGCAGGGCCTGTACGACGAGGGCCGGCTCGCCGCCGCCGGACTGGACGGGACCCGGGTGGAGCCGGTCGCGGTGAAGGACGTGAACCACTACACGGTCCTGACGGGCGACCGGGGCGGCCGGGAGATCGCGGACCGGCTGGTGGCGCTGGCGCGCGGCTGAGTGCGCGTACGAGCGGGGCCCGGCGATGGTGTGCCGGGCCCCGCTCGTCGTGTGCGTCAGGCGGTGCAGCCGCTGTCCGCGATGACGAAGTACCCGGCCGGGGTCTCCTTCAGGGTGTGGCTGACGAAGACGTTGTACAGGCCCATGTTCTGGTTGGAGCCGTTGGCGTAGACGTACCCGCCGGACATGTGCGCCCGGCCCGCCGTGACGTGGGCGTAGTTGGTGGCGGTGTAGCACTGCGCGGGGTCGGGGTCGCCGGGGTCCCCCGGGTCACCGGGATCGCCGGGGTCACCGGGGTCGCCCGGGTCGGTGCCGGTGCCGCCGTCCAGGCCCCAGAAGACGCCCGTGTAGTACGTGGAGCAGAGGGTGTTCAGGAAGTACGCGGCCGTGGAGCCGCACTGCTGGGCGCCCGAACCGGGGCCGACGGGCAGGCCGTGGCCCATGCCGGAGACCGAGTACATCTCCACCGCGGGCTGCCCGGAGGCGTCGTTGTAGACGGTGCGGGTGGTGTTGCCGGGGAGGCTGTCCGTGGACGACGGGGTCTGGCTGATGCCCCACACGTTGGTCCACTGGTCGCGCAGGGCCGTCGCGTTGGCCGGGTAGACCGTGTAGTCCGAAGTGCCCTGCCAGATGGCGACCTTGGGCCAGGGACCGCTGTAACCGGGGTACGCGGCGCGGACCTTGTCGCCCCACTGCGCGGGCGTCAGCTTCTGCGGGCCCGTCTGGCAGCCCGATGCGGCGGCCTGGCTGGTCGCGCACTGGGCGGGCAGCCCGGAGGCCACGGAGCCGCCCGCGAAGACGTCCGGGTAGGCGGCGAGCAGGTCGGCGGTCATCCCGCCGCCCGCCGAGAGCCCGGTGACGTACACCCGGCGCCCGTCGGAGCCGTAGGTCTTCTTCGCGTAGTCGACCATCTGCACGATCGACGCGGCCTCGCCCTTGCCCCGGGTGTCCTCGTTCGGGTCGAACCAGCCGAAGCAGGACAGCGCGTTGTTCGCCGAGGTGGTCTGCGGGAAGACGACGGCGAAGCCCCACTCGTCGGCGTACTTCGGCCAGCCGGAGTTGGTGTAGTACGCGTCGGCGGTCTGCGTGCAGCCGTGCAGGGCGACGACCAGGGGGGCGTTCGCGGGGAGTCCTGCGGGGGTGTACGCGTACATCTGGAGGTTGCCGGGGTTGGAGCCGAAGCCGGTCACCTGCTGGAGGCCGGCGGCAGCGGCGGCGGGCTGCGCGGTGGTGACGCTCAGCGTCGCCGCCAGCAGGCCGAGGACGGCCGTCGCCGCGAGGCGGCGGGCGAGACGTTTCAGGATCGGTGGGCGCACGGGTGCTTTCTCCCTGCCGTGGGGGTACGGGTTGCTGCCGGAACCTACGAGCGGCACCGGCCCCCGCCCATGGGACCGGTGGCCACACCCGGGCCCCCGCTGTGTGCCCCGACGCCCTTGCGCGACGGGGCGCGGCGAGGGGTCCCGGGCGGCGTCCCCCGCCGGTCGCGCCTCGGCGGCCGCCCCGGGCCCCGCACCATGTACGCCCGCACCATGCCCCGGTACACGGGTGTGTGCACCGACGCCGTGTGACGCGGGGCCGCGCGTACCTACCGTGACCGCCATGGAGACTTCCCGCAGACCGGATCACCAGCCCGCCGCCCCCGCGCCCGGCGGCCCCGCGCAGGCGCCCGCAGAACCCGTCCTGGCCGGGCGCACCGCACTGGTGACCGGGGCGGCGAGCGGCATCGGGCGGGCCTGTGCGCAGGTGCTCGCCGCCGCGGGCGCCCATGTGCACGTCGTGGACCGGGCCGGTGAGGCCGCCGAGCGGCTGGCGAAGGAGATCGGCGGGACGCCCTGGGTGGTGGACCTGTCCGAGCCCGACGTCGTGGACACCCTGCCCGCCGATGTGGACGTGGTGGTCAACAACGCGGGCATCCAGCACGTGGCCCCGGTGCACGCGTTCCCGCCGGACCGGTTCGCCCTGATCCAGCGCGTGATGGTGGAGACCCCGTTCCGCGTCTTGCGCCGGACCCTGCCGGGCATGTACGAACGCGGCTGGGGGCGCGTGGTCAACATCTCGTCGGTGCACGGGCTGCGCGCCAGCCCGTACAAATCGGCCTATGTGACGGCCAAGCACGCACTGGAGGGGCTGAGCAAGGTGGTCGCGCTCGAAGCGGCGGAGCACGGGGTGACGAGCAACTGCGTCTGCCCCGGGTACGTGCGCACCCCGCTGGTGGAGAACCAGATCGCCGACCAGGCCCGCACGCACGGCATCTCCGAGGAGGAGGTCGTCGGGCGGGTGATGCTGGAGCGCAGCGCGGTCAAGCGGCTGATCGAACCGGCGGACGTGGCCGAGGCGGTCCTGTGGCTGTGCGGCCCGCGCACCGGGCACATCACCGGCTCCTCGCTCTCCATGGACGGCGGCTGGACCGCGAACTGACCCGCCGCCCCGACCCCCGAGGAACCCTGGAACGCCATGCCTGAACCGCTCCCCTCCGCCGCGCTCCACCTCCGGCGCCTGTTCGACCTGCTGGCCGACGACGCCCCGGCCGAGGCGCTGGGGGCGGTCTCCTCGCAGGCGCGGGCGGACGGGGTGCCGGCCGAGGAGCTGGCGGAGGTGGAGCGGGCGACGGCGACCGCGCTGCGGATCAGGAGCGCGCTGCGCCAGCACCGGCGCCGCGAGGCCCAGCTGACCGCGCTGTTCGACACGGCGGGCGACCTGGCGGCTTCGCGCGACCTGGACGACGTGCTGAAGGCGATCGTGCGGCGGGCCAGGATGCTGCTGGGCACGGACACCGCGTATCTGACGCTCCCGGACGAGGAGGCCGGGGACACCTATATGCGGGTCACCGACGGCTCGGTCTCGGTGCTGTTCCAGCGGCTGCGGCTCGAACTGGGCGAGGGCCTGGGCGGTCTGGTGGCGCAGACGGCGAGCCCGTACGCGACGCCGGACTACCGCACCGACGACCGCTTCCGGCACACCCGCAACATCAACGCCGGGGTGCTGGACGAGGGCCTGGTCGCGATCCTGGGCGTGCCGCTGCTGCTGGGGTCGAGCCGGGGCGGTACGGGGAAGGTGATCGGCGTCCTGTTCGCGGCGGACCGCTCGCCCCGGGTCTTCAGCCCGGACGAGGTGGCCCTGCTCTGCTCGCTGGCGGCGCACGCGGCGATCGCCATCGACACGGCCCGCGCGCTCGCCGACACCACGGCGGCGCTGGCCGAGCTGGCCGAGGCGAACGCGGAGCTGGCCGAGGCCAACGCCTCGGTGCGGGCGCACTCGGCGGCCATGCGGCGGGCGGAGGAGTCGCACGACCGGCTCACCGACCTGGTGCTGCGCGGCCGGGACGTCAAGGACGTGGCGGCGGCGGTCGCCGGGCTGCTCGGCTCGCCGCTGACCATCCACGACCCGGGCGGCCGCCCGCTGGCCGCGGTCCGCCCGGACGGTACGGGCTTCGCCGCCGACAGCATGGACGCGGGCTGGCTGGCGGAGGCGGCCGAGGAGTCGCGTACGGGCGCACGGGCGGTGCACCGGGACGGGCGGGTGGTGTGCGCGGTGCTCGCCGGACAGGAGCTGCTGGCCGGGCTCGTCCTGCACCGGGCCCGCCCGCTGGACGACTCGGACCGGCGGCTGTTCGAGCGGTCGGCGGTGGTGACGGGGCTGCTGTTGCTGCTGCGGCGCACGGTGGCCGAGACGGAGAACCGGATACGCGGTGAGCTGATCGCGGACCTGTTGTCGGACCCGGCCCGGGACCCGGCGGGGCTGGCCGAGCGGGGCCGCCGCCTCGGCATCGACCTGGACCGCCCGCACCTGCTGCTCGTGGCGGAGACCGGGGCGCGCGAGCGTCTCGCCCCGGCCGCGATGCGCTTCCTGTTCGGCGGCGAGCACCAGGGCGTGAGCGCCGAGCACGCGGGCACGGTGGTGCTGCTGACCGAGGACACCGGTACGGCCGCGGGTGCGGCGGCCCGGGCGGCGGCGGCCCAGCTGGGGCAGCTGGCCCAGGCCCCCGTCACGGTGGCGGCCGCCGGTCCGGCCCGGGGCGCCGGGGAGCTGGCCGCCGCCTACGCGGAGGCGGCGCGCTGTCTGCGGGCGATGCGGGTGCTGGGGCGGACGGGCGAGGGCGCGTGCGTGGAGGAGCTGGGGTTCCTGGGCGTGGTGCTGGGCAACGCGCAGGACGTGGACGGCTTCGTGGCGGCGACGCTGGGGCCGCTGCTGGAGTACGACGCGCAGCGCGGCACACATCTGGTGCGGACGCTGGGCGCGTACTTCGGGGCGGGCGGCAGCCTGATCCGGGCCAAGGACGAGCTGCACGTCCATGTGAACACCGTGGTGCAGCGCCTGGACCGCATCCAGGTGCTGCTGGGCCGCGACTGGAACGAACCGGACCGCGCGCTGGAGCTGCAGCTGGCCCTGCGGCTGCACCTGCTGTCGGGGGCGGGCGGGGGCCCCGGCGGCCTCCGCCGGGGCCCGTCCTGAAGCCTGCCGCCCGGCGTCAGCCCGTAAGGTACCCGGCAGAGTGCGGACGCACCCCTCCTCACCTCGTACAACGCTTCGGCGGGCTCGGGAGTCTTGTCTGTCCGACCTCCCGCAGTCCCGCACGTCACCTGGAGTTCCCGAATGCCCCGATTCAGCATTGTCGTCCCTGTGTTCAAGGTGCAGGGATATCTGCACGCGTGCCTGGACTCGGTGCTGGGGCAGTCGTTCCGGGACATCGAGGTGATCGCGGTCGACGACTGCTCGCCGGACGCCTGCGGGGCGATCATCGACGAGTACGCCGCCCGCGACGCGCGCGTCAAGGCGGTGCACCTGCCCGAGAACGTGGGCCTGGGGCGGGCGCGCAACGCCGGGCTGGAGCACGCGCGGGGCGACTACGTCCTCTTCCTGGACAGCGACGACTCCTACACCCCCGGTCTGCTCCAGGCGCTCGCGGACCGGCTCGACGCGGCGGGTGACCTGGACATCCTCGTCTTCGACCATGTGCGCACCCACTGGTACGGCAAGGGTCCGCGCAGCCAGACCGCGGACCTGGTCGCGCGGGCGGGCACGGACGTCTTCCGCATCCAGGACCGGCCCGAGTTCATCGAGCTGTTCCTGGTGGCCTGGAACAAGGCGTTCCGCCGCGAGTTCTTCCTGAAGGAGGGCTTCCAGTACGCGCCCGGCCTGTACGAGGACGCGCCCGTCTCCCATCTGGCGATGGTCACGGCCGAGCGCATCGGCTGCCTGGACCGGGTCGGCGTCGAGTACCGCCAGCGCCGCCACGGCGCGATCACCAAGACGCCGGGCCGCAAGCACTTCGACATCTTCGGGCAGTACGAGGGGCTGTTCGCGGCGCTCGCCGAGCGCCCGGAACTGGCCTGGGCGCACAGCCTGCTGTTCGAGCGCGCCATGGACCACATGCTGTTCGTGCTGAAGCGCCCCGACCGGGTGCAGGCCGCCGACCGCAAGGACTTCTTCGCCCTCACCGCGGACTTCTACGCGAAGCACGTCCCGGCCGGGTTCACACCGCCGGGCGGGGCGGTCGGGGCCTCCCTGCGCGCTCTGGCCAAGCGGTCGTTCGGCACCTACCGGGCGGCCGAGCTCGCCGTCCGGGCCAGGCGGAAGGGCCCGAAGAAGGTCCGGAGGATCACGGCGAAGGCGGGCGAGCGGGCGGCCGAGCGCCTGTACGGCGTGCACCGCAGGCGCCCGCTGGACCCGCACCTCGCCGTCTACTCCTCGTACGGGGGCGGACTGCCCTCCTGCAACCCGCTGGCCGTCCACGAGAAGGCGAAGGAGCTGGCCCCGCAGGTGCGCGGGGTGTGGCTGGTGCGCGCGGAACTCGCCCGCGAGGTGCCCGAGGGCATCGATTACGTCGTGCACGGGTCGGGCCGCTACTGGGAGGTGATGGCCCGCGCCACGTACTTCGTGAGCAACGGCGACTTCCCGGACGGCATCGTCAAGCGCCCGGGCCAGGTCTACGCGCAGACGCACCACGGCACGCCGCTCAAGCGCATGGGCCTGGACCGGAAGTCCTATCCCGCCGCCGCCCGGAACCTGGACTTCGACCGGCTCCTGGAGCGGGTGGACCAGTGGGACCTGAGCCTCTCGGCCAACCAGCACTCGACGGCCCAGTGGGAGCGGGTCTACCCCGGCGCCTTCGAGTCCCTGGCCACGGGCTATCCGCGCAACGACCGCTTCTACGCGTCCGGCGCGGAGGACGTCGCCGCGGCCAGGGCCCGGCTCGGCATCGCCCCCGGCCGGACGGCCGTGCTGTACGCGCCGACCCACCGGGACTACCGCAAGGAGTGGACGCCGCCCTTCGATCCGGCCCGGCTGGCCGCGTCACTGGGCGAGGACTTCGTCCTGCTGGTCCGGACGCACCCGCTCGACAGCCGGAGCCCGCGGCTGGCCGAACTCGCCGGGCACGACGGCGTCATCGACGTCTCCCGTCACCCCTCGGTCGAGGAGCTGTGCCTGGCGGCGGACGTGCTCGTCTCGGACTACTCGTCCGTGATCTTCGACTACGCCAACCTCGACCGCCCCATCGTCATCCACGCCGACGACTGGGAGACGTACAACCAGGTCCGCGGGGTGACCTTCGACCTGCTCTCCGGCCTTCCCGGCGACACCCCGGGGCCGGTCACGGCCACCGAGGACGAGCTCACCGAGGTCTTCCGCAGCGGCCGCTGGCGCGACGCCGAGTCGGCCGCGCTGCGGGCCGCGTTCCGGGAGCGGTTCTGCCCGTACGACGACGGCCACGCCGCCGAACGCGTCGTCCGCCGCCTGTTCCTCTCGGAGGAGGGCCCGGCACCGGTCCCGCTCGCGCGGCGCACCCCGGCGCCGAGGCCCTAGGGCCTGTCTGCGTTCCCCGTCGGCGGGGGGTGCGGGGCGCGGAAGGTGAAGGCGTCGGGGGTGGAGCCCTTCGCGCGGAGGAGGGCGACGCGGTCCATCGCCTCCGCGACGCCCGGGCGGTGGCCGGCCGGGACCCACCACAGGGCCATGTGGTGGTCGGCCAGCCGCTCGAACCATTCGCGGCGGCGGGCCATGACCCTCAGGTGGTCGCTGCGGTAGACGTACGCCTTCAGCGCGTCGACCGACTCCCAGACGGAGCAGTTGAACAGGAGGAGGTCGTCCTCGTCCTCGGGGCGCAGCCCCGTCGCGTCGGCCCCTTCGTCGTCCACCATCCGCCAGACGAATCCGGGGGCGTGGTCGGCGAGGGCGTTGATCTCGGGGAGTTGTGCGACGAAGTCGGCGAGCTGGGGGCTGTCGAGCGGGGCGAGGATGCGCCCGACGTTGACCTGGGCAAGGTGGAAGTCGTTCACGGGCCAAGCATGGCCGGGCGAACCTTCTAAAGTCAACGGATTCCTTTTTAGACTTCGCCGACCCCTTCGGGCCCCTCGATCGCGACGCAACACCCTTCCGGCAGCGGCTCCATGGCGGCGCTCCAGCCCTCACCGAGCAGCCCTTCGATGCCCGCGAGGTTCATCCCGCAGACCAGGGCCGGGAACTGCTCCGCCAGCGCGTGGAACGGGCAGTTGCGCAGCCGGAGTTTCCCGCAGTCCCAGTACGGTTCGTAGCCGCGCTCGCGCAGCGCGTCGACGGGGTCCGCCGCGCCTGCCGCCTCACCGGCGGCCCGCGCCGCCGCCTGCAACTCCGTGTCGAGCCCGGCCCGTTCGACCACCTCGGCCAGCAACTGGCTCACGGTGTCGTACGCACGCGGCGGTACGGAGACGGCGTGCTCGCCGTCCGCCCGCCGGTACAGCTTGGACGGCCGCCCGGCGCCGGGTCCGGTGCGGCCGGAGAGCCGCCGGAAGGTGGTCTCCAGGAGCCCGGCGTCCACGAGCTTGTCCAGATGGAACGCGGCCACGGCCCGCGTCACCCCGACCGCGTCCGCGGCGGCGTCCCGCGTGACGTCGCCGGGGGCGGCGGCGACGTGTCGGTACAAGCTGCGGCGCACGGGGTCCCCGAGCACCGCCAGCGCGTCCAGGGCGGCGTCATCACTGCTCACGGCCCCGAGTCTAGGCCGCACGCCTCTCGGGGGCGCCGCCCCCGAACCCCCGCTGCTCAATCGCCGCAGGGGCTTGATCTGGCTGCGCGGCCACTTTCAGCCTCGCCGGCGTTTGAGGCGCGGGGTCCGGGGCAGCGCCCCGGTTTCGGGAAGGGGCGGGTAGGGGAACAAACCCCGCCCGCTAGACTGGCCCCGTCGTCACTATGCCCGTTCAGGGGGAAGCCGGTGCGAATCCGGCACTGACCCGCAGCCGTAAACCGCCGCAAGGCGAAAGTCGGAATGCCCTGTCCGCGTCGTGACCGGCTCACGCCGCCGGAACCCCGGCGGCCCGCCCCGTCGAGGTATACGGAGCCGGAGCCCGGTGCCGTGTGTGCCTGCCCCGGTCCCCAGGAGAGGCACCACCCGCCATGACCGCACGCCGCAGCGCCGCCGCGCTCGCCGTCACCGCCGCCGCGCTCCTCGCGGCCGCCGCCCCGGCCGCCGTCGCCGCGCCGTCTCCGTCGCCCTCCCCCTCGGCCGCGCTGCCCTCCGGGCTGTACGGCACCGGCGACCCGACGTACGACGGGGTGTGGCGGCAGTCCCTCGCCTTCCTCGCGCAGCAGGCGACCGGCGTGACCCCGGCCACGAAGGCCGTCGACTGGCTGACCGGGCAGCAGTGCGACAGCGGCGCCTTCCCCGCGTACCGCCCGGACGCCTCCGCGCCCTGCACCGACAAGACGATGGTCGACACCAACGCGACGGCCGCCGCCGCCCAGGCCCTGCGCGCGGTCGGCGGGCACCAGGACGCCGTCGCGAACGCGGTCAGCTGGCTGAAGTCCGTCCAGAACGAGGACGGCGGCTGGGGCTACACCGCCGGCAGCCCCAGCGACGCGAACTCCACGTCCATCGTGATCGGCACCCTCGCCCGGGCCGGCGAGAAGCTGGGCGACGTCACGACGCACGGCGGCAAGACCCCGTACGCCGCGCTGCTCACGTTCTCCATCCCCTGCGGCGGCAAGGACGGCGGCGCCTTCGCCTACCAGCCCGACAAGGCCGGGAAGCTCGCCGCCAACGGTGACGCCACCGCCGCCGGTGTCCTCGGCGCGCTCGGCAAGGGCCTGGTCGTCTCGGACAACGCGGCCGTGAAGGACCCCGCCTGCCACAAGGGCTCCCCGCTCGAACCGGAGCAGGCCGCGCAGAACGGCGCCTCCTACCTCGCGACGGCCCTCGCGAAGAGCGGTCACCTCGACGCCGCGCCGATGCCCGGCGCGGAGGACAGCGCCCCGCAGCCCGACTTCGGCAACACCGCCGACGCGGTCGTCGCCCTGTCCGCCGCCGGGCACAAGGACAAGACGGCCGCCTCGGTCGCCTGGCTGAAGAAGAACTCCGCCGCCTGGGCCAAGCAGAGCGGCCCCGCCGCGTACGCCCAGCTGATCCTGGCCGCCCACGCGACCGGCGCCGACGTCCACGACTTCGGCGGCGCCGACCTCGTCGCCCAGCTGAACGCGACCGGCCCCGAGCCGGCCGCCGTGAAGAAGCCGCAGCCGACGGCCACGGAGGACGAGGAGAAGAAGGACAGCGGCGACGGCGACGGCATCGGCGGCGTCTGGTGGTTCGTCGGCATCGGCCTCGCGGTCGGCGCGGGCGCCGGCTTCCTGATCAGCGGCCGCCGCAAGAACCAGCAGCTGTGAGGCGCGGGGCACAGGCGCTCGCGCTCCTGGTCGTCGGCGCCGTCCTGGCGCTGCTCGGCGCGGGCGCGGCGCAGGCGGCGGGCTACCGCTACTGGTCGTTCTGGGAGGGCTCGGGGAGCGGCTGGTCGTACGCCACCCAGGGGCCGTCGCTCGTCCGGCCCGACGACGGCTCGGTGCAGGGCTTCCGCTTCGCGGTGAGCGCGGACTCGCAGGACGCCTCCAAGCCGCGCCGTGCCCCCGACTTCGCCAAGGTCTGCGCGGACACCCCGGCGAAGGACGGCAGCAAGCGCGTCGCGGTCGTCATCGACCCGGGCACCGCCGCCGACGCGCCGGACGGGGAGACGCCGCCCCCGCTGCGCACCGCCTGCGCGCGGGTCGCGAAGGACGCGAGCAGCGCGGAGGCCCTGGCGGCGGTCGCCAAGCCGCTGCGCTACGACGCGAGCGCGATGCTCTGCGCGATCTCCGGCTACCCGGCCACCGGCTGCGGCGAGCAGGTCTCCGGCGACACAGGCAGCAGCGGCACGGACGGCGGCGCTTCGAACGGCAGCAGCGAGGCACCCACCTCGACCGCCTCCTCCGCGGAAGCCCACGGCGACGACGGCGGCCCGTCCGTCGGCATACTCGTCGGGATCGGCGCCGTGCTGCTCCTCGGCATCGCCGCAGTCGCGCAGGCCCGCCGCCGCCGCGGATGACCGGCACGACGGCCGGCCGCACGGACACCGCGACACACCGGCTCCCCGCCTGGCGCGCCCCCGCCGCGACCCGCTCCAACGCGGTCCCGGCCGGGGCGTGGTGGCTGTGGGCGCTGGGCCTGGCCACCGCCGCGTCGCGGACCACCAATCCGCTGTTGCTCGGCCTGCTGGTCGGGGTCGCGGGCTATGTGGTGGCCGCGCGCCGCACGGACGCGCCGTGGGCCAGGTCGTACGGGATGTTCATCCGGATCGGGCTCTTCGTGATCGCGGTCCGGCTGCTGTTCTCCGTCTTCCTCGGCTCGCCGATCCCCGGCACGCACACCCTGTTCACGCTGCCCGAGGTGCCGCTGCCCGACTGGGCGAAGGGCGTCCGGATCGGCGGCCGGGTCACCGCCGAGCAGCTGCTGTTCGCGCTGTACGACGGCGCGAAGCTGGCGGCCCTGCTGATCTGCGTCGGCGCGGCGAACTCCCTCGCCAACCCGGCCCGGCTGCTGAAGTCGCTGCCCGGCGCGCTGTACGAGGCCGGGGTCGCCGTCGTCGTGGCGATGACGTTCGCGCCGAACATGGTCGCCGACGTGCTGCGGCTGCGCACCGCCCGCCGCCTGCGCGGCCGCCCGACCGGCGGGGTGCGGGCCGTCCTCCAGATCGGCCTGCCGGTCCTGGAGGGCGCCCTCGAACGGTCGGTCGCCGTCGCCGCCTCCATGGACGCGCGGGGTTACGGGCGTACCGCCCGCGTCCCGGCCGCCGTCCGGCACACCACGAACGTCCTGACGCTCGGCGGGCTGCTCGGCGTGTGCGCGGGTACGTACGGGCTGCTCGCCGCCGAGGGCGCGGGCTACGGGGTTCCGCTGCTCGTCGCCGGTCTGCTCGCCGCGATGGCGGGGCTGCGGCTCGGCGGGGCGCGTTCGGTGCGGACCCGCTACCGGCCCGACCGCTGGGGCGTGCGGGCCTGGCTGATCGCCGGGTCCGGCGCGGCGGTCGCGGCGGCGATGATCTGGGCCGGGACCGCCGACCCGGCGGCGCTGCACCCCGGTGTCGTACCGCTGACCGCTCCCGTGCTGCCGCTGTGGCCGGCCGCCGCCGTGCTGCTCGGGCTGCTTCCGGCGGTGGTCGCGCCCGTCCCGCCCTCCCCCACAGGCTTCCAGGAGCAGGTGTGATCCGGTTCGACGCTGTTTCGGTGCGGTACGAGGGGGCCGAGCGCCCCACGCTCTCGGGGGTCGACCTGACGATCCCGGAGGGTGAGCTGGTGCTGCTCGTCGGCCCCTCGGGGGTCGGCAAGTCCACGCTGCTCGGCGCCGTCTCGGGGCTGGTGCCGCACTTCACGGGCGGCCGGCTGACCGGGCGGGTCACCGTGGGCGGGCGGGACACCCGGACGCACAAGCCCCGGGAGCTGGCGGACCTGGTGGGCACGGTGGGCCAGGACCCGCTGGCGCACTTCGTCACCGACACGGTGGAGGACGAGCTCGCCTACGGCATGGAGTCGCTGGGCCTGGCCCCGGACGTGATGCGGCGGCGGGTCGAGGAGACCCTCGACCTGCTGGGCCTGGCCGGGCTGCGCGACCGCCCGATCGCCACCCTGTCCGGGGGCCAGCAGCAGCGGGTCGCGATCGGCTCGGTCCTCACCCCGCACCCCCGCGTCCTGGTCCTGGACGAACCGACGTCCGCCCTGGACCCGGCGGCGGCCGAGGAGGTCCTCGCGGTCCTCCAGCGGCTCGTCCACGACCTGGGCACCACGGTCCTGATGGCGGAACACCGGCTTGAGCGCGTGGTGCAGTACGCGGACCAGGTTGTCCTGCTCCCCTCGCCGGGCGCCGCCCCGGTGATGGGGACGCCCGCCGAGGTGATGGCGGTCTCCCCGGTGCACCCCCCGGTCGTCGCGCTCGGCCGCCTCGCGGGCTGGGACCCGCTGCCCCTCACGGTCCGGGACGCGCGGCGCAGGGCCGGTGACCTGCGCGAGCGGCTGGCGGAGGCGGCGGTGGACGAGGCCGCGCCCCGGCCCGCGATGCCCGACGCCCCCCTCCCCGAGCCCCGCCCCGCTCCCGCCCGAGGCGCCCTCGCCCGGCTGTTCCGGCGCGACCCGCACGAGGCCCCCGAACCCGTCACCGGCGCCCCCGCCGCCCAGGCGGACCGGCTCGGCGTCCGACGCGGCCGCGTCGAAGCGCTGCGCCGGGTGTCGCTCACCGTCCGGGCCGGGGAGACCGTGGCCCTGATGGGGCGCAACGGCGCGGGCAAGTCCACGCTGCTCGGCGCCCTCGTCGGCATGGTCGAGCCCACCTCCGGCACCGTCCTGACCGGGGGCCTGCCCCCGCACCGGACCCCGCCGCGCGAGATGGTGCGCCGCGTCGGCCTCGTACCGCAGGAGCCGCGCGATCTGCTGTACGCGGACACGGTCGCAGCCGAGTGCGCGGCGGCCGACGCGGACGCCGGGGCGGAGCCGGGCAGCTGCCGGGCCCTGGTCTCGGAGCTGCTGCCGGGGGTCGGGGACGACACGCACCCCCGCGATCTGTCCGAGGGGCAGCGCCTGGCCCTGGCCCTCGCCCTGGTGCTCACCGCCCGGCCGCCACTGCTGCTCCTGGACGAGCCGACCCGGGGTCTGGACTACGCGGCGAAGGCCCGGCTGGTCGGGGTGCTGCGCGCGCTGGCCGCCGAGGGCCATGCCATCGTGCTCGCCACCCATGACGTGGAGCTGGCCGCCGAGCTGGCGCACCGGGTGGTGATCCTCGCCGACGGGGAGGTCGTCGCGGACGGCCCGACCGCCGAGGTCGTGGTGTCCTCGCCCGCGTTCGCCCCGCAGACCGCCAAGATCCTCGCCCCGCAGGAATGGCTCACCGTTCCCCAGGTGCGCGCGGCGCTGGGAGGTGGCGCGTGAGCGAGGTGCTGAAACGTGGCCGCCCGGTCCGGCTGGGCCCCCGGGCGGTCGTCGCGCTGGTGCTGATCAGCGCGATCGGGATCGCCGCCTTCGGGTGGCCGCTGCTCGCGGACCGGGACTCCGGGCTCGCGCACGCGCAGGACGCCCCGTGGCTGTTCGCCGCGCTGCTGCCGCTGCTGGTCGGGGTGGTGGTCGCGATGATCGCGGACGCCGGGCTCGACGCGAAGGCGGTCGCGATGCTGGGGGTGCTGGCCGCGGTCGGGGCGGCGCTGCGCCCGCTGGGGGCGGGCACGGCGGGCCTGGAGCCGATGTTCTTCCTGATGGTGCTGAGCGGGCGGGTGCTGGGGCCGGGCTTCGGCTTCGTGCTGGGGTCCGTGACGATGTTCGCGTCCGCGCTGCTGACCGGCGGGGTGGGGCCGTGGATGCCGTTCCAGATGCTGTCGATGAGCTGGTTCACGATGGGCGCGGGGCTGCTGCCGGGGCCGGACCGGCTGCGCGGGCGCGGCGAGCTGCTGATGCTGGCGGCCTACGGGGCCGTCGCCTCGCTCGCGTACGGAACGATCATGAATCTGTACGGGTGGACGATCGTGCCGGGCCTCGCCTCGGGCATCTCGTTCCGGCCGGGTGACCCGCTGGGCGACAACCTGGTCCGCTTCCTCGCGTACTGCGCGACGACCTCGCTGGGCTGGGACCTGGGCCGGGCGGTGCTCACGATCGTGCTGACGCTGGCGGTCGGGGCGCCGCTGCTGAAGGCGCTGCGGCGGGCGACGCGGCGGGCTTCCTTCGAGGCCCAGGTCACATTCGACGCCCCCGGCGAGTGAGGGCACCCACAGGACCTTGGTCCTGTACGAAGCGGCTTAGGAGCCGCGCACGGGGCTCTCGGGGCCCCGCCGCACCGCCCACGACCTGCTATGGAGCGGTTTGAGGGGGTTCAGGACCTTCGGCCCCGGATGCGAGGCGGGGTCGTAACAGGGGTCGTTGCCACCGCCGAACGGGCTCGCTAAGACTGGATCCCGTCGCCGAGCACCGCAGGGTCCTCACCATGGATCGCGGTCAACGAGCGCCGGTCAGCGCAGGATTCGGACCGAGCCGCGACTCCCCCGTTCCCCACCGTTAGGTTCCCTGTGACGTTCGCCCGTAACCTCATCGCCAAGCCCCGCACCACCCGTCGCAAGGCCGCCATCGCAGGCGCCTCCGTGCTGCTGGGCGCCACCGGCATCGGCCTGGGTGTCTCCCCGGCCATGGCGGCCCCGACCGCCGCACCGACCTCCGCCGGGAGTGCCCAGGACACGGCGAAGCAGATGATCGGTGACGACGCGCAGTTCCAGTGCTTCAGCAACATCGTCAGCCACGAGAGCGGCTGGAACCCGAGCGCGACCAACGCCTCCTCCGGCGCGTACGGCCTGGTCCAGGCCCTGCCCGGTTCGAAGATGGCGTCCGCCGGCTCGGACTGGAAGACCAACCCCGGCACGCAGATCAAGTGGGGCATGGACTACATGAACTCCCGCTACGGCAGCCCCTGTGGCGCCTGGTCCTTCTGGCAGGCCCACAACTGGTACTGAGCCGGCCCGGCTTGAGCCAGTGAACCCGAAAGCCCCGACCGCCCCGCGCGGTCGGGGCTTTCGGCGTGTCCGGAGCCGGACGTCAGCCGTGCGCCGCCAGCCGGTCGAACCAGCGCACGATCTGCGGGCCCGAGGTGAGGTACGTCTCGTTGTGGCTGAGGTCACCCTGGTCCACGACCGGCGCCCGCACTCCCCGCCGCGCCAGATCCGCCGCGCAGCTGCGGGCGTTGGCGACGGGCACGTCGGTGTCGCCCGAGGAGGTGTAGAGCCGCACGGGGACGGCGGGCTTCCAGGCGCAGGTTCCGTCCTGGGCGCGGATCGCGGCGAGCAGGGCGCCGGTGGGGTGCTGGAGCTCGCGGTAGTAGGCATCGGTGAGCAGTTCCTTCAGGTTCGCCGGGAGGGCCGGGATGATCTCCTCCTCGTAGTGCTCGCCGTCGAAGAGGCCGTCCACGACATCCGCGTACGGCTCCCGGAACGCCTCGGACGGGTCCTTCCACAGCGGGTGCAGCCGGTTCTGCGCGGTGAGGAAATACGTCATGTAGAAGAGGCCGCTGGTGTCGTTGACCCGGCCGTCGAAGAGGGCGGGCGTCTCGGCGTGCTCGATGTCGTACGGGCCGGAGACGGGCGCCAGCGCGCGCAGCCGGAAGTGCCGGTCGGCGCCGCGCTGAAGGGCCTTGCCCAGGGCCATGGCGACCTGGCCGCCCTGCGAGAAGCCGCTCGCGTACACGTCGCCGGTGAGCGGGCGGTCCAGCCGGAGCGCGGCGGTGCGCGAGGCGCGGAGCATGTCGAGCGAGGCGCTGACGGCCGAGGCGGTGTCCATGTACGGGTGGCGGCCGGGGCCCTTCCCGAGTCCGAGGTAGTCCGGGGCGGCGACCGCGCGCCCGGCGGCGGCGTGCAGATAGGGGGCGTAGCGGCCGAAGTCCTCGCCGACCGAGGGGGCGTAGTCGCGGTGGGCCATCGTGCCGTGGGTGTCGGAGACGAGGTCCAGCCGGTGGCCGCCGCCGTCGGGCAGCACGAGAAGGCCGGTCGCGGTGGTGGGGCGGCCCTGCGGGGTGATCGTCGCGTAGGTGAGGCGGTAGGCCCGGACCCCGTGGCGGACGGTGTCCGTGCTCATCCCGGCCTCCGTGAGGAAGGCGGTCACCCCGGCCCGGTCGTGGCGGGCGACGGGGGTGACCGCGAGGAGGGTCCCGCGCGCCTCGTGCCGGCCGGTGACCGCCGCGTCGTGGCCGGTCGCGGGCCGGGGCGCGGCGGTGGCCGGCACGGTGCCGAGCGCGGCGAGGACCACCACGGTGGCCGCCGCGAGAAGGCGCCGAACGCCGTGATTCCGGGGCGAGTTGATCGCGTTGTTGTCCATGTCCACGACCGTAGGAGCGGAAGCTCCGCGTCGGCATCCGCGTGGACCCCCGGCCCGGAGTGCACTTGAGTGCACCCCGGGCCGGGGGGCAGCCACCGTGCCGAACAGGCGTACGGGGATCATGGCGGCCATGCATGCCCTGCTCTCCGCCTTCGCCCCCATCTGGGTCCTGACCGGCATCGGTTACGCGGTCGGGCGCGGCGGGCTGCTCGGGGAGCAGGCGGAGGCCGTGCTCGGCCGGTTCGTCTTCCATGTGGCCATGCCCGCCGCCCTGTTCACGATGGTGTCGGGGGCGAGCCCGGACGTGTTCGGCCATCCGTCGATGGTGGCGTTCGCGGCGAGCACGGCCGTGGCGGCGGGGGCCGGGTTCTTCCTGGTCCGGCGGGTCTTCGGCCGGGGGCGGGCGGACGCGGCGATCGGGGCCATGTCCTCGGGCCATGTGAACTCCGCGAACCTGGGCATCCCGGTGGCGGTGCAGGTGCTGGGCGATGCCTCGTTCGTCGCGCAGGTCATCCTCTTCCAGGTGCTGGTGCTCTCGCCGGTGGTGCTGACGCTGGTGGAGTCCGGGACGGAGGGGGCGGACGGGCGGCGCCCCGGCGGCGGGGTGCGGCGGCTGCTCACGATGCCCCTGCGCAATCCGATCATCCTGGCCTCGCTGCTCGGGGTGGCCGTCTCCGCGACGGGCCTTCGGCTGCCGGCCGCCGTGACGCACCCGTGCGACGTGCTGGGCGCGGCGGCGGTGCCGACGGCCCTGATCACGCTCGGCCTGTCGCTGCACCGGGGCCCGGGTGGCGGGGGCCGGGCGCGCCGGGAGCGGGCGGAGACGGCGGTGGTGGTCGCCGTGAAGACGCTGGGCCAGCCGCTGGCCGCCCTGCTGGTCGCGGGCCCGCTGCTGCACCTCCCGGACCACCAGCTGCTCGCGGTCGTGCTGTGCGCGGCGCTGCCCACCGCGCAGAACTCCTTCATCTACGCCCGCGAGTACGGCCTCGACACCGGGCTCGCCCGCGACGCGATCGTGGCCTCCACGCTGGTGTCGATGGTCACGCTGTCGGTGGCCGCGTGGGCGCTGGGGCCGTGAGCCGTTCGGGTGGCGGGGCGGAGGCTCCGGGCGGATGCTGGAGGGGCGACGATCCACCTGAAGGGGTGCGGGGACGCTTTTCCGTCCCCGCGCCCCTTCGCGTCGGCCGCAGCCGCCGGGGTCCCGCGAGCACGTACGTGATGAGGAACCCGAGCGCGACGACGGCCGCCCCGCCCACCGCGTCCAGCACCCAGTGGTTGGCGGTCGCGACGATCGCGGAGACCGTGAACAGCGGATGCAGCACCCCGAGCGCCTTCATCCACGGCCTGGGGGCGAGCAGCACGATGATCACCCCGCACCACAGGGACCAGCCGAAGTGCAGCGAGGGCATCGCCGCGTACTGGTTGGTCACCGCCGTCAGCGCCCCGTAGTCCGGCTTCGTGAAGTCCTGCACCCCGTGCACCGTGTCGATGAAGCCGAGCCCGGGCATCAGCCTCGGCGGGGCCAGCGGGTAGAGCCAGAAGCCGACGAGCGCGAGGAGCGTGGCGAAGCCGAGGGTGGACCGGGCCCAGCGGTAGTCGGCGGGGCGGCGCACGTACAGCACGGCGAGGATCGCCAACGGGACGATGAAGTGGAACGTCGAGTAGTAGTAGTCGAAGAAGCCCCGCAGCGGGCCGACGCCCGCGGCCGCGTGGTTGATCCGGTGCTCGATGTCGATGTGCAGCCACTGTTCGAGCGAGTGGATCTGGTGCCCGTGCCGCTCGGCGGTGTCCCGCCCGGCCGTGGCAGCCAGCCGGACGTGCCCGTACGCGGAGTAGACGACGCGGATCAGGAGGAGTTCCAGGAGCAGGTTGGGCCGGCTGAGCACCCGCCGCCAGACGGGCAGCAGCGGCACCCTGCTCCAGCGGGCCGGAACGGGCTCCGCGTACGCGGTGGGCACGGGCTTCCGCCAGTACGGGGAGGTGCGCGGCAGGAACGGCGTCACACAGGCGGCCCCGAGCGCGGCGATCAGCAGCACGTTGTCGCGTACCGGGAAGAGCGCCCCCACGTTCGGCAGCAGCATCGTGCCCGGCAGCGTCGTCACCAGGACCACGACGGCCGGCCACACCAACCGGTCGGAGGCGCTGCGGCCCGCCCGGCCGACCACGGCGAGCAGCACCCAGAGCAGCTGGTGCTGCCAGGCGGTCGGCGACACGGCGACGGCGACGCAGCCGGTGACGGCCGCCGCGAGGAGGAGCTGCCCGTCGCGCGCGTACCGCACGGCGCGACGCAGGCCGATGACGCAGACGGCGGCGGCGAGCGCCAGGAACAGCGCGATCTCCGCCGGACCGGCGAGGCCCAGGCGCAGCAGCGCCCCGTGCAGGGACTGGTTGGCGAGGCCGTCGGTCTGGTCGCCGAGGCCCGCCCCGGCGACGTGGTGCACCCAGTACGTCCACGAGTCGTGCGGCATCGCGGCCCACGCCAGCGCGGTGCAGGCGGCGAACGCGGCGGCCGCGGTGAGCGCGGAACGGCGTCTTCCGGTGAGCCACAGCAGCAGGGCGAAGAGCAGCACGGTCGGCTGGAGGGCGGCGGCCACGCCGATGAGCGCCCCGGCCCCGCGCTCCCCCCGGACGGCGAAGAGGCCGACGAGGACCAGGAGGACGGGCAGGATGCTGACCTGGCCGAGGTGGAGGGCGTTGCGCACCGGCAGCGAGAGCATCAGCAGGCTGATCGCGACGGGCGCGGCGAGCAGCGCGGTGCGCCGGCCGACGGGCCCCGGCAGGGCGCGGGCGGCGACGAGGCCGAGGGCGGCGACGAGCAGCAGCGAGCCGAAGGTCCAGGCGACCCCGAGGCTCTGTTCGGCGGTGCGGGTCAGCGGCTTGAGGACGAGCCCGGAGAACTGGGTGCCGGTGAACCGGTCGGTGTCGTACAGCGAACCGGTCACATGGAGCACCCCGTTGTCACCGGTCCAGGTCTCCAGATCGGTGAGCCGTTGGCCCGGCGGCTGCCGCAGCACCACCGCCATCTGCCGGACGGCCAGTGCGGCCGCGACCAGCCAGAGCACCGCCCGTACCGTTCCGGTTCCCGCTCCCGCCGTCGCGCTTGTGCTGCCACCGTGCTCCGCGTTCGCCACGCTGCGCCGACCCTCCCAGGTCTGGTGCCGGCCGATTGTCCGGCATGTGTGAAACCTTCGCATTGTGCTCTTGGGTAGACCCAATCAACCCCTTTTACGCCTGACTGTCACCCGGCTTTGGCCGAAAGTCCGCCCGCCCGGGTGGGCGCGGGGACCGGAACCGGCCGGGGCCCGCGCACGTCTGAGCCCGTGATCAGTAACGACGGGGAGGACGGAAGATGCGCCGCGCGGGGAGAGAAAGAGGGATGGGGGGCTGGGCGGCCCGGGGGCTCTCCCTGCTCCTGATGCTGGTGTCGCTCCAGGTGGGGTCGCTGATCGCACCGGCGTACGCCTGCGGCTGCGGGGCGATGGTGGTGCACCGGGACAGTCAGGTGTCGGTCGACCGGGAGACGTCGGCGGTCGGCTGGGACGGTCGCACCGAGCAGATCGTCATGCAGCTGAGCGTCCGGGGTAACGCGCCGGACGCGGCCTGGATCATGCCGGTGCCGCACCGCGCCACGGTCGAGCTGGGCGACGCGGCCCTCTTCTCCGAGCTCCAGGCGATCACCGCCCCGGTCACCGAGGAGCGGCACTACTTCTGGCCCCGCGACAAGGACTGGCCGTTCGGCGGTTCGGGGAACTCGTCCGCCGACGGCGCCGGGGCCCCCAGGGCCGCCGCCCCGGTCGACGTGGTCGGCCGGGAACGGCTCGGCCCGTTCGACGTGGCGCGCCTCGCGGCGACCGACCCGGAGGCGCTGGAGAGCTGGCTGAAGGAGAACGGCTTCGAGCTGCCGGACCGCCTCGCCGCGGCCCTGACCCCGTACGTCGATCAGAAGTGGGAGTACGTGGCGGTGCGCCTCGCGCCGGAGAACCAGGGGGGCACGCTGAGCGGGACGCTCGAACCGCTGCGGCTGCGCTTCGCCAGCGACCGGCTGGTCTATCCGATGCGCCTGTCCAAGCTGGCCGCCACCCCGCAGTCGCTCGGCCTGTACATCCTGGCCGACCACCGCATGGAACCGCGCGGCTCGATCGGCGGGCGGCCCCCGAAGGTCTCGTACGCGGGCCGCGTCGACCCCGCGAAGCAGCCGTACGAGGCGCTGGGGGCGGTCACCGGGGACAAGCCGGTCTTCGTGACGGCCATCGACCAGTACTTTCCGTCGCCGCAGCGGATCGACGGCGACCACGAGCTCCGGGCGACCGCCGAGGACACCCCGTACCGGACCGTGGTGTACCGGGACGCGCTGCTGACCTGGGGCGGTATGCCCGCCTGGGTGCTGACGCTGCTCGGCGGCGCGCTGCTGGTGGTGGCCCTGCCGCTGTTCCTGGTGGTACGCGCCCGGCGACGGCGGCCGGTCCTGCCCCCGCCGCCGGTGTTCACGCCGCCGCCGCTGCGCTAGTCCGCCGAGGGCGTCTCCGCCTGCCAGCCGACGAAGAGGGGGACCTCCTCGCCGGGGTCCAGGACGGCGATGCCGAAGGGCCGGTCGAAGGCGAGGTGCAGGCGGCGCGGGGGCGGGCCCGGCGCCGCGCCGGCCGGTGCGGGCAGCACCGTCACCGCAGCCGCCGACAGGCCCTCCTCGGTCACCTTCAGCACGGCCTCCTGCACCGCCTCGGAGAGCATGAGCGGGGTGGCCGAGAGCCCGGAGAAGTCGGCGGCCGGGGTCGTCGCGAGACGGATCCCGAGCGCCGCCAGATGGCGGGTCGCCCGGATGTGCGTACGAAGGGTGAAGCGCGGGACCGCGAGGGTCACGGCGTCCGCGTTCAGGGCGGTACGTGCCTCCTTCGGCGCCCAGGCCGCCGGCAGCACCTCGGCCGCCCCCTCGCCCGGCCGCCCCAGCACCAGGCGCACCTTGACCGGCGGCGGCCCGCCCTGCCCCCGCCGGGCGCACCGCAGATCGAGGACGAACGCGCCCCCGGTCATCCAGACGTCGAAGGGCGGGGGCGTCCCGAACATCGTCGGCACCTTGCGGGTGACGCCGTCCGCGTCGGTGAAGGGCCGGTCCTCGGTCGCCTCCCGTTCGAAGGGGATCGCCCAGTCCGCCTTGAGCGCGAGCGCGTTGACGAGCACCAGCAGCATCTGGTCGGTGACGGTCACCGGCAGTCGCTCGATGAGCCCGCCGGTCGTCTTCCGCACCCAGGCGTCCGCCTCGTCCGGGTCCATGGGCCCGAAGCCGATGTCCGGCAGCGCCTTCCGGAGCCCGCGCCGCACCGGAGTCCGCGTCCACACCCGGGTCGCCACGCCCAGCCCGTCGGTGGCCGCCAGCGCCCGGGCCGTGACCGTCGCCGCCCCGGCCGCCTCGTCCCCGGCGGCCCCGAGCACCGCCCGCAGTTCGTCGGCGGTCTCCCCGCGCGCCCCGGCCGCGAGCGCGGTCAGGGCCAGCCAGAGCCCGGCGGGCGAACAGACGAAGTCGCCGCCAGAACCGGCCAGTTCCCGGATCCACCGCTCGCCGAGCCGCCGGACCACCTGGGCCCCGTTCCCCTGCGCCACCACGCCGCCCCCTCGAAATCACCTGGCTCATACACCTGTGCGGTAGCAAGAATGCCCCCATGACCTGGACCGTGGCACCCGAACCCGTCGACTCCCCGGACGCGGCCCTGCTCCGGCGGGACTACTACGACGAGGTGGCCAGCCGCTACTGGGGGCGCCCGGCGACGGCCGAGGAGATCGAGGACGGGCTCACCGACGACGGCGCCGCGCTGCTGACCGCCCCGACCGGTGACTTCGTCGTCGGCCGCTCCGGGGGCCGGGCGGCCGCCTGCGCGGGCCTGGTCCTCGTAACCGCGGACACCGCCGAGCTCACCCGGGTCTACGTCCGCCCGGAGTTCCGGGGCACGGGCGGCGGCGGGCTGCTGCTCGCGGCGCTGGAGGAGCGGGCCCGGGCACTGGGGGCGGCGGTGCTCCGGCTGGACACCCGGCACGACCTGGTGGAGGCGCGCGGCCTGTACGCGAAGCACGGTTTCCGGGAGGTCCCGGCGTTCAACCGGGGGCCGTACGCGGAGCACTGGTTCGCGAAGGAGGTGGCCCCGGAAGCCCCGGCCCTTCCCGTATGACAGCGGGTCAGTCCCGGTACGGGTGCCCCGCCGCGTGGTCGCGCTTCGGCTCCGGGCTGTGCGGGCGCTCCTTGCTGGACCCGCTGGTCTCCCGCGTCAGCTCGGAGACCAGGGCGACCAGGTCCGTCGGCCGGTCCGGACCCCACCAGTCGCCCAGCAGCTCGGCGAGGGAGTCCTCGCGGGCCTGGGAAAGCTTCACCACCGCCTCGGCGCCCGGCTCGGTGAGCACCATCTGCACCCCGACGCGCCGGACGAGCCCGCGCCCCTCCAGCTGCCGGGCGGCGTCGTTGATCACCCGCAGCGGCACGGGCGCCACCTCGGCGAGCCGGGCGGGCTCCACCGTGCCGTGGCGCTTGATCCGCAGCAGCATCCAGCTGGCGGCGGGCAGCAGGTCGAAGCCCGCCTTCTCGGTGATCTTGACGTAGACCTCGCGGCGGCCCTCCCGGGTGGCCAGCACGGACAGGGCCCGCGCGCACTCGTCGTACGAGGAGCGCTCGACCGGGTTCGACGCCAGGGTCTCGCTCGGGTCCGGCGCCGTCACCGAGCCGCGCAGCTTGTCCTCCTTGAGCAGCCAGGCGAAGAGGAAGGCGACCAGGACGACGGGTGCCGCGTACAGGAAGACGTCCGTGATCGACGTCGAGTACGCCTGGAGCACCGGCCCCCGCAGCGCGTCCGGCAGCTGTCCGAGGGCGCGCGGGTCGGCGGCCAGGCTCTCCGCGTCGACCCCGGGCGGCAGCGGCCGTCCGGCGAGCGCGTCGCCGAGTTTGTCGGTGAGCCGGTTGGTGAAGATGGTGCCGAAGATCGCCACGCCGAACGAGGCACCGATGGACCGGAAGAACGTCGCCCCCGAGGTCGCCACACCGAGGTCCCGGTACGAGACGGCGTTCTGCACGACCAGGACGAGCACCTGCATCACCAGGCCGAGGCCCGCGCCGAACACGAAGAAGTAGGCGCTCATCTCCCAGGTGCCGCTGGACACCGTCAGCCGGTGCAGGAGCAGCAGCCCGATCGCGGTGATGCCCGTACCGGCGACCGGGAAGACCTTCCAGCGGCCCGTACGGCTGACGATCTGCCCGGACACCGTCGAGGTGATGAGCAGCCCGAACACCATGGGCAGCATGTGGACACCGGACATCGTCGGCGTGATCCCGTGCACGACCTGGAGGAAGGTCGGCAGATAGGTCATCGCGCCGAACATCGCGAAGCCGACGACGAAGCTGATCACCGCGACGAGGCTGAAGGTCCTGATCCGGAACAGCTTCAGCGGCAGCACCGGCTCGGTGGCGCGCCGCTCCACGAATACGAACGCGATCAGGAGCACCACGGCCAGCACCGCGAGGCCGATGATCTTCCACGAGCCCCAGGCCCAGGTGGTGCCGCCGAGCGAGGCGACGAGGACGAGACAGGTGGCGACCGAGGCGATGAGGAAGGTGCCCAGGTAGTCGATGGTGTGCTTCGTCCGGCGGACCGGGATGTGCAGCACGGCGGCGATCACGAGGAGGGCGACGACGCCGATCGGGAGGTTGATGTAGAAGACCCAGCGCCAGCTGAGGTGCTGGGTGAAGAAGCCGCCGAGCAGCGGCCCGAGGACGCTCGTCGCACCGAACACGGCGCCGAAGAGCCCCTGGTACTTCCCGCGCTCGCGCGGCGGGACGATGTCGCCGACGATCGCCATGGACAGCACCATCAGACCGCCACCGCCGAGCCCCTGGAGTGCGCGGAAGCCGATCAGCTGGGGCATGTTCTGGGCGAGACCGCAGAGCGCGGAGCCGATCAGGAAGATGACGATCGCGGTCTGGAACAGCTTCTTGCGCCCGTACTGGTCGCCCAGCTTCCCCCAGAGCGGGGTCGCGGCGGTCGAGGCCAGCAGATAGGCGGTGACCACCCACGACAGGTGTTCGAGCCCGCCGAGGTCGCTGACGATGGTGGGGAGCGCGGTGGAGACGATGGTCTGGTCGAGTGCCGCGAGCAGCATGCCGAGGAGCAGTGCGCCGATCGCCACCAGGACCGACCGCGTGGAGTGTTCTGCGCCGGGGGCGCCGGGGGCCGGGGGGCTCTGCTGCTGGGCCATGAAACGTCTCCTCGGGTCCGCTACACCCCCATCCTGTCCGCTCTGCCCCGTTATGGCCTGCCGGGAGGCCGGATGATTGGGCTTCTCGGCGGCGGGCTGCATAATCGCAGGCAGTTCAAGGGGAGGGGACCCACGATGGCCGGACATATATGCCCGGAGTGCGGTACGGAGAGCAGACCGGGCGCCGCTCCCGGCTGCGCCTGCGCGGGCCGGAACACCGGTGCGCCGGGTTACGTCACCGACCCGGAGCGGGCCGCCGAGCAGCAGCGCGTCGCCGACGAGCACCACGCGGGCCGGTCCGCGGAGATGGCCGCGGCGGAGGACTTCGACCCGCTGCGCATCCGCCCGTACGTGACCCTGGGCGACGGCACCGCGACGGCGGCCACGACGCCCCCGCCGGGCGCCCCGCAGGTCTACGGCCCCGAGGGTGACGCGGCGACCACGATGCCGCTGTTCCTGGACCCGGCGGCGGGCGCCGGGCAGCAGACCGAGGAGCCCGGCACCGGGGAGCCCGACACCGCTCTCCTGCTCACCGGCCCCGATCCGGTGGCCCCGCGCCGCCGCAAGCCGTTCGCCGCGGTGATCGCGGGGGCGGCCGTGGTCGCCGTGGTCGGCACCGCGGCCTTCGTCGGCGGGCTGTTCAACGGGGACGGCGGCGGGGAGGCCGACCTGGACCAGGCCCTGCCCTCCACGGTGACCAGCCTCCCCGAGGAGAGCGGCGAGCCCGCGCCGTCCGCCTCGTCCTCGGCCTCCGCCTCGCCCAGCCGTTCCGCCTCCCCCACCTCGTCGGCATCGGCCTCCGCCTCGTCGTCCGCCTCCGCCTCGTCCTCCGCCTCCCCCTCCCGGTCCGCCACGGCGTCCTCCTCGGCCCCCGGCGCGGGCGCCCCGGCGTCCCCGTCGGCGACCGCGAGCAGCAGCGCCCCGGTCGAGGGCGTGGCCCCGCCCCCCTCGTCGACGGATGACGCCGGGACCCTGCGGCGGGGCGACCGGGGCACGGAGGTCGCGGAGCTCCAGAACCGGCTCCGGGAGGTCTGGGTGTACAACGGCCCGGTCGACTCGGACTACGGGGACCGCACGGAGCAGGCCGTGAGCGACCTCCAGACCTGGTGGAACATCGACGGGGACCCGGACGGCGTCTACGGCCCGAACACCCGGAGCCGCCTGGAGGCGGTGACGACGGGGCGCGGGCGCCACTGACGACCGCCCCCCGGAGGGGATTCGCATTCGCGACCCCGTTTTTGTATCGTGGAGAAACAAAGTGGCCCCTGCGCGCACACCCTGACCGGCGGGCGGGGGCCGCTTGATCTCCCGCGCCGCTCACCCCCGCGGCGATCGCTTCCCCCCGCTCTGGAGCCCGCCCATGCCGGCCACCGCCCTCACCGCCCGCGCCCTGCTGCTCGACATGGACGGCACCCTGGTGAACTCCGACGCCGTCGTGGAGCGCTGCTGGCGGCGCTGGGCGCTGCGGAACGGTCTCGACCCGGAAGAGGCGCTGAAGGTGGTCCACGGCCGCCAGGGCTACGCCACGATGGCGGTCCTGCTTCCGGAGCGCCCGATGGAGCAGAACTACGCGGACAACAAGGTGATGCTCGCCGAGGAGACCGCCGACACCGAGGGCGTCGTCCCGGTCGGCGGCGCCCCCGCGTTCATGGACGCCATCGCCGCCCTTCCGCACGCCCTGGTCACCTCGGCCGATCTGGCGCTGGCGACGGCCCGGATGGGCGCCGCCTCGCTGCGGATGCCGGACCTCCGCATCACCGCCGAGAGCGTGGGCGCCAGCAAGCCGGACCCGGAGGGCTTCCTCAAGGGCGCCGCGGCGCTGGGCTTCGCCCCGGCGGACTGCGTGGTCTTCGAGGACTCCGAGGCGGGCATCGCGGCGGGCCGGGCGGCCGGCATGCGCGTGGTGGGCGTCGGCCCGCGCGCCGGGGCCCACTCCCCGGACGCCCATGTGGCCGACCTGACGCAGCTGCGCGTCGAGGCGGCGGCGGACGGCACGATCACGCTGCACGTCGAGGCGCGGTAGTCTCCGGGCGGGGCGCGCAACACCCCGCCGACCACGTGCGCCTGCGCGCACACCGGGGCCACTGACCCCACGTCAAACACCAGCACCACGAACCTCCGTACGGCCCTCGCCCCTCCCGGGCGGGGGCCTTACGCATGCGCTCCTCCGCAGGTCACGGGCGCCGGCGCCGCGCCGGACCGGCTCATCGCGCCCGCGCGCACGGGTCCGCACGCCCCCCGCACCACGAACCCCTTTGTCAGATCCCTTGATGTGACGTGCCCATGTCGCCACCCTGTTACCTGGCGCCCACCCCACGGAAACCCGGCGCCGCCACGATGGCCGGGCCGTTCATGACAGCCCGTCCACATCCCCCCACATCAAGGGAGTTCGCATGTCAGGTGTCTACGCGCGTCGCATAGCCGTCCTCGCCGCATCCGCCGCACTCGCCGCCACCACCGGCCTGCTCACCGCACCGAGCGCCCAGGCGGCCATGCCCACCCCGATCGCCGCGTCCACCGCCCGCACCTACCTGAGCGAGCTCACCGTGAAGGCGGAGGGCTCGTCCAGCGGCTACAGCCGGGACAAGTTCCCGCACTGGATCACCCAGTCGGGAGCCTGCGACACCCGCGAGGTCGTCCTGAAGCGGGACGGCACGAACGTCTCCCAGAACTCCAGCTGCGCCGCGACCAGCGGCAGTTGGTATTCGGAGTACGACGGCGCCACCTGGACCGCCTCGTCCGACGTGGACATCGACCACATGGTCCCGCTCGCCGAGGCGTGGCGCTCGGGCGCCTCCAGCTGGACCACCGCCCAACGGCAGGCGTACGCGAACGACTTGACCCGCCCGCAGCTGATCGCGGTCACGGACAACGTCAACCAGTCCAAGGGCGACAAGGACCCGGCGTCCTGGATGCCGCCGCGCGCCGCGTACAAGTGCACCTATGTGCGCGCCTGGATCCACGTGAAGCACTACTACAACCTGTCCGTCGACTCGGCCGAGAAGTCGGCCCTGCAGTCCGCGCTCAGCGGCTGCTGACCCGGAAACACCCGACCGCGCCCCCAACCCCGGTGGCCCCACCGGCCGATGCCCCGACGACGGGCCGGCCGGCGGGGCCACCGACGTGTTTTTTCGGCCTACTACGGCTGTCCATGACAAGCCACCTGCCGCCCGACGGCCTGGCCGGCGGGCCCACAGTCCGCCAATGGGGCACGAGGGGCCCGGAACTCCACTGGGACTCCAGTGAGAGCCGGGGGTGCCGTGGTGGGAGCCCCCACTGACGGAACCGGACGCCCGTGGCCGGAAAACTGCGCCGCCATTGGTTCAGGCCAGGCAAAGGAACGAGGCTGCCCAGTTCGAGGCGGTATTGGCGCGCCGAACGGCTCACAACAGCCCGTCGAATTTCAGCCAGTCGACGAAACGTTGAACTTGCAAGTATTGGTGAGGTCTACCTAATCTTTTGCGCCCAGTCGGTTCACGTCCCCACCAGACCGAAGGAGCCTCCCCCCATGACCCCACACCTCCACCGGGCACAGCCCTACGTCCTCGCGCTCTTCCGCATCGTCGTCGGCGGCCTCTTCGCCTGCCACGGCGCCGCCTCGGTCTTCGGCGTCCTCGGCGGCGCCCACGGCGGCGGGTCCATACCCGCCGGCACCTGGCCGGGCTGGTACGCGGCGGTGATCCAGCTCGTCGGCGGCGTCCTCGTGGCCCTGGGCCTCGGCACCCGTCCCGCCGCCCTGGTCTCGTCCGGCTCCATGGCCTACGCCTACTTCACGGTCCACCAGTCGAACGCCCTGCTCCCCCTGCAGAACGGCGGCGAACCGTCGGCCGTCTTCTGCTGGGTCTTCCTGCTCCTCGTCTTCACCGGCCCCGGCGCCCTGGCCCTGGACAACCTCCTCACCGCCCGCACCCCGGACCGTCAGGACCGGGACCACGCCCAGGAACAGAGCTCCCCGGTCGCCGTCTGACGCCTCTCCCCACTCCCCCGGGCCCGCTGACCGACCGGGCCCCGCACACCCCTCGCGTACCGCCGGGAAAACCGCTCCCCGGCGGTGCGCACCCAAGCCGCCCCCGACCGGGGTGCCCAACATCACGCATATATAGGGATCACCGGGTGAACGGCAGGCGTACGCTGTACAGCTGACCCTGCCGCTCCTGCCGCTCCCCTGCGACGCCGCGGCGCTGTTGCCGATCGGGGAGTAGACGGTGCTAGAGAGTGTGGGTGCGCTGACCGGCAGCCCATGGATCTACGTTGCGGTCGCCCTCTCCGTGCTGCTGGACGTCTTCCTCCCCGTACTGCCCAGCGGCGTGCTGGTGATCACCGCCGCCACGGCCGCCGCGGCGGGCACCACCGGTGTCGCCGCCGACGCGGCGGGCGCCGCCCGCCAGGTGACCGAGGTCCCCTCCCTGCTGGCCCTCGTCCTGTGCGCCGCCACCGCCTCGGTGCTCGGCGACTTCGCCGCGTACCGGCTGGCCCGGCACGGCGGCGAGCGGCTGGACCGCGCCATCGCCCGCTCCCGCCGCCTGACCTCCGCGCAGGAACGCCTCGGCGCCGCCCTGAGCCGGGGCGGCGGCATCCTCGTCGTCATCGCGCGCTTCGCCCCGGCCGGACGCTCGGTCGTCTCGCTGGGCGCGGGCGCCTCGCACCGCAAGGTGAAGGAGTTCCTGCCCTGGTCGGCCGTCGCGGGCGTGGCCTGGGCCGGTTACAGCGTGGGGCTCGGCTACTTCGGCGCGCAGTGGCTGGGCGCGAGCTGGCTCGGCACGGCCGTCTCGGTCCTCGCCCTGTTCCTCGCGGGCTCCTTCGCCGCGCTGCTCATGCGACGCCCGGCCGCCGCCGCGGCCGCCGCGCCCCCTATGGCGTCCTGACACCGCCCCGTATCTCCAGGCCGTCGAGCAGCCGGGCGGTCGCCTCAGCGATCTCGTCCACGGCACGGTCGAAGACTTCCCTGTTGTGCGCGGCCGGGGCGCGGAAGCCCGACACCTTGCGGACGAACTGCAGGGCGGCGGCTCGGATGTCGTCCTCGGTGGCCTCTTCGGGCAGGGCGGGCGGTCGGAGGGTCTTGATACTGCGGCACATGTCTCCAGTGTGACCCGTGCCACTGACAACGGCACACACCCTGCCCGCAGCGACCGGTCAGATGACCGGCTTCCGTGCCGTGCACAGGGCCCAGATGACGAACGTGTCGATGGCGAGGGAGACCACGGCCCAGACCGGCTGGTAGGGCAGCCACATGAAGTTGGCGATCATGTTGAGCGCCGCGAGTCCCACACCGGCCCCGCGCGCCCAGGCGGAGCCCCTGAGGATGCCCCAGCCGACGATCGCGATGACGATGCCGAGGATGAGGTGGATCCAGCCCCAGGCCGTCACGTTGAACTTGAAGACGTAGTCGTTGATCCGCGCGTACACCTCGTCCGACGCGATACCGGCGATGCCCTTGATCGCGTCGAGCACCCCGTCCACCAGCAGCAGCACACCGGCGAACATGACCCCGCCGGACGCCCACGGGTTCTCCTCCTGCGGGCGCGGTGCGGAGGGCGGGGACGGGGTGCCCGGCGGGGGCGCGGTCTGGGCCATGGGGACTCCTGAGCCGGAGGGGAACGTACAGGTCAGACCGACCCTGCGCCGCCCTTCCCGGCCCGGCTACGCGGACGCGCCCGTACGGGTGACGCTCCCCGCCTCCGCCCCGTCCCCGCCGTCCGGCCCTTCCGCCGCACCGCGCGGCCGCCCCGACGTCCCCAGGACCACGAACACCGTGGCGACCAGGAGCACCGCCGCCACGACCCGCAGCCCATCGGACATCGCCGGGGCGAAGGCGGCCGCGTGGGCGGCCCCGGTGTGGTCCGCGCCCGTCCCGGAGGCCAGCACGGTGCCGACGACGGCGACACCGAGCGCCGCCCCGATCTCGCGCGCCGCAGTGTTGAGCCCGGAGCCGAGCCCGCTGCGGTGCGCGGGCAGCCCGGCGACGACGGCCACGGTGAGCGCGGGCGCGCAGAGCCCCGTACCGGCGGAGATGACGAGGAGGTAGACGGCGTACAGCGCGTACGGGGTGCTGCCGTCGGCGGTCGAGACGAGGAGCAGGCCCAGGCCGATCACCGCGAGCCCGCCGCCCGCCACCGGGCGGATGCCGTACCGGTCCTGCCAGCGCGCCCCGAACTTCGGCATGACGGCCATCCCGACGGTGAGCGGCACGATCGCCACCCCGGCGAGGCCGACCGGGAAGCCCTTCACGTACTGGAGGTACTGGGAGTTGACGTAGAACAGCGCGAACAGCCCGAAGAACGCGGTGGCGATGCCCAGGGTCCCGGCGCGCACCACGGGCGAGGCGAAGATCCGGGGGTCGAGCAGCGGCCGTGCGGCGCGCAGCCCGTGGACGGTGAACACGGTGAGGAGTACGGCTCCGAGGCCGAAGGCGGTCAGCACCCGCGCCGAGCCCCAGCCCTGCGGCGGACCCTCGATGATCCCGTACACCAGGGCGGTGAGGGCGGCGACGAGCAGCAGCGAGCCGAGCGGGTCGGGCGCGGAGTCGGTGCGTTCGGGGCTGCGGGGCGTGAGGCGGGCGACGGCGAGCGCGAGCAGCGCGGCGAGCGGCACCATCGCCCAGAACAGGGCGCGCCAGGTGGAGAACTGGCCGGCGAGGCCGCCGCCGACGTTGCCCGCGAGGCCGCCGAGGCCCGCCGCGAGCGTCCAGGTCGCCAGCGCCTGGGACCTGCGGGCGGGCGGGGTGAGGGTGATCAGGAGAGACATGGTCGCGGGCATGATCAGCGCGGCCCCGGCTCCGCAGATCCCGCGTCCGGCGATGAGCACGGCGGGGACGGTGGCGAGCGCGCTGACGGCGGCGCCCGCCGCGAAGAGGCCGAGTCCGGCGAGGAGGGCGCCCTTGCGGCCGAAGCGGTCGCCGAGCGCCCCGGCCGGGATCAGCAGTCCGGCGAAGACGATGACGTAGGCGTCGACCGACCACAGCAGTTCGCTGGAGGACGGGTGCAGGGCGGAGGCGGCGAGCTGGGGGATGAGCAGGTTGACGGCGGCGACCATGCCCTGCGCGACGAGCACACAGGCGCAGAGCACGTACTGCGCGGCGGGCGTAAGGCGCGGGGGCTTCTGGGCATACGGGGACAACGCTCCTCCTGGGAGCCGTGGCGGGTGGGATGTGCTTCCACCGTAGAGTTGGCGCGACTTGCTTTCCAATGCATCTTCGACAAGGGATGTATGCGCGTGACGCAATCCGGCCTTGACCTCAATCTTCTGGTCGCCCTGGACGTCCTCCTGGACGAATGCAGCGTCTCCGGGGCCGCCGCCCGGCTGCATCTGTCCGAGCCCGCGATGAGCCGCACCCTCGGCCGCATCCGCAAGGCGCTCGGCGATCCGGTGCTGGTGCGCGCCGGGCGCACGATGGTGCCCACCCCGCACGCCCTGGCCATCCACGGCGAGGTGCGCGCGGTCGTGGAGCGGGCGCGCGGACTGTTCCTGTCCGGCGGCAAGGTGGACCTGCGCGCCCTGTCGCGGACGTTCACGGTGCTGGCCCAGGACACCCTGGCGGCGGTCTCCGGCCCCGCGCTGTTCGCCCGGATCGCCCGCGAGGCGCCGGGCGTACGGCTCCGCTTCCTGATGGAGAGCCATGTGGACGGCCCGTTCCTGCGCGAGGGCGCCGCCGACCTGGAGGTGGGGGTGCTCGACACGCGTTCCCCCGAGGTGCGCCGCGAACACCTCTACAACGACCGGATGATGGGCGTGGTGCGCCCGGGCCACCCGCTCCTGGACGGGGAGATCACCCCGGCCCGGTTCGCCGCCGCCGACCATGTGACGGTGTCCCGTCGTGGCCGGACGGCGGGCCCGGTGGACACCGCCCTCGCGGAACTCGGCCTGAGCAGGCGGGTCGTGGCCAGTGTGGGCACCCTTCCGTCGTCGCTGTTCATCCTGCTCAGCAGCGACCTGGTCGGGCTGACCTCCCTGCGGGCGCGCCCGTTGACAAAACCCCTGGGGCTGCGGACGTTCGAGATCCCCTTCGCGCTGCCGCCGCTCCCCTTCGGCATGGCCTGGCACCCGCGCCACGACGCGGATCCGGCCCACGCCTGGCTGCGGGAGTGCTTCCGGCAGCTGGCCCGCGAGGAGGCGCCGGACGGCGACGGCGGAAATCCGTTGTTCCCCGTTCCGCCGGGCGGCTAGCCTCCCCTCACCCGACGACCCGAAGGAGGGAAAGTTGCCCGGTAGCCCTCGCACGCGCTGACGTCGTAGAACGACCCGTCATCGCGTGCTGCCTCCGAGCGCGGCACAGCGAGCCCTTCCCGCCGGACCGCCGACGCACACCTCTGCGTCGCGCGGCGGCGGAGCCTTGCCGTCCGCAGCCCGAAGGGGCCCCCGTGCATCCCGATTCCCGTATCCCCTCCCCCGCCCTCCGGCGGGACTCCGCCTTCCTGCGTCTGTGGGCCGGGCAGACCGCCTCCCAGTTCGGTGAGCAGGCGCTCCTGGTCGTGCTGCCGCTAGTCGCCGTCGTCTCGCTGCACGCCGACGCGGGCGCGCTCGGTCTGCTGCGCGCGGTGGAGCAGGCGCCGATCCTGCTGCTGTCGCTGTTCGCGGGCGCGTGGGCGGACCGCCGCCGCACCCGCACGGTGATGGTGGCGGCGGACCTGGGCCGGGCGCTGGCCCTGGCGGCGGTGCCCCTGGCGCTGCTGCTCGGCGTGCTCGGGCTGCCGGTCCTGCTCGTGGTGGCCGCCCTGCTCGGGGTGGGCAGCGTGTTCTTCGACGTGGCGTACCAGGCGTCGCTGGTGCGGCTGGTGGACCGCGAGCTGCTGATGCGGGGCAACAGCGCGCTGGAGGGCAGCAGGTCGGCGGCGCGGATCGGCGGCCCGGCGCTCGGCGGCGCGCTGATGTCGCTGTTCTCGCCGCTGCTCGCGGTCGTCACCGGTGCGGGCTTCTTCGTGCTGTCGGCCGTGTCGATCGGCCGCATCCGCCGCCCGGAACGCGTACCCGCCCCCGCCGGGGCTCCGGCACCGGTCCTGCGGCGCATCCACGAGGGGCTCCGCTTCGTGGCCCGGCATCCGGCGCTGCGTGCGGTGGGGCTGGCGTCGGCCCTGTTCCAGTTCTCGCTCGCCGCGCTGATGACGGTCTATCTGCTGTTCCTGCCGCGCGAACTGGGCCTGTCCGGCGCCGAAGTGGGCCTGGCGCTCGCGGCGACGGGCCCGGGCGCGGTGCTGGGGTCGCTGCTCGCGGCGAGGCTGCCGGAGCGGCTGGGGTACGGCGTGGTGCTGGTGGGGTCGGCGGTCCTGGCGGACGGCGTGATGCTCGGCGTACCGGCGCTGCACGGCTCCGGGCCCCTGGTCCTGCCCGCGCTGATGGCCGTCAACCTGGTCTTCGGTACGTTCGGCCAGCTGGTCAACGTCACGGTGATGTCCGTACGGCAGGCGGTCACGCCGGTCCGCATCCAGGCGCGGGTGGTGGCGACGATCAACTTCGCGGGGATGGGCCTCACCCCGTTCGGCTCGCTGCTCGGCGGCTTCCTCGCGGGTACGTGGGGGCTGCGCCCGAGCCTCCTCGTCACGGCGGTCGCGCTCGCCCTCTCCCCGCTCTTCATGGCGCTCTCCCCCTTGGCCCGCCTGGGGAAGGTCCTTCCCGTCGCAGCTCAGGGCGGCCCGTCATATGCCGGTGAGTGACCCATGCCTGGCGTACGATACGGGCATGAGTGAACGCGCGATGCAGGAACCGACCCTCCTCCTCCTGACCGCCCTGGCGGACGAGCCCCGGCACGGATACGCCATCGCGCGCGAGGTCGAGACGATCTCCGGCGGCCGGGTCAAAATGCGCACCGGCACGCTGTACGGGGCGCTGGAACGGCTGCTGAACGAGGGCCTGATCGAGGTGCACGCGGAGGAGGTCGTGGACAGCCGGCTCCGCCGCACCTACACGCTCACCGCGACCGGCCGGGAGACCCTGGCCGCCGAGGCCCGCCGGATCGCCGCCACCGCCCGCGAGGCGACCCGGCGCCTGGGGGTCGCCGGGAAGCCGGCCACCGCGTGAGCACCCCGCTCCTGCGGCTCTACCCGGCCGGGTACCGCCGCGCGTTCGGGGCGGACATCGCGGAGGCGTACCGCTAGGCGACCGAGGGCGCGGGCCGGACCGCCCGGTTCCGGGAGGCGGGCGACCTGGTGGCGCACGCGCTGCGGATGCGGCTGCGCCTGGGGGCGCCTTGTCGATCAGGGCCGGATCAGGCCGCGGCGGCTGGTGCGGTGCATCGCAAGGCGCCGGAACGTCCTAATGGCGGAGCCATTCGGTCGTTCCGGCAACGCCGCGAGGTGCCGTGCCAGGCGTCGCGGACCCGGCCCTGATCGACAAGGCGCCCCCGCAGGTTCCGCGCAGCCCGCCGGCCGCCTGTTCGCGGCCGCCGCGCCCTTCGCGCTCGCCGCGACGGCCGCGTACGCCGCCTTCGGCCTGGTCTCGATGCTCGGCGACTGGCGGCTGAGCGGGAACCCGGACTTCCTGGTCCCGCTCAGCTTCGTCATGATCGGCTGCGACCTGGTGACGCTGGCGGGGGCGGTCCTGGCGCTGGGCGGGCGGTTCGCGGCGGGGGCGCGGTGCGCGTTCGCGGGCACGCTGGCCCAGGAGTTCGCGCTCCTCGTGGTCCCGCTGGCGGCCGGGGTACTGCCCCCGACCGCCGCCGCCCCGTATCTCCTGGCCCCGGTCGCGGTGGCCGCGCTGCCGCTGGCCTGCCCGCCGGATCTGCGCCCGCCCGGCCGCTCCCTGGGCGCCGCGGCCCGGATCGCGCTGCTGCTGTGGACCGGGCTCGCGGTGGCCGCCCTGACCCTGGCGGACACCGGCAGCCATCTCGCCTACGTGCTCTGGCGGTTGGGCGTCCCGATGGCCGCCGCCCTGCTCCTCGCGGGCCGCCCGGCACTGGCCCGCCTGCGCACGCCCGGCCGGTTCGCGCTGGCCGGGGCGCCGTTCGTCGCGATGGGGTACTGCGCCGGGGCGGTGGACCGGGACACCGTGGTCCCGGCGCTGGCCGTCGTGGCGGCGGCGGGGGTGGCGCTGCGGCTGTGGCGGCTGCGGGGCGGGACGAGCACCGGCTGAGGCAGCCGGGCGGGCACCGGCCGACGGAGGGCCGGGCGGGCAGCAGCCGAGGCGCGGGGGCGTCAGGCGGTCACGCGTATCTTCGACTGCCCGTGCCCCAGCTTCTCCCAGTCCTCCATGAACCGCGCCCGCAGCCCGTGCCGGGCGGCGAGGGCGATCAGGGTCTCGGTGCGGTAGTAGAAGTCCTCGCGCAGCACCTGGTGTTCGGCGCCGGTGGTGCGGTCGAAGGTGAAGTCGAAGTGCCCGCCGGGCGCCAGGACGCGGCCCACATGGGCCAGGCACTCCTCGATGATCTCGATCGGCGAGTGGGAGAACACGCTGTGCGCGTGGACGACGTCGAAGTGCGCGTCCGGCAGGAAGTCCAGCGTCAGGTCCTTGGTGATGGTCAGGTGCGGCACCTTGGTCTGGAGCCCCTGCGTGGTCAGGGTCTGCTTGGCGGCGATGAGGATGTCGGGCGAGATGTCGATGCCGTAGTAGTGCCCGGGCTCCAGGTAGTCGATGAACCGCCAGCCGGCCCGGAGGTTCCCGCACCCGATGTCGAGCATCCTGGCGCCGGGGGCGAGCCCGTGCTCCACGAGGTAGTCGAACTGCATCTGCCCCAGGGCCAGCCAGCGTTCGTGCGTCTGGCTGCCGACGGCGGCCTCCGGGTTGCGCCGGGTGTCCGAGGCCATCACGGCCCGGTAGTAGTTCACGTGGTCCGGGTGCTTGAAGGCCAGCCACCGGTCACGCGCGGCCCGCTTCAGGTAGGGCGCGATGCGGTCCGGCCGGCTCGCGGCGTAACGGACCTTGTGGGCCAGGGACTCGCGGTTGGCGACGAGGTTCTTCTTGGATGCCATGGCGCCACTATAGGTCGGTGACCGACATATGCAAACCAACGACTCTTCGGCCTGCCCGGAACCGGAGGCGCCGGGGCGCCTCACTTCCGCCTGATCCGGCGCACATCGCGTACGCAGGCGTTGGCGACCCCGGCGGCGAGGATGACGGCGGAGCACACCAGGAGGATGTGCCCGCCGGACCAGTAGGCGGACGCGGCCGCGACCACGAGGTAGCCGAGGGGGATCGCGATCTGCTCCCCCAGCGAGTTGAAGGCGTTGAGGCGCCCCAACTCCTCGTCGGGGACCTGCTGTTGCATGGCGGTGGACCAGGCGACGATGGCCACGTCCATCCCCGCCCCGGCGACGGCGGCCGCCCCCAGCACCCAGAGCAGCGGCAGCCCGAGCCCCATCGCGGCCAACGGCAGGAAGAGCCCGGAACTCGTCACCACGCAGACCAGCACGAGCCGCTGCGGCTTCCACAGCAGGCAGACGAACGTCCCCGCGAGCAGCCCGGCCGCGAACGCCCCCTGCACCAGCCCCCAGGACCCGGCGCCCGCGTAGTCGCGGTCCGCCACGAGCGGCCCGAGCAGCTGGTACCCGGCCAGCCAGGCGGCCACGACCGCCGTACCGCACAGGGTGTAGCTCCACAGCCAGACCCGGGACCTGAAGCCGGCCCACCCGACCCGCAGATCGGCCAGCAGCCCCGCGCCCCGACCTCCGGCGGACACCGTCCCCGCGAGCCGCAGCCCCGCCAGCAGCAGCGCGGCCACGATGAAGGTCACGGCGTCCCACCCGAGCGCCCAAGCGGGCCCGGTCAGCGCGACGACGAACCCGCCGACGACGGGTCCGACGACCTTGACCGCGTTCCTGGGCACCCGGACCAGCGCGTTGGCCTGCTGAAGCCGCCCGGGTCCCACGAGCCGGGGCACGACCCCCTGGGCCGCCGGCGTGGTGAACGCGGCCGCCGCCCCCGAGGCGCAGGCGCACAGACTGATCGCGGCGGTGGTCGCCGTCCCGGTCGCCATGAGCACGGCCACGACCGCCTGCGCGGCGCCCGCAACCAGGTTGCCGAGGAAGAGGATCCGGCTGCGCGAGACCCGGTCCGCCAGCACGCCGCCGAGGAGCAGCAGGACCAGGGCCGGCACGGTGTTGGCGGTCAGCACGATCCCGAGCGACCGTGCTCCCCCGCCCTGCTCGATCACGGCGAACGCCAGGGCCACGGGGGCCATCGCGGACCCGGTCGCGGAGACGAGGTGAGCGAGCAGGAACCGCCGGAAGGCGGGCAATCGCAACGGCGAAACGCCCTGGTCGCCGACGGTCATCAGTCCAGCACGCGTGTCAGCCATCCCGGCAGGGTAGGGGCGGCACGGCCGGAGGGCACCCGGCTTTCGGAACGCGCCCTAGCGCCGCCCGTGGTCGGGGTCGGCGTCCAGGCCGGGCAACTCCTCGTGCCCTTCCGAGTAGTGGTTGACCCACCCGCAGAGCGCACAGGCGTACCGCCCGGCCAGACCGTGCACCTCGGTGCCGCACCGCGCGCAGTCGGTGCGGGTGATCTCGGGAATCTTCGGTTCGGGCTCGCTGGTCACACGGGGACTGTACCGAGTGGAGCGCTCTCCGCGGAGTTCGCGTACGGACTGATCATGGTGTCGACGTACACCTCGGGCGGCCCCTCCAGGAAGGCCGGCAGGTTGTCGAGAAGGGCGCGCAGCGCGGGCAGGTCGTTGTGCCGGTCCAGGTCCTCCTAAGGGCCTCCTCGCCTCCCACCGCCTCGCGGGCGGTCACCGCCGCTACGACGCCGACGCCCCCGCCGTGGTCCGCCGCATCCGCTCGCTCCTCGACGCGGGCCTGCCGACCCGGACCATCCGCGACCTGCTCCCGTGCGTACGGCAGGACGGCACGGTGGCCCTGTGCAAGCTCGACACCCTGGAACAGCACCTCCAGGGCCTGGACGACCGCATCTCCGCACTCCAGGAGACCCGCTCGTCGCTGTCCGTCCTGGTCACGGCGGCCCGGGCGGAGGAGGCATGACGGCCACGCCCTAAGGTGTGCCGGTGATCTTCAACAGGAAGCCCGAGGCCGCGCGCCTCACCGCCGCCGTGTCCGACCTGGAGGAGGCGGTCGCCGCCCGCGACGGCGACCGCACCGGGCGCGCGTTCGGCGCCGTGATGAGCAGTGCGGAGTCGGCCTCGGACGCCGAGTGCGTCGACGCGGGACCCCGCCTCGCGGCCCTGCTCCCCGCCTTCCCGCCGACCGGGCCGCGCCCGATGCTCGCGATGGCGGCCGGCTACTGCGTCGAGCGGGGCGCCGACCCACTGGCCTGCGCGGAACCGATCCTGGACGGCGTCCGCCGGGACCTGCTGGACGCGGCGGAGTTCGCGCGCCGCTGGACGGCGAAGGGCGAAGAACTCCCCGCCCCGGACGAGGAGTTGATCGACGAGGCGTTCCTGGCCCGGCTGGGCGACGACGACTACGAGGCGACCCGCCTGGCCCTCGCCTGGTGCTCCCTGGACCAGTGGCAGCCGCCCGCCCTCGCGGTGCTGTGCCGCAGCACGGAGGTACGCCGCCGGCACGCGTCGGACCTCCTCCCGCTCTGCCGCGCGGTGGAGGCCCTGGACCGGCACGACCTCAAGTGCCTGTCGTACGCGCTGGCAGTGCTGAACGACGAACCCGTGATCGTGCTCCACCGCCCGACCGGGACGGCCTTCGAGATACGTATCGACGGCATCGGGGACAACTTCCAGCTCCACACCCTGCTCGCCCACGTCCTGGTCGGCGGCGGCCACGTCCCCGGCACGGCCCCCTCCCCGGAGAGCGTCCGCCTGGCGACGAGCCCCGAGCCCGCCGAGGGCGAATCGGACGCGGTGGCGACCGGTTTCTTCGAACTCCTCGCCCCGGACGGCACCCGCATCTGGAACGAGGGCCTGCCGGACGACATCCCGTGGGTGCAGGGCCGCCGGCTGCTGGTCCTGGACGCCCCGTCCTACGCACGCACCTGGAACGCCGACCGCTTCTTCCCGCACCTGCCGGGCAGGGCGGAGCTCATCCGCGTACTGCCGTCGGACGAGACGGAGACGTGGTACGCCCACACGTCACCGGCCGCCTGACCGCCTCCGGCCTTCAGGCACTCGGCGCCACGAAGCACAGGGCGTCGAAGTGCCGCCCGGCGAAGAAGTGCCGGAGCCCACCGATCCGCTGCCATCCGAGCCGCTCGTACAGCCGGATGGCGGCGGCGTCCTTGGTCAGGACCTCAAGCACCAACGGCAGCCCGTGCGCCCGGGCATACCCCTCCGCCGCGCCCATGAGCCGCGCACCGGCGGAAGCGCCCCGCGCGTCCCGCCCCACGAAGAACCGGGCCAGCACCGCGACCTCCGCGTCCCCGGCGCCGCCGCGCTCCCGCCAGAGCCGCGCCACGTCCTCCCCGTGCCGGGCCCGGTTGACCGCGACATGCCCCACGACCCGCCCGTCGAGCTCGGCGACCCAGGCCGCGACCAGCCCCTCGGGCGACAACCACGCCTCGGGGTCCGCCACCCCTTCGACGGGATACCCGTCGGACTCGTGCACACCGGCGAGCACGGCAGCCGCCGCGCCCAGATCGGCGTCCTCGCGGAGACGAACCAGGACTTCGGACACGGGTCATCCTCCACGGGCGCGGTCACGATTGTCGGACCAGCCTGCCATCCTGCCCCGGTGACCATGACATGGGCCGACTTCTGGGCGCTGACAGCCACCCTGAACGGCAGAGCCACCGAAGCCAACTGCCACCGCCTCGCCAAGCGGTTGAGCCGCCGCCCCCTCCCCGACATCACCGCTTTCGCGGAACACCACGCGGAAGCGCTGTACCGCCTGGACCAGGAGCAGTTCGGCTCCCTCCCGGTGATCGGCATGACGACGGAGACCGGCGGCCCTTTCCCGCAGTCCGGCGACTCCTTCCTCTACGCCCGCTGCGCGGTGGTGGCAGCGGGCCGCCAGACCTGGGAGAACGCCCTCGCGGACCCCGCCGAGTTCGCCCCGTACACCTCACTCGACTACGACGGCGAACGCCTGCTGTACATCCCGGACGAGGCGTACGAACTGGCCACGGGCAAGGAGTGGCACCGCGGGACCCGCTACTGCTACGAATCCTTCTCCAACAAGGAAGGCTGGCCCCACCTGCGTACCTGACCGGGGCGGCACGGCTCACGTACGACCACTGACGTCACGGGCGGCCGTTCTCTCACTGCCGCCTGGCCGTCACCAGGTAGCCCGCGAAGCTCACCCCGTCCTGGGCCTTCGCCCACCCGTCCGCCGCGCCCTCGACCGGAACCAGCTCGGTCGTGCCCGGAACGGGGCCGCGAACCCGGTCCGTCGCGCCGGGAAGCGCCGCGTAACGGCAGTGCACCTCCACGACGGACACCACCTCCAACGGGACCGGCAGGACCCCCTCCTCTCCGCCGTGATGCTCCTCGCGGAAGTCGATCCCCTCCGCGCGCTCCTCGCCGACGAGGTCCTCGTAATCCTCGGGATCGACCTCCATCAACGCCCACGACACGACGTCCCCGGGCGCGAAGGGGTCCCCGCAGCACTGCATCTGCCAGTCATCGACCCAAATCGTCAACGTCATCCGGCCATTGTGCGCCGCGCGGTAGGGGTCAGCGCAGCCCGAAGCGTTCGGCCCAGGTGGCCACATCGGCGGTGGTCGCGTTGCCGCCGCAGACAACCAGCCCGAGCCGGACACCGTCACCGACGCGTTCGAGCACCTGGCGTGCCGCGGGCAGCAGGCATCCGGCGGCGGGCTCGGCCCAGACCTTCGCGTGGTCGGCCAGATCGAGGATCCCCTGCACGGCCTCGGCATCGGTCACGGTGAGGACATCGGTGACCAGGGCCGAGACGTGTTCGTAGGTGAGCGCCGAGGCGCTCGGGGCGCTCAGCGTCGAGACCATCGAGGACAGCTCGACGGGCACCGGCCCCCCGGCAACCAGGGCCTCCGACATGGCTCGCGCACCCTCGGTCTCCACGCCCCAGACCCGTACACCCGGACGGCGGGCGTGCAGCGCGGCCGCGACACCGGAGATCAGACCCCCGCCACCGATGCTGACGAGTACGTCGGTGAGCTCACCGGCATCCTCCGCGAACTCCAGGCCCACCGTGCCCTGGCCCGCGACGACGACGGGGTCGTCGAAGGGGTGGACCAACGCGAGCCCCGACTCCTGGAGTTCGCCCACGAGCGCGAAGGCGCCGCCCATGGTGTCGGCGAGGATGACGTTCGCCCCGGCTGCCTCGGCGATCTCCACGGAGCGGCCGGGGGCGGACCGGGGCATGACGACGGTCGCCTTGATGTCCAGCGCACCGGCCATCTCCGCGACCGCGATGCCGTGGTTGCCCCCGCTCACGGCGACGACCCCAGCGGCCCGCTCGGCCTCACTGAGCGCCAGCAACTTCGCCGTCGCCCCACGCGCCTTGAAGGACCCGGTGCGCTGCAGCAGTTCCAGCTTGGTGGTGACCGGCGCCCCAAGGAAAGCGGAGAGCCCCGGGCTGGCCACGGTCGGCGTCCGCACCACATACGCGGCAATCCGCTCGGCCTCGGCTTCCACATCCGCGACGGTGATCAGCACGTTCCCCTCCACGCTCAGTAGGTCGACAGGATCAACCTACCGACCTTCCATGAGATCGCCGTGTCGAAGGTCTGCGAGATGATCGCCTCATGAGTGAGATCGTCTTGATGTCGGACCCGAAGGTCGCCGCCATTCCAGTCTCGGAGTGCGGTGAACGTCTCGTGGACGTGCGCACCGCCGGTTCCCTGCTGGTCGACGCACGCAAGCAGGACCCGGCAAACTCCTTCGCCTACCTGCGCGAAGGCGTGCTGGCGCGGCTGCTCAAGGCCCAGGCGGGCCTCCCACAGAACCTGCGCCTGCTGTTCGTCGAGGGATACCGACCCCCTTCCCTTCAGCGGCAGTACTTCGAGGAGTACGCGAGCCAACTGCGGTCCGCCCACCCGGAATGGCCCGCCCAGCAGATCCACTCAGCGGCGAGCCGCTACGTATCACCGCCCGACATCGCCCCGCACAGCGCCGGTGCGGCCGTCGACCTCACCCTGGCCGACGCCGCCGGGAACGAACTGGACCTGGGTACACGGATGAACGCGGACCCGGAGGAGAGTGAGGGCGCCTGCTACACCCACGCCGACAACATCAGCGAAGAAGCCCGCGCCAACCGCAGACTGCTGGGCTCCGCCCTGACGGCGGTCGGCCTCGTGAACTACCCCACAGAATGGTGGCACTGGTCCTTCGGCGACCGCTACTGGGCCCTGACCACAGCAAACCCCACCGCTTGCTACGGCCCAAAGGAGATCACCCCACTCGGGTAACCGGCCGCCCCTCCCCCACCTGCCCGACCGGTCATATGGCAGATGCGAACGCCGAAGGCCCGCGTACGGCCTTGTACAGCGTCGTTGTTGTCAGCGGTAGCTGACGGGGCCGGTTGCTGTGGTTGCTGTACTTCGCTGCTGCACAGCTGGCCTCCGCAGCCTGTCACCAATCACGGGTCGCGATCAGTTCCTCTGCGTCGGCTCCCGAGAACCCGTATGCCGACGCCACGAACCAGAAGTCCTCGGCAATGATTTCGCGGGCAATCGTCTCGATCTCGCTACCCGCTGCCTCGAACTCCGCTTCCAAGGAGTTGAATTCTTCTGTAGCGGCCTGAGTGAGCACGTACAGGGATGCTACATCCGCCGGTCGCTCGGCCTCGATCCGCGCGCAGAGACGGAGCAAGGTGTCCCTACCCTTGTCGACAACGTGATCGGGGAAGTACCCGTCCGAGTACATGCCCTGCAAAAACGAGTGCGCCGCTACCTTCTTGTTCGTAATGGCCATCGTCTACCCCATCCCCGTGAAGAACCGATGCGCCGATCATGCACCACACCACTGACAAGCCCGCTTGCACAACTGCGATCTCATGGAGAGGCCTTGAAACCGTCGTGGCGCGATTCACCGTGGTTTGAATTCCCGCACCCAACGCAGGTGAACGGCCCCCGACCAGGTAAATCGGTCAACGGCCGTGCAGGCTGTCCGCTGCTCACCGCGATTCGGCTTCGGCCGGTAGCGGGGGCGCTTCGTCACATTTAGGGTGATTCCAGGACATCGATGGCGGACACGATCAGGGCGCGCGCCTGCGCTCCGTATACGGCGGTGCGACGCATCTGCTCGAACGCGCGCAGGTACAGCCCGATCTCGCTCGGCTGAGTAATTCGTACCTGCGCGGACACCAACTCGACGGACACCAGCGCGTCGTCGTAGACGTGGAACGTCTCGCGCGGCCACTGCCCCCGAGACGCCGTGGACGGGATGATGCCGAGCGACACGGCAGGTAGGGCACCGGCCGTGAGCAGGTAGCCGAGCTGGGCGGCCATCGCGTCGGGGCTGCCGATGCGGTACCGGAGCACGGCCTCTTCGATGAGGAACACGAAACGGCGGCCGCGCTCGTGGATGATCTGGGACCGCTCAACCCGGGCCCGCGCGGCGTCCGCGCTGTCGTCCACGGGGACATCCCGGAAATGCGCGCTCATGCTGAGCACGGCGGCGGCGTAGCCCTCGGTCTGGAGCAGGCCCGGGACGAGGGACGAGGAGTAGACCCGGAACAGCTCCGTCTGCTGGAAGAACGCGACCGCGCTGTCCTGGAGCGCCTTCAGTCCGGTGCGGGTCCGATGCCTCCACTCGCTGTACATCGACTCGGCGTGCAGCGACTGGGCGATCAGGTCTTCGGCGTCTCGCTCGGCACCGACGGCGCGGCACCACAGGCGGATGTCGGTGGCTGTCGGGCCGGTGCGCCCGGTCTCGATCCGCGACGTCTTCGAGTGATGCCACCCGCAGCTGCTGGCCAGCGTCACGACGGTGAGCCCCGCCCCCTTCCGCAGGTCGCGCAGGCGCCGGGCGACAACCTCGCGTGCGGACTGTGCGGAAGAGGAGGGCAGCGTCATATCGGTCCGGTGGTCCCGTTCAGTGGATCTCGTACTGGCCATGCGGGCTCGCGCGCTCCCACACTGCTGCGAAGGCGTCGTCGCACAACGCCACCGCAGCCAGGTCCTTGGTGACCTCAGGCCCCAGTGAGGAGCCGTCGCCAGCGAAGTGGTTCCACTGGACGAGCTGCCCGTCGAACAACCAGAAGTCGTTCCCGGGCAGCGGGATATCGGACGCCTGCCGACGGGGTAGCCACCGTACCTGCTCACCGGCGGCCACGTTGGTGAAGGTGTTGTCGTACAGGTATCGGGTGTACTCGCTGACAGGCTCGGACACGATGCGGGCCCGGCGCATCGTGACGCCGCGGTTGGTTGCCTCGGCCACCACCTCGAGCCACGGCCGCCACCACGATGCCCGGTCAGCGAGGTCGTAATGGCGGCGACCGGCGCGCCAGTCCGCGAAGGGCCCCCGCTCGTAGTCCACGGCGTAGACGTCCCTCATCTCCAGGTGCACCGCCGACTGCATGCAGTTGCCGAGCAGGTCAAGGAAGGTCTGCGGCACGTTCGACGGCATCGCACGCCTCCCTGATCATGTGCACCATCCTGGCTGGGATACGGATCACGGCCTCGCCCTCAGGGATACCCACAGCGTGGCCCGGGAGTTCCAGCGCTGCGCACTCCGCTTCGAGTTCCGGGCTCGGCTTCCATCCCTGGAACACAAGCTCGTGTTTGTCCTGGTCGACCCACACGGTGGGGCTTTCGTGGTCCCCGGTGTTGGGGTCGATCCCGATGAACAGTAACGACATGGCACCCTCCACTCACGCGGTGTGCAGTTCTGTGCGACACGGTCCTGCTAATGGTGGGAGCGGTCAAGAGCGCGAAGGAGCTATCCACCCGTACGAGGACTGATTGTGCACAGATATGCACATGCCTGGAGTGCGCGCACATTCCGCCCCTACGGTCTGCCGTATCCACCGGCCGCGAACGGGGGGACGTCCATGACGACCGCGTTACCTCTACCGGATCCCGCCACGCTGTCGGACGCGCAGCAGCGCGGAGCGCACTGCGTCTGGTGCACCACTCCGCTGACCAACACCGAAGCCGTCGACCTCGGCGCGCGACCGTTCTCGCTCCCCGAGTTCGGCCCCACGGTGCGCTGGTACCCCCGCTGCTGCCCCACCTGCCGAAAGGACCGGGCGTGACGGCACAGACGAACTCCGCGAAGTCGGCGTCGGCCGACGAGGCGTACCGCAGCTTGATCGGGCACACCGTCGCCTGCGCGACCTGCCGCGCCGGCGCGCCGTGCGTCACCGCTACCCGGCTCGGCCGGGCCTGGCGTCGGGTACGCGGATGAGGTGCGCAAACTGCGGCCGTCCCCTCACCGGGGAGACGGCGGAGCGGTACCCGATCGAGGGTGCGAGCGGCCCGGGCCGCATCGTCATCCTGTGCAAGGTCCGATGCAAGCGGTCCCGAAGCACCCCGCCGTCGTACCCGACCCGCTGACCCGCTGCCCGTCCCGGCCGGCCACTTCCTCCGGGGCGAGGCGTGCGGCGCGGATGCGGTCTCCGATGACCCGGCGACAGGCGGGGACCCAGTCGGGGAGGGGCGGGGCGGGCACCCGGTTAACGCTCTGGCCTGCCGTGATCTATGTCAGTACCATCGATGGCGCATATTCGATCATGGTCGTTCCGGCCGGGATCTCTCCTCGACCTGCGTGCTGGTGTTCGCGTGTCCGCCAGCACGCTGGAAGACGCCACGACTTGGTCAAGGCGTCCCGCACCGTCCCGCCCGGGGGTCTGGGCGGCTTGCCGTGGGCAGCAGAGGGGCCCACCAATATTGCGGAATCCTCCCTCGACCGAGTGAGCGAGAGCGAGATCCCCGTGGGGACGTGGACTCTCAGCGGACTCCGGGTACGAGAAGACCCCCCGCCCAAGATCGGACGGGGGGTCAAAAACAGGCCATGACCTGCTCGATATCGTCGGTGGGCGCGGACGGTTTCGAACCGCCGACATCTGCTTTGTAAGAGCAGCGCTCTACCCCTGAGCTACGCACCCGTGGATGAAGGAACAGGTTACATGGCTCGTGGGGCGTGTCGACAATCGGTTCGGGGTGGGGTTACGGGGGATAGCCCCACCCCGGAGACGGTAGCCGTCCGGATCGTCCGGGGTGGCCCCGGTTGCCTACCGTGGGGGCACATCGCAGCGCCGGCCCAGGGGGACCTGATCACCATGACCATCCGTAATCGCAGCGCGTTCGTGGCCGTCGGGGGCACCGTTCTGCTCGTGGCGGCGCTCGCCGGGTGCGGGAGCACGGACGCGGAGGACGCGCCCGCCGAGCACAAGTCGTTCGCGTTCGGGGGGAAGGCGCTGACCATCGACGCGGAGAACTCGACCGTGGACGTCGTTCCGGCCGACGTGAAGGAGATCGAGGTGACCCGGCGGGTCGACGGGTGGGTCGTCCTCGGGAGCGGGCCGGACCCCGTGTGGAAGCTGGAGGGGGACACGCTCACCCTTCGCGTGAAGTGCAAGGCGATGATCAGCAACTGCGAGGCCCGCCACACGGTGAAGGTGCCGCGCGACCTCGCGCTGACCGTGGACGCGGACAACGGGAAGGTCACCGCGTCCAAGTTCACCACCCCGCTCAAGCTCTACTCCGACAACGGCGGCGTCGTCGTCCGGGACGTCAGCGGGCCCCTGGAGCTGAAGAGCGACAACGGGTCCGTACGCGCCGAGCGGGTCTCCTCGCGGTCCGTGGTGGCGCGGTCGGACAACGGGTCCGTGGACCTCGATCTCACCCGGGTCCCGGACCTCGTGGACACCGTCAGCGACAACGGGCGCATCGCGATCGACCTGCCCGCCGGCAAGACCGCGTACGCCGTCTCCGCGTCGGCCGACAACGGGCACGTCGACGTGAAGGTGCCGCGCAGCGACGGCAGCCGACACGTGGTGAAGGCCCACAGCGACAACGGCGGGGTCGCCGTCCGGCACGCCGGCTGAGAAATCGGCGCGGTCGTCGCGCTCGCCGTGAACTAACCGGCACGTGTGTTCGTCCTTACTGGTGGGAGAATGTATCCGGCAGGGCGGAACGGCACGGGAGAGGCATGTGACGGCGACAGACGCGCAGCCGCGGGCGGGAATCGCCGGAGCGGTCCGGGAGCGGAGTCGGCGTCGTGCGGTGGGGGCGGATCCGGGTGCCCAGGCCTCGGATCCGGGTACCCAGGCCGCAGATCCGGGTGCACAGGCCGCGGATCCGGGTGCCCAGGCCGTTTCCAGGTCGCGCGACCGGCGTGCCCGGCGCGCCACCGGCCTGCGCGACCTGTGCGTTCTCGTCCTCGCGCCCCTCCCCCTCCTCGCCGTCGCCCTCCCGTTCGCCGTCACCGGCGGCGGTACGCGGCGGTGGTTCGGCGGGCGTGGCGAGGGGCAGCGGGCCGAGGCCCAGGCGGCGAAGGACGCGGCCGCCGAGGCGTTCTACGAGCTGGACACCGCCCAGCGCGACCTCAAGATCTCCATCGAGACCATCACCGCCGTCGACAGTTCGCCGGCCGCCCGCAAGGCCGTGGACGACTTCGACGCGCTCGGCCGGCGCATCGACGAGGCGAGTCACGCGTACATCACCGCCGTCGACGCCCACGACCTCGACCGCGACGATCTCGAACCGTCCGTCGCCTCCCGGGCCCGGGCCGAGCTGACCTCCGCGAAGGACCAGCTGGTACGGGTCAAGGGGGAGCTCGACCGGTTCGGTGCCGGGCTCGGGCCGCTCCTCGGGAGCGCCGAGACGCAGCTCGCCCGGCTCGCCCCCGCCGTCGAGCGCGCGCGACAGGCGCTCCTCGGCGCGAGCAATGCTCTCGACGCGGTGCGGGCGTCCGGACTGCGGGCGGACGATCTCGCCGCCCGGCTCGCCGCCCTCGCCCCCGAGCTGACCAAGCTCAACCAGGGCGCCGGGCGGCACGGCGTGACCGAGACGCTGCAACGCGCCGACCGCGTGCTGCGCGACGCCGAAGCGGTACGGGCCGAGGCCGAGAAGCTGCCCGAGCGCGCCGCCGAGATCGACCGTCGGCTGGTGTCCCTGCGCACCCGCGCCCAGGCGCTGACCACCCGGTCCGCGTCCGTCGAGCCCGTCCTCAGCGAGCTGCGGCGCCGGTTCTCCGCCGCCTGCTGGCAGGACCTCCAGCCGGTGCCGGAGCAGGCCGCGGTCAATGTGCGCCGGGCCGAGGAGAAGCTGAAGGAGGCGGCCCAGGCCCGCGACGAACAGCGCTGGGCCGACGCCACGTCCCGGCTCAGCACCGTACGCGCCCTGCTCAACGCCACCGACGAGGCGGTGTCCGCCGCCGGTGACCGCCTCCGTCGGCTCGATGACGTCGCCAAGGACCCGCAGCAGGAGATCCAGCGCACCCGGTTCGCCATCCGCGACGCCCAGCGCCTCGCCATGGCCGGGCGCCACACGCCCGAGCCGCGGCACGCCCGGCCGCTGGACGACGCGGTGGCCCGCCTGGACCAGGCGGTCACGGCCCTGGAGAACCGCCACCCGGACTACTGGCACTTCCTCACCGTGACGGAGGGCCTGCGCCAGACCGTCGCGGACGTCGTCGCCGACATCCGCGAGGAACGCGGCGCGGGAGGTCACTGACGCCGTCCGCCTCGGACGGTCCGGGGTTCTCGCGCTGTGGACAGCCCGAGGGTCGTCGCCGATAACCTGGCGTCATGCCTCGTTACGAGTACCGCTGCCGCTCCTGCGGAGACACCTTCGAGCTCAGCCGTCCCATGGCCGAGTCGTCCGCTCCCGCCTCCTGCCCCGCCGGGCACGAGGACACCGTGAAGCTGCTGTCCGCCGTCGCCGTCGGCGGCTCCCGGCCCGCGCCCTCCGCCGGTGGCGGCGGTGGCGGGGGCGGCTGCTGCGGCGGAGGCTGCTGCGGCTGAACCCGGGGCGGCGCCCGGGACACCGGACCACCGCCCCCAAAGCCGCCGCCCCCGGGCGGCTAACGCTTGCGCGACAGTGTCAGCCCGTCCGACACCGTGAGCAGCACGCTGTCCATCCGCGCGTCCGCCGAGACGTGGTCGTTGAACTCCTGGATGGCCTTCGCCGCGCCCGTCGCGTCCGGGTCCGTCACGCGGCCGTGGAACAGCACGTTGTCCGTGGTGATGACCCCGCCCGGGCGCAGCCTCGGCACCAGTTCCTCCCAGTACGCGATGTAGTTGCCCTTGTCCGCGTCCAGGTAGGCGAAGTCGATGTGGGGCTCCTCCGGCATCGCGCGCAGGGTGTCCAGCGCGGGGGCGATGCGCAGGTCGATGCGGTCGGCGACGCCCGCCTTCTCCCACGCCTCGCGGCCGTAGGCCGTCCACTCCTCCGAGACGTCGCAGGCGATCAGCCGCCCGTCCGCCGGGAGCGCCTGGGCCATCGCCAGGGCGGAGAAGCCGGTGAACGTGCCGACCTCCACGATGTGCCGGGCGCCGGTCAGCCGGACGAGGAAGGCGAGCAGCGGGCCCTGCTCCTCGGCCGACTGCATGCCCGCGTGGTCGGGCAGCCGCGCGTAGGTCGTCTCGACCAGTTCGCGCTGTACGGCGTCCAGTGGCGGGTTGTGCGCCAGCATGTACGCGTACAGCTCATCGGTGATCTTGGTGGAGTTTCCCTTGGTCATCGCACAACTCTACGGTCGCCCGCAGGGGTTACCCGACTTCCGAGGCGCGCAGGAAACGGCGCAGGATCTCCTCGCCCGCCGCCACGCCCCGTTCGGCGGTGGCCTCGACATGGGCGGCGTTCCAGCCCGCGTCGGCGAGTTCGCCGTGGCCGGGGCGCCAGCCCCGGTCGGCGGCGAGCAGGAGGTCCGCGTCCAGGAGGGAGTCACCGGCGGCAAGGGTCTGCGTGGCGCCGGTGCGCCGGGCGACCTCGCGCATGGCCGCGCTCTTCGTGAGCGGGCGCGGTACGGCGTAGATCTTGCGGCCCTGGAGCGAGACGGTCCAGCCGCGCGGCTCCGCCCAGGCGGCGAGCTCCTTCGTCCACTCCGGGGGCAGTTCGGCGCGGTCGACCACGAGGTACGCGAACAGGTCCTCGGCGACGCGCTCCTTGAGCAGCCACCCGGGATCGGCGGTGGCGACGAGGTGGGCGCGGACCTCGGCGAGCGGGGCGCACTCGTCGGCGAGGCGGCGGGCCACGGTCCGCTGCCAGTCCGGGTCGGACTCGCCCTTCACCAGGATGTGGCCGCCGTTGGCGCAGATCGCGAACTCGGCCGGGGCGCCGGGGAGCCGGATGCGGTGGTACTGCTCGCGGGTGCGGGTGGTCGTCGGGACGAACACCGTGGAGGCGGCGGAGGTCAGGTCGGTGAGCAGCCCGGCCGCGGTCTCGGTGACGTACGACAGGGGCTTGTGGTTGTAGACCTCGACGCACAGCAGCCGGGGCGCCCGTTCGTCCTCCATGGTGAGCTGGAGCGCGGCCGAGGAGTAGATCAGGGTGCGGTCGAGGTCGCTGGCGACGAGGGTGACCGGGGAGGCCGTCACGCGGACTCCACCGCCTTGCCGTCGGCGCCGGTCGCCCCGCGCGTGTACTTGGGGTGGATGAGTCCGACGCAGGTGTACGGGAGCGAGTCGACCTCCTCGACGGGTACGCCGCGCTGCTCGGCCAGGAGCCTGATGTGGTCGAGGTCCGGGCCGGCGCCGCGCCGGGCGAGGATCTTCCAGGGGACGCGGCGCAGCAGGACCCGGGTGGTCTCGCCGACGCCGGGCTTCACGAGGTTGACGTCGTGGATGCCGTACTCCTCGCTGATGCGCTCCACGGCCGCCCAGCCCTCCCAGGTGGGGGCCCGGTCGGCGGCCAGGAGCTCCTTCACCTCGGTGTCCACGGCGTCCGCGACCTCGTCGAAGCGGGCGGCGACCGTGTCGAGGAAGAGGCCGGAGACATCGGCGCCGGCCAGCTCGCGGTAGAACTTCGCGCCGTGGAAGTCGTCGGGACCGACCAGGTCGGCGCGCAGGACCGTACGGGAAATGAGCCCGGACACCGTGGAGTTGAGGCAGGCGGAGGGGATGAGGAAGTCCTCGCGGGTGCCGTACGTCCGCACGCAGCCGCCCGGGTCCGCCAGCACCGCGATCTCCGGGTTGAAGCCCGCCACTCCCCCGGCCTTCTCGAACTCGGCGACGGCGGCGGCCAGTTCGCGGGTGATCGCGCCCTTGCCGGTCCAGCCGTCCACGAAGACGACGTCGGCCGGGTCGTGGTGCTCGGCCAGCCAGCGCAGCGCGTTGGCGTCGATGCCGCGTCCGCGCACGATGGAGACGGCGTAGTGCGGCAGGTCTAGGCCGCGCCGCGCCCGGGCCCAGCGGCGCATCAGCACGCCGACCGGCGTACCGGCGCGGGCGAGCGAGACGAGGACCGGGCGGGGGCCGCGCTCGGCGAGGACGGTCTCGGTGACCGTGCCCACGGCGCGGGCGATCCGGGCGGCCGACAGCGCGAGGGCGCTCTTGAAGAGTTCCTGGTACGCGTCGGAGGGCTGGTACTCGACGGGGAGCGATTCCGCGTAGTGCGCGCCCCCGCTCTGTATCGCCTCCTCGCGCTCCTCCGTGGGCGCTTCGAGGCGGGTGTCCGAGAGGTCCTGGAGCAGCCAGCCGACCTCGTCCGGCGCGTACGAGGAGAACGCGGGGCCGCGCAGGGGCTCGGGCAGCTGCATGGGGACTTCTTCCTGCCGTTCGGGGGCGGGCGCCCCCGGTACGTACGAGGGGATCACCGCGAGCAGGACCTGCGCGGTGTGCGGGGCGAGCCGGTCCAACAGGCCGCCGGGGGCGTGCAGGGCCGGGGTGTCGGCGGCGGAGTCGACCACGAGGACGACGGCGTCGAAACCGGCACCGGCCACGTTGTAGGCGTAGCGCTCGCCGGGGCCGTCGGCCGGGTCGTCGTGGGCCGGGAAGACCAGCCGGGTGCGTATCGCGTAGCCCGGGTCGTCCACGGCGAGGACCGGGGAGCGGGTGGTCGTGGAGTAGCGGACCTCGGCGTCGGTGCGGTCCTCCAAGGCGGTGGCCAGGCGCAGCGGCGCGTACATCAGCTCTTCGAAGCCGAGGACGAGGACGCGGCGGGGGCCGTCGCCGAGGGCCTGGGCGATGCGGTCCGCGAGGGCGGGGAGCGCGGGCTCCAGGAGGGCGCGGTGGGCCTCGGTGAAGCCGTGCCGCCCGCCGTCGGGGACACCGGCCGGCCAGGGGAGGTCGAGGCGGGTGTGGGGGCGCGGGTGCGGGGGGCCGTCCTGGGGGGCGTCCCCGGCGGCCTCCTGCTGGGCGACCAGGGCCTGGCCCTTCTCCAGGACGCCGTCCGGGAGGGTGACCGTGCCGGTGTTGCGGGCCACCAGGTCGACGCGGGCGCCGATCTCGGCCGCGAACTCGGTGAGGCGGCCCCGGTCGGCCGGTGAGCGCATGTCGACCAGGGCGACGATGACGTAGTGGTCGCGGGGGTAGCGCTCGTGGAGGGCGCGGATCGTGTTGAGGACGGTGTTGCCGGTGGAGAACTCGTCGTCCACCAGGACGAGCGCCGAGCCGGGCCCGTCCGCCGCCAGCAGGTCCGGGTCCTCGGGGAGCAGCAGGTGCGAGGTGGCGTGCGAGTGGGCCTCCTCGAAGCCGCCCGCCCGGGCCACGCCGGGCACCGGCCTGCGGGTCGAGTGGAGGTAGGGCGCCCCGCCGAGGCCGTCGGCGACCGAGTGGCCGAGGCCGGTGGCCGTCTCCGCGTAGCCGACGACGACCGCGCGCCGCGCGCCGTCCTCGCCGAGGAGCGCCCGCACCCGGCGGCCCAGCTCGACGCCGGCTCCGTACACCACGGAGGGGCGCTGCGGCACGTGCTTGCCGAGCACGTTGGAGACGAGCAGGTGTGCCCGCTTGGGGTTGCGCCGCAGGGCGAGGCCCAGCAGCTCGCGGAGCTCCCCGTCGCCCACCAGCCCGACGCCCAGTCGCTCCGCCACCCAGCTACCCGACCACACCACGTCCGTCGTCCCTCTTTCCACTCGACTGCCGGACCCGGTGCCTGCTCGGCGCCGGTGTCCCTCTCCGATCGTCCCGCCGGTACCGCTCACTCCGCGACGCAGGCCTCCAGCAGGTCCACGAAGCCGACGTCCTCCCGGGCCACGCCGAAGGCCTCGGCGCGCAGCAGGGTGCGCTCGGCCCAGGCCCGGTGGGGCTTCACCTCGTTCATCTTGTTCGTGTACGCGGAGCGCAGCACCCCGCCGCCGTTGCTCTCGGGCCGCAGGATGTCCTGGGCGTCGCTGAACTCTTCGTGGCTGACCACGGACAGCGCGTGCACGGGGGCGACGTGCGAGGGGTGGATGCAGGTCTTGCCGAGCAGCCCGTTGGCCCGGTCCAGGTCGATCTCGCGCAGCAGTCCGTCCAGGTCGTGCGCGATGAGCGCGGTGCGCAGCGCCTCGGCCCGGTTCTCCTGGAAGGGGCTGTTCCGCAGCTGGGGCTTGAACATGCGCTCCTGGCGGGGGAAGTACTCCCAGACGGGGCCGGTGACCGTGAAGCCCGTCCCGTCGGCCCGGCCGAGCACATTGACGACGTCCGCGATGACGTGGGCGACGATGCCGACGTCGTACGCCGTCATGTCGGGCGAGCGCCGCAGTCCGTAGGCGGAGCAGAAGTCGGTGACGCCGAGGCGGAGGGCGAGGACCCGGTCACGGTGCGCGGTGACGGTCTCGGCGATGCCCCGGAGGGTGTCGCGGCGGGTCTCCAGGTGGAGGAGCTCGGGCGATTCGAGCACGGGCATGGCGAAGAGCCGGCGCCCCGCGGCGGCCTCGGCCTTGGTCAGGGCCTCCATGAACGGGACGCCGCGGGCGCGCGTGAACTTGGGGAGCACGAAGCCGGACAACAGCCGGACGGACGCGCCGAGGCGGCGCACCAGGTCGGTGATCTGTTCCGGTTCGCGGACCCGGATGAAGAGCAGCGGCAGCTCGATGGAGCGCGCGTCCAGCTCCGCGAACTGCCTGACCAGGTTCTCCTCGGCCCCGGCGACCTCGGAGTCGTCGATCGAGTCCTCCAGGCACAGCACCATCGAGACGACTCCGCGCCCGGCCAGCTTGACGATGTCGTCGGCGAGCCTGGGGCGGGTGGCGGGGCTGTAGAGCGTGGCGCCGAGGGCGGCGGAGAGGAGGGGGGCCGGCGAATCGGCGTCGAATGCACAGGGTTCCTGGAAGAACAGTCCGTCCTTCGCAGCAGCTGCAATATGCCCGAAATGACGCATGCAATTCCCCCCGTACTCTCTGACCGACCGGACAACGTGTGGCCGGTAATAGTACGTACGACCGGGTGTCGGCGGTTCCCAGCCTGGGTGAATTCCGGGTGTCATGACCGTTTCGCACGAATTTCAAAGGTGGCGGAGTGGGTGAATCCGCCTGGCGCCCGGGACACGGACCTCGCCCCCCGCGTTGTCCGCACGGGCGGCCAGCAGGCAGGATGACCGGCATGACGCACGCGATGGTGAAAGGCTCGAACGTCCCCCTCGACGCCATGGCCGTAAGGGCCGTGCTGCGCTGGACGCCGGGCGCCGGGGTGCCCGATGTGGACGCCTCGGCCCTGCTGCTCGGCGCCGGCGGGCGCGTGCGCTCGGACGAGGACTTCGTCTTCTACAACCAGCCGCGCCACCCGTCGGGCCTGGTGCGCCGGCTGCCCAAGCGCAGCCTGCCCGAGGGCCTGACGGACACCATCGAGGCCGACCTGAACGCGCTCGACCCCTCGGTCGACCAGGTGGTCATCGCCGCGTCCTCGGACGGGGCCGCCTTCGGAGCCGTACGCGATCTGCGCATCCTGGTCTACGACGCCGCGGCGTCCGGCGGCGAACCGCTCGCCGTGTTCGACGTGCGCGCGGAGACCGGCGAGGAGACCGCGATCATCTGCGGCGAGCTGTACCGGCGCGGCGACGGCTGGAAGTTCCGGGCGGTCGGGCAGGGCTACCCGACGGGGCTCATCGGCCTCGCGACCGCGTTCGGCATCTCGGTCGACGAGGCGGAGCCCGAGCCGCCGGCCCCGGCGCCACCCTCGGTCCCGCCCGCCCCGGCCCCCGTACCGGACTCGCAGGCGACCGTGCTGCACCAGCAGCCCTCGTACGGCTATCCGCAGCCCGCCACCCCGGCGCCGCAGCCCGCGTACGGCTATCCCCAGCCGGCCTCCGCGCAGCCCGCCTACGGCTATCCGCAGCCCGCTGCGGCGGCGCCCGCTCCGGACCCGAATTTCGTGCTGCCCCCGCAGGGTCCGCAGTTCATACGGCCCTGAGGACGCCTAGGTGCGGCTCTTGTAGCCGCGCCCCCACTGCATGCCGTAGCCGTACATCCGGTCCAGCTCGGACTGGAAGCCGTAGACGAACTTCACCTCGCGGCGCACGATCAGCTCGTCCTTGATGTTCTCCACCGTGAACACCGCGCAGGAGCGGGCCTGCGGGGCGCGCTCGTCCAGTTCGATCTCGATGCGCGGCCCGTTGCCCGGGTAGAGCGTCACCTTGGCGTGCGTACGGTCGAAGGCGGGCGTCTGGTCGTAGATGTAGACGAAGCACAGCAGCCGTTTGATGTGCTCGCGCTGATCGAGGTTGACGTAGAGCGTCTCGCCGGAGGGGGCGCCGAAGCGGTCGTCGCCGCTGAGCCTGATGTAGGGCGGCCCGTTCAGATCGCCGAGCAGATTGCCCAGGGGCTGCACCACGCCCCGGGTGCCGTCCGCCAGCTCGTACATACAGCCCAGGTCCAGGTCGACGTTGACCATCCCCTGGGTGTGCGCCTGGACGGCCTCCGGCTGGAAGAGCTTGAAGGGGCGCAGCAGCCGTCCGCTCTGCTGGGAGCGGCCCCCGATGTCCGAGGTGCGCATGCGCCAGGAGAGGTTGACGCGGAGGTTCCCGCTCAGCGCTCCCTGCTTGGTCAGCGAGACCGTGGCGTGCCGCCGGGTGAGCACGATGGAGTTGGTGGCCGCGCTGCCCGACTCGAACTGCGACTCCCGCCCCGGCCACAGGTTGTTCCAGAACGCCATCCCCGACCCCGCCCTCTCGGTCCCTCACCCGTCGCACGCGGCGCATACGACGCACGCACCACTGCGGGGCGGCTCCGGGCCGCCTCCGGGTGTGTCCCGGAACCGTTGCCGTACGAGCCGCCCCGCAGAGAGCGTTCCCTCAATTCCTACCGGGTCACACCCCGGCGGTCACTTCGCTGTTGCCCTCTTCCGCCTCCAGCGCCTTGTTGCGGCGGACGGAGGACCAGAAGGACCAGGCGATCAGGACGACGCCGACGAGACCGGTGATGATCTCGTTGATCTCGTACTGGATCGTGATGAGCAGGATGGCGGCGAGCGCGCCGATCGCGTAGTGCGCGCCGTGCTCCAGGTAGACGTAGTCGTCCAGGGTGCCCTGGCGGACCAGGTAGACCGTGAGCGAACGGACGTACATGGCGCCGATACCGAGGCCGAGCGCCATGAGCACGATCTCGTTGGTGATGGCGAAGGCGCCGATCACGCCGTCGAACGAGAAGGACGCGTCGAGGACTTCCAGGTAGAGGAACATGAAGAAGGCGGCCTTGCCGGAAAGGGCGACCGCGGAGATCTTCTTGCCGCTCCGCTTGGCCTCTTCCTCCTCTTCGTGCTCGCGCTCCTCCTCCTCTTCGAGTTTGTCCTCGAAGTAGCCGGAGAGCCCGCCGACGATGAGATACGTAATCAGACCGGCGATACCGGCGAGCAGGACGGTCTCCGCCTTGTCCACATGTCCGCCGCCGTGCTGGTGGGCGTGGGTGGCGACGGTCATCGCGGAGATCAGCAGGACGATGAGCGCGATGCAGACCGACAGCATGTCGACCTTGCCGAGCTTGGCCAGCGGGCGCTCGATCCAGCGGAGCCACTGGATGTCACGGTCCTCGAAGATGAAGTCGAGGAAGATCATGAGCAGGAACATGCCACCGAACGCGGCGATCGCCGGGTGGGCGTCCGTGACCAGTTCCTTGTAGCGGTCCGGGTCGTTGAACGAGAGATCGATGGCGTCGATCGGGTTCAGGCTGGCGGTAATGGCCACGATCACGACGGGGAAGACCAGCCGCATACCGAAGACCGCGATGATCACGCCGATGGTGAGGAAGATCTTCTGCCAGAAGGCGGACATCTTCTTCAGGATTCCGGCGTTGACCACGGCGTTGTCGAAGGACAGCGAGATCTCCAGGACGGAAAGGATCGCCACCACACCGAAGGCTTCCCACCCCCCGTAGAACCACGCGGCCACAAGGCCGATCACGGTGATCGCGAACGACCATCCGAAGGTTTTCAGAAGCACTGGCTACCCCATCATGTATGTAACGGGTCTCCCCCGATGTGCACGGGGCTCCCCCGCGCCGTGCGCGGCTTTACGAAACGTTGACCCCGAAGTCTAGAGCGATGCCTCGAAGCCCCGATGCGTACCCCTGACCAACTGCACGGAACTTCCACTCGCCGTTGTAGCGGTAGAGCTCGCCGAAGATCATCGCGGTCTCCGTGGAGGCGTCCTCGGTGAGGTCGTAGCGCGCGAGTTCCTGGCCGTCCGCCTGATTGACGACGCGGATGAACGCGTTGCTGACCTGGCCGAATGTCTGGCCGCGATTGTCGGCCTCGTGAATCGAGACCGGAAAGACGATCTTGTCGCAATGGGCCGGCACCTGCGTGAGGTTCACGATGATCGACTCGTCGTCGCCCTCGCCCTCACCCGTGAGGTTGTCACCGGTGTGCTCCACGGAACCGTCGGGGCTCGTGAGGTTGTTGTAGAACACGAACCACTCGTCGCCGAGGACCCGGCCCGACTGGCACAGCAGCGCGCTGGCGTCCAGGTCGAAGTCGGCCCCCGTCGTGGATCGTGCGTCCCAGCCGAGCCCGACCAGCACCTGGGTGAGATTGGGTGCGGCCTTGGAGAGGGAGACATTGCCTCCCTTGGCGAGCGTGACGCCCATGGTGTGTCCTCCCCGAGTCTATGAACCGTCTTTGTACCGGACGGAGCCGCCGGCCGGACCCGTGCGGGCCGGAGGAACTGTCCGTCGAGCGCGTCCGGCGCCGCACGTGGTGCGGCGCCGGACGGGAATGCTGGTGCCGGGGCCGGGGCCCCGGGCAGGTCAGACGTTGACGCCGAAGTCCTGCGCGATGCCGCGCAGACCGGAGGCGTACCCCTGGCCGATGGCGCGGAACTTCCACTCCGCGCCGTTGCGGTACAGCTCGCCGAAGACCATGGCGGTCTCGGTCGAGGCGTCCTCGGACAGGTCGTAGCGCGCGAGCTCGCTGTTGTCGGCCTGGTTGACGACGCGGATGTACGCGTTGCGGACCTGGCCGAAGCTCTGCTGGCGGGTCTCGGCCTCGTAGATCGAGACCGGGAAGACGATCTTGTCGACGTCGGCCGGCACCGTGGCCAGGTTGACGTTGATGACCTCGTCGTCGCCCTCGCCCTCACCGGTGAGGTTGTCACCGGTGTGCTCGACGGAGCCGTCGGGGCTCTTGAGGTTGTTGAAGAAGACGAAGTTGCCGTCGTTGGCGACCTTGCCCTCGGCGTTCGTCAGCAGAGCACTGGCGTCGAGGTCGAAGTCCCCGCCGGTGGTGGTACGGGCGTCCCAGCCGAGACCCACGATGACCGCGGTCAGGTTGGGCGCGGCCTTGGTCAGCGAGACGTTGCCGCCCTTGCTGAGGCTGACTCCCACGAGTCCTCCCATTGGTTTCTTGGGGGCCGGCCGGTGCCGGCGCCTCCACGTCGTGTTGACATCCGATCAACGAGTGGATCCTAGTGACCGGTTCCCGGCCGAAACAGGCTTTCCGCCCCGGTTCGGCCCGCGATCCGCCCGGAGCCGGATCAGAGGGCGCCGAGCGCCTTGATGTACTCGTTGAGGTCGCGCGCGTCGGGCAGGCCGTTGACGACCGTCCAGCGCACCACGCCCTCCTTGTCGATGATGAAGGTGCCGCGCACCGCGCAGCCCTTCTCCTCGTCGAAGACGCCGTAGGCCCGCGAGGTCTCGCCGTGCGGCCAGAAGTCGGAGAGCAGCGGGTACTCCAGGCCCTCCTGCTCGGCGAAGACGCGCAGGGTGTGGATCGAGTCGTTGGACACGGCCAGCAGCTGCGTGTCGTCGTTCTCGAACGTGGGCAGCTCGTCGCGGAGCGCGCACAGCTCGCCCGTGCAGACGCCGGTGAAGGCGAACGGGTAGAACAGGAGCACCACGTTTTTCTCGCCACGGAAGTCGGAGAGCTTCACGGTCCGGCCGTGGTTGTCCTTCAGCTCGAAATCCGGGGCCTGGGTGCCGACCTCGATCGCCATGAAACGCGTCCCTTCACTACGTCACCGGGCTGGGCTGTCCGGGTGACCCCCACCCTACGCAGACCCCCCGGGCGCCCGTACGGCGCCCGGGAAAGCTTCCCGCCCACGAGCGGATCAAGCCACCGGGTATCCGGCACACGCGTGTGCGAGGCGGCGGATGTGCGAAGCGGGTGTACGAAGGCCCCCGGCCGGCGCGATGCCGTCGGGGGCCTTCAGGGGTTGGTGGGGTCAGCGCTTGGCCTTGGCCGCTTTGGGCGTGACGAGACGGCTTCCCGACCAGTCCTTGCCCGCGTTGACGCTCTTGGTCTGGGCGAGCCCTGCGGTCTGGGCGGCCTCGTTGATGTCGCTCGGCTCGACGTATCCGTCGCGGCCGGTCTTCGGCGTCATCAGCCAGACCACGCCGCCGTCCTCGAGCAGACCAATGGCATCCACCAGCGCGTCCGTAAGGTCGCCGTCCTCGTCGCGGAACCACAGCAGGACGACGTCAGCGATGTCGTCGTAGTCCTCGTCGACGAGATCCTGGCCGGTAATGGCCTCAATGCCCTCACGGAGCTCCAGCTCGACGTCGTCGTCGTAGCCGATCTCCTGGACCACCTGTCCGGGCTCGAACCCCAGGCGTGCCGCCGGGTTGGTCCGCTCCTCCGCGTGGTCCGCGGTCGCGCTCACGGGTTGCCTCCTGATCATGTTCGGAAAATGCTTCAGCCACGCGCGTGCGCGGGGCGTTGGCCGTAGTCCACACGGGAGCGGCGGATCGCGCAAGTACCCAGCGTACGAGACCGCCTAAACGGTGACGTTTCCTGTCACGTCGCCGTCCTTCAGGCAGCCTCCCTGCGAGGGCCCGCGTCCTCCTCCACTTCCTGTCGTGTCCTACGTCCTTGGACAGCTTATGCCGTTTCGGTCCGGCATTCGGAGCCGAGCAGCCTTTTGGGAACACTTGCACGCCTTGGGCGTATGGTGGCGTTCCGTCCCCTCCCATCCTGCCTGCCCCGTCCTGTCCGACACCTTCTGCCTGCACCGATACCCACTCGGCGGCCGTCCATCCGCCCCGGCGGAGCCCGGCCGGGGACGCGTTCGCGGTTACCTCTCGGTAGAGATGACGTACGCGTTTCAGCGGTACACGATGGGGATGGCGTACACATCCTCATGCCCGGGGGCAGGACTCCCGCAACAGGCCCCGAAGCGCAGCACCGAACAGCGAAGGAACAGCGTGGCTTCCGGATCCGATCGCAACCCGATCATCATTGGCGGCCTTCCGAGTCAGGTCCCGGATTTTGATCCCGAAGAGACCCAGGAATGGCTCGACTCCCTCGACGCCGCCGTCGACGAGCGAGGCCGTGAGCGGGCCCGCTATCTCATGCTCCGGCTCATCGAGCGAGCGCGCGAGAAGCGCGTCGCCGTGCCGGAGATGCGCAGCACGGACTACGTCAACACGATCGCCACGAAGGACGAGCCGTTCTTCCCCGGCGACGAGGAGATCGAACGCAAGATCCTCAACGCGACCCGCTGGAACGCGGCCGTGATGGTCTCGCGCGCCCAGCGTCCGGGGATCGGCGTGGGCGGTCACATCGCCACGTTCGCCTCCTCGGCCTCGTTGTACGACGTCGGCTTCAACCACTTCTTCCGCGGCAAGGACGACGGTCTCGGCGGCGACCAGATCTTCTTCCAGGGACACGCCTCGCCCGGGATCTACGCCCGCGCCTTCCTGCTGGACCGGCTGAGCGAGGCGCAGCTGGACGCGTTCCGCCAGGAGAAGTCGAAGGCGCCGAACGGGCTGTCCAGCTATCCGCACCCGCGGCTGATGCCGGACTTCTGGGAGTTCCCGACGGTGTCGATGGGCCTCGGCCCGCTCGGCGCGATCTACCAGGCGCGGATGAACCGCTACATGGAGGCGCGCGGCCTCGCCGACACCTCGGACTCGCATGTGTGGGCGTATCTCGGCGACGGCGAGATGGACGAGCCGGAGTCGCTCGGGCAGCTGTCCATCGCCGCCCGCGAGGGCCTGGACAACCTGACCTTCGTCGTCAACTGCAACCTCCAGCGCCTCGACGGCCCGGTGCGCGGCAACGGCAAGGTCATCCAGGAGCTGGAGTCCCAGTTCCGGGGCGCCGGGTGGAACGTGATCAAGCTGGTCTGGGACCGGTCCTGGGACCCGCTGCTGGCGCAGGACCGCACGGGCATCCTGGTCAACAAGCTGAACACGACGCCGGACGGGCAGTTCCAGACGTACGCCACGGAGACCGGCGCGTACATCCGGGAGCACTTCTTCGGGGACGACCCGAGGCTGCGCGAGATGGTCAAGGACATGTCCGACCAGCAGATCCTGCACCTGGGGCGCGGCGGTCACGACCACCGCAAGGTGTACGCGGCCTATGCGGCGGCCAAGGCCCACAAGGGCCAGCCGACGGTGATCCTGGCGCAGACGGTCAAGGGCTGGACCCTCGGGCCGAACTTCGAGGGCCGCAACGCGACCCACCAGATGAAGAAGCTCACCGCCGAGGACCTGAAGCGGTTCCGGGACCGGCTGCACATCCCGATCGCGGACAAGGAGCTGGAGGACGGCAACCCGCCGTACTACCACCCGGGCCGCGACTCGGAGGAGATCCAGTACATGCACGACCGCCGCAAGGGCCTGGGCGGCTACGTCCCGACCCGGGTGGTGCGCGCGAAGCCGCTGCCGCTGCCGGAGGACAAGACGTACGCGGCCGCGAAGAAGGGCTCGGGCCAGCAGTCGATCGCCACCACCATGGCGTTCGTCCGCATCCTGAAGGACCTCATGCGGGACAAGGAGATCGGCAAGCGCTTCGTGCTGATCGCCCCCGACGAGTACCGCACGTTCGGCATGGACGCCTTCTTCCCGAGCGCGAAGATCTACAACCCGCTCGGGCAGCAGTACGAGTCGGTGGACCGCGATCTGCTGCTCGCGTACAAGGAGTCGCCGACCGGGCAGATGCTGCACGACGGCATCTCGGAGGCGGGCTGCACGGCCTCGCTGATCGCCGCGGGTTCGGCCTACGCCACGCACGGCGAACCGCTGATCCCGGTGTACGTCTTCTACTCGATGTTCGGCTTCCAGCGCACCGGTGACCAGTTCTGGCAGATGGCGGACCAGCTGGCGCGCGGCTTCGTGCTGGGCGCGACCGCCGGCCGGACGACGCTGACCGGCGAGGGGCTCCAGCACGCCGACGGGCACTCCCAGCTGCTGGCGTCGACCAACCCGGCCTGCGTGGCCTACGACCCGGCCTTCGGGTACGAGATCGCGCACATCGTGCAGGACGGTCTGCGCCGGATGTACGGCGGGACGCCCGAGGAGAACGAGGACGTCTTCTACTACCTCACCGTCTACAACGAGCCGATCCAGCACCCGGCGGAGCCCGCCGATGTCGACGTCGAGGGCATCCTGAAGGGCGTCTACCGCTACAGCAGCGGGGAGAGGGGCGAGATCCCGGCCCAGATCCTGGCGTCCGGTGTGGCGGTGCCGTGGGCGGTGGAGGCGCAGCGCATCCTCGCCGACGAGTGGAACGTGAAGGCGGACGTCTGGTCGGCGACCTCCTGGAACGAGCTGCGGCGCGAGGCCGTGGACGTGGAGCGGTACAACCTGCTGCACCCGGAGGAGGAGCAGCGCGTGCCGTACGTGACGCGCAAGCTGTCCGGGGCGCAGGGGCCGTTCGTGGCGGTGTCGGACTGGATGCGGTCCGTGCCGGACCAGATCGCCCGCTGGGTGCCCGGCGCGTACCAGTCGCTGGGCGCGGACGGGTTCGGGTTCGCGGACACGCGGGGCGCGGCGCGGCGGTACTTCCACATCGACGCGCAGTCGATCGTGCTCGGCGTGCTCACGGAGCTGGCGAAGGAGGGGAAGATCGACCGGTCGGCGCTGAAGACGGCGGTCGACCGCTACGACCTGCTGGACGTGGCCTCGGCCGATCCGGGGGCCGCGGGCGGCGACGCGTAACGCGGGCGCGGAGACCGGCCCGGTGCGGGGCGGTGGGACCCGGGAAGGGTGCCGCCGCCCCGCGGCGCGTCCGGGCCCGTTCAGTTCTCCCACACCTTGAAGGCGCGCACCTGGTACGGCGAGCGGGGCAGCCAGGTGCCGCCGCCCGGGTACGTCTCGAACTCGCCGGTCTCCTGGCACTCGGCGGACTGGTAGGTGGTGACGGGCCGGCCGGTGCGGTTGGCGAGGGCCTGGGCGGTGGTGCCGGGTTTCAGCGGGACGCAGCTCTCGATGTCGATGGTGGACAGCTCATGGGTCTGCCGGGCGCCGGTGAAGTCGGGCTTCGACCAGAGGCAGAGCTGCCCGCTCGCGCAGTTCCCGAGGGAGACCGGCGCGGCGGCCTTCGCGGGCGTGGTGGACGCGACGGGCGCGGACAGGAACAGGGCGGTGACGGCCAGGAAGGCCGCGGCAACGGTCGTACGCATGCGAGTTGAACCCCCGTGATGATGAAACTGCCGTGAGGGAACCGCCGATGAGGCGGATCCGGCTGATGCGGGTCGTCCACCGGTGTGGATCTCCCTGCACCCACCCTGCGCCGTTACGGAGAGTAATCGGAAGGGTCGGCGGCCGGATCCACTCCGAAAGGTGACTGTCCGCACAGAGTTGACGCGAAAGGCGCGGAGCGTGCCGGAGGGCCGTACACAGGGTGAGGCAATCACCGTGTCCTTCCGCACAGTCGGGTGATGTACGTCACCCTGCTCCCGAACCGGCTCCACCCGTCTCCTAGGGTGGTCCGGAGTGACTTCCTTCGACTCCTCTCCCACGCTCACCGCTTGGCGCGCACTGCTCGCCGTCGCGGTCGTCTTCGTGATGCTCGCGACGACCGGCTGGACCGCCGTGCACCATCAGCGTTCCGGCGACTCCCGCGCGCTCGCGCTGGCCGCCTGGGCCAAGGGGTCGATAGCGGGACAGCCGCTGCCGGACGCCGACACCCCGCCGTACAAGCTGGCGCACTTCTTCGCCACGCTGACCCCGGCGCAACGCGCCCACCTCGCCGACCGGTACCCACTCGTCGTGGGGAACCTCAACGGCGCCCCGGTCACCACCCGTTACCGCGCGAACCGGCGGGCGATCGGGCAGGCGAGCGCGGTCGAGCGCAAACGCGTCCACGACACCAGACTCTCCGCGTCCGGCCGCGCCGAGGCCCAGCACCGCCTGGACCGCTTCCGGTCGATGCTCGCCCGGGACCGCCACTTCCTGGCGTTCGACCCGTCGGGGCGCGGGCTCGCCGCCGAGGTGTTCGGCGACCTGGACCGGGCCCGGCGCATCTCGCTCGTCGTGCCCGGAGTCGACACGAATCTGCTGACCCTGGAACGCACCGGGCCCAAGACCAACGCCGCGCCCGTCGGCATGGCCAAGTCGCTGTACGCCGCCGAGCGCGCCGCGAGCCCCGGGGCGCGCACCGCCGTCATCGCCTGGGCCGACTACACGACGCCCGTCGGCATCGGCATGGACGCCGCCCTCGGCAATCTCGCCGAGCGTGGGGCGGTCCGGCTCGACGCGCTCGTCCGGGCCCTTCCGGGACCGGCGCCCGTCTCGCTGTTCTGCCACAGCTACGGCTCCGTCCTGTGCGGGGTCGCCGCGAGCAGGCTGCCCGGCCGGGTCGAGGACATCGCGGTGGCCGGCAGCCCCGGCATGCGGGCGGACAACGCAGGTCAGCTGCACACCCGGGCGCATGTGTGGGCGATGCGGGACAGCGGCGACTGGATCGAGGACGTGCCGAACCTGGAGTTCGGCGGCCTCGGCCACGGGGCGGATCCGGTGGACCACGGCTTCGGCGCCCGGGTCGTCTCGGCGGACGGAGCGGTCGGCCACAGCGGTTACTTCGAGCCGGGCACCGAGAGCCTGGACAACTTCGCCGCGATCGGAGTTGGCGCGTACACGTCGGTGACCTGTGCGACGGCCGACAGCACCTGCAACGACGGGGTGTACGCCAACTCGACAGCCTGACGCGCGTAGAGACACCGCGTCCGGCCTCCGGAAGCGGTCGACTCCGAGAGGGGACGGGGCGGGCAAGTGCCGCATACGATGAGGCGCATGGGTGATGTGCTGGCCGGAATTCATGCCACCTGGGAGTTCGACGCCGACTCCGTGCTCATCCGCTACGAACGGGGTATCCGCACGCCGAGACTCCTCCAGAGCCTCCGCGAGCGCCGCGTCCCGCACGCGGCGCTGTCGTCGGTGACGCTGACCCCGGGCAAGCGGGGCACGGTGGTGCTGCGCGCCGTCCCGCGCCCCGGGGCCGATCCACTCCTCGAAGCCGCCGCCGGGCAGCTCAAGGACGGCTGCGACCCGTACCGGCTGGTGCTCCCCGCCGCGCGCGAGACCCTGGCCGAGTACTACGCGGACGAGCTGCGGGCCTGCATCGGCGCGGACGCGGACGAGCCCGCGGACCGTTTCCTGGTCGCGGCCCCGGAGGCCCCGATGCAGTTCAAGGCGTACGACGGGCGGGCCGGCTTCGACGGTGAGCGGATCTCGTTCCGCTGGTTCTGGACGGGCGCCTCCTCGGAGAAGTGGAAGGCCGGCGACCAGACGTTCCCGGTCACGGATCTGTGCGGGGTCGAGTGGCGCTCGCCGGAGGGCCTGGAGGGCTACTTGCGGCTGCTGCCCAGGGGCTCGGACGCGGTGGTCCACGCGTCCGGAGGGCTCAGCGGCCCCGCGACGGGCGGGACCGCCACCGGCGTCCAGCCGGTGATACCCCGGCCCGCCCGGGCCGACCAGGACCCCGCGGCGGTGATCTTCGGGCTCGGCTACGGCCCGGTCCACGAGTCGCTGCCCTTCGCGGCGGCCGTCCTCGAATCCGTACGCAGGAAGCAGTCCGCGCCCCCGGCCGCCGCTCCCCTCACCGCCGCCGCCCGGCGCGATCCGGCCGACATCGCGGAGCGCATCCACCACCTCGGGGAGCTGCACCGGGCGGGCCTGGTGACCGATGAGGAGTTCAGCGCCAAGAAGGCGCAGCTCCTGGCCGAGCTGTGACCGGCCGCCGCCCGAGATGACCGAGCCGATACCCGCGCCCGCTCCCGCGCACCCCACCGGGTGGACGAGGTTCCTGCCGCAGGCGGCCGCCGTCGCGCTGACGGTGCTCTTCCTTCCCGTCACCCTGGCCAATCTCCGCGATCAGTACGGACTCGACATCGGGGTCGCCCTCGCCCTCGCCGTCACCCAGTGCGGACCCCTGCTGATGCTGGCGCGGTCGCCGCTGTGGGCCTGGTGGATCGTCTTCCCGGCGGACATCGCGGGCGCGTTGGTGCTCCTCGGGAAGCCGGCCCGCGAGTACGACGTCTGGCCGTGGCCGCCCGCGCCGCTGATCGCCTGCCTCTTCCTGCTCCTCGCGCTGGCCCTGCGCCGGTCCCGGCGGGTGCTCGTCGCCGTCTGGCTGGCGACCGCGGCGGCGAGCCTCATCCTCCACCTGGTCCGCGCCGACCGCAGCAACGGCAGCGCGCTGCTGCTGCCCCTGTTCGCGGCCGTGGTGCTGGTGATCGGCGCGGCGGTACGGGAACGGCGCGTCGCACAGCGCCGGCTCGCCGAGCAGGAGACCGTCAGCGAGGCCGAGCGCGCCCGGCGGACGCTGCTGGAGGAGCGGGCCAGGATCGCCCGGGAGCTGCACGACGTGGTCGCCCACCACATGTCCGTGATCACCGTCCAGGCGGACTCCGCGCCCTACCGGCTGCCGGAGCTGTCGGACGAGGCGCGCGAGGAGTTCGGGACGATCGCGGCGAGCGCGCGGGAGTCGCTGACCGAGATGCGGCGGCTGCTCGTGGTGCTGCGCGGGGACGGTGCGGAGGGCGAGCGGGCCCCGCAGCCCGGGATCGACCGCTTGCAGCAGCTGGTGGAGACGACGGTACGGGCCGGGCTGCCCGCCGAACTGTCGCTGGCTGCCCATCTGGGTGACGTACCGCCGGCCGTTGACTTGTCTGCGTACCGGATCGTTCAAGAGGCGCTGGCGAACGTGGTCCGTCACGCGCCGGGGGCACCGACGCGGGTCTCGGTCACCTCGGACGGGGGCCAGTTGACGGTGCTGGTCGTCAACAGCCCGCCGGAGCAGCCGGTTTCGCCGCTGGAGTCGGCGGGAACGGGCCACGGTCTGGTCGGGATGCGGGAGCGCGTACGGTTGACGGGCGGCTCACTGGACGCCGGGCCGCTGCCGGACGGGGGGTTCCGGGTCGCCGCGCGGCTGCCGCTGTCCCCGGCCGGGCCCGACGACGCCCCCTGAGTCCGGAGGAACCGTGCCCATCCGTGTGATCATCGTCGACGACCAGGCCATGGTGCGGGCGGGTTTCGCGGCCCTGCTGGCGGCGCAGGCGGACATCGACGTGGTCGGTGAGGCGCCGGACGGGCGCCAGGGCGTCGAGGTCAGCCGCCGGGTCCACCCGGACGTGGTCCTGATGGACGTCCGGATGCCCGAGATGGACGGCCTCGCGGCGGCCCGCGCACTGCTGGAACCGCCACCGGGCGTGGTCCATGTGCCCAGGGTGCTGATGCTGACCACGTTCGACGTGGACGACTACGTGTACGAGGCGCTGCGGGCCGGGGCGTCCGGCTTCCTGCTGAAGGACGCGCCGCCCGCCGACCTGATCGCGGCGGTCCGGGTGGTGGCGGCGGGCGACGCGCTGCTCGCGCCGTCCGTGACGCGCCGTCTGATCGCCGACTTTGCGAAGCAGGGCCCTTCGGCGGCGGCCCGGGGCGGCGCGACACTGCGGCTCAACGGGCTGACGCCGCGCGAGACGGAGGTCCTGGAACTCATCGCGCGCGGGCTGTCGAACCAGGAGATCGCCGGGAAGCTGGTGCTCGCCGAGCAGACGGTGAAGACGCACATCGGGCGCGTCCTGGCGAAGCTCTCCCTGCGGGACCGGGCGCAGGCGGTGATCTTCGCGTACGAGGCGGGGCTCGTCGTCCCCGGCTCCGCCTGACGCACCCGCCCCACCCCCTACCCGGGTATCACACGGCAGTTGGCTCCCCGGTGTGACGCCCGCGCACCCACCGCGTTCCTACCTTCCTCCCGTCGCGCCGAACGGCGTGCGGGGACCGGCCGGTTGGGCCGGAGAGGGAGGGCGGGGCGGATGCGGCGTTACGCGAGGACCCTGGTCGCGGCCGCGCTGGCGGTCACCGTGGTGTCGGGGACGGCGGGATGGGTGACGGCCAACGCCCAGCAGGCGGTCACGGGCCCGCCGCCGGGCACGGCGTCCTGGCGGGCCGACCACACGCTGGGCCGCGAACTGCCCGACCCGGAGCGGGACTCGCCCGCCGAAACGGCCCGGTTCTTCGCGAGTCTCACCGACGCCGAGCAACAGGCCCTGGCCGCACGGCATCCGCTCGTCGTCGGCAACCTCGACGGCGCCCCCGTGGAACTGCGCTACCGGGCCAACGCCCTTGCCCTGCACGCCTCGCACGACCCCCGCTACGCCCACCTCGCCGACGACCCGGCCCGCCGCTTCCTGGCGTTCGACCCGCGCGGCCGGGGCCAGGTCGCGGAGGTCTTCGGCGACCTGGCGACCGCCCGGCGGGTGTCCGTGGTGGTGCCCGGTTCCGACATCGACGCCGGAACCTTCGACCGTACGACCGACGTGTACGGCACCCCCGCCGGTATGGCCAGGTCGCTGTACGCCCGTACGGGTCCGGGCACCGCCGTCATCGCCTGGGCCGGGTACACCACCCCGGTGGGCCTCGGGCTCGATGCCGCCCGGGGGACGCTGGCGGAGGCCGGTTCGGTGCGGCTGACCCGGTTCACGGACGGGCTGGAGGCCGCCGGGGTGCCGGTCGCCGCGGTGTTCTGCCACAGCTACGGCTCGGTCGTCTGCGGCCTGGCGGCGCACCGGCTGCGCGTCGCCGACCTGGTGGTCCTCGGCTCTCCCGGGATGCGCGCGGACAGCGTGGCCGGTCTGCGCACCGGGGCGCGGGTGTGGGCGGCGAAGGACCCCGGCGACTGGATCGGCAAGGTCCCGCACGTCGAGTTCGCCGGGCTCGGCCACGGCGCGGACCCCGCGTCGCCGGGGTTCGGCGCCCGCCGGGTGCCCGCCGACGACGCGGAGGGGCACACGGGCTACTTCGCCCCGGGCACCGAGTCACTGAGCGCGTTCGCGTCGATCGCCGAAGGCGCGTACGCCCAGGGCTGATCCAGCGGGCAGGCCCTACCTCTTCCCGCCCAGCTCCTCCGCCAACCCGACGATGACGCCGTCCGGGCCGCGCAGGTAGCAGAGCAGGTAGGTGTCCTCGAACCGCGCGATGGAGCCGACGACTTCGCCGCCGAGCGGGCGCAGCCGGGCGACCGTGTCCTCGACGTCGTCCACGGCGAACATGACGCGGTGCGTGCCGAGCACGTTGTGCGGCCGGTCGCGCGGGGCGTCGATCAGCGCGGGGCTGAGGTACTTCGCCAGCTCCAGGCGGCTGTGCCCGTCCGGGGTCCGGAGCATGGCGATCTCGCAGTGGGTACCGTCGAGGCCGGTGCACTGGTCGGCGAAGCCGCCCTGGACCTCGCCCTTGCCCTCCAGCTCCATGCCGAGTTCCTGGAAGAACGCGACGGCCGCGTCCAGGTCCTCGACGACGATGCCGACGTTGTCCATCCGCTTGATCGCCATGCGGTTGCCTCCTCTGTCGCTTCCTCGTACGGACGCTACTCCGCGCTACTCGCGCGCGAGGGAGGTCAGGCTCATGTCCTGGTAACGGTCGCCCGCGACCTGTCCGGCGATCGGTTCGAGGAGGGCCAGCTCGTCGTCGGTGAGCGTCAGGCGGGTGGCGCCGACGTTCTCCAGGAGGCGGTGGCTCTTGCGGGTGCCCGGGATCGGGACGACGGTGATGCCGTGGACCTGGGCGCGCTGCTGCACCCAGGCGAGCGCGACCTGCCCGGCGGTCGCGCCGTGGGCGGCGGCGATCTTGTGAACGGGCTCCAGGAGGGCCGCGTTGGTCTTCGCGTTCTCGCCGGTCATGCGGGGCTGCGAGGCGCGGAAGTCGCCCTGGGACAGCTCCTTGCCCGCGTCCGCGAAGGACCCGGTGAGGAAGCCCCGGCCCAGCGGCGAGTACGGCACAACCGTGACGCCCAGCTCGGCGGCGGCGGCCACCGCGCTGCGTTCCACGTCCCGGCTGAAGAGGGACCACTCGGACTGGAGGGCGGCGATCGGGTGCACGGCGTGCGCCTCGCGCAGTTCGGCGCCGGTGACCTCGCTGAGCCCGAGCTGCTTGACCTTGCCCTCCCGGACCAGCTCGGCCATGGCGCCGACGGACTCCGCGAACGGGACGGCGGTGTCGTGGCGGTGCATGTAGTACAGGTCGATGACGTCGGTGTTCAGGCGGCGCAGGCTCGCCTCGACGGCCTTGCGGATGTAGGCGGGGCTGTTGTTGACGCCCCGGTAGTCGGGGTCGTCCTCGCGCCGCTCGATGCCGAACTTCGTGGCGAGGGTGATCTCGTCGCGGTGGGCCCCGACGAACGGCGCGAGGAAGGTCTCGTTGGCGCCGCTGCCGTAGATGTCGGCGGTGTCGAAGAGGGTGACGCCCGCCGTCAGCGCCGTTTCCAGCGTCTCGCGGGCCGACGCCTCGTCGGTGTCGCCGTAGAACTCGCTGATGCCCATGCAGCCGAGGCCCTGGACCCCGACCCGGGGGCCGCCGCGGCCGAGTTCGACGGTGGCGATCTTGTTGTCAGTCATCAGGCACTGGGCCCTTCCGGCGCCGCACGGGCGCCCGCATAGAAGTCGATCTTGTAGTCCAGTACGGCCAGGGTGTCCTGGAGCTCCGCGATCCGCGTCCTCACGTCACGGCGGGTCGCCTCCAGCAGTTCCTGCCGTTCCTCGAAGGTGTGGTCGCCCTCGCGTATGAGCTCGGCGTACCGGACCATGTGGGCGACCGGCATCCCGGTCAGCCGCAGCTTGGTGACGAAGGCGAGCCAGTCGAGGTCCCGGTTGCTGAAGCGGCGCTGGCCGGTGTGCGACCGGTCCACGTGCGGCATCAGCCCGATCCGCTCGTACCAGCGCAGGGTGTGGGCGGTCAGGCCGGTGAACGCGGCGACCTCGCTGATCGTGTAGCGGTCCTGCCCGTCGGGGCGCGGGTGCGCCGAGGGGGCGGAGGCGCAGATATCGGCCCGGGTCGAAGTGGTCTCCATCACCGTCATGCCTCCACGCTAAGACCTTGGAGTGCACTCGAAGCAAGCGTGACCGGGTGCGGTTTCCAACAGGCGGGACCTGGAATCTACTCTCGTACGCATGCAGAGCCTGGCGATGATCGAGAACTGGCCCGTCCCCACCGCCGCGGCGGCCGTCGTACGAGCCGACGGCACGGTCGCCGGTACGCACGGCCCGACCGCGCACCGCTTCCCGCTCGCCTCCGTCACCAAACCGCTCGCGGCCTACGCGGCGCTGGTGGCGTACGAGGAGGGCGCCGTGGAGCTGGACGAACCGGCGGGCCCCGAGGGCTCGACCGTGCGCCACCTCCTCGCCCACACCAGCGGCCTCGCCTTCGACGAGCACCGGGTGATGGCCCCGCCCGGCAACCGGCGCCTCTACTCCAACGCGGGCTTCGAGGTGCTGGGCGACCACATCGCGAAGGCCACCGAGATCCCGTTCCCGGAATACGTTCGACAGGCGGTCCTGGAACCGCTCGGGATGACCGCGACCACCCTGGACGGCTCCCCCGCCAAGGACGGCGTCTCCACGGTCGCCGACCTCGCGCGCTTCGCCGCCGAGGTGCAGGCCCCCCGCCTGCTCGACCCGCGCACGGTCGCCGCCGCGCAGACCGTGGTCCACCCGGGCCTGAAGGGCGTCCTTCCCGGCTACGGCCACCAGAACCCCAACGACTGGGGCCTCGGCTTCGAGATCCGCGACTCCAAGTCCCCGCACTGGACGGGGGCCTCCTCCTCGCCCGCGACCTTCGGGCACTTCGGGCAGTCGGGCACCTTCCTCTGGGTCGACCCGGCGGCGGGCGCGGCCTGCGTCGCGCTCACCGACCGGTCCTTCGGCCCGTGGGCGGTCGAGGTGTGGCCCGCGTTCACCGACGCGGTCCTGGCGGAGCTGGCGGGCTGACCGGACCCGCCTCGGCGGTCAGTGGTCGTTCACCGTCGCCACCCGGCCCGCGTACCGCTGGGTCCAGCCGGTGCCGGTGTCGGCGGTGAGGACCACGTCGTAGTAGCCGTGCTCGGTGGGCCAGTCCACGACCGCCGAGTGGCCGCCGGGGACGGTGACCTTGCGGGTGCCGCCCGCGTAGTCGTTGGCCTTCAGGGTGTAGCGGACCGGGTGGCGGCCGTCGTTGTGCAGCCCCAGGCGGACCACCGGGCGCCACCCCCGGACCAGCCGCGGCTCGACGCGGGGCAGGCCGATGTGGCGCGTGCTCGCGTCCTCCGGGAGCAGCTGCCCGGCGAAGGAGCGCAGGAACCCGTCCGGGCCGTACACCGAGAAGGCGTACCGGCCGTCGGTGGCGGTCGTGTCCCAGGTGTACGTGCGCGGGGCCGCCTCGCTCACCGTGTGCGGGATGTTCTCGAACGGGAGGTACCGGTCCGGGAAGACCTGGAGGCTCACCGCCTTGCCCTCCGGACCGCCGGTGAGCGTCATGGCGGCGGTCACCGTTCCGGCGGCCCGGTCCTCGGTGAGCACGGCGTGCGGGTGGTAGGAGAGCCCGCGCGGCTCCAGCCGGTCGCGGGGCGGCCTCGGCGGGGTGCCGGTGACCGGGTCGGCGATGACGACCGGGCCGGGGCGCGGGTGCGCGAAGTCGATGGCGCTGGTCAGGTCCCCGGCGATGGAGCGGCGCCACGGGGTGATGTTCGGGCAGGTGAACGGCTTGCCCAGGTGCGCGGCCCAGGTCTCCAGGAACTTCACGGTCGAGGTGTGGTCGAAGACCTCCGAGGCGACGTAGCCGCCGCGCGTCCACGGGGAGACCAGCACCATCGGGACGCGGGGCCCGAAGCCGTACGGGGTGGTGCCGGAGAACTCGCCGGGGGTGCCGGCCTCCGGGCGCGGCGGCAGGACGTGGTCGAACTTCCCGTCGTTCTCGTCGTACGTGATGATCACCAGGGTGTGGTTCCAGATGTCCTCGTTGCTCTGGAGGGTCTTCAGCACCTTGTTCATGTACCGCTCGCCGTGCACCGTGTCGAAGCCCGGGTGCTCGCTCCAGGCGGCGGGCATGACCACCCAGGACACCTCGGGCAGGGGGTGTTCGGCGCCCGGCTCGCAGGCGGCGATCAGGTCGCGCAGGACGGCGTCCAGATTGGCGTCGGAGTCGTCGTTGGGCGTGGTGGCGCCCGCGTAGACGAAGGAGTTGGCCTTCCAGACCCGGCCGGTGCCCGGTTCGAGCTCGGCCGGGTCGGTGGTGCGGGGGTCGAAGGCGGCGAAGCTGTTGGTGACGTTGCAGCCGTACTCGCCGACGTAGCCGCTCTGCAGGCTCTTGCCGACGCCGTTGCCGCTGTTGTCGGAGTAGACCCGCCAGTCGATGCCCGCCTGCTGGAGCTGCTCGGGGACGGTGGTCCAGCGGCGGGTGTAGTCGTTCTGGCCCGCGTTGGTGGTCTCGCCGCCCGCCGTGCCGCTCATCAGGTAGTAGCGGTTGGGGATGGTGGGCCCGTGCAGCGAGCAGAAGTTCATGTCGCAGACGGTGTACTGCGAGGCGAGCGAGTACATCCACGGCATGTAGTCGGGCGTGTAGTACCACATGCAGTGGTCGCCCTTGTCCTGCACCCAGGTGTCCCAGCGCCCGCCGTTGGCGCCGTAGAAGTTGTGCTTGTCGCTCCAGGTGGCGGTCGAGACGGCGGGGGTCACGATGGCGCCGGTGGCATCGCGCTGCTGGAAGACGCTGGTGCCGTCCTGGAAGGTCAGGACCTGCTTGTCGTCGTGGCCGCGCACCCCCTTCAACTGGCCGAGGTAGTGGTCGAATGAACGGTTCTCCTGCATGAGGATCACCACGTGCCTCAGGTCGGAGATATCGCCCTTGAAGCCTCTGGGCAGGCGGTATTCGGCCGCCTCCGCCTGCGCTCCGCCGACCGCCTCGGCCACCGGTCCCGCGGCGAGGGCACCGAGCGACACGGCGGCCGTCTGAAGCATCCGGCGGCGGCTGATGCGCAGGTCGTTGGTGACCTCGCCGGTGTCGTCGGCGTCGGTGTCCGGGCAGGGGATCTCGCTGGTCTGAAGGGTCATCGGGGCACCTCTGGGGGGAGAGTGGTTCACAAGGGGGGAGGGACGTCTGCGCGCCTGCGAAAACTAGGCCGCCGGTACGAACGGCGGGCGAACCGTGGACGTATTCCTGAGGCACCGGCAGATTTACATGGCCCCGACATGCAGTCGAGATCCCGCACGGTGATAGCCGAAAATCGCGCCCCGATGGCCGGTCCGCCGGTCTTGCCGCGACCCTGGCCGCCGGTCACGGGCGGCCGCTACGCTCCCCGCCCATGACCGACGACATAGTCCGCGCCACCGCGTCCGACGTCCCCGCGCTCGCGGGCGTGCTGGCCAGCGCGTACGCCGAGGACCCCGTCTGGTCCTGGCTGATGCCCCGGGACCGGGACCGGCGGCTGCGGCTGCTGTTCACCGCGCATCTGGCGCAGCAGGTCCCGGCGGGGCGGGTGTGGACGGACGGCGACCGCACGGTGGCGGCGGTCTGGGCGGAGCCCGGCGCCTGGAAGCTCCCGGCGAGCTACCTGCTGCGCAACGCGGGCACGCTGCTGCGGGCGGCCCGGACGCAACTCCCCCGCACCGCAGGGAGGTTGCTCGCCCTGGAGCACCGGCACCCGGCCCGCCCCGCGCACTGGTACGTCGAGTACCTCGGCACCCACGCCGACGCACGCGGTACGGGACGCGGCTCGGTGGTCCTCGGCGGCCTGCTGGAACGGGCGGACGCGGACGGCCGCCCGGTCTTCCTGGAGTCGAGCAACAGCCGCAACCTCACGTTCTACCGCCGCCACGGCTTCGAGGTCCGCGAGGAGATGACGTTCCGGTCGGGGCCGCCGATGTGGTCGATGTGGCGGCGGTAGCGGCCCCCGCAGCCGCGATCTCCGTCACCCCGCGTGTTTACGGGGCCGATTTCCGGTTACGACAAGTAGTGACAGACCATCAGTGCCGGACGAAAGGCAGGAACATGAACGTCGTCATCGTGCTGATCCTCGTCGCAGTCCTCGCCCCGCTCGCCTTCGTGGCCCTGGCCCCGAAGGTGCCCGCGCGGCGCAACGCGTTTCCCGGCCGGAGCAGCGGCCGGACCCGTCGGCGTCCGTCGGCGGTACGACTGAGTGAGATCCCGCGGCAGCAGTTCGACCGGCACCACGCCCGCTGACGCGGAGCCGGTGGCCGGGGTGCCGGTCAGTCGCCCAACTCCCAGACCAGCACCTCGGCCGTGTCCGCGGCGACCAGTTCGAGCCCCGTCTCCCCGGTGATCCGGGCCGCGTCGCCCGCCGTCAGCTCCTCGCCGCCGACGCGCACCGTGCCGCGCACCACGTGCGCGTACACCCGGGCTGCGTCGGGGACCGCCGCGCGCTCGCCCTCCGCGAGGCGCCGCACATGCAGCATGGCGCCCGCCTCGGGGAGGGCGTACGGAGTGGAGTCGGCGAGGCCCGGGACGGTGGTGTACGAGGGCTCGCCGCCGGGCTCCAGGGGCGCGAGCCACATCTGAAGGAACGTCAGCTGGCTTTCTCCGTCGTTGCGTTCGACGTGGCGGACGCCGGAGGCGGCGCTGAGGTGCTGGACGTCGCCGGGCCGGACCACCGTGGCGTGACCCGCCGAGTCGCGGTGCGTCAGCTCGCCCTCGACGACCCAGGTGACGATCTCCGTATGGCTGTGCGGGTGCTCCTCGAAGCCCGCGCCGGGCGCGAGCCGCTCCTCGTTGCAGGCCAGGACCGGCCCGAAGCGGAGGTTGTCGGGGTCGTAGAAGGTGCCGAAGGAGAACGCGTGCCGGGAGGCGATGCCGGCCGCCGCGTCCCCGCCCTCGAACCGGTCGCCCGCGCGGTGTACGGAAATCACCCGTCCACGGTAGCCCGCCGACCCCCGGGGAGCCCCCGCCGGACACCGAACCGGCCCGCCACCGGCCCCGGCCCTCCGCCCGTCCGTCCCGATAAGGCAGTCTTGTGTCCGTGCCCCGACCCGATCCTGAGCAGCCCGCTGCGAACGACGCCCATCTCCATGCCGCGACCCTGAAGCGGCTTGAGCAGTCCTCCGGCCGGCTGGCCGCGAACGCGATCGCCCGCATGGACGAGTCGCTGCCGTGGTACCGGGCGATGCCCCCGGAGAACCGGTCCTGGATCGGCCTGGTCGCCCAGGCCGGTATCGCCGCGTTCACCGAGTGGTTCCGGCATCCGGAGACCCCGCAGGCGATCTCGACCGATGTCTTCGGGACCGCCCCGCGCGAGCTGACCCGGGCGATCACGCTGCGGCAGACCGTCGAGATGGTGCGGACCACGATCGAGGTCATGGAGGCCGCCATCGACGAGGTCGCCGCCCCCGGCGACGAATCGGTGCTGCGGGAGGCGCTGCTCGTCTACGCCCGCGAGATCGCGTTCGCGACCGCCCAGGTGTACGCGCAGGCGGCCGAGGCCCGGGGCGCCTGGGACGCCCGGCTCGAATCGCTCGTGGTGAACGCGGTGCTGTCCGGCGAGGCCGACGAGGGCGCCGTCTCCCGGGCCGCCGCCCTCGGCTGGAACTCCCCCGAGCACGTCTGCGTGCTGCTCGGCACCGCCCCGGACGGGGACAGCGAGCTGACCGTGGAGGCGATCCGGCGCGCCGCCCGGCACGCCAAGCTCCAGGTCCTCACGGGGGTGCTCGGCAACCGCCTGGTCGTGATCGCGGGCGGCAGCGACAACCCCCTCCAGGTCGCGAAGGCCCTGATCGGGCCGTACGCGGCGGGCCCCGTGGTGGCCGGGCCCGTGGTGGCGGACCTGCTGGCCGCGACCCGGTCCGCGCAGGCCGCGGCCGCCGGACTGAAGGCGTGCGGCGCCTGGCAGGACGCGCCGAGGCCGGTGCTCGCGGACGACCTGCTGCCGGAGCGGGCGATGGCGGGCGACCCCGCCGCGCGCGAGCAGTTGGTGGAGGAGATCTACAGACCGCTGGAAGAGGCGGGCTCCGCGCTCCTGGAAACGCTGAGTGTGTATCTGGAACAGGCGAGCAGCCTGGAGGGCGCGGCCCGGATGCTCTTCGTGCATCCCAACACCGTGCGCTACCGGCTTCGACGTGTGACAGACGTCACCGGCTGGTCACCTTCCGATGTGCGCTCGGCGTTCACTCTGCGAATCGCCCTGATCCTGGGGCGTCTGGCCGACCGGGATACGCAGTCCTAGACTTTTGTCGGACATCAACAATTCCCCCTACGGTTCTTCGTCCCTGTCCCCACGGGTGTTCCGGACCGTTCACAAGAGAGAGTGTGAGGGTGCTCGTACTCGTCGCTCCCGGCCAAGGCGCTCAGACGCCCGGCTTCCTGACTCCCTGGCTCGACCTCCCCGGTGCCACCGACCGCATCGCGGCCTGGTCCGACGCCATCGGGCTCGACCTCCTGCGCTACGGCACCGAGGCGGACGCGGAGGAGATCCGCGACACCGCGGTGGCCCAGCCGCTGCTGGTCGCCGCCGGTCTGCTGTCGGCCGCCGCGCTCGACGCCTCCCCGGACGCCGTCGCCGGCCACAGCGTCGGTGAGATCACCGCCGCCTCGTTCGCCGGTGTCATCGGCGAGGAGGCCGCGCTCCGCTTCGTCCGGACGCGTGGGCTCGCCATGGCCGACGCCGCCGCGGTCACCGAGACCGGGATGGCGGCGCTGCTCGGCGGCGACCCCGAGGTCACGGTGGTCCACCTGGAGAAGCTCGGGCTGACCCCGGCGAACGTCAACGGGGGCGGCCAGATCGTCGCCGCCGGCACCGCCGCGCAGATCGCCGCGCTCACCGAGGACAAGCCGGAGGGTGTGCGCCGCGTGGTGCCCCTGAAGGTGGCCGGCGCCTTCCACACGCACCACATGGCGCCCGCCGTCGAGCGGCTGCGCGCGGCGGCCGGGGACCTGGACGTCTCCGACCCCTCGGTGACGTACGTCTCGAACGCCGACGGCAAGACCGTCGCCACCGGCCACGAGGTCATCACCCGGCTCGTCGGCCAGGTCGCCAACCCGGTCCGCTGGGACCTGTGCATGGAGACCTTCAAGGCGATGGGCGTCACCGCCCTCATCGAGGTCTGCCCCGGCGGCACGCTCACCGGCCTGGCCAAGCGGGCGCTGCCAGGCGTCCCGACCCTCGCGCTCAAGACCCCCGACGACCTCGACGCGGCCCGCGCGCTCATCGCTGAGCACGCGGGCGCCTAAGGAGCCCGAGAGCATGTCGAAGATCAAGCCCAGCCAGGGCGCTCCGTACGCGCGGATCATGGGCGTCGGCGGCTACCGCCCGACCCGGGTGGTGCCCAACGAGGTCATCCTGGAGACGATCGACTCCTCCGACGAGTGGATCCGCTCCCGCTCCGGCATCGCGACCCGCCACTGGGCCTCCGAGGAGGAGACCGTGGCCGCGATGTCCGTCGAGGCGTCCGGCAAGGCCATCGCCGACGCCGGGATCGCCCCGGAGCAGATCGGCGCGGTCATCGTCTCCACCGTCTCGCACTTCAAGCAGACCCCGGCCATCGCGACCGAGATCGCCCACAAGGTCGGCGCCGGCAAGCCCGCCGCCTTCGACATCTCGGCCGGCTGCGCGGGCTTCGGCTACGGGCTGACCCTGGCCAAGGGCATGATCGTCGAGGGCTCCGCGGAGTACGTGCTCGTCATCGGCGTCGAGCGGCTGAGCGACCTCACCGACCTGACGGACCGGGCCACCGCCTTCCTGTTCGGCGACGGCGCCGGAGCGGTCATCGTCGGCCCCTCCAAGGTGCCCGCCATAGGCCCGACCGTCTGGGGCTCCGAGGGCGACAAGTCCGAGACGATCAAGCAGACCGTGGCGTGGAACGACTTCCAGGTCGGCGACGTCACGAAGCTGCCCCTCAACGACCGCGGCGAGATCAAGTTCCCCGCCATCACGCAGGAGGGCCAGGCGGTGTTCCGCTGGGCCGTCTTCGAGATGGCGAAGGTCGCCCAGCAGGCGCTGGACGCGGCCGGGATCTCCCCGGAAGACCTGGACGTCTTCATTCCGCACCAGGCCAACATGCGGATCATCGACTCGATGGTGAAGACGCTGAAGCTGCCGGAGAGCGTCATGGTCGCCCGTGACGTGGAGACCACCGGCAACACCTCCGCCGCCTCGATCCCGCTCGCCATGGAGCGGCTCCTGGCGACCGGTCAGGCCAAGAGCGGCGACACCGCGCTCGTCATCGGCTTCGGGGCGGGTCTCGTCTACGCCGCGACGGTCGTTACTCTCCCCTAGGCACACCGGGCTTTTCGCCCGGACGCCCGAACCCAGCAGAAATACATCGAAGGAGCGCCGAAATGGCCGCCACGCAGGAAGAGATCGTCGAAGGTCTCGCCGAGATCGTCAACGAGATCGCCGGGATCCCGACCGAGGACGTCCAGCTGGACAAGTCCTTCACGGACGACCTGGACGTCGACTCGCTGTCCATGGTCGAGGTCGTCGTCGCCGCCGAGGAGCGCTTCGACGTGAAGATCCCCGACGAGGACGTCAAGAACCTCAAGACCGTCGGCGACGCCGCGGACTACATCCTCAAGCACCAGGACTGATCCAGCCGGTTCGTGTGTCGCCACCCGGCGGTGGCGCCGCTGATTCACGACCCCCTACACGTGGAGAAGATTTTCCAGTGAACTCGACCAATCGCACCGTGGTCGTCACCGGTATCGGCGCAACCACTCCGCTGGGTGGCGATTCCGCATCGACCTGGGAAGGTCTGATGGCCGGGCGTTCCGGCGTCAAGCCTCTCGAGGGCGAACGTTTCGCCGAACTGCCTGTACGGATCGCGGCCCTGGCGGCCGTCGATCCCGCTGATGTCCTGCCCCGTCCGCTCGCCCGTCGGCTCGACCGCTCGGCGCAGTTCGCGCTGATCGCGGCCCGTGAGGCGTGGGCGGACGCGGGCTTCACCGGCAAGGCCGGTGAGGACGAAACGATCCAGCCCGAGCGGCTGGGTTCGGTGATCGCCTCCGGCATCGGCGGCGTGATCACCCTGCTCGACCAGTACGACGTGCTGAAGGAGAAGGGCGTACGCCGCGTCTCCCCGCACACCGTGCCCATGCTCATGCCCAACGGCCCGGCCGCGAACGTGGGCATCGAGGTGAACGCCCAGGCGGGCGTCCACACCCCGGTCTCCGCCTGCGCCTCGGGTGCCGAGGCGATCGGGTACGCCGTCGAGATGATCCGCACCGGCCGCGCCGACGTGGTCCTCGCCGGCGGCACCGAGGCGGCGATCCACCCGCTGCCGATCGCCGCGTTCGCCAACATGATGGCGATGTCCAAGAGCAACGACGAGCCGGAGAAGGCCTCCCGCCCGTACGACGTGGCCCGCGACGGCTTCGTCCTCGGCGAGGGTGCCGGTGTCGTCGTCCTGGAGTCCGCGGAGCACGCGGCGAAGCGTGGCGCCCGGGTCTACTGCGAGGTGCTGGGCCAGGGTCTCTCGGCCGACGCCCACCACATCGCGCAGCCGGAGCCGACGGGTCGCGGTATCGCCGCGGCGATGCAGAACCTGCTGGACCAGACGGACCTCAAGCCGTCGGAGATCGCCCACCTGAACGCCCACGCGACGTCCACCCCGCAGGGTGACCTCGCGGAGGTCAAGGCGCTGCGCGCGGTGCTGGGCGAGGACCTGGACCACGTCGCGATCTCCGCGACGAAGTCGATGACGGGTCACCTGCTCGGCGGTGCGGGCGGCATCGAGACCGTGGCGACGGTCCTGGCGCTGCACCACCGGATGGCTCCGCCGACGATCAACGTGGACAACCTGGACGAGTCAATCGACGCGGACATCGTCCGGGACGCGCCGCGGGCGCTGCCGGAGGGGCCGATCGCGGCGATCAACAACTCGTTCGGCTTCGGCGGCCACAACGTGGTGCTGGCGTTCCGCAGCGTCTGACGCTCGAAGCGCGTCGCTCGAGCGTGAAGCCCGTGCCCTCCGTGTGAGAGTGCGGGCTTCGTCGTTGTGTCAGGGGCGCTGCCCCCGAACCCCCGCTCCTCAATCGCCGGAGGGGCTTGATTTGCCCCTGGTCACACGACCTGGTGCAGCCAGCGGACCGGCGCGCCTTCGCCCGCGTGGCGGAAGGACTCCAGTTCGTCGTCCCAGGGCTTGCCCAGGAGCTTGGCGACCTCCGCCGCGAGGTCGGTCTCACCGCCCGCGGAGCGGGCCAGCGCGGCGCGGAGGCGGTCCTCGGGGACCAGGATGTCGCCGTGCATGCCGGTGACGGCGTGGAAGATGCCCAGCGCGGGCGTCGAGCTGTAGCGCTCGCCCTCCGCCGTGGGCGACGGCTCCGCCGTCACCTCGAAGCGCAGCAGGTCCCAGCCGCGCAGCGCGGACGCCAGCTTGGACGCCGTGCCGGGCCGTGCCTGCCAGGAGAATTCGGAGCGCCAGGTGCCCGGCGCGGCCGGCTGTCTGATCCAGTCGAGCTGCACCCGCCCGCCGAGGACTCCCGCCACCGCCCATTCGACGTGTGGGCAGAGCGCGCGCGGTGCGGAGTGAACGTACAGGACTCCACGTGTCGTCACCGGGACCTCCAGTGTGGGACGAGGTTCGCCTTCCCCAGCGGCCTGTCATCAGTAAACAGCATCGGGAGTTATTCTCCGGAAAAGCGACAGTATGTGACGCGGTGTGATGTTCGGATGCCACCCGAGTGGAGCCGGGAGCCGCGAATGCCACTGGTTCGACGGGGAAAAGCTACCGCGCCCCGGTGCCGGAGGTGTGACGTACCGTCGGTCCCGGGGCCCTTCTTCGCTCAGTCTTCACCCGGCGGAGCGGCGGGGCACGAACGGGAGGAGACCAGGCAATGCCGGATCGGTCCGTACGGCACCGCTCGCGCACCGCACTGGCGGGGCTGGCCGCTCTGGCCTGCCTCGGCTCGGCGGCGCTGGCCGGCTGCGGCTCGGGGTCCGACGGGACGACGAAGGGCTCGGCGGCCGAGCGCCGTCCGTCCCCGGCGGCGGGCCCGGTCTGGGACCCGCGCCCGAAGTCGATCGCGGCGGTCGGGGACTCCATCACGCGCGGCTTCGACGCGTGTTCGGTGCTGGCCGACTGCCCGGAGGTCTCGTGGTCGACCGGCACGGACAGCTCGGTCCGCAGCCTGGCGGTACGGCTCCTGGGCGCGTCCGGCGCGGTGGACCACAGCTGGAACCACGCGGTGACGGGCGCCCGGATGGCGCAACTGCCGGAGCAGATGGCGCTGGCGGCGGACGAGGACCCGGATCTGGTGACCGTGATGATCGGCGCCAACGACGCCTGCCGGGACTCGGTGCGGTCGATGACCCCAGTGGCGGACTTCCGGAGGTCGTTCGAGACGTCGTTGCGCGAGCTGCGCGCCGCGGCGCCGAAGGCGCAGGTGTACGTGTCGAGCGTGCCGGACCTGAAGCGGCTGTGGTCGCAGGGGCGGGGCAATCCGCTGGGCAAGCAGATCTGGAAGCTGGGCATCTGCAAGTCGATGCTGTCCGACGCGGACGACATGGGCGCGGCGGCGGTGGCCCGGCGCACCGCGGTCCAGGAGCGGGTCGTGGCGTACAACGAGGTGCTGCGCGAGGTGTGCGCGAAGGACCGCCGCTGCCGGTACGACGGCGGGGCGGTGTTCGACTACCGGTTCACCGGCAAGCAGCTCAGCCAGTGGGACTGGTTCCACCCCGGCCGCAACGGACAGGCCAGGCTCGCCGAGATCGCCTACCGCAACGTCACGGCGGTCCGGCCGCCCGCGTAGAGTCGCTGATCATGCAGACGGGTTCGGGCACGGTGATCGGTACGGAGCACTTCGGCACCCTGGCGGACGGCACCGCGGTGCACCGCTGGACGCTGGAGCGGGGCGGCACGCGGGTGCGCGTCCTGACGTACGGCGGGATCGTGCAGTCGGCCGAGGTGCCGGACCGGGACGGCGTGCGGGACGGGATCGCGCTCGGGCTGCCGGACCTGGCCTCGTACCAGGAGTACGCCGGGCCGCACTTCGGCGCGCTCGTCGGCCGGTACGCGAACCGGATCGGCGGGGCGTCCTTCGAGCTGGACGGCCGTACGCACCACCTCACGCGCAACGAGGGCCGCAATCACCTGCACGGCGGGGCGTACGGCTTCGGCAAGCGGGTGTGGGACGCGCGGGCGGTCCCGGACGGGGTGGAGCTGTCCCTCGTCTCGGCGGACGGCGAGGAGGGCTTCCCGGGCCGCGTCGAGCTGACGGCGGCGTACACGCTGGACGAGGACGGGGCGCTGCGCATCGCGTACCGGGCGGTGACGGACGCGCCGACCGTGCTGAACCTGACGAACCACACCTACTGGAACCTCGCGGGCGCCGACAGCGGCAGCGCCCTCGGTCAGCGGCTGCGGATCGCGGCCGGGGCGGTCACCCCGGTGGACGCGGAGTCGCTGCCGACCGGTGAGTTCCTGCCCGTGGAGGGCACGCGCTTCGACTTCCGCGAGCCCCGGCCGGTGAGCAAGGAGTACGACCACAACTTCGTGCTCGACGGCACGGACCCGGCGGCGGAGCTGTACGACGAGGGCTCCGGGCGCGTGCTCACGGTGACGACGACGGAGCCCGGGCTCCAGCTGTACACGGCGGACCACTTCGACGGGCGGCCGTTCGGCCCGTGCGCCGGGATCGCCCTGGAGACCCAGCACTTCCCGGACTCGCCGAACCGCCCGGAGTTCCCGAGCACGGTGCTGCGGCCGGGCGAGGAGTACACGTCCACGACGGTGTACGGGTTCTCGGTGCGCTGATCAGCCCTCGGCGGCCGTCTCGCCCTTGCCCGCATCGTCCGGGTCCTCGTCCGTCACCTCGTCGTCCACCAGGCTCCGCGCCAGCAGGGTCGCCCCCGCGACGGCCCCGGGCATGAGGAACACGGCGACGAACGGCAGCATGAAGGCCAGTCCCAGCGGTACGCCGAAGCCGAGGGTGCGCAGGCGGTGGCCGCGCAGCAGGGCGAGGCGGTCCTTCAGCACCATGCCCCGGCGCTGGAGCGCGACGGCGGTCAGCTCCTCGGCCAGGAAGTATCCGGTGACGCAGAAGCCGAGGACGGGGACGACGGTCTGCCCGGCCACGGGCACGAATCCGAGGGCGAAGAGCAGGATCGCGTACAGCCCGACCCGCACCAGGATGCGCACGCTGTCGCGGGCGGAGATCCACAGCTCCCGCCAGAGCGGCAGTCCGGATTCGGGGACCGTGCCGCCCTCGGTGCGCTCGACCTCCTCGGACAGCGACTCGTAGAAGGGCTGCCCGACCAGCAGGGTCACGGCGGTGAAGGTGATCACGGCCAGGAACAGGCCGAGGACGAAGACCAGCACGGTCAGGGTGTTGCGCAGCAGGCCCAGCCAGGGCGAGGACCAGTCGTCGGCGAACGGCGTCGACCAGGCCACCAGGTCGTCGGCGCCGTAGCCGAGGCCGACGAGGGCACCCGCGTACAGCACGAGGGTGATCAGACCGGGCAGCAGTCCTATGCCGAACCACTTGCCGTGGCCGAGGACCCAGCGCTGGCCCTTGATCAGAAAACCGAGCCCCGCCCCGAGATCACGCATGGCGCCAGCCTAGCGGGGTCCGGGACGGGGCTCGGTTCAGTGGTGCGGGACGGTCAGGCGACCGCGAGCTCCACCTTGATGTTGCCGCGCGTGGCGTTCGAGTACGGGCAGACCTGGTGGGCCTTCTCGATGAGCGCCTGCGCGGTCGCCTTGTCGACGTTCGGGATGGTCGCGGTGATGGCGACCTCCAGGCCGAAGCCGCCGGCCTCGGTCTTGCCGATGGAGACCGCCGCGGTCACCGTGGAGCCGGAGATGTCAGCCTTCTCCTGGCGGGCCACAACGCCCAGCGCGCCCTGGAAGCACGCGCTGTATCCGGCGGCGAAGAGCTGCTCCGGGTTGGTGCCGGCGCCGCTGCCGCCCATCTCCTTCGGCGGGTTGACGATGACGTCGAGCTTGCCGTCGTCCGAGGCCACGCGGCCGTCACGGCCGTTCTCGGCGGTGGCGACGGCGGTGTACGCGACGGCGATGTCCTGAATGGTCATGCTGAGGATTCCTCCTGCTGATGCGCCGCGACTCGCGCCCACGATCGCGACGGCCTGGGGTTGAGCCTAACGGGTGCGGGGAACGGCGGTTCAGCCGAGGGAGACGATCATCTTCCCGGTGTTCTCGCCGCGGAGCAGACCGAGGAAGGCGTCGACGCCGTTCTCGATGCCCTCGACGACCGTCTCGCGGTACTTCAGCTCGCCGGAGGCCAGCCAGCCGGCCACGTCCTGGACGAACTGCTGCTGGAGGTCGGCGTGGTCGCCGACCAGCATGCCCTGGAGGCGCAGCCGCTTGCCGATGACCAGCGCGAGGTTGCGCGGGGCGGGGGTGGGCTCGGTGGCGTTGTACTGGGCGATCATGCCGCAGATGGTGGCGCGGCCGTGCACGTTGAACGAGGAGAGCGCGGCCTCCAGGTGCTCGCCGCCGACGTTGTCGAAGTAGACGTCGATGCCGTCGGGAGCGGCCGCCGCAAGCTGCTCCTTGACCGGGCCGTTCTTGTAGTTGAACGCGGCGTCGAAGCCGTACTCCTCGGTGAGGAGCTTGACCTTCTCGTCGGAGCCGGCGGAGCCGATGACCCGGGACGCGCCCTTGATCTTCGCCATCTGGCCGACCTGGCTGCCGACCGCACCGGCCGCGCCGGAGACGAAGACCGCGTCGCCCTCCTTGAAGGACGCCACGTCGAACAGTCCGGCGTAGGCGGTGAGCCCGGGCATGCCGAGCACGCCGAGGTAGGCGGAGAGCGGGGCGAGCGAGCCGTCGACCTTCACCGCGTGCTTCGCGGGGACGCTCGCGTACTCGCGCCAGCCGAGGCCGTGCAGGACGTGGTCGCCGACCTGGAAGCCCTCGGCGTTCGAGGCGACGACCTCGCCGACGGCGCCGCCGTCCATGGGATGGTCGAGCTTGAACGGCGGGGTGTACGACTTCACGTCGTTCATCCGGCCGCGCATGTACGGGTCGACGGAGAAGTGCAGGTTGCGCACGAGGACCCGGCCCTCGGCGGGGGCGGCGACCGGGGCCTCACGCAGCGCGAAGTCCTCGGCCTTCGGCCAGCCGTGCGGGCGGGCCGTGAGGTGCCATTCGCGGCCGGACGCGGGAAGAGCTGCAGACATGGGCTCGGGGTCTCCTCGGTGTGGGGGTGCGGGTGTCTCGGTATTTCGGTGGCTCGGCGGGGAAAAGCTTCACTACCTGAAACAACCATGCTCCTGGATATTTCATGTTGTCAAGCAACTGGGTATCCTGGGTGTCATGGCCACCTCGCGCACAGATCCCCTGACTCTCGAAGTCATCGAGCTCATCGGCAGCGTCGTCGCGCGTTATTACGAGGAGTACGACCAGGCCGCCGCCGCGCACAACCTCACCGGCGCGCAGGCCAGGGTCCTGGGACTGCTGTCCGTCGAGCCGCTTCCCATGCGCCGGATCGCCCAGAAGCTGAAGTGCGAGCCGTCCAATGTGACCGGGATCGTGGACCGGCTGGAGGCGCGTGGCCTGGTGGAACGACGGCCCGACCCGGCCGACCGCCGGGTGAAGCTGGCCGCGCCGACCGAGCGGGGTGCGGCGACGGCCGCGCAGCTGCGGGACGCGCTGGACTTCGCGCGGGAGCCGCTGGCGGGGCTGCCCGCGGCGGACCGGACGGTGCTGCGGGATCTGCTGCGGCGGATGCTGAGCGCCTGAGCGGCGGGCGTCCGGGCACGATGGGGGCATGAGCGCTTCCGCCCCCTTCGGGCCCCGTGAGTTCCAGCTCGTCCTGTTGCGCCGGATGGCGGACCACCAGCCGGATCTGGTGGAGGACGCCCGGCACGAGCTGAGCGCGACGCTCGCGGAGATGCGGGAGGCGAACCGGCGCTGGCAGGCCATGGTCCGGGCGCCACGCGGGCGGGGCGCGCTGCGGCGCTACCGGTCGGTGCTCGGCGAGCCGGAGTCGACGGGGCGGCGGGTCATCGGTGACCTGGAGTGCGATGTGCTGCTGTGGCCGGTGCCGCTCTGGCCCGACCTGCGGTTCGAGGTGATGGTGGCGCCGGGCGGGGCGGTGTGGAACGAGTGGCTGGTACGGGCGCGGGGCGCTGCCGCGCCGGTGCTCCGCACGGTGGACGACCTGGTGCCGTGGTCGTGCACGGTGGACGAGGTCGCCCGGGCCTTCGCCCCGGTCCGGCCGATGGAGGGGAGCGCGCCGACACGGTTCGCGCTGGGGGTGGGGTCCGGGGCGGGGGCGTGTGTCGTGGAGTTCACGTGGGGGTTGTTGCAGCGGGTGGTTCCGGGGGGCTGAGGGGCCTCAATCGCCGGCGGGCTCGTTGGCCTTGCCGTCCGGGCGTCCTCAAGCGCCGGACGGGCTGGGGTGGGGCGTCCGCCGTGCGGCGGGTTCGTACGGCTTCGCGCGCTTCGTGCGCGTGGCGCGCTCGACACGCCGTCAGGTTGTCCCTCCTCCGGACCAGCCCAGCGGGCGGCGCGTCCCCGAACGGCGCAGGCTTTCAGGTGAGCCGGCTGTTCGTCGGTCGCCCTCAACGCTCTCGGGAGGAACCCGCCGTGACCGTCAGCCTTGAGCAGTTGCGCCGTTGCCATGTCGCCGTCGACCTGGGGGCCGCCCGCACCCGGGTGTACGTCAAGGGGCCCGGCCTCGTCGTGGACGAGCCGAGTGTCGCCGCCGTCAACACCCGTACCGGCTCACTGATCGCCGTGGGCGCGCTCGCCGAGCAGATGACGGGCCGCACCCCGGACTACATCCGGGTGGCCCGGCCCGTGTCCGGCGGGACCGTCGTGGACATCGAGATGGCCCAGCGCATGCTGCGCCACCTGCTCGGCGAGAAGCTCCGGCGCCAGCTGCGCCGCAAGCCCTGGCTGCGCGCCGCCGCCTGCACCCCGCACGACAGCGACCCGCTGGCGCGCCGGGCCTCCGTGGAGACCCTGGTCGGCCTCGGCGCCCGCCGGGTGGAGCTGGTCGACACCCTGATCGCGGCGGCCGTCGGCTGCGGGCTGCCGGTCGAGCAGCCGACCGCGACCATGATCATGGTGTGCGGCGCCGCCACGACGCAGATCGCGGTGCTCTCGCTCGGCTCGATCGTGACGGCGGTCCGCCTCCCGGTCGGCGGTGACGCCATCGACCACGCGATCATCCAGCACCTGCGCCAGAACCACGAACTGATGCTGCCGAGCCAGTCCGTGCGCCCCCTCCAGCTCGCCCTCAGCGGCAACGGGCTGACCGCGCAGGGCCCCTCGGTCACCGAGATCCACGGCCGGGACGTCGCCACCGGACTCGCCCGGTCCGTCCAGGTCGACACCGCCGCGATCCGCCAGGCGATCCACCGCCCGCTCACCGCCGTCCTGGACGGCGTCGGCAAGGTGCTGCGGGACTGCCCGCCCGACCTGGTCGCCGACCTCGCCGACTGCGGGATCATGATGGTCGGCGGCAGCGCCCTGCTGCCCGGGCTCGACCAGATGCTGCGGGACGCGACCGGCGTGCCGGTGCACATCGCGGAGCGGCCCGACACCTGCTCGATCCTCGGCCTGGGCGCCATGATGGAGGGCGAGATCAGCCCCCTGGTGCTCGATCCGCTGGCGAGCTGACCCCGGCGGGAGCGGCGGGATGACGGACCGCGGCCTGCCCAGGTCGCCGCTGCTGCCCCGGCTCCTGGAAGCCGTGCTGAGCGTCGGCTCGGACCTCGAACTCCGGGCCACGCTCCAGCAGATCATCGACACCGCGACCGCCCTGACCGACGCCCGGTACGGGGCGCTGGGCGTACTGGACCCCGCGCGCGGCACCATCCGCGAGCTGTACGTGTGCGGGATGACCGAGGACGAGCGGGCGGCGATCGGGGACTTCCCGGACGGGCACACCGGCCTGCTCGGCGCGCTCGTGGACGCGCCGGGCCCGCTGCGCTCCGACGACCTGCCGGCCGACCCGCGCGCCACCGGCATCCCGCCCGGGCACCCCCCGATGCGCTCGTTCCTCGGCGCCCCGATCCGGGTCCGCCACGAGGTCTTCGGCAACATCTACCTCGCCGAGAAGCACACCGGGCACTTCACGGAGACCGACTCGGGGCTGCTGAAGGTCCTCTCCGCGCAGGCGGGCATCGCGATCGGCAACGCCCGGCTGTACGAGAGCGCCCGCCAGCGGGAACGCTGGATCGAGGGCGCGGCGGCCGTCACGAACACCCTGCTCACCGGCGCGAACCCGGCCGACGCGCTGACGACGGTGGCGGAGCGGGCGCGGCTGCTCAGTGACGCCGCGGCCGGGGTGATCCTCCAGCCCACCGACGCGGGCGGGATGGAGATCGTGGTCGCCTCGACGCACGAGGACCCGGCCGGTCTCGTGGGCACGGCGATCGCCCCCGGCTCCCCCGTCCTGGAGCAGCTGCTCGGGGGCGAGGCCGTGTTCATCGAGGACTCGGCGACCGATCCCCGGATGACGACGCCGGTACGGTCGCGGTTCGGGCCGAGCATGATGCTGCCGCTGCAGAGCGGGGGCCGGCTGATCGGGACGCTCGCACTGCCGCGGCGGCGCGGAGCCCGCCCGTACACCGGCGTGGACCGGCTGCTGGCCGCCCAGTTCGCCTCGCAGGCCGCGCTGGCGCTGGTGCTGGCGGACTCACAGCAGGACCGGGAGCGGCTGGCGGTGTACGAGGACCGCGACCGGATCGCGCGGGACCTGCACGATCTGGTCGTCCAGCGGCTGTTCGCCACCGAGATGATGCTGGAGTCGACGCGCCGCAGGGCCGGTGCCGGGGAGACGGGCGAGCTGCTCGGGACGGCCGTGGACGAGCTGGACTCCACGATCCAGGAGGTGCGGACGGCCATCTTCGCGCTCCAGCAGCCGCCGGCCGAGGCCCCCACCACCTTCCGGGGCCAGGTGCTCCGGGAGACCGGGGGCGCGGCGGCGGTGCTCGGCTTCCAGCCGTCGGTGCGGTTCGCCGGGGCGGTCGACGCGCTGGTGGCGGAGCCGGTCGCCGGGCGGCTGCTCGCGGCGCTGCGGGGTGCGCTGGCGGCGGCGCACCGGCGGGCCGGGGTCTCGGCGATCGAGGTGGAGGTGGACGCGACGGCCACCCTGCCGGACGGGCGGGGCGCGGTCCGCCTCACGGTGGCGGACGACGGGCACGAGCCGGACGGTGCGCGGGCGGAGACGGTGATCTGGGAGGCGCCGCTGTGAGGGCGCCGGACGTCACGGGCCCGGCGCGGCCCGCAGGGCGACCCGGGTGTTCGAGTGCGCGACGCCCGCCTCGCGCTTGAGGCGGCGCAGGAGGGTGTCGAGGGCCGCGGTGTCGGCGGCGGTGGCGCGTACGAGATAGTCGTGGCCGCCCGTCACGTGCACGACCTCGGTGATGCCGGGCAGGGTCAGCACGGCCCGTTCGAACGTCTCGTTGGTGGTGTCCATCCGCAGGGTGACGTCGATGAAGACGACGAGCCCGGTGCGGGTGTCGGCGGCCGGGTCCACGATCACCGTGAAGCCGCGGATGACGCCGTCCTTGCGCAGCCGCCGGACCCGGTCGGCCGCCGCGTTGGCGCTGAGTCCGACCCGTACGCCCAGGTCGCGGTACGAGATCCGGGCGTCCTCCTGGAGGACACCGAGGATTTCCCTGTCCAGACGATCCATGGTCCCCATTGTGGCAGTTTCGGCGCATATGCGAAGAACGGGGAGGTGTCCCCCGTACGGAGCAGGCCGACGGGCCCACGGCCCGTGGCCGTCCTTGACTGGCCGTGTGGACACAGCCGCGAAGCAGTCACCCGCACCCGTGGACGCGCCGGGCTCCGCCGCCTATCGCAACCTGATCGTCGCCACGATCGGCTTCACCCTCACCTTCTGGGCGTGGAACCTGATCGCGCCGATGTCGGGGGACTACAAGGACCGGCTCGGCCTGAGCTCGTTCCAGCAGTCGCTGCTGGTGGCGGTGCCCGTGCTGGTCGGTTCGCTGGGCCGCATCCCGGTGGGCGCGCTGACCGACAAGTTCGGTGCGCGGCTGATGTTCCCGGCGACCTCGGCGCTGACCATCCTGCCGGTGCTGCTGCTGATCCCGGCGAAGGACTCGTACGGGGCGATGCTCGCTGTCGGGTTCCTGCTGGGGATCGGCGGCACGACGTTCGCGATCGGCATTCCGCTGGTCAACTCGTGGTTCCCGCCCGCCAAGCGCGGTCTCGCGCTCGGCGTCTTCGGCATGGGCATGGGCGGCGTCGCGCTGTCCGGCTACTTCACCCCGCGCATCGCCAAGCACGGCGACAACCTGCCGTTCTACGTGGTCGCGGGCGCCCTGGTGGTGTTCGCGGCGCTCTCGACGGTGCTCATCAACGACCACCCGGGCCGCAAGGTGCCGACCGATTCGCTGGCACACCGGCTGGGCTCGGCGGGACGGCTGCGGGTCACCTGGGAGCTGTCGGCGCTGTACGCGATCGGCTTCGGCGGCATCGTGGCGTTCGGCGTGTACCTGCCGACGTACCTCAAGACGTGGTACGAGCTGACGCCGACCGACGCGGGCACGAAGGCGGCCGGGTTCGCCCTGGTCACGGTCATCTTCCGGCCGATCGGCGGCTGGCTCTCGGACCGGATCCACCCGGCGCTGGTCACCTCCGTGGCGCTCGGGGTGGCCGCCCTGATGGCGATCGTCCAGGCGTTCGACCCGCGGCTCGACCCGACCGGCACGATCGCGCTGCTGGTCATGGCGGCGGGCCTGGGCACGGCGAGCGGCAGTGTCTTCGCGCTGGTCTCGCAGGTCACCCCGCAGGCGAAGGTGGGCAGCGTAACCGGCATCGTCGGCGCGATGGGCGGGCTCGGCGGGTTCGTGCCGCCACTGGTGATGGGCGCGATCTACAGCGCGAAGGACTCGTACTCGATCGGCTTCATGCTCCTGTCCGATCTGGCGCTGGCGGGCTGTGTGTACGCGTACGGGCGCATGCGGAACGTGCAGCGGGACGGGTGAGGGGCGGGGCACGCACATCGGGCCTGAGGCGGACCGCGCGCGCCGGGGCGTGAGGCGGGCCTCATTCGCGCCGGTTCCCGGGGCCCCGGGAACCGGCGCGATCTAGGGTGCGCAGGGTGATGCCACTTCTGCCCGCACTCCAGGACGCGTCCGGTCCGGCAGCCGCCCGCGAGGCCGTCCGGTTCGACGACGTCACCCTCACCCACTCCGAGCTGGCCCGGGTCACCGACGCCCTGGCGGCCCGCCTCACCGGCGCGGGCCGGGTCGCCGTCTGGGCCACCCCGACCGCGCACACCGTCGTCGCGGTGGTCGCCGCGCTCCGCGCCGGGGTACCGGCCGTCCCGCTGAACCCGAAGACCGGGGAACGGGAGCTGGCGCACATCGTGGCCGACAGCGCGCCCTCCCTGGTCCTCGCCGCGCCCGACGACGTGCTTCCGCCCGCCCTGGCCGGACTGGCACGCCTGGACGTCACCACCGCGCCCCCGGACCCCGCGCCCGTCGCCGCCCTCCCGGAACCGGACCCGGAGTCCGCCGCGCTCGTCGTGTACACCTCCGGGACGACCGGCCCGCCGAAGGGCGCCGTCCTCCCCCGCCGGGCGCTCGCCGCGTCGCTGGACGCGCTGGAGGACGCCTGGGGGTGGACCGCCGACGACGTCCTGGTGCACGCGCTCCCCCTGTTCCACGTGCACGGGCTGATCCTCGGCGTCCTGGGCCCCCTGCGCCGGGGCGGCTCGGTGCGCCATCTGGGCCGGTTCTCGCCGGAGGGCGTGGCCCGGGAGCTGGGCGCGGGTGCCACGATGCTGTTCGGCGTACCGACCATGTACCACCGGCTCGCCGAGGCGCTGGCGGACCCGGACGCGTCGGCCGGGCTCGCGAAGGCCCTCGCGGGCGCCCGGCTGCTCGTCTCCGGGTCGGCCGCGCTGCCGGTCCACGACCACGAGCGCATCGCGGCGGCGACCGGGCGCCGGGTCATCGAGCGGTACGGCATGACGGAGACCCTGATGAACACGGGCGTACGGGCCGACGGGGCCCCGCGCCCCGGCACGGTCGGCCCGCCCCTGCGCGGGGTGGAGCTGCGCCTGGTCGAGGAGGACGGCACCCCGCTCACCGGCGCGGACGCGATCGGCGAGATCCAGGTGCGCGGCCCGAACCTGTTCACCGGCTACCTCAACCGGCCCGACGCGACGGCCGCCGCGCTCACCGCCGACGGCTGGTTCCGCACGGGCGACATGGCCACGCTCGACCCGGACGGCTATGTGCGCATCGTCGGCCGCAGGGCGACGGACCTGATCAAGAGCGGCGGCTACAAGATCGGCGCCGGTGAGATCGAGAACGCGCTGCTCGACCACCCCGGTGTGCGGGAGGCGGCGGTCACCGGCGAGCCCGACGCGGACCTGGGCGAGCGGATCGTGGCCTGGGTGGTGCCCGCCGACCCGGCCGCCCCGCCCACCGCCGAGCAGCTGGCGGACCATGTCGCCGCCCAGCTGGCCCCGCACAAGCGGCCCCGCACCGTCCGCTACCTGGACGCGCTGCCGCGCAACGACCTGGGCAAGATCATGAAGCGGGCGCTCCATGGCTGAGCGGCTGACGGCACGCGAGGCCGTCGCCGCGCTCACCGACGGCTTCACGGAGCTGCCCGCCCCCGCCGGGGACACCGACGGCGACGGCCCGCTCGGCTGGACCGGATACGCCGCATCACGGGCCCGGGCCACCGCCCGTACCGGCGAGCAGGAGTCCGTCGTGCACGGCACCGCGACGGTCGGCGGACACCTCTGCGTGCTGCTCTCCTTCGAGTTCGGGTTCCTGGGCGGGTCGCTCGGGCAGCGCACCGGGGACCGCCTCGAAGCGGCGTACGAGGAGGCGATCACCCGGCGGCTGCCGCTCGTCTCGCTCATCGCCACGGGCGGCAGCCGGATGCAGGAGGGCATGATCGCGCTGACCCAGCTCCAGCGGGTCGCCCGTGCCTCGGCCCGGCTGCGGGCGGCGGGCCCGGCGCAGCTCGCGGTCCTGCGCGACCCGACGACCGGCGGCGGCTGGGCCACGCTGGGCGCGGGCGCGGACGTGATCCTGGCGGTGCCCGGGGCGCAGATCGGGTTCGCCGGGTCGCGGGTGCGTCCGGTGGACGCCGACCCCGCCGCGTACACCGCCGAGGGACAGCTCGCGGCCGGTTCGGTCGACGCGGTCGTGGCGCCCGGGGAGCTGCCGGGCACGGTCGGCCGCTGGCTCGGCCTGCTCGCCGCCGGGGACGCCCCATCCCCCGCCCCGGTCCCGGCGGCGCTCGCGGCGACGGATCCGCCGGAGACGGGCTGGGACGCGGTGCTCCGCGCCCGGGCGGCGGACCGGCCGCGCGCCGGGGCGTATCTGGATGCCTACTTCGACGCGCGCCTGCCGCTGAGCGGTGACCGCTGCGGCGGCACGGACCCAGGGCTGCTGTGCGGCTTCGGGGTGCGCGAGGGGCGTGCGGTGGCGTACGTGGCGCAGTGCGGTACGGCGACGCGCCCGGCCGGTTACCGGACGGCGGCCCGGGTGATCCGGCTCGCCGACCGCCTCGGCGTCCCGGTCCTCACGCTGGTCGACACGCCGGGCGCGGCCAACGACGCGGAGGCGGAGCGGGCGGGCGCGGGGGCGGCCATCGCGGACGCCTTCGCGGCGGTGGCGGCGGCGAGGGTCCCGGTCACGACGCTGGTGATCGGCGAGGGCGGCTCGGGCGGGGCGCTGGCGCTGGCCGCACCGGACAACACCCACGTCACCCCGGACAGCTACTTCTCGGTCATCGCGCCCGAACTCGCCGCCGCGATCCTGAAGCGCTCCCCGGAACGGGTCCGGGAAACCGCCGGCCAACTGCGGCTGCGCCCGCAGGACCTGGTGGAGCTGGGCGTGGCCCGCTCGGTCGTGGGCCCGCGAGCCGACGGGCAGGGGGCGTGAAGCCTGGCTAGCGTGAACAAGGGGGCATTCACTCGTACGAGGAGATGACCACGATGCCCGCAGAGATGAGCGAGGGCACACCGTGCTGGGCCGACGCGACGTTCGCCGATCTGGAGGGCGCGAAGCACTTCTACGGTGAGCTGCTGGGCTGGACGTTCGGCGACTCGCTGCCGGAGTACGGCAACTACACCCAGGCCCATGTGGACGGCAAGGCGGTCGCCGCGCTGATGCCGCCGGGACCGGGCGGGATGCCGACCGGCTGGTGCCTGTACCTGGCCTCGCCGGACGCGGCCGCCACCGCGTCGAAGATCCGTGAGAACGGCGGCACCGTCCTGGTGGAGCCGATGCGGGTGGGTGAGTTCGGCACGATGGTGCTGGCCACCGACCCCGGCGGGGTGACCTTCGGCGTCTGGCAGCCCGGCAGCCACAAGGGCTTCGAGACCGGCATGGTCACCGGCGCCTTCACCTGGGCCGAGGTCTTCACCCGCGCCCCGGAGAAGGCGGACTCCTTCTTCCCGGCGGTCTTCGGGTACGGCGTGCAGCGCATGGTGGACGACGGGGCCGACTTCACGCTCTACGACCTGGGCGCCGACCCGGTCCTGGGCCGCATGAGGATGACGGAGGACTTCCCGCCGGAGGTCCCGGCGTACATCAACGTGTACTTCGCGGTGGACGACTGCGACGCGGCGGTGGAGAAGGCGAAGTCGCTGGGCGCGACGCTGCGGTTCGGCCCGATGACCATCCCGTTCGGCAGGTTCGCCGCGCTCACGGACCCGCAGGGCGCGCCGTTCTCGGTGTTCGACAGCGGTACGACGGCCGGCGAGATGCCGAAGCTGGAGCGGGAGGCGTAGGTCTTCTCACGCCTCGGGGTGGCGCGCGTCGTACCGGGCGAACCCGGGCCACCGCAGCGCGAGCAGCCCCACGGCGACGGCACACGCGATACCGCCCCCGGTCACGGCGAGACCCGGGGACGTCAGGTCGGCGGCGGACCCGGCGAGGAAGTCCCCCAGCCTGGGCCCGCCGGCCACGACCACGATGAAGACGCCTTGGAGCCGGCCGCGCAGCTCGTCCGGCACGGCCGCCTGGAGCATGGTGTTGCGGAAGACCATGGACGTGGTGTCGGCGGCCCCGGCGAGCGCGAGGAACAGGATCCCCAGCCAGAGCTGCCGGGTGAGCCCGAAGACGGCGACGGCGGCGCCCCAGCAGGCGACGGCGACCAGGACCGCGAGCCCGTGCCGCCGGACGCTCCCGAGCCACCCGGAGAACACCCCGCCAAGGAGCGCCCCCAGCGCCGGTGCGGCGACGAGCAGCCCGGTGGTCTTCGCGTCGCCCCCGTACCAGAGGACGGCGACGACGGGGAAGAGCGCGCGGGGCTGGGCGAGCACCATGGCGCACAGGTCGCTGAGGAACGTCATCCGCAGATTGGGCCGGGTCCCGAGGAACCGCAGCCCGTCCAGCACGGAGGCCCGCTTCCGGTCACCCGCGTCGTCCCGCTCGGGCAGCATGGAGGGCAGCCGCCACATCGCGTAGAGGGAGGCCGTGAAGGTCACGGCGTCGACCCCGTACGCGGCGCGGTAGCCCCACCAGCCGACGATGAGGCCGCCGAGCATGGGCCCGACGAGCGTGCCGGTGGTGCTGGTCATCGAGTTCAGCGCGTTGGCGGCGGGCAGCTGCTCGGCCGGCAGCAGCCGGGCGATCATCGAGGAGCGGGCGGGCGAGTTGAGCGCGAAGCAGACGGCCTGGAGCGCGACGACCCCGTACAACACCCCCACCTGCTCGACCCCGGCGACGGTCACCCCGACGAGCGCCACCGACAGCAGGAACGACCCGAACGCACTGGCCAGCCCCAGCTTCCGCCGGTCCACGGTGTCCGCGATGGCCCCGCCGTACAGCCCGAACACCACGAGCGGCACCAGCGAACACGCCCCGATGAGCCCCACGGAGAACGCCGACCCGGTCAGGTCGTACACCTGCAACGAGACCGCGAGCGCGGTCATCCCCTGCCCGATCCAGGACACGGTGTTCCCGAACCAGAGCCGCCGGTAGTCGGGCGAGGTCCGCAAAGGGGTCAGATCGGCGAATATTCGCCCACGGGGCGCCGGTTCATCGGCGCTCTCGGCGGATTCGGTCAGGGATTCGGTCACGCGGAATGGTATCGACCACCCACCGGCGCGTATGCGCCGGTCGGATCGATTCTGCTCGGTGGGGCGGGTGGGACTCGAACCCACGGCCGACGGATTATGAGTCCGCTGCTCTAACCGGCTGAGCTACCGCCCCGTCTCGGCGTGGCGCGTACAAGTGTGCGCACCGTCTGCCGCAGCATAGCCGGTCATACGATCTCCCGCTGCGGCTGCCCGGCTGCTGATGACCATGAAGACGGCGCCGCTCGCCGACCGGTTCCGGGCACACGAAAAAGGACCCCGAAGGGGGTCCTCTTCCGATCGCTCCCCCGACTGGACTCGAACCAGTAACCCTCCGGTTAACAGCCGAATGCTCTGCCAATTGAGCTACAGGGGATCGCGCTCCCCCGACTGGACTCGAACCAGTAACCTGCCGGTTAACAGCCGGCTGCTCTGCCAATTGAGCTACAGGGGATTGCTGCGGTGCCTCGAACGTACCTGCCTGGCGGATGCCGGGCGGCGCGCGCTCGCTGCGACACATACATTAGCGCAAGCAGGGGGGTGCTTTGCCAATCGGTATCGGCCGGGGTGATCTCGGGCGTCTGCGGGTAGGCGGGCAGCACACGTCGCACGGAGCGAAGGAAGGGTGGCAGCCATGCGGTACCGGCTCACGTTCATCGCCGGAGTGGCCCTCGGTTACGTGCTCGGCACGCGGGCCGGGCGCGAGCGTTACGAGCAGCTGAAGAAGTCCGCGCGCCAGTTCGCCCAGAACCCGGCCGTGCGCAACACCTGCGAGACCGCGGCCCAGAGCGGCCGGGAGTTCGCGGGGAAGGCGTACCACGCCGTGGGCGAGAAGGTCGGCGACAAGGTGCCGGCGTCCGTGACGGACCGGGTCCGGTCCTTCCGGGGACGCGGGAACGGGAACGGCGTGGAGGACGACTGGGGGACGACCAACACCTAGCCGGCCCCGCCGTCGCTTCTGCCGCACCACCGGTACGGGAAACCTCCGGGGGTGCGGCAGAATCTGTGTATGGGCATAGTCGCCGGCTTGGACAGTTCTTCCGCGTTCACACACATCGTGGTCTGCGATACGGACACGGGCGCCGTACTGCGCGAGGGGTACGCCCCGCACCCCGTCGAGGCCAAGGCCACCGAGGCCGACCCGCAGGCGTGGCTGCTCTCCCTGGGGGAGGCCGCCACCGGCGGGCTGCTCGAAGGGGTGCAGGCCATCGGCGTGTCCGCGCAGCAGCACGGGCTCGTCCCCCTGGACCACCAGGGCAATCTCGTACGCCCGGCGCTGCTCGGCAACGACAAGCGGGCGCAGGCCGCCGCGGCCGATCTGATCGACGGGCTGGGCGGGCGGCAGGCGTGGGCCGAGGCGGTCGGCGCGGTGCCGCAGTCCGCGCAGCCGGTGGCGAAGCTGCGCTGGCTGGCGCGGTCCGAGCCGGAGCAGGCGCAGCGGGTGGCGGCGGTGCTCCAGCCGCACGACTGGCTGGTGTGGCAGCTGCTCGGGCGGCCGGCCCGGCGGACCACCGACCGGGGTGCCGCGTCCGGCACGGGCTACTGGTCGGCGGGGACGGAGTCCTACCGGCCGGACCTGGTGGAGCTGGCGCTCGGGCACGAGGCCGCGCTGCCGGAGGTGCTCGGTCCGTCCGACGCCGCCGGGATGACGCCGGAGGGGCTGCTGATCTCCGCGGGGACCGGCGAGACGATGGCGGCGGCCTTCGGGCTGGGCGTCGGGGTCGGGGACGCGGTCGTGTCGCTGGGGGCCTCGGGCTCCGTGATGGCCGTGCACCACGAGGCGCTGGCCGATCCGACCGGGATGATCACGTCGTTCGCCGACGCGACGGGCATGCACCTGCCGGTGGTCCACACGTCGAATGCCGTACGCGCGCTGCGCGGGACCGCCGAGATGCTGGACGTGGAGGGGCTCGATGCCCTGTCCGCGCTGGCGCTGAAGTCGACGCCCGGCTCCTCGGGGCTCGTACTCCTGCCGTATCTGGAGGGTGAGCGGACCCCGCAGCTGCCGCACACCGCCGGGACCCTGTGCGGGCTGCGGCGGGAGTCGATGAAGCCGGAGCACCTGGCGCGGGCCTCGTTCGAGGGGATGCTCTGCTCGCTCGCGGACGCGCTCGATGTGCTGCGCGGCCGGGGCGTGGAGGTGCGGCGGGTGTTCCTGCTGGGCGCGGCGGCCGAGCTGCCCGCGGTGCAGCAGCTGGCGCCCGCGCTGCTGGGGACGCAGGTGGTCGTGCCGCAGCCCGCCCAGTACGCGGCGCTGGGCGCGGCCCGGCAGGCGGCATGGGCGCTCGGGGTCTCGCAGGGGGCGCTCGACGGGCGCACTCCCCCGGCCTGGCAGGGCGCGGCGGCGCAGGTGCTGGAGCCCGGCGAGGAGCTGCCCGTGGGGCAGGCGGTGCGCCAGCAGTACATCGCGACGCGGGACCAGATTCACCCGGGAGCGTTCGACCCGGCACAGTGAGTGCGGAGGGACCGCGAAATTATGGACCGGGTCCGTTTTTTGACCTGGACTTGAATAAAAACGTTCGCGGTCCCGGTGAGCGGTGCCGGAAGATGGGTCGGCTCCCCCGACCTACGCCGACTCCGAGAGACACGCGTGCTCATAAAACTCCTGCGGACCTATCTCGGCCCGTACAAGAAACCGATCGCGGTGCTGGTCGTCTTCCAGCTGTTGCAGACCTGCGCCACGCTGTACCTGCCGACCCTCAACGCCGACATCATTGACAACGGTGTCGTGAAGGGGGACACGGGCTACATCCTCCAGTACGGCGGCGTGATGATCGTCGTCAGCATCGCCCAGGTGGTCTGCAACATCGGGGCCGTCTACATCGGCGCCCGCACCGCGTCCGCGCTCGGGCGGGACGTGCGGGCGTCGGTCTTCGACCGGGTGCAGTCCTTCTCCTCCCGCGAGGTCGGCCGGTTCGGCGCCCCGTCGCTGATCACCCGTACGACCAATGACGTCCAGCAGATACAGATGCTGGTCCTGATGACGTTCACGCTGATGGTGTCGGCGCCGATCATGTGTGTCGGCGGCATCATCATGGCGCTGGGCCAGGACGTGCCGCTCTCGGCCGTGCTGCTCGCGGTGGTGCCGGTCCTCGGGATCTCGGTCAGCCTGATCGTGCGGAAGATGCGTCCGCTGTTCCGGCAGATGCAGAAGCGGCTCGACACGGTGAACCGGGTGCTGCGCGAGCAGATCACCGGCAACCGCGTCATCCGCGCGTTCGTGCGCGACGGCTACGAGGAGGGGCGCTTCCGGGGTGCCAACACCGAGCTGACGGACGTGGCGCTGTCCACGGGCCGGCTGATGGCCCTGATGTTCCCGACGGTGATGACCGTGGTCAACGTGTCGTCCATCGCGGTGGTCTGGTTCGGCGCGCACCGCATCGACAGCGGCGGGATGGAGATCGGCGCGCTGACGGCGTTCCTCGCCTATCTGATGCAGATCGTCATGTCGGTGATGATGGCGACCTTCATGTTCATGATGGTGCCGCGCGCCGAGGTGTGCGCCGAGCGCATCCAGGAGGTCCTGGAGACGGAGTCCAGCGTCGTCCCGCCGGTCGAGCCGGTGCGCGAGCTGCGGGCCCACGGGCACCTGGAGGTGCGCGGCGCGGACTTCCGCTACCCGGGCGCCGAGGAGCCGGTGCTGCGGGCGGTGGAGCTGGTGGCGCGGCCGGGCGAGACGACCGCGATCATCGGGTCGACGGGCAGCGGGAAGTCGACGCTGCTCGGGCTCGTACCCCGGCTGTTCGACGTGACGGACGGGCAGGTCCTGGTCGACGGGACCGATGTGCGGACGCTGGACCCGGTGCTGCTGGCGAAGACCGTGAGCCTGGTCCCGCAGAAGCCGTACCTCTTCTCGGGGACGGTGGCGACGAACCTGCGGTACGGAAATCCGGACGCGACCGACGAGGAGCTGTGGCACGCGCTGGAGGTGGCCCAGGCGAAGGAGTTCGTCCAGGCCCTGGAGCACGGGCTCGACGCGCCGATCGCGCAGGGCGGCACCAATGTCTCCGGCGGTCAGCGCCAGCGGCTCTCGATCGCACGGACGCTGGTGCAGCGCCCGGAGATCTACCTCTTCGACGACTCGTTCTCGGCGCTGGACTACGCGACCGACGCGGCGCTGCGGGCCGCGCTCGGGCGGGAGACCGCCGAGGCGACCGTGGTGATCGTGGCGCAGCGGGTCTCCACCATCCGGGAGGCCGACCGGATCATCGTGCTGGACGAGGGGCGGGTCGTCGGGACCGGCACCCATCACGAGCTGATGGACGGCAATGACACATACCGGGAGATCGTGCTCTCCCAGCTGACGGAAGCGGAGGCCGCGTAATGGCCGGGCCTGGCGGACGCATGATGGCGGGCGGGGCGCCGACCGAGCGGTCCATGGACTTCAAGGGGTCCTCGAAGCGGCTGCTGAAGCGCTTCGCCGTCGAGAAGAACACCCTGTACGTGATGCTGGTCGCGGTCGCGTGCAGCGTCGGGCTCTCCGTGGTCGGCCCGAAGATCCTCGGCAAGGCGACGGACCTGGTCTTCGCCGGGGTCGTCGGCCGGTCCATGGACGCGGGGACGACCAAGGAACAGGCCGTGGAGGGCCTGCGCAGGAGCAACAGCGGCCTGGCCGACATGCTGTCCGGGGTGGACTTCACGCCGGGGCAGGGCATCGACTTCGGCGCGGTCGGCGACATCCTGCTGATGGCGCTGGCGGTGTACGTCGGCGCGGGGCTGCTGATGCTGGTGTCGACGCGGCTGTCGATCCGGATCATCAACCGGGTCGTGTTCCAGCTGCGCGAGGACATCCAGACGAAGCTGTCGCGGCTGCCGCTCTCGTACTTCGACCGCGCCAAGCGCGGCGAGGTGCTGAGCCGGGCGACGAACGACATCGACAACATCTCGCAGACGATGCAGCAGACGATGGGCCAGCTCATCAACTCGCTGCTGACGATCATCGGCGTGCTGGTGATGATGTTCTGGATCTCGCCACTCCTTGCGCTGGTCGCGCTGGTGACCGTGCCGCTGTCGGTGGTCGTGGCGACGAAGGTCGGCAAGCGCTCGCAGCCGCAGTTCGTGCAGCAGTGGAAGGTGACGGGCAAGCTCAACGCCCACATCGAGGAGATGTACACCGGCCACACCCTGGTGAAGGTCTTCGGCCGGCAGGAGGAGTCCGCGAAGGACTTCGCCGAGCAGAACGAGGCGCTGTACGAGGCCGGGTTCAAGGCGCAGTTCAACAGCGGGATCATGCAGCCGCTGATGATGTTCGTGTCGAACCTGAACTACGTGCTGATCGCCGTGGTCGGCGGGCTCCGGGTGGCGTCCGGCTCGCTGTCGATCGGTGATGTGCAGGCGTTCATCCAGTACTCGCGGCAGTTCTCGATGCCGCTGACCCAGGTCGCCTCGATGGCCAACCTGGTGCAGTCCGGTGTCGCCTCGGCGGAGCGGATCTTCGAGCTGCTGGACGCCGAGGAGCAGGAGGCCGACCCGGCGAAGGGCGAGGGCGAGCACCCCGGCATCCTGCGCGGCAGCGTCGCGCTGGAGCACGTGTCGTTCCGCTACGACCCGGAGAAGCCGCTCATCGAGGACCTGTCGCTGAGCGTCGAACCCGGCCACACGGTCGCGATCGTCGGCCCGACGGGCGCCGGCAAGACGACGCTGGTCAACCTGCTGATGCGGTTCTACGAGGTGACGGGCGGCCGGATCACGCTGGACGGCGTGGACATCGCGAAGATGTCCCGGGCGGACCTGCGCGCGGGCATCGGCATGGTCCTCCAGGACACCTGGCTGTTCGGCGGGACCATCGCGGAGAACATCGCCTACGGGGCCTCCGGGGACGTCAGCCGCGAGCGCATCGAGGAGGCGGCGCGGGCGGCCCACGCCGACCGCTTCATCCGGACCCTGCCGGACGGTTACGACACGGTGATCGACGACGAGGGCTCCGGGGTCAGCGCGGGCGAGAAGCAGCTGATCACCATCGCCCGGGCGTTCCTGTCCGACCCGGTGATACTCGTGCTGGACGAGGCGACCAGCTCCGTCGACACCCGGACCGAGGTGCTGATCCAGAAGGCGATGGCGGGCCTGGCGCACGGCCGTACGAGCTTCGTGATCGCGCACCGGCTCTCCACCATCCGGGACGCCGACGTCATCCTGGTCATGGAGAACGGCTCGATCGTGGAGCAGGGCACGCACGACGAACTGCTGGACGCGAAGGGCGCCTACGCCCGGCTGTACGCGGCGCAGTTCGCCCAGGCGGTCGCCGAGGTCGACTGAGCGGTACGGCCGCTCCGCGGCTGCCTCGGGCGCGAGTTCTAGTCGAGGTAGCCGCGGAGCTGGTCGGCGGAGGCGTGGTCGCGGAGTCTGCTGAGGGTCCTGGACTCGATCTGGCGTATGCGTTCGCGCGTCACGCCGAAGATGCGGCCGATCTCCTCCAGGGTGCGGGGCCGTCCGTCGACCAGCCCGTAGCGCAGCTGGACCACCTTGCGTTCGCGCTCGCCCAGGGTGGAGAGGACCGCCTCCAGGTGCTGGCGCAGCAGCAGGAAGGCGGCGGACTCCACGGGGGAGGCTGCGTCCCCGTCCTCGATGAGGTCGCCGAGCGAGACGTCCTCCTCCTCGCCGACCGGGGCGTGCAGCGAGACGGGTTCCTGGGCCAGGCGCAGGATCTCGCCGACCCGTTCGGGCGTGAGGTCGAGGTGGGCGGCGACCTCCTCGGGGGTGGGCTCGTAGCCGCGTTCCTGGAGCATGCGGCGCTGGACCCGGACGACGCGGTTGATCAGCTCCACGACGTGGACCGGGACCCTTATGGTCCGGGCCTGGTCGGCGAGGGCGCGGGACATGGCCTGCCGGATCCACCAGGTCGCGTACGTCGAGAACTTGTAGCCGCGCGCGTAGTCGAACTTCTCGACGGCGCGGATGAGCCCGAGGTTCCCCTCCTGGACGAGGTCGAGCATGGTCAGGCCGCGGCCCACATAGCGCTTGGCGACGGAGACGACGAGGCGCAGGTTGGCCTCGATGAGGCGGCGCTTGGCCATGCGGCCCATGACGACGAGCCGGTCCAGGTCGACGGCGAGGCGGGTGTCGGGGTCCGGGGTGCGGGCGAGGCGTTCCTCGGCGAACAGGCCGGCCTCGATGCGCCGGGCGAGCTCCACCTCGTCGGCGGCGGTGAGCAGCGGGATGCGCCCGATCTCGCGCAGGTACTGGCGGAACAGGTCCGAGGTGGGCCCGGCCTCCGGTCTCCCGCGCGGCTCCGGGGGCTCGTCCGGCTCCTCCATGACCCCCTCGGGGTGGTGCGCCGCCCGGGCCTGTACGGGGACGGCCGGGGCGCGCTCGGCTTCGGTGACGGTCCGGGTCTGCACGGGGGCGACCTCCAGGTGATCGCTGCCGGACCGCGGGGGTGGGGCCGCGCTCCGATGACTCAGGGCACCGCCTTCAGTGTGGGGTACGACACACAGCTGCCACGAGGGGCGTGCGGTGACTTTCTGAATCCGTGCCGTGACGCGGAGGTCACGTCAGAGCGCGTCGGCGCCGTGGTTCCGCAGGGTCTGGGCGTACTGCTGGAGGACCCAGACCTCGTTCTGCGCGGCGGCGAGGTGGTCGGGGGCCACGTTGCTGCCGAGGCGGGCCAGGCTGCTCTGGACGTCGTTGATCCGGCGGTCGACGGCGCGCAGGCGGACCTTGACCAGGTGCTCGCCTGCGTAGGTCTCGTCGATGGACTTGCCGTGGAAGACCTCGACCGCGAGCTCGGTGATCAACTTGCGGACGGATTCGTTGGGCGTGGCGTCGAGCACCCGGACGAGGTATTCGCGGCTGTCGGCGAGGCCCTGCTCGGCGCCGCCCGCCTCCGCGATGCATTCGCGCACGGCGGTGTAGGGCGGTGCGGTGAACTCGTCGGAGCCGTAGGCGTCGAAGGCGGGCGCGACCAGCTCGGGGCGCTGGAGGGCGAGCTTGAGCAGTTCGCGCTCGGTGCGGTGGGCGGGGCTGCGGAGGTTGAGCGCGGGCCCCGAGGGGACGGGCGCGGCCTGGACCTGCTGGTGCCGGGCGCCACCGCGGGCGGCGGGGGCGGGTCCGCGCCGGTCGCCGCCCCGGCCGCGGGCCCACTGGGCGAGCTGGTTGATCCGGTGGACGACGTACTCCTGGTCCAGGATGCCGATGAAGCCGGCCAGCTGGACGGCGACCTCGCGCTGGACGCTGCCCGTCTTGATCTTGGCGACGACGGGGGCGGCCTCGTCCAGTGCGGCGGCGCGGCCGGCCGGGGTCTCCAGGTCGTAGCGCCCGACGATCTGGCGCAGCGCGAACTCGAAGAGCGGGGTGCGGGGTTCGACCAGGTCGCGGACGGCGTCGTCGCCCTTGACCAGGCGCAGGTCGCACGGGTCCATGTTGTCCGGGGCGATGGCGATGTACGTCTCGGCGGCGAACTTCTGGTCGTCCTCGAAGGCGCGCAGGGCGGCCTTCTGGCCGGCCGCGTCGCCGTCGAAGGTGAAGATCACGCGAGCGCTGCCGTTGTCCATGAGGAGGCGGCGGAGGATCTTGATGTGGTCGCCGCCGAAGGCGGTGCCGCAGGTGGCGATGGCGGTGGTGACCCCGGCGAGGTGGCAGGCCATCACGTCGGTGTAGCCCTCGACCACGACGGCCCGGCTGGACTTGGCGATGTCCTTCTTGGCCAGGTCGATGCCGTACAGCACCTGGGACTTCTTGTAGATCGGGGTCTCGGGGGTGTTGAGGTACTTCGGGCCGTTGTCGTCGTCGCGGAGCTTGCGGGCGCCGAAGCCGACGACGTCCCCGGCGGTGTCGCGGATGGGCCACATCAGGCGGCCCCGGAAGCGGTCGATGGGGCCGCGCCTGCCGTCCTGGGAGAGGCCGGAGGTGATCAGCTCCTTGTCGCTGAAGCCCTTGCCGCGCAGGAAGCGGGTGAGGTGGTCCCAGCCGGCCGGGCTGTAGCCGACGCCGAAGTGGGCGGCGGCGGCCTGGTCGAAGCCCCGGTCCGCGAGGAACTTCCGGCCGATCTCGGCCTCGGGGCCGTTCAGCTGCTCCACGTAGAACTCGGCGGCCACCTTGTGCGCCTCGACCAGCCGGATCCGCTCGCCGCGCTGGTGGGAGGGGTTGTAGCCGCCCTCCTCGTAGCGCAGGGTGATGCCGGCCTTGGCGGCGAGCCGCTCGACCACCTCCGCGAAGGTCAGGTGGTCGATCTTCTGCACGAAGGCGATCGTGTCGCCGCCCTCCTGGCAGCCGAAGCAGTGGAAGAGACCCTTGCTCGGACTGACCTGGAAGGAGGGGGACTTCTCGTCGTGGAAGGGGCAGAGGCCCTTGAGGTTGCCTCCGCCCGCGTTGCGCAGCTGGAGGTACTCGGAAACGACGGCGTCGATCGGGACCGCGTCCCGTACCGCCTTCACATCGTCGTCATTGATCCTGCCTGCCACGCGTTGAAGTCTACGGGTGGGCTCGGACAGGAACGGCCGGGGCGGGGGTCCGCCCCGGGCCGGTGCGGAGGCGGGAGCGGGATCCCGCGCACCGGCCCGGGACCGCTCAGACCAGGGATTCCAGGAGCACCGAGGGGTCGGCCAGGGCGTCCGGGTCGACGGGGCGGCCGGCCCGGATCAGCTTCTGGATGTGCTCCGTGACGTCCCACACGTTGACGTTCATCCCGGCCAGCACGGTGCGGTCCTTCAGCCAGAACGCGATGAACTGGCGCTTGCCCGCGTCGCCCCGGATGACCACCTGGTCGTAGGAGCCGGGCGGGGCCCAGCCGGAGTACTCCAGGCCCAGGTCGTACTGGTCGGAGAAGAAGTACGGCACCCGGTCGTAGGCGACGTCCTGGCCGAGCATGGCGCGGGCCGCGGCCGGGCCGCCGTTCAGCGCGTTGGCCCAGTGCTCGACCCGCAGCCGGGTCCCGAGCAGCGGATGGGCGGCGTTCGCCACGTCACCGGCGGCGTAGATGTGCGGGTCGCTGGTGCGCAGCGAGGCGTCGACGGCGATGCCGCCGCCCTGCTCGCGCGGGGCGATCTCCAGACCGGCCGCCTCGGCGAGCGCGGTGCGGGGGGCGGCGCCGATGGCGGCGAGCACGTCGTGGGCGAGGTGCTCCTCGCCGTCGTCGGTGCGCACCGCGAGGACCATGCCGTCCTGGCCGACGATCTCGGTGAGCCGGCCGCCGAAGTGGAAGCGGACGCCGTGGTCGCTGTGGAGCTCGGTGAAGATCTGGCCGACCTCCGGTCCGACGACCCGGAGCAGCGGGGTCGCCTCCGGTTCGACCACGGTGACCTCGGCGCCGTAGCCGCGGGCGGCGGCCGCGACCTCCAGGCCGATCCAGCCTGCTCCGGCGATGACCAGGTGGCCGTTGTCCCGGCCGAGGGCGGCGAGGACGTTGCGCAGCCGGTCGGCGTGGGCGAGGCGGCGCAGGTGGTGGACGCCGACCAGGTCGGTGCCCGGGACGTCGAGGCGGCGGGGTTCGGCGCCGGTGGCGAGGAGCAGCTTGTCGTAGTGGATGACGGTGCCGTCGCCCGTCTCGACGGTGCGCGCCTCGCGGTTCAGGTCGGTCACGGACTGGCCGAGGTGGAGCTCGATCTCGGCGCCCGCGTACCAGGCGGTCTCGTGGACGAAGACGCTGTCGCGGTCCTCCTTCCCGGTCAGGTACCCCTTGGACAGCGGCGGGCGTTCGTACGGATGGTCGCGCTCGTCGCCGATCAGGATGACCCGGCCGCTGAATCCCTCCGACCGGAGCGTCTGGGCTGCCTTCGCCCCGGCCAGCCCTCCGCCGACGATGACGAACGTCCGATGTGCGTCGACCACGTGATGCCTCCTCGGTGCTTGCTGCGCGGCGCCAACTGCGAGCGTCCCGCACGCAGCGTAGTGGGGGAAGGGGGTGTGGCCCGATCAGGTCACTCCCGGTGGCGGCCGGGCCCCCGGGTGAGGTGGGTGTGCAGGGTGCGGGCGGAGGCGTCGGTGAGGGCGGCGATCTGGTCCACGAGGACCCGCTTGCGGGCGCGGTCGTCGGGCGCCGCCTCGTACAGCGCGCGCAGCTGCGGTTCGAGCCCTTCGGGGGCGCGGGCGGTGAGCGCGGCGGCCAGCTCGGCGATGACGATGCGCTGGTCGGCGCGGATCTCCTCCTGCTCGGCGCGCTGCATCACGTAACGGTCGGCGATGGCCTTGAGCACCGCGCACTCGTTGCGCGCGTCGCGCGGGACGACCAGCTCGGCGGCGTAACGGGTGAGGCGTCCGGTGCCGTACGCCTGGCGGGTGGCGGTCTCGGCGGCGAGGCAGAAGCGGCCGATCAGCTGGCTGGTGGCGTCCTTCAGGCGGGCCTGGGCGACGGCGGACCCGTCGTAGCCGTGCGGCCACCACTCCTGGGCGATGAGCCGGTCGAGCGCGTCGGCCAGCTCCTGCGGGTCGGTGTCGGCGGGCACGTAGCGGCCGATGGCGACGTCCCAGATGTCGCGGCGCTCCGGCTCGGCCTCCAGACAGTTGGGGTCGATGTGGCCCGCGTGCAGCCCGTCCTCGAAGTCGTGCACGGAGTACGCCACGTCGTCGGACCAGTCCATGACCTGGGCCTCGAAGCACTTGCGGTCACGGGGGGCGCCCTCGCGGAACCACCGGAAGACCGGCAGGTCGTCCTCGTAGACCCCGAATTTGGGCGAGCCGGGGTCGGTGGGGTGGGCGCCCCGGGGCCAGGGGTACTTGGTGGCGGCGTCGAGGGCGGCGCGGGTGAGGTTGAGGCCGACGCTGACCAGGTCGCCGGTGCGGGTGTCGGGGACGAAGCGCTTGGGTTCGAGGCGGGTGAGCAGCCGCAGCGACTGGGCGTTGCCCTCGAAGCCGCCGCAGTCGGACGCGAAGTCGTTGAGCGCCTGTTCGCCGTTGTGGCCGAAAGGCGGGTGTCCCATGTCGTGGGAGAGGCAGGCCGCCTCCACCAGGTCGGGGTCGCAGCCGAGGGCGGCGCCCAGCTCGCGGCCGACCTGGGCGCATTCCAGGGAGTGGGTGAGCCGGGTGCGGGGGCTGGCGTCCCAGGCGGGGCCGCGGGTGCCGGGCGTGACGACCTGGGTCTTCCCGGCGAGCCTGCGCAGCGCCGCGGAGTGCAACACGCGGGCGCGGTCGCGCTGGAAGGCGGTGCGGCCGGGCCGTTTGTCCGGCTCGGGGTCCCAGCGCTCGGCGTCGGCCGGACCGTAGGGGGCCGTACCGGGGTGCTGTGTGCCATCCGTGCCGTTCATGCGTCCGAGGTTAATCGGCCGCGCCGACAGGGCGGGTCAGGCGGAGGCTGCGAAGCGGGTGTTCACAGGTATGTCGCACAGCGCCGCTCCGGCCGCCGCGCGCGCCTGGTCGTAGCGGTGCAGGACCAGCCGGGCCAGTGCGGGGTGGGCGCCGAGCGGGGCGGCGGCGATCCACGGCGCGTGGGCGGCGGCGGCCGAGGCGAACCGCCCGGGCGCGGTGAAGTAGGAGGCGACGGCGATCCGGCGGTGGCCCCGGGCGGCGAGCGCGCGCACGGCGGCGGGCACGGTGGGCGAGGCGGCGGAGGCGTACGCGGGCACGACGGGCACGCCGCCGAGCCGTTCCCCGAGCAGCAGCGCGGTATGCCGGGCGTCGGCGGCCGATTCGGGGTCGCGCGACCCGGCGGCGGCGAGGACGACGGCGCTCCCCCGCTCCGACGCGTGCCAGCCGGCCTCGGCGAGCCGGTCGTGCAGCGCCTCCACCAGCAGCGGGTGCGGCCCGAGCGGCGCGGCGACGCGGGCCCGCAGCGCGGGGGCGGCGGCGACGGACGCGGGGATGTCGTGCTTGACGTGGTGCCCGCGTCCGAGCAGCAGCGGTACGAGGACGGCCTCGCGGGCACCGAGGGCGTCCAGGGCGTCCGGCAGGAGCGGCGCGTTGAGCTCTATGTGGCCGAGGCGGACGTCGAGCCCGGGGCGCAGTTCGCGGACCCGGTCCAGGAGCGCGGCGACGGCCTGCGGGGTGCGCGGGTCCCGGCTGCCGTGGGCGACGGCGACCAGGGCGGGGGCGGCGGACGCCGGGCGGTTCGCGGGAAGGTGCCGGATGCGGTGCATGGGGTCGATGGTCGCGGACGCACGTTGCCGGGGCGTTGCAGGTCGGTCACGCGGGTTTTCCGCCGCCTCACGGGGGAAGCGCGGCGGCCGGGAGGGCCCTCAGCCCCTCCCCCGTCCCGCGAACAGGTGCTCGATGACCTGGGCCACCCCGTCCTCCTCGTTGGTCCGGGCGTGCGTCTCCACGGCGGCCAGCACCGACGGGTGGGCGTTGGCCATGGCGTAGCCCGTACCGGCCCAGGCGAGGACCGTGAGGTCGTTGGGCATGTCGCCGAACGCGATGACGTCCGCCGCCTCGATGCCCCGCTCCGCGCAGAGCAGGGAGAGGGCGCCGGCCTTGGTGACGCCGGGGGCGCTGATCTCCAGCAGCCCGCGCCCGCCGGAGTGGGTGAGCTGGACGGTGTCGCCGGCCCCCTGGCGGGCGGCGGCGAGCAGGGTGTCCGCGTCGAGCCGTTCCGTCCAGGCGAGGAGCTTGGTGACGGGGGCCTCGGTGAGCCACAGCTCGGCGAGGGAGGCGACGGGGAGTTCGGCGCCCTCGTCCTCGGACAGGCGCAGCCGGTAGGCCGGTTCGTAGAAGACCTGGTTGCCGGTCTCCAGGGCGAAGCCGACGCCGGGGACGGCGGCGGCGAGCGCGGTGGCGACCTGCTGCGCCACGGCCAGGGACAGCATCTGCGAGGAGACGACGCTGCGGCTCGCTATGTCGTACACGAGGGCCCCGTTGCTGCACACCGCCGTGCCCACGAGGCCGGTGGCCTCGGCCAGCCGGTCCACGAAGCGCGGCGGCCGGGCGGTCACGATGACGATCTCCGCCCCGGCCTCCTCGGCGGTGCGCAGGGCGCGCAGGGTGCGGGGCGAGAGCGAGCCGTCCCCGCGCAGAAGGGTGCCGTCGAGATCGGAGGCGATCAACCGTGGAAGCGACATCGCCCGATGGTACGCGGACCGCCCGGGCCGGTCCGAGAACCCTTTCGGCCGCCGGATCGTCCAGTAGGGCAGGGGCGGCTGGGCCCCGGGAACCAGGGGCGGGCGAGTGAGGGTACGGATGCGGCGGACACCGGGGGCCGAGCGGGCGCGGGGCGTCCGGCTGCTGAGAGCCCTGCGGCCCCGGCTCCCGAAGTCGCGGCGGGGGCGGCGGCGGGCGGTGCAGGGGGTGATGGCCGCGTGCGTGCTGGCGCTCGCGCCCGCGACCTGGCTGCATGTGGTGGCCGATGCCCGGATCAGGACCGTGGAGGACGTGCCCGCGCGGCAGGTCGCGGTGGTGTTCGGGGCCGGGCTGTGGGACGGGAAGCCGTCCCCGTACCTGGCGAACCGGCTGCGGACGGCCGCCGCGCTCTACCGGGACGGCAAGGTGAAGGTCGTCCTGGTGACCGGGGACAACAGCCGCGTGGAGTACGACGAGCCGGACGCGATGCGGGCGTTCCTGGTCGGGAAGGGCGTGCCGGACGACCGGATCGTCAGCGACTTCGCGGGCTTCGACACCTGGGACTCGTGCGTGCGGGCGAAGAAGATCTTCGGCGTCGACCGGGCGGTGCTGGTGAGCCAGGGCTTCCACATCCGCCGTGCCATCGCGCTGTGCCGGGCGGCGGGGATCGACGCGTACGGGGTCGGGGTGGACGCGAAGCACGACGTCACCTGGTACTACGGCGGGACGCGGGAGGTGTTCGCGGCGGGGAAGGCGGCGCTCGACGCCCTGTTCGAGCCGGACCCGCACTTCCTGGGCCCCCGCGAACGGGGCGTGGAGGACGCGCTGGCGGCGGCCTCCCGCTGACCGGAGGGCCGGGCCGGCCCGGCCTCAGACCGAGGTGACCGGGGCCGTCTCGGCCGAGACCCAGCCCAGGTAGCGGGCGCTGCCCCGGATCACCGGCAGGGCGATGATCTCCGGGGTGTCGTAGTCGTGCGCCTCCTGGAGGTGGGCCTCCAGCTCCTCGTACCGCTCGGCCGTCGTCTTGCAAAAGAGCTGCCACTCCTCGGTGGCCTCGATGGCGTTCTGCCAGCGGTAGACGGAGGTGACGGGCGCGGAGATCTGCACGCACGCGGCGAGCCGCGCCTCGACCACTCCCCGCGCCAGTTCCCTGGCCTTCTCCTCGCTGTCCGTCGTGGTCAGTACGGTCAGCCATGCGGGCGTCGTCGTCACGTCGGCCTCTCCTCGCGGTGGTGGGCGGTTCCCCACCGATTGTGGGGTGCCGCCTCCCGCCGCGCCATCAGCCGCCGTACGGGTGGGCCCGCTTCGCGTCCCGCAGCGCGCGGCCCCACCAGACGAGCTGGTCGAGCAGCGTCTTCACGGCGGCGTCCGGACCCGCCGGGTCGCGGTGCCTGCCCGCGTCGTCGAACTGGGCGCCCGCGTTGTGGAAGGAGACGGTGTCGCGGATCGAGACGGTGTGCAGCTCGGCGAAGACCTGGCGTAGGTGCTCGACCGCGCGCAGTCCGCCGGAGACCCCGCCGTAGGAGACGAACGCGACGGGCTTGGCCTGCCACTCGTCGCGGTGCCAGTCGATGAGGTTCTTCAGGGGCGCCGGGTAGGAGTGGTTGTACTCGGGGGTGACGACGACGAAGGCGTCCGCCTCGGCCAGCCGGGCCGAGACCCCGGCCAGCACCTCCCGGGCGTCGCCCTCCAGGCGGTAGGAGAGGGCGGTGGGCAGATCGAGACCGGCGACGTCGACCACGTCCGTGTCGATCGCGGGATGGGCGTCGGCGTGGGCGAGGAACCAGTCGGCGATGACGGGGGCGAACCGGCCCTCGCGGTTGCTGGCGAGGATGACGGCCACCTTCAGGGGGGCGTTCGCGGGCAGGGCGGAGGCGGTGGATTCCGCGGTGATGAGGTCCATGGCGAAGACGTTCGACCATCAACCATGGTTGAGGTCAAGCGCGATCGGGAACGGGCCTCCCGCCGGACGGCGGCGGCCGCATACCGTGGCCGTATGACGACTCCAGCAGCGACGGCCCTCCCGTACGCAGAGTTCGACGGACGGCCCGCCACCGAGGACGATCTGGGCCGGGCGCTGTTCTTCAACTACGGCCACTTCACGGCGATGCAGGTACGCGAGGGCCGGGTGCGCGGTCTCGATCTCCACCTGGCCCGGCTGGACGCGGCCAACCGCGAGCTGTTCGAACTCCCCCTGGACGGGGAGCTGGTGCGCCGGCTGATCCGGCACGCGCTGGAGAGCGCGGACACGGCGGACGCCTCGGTGCGGGTGCACGCGTACCTGCCGCCGGGGAACACCGCGACGACCGTGATGGTGACGGTGCGGGAGCCGGGCGGGATGGACCCCGGCCCGAAGAGCCTCAAGTCCGTCCCGTTCGCCCGGACCGCCGCGCATCTCAAGCGGCCCGGCGAGTTCGGCCAGACCTACTACGCGAACCTGGCCCGCCGCGCCGGTTACGACGACGCGCTGCTGACCCTGCCCGACGGCTCGGTGACCGAGGGGGCCGTCACCAACATCGGCTTCTGGGACGGCACGGCGGTCACCTGGCCGCAGGCCCCGGCCCTGTCCGGCGTGACCATGGGCGTCCTGGAACGCGAGCTCCCGGGCGCGGGCCTGACCTCGCTGCGCCGCCCGGTGACCCTGGACGGGCTCGGGGCGTTCCGCTCGGCGTTCCTCACCAACTCGCTGGGCATGGCCCCGGTCGCCCGGATCGACGACACCGCGTTCACGGTGGACGCGGAGCTGATGAAGCGTTTGGCGGCGGCGTACGAGGCGGCACCGGGCGAGGCGGTCTGACCATGGAGGCCCCCCTGCTGCTCCACATCGAGGGATCACGCCTGCCCGGGCGCTCCTGCCCGGCCGGGCCCGGCTTCCCCGGCTACGAGAACATCCACGTGGGCGTCCAGCGCAAGGACCGCCCCGGCGAACTCCTCGGCCCGACCCCGGGGGACGCGCCGGGCGCCCACTGGACCCTGGAGTGCACGGCGGCCGAGGACGCGGAAGGGGTCGCGGTCCGGGGGCCGTACGTGCAGAACCGGCTGGGCGGGCGCTTCGTGTACCTGTCCTGGGGCACGGTCGACGCGGACGGCCTGTTCACGATGTTCCGGCGGGCCAAGCTGATGTTCGCCGACGTCGACCCGGCCGTCCTGGCGGCGGCCGTGCGCTCGGGACATCTCACCGCCCGGCTTCCGCTCTCGGACGCCGAGGGGCGGCCGCTCTGCGCGCGCGTCCGGCCGCCGGTGATCGAGTGGTCGGCCTCGGGGCGCCCCTGACGCAGTCCGCCCCCTCCGGACCCAGGGGGGAGAGGTCCGGAGGGGGCGTCGGCCGGGGGCGGCTGTGCGCACCGTCCCGTGGGGGGTTGTGATGCGTGTTCCCGCTCAACGACGTCTCACGCATGTGATGTACGCCACATTGCCGGGCGGGTCCGTCACCCGAACGGCACCAGGGGGCCGCGGACCGCGCACCCCACCCTCCGCCACACCCGTGACCTGCGACGACACCGTTTGGCAAGGGGGCCACGCCGGGCCGGACGGGTGAGAGCTGACTCGGTGTCAGCAGGCATGGGGGCCGGTCCGGCTGTTGGCTCGGAGCCAGGACACACCCGCCAGCGCCCCCTGCTCGGAGGAAACCCCCATGCGCCGTCCTGCCCGACTCGTGACCGGCACCGCCGCCGCGGCCCTGGCCGCCGCCGCGCTCGGCCTCAGCGCCGCCGCCCCGTCCGCGTACGGGGACGAGACGGCGCCACTGACGATCACCCCCGCCAGCGCGGCGCCGGGCGCCACGGTCACCGTGGACACCACCGCCTGCGGGGGTGACAGCGCCGCGACCGGCGACGCGAGCGCGCTGGACGCCCCGGAGTTCCCGCTGGCGCCCGCCTCCCTCGAAGAGGCCCTGGCCGGCTCCTTCCGGGTGCCCGGCGGCGTCGCGCCCGGGTCGTACGGCATCGGCGTGGACTGCGCGAACGGCAAGAAAGCCACCGGCGAGATCGAGGTGAAGGCCGCGGGCTCCTCGCGCGACGAGGACGCCGCCCCCACCGGGACCACCGACGCGCCCACGTACGACTTCTCCGACCTCGACGGGCTGGGCGACGACGAGGACACGGAGGGGCTGGACGGCCTCGACAGCCTCGACGGGCTCGACGCCGAGTCCGCCGGAGCCGCCCGCATCCCGGACGCCCCCGCCGAGGCCGGCCGCTCCACGCCCACCGAGCGCCCGACCGGGTCCGGGCGTGACCAGACGGGCTCCGGCCGCGACGAGACCGGGGCAGGCCGCGAGACGCCCTCCGGGCACCGGACCTCGGCCGCGCCCACCGCCCCCTCGGGGCACGTGAAGACCGGAGTCGGCGGCAGCGTCGGCCCCGACACCACCCAGATCGCGGCGGGAGCCGGCGTCCTCGCCGCTGCCGCCGTCGGCGGAGCCTGGCTCCTGCGTCGCCGGGCGAGCGGCACGCGGGACGCCGGCTGACGGAGGCATCCACCCCTCCGTACCGCCCGGTGTCCGTCCCGGTGGCCCCGCGCCACCGGGACGGGACCGTTTCCGCTTCCGCACCCCGGAGGACCACCGTGTCCCAGAAGGCCAAGGGCTGGCTGCTCGTCGTCGTGGCGCTGGCCGGTGTCTGGCTGATCCAGAACGGCGCGGACACCCGGCTCACCCCGCCCGGCCCGGCCGCCGCCCAGGCGTTCGCCGCCGGGCCCGCCCTGCTGCCCGGCTCCCCGGTCGCCGAGCCGCTGCGCCCCTCCGCGCCCGTCCGCATCCGGATTCCCAGCATCCGGGTCGACGCGCCGATGATGCGGCTCGGGCTCGGGGCGGACGGCAGCCTGGACGTGCCGCCGGCCGGGAACACGGACATCGTCGGCTGGTGGAAGGACGGCACGCCGCCCGGCGCCAAGGGCACCGCGATCGTCGCCGGACACGTCGACAACGCGGAGGGCCCGTCGGTCTTCTACGACCTGGGCTCACTGAAGAAGGGCAGCACCGTCGAGGTGGACCGGCAGGACGGCCGTACCGCCGTCTTCGCGCTCGATGCGATCGAGGTGTACGAGAACGACGACTTCCCCGACCAGCGGGTCTACGGCGCCTCCGAGCACGCCTCGCTGCGCCTGATCACCTGCGGCGGCGGCTACTCCGACGCGACCGGCTACCGGGGGAACGTGGTGGCGTACGCCCACCTCACGAGCGTGCGCTGAGCCCCGCCGTACGGAAAATCGGCTCTGCCACCGCACGAAGAGTCAGCTCTGCCACTGGTCGAACCCGAGCTTCGCCACCAGCGAGAACACCACCACCAACAGCACCCCGCGCACGAACTCGCTGCCCTTGCGCAGCGCCATCCGTGCGCCCAGCAGTCCGCCCGCCAGGTTGAACACCGCCATGAGCGCCGCCAGCTGCCACAGCACGTTGCCCTGGTAGGCGAACATCGCGAGCGCCCCGGCGTTGGTGCAGACGTTGACGATCTTCGCGGTGGCCGACGCGGTCACCAGGTCGAGGTGGAGCACGGCGGTCAGGGCGAGCACCAGGAAGGTGCCCGTACCGGGTCCGAACAGCCCGTCGTACAGGCCGATGCCGCCGCCCACCAGGGCGATCGCGGTGATCCTGCGGGCCCGGGTGACCTGGGGCGGGACGCCGTCCCCGGCGGCCCGGCCGAACTGGGGCCGCAGCATCACGAATCCGGCGACCGCCAGCAGCACCACCATGATCACCGGCCGCAGCACCTCGCTGCTGATCCCGGCGGCGAAGAACGCGCCGGTCATCGACCCGGCCAGGGCCGCGAGCCCGATCCGGACCGCCGTGCCCACCTTCACCGGCGCCTTGCGCGCGTAGGTGACGGCGGCGCCCGAGGTGCCGACGATGGCGACCGCCTTGTTGGTGCCGAGGATCTGCGCGGCCGGCAGGTGCGGCAGACCGAGCAGCAGCGCGGGCAGCAGGAGCAGTCCGCCGCCCCCGACCACCGCGTCGACCCAGCCCGCCGCGGCGGCGGCGAGGCACAGCACGACAAGGGTGGTCAGGGTGATGTCCGGCATGAGCACGACCCTATGAAGCGGATGCGTGCACCGTCCAACCGTTCCGGGGCCGCACCGGGAAAGTTGAGCCAACTCTGAGGTTTCCGCAGGACAAGGCCCCCTTTCCGGCCTCCGCCGGCCGCCTCACAGGCCTTTCGGGCGGGTGCTGAGCGCAAGGTTCCTCCCGGGAAACAGCGGGGAACCGGCCGGGTAACACCGCCCGGACACGCTTGTGGTCATGAGCACACAGGCCCGGCGCCTGTGGCCCTGCCGAATCTGCTCACCGACGACGGAGGCCCCGAGATGCCGGTGTCCACTCCCCCGACCGCCCCCACCTCAGGCCCTGCCGCCGTGCCGACGCTCGTGGTCGTCGGACACGGGATGGTCGGCCAGCGCTTCCTGGAGGCCCTGGCCGAGCGCGGCCTGACCGGGGCCGCCGGGACCGCCCGGGTCGTCGTCCTGTGCGAGGAGCCCCGCGCCGCCTACGACCGGGTCCAGCTGACCTCGTACTTCGCCGGGAGGACCCCGGACGAGCTGTCGATGGTCGAGGACGGCTTCATGGAGCGGCACGGCTTCGAACTGCGGCTCGGCGACCCGGCGGTGGCCGTGGACCGCGCCGCCCGTACGGTCACCGCGCGGTCCGGCGAGGTCTTCGCGTACGACACGCTGGTGCTGGCGACCGGGTCCTATCCGTTCGTGCCGCCGGTCCCCGGCAGGGACAGCACCGGCTGCTTCGTCTACCGGACGATCGAGGACCTGCTCGCCATCGAGGAGTACGCGAAGAACGCGACGACCGGCGCGGTGGTCGGCGGCGGGCTGCTCGGTCTGGAGGCGGCCGGCGCGCTGAAGGGCCTCGGCCTGGAGACGCACGTCGTGGAGTTCGCGCCCCGGCTGATGCCCGTCCAGGTGGACGAGGGCGGGGGCGCGGCGCTGCTGCGCACCATCGAGGACATGGGCCTGACCGTGCACACCGGGGTCGGGACGCAGGAGGTGACCGCGGGCGGGGACGGCGCGGTGACCGGGATGGCGCTCTCCGACGGGTCCTCGCTCGCCACGGACCTGGTGGTGTTCTCGGCCGGGGTGCGTCCGCGCGACCAGCTGGCCCGGGAGTGCGGGCTCGCGGTCGGGGAGCGCGGCGGGATCGTCGTGGACGAGGAGTGCCGGACCTCCGACCCGGCGGTCTTCGCCATCGGCGAGTGCGCGCTCGCCTCGGACGGCCGGGTGTACGGGCTGGTGGCGCCGGGTTACGAGATGGCGCTGACCGCCGCCGAGGTGATCGCCGGCAAGGCGGCCGCGTTCACCGGCGCCGATCTGTCGACCAAGCTGAAGCTGCTCGGCGTGGATGTGGCCTCGTTCGGCGACGCGCACGGCACCGCCGAGGGCTGCCTCGACGTGGTCTATTCGGACGCCCGCTCCGGGGTCTACAAGAAGCTGGTAATGGCGGCGGACGGCACCCTGCTGGGCGGGGTGCTGGTGGGGGACGCCGACCAGTACGGCACGCTGCGCCCGATGACCGGGAGCGTGCTGCCCGTCGCCCCCGAGCAGCTGGTGCTCCCGGCGGGCGCGGGCGGTCCGGTGGCGCTCGGCCCGTCCGCGCTGCCCGACGAGGCGGTGATCTGCTCCTGCCACAACGTCACCAAGGGCGCGATCTGCGAGCACACCACGCTCCCCGAGGTGAAGAAGTGCACCAAGGCGGGCACCGGCTGCGGCAGTTGCGTCAAGGTGATCGGCCAGCTGCTCCCGCAGAGCCAGGACGCGGGCCTGTGCGGCTGCTTCCCGTACACCCGCAGCGAGCTGTACGAGATCGTCCGCACCCTGCGCATCACCTCGTACGCGGACCTCCTCGACTCCCACGGGCGGGAGGAGGCCCGGGGCGGCGACGGCTGCGAGGTCTGCAAGCCCACGGTCGGCTCGGTCATCGCCTCGCTCGCCCCGACGGTCGGTGCCAGCGGCTATGTCCTGGACGGCGAGCAGGCGGCCCTCCAGGACACCAACGACCACTTCCTGGCCAACCTCCAGCGCAACGGCTCGTACTCGATCGTGCCGCGCATACCCGGCGGCGAGATCACCCCGGAGAAGCTGATCGTGATCGGCGAGGTGGCCCGCGACTTCGGGCTCTACACCAAGATCACCGGCGGTCAGCGCATCGACCTCTTCGGCGCCCGGGTCGACCAGCTGCCGCTGATCTGGACGCGGCTCGTCGACGCGGGCTTCGAGTCCGGGCACGCGTACGGGAAGTCGCTGCGGACGGTCAAGTCCTGTGTCGGGCAGACCTGGTGCCGCTACGGCGTGCAGGACTCCGTGAAGATGGCGATCGACCTGGAGCTGCGCTACCGGGGGCTGCGCTCCCCGCACAAGCTGAAGTCGGCGGTCTCGGGGTGCGCCCGCGAGTGCGCGGAGGCCCGGGGCAAGGACTTCGGGATCATCGCCACGGCGGGCGGCTGGAACCTCTACGTGGGCGGCAACGGCGGCGCCACCCCGCGCCACGCCGACCTGCTCGCCCAGGACCTGTCCGACGCCGAACTGGTCCGGCTGATCGACCGGTTCCTGATGTTCTACATCCGCACCGCGGACCGGCTGGAGCGCACCTCGGCCTGGCTGGAGCGGATCGAGGGCGGCCTGGAGCACGTCCGGGACGTCGTCGTGCACGACAGCCTCGGGCTCTGCGAGGAGCTGGAGCGGCTGATGGCCGACCATGTGCGCGGCTACCGCGACGAGTGGGCCGAGACCATCAACGACCCGGAGCGGCTGCGCCGGTTCGTCACCTTCGTCAACGCGCCCGACGCGCCCGACCCGTCGGTGAAGTTCGTCCCGGAACGCGACCAGGTCAAGCCCGACCTGGACATCCTCGCGGGCCCGGTTCTCGCCATCCGCACTCTTGAAGGGACCGCCTCCTGATGACCACGCAGACACTGGAGACCGCGCAGGACACCCGGACCGTCCGGCTCGCCGCCGGGGAGGGCTGGCTCACGGTGTGCGACCGCTCGCTGCTGACCCCGGGCCGCGGGGTCGCCGCCCTCCTCCCGGACGGCCGGCAGGTCGCGCTCTTCCTGGACCGGGCAGGGCGGACGTACGCCATCGACAACCGCGACCCGTTCACCGGGGCCTACGTCCTCTCGCGGGGCCTGGTCGGCTCGGACGGCGGGCAGCCCTTCGTCGCCTCGCCCCTGCTCAAGCAGCGCTTCGACCTGGCGACGGGGGCCTGCCTGGACGACGACGAGGTCTCCGTACCGGTCTTCGAGGTACGCGCGGACTGACGCGCACCGGCGGCCGGAAGTACCCCCGAACGGGTGCTTCCGGCCATCCGCGTGCCCGGTCGTACGCTTGATCCATGACCCAGGGCTGGAGCGCGCGCGACATACCCGACCAGAGCGGCCGCACCGCCGTGGTGACCGGGGCCAACAGCGGGATCGGGATCATCACCGCCCGTGAGCTGGCCCGTTGCGGGGCCAGGGTGCTCCTCGCCTGCCGCGACGAACGGCGCGGCGAGGAGGCGGCGGCCCGCATCCGGTACGCGGTACGCGGCGCGGACGTGGAGTTCGCCCCGCTCGATCTGGCCGATCTGTCCTCGGTGCGCGCGTTCGCCAAGGGCCTCCGGGCGGACCGGCTCGACCTGCTGATCAACAACGCCGGGGTGATGGCCCTGCCGTACGGGCGGACCGCCGACGGCTTCGAGACCCAGTTCGGCGTCAACCACCTCGGGCACTTCGCGCTCACCGGGCTGCTGCTGCCGAGGCTGACGGCCACCGGGGGCGCCCGGGTGGTGACCGTCTCCAGCGGGCTGCACGCCTTGGCCGACATCGACATGGGCGACCTCAACAGCGAGCGGAACTACCGCCGCTGGACCGCCTACGGCCGCTCGAAGACCGCGAACCTGCTCTTCGTCCACGAGCTGGCCCGGCGGCTCGCGGCGGCCGGCAGCGGACTGGTGGCCGCCGCCGCGCACCCGGGCCTCGCCGCGACCGACCTGCACACGGCGGCGGCCCGGATGGAGCGGCGCAGGGTGGCGGAGCGCGTCATGAGCCTCGCCAACGTCGTCGCACAGCCCGCGTCGGCCGGGGCCCTGCCCACGCTGTACGCGGCCACCGCGCCGGGCGTGCGCCCCGACTCGTTCACCGGCCCCCGGGTGCTGGGCTGGCGCGGCGCGCCCGGACCGTCCTGGCGGGCGGCCCGGACGCGCGGCGATGTGGCGGGCGAACGGCTGTGGGTGGCCTCGGAGCAGCTGACCGGGGTGACGTACGCGGGGCTGTAGCCCGGCCCTCGGCGGCTCAGCCCTCGACGGCGGACGGGTCCATCCAGATGACCTCCCACATGTGGTGGTCCGGGTCCTGGAAGGAACGGCCGTACATGAAGCCGAGGTCCTGCGTCTCGTTGGCGGGCGATCCGCCGTTGGCGAGGGCGGCCTCGGTCAGCTCGTCCACCTTCTCCCGGCTGTCGGCGCTGAGCGCGAGGATCACCTCGGTGGACGCGGACGCGTCGGCGATGTCCTTCTTGGTGAAGTCCTTGAAGCGCTCCTCCTGGAGGAGCATCGCGAAGATCGTGTCGCTGATGACGAGGCAGGCGGTGCGCTCGTCGCTGAACTGCGGGTTGAAGGAGTAGCCCAGCTTCGCGAAGAAGTTCTTCGACGTCTCCAGGTCCTTGACCGGCAGGTTCACGAAGATCATCTGGGGCATGGCCGTCTCGCTCTCTCGGTGCTCTGGTTCCGTGTGCGTCTTCTCGACTGGTAGACGCCGGGGCCGCCCGGAACTCATCGGTGCGGGCCGCGGATCCTTTCCGTACGGGGCACCTCACGAAACCGCGACCGGCGCCCCTCCCCTCAGCAGCGAGCCGCCCAGCGGGGTCAGGGTGTGCTGGACGGAGCTGCCGTGCCGCAGGGTGTGGACGAGCCCCGCCTCGCGCAGGACGCAGGCGTGCTGGCTGGCCGAGGCGAGGGAGACCCCGGCGCGCCGGGCCAGTTCGCTGGTGGTGCAGCCGTCGCCGATGGCCCGCAGGACCGTGGAGCGGGTCTGCCCGAGGAGCCGGCCGAGCGAGGGGCCCGGGTCGGCGAAGGCGGGGGCGGCCCGGTGGGCGACCGGGTAGACCAGGACCGGCGGGAGCAGGGGGTCGCGCAGCACGACGGGGGCGCCCCGGCAGAAGTAGGACGGCTGGAGGAGCAGTCCGCGTCCGTCCAGGTGGAGATCGCGGTCCACTGGGTAGTCCGCCTCCAGGACGGGCGCCCGCCAGCGGATGACCGGGGGCAGCGAGGCGAGCAGTTCGTCGGTGCCGCCGTCCAGGAGGGCGCGGCCCCGGATCGCCCGGTCGGCCTCGACGGCGGAGCGGATGTGCGGCCAGTACGGCTCGACGGCGGCGCGGTGGTAGTCCCGTAAGGCGGCGACGAGGCGGCCCACGGGTTCGGCGCCGCCCTCGCGCAGGGGGTCGAGGCGGGCGGCCCGCCGGGCGCCGGGGTCCCCGAGGAGGGCGATCTCGGCGCTCAGACGCTCGGGCGGGGTGGCGCGCACGGCTTCCATTCCGGCGTCGAGTCCGAGCGGTTCGGCGCTTTCCTGAGAAGGCGTCAGGAAGTCGGGAAAATATCCGCGCTGCGGGACCACCGCGGACAGCAGACGTACTTCACCGCTCAACCGTGGGCGGGTTTCGGTGCGCCATTTCCCGAAGACCGCGGAAGCCCTCCGGTCCCTCAGCCGGTGAAAGCTGAGAATGGTCTCCCACAGCGCGTCCGGCCCGGAGGCCATCCGCACCCTGGAAAGGTCCCATCCGGAGACATGGATACGCAGCACCGAACTCCCACCCCTTGCACCTGCAATTTCCCCCCTCGCAAGAGTATGCGAATCGTAACAGCACGTCACCACGGGGTTTCGGCCAGAGGTGAAACGCCTCGCCGGGACCGCCCGCCGGACGAAAAGCTGTACGGCGTCGGGTGCGATTCCGGAGCCACCGGAAGAGCGAGTGAAGGCCGTGGGGGGTTTTGCTCGTTCGGCGGCGGTTGGCAAAGGTGCGGCTCCGCACTCGATGGGGGTAAGCCGGGTGCGGCCCGTGGATGGGGATCCACGGGCCGCACCCCGGTCCGTTCAACTCGATTTCTTTGCGCATTAAACGAAGCAATGGACACCGGTCATCGCATTTACCGGGACATGACAACGTTGTGCGCCGACCGGCCGCGTACGCCAAGACGGCGGCACCCCCGCACAGGGTGCCGCCGCCTCCGGAATTCCGCGTCCGCCGCCGGTTCGGGTGAGGGTGGGATCACCGGCGGCGGAAGCGGAATCGGTAGGGGATGACGCGTCAGCGGCTGTCGCTCGCCCGCGCCCCGGCCGCCGCCCGGCCCGCCTCCAGACGCGCCACCGGAATGCGGAACGGCGAGCAGGAGACGTAGTCGAGACCGGCCTCGTGGAAGAAGTGCACCGACTCGGGGTCGCCGCCGTGCTCCCCGCAGATGCCCAGCTTCAGGTCCGGGCGGGTGGCCCGGCCGGCCGCGACGGCGCTCTTCACCAGCGAGCCGACGCCGTCCTTGTCGATCGTCTCGAACGGCGACACCCCGAAGATGCCCTTCTCCAGGTAGGCGGTGAAGAAGGAGGCCTCCACGTCGTCGCGGGAGAAGCCCCACACCGTCTGGGTCAGGTCGTTGGTGCCGAAGGAGAAGAACTCCGCCGCCTCCGCGATCTGAGCGGCGGTCAGCGCGGCGCGCGGCAGCTCGATCATGGTGCCGATCTTCAGCTTGAGGTCGGTGCCCGTGGCGGCCTGGACCTCGGCGATGACCCGGTCCGCCTCCTCGCGGACGATCTCCAGCTCCTGGACCGTGCCGACGAGCGGGATCATGATCTCGGCGCGCGGGTCGCCCTTGGCGTTCTTGCGGGCGGCGGCCGCCTCGGCGATGGCCCGCACCTGCATGGCGAACAGGCCGGGGATGACCAGGCCGAGGCGCACCCCGCGCAGCCCCAGCATCGGGTTCTGCTCGTGCAGCTTGTGCACGGCCTGGAGGAGCCTGAGGTCGTTCTCGTTGGCGTCCTTGCGGGCCTCGGCGAGGGCCACGCGTACCGAGAGCTCCGTGATGTCCGGCAGGAACTCGTGCAGCGGCGGGTCGAGGAGCCGCACGGTGACCGGCAGCCCGTCCATCGCCTCGAACAGCTCGATGAAGTCCGCCTTCTGGAGCGGCAGCAGCTGCTCCAGGGCCGTCTCGCGCTCCTGGTCGGTGTCGGCCAGGATCAGCTTCTCGACCATCTCGCGGCGCTCGCCGAGGAACATGTGCTCGGTGCGGCAGAGGCCGATGCCCTGGGCGCCGAAGCGGCGGGCGCGCAGCGCGTCCTCCGCGCTGTCCGCGTTGGCCCGCACCCGCAGCCGGCGCACCCGGTCCGCGTACGCCATGATCCGGTGCACGGCGGCGACCAGTTCGTCGGCGTCGTCGGCGCCCGCGTGCATCCGGCCCTCGAAGTACTCGACCACGGGGGACGGCACGACGGGGACCTCGCCGAGGTACACCTTGCCGGTGGAGCCGTCGACGGAGACGATGTCGCCCTCCTCCACGACGATGTCCCCGACCGTCAGGCGGCGGCGCTTGGTGTCGACCTCGATCTCCTCGGCGCCGCAGACACAGGTCTTGCCCATGCCCCGGGCGACGACGGCGGCGTGCGAGGTCTTCCCGCCGCGCGAGGTGAGGATGCCCTCGGCGGCGATCATGCCGTCCAGGTCGTCCGGGTTGGTCTCGCGGCGGATCAGGATGACCTTCTCGCCGGACCGGGACCACTTGACGGCGGTGTACGAGTCGAAGACCGCCTTGCCGACCGCCGCGCCGGGCGAGGCGGCGATGCCCCGGCCGAGCCGCTGGGTCTTCGCGGTGTCGTCGAAGCGCGGGAACATCAGCTGGGCGAGCTGGGCGCCGTTGACCCGCTGAAGGGCCTCGGCCTCGTCGATCAGCCCCTGGTCCACCAGCTGGGTCGCGATGCGGAAGGCGGCACCGGCGGTGCGCTTGCCGACCCGGGTCTGAAGCATCCACAGGTGGCCGCGCTCGATGGTGAACTCGATGTCGCAGAGGTCCTTGTAGTGGGTCTCCAGCGTCTCCATGATCGTCAGCAGCTGGTCGTACGACTGCTTGTCGATCGACTCCAGTTCGGCGAGCGGGACGGTGTTGCGGATGCCCGCGACGACGTCCTCGCCCTGCGCGTTCTGGAGGTAGTCGCCGTAGACGCCCTGGTGGCCGCTGGCCGGGTCCCGGGTGAAGGCGACGCCCGTCCCGGAGTCGGGGCCGAGGTTGCCGAAGACCATCGAGCAGACGTTGACGGCGGTGCCGAGGTCGCCGGGGATGCGCTCCTGGCGGCGGTAGAGCTTGGCCCGGTCGGTGTTCCACGAGTCGAAGACCGCCTTTATGGCCAGGTCCATCTGCTCGCGCGCGTCCTGCGGGAAGTCGCGTCCGGCGTCCCGCGCGACGATCTTCTTGAACTCCTTGACCAGCTTCTTCAGGTCGCCCGCGTCGAGGTCCACGTCGACTTTGACGCCCTTGGCCTCCTTCGCGGCCTCCAGCGCCTCCTCGAAGAGCTCGCCGTCCACCCCGAGCACGGTCTTGCCGAACATCTGGATCAGCCGGCGGTAGGAGTCCCACGCGAAGCGCTCGTCACCGGCCTGGGCGGCGAGGCCCGCCACGGAGGCGTCGGAGAGGCCGATGTTGAGGACGGTGTCCATCATCCCGGGCATCGAGAACTTGGCGCCGGAGCGTACGGAGACCAGCAGCGGATCGTCGGCCTGGCCGAGCTTCTTGCCCATCCGCGTCTCCAGGGCGTCGAGGTGCGCACTCACCTCGTCGCGGAGGGCGGCCGGCTCGTCACCGCTGTCCAGGTAGACCTTGCACGCCTCGGTGGTGATCGTGAAGCCGGGCGGGACGGGGAGCCCGAGGTTGGTCATCTCGGCGAGGTTGGCCCCCTTCCCGCCGAGGAGGTCCTTCAGATCCTTGTTGCCTTCGGTGAAGTCGTAGACGAACTTCTGCACATCTTTGTTTTCCGACACGGTCTCGACTCCTCGAAGACGCGGTGGCTGCCCTGACGGCGAGGAACATACCCAGATCGAAGGTGCCTGGGTACGTCCACTTGCGCGTCGTGCGGCCGTAACCACCCGTCCGCCAGCAGATCGAAAGTGGAGTCAGTCGGAGTCCCACCCTGGAGATTCGTTCATTTCTTGAACAGATGAATACACAAAGCGAGCTCACACCCCGGTTGTCGCAACAATGCGTGAGGGAAGCGTCGATCGATCAAAGTCCGAGCCGTTGGCACGCAGTGCCGACATTTGACAAGTGGATTCCCCGGACGGGCGCTCATATGAGCGACTCGGTCATCAAGCGTGGCGAGGATCACGCCAAAGAAGCCGCTCAGATGTCACCATACGGACGCCCCAAGGGCGGCGGACAGTGTCACCGCAGTCACTCATGGCGACTCGCTAGCCATTGATATGTCGCGCACTGGGAGGCAGGGGGTGAATCACACGCGATTCACCATCCTGCAACTGCTCATTTGAGCGGAGTGGTAGGTGGGGCACCCGGTGCCGCCAGGGACTCGATCGCCGTACGCACGATCTTGTGGTCCTCGCCCAGCTCCCGGGACGCGATATCCCGCACCGCCGTCCACTCGGCGCGGGCGCGGTCCGCCAGCCCGAGGGCGGCAAATGCGTCGCCGAGCCGCTGACGGGAGCGGAGGGTGTCGGGGTGTGCCTCGCCTCGCCGGGTGCGGCGTCCCTCGACGACGGAGGTGAGGATGTCGGCGGCCTCCTGATGACGGCCCGCGGCGGTCAGGGCGACGCCGTACCGGTATCCGGCGGACAGCGCCGGCACGGCGTCCGGTTCCATCGCACGCACATGCGCTTCGTACGCGAGACCCAGTTGCCCGGCCGCCTCCTTGTGCTGTCCGAGGCGTGCGAGGAGCACCGCCATCCGCTGCCAGGTCTTGGCCTTCGACAGGCTCCACTCGGGCAGGGTTCGCTCCTCGATGACCAGCAGCTCGCGGCAGACGGCGAGTGCCTCGTCGTCCTCGTGCAGCATCTCCAGCACGAGCACCAGGCGATACATGGTCGTTCCCGCAGAAGGATCATCGCGGCCGAACTCCTCCAACTCGTCCGCCAAGAGGGAGCGCAACACCTGCTCCGCCTCCTGCAGCCGTCCGGCCTCACTCAGGATGGTGCCGAAGTTTCTCCGCATGGCAAAGCTCGTTCTAGGTGCCTCGTCACCCAGGGCCGCCACCTGCTCCAGCACCGTCCGGTACAGCAGCAGTGCCTCGTCGTACTCCTTCAGAGCCGCATAAACCAGCGCCCGTGCCTCGCGGATCAGAAGCGTCTCGCGATGTGACTCCCCCAGCCTCGCCGCCGCGCTCGGCTCCAGCACCTCCACCATGGTCCGAGCCTCCTCCGAGCGGTCGAGGAGACGGAGCAGGTTGATCAGGTCGCGCCGCGCCCGGAAACTGATTAGTGCATTCGGTCCGTGGTGTCGCTCGCTGGCCTCGACGGTGGCCCTGCGGAACGGTTCGGCCTCCTCATGCCGATCGCTGTCAACAAGGAGGTCGGCAAGCCCGTCCAGAACCTGCACAGCTCCCCCGCCCCTCACCTCTTCGGACGCCTCCATTGCCAGGATCCCGCTTCTCAACTCGTTCTCCGCCTCCTGGTACCGGCCCTGGGCTTCCAGCACCGTGGCAAACCAAGACCGGGAAAGGAGCCTTGTCTCCAGGGGGACACCGTTCTCCGGGTCGTTCTCCCATGCGAGCACGGAACGCAGCAGCACCTCCGCTTCGCGGTGTCGGCCCAGGCCGCGGAGAGCGTACGCCTGATGCTTCTTGAGCTGTGTGTGGTCCGCTTGGTCGGCCTCGGCACCGAGGCGATCGAAGGTCTCCAGCAGTGGGCGCCCCTCCTCCTCGGCCTCGGCGTACCAACCGTCGTCATAGAACATCTCGTGCAAATAGCGTCGAGCGTTGAGGGTGTACCTGTGCTCAGCCCCGTGTGCCTTCGCGGACATGCTGATGATCGCCCTCATGTGCGTCACCGCTTCGGTCGTCTCACCCAGACCGCTGAGCGCGATGGCAAGGTAGCCGCGCGCGTTCCGGGTGATCAGACTGGTGTCCGTCAGCAGCCCTTCCAGCACTTCCCGGATCAGACCCAGCAGCTCAGCCTGATGGTCACGCAAACGGCAGTCCGTGATCCGCCTCGCAAGTTCCGGAACGACCGCGACAGGCGACCAGCCAGTTTCCGGGAACCATTCTTCGCTCCGCTCCGAAATGCGCTCCGCCTGCTGGTCCACGATGCCCGGGACGACAGGGTCAGCAAGGAGCCGCCGGGCGAAGGCAGTCAGTGCGGGGGCCACCCGCTCCATCACATACAGCTCCTCAGGGCCCCCCGGACCCTCGGCGACCGGCTCGGGCTCCGGGACCTCCGCTCGCGGGTCGGAGCGCCTCGCGTCGGTGAGGCCGAGGCGGCGCAAGAGTTCCGGGGAGGCCGCGGCGAAGGGGCCGGCGTGGTCGGGGAGGCTCGTCGTGGCGCCGGGGCCGTCGCCGGAGAGTCGGGCGCGGAAATCGGGCCCCGGACCGCTGCGTTCCAGGAGGTACGCGGCGACGCGGTCGGCGGTGTCCAGAGCCACGGACGTGCGGACGGTGTCGAGGAGGAGGTCGGCGACGCCGGGGAGGAAGGCGTACTCGGCGCCGTCGCCGGCCGTGCTCTGGTCCGTGCGGCGCAGCAGGCCGCCGAGGAAGACCTCAGCGAGCTGGGCGCGGTGGAAGGTGCCCCCGGTGGCGCGGTGGGCCTCGTGGACGACGCGCATGACGGGCAGGGTGAGCGGGGTAACCGAGGCCAGGGCGCCGGCCAGTCTCCGGCCCTCCGGGGAGGCGGCCTCCCGGAAGCGGCGGAACCGCTCCTCGGGGGTCGGCGGAGGCTCCGGGGCGGGCGTCGCCGGCTCGGGCCCGGGGACCGGGTCGCTGTCGGGGATCATCAGCACCGGCAACGCGGCGCGGCTGTCGCCCTCGGTGAGCAGGGAGACCCAGGAGGCGAGCTGCCCTTCGGCGGCCTCCAAGACCGGGACGGGGGTGCCATCGTAGGACACGAGCTCGGGCGGGAGCACGGGGTGGCTAACGCGCAGGGCACGGCCGGGGGCGGCCGGGTGGCGGGAGCGGACCAGGAGGCGTTCGGCGGGGTGACCGCCGGGCTCAGGCCACATCCGTTCGGGCAGCGGCTGGAGGATCGCGACGGGATCCTTCCGCGCCCAGCCCCGCAGCAGGGCGGGGACGGCGCCGGAGCGCCAGGCGGGTCCGACCATGTCGGAGACCACGAGGACCAGAGTGGGGCGCACCGAGTCGGTCCGCAGGACGGCCGGCGGGTGCAGGCCGCGGGCGAAGGGGCGGGCGTGCAGCAGCGGGCCGGGGCCGCCGGAGCTGTCGAGACCATGGACCCGGATGTCGTGGAAGGCACCCTGGCTCTCCAGCAGGGCGCGGACCTCGGCCGCGTACCGCTGCCAGAGCACCATGGAGGGGCCGTCGTCGACCACGAGGACGGCGCTCAGCCAGCGTTCGGGCCGGGGCCGCATGACGGGTTCGGGCAGGGCGGACTCGGCCATCCGGTCGACGGTCGCCGTCTCGTCGAGCACCAGGTCGGTGCGGGAGGCGACCGTGCGGCGCAGCGGGCGCATGGACCGGTTCAGAGCACGCTGCGCCTCCAGTGACCGGACCCCGGTCACGGCGACCGGGCGCGACGTGCCCGCAGCGGGGCCAGCGGCCGCGGGGGCGTACAGGCCCTGCGGCTCTGCACGTTCCGGTTCGGGTTCTGGCAGCACCGGGAGGTCGTGGCCGGACCGGCGCGCGTCGTGGTCGCCCTCCGCCTCCTCCGGTTCGAGGGGGCGGACCGGGCGGGTGTCCGGCTCCGGGCCGGGCGGCGGCTCGTGCTCCGGCCCGCCCCGCCGCCGCACCTCGGCGATCCACAGGACGTCGAGCAGCTCCTCGGTGGAAAGGTCCACTCCAGCGCGGCCGAGCAGGGAGGTGAGCCGGTCGAACATCAGGCGTCCAGGTCCCCGAGCGAGCGGAACACCGTGTCGCGCAGCCTGTCGAAGTCCATCGCCGCGCCCGAGACGCGCAGATGGACGGCGTTGAGCAGCTGGTCGGTCGCCAGGTCGTGCGCCTGGTTGTCGCGCAGCCTCAGGAACTCCTCGATCAGCTGCTCGGCATGTGCGGCAGCGTCCGTGCCGAGGTGCATGCCGATGATGGAGCGCAGCTGTTCGGCGTCCGGCTGCTTGAGGTCCAGACGGACGCAGCGGCGCAGGAACGCGGGCGGGAACTCGCGTTCGCCGTTGCTCGTGATGACCACGACGGGGAAGGTGCGGCAGGTAACCCGGCCGCCGGTGACGGTGACCCGGCCATCGTCCGGGCCGGTGACCCGGATCGCCGCCGAATCTTCCTTCAGCCGGGCCAGTTCGGGGATCTCGTAGGTCCCCTCCTCGAACACGGTGAGCAGGTCGTTGGGCAGGTCGACGTCACCCTTGTCCAGCTCGTCGATGAGCAGCACCCTCGGTTCGTCGCGCGGCAGCAGGGCGGTGCCGAGCGGGCCGAGCCGGAGGTAGTCGCCGATGTCGGACTCGGCGATGTCCCCGTCGCCGGTGCCGCCGCGCAGCGAGGTGTCCCTGAGGCGGCCGACCGCGTCGTAGCGGTACAGCCCCTCGGCCAGGGTGGAGCGGCTGTTGACCGGCCAGTGCAGGACCTCGCCCAGGCAGAGTTCGCGCGCGACGGCACGGGCCAGCGTGGACTTGCCCGTGCCGGGGCGGCCGGTGACGAGCAGCGGGCGGTGCAGATGGAGAGCGGTATTCACGATGTCGCGGTCGGTCTCGGAGATCACGTACCGGCGCCGGGGACGCTCGGGCACCGTCTCCTCGCCCTCCTTCGGGCCCTCGCCGCCGAAGGTCCGCCACGGCGGTGGCGCGGGCCATACGGTGACGGGATGCGGCTCGACGTCGCCTCCGTGGAAGAGCCGCCAGTCGGTGCTCATCGGTTCCCTCGTCTCGTGCTTCATGGTGCGGACAGATCGAGGCGCGGGGGCAGTTGCCGTTCCGGGTCGTCCCAAAGGAGGGCCAGCCCGCCACGCGGGTGCGTGTCGTCGCCGTCGCATTCCGCCCGCAGCCTACGCAACCGGGCGGGCAGTTCCGGCAGCGGACAGTCCGCCAGGAATTCCTTCAACTCCTCTGCAGCACGCTCCGGTTCGCCGTGGCCGCACCAGACCATCACGGGGACGCCGCCGAAGACGCAGGCGGTGAAGACGTCCGTGCGTGGGGCGGCGGACGGGGATACGGCAGCCACGACGACGCCCGGCGCGTTCTCGCGGGCGCTCACACAGCCGTGCGCCGCCTTCATCGTGGGCAGATCGCCGGGGAGCCAGTGCAGGTCGCCGGTCCGAGCGCGCGCCACCTGCTCCCAGCGGCCGAGCCAGAGGTGTTCCTGCTTGGGGCGGCGGTGTTCCATGCAGCGGACGGCGACCGGGAACTCGGCCCCCAGCGAGCGTTCGAAGGGGCCGTCGGAGCGGATCTGCCATCGGTGGACGTCCAGTTCGAGATCTCGGGCGTCCAGGAAGAATTCCACCGGAGTGCTGTGAACCCGCCCGTGCCGGGCCAGGATCGTGTCCACCGCGCGCTCGATCTCGGCCGGCTCCACGGCCGTATCCCTGACCTCGACGGACTCCGCGCCCGAGGCGCCGTGCGTCCACACCTGGTACGTGCGGTGCCCGGCAGGTCCGGACGGCGCGGAGAGCCGGATCTGCACGCGTTCGTCCGCCGCCCCCGCGGCCGCCACCTGTTCAGTGATCGCGTCGCGCCGGACGGCCAGGACGGCCGGCAGCCTGTCGTCCAGCCGTCGGGCGCACCCGTCCGACCACAGCCGCAGCGTCTTGGCGTACGGGCCGTCCCCGGCAGCGGCAGCGGCACGTTCGACCGTGCCCAGCAGTCGGGGCAGCCGGGGCAAGTCGGGGAGCAGGGCCTCCAGCGCGTCGATGACCTCCTTCGGCGCGGTCGCCGTGAGGTCGGTGCCCACCGCCTCCTTGCGGGCCGTGTGCGCGAACTCTCTTGCCGCCTCGGTGGGCTGGGCGTCGAGCAGGGCGACCAGGGCGTCGTACTCACCGCAGAGGAGCCAACGGCCGGGGGCGAGTTGGTGACTCTCGGCCTTCATGGACACCAGATCGGCCGGTTCCACCCCGCGTTCCGAGGCCGCCAGCACATGGATCAGCGTGGGAACCCCGTGCGGGCGGCTCATGGCCCAGTCGACGAGGGCCGCCGCGTCGACGGCGGACGGCTCGCAAGGCAGCGAGGTGCCCAGTTCCGCGCCGAGCCGGTAGGCGGTCCGGTCCAGGTCGGGGCCGCCGTCGACCAGTGCGGCACGGACCAGCAGGGCCAGCCGATCGCGCGCGGGATTCGTAGTGGCCGGCGGGGCCGGCGCGCGTCCGGGCACGTAATCGTCTTCGTCGTTGTCCCAGTTGCGGCACAGCACCGTCGGCACCTGGCCGGCGCCGTCTCGCGCCTCCACCTCCGCGAAGTAGCGTCGGATCCGGCCCCACACCCCGTCGAGGTCAGGGGCAGCGGCCGGGTCGCGCCGCGATCCCGCCTCCAGTTCATCCATCACTTTCGAGGTGAAGAGCCCCGCTCCTTGCACGGACTTGGCCGCCTCACCCGGCCTCGACGCCCGCATCACGAACAACGGGCGGTCTACGTTGGCCTCCGTCCTGTTGGTGAGGGGATCGGCCTCCGAAGCGTGGGCCTGCTCGCCCGGCCTCAGGGTCGTACGGCAGGCGTCCAGGACGACGACGGCGCGCTGCGCCGCACGGGCGGGCAGCCGGTCCGTACGCAGCAGGGAGATCAGGTTCTCGGCATCCACCCCCTGTGGGTCGCCGTCACGGGACTCCGGATAGAGCAGGCTCCAGCGGTTGTGCGCGGCCTGCACCCCGTGGCCCGCCCAGTACACCCAGAGCCAGTCGACGTCGAGGGCGCGCAGCTCGTCCTGGAAGACGCGGCGGACATGCTGCCGGTCCGCCGTGCTGCGCCGGACCCCGGTGAACTCGGCGAGGAGCCCCTCGTTCCGCTCAAGGGGCGAGGCCAGCAGGTGCATCTGGTCCTCGGGGACCCCCAGGCCGCGCAGCCAGCGCATCATGCGGGCGGCGTCGTTCGCCGGTCCGTCCAGGTCCCAGCCGTCCCCGCCGGTCGCGTACCGCTCGACCGCCACGACGACCGCGTGGGTGCGCCGCCAGTCGTGCCCGGGGGGTCTCACGGCAGCTCGGCCGCTATGCGCTCGTACAGACCCTGATGCGCGAAATAGCCGGTGTGGGAGCGGGGGAAGGGCTGGCGCAGGTTGACCCGCACATCGGTGACGCGGCCGGGGAACACCCGCTCCCCGACGAACCCGAGCAGGTCCCTGCGGTCGTACACGTTGATCCAGCGAGGGAACGTGGCGGGCAGTTCGTCGCCGCGCCGCAGCCCGGCCAGTGCGTCGATCTCGTAGAGGAACGGCGCCTGCGAGCCGACCGTGATCAGCAGGTCGACGCCGTGGGCGGGCTCCATGGACAGCAGGTCGAAAGAGGCGATGCCGCCGAGGCTGTGGGCGAGTAGGACGACGGGGCCGCCCTCGCGCTCCCTGGTCAGCGCGACGGTGTCGGCGATCCGGTTGCGCAGTCCGGTCCCCCGGCCCTGGTAGCGGAGGATGTCGCCGCTGCCCGGGAGGATCTTGCCGGTCATCCGGCGGCGGCCCACCTGGACGGCGGGCGAGGAGACCCACAGGAGCGGGTCGCCGAGCAGCCGGCCGCCGACCCAGGACGCGGCGCCCTTGAGGCCGCGGTCGGTGCCGCCGATGCGGTCGGTGAGCACCCGCACCAGGGCGTCGCGGTCCGCGCCGTCCACCGGCAGCGGCTCCTCGGCTTCCTCGGCGTGCTCGGTCAGCCGGGTCGCGAGGGCGACGACCGCGCGGGCAGCCATCGCCTCGGCGTCGCGGCCCGGGGCGGTGCCGGAGAGCCGCAGCGACAGTTCCTCGGCGACGAGCGGGGCGGCGTCGGCCAGCCGGGGGCCCAGCTCCTCGGCGAGCGCGGCGGCGTCGCCGTCGCCCGTCGCGTCCGTCACCGGGCCGGCCTCGGCGAGCGCGCGCACCCGTCCGGCGAGGGCGTCCCACGGGTCCGTGCGGCCGGGCGCGAAGCCGCCGCCCTCGTCCTCCCCGGAACTGTCCGCGAGCAGTTCGATCTCCGCGAACGGGTCTTGTTCGAGCAGCGCCCACACGGCGAGCGGATCGTCCGCGGCGGCCCCGGGCAGGGCCCGGTCCTGCTCCCGTTCCGGGAAGCTGGCGCCGCCCAGCGCCAGATGGGCTCCGTAGGCGTCGCCCCAGTAGCAGGGCACGAGATTCACCTCGGGCCGCACCCGCGCGAGTCCGCGCGCGACCCGCCGAAAGGACGTCCGGTACGACTTCTCCCGCACGCCCGTTCCGTGCACAAAGACAACGCTCGTCACACGATCCCCCACTGTGGCCGAGTCACGCATTCTAACGAACGGACGGGCCGTCAGTCCCGGTGTCTGTGACAGTGGTTGGGACCGCCGACTCAGCCTCCGGAGGTGTCCAGCTCCGCGTCGGCGCTGATGCCCGCGCAGTCGTACGGGTCCTTCAGCCAGCCGTCCGGGAGGGCCACCCGGTTGTTGCCCGAGGTGCGCCCGCGGGGGCCGTCGGCGCCGTCCGGCCAGGGCTGGTCGAGGTCCAGCTCCTGGAGCTGGGAGCCCAGCTCCTCCAGCGAGGAGGTGATCGCCAGCTTCTTGCGCATCTCGGAGCCCACCGCGAAGCCCTTGAGGTACCAGGCGACGTGCTTGCGGAAGTCGATCACGCCCCGCGCCTCGTCGCCGATCCACTCCCCCAGCAGCGTCGCGTGCCGCAGCATCACATCGGCGACGGTGCGCAGCGTGGGCGCCTGCCGGGTCCGCGTGCCCTCGAACGCGCTGACCAGGTCGCCGAAGAGCCAGGGGCGGCCCAGGCAGCCGCGCCCCACGACCACGCCGTCGCAGCCGGTCTCGCGCATCATGCGCAGGGCGTCGTCCGCGCACCAGATGTCGCCGTTGCCGAGCACCGGGATCTCCGGGACGTGCTCCTTGAGCCGGGCGATGGCGTCCCAGTCGGCGGTGCCGCCGTAGTGCTGGGCGGTGGTCCTGCCGTGCAGAGCGACCGCCGTGACGCCCTCCTCGACGGCGATCCGGCCGGCGTCGAGGTAGGTGAGGTGGTCGTCGTCGATGCCCTTGCGCATCTTGATCGTGACGGGCAGGTCCCCGGCCCGGGAGACCGCCTCGTGCAGGATCGCGCGCAGCAGCGGCCGCTTGTACGGGAGGGCCGAGCCGCCGCCCTTGCGGGTGACCTTGGGGACCGGGCAGCCGAAGTTGAGGTCGATGTGGTCGGCGAGGTTCTCGTCCACGATCATGCTGACGGCCTTGCCGACCGTGTCCGGGTCGACTCCGTACAGCTGGATCGAGCGCGGGGTCTCGGTCGCGTCGAAGTGGATGAGCTGCATGGTCTTCTCGTTGCGCTCGACCAGGGCCCTCGTCGTGATCATCTCGCTGACGAACAGCCCCTTGCCGCCCGAGAACTCCCGGCACAGCGTGCGGAAGGGGGCGTTGGTGATGCCGGCCATGGGCGCGAGGACCACCGGCGGCTGCACGGTGTGCGGGCCGATGCGGAGCAGCGAGGGCGAGGGGGCGAGCGTGGTCATGGCCCCATTGTCCCGTACCCCGGCGACTGCTCCGGGGGCGGTGGCGCCCCGCCGGTCCCGGGAAAGGCGACGGCCTCGTCGGACCCGGCCCGTAGCGTGGGGTTTCCGGCACGAGGCCGGTGAATCAAGGAGACGAAGCTCATGACGACGACCTCTTCCCGCTTAACCCCCGGCTCCCCCAGCCGTCGCGGACTGCTCGCGCTGGGCGGCGCGGGTGCCGCCGGTGCGCTGCTCCTCGGCGCGGGCCCCGCGCGGGCCGCGTCCGGCTCCACGACGGCCCGGCTGCGCGAGCTGGAGCGGACGCACGGCGCCCGCGTCGGCGCCTTCGCGTACAACGTGGCCACGGGGGTCGCGGTGCGGCACCGGGCGGACGAGCGCTTCCCGATGCTGTCCACGTTCAAGACGCTCGCCGCGGCGGCCGTCCTGCGGGATCTGGACCGGGACGGCGAGGTCCTGGAGAAGGTGATCCACTACACGGAGGCGGACTGCGTCTCGGATTCCCCGGTCACCGACACCCCGGAGCACATCGCGAGCGGGCTGAGCGTCGCCCGGCTCTGCGACGCCGCGATCGGCGACAGCGACAACACCGCGGGCAACCTGCTGCTGCGCGAGCTCGGCGGCCCGCAGGCCGTCACCCGCTTCGCCCGCTCCCTGGGCGACCGCGTGACCCGGCTGGACCGCTGGGAGCCCGTGCTGAACTCCGCCGAGCCGGGCCGGGTCACGGACACCACGACCCCGTCCGCGCTCGCCCGCGACTACGCCCGGCTGGTCCTGGGGAACGCGCTGGAGCCCCGGGACCGCGAGCGGCTGACGTACTGGCTGCTCAACTGCCGGACGAGCGGTACGCGGTTCAGGGCCGGGCTGCCGCCGGAGTGGACGGTCGCCGACAAGACGGGCGGCGGCTCGTACGCCTCGTGCAACGACGTGGGCGTCGCGTGGACGCCGGAGGGCGTGCCGGTGGTCCTGGCGGTGCTGACGACGAAGCCGGCGGGCACCTCCGACGCGGCGGGCGACCACCCGCTGGTGCGGGACGCGGCGGAGGCCCTGGCGGCGGCGGTCGTTAGTTAGTCGTACTATCGATGAATGCCTGAGCTCAGCCACCGACGGCGGATGCTGGTGCTGGCGATCTGCTGCATGAGCCTGCTGATCGTCAGCCTCGACACCACCGCCCTGAACGTCGCCCTGCCCGCCATGCGCCGGGAGCTGGACGCGAGCGTCGCGGGGATGCAGTGGACGATCGACGCGTACACGCTCGTCCTCGCATCCCTGCTGATGCTCGCCGGTTCCACCGCCGACCGGATCGGCCGGCGGAAGGTCTTCATGGCCGGGCTGGTCCTGTTCACCCTGGGTTCGGCGCTCTGCTCGCTGGCGCCGAACCTGGAGGCGCTCATCGCCTTCCGGATGGTGCAGGCCGTGGGCGGCTCGATGCTCAACCCGGTCGCGATGTCGATCATCACCAACACCTTCACCGACCCCCGCGAGCGCGCCCGGGCGATCGGGGTCTGGGGCGGGGTCGTCGGCATCTCGATGGCGGCCGGTCCGGTGGTCGGCGGCGGCCTGGTCGACTCGGTCGGCTGGCGGTCGATCTTCTGGGTCAACCTCCCGGTGGGCCTCGCCGCCCTGCTGCTGACCTGGCGTTACGTCCCCGAGTCGCGCGCCCACCGGGCCCGCCGCCCGGACCCGCTGGGCCAGCTCCTGGTGATCACGCTGCTGGGCTCGCTGACGTACGCGATCATCGAGGCCCCGCAGAAGGGGTGGGCCTCCGCCGAGATCCTGCTCTTCGCCGGACTCGCGGCGGCGGCCCTGGTGGGGCTGCTGGTGTACGAGCCCCGGCGCGCCGATCCGCTGATCGATCTGCGGTTCTTCCACAGCGTTCCGTTCAGCGGTGCCACGGTCATCGCGGTCAGCGCCTTCGCCGCGCTCGGCGGCTTCCTCTTCCTCAACACGCTCTACCTCCAGGACGTCCGGGGGCTGAGCGCGCTGGACGCCGGGCTCTACACGCTGCCCATGGCGGCCGTGGTGTGCCTGCTGTCGCCGCTGTCCGGGCGGCTCGTGGCCAGTCGCGGGCCGCGCATCCCGCTGCTGATCGCGGGCGGTGCGATGGCGGTGAGCGGGCTGATGCTGGCCGCGTTCGACGCGGAGACCGGGACGGTCTCGATGTTCGCCGCGTATGTGCTGTTCGGCCTGGGCTTCGGCTCGGTGAACGCGCCCATCACCAACACCGCCGTCTCCGGCATGCCCCGCTCCCAGGCGGGCGTGGCGGCCGCCGTCGCCTCCACCAGCCGGCAGATCGGGCAGACCCTCGGGGTCGCCGTGATCGGCGCGGTCCTGGCGGCGGGAATGGCGGACCCGGGCGGCTCGGAGGGCTTCGTGGCGGCGAGCCGGCCCGGCTGGTGGATCGTTACCGGCTGCGGGCTCGCCGTCCTGCTGATCGGCGCCCTGAGCAGCGGCCGCTGGGCCCGCTCCACCGCCCGCCGGACGGCGGAGCGGCTGGCGGAACCGGTGGCCGGGAGCCCGGCCGCTCAGCCTTCGGAAGCCCGCACCAGCTCCTGAAGGCGGGCCAGCCGCTCGTACGTCTCGTCGTCCCGGGGCGCGTAGCTGACCAGGCGCGGTCCGGCCGAGGGGCCGAGCCAGAGGTCGGTGGTCTCGACGCGCAGCATCCCGACCCAGGCGTTGCGGAAGACCTTGGACCGGCTGCCCGCCCCGACGACCTCGTGCCGGGCCCAGTTCTCGCGGAACTCCTCGGAGGCCGCCTCCAGGCGCCCCAGCAGTTCCTTCCAGGCGGGCTCCGCGAGGTGTTCCGCCATCGCGGCGCGGAACTTGGCGGTGATGTAGCGGGTCACCTCGGCGGTGTCCATGACCGAGGCCCGCCACTGCTCGTTGGTGTGGGCGAGCAGCATCACGTTGCGGTCCTCGGGCGCGACCTCCTCCAGGTCGCAGAGCAGCCGCCCGTACGTGCGGTTGTGGGCGAGGATGTCGTACCGGCTGTTCTGCACGCAGGCGGGGATCGGCTCCAGCTGCCGCAGCATCATCCGCAGCGCCGGGGTGACGTGCGGGCAGTCCGTGCCGGGCGCCGGGTCGATGGCCGCGGCGAGCGAGAAGAGGTGGCTGCGCTCGCTGCGGTCCAGCAGCAGGGCGCGGGCGAGGGCGTCGAGGACCTGGGGCGAGACCTGGATGTCCCGGGCCTGTTCGAGCCAGGTGTACCAGGTGACGCCGACGGCGGAGAGCTGGGCGACCTCCTCGCGGCGCAGCCCCGGGGTGCGCCGGCGGCGGCCCCGGACGAGGCCGACCTGCTCGGGGGTGATCCGTTCGCGGCGGCTGCGCAGGAAGTTCGCCAGCTCGTGCCGCCGGATGTCGGGCTCGCTCACGCCGGGGGCGGCCGGCTGCGTCAGGGGCGTCGCCATCGTCGTCATTCCTCCAGGGTGCGGGCCCGGCACGGGCCCCGGGCGGCTGGTGCCTGGTGGTCCTTGTACCAGGATAAGGACACTCTGGTACCAGGCTGCGGATGGGGCGATCGTCGGTGGCGTGAGTGAATCCTCTGTACGGACGTCAACGGCAGCCGCCACCACCTCCCCGGTGGTGCGGCACGACCATCCCGCCCCGGTACTCGGCACGCTGGGACTGTTCACCGTGCTGCTGGGCGCGGCCCTCCCCCTGATCGACTTCTTCATCGTCAACGTGGCCCTGCCCACCATCGACCACGACCTGGCGGCGGGCCCGGCCCTGCTGGAACTGGTCGTCGCGGGCTACGGCCTCGCCTACGCCGTGCTGCTGGTCCTCGGCGGGCGGCTCGGTGACATGGCCGGGCGGCGCCGGCTCTTCCTGGCCGGGATCGCGGCCTTCGGGATCACCTCGCTGGCCTGCGGGCTCGCCCCGACCGCCTGGACCCTGGTCGGGGCGCGGGTGGCGCAGGGCGCGGCGGCCGCGCTGATGCTGCCGCAGGTCCTCGCGACCATCCAGGCGGCCACCTCCGGCCACCGCAGGGCCCGGGCGATGAGCCTGTACGGGGCGACGGCCGGGCTCTCCATGGTCGCGGGCCAGATCCTGGGCGGGGCGCTGGTCGCCGCCGCGCCGCTCTCCTCGGTGTTCGGCGAGAGCGCGGGCTGGCGGTCGGTGTTCCTGGTCAACGTGCCCGTCGCGGCGCTCGGTCTGGTGCTGGCGGCGCGCGCGGTCCCGGAGACGCGGGCGGACCGGCCCGCGCCCGTCGACGTACCGGGCACGCTGCTGCTGGCGGTTTCGCTGGTGACGCTGCTGGCCCCGCTCACCGAGGGCCGGGCGGCGGGCTGGCCGCTGTGGACCTGGGTGTCCCTCGCGCTGTTCCCGTTCGCGGCGGCGGCGTTCTACCGGGTGGAGCGGCGGGCGGACCGGCGCGGGCTGATCCCGCTGGTGCCGCCGAGCCTGCTGCGCCTGGAGTCGCTGCGGCGCGGGCTCGCCCTGGTGGTGCCGTTCTCGGTGGGCTTCGGCGGCTTCATGTTCGTCATCGCGGTCGCGCTCCAGCAGGGCCTGGAGCTCGGCCCGGCGCGGTCCGGCCTGTCGATCGCCCCGATGGCGGTGGCCTTCTTCGCGGCCTCGCTGGCCGGTCCCCGGCTGGTGCGGCGGTACGGCAGCCGGGTCGTGACGGCGGGCGGGCTGATCCAGGCGGTGGGCGTGGCGGTGCTCGCGTTCACCGTGTGGCGGGGCTGGCCGGACCTGGGCATGGCGGGGCTGCTGCCCGGGATGGCGATCGCCGGTTTCGGCCAGGGCCTCCAGCTGCCGGTCATCTTCCGCATCATCCTGTCGGACGTACCGCCGGAGCGGGCCGGGGTGGGCGGCGGGGTGATGACGACGACCCAGCAGGCGACGCTGACCCTGGGCGTGGCGACGCTCGGCTCGCTGTTCCTGGCGCTGGTGCCGGGGTGGGGGATGCGGGACGCCCTGATCGTGACGCTGCTCGTCCAGCTGGCGGCGGTCGCCCTGACGACCGCGCTGAGCCTGCGGCTGCCGCGCACGGTGGGGTGAGGGGCGCGGGGCGGACACGGCACGGCCCCGGCGGGCGGACCTGGTGGTCCGCCCGCCGGGGCCTCGGTCTGTGCGTAGGACGGTCAGCTCTGCGCCGGGGCCTCCGGGGCCCCGGTCTCGGCGTCCGCGGCGTCCGGCTGCTCGGTGCCTGCGGCCCGCTCCCGCATCTTGCGGAGCAGTTCCTGCTTCTGGTCGGCGGCCGTCCGGCGGTCCGCCTCCGCGGCGGGGCCGGTCCCCTGCGCCCCGGCGCGGGACAGCTTCTTGCGCTGTCCGCCGACGCCGAGGAGGTTGTTGCGGCTCTTGGCCATGGGGTTCTCCCAATGTGTGGTCTCGGTGAGGTCTCTGGCGACCTCGGATCGATCCGGGGGGCGGCGGGTGGTCGGGCCCGCCGCGCTCTCACTCGTAGATCTGGAAGAACGAATACATGGGCACGACGGTACCCATGGCGGGCGCCCGGCTCACCCGGTTTTCCGCCTCCCGTCCCCCGGACGCACGAGGCCCCCGGTTCCGCGGCGGGCGCGAAAGCGGGGGCCTCGTTCAGCGGGTGCGGGCGTCAGCAGCCGAGCAGGCGGGAGGCGAGGTAGCCCTGGATCTGGTCCAGGGAGACGCGCTCCTGCTTCATCGTGTCGCGCTCGCGGACGGTGACCGCGTTGTCGTCCAGGGTGTCGAAGTCGACGGTGACGCAGAACGGCGTACCGATCTCGTCCTGGCGGCGGTAGCGGCGGCCGATGGCACCGGCGTCGTCGAACTCGATGTTCCAGTTCTGCCGGAGGTCGGCGGCGAGGCCCTTGGCCTTCGGCGAGAGCTGCGGGTTGCGGGAGAGCGGGAGGACCGCGACCTTGACCGGCGCCAGGCGCGGGTCGAGGCGCATCACGGCGCGCTTCTCCATGACGCCCTTGGCGTTCGGCGCCTCGTCCTCGCTGTACGCGTCGAGGAGGAAGGCCAGCATCGCGCGGCCGACACCGGCCGCGGGCTCGATGACGAACGGGGTGTAGCGCTCGCTCTTCTCCTGGTCGAAGAAGGAGAGGTCCGTGCCCGACGCCTTGGAGTGGGCGTTGAGGTCGTAGTCGGTGCGGTTGGCGACGCCCTCCAGCTCGCCCCACTCGCTGCCGCCGAAGCGGAAGCGGTACTCGATGTCAGCGGTGCGCTTGGAGTAGTGGGAGAGCTTCTCCTGCGGGTGCTCGAACCACCGCATGTTCTCCTCGCGCAGGCCGAGACCGGTGTACCAGTTCCAGCGCTGCTCCATCCAGTACTCCTGCCACTGCTCGTCCTCGCCCGGCTTGACGAAGAACTCCATCTCCATCTGCTCGAACTCGCGCGTGCGGAAGATGAAGTTGCCCGGAGTGATCTCGTTGCGGAAGGACTTGCCCATCTGCGCGATGCCGAACGGGGGCTTCTTGCGCGCGGTGGTCAGCACCTGGGAGAAGTTGGTGAAGATGCCCTGGGCGGTCTCGGGGCGCAGATAGGCGACCGAGCCGGAGTCCTGGGTCGGGCCGAGGTGCGTGGAGAGCAGGCCGGAGAACTGCTTGGGCTCGGTGAAGGTGCCCTTGTTGCCGCAGTTGGGGCAGTTGAGGTCGGCGAGGCCGTTGGCGGGCACCTTGCCGTGCTTCTCCTCGTACGCCTCCTCCAGGTGGTCCGCGCGGTAGCGCTTGTGGCAGGAGGTGCACTCGGTCAGCGGGTCCGAGAACGTGGCGACGTGGCCGGACGCCACCCACACCTCGGGGGCCAGGATGACCGACGAGTCGATGCCGACGACGTCCTCGCGGGAGGTGACCATGTAGCGCCACCACTGGCGCTTCAGGTTCTCCTTGAGCTCGACGCCCAGCGGCCCGTAGTCCCAGGCGGCCTTCTGACCACCGTAGATCTCGCTGCAGGGGTAGACGAAGCCACGGCGCTTGCTCAGGCTGACGATGGTGTCGATCTTGTCGGCGGCCACGGTGCTCTCTTCATTACGACGGAACGGGCGGGCGAAGAGCCCAGATTACCGGCGGCGCCTGCCCTTCGATCAAATCGGTACCGGTCCCGTTCGCGAACCCCGCTTGTTGACAATCGTTTCCACTTTTGTTGAAAATGAGTGTCATGAACATACGCCGCCTCATACCGGCCGCCGCCGTCACCGGCGCGGTCGCGCTCGGCCTCACCGCCGTCACCGCCTGTTCCTCGTCCGACAACTCCGACCACAAGAGCGACGGGCGGCTGGACGTGGTGGCGTCCTTCTATCCGATGCAGTTCCTGGCCGAGCGCATAGGCGGCGACCACGTCTCGGTCACCAGCCTCACCAAGCCCGGCGTGGAGCCCCACGACCTGGAGCTCAGCCCCCGGCAGACCGGCAGGCTCAGCGACGCGGACTTCATCCTCTACCTCAAGGGCCTCCAGCCCGCCGTCGACGAGGCGATCAAGCAGTCCGGCGCCTCCCACACCCTCGACGCCGCGACGCTGACCACGCTGGAGGACCACGGCACCGAGACCGGCGGCGAGGAGCACGGCCACGAGCACGAGGGCGACGAGGCCGGTGCCGACCCGCACATCTGGCTGGACCCGGTGAAGTACACCGAGGTCGCCGAGGGCGTCGGGAAGTCCCTGGAGAAGACCGACCCGGACCACGCGGCGGACTACCGCAAGAACACCGACGCGCTGGTCAAGGAGCTGGGCGCGCTCGACACCGCGTACCGGACCGGGCTGAAGAACACCGCGACGAAGACGTTCATCACCACGCACTCCGCCTTCGGCTACCTCGCCGAACGCTACGGCCTGACCCAGGAGGGCATCGCCGGCATCGACCCCGAGGCCGAGCCCAGCCCCGCCCGCATCAGCGCCCTGCACGACATCGCCGAGAAGAAGAAGGTCACCACCGTCTTCTTCGAGACGCTCGCCAGCGACAAGACCGCGAAGACGGTCGCCCGCGACACCGGCCTGAAGACCGACGTCCTGGACCCGCTGGAGGGAATCACCGACAGCTCCAAGGGCGATGACTACATCGAGGTCATGAAGTCCAACCTCGCCGCCCTGCGCTCCGCGCTCGGCGCGAAGTGAGCGACGACCCCACCGCATCCGACGACCTCACCGCACCCGTCGGCCCGAACCGCGCAGCAGCACCGGAGGCGCTCATGCCCGAGCCCCAGCACCCCACCCGCGAACCCGTGATCGCCGTACGCGACGCGACCGCCACGCTGGGCGCGCGCCCCGTGCTGCGCGGCGTCGACCTGACCGTGGGCCGCGGCGAGGTCGTCGCCCTGCTCGGCGCCAACGGCTCCGGCAAGTCCACCGCCGTCCGCTCGGTCATCGGCCAGGTCCCCCTGACCGGGGGCACCGTCGAGCTCTTCGGCACCCCGCTGCGCCGCTTCCGCGACTGGGCCCGAGTCGGCTACGTACCGCAGCGGACCACCGCGGCCGGCGGCGTGCCCGCCACGATCCGCGAGGTCGTCTCCGCCGGGCGGCTCTCCCGCACCCGGCTCGGCCTCCTCCGCAAGGCCGACCGCGCCGCCGTCGACCGGGCCATCGAGCTCGTCGGCCTCACCGACCGTGCGAAGGACTCGGTGAACGCCCTCTCCGGCGGCCAGCACCAGCGCGTGCTGATCGCCCGCGCGCTCGCCGCCGAACCGGAGCTCCTGATCATGGACGAGCCGATGGCGGGCGTGGACCTGGCCAGCCAGGAGATCCTGGCCGCCACCCTGCGCGAGCAGGTCGCCGCCGGCACCACCGTGCTCCTCGTCCTGCACGAGCTGGGCCCGCTGGAGCCCCTGATCGACCGGGCGGTCGTCCTGCGCGACGGCTGCGTCCTGCACGACGGACCGCCCCCGAAGGCCGTCGGGCAGCACGCCCTGCCCGGCCACGACCACGTACACCCCCACGCGGCTTCCGAGCCCGTCCGGACGGGACTGCTGAGCTGATCATGGAATTCCTCGACCCTCCCTTCATGCAGCGGGCCCTGCTCGCCGCCGTGCTGGTCGGCGTCATCGCGCCCGCCGTCGGCATCTACCTCGTGCAGCGCCGGCAGGCCCTGATGGGCGACGGCATCGGCCACATCGCGATGACCGGCGTCGGCCTCGGCTTCCTGCTCTCCACCAGCCCGGTCTGGATGGCCACCGCCGTCGCCGTCGTGGGCGCGGTCGTCATGGAGCTGATCCGCTGGTACGGCCGCACCCGCGGCGACATCGCGCTGGCCATGCTCTTCTACGGGGGCATGGCGGGCGGTGTCCTGCTGATCAACCTCTCCGACACCGGCTCGAACGCCAACCTGACCTCGTACCTCTTCGGCTCGCTGTCCACGGTCTCCTCCGAGGACATCACCGCGATCTCGCTGCTCGCCGCGTTCGTGCTGCTGGTGACGGTGGGGCTGCGGCGGCAGCTGTTCGCGGTCAGCCAGGACGAGGAGTTCGCCCGGGTGACCGGCCTGCCGGTGCGGATGCTGAACCTGCTCGTCGCGGTCACCGCCGCCGTGACCGTCACGGTCGCGATGCGGGTCGTGGGGCTGCTGCTGGTCAGCGCCCTGATGGTGGTCCCGGTCGCCGCCGCGCAGCAGATCACCCGGTCCTTCAAGGTGACGTTCGTGCTCGCCGTCGTCATCGGCGTCGGCGTCACCCTGTCCGGCACCATCACCTCGTACTACCAGGACGTCCCGCCCGGCGCGACGATCGTGCTGCTGGCCATCGGCGTCTTCGTCGTCCTGACGCTGCTCGCCGCCCCGCTCGCCCGCGGCCGGGCCCGGCGCGGCGAGACCGAGGCGGAGCGGTGCACCCTGGAAGTACCGGGGGCCCGCCCGGCGCCGGACGACGTCCGAGTCTGACTCCCCGGATGGGGCGGGCTGGCACAATGGCCCGACAGATGTACGGGCGACACGAGGAGGCTCCTGTGGCGACGGCGCCGATCAGTGGTACGAACGCGGCTCCGGTACGCGGCCGCTCGACCCGGCAGCGGGCAGCCGTCGCGGCCGCGCTCGACGAGGTGGACGAGTTCCGCAGCGCCCAGGAGCTGCACGACGTCCTCAAACACCGGGGGGACTCGGTCGGCCTGACGACGGTCTACCGCACCCTCCAGTCCCTCGCGGACGCCGGTGAGGTGGACGTCCTGCGCACCACGGAGGGGGAGTCCGTCTACCGGCGCTGCTCGACCGGCGAGCACCACCACCACCTGGTCTGCCGCATGTGCGGCAAGGCGGTCGAGGTCGAGGGTCCCGTGGTCGAGCAGTGGGCCGAGACCATCGCCAGCCAGCACGGCTTCGTCAACGTGGCACACACGGTCGAGGTCTTCGGCACCTGCGCGGACTGCGCGAGCGGCGAGAACTAGGAAATAGGAAAGGGGCCGGCGGGGACATGCCCGCCGGCCCTTCCGCTCAGTTTCCCGAGGCCGCGACCTCTTTGGCGCCGCCGAACCGGCGGTCGCGCTGGGCGAATTCCAGACAGGCGCGCCACAGGTCGCGACGGTCGAAGTCCGGCCACAGCACGTCCTGGAAGACCATCTCGGCGTACGCGCTCTGCCAGATCAGGTAGTTCGAGGTGCGCTGCTCGCCGCTGGGGCGCACGAACAGGTCCACGTCCGGCATGTCCGGGTAGTAGATGTACTTCGCGAACGTCTTCTCGTTGACCTTCGACGGGTCGAGCCGCCCGGCGGCGACGTCCTGCGCGATCCGCTGCGCGGCGTCCGCGATCTCCGCCCTGCCGCCGTAGTTGACGCAGAAGTACAGCGTCATCTTGTCGTTGTCCTTGGTCTGCTCCTGGGCGACCTGGAGCTCCTGGACGACCGACTTCCACAGCTTGGGCATGCGGCCCACCCAGCGGATCCGGATGCCGAGCTCGTCCATCTCGTCACGGCGGCGGCGGATGACGTCCCGGTTGAAGTTCATCAGGAACTTCACCTCCTCCGGGGACCGCTTCCAGTTCTCCGTCGAGAAGGCGTACAGCGAGAGGTTCTTGACGCCCATCTCGATGCAGCCCTTGAGCACGTCCATGACGACGGCCTCACCGACCTTGTGCCCCTCGGTGCGCGGCAGGCCGCGCTCCTTCGCCCAGCGGCCGTTGCCGTCCATCACGATGGCGACGTGCTTGGGCACCAGCTCACCGGGGATCTTCGGGGGCACGGCACCGGACGGGTGCGGCTCCGGGGTCTTGTAGTCGCGCCGGTTACGGCCGCCGAGCATCCCGCGTACTGCCATGAGCTTCTCAGTCTCCCTGTGTCACTTCTCTACGTACCGCAGTGAACGCAGCCCGCGCTCCAGATGCCAGTGCAGATACGCGGACACCAGCCCGCTCCCCTCCCTGACATGACGCGCCTCGCACGCGTCCGCCGTCTCCCAGTCGCCGGTGAGCAGGGCGCTCAGCAGGGCGACGGCCTCAGCCGAGGGTACGACGCTGCCGGGCACCCGGCAGTCGCCGCATACGATGCCGCCCGCCGCCACGGAGAAGAAACGGTTCGGTCCGGGCAGTCCGCACCGGGCGCAGTCGTCGAAGCTGGGGGCGTAGCCGTTGACCGCGAGGGAGCGCAGCAGGAAGGCGTCCAGGATCAGATGCGGCTCGTGCTCGCCCCGGGCCAGCGTGCGCAGCCCGCCCACCAGCAGCAGGTACTGCTGGACCGCCGGTTCGCCCTCGTGGTCCGTGAAGCGCTCGGCGGTCTCCAGCATCGCGGTCCCGGCGGTGTAGCGCCCGTAGTCCGTGACGATCCCGCCGCCGTACGGGGCGATCGTCTCGCTCTGGGTGCACAGCGGAAGACCCCGCCCGACCAGCTCGCTGCCCCGCGCGAAGAACTGCACGTCCACATGGGAGAACGGCTCAAGCCGGGCCCCGAACTTCGACTTGGTGCGCCGCACCCCGCGCGCGACGGCGCGCACCCGGCCGTGGCCCCGGGTCAGTATCGTGATGATCCGGTCGGCCTCGCCCAGTTTCTGCGTGCGCAGCACCACGCCGTCGTCCCGGAACAAGCTCATGCGTCCCATTGTCCGGTACGCCACCGACACCCGGGGCCCGCCCCCGCGAGGCGGCCCGGTCAGCCTCCCCCGGCGGGCACCACGAGCCCCGACTCGTAGGCGGCGATGACCAGCTGGGCCCGGTCGCGGGCGCCCAGCTTGCCCATGATCCGGCTGACGTGGGTCTTGGCGGTGAGCGGGCTGAGGCCCAGGCTCTCGGCGATCCCGGTGTTGTTGAGGCCGCGCGCGACCAGGGACAGGACCTGGCACTCCCGCTCGGAGAGCACGCCGAGGCCTGCGGGGCCGGGTCCGGTGGGCGCGCTCGGGGCGCTGAGCACCCGGGCGATGAGCCGGGCGGTCGGGCCGGGCGAGAGCAGGGAGTCCCCGGCCGCGACGGTCCTGATCGCGGCCAGCAGGTCGGCGGGCCGGGTGTCCTTGACCAGGAAGCCGGAGGCGCCCGCGCGCAGCGCCTCGACGATGTGGTCGTCGGTGTCGTAGGTGGTGAGGACCAGCACCTTCACCCCGGCCAGGTCCTCGTCGGCGGCGATCCGTCGGGTGGCCTCGATGCCGTCGAGCTCCGGCATCCGGATGTCCATGACGACGAGGTCGGCGCGGGCCGAGCGGGCGAGCGCGACCGCTTCCAGGCCGGTGGCGGCCTCGCCGACCACCTCCATCTCCGGGTCGGAGCCGACGAGCATGGCGAAGGCCGCCCGGACGAGCGTCTGGTCGTCCGCGAGCAGTACCCGGATCATGAGGTGGTCCCCGCTTCCCGTGCCGATACGTGTTCACGCGCGTCCGTGGGTGGCTCGTCCGGGTGGTTTCCCGGGGGCGCCGACGGGAGAGGCAGCAGGGCCGACACCTCGAAGCCGCCTCCGGGGCGCGGGCCCGCCGTCAGGGTGCCGCCCGTGGACCGGGCGCGTTCCCGCATGCCGACGATCCCGAACCCGGACCCGGCGCCGTCCTCCACCGGACCGGTGCCGTCGTCGGTGACCGTGACCCGCAGCGCCCCGCCCGCCGGGGCGACGACGACGCGCACCCGGACCCCGGCGCCCGCGTGGCGCACCGCGTTCGTCAGGGACTCCTGGACGATCCGGTAGGCGGCCGCCCCGATGGCCGGGGCGAGGCGTCCGGCCGGGACGCCGGTGTCGAGCTCGACCCGCGCCCCGGCCGCCTCGGCGGCCCGTACGAGGCCGGGCAGGGCGGCCAGGTCGGGCAGCGGGCCCTCGGCGTCCGCTCCCCCGCCGTCCTGGCCGGTGCCGCGCAGCACCTGGAGAGTGGTCCGGAGCTCCGCCCTGGCCTCCCGGCAGGTGTCGGCGATGTCGTCCAGCGCGGCCGCGACGGCCCGCCGGTCGAGCCGTTCCGGGTCGACGGTCAGGATGTGCGAGGCGACCGAGGTCCGCACCCCGATGACGGTGATGCTGTGCGCGAGGAGGTCGTGCAGGTCGCGGGCGATCCGCAGCCGCTCCTCCGCGACCCGGCGGGCGGCCTCCTCCTCCCGGGTCCGCTCGGCGCGTTCGGCGCGCTCCAGCACCGAGGCGACGTACTGGCGGTAGATGCGCACGTCGACCCCGCAGAACAGCACCGCGACGATCCACCCGGAGATCCGCAGCAGTTCGAGCCCGTCGTGGGCGTTGAGGGCGAGCACCACCGTCACCATCACGGAGGTGACGCCGATGCCGACGGCCAGGGTGCGCAGCGGGCGGCCGGTGACGGCCACCGTGTAGAGCGCGATCCAGGTCTGCGGCATCGGCGCCGTGTGGAGGTTGTCGGCGCCGTGGTAGGCCGCCAGCAGCGGCACCATGGCGAGCAGGACCGGCACCGGGGCGCGCCGCCGCCAGACGAGCGGTACGGCGCTGCCCAGGAGCAGGGCCCAGCCCGTCGCGCCCATCCTCCCGGCGCCTCCGGCGGCCAGCGCGAGGGCCGTGGAGAGCACCGCGGCGGCCACGGCGGTCAGGGCGTCGTTGCGCGTCCGGTGCGGCGCCCGCATCGGGTCGCGGTTGACGACGGCCAGGATGCGGTCACGGCGGCTCGTGGCCGGGGAGTTGGCTGGGGGCACGTGGCCATCCTCCGGTACGGGGCGGGGCGCTGTCAGCGCCGTCACGGGGTCCCGACGAGTTCCGGTTCGCGGGTCCCGGCGGCGGGCGCCGGGCGGCTGAGCGCGCCCGGCCACCAGATCCTGCGCTGGAGGGCCACGCTCGCCGATGTCACCAGGTAGGTGCGGACCAGGAAGGTGTCGAGGAGGACGCCGACGGCGATCACGAAGCCCATCTCCACCAGGCCCGTCATGGGCATGTTCGTCAGCACGGCGAAGGTGGCGGCGAGCACGAGCCCGGCCGAGGCGATGACCCCGCCGGTGGTGCGCAGGGCGGTGAGCGCCGCCTCGGTGGGCTCCGCGCCGCCCCGGGCCTCCTCGCGGACCCGGTGCATCAGGAAGATGCCGTAGTCGACGCCCAGGGCCACCAGGAAGACGAAGGTGAGCAGGGGCAGCCCGGGGTCGGTGCCCTTGAGGCCGAGGAGCGGTTCGAAGAGCAGTCCGCCGATGCCGAGGGCCGCGCCCCAGACCGCGACGACGGCGGCGACGAGCAGCAGGGGTGCGACGAGGCTGCGCAGGAGGGCGATCAGGATGAGGAGGACGGAGAGCAGGACGAGCGGGACGACGGTCCTCAGGTCCCGGGTACCGGCCTTCTCCAGGTCCATCTGCTGGGCGCTGGGCCCGCCGACGTGGCTGCCGGGGAGGCGTTCGCGCAGGGCGAGGATGGTGGCCCGCTCACCGGCCGACTCGGGGGCGGCCTCCGCGGTGACGGACAGCTCGGTCCAGCCGCCGCCGCTGCGGCCGCGCTCGACGGCCGCGACGCCCTCGGTGGTACGGGCCTGCGCCAGCGCGCCGGGGGCCCCGTCGGTGGGCGTGGTCACGATGACGGGCTGGCTGGAGCGGCCGGGGTAGGCGTCGGCGAGGGTCTTCATCGCGGTGACCGAGTCCGGCTTCGTGGTGAAGGAGTCCGCCGGCTTGAGGTGGCCGGGCAGGTGGAACACGCCGAGCGACAGCGCGCCCAGCAGCACCCCGCCGGTGACGAGGACCGCGACCGGCCTGCGCCCGGCGGAGCCGCCCATGGCCGCGAAGAGGGAACGGCGGCGGCGCGGCTCGGAGCCGTACACGGGGACGAGCGGCCAGAAGACCCGGCGGCCCAGCAGGACCAGGACGGCCGGCAGCAGCGTCAGCATGGCCAGGAGGGCGCACAGGACGCCCACGGCGGCGATGGGGCCCATGCCCCGGCTGCTGGTGAGATCGGCCGCCAGAAGGCACAGGAGGCCCGCCGCGACGGTCCCGGAGGAGGCGAGGACGGCGGGTCCGCAGCCGCGCAGCGCCGCCGCCATGGCGTCGCGGGGGTGTTCGGCGCGGGTCAGCTCCTCGCGGTAGCGGGAGACGAGCAGCAGGGCGTAGTCGGTACCGGCGCCGAAGACGAGGATGGTCGTCACGGCGGAGCTCTGGCCGGTGACGGTGACGTCGAGGCCGCGGTGGAGCCCGTGGACGATGCCCATGGACAGGGCGTCGGCGACGCCCGCGACGACAAGCGGCACCAGCCAGAGCAGCGGGCTGCGGTAGATGAGGATCAGCAGGACCGCGACGACGCCGACGGTCGTGTAGAGCAGCGGTCCGCCGAGCGAGCCGTAGACCTTCTTCGCGTCCACGTCCATCGCCCCGGGCCCGCCGACCTCGACGCCCAGTCCCCCGCCGCCGCGCGCGGTCTCGCGGACCTCGTCCACGAACGCGGTGCGGGCCTCGTCGTCCTGGCCGGGCTCGGTCGTGGAGACGGGGTACATCAGCGTGGTGCCGTCCTCGGAGGGCACGGCGCGCGGGGGCGCGGTGAGGGTGTGGCCGCTCGCCACCTCGGCGGTCTGCCGGGCCGCGAGCGCCCGGTCGGCGGCGGTGAGGCCGCCGTCGCGGTGGTAGACGAGGACGAGGTCGGTGGACTCACCGCCGGGCAGCGCGTCCTGGATCTTCGCGGCCTGCGTGGAGTCGGCGCTCGCCGGGAGGTAGTCGACCGCCCGGTTGACCTCCACGTCCCCGAGCTTCCCGGCGAACGGACCGGCGACGGCCATGACGGCGGCCCAGAGGGCGAGGACCGCCCAGGGCAGCAGCCGCCATCGGCTCACCGTTCGCGTGCGTGTGCCGCTTTCCTGTTCCGCGGTCCTCATGGGAGGCCCCCCTTCCGTACGGGTGTCCGGTCGTGTCCAGACTCCCGTCGGGGCGAGGGAACTTCGTCGCGCCAGGGGCCGACTTCCCGGCTACTGCCGGGGTGGGCGCGGCGGGCCCGTTACTCCCTGGGGAGTACCGGGCGGGGGCGGATCAGGAGGGCGTACGCGCCGCCTCGGCGAGCAGCCGGGCGGTGTCCTCGGCGCGCAGCCTCAGCGCCCCGCCGACGGTGGTCAGCACCTCGCGCTCGGCGATGCTGTAGGCGCCGTCGGCGAGGGCGATCCGGGCGCCCTGGAGCAGAATCGATTCGCGCCCGGTGGGGGCGAGGTGCGGGGCGAGCGGTTCCAGCGCCTCGTGCAGCTCGATGGCGAGGGCCGCGCCGCACGCCTCGGCCGCCGGGTCGAACGCGGAGCCGTGGCCGATGTCGGCGGACAGCACCTCGACCACGGTGGCGAGCTGTTCGGGCGTGCAGTCCTCGAACCCGGCGCCGCGCACGGTCTCGGCGGCGCTCTCCAGGACCGTACGGGAGGTGCTGCCGCCCGCCGCGAGGACGCCGAGGGCCACGGTGTGCACGGCGTCCCTGAGCATCGCGGAGAAGCGGGTGGTGGTGGGGTGGTCGAGCGTTTCCGGGTCGAAGTGCTGGTGGCAGGCGGCGCATTCGACCACCGGGCCCGTGGTGCCGCGCCGCAGCAGGGGCACGCCCAGCACGGCGAAGCGGCGGCGGCCGGTGAGGCGGCGGTAGTTGCGGTCACCGCCGCAGCCGGGGCAGAAGAACTCCCCGTCACCGGTGGTGTCCCACAGCGTACGGATGCCGCAGATACGCAGCTTCATGGCGCGTTGTCCCAGGGCTGACCGCACGTCGCACACCTCCGTAACACTCCGGCAACACTGCCGTGTCGACGTGATGTTAACCACATCCCCGTTGCGCCGTCAGCACCCTGCCCGTCACAACCCCCCGGAGAATGGCCGAACCCCGCCCCCCGGAAGCGGGTGGGCGGGGTTCGCGGACCGTGCGACTCCGGGCCTTTTCGGCGCCGGGTCAGCGGGTGGCGCGGTTGACGGCCGAGACGACCGCCTTCAGGGAGGCGCGGGTGGTGTTGGCGTCGATGCCGATGCCCCACAGCACCTTTCCGTCGATGGCGCACTCGATGTACGAGGCGGCCTGCGCGCTCGCGCCCTCGCTCATGGTGTGCTCGGTGTAGTCCAGCAGCCGGGCGTCGATGCCGATGGCCTGCAGCGCTTCGAAGAACGCGGAGATCGGGCCGTTGCCGGAACCGGTCAGCACGGTGTCGACGCCGTCCACGGTCGCCTCGACGGTGATCGTGTCGCGGCCGTCGGTGCCGGTCGTGCTCTGGCCGGAGCGGATCTGCACACGGCCCCAGGCGTTGTCCGGGTTGGGCAGGTACTCGTCCTGGAAGACGCTCCAGATCTGCGTCGGCGTGACCTCGCCGCCCTCGGCGTCGGTCTTGGCCTGAATGATCCGGGAGAACTCGATCTGCATCCGGCGGGGCAGGTCCAGCTTGTGGTCGTTCTTCAGGACGTACGCGATGCCGCCCTTGCCGGACTGCGAGTTGACGCGGATGACCGCCTCGTAGGACCGGCCGACGTCCTTCGGGTCGATCGGCAGGTACGGCACGGCCCACTCGATGTCGTCCACCGTTTTGCCCTGGGCGGCCGCGTCGGCCTCCATGGCGTCGAAGCCCTTCTTGATGGCGTCCTGGTGGGAGCCGGAGAAGGCGGTGTAGACCAGGTCGCCCGCGTAGGGGTGGCGCGGGTGGACCTCCATCTGGTTGCAGTACTCGCTGGTGCGGCGGATCTCGTCGATCTGCGAGAAGTCGATCTGCGGGTCGACGCCCTGCGAGAAAAGGTTCATGCCCAGCGTCACCAGGTCGACGTTGCCGGTGCGCTCGCCCTGGCCGAACAGGCAGCCCTCGATCCGGTCCGCCCCGGCCATCAGAGCCAGTTCGGCGGCGGCGACGGCGGTGCCGCGGTCGTTGTGCGGGTGGACGGACAGGCAGACGAACGCGCGGCGCGACAGGTTGCGCGACATCCACTCGAACCGGTCCGCGTGCGTGGACGGCGTCGAACGCTCCACGGTGGCGGGCAGGTTGAGGATGATCTCGCGGCCCTCCTCGGGCTGCCAGACGTCACAGACCGCCTCGCAGACCTCCAGGGCGAAGTCCAGCTCGGTGTCCGTGAAGATCTCGGGGCTGTACTGGTAGCCGAAGATCGTCTCGTCGCCCAGGATCTTGTCGGCGTACTCCATGACCAGCCGGGTGCCGTCCACCGCGATCTGCTTGACCTCCTCGCGGGAGCCGCGGAAGACCACGCGGCGGAAGGTCGGGGCGGTCGCGTTGTACAGGTGGACGGTGGCGCGGTGCGCGCCGCGCAGTGATTCGACGGTCCGCTCGATCAGTTCCTCGCGGGCCTGCGTCAGGACGGAGATCGTCACGTCCTCGGGGATCGCGCCCTCTTCGATGATGGAGCGGACGAAGGCGAAGTCGGTCTCGCCGGAGGACGGGAAGCCGACCTCGATCTCCTTGTAGCCCATGCGTACGAGCAGGTCGAACATCTCGCGCTTGCGGGCCGGCGACATCGGGTCGATCAGGGCCTGGTTGCCGTCGCGCAGGTCGGTGGAGAGCCAGCGGGGCGCCTTGGTGATCCGCTTCTCGGGCCAGGTGCGGTCGGGGATGTCGACGGCCTCGTAGCCGCCGTACTTGTGGACCGGCATCCCGGACGGCTTCTGCAGCACCGTGGCGTTGGTGATCGGCGTGGGGCGGCCGACGGCGTGCGAGGCGGGGGTCTGGGCGGGGTTCACTTCGGTCATGGCGCAGGGCTCCTCGGGTGTCCTTCTCCGGGACGGCCGACTGTGTTTCTGCAACACCAGACTCCGCGGGGAGGGGGTCGGCCTCGACTACAGGCCCTCGCCGCGGCAGCTAAGAAGAAGCAGCCCGAAACGCATGATGCGTCGAGACTAGCCGAGGGGCGCCCGAGACGTGGGTGCTGTTCCAGTATGCGGGATCAGCGGCCGCCCTTACCCGTACGGGACGACCTAAACGCCCAACCGTGACCAATCACTCCATTTCATCAACCCCGGTTGCAACCAGTGACATTGCACTTACGGAGTGCCACAGTCGTGTGTATGCAGCCCAGTTCACAGCAGGGGTTCCACCCCGTCTTCTGCACCATCGTCCCGCCCCACGTCCTCGACAAGCTGTCCCAGTCCGACGACCCCGCCCTCGCCGATCCGGCCCGCCGCACCCTGGAGTCCGACGCGGCCCGCCGCACCCGCCGCCAGGTGACGACCGTCGCCCGGCCCACCACCCCCGCCGAGCCGGACGACGAGGGCGCCGCCAAGCCCCACCGCACGCTCTACGACTGCCGCCAGGGCACGGACCTGCCGGGCACCAAGGTCCGCGGCGAGGGCGAGAAGCCCACGAAGGACGCCAGCGTCAACCGCGCGTACGCGGGCCTGGGCGCCACCTTCGACCTGCTGCTCACCGCCTACGGCCGTCGCTCCATCGACGGCAACGGACTGCCGCTGATCGGGTCCGTCCACTACGACGAGAAGTACAACAACGCCTTCTTCGACGGCGAGCAGATGGTCTTCGGCGACGGGGACGGCGAGATCTTCCTCGACTTCACCGTCGCCATCGACGTGATCGCCCACGAGCTGGCCCACGGGCTCACGCAGTACACGGCCAATCTGAGCTACTACGGCCAGTCCGGCGCGCTCAACGAGTCGGTCTCGGACGTCTTCGGCTCCCTCGTGAAGCAGTACTCGCTGGGCCAGACCGCCGACCAGGCGGACTGGCTGATCGGCGAGGGGCTGCTCGCGCCCCGGGTCCAGGGCGTGGCGCTGCGCTCGATGAAGGCACCCGGCACGGCGTACGACGACGACGTGCTCGGCAAGGACCCGCAGCCGGCGTCCATGGACGACTACATCCACACCGGCGACGACAACGGCGGGGTCCACCTCAACTCCGGCATCCCCAACCGCGCGTTCTACCTGCTGGCGACCGCGCTGGGCGGCAGCTCCTGGGAGCGGGCGGGCCAGCTCTGGTTCGATGTGCTCACAGGTGGTGAACTGGCGGTGGACGCGGACTTCGCGGACTTCGCCCGGCTGACCGTGGCGGCGGCACGCAGTCGCTTCGGCGAGGGCGACGAGGTGGAGGCCGTCCTCAAGGCGTGGTCGGAGGTGGGCGTTCCGACCGATTAGGAAGGGACACCGCATGCGGATCCAGGTGAGCAGGACCGGCGGCTTCGCCGGCATCGCGCGCCAGGGCGAGATCGACACCTCCGGACGGGCCGACGCCCGGGAGTGGGAGGCCCTGGCCGGCTCGGCACTCGCCGACGGCCAGGCCGCCGCCCCCCGGGGCGTCCCGGACGGCTTCAGCTACCGGATAACGATCGACGGCGAAACCGTGCACTGCGCGGACCCCCGCCTGACCGCGTCCCAGCGCGCCCTGATCTCACGCGTCCTGAAGGAGGGCGCGTGAGATCGGGGTGACGTGAGGAGGGCGGCGCGATCAGAACCCGAGCTTGCGCAGCTGCTTGGGGACCCACTTACACGGCCCCCCTCGCACCCTTCGGCCCAAGGGGGCCTCAGCGGCTTCGGGCGGCTGCGTCGGCCTCCGGCCGCCGGAGCGCGGTGTCGCTCAGAACCCGAGCTTGCGCAGCTGCTTGGGATCGCGCTGCCAGTCCTTCGCGACCTTGACGTGCAGGTCGAGGAAGACGGGCGTGCCGAGCAGGGCCTCGATGTGCTTGCGGGACTTGGTGCCGACGTCCTTCAGGCGCTTGCCCTTCGGGCCGATGATGATGCCCTTCTGGCTGGGGCGCTCGATGTAGACGTTGGCGTGGATGTCCAGCAGCGGCTTGTCCGCCGGCCGGTCCTCGCGCGGCAGCATCTCCTCGACGACGACCGCGATGGAGTGCGGCAGCTCGTCGCGGACGCCTTCGAGCGCGGCCTCGCGGATCAGCTCCGCGACCATCACCATCTCCGGCTCGTCCGTGAGGTCGCCCTCCGGGTAGAGCGGCGGGCTCTCGGGCAGGAGCGGGGCGATCAGGTCGGAGAGCAGGTCGACCTGCTGGTCCTTGACGGCCGAGACCGGGATGATCTCCGCCCACTCGAAGCCCAGCTCCTCGCCGAGCTGCGAGACGGCCAGCAGCTGTTCGGCGAGCTGCTTGGAGTCGACCAGGTCGGTCTTGGTGATGATCGCGATCTTGGGCGTCTTCCGGATGCCCGCGAGCTCCTTGACGATGTATTTGTCGCCGGGGCCGAGCTTCTGGTCGGCGGGCAGGCAGAAGCCGATCACGTCGACCTCGGCCCAGGTGGTGCGCACGATGTCGTTCAGCCGCTCGCCCAGCAGGGTGCGCGGCTTGTGGAGCCCGGGGGTGTCGACCAGGATCAGCTGGGCGTCCGGCCGGTGCACGATGCCGCGCACGGTGTGCCGGGTCGTCTGCGGCCGGTTGGAGGTGATGGCCACCTTCCGCCCGACCAGAGCGTTCGTCAGGGTGGACTTGCCCGCGTTGGGGCGGCCCACGAAGCAGGCGAAGCCGGCCCGGTGGGGGGCGGGATTCTCGGCCTGCCGCGCGGCGGCTTCAGGGTTAGGTCGAACGCTCATGGCGCCCATTGTCCCCGATCCCGGGGACTGCGGGGCACCGAGGCGCCCGCCACGGCCTCCGGGCCCGGTCCGGACGGCCCCGGGCCCCGCTCCGTACGGGGGTCAGCCGGCGGTGACGCTGAGCCGCAGCTGTCCGTCCGGCCCGGCGAGCAGCACCGGCGTGCCGGCCCCGCCCAGGTCCCGTACGGCGGCCCGGTCCTCGTCGGAGGGGGCGTCCGACTCGGAGACGATCGCGGCGGCCTCCAGGGACTTCGCCCCGCTGGCCACCGCCATCGCGACGGCCGTCCGCAGCGCGCTGAGCTTCAGCGACTCCAGCTCCACGGTCCCGGCCACGTAGGTGCGCCCGGTCTCGTCCCGGACGGCCGCGCCCTCGGGGACGCCGTTGCGGGCGCGGGCGCTGCGCGCCAGGGTGACGATCTTGCGGTCCTCGGCGCCGAGGTCGGTGGTGCCGGTGCTCTCAGTCATGTGCCGAGCATACGAAGCCCGGCGCGGACCGGGACGGGCGGGAGCCCCGGTCCGGTGTGCCTCAGGGACGGTCGAGCCGCAGCCGCTCCGCCTTCGGCAGCCCCGCCACCACCAGGTCGTAGCTGTCCTCGATGAGCTCGCGCAGCTTCGCGTCGGGCAGTCCGGAGACGGTGACGGTGTTCCAGTGGCGCTTGTTCATGTGCCAGCCGGGGACCACCGCCTCGTACTCCTCGCGCAGCCGCACCGCCTCGTCGGGGTCGCACTTGAGATTCACCGTGAGCGGCCGGCCGTCCAGCGCGCTGAGGGCGAACATCTTGCCGAGCACCTTGAAGACGGACGCCTCGGGCCCGAACGGGAACTCCTCGGCGCTCGCGTTGAAGCTCAGGCAGAAGGCCCTCAGCTGCTGCGGGGTCATTCCGGCGTCTCCTCCTCCTCGGGAGCCACCGGCTCCACCAGCACCGTGACGATCTTGTTGCGCCGGCCCGCCGGGGACTCCGCGGTCAGCCGCAGCCGCCGCCCGTCGGGCAGTCCGACCTCCGAGGAGGCGCCCGCGATCGGGACCCGGCCCAGCGCCTTCGCGAGGAGCCCGCCGACCGTCTCCACGTCCTCGTCGTCGTACTCGTCGAGGCCGAACAGCTCGCCGAGGTCGCCGATGTCGAGCCGGGCGGTGACCCGGAAGCAGCCGTTCTCCAGCTCCTGGACGGGCGGCAGCTCGCGGTCGTACTCGTCGGTGATCTCGCCGACGATCTCTTCCAGGATGTCCTCGATGGTGACGATGCCCGCCGTGCCGCCGTACTCGTCGATGACGACGGCGACGTGGCTGCGTTCCTGCTGCATCTCGCGCAGCAGGTCACCGGCGTTCTTCGTGTCGGGCACGAACGACGCCGGGCGCATCGCGGTGGAGACCGGGTCGGCCTCCGAGTCCCGGTTGATGTGCGTCTTGCGGACCAGGTCCTTGAGGTAGACGATCCCGACGATGTCGTCCTCGTTCTCGCCGGTGACCGGGATCCGCGAGAAGCCGGAGCGCAGGGCGAGGGTGAGCGCCTGACGGATCGTCTTGTAGCGCTCGATGCAGACGAGGTCGGTGCGCGGGACCATCACCTCGCGTACGAGCGTGTCACCGAGCTCGAAGACGGAGTGCACCATGCGGCGCTCCTCGTCCTCGATCAGCGACTCCTGCTCGGCGAGGTCCACCATGGCCCGCAGCTCGGCCTCGCTGGCGAACGGGCCCTTGCGGAACCCCTTGCCGGGGGTCAGCGCGTTGCCGAGGAGGATCAGCAGCTGCGGGATCGGCCCCATGATCCGGGCCAGCGGCAGCAGCACGTACGCCGAAGCGGTCGCCGTGTTCAGCGGGTGCTGGCGGCCGATGGTGCGCGGGGAGACGCCGATCGCGACGTAGGAGACGAGGACCATCACGCCGATGGCGACGGCCAGCGCCTCCCAGGTCTCCGGGAACTCCTTCAGGCAGGCGTACGTGACGAGCACCCCGGCGGCCATCTCGCAGGCGACCCGCACCAGCAGGGCGACGTTGAGGTAGCGCGTCGGGTCGGCCGCGACCTGTTCCAGCTTGGCGCTGCCGCGCCGGCCCGAGCGGACCGCCTCGGCGGCCCGGAAGCTCGACGTACGGGCGATGCCCGCCTCGGCGCAGGCGGCCAGCCACCCGACGACGACCAGCAGGACGACGCCGGAGATCAGGGGCAGGCTCACGAGACGGTCGGGGCGGGGGACGGCCCGGTCAGCCCGCGCTCACCGCGCCAGCCGTCCACGATGGCCGCCTGGAGGCCGAACATCTCGGCCTTCTCGTCCGGCTCCTCGTGGTCGTAGCCCAGCAGGTGCAGCACCCCGTGGACGGTGAGCAGCTGGAGCTCCTCGTCCATGGAGTGCTGGGTCTCGGCCTCCTCGCCCTGCCGCTTGGCGACCTCGGGGCAGAGCACGATGTCACCGAGCAGCCCCTGTGGGGGCTCCTCGTCGTCCTTGGCCGGCGGACGCAGCTCGTCCATCGGGAAGGACATGACATCGGTCGGGCCCGGGAGGTCCATCCACTGGATGTGCAGCTGCTCCATGGCCGCGGCGTCCACCACGATCACCGAGAGCTCGGAGAGCGGGTGGATCCGCATGCGCGCGAGCGCGTAGCGGGCGATGTCGAGGATCGCCTGCTCGTCGACCTCGGTTCCGGACTCGTTGTTGACGTCGATCGACATGGTGCGCTGCTACTGCTTCCCGTTGTGACGGCCGCGGCCCCGATGGCCCCCGCCGTCCTGCTCGCCCTTGCTGCTGTCGTACTTCTCGTACGCGTCGACAATACGGCCGACCAGCTTGTGCCGGACGACATCCTGGGAGGTGAGGCGGGAGAAGTGCACGTCGTCGATGCCCTCCAGGATGTCCTGCACCTGGCGCAGACCGCTCTTGGTCCCCGTCGGCAGGTCGACCTGGGTGATGTCACCGGTGACGACGATCTTGGAATCGAAGCCGAGCCGGGTCAGGAACATCTTCATCTGCTCGGCGCTGGTGTTCTGCGCCTCGTCCAGGATGATGAAGGCGTCGTTCAGGGTCCGGCCGCGCATGTACGCCAGGGGCGCGACCTCGATCGTGCCCGCCGCCATCAGGCGCGGGATCGAGTCGGGGTCGAGCATGTCGTGCAGGGCGTCGTAGAGCGGGCGCAGATACGGGTCGATCTTGTCGAACAGCGTGCCGGGGAGGAAGCCCAGGCGCTCGCCCGCCTCGACCGCCGGACGGGTCAGGATGATCCGGCTGACCTGCTTGGACTGGAGGGCCTGGACCGCCTTGGCCATGGCCAGGTAGGTCTTGCCGGTACCGGCGGGGCCGATGCCGAAGACGATCGTGTGCTTGTCGATCGCGTCGACGTACCGCTTCTGGTTGAGCGTCTTGGGGCGGATCGTGCGGCCGCGGCTGGAGAGGATGTTCTGCGTCAGCACCTCGGCCGGGGTCTCCGTGCCGTCCGCCTGGCCGTTGTCGGTGGCCTTGAGCATCGCGATCGACCGTTCCACGGCGTCCTCCGTCATCGGCTGCCCGGTGCGGAGCACCAGCACCATCTCGTCGAACAGGCGCTGGATCAGGGCGATGTCCGCCGCGTCGCCCGTCGCGCTTATGTCATTTCCCCGGACGTGGATGTCGGCCGCCGGGAACGCCGCTTCGATCACGCGCAGCAGCGAGTCGCCCGCTCCCAGGAGCATCACCATCGGGTGAGCGGCCGGGATGCTGATGTGGGCACGCGCCTGCGGCTGTGTGGGTGACTGAGTCATGGGCCGGCCCTCGGGCCTGCGCATACCTCCTGTTGCAGGGTTCTCGCTGCTCGAAAACCTCGTGTGCCTCAAGCCTACGACTCCGTACGGACAACACCAGAGGTTTTACGGGGCAGTGGGGTCAGGCGCGGAAACCGATCGTGGGCACGGCCCGGCGCAGCGGCCAGGGCCGGGCGGCGGCCGGCAGCAGCTCGTTCAGGAAGGCGTAGCGCCTGAGCGCGGCCGGGTCCTGCCCGGCGCAGGTGCGCACCTGCTGCCACCAGGCGGCGATCTCCGCCCAGCCGGGGGCCGAGAGCGAGCCGCCGAACTCCTGGACGGAGAGGGCCGCGGTCAGCCCGGCGAAGGCGAGGCGGTCGGCGAGGGGCCAGCCGGCCAGGGTCCCGGTGACGAAGCCGGCCACGAAGACGTCGCCGGCGCCGGTCGGGTCCAGCGCCTCGACCTCGATGGCCGGGACCTCGGCGGCGGTACCGGTGGCGGCGTCGACCGCGTAGGCGCCCTCGGAGCCCAGGGTGACGACGGCGAGCGGTACGCGTTCGGCGAGGGCGTGCGCGGCGGCCCGGGGGCAGTCGGTGCGGGTGTAGCGCATCGCCTCCTCGGCGTTGGGCAGGAAGGCGTGGCAGTGCTCCAGGCCGCTGAGGGCGTCCAGGTCCCAGCGCCCGGTCTCGTCCCAGCCGACGTCCCCGAAGATCAGGGCCCCCCGGCGGGCGGCCTCGGCGACCCAGGGTTCGGTGCGGCCGGGCACCAGTGAGGTGACGGCGGCCCGGGCCCTGGGCGGGCAGCGGGGGAAGGCGGGGGCCTCGGGCGAGGCTGTGGTGGGGAGCGTCGGGGCCTCGTGGCCGTGCGAGACCATCGTCCGCTCGCCCTCGTACGCCATGGAGACGGTCACCGGGGAGTGCCAGCCCCGCACCGTGTGCGAGCGGGAGAGGTCGATGCCCTCGCCCTGTTCGAGCGCGTCCCAGCAGTACTCGCCGTAGTGGTCGTCGCCGAACGCGGCGGCCAGGGAGGTGCGCAGGCCGAGGCGGGCCAGCGCGGTGGCCATGTTGGCGACGCCGCCGGGGCTGGAGCCCATGCCGCGCGCCCAGGACTCGGTGCCCCGCACGGGGGCGCTGTCCAGGCCGGTGAAGATGATGTCCAGGAAGACCGTGCCGGTGAGGAAGACGTCGCAGTCGGGGTCCTGCGGGGCGCGCAGCCCGTCCAGCGGGTCGATCTGCGGAATGTCAGCGCTCACCTTGCACTCCCCGGTCGCGGCGGTTGCGGCCAGTGTGCCCGAAACGCGGCGCTGATGGACGAGTGCGCGCCGCGCGTGTGTTCACGGGCGCTGACCTGCATAAACATGCGCGGATACCCATCCACGAACTGCATAAACACAAAAGTGGCCCAGATCACAGAACACCGGCTTTCGGTGGGCCGGGAGCACTTGATACAAATTGGCCCGCGAGCACCGTTGGAGACGTACCCGACGGAAGCGCCGATTTCTCTGATTTCCCCCTCTGCTTCGCCTTCTGCCTTACCCCCCTCTGCCTTCTGCCGTATCCCGGCATGTCTTCAGGAACGCCCATGTCCTCGCGCCCTCGCGCCGCGTGGCCCCTGGTCGCCGTGTTCACCGCCGGTTACCTCGCCGCCTACCTCCTCCCCACCATCGTGGGACGGCTCTCCGTCTATCTGGGCCTGAGCACGGCTCAGGCCGGGCTCGTCGGCAGCGCGCTGCTGCTGAGCTCGGCCTCCGCCGGCTTCTCCCTGGCGGGACGCGTGGAGACGTACGGGCCGTGCAGACCGGCGCGCGTGGGACTGGTCCTGTGCGTGGTGGGGTACGGCTGCGCGGCGCTGGCCGGCACCGTGCCGCTGGTGGTCGCGGGCGCGATGGTCGGCGGCTTCGGCTCCGGTACGGCGACCGCCGTCGCGGCGGCGGGCATCGCCGCCCAGAGCGACCCGCACCGCACCTCGTCCCTGGGCCTGTTGAGCGTCTCGGCGACCGCGGGCGCCCTGTATCTGACGGTCCCGCACCTGGGCGGCGGCCACCGGCTGCCGTTCGCCTCGATCGCCCTGGTCGCGCTCCTGGTCTGGCCGGCCACCTCCCGGCTCGGCGGCTCGGCCGCGGCCGGTCCGGCCGTCCCCGCGCAGGGCCGGCTGCCGCACCGCCGCTCCGGGCTGGTGCTCGCGGGCGGCATGCTGATCTGGTCGATGGCGCAGAACGCGCTGTGGGGCGTCAGCAGCCGGATCGGCGTGGACCAGGTCGGGCTGTCCGAGGTGACGATCGGCGCCGTCTTCGCCGCCGCGCTCGGCGCCGGGCTGCTCGGCGTGATGGGCGCCGGGGTGCTGGGCTCGAAGCTGGGGCGCGCGGTCCCGATCGGGGTGGGCACCGCCGTGATCGCGGGGAGCATCGTGCTCAGCTCGTCCGCCGGGAGCCTTGGCTCCTTCGCGACCGGCGAGATCCTGTGGAACACCGTCTACCCGGTGGTCCTGTCCTACCTGATCGGTCTCGCGGCCTCGCTCGACGTACGCGGCCGCTGGGCGGTCCTCGCGGGGTCCGCCTCGTCCGTGGGCGTCGCCTGCGGACCGGTGCTCGGCAGTGTGCTGTCGGAGGAGGCCGGCTACCCCGGGATGGGCCTGGTGCTGGGCGCGACGACCCTGCTGATAGCGCTCCCGGTGACCGCGGTCGCCCTGCACATCGGCGGCCGTCCGCTGGTGCCCGGTTCGGTACGCCGCCGGGGCGGCGCGCCCGCGGCCCTGCTCGCCGTCACCACGGGTGCGGTGCCCGGAGCCGTGCCCAAGCTGGGCGCGCCCGAGCAGGCCGTCACGGAGATCAGCATCCCGGCCCTGCGCCGCAGGCGCCTCGGCAGGAACGCGTTCCGGACGGCCGGCCCGGAGGGCGGTCAGTCGAACGCGTACGCCTCGACCTCGGACAGGTAGCGCGCCCTGCGCTCCTCGTCGTGGTCGAGGAAGGCCGCCTCGAAGGAGTTGCGGGCCAGCGTGCGCAGCTGCTCGCGGTCCAGGCCGAGCGCTTCGTGGACGGCGTGGAAGGTGTCTCCGACGTATCCGCCGAAGTAGGCGGGGTCGTCGGAGTTCACCGTGCAGAGCAGCCCGGCCTCCAGCATCGCGGGCAGCGGGTGCTGCTCCAGGGTGTCGACCGCGCGCAGCCGTACGTTGGACAGCGGGCACAGCGTGAGCGGGACGCGCTCCGCGACGAGCCGCTTCACCAGGTCCGGGTCCTCCATGCAGCGCAGCCCGTGGTCGATGCGCTCCACGCCCAGGACGTCGAGTGCCTCGCGGATGTACGCGGGCGGGCCCTCCTCGCCCGCGTGGGCGACCTTGCGCAGGCCGAGCTCCCCGGCCCGTTCGTACACCTCGCGGAACTTCACGGGCGGGTGGCCGACCTCGGCGGAGTCCAGGCCGACGGCGCTGATCCGGTGCAGGTGCGGCCGGGCGGCCTCCAGGGTCTCCAGGGCCGATTCGGCGGACTGGTCGCGCAGGAAGCACATGATCAGCTGGGTGGAGATGCCGTGCTTCTCCTCGCTGCGCTCCAGCGCCCGGCCCAGGCCCTCCACCACGGTGCCGAGGGGCACGCCGCGCGCGGTGTGGGCCTGCGGGTCGAAGAAGATCTCGGCGTGGCGGACGCCCTGGGCGGCGGCGCGGGCCAGGTAGGCGTCGGCGAGTTCGGCGAAGTCGTCCTCGGTCCGCAGCACGGCCATCAGCGCGTAGTAGAGGTCCAGGAAGCTCTGGAGGTCCTCGAAGAGGTACGCGGTGCGCAGGGCTTCGGTGTCCGCGTACGGGAGGGTCACGCCGTTGCGCGCGGCGAGCGCGAAGGCCAGTTCCGGTTCGAGGGTTCCCTCGATGTGGAGGTGGAGTTCGGCTTTGGGGAGGTGCACGGTGATCTCAATCGTGTGGGGAGGGTGGTGCTACGCGTGGCGGCTGGGGACCGGTACGCGTGTGAGGTCCTGGGCGACGGTCAGTTCGCCCTCGTAACCGGCCGCCCGGGCCTCGGCCTCGAACGCCTCCGGTTCCGGATAGCGCTGGGAGAAGTGCGTCAGGACGAGGTGCCGCACGTCCGAATCCCGGGCGACCCGGGCCGCCTGGGCGGCGGTCAGGTGGCCGTGGTCGGCGGCCAGCTTCCGGTCCGCGTCGAGGAACGTCGACTCGATGACCAGCAGGTCGCAGCCCTCGGCGAGGGCGTACACCCCGTCGCAGAGCCTGGTGTCCATGATGAACGCGAACCGCTGTCCGCGCCTGTGCTCGGAGACGTCGGCGAGCGTGACACCGCCGAGGGCGCCCTCGCGCTGGAGGCGTCCGACGTCGGGCCCCCTGATGCCGTGCTCCGCGAGCTTCGCGGGCAGCATCCGCCGCCCGTCGGGCTCGGTGAGCCGGTAGCCGTACGACTCGACGGGGTGCGAGAGCCGGTGGCTGTCGAGCGTGTACGCGGCGGTGGTGGCCAGCGGTCCGTCGGCGGCGACGGGGGCCTCGGTCAGCTGCACGGTCTCGCGGTAGGCGGTGGCGTACCGCAGCCGGTCGAAGAAGCGCTGCCCGCTCGCCGGGTAGTGGGCGGTCACCGGGTGCGGGACCTGGTCGAGGTTGATCCGCTGGATCACCCCGGCCAGGCCGAGCGAGTGGTCGCCGTGGAAGTGCGTGACGCAGATCCGGTTGATGTCGTGCGCGGCGACCCCGGCCCGCAGCATCTGGCGCTGGGTGCCCTCGCCGGGGTCGAAGAGGATGCCCTCGCCGTCCCAGCGGAGCAGATAGCCGTTGTGGTTCCGGTGCCGTGTCGGGACCTGGCTGGCGGTCCCGAGCACGACGAGTTCACGGGCGGACATTATCCGGGCGGCCATTCCAGACCCCGGCCGCCGAGGACGTGCGCGTGGGCGTGGAAGACGGTCTGGCCGGCGCCGGCGCCGGTGTTGAACACGACCCGGTAGCCGGTCTGGTCGATCTTCTCGTCGGCGGCGACGTTGCCCGCCTCGCACAGCACGTCGGCGAGCACCTGCGGTTCGGCGGCGCCGAGCGATGCGGCGTCCGGGTAGTGCAGGCGCGGGATGACGAGTACGTGCGTGGGCGCCTGGGGGTTGATGTCGCGGAACGCGACGGTGGTGTCGGTCTCGCGGACGATGGTGGCCGGGATGTCCCCCGAGACGATCTTGCAGAACAGGCAGTCGGGCTGCGGTTCTCCTGCCATTCGCTTACGCGCTCCTTGGGCTCGGGTGATCCGTTGCGGGCCAGCCTATCGGGGGCTCTGCCCCCGTACCCCCGCGCCTCAATCGCCGGAGAGGCTTGATTTTGGCCGCGCGGCCACCTCCAGCCTCGCCGGCGTTTGAGGAGCGGGGTCCGGGGCAGTGCCCCGGTCAGGTCACCCCGGAAGGCCCGGCAGCTCCGGTGCCACCTTCGCCGGGACCCGGTCCAGCGACTCCAGCCCGATCCGGATCGCCTCGTCCAGCTGAGGGTCACGCCCCTCCGCGTGGTCCCGAGGCGTCATCACGACCTCCACGTCCGGGTCCACGCCGTGGTTCTCGACGCCCCACCCGTACCCCTCCAGCCAGAACGCGTACTTCGGCTGCGTGACCAGCGTCCCGTCGACCAGCCGGTACCGGCTGTCGATGCCGACCACGCCGCCCCATGTCCGCACCCCGACCACGGGCCCGATCTTCAGCGCCTTGATCGCCGCGTTCACGATGTCGCCGTCCGACCCGGAGAACTCGTTCGCGACGGCGACCACCGGCCCGCGCGGCGCGTCGCCCGGGTAGCTCGCGGGGCGCATGCCGCGCGGCAGGTCCCAGCCGACGATGCGGCGGGCCAGCTTCTCGACCACGAGCTGCGAGGTGTGGCCGCCCCGGTTCTCCCGGACGTCCACGACCAGGCCCTCGCGTGCCATCTCGGTGCGCAGGTCGCGGTGGATCTGGGCCCAGCCGCCGCCGACCATGTCGGGGACGTGCAGGTAGCCGAGGCGCCCCCCGGACCGCTCGTGCACGTACGCCCGCCGGTCGGCGACCCACGCGTGGTAGCGCAGGGCCTCCTCGTCGCCGACGGGCACGACGACGACGTGGCGCCGGTCGCCCCCGTCGGCCGGGGAGACCGTCAGCTCGACGGGCTTGCCGGCCGAGCCGGTGAGCAGCGGCGCGGGCCCGGTCAGCGGATCGACCGGGTGCCCGTCGACGGCCACGATCGCGTCCCCGGCCCGGACCGCGACGCCCGGCGCGGCGAGCGGCGAGCGGGCGGCCGGGTCCGAGGTCTCGGAGGGCAGCACGCGGTCGATGCGCCAGCTGCCGTCCTCCGCCCGGGAGACGTCCGCCCCGAGCAGCCCCTGCCGGGCCGCGTCGTCGCGCCACCCGCCGGGCGGGGTGACGTAGGCGTGCGAGGTGCCCAGCTCGCCCTGGACCTCCCAGAGCAGGTCCATGAGGTCGTCGTGGGTCGCGACGCGCTCCAGGACCGGGCGGTAGCGGTCGAGGACCCCGGCCCAGTCGACGCCGCCCATGTCGGGCCGCCAGAAGTTGTCCCGCATGACGCGCCCGGCCTCGTCGTACATCTGACGCCACTCGGCGGCCGGGTCGAGGGTGCGGCGGACACGGGAGAGGTCGACGGTCACGGCGTCGTCGTGGTCGTCGTCGCCCGCGGGCACCCGGCTGTCGGAGGGGACGACGGACAGCTTGCCGTGGTGGACGATCGCCAGCCGCTTCCCGTCACCGCTCACCGCGAAACGGCTGACGTCCGAGGACAGCTCCTCGCAGCGCAGCTTCTCCAGGTCGTACCGCTCCAGGACGGTGTCCGGGCGGCGGGCGTCCGGACCGGCCCCGCTGGTGCCGAGGACCCCGGTGAGCGGGTGGCGCAGCCAGAGCAGCCCGTCCCGCGCGGTGCGGAGCGAGGAGTAGACGGCGGCCTCGACGGGAAGGGGCACGATCCGGTCGGCGAGGCCGTCCAGGTCGATGCGGGTGATGGGCAGCGCGGTGGGGTTGTCCTCGCCGTCGCCGCCCTTCTCCTTCTCCGTCGGCCGCCCGTGCAGCTGCGGTCCGAACGGGGAGGGCGTGGTCGCCGCGAGGGTGAGCAGGTGCGGCCGGCAGGAGCCGATGAACGCCATGTCGAAGACGTGGGCGTCGTAGATCGGGTCGAAGGCGCGCTCGGAGAGGAAGGCCAGGTGCTTTCCGTCGGCGGTGAAGGCGGGCGCGAAGTCCCGGAACCGCAGGGGCGTCGCCTCGGAGACCGACAGGTCGGCGATGTGGGCCAGCTTGAGCTGGCTGAGCGGCTCGGGGCCGGGGTGCGACCAGGCGAGCCAGGCGGAGTCGGGCGACCAGGCGAGGCCGGAGGCGTCGCCGTTCTCGCTGCGGTCCACCTCGTGGATCTCGCCGCTCTCACGCTCGACGATCAGGACCCGCCCGTCGTGCGCGGCGACCGCGAACCGGCTGCCGTCGGGGGCGGGAGCGAGGTCCAGGACACGGCCCAGGCGGCCGGCCGCGAGGCGGCGGGGCGTGGCGCCGGGGGCGGTGCCGGCGGCGGGGGCGATCTCCAGCGCGTCGTCCCCCTCGGCGTCGGTGACCCAGACGACGTGCTGGTCGCCGTCGGCCTGGAAGGTGCGCGGCAGCCTGGCCCGTACGCCGGGCTCGGCGGCGAGCGCGCGGGCCGGGCCCTCGCGGTGGGTGACCCAGTGCACGGCGCCCCGCGACAGGACGGCGCTGCCCCGGCCGGTGCGGTCGGGCGAGGCGCTGGTCAGGTGGCTGTCGGCGTGCAGCGGGTAGGGCTGGAGGTCGGCGCGCTGGCCGCCGAGCCGGAGCTCGACGCGACGGGGCCCGTCGCCCTCCAGGCCGTCCAGGACCCAGAGTTCACCGGCGGAGGCGTAGGCGACCCGGGTGCCGTCGGTGGTGGCCTGCCGGGCGTAGAAGCCGTCGACGGGGGTGTGCCGCCGCAGGTCGGTGCCGTCGGGCAGCGAGGAGTAGAGGGCGCCGGTGCCCTCGTGGTCGGAGAGGAACGCGATGCGCTCCCCCACCCACATCGGGCACTCGATGTTGCCGTCGAGGTCCTCGTGGATCCGGGCGAACTCCAGCGGGTCGTCCTCCGCCGCGATCCAGAGCTTCCCGGCCGTGCCGCCCCGGTAGCGCTTCCAGCTGGCGGCCTCGCGGCCCATGGTGGCCGAGAGCAGCAGGACGCGTCCGCCCGGCCCGTACGCGAGGGAGCCGACGGGACCGTACGGGAGGGTCCGCGCGGGACCGCCGTCGACCGGGACGGCCCGGGCCCAGGTGCGGCGCAGCGAGACCTGGCCCTGGGTGCTGGTGACCAGTACGTCGCCTTCGGGGGTCCAGCCGCGCACGGTGGTGCGGGCGTCGCCCCAGTGGGTGAGCCGCCGGGAGGGCCCGCCGTCGGCGGGGGCGAGGTGCACCTCGGGCGCCCCGTCGCGGGTGGACGTCCAGGCGACGAGGGTGCCGTCGGGAGATATGCGCGGCTGGGTGACGGGACGGTTGTCTGCGCTGACCCGCCACGCCCGGCCGCCGTCGAGTGGGGCGAGCCAGACGTCGTCCTCGGCGGTGAAGGCGATCAAGTCACCCTGGACATGGGGGTACCGGAGGTAGGAAGGCTGTGTCACACGATCACCCTAGGCCGCAGGTGTGCCTGGTGGCACGGGGTTGGCCGGAGTACGTCGCACGCCGCCGCCCGTGCCCCGGGTACCTGCGGGCCGGGCCATCGGCCAACCGCCGCGGTCACGCCGCTACTTGCCGGGGTACGCGGTGACCGTCACCGTCACGGTGGCCGTCGGGCCGCTGTCCGGGCCGGGGGCTCCGGCGGGCGGCGCGGTCGTGGCCGGGGCGGTGCAGTCGCCGAGCAGGGTGGCCCGGAAGACGGCGCGCCCACCGGTCTTCGCGGTCATGTCGCCCCGTACGCACCGGCCTTCGACCGCGTAGGTCACCTGCCCGTCCAGGGCGATGTCCCCGCCGGACTTGGTCTTGCCGTCGCAGTGGACCTCGGCCGCCCGGCGGGTGGCGGAGGGCGCCGCGGAGCGGTTGGCGCCGCCGCCGTCGAGCGAGGCCGTGCAGGTCAGCCAGCGCACCTGGACGCCTTCGTGCTCCAAGGCGCGGGTGGCGGTCCGGTCCGTGGTGAAGGCGACGGACGCGGTGTTCAACGCGCCGGTGGCGTCGCCCGGTTCACAGGCGGTGAGCCCGGCGACGGCGGCCGCGGCGAGGCAGAGCGCGGCCGGAAAACGACGGGCCGCACGATGGCCCCCTGCCCTTGATGTCCCCATACGGGCAGCTTCCCACCCCGTCCGACGGCGCGGTAGACCGCTTCCGGGCACAACCACCCCATCGGGGACGGTTTACGACCAGCGCCCCGTGCGCCCCAGGAGCAGCGCCGTCGCCGCGGTGCCCGCCGTCGAGGTGCGCAGGACCGAGGGGCCGAGGCGGCAGGTGTGGGCGCCCGCGGCGGCGAACGCGGTCAGCTCGTCCGGCGACACACCGCCCTCGGGGCCGACGACCAGCACGATCTCGCCCTCACCGGGCAGGGCGACGGTGGCCAGCGCTTCGCTCGGGTGGTCGCGGTCCTCGTGCAGGACGGCCGCGAAGTCGGCCCCGGCGAGCAGGCCCGCGACCTGCTTGGTGGTGGCCAGGTCCGCCACGTCCGGGAAGAGCACCCGGCGCGACTGCTTTCCGGCCTCCCGGGCCGTGGCGCGCCATTTGGCCAGGGACTTGAGGCCGCGGTCGCCCTTCCACTGGGTGATGCAGCGCGCCGCCTGCCACGGGACGACCGCGTCGACACCGGTCTCCGTCATCGTCTCCACGGCGACCTCGCCCCGGTCCCCCTTGGGCAGGGCCTGGACGACGGTGATCCGCAGCGCGGGGCGCGGCTCCTCGTGGACCGGCGCCAGGTCGCCGACGACCAGCCGGTCCTTGCCCTCGGCGGCGCGCACGACACCCTGGGCCCACCGGCCGCGGCCGTCCGTGAGGACGACCTCCTCGCCGGTGCGCAGGCGCTTCACGGAGACGGCGTGGCGTCCCTCGGGCCCGTCGAGGACGAACTCGGGGGCGTCCGGCAGGTGTCCGACGACGAAGACGGGTGCCGTCACTGTGCGCTCCTTGTGCTCACTGCCGTCCGTGCGGCGTCCAGTTCCTCGGCGAGCAGCCGGACCAGCCGTCCGGCGGGCAGCTCGCGGGCCATGCGGTGGCCCTGCCCGGCCCAGAGCGCCATGCCCTGGGCGTCCCCGACGCGGGCGGCGGCCCTGCGCAGCACGGAGGTCATGTGGTGGACCTGGGGGTAGGCGGCGGGGGCGTACGGGCCGTGCTCGCGCACGAAGCGGTTGACCAGGCCGCGTGCCGGGCGCCCGGAGAAGGCCCTGGTCAGGGTGGTCCGGACGAACAGCGGGTTGGTCAGGGCCTGTTTGTGCAGGACGTGGGCGCCGGACTCCGGGCAGGCCAGGAAGGCGGTGCCGAGCTGGGCGGCGTCCGCGCCCGCCGCGAGGACCGCGGCGATCTGGGCGCCGCGCATCAGGCCGCCCGCGGCGACGACCGGTATCTGCACGGTCTCGCGGACCTGGGCGACCAGGCTCAGCAGCCCGGTGCCGCCGTCCTCGGTCGCCGGGTCGTCGTGGAACGTGGAGCGGTGGCCGCCCGCCTCGGTGCCCTGGGCGCAGACGGCGTCGGCCCCGGCCCACTCGGCGGCCTGGGCCTCCTCCGGCGAGGTGACCGTGACGACGGTGTACGTACCGGCGGCCGCGAACGCGTCGAGCGTGTCGCGCGAGGGGCAGCCGAAGGTGAAGGAGACGACCGGGACCGGGGCTTCGAGGAGGACGGCGAGCTTGTCCTCGTAACCGTCGTCGCCGGGGACGTCCGGGTCGCCGAGCCCGGTCTCGTAACGGCCGGTCTCGTCCGCGAGCCGGTGGCGGTAGTCCTCCAGCGCGGCGGGGTCCGCCGGTTCGCACTGCGGCATGAAGAGGTTGACGCCGAAGGGCTGCCCGGTCAGGGCGCGCACCTGCTGGATCTCGTCGCGCAGGGCGTCCGCCGTCTTGTATCCGGCGGCCAGGAAGCCCAGCGCACCGGCCTCGGAGACGGCGGCGGCGAGCTGCGGGCAGGACGGACCGCCGGCCATGGGGGCCTGCACGAGGGGATACCGGCAGAGAGCGGTCAGCGCGGAGGGCATGACCGCATCGTGTCATGTCCTTCCTGTCCCGTGATGCCCGCCCCACGGCAGCGTTTTGGCCGGTCGCGGCGCGCCGGTACGGGCCCGGAGGCCGGGCCCGTACCGGGTGCGCGCAAGCCGTCAGCGGCCGTTGAAGGCGTCCTTCAGGCGGGAGAACAAGCCCTGCTGGCCCGGCTGGAACTGGCCGGTGGGCCGCTCCTCGCCGCGCAGCTTGGACAGTTCGCGCAGCAGGCGTTCCTGCTCGGGGTCGAGCTTGACCGGGGTGGTCACCTCGACGTGCACGATGAGGTCGCCGCGTCCGCCGCCCCGCAGGTGGGTGATGCCGCGCCCGTGCAGCGGGACCGACTGGCCGGACTGGGTGCCCGGCCGGATGTCGACCTCCTCCAGGCCGTCCAGCGTCTCCAGCGGCACCTTGGTACCGAGGGCCGCCGCCGTCATGGGGATGGTGACCGTGCAGTGCAGGTCGTCGCCGCGGCGCTGGAACACCGCGTGCGGCAGCTCGTGGATCTCGACGTAGAGGTCTCCGGCGGGGCCGCCGCCGGGGCCGACCTCGCCCTCGCCCGCGAGCTGGATGCGGGTGCCGTTGTCGACACCGGCGGGGATCTTCACGGTCAGCGTGCGTCGCGAGCGGATGCGGCCGTCACCGGCGCACTCCGGGCACGGGGTCGGCACGACCGTACCGAAGCCCTGGCACTGGGGGCAGGGGCGGGAGGTCATGACCTGGCCGAGGAAGGACCGGGTGACCTGGGAGACCTCACCGCGGCCGCGGCACATGTCGCAGGTCTGCGCCGAGGTGCCCGGGGCCGCGCCCTCGCCGCTGCACGTGGTGCAGACGACGGCGGTGTCGACCTGGATGTCCTTGGTGGTGCCGAAGGCCGCCTCGGCGAGGTCGATCTCCAGCCGGATCATGGCGTCCTGGCCGCGCCGGGTGCGCGAGCGGGGCCCGCGCTGCGACGACGTGCCGAAGAACGCGTCCATGATGTCGGAGAAGTTGCCGAAGCCGCCCTGGCCGAAGCCGCCCGCGCCGGCGCCGCCGGACTGCGAGAGCGGGTCTCCGCCGAGGTCGTAGACCTGCTTCTTCTGCGCGTCCGACAGGACCTCGTAAGCGGCGTTGATCTCCTTGAACCGCTCCTGGGTCTTCGGATCGGGGTTGACGTCCGGGTGCAGCTCGCGGGCGAGCCTCCGGAATGCCTTCTTGATCTCGTCCTGGGAAGCGTCGCGGCGCACGCCGAGTACGGCGTAGTAGTCCGTGGCCACTTACGACTCCGCCAGGATCTGTCCGACGTAACGTGCCACTGCGCGTACCGCTCCCATCGTTCCGGGGTAGTCCATGCGGGTCGGTCCGACCACGCCGAGTTTGGCGACTGCCTCGTCGCCCGAACCGTAGCCGACCGCGACGACGGACGTGGAGTTGAGGCCCTCGTGGGCGTTCTCGTGCCCGATGCGTACGGTCATGCCCGAGTCCTTGGCCTCGCCGAGCAGCTTCAGCAGCACCACCTGTTCCTCCAGTGCTTCGAGCACCGGCCGGATCATCACAGGGAAGTCGTGTCCGAAGCGGGTGAGGTTGGAGGTGCCGCCGATCATCAGCCGCTCCTCCGTCTCCTCGACAAGCGTTTCGAGCAGGATCGAGAGAACGGTGGACACGGTTCCCCGGTCCTCGCTCTCGAAGGATTCCGGCAGGTCCTGCACCAACTGCGGGACGTCGGCGAACCGGCGCCCCACCACCCGGCTGTTGAGCCGGGCCCGCAGATCGGCGAGCGCGGTCTCGCCGAACGGCGCCGGGCAGTCCACCAGCCGCTGTTCGACCCGTCCGGTGTCCGTGATCAGCACGAGCATCAGCCGCGCCGGGGCCAGGGACAGCAGCTCCACGTGCCGCACCGTCGAACGGGTCAGCGAGGGGTACTGCACGACGGCGACCTGCCGGGTCAGCTGCGCGAGCAGCCGTACGGTGCGGCCCACGACGTCGTCCAGGTCGACCGCGCCGTCGAGGAAGTTCTGAATGGCGCGGCGCTCGGGCGAGGAGAGGGGCTTGACGCCCGCCAGCTTGTCCACGAAGAGCCGGTAGCCCTTGTCCGTCGGGATGCGCCCGGCGCTGGTGTGGGGCTGGGCGATGAAGCCCTCCTCCTCCAGCACCGCCATGTCGTTGCGGACGGTCGCCGGGGAGACCCCCAGCTTGTGCCGCTCCGTGAGCGCCTTGGAGCCGACGGGCTCCTCGGTCCCGACGTAGTCCTGGACGATCGCGCGCAGCACTTCGAGTCTGCGTTCGCTGAGCATCGCGCGCACACCTCCAGCTGTCCACGTCGGTGTTCCCGGGCCGTTCCCGGGATTCCTCCTGGCACTCGGTGCGTACGAGTGCCAGCGATCCCCGGCCAGTGTACGGCGACGGGGTGGTGCCCTAGCAAGGGCGACCGGCCACGCTACCTCGCTGCCGCGCAGGTCGCTGCCGATAGCGTCGCCGTATGGATGCCTCTTGGGAAGACTTCGGATGGGAGCGGCTGGGTCACGGAACGGGCCGTCGGCGCCTCCCGGTCTGGGACGCGACGGCCCTGCTGGTGGCCGGGGCGGACGGGGTGCTGCTCTGTGACACCGGTGCGTCACTGCGCGAGGGCGTGGAACTGCGCACCCAGGCCGAGGCGCTGCTCGGCCGGAGGGTGACGCACATCGCACTCAGCCACCCCCACTTCGACCATGTGCTGGGCACGGCCGCGTTCGCCGGAGCCCGGGTGTACGGCTCCGAGGGCATGGCGGAGCTGCTGCGTCACGGGGCCGGTGAGCTGTACGCGGACGCGGTGGCCCAGGGCCTGCCCGAGGCGGACGCGGCCGAGTCCGCCGATGTGCTGGTGGCCCCGCGGCACGAGGTGCGCGGGGAGCTGACGGTGGACCTGGGCGGCGGCCGGGAGGTGGTCCTGGTGAACGTGGGCGCGGCGCACAGCGGCCACGACCTGGCGGTGCTGGTCCCGGGCTCCCCCGCGCTGGTTTTCTGCGGCGACCTGGTCGAGGAGTCGGGCGAGCCCCAGGCCGGTCCGGACGCCCGTCCGGCGCACTGGCCGGGCGCGCTGGACCGGCTGCTGGAACTGGGCGGGGAGGACGCGTTGTACGTGCCGGGGCACGGGGCGGTGGTGGACGCGGCGTTCGTCCGGGCCCAGCGGGCGGAGCTGGCGGGGCGGTTCGGCGTGTCGTAGGTCTTCCCCGCCGATCGGTCTTCCCCGCTTATCGTCGTGCGATGCGCAGCTACCAGCCTGATCTGACCCCGCCGTGGAAGAAGTCCGCCCCCGCCCCGGAGGTGCCCGCCGAGACCGATCTGGTCGTGGAGGAGGCGGTGACCGGTTTCTGCGGCGCGGTCATCCGGTGCGAGAAGACCGCCGAGGGGCCGACGGTGACCCTGGAGGACCGGTTCGGCAAGCACCGGGTCTTCCCGATGGCGCCGCGCGGCTTCCTGCTTGAGGGCCGGGTCGTCACGCTGGTGCGCCCGTCGGCCGGGGGCCCGGTACGGCCCACGCGTACGGCCTCCGGTTCGGTGGCGGTGCCCGGGGCGCGGGCGCGGGTGGCGCGGGCCGGGCGGATCTATGTGGAGGGGCGCCACGACGCGGAGCTGGTCGAGCGGGTCTGGGGCGACGACCTGCGCATCGAGGGCGTGGTCGTGGAGTACCTGGAGGGCATCGACGACCTGCCCTCGATCGTGCGGGAGTTCGCGCCCGCGCCGGACGCCCGCCTCGGGGTGCTGGTGGACCATCTGGTGCCCGGTTCCAAGGAGTCCCGGATCGCGGCCCAGGTGTCGGACGGCAACGTGCTGGTGGTCGGGCACCCGTACATCGACGTGTGGGAGGCCGTGAAGCCCTCGTCGGTGGGGATCGCGGCGTGGCCGGTGGTGCCGCGCGGGCAGGACTGGAAGACGGGCGTGTGCCGGGCGCTGGGCTGGCCGGAGAACACCGGGGCGGCCTGGCAGCGCATCCTGTCCTCGGTGCGCTCCTACCGGGACCTTCAGCCCGAACTCCTGGGCCGCGTCGAGGAATTGATTGATTTCGTCACCCTTCCGGACTGATGTCCGGCCGGCCTTCCCCTCGATCCGGCACCAATCCGGATGAATAGCTGCGCCTCGCACACATCATCGGTTATTGAGTGGGGCCAGGCTCTTTTCGCGAGGGAAGGCACGGGGGCGATGACACGCGAGGTGTGGCGGGACACGGCGGAGAACGAGGCGGCCTCCGCCGTCTTCCATTTCATGCAGCAGCTCATCGACGGCTACCGCCACAACCGGCCCGTGATGCCCCTGGTGGTCCTCCAGGCCGCCGACGCCGACGTACCGCCCGACGTGGACGCCCGGGTCGAGCAGATCGTGCGCCAGGTCCACCGGGCCAACCAGCCGCGCCGCGTCCCCCTCCGCCTGCTCGACGGGCACGGCGACTCCCCGTACGACGCGGCGCTCGACATGGTCCGCACGCTGACCGAGAAGCCGTGGGAGACCCGGGGCGGTTCGCAGTACAAGCCGTTCGCGTTCCCCCGTTCCCGGCTGCTCGGCGCCATCGAGCAGGCCACCGAGGCCGTGCTGCGGGACCCGGACCCGGGCTGCTCCCGGGACCAGCGCGACGAGCGGATCCTGGAGGAGCTGAGCGCGCTGCGCTGGCGGGCCGGGCGGCGCGGCCGGGGCACCTGGTGGACCGCGCTGCGCGAGTCGGTGCGGCCGGAGACCTTCGTGGGGGCCGTGGTCATCGCGGTCCTGGGTGTGCTGCTCGGCGAGATCGGCTGGCTGCCGACCATGCTGGTGGCCGTGGGCGCGGTCCTCGGGCTCGCGGTGATCCGGCTGGCGACGACGTCGGCGCCGCCGCTGCTGTGGCTGCGCCGGGCCAGCCGGTGGTTCGCCACCACCTCGTCGCTGGCCGCCGCCAGTACCGGCTATCCGTCGGACGGCTGGTCCCGGCTCTCGCCCAGTGGTTCGTGGCGGGTGATCCGGGCGCGGGCGGCGGTGGTCGCGGGGCGGGTGGCCGACGCGGCGGCGGGCGACGAGCTGTCGCGCCAGTTCCACCTGGAGCTGAGGGTCCAGGCGCTGCTGGAGGACCTGCGCAACAACTACCGGCCGCACGCGTGGGACTGGCGGCGCGGCAAGCGGACCGTGCCGCCGGTGGTCTTCCTGCCGAGGGCCGTCCAGAGCAACGGCGGCGTGCAGCTGATCAACGCGGTCAACAACGTCCGCTCCCGGCGCAGCGAGGTCGATCCGCTGCTGCTCCTGGCCTCGCTGCCGGCGGCCGAGATCCTGCGGCACACCCCGCCGCTGCCGCCCGACCCGCCGCCGGTGCACACGGGTGCGGCGCGGGCCCGGTACGAGGACTGGGTCGGCCATCTCAGCGTGGGGCAGTCGCCCTCGGGCACGGCCACGCCCGCCTGGGTGCTGCGACTGCCGCTGTCGACGGACCAGCTGACCCATGAGCACGCGCACGCGCAGCTGTCCACGCAGCGGGTGCGCAGGACGTGGGTGTGGTGGGTGATGTCGCGGACGACGCTCGCCGGTCTGATGGCCGGCGCGCTGCTGGGCACGATGCTGGTGAGCAACCACCTGGCCAACCGTTACTGCCACGGCCCGCTCACGGATGTCGACACGGACTCGGTGCGGCTGGCCGGGCCGGGCGGCGGGGACAAGGAGTGCATCGGCGTGGCGACGTCCACCCGGGTGCGCTTCGCGGAGGACAACGGCCTGGAGCTGGACGGGGCCGGGGCGGGCGTCACCTTCGACCGGATCGAGCGGGCGGTGGCCGAGGAGAACGCCTCGATCGAGCCGGGCGACAAGTACGTCACGCTGATCTACGCGGGTCCGTTCACCGCCCCGTCCGCGGAGGGCACCCGCAAGGCCCTGGAGGAGCTGACCGGCGTCTACCTCTACCAGCACCACACCAACACGCTGGACTTCTCCGTGAAGCTGCGGGTGCTGACCGCCAACGGCGGGCAGGACATGCTCCAGCAGATACCCGCGGTGAAGAAGATCATCGAGGTGGCCGAAAGAGATCCCTCGGTCGTCGGCGTGGTCGGGCTCGGCCGGGACACCACCGACAGCCCGGAGGCCACCGCGCTCCTTCAGCGGGCGGGCCTGCCCGTGGTGGACACCACCAACTCCGGCGGCTATCTGGCGACGGACTACTCCAACTACTTCGGCCTGGCGGCCACCGACCAGGAGCAGGCGGACGCCCTCGGCCTCGTCGCGAAGCAGGTGGCGGCAGGGGCGCCCGGCACGCACAAACCCCGGGCCCTGGTCCTGTCGCGCAAGCTCGTCAACAACGACAAGGACCGCTACACGGTCGAGCAGCGCAAGGTGGGCAGCGCGATGCTCGCCAAGTCGGGCTTCGCGCTGTCGGAGCCGGTGGAGTACGACCTCGGCCGCCGCAGCAGCGCCGATCTGGACCGCCCCGTGCAGCAGATCTGCGCGGCGGACCCGGCGCCGGACGCGCTGTACTTCGCGGGCCGGGTCGAGGACGTCTCCAACCTGATGAGCCGCCTCGCCCACAGCTGTGCGCGCCGCCCCATCACCGTCTTCACGGGCGACGACCTGACCAAGACCCGGCTCGACGCGAGCACGGACACCACGAAGAACGTCACGCTCTACCACACGGCCCTCGCCCCGATGGGCCGCGGCCGCGCCGACGGCTTCTACGAGGAGTCGCACCGGGCCCTGGCCAAGCTGCTGCCCGAGGGCGGGACGCTTCCCCGCCTCCCGGCGTCGAAACCGTACGAGGACCCGCTCTTCGCGAGCGGCCAGTCGGTGATGTCGTACAGCGCCACGGCCGCGCTGTACGACGCGGCGAGCCACGGCGACGCGGTGAACAGCGCGGCGGAGACCTGGGCGAACCTGTACGCGGTGAACCTGCGGACGATGCCCACGGGGACGATCACCTTCCGCGGCTTCATCCCGTACGAGGCGCAGGCGGGCCACGGTCTGGACGTCGTGCAGATCACCTACCCGGACGGCCGGAGCCACGCCCGGGTCATCTGCGGCCGGGCGGCGGGGAAGGTGGCCCTGGAGCCGCCGGAGTGCCCGCTGAAGTGAGCGGGGGCGTACGCCTTGTTCGGTGCGTACGCCCCCGAGCGCGCGCCGGGCTCAGTCGACCAGGTCGCGTACCACCGCGTCGGCCAGCAGCCGCCCGCGCAGCGTCAGCACGGCCCGGCCGTCGGCGAACGGCGTCGGTTCCAGGAGGCCGTCGTCCACCGCCCGGCGGGCCGCCGCGAGGCCGGCGGGGGCGAGCAGGGAGAGCGGGCAGCCGTCCACGAGCCGCAGTTCCAGCAGGATGCGCTCGACGCGGCGGTCCTCGGCGGACAGGATCTCGCGCCCGGCCCCCGGCGAACGCCCCTCGGCGAGCGCCTGCGCGTACGCCCCCGGGTGCTTCACGTTCCACCAGCGCACGCCCCCGACGTGGCTGTGCGCCCCCGGTCCGGCGCCCCACCAGTCGGCGCCCCGCCAGTACAGCTCGTTGTGCAGGCAGCGGCCCTCGGGCGTACGGGCCCAGTTCGACACCTCGTACCAGGAGTAGCCGGCGGCGGCCATCGCCTCGTCCGCGATCAGGTAGCGGTCGGCGTGCGCGTCGTCGTCGGTCATCGGGATCTCACCGCGCTTGATGCGGCGGGCGAGGCCGGTGCCCTCCTCCACGATGAGCGCGTACGCGGAGACGTGGTCGGGCCCGGCGCCGATCGCCGCGTCCAGGGACGCGCGCCAGTCGTCGTCGGACTCGCCGGGGGTGCCGTAGATCAGGTCCAGGTTGATGTGCTCGAACCCGGCCGCCCGCGCCTCGGCCACACAGGCCTCGGGCCGGCCCGGGGTGTGGGTGCGGTCGAGGATCTTCAGGACGTGCTGCCGGGCGCTCTGCATGCCGAAGGAGATCCGGTTGAAACCGCCCTCGCGCAGCTCGGCCAGGTAGTCCGGGCCCACGGACTCCGGATTGGCCTCGGTGGTGATCTCGGCGTCGTCGGCGAGCCCGAACTCCTCGCGGACCGCCGCCAGCATCCGGACCAGGTCGGCCGCCGCGAGCAGGGTCGGGGTGCCGCCGCCCACGAAGACCGTGCGCACCGGGCGGGGGTCGTCGCCGAGGACCTTGCGGGCCTGGCGGACCTCGCCGATCAGGTGGGACGCGTAGTTGTCGCGGGAGGCCAGCGCACCGCCGGAGCCGCGCAGCTCGGTCGCGGTGTAGGTGTTGAAGTCGCAGTAGCCGCAGCGGGTCGCGCAGTACGGCACGTGCAGGTAGAAGCCGAGCGGGCGGTCGGCTGCGCCTTCCAGGGCATGGCGGGGCAGCGCCCCGTCGTCGGGCACGGGTTCACCATCGGGCAGTACGGAAGGCATACCGCCCATTGTCGCGCGCCGCCCGGCAAACGGACGCCATGCCCCGGACCGGCGCTACTCGGCCTGGAGCACCAGGAGCGCCAGGTCGTCGTCCGGCGGCCGCTCGGCGAAGTCGTGCACGGCGTGCTTGATGCGCTCCGCGATCCCCTCCGCACTCAGCCCCGCGCACCCCGACAGCGCCTTCGCCAGCCCGTCCCCGTCATCGAACATCAGGCCGCCCGAGCGCCGCTCCGTGACCCCGTCGGTGACGCAGAGCAGGCTGTCGCCGGGTGCCAGGTCGAAGCTCTGGGTCTCGTAGACGGCGTCGTCCAGCAGCCCGAGCAGCAGCTGCGGCTCGGCGGCGGGGCGCACGGTGCCGTCCGGGCGCAGCAGCAGCGGCAGCGGGTGCCCGGCGCTGGCCAGGGTGCAGCGGGCGCCGCCCCCGGGCAGCGGCACCAGCTCCCCGTACAGCAGGGACAGGAAGCGGGACTGCCCGCCGTTGTCCGCGGAGTGCTGGCCCCCGGCGGCGGCGACCATGAGCGCGGCGGCCTCGGCGGCCTCCATGGCGTCGTCCAGGAGCAGCCGGTTGAGCCGGACCAGGACCTCGTCGGCCTGGAAGCCCTCGCGGGCCAGCAGCCGCAGCCAGGGGCGCGCCAGGCCGGTGACGACGGCGGCCTCGGGGCCGCTGCCCTGGACGTCGCCGAGGACGAAGCACCAGCGGTCGCCGGGGCACGGGAAGATGTCGTAGAAGTCACCGCCCACGACGCCGTCGTCGCTCGGTTCGTAGACGAGGGAGCTGGCCACCCCCGGTATTTGGGCGACCTTGCTGGGCAGCAGCCCGCGCTGGAGGATGCGGCTGATGGTGGCCTGCCGGGTGTAGGCGCGGGCGGCGCCCACGGCGAGGCCGACCCGGCGCACGAAGTCCTCGATGAGGGCCGTCAGCTCGTCGGGCAGCCGGTCGGTGGACTCGCGGCCCAGGAGTACGGCTCCGAGGGTGCGGCCGCCCGAGGTGATCCGGTAGGCGAAGGCGACGCCCTCCTGCTCGTCCGGCGGCTCGCCGTCCTCCGCGCTGCCGGGCCACGGCATGGTGACGGCGCCGGTGCCGACGCGCTCGGGGAGCCGGAGCGGGTCGCCCTCCAGCAGGGCGCGCAGCGTCCCGATGTGCTCCTCGTCCACGTGCCAGACCTTGGCGAGGCGGGGGACGGCCGCGGGGCCGCCGCTCTCGGGCTCCAGCCAGATCGCGCACCAGTCGGCGAGGCGGGGGACGAGTAACTGACCGGCGAGGGCCGCCACGATGTCCTCGTCCAGCTGCCCGGCCAGCAGGTCGGACGCCTCGGCGAGGAAGGACAGCGCGCCGCGCCCGGCCCAGTCCCCGTCGTCGCGGCCGGTGCGCCGGGCGGAGGGGGCGAGCAGCTCGGCGGCGCGCAGGCCGCGGTCGAGCCCGGTCTCGCCGCGCCCCTCGGGGAACGGGTTCCAGTCGTCCACGGGGAGCCGGGCCCAGACGGTCTTCGTACCGGTGCGGTAGGTGATGCCCCAGCGCTCGGCGAGGGCGGCGACGATGTCCAGGCCGCGCCCGTAGTCGGCGGGCTCGCCCACGCCCTCGGAGCTGTGTGCGTGGTCGCCGCGGACCGTGCGGCCGGGGTGGTGGTCGGAGACCTCCAGGACCAGGGCGGACTGCTCGTCCTCGGTGGCCTCCTCCAGCCGGAAGAGGAGTTCGACCGCGGTGCCCGCGTGGACGACGGCGTTGGTCACCAGCTCGCTGACGATCATCGCGGCGTCATCGGACAGCCGCTCGCTGAACCCGACCGCGGCGGGCAGTCCCAGCCCGGTCCACTCGTCCAGCGCGGCGGTGACGAACCTCCGGGCCGCCGCGGGCGCGAGGAGGTTGCCGGGCAGGCTGGTCCGGGCGACCGGCTGTGAGCCTGTGGCGGCGGTGGTTCCGGGACGCTGCACGATGTCCCGCTGCAAGGGAATGGACCCCACAGGGCGGCTCCTGACCTGTTCTCGCTCTGCCTGTTTCTCCGTGGTGCGCCGCTGACGACACGGACAGAGTGACAGATCGGCCCTTCACATACGCGCCGAGTTACCGAAGTGGGTGGTCAAGACGTTGCGATCAAGAACGCGCCGGCCCCCCGCGCCGGTGTGCGCGGGGGGCTTTCGGGGGGGGCGTACGGAGGTGCCGCGGGCGCCGGTCAGGCTTCGCGGGAGCCCGCGTACATCTCCTCGATCAGGTCCTTGTAGGTGCGCTCCACGACCGGCCGCTTCAGCTTGAGGCTGGGCGTGACCTCGCCGTGCTCGATGTCGAGGTCACGCGGGAGCAGCCGGAACTTCTTGATGGTCTGCCAGCGCTGAAGGCCCTCGTTGAGCCGCTTCACGTAGCCGTCGATGAGCTCGACGGTCTTCGGGGAGGCCACGACGTCCGCGTACGACTTGCCCTCCATGCCGTTCTCGGCGGCCCAGCCGAGGATGGTGGGCTCGTCCAGGGCGATCAGCGCGGTGCAGAAGTTACGGTCCGCGCCGTGCACCAGGATGTTGGAGACGAACGGGCAGACGGCCTTGAACTGGCCCTCGACCTCGGCGGGCGCGATGTACTTGCCGCCCGACGTCTTGATCAGGTCCTTCTTGCGGTCGGTGATCCGGAGGTAGCCGTCCACGGAGAGCTCGCCGATGTCGCCGGTGTGGAACCAGCCGTCGGCCTCCAGCACATCGGCGGTCTTGTCCGGCAGCCCCTGGTAGCCCTGCATGATGCCGGGGCCGCGCAGCAGGATCTCGCCGTCGTCGGCGATCCGCACCTCGGTGCCGGGGAGCGGCTTGCCGACCGTGCCGGTGCGGTAGCTCTCGCCGGGGTTGACGAAGGAGGCGGCGCTGGACTCGGTGAGGCCGTAGCCCTCCAGGATGTGGATGCCGGCGCCGGAGAAGAAGAGCCCGATGTCGGGGGCGAGCGCGGCGGAGCCGGAAACACAGGCGCGGAGCCGGCCGCCGAACGCCTCGCGGATCTTGGCGAAGACCAGCGCGTCGGCGACCTTGTGCTTGCTGCCGAGCGCGAAGGGCACGGACGCCTTGCCGGTGCGCCGGAAGTTGTCCTGGGAGACCTTGGCGTACTCGCGGGCGACACCGGCCGCCCACTGGAAGATCTTGTACTTGGCCCCGCCGCCCGCGCGCGCCTTGGCCGCGACCCCGTTGTAGACCTTCTCGAAGATGCGCGGCACGGCGGCCATGTAGGTCGGCTGGACGACCGGCAGGTTCTCGATGATCTTGTCGACGCGGCCGTCGACCGCGGTGACGTGGCCGACCTCGATCTGCCCGGAGGTGAGGACCTTGCCGAAGACGTGGGCGAGCGGCAGCCAGAGGTACTGGACGTCGTCCTTGGTGATCAGGCCCGTGGAGACGGTGGCCTTGGCCATGTACGACCAGTTGTCGTGCGGCAGCCGTACGCCCTTGGGACGGCCGGTGGTGCCCGAGGTGTAGATGAGGGTCGCCAGCTGCTCGGAGGTGATGGCGTCGACGCGCTCGCGGACCGCCTCCGGGTTCTTCGCCAGGTGCTCGGCGCCCAGGGCCTCCAGCTCGGCCAGGGTGAGCACCCAGCCCTCGGGGTCGCCCTCGGCCGGTCCTGCGCCCTCCGCGTCGATGACCACGACATGGGCGAGGTTCGGAAGCTCGGCGCGGCGCTCGCGGGCCTTGGCCAGCTGGACGGCGTCCTCGGCGATCAGGACCCGGCTCTCGGAGTCGGCGAGGATGAACGCCGACTCCTCGGCGTTGGTGGAGGGGTAGACCGTGGTGGTCGCGGCGCCCGCGCACATGACGCCGAGGTCGACGAGGATCCACTCGACCCGGGTGGAGGAGGCGAGCGCGACGCGCTCCTCCGGGTTCACGCCGAGCGCGATGAGCCCGGCGGCGACGGCGTACACCCGCTCGGCGGCCTGCGCCCAGCTCAGCGACTTCCACTCGTCGGGGCCCTCGCCGCCGGCCGCGGGCACCGGGTAGCGGTACGCCTCCCCGTCCGGGGTGGCCGCCACCCGGTCGATGAAGAGGGTCGCCACGGAGGGCGGACGGTTATCGATCATGGTCTGTGTGTCGCTCACGACATCCTCCGGGCCTGCGGCGATGGTGCTTGCTGCTGTCTGCGTCTACGTGCTGCGATCCCGCTTGCTTAACTGGCGAGTAACTAAGAAGTCGTGATCAGGGTAGAGCGCCCGCGCGCCCCGCGTAAGGGGCAATCGGACGCCGCTTGATAACGAACGGGCCCCCGCACCGCAGCGTGCTGCGATACGGGGGCCGCCTGTCCTGTCCTGCCCGGACTACTTCTTGGCCTTGCCGTCCCCGGCGGACTCGTCGGTCGACAGCACGGAGATGAACGCGTCCTGCGGCACCTCCACGTTGCCGACCATCTTCATCCGCTTCTTGCCTTCCTTCTGCTTCTCCAGCAGCTTGCGCTTACGGGAGATGTCGCCGCCGTAGCACTTGGCGAGGACGTCCTTGCGGATGGCGCGGACGGTCTCGCGGGCGATGACCCGGGAGCCGATGGCCGCCTGGATCGGCACCTCGAAGTTCTGCCGGGGGATGAGCTTCTGCAGCTTGGCGACGAGGCGTACACCGTACGCGTACGCCTTGTCCTTGTGCGTGACCGCGGAGAACGCGTCGACCTTGTCGCCGTGCAGCAGGATGTCGACCTTGACGAGCTGGGCCGACTGCTCGCCGGTGGGCTCGTAGTCGAGGGAGGCGTAACCCCGGGTCTTGGACTTCAGCTGGTCGAAGAAGTCGAAGACGATCTCCGCGAGCGGCAGCGTGTAGCGGATCTCGACGCGGTCCTCGGAGAGGTAGTCCATGCCGAGGAGGGTGCCGCGGCGCTGCTGGCACAGCTCCATGATCGCGCCGATGAACTCGCTGGGCGCCAGGACCGTGGCCCGGACGACCGGCTCGTGCACCTTGTCGATCTTGCCCTCGGGGAATTCACTCGGGTTGGTGACGACGTGCTCGCTGCCGTCCTCCATCTCGACCCGGTAGACCACGTTGGGCGCGGTGGCGATGAGGTCGAGGCCGAACTCGCGCTCCAGCCGCTCGCGGACCACGTCCAGGTGGAGCAGGCCGAGGAAGCCGACGCGGAAGCCGAAGCCGAGCGCCGCGGAGGTCTCCGGCTCGTACACCAGGGCGGCGTCGTTGAGCTGGAGCTTGTCCAGGGCCTCGCGCAGGTCCGGGTAGTCCGAGCCGTCCAGCGGGTAGAGCCCGGAGAACACCATCGGCTTGGGGTCCTTGTAGCCGCCCAGGGCCTCGGTCGCGCCGTTGTTCAGCGAGGTGATCGTGTCACCGACCTTGGACTGCCGGACGTCCTTCACACCGGTGATGATGTAGCCGACCTCGCCGACGCCGATGCCGTCGGAGGGCGTCATCTCCGGCGAGGAGACACCGATCTCCAGCAGCTCGTGGGTGGCGCCGGTCGACATCATCCGGATCCGCTCGCGCTTGTTGAGCGAGCCGTCCACGACACGGACGTACGTGACGACGCCCCGGTACGAGTCGTAGACCGAGTCGAAGATCATCGCGCGGGCGGGCGCGTCGGCGTTCCCGACGGGCGCCGGGACGTCCCGGACGACGCGGTCGAGCAGCGCGTCCACGCCCATGCCGGTCTTCGCGGAGACCTTGAGCACGTCCTCCGGCTGGCAGCCGATGAGGTGGGCCAGCTCCTCGGAGAACTTCTCGGGCTGGGCGGCCGGAAGGTCGATCTTGTTGAGCACCGGGACGATGGTGAGGTCGTTCTCCATCGCCAGGTAGAGGTTGGCCAGGGTCTGGGCCTCGATGCCCTGCGCGGCGTCGACCAGCAGGATCGTGCCCTCGCAGGCGGCCAGCGACCGGGAGACCTCGTACGTGAAGTCGACGTGGCCCGGCGTGTCGATCATGTTGAGGACATGGGTGCTGCCCTGGCCCTCACCGGTGGTCGGCGCCCAGGGCAGGCGGACCGCCTGGGACTTGATGGTGATGCCGCGCTCGCGCTCGATGTCCATCCGGTCGAGGTACTGAGCGCGCATCTGCCGCTGGTCGACCACCCCGGTGAGCTGGAGCATCCGGTCGGCAAGGGTCGACTTGCCGTGGTCGATGTGCGCGATGATGCAGAAATTGCGGATCAGCGCCGGGTCGGTACGGCTCGGCTCGGGCACGTGGAGAGGAGTCGCGGGCACGCAGGGTCCTGATTCTTGAGACGCCGGACGCCGTGTCTCGGGTCGGTTCGGGTCGGGGCGGATCTGTACGTAGCCTCCATCGTCCCACGCCTGCGGGGCGGCGACCGGTTTGGGCCGGTCGGACCGCTCCTGCTACCGTGGACAGCTGTGCCATGTGGCTCTCGGGCCGCACGGACACACATCGAAGATCCAACGAACCTGAAAAGGCTCTTTCGTGGCGAACATCAAGTCCCAGATCAAGCGGAACAAGACGAACGAGAAGGCGCGCCTGCGCAACAAGGCCGTCAAGTCGTCGCTCAAGACCGCGATCCGCAAGGCCCGCGAGGCCGTCGCCGCCGGCGACGTCGAGAAGGCCACCGTCGCCGTGCGCGCCGCGTCCCGTCAGCTGGACAAGGCCGTCTCGAAGGGTGTCATCCACAAGAACGCCGCCGCCAACAAGAAGTCGGCGCTGGCCTCCAAGGCTGCCACCCTCCAGGGCTGAGCGATCTGATCCCAACGCCGGAACGGATCAAGCGGGCCCTCTACCCCGCTCCTGCCCGGCCCCCGCGCCGCACACCGAACCTGCGTTCGCCACGCGGGTGCGACGCACCCATCTGAACCCGAGGCCCCGCCACCCTTTCCCCAGGGAGCGGGGCCTTCGGCATGGGCGTCAGCCCTGCCCGCCCGCGATCGGATTGCCCGAACCGGCGCGCCCACGACCCGCACGGCAAAACCCAGGCCGACCAAAACCCAGCCCGTCCGGCGCTTGAGGACACCTGAACCGGCTCGTCCACGGCCCGCACGGCAATCGAAGCCCGTCCGGCGCTTGAGGACAACCGCGGCGCACGGCCCCCACCGCACCGCAACTACCGCGGGCTACGCCCGCCCCGCGCGGCCCCCGCCACGGCCACCACCGCCTTCTCCAACGCGTACTCGGGGTCGTCCCCGCCCCCCTTCACCCCCGCGTCCGCCTCCGCGACCGCCCGCAGCGCCACGGCGACCCCGTCCGGCGTCCACCCCCGCATCTGCTGCCGCACCCGGTCGATCTTCCACGGCGGCATGCCCAGCTCACGCGCGAGGTCCGCCGGCCGCCCCCCGCGCGCCGAGGACAGCTTGCCGATCGCCCGGACACCCTGCGCCAGCGCGCTGGTGATCAGAACGGGAGCCACGCCCGTGGACAGCGACCAGCGCAGCGCCTCCAGGGCCTCCGCCGCCCGTCCCTCTACCGCCCGGTCGGCGACCGTGAAGCTGGACGCCTCGGCCCGCCCCGTGTAGTAGCGCCCGACGACCGCCTCGTCGATCGTGCCCTCGATGTCCGCGACGAGCTGCGACACCGCGCTCGCCAGCTCCCGCAGGTCGCTCCCGATGGAGTCGACCAGCGCCTGGCACGCCTCGGGCGTCGCGGACCGCCCCAGCGCCCGGAACTCACCCCGCACGAAGGACAGCCGCTCGGCCGGCTTCGTCGTCTTCGGGCACGCCACCTCGCGGGCCCCCGCCTTGCGGGCCGCGTCGAGCAGGCCCTTCCCCTTGGCGCCGCCCGCGTGGAGCAGGACGAGGGTGATCTCCTCGACCGGGTCGTCCAGATACCTCTTGACGTCCTTGATCGTGTCCGCGCTCAGATCCTGCGCGTTGCGCACGACCACGACCTTGCGCTCGGCGAACAGCGACGGGCTGGTCAGCTCGGCCAGCGTGCCCGGCTGGAGCTGGTCGGGGGTGAGGTCCCGGACGTCCGTGTCGGCGTCGGCGGCCCGCGCGGCCGCCACCACCTGCTGCACGGCGCGGTCGAGGAGCAGGTCCTCCTGCCCCACGGCGAGCGTGAGCGGGGCGAGCGGGTCGTCGGTGGAATTCCTTCTGGTGGCCATCGCCGTCCAGCATCCCACGGGCCACTGACAGCCCGGTTCCGGCCGGGTCCGCCGCACCCTCCCCCGTATCCGAGAATGAGCACGTGAGCGATGAGAGACACGTGCTGGTGCTGCCCGACCGCGACGCTGCCGAGGACGCGGCGGAGGAGCTCGCCGACCGCTTCGGCGTCACCGACGAACCGCAGCTCGTACGGGACGCGCTGGCCGGCGAGGACGACGCCGAGGACGCCCAGTGGCTGGTCGTCGTGGAGGACCCGGACCACCGTCTCGACCCGGCGGCGCTCGACGCGTTCGCCGCGGAGTACGAGGGGTGGCTGGAGGCGCCGTAGGACCGGCGCCCCCGGGGCCGGCCCCACGGGACGGGGACTCAGCCCTTCGGGACGATCTGGATGTCCATCTCGATGGAGATGCTGGGGCCGACGACCGCGATGCCGCGCGCCAGCATCGTCTGCCAGGTGAGCGTGAAGTCCTCGCGGTGCAGCTGCGTGGTGGCGCGGCAGGCGGCCCGGGACTCGCCCTCCATCCCGTTGCCCAGCCCGAGGTACTGGGTGTCGAGGGTCACCGTACGGCTCACCCCGTGCAGCGTGAGCGCACCGCTCACACCCCAGCGGGTGCCGCCCCGGTGCACAAAGCGGTCGCTGTAGAACTCCAGCGTCGGGTAGCGGCCGACGTCCAGGAAGTCGCTGGAGCGCAGGTGGTCGTCGCGCATCTGCACGTTCGTGTCGATCGACGCGGCGTCGATGACCACGTGCATCGCCGAGTCCTCCATGCGGTCGCCGATCCGCACCGCCCCCGCGAAGGTGTTGAACCGGCCGTGGATGCGGGCCATCCCGATATGCCGGGCGGTGAAACCGATCTGGGAGTGCATCGGTTCGATCTCCCAGTCGCCCGGCTCCGGCAGCTGCGGCGGCGCGGCAACCTGCAGGGTCACATCGCCGAGGCTCGCATGGCCGCCCTCGGTGACCGTCGCCGAACCGTGGAAGGGGGTGAACCCCTCCGCCGTGACGGCCAGCCGGTACTCCCCCGCCGGAACCGTGGCCATGACACTGCCGTACGGGTCGGTCTCGCCCCCGACCACCTTGCGCCCCGCCCGGTCCGTCAGCACGAACTCCGCCTGCGTCACGGGCTCGTTGACCGGGTCGAGCACCCGGCAGCTGAGGACACCCGCCGAGTCCGGCACCACCAGTCCGGCCAGGGCGCTGCCCCGAGCGGCACCCGTCGCACCTTTGTTTCCGAACCAACGGCCGAACATCTCCACACACTCCCGGGCACTCGCTCACCTCGGGCCGGAGGGCAGACGTCGTTGTCGGAGCAGCGGCCCGCCGACGAGCATTGATTCGACCACCATTGAGGCGTTCGAGGCAAACAGAGCGGGTCGCGACGGCTTGGGCGCAGGTGTTACCGAAGGTCCGATTTTCCGGGCAGCCGGTCCAGGCGCAGTCCGAAGTGGTCCCGATAGGCCGCCAGCACCTCGTCGTCGCTGCCCAGCGGGGTCTCGTGCCGCTCGCCGCCGACCGTCGTGAGGAGCCTGCGGCCGCTGAGGGTGATCCGGCCCTCGTCCGTGCTGCGCGAGCAGACCGGGGCCCGGGTGAAGTGGGAGTCGGGCGAGGTGCGGTGGTACCAGGCGCCGGCCCGGAAGTCGGCCAGCTCCCTGGGCCGCCGCTCCAACCGGAGCTGGGGCTTGCCGTCGCGAAGGACGTCGAGGTCTCCGGGCCCCTCGCCGCCCGCCTCGGCCGGGGCGATCCGGAAGACGCCGGCCGGGTCCTGCTGGTCGGCGCGGTCGTCGAGCGCGAGCGGGTGCCGGGCGTGGTCGCCGAAGCCGACGTCGGCGAGCCACGGTCCGGTGCCGTCCTCCGTTTCGACGCGCAGCGCCAGATGGTCGTACGGGATGCCGAGCCGTCCCCCGTCGCCGTGGACGCGGGCCTGGAGGAGGGTGACGCGGAAACCGAGCGCCCGCAGCAGGACGGCGAACGCGCCGTTGAGTTCATAGCAGAAGCCGCCGCGCTCGCGGGCCACGATCTTGTCCAAAAGCGGTCCGTCCTCCAGCACGATGTCCTCGCCGAGGTGGATGGAGAGGTTCTCGAAGGGCACGGCGATGAGGTGGCGCAGTTGCAGTTCACGCAGCGCCGAGGCGTCGGGGCGGGCGGGCCTGACCGCGCCGATGCGGTCCAGGTAGGCGTCGATGGTCTGCGGCAGCTGCGGGTCCATGGGGCCAGTCTGTGCCGCCGCCCCTGCCGCGCGCCATGCGCCACTGGTCCTAGGTCCGACGACGGTGTTACGTGGTCGGGGCGCCGGATAACGTGCGCGGCATGCCCCTTCCGGAACCGGCGCGCAGCCGTGAACAGCGCAAGCAGGACGCACTCGAACGCCTGGAGAAGGACACGGACGCCTGGGTGTCGACGGCCTCCGCCGACGGGGCGCCGACCCTGGTGCCGCTGTGGTTCGTGTGGGACGGGGAGACCTTGCTGATGGCGACCCGGCGCACCAACCCGACGGCGGTCAACCTGACACCCGACGGCCGGGCCCACATCGCCCTGGGCCACACCCGCGACGTGGTCATGATCGAGGCGACGGGCGAGGTGGTGGAGGGCACGGACCTTCCGCCGGCATCGGGCGACGCGTTCGCCGCGAAGTTCTCCTGGGACCTGCGGGGGCGGCCCGCCTGGGTGTACCTCCGCTTCACCCCGTACGCGGTCCGGGCCTGGCGGGAGTCCAACGAGCAGCCCGGCCGCGACCTGATGACGGACGGACACTGGCTGGTCTGAGGCCGGGGCCCCGGCGGCCATCGTGGCTGCCGTGGGTCCCGTGGCTGCCACCCGGTCCGGGGCGGGGCGCGTCGCCCGCCGCCTCGCGTCGTATCCCGTCATGACCGCCCCACCGCCCGCAGCCCACTTCCCGCGCCGGTCACCGCGATCGCCCCGTCCCTGTCGGTGCGCAGCACCACCGCCCCCTCCGCCGCGAGCGCGTCGACGGTCCGGGGCGCCGGGTGCCCGTACGGGTTGTCCCGGCCCACGCTCACCAGCGCGAACCGGGGCCGGACGGCCCGCAGCAGGGCGCTGTCCTGGTGCGCGGAACCGTGATGGGCGACCTTGAGCACGTCCACCCGGGGCAGCTCCGGATGGCTGAGCAGCAGCGCCTGCTGGGCGGGCGGTTCCAGATCACCGGGCAGCAGCAGGGTGAGCCCGCCGGTCCGCACGAACAGGGTGACGCTGGCGTCGTTCGGGTCCTGCGGAACGCCGTACGGGACAGGACCGGCAGCCGGGGCCGCGCCCGCCGACACCGCGCCCGCCTCGCCCGGAGGCCACAGCACCTGCCAGTCCAGCGTGCCGATCCGCCGCCGTTCGCCGGGGGCGGCCCGCACGACGGGCACACCGGCTCCCGCCGCCGTCCTCCGGACGAACGCGGCCTGCTCCGGCGGCTCGTCCAGGGTCGTCGTCTGGACCGCGCCCACCGCCCTGCCGCGCAGCACCCCGGGGAGCCCTCGCACATGGTCGGCGTGGAAGTGGGTGAGCAGGAGCAACGGGACGCGGCTGACACCCAGTTCGCGCAGGCATCGGTCGGCGAGCCGGGGATCGGGACCGGCGTCCACGACCACGCCGGAGCCGGGCCCGGCCGCGAGCACCAGGGCGTCCCCCTGTCCGACGTCGCACATGGCGAACGCCCAGCCGGGCGGCGGCCATCCGGTCAGCACCCGCGTCAGCGGCGCCGGCCGGAGCACCGCGAGAACCAGCAGCAGCGCGGCGGCCGAGCAGACCCAGGGCCGCCGCCCTGCCCAGCGCGCGGCCGGTACCAGGACCAGGATCACGGCGGCCAGCAGCGCGGACCCTGACAGGCCGTCGGGCCAGTCGGTCTCCGCCCCGGGGAACCCCGCCCCGGTCCTGGCCACCGAGGCGATCCACGCGGTCGGCCACCCCGCCACCCTGGCGAGCAGCCCGGCCGCCGGCATCGCCACCGGCGCCACGGCCAGCGCGGCGAACCCGAGGACCGTGGCCGGTGCCACGGCGAACTCCGCCAGCAGATTGCACGGGACCGCCACCAGACTCACCCGGGAGGCGAGCAGCACCACCACGGGCGAGCACACCGCCTGCGCGGCGGCCGCGGCGGCCAGCGCCTCCGCCAGCCGGGGCGGCACCCGGCGCCTGCGCAGCGCGGCGGCCCAGCGCGGGGCGAGGGTGAGCAGGGCGCCGGTGGCCAGCACCGACAGCACGAAGCCGTAACTTCGCGCCAGCCATGGGTCGTAGAGCACCAGCAACAGCACGGCGGCGCACAGCGCGGGGATCAGCGTGCGACGGCGCCCCGTTCCGATGGCGAGGAGCGTGATCAGCCCGCACGCGGCGGCCCGCAGCACACTCGGTTCGGGGCGGCAGACCAGGACGAAGGCGAGCGTGAGCCCGCCGCCCAGCAGTGCGGTCATCCGCAGGGAGATCCCGAGCCTGGGCGCCAGTCCCCCGCGTTCGACGCGCAGCGCCCGGCCGGGCGGCCCGATGAGCAGAACGAGCAGAATGCCCAGGTTTGATCCGGAGACAGCCATCAAGTGCGTGAGGTCGGTCGCCCGGAACGCGTCGTGCAGTTCGGGGGTGACCCGTGACGTGTCGCCGACGACCAGGCCCGGCAGCAACGCCCGCGCGTCGGGGCCCAGTCCGTCGGTGGCCTCGCGCAGCCCGGCGCGCAGCCGACCCGCTGTGCGCTGGAGGAGGCTGGGCGGCCCGGTCACCCTGGGCGGGGCCTTGCCGTCCGGCCGCAGCACGGCGGCGAGTCGTTCGCCCTTGTGCAGCGGGGGTGCCAGCCGCCCGGTGATCCGCAGGCTGGTGGAGGGCAGCAGACGCTGCCAGGCCGCCGCCGCGCCGCCCGGCGGGACGATGACCAGGACCGGTGTCCGCAGCCGTACGGCCGTGCCGTCGGACCGCGTCAGCCGGGTGACCTCCGCGTCCAGAAGCAGGGAGACGGGCGTGCTGTGGTCGCCGCGCACCCGGGGGAACGTGCGCCGGGCATCGGAGGTGAGGGTGATGTCCGCCTGGACGCGCGCGTACTGCCGGGCCAGTCCGGGCACGGGGCCCCGGCGCGCATCGGCACCGTGCAGAGCGGCGGACGCCGCCCCGGCCGCCGCACAGAGCAGCACCGCCGCGACAGCGGTCCCCCGCAACCGCCACCGCGCCCGCCGGTCACCGGACGCGGTGTCGGCGTCAACCACACCCCGCGCCCTGAAGGCACCGGCCTCGCCCCGCGCACCGACACCACCCCCCACACGACACCGCCGCAGCCCCACCGCGAGCAGCACCATCGCCGTCCCCAGGCACAGCACCACACCCATCGCCGCCCAGCGCCCCGGAGCGCCCACCGCGAGTCCGGCGCCCGCCCAGGCCGCCGCTGCCGGGGCGAGGAGCCGGAGGTCGGCCGGGCCCTCCTGCCGGGGGTCGGAGAGCCCCAACCGCTTGCCCGACGCCGCGTGGACATCGGACGCCGCGTGCAGCCCCGACGCCCCGAGGGCGTCCCCCGTGTCCCCCGCGTTCACGGCCGCACCCGGGGCTGCAGATCCGCGAACCGGCGGGCGCCGATCCCGTTGACCTCGCGGAGTTCGTCCACGGACCGGAAGCCTCCGTGCTGCGTGCGGTAGTCCACGATGTGCTGGGCCAGGACGGGGCCGACGCCCGGCAGCGTCTCCAGCTGCTCCGCCGTCGCGGAGTTCAGGCTCACCGGCCCGCCCCCCTCAGCGGCGGAACCAGCCACGCCGGGCCCCGGGGCCGGGGCCTGCGGGGCACCCACCACGATCTGCTCGCCGTCCATCAGCACCCGGGCCCGGTTGAGCCCCGCCAGGTCCGTCCCGGGCCGCGCCCCGCCCGCCGCCGTCAGCGCGTCGTCCACCCGCGATCCGGCGGGCAGTCGGCGCAGCCCCGGGTCCCGCACCTTCCCGCTGACGTCCACCACGATCTGCCCGCCCGGACCGGCAGCGGGACCGGGAGACGGCTCGGGCCGACCGCCGCCCCCGGGATCCGCCTTCGCGTCCTCGTCCGGCGCAGGCGCAGGCGCGTGCACCGCCTCCCCCACCATGTCCGGAGCCCGGACGCCCTCCGGCCGGGCGGACCAGAAGTGCATCCCTGCGAACACGGCCGCCGCGACCAGGACCACGGCGAGCGCCGCAAGGGTCCTCGGCTCCAGGCCGCATCGGAGCTGCACCCACATCGGCAACCGCTCCCGCACCGCGAACACGGCCGCCGCCCACCGCCCCACGGGTGCCACGCCCACCACACTCGCGGGCGCCGCCCCGTCACGGTTCTCCTCAACAGGCGCCGCCACAACCGGCACCCCGACACCCCACCGCGCGACGCGTCCCCCGGACCCGCCCGCCATCAGCGCGTCGGCCCTGCTGCGCGCCGCCGCGACCGCCTCCGCGCGGGCCGTGGTCCGGCGTCGGCGGCCCGGTCCGGGGCGCGCCGCTCGTCGCAGGCGCCCGTCGGAGTCCGGGACGCGGCCGGGGCCTGCGCCCGGTCCGCCGGGTCCGCTGGTTGCACGATGTGATCGGGAAGCCATGGACCAGGACGCTAGGCATCCCCGCCAAATCCCGCTGAGCGCAGGCGATTTCCGTGGACAACGGGCCCATTGTGCATAACTCGGCCACTCCGGAGAGTGACGTATTCACCGACCGGGAGAGCGACGCGTTCACCGGCCGGCAGGCGCCTCAGCGCGGCGAGACCACCGCGCCCAGCAGCCCCGGCCCGGTGTGCGCTCCGATCACCGCGCCGACCTCGCTGACGTGCAGGTCCGCGAGGCCGGGGACACGTTCCCGCAGCCGCTCGGCCAGCCGCTCCGCGCGCTCGGACGCCGCGAGGTGGTGCACCGCGATGTCCACAGGTCCGCTGCCCGCGCGTTCGGCGACGATCTCCTCCAGCCGGGCGATGGCCTTCGAGGCCGTCCGTACCTTCTCCAGCAGCTCGATCCGGCCGCCGTCGAGCTGGAGCAGGGGCTTGACCGCGAGGGCCGAGCCCAGCAGGGCCTGCGCGGCGCCGATCCGGCCGCCCCGGCGCAGGTAGTCCAAGGTGTCGACGTAGAAGTACGCGGCGGTGCCCGAGGCGCGCTTCTCGGCCGCCGCCACCGCCTCGTCCAGGCCGCCGCCCGCCTCGGCCGTCTCGGCGGCGGACAGGGCGCAGAAGCCGAGGGCCATCGCGACCATGCCCGTGTCGACCACGCGCACCGGCACCGGGGCGTCCTTCGCCGCGAGCACCGCAGCGTCGTACGTACCGGAGAACTCCGACGACAGATGGAGCGAGACGATGCCGCTCGCACCGGCCTCCGCGACCGCCCGGTAGGTGGCGGCGAAGACCTCGGGGCTGGGCCGGGACGTCGTCACGGAACGGCGTTTCTGGAGGGCCAGGGCCAGCGAACGGGCCGAGATCTCGGTGCCCTCCTCCAGGGCCTGATCGCCCAGCACCACGGTCAGCGGCACCGCCGTGATGCCGTGCCGCCGCATCGCGTCGGGCGGCAGGTAGGCCGTTGAATCGGTGACGATCGCGACATGGCGGGACATGCCCCGGAGGTTACCCGCAGGCGCCCGGGGTAGGCAGTCCGACCCCGCACGAGTGATCAGTCGCGGTCGCTTCGCATCGCATCCTGCCACCCTCGGTCACGGGCGGTCGCGCCTCTCCGGCGCGTCCCGTCCGGCCCGCCGAGCCGGACGGACACCGCTCAGTTGGTGGTCTCGGGCCGGGCCGCTTTCTGCCACGGGTAGGCGGTGCTCTGCCGGGGATCCCGGGCGGTGATGGCCTCGGGCGGCGTCCGGCGGTCCTCGCCCGGACCGTCGGACGCCGGTGCCTCCGCCCCGCCGTCCCACTCCGGCGCCGGACCCGGCGCCGCGTCCGCCGTCGTCCAGTGCCGCAGCGCCCCGGCCTCCACGTCGATCTGCGCGTTCAGCGCCGACAGCTCGTCGTCGGCGAACTTGCGGGCCCGGTCCCGGGCGGCCCAGCGCAGCGAGTCGGCGGATCGGGTGATCTCCGCGGTGCGCTTCTTCAGGCCCGGCAGCCGCGAGGACACCGTCGCCTTGTCGGGCTCGCGCTCCAGCGCCTTCAGCTCCGCGTCCAGTTCGAGTCCGTGCGCGCTGAGCCGGTCGAACAGGCCCAGGGACTCCGACAGCGACGCGTCCTCGGCCACGCCCGCCCGCAGGGCGTCCTGGGTGGCGCGCATCGACGTGCGCAGCGAGAGCCGCAGCTGTGCCAGCTCACCGCCGACGCCCAGCTGCCCGTAGCTCTTGGCCCGCAGGGTGGTGTCCTCGACCGTGCGGCGCGCCTGCGAGATCGTGCGGTCCACGCCGCGCCTGGCCGCCCCGACCACCTTGACCGTCGCGTAGACGCCCAGGGCCATGAAGGCGACGACGAGCAGCCCCAGGATCAGGATCACGGCTTCCATGAGCGCCCCTCGGATGGTGTGACGGCCTCCGGTACACGTACACCGGTCCTCTCCACCGTAAACGGAACGGGCAGGCTGAGGGTTCCGCCGGAACCCCCAACCTGCCCGTAGGGGAAAGCCCCCACCCGCGCCGGTGACTAGGCGGGAACGATGTTCACCAGCTTCGGCGCGCGGACGATCACCTTGCGGATGCCCGCGCCGCCCAGCGCGGCGACGACGGCCGGGTCGGCCAGGGCCAGGGCCTCCAGCTCCTCGTCCGTGATCGACGGGGAGATCTCCAGACGCGCCTTGACCTTGCCCTTCACCTGCACGACGCAGGTCACGGTCTCGTCCACGACGTACGCCGGGTCGGCCACCGGGAAGTCCTGGTGCACGACCGACTCCGTGTGGCCCAGCCGGTGCCACAGCTCCTCGGCGATGTGCGGGGCCAGCGGCGCCACCAGCAGTACCAGGGCCTCGGCGACCGGGCGGGGCAGCGGGCCGCCCGCCTTGGTCAGGTGGTTGTTCAGCTCGGTGACCTTGGCGATCGCCGTGTTGAAGCGCATGCCCGCCATGTCGCCGCCGACGCCGTCGATGGCCTTGTGCAGCGCGCGCAGCGTGTCCTCGCCGGGCTCGGAGTCGACCACGGTGACCTCGCCGGTCTCCTCGTCGACGATGTTGCGCCACAGCCGCTGCAGCAGCCGGTACTGGCCGACGACCGCACGCGTGTCCCAGGGACGCGACACGTCCAGGGGGCCCATGGCCATCTCGTACAGGCGCAGTGTGTCCGCGCCGAACTCGGCGCAGACGTCGTCGGGCGTGACGGCGTTCTTCAGGGACTTGCCCATCTTGCCCAGGACGCGGGAGACCTTCTCGCCCTGGTGGTAGAACGCCCCGTCGCGCTCCTCGACCTCGGCCGCCGGGACCGCGATGCCGCGGCTGTCCCGGTAGACGAACGCCTGGATCATGCCCTGGTTGTACAGCTTGTGGAACGGCTCGGCGGAGGAGACGTGGCCCAGGTCGTGCAGCACCTTGGACCAGAAGCGCGCGTACAGCAGGTGCAGCACGGCGTGCTCGGCACCGCCCACGTACAGGTCGACGCCGCCGGTCGGCTGCCCCTCGCGCGGGCCCATCCAGTACTCCTCGATGGCCGGGTCGACCAGCTTCTCGGAGTTGTTCGGGTCCAGGTAGCGCAGCTCGTACCAGCAGGAACCGGCCCAGTTGGGCATGGTGTTGGTCTCGCGGCGGTACTTCCGCGGGCCGGACCCGTCGCCCAGGTCCAGCGTGACGTTGACCCACTCGGCGTTGCGCGACAGCGGGGTCTCGGGCTGGGTGTCGGCGTCGTCCGGGTCGAAGGTGCGCGGCGAGTAGTCGTCCACCTCGGGCAGTTCCAGCGGCAGCATCGACTCGGGCAGCGGGTGGGCGATGCCCTCCTCGTCGTACACGATCGGGAAGGGCTCGCCCCAGTAGCGCTGGCGGCTGAACAGCCAGTCGCGCAGCCGGAAGTTGACGGTGCCCTCGCCGACGCCGTGCTCCTTCATCCACTCGGTGATGCGGGCCTTGGCGTCGGCGACGCCCAGACCGTTCAGCGAGATCTCGTCGTTGGCGGAGTTGACCAGCTTCGCGTCGTACGAGGCGAAGGCGTCCTCCCACGTCGAGGCGTCGGTGCCGCGGTCGTCGGACGGCTCGACCACGCAGCGCATCGGCAGCTCGAAGGCGCGCGCGAACGCGAAGTCGCGCGCGTCGTGCGCCGGTACGGCCATGATCGCGCCGGTGCCATAGCCCGTCAGGACGTAGTCGGCGATGAAGACCGGGATCTGCTCGCCGCTGACGGGGTTGGTGGCGTACGCGCCGGTGAAGACACCGGTCTTGTCCTTGGCCTCGGCCTGGCGCTCGACGTCCGACTTGGCGGCGGCCTGCTTGCGGTACGCGGTGACCGCCTCGGCCGGGGAGGCGTGGCCGCCCGTCCAGACCGGGTGGGTGCCCTCCGGCCAGGCGGCGGGGATGATCCGCTCGACCAGCTCGTGCTCCGGCGCCAGCACCATGTAGGTGGCGCCGAACAGGGTGTCCTGGCGGGTGGTGAAGACGGTGACGCTGCCCGCGCCGTCGACCGGGAAGTCGACCCGCGCGCCCTCGGAGCGGCCGATCCAGTTGCGCTGCTGCAGCTTGATCGCCTCGGGCCAGTCCAGCCCGTCCAGGTCGTTCAGCAGCCGGTCCGCGTAGGCGGTGATGCGCATGTTCCACTGGCGCAGCTTCGCCTTGAAGACCGGGAAGTTCCCGCGCTCGGAGCGGCCGTCGGCGGTGACCTCCTCGTTCGCCAGGACGGTGCCCAGGCCGGGCGACCAGTTGACCGGCGCGTCGGACGCGTAGGCCAGCCGGTACTCGCCCAGGACGTCGGCACGTTCGGCGGCGCTCAGCGCGGACCAGTCACGGCCGTCGGGGGTGGCGCGCTCGCCGCTCTCGAACTGGGCGACCAGCTCGGCGATCGGCCGGGCGCGGTCCGCCTCGGTGTCGTACCAGGAGTTGAAGATCTGCAGGAAGATCCACTGGGTCCACTTGTAGTACTCGGACTCGATCGTGGCGAACGAGCGGCGCTTGTCGTGGCCCAGGCCCAGCCGGCGCAGCTGCGCCGTCATGTTCTCGATGTTGGCCTCGGTGGAGACCCGCGGGTGCGTGCCGGTCTGCACGGCGTACTGCTCGGCGGGCAGGCCGAAGGCGTCGAAGCCCAGGGTGTGCAGGACGTTGTGCCCGGTCATCCGCTGGTGGCGGGCGAAGACGTCGGTGGCGATGTAGCCCAGCGGGTGGCCGACGTGCAGCCCGGCGCCCGAGGGGTACGGGAACATGTCCATGATGAACTTCTTGGGCCTGGCGGCCAGCTCCGGGTCGCCCGCCAGGTCGCCGGTCGGGTTGGGCGCCTCGTACGTGCCCTCGGCGTCCCAGAAGTCCTGCCAGCGTGCCTCGATGTCGGCGGCCATCGCTGCCGTGTAGCGGTGCGGCGCAGCGGCGTCCGCTGCGGTATTCGTCTCGCTCATGATCCTCAAAGCTCCATCGATCGTCATCTGCCGGCATCCACGTCTACGGACACACGTCCTTGGAAACGAAAAATCCCCTCGCACAGGAGGGGACGCCGCGCTGATGCCGACCAGGCGTTCTCACCGGTCGGGACTGATCAGCGCGGCTCGCTAAGCAGAAGGGCTACGGCACGCATGGCGTCAGGGTACCGCACCGAGCCGGTCCCCCTCAGGGCGATAGTCCGTTGACCGGCCTCCGCACGCAGAACGGCGGGCCATCCGCTTGGGATGGCCCGCCGTTCCTTCTTCACTGTGGAGCTAAGGAGAATTGAACTCCTGACCTCTTGCATGCCATGCAAGCGCTCTACCAACTGAGCTATAGCCCCTCGTTGCGCCGCCCGGTCTCCCTGGCGACATCGAGAACAGTACCGGTCACCCGGGCCGTCCACCAAATCGATTCCGGTCCGCCCGGTCTTCCCCCGCCGGAGAGGGGGAAGCGGTCAGGCCGTGGCGAAGGAGTAGAAGCGTTTGAGGGTGCAGTGCTCCTCGAGGAGCCGGCCGTAGATCGGCTCCCCCTCGAGCTCCCGGTAGGTCTCGATGGGGTCGCCTTTTATGATCAGCGCGCGTGCGCATTCCTCGCACCAGTACTGATAGTCCGCGTTGACCGGGTCCATGTCCCTGACGATGGGCGTACCGCTGCCGCACCAGTCGCACTTCCGCCTGTGAGCACCCATGGATCAGCTCCGGCCCCGGCGGAAGAATGGCGACTGCGGGACCTCGTGGCGGCTCCCAGGCATCGCGCACACCCTCCCGTTCGGTCCGTCGCCCCCTCCGGCGGTCCGATTCTGCCATGACCCCGCAAGGGGGTCAGCCGACCGCCGTTCCCGCCCGCCGCCGCCGTCGTACGAGCCCCACCACGGCCCCCGCGCACGCCACCGCGGCCAGGGCCAGCTCGCAGACCCACAGTGCGTGCCCCGACCCCTGCGGCCCCGGTGTGCCGAGGCGGTTGAGGTAGAGGGTGCCGACGGCGGCGACGCCGATGACCTGCCCGAGCTGGGTCACGGTCACCAGCACACCGCTGGCGTCGGCGGCGTCCTGGGGCCGTACGTCCGCCAGGGCGCCCGCGAGGTTGGGGCTGAACGCGAGAGCCATACCCGCGCCGATCAGCACGAAACCCGTGTACAGCGCGACGCTCCCGCCGTCCCCGTCCCGCAGCACGAGACCGGTCACCGTCACGCCCGCGGCCAGCACCGCGAACCCGCCGGGCACCAGGTACCGATGGAGCCGCGCCGGCCACCGCCGCCAGGTCAGCCCGGCCGCGCCGAAGGCCACCGCGGTCGGCGCGCACATCAGCCCCGCGTGCAGCGCCGAGTACCCGAGGCCGCCCTGGAGGTGCAGCGTCAGCGTGAAGAGGAAGCCCGCGTTGGCCGCCATCACCAGCATGATCCGCACCGCCGCCACGGCGATTCCGGGCAACCGGAGCACACGGGGCGCGATCAGGGGCGCACCCCCGCGCGCGGCGAGCCGTGTCTCGTACGCCACGAAGCCGGCGAGGGCCGCCACGCAGGCGAGCAGGCAGGCCCACGTCCAGTCCGGCCAGCCCAGCTCCTGGCCGAGCACCAGCGGCACGGTCAGCAGCGTGACGGCCACCGCGAGGAGGACCAGGCCCACCGGGTCGAAGCCGCGCGCCCGCGCCTCCCGCCGGGCCTCCCCGGTGCGCGGTTCGCCCGGCAGCACCCTCGCGCCGAGCACCAGCAGGACGAGCCCGATCGGCACGTTGACCAGGAAGACCGGGCGCCAGCCCGCCCCGAACAGGTCGACGCTCACCAGCACCCCGCCCACGACCTGGCCCGCCGCGGCCCCCGTGGCCAGCACGGCGCTGTAGGCACCGATCGCGCGCACCCGCGCCGCCCCGGTGAAGTGCTGCTGGATCAGGCTGAGCACCTGCGGGATCATCACCGCCGCCCCCGCCCCCTGGACCACCCGGAAGGCGATCAGTTGGCCCGAGTCCGCGGCCAGTCCGCAGGCGAGCGAGGCGGCCGTGAAGACGGCGAGTCCGGCCAGATGTGCGCGGCCCTGGCCGAACACGCCGCCGAGCCGGGCACCGGCGACGAGGAGGACGGCGTACGAGATGGTGTATCCGGCCACCACCAGCTGCAACTGGGCTCCGGAAGCGCCGAGTTCGGTACGGATCGTCGGGGCGGCGACGTTCACGATGAAGATGTCGAGCATCGCCATGAACTGGGCCGTGAGCACCACGGCGAGCAGCCGGGCAGGGGGCTTGTCAGCGGTGGGGGTTTTACTGGTGACGGAGCGTGAGGCCGTCGTTTCGGATGTCGCGGTCATGGGTTCCAGGCTGGTGCCGGACGCATACGGGTAACGAGAGCCCGCTGATGCTGGTACTGGCAGCACCTGGCAACAGCCGGGCGCAGCACCGACGATGGGGGCGTGACGGTGACGACACGGCAGACGGCGACGGCACGACAGCAGACGCGGCGGAGCGGAGCGGCGACCGGCAGGCGTCCGGAGCTCGCCGCCTTCCTCCGAGGCCGCCGGGCCCGGGTGACCCCGGCCGACGTGGGCATGGCCCCCGGCTTACGGCGGCGCACCCCCGGTCTGCGGCGCGAGGAGGTCGCCCAGCTCTCCGGCGTCGGTGTGACCTGGTACACCTGGCTGGAACAGGGCCGCCCGATCAACGCCTCCCCGCAGGTCCTGGACGCGGTGGCGAGGACGCTGCGGCTGGACCCACCAGAGCGCGAGCACCTGTACGAGCTGGCGGGCGTCGCCTTCCTGCCGGGGCGGGAGTCCGACGCCTTGGAGGTCGGCGAGGAGATCCAGGGCATCATCGACGCGCTCGACCCGCTCCCCGCCGTCGTCTACAACGCGCGCTACGACGTGCTGGCGACCAATCCGGGCTACCAGGACCTCTTCGGCATCCCGGCCATGCGGGGCACCAACGTCCGCAACGCGCTGTGGTCGCTGTTCACGGCCTCCGAGAAGGACTGTCCGGTCGTGCACCGCGACCAGGAGCTGCCCCTGATGGCGGCGACCCTGCGCAGCGGCTACGGGCGCCATGTGGGCGAGCCCGCGTGGGAGTCGTTCATCGCCGCGCTGTCGGAGGCCAGCCCCTACTTCGCGCAGCTGTGGCGCAGCGGGGACGTCGTCCCGCCGGGGCGGCGCGTGAAGACCTTCCGGCACTGGGCGGTCTCCGGTGAGATACGGATGACCTCGGTGTCGCTGACCATCAACGGGCTGCCCGAGTGCCGGATCGTCACGTACACCCCGGCCGACGAGGAGAGCAGGGAGCTGCTCGCCGCGCTGCGGAAGCACCGCCGGGGCGACGAGGACCGTTGACCGCACACGCGGAAAATCCCGCCCCCTGGTGGGGACGGGATTTCCGATTGTGGAGCTAAGGAGAATTGAACTCCTGACCTCTTGCATGCCATGCAAGCGCTCTACCAACTGAGCTATAGCCCCGCTGTCCGCTGTGTTTCCCTGCGCTTCCGCGCTGCGAACAAGAAGAACTTTAGCCTGTGACCAGCCGGAAAGTGAAATCCGGCCCCTGCCGCCCCGGGGGGCGGCCGGCGACGACCGGATCAGGTGTCGTCGCCGAGCACCGGTTCGGGCAGGGTGCCGGCGTTGTGCTCCAGGAGCCGCCAGCCGCGGGCGCCCTCGCCGAGCACGGACCAGCAGCAGTTGGTCAGCCCGCCGAGCCCTTCCCAGTGGTGCGCCTCCAGGCCCAGCAGCCGGCCGATGGTGGTCCGGATGGTGCCGCCGTGGCTGACGACGACCAGCGTGCCGTCGTCGGGCAGCTTTCCGGCGTGCCCGAGGACCACCGGCGCGGCCCGGTCGGCGACCTCGGTCTCCAGCTCGCCGCCACCGCGCCGCACGGGCTCGCCGCGCTTCCAGGCGGCGTACTGCTCGCCGTACCGCTCCACGATCTCCTCGTGGGTCAGGCCCTGCCAGGCGCCCGCGTAGGTCTCACGCAGGCCCGCGTCGTGCACCACGTCGAGCCCGGTGATCGCGGCGAGCTCGGCGGCCGTGGCCGCGGCCCGCCGCAGGTCGGAGGCCACGATCGCGTCCGGCTTCAGCGAGGCGAGCAGCCGGGCGGCCCGGGCGGCCTGCGCCACGCCGGTCTCGGTCAGCTCGATGTCCGTGGAGCCCTGGAAGCGGCGCTCCAGATTCCATGCCGTCTGGCCGTGGCGCCAGAGGACGATCCTGCGGCCCCTGCCGCTCCTGCTGCCGTTCAGCTCTGCTCACCTTCCGTACCGCCGTTGAGCTGCGCGTGCTCGGCGGCCTTGCCGCGGGTCTTCACCGCGTCCTCGGGCAGGTCGAGCTCGGGGCAGTCCTTCCACAGGCGCTCCAGCGCGTAGAAGACGCGCTCCTCGCTGTGCTGGACGTGGATGACGATGTCGACGTAGTCGAGGAGGATCCACCGGGCGTCGCGGTCGCCCTCGCGGCGGACCGGCTTGGCGCCGAGCTCCTTCTGGAGCCGCTCCTCGATCTCGTCGACGATCGACTTGACCTGGCGGTCGTTGGGGGCCGAGGCCAGCAGGAAGGCGTCGGTGATCGACAGCACGTCGCTGACGTCGTAGGCGATGATGTCGTGCGCGAGCCGGTCGGCGGCCGCCTGAGCGGCGGCGTTGATGAGCTCGATGGAGCGGTCAGTGGCGGTCACAAGCAGGCTTTCGTCGTCGGTCGGATAGACCTCTAGGGTCTCACGGGGAACCGCCCGCCCACGCAGCCATATTCCGCGGCCCGCCCGCGGGCCGCCCGGGGAGGCCCGGGCCGCTCGGCTCCGGACCTCCCGCGACCGCTCCGCGGCTACTCGGGCTTGTAGTCCTGGCCGAGGAGGACGGACACGTCCGCGTTCCCGGCCGGCTTGCCCTTCTTGACGGCGCTCGTCGGCAGTCCGAGGGTCTTGGCGACCTGGGTCGCCTTCTCCTTGTCGGCCGCCTCGGCGTAGACCACCTGCGAGGAGGAGACCGCGTCGGCCTTCCCGCTGTTGACGAAGGCGAAACCGCCGTTGACCAGCTTGCCCCGGGCGGACTCGGTGGAGCCGGTGTCGCCGGTGGCGTTCTTGATCCCGACCCGGACCACGCCGTCCGCCGACGGCGCCTTGACCGTGCCGCCGAGGATGTCCTTGACCACGCTCTCGGTGGCCGCGTCGGTGAGGGTGCCGTCGTCCTGCACGGGCAGCAGCGCCGTCTTGTAGTCGCCGATCTTGGCGTGCTCCGCCAGCTTCGCCAGCGAGGCGCCGAGGTCCTTCTCGGGCAGCGACGGGTCCAGGATCTGGGCCAGCGTCTGAACGGTGACCGTGGCGGCCTGCGGGTCGTCGGACATCTTGCGCAGCACCCCGCGCATGACCTGCCCGAACCGCATCAGCTGCTTGGCCTCGGCCTCGCCGGGCCCCCGGTACGTGGCGTACGCGACGGCCATCTGGCCGCTGAGGGTCTGCGCCTCGCCCTTCTTCACCAGGTCGCCGGAGCCCTTCTTGGCGCCCGGCACCGCGGTGTCGGTGTCGACCTCGATGTTGCCGACGAGGTCGACCAGGTTCTCCAGGTACGGGGTGTCGAGCCGCCAGGTCCCGCTGATGTCGGTGCCGAGCAGGGTGTCCAGGGAGTCCCGGGTCCCGGACGTGCCGTCGTCGTCGACCGACTTGCCGAGCGTGGTGGTGGTGCCGTCCTCGTCGGAGACGGCGAGGGAGTTGGGGAGCAGGACCGTGGTGCCCTGCTTGGTGGTGACGTTGTCGACCAGCAGCGCGGTGGACGTGCCGCCGGACTTGGTGTTGTGGAGGTGGACCACGATGACGTCCCGGCGCTGCGGACCGGTCGTCGCGGTGTTCTCCTTCTCCCCGTCGGACAGTCCGGGGATCTTGTCCGCCGACCACAGGTACCCGACGCCGCCGAGCACGGCCAGGACCCCGACGACGAGCAGCGCGACGATCCGGTTGCGGCCCCGGCGGCGCGCCTCCTCGCGGCGCTCGCTGCGGCTCTCGGTGAACTTGAGCCAGTCGATGACGTCCTCGGAGTCCTCGTCGGGCTCCTCGATGAAGGCGAACTGCTCGGTGCGGTAGTCGTCGCCGCCGCGGCGCTGCCCGGGCACGGCCGCGTCCGGTCCCGGACGCGCCGCGGGCTCGCGGGGCGGGGCGGGCGCGGGGGCCGGGGCGGGGGTCGCGGCCTGCTGCGGAATGTTCCACTGCTGGGTCGTGTCGACCGCGGCGGGCTGCTGCCCGGTGTCATGGACGGGCTGCTGCTGCCCGGTGTCGTACCCGTACCGGTCGTAGCCGTAGTCCTGCTGCGGGGCCTGCTGGGGCTGGGCCGCGTAGGGGTCGTACGGCTGCGGCGGCGCGGGGGGCCGCTGCTGGGCGTACGGGTCGTAGCCGTAGCCCTGCCCGCCACCCTGGGGCGCTTGGCCGCCGTACGGGTCGGGCTGCTGCTGCGGCTGCTGCGCGTACGGGTCGTACTGCTGCTGCCCCGGCTGCTGCTGGTACACCGGCTGCCCGTACTCGTCGTAGCCGATGATCTGCGGCTGCTGGTAGTACGGGTCGTACGGGTTCTGTCGGTCGTTCACCGGTGCCCCTTTCCGTGGCTCACTCGCCGCGGTACAGCTGGCGCTTGTCGATGTAGCGGACCACGCCGTCGGGCACGAGGTACCAGACCGGTTCGCCCTGGGCGACCCTCGCACGGCAGTCCGTCGAGGAGATCGCGAGCGCGGGGACCTCCACCAGGGAGACGCCCCCCTTCGGCAGCCCGTCGTCCGTGAGCACATGGCCCGGCCGGGTCACGCCGATGAAGTGGGAGAGCGAGAACAGCTCGTCGGCGTCCCGCCAGGTGAGGATCTGGGCGAGCGCGTCGGCACCGGTGATGAAGAAGAGGTCCGCCTCGCCGTGGGCCTCGCGCAGGTCCCGCAGGGTGTCGATCGTGTACGTGGGGCCCTTGCGGTCGATGTCGCTGCGGCTGACCGAGAACTGCGGGTTGGACGCCGTCGCGATGACCGTCATCAGATAGCGGTCCTCCGCCGGGGACACCTGCTTGTGGCTCTTCTGCCACGGCTGCCCGGTCGGTACGAAGATCACCTCGTCGAGGTGGAACTGGGCGGCCACTTCACTGGCCGCCACCAGGTGTCCATGATGAATCGGGTCAAACGTCCCGCCCATCACGCCGAGTCGGCGTTTTCCGCGGCCGGTAGGCACTTCCTGCTCTCCCATGCGTGCAGAGCCTACTGGCACAGCTGTACGCCTCGGCCTCAGCGGTCGCGGTTGAAGCGCGTGGTGATCCAGAGAAGGAGGAGAAGCGCGACAAACGCCCCGCCACCGGTGACGATCGGCTCGAGGCTGTTGTGGTTACCACCGTGCTCCGCGCCCTCGGCGGCGACGGTGACCAGCTGGTGTGCGGTGCTCGTGAGGCTCATCTTCGGCAGGACCTATCGATCGGGAGTCGGGGGAAGACGTCGCGGACATCGTATGCGGGCGCCCCGGGCACGCTCACGCCGACTCAGTCGTTGTTGTCGTCGTTGCGGTATCCGCGGAGCAGGAACCAGGCCAGCAGGGCGGCTCCCAGGAGGGAGACGACCAGCACGATGCGGATCGTGTTGCCCGGCCCCTGATCCTCGGATGCGGCGGCGAACAGAGCAACGGTGTGCGGCATGTCGGGCGTCTCCTCAGTTATCCACAGCCCCCCGCACACCGTAGCCCCAGCACCTAGGCTGGGCGGCGTCAGGGGGCGAGCGACGTCTCGTACGAACACAGGGGGCCCATGTCATGACCAGCAGCCACGAGAGCCAGGACCGCGTACCGAGCAGGCAGCGCAAGCGTTTCCCGGGGATCTCCTCCCGGGCCTACGAGCACCCCGCGGACCGCTCCGCACTGGTCGCGCTGCGCAAGCTGAGCGGCTTCGACACCGTCTTCAAGGCGCTGAGCGGACTGCTGCCGGAGCGCAGCCTGCGGCTCCTCTTCCTGTCGGACTCCGTCCGGGTGAGCGACGCCCAGTTCGCGCACCTCAACGACATGCTCCGGGACGCCTGTTACATCCTGGACCTGGAGAAGGTCCCGCCGATGTACGTCAACCAGGACCCCCGGCCCAACGCCATGTGCATCGGGCTGGACGAGCCGATCATCGTGGTGACCACGGGTCTGGTGGAGCTGCTGGACGAGGAGGAGATGCGGGCGGTCATCGGCCACGAGGTCGGACACGCCCTGTCGGGTCACGCGGTCTACCGCACGATCCTCCTCTTCCTCACCAATCTGGCGCTCAAGGTCGCCTGGATCCCGCTGGGCAACGTCGCGATCATGGCGATCGTGACGGCGCTGCGCGAGTGGTTCCGCAAGTCGGAGCTGTCGGCGGACCGGGCCGGGCTGCTGGCCGGCCAGGACATACAGGCGTCGATGCGCGGCCTGATGAAGATCGCCGGCGGCAACCACCTCCACGAGATGAACGTGGACGCGTTCCTCGCCCAGGCCGACGAGTACGAGAAGTCCGGCGACCTGCGCGACTCGGTGCTCAAGATCCTCAACGTGCTGCCCCGCTCGCACCCGTTCACCACGGTCCGCGCCGCCGAGCTCAAGAAGTGGTCGGAGACCCGCGAGTACCAGCGGATCATGGACGGCCACTACCCGCGCCGGGACGAGGACAAGGACACCTCGGTGACGGACTCGTTCAAGGAGTCCGCCTCGCATTACGCCGATTCGGTGCGCAACAGCAAGGATCCGCTGATGAAGCTCGTCGGCGACATAGCGGGCGGCGCCGGGGACCTGGGCGGCAAGCTGCGGGACAAGTTCACCGGCGCGGGCGGCGCCAAGGGCGGTGCTACGGAGAACCCTGAGGACTCGCAGGGGCCGTCGGCGGAAGGGAGCTGACCTCCAGCGTCCCGCAGAGCGCCGCGACCGGCCGGCCCGTGGCGTACGGGTCGGTGCCCGCCGGTCCGCGCGAGACCGCCCGCTCGCCGGCGAGCAGCGGCCGCAGGGCGCCCGAGGCGTCGGCCGGGCAGGACTGCGGGCCCGCCTGGAGGTAGCTGGTCTGCACCTCCAGGCGGTGCAGCCGCAGGTCCTCCCGGTCGAACCGGAAGCGCATCTCCCGCCGCACGGTGAAGAGGGAGGCGCCGCCCTTCGGCTGGGGGCCCGACACGGCGGGGCGCAGGGCGTACGTGAAGGTGTGGTCCGAGACGACCTCCAGGGCGTCGGAGCCCGTCTGGACGTAGCGCAGGGTGCCCCGGACCCGGACCTCGGGGTCCGGGGTGACCCGGACCGGGTCGAAGCGGACGAGCCAGCCGGTCGCCGCGTGCTGCCCGTCGTCGTAGGGCTCGTTGACGCTGCGGTCGAACTGCTCCATCTGGTCCGGGTCGAGCAGCGCCTCCACCGGGCGCACGGCGTTCCCGCTGAGCACGTCGGGGTCGAGCGAGGAGGCGGCCAGATAGTCCTTCACCGTGGCCAGGGCGGCGCTCACCTCGCTCTCCGAGAAGTCGGTGGTGTGCCGGGCGGGCGGCGGGCTGATGCCGTCCCGGCCCTTCGGGTAGTGCGCGGCGGGGCTGCTCGCGAAGAGGGCGGCGGGGGTGCCCGCGGGGACGGCGCCGCGCGGGGCGAGCGGGACGAGGGTCATCCGCAGCGGTTCGGGCTTCCGGGCTGCGGCCGGGGTCTCGTAGGGGTGGCTCAGGCCCATGAAGACGGCCGTGCCGAAGGCCAGGGCGATCAGGATCATCAGGGCGAGGGCGATCCGGGAGCCGTTGCGGTAGGCCCGCCCGGGCAGGCTGCGGACGGCGCGGGCGTGCTCCCCCATCCGCTCCTGGGCGGAGAATTCCTGCAGCCGGGCGGCCCGCACGAAGGACTCGTCGAAGACGAGTGAGCCGTACTCGTCGTCCGGACCGTGCGCGCCGTTCTCCGCCGGGCCGTCGGGTGGATCTCCGCGATGTGCCATGACTTCTCCCGACTCCGTGAGAAGTCCCCTCTTCGGGCGGAGGAGGGGTCATACCTTCAGGGTGGGTCGATCACGACGACGGTAAACGCGGTGACGCCCGGCAACCACCGGGGAGTTCCACCGGACCGCCGGACGGGGGACCCGGACGCGGGACGGGTCCGTCCGGGGAGGGGGAGGTCAGGGGGTGCGCGGGACGGCGGAGACCATCGGGCGGGAGTAGTCGTCCGCGTCCGAGGGGGCGGAGCCGGGGCCGGGCCCGGGCGCGCTGTCCACACCGGTGGAGGCGGGCGGCGGGACCTGGTCCTGCCGGTCCCCCGAGCTGTTGCGGTAGACGGCGCTGAAGGCGAGGGCGACCATGCCGACGCCCATCAGGACAGCCAGCAGCCAGGCGATCGGCCGGTGCCAGCGGGCCGCCCCCCGGTACGGGCGGAGCGCGCCGCCGTGGCGCCCGTAGGGCCCGTGCTCGTGGAAGTCGTCCGCGTCCAGCGGGTCGTAGCCGTCCGGGCCGCCGTAGCCGCCCGGACCGTAGCCCTCGTCGTACAGGTCGTCCTCGAAGGGGCCGCCGCGGGCTCCGGCGCGCCGGGCGTCGGCCTCCGCGCGCGCCTCCGCGGCGGCCAACAGCCGCTCGACGGCGGTCGGTTCATGGAACTCGGCGGCCCGTACGAAGTCCTCGTCGAACACCACGGAGGCGAAGTCCTCGTCCGCGCCCCCGCGGTCGTCGTCGGGCTCCCAGCCGTTCGGATACGGCCTGCCCCCCACGTCGTCCGCCACGGTTTCAGACTAGCCCCGGCGGACCGCTTTGGGCAGGGAGACGGCGCATTCGCCTGTCACCGGGTCACCGCACATGGCCGTCGCCGGTGACGATGTACTTGGTCGACGTCAGTTCCGGCAGGCCCATGGGGCCCCTGGCGTGCAGCTTCTGCGTGGAGATGCCGATCTCGGCGCCGAAACCGAACTGGCCTCCGTCGGTGAACCGGGTCGAGGCGTTGACGGCCACCGTCGTGGAGTCCACCAGCTGGGTGAAGCGGCGGGCGGCGGCCTGCGAGGTGGTGACGATGGCCTCGGTGTGGCCGGAGGACCAGAGCCGGATGTGCGCCACGGCCGCGTCCAGCGACTCCACGACGGCCGCCGCGATGTCGTACGAGAGGTATTCGGTCTCCCAGTCCTCCGGGGTCGCCGCGACCACCGTGGCCTTGGAGCCCTCGGCGTACTCCAGCACCCGTTCGTCGCCGTGCACGGTCACACCGGCTTCGGCCAGGGCGTCCAGGGCGCGCGGCAGGAAGGCGTCGGCGATGTCCTTGTGGACGAGCAGGGTCTCGGCGGCGTTGCAGACGCTGGGGCGCTGGGCCTTGGAGTTGACCAGGATCTCCACGGCCATGTCCAGGTCGGTCTGCGCGTCGACGTACACGTGGCAGTTGCCGGTGCCGGTCTCGATGACGGGGACCGTGGACTCCTCGACCACCGTGCGGATCAGCGAGGCGCCGCCGCGCGGGATGAGCACGTCCACGAGGCCCCGGGCGCGCATCAGCTCGCGCACCGAGTCGCGGCTCTCGCCCGGGACCAGCTGCACCGCGTCGGCCGGCAGGCCGGAGCCGCCCACGGCGTCGCGCAGCACCCGCACCAGGGCGGTGTTCGACGCGAAGGCGGAGGACGAGCCGCGCAGCAGGACGGCGTTGCCCGACTTCAGGCAGAGGGCGGCGGCGTCCACGGTCACGTTGGGCCGGGCCTCGTAGATGATCCCGACGACGCCGAGCGGCACCCGGACCTGGCGCAGGTCGATGCCGTTGGGCAGGGTCGAGCCGCGGACGACCTCGCCGACCGGGTCGGGCAGGGCGGCGACGTCCCGGACGTCGGCGGCGATGGCGCGGATGCGTTCCGGGGTGAGGGTCAGCCGGTCCACGACGGATTCGCTGGTCCCCGCCTCACGGGCGCGCGCCACGTCCTCGGCGTTGGCCGCGAGGATGTCGCTCGTCCGTACTTCCAGCGCGTCGGCGATCGCCAGGAGCGCGTCGTCCTTGGCCGCGCGCGGAAGTGGCGCGATGTCGGCGGCGGCGGAGCGGGCCCGGTAGGCGGCCTGGGCCACGGGAGACAGGTTGTCGTACGGCGAGAGCGTGGTCATGCCCGCAGAGTAGTGCGCGCCCTGCGGGCATTCCGCACGCATCCCGTGATGCGAGACGGCCGTTTCACCGGCGGCGGCCGGTCAGTACGGGTGGACGCCGACGGGGGCGGCCGGCGGCGGCCCGTAGCCCTCGGCGACGCGCTGGTGGTAGGTCTCGCGGTCGATGACTTCGAGGCCGACGATCGCCCAGGGCGGCAGACCGGCGGTGGAGCGGTGCTCGCCCCACAGCCGCAGGGCGACGGCCGCCGCGTCGTGCAGGTCGCGGGCCTCCTCCCAGTAGCGGATCTCCGCGTGGTCGTTGGCGTAGCGGCTGGTCAGCAGGAACGGGTGGTCGTGCGCGAGCTGTTCGAGACCGCGCCTGACCTCCTTCAGCGGGAACTCGTTCCCGGAGACGCAGAGGGTGACGTGCCACAGCTTCGACGGGGCGTGCTCCTGGCCGGCCGGTCTCGGCTCCGGCCGGGCGGGGCGCTCGTCCCTCCGGTCCGCGGGTCCGCTCCCGTCGAAGCCGGCCCCCGCTCCCACACTGGTCAGGGTGCGGCCACCCGTTCCTCGGGGCGGCGCCCCCGGGCGCGCTCGTCTCACCGGCGGCCTCCTGTGATGTGTTGCTTTTGCTGTACCCCGCAGTTTCCCTGCTACAAAGTGGACCAGCCCGCGGCCCGGTGTGGGGCGGTTTTCGTGAAGGTCTCGGTCCGATGGCTGGACTTTCAGCCGTTTCGGGGGGCGTCAGCCGTGCAGGAGGACGAGATCGTCCCTGTGTACGACCTCGCGTTCGTAGGCGGGGCCGAGGTCCCGGGCGAGGTCGCGGGTGGAGCGGCCGAGGAGTTGCGGCATCTCCTTGGCGTCGAAGTTGACGAGCCCGCGCGCCACGGGCCGCCCCCGCAGATCGCGCAGCTCCACCGGGTCGCCCGCGGTGAACTCGCCCTCCACCGCCGCGATCCCGGCCGGGAGCAGCGAGCTGTGGCGCTCCACGACCGCCTGCACCGCCCCGTCGTCCAGGGTCAGCGAGCCGCGCGGGGTCGAGGCGTGGGCGAGCCAGAGGAGCCGGTCGGCGGAGCGGCGGCCGGTGCGGTGGAAGTAGGTGCCGGTGTCGCGGCCGGCGAGGGCGTCGGCGGCGTGGCTCGCGGAGGTGAGAACGACGGGGATGCCCGCGGCGGTGGCGATCCGGGCGGCCTCGACCTTGGTGACCATGCCGCCGGTGCCGACGCCCGCCTTGCCCGCGCTGCCGATGCTGACCCCGGCCAGGTCGGCGGGGCCGGTGACCTCGGCGATGCGGCTGGTGCCGGGGATGCTCGGGTCGCCGTCGTAGAGGCCGTCCACGTCGGAGAGGAGGACCAGCAGATCGGCGCGGACCAGGTGGGCGACGAGGGCGGCGAGCCGGTCGTTGTCGCCGAACCGGATCTCGTCCGTGGCGACGGTGTCGTTCTCGTTGACGACGGGCAGCGCGCCCATGTCCAGGAGCTGGTCCAGGGTGCGGTAGGCGTTGCGGTAGTGGGCGCGGCGGCTGGTGTCGTTGCTGGTGAGCAGGACCTGGCCGACGCGGACGCCGTAGCGGGCGAAGGAGGCGGTGTAGCGGGCGACGAGGAGTCCCTGGCCGACGCTGGCGGCGGCCTGCTGGCGGGCCAGGTCCTTGGGCCTGCGGTGCAGTCCGAGCGGGGCGAGTCCGGCGGCGATGGCGCCGGAGGAGACGAGGACGACCTCGCGTTCGCCGCCGTCGCGGACCTTGGCCAGTACGTCGACCAGGGCGTCGACGCGGTCGGCGTCGAGGCCGCCGGCGGCGGTGGTGAGGGAGGAGGAACCGACCTTGACCACGATCCTGCGGGCTTCCGTCACGCCCTGCCTTGCCCCTGACACCCGGTCCCCCGCATTCGCTCGCTGGACCCCGCAATCTACGCGAGAGCGGAATCCGGCGCCTTCGCGTTCCGCACCGTGGAAGCACCGTGGCAACCTTTTCATCGCCTTATGTCCCGTTCCGTGTCTGTTCGGTCCTTGGACTCGTTGGGCAGAGACACCGGGGCCGGCAGGAGGTCCCGCGGAGTGCGAACAGGATGTGATCGCATGCGCCGGCTCTCCGTTCCCGGGGCCTGGGTGCACGAGCCCACGGTCTTCCCGGACGACCGCGGCAGCTTCCACGAGTGGTTCCGGGCGGCGGACCTGGGAGCCGCGGCCGGGCACACGCTGGGGCTCGCGCAGGCCAACTTCTCCCGCTCGCGGCGGGGCACGCTGCGCGGCATCCACTTCGCGGACGTGCCGCCGGGCCAGGCGAAGTACGTGAAGTGCGTGCGGGGCGCGGTGCTGGACGTGATCGTGGACGTACGCGCCGGCTCGCCCACGTTCAAGCGGTGGGAGGCGGTCCGGCTGGACGACACCGACCACCGGGCGGTCTACCTCGCGGAGGGGCTCGGGCACGGGTTCATGGCGCTGACCGACGACGCCTGCGTGCTGTACCTCTGCTCCGAGGGCTACGCGCCGGAGCGGGAGCACGGCGTCGACCCGCTCGACCCGGACCTCGGCATCGCGTGGCCGGCGGACATCGCGCCGCTGCTCTCCCCGAAGGACGCCTCGGCCCCGAAGCTCGCCGAGGCCGGGGAGCGCGGGCTGCTGCCCTCGTACGCGGAGTGCGAGGCGTACTACGCGCGGCTGCGCGCGGACGGTCCGGCGGTGCCGGGGGTCCGGGCTGCCGAGCCGTCGTTCAGCCCGGCCGGTCGCTGACCGGGGCGTTCGGCGGCGAGGAGCGCGGGGAAGGCCGCGTGCAGCGCCGCGCGCCAGTCGCGGACCGGGTCGATGCCGGCGGCCCGGAAGCGGTCGTGCGCGAGCACGCTGTACGCGGGCCGGGGCGCGGGCCTGGCGAAGGCGGCGCTGTCGACGGGCCGGACGCGGTCCGGGTCGGCGCCCAGCAGCCGGAACACCTCGCGGGCCAGGCCGTACCAGGTCGTGGCACCTGCGCTGGTGCCGTGGTAGACGCCCGCCGGGGCGGTGCCGTCGAGCGCGGCGCGGCCCAGCAGGACCAGCCGGGAGGCGAGATCGACGGTCCAGGTGGGCTGTCCGCGCTGGCCGTCCACCACGTCGAGGGTGTCCTTGACGGCTTCCAGCCTGATCATCGTACGGACGAAGTTGGCGCCGCCCGCTCCGTAGAGCCAGGCCGTCCGCACGACGTGGCCCGTGTCCGGCAGGGTCTCCAGGACCGCGCGCTCCCCGGCCAGTTTGGTGCGGCCGTACGCGCTGCGCGGGGCGGTCGGGGCGTCCTCCGGGTACGGCCGGTCCGCGTCGCCCGCGAACACGTAGTCGGTGGAGACGTGCAGCAGGACGCTGCCGTGGGCGCGGCAGGCACCGGCGAGGACGGCGGGTCCGGTGCCGTTGACGCGCAGCGCCTCGGCCTCCCGGCTCTCCGCGTCGTCCACCGCGGTCCAGGCGGCGCAGTTCACGACGACGGCGGGCCGCTGCGCGTCGAAGACGGCGCGGACCTGCGCCGGGTCCGCGACGTCCAGGGCCGCGCGGTCCGCCGCGACGACGGTGGCGCCCTCGCGGGCCAGCGCGGTCGTCAGGTCCCGGCCGAGCATGCCGCCGGCCCCGGTGACCAGCCAGCGCGGCCTCACAGGGCGGCCCTCTCCTTGAGCGGTTCCCACCAGGAGCGGTTCTCGCGGTACCAGCGGACGGTCTCGGCGAGCCCGGCCGCGAAGTCCTTGCGGGGCGCGTAACCCAGCTCCTCGCGGATCTTCGTGCAGTCGACGGAGTAGCGCCGGTCGTGGCCCTTGCGGTCCTCGACGTGGACCACGTCGGTGTCCCAGTCGGCGTCGCACGCCTCCAGGAGCAGCCGGGTGAGCTCCTTGTTGGAGAGTTCGGTGCCGCCGCCGATGTTGTAGACCTCGCCGGGGCGGCCCTGGGTGCGGACGAGCTCGATGCCCTGGACGTGGTCGTCGATGTGCAGCCAGTCGCGGACATGGGCGCCGTCGCCGTACAGCGGGACGGGCAGCCCCTCCAGGAGGTTGGTGACGAAGAGCGGGATGACCTTCTCGGGGAAGTGGTGGTGCCCGTAGTTGTTGGAGCAGCGGGTGACGCGGACGTCGAGCCCGTGGGTGCGGTGGTACGCCAGGGCGATGAGGTCGCTCGACGCCTTGGAGGCGGAGTACGGGGAGTTGGGCGCGAGGGGTTCGTCCTCGGTCCAGGAGCCCTCGTCGATGGAGCCGTAGACCTCGTCCGTGGAGACGTGCACGAAGGTGCGGACGCCCGCCTCGTGCGCGGCGTGGACCAGGGTGTGGGTGCCCACGACGTTCGTACGGACGAAGGCGGCGCCGCCGTCGATGGAGCGGTCCACGTGGGACTCGGCGGCGAAGTGCACCACCTGGTCGTGTCCGGCCATGAGCCGCCCGACCTGCTCCGCGTCGCAGATGTCGCCGTGCACGAAGGCGAAGCCCGGGTGGCCCCGGACCTCATCCAGGTTGGCCGGGTTGCCCGCGTAGGTGAGGGCGTCGAGCACGGTGACGGAGACGTCGCCGGGGCCGTCCGGGCCGAGCAGCGTACGGACGTAGTGGGAGCCGATGAAGCCGGCGCCTCCGGTGACGAGGATGCGCGTACCGGTCATGAGGAGATCTGCACCTTGCTGTGGTCGCCGAGGACGAGTCGGTGGGCGGAGGGGCTGCGGGGCGCGGGCGTCACCTCGACGTCGTGGCCGATCAGCGAGGCCTCCACGCGCCGCACCCCGTCGATGGAGGCGCCCCCGAGGACGATGGAGTACTCGATCTCACTGTCCTCGATGCGGCAGTTCTGGGCGACCGAGGTGAACGGGCCGACATAGGCGTCGCTGATCACCGACCCGGTCCCGATGACGGCGGGGCCCACGATCCGGCTGCGGGTGACCCGGGCGCCCGGTTCGATCAGCACCCGGCCGATGATCTCGCTCTCGCCGTCGACGTAGGCGCCGTCGGTGCACGGCTCGACGCTCTCCAGGACGGTCCGGTTGACCTCCAGCATGTCGGTGACGTTGCCGGTGTCCTTCCAGTAGCCGCGGATGATGGTGGAGCGCACGTCGCGTTCGCGGTCGATGAGCCACTGGATGGCGTGGGTGATCTCCAGCTCGCCGCGCCAGGAGGGGCGGATCGAGCGGACGGCCTCGTGGACGGCCGGGGTGAAGAGGTAGACGCCGACGAGCGCGAGGTCGCTCTTGGGGTGCTCCGGCTTCTCCTCCAGGGCCACCACCCTGCCGTCCCCGTCCAGCTCCGCGACGCCGAACGAGGTCGGGTCGGGCACCCGGGTCAGCAGGATCTGCGCGTCGGGCCGGTCCGCGCGGAACTCCTCGACCAGGTCCGCGATCCCGCCGACGATGAAGTTGTCCCCCAGGTACATGACGAAGTCGTCGTTCCCCAGGAAGCGCTGGGCGACCAGGACCGCGTGGGCGAGGCCGAGGGGTTCGGCCTGCGGGATGTAGGTGACATCGATGCCGAAGCGCGAACCGTCGCCGACCGCCGCGCGGATCTCCTCCTCGGTGTCGCCCACGATGATGCCGACCTCGGTGATGCCGGCCTCCGCGATGGCCTCCAGGCCGTAGAACAGCACCGGCTTGTTCGCCACCGGGACCAGCTGTTTCGCCGAGGTATGGGTGATGGGACGAAGCCGGGTGCCGGCCCCACCGGAAAGTACGAGAGCCTTCACAGTTCCTGCCCCCACGATGAGATAGGACGGCGGCCACCAGGGCCGCTATCTAGGGGACCTTACTGAGCTTCCCTCGCATCTTCCGCGACAAAACGGCCCTTAACGCTATATCAGCGGGAAAAGTGACGGTCTCCCGCAACCCGGACCACCCCGTCATGCGCGCAGGGCCCGGCGCCGTCCTCGGGGAGCGGTGCCGGGCCCTGCGTACGGCCGTGCTTACGGGTGGCGCAGGCGCCAGCCCTGCCAGGCGGACTCGATCATCTCGTCCACGCCGTACCGCGCCGACCAGCCCAGCTCCGCGCTGATGCGCTCGGCGGAGGCGACCACGCGGGCCGGGTCGCCGGGGCGGCGGGCGGAGACCTCGGCGGTGGCGTCCTCGTTGCCCGTGACCTTGAGGATGCGGTCGACCATCTCGCGCACCGAGCTGCCCTCGCCGCGGCCGATGTTCAGCGTGAGGTCCGTGCCGGGCTCGGCGTCCTCCAGCCGGCGGGCGGCGGCGAGGTGGGCGGAGGCGATGTCCTCGACGTGGATGTAGTCGCGGATGCAGGTGCCGTCGGGCGTGTCGTAGTCGTCGCCGAAGATGCGCGGGGCCTCACCGGCCTCCAGGCGCTCGAAGACCATCGGGACAAGGTTGAAGACGCCCTCGTCGGCCAGCTCCGGCGAGGCGGCGCCCGCCACGTTGAAGTAGCGCATCGAGGCGGCGCGCAGCCCGTGGGCCCTGGCGGCGGCGTGGATCAGCCACTCGCCGACCAGCTTGGTCTCGCCGTACGGGCTCATCGGCGCGCACGGGGTCGTCTCGGTGACGAGGTCGACGTCGGGCATGCCGTAGACGGCGGCCGACGAGGAGAACACCAGCCGGTCGACGCCCGCGGCGACCATGCTCTCCAGCAGGACCTCCAGGCCGGTGACGTTCTCCTTGTAGTAGTACAGGGGCCGCTCGACGGACTCGCCGACCTGCTTCTTGCCCGCGACGTGCACCACACCGGTCACCCCGTGCTCGCGGATCGCGGCGTCCAGGGCCTCGCGGTCGAGAACCGTGCCGGTCACCAGGGGGACGCCCGCAGGCACCTTGTCGGCGCTGCCCGTCGACAGGTCGTCGAACACGACCACCCGCTGACCACCGGCGAGCATCGCGCGCACCACGTGCGCACCGATGAACCCCGCCCCACCCGTAACCATCCAGGTCATGTCGTGCGTCTCCTGTCCGCTGCTGTGCCCCCGTCGGCGTTCCACCCTACGTGGAAGGGCCCGAGGCACCCCCCGGGTGCGGCCGGGGCGATCAATTACGCTGTCCGGGTGCCGGACGCCGACCACTGTCGCACGGTCCGACCGCGCCCCTCGTAGAACCCCTGCGGACAGCCCTCTGGAACTGGTGGACGATGCCTCGACTGACACTCATCGTGCCTGCGTACAACGTGCAGGGGTACATCGGGGAGTGTCTGGACTCCGTGCTCGGGCAGGACTTCGCCGACTTCGAGATCATCGGGGTGGACGACTGCTCCCCGGACGGTTCCGGTGCGATCCTCGACACATACGCGGCCCGCGACGACCGCCTGCGTGTGCTGCACCTCACGGAGAACATCGGCCTGGGCCGTGCGCGCAACGCCGGGCTCGAACAGGCGACCGGTGACTACGTCCTCTTCCTGGACAGCGACGACACCCTGGCACCGGGCTCGCTGTCGGCCATCGCGGCCCGGCTCGACGCGACGGGCGACCCGGACATCCTGGTCTACGACTACACCCGGACCTACTGGGACGGGCGGCTGCTGCGCAACAAGCGCACCGACCTGATGAGCGAGGAGGGCCCGGACGTCTTCTCGCTCGCCGAGCGCCCGCAGCTCCTGGACCTGCTCCAGATCGTGTGGAACAAGGCCTACCGTCGCGACTTCGTCACCCGGCACGGCTTCCAGTTCCCGCCCGGTTACTACGAGGACGCCCCGTGGACGTACAGCTCGCTCATCGCGGCGGAGCGCATCGCGGTGCTCGACCGCTCCTGCGTGCTGTACCGGCAGCGCCGTGAGGGCGGCAACATCCTGGCCACGGTCAGCCGGAAGCACTTCGACGTCTTCGACCAGTACGACCGGGTGTTCGCGTTCCTGGACGGGCGGCCGGACCTCGACCGCTGGCGCCCGGTGCTGTTCCGGAAGATGGTCGACCAGTACCTGACCGTGCTGGAGCGGCCGGGCCGGCTGCCGCGCGACGCGCGCGCCGAGTTCTTCCACCGGGCCGCCAAGGACTACCGCGCGCGGCTCCCGGAGGGCTTCGAGCGGCCGCCGGGCGGGCGCGGCTACAAGTACGCGCTGCTCGGCGCCGACTCGGCCTCCGCGTTCTTCGGGCTGACCCGCGCCAACAGCGTCCGCCACCGCGCCCGGCTGGGCGGCAGGGCCCGTATCGGCCGGGCCAAGCGGGCGGCGCTCGGCATGTTCTACCGGTCCCAGTTGCGGCTACCGGTGGACGAGAACCTGGCCGTGTTCTCCGCGTACTGGGGCCGCGGCTACTCCTGCAACCCGGCGGCCATCGAGGCCGAGCTCGGCCGGCTCGCGCCGCAGACGCGCCGGGTCTGGGCGGTGCGCGCCGAGCACCGCGACCGGGTGCCCAAGGGCGTCGAGAAGGTGATCGTCGGCTCACGCGAGTACTGGGCGGTCATGGCCCGCGCCAAGTACCTGACGAACAACGTCAATTTCGGCGACACCATCGTCAAGCGCGACGGGCAGATCCACCTCCAGACCCACCACGGCACCCCGCTGAAGACGATGGGCCTCGACCAGGCCCAGTACCCGGCGTCCACCGACATGGACATGGAGAAGCTGCTCCGGCGCTGCGACCGCTGGGACTTCAGCCTGTCCTCCAACCGGTTCACCACCACCGTCTGGGAGCGGGTCTACCCCTGCCGGTACACCACCCTGGAGACCGGCTACCCGCGCAACGACGTGCTGGTCAACGCCACCGCCGCGGACGTCGTGGCGGCCCGACGGGAGCTCGGCCTCGCGGACGGCACGACCGCCTTCCTGTACATGCCGACCCACCGCGAGTACGAGAAGGCGTTCGCTCCCCGGATCGACCTGTCGAAGCTGGCCGAGGACCTGGGCCCGGACGTCACCCTGCTGGTGCGCGGGCACTACTTCTACAAGCCCACCGGCCGGCTCGCCGAGCTCCAGGCAGGAGGCCGGATCATCGACGTCTCCGCCCACGGCAACGTCGAACAGCTCTACCTCGCCTCCGACGCCCTGATCACCGACTACTCCTCGGCGATGTTCGACTACGCCAACCTGGACCGCCCGATCGTCATCCACGCGGACGACTGGGACACCTACCGGGTCGTGCGCGGCACCTACTTCGACCTGATGGCCGAGCCCCCGGGCGCCGTCGCGACGGACCAGGAGCGGCTGACCGCGATCCTGGGCTCGGAGGAGTGGCGCGACGAGAAGGCGGCGGCGCTGCGCGCGGCGTTCCGGGAGCGGTACTGCGACTACGACGACGGGCGGGCCGCCGAGCGCGTGGTGCGCCGGGTGTTCCTGGGCGAGGAGACCCCGCTGCCGGTGGTCCCGCTCGCGGAGCGCCCCCCGGTCCCCTCCCCCGCCGAGGCCCTGGCCCAGGTCTGAGGCTCCCGGGAAACGACTGCGGGCCCGGCCCCTTCCACCGTTCGGAAGGGACCGGGCCCGCGGCCGTTCCACGTGCTTACGAGAACGGGTCGAAGTCCCGGTACTCCTCGGCGACCTCGTCGCGCTCCGCCTCGCGGTCGCGGCGGCGCTGAGCGGCCGGACGCGGCTCCTCCAGGCGGTGGTCCTCGCCGCGGCGGCCCAGCATCTCCGCACCGGCGGTCACGGTCGGCTCCCAGTCGAAGACGACCGCGTTGTCCTCGGCGCCGATCGCCACGCCGTCGCCCGCCCGGGCCCCGGCCTTGCGCAGCTGGTCCTCGACACCGAGCCGGGCCAGCCGGTCCGCGAGGTAGCCGACGGCCTCGTCGTTGTTGAAGTCGGTCTGGCGCACCCAGCGCTCCGGCTTCTCGCCGCGCACCCGGTAGATGCCGTCCTCCTCCAGGGTGACGGTGAATCCGGCGTCGTCCACGGCCTTGGGCCGGATGACGATGCGGGTGGCCTCCTCGACCGGCTTGGCGGCGCGCGCCTCGGCGATGATGCCGGCGAGGGCGAACGACAGCTCCTTGAGCCCGGTCCTGGCGACGGCGGACGCCTCGAAGACGCGGTAGCCGCGCGCCTCCAGGTCGGGGCGGATCATGTCCGCCAGGTCCTGGCCGTCCGGGATGTCGATCTTGTTGAGGACGACGATGCGGGGCCGGTCCTCAAGACCGCCGTACAGCTTCAGCTCCTCCTCGATCGTGTCGAGGTCGGAGACCGGGTCGCGGTCGGACTCCAGCGTCGCCGTGTCCAGTACGTGGACGAGCACCGAGCAGCGCTCGACGTGGCGCAGGAACTCCAGGCCGAGGCCCTTGCCCTGGCTGGCGCCCGGGATCAGGCCGGGGACGTCCGCGATGGTGTAGACGGTCTCACCGGCGGTGACCACGCCCAGGTTCGGGACGAGGGTGGTGAAGGGGTAGTCCGCGATCTTCGGCTTCGCGGCCGAGAGGACCGAGATCAGCGAGGACTTGCCGGCGCTCGGGTAGCCCACGAGGGCCACGTCGGCGACGGTCTTGAGCTCCAGGACAATGTCGCGGGCCTCGCCGGGCTCGCCGAGCAGCGCGAAGCCGGGGGCCTTGCGGCGGGCGGAGGCCAGCGCGGCGTTGCCGAGGCCGCCGCGGCCGCCCTGGCCCGCGACGAAGGTGGTGCCCTGGCCGACGAGGTCGGCGAGCACATTGCCCTGGCGGTCGAGGACGACGGTGCCGTCCGGGACGGGAAGGACCAGGTCCTGGCCCTCCTTGCCGGTGCGGTGGTCGCCGCCGCCGGGCTGGCCGTTGGTGGCCTTGCGGTGGGGGTGGTGGTGGTAGTCGAGGAGCGTGGTGACGGACTGGTCCACGACCAGGGTCACATCGCCGCCGCGGCCGCCGTTGCCGCCGTCCGGACCGCCGAGCGGCTTGAACTTCTCACGGTGAACGGAGGCACAGCCGTGGCCTCCGTTACCCGCGGCGACATGCAGTTCGACGCGGTCCACGAAGGTGGTCATGGATGGAACCTCCAGTTGCATACCTGCGGAAAAACTTCGCTCGCCCCCGTAAGGGCAACACGCGAAAGGCGGACCCACTTCCCTCCTCGGGAAGTGAGGTCCGCCTCCACGTCATACCGCTCTACGAGCGCCGGGAATTCAGCCGGCGATCGGAACGATGTTCACGACCTTGCGGCCACGGTGCGTGCCGAACTCGACCGCACCGGCGGCGAGGGCGAACAGCGTGTCGTCGCCGCCGCGGCCGACGCCCGTGCCCGGGTGGAAGTGGGTGCCGCGCTGGCGGACCAGGATCTCACCGGCGTTGACGGCCTGGCCGCCGAAGCGCTTCACGCCGAGCCGCTGAGCATTGGAATCGCGCCCGTTCCGGGTGGACGATGCGCCCTTCTTGTGTGCCATGTGTTCTCAGTCCCTTACTTCGCAGCCGCGGGAATACCGGTGACCTTGATCGCCGTGTACTGCTGGCGGTGACCCTGGCGACGGCGGTAGCCGGTCTTGTTCTTGTAGCGAAGGATGTCGATCTTCGCGCCCTTGTGGTGGTCCACGACCTCGGCCTGGACCTTGATGCCGTCGAGCACCCACGGGTCGCTGGTCACGGCGTCGCCGTCGACAACGAGCAGGGTAGAGAGCTCTACCGTGTCGCCAACCTTGGCGGTGGAAATCTTGTCAACCTCAACGATGTCGCCGACAGCAACCTTGTGCTGGCGGCCACCGCTGCGCACGATGGCGTACACGCGGATCTCACTCTCACTCGAAGCGGAAACCCCTGATGCCAGCCGCTCACACGGGTCCGGGGACCCGTGATGATCCGGAGTGGACGAGCGGCCTCTCCCGTACGAGCGGGAGGTCGGTGCTCAGAGGTGTGGCGAACAAACGCCGACGGTCAAGGTTACGGGGCCCGGCACAGCCGGTCAAACCGGGCCCTGGCCCCTCAGACCGCGGTGGTTCTGACGTACTCGGCGTACGCGTCCCTGATGCCGTCCTCGGACAGGTTCAGGTGTTCCAGGATCGTGTAGCGCCCCGGCCGGGTCTTCGGCGCGAACGCGACCACCCGGACGAACTCGTCCACGTCGAAACCCATGTCCTCGGCGGTGACCGGCAGCCCGTGGCGCCGCAGCACCTGGGCCATGCGCACGGACTCCTGGACGGCGCCGCGCAGATGCATGGCGAACGCCGCGCCGAGCCCGCACTGTTCGCCGTGGCTGGCGGCCCGCTGCGGGAAGAGCAGGTCGAAGGCGTGGTTGATCTCGTGGCAGGCGCCGGAGGCCGGGCGGCTGTCACCGGCCACCGACATCGAGATCCCGGTGAGCACCAGGCCCTCCGCCAGCACCCCGAGGAACGCGTCGTCGCCCAGGCCGCCCGGGTGGCGCAGCACGGCCTCGCCGGCCTGGCGGGCCATCGCGGCGGCCAGGCCGTCGATGTCCTCGCCGTTGACCCGGTGGGCCAGCTCCCAGTCGGCCACGGCGGAGATGTTGGACAGCGCGTCCCCGATCCCGGACCGCACGAAGCGGACGGGAGCCTCGCGGATGATGTCGAGGTCGATGACCACCGCGATCGGGTTCGGCACTCCGTACGAGCCCCGGCCCGCGTCGTTGTCGAGCGTCGCGACCGGGGAGCACAGCCCGTCGTGGGACAGGTTCGTCGCCACGGCGACCAGGGGCAGCCCGACGCGCGCCGCGGCGAACTTGGCGCAGTCGATGATCTTGCCGCCGCCGAGGCCGACCACGGCGTCGTACCGCCCGGACTTCATGGCCTCGGCGAGCTTCACGGCGTCGTTCAGCGTGCCGCCGCCCACCTCGAACCAGGAGGCGCCCGGCAGGCTGTCCGTGAGCCGTTCCCGCAGGGCCCGGCCGGAACCCCCGCTGATCGCGACCGCCAGCTTCCCCGAGCCGGAGATCCGCTGATCGGCGAGCACGCCCGCCAGATCCGCCAGAGCCCCGGCCCGGATGTCCACGACGACCGGCGCGGGTATCAGCCGGGTCAGTACTGGCACGCGATCTTCCTGCCCTTGGCGAGGTCGTCGTGGTTGTCGATCTCGACCCACTTGACGTCGCCGATCGGCTCCACGTCGACCTTGAAGCCGCGGTTGACGAGCTCCTGGTAGCCGTCCTCGTAGTAGAGGTCCGGGTCTCGCTCGAAGGTGGTCTTCAGCGCATCGGCCAGCTCCTCGGCCGCGTCGCCCTCGATGAGGGTGACGCCGATGTACTCACCGGTGGCCTCGGCCGGGTCCATCAGCTTGGTGATCCGGCGCACGCCCTTGCCGTCCTCGACGACGACCTTCATCTCCTCGTCGGCGAGGGACTTCACCGTGTCGAGGGCGAGGATGATCTTCTTGCCGTCGCCGCGCGCGGCCAGCAGGGTCTTCTCGACGGAGACCGGGTGCACGGTGTCGCCGTTGGCGAGGATGACGCCGTCCTTGAGGGCGTCCCGGCCGCACCACAGGGAGTAGGCGTTGTTCCACTCCTCGGCCTTGTCGTTGTCGATCAGCGTGATGCTGACGCCGTACTTGGCCTCCAGCGCCGCCTTGCGCTCGTACAGGGCCTCCTTGCGGTAGCCCACGATGATCGCGACCTCGGTCAGGCCGACCTCGGCGAAGTTGCCGAGCGTCAGGTCGACCACGGTCAGGCTCTCCTCGTCGCCCTCGGGGCCGACGGGCACGAGCGCCTTGGGCAGCGTGTCGGTGTAGGGACGCAGACGACGGCCGGCGCCGGCGGCCAGAATCATGCCGATCATGGGGTTCTCCTCGGTGCGGTGTTGCGGTGCGGTGGTACGGGTGTCTGGGATCGGGGGTACGGGGCCCGGCGGGCGGGTCAGAGCTCCGCGGCCACGTAGGCGCGCAGCCAGCTGCGGAAGTCCGGGCCCAGGTCCTCGCGCTCGCAGGCGAGGCGGACGATGGCCCGCAGATAGTCGCCGCGGTCGCCGGTGTCGTAGCGCCGGCCCCGGAAGACCACGCCGTGCACCGGGCCGCCGAGCTTCTCGTCGGCGGCGAGCTGCTGGAGCGCGTCGGTCAGCTGGATCTCGCCGCCCCGGCCCGGCTCGGTCTCGCGCAGCACGGCGAAGACGGCGGGGTCCAGGACATAGCGGCCGATGACCGCGAGGTTGCTGGGCGCGTCGCCCGGCTCCGGCTTCTCGACCAGCCCGGTGACCCGGACGATGCCGTCCTCGGCGGTGGGCTCCACCGCCGCGCAGCCGTAGAGGTGGCTCTGTTCGGGCGCCACCTCCATCAGCGCGACGACGCTGCCGCCCTCGCGCGCCCGGACCTCGGTCATCCGGGTCAGCAGCGGGTCGCGCGGGTCGATCAGGTCGTCGCCGAGGAGCACCGCGAAGGGCTCGTCGCCCACATGGGGCTCCGCGCACAGGACGGCGTGGCCGAGGCCGCGCGGGTCGCCCTGGCGGACGTAGTGCATGGTCGCGAGGTCGCTCGACTCCTGGACCCGGACCAGCCGCTCGGCGTCGCCCTTGCGGGTCAGCGCCGACTCCAGCTCGTAGTTCCGGTCGAAGTGGTCCTCCAGCGCGCGCTTGTTGCGCCCGGTGATCATCAGGACGTCGTTCAGCCCCGCGGCGGCGGCCTCCTCCACGACGTACTGGATCGCGGGCTTGTCCACGACCGGCAGCATCTCCTTGGGAGTCGCCTTCGTCGCCGGCAGGAACCGGGTACCGAGCCCGGCGGCCGGTATGACGGCCTTCTGGATCTTGCGCATGTGGGGGCTTTCGTGTCGGGGGCGGGAGGGCCCGGCGCCGGGACGCGGCCCGGCCGGTCCCGGGAGGGGGACCGGCCGGACCGTGTCACGTGAGGCGGATCAGTCCTCGTCGGCCGTGGCCGTGACGGCCGGGGCGGTCTGCTGCTCCGCCGCCACCGTCTTCTTCGCCGCCGCCTTCTTGGCCGTCGTCTTCTTCGCGGCCGTCTTCTTGGCCGCGGTCTTCTTGACCGCCGCCTTCTTGGCCGTGGCCTTCTTAGCGGTCTTGCGGGCCGCCTTCTTGGCCGGGGCAGCCTCGGCCTCGGGCTCCGCCGACGCCTCGGGGGCCTCGGTGACCTCCGGGGTCTCCACCACGACGACCGCGGCGTCCTCGGCCCCCGCGGGGGAACCGGCGGGCGCGCTGACCTTACGGGTGGCGCGGCGCCGGACACGCGGCGGCGCGGCCTGCTCCTCGGCCGGGGCCTCGGCGTGCGACGCCTCGACCACCGGGTCCTCGGCGGCCACCGGGTCGGGGGCCGCGACGGGCTCGGCGGCCGGTGCGGGCTCGGCCGGTTCCGCCGGGGCCGCCTCGGTCACGGTCGCCTCGGCCGGGGCCGGGGAGCCCGCCGGGGCGGTCGCCTTCCGGGTCGCCCGGCGGCGCGTCCGGCCCTGCGGGGCCTCGGCGGGAGCCTCTTCGGCCACCGGCTCCGGGGCCGCCACGGGCTCGGCGACCGGCTCGGCCACGATCTCCTCCACCGGGGCGGCGGAGGTCTTCGGGGCGCCGGCCGGGGCCGATGCCTTGCGGGTGGCCCGGCGGCGGCCGCGGCCGCGTGCGACGGCGGCCTCGGCCTCGGCGGCACTGCTGTACAGCTCCTCGTCCGGGACGAACTCGGGCTCGGGCAGGGCCACCGGTGCGGCGACCTCCGCGGCGACCTCGGCCTCGGTCTCGGCCTCGGTGTGCTCCTGGGCCTGGTCGTGCTCGTGGCCGTGGTCGTGGTCCTGACCGCCGCCGCGCCGCTTCTTCGAGCGCTTGCCGCCGCCACCGCCGCCCGCGGACGCGGGCTGCTCCATGTGGACGATGACACCGCGGCCGTTGCAGTGGACGCAGGTCTCGGAGAAGGACTCCAGCAGCCCCTGGCCGACCCGCTTGCGAGTCATCTGGACCAGGCCCAGCGAGGTGACCTCGGCGACCTGGTGCTTCGTACGGTCGCGGCCCAGGCACTCCAGCAGGCGCCGCAGCACCAGGTCCCGGTTGGACTCCAGCACCATGTCGATGAAGTCGACCACCACGATGCCGCCGAGGTCGCGCAGCCGCAGCTGGCGCACGATCTCCTCGGCCGCCTCCAGGTTGTTCTTGGTGACCGTCTCCTCCAGGTTGCCGCCCTGGCCGGTGAACTTGCCGGTGTTGACGTCGACCACGACCATCGCCTCGGTCTTGTCGATCACCAGCGAGCCGCCGCTCGGCAGGTAGACCTTGCGGTCCAGTGCCTTCATCAGCTGCTCGTCGATCCGGTACGTCGCGAAGATGTCGACCTCGGAGGTCCACCGCGACAGCCGGTCCGTCAGGTCGGGCGCCACGTGCGAGACGTAGCCGTGGATGGTCTCCCACGCGTCGTCACCGCTGACGATGACCTTGGAGAAGTCCTCGTTGAAGATGTCCCGGACGACCCGGACGGTCATGTCCGGCTCGCCGTAGAGGAGCGTCGGCGCGTTGGAGCTGCCGGTGCTCTTCGCCTTCTTCTGGATGTCCTCCCACTGCTGCTGGAGCCGCTCGACGTCACGGCGCAGCTCGTCCTCGCTCGCGCCCTCGGCGGCGGTGCGCACGATGACGCCCGCGTCCTCGGGGACGATCTTCTTGAGGATGGTCTTGAGCCGGGCGCGCTCGGTGTCGGGCAGCTTGCGGCTGATCCCGGTCATCGAGCCCTCGGGCACGTAGACCAGGTAGCGGCCGGGCAGCGAGACCTGGCTGGTCAGGCGGGCGCCCTTGTGGCCGATCGGGTCCTTGGTGACCTGCACCAGGACGGACTGGCCGGACTTGAGCGCGGTCTCGATACGGCGGGGCCCGTGGGCCATGCCCAGCGCCTCGAAGTTGACCTCACCGGCGTACAGGACGGCGTTGCGGCCCTTGCCGATGTCCACGAAGGCGGCCTCCATGGACGGCAGCACGTTCTGGACCTTGCCCAGGTAGACGTTGCCGACGTAGCTGGTGGCCTGCTCCTTGTTGACGTAGTGCTCCACGAGCACGTTGTCCTCGAGGACGCCGATCTGGGTGCGCTCGCCGCTCTGGCGGACGACCATGACGCGCTCGACGGCCTCGCGGCGCGCCAGGAACTCGGCCTCGGTGATGATCGGCACCCGGCGGCGGCCCTGCTCGCGGCCCTCGCGGCGGCGCTGCTTCTTGGCCTCCATGCGGGTCGAGCCCTTGATGGACTGGACCTCGTCGAAGCCGGTACCGGGCTCCCGCTCCTCCTTCTTGCGGGGCTCGCGGACCTTGACGACGGTGCGCTCCGGGTCGTCCGAGCCGTTCTCGCCCTCGGCCACCGCGTCACCGCTGCGACGACGGCGGCGCCGGCGACGGCGGCTGCTGCTCGATCCGGAGGCGCCGGACTCGCGCTCGTCGTCCTCGTCGTCCGCCTCGTCGGCGGACTCCTGGGCGGCCTCGGGCTCGTCCTCGGCCCGGTCGGCGTGCTCGTCGTCCGTCTGCTGCTCGGCGCCCTCGTCCTCGGCGGCCTCGCCCCGGCGGCGGCGACGGCCGCCCCGGCGACGGCGGCGCGACGGGCGGTCGCCGTACTCGTCGTTGTCCTCGCCGTCCTGCTCGGCCTCGGCGGCGGCCTCCGGCTCCTGCTCGTCCTCGGCCTGCTCCTGCGCCGGGGCGGCGGTCACGGTCTCGGTGGTGTCGGCCTCGGCGGCCTCACCGCGACGGCGGCGACGGCGGCGCGAACCGCCCTGCGACGCGGTCTCGGCGGGCGCGGGCGCCTCCTCGCGGACCGGGGCGGCCTCGTCCTCGGGCTCCTCGTGCGAGGAGGCGGCCGCGGCGGCTGCCGCGGTCTCCGGGGTCTGGAACATCGGCTCGGCGAAGACCGGCGCCTGGAAGACGGCGACGGCCGGGCGGGCGGCCCGACGGCCTCGGCGCGCGGGCTCCTCCGGCTCGGCGGTGAACTCGGGGCGGCCGGCGGCGGCGGTGGCCCGGCGGCGCTGACGGCCGCGCGGGGCGGCCTCCTCGACCTCGACGGGCTCGGCGGCCAGCTCCTCCACGGCGGCCTCGGGCAGGCTCTCACCGGTCTGGGTCTCGGCGGGCTGCTCGCCGGCGGCCTTCGGCGCACCGGCCGGGGACGAGGCACGGCGCGTCGCGCGGCGGCGGCCGCGGGGGGCCTCGGCGACGGGCTCGGGGGCCTGGGCCGCCTCGGTGACCTCGTCGGCCTCCTCGGCCTCGGCGACGGGCTCCACCGGGGCGGCCTGCGGGGCACCGGCCGGGGCGGAGGCCCTGCGGCGGGTACGGCCACGCGGGGCCTCGGCGGGCTCGGCGGCGGGCTCAGGGGCGGCCTCGGCGGCGGCCTCCGGGGTCTCCTCGGCCTCCGCCACGCTCTCGGCGGCCTTCGGCGCACCGGCGGGCGACGTGGCCTTGCGGACGGCACGGCGGCGGCGGGGGGCCTCGGCGGCGGGCTCGGCGGGCGCCTCCGCGACGGGCTCCGCCACGGGGGTCTCCTCGACGATCTCGGCGGGCTCGGCCTGCTCGGCGGCCTTCGGCGCACCGGCGGGCGACGTGGCCTTGCGTACGGCGCGGCGGCGCGGGCGCGCCGGAGCGGCGCTCTCGGCGGCGGGCTCGGGGCTCTCCACGACGGGGGCCTCCTCAACGATCTCGACCGGCTCGGCGGCCTTGGGCGCACCGCTCGGGGACGTGGCCTTGCGAACGGCACGACGGCGGCGGGGAGCCTCGGCGACGGGCTCGGCGGGCGCCTCCGCGACGGGCTCGGCGGCGGCCGGCTCGGCGGTCACGGGCTCCACCGTGTCGGCCTGCTCGGCGGCCTTCGGCGCACCGGCCGGGGACGTGGCCTTGCGGACCGCGCGGCGGCGGGGGCGGGCGGGGGCGGCCTCGGCGGCCGGCTCCGTGCTCGGGGACTCTGCGGCGTCAACGGCCGGTATGGCCGACGCGTCGGCGGCGGCCTGCGCCCCGCCCGACGGCGGACCGGCGGGGCGGGAGGCGGCGCGGCGCCTGCGGCGCGGGGGGAGCTTGTCCCCGGGGGTGTTGTTGTCTTCGGCGTTCCCGGCGGTGCCGGGTTCGTTCGGCTGGGGCATGCGGGCGTTTCTCCCGTCGCGCTCCCGGGCGCCGCACCTGATTCCGGTCCGGCTCGGTCCGCGGGTGGCCGCGGCACCGCCGTCCGGGGCGCGGGCGCCGCACGGGAGCTGAATCTTGGCTCGCCGGTTCCGTACGCGGTGTGCGGACGGCCTGGCGAAAGTCTTATGGGTCAGTGCGCGGCCCGGCCCAGGTGGCTCCCGAGCACGAGGGCTGCGCTACAACGACCGCCTTACGCGGAACCTGCACCTTCCGGCGCCGTCGCGACGGCGGTCCCGGTGGCCGTGGTTGATGCGGCCGGGGCTGCCTCGCGGTCGGGCGCGAGCGGGTCGGTCACCGTGCCGGACTCCTCGTCGAAGAGCCCCTGCGCCAGCCTGGTCACCGCTGCGGGGACCGGCGGCGCCAGGTCGGCCACAACGCGGAGACCGGACAGGACGTCGTCAGGCCGAACGGCAGGTGTCACGTGCCGAACAACCAGCCGCAGTATCGCACAGGCCCTGTCACCGGACCTATCAGCCGGAAGCTCAAGGGTCTGGAGGTCGACCACGGCGGAACGGGCGTCGAAGGTCCGCATGCCGTTCTTCGTACGGCGCTCGACCTCGACGGTCTCCGCCGCGTTGAAGGCGGACACGGCCTTCTCCGCGTCCTCGGGGGTCACCCCGTCGAGGCGGATCTCCCAGACGGAGGCGGTCAGCCGGTCGGCCAGGCCCGAGGTGCGGGCCTCGACGGCGTCCGTGATGTCCAGGCCGTCCGGCATGGAGTCGTTGAGCAGCTCACGCAGGACACCCGGGTCGCGGGGCTCGGTGAGGGCGATCTCCAGGAACTCGGCCTCGCTGCCCGTACCGGTGGGGGCGGCATTGGCGTACGACACCTTGGGGTGGGGGGTGAAGCCCGCCGAATAGGCCATGGGCACCTGGGAGCGGCGCAGCGCCCGCTCGAAGGCACGCTGGAAGTCGCGGTGGCTGGTGAACCGGAGGCGGCCGCGCTTGGTGTAGCGCAGTCGGATGCGCTGCACCGCCGGTGCGGGCGGCGGGCCTTCGGGCTGTCGCTTGCCCAGTGGTTCTTCTCCTCGGTGCGGGGCGGGCGCGGTGGCGCGCCGCCCTCGAAATACGGGTGGCCCGGGGGCCCGGTCCGGCTCACCCCTGCTGTGCGGATTTCTCCGGAAGCGGGGAAAACTCTGGTCCTGGCGCCGCGCTGGGCACGGTCGTTGCACTACCCAGAGTACGCGCAAGGGGGCTTCCGGGTTCCCCGGGCTCGGGTTCGGCGGGCGCGCCGACCAGGGCGCGCCAGGCGTCGCGCCTGGCCCGGCGCACCGTTTCCCGGGCCGTGCGCAGCGTCTGGCGGGCCGTGCGGCCCACCGCGCGCAGGGCCCGCCCGACGGGTGCCAGGAAGGCGTCGCGCACGACGTGCCCGACCGGGACGCACACCGTGCGGTACGCCCAGCGCACCGGCGCGGCGATCAGGTTCCGGGCGAGCCAGGCGAGCGCCCGGCCGACCGCCCGGGAGAGGTATCCGGCGACCCGCCAGGCGATGCCGAGGGCGGCGGCGATCTCCCGGCCGACCGGGGTCAGGACGCGCCGGTACACCCAGACGACGGGCGTGACGAGAAGCACCACGACGAGCCACCGCAGCGCGATCCCGATGCCCCGGAAGAACGCCTCGATCCCCCGGATCACCAGCTCCAGCGTCCACGCGATGCCATGGCCCAGCGGGGTGAGGACGGCGCGGTACGCCCAGACGAGCGGGATCACCACGAGGTACCGGACCAGCCAGGCGACGGCGAGCCCGACGGGCACCAGGACGTACCGCCACAGCAGCACCACCGGCAGGACGAACAGGATGCCGAGCAGCCACTTCAGGGCCGAGCCCAGCCACCGCACCGCCGGGACCAGCGCCTCGCGGTACAGCCACCGCAGCCCGTGTCCGAGCGGGATGAGCAGCTGCGCGTACGCCCATTGGAGCGGCAGCACGATCCCGTACCGGACCACGGGCACCACGACGTAACGCCAGAGCGCGACCCACGGCCAGACGAACACCGCGCGGGCCAGCCAGAACAGGGCGTGTCCCAACGGGACGCACACGTACCGCCACAGCCACCCCGCCGGGACGACCACCAGCACGTCGAAGAGCCAGGCCAGGGCGCGTCCGAGCGGGCGGAACAGCACCCGTTCGGCGGCCCGGGCGGTGACGACCAGGGCGTCCCAGACCATGCGAACCGGCAGGACGACCAGGAGCACCACGATCCGGACCGGGACCCGAATCACCGCGGTGAGGCAGCCGTCGCCGCCCTCGTAGTGCGCGGGCGCCTGGTGGGCGCCGTACTCAGACGGCTTCCGGTGCTTTCCCTGTTCCATGCACCTCATGACGCGAAGGCCCGGTCCGGGGTTTCCCGGACCGGGCCTCGTCACCGAGCTGTCACACGCCCGCGATCACTTCGCGGCTCACTTCACGACCGTCAGCGGCAGGAGCTTCTTGCCGGTCGGGCCGATCTGGATGCTGGTGTCCATCTGGGGGCACACCCCGCAGTCGAAGCACGGGGTCCAGCGGCAGTCCTCGACCTCGGTCTCGTCCAGCGAGTCCTGCCAGTCCTCCCAGAGCCAGTCCTTGTCGAGGCCCGAGTCCAGGTGGTCCCAGGGCAGGACCTCCTCGTAGGTCCGCTCGCGGGTGGTGTACCAGTCGACGTCCACGCCGAACTCCGGCAGGGTCGCCTCGGCGCTCTTCATCCACAGGTCGTAGCTGAAGTACTCGCGCCAGCCGTCGAACCGGCCGCCGGCCTCGTAGACCGCGCGGATGACGGAGCCGACCCGGCGGTCGCCGCGCGAGAGCAGGCCCTCCACGATGCCGGGCTTGCCGTCGTGGTAGCGGAAGCCGATCGAGCGGCCGTACTTCTTGTCGCCGCGGATCTTGTCCCGGAGCTTGCCGAGGCGGGCGTCCGTCTCCTCGGCGCTGAGCTGCGGCGCCCACTGGAACGGGGTGTGCGGCTTGGGCACGAAACCGCCGATGGAGACCGTGCAGCGGATGTCGTTCTGGCCGGAGACCTCACGGCCCTTGGCGATGACGTTGACCGCCATGTCGCCGATCTGGAGGACGTCCTCGTCGGTCTCGGTGGGCAGACCGCACATGAAGTACAGCTTCACCTGGCGCCAGCCGTTGCCGTAGGCGGTGGCGACCGTGCGGATCAGGTCCTCCTCCGAGACCATCTTGTTGATGACCTTGCGCATGCGCTCGGAGCCGCCCTCGGGGGCGAAGGTGAGACCGGAACGGCGGCCGTTGCGGGTCAGCTCGTTGGCCAGGTCCACGTTGAACGCGTCCACGCGGGTGGACGGCAGCGAGAGACCGATCTTGTCCTCGGTGTAGCGGTCCGCGAGGCCCTTGGCGATCTCACCGATCTCGGTGTGGTCGGCGGAGGACAGCGAGAGCAGGCCGACCTCCTCGAAGCCGGTCGCCTTGAGGCCCTTCTCCACCATCTCGCCGATGCCGGTGATGCTTCGCTCCCGCACGGGGCGCGTGATCATGCCGGCCTGGCAGAAACGGCAGCCGCGGGTGCAGCCGCGGAAGATCTCCACGGACATCCGCTCGTGGACGGTCTCGGCGAGCGGGACCAGGGGCTGCTTGGGGTACGGCCACTCGTCCAGGTCCATGACGGTGTGCTTGGACACGCGCCACGGCACGCCCGACTTGTTGGGTACGACGCGGCCGATGCGGCCGTCCGGGAGGTACTCCACGTCGTAGAAGCCGGGGACGTACACGCCGCCGGTCCTCGCGAGGCGGAACAGGACCTCCTCGCGGCCCCCGGGGCGGCCCTCGGCCTTCCAGGCGCGGACGATCTCGGTGATCTCCAGGACCGCCTGCTCGCCGTCGCCGATGACCGCGCAGTCGATGAACTCCGCGATCGGCTCCGGGTTGAACGCGGCGTGGCCGCCCGCGAGCACGATCGGGTCGTCGATGTCCCGGTCCCTGGCGGCCAGCGGGATGCCGGCCAGGTCCAGGGCGGTGAGCATGTTGGTGTAGCCCAGCTCGGTGGAGAAGCTGAGCCCGAAGACGTCGAACGCCTTGACCGGGCGGTGGCTGTCCACGGTGAACTGCGGCACGTGGTGCTCGCGCATCAGCGCTTCGAGGTCCGGCCAGACGCTGTAGGTGCGCTCGGCGAGGACGCCCTGGCGCTCGTTGAGTACCTCGTACAGGATCATGACGCCCTGGTTGGGCAGCCCGACCTCGTACGCGTCCGGGTACATCAGTGCCCAGCGGACGTCGCACTCGTCCCACGGCTTGACGGTGGAGTTCAGCTCACCGCCGACGTACTGGATGGGCTTCTGCACATGCGGGAGCAGAGCTTCGAGCTGTGGGAAGACCGAATCGACAGACATCGCGAACTTTCGAGAGCCGGCAGGGGTGACCATCCAGCGTACCTCGCTGCTCAGTGTCCCCGTGCCCGCCGGATACGGGCCTTGTGCGCCCGGTGCCACACCCCGGGCAGCTCGCGCTCGGTCGCGGCGGCGACCGCCTCCTCGCGCCCGTACACCAGTCCCCAGGTGAACGACGGCTCCCCCGCCGCGTGCGCCTGTACGGCGAGGGCGCGCAGGGTTCCGCGAGCGACGACGCCGTCCTGGTGGTCGCCGAGGAGGCTCTGCACGGCCTTGAGCCGCTTGGCCGCCTTCTTCGCGGGCTTCCCCAGGGCCGGTCGGGCGGCCTCCGCGGCGTACCGCGCCCGTTTCGCGGCCTTGCGGGCGCTGTGGAGCGCGGCGTCCCTCTCCGGCCCCGGCGCCTGCTCCAGGGCGTGCGCCACCCGCCCGGCGAGGCGCCTGTGGTCCTTGCGGACCGCGCGGGCCAGCTCGTCGCCCGGCGCGGCGGTGGCGCCGGGCAGCAGCGGCGGGGCGGCGAGCAGGGCCTCCAGGGCGCGCAGCAGGTCCAGATAGCGCGCGGAGTCCAGGACGGCGGTCGTGCGCCGGCGCGAACCGCTGCGGCCCGCCGCCGACCAGAGCCGCAGCCGCGCCCTGACCGGCCCGATGACCAGGGGGCGGGGCAGCGCGTCGAGCCGGGCGCGCAGCCGGGCGTCCAGGACCTCCTGGTCACGGTCGACCCCCAGCTCCCCCGCGAGCCACTTCAGCTCGGTGCCCAGGGGGCGGGTGGCCTCGCGGTCCAGGACGCGGCGGTACGTGCGCAGGGCGCTGCGCAGCCGCCGGGTGGCGACGCGCATCCGGTGCACGGAGTCGGGCAGCCCTCGCCGCACGGCCGGGTCGAGCGCGACGATCGCCTCGGCCTGGCGGCGTACGTAGCCGAGGACGTGGTCACCGGCGGTGCGCGGCTCGTCCTCCCGGGGGCGCGCCGGGGCGGACCCCGTCTCCGCCAGGGCGCGGGCCAGTTTGGAGGGGGCGGTGGCGGGCCGGATGCCGGCCTCCTCCAGCGTGCGGCCGACGGTGTCGAGGAAGGCGGGGTCGCCGTCGTCGGCGAGCTCGGCCTCGATCTCGGTCCAGGCGGCGGTGCGGTCGCCGCCGGGCAGCCGCTCCGCGCGGACCTCGTCCACGCTGAGCTCGGCCAGCGGGGCGCCGTCGTCGTCCAGCAGTACGTGGACGTCCCGGGCGGAGACCAGCCGGACGACGGGGACGACGGGGGCGTCGAGGACCCGGGAGCGGATCAGGGCGGTGAGGCGGGCCGGTACGTGGCCGGAGAGCGGGGCCCGGATCTCGTCGCGGACGCCGTCGGCGACGGGGAGCTTCAGGTGCCAGCCGGCGTCGGAGCCTCCGGTGCGGCGGCGCAGGGTGACGTTTCCGGCGGCGAGGCGCAGGTCCTCGGTGTCGTAATAGACGGCGTCCAGCTCCATGACGCCCTCGTGCGCGACGGACCCGACGCCCGCCACCCGGCCCAGGTCGGGCAGCCGGGTGGCGTCGGTGGCTTCGTACTTCCGCTCGATCTCGCGCTTGGAGTCCGCCATGTATCGAACGTAACGCTCCCCGGGGAAACCGCTCAGGCCGTTATCGGCCGTTGCACCCGGATCGACTGGAGCAGGCCGATGGCCACCCAGACGGCGAACATCGAGGAGCCGCCGTAGGAGACGAACGGCAGCGGGAGTCCGGCGACCGGCATGATGCCGAGCGTCATGCCGATGTTCTCGAAGGACTGGAAGGCGAACCAGGCGATGATCCCGGCGGCGACGACCGTGCCGTACAGCTCGGTGGTCTCGCGGGCGATGCGGCAGGCGCGCCACAGGACGACGCCGAGCAGCACCAGGATGAGCCCGGCGCCGAGGAAGCCCAGCTCCTCGCCGGCGACCGTGAAGACGAAGTCGGTCTGCTGCTCGGGGACGAACTGCCCGGTGGTCTGGGTGCCCTGGAAGAGCCCGGTGCCGTGCAGTCCGCCGGAGCCGATCGCGATGCGGGCCTGGTTGGTGTTGTAGCCGACGCCTGCCGGGTCGAGCGCCGGGTTGGCGAAGGCGGCGAAGCGGGCGATCTGGTAGTCGTCCAGCAGGCCGAGCTGCCAGATGGCGACCGCCCCGGCCACGCCCGCGCCGAGGAGTCCGAAGACCCAGCGGTTGGACGCGCCGGAGGCCAGCAGGACCCCGAGCACGATGATGACCATGACCATGACGGAGCCGAGGTCCGGCATCCCCATGACGATGATCATGGGGAGCGCAGCGAGGCCGAGGGCCTTGGCGACGCTCCGGTGGTCGGGGTGGACCTGATCGCCCGCGTCCACCCGGGCGGCGAGGATCATCGCCATGCCCAGGATGATGGTGATCTTGGTGAACTCGGAGGGCTGGATGGAGAAGCCGCCGGGCAGCAGGATCCAGGCGTGGGCGCCGTTGACGGTGGCGCCCAGCGGGGTGAGGACCGCCAGTACGAGGAGCACGGACAGGCCGTACAGGACGGGCACCGCGCCGCGCAACGTGCGGTGGCCGAGCCAGATCGTGCCGATCATCAGCGCGATGCCGATGCCGGTGTTGAGCGCGTGCCGGAAGAGGAAGTAGTACGGGTCGCCGTGGGTCAGCGAGTCGCGGCCCCGGGTCGCCGACCAGACCAGCAGCGAGCCGATGAAGGAGAGCGCGACCGCCGCGCCGAGGAGCGGCCAGTCGAGCCGGCGCACGACGGAGTCGCGGGCCATGAGCCGGCCCCAGCCGGACCGCTCGGGGCCGTAGCGCGGGACGGAGAATCCGGCCATCAGTCGCGCCTCCCCAGCACCGCGGCGAGCGTCTGCTCGGTGGCGGGCTTGTCCGACGCGGGGTTGTACGGCTTGATCGTCGGGGCGTCGATGGTGCCGTCCGTCTGGATCTTCGGAAGCCCCTTCTGCGGCGTCGGCAGGAGGGCCTTCTTGAGGTCCTGCTTGCCGGTGGCGTCGAGCCCGTAGAGCGCGTTGTAGATGTTGCGGACGGCGGGCCCGGACGCGCCGGAACCCGTACCGCCCTGGGAGATCGTCATGACGATCGAGTAGTCCTTGGTGTACGTGGCGAACCAGGAGGTCGTCTGCTTGCCGTAGACCTCGGCGGTACCCGTCTTGGCGTGCATCGGGATCTTGTCCTGCGGCCAGCCGCCGAATCGCCAGGCGGCCGAACCGCGGGTCGCAACACCCGCGAGGGCTTCGTCTATCTGGTTGCGCGTCTTCTTGGTGAAGGGCAGCTTGCCGTGCGACTTGGGCGCGATCGTCTGGACGGTCTTGCCGTCGCCGCTGACGATCGCCTTGCCGATGGTGGGGTCGTAGAGCGTGCCGCCGTTGGAGATGGCCGCGTAGATGGTGGCCATCTGGATCGGGGTGACGAGCGTGTCGCCCTGGCCGATCGAGTAGTTGACGGAGTCACCGGCGCGCATCTTGTCGCCTTCGAGGCAGTTCTCGTAGGCGATCTTCTCGACGTACGTGCCGTCCTTCTTGCCCTGCTTGCACCAGGCGTCGTGGTTGGCCTTGGCGAAGTTCTTCTTCCACTCGCGGTCCGGGACGCGGCCGCTGACCTCGTTGGGGAGGTCGATGCCGGTCTCCTTGCCCAGGCCGAACTGGTGGGCGGTCTTGTAGAACCAGTCGTTGGGGTGCTTCTTCGGGTTGTTCCCGCCGTCCTTCGCCCACTCCTTGTGCGCGATGCCGTAGTACACGGTGTCGCAGGAGACCTCCAGGGCGCGGCCGATGGTGATGTCGCCGTAGCCCTGGGACTCGAAGTTCTTGAAGGTCTGCCCGCCGATGGAGTACGAGCTGGGGCAGGGGTAGTGGCCGTCGAAGGGGTATCCGGCGTTGACCGCGGCGGTCGAGGAGATGACCTTGAAGATCGAGCCGGGGGCGGCCTGGCCCTGGATGGCCCGGTTCAGCAGCGGGAAGTTGCTGCTCTTGCCGGTGAGCTTGGCGTAGTCCTTGGCGGAGATGCCGCCGACCCAGGAGTTCGGGTCGTAGTTGGGCAGGGAGGCCATGGAGACGACCCGGCCGGTCTTGGCCTCCATGACGACGACGGCCCCGGAGTCCGCCTTGTAGTTCTCGCCGGTGTTGGTGTCGAACTCCTTGCGGGCCGCCTTCATGGCCTCGTTGAGCTCGTACTCGGCGACGGCCTGGACGCGGGCGTCGATCGAGGTGACGACGCTGGCGCCGGCCTCCGCCTCGTCGTTCTTGGCCTGGCCGATGACCCGGCCCAGGTTGTCGACCTCGTAGCGGGTGACGCCCGCCTTGCCGCGCAGCTCCTTGTCGTACGTGCGCTCCAGGCCGGAGCGGCCGACCATGTCGGAGCGCAGATACGGCGAGTCGCTGTCCTGGGCCTTGGTGATCTCCTCGTCCGTGACGGGCGAGAGGTAGCCGAGGACCTGGGCGGTGTTGGCCTTGCCGGGCGCCGGGTAGCGGCGTACGGCGGTGGGCTCCGCGGTGATGCCGGGGAAGTCCTCGGCGCGCTCGCGGATCGTCAGCGCCTGCTGGGTGGTGGCCTCGTCGGTGACCGGGATCGGCTGGTAGGGCGAACCGTTCCAGCAGGGCTGCGGGGTCTTGGCGTCGCAGAGCCGGACCTTGTCGAAGACGTCCTTCGGCTTCATGTCGAGGACGTCGGCGAGCCGGGTCAGCACGGCCTTGCCGTCGTCGGCCATCTTCAGCAGCTCGGTGCGGCTGGCGGAGACCACGAGGCGGGTCTCGTTGTCGGCGAGCGGGACGCCCCGCGCGTCGAGGATGGAGCCGCGGGCGGCGGGCTGGACGACCTGCTGCACGTGGTTGTTCTTCGCCTCGTCCGAGTACTCCTGGCCGTTGCGGATCTGGAGGTACCAGAGGCGGCCGCCGAGGGTGAGGAGCAGCGAGAAGACGAGGACCTGGATGACGATCAGCCGGATCTGGACGCGCTGGGTGCGGCCCGTCTCGGGGATGTTGCTCACGGGGCGCCCCCGGTGGTGGTGCGGGGGCGGGGCCCGGCGGAATGCTGCCTCACAGTCGCTTGACTCCCTTGATCCGTCCGGCGCGTGCCGCCCGGTTGCGGGCCGCCTTCACGCGCAGTCCGCCGCGCTGGCTGCCGATCCGCAGCCCGGTCCCGGCCGCCAGCCACCCGGCCGCCACGTCGCCGCGCCCCGAGGAGGACTCGGTGACGGGGTCGTTCACGGTGCGTCTGGCGAGCGCCATGATCAGCGGCACGGTGAACGGCGCCAGGAGGAGGTCGTACACCGCGGCGGTGAACAGCAGGCTGCCGAGGCCCACGTGGCGGGCCGCGGTGTCGCCGACGAGGGCGCCGACGCCCGCGTAGAGCAGGGTCGACCCGATCGCCGCCGCGACGACCACGGCCATGGGCAGGAACGCGGACTTCAGCTGCCCGTTCTCCGGCCGGGCCAGGCCCGCGAGGTAGCCGATGACGCAGAGGACCAGGGCGTAGCGCCCGGCGGCGTGGTCGGCCGGGGGCGCCAGGTCCGCAAGGAGCCCGGCGCCGAAGCCGATGAGGGCGCCGCTGACGTGCCCGTACACGAAGGCCAGGCCGAGGACGACCATGAGCAGCAGGTCGGGCACGGCGCCGGGGAGCTGGAGGCGGGCGAGCACGGAGACCTGGACGACGAGGGCGAAGACGACCAGAACGATGGAGAGCAGGGTCCGGTTGACGTGCATGGGGATCAGCTCTACCTCTGTTCGTTGACCGCGTTGTCGGCGTTCGGAGTGGCGTTCCCGCTGGGGCTCGGGCTCTCGTGGATGTTGCCGACCACGTTGCCCTCGGTGTCCACGATGTCGCCGTTGGGCGAGATGGTGACCGTGACGGTCGGAGTGGGCTTCGGCTTGGCGGGCGCCTTCGGCTTCTTCGGCAGGACCGAGTCGCGGGGGTCCTCGCGCGGGGCCTGGACGACGATGCCGACGATGTCCAGCTTGGTGAAGGAGACGTACGGGCGGACGTAGACGGTCCGGGTGAGGTCGCCGCCCGAGGGGTCGACGCGGACGACCTCGCCGACCGGGACGCCGGGCACGAAGGGCTTGTCCTTGCTGGAGCCGAAGGTGACGAGCCGGTCGCCCTTCCTGACCTTGGCCTTGCCGTTCAGGAACTGCACCGCCAGCGGGCGGGAGCCCTGGCCGGTGGCGAAGCCCAGCTCGTCGGTGGACTCCATCCGGGTGCCGACGGTGAAGTCGGGGTCGTTGGCGAGGAGCACCGTGGCGGTGTCCGGGCCGACGGTGGTGACGCGGCCGACCAGCCCGTCCCCGTTGATGACGGTCATGTCGCGCTTGACGCCGTCCTTGGAGCCCGCGTCGATGGTGACGGTCCAGGAGAAGCCCTGGGCCGCTCCTATGGCGATGACCTCGGCGGCCGCGATGCCGTACTGGCCGGTGGCCGACTTCTTCAGCATGTCGTCCAGCTGGCGGATCCGGCTGCGGTTGCGGTCGTCGCTGCCGAGCTTGGCCTTCAGCTCGGCGTTCTGCTTCTCCAGCGCGGCGATCTTGTCGTGCCGGGCGCCGGAGGCGCGGACCGCCCCTATGGCGTTGCCCACCGGGTCGACCGCCGACGCCACGCCGTTCTCCACGGGTCCGAAGACCGTGGCGGCGGCCTGCCGGGCGCCGTCCACCGGTGACGCCTCACCGCCGCGGATGTCCACCGTGATCAACGCGAACGCGATGGCGATCAGCAGCACCAGGAGCAGCCGGCTCTCTCGTGTGTCCCTCACAGTGCGGCGGCCGTGCCTTCCTCGTAGGAATGATCGTGCCTGTATGTCACGCGGTCCCCCGCGCGGAGCGGCAGCGTCCGCGCGGGGGCCGTGGGGTACTACCGTCGGGGCTGGGCGTCCAGGACCTGCTGGAGCGCCTCGAACTCCTCGACGCACTTGCCGGAGCCGAGCGCCACCGAGTCCAGCGGGTCCTCGGCGATGTGGATCGGCATGCCCGTCTCGTTGCGCAGCCGCTCGTCCAGGCCGCGCAGCAGCGCGCCGCCGCCGGTGAGGACGATGCCGCGGTCCATGACGTCGCCGGACAGCTCCGGCGGGCACTTGTCGAGCGTCGTCTTGACCGCGTCCACGATCGCGTTGACCGGCTCCTCGATGGCCTTGCGGACCTCGCCGGCCGAGATGACGACGGTCTTGGGCAGGCCCGAGACCAGGTCGCGGCCGCGGATCTCGGTGTGCTCGTCCTTCTCCAGATCGAACGCCGAGCCGATGGTGATCTTGATCTGTTCGGCGGTGCGCTCACCCAGGAGGAGCGAGTACTCCTTCTTGATGTGCTGGATGATCGCGTTGTCCAGCTCGTCCCCGGCGACCCGGATGGACTGGGCGGTGACGATCCCGCCGAGCGAGATCACCGCGACCTCGGTGGTGCCGCCGCCGATGTCGACCACCATGTTGCCGGTGGCCTCGTGGACCGGGAGGCCCGAGCCGATGGCCGCCGCCATGGGCTCCTCGATGATGTGCACCTGGCGGGCGCCGGCCTGCGTCGACGCCTCGATGACGGCGCGTCGCTCGACCCCGGTGATGCCGGAGGGCACGCAGACGACGACCCGGGGGCGGGCCAGGTAGCGGCGCTTGTGGATCTTCAGGATGAAGTAGCGGAGCATCCGCTCCGTGATCTCGAAGTCGGCGATGACGCCGTCCTTCAGGGGCCGTACGGCGACGATGTTGCCGGGCGTACGGCCGATCATCTTCTTGGCCTCGGCGCCGACCGCCAGAATTCCGCCGGTGTTGGTGTTGATGGCCACGACGGACGGCTCGTTCAGAACGATGCCGCGCCCCCTGACGTACACCAGCGTGTTGGCAGTCCCGAGGTCGATAGCCATGTCACGGCCGATGAACGACATTGAGTTCCCCTTGTTCCCCATGAGGATGCGTCGGGCCTCCCAGGTAAAAGCCGTGATGGCTTGATTTGGTAGGCAGGATGGGCGCTGCGGGCGTGGAAGGTTCCATCGTAGTGCCGGATGTGCCGACACAGCGCGAGGGTACGCCGCCTTGCTGGGCAGAACGGGTGGCCGTTCCACTCATGGTGACGTTACGTCGGGGGGATGCGTTCCCGCGATCGGACACCCTATGCCGAAGGGCGACCGAATTAATTCGGTCGCCCCAGGTCACGAGCGCTGTTCGGCTGATCCCGGTTCAGGAAAGTCCGGGGAAGAACAGCTTCATTTCCCGCTCCGCGGACTCCTCGGAGTCCGAGGCGTGGATGAGGTTCTCCCGGGTGATCGTGCCGAAGTCACCGCGGATCGACCCGGGCGCGGCGGCGATCGGGTCGGTGGGGCCGGCCAGGGCGCGGACGCCCTCGATGACCCGCTCGCCCTCGGCCACCAGGGCGACGATCGGACCCGACTGCATGAACTCGACCAGCGGCTCGTAGAAGGGGCGGCCCACGTGCTCGGCGTAGTGCTGCTCCAGCGTGGCGCGGTCCAGGGTACGCAGCTCCAGCGCGGTGATCTTCCAGCCGGCCTTGCGCTCGATGCGGCCGACGATCTCGCCGACCAGACCGCGACGGACGGCGTCGGGCTTGAGAAGAACGAGGGTGCGCTGGGTCATGTGCGGCTCCTTGCAGGCATACGGGTGCGGTGAGGCGACATTACAGGGGCCCGGTGACGGGCCCGCCGCCGGGTTTGCCGTGGTGGGCCGGTCAGCCGGCGGCGGGCGACTCCGCCTCGGCCTGGGCCGCCCAGCGGGCCTTCACCTCGTCGATCCGGCGCCCGTAGTGCACCGAGGCCCACCACAGCGCGCCGAAGGCGACGCCCAGGATGAACATCACCGGGATCACGAAGCCGCTCGCGACCAGCGCGACTTGGAGGGCCCAGCCGAGCTGGACGCCGCCGGGGCGGGTGAGCATGCCGCAGAGCAGGACGGAGAGGAGCATCCCGATACCGCACACCGTCCAGACCGTGGCGTGCGACAGGTCGTCCGACTTCATCGCGACGAGTCCGGCGAACCCGATCACGAAGAACTCGCCGATCAGGGTGGACGCACAGAGCATGCGCATGGTCAGCGCCTTCCCAGGAGCAGCCGGGCCTCGCCGACCGTGATCACGGAGCCGGTCACCAGGACGCCGGCGCCCGCGTACTCGTCCTCTTCCTCGGCGAGGGTGATCGCCGCCTCCAGCGCGTCGTCCAGTCTGGGTTCGACCTGCACCCTGTCGTGGCCGAAGACCTCGACGGCGACGGCCGCGAGGGCGTCGGCGTCCATGGCGCGCTCGGTGGAGTTCTGGGTGACGACGATCTCGGCGAAGATCGGCTCGAAGGCTTCGAGGAGCCCCCGTACGTCCTTGTCGCCGCTGGCGCCGACCACTCCGATCAGCCGGGAGAAGCCGAACGCCTCGGACAGGCCCTCGGCGGTGGCGCGGGCGCCCGCCGGGTTGTGCGCGGCGTCCAGGACGACGGTGGGGCTGGAGCGGACGACTTCGAGGCGGCCGGGCGAGATGACCGAGGCGAACGCGGCGCGCACGATGTCGGCGTCCAGCGCGCCGGGCTGCTCGGCGCCGACGCCGAAGAACGCCTCGACCGCGCAGAGCGCCACCACCGCGTTGTGCGCCTGGTGGGCGCCGTACAGCGGCAGGAACACGTTGTCGTACTCGCCGCCGAGGCCGCGCAGGGTCAGCAACTGGCCGCCGACCGCGATCTCGCGGGAGACCACGCCGAACTCCATGCCCTCGCGGGCCACGGTGGCGTCGGCCTCGACGGCCTTCTTCAGCATGACCTGGGCGGCGTCGACGGGCTGCTGGGCCAGGATGACCGTGGCGTCCTGCTTGATGATCCCGGACTTCTCGGTCGCGATCTCGCCCGGCGTGTTGCCCAGGCGGTCGGTGTGGTCCAGCGAGATCGGGGTGACGACGGCGACCGAGGCGTCGATGACGTTGGTCGCGTCCCAGGTGCCGCCCATGCCGACCTCGACCACGGCGACGTCGACGGGCGCGTCGGCGAAGGCGGCGTACGCCATGCCGGTCAGCACCTCGAAGAAGGACAGCCGGTAGGGCTGCTGGGCGTCGACCATCTCGATGTACGGCTTGATGTCCTCGTACGTGGAGATGAACCGCTCCGGGTCCACCGGGGCGCCGTCCAGGCTGATCCGCTCGGTGATCGACTGGACGTGCGGCGAGGTGTAGCGCCCGGTGCGCAGGTCGAAGGCGCCGAGCAGGGCCTCGATCATGCGGGCGGTGCTCGTCTTGCCGTTGGTGCCGGTGATGTGGATCGAGGGGTACGCGCGCTGCGGCTCGCCGAGCACGTCCATCAAGGCGGCGATGCGCGTGACGGACGGCTCCAGCTTGGTCTCGCCCCAGCGGCCGGCGAGCTCCTGCTCCACCGCGCGCAGTGCCTTGTCGACCTCCGGGTCGACGGGGCGGGCGGGCAGCTCCTCGGCCCGGGGCGGCCCCGAGGCGGCGCGCAGGGTGCGGCTCCCGGCCTCGATCACCGCCAGGTCGGGGTCGCGCTGGGTCGCTTCGTCCACGATCTCCGCGAAGGTGTCGTCGGGGTCGGACGCGTCGGGCCGGTCGGGGCGGGGCTCACTCACGGGCCCCAGTCTACGGATGGCCGCCGACATCGCGTGCAGCCGCCCGGGGGCCGGACACGCCGGAGCCCCCGCGCCCCCCGGGTGAGGGGTGCGGGGGCTCCGGGCCGTTCCGGGTGGCCGCTCAGCTCTGCGGCAGGGCCGCCAGCTGGCCGGCGATGCGCTCGATGTCGGCCTCGGCCTTGGTGAGCCGGCCGCGGATCTTGTCGACCACGTTGTCCGGGGCCTTGGCGAGGAACGCCTCGTTGCCGAGCTTGCCCTCCGCCTGGGCCTTCTCCTTGCGGGCCGCCTCCAGGTCCTTCGTCAGCCGCTTGCGCTCGGCGTCGACGTCGATCGTGCCCGACAGGTCCAGGGCGACGGTCGCCCCGGCGACGGGCAGCGAGGCGGTGGCGTGGAAGCCGTCCCCGGCCGGCTGGAGCCGCGCGAGCTGGCGGATGGCCGCCTCGTGCGGAGCGAGCGCGGTCCCGGTCAGGGTGAGCTCGGCCGGGACCTTCTGGCCGGGCTGGAGGCCCTGGTCGTTGCGGAAGCGGCGGACCTCGGTGACGACCTGCTGGACGAGCTCGATCTCCCGCTCGGCGGCGTCGTCGCGGAAGCCGGAGTCCTTCGGCCAGTCGGCGATGACGACGGACTCGCGGCCGGTGAGCGCGGTCCACAGGGTCTCGGTGACGAAGGGGACGACGGGGTGCAGCAGGCGCAGCATCACGTCGAGGACCTCGCCCAGGACCCGGCCGGAGACCTCGGCCGGGCGGCCGCCGCCGAAGAAGGTGGTCTTGGACAGCTCGACGTACCAGTCGAAGACCTCGTCCCAGGCGAAGTGCCGCAGCGACTCGCTGAGCTTGGAGAACTGGAAGTCCTCGTAGTACGCGTCGACTTCGGCGACCGTCTTGTTCAGGCGGGAGAGGATCCAGCGGTCGGTCACCGACATCTCGTCGGCGGACGGCAGCTCGCCCTCGATCGTCGCCCCGTTCATCAGGGCGAACCGGGTCGCGTTCCAGATCTTGTTGGAGAACTTCGCGGATCCCTGGACCCAGTCCTCGCCGATCGGGACGTCGGTGCCCGGGTTGGCGCCGCGCGCGAGCGTGAAGCGGAGCGCGTCGGAGCCGTACTTGTCCATCCAGTCCAGCGGGTTGACGACGTTGCCGAAGGACTTCGACATCTTCTTGCCGTGCTCGTCGCGGACCATGCCGTGCAGGACGATCTTCTCGAACGGCGGGACGTCCTTGTTGATGTACAGGCCGAACATCATCATCCGGGCGACCCAGAAGAAGAGGATGTCGTAGCCGGTGACCAGGACGGAGTTCGGGTAGAACTTCGCGAGGCTGTCGGTCTGTTCGGGCCAGCCGAGCGTGGAGAAGGGCCACAGGCCGGAGGAGAACCAGGTGTCCAGGACGTCGCTGTCCTGGGTCCAGCCCTCTCCGGTGGGCGGCTCGTCGTCCGGTCCGACGCAGACCATCTCGCCGTCGGGGCCGTGCCAGACGGGGATGCGGTGGCCCCACCAGAGCTGGCGCGAGATGCACCAGTCGTGGAGGTTGTCGACCCAGTCGAAGTAGCGCTTCTCCATCTCCTGGGGGTGGATCTGGACCTTGCCGTCGCGGACGGCGTCACCGGCCGCCTTGGCGAGCGGGGCGACCTTGACCCACCACTGCATGGACAGCCGGGGCTCGACGGTGGTCTTGCAGCGCGAGCAGTGGCCGACGGAGTGGACGTACGGCCGCTTCTCGGCGACGATCCGGCCCTCGGCGCGCAGGGCGGCGACGATCGCGGAGCGGGCCTCCAGCCGGTCCAGGCCCTCGAAGGGACCGGGGACGGTGATGACGGCGCGCTCGTCCAGGACGGTGAGGAAGGGCAGGTCGTGGCGCTGCCCGATCTCGAAGTCGTTCGGGTCGTGGGCGGGGGTGACCTTGACGGCACCGGTGCCGAACGACGGGTCGACGTGGTGGTCGGCGACGACCGGGATGGTGCGGTCGGTCAGCGGCAGCTTGATCTGCTTGCCGACCAGGTGCTTGTACCGCTCGTCGTCGGGGTGGACGGCGACGGCGGTGTCACCGAGCATCGTCTCGGCGCGGGTGGTGGCGACGACGATGGTCTCCTCGCCCTCGCCGTACGTCATGGAGACGAGCTCGCCGTCGTCCTCCTGGTACTCGACCTCGATGTCCGAGATCGCGGTGAGGCACCGGGGGCACCAGTTGACGATGCGCTCACGGCGGTAGATGAGCTCGTCGTCGTACATCCGCTTGAAGATGGTCTGGACGGCCTTGGACAGGCCCTCGTCCATCGTGAACCGCTCGCGGGTCCAGTCGACGCCCTCGCCGAGGCGGCGCATCTGACCGGAGATCTGGCCGCCGGACTCGTTCTTCCACTGCCAGACGCGCTCGACGAACGCCTCGCGGCCCAGGTCGTGGCGGGACTTGCCCTCCTTGCCGAGTTCGCGTTCGACAACGTTCTGGGTGGCGATGCCCGCGTGGTCCATGCCCGGCTGGTACAGCGCCTCGAAGCCCTGCATGCGCTTGCGGCGGACGAGGGCGTCGATCAGCGTGTGCTCGAAGGCGTGGCCCAGGTGCAGGGAGCCGGTGACGTTGGGCGGCGGGATGACGATCGTGAACGGCGGCTTGTCGCTCTTGGCGTCCGCCTCGAAGTACCCGCGTTCTACCCAGCGCTCGTACAGCTTCCCCTCTACCTCGGCCGGCGTGTACTGGGTCGGCAGTTCGGGGTTGCTGGCTGGCTGCTGCGCTGGGTTCTCGGTCACGCGGACAGTTTAGAGCCGTCACAGGAGTGCACTGAAACCGGTTTGTTCCGTAACGGTGTGCCTCCCGGTGGTCCGCAGGCGCGAGCCTTCCGTCAGGATGTTCGCAACGCGTAAGTATCACGAACAGGGGACACCGCAGATGAGCTACAACCAGCCGGGGCCGTACGGTGGCCAGCCGCCGCAGGGCCAGCCCGGACCGTACGGCCAGCAGCCGGGCCCGTACGGCGGTCAGCCGCCGCAGGGCCAGCCCGGCTACGGCTACCCGCAGCAGGCCCCCCAGGGCGTCCCGCCCCAGCAGCAGCCCCAGCCGGGTTACGGCTACCCGCAGGCGCAGCAGCCGGGCCCGTACGGCCAGCAGCCGCCCACCCCGCCGTACGGCGGCCAGCCCGCCTACGGCCAGCAGCCGGGCTTCCCCCCGCCGGCCCCGCAGAAGAAGAAGACGGGCCTGATCGTGGCGGCGGCGGTCGTGGCGCTGGCGGTCGTCGCGGGCGGCGTCTACTACTTCACCTCGGACAGCGGCGGCAGCGGCTCCGTCGCGTCCTCCACCAAGGGCTACAAGCTGACGCCGCCGGAGACGGTGGGCGAGTACAAGCACGACAAGACCGACTCGGACAACAAGACCGGGCCGCTGACCGGCAAGGACAAGACGGAGACCGAGGCGATGGGCGTCAAGTCGCCCGTCGAGGCCAGCGCCGTCTACGCCAGCGGGGACATGGAGAAGAACCCGCTCACCACGAAGATGCTCATGCTCAAGGGCGTCTGGGGCCAGGTCGACGACCCGGAGAAGACGCTGAACGCGGCCTTCGCCGGGGCCAAGGACGAGATGGCGAAGGACGAGGGCGACGACGACAGCGAGGCGACCCTCGTCGGCTCGCCCGAGAGCGTCAAGCCCAAGGGCTTCGACGGCGCCCTGATGAAGTGCCAGACAATCAAGGTGGTCAACAAGAAGTCCGACGGCTCGCTCCAGAACGGCCCCAAGGAACTCATCATCCCCGTCTGCATCTGGACCGACTACAGCACCGTCGGCATCGTGTTCGCCGTGGACCTGGGCGCGGCCATGACCACCGGCAAGAGCATGCCGACCGAGGACGTCGCCGACCTCGCCGCCAAGCTCTACAACACCTCCCGCACCAAGATCTGACCCGCGGCACCACGAAGGGGCGCCCCGCCGGTTCCTCCGGCCGGGCGCCCCTTCGCGTACGTACGACTACCGCACCGCGTTACGCGGACTTCTCGTGGCGGCCCTCGTCGCCCTTGCCGATCGTGCGCGGCTCGCGCGGGACCAGGGTCGGGTTGACGTTGTTGCGGACCACGTCGGCGGTGATGACCACGCGGGCGACGTCCTTGCGGGACGGGACCTCGTACATCACCGACTGGAGGACCTCCTCCATGATCGCGCGCAGGCCGCGCGCGCCGGTCTGGCGCAGGATCGCCTGGTCGGCGATGGCCTCCAGCGCCTCGCGCTCGAAGTCCAGCTCCACGCCGTCGAGTTCGAAGAGGCGCTGGTACTGCTTGACCAGGGCGTTGCGCGGCTCGATGAGGATCTGGAGCAGGGCCTCGCGGTCCAGATTGTGGACCGAGGTCAGGACGGGGAGGCGGCCGATGAACTCGGGGATCATCCCGAACTTCACCAGGTCCTCCGGCATGACCTCCTGGAACTGGTCGCTGGCCTGGATCTCCCGCTTGGAGCGGATCGTGGCGCCGAAGCCGATGCCCTTGGCGCCGGCCCGGGACTCGATGATCTTCTCCAGGCCGGAGAACGCGCCGCCCACGATGAACAGCACGTTCGTCGTGTCGATCTGGATGAACTCCTGGTGCGGGTGCTTGCGGCCGCCCTGCGGCGGCACGGAGGCGGTGGTGCCCTCCAGGATCTTCAGCAGGGCCTGCTGGACGCCCTCGCCGGAGACGTCACGGGTGATCGACGGGTTCTCGCTCTTGCGGGCGACCTTGTCGATCTCGTCGATGTAGATGATCCCGGTCTCGGCCTTCTTGACGTCGTAGTCGGCGGCCTGGATCAGCTTCAGCAGGATGTTCTCGACGTCCTCGCCGACATAGCCGGCCTCCGTCAGCGCCGTCGCGTCCGCGATGGCGAACGGGACGTTGAGCATGCGGGCCAGCGTCTGCGCGAGCAGCGTCTTGCCGGAGCCCGTGGGGCCCAGCAGCAGGATGTTGGACTTGGCGAGCTCGATCGCGTCATCGCGTCCCGCGCCGCCGCCGTTCTCGCCGGCCTGGACCCGCTTGTAGTGGTTGTACACAGCGACCGAGAGGGCCTTCTTCGCGGGCTCCTGCCCGACGACGTACCCCTCGAGGAACTCGTAGATCTCACGGGGCTTGGGAAGCTCTTCCCAGCGGACCTCGCTCGTCTCGGCGAGCTCCTCCTCGATGATCTCGTTGCAGAGATCGATGCACTCGTCGCAGATGTACACACCGGGACCCGCGATGAGCTTCTTCACCTGCTTCTGGCTCTTTCCGCAGAACGAGCACTTGAGCAGGTCGCCGCCATCACCGATGCGTGCCACGAGGTGCTTCCCCTTCGCCTGGGAGACGCCTGGTTCAGCGGCTCCTGTGCCTCTATCCGACGGTACCTTGCCCGGCCCCCCATTCGGGCCCCCCTTGGCACGGTTCACACGGCCGGAGCCGGGTGCCGATACCGTGCCAAGGGGTTCGGGCGCAGGTCAGGCGAGCGCGCCGGCCGCGCTCTTGCGGGTCGACACGATCTGGTCGACGAGGCCGTAGGCCAGGGAGTCCTCGGCGGTGAGGATCTTGTCGCGCTCGATGTCGTCGCGGATCTTCTCGATCGGCGTGGTCGAGTGCTTGGCCAGCAGTTCCTCCAGCTGGGTCCGCATGCGCAGGATCTCGTTGGCCGCGATCTCCAGGTCGGAGAGCTGCTCACGGCCGGTCTGCGAGGACGGCTGGTGGATCAGCACACGGGCGTTCGGCAGCGCCATGCGCTTGCCCGGGGTGCCGGCGGCGAGCAGGACCGCGGCGGCGGAGGCCGCCTGGCCCATGCAGACCGTCTGGATGTCCGGCTTCACGAACTGCATCGTGTCGTAGATCGCGGTGAGCGCGGTGAACGAGCCGCCGGGGCTGTTGATGTAGATGGAGATGTCCCGGTCCGGGTCCATCGACTCCAGGCACAGCAGCTGCGCCATGACGTCGTTGGCGGACGCGTCGTCGATCTGCACGCCGAGGAAGATCACGCGCTCCTCGAAGAGCTTCGCGTACGGGTCGTACTCGCGCACGCCCTGCGAGGTGCGCTCCACGAAGCGCGGCACGATGTAGCGGTTGTCCACCTGCGGGCCCGTGTAGAGGCCGCTCGCGGAGGCGCCGGGGAAGTTGTTCATGTGGGTGTTCACCATCCTGGTGGCGTTCTGTGGCTGGGTGTCTCGGCGTACGAGAGATGCGCGGGGCGGTACGTCGCTGTCCGGGGGTCCGGATCAGGCGCCGGTGCCGCCGCCGCCCGGAACGCCCGACGCGATCGAGATGATCTCGTCAATGAGGCCGTACTCCTTGGCCTCCTCCGCGGTGTACCAGCGGTCGCGGTCGCCGTCGCGGATGATCGTCTCCACGGTCTGGCCGGAGTGGCGGGCGGTGATCTCCGCCATGCGCTGCTTGGTGCGCAGCAGGTACTGGGCCTGGATCTTGATGTCCGAGGCCGTACCGCCGATGCCGGCCGATCCCTGGTGCATGAGGATGTCGGTGTTCGGGAGCGCGAAGCGCTTGCCGGCGGTGCCGCCGGTGAGCAGGAACTGGCCCATCGAGGCCGCCATGCCCATACCGATGGTGACGACGTCGTTCGGGATGTACTGCATGGTGTCGTAGACCGCCATGCCGGCCGTCACCGAACCGCCGGGGCTGTTGATGTAGAGGTAGATGTCCTTGTCCGGCTCTGCGGCAAGGAGGAGCAGCTGTGCGGTGATCTTGTTGGCGATGTCATCGTCCACCTGCTGGCCGAGGAAGATGATGCGCTCGCCGAGCAGCCGGCTGTAGACCTGGTCACCGAGGCCACCACCGAGGGACGGCTCTCCGGCGGCGTAGGGCATCAGATTCGTCACGTATCCACCTGCTCGTCTCTGACGGCTCCGGCCGTCTCAGCGTCTTCGTACCGGGTGGGCCGGGACTACCCGACCCTTCCTCTTCATGGACCCTAACGCGCAGGTGGAACAACGCCATCCCGCTTCCGCGGCTGTTCGCTGGGAGCGCAAGGTCCGCAGTTGGCACAAGGGTTGTGGCGAAACGTCCGCCGGTACGACGACGGGCTCCGGACGCGGTGGCGTCCGGAGCCCGTCGTACGGGGTCAGCGCGAGGCTCAGGCCTCGGTCTTCTCCTCGGCGGCGGCCTCGGTGGCCTCAGCGGCCTCCGTGGTCTCGTCTTCGTCGTCCTCCAGCTCGACGACCTCACCGTTGGTGTCCACGACCTTGGCGGCCTCGACCACGACGGCGAGCGCCTTGCCGCGGGCGACCTCGCCGACGAGCATCGGCACCTGGCCACCCTCGACAACCGCCTGGGCGAACTGGTCCGGGCTCATGCCGGAGGAGGCAGCGCGCCGCATGAGGTGCTCGGTGAGCTCCTCCTGGTTGACGTTCAGCTTCTCCTTGTTGACGAGCTCGTCCAGGATGAACTGGGTCTTGATGCCCTTGACGGCCTGCTCGGAGGTCTCGGCCTCGAACTCCTCGGCGGTCTTGCCCTGGATCTCCAGGTACTTGTCGAGGGTGAGACCCATCTGACCGAGCTGGTGGTGCTCCAGGTTGTGCTTGCGGGTCTGGACCTCGTCCGCGAGCAGCTTCTCCGGGATCGGGACCTCGGCGAGCTTCAGCAGCTCCTCCAGGACGCGCTCCTGGGCCTGGGTGGCCTGGTCGTACTGCTTGGTGTTCTCGAGGCGCTTGCGGCTGTCGGCCTTCAGCTCCTCCAGCGTGTCGAACTCGCTGGCCATCTGGGCGAAGTCGTCGTCCAGCTCGGGGAGCTCGCGGGCGGCGACGGCGCTCACCTTGACGGTGACCTCGGCGTCCTTGCCCTCGGCGGAGCCGCCCTTCAGCTGCGAGGTGAAGGTGGCCTCGCCACCGGCCTCCAGGCCGGTCACGGCCTCGTCGATGCCCTCGAGGAGCTCGCCGGAACCGATGGTGTACGAGACACCCTCGGCCACGCCGTCCTCCAGGACCTCGCCGTCGACCTTGGCCTCGAGGTCGATCGTGACGACGTCGCCGTCGGCGGCGGCGCGCTCGACCGGGTTGGTGGAGGCGAAGCGGCCGCGCAGCTGCTCGACGGCCTTCTCGACCTCCTCGTCGGTGACCTCGATGGCGTCGACGGTGACCTCGATGCCGGAGTAGTCCGGGATCTCGATCTCGGGGCGCACGTCCACCTCGGCGGTGAAGGCCAGCAGCTCGCCGTCCTTCAGCTCCGTGATGTCGACCTCGGGCTGGCCGAGGACGTTCAGCTCACCCTCGTTGACGGCCTCGGTGTAGAACTTCGGGAGCGCGTCGTTGACGGCCTCCTCCAGCACAGCACCACGGCCGAACCGCTGGTCGATGACCCGGCTGGGGATCTTGCCCTTGCGGAACCCCTTCACCGTGACCTGCTGGTTGATCTTCTTGTACGCCGCGTCGAGGCTGTCCTTGAGCTCCTCGAAGGGCACCTCGATGCTGAGCCGAACCCGGGTCGGGTTCAGGGTCTCCACGGCGCTCTTCACGGTTCGGTCTCCTTGGTGGCTGACTTCTTGGGGTTCTGCTCCGCCGCACGGGGGGCGGCTTCGCGGACCGAGCCCGGTACATCAGACACACGGGCACGCATTTTGCATAGTAACGGCAAGGGGGAGAACTCCCGCAACGCGATCTTGTCCACGCGATCTTGCCAGTGGTCGGGGTGGCCGGATTCGAACCGACGACCTTCCGCTCCCAAAGCGGACGCGCTACCAAGCTGCGCCACACCCCGTCGGTGCGACACGTAGGGTACATGCAGCAAGGCGCCGCGCCCGCCTGTTTCGGCGGGCGGCGTCAAGGGGTGTGCGGGCAGCGCCCGCGACCCGCTACGATGCTTGTCGTGCCGCGGTCCGTGTGACCTGCGGTGCCGTGCTTGCGGGCGTAGCTCAATGGTAGAGCCCTAGTCTTCCAAACTAGCTACGCGGGTTCGATTCCCGTCGCCCGCTCCAACCGCCGAAGGGCCCGGTCCAGTGGACCGGGCCCTTTCGCGTCGTGTCCGGGCGGCTCAGAAGTTGATCTGGCCCACCGAGTCGATGATCGAGTGCATGAAGCGGTTGATCGACGGCCCCATGCCCGTCGGCGCCAGGAAGAAGCCGAAGAGCGCCGCGACGATCGCGGGGCCCGCCTTTATGGAACCGCTCCGGATCATGACGACCAGGACGATCCCCAACAGAAGCACCACAGACAGCGAAATGGCCACGACTGCTCACACCCTCGGTCGGTCCGCCTTGCCGGCCCGGAGATGTGCGGCCCTGCACCCTCCGTCGCCTCCATCGTGCCACCAACTCCCGCCGGGGTGTTGCCGGGTGACGTATCGACCTGTCGATATCGCGCCATCCTGCGCCCCTTGCGCCCCCTGCGCGCCGGGCCGGGGGCCGTGCGCGGGCCGGTGCGCCGCCCTGCGAGCTGCGGGAATATGCAACGGTGATCGTTTCCGTACCCACACACTTCATTCACAGGCGAATTCGACGCCGAACGCGAGGTAATTCACTTCGGTCAACTGACTGATGGATTGCCCCATTTGATACGGATTAAATGGGGCATAACGGGCACGTTCTGCTGGTTTGCCATTTGATATGCAGGGAAGACGCGCTATTCAACGGCGGTTTTACGAATGGCAATCGAGACGTCTAGGGTGCCTGAGATGTTCCACGCTCCGAACGCAATGCAGAGGGCCGCGCTCCCCCCGGCGACCGAGGAGGCGGAGCCCAGACACGATGCGCCGACGACGGCCCCGCAGGCCCCCTCACCAGCGGCGGAACGGCCCGCCCGGAGCGGTGGCGCCAAGAAGCGTGACGCCTTCTTCGACAACGCCAAGTACCTCGCCATCGTGCTCGTCGCGGTGGCGCACTCGTGGGTTCCGGTCATGGACGGGAGCCGGACGGCCCGGGCGCTGTACATGGTCGTCTACACGTTCCACATGCCCGCTTTCATCCTCATCTCGGGTTATTTCTCAAGGTCGTTCGACCTGACCCCCGCCAAGGTGAAGCGGCTCGTCACCGGTGTCGCCGTGCCGTACGTGGTGTTCGAGACGGCCTACTCGCTGTTCCGCCGGTACGCGAACGACCAGCCGGACGCGGCCGTCAGCCTGCTGGAGCCCTGGTACCTGACCTGGTTCCTGGCCGCCCTGTTCATCTGGCGGCTCACCACGCCGATCTGGCGCAACCTCCGCCATCCGCTGGCCGTTTCGCTCGTGATCGCCGTTCTCGCCTCGCTCGCGCCCAGCATCGGTGACGACCTCGACCTGCCGCGCGTGCTGCAGTTCCTGCCCTTCTTCGTGCTCGGACTCCAGCTGAAGCCCGAGCACTTCGAGCTGGTCCGCCGCCGCGAGGCCCGGCTGTTCGCGCTGCCGCTCTTCGCCGGTGCGCTGGTCTTCGCGTACTGGGCGGCGCCCCGGATGCAACTGGGCTGGTTCCTGCGGGACTCCAGCGCCCAGGACATGGGGGCGCCGTGGTGGTCGGGCGCGGTGATGACCCTGGCGATGTTCGGCTGCGCGACGCTGCTGACGGCCGGGTTCCTCGCGCTGGTCCCGCAGCGCCACATGTGGTTCACGGTGCTCGGCGCCGGCACCATCTGCGGCTACCTGCTGCACGGCTTCCTGGTGAAGGGCGCCGACTACGCGGGGATCTTCGACGACCACGACTGGCTGGTCGGTCCGGCGGGCCTGGTGATCGTGACCGTGGTCGCCTCCACCGCCGTCACACTGCTGTGCACGCCGCCGGTGCGGCGCGTCCTGCGCTGTGTCACCGAGCCGGACATGAACTGGGCGTTCCGCCGGGACGCCGCCAGGATCTGACCGCCCCGCGCACCCCGCGAAGCCCGGCCCAGGTGGCCGGGCTTCGTCGTGTCGGCAGGCGGTGCCGTCGCGCGGTGTTGGCTCAATCCCGACGGTCGGAGGGCGGGTTCGGTGCGGTGAGCCCCAGCAGCTCCCGTACCCGCGCATACTTCGCGGTCAGCCGGGTACGGGTGGCCGGCTCCAGCACCGCGAGGCGGGCCGGGTCGGCGTTGTGGGCGAGGTCCGCCTCCTTGACCAGCAGGGCGCCGGGGGTGGCCAGGATGCGCCGGGTGTACGCCTCCGGCCCCTCGCCCGCCCGCTTGGTGACGGCGAGCACCATGTCCTTGACCGCCTGCGGCAGCGCGGCCCCGGCCAGCCACTCGGCCGACAGCGCGTCGTCCTCCACCGCGTCGTGCAGCCAGGCCGCGGCGATCTGCTCCTCGCTGCCGCCCCGGCTCCGTACGCCCTCCGCGACGGCCGCGAGGTGTTCCGTGTAGGGGCGGCCGGCCTTGTCCCGCTGGGCGGCGTGGGCCTCGCGGGCCAGGGCCTCGACCTCGGCGAGGGTCAGCCGAGCATGTGATGCGGTCATGGCGAGGACTCTAGGCGCACCCCTCTGCGCCGGTCCGGAGAGTTGCAACGTCAACCGTTCGGTAAACTAACTTCTGACCATTCCTTGACGATCTCTTGACTCTTCGAAAGGCCAGGCTCATCGGACACGCAGACACGCTCATCGCCATGGGCGGCGCCTTCCTCGCCGCCGCGGTCCTCGCCCGCGCGGGCCGCCGCATCGGACTCCCCACCATCCCCTTGTTCATCCTGGCCGGAATCCTCCTCGGCCCGCACACCCCCGGCATCGTCCTCGTCGCCGACCCGCACGACCTGGAGATGCTCTCCGCGCTCGGCCTGGTGCTGCTCCTCTTCTACCTGGGCCTGGAATTCCACCTGGACGACCTCAAGGCGGGCGGCCGCAAGATGGCCGTCGCCGGGGGCACCTATCTCGCCCTGAACGTCGGCGCCGGGCTCGGCTTCGGCTTCGCGCTCGGCTGGGGCACCTCCGAGGCGCTGGTGCTCGCCGGAGTGCTCGGGATCTCCTCGTCGGCCATCGTCACCAAGGTCCTGGTGGACCTCGGCCGGATCGGCAATCCGGAGACCCGGCCCATCCTCGGCATCATCGTCGTGGAGGACGTCTTCCTCGCCCTGTATCTGGCGGCCCTCCAGCCCATCCTGTCCGGCGCCGACAGTCTCGCCGCGGCGGTGACCGACGGCGGCAAGGCGTTCGGCTTCCTGCTCCTGCTCGCCCTGGCCGCCCGCTTCGGCACCCGGGTCGTCGGCAAGCTGATCCGGACCAAGGACGACGAGCTCCTGGTGATCTCGTTCCTCGGCGCCGCCGTCCTGGTGGCCGGTATCTCGGAGTGGTTCGGCGTCGCGGACGCGATCGGTGCCTTCATGGTCGGGCTGATGCTCGGCAGTACGTCGTCGGGCGAGCGCATCCTCAAGCTGGTGCACCCGCTGCGCGACGCGTTCGGCGCGATCTTCTTCTTCGCCTTCGGGCTCTCCATCGACCCGGGCGACCTGCCCACCGTGCTCTGGCCGGTGCTGGCCGCCGTCGCGGTCACCCTCGCGATGAACGTGTGCGCCGGAATCGCCGCCGCCCGGGTGTACGGCTTCGGCCCGCAGGCCACCGCGAACATCTCGACCACCCTGGTGGCGCGCGGGGAGTTCGCCCTGATCCTCGCCACGATGGCGGCGGGCGCCGGTCTCGACGAACGGCTCTCCCCGTTCATCGCGGGCTACGTGCTGGTCCTCGCGGTCCTCGCGCCGCTGGCGGCCGGGCGCTCGCACTGGCTGGCCCGCCTCCTGCCGGGCAAGCGGGAACCGGCGCTCCCCGAGCCCGATCCGGTCGGCGCCGGTTCAGGACTTCCGTGAGTTCAGGACTTCCGTGACAGGAGCAGCAGGGCCCGGTCGTCGTTGACGTCCTTGGCGCACGCCTCGATGAGGTGCCAGGCGGCCCCCTCGAAGCCGGTGCTGACGTAGCGGTCGGCCTCGCCGGTCAGCCGGTCGATGCCCTCCGCGATGTCCCGGTCGGACGCCTCGACCAGTCCGTCGGTGAACAGCATCAGCACGTCACCGGGGGCGAGATGGCCCTTGACCGCGTCGAACTCGGCACCGTCGTACACCCCGAGCAGCGGGCCCTCCGCCGCCTTCTCCTCCCACTGGCCGTTGCCGGCGTGGAGCTGGAGGGCCGGCGGGTGGCCCGCCGAGAGGAGTTCGTAGTCGCCGGTCTCCAGGTCGAGGACCAGGTGGATCGAGGTCGCGAAGCCCTCGTCCCAGTCCTGGCGCAGCAGATAGCCGTTGGCGGCGGGCAGGAAGCCGTGCGGGGGCAGCGAGCCGAGGAGCCCGCCGAAGGCGCCGGAGAGCAGCAGGGCGCGGGACCCGGCGTCCATGCCCTTGCCGGAGACGTCGGTCAGGACGGCTTCCAGGGTGCGGCCGCCGTGGGTGCGGGCCGCGACGACGAAGTCCCCGGAGAAGGACTGCCCGCCGGCCGGGCGCAGCGCCATCTCGCGGTGCCAGCCCTGCGGGAGGCGGGGCAGCGAGCTCTGGACGCGGATGCGTTCGCGGAGGTCGAAGAGCATGGTGCCGCCGCGCCGCCAGGGCACCCCGACCCGGGCGCGGAACTGGGCGAGGATCAGCCCGAAGAACCCGCAGGCGGCGACCGTGAGCACGGTGCCGGGGGTGACCCCGGCCGGGCCGTCCTCGTAGGGGCCGAGCCGGACGGACTCCACGATGAGGGCGGCGGCGACCGCCGCGTACAGGCCGAGGAGGCTGGCGGGGCGCAGCAGCAGACCGGCCGCGATGATCGGCAGGACGAGCATGGTGGGCGCGCACCAGACCGGGTCGACCAGGGTGAGGCAGGTGATGACCGGGATGACCAGGAAGAGGCCGGCCAGGGCGATCCAGTCGGAGCCGTCGCCGCGGAAGTAGTCGACCCCGGACCGGCGCAGCGTGGTGTAGACCCGGTGCGCCGATTTCCGCCATCGGGCCGGGTACGTCTCTGCTCCTGCGCGTCGGGCCATTGCGGGGACCTTATCCACCCGGCGGCCTCCGGTGCAGGGGGACCCCGTGACAATGTGTTCGAAATCGGCGCGCTCGGTGCCGTACCGGCGGGTAAGGCGCGCGGATTACGCGGACTGGCAGCCGGGGCACCAGAAGAGGTTGCGGGCGGCCAGGTCGGCGGTGCGGATCTCGGTGCCGCAGATGTGGCAGCCCTGGCGGGCGCGCCGGTAGACGTAGACCTCGCCGCCGTGGTCGTCCACGCGGGGCGGGCGGCCCATCGCCTCGGGCAGGTGCTCGGGGCGGACGGTGTCGATCCGGTTGTTCCGTACGCCCTCGCGCATCAGCTCCCGCAGGTCCGCCCAGATCGCGTCCCACTCGCGCCGGGTGAGGTCCTTGCCCGCCCGGTACGGGTCGATGCCGTGCCGGAACAGCACCTCGGCGCGGTAGACGTTGCCGACGCCCGCGATGACCTTCTGGTCCATCAGCAGGGCGGCGACGGTGATCCGGCTGCGGGAGATCCGCTGCCAGGCGCGTTCGCCGTCCTCGTCCTCGCGCAGCGGGTCGGGGCCGAGCCGGTCGTGTATCGCGCGCTTCTCGGCGTCCGTGATCAGGGCGCAGGTGGTCGGGCCGCGCAGGTCCGCGTGGTGCGCGTCGTTGACCAGGCGCAGCCGGACGGTGTCGGTGGGCGGCGGGGCCGGGACCGTACCGAAGTTGAGTTTGCCGAACAGGCCGAGGTGGATGTGGACCCAGCCGGTGTCGCCGAAGCCGAGGAAGAGGTGCTTGCCGTGGGCGTCGGCCGTGTCCAGGACGTGGCCGTCGAGCAGGGCGGCGCTGTCGGAGAACTTGCCCTGCGGGCTGCTCGTCCGCACCGGCCGCCCGGCGAAGCGCTCGCGGTGGTCCGCGGCGAGGCGGTGGATCGTGTGTCCCTCGGGCACGGTGGCGGGTCTCCTGGGTGGTGCGGGGGCCGGACATGACTGTGCCGCCGGACGGACCGGCGGCACAGGAAGCGGTCAGCCCTGCTGCGGGTGGTGGGCCGGGATCGGGGGGAGCTCGCCGGTGTTCTCGTAGGCCGTGAGCATGTCGATGCGGCGGGTGTGCCGCTCCTCGCCGGAGTACGGGGTGGAGAGGAAGATCTCCACGAACTTGGTGGACTCCTCGACCGTGTGCATCCGGCCGCCGATGGAGATCACGTTGGCGTCGTTGTGCTCGCGGCCGAGCGCGGCGGTCTGCTCGCTCCAGGCGAGTGCGGCGCGGACGCCCTTGACCTTGTTGGCGGCGATCTGCTCGCCGTTGCCGGAGCCGCCGATCACGATGCCGAGGCTGTCCGGGTCGGCGGCCGTCTTCTCGGCGGCGCGGAGGCAGAACGGCGGGTAGTCGTCCTGGGCGTCGTAGATGTGGGGACCGCAGTCGACGGCCTCGTGGCCCTGGGCCTTGAGCCACTCGACGAGGTGGTTCTTGAGTTCGTAACCGGCATGGTCGGATCCGAGGTACACGCGCATGGGAGGAGTGTGGCACGTGCGCGGGCGGGGCGCCGACGAAGGGGTGCGGTGTGCCCGGTGGCGGGCAGACGCGCGGAGGCCCGCCGGTCCGCGGTGCGGTCGGCGGGCCTCCTCACGAGGTGTCGCGGGGTCAGCCCCGGCGGCCCAGGAGCTTCCAGGAGGCGGGCAGCGCGCCCATGGCCAGCGCCGCCTTCAGCGCGTCGCCGAGCAGGAACGGCGTCAGGCCCGCGGCGATGGCCGCGCTCGCCGACATGCCGGTGGACAGCGCCAGGTACGGCACGCCGACCGCGTAGATGATCGCCGAGCCGAGGACCATCGTCCCGGCCGTGCGCAGCACCGAGCGGTCGCCGCCGCGCCGGGCCAGGCCGCCGACGACGGTGGCGGCGAGCAGCATGCCGAGGACGTAGCCGAAGGAGGCGCCGCCCGCGCCGGAGGTGCCGCCCGCGAACCACGGCATTCCGGCCATGCCGACGAGGGCGTACACGGCGAGGGAGAGGAAGCCGCGGCGGGCGCCGAGCGCGGTGCCGACGAGGAGGGCGGCGAAGGTCTGGCCGGTGACCGGGACCGGGGAGCCCGGAACGGGCACGGCGATCTGGGCGGCTATGCCGGTGAGCGCGGCGCCGCCGAGCACCAGGGCGGTGTCCACGGCGTAGCGGTGCCGGGCGGCGGGGAGCAGGTCGGCGAGGACCGCTCCGGTGCGGGCGGGGGCGGCAGCAGTGCTCATCGGGGACTCCGCGGGGTGAGGGTGGCGAGGGACTGACCGTGACGCTATCCGACCGGGCCGTACCCGATCACCGTCAGCGGCCCACAAAGCGGCGCTCGGGGCGTTGGTGGGGTTCGCACAAGGACGGCGGCGCAATCATCGCCGAGCGTGATGCTTGTCACTGAGGTGAGCGGGGATGCGCCCCAGGTGGGCCGGGAAGGCGCGCGGAAGCGGGACTGTGAACTCCCTCTAAAAGCGCGGTACGTGACGGTGGCCCACCGTCCGCCGCCGCGTGCGCGCCCGGTGTGGACCCGGTGACCGTATAGCGGACGGTGGTTACCGGCCTGCGGATCACGTGGCCAGACTGGGCGGACGTCCCCCGTCTCACCGACCGAACAGAGCTCGTCCATGTCCCGGACCTCCGCGCCCTCCCCCACCGGCTCCCCGGCCACCGCGCCGGACACCGGCCCCGACTCGTCCCTGTCGCACGGGCTGAAGCAGCACCATCTCTCGATGATCGCCCTGGGCGGCGTCATCGGCGCCGGGCTCTTCGTCGGCTCCGGCGCGGGCATCGCCGCCGCGGGCCCCTCGATCGTCATCGCGTACGCCGTCTCGGGACTGCTGGTGATGCTCGTGATGCGGATGCTCGGCGAGATGTCGGCGGCCAACCCGGCGTCCGGCTCGTTCTCGGTGCACGCCGAGCGGGCGATCGGGCCGTGGGCCGGGTTCACGGCGGGCTGGGCGTTCTGGGTGCTGCTCTGCACGGCCGTCGGTCTGGAGGGCATCGGCGCGGCCAAGATCGTGACGGGCTGGCTGCCGGGGACCCCGGAGTGGGCCTGGGTGGCGCTGTTCATGGTGGTGTTCCTGGGGACGAATCTGGCCTCGGTGACGAAGTTCGGCGAGTTCGAGTTCTGGTTCGCCGCGCTCAAGGTCACCGCGATCACGCTGTTCCTGGTCCTCGGCGTGCTGGCGGTCCTGGGCGTCCTGCCGGGCACGGACGCGCCGGGCACCGCCAACCTCAGCGGCGAGGGCGGCTTCCTGCCGAACGGCCCGGACGGCCTGGTCATCGGACTGCTCGCCTCCGTCTTCGCGTACGGCGGTCTGGAGACGGTCACCATCGCCGCCGCGGAGTCCGAGGACCCGGTGCGCGGCGTCGCGACGGCCGTGCGGACGGCGATGTGGCGGATCGCGCTGTTCTACGTGGGCTCCATGGCGGTCGTCGTGACGCTGGTGCCCTGGGACGACCCGAAGGTGGTGGAGGTGGGGCCGTTCTACGCGGCGCTCGACCACCTCGGCATCGGCCAGGCCGCGCAGATCATGAACGTCGTCATCCTGGTCGCGCTGCTCTCCGCGATGAACGCCAACATCTACGGCGCCTCGCGCATGGCCTGCTCACTGGTGGCGCGCGGCCAGGGCCCGAAGCGGCTGGGCCGGGTCTCCGGCGGGGTGCCGCGCACGGCGGTCCTGGTCTCGTCCGTCTTCGGCTTCCTGTGCGTGCTGCTGAGCTACTGGCGCCCGGACGACGTCTTCCCGTGGCTGCTGAACATGACCGGTGCGGTGATCCTGGTCGTCTGGATCTTCATCGCCGTCTCCCAGCTGATCCTGCGCGCCCGCCTGGAGCGCGAGGCGCCCGAGAAGCTGGTGGTGCGGATGTGGCTGTTCCCCGGACTGACGGTGGTGGCGCTGCTCGCCATGGCCGGCATCTTCGTCCTGATGCTCCGCCAGCCCTCGACCCGTGACCAGCTCCTGGCGTCGGGCGCGCTGACGGTGGCCCTGGCGGCGATCGGGGCCGTACGCCAGCGGCGGCGCGCCGGAGTCTGAGCCGTAACCCCGTAAAACCGTACGAAACACCGGGTCCTAAGCCGAAGGGCTGACCCGGTGTTTCGCGTTGCTGCTGTTAGCCTGCTGTTGCATAGAGGTTGCAATAACAACTTGTCAGCAGTTGGAGGGTTCGAAACCAATGGCCACGTACACGCTCCCGGAACTCCCGTACGACTACGCCGCGCTCGAACCGGTCATCAATCCGCAGATCATCGAGCTCCACCACGACAAGCACCACGCCGCTTACGTGAAGGGCGCCAACGACACCCTGGAGCAGCTGGAGGAGGCGCGGGACAAGGAGGCCTGGGGAGCGATCAACGGCCTCCAGAAGAACCTCGCCTTTCACCTGTCCGGCCACATCCTGCACTCGATCTACTGGCACAACATGACCGGTGACGGCGGCGGCGAGCCGCTGGCCGCGGACGGGGTCGGCGACCTCGCGGACGCGATCACCGAGTCCTTCGGCTCCTTCGCCGGTTTCAAGTCCCAGCTGACGAAGGCCGCGGCCACCACGCAGGGCTCCGGCTGGGGCGTCCTCGCGTACGAGCCGGTCAGCGGCAAGCTGATCGTGGAGCAGGTCTACGACCACCAGGGCAACGTGGGCCAGGGCTCCGTCCCGGTCCTGGTCTTCGACGCCTGGGAGCACGCCTTCTACCTCCAGTACAAGAACCAGAAGGTCGACTTCATCGAGGCGATGTGGGCCGTCGTCAACTGGCAGGACGTGGCGAAGCGCTACGCCGCCGCCAAGGAGCGCGCGGACGTGCTGCTGCTCGCCCCCTGAGCCGACGTCCCGCGCGCGGGACACACCGGACGCCCTGCCTCGTGATCGTCTTCTCAACCTTCACCGGCAGGCGGATGAAGGGGAGGCCCCCGCCTGGACGTGACAGGCGGGGGCCTCTCTGTGGTCCGGGCCCGGCTGCCATGATGTCCGGCATGAGGAGCACGTCATGACGATCACCGTCCACGAGCTGGTGTACTACCCGGTCAAGGGCTGCGCCGGGACCCGGACCGACTCCGCCCGGGTCGCCGTCACCGGCCTGGAACACGACCGGACGTTCATGGTGGTCGACGCCGCCGACGGCGCGTTCCGCAGCCAGCGCACCCACCCCGCGATGGCGGCGATCGGGGTCCGGGTCCTCGACGCGGGGGCGGCCCTCGACCTGTCCGCCGAGGCCGTCGGGCCGCTGCGCCTGGAGGTGGCCCCGGACGGGCCGCGCCGCGAGGTCAGCATGTTCGGCCGGGACCTCGGCGAAGCCGTCGACCAGGGCGACGAGGCCGCGCAGTGGTTCTCCGACGCGCTCGGGGCCGCGTGCCGCCTCGTCCGGGTGGTCCCAGGCTTCGACCGCGACGGCTGGGGCGAGACCCCCGGCAAGGTCAACTTCGGCGACGCGCACGCGGTCCTGGTCACCTCGACCGCCTCGCTCGCCGGGCTCAACGCCCGCATCGCGGCCCGGGGCGACGCCGCGCCCGTGCCCATGGACCGCTTCCGGGCCAACATCGTGCTGACCGGTGACGACGAGCCGCACTTCGAGGACCGGGTGGCGCGGATGACCGTCGGCACCGCCGAACTCGCCCACTCGGTCAAGGCGATCCGCTGCAACGTCCCGCTCATCGACCAGCGGACCGGGCGCCGTGCGGGCCCGGAGCCGGTGCGCACCCTGGCCACGTACCGCAGGGAGCCGGAGTTCGGCAACAAGCTCAGCTTCGGCGCGAAGAACGCGGTGGTGCGCGCGGGCGTGGTGCGGGTCGGCGACCCGGTCTCCGTGCACAGCCCGGCGGCCGGCTGAGCACCCCGTAAAACCAGCTGCCCGCATTCCGCAACTCGCCTATCGTCGTGCTGATTTGCCCGGAACGGGACGACGACGTGGAGGATGACTGTGCGCTACCGCGAGCTGGGACGCAGCGGACTTTCGGTGTCCGAGATCGGCTACGGGGCCTGGGGCATCGGCGAGTCCAGCTGGGTGGGGGCGACGCGGGACGAGTCGCTGCGCGCCCTGCACCGGGCCGTCGACCTCGGCGTGAACCTCATCGACACCGCGCGCGGCTACGGCGAGAGCGAGCGCATCGTCGGGCAGCTGGTCCGCGAACGGGCCGGTGACGAGGTGCTGGTCGCGACCAAGGTGCCGCCGAAGAACGGGGAGTGGCCGGCGGCGGACGGCCTGGACCCGGCGGACACGTTCCCCGGCGCGCACATCCGCAGCAGCCTGGAGACCAGCCTCGCCGCGTCCGGCCTGGACCACTTCGACGTGCTCCAGTTCCACGTCTGGAACGACGAGTGGCTGGGGCGCGGGGACTGGCTGGAGACCGTCGCGGCGCTGAAGCAGGAGGGCAAGATCCGCCTGTTCGGGGTCTCGGTCAACGACCACTCCCCGGAGAGCGCGGTCGCGCTCGTGCGCAGCGGGGCCGTGGACAGCGTGCAGGTCATCTACAACGTGTTCGACCAGGCCCCCGCCGAGGAGCTGCTGCCGGCCTGCGCGGAGCACGGGGTCGGCGTGATCGTCCGGGTCGCGCTGGACGAGGGCGGGCTGACCGGCCGGATCACCGCGGACACGACGTTCCCCGAGGGCGACTTCCGCAACCGCTACTTCCGCGACGACCGCCCGGCCCAGGTCGAACGGCGCGTCGCGGCGATCGTGGCGGACCTGGGCATCGAGCCGGACGCGATCGCGGAGCACGCGCTGCGGTTCGTCCTGAGCCACCCGGCGGTCTCCACCGTGATCCCGGGGATGCGCAGCGTCCGGAACGTGGAGCGCAACACCGCGCTCAGCGACGGACAGCCGCTCACCGAGGAGCAGCTGGCGGTCCTGGCCAAGCACCGCTGGCCGCGCAACTTCTACTCCTGACCGGGAAGTTCACCGGTCCGCGCCGCCGCCGGGGTCTTCGTCCACGGGCCGACGCCGAGCCGGCCCGTGGTGCCGAGGTCCAGCTCCGGGGTGACCGTCACGGGCGCGGCGCCGGGCTTCGCGGTGACCTCGGTGTAGGGGGCGTTCACCGGGTCGCCTTCCGTGGTGGTGTTGCGCCAGGCGAGGGTGGCGCGCGCGCTCTCGCCCGGGCGCAGCGTGACGGGGCGGGGTTCGGCGTTGCCGCCGATGCCGGTGGAGATCGCGGTGGTGCCGCGCAGGATCTCGACCCCGCTGACCGGCTTGCGGTCCTCGCCGAGGAGCCGGAGCGCCGGGTAGCCGTTCAGCTCGTAGTCGGTGGTGGAGCAGTTGGTGAGGTTGATGCCCACGACGCGCAGCCCCATCGCGGCGTCGCCCCGGTCGTTGGTGATGCGGACCCCTGAGGAGGGACAGGCGCCGCCCACCCCGTCCGCCGGGACGGCCCGCACCTTCATGAGCCGGGCCCGGTACGAGCGCGCCGAGCCCGGTCCGTCCGCCGCGTCCAGGGGCCGCCGCACGGTCTGGCCGGGCTTCACTGCCTCCACGGTGCGGGTGATGTTGTCCATGGCCTCGCCCAACCCGTTGACCAGGGTGAACGTGAGGGTGAAGGTGAGCGGTTCCTTCTCGGTGTTGGTGACCTCGAACCCGGTGGACGGGGCACCGGAGGGACCGCACTTGCCGCTGATCACCCGGACGTTGTCCCAGGTCCGCCCGGCCGGGTCGGGGAGCGGCGCGAGGGAGGCGCAGGTCGCGCCGGGCGACGCGGAGGCCCCGGCGGTCTCCTTCCCACATCCGGCGAGCAGCGCGGTGCTCGCGAGGGCGGCACACAGGATGAGGGCGGAGGCTGGGCGCATCCGCCCAGAAGATCAAAGGGCGCCGGGCCGGGCTGTGCGCCAGGTCACATATTGCGTCACGGTGGCGTCACAGACGGCGGCGAGGAGTGCTCCCCGCCGCCGTGCGGACGGTCAGCCGTGCGGACGGTCAGTCGAAGATCGGGCCCTGGGTGCGGGTGCGCTTGATCTCGTAGAAGCCGGGGATCGAGGCGACCATCAGGGTGCCGTCCCAGAGCTTCGCGGCCTCCTCGCCCTTGGGGGCCGGGGTGACGACCGGGCCGAAGAAGGCGATCTGCTCGCCGTCGGCGCCGGGGACGGCGATGACCGGGGTGCCGACCTCCTGGCCCACCTTCTCGATGCCCTCCTTGTGGGAGGCGCGCAGCTCGGTGTCGTAGGTGTCGGAGTCCGCGTGGTCGGCGAGCTCGACGGGGAGGCCGACGTCCTTCAGGGCGTTCTCGACGGCCTCGCGGGTCGGGCCCTCGCCGCGGTTGTGGAAGCGGGTGCCGAGCGCGGTGTAGAGCGGGCCGACGACCTCGTCGCCGTGCAGCTGCTGGGCGGCGATCACGACGCGGACCGGGCCCCACGCCTTGTTCTCCAGCATGTCGCGGTACTCGGCGGGCAGCTCGTCGAGCCGGTTCTCGTTGAGCACGGCCAGGCTCATGACGTGCCAGCGGACCTCGACGTCGCGGACCTTCTCCACCTCCAGCATCCAGCGGGAGGTCATCCAGGCCCAGGGGCAGAGCGGGTCGAACCAGAAGTCGACGGGGGTCTTGCCGGTTGCCGTGCTGTTGTCAGACATGTCTCTCCTCAAGCGGACCGATCTCACTCCGTGCGCCAGAACGCCGCGAGGCGCCCCGGCCATTCCCGAGTGCCCGGCCGGAGGGCGGCATGGGAGGATCAAACTATTCGAACGTGACACAAAGGAGTGTGCCGTGCCCGGCGAGAACCTGTCCCGAGACGAGGCCCGTGAGCGGGCCGAGCTGCTGACCGTCGACGGTTACGACGTCGAACTCGACGTCCGCTCCGCGACCGGCGGCCCCGGCGGGAACGACCCGGCGGGCGGTCCGCTGACCTTCCGCTCGGTGACGACGATCCGGTTCCGCGCGGCGCGCGGCGGCGCATCCACCTTCGCGGACCTCATCGCCCCCTCGGTCAGCGCGGTGACGCTGGACGGCACCGCACTGGACCCGGCGGCCGTGTTCGACGGGGCGCGGATCGCGCTGGCGGACCTGGCGGAGGGCGAACACGTCCTGGTGGTCGACGCGCAGTGCGCGTACAGCCGGACCGGCGAGGGCATGCACCGCTTCGTGGACCCGGAGGACGGCGAGGTCTACCTCTACACCCAGTACGAGCCTGCGGACGCCCGCCGCGTCTTCGCCAACTTCGAACAGCCCGACCTCAAGGCCCCGTACCGCTTCCGGGTGACGGCGCCCGCCGAGTGGACGGTGTGGAGCAACGGCGCGGAGGAGTCCCGCGAGGGCGGGGTGTGGCGGTTCGCGGAGACCGAGCCGATCTCGACGTACATCACGGCGGTCGTCGCCGGTCCGTACCACTACGTCACCGACTCCTACAGCCGGACCTTCGAGGACGGCACGACGCTGGAGATCCCGCTCGGCGCGATGTGCCGCAAGGGGCTCGCCAAGCACTTCGACTCCGACGACATCTTCCTGATCACCAAGCAGGGCCTGGACTTCTTCCACGAGAACTTCGACTACCCGTACCCGTTCGGGAAGTACGACCAGGCGTTCGTGCCGGAGTACAACCTCGGCGCGATGGAGAACCCGGGCTGTGTCACGTTCCGCGAGGAGTACATCTTCCGCGGCAAGGTGACGCAGGCGGCGTACGAGGGCCGGGCCAACGTCATCCTGCACGAGATGGCGCACATGTGGTTCGGGGACCTCGTCACCATGCAGTGGTGGGACGACCTGTGGCTGAAGGAGTCCTTCGCGGACTTCATGGGCGTCTTCGCGATGACCGGCGCGACCCGCTTCGAGGACGGCTGGATCACCTTCGCCAACAACCGCAAGTCCTGGGCGTACCGCGCCGACCAGCTGCCGTCCACCCACCCGATCACGGCCGACATCCGTGACCTGGAGGACGCCAAGCTGAACTTCGACGGCATCACGTACGCCAAGGGCGCCTCCGTCCTCAAGCAGCTCGTGGCGTACGTGGGCCGGGAGGCGTTCCTGGAGGGCGCCCGGCGCTACTTCAAGAAGCACGCGTACGGGAACACCCGGCTCGGGGACCTGCTGTCGGTGCTGTCCGAGACGTCCGGCCGGGACATGACCGCGTGGTCGCGCTCCTGGCTCCAGACCGCGGGCGTCAACTCGCTGACCCCGGTGGCGACGTACGACGCGGCCGGCCGGATCACCGAGCTCGCCGTCCTCCAGGAGGCCGCCGAGTCCCACCCGGAGCTGCGGCCCCACCGGGTCGCCGTCGGCCTGTACCGCCGGGACACCGAGGGCGCGCTGGTGCGTTACGCGCGTGCCGAGGCGGACGTGTCGGGTCCGCGCACCGTGATCGGGGAGCTGGCCGGGGCCGAGCGGCCCGAGCTGATCCTCGTCAACGACGACGACCTGACGTACTGCAAGGTCCGCTTCGACGAGGTGTCGCTCGCCACCCTGCGCGCGCACCTGGGCGACATCACGGACCCGCTGGCCCGGGCGCTGTGCTGGTCGGCGCTGTGGAACCTCACCCGCGACGGGCTGATGCCCGCCCGCGACTTCGTCTCGCTGGTCCTGGCCTTCGCCGGGCGCGAGACGGACATCGGTGTCCTCCAGATGCTGCACGCCTGGACGCGCGGCGCGCTCGTGAACTACGCGGCTCCCGCCTGGCGCGAGGAGGGCGGCCGGGCGCTGGCCGAGGGCGCGCTCGGCGAACTGCGGCTCGCCGAGCCGGGCAGCGAGCACCAGCTCGCCTGGGCCCGGTTCTTCGCGTCGGTCGCCGCGTCGGACTCCGACTTCCAGCTGCTGTCCGGGCTGCTCGACGGCACCGCCCGGATCGACGGGCTTGACGTCGACCAGGAGCTGCGCTGGGCGTTCCTGTCCCCGCTGGTCGCCCACAGCGCGGCCGGTGAGGCGGCGGTCGACGCGGAGCTGGCCCGGGACGACACGGCCTCCGGCAAGCGGCACCACGTACGGTGCCTGGCCTCGCGGCCGTCCGCCGAGGTGAAGGCCCGGGCGTGGGCGGACGTCGTGGAGTCGGACGCGCTGTCCAACGCCCTGGTGGAGGCGACGATCGCGGGCTTCGCGCAGTCCTCCCAGCGGGAGCTGCTGGCGCCGTACACCGAGCGGTACTTCGAGGCGATCGAGCGGGTCTGGGCCGAGCGGTCGATCCAGATCGGGATGGCCGTGGTCAGGGGGCTGTTCCCGTCGCTCCAGGACGACCCGGCGACGCTGGAGGCGACCGACGCGTGGCTGACGGCCCGGGCGGACGCGGCGCCGGCGCTGCGGCGGCTGGTGCTGGAGGCCCGGGACGACCTGGCGCGGGGCCTGCGGGCGCAGGCGGCGGATTCGGTGGCGTAGGGCCTTCGGCCCGGGGCGGCCGGGCGGCGATGCAGAACGGTGTTCTTGTCCGGATATGTCGACGGGCCTGTAACAACGGTTAACGTCACGCCCGTTGGCGGGATACACCGGAGCATGACCCAGAACACCCCGCTCCAGTCCGGCCGCCCCGTTCCCTCCCGTGGGCGTCAACGCGTCGTCTCCGCCGCCCAGTTGAAGGCGATGGGCGTGCCCGTCGGGCGGGCGGTGGAGCGGTGCGGGGACGGCGGGCCTTGGCAGCAGGCGCTGCCCGGGGTCTTCGTCCTGCACCCCGGGGAGCTCAGCGGCCCGGAGCGGCTGCGGTCCGCCCTGCTGTACGCGGGCCGCCCGCCGGCCTCCGGACGGCGCCCCGCCCCCGGGCGGACCGCGGACCCGGCGTACGGCGACGCGGTGCTCACCGGGCTCGCCGCGCTCTCGCTGTACGGCTTCGCCGCCGCGCCGCCCGCCGCCTCCGTGGAGCGGGTCGACGTGCTGGTGCCCCGGGTGCGGCGGCTGCGCTCGGCCGGGTACGCCCGGCTGCTGCGGACCGCCGAACCGCCGGGCCCGGAGTGGGTGGACGGGCTGCCGGTGGCCCCGGTGGCGCGGGCGCTGGCGGACGCGGTGGCCGGGCTCGGGGACGCGGTCACGGTGCGCCGGCTGCTCACCGAGGCGGTGCGCGGCGGTCACTGCGAACCGGCCGTGCTGGTGGGCGAGCTGAACCGGGCGAAGGTGCTCGGCCGGCCGCAGGTGGTCGGCGCGATCGACTCGCTGCTCGCCGAGGGCCGGGCGATGGCGGAGGAGCGGCTGTACGCCATGGTGCGCACGCACGGGCTCAAGGAGCCTTTGTGGAACGTGGACCTGAGGCTGCCCGGCGGCCCGCACCTGGGGCGCGTGGACGCCTACTGGCCCGAGGAGGCGGTCGCGGTGGAGCTGGACGCCAGGGCCCCGCGCCACAGCCGCCAGGACGAGAAGCACGAGGCCGAGTGGTCGGCGTACGCGGCGCGGCGCGAGCACCTGGAGCGGCTCGGCGTCACCGTCGTGCACCTCACGCCGAGGAAGCTGCGGGACGCGCTCGGGCAGCAGGCGACCGTGGTCCGGACAGCGCTGATGGCCGCGGCGGACCGGGAGCCGGCGGCGTACGTGATGATCCTTCCCCGCTGAACCGGGGCTCCACACCTCACGCCTCCGCCCCGCACGCCACATGGCTGAATTCGCGTCCCGTATGGGCCCGTTCGTCCCTGCTGACGCTCCCGTACCGGTGGCGGAATCCCGCCATGTACCCAACAAGCCCCCCACAACTCTCCACAAACCCCTGTCATTTACGAAAGGGTGAGCGGTCATCCGGTACCGATTTCCGGACTCTCTCTTTCACATACAGGGATGCTGATGACCTCCGAATCCCCCGGCTCCATATCCGGAGCGAGACGCGCGGCCCGGGTGGCGGCCGCCGCCGGTCTGGTGGCCGCGCTGGCCGCCACCGGTGTCGCCCCCGTCTTCGCCGCCGACGATCCGGCCTCCTCCCCCGTCAAGGCCGCCGGCACCGCTCCGGCGGACAAGCTGGGCACCGCCGACGCCGAGGTCCTGACCAAGGCCAAGGCCAAGGGCGAGAAGAACGTCACGATGATGGTCGCGACCGCCCCCGGCGCGACCGAGCAGGTCCGCAAGCAGCTGGACGCCGTCAAGGGCTCCGTGCTGGGGCGCGCCTACGACAAGCTGGGCTACGTACGCGCGACCGTGCCGACCGCGACCGCCGAGGCCACCATCAAGGCGGCGTCGAAGCTCAGCTCCGTCCACGGCATCGATCTCAAGCAGGAGATCGTGCTGGACGACCCGACGCCCGCGGCCGACCGGGCGACCGGCGCCAAGAGCAAGGCGAAGTCCACCGGCAGCTACCCGGCCCCCGGGAAGAAGACGCCGGCGAAGAACCCGTACAACCCGTCCTTCGAGACGGGCGCGGTCGACTTCGTGAAGCAGCACCCGAAGGCGGACGGCCGCGGGATCACCATCGGCGTCCTGGACGCGGGCGTCGACATCGCGCACCCCGCGCTCCAGAAGACCACCACCGGTGAGCGCAAGATCACCGACTGGGTGACCGCCACCGACCCGGTGAGCGACGGCGACGGCACCTGGCTGCGGATGACGGACGCCGTCTCCGGCCCGGTGTTCACGTACAAGGGGCGTACGTACAACGCGCCCAAGGGCTCGTACCGGATCGCCCTGTTCGCCGAGGCCGCCACCAAGGGCGGCGACATGGCGGGCGACCTGAACCGCGACGGCGACACCACCGACACCTGGGCCGTGCTCTACGACCCGGTCACCGGCGCCTCCCGGGTCGACCTGAACGACAACGGCGACTTCCGCGACGACACCGCCCTCAAGCCGTACAAGGAGAAGCACCAGGTCTCCTACTTCGGCAAGGACAACCCGCGCACGGACGTCGTGGAGCGCATCCCGTTCGTCGTCGAGAACCGCAAGGACGTCGTCTACAACGCGGCCGGCGACACCTCCGACTACGTCTCCATCGGGGTCATCGAGTCCGAGCACGGGACGCACGTCGCCGGCATCACCGCCGCCAACGGCCTCTTCGGCGGCCAGATGAACGGTGCCGCGCCCGGCGCGAAGATCGTCTCCTCGCGCGCCTGCACCTGGTCCGGCGGCTGCACCAACATCGCGCTCACCGAGGGCATGATCGACCTCGTCGTGAACCGCGGCGTCGACGTCGTCAACATGTCGATCGGCGGCCTGCCGCCGCTGAACGACGGCAACAACGCCCGCTCCGAGCTGTACAAGCGGCTGGTCGACATCTACGGCGTCCAGCTGGTCATCTCGGCCGGCAACGACGGCCCCGGCGTCAACACCATCGGTGACCCCGGCCTCGCCGACCACGTCATCTCGGTCGGCGCGTCCATCTCCAAGGAGACCTGGGCCGCCAACTACGGCTCCAACGTCACCAAGAAGTACGACATGCTGCCCTTCTCCTCGCGCGGCCCGCGTGAGGACGGCGGCTTCACGCCGACCCTGACGGCGCCCGGCGCGTCGATCAACTCGACGCAGACCTGGCTGCCCGGTTCGCCGGTCGCCGAGGCGGGCTACTCGCTCCCGGCGGGCTACTCCATGCTCCAGGGCACGTCGATGGCCTCCCCGCAGGCCGCCGGCGCCACCGCGCTGCTGCTGTCCGCCGCGAAGCAGAAGCACATCGAGCTGCCCCCGGCCGACCTGCGCACCGCGCTGACCAGCACCGCCACCAAGATCAAGGACGTGCCCGCGCACGCCCAGGGCGCCGGTCTGATCAACATCGTGGACGCCTGGAAGCTGATCGCGAAGCAGGGCGCCCCGGCGCACGAGTACTCGGTCAAGGCCCCCGTCGACACCGCGATCGACTTCGCGCTGAAGACCCCGGGCTTCGGCACCGGCCTGTACGACCGCGAGGGCGGCCTCCAGGCCGGCCAGAAGAAGACCTACGACGTCACGGTCACCCGCACCACGGGCCCGGACAAGAAGGTCGAGCACAAGCTCTCCTGGAAGTACAACGACGGCACCTTCTCGCTGGTCGGCTCCAAGAAGGTCTCGCTGCCGCTGGGCAAGCCGGTCACGGTCAAGGTCCAGGCGAAGCCGGGCAGCGCGGGCGTGCACAGCGCGATCCTCCAGCTGGACGACAAGAAGACCGCCGGCACCGACCAGCAGATCCTGACGACGGTCGTCGTCTCCAAGGCGCTGGCGAAGCCGTCCTACGCGTTCAAGGCGTCCGGCTCGGTGCAGCGCAACGGCACCACGTCGTACTTCGTGACCGTGCCGGAGGGCGCCAAGACCCTTGAGGTCGCGATGAGCGCCCTGCGCTCGGGCAGCCAGACCCGCTTCATCGCCATCCACCCGTACGGGGTGCCGGTGGACGACAGCGGTACGCCGTTCTGCTACCCGAACTACGAGAACCCGGCCAACACCTGCCGCCCGGACGCGCGCTCCTACCCGGACCCGCAGCCCGGCGTCTGGGAGATCGAGGTCGAGGCCCGGCGCACGTCGCCGCTGCTGGACAACCCGTACAAGCTGGACGTGGCGCTGCTCGGCGCGACCTTCGACCCGGCGGTGCAGACCATCGCCGAGGCGAAGATCGGCACCCCGGCGTCGGTCGACTGGAAGGTCACCAACAACGCGGGTCCCCTGGAGGGCAAGCTCAAGGGCGGCTCGCTGGGCTCCGCCGACGTCGAGCGCCCGTCGATCTCCACGGGCGGCGAGTACGTCAAGGAGGTCACCATCGGTGAGGGCGTCGAGAAGCTGGACGTCGCCATCGGCGGTACCAGCGACGCCAACGCCGACCTCGACCTGTACGTGTACAAGGGGAGCGCCGAGGTCGGCTCCTCCACCACGGCCGGTTCCGAGGAGTCCGTCAGCCTGGTGAAGCCGGCCGCCGGCACGTACACCGTCGTCATCGACGGGTACGACGTCCCGGCCGGGACCACCGAGTACGACTACCGCGACGTGTACTACTCCGCGTCGCTCGGCACGATCTCCGTGGACGAGTCGAAGGCCGTGAACCTGGCCGCCGGCGCGTCCGCCCAGGTCGGCGCCGAGGTGAAGGTGGCCGGTGCGGCTCCCGAGGGGCGGCAGTTCTTCGGCGAGGTCAGCCTCGTGAACGCCCGGGGCACCGCGGCGGGCACCGGCAGCGTCGTGATCGAGAAGGTCACGCCGTAGCCACACGGTGCCGAACATGTGATCCGTACATGTGATCCGAACGGCAGTGGGGCGGGTGCTCACCGGGCACCCGCCCCACTGTGCTGCGCGCCACTCGTCCGCAGGCCGGACAATGGATTGGACAAGGCGGGCGTGGACATACGCATCATGGACCGGCAACCGTGCCCGTTCGTACGTCTGAGGGAGTTCCTGTGAAGGTCGGAATCGTCGGCGCCACCGGTCAGGTGGGCAAGGTCATGCGCAGCATCCTGGCCGAGCGGAAGTTCCCGGCCGACGAGCTGCGGCTGTTCGCCTCCGCGCGGTCGGCGGGCTCCGTCATCGAGTGGCAGGGCCGCGAGATCACCGTCGAGGACGCCGCCACGGCCGACTACACGGGCCTGGACATCGTGCTGTTCTCCGCCGGTGGCGCGACCTCGAAGGCGCTCGCCGAGAAGGTCGCCTCGCAGGGCGCCGTCGTGATCGACAACTCCTCCGCCTGGCGCAAGGACCCCCAGGTCCCGCTGGTCGTCTCCGAGGTCAACCCGCACGCGATCGCGGACCGCCCCAAGGGCATCATCGCCAACCCGAACTGCACCACGATGGCCGCGATGCCCGTGCTGCGCCCGCTGCACGAGGAGGCGGGGCTCGAAGCGCTGACCGTCGCCACGTACCAGGCGGTCTCCGGCTCCGGTCTCGCCGGGGTCGCCGAGCTGCACGGCCAGGCGTCCAAGGTCGTCGCCGACGCGGACAAGCTCACGCACGACGGCTCGGCCGTGGACTTCCCGGAGCCGGGTGTCTACAAGCGCCCCATCGCCTTCAACGTGCTGCCGCTGGCCGGGTCCATCGTGGACGACGGCTCCTTCGAGACGGACGAGGAGCAGAAGCTCCGCAACGAGTCCCGCAAGATCCTGGAGATCCCGGAGCTGAAGGTCTCCGGCACCTGTGTCCGCGTCCCGGTCTTCTCCGGCCACTCCCTCCAGGTCAACGCCCGCTTCGCCCGGCCGGTCTCGGTGGAGCGCGCGTACGAGCTGCTGAAGGACGCGCCGGGCGTCGAGCTGTCCGAGATCCCGACGCCGCTGCAGGCCGCGGGCAAGGACGCGTCGTACGTGGGGCGCATCCGCAACGACGAGACCGCGGAGAACGGTCTCGCGCTGTTCGTCTCCAACGACAACCTGCGCAAGGGCGCGGCGCTGAACGCGGTCCAGATCGCGGAGCTCGTCGCAGCGGAGCTGCGGGGCTGACCCTGTGTGTCCTCAATCGCCGGACGGGCTGAATTTTCAGCCCCTCCGGCGATTGAGGAGCGGGGTCCGGGGCAGCGCCCCGGGCGGGGCTCAGGGGCGCCTCACCTCGAAGTGCCAGCATCCGTACTCCACGGCGCGTACGTGGACCAGGGCCACCGCCGGGTCCGCGAAGGCCTCCGTGAACGCCGCGTCGTACCCGCGCTCCTCGTCCTCGGGGATCTCCAGGAGGCAGCCGCCCACGATGTGGCCGTCCGCGTCGTAGCGGCGCACGGTGCGCAGGGCGCCCGCGCGGGAGAACGGGTAGCCCGTCCGGCCGGGCTCCGGCCCCTCGCACTCCTCGGCGTGGATGAAGACCGGGCCCTGCTCGTCGTACGCCCCCGGGCGGGCCCAGGTCGCCGAGGCCCAGCGGCGCAGCGGGGCGTAGGAGACGAGGGCGATGCGCTCCCCCGGTTCGCTGCCGCGCAGGCAGCACCGCAGCGGGTCGCCGGCCTCGGTGGCGGTGTACGGGACGCAGGGGCGGCCGGCGTCGTCGGTCTCCCGGAGTTCCTTCAGCGCGTCCGGTTCGATCGCGCGTGCCTCGTAAGTGGTCATGGTCCCGAGCGTGCCGCGCCGGAACGCCCCGGTCCGGCGGAAAACGGACATCGCCCTGAGTGTGGGTCCCGTGGAAGTATGGCGGGAAACATCACAGAGCAAGGAGATGACCGCGTGCCTGGCACGAATCTGACCCGCGAAGAGGCACAGGAGCGGGCGCGCCTGCTGACCGTGGACGCGTACGAGATCGATCTCGACCTCTCCGGAGCGCAGGAGGGCGGGACCTACCGGTCCGTCACCGTCGTGCGTTTCGACTCCGCCGAGGCCGGTGCGGAGACCTTCATCGACCTGGTCGCCCCCGCGGTGCACGAGGTCGAGCTGAACGGCAGGGCGCTGGACGTCGCGGCGGTGTTCCGCGACTCGCGTATCACGCTGTCGCACCTGCAGGCCGGGGCCAACGAGCTGAGGGTCGTCGCGGACTGTGCGTACACCAACACCGGTGAGGGCCTGCACCGGTTCGTCGACCCGGTCGACCAGCAGGCGTACCTGTACACCCAGTTCGAGGTGCCGGACGCGCGCCGCGTCTTCGCGAGCTTCGAGCAGCCCGACCTGAAGGCGACGTTCCGGTTCACCGTGAAGGCGCCGTCCGGCTGGACCGTGATCTCCAACTCGCCGACGCCGGAGCCGAAGGACGACGTCTGGTCGTTCGAGCCGACGCCGCGCATCTCCTCGTACATCACCGCGCTGATCGTCGGCCCGTACCACTCGGTGCACAGCAGCTACGAGAAGGACGGCGTGACCGTCCCGCTGGGCATCTATTGCCGGCCCTCGCTCGCCGAGTACCTGGACGCGGACGCGATCTTCGACGTGACCCGGCTGGGCTTCGACTGGTTCCAGGAGAAGTTCGACTACGCGTACCCGTTCGCCAAGTACGACCAGCTCTTCGTGCCGGAGTTCAACGCGGGCGCGATGGAGAACGCGGGCGCGGTCACCATCCGCGACCAGTACGTCTTCCGGTCCAAGGTCACGGACGCGGCGTACGAGACGCGCGCCGAGACCATCCTGCACGAGCTGGCCCACATGTGGTTCGGCGACCTCGTCACGATGGAGTGGTGGAACGACCTCTGGCTGAACGAGTCGTTCGCCACGTACACCTCGATCGCCTGCCTCGCGTACGCCGAGGGCTCGGGGTGGCCGCACTCCTGGACCACGTTCGCCAACTCCATGAAGACGTGGGCCTACCGGCAGGACCAGCTGCCGTCGACCCACCCGATCATGGCCGACATCCGCGACCTGGACGACGTCCTGGTCAACTTCGACGGCATCACGTACGCCAAGGGCGCCTCGGTCCTGAAGCAGCTGGTGGCGTACGTCGGCATGGACGAGTTCTTCAAGGGCGTCCAGGCGTACTTCAAGGCGCACGCCTTCGGCAACACCCGCCTGTCCGACCTGCTGGGCGCGCTGGAGGAGACCTCCGGCCGCGACCTGAAGACGTGGTCGAAGGCGTGGCTGGAGACGGCCGGGATCAACATCCTGCGCCCGGAGATCGAGACCGACGAGAACGGGCACGTCACCTCGTTCACCGTGCTCCAGGAGGCGCCCGCGCTGCCCGCGGGTGCCAAGGGCGAGCCGACGCTGCGCCCGCACCGGATCGCCATCGGCTGCTACGACCTCGATGAGGCCGGCAAGCTCGTGCGTACGGACCGGATCGAGCTGGACGTCGACGGCGAGCGCACCACCGTGCCGTTCCCGGCCGGCTCCGCGCGCCCGGCCGTCATCCTGCTCAACGACGACGACCTGTCGTACGCGAAGGTCCGCCTGGACGAGGAGTCGCTGCGGGTCGTCACCGAGCACCTGGGCGACTTCACCGAGTCCCTGCCGCGCGCCCTGTGCTGGGCGTCCGCCTGGGACATGACCCGCGACGGCGAACTGGCCACCCGCGACTACCTCGCGCTGGTCCTGTCGGGCATCGGCAAGGAGTCGGACATCGGCGTCGTGCAGTCGCTGCACCGCCAGGTCAAGACGGCGATCGACCTGTACGCGACGCCGGAATGGCGCGAGGCGGGCCTGACGCAGTGGACCGACGCGACGCTCGCGCACCTGCGCGCGGCGGAGCCGGGCAGCGACCACCAGCTGGCCTGGGCGCGCGCCTTCGCGGCCACCGCCCGCACCCCGCAGCAGCTGGACCTGCTCCGCTCGCTGCTCGACGGCGCCGAGGCGATCGAGGGCCTGGCCGTGGACACCGAGCTGCGCTGGGCGTTCGTCCAGCGGCTCGCGGCCACCGGACTCATCGACGAGGAGGAGATCGACGCCGAGTACGCGCGGGACCGGACGGCGGCGGGCGAGCGCCACGCGGCCTCGGCCCGTGCGGCGCGGCCCAGCGAGGAGGCGAAGGCCGAGGCGTGGGCGTCGGTCGTGGAGTCCGACAAGCTGCCGAACTCGCTCCAGGAGGCGGTCATCGCGGGCTTCGTGCAGACGGACCAGCGCGAGCTGCTGGCCCCGTACACGGAGAAGTTCTTCGCCTCGGTGAAGGGCGTCTGGGACTCGCGGAGCCACGAGATGGCCCAGCAGGTCGCGATCGGCCTGTACCCGGCGCTCCAGGTCTCGCAGGAGACCCTGGACGCCACGGACGCCTGGCTGGCCTCGGCCGAGCCGGGCGCGGGTCTGCGCCGGCTGATGTCGGAGTCCCGCTCGGGCGTGGAGCGCGCCCTGCGGGCCCGTACGGCGGACGCGGCGGCCGCGACCGCGTAACGAAGCTGGAAACCGCCCGGCGGACAGGCGCTGAAGCGCAGCCGTCCGCCGGGCGGGGGCGGGGGGGTTACGAGGCGGACGCCTCGTAGCGGGCCCTGAGGTCAGCGACGCCGGACTCCGTCAGGGAGCCGTGCAGGCGCATCCTCGCGACGCCGCCGTCGGGGAAGGCGTCGAGCCGTACGTGGGTGACGACGGCCTCGTCCGGCAGCGGGAAGCGGTGCAGGGTGTCGGGCTGGAGGCGGGTGCGCGGGATGATCTCGAACCACTCGCCGCTCTCGCCGTCCCGGCCGTGCAGGGCGATCCAGCCGGCCGCGTTGCCCTTGAGGTAGGCGGTGTCGATCTCGACCGCGCGGACGGCGCCCTGGGCGGGCAGCCGGAAGCGGACCCAGTCGTTGGTGTCGCGGACCCGGCGGCGGCGGTTCTCCCAGCCGTCGTCCATCTTGCGCGAGGTGCCGGGCAGGATGATCTGGGTCGGCGAGGAGTAGAACCGGTCCGAGGCGTCCTCGTAACTGCCGCCGTTCAGGACCGAGATCAGGTCGAACGTACCGAGCGTGGCCAGCCAGGACGGGTCGGGGACGACCTCGCCGTGCACACGGAGGCGGGCGATGCCGCCGTCGGGGTGCTGGCAGAGGCGGATGTGGGTGTAGCGGCGTCCGCCGGTGATCTCGAAGCCGTTGGCGGCGTGGCCGCGCACGGGCGTCGGGGGGACGATCTCCTCCCACTTCACGTCGTCGGCGAGCAGCTGCTCCGGGCCGGGCGCGCCCTCGACGCAGGTGGCCTGGACGGAGACGCGCTGCGGGTAGTTGCCCCGGAAGTGGGCGGTGTCCACGACGATGCCGCGGATGATGCCGGGGGCGCCGAGCCGGATCAGCGCCCAGTCGTGCTCGTCGGGGGCCGGGAAGGGGTGCTCCGCGTCGGCGCCGCGGCGGCGGCGGGTCTCCCAGCCGTCCATGATCTTGCCCTTGTGGCCGAAGTGCTCGGGGTCGAAGACCGCGCGCTCCCGGACGAGCAGGTTCTCGCGCTGGGCGAAGAACTCGTCGTTGGCGGCGATCACGCCCGCGCCGAGCCGCCGGTCGGCGAGGTCCACGAGGTCGGTGAAGGGGAGGTCGGCGGCGCGGTAGTCGGCGTAGGGGTCACCGCCGCCGTACGGGGCCGCGTCGTTGGCGTGGGGGTCGTCGTTCCGGATCTCATTCTGTTCGGTGGTCATGCGTTCACTGTCGTACGCCGGAAGCCGGTAGGTCCATCGAAAGTTTCCGCACGAATCATTCAGCTGGGCTGAACGGTCGCGCTCTCCCCATACGGTTCCGCCGCCTCGCGGAGCGCCGCGAGGACCCGGGCCACCGCCGGGGCGTCCTCTCCCCCGCGCCGGACTGCGGCGACGACATGGCGGCGGGGCCGGTCCGCATCGAGGACCCGCATCACCACGCCCTCCCGCCCGTGCCGTTCCGCCGAGGCCATGCGCGGGACCAGGGCGACCCCCAGACCGGCGGCGACCATGGCGAGGATCGCGGTCCAGCCGGACGCGCTGTGCGCCTGCTCGGGTACGAAGCCCGCCGCCCGGCACGCGGAGACGGTGATCTCCGACCAGGGGCCCGAGCCGCCGTAGATCCAGGGCTCGGCGGACAGGTCGGCGAGGCGCAGCCCGGGCGCGTCCGCGAGGCGGTGGCCGGCCGGGAGCGCCACGTCGAGCGGATCGGCGAGCAGCGGCAGGACGGCGAACCGGGGGTCGCGGGCCGTCGGGGCTTCGGCGGCCAGCGACAGGGCGAGGTCGACCTCGGCGGCGGCCAGCAGTTCGTACGCCTGGGCGGCCTCCGCCTCGCGCACCCGGACCTCAGGGCCGGGGCGGGGGTCGGCGCGCAGCCGCTGCACGGCCGGGACGACGAGGGCGGGCACGGCGGTGGCGAACGCGGCGACCCGGACCTCGCCCGCCTCGCCGCGCAGATAGCCGGTCAGTTCGGCGTCGGCGCGCTCCAGTTGGGCGAAGACCGCCTCGGCGTGGCGCAGGACGAGATGGGCGGCGTCGGTGAGGCGGACGCGCCGGCCCTGGGCCTCCAGGAGGGGCACGCCGAGCTGCTTGGCCAGGTTGGAGAGCTGCTGCGAGACCGCCGAGGGGGTCATCAGCAGGGCGTCGGCGGTCGCGGTGACCGTGCCCCGGTCGCGCAGGGTGCGCAGGATGCGGAGCTTCTTGACGTCCCACTCGGTCATGGGCGCAACCTACCGGCACGCCCGGGTCCGGACATGCGTGTGCGCCGCGCGGTAGTAACTACCGTGCGGCGCACCCGTGCCGTGCGGGGCGGGACCGGGGCGGGGCCCCGGTCGCCGGGCAGGTGGGTCAGACCTGCTTCTTGGACTTGTCGAGCACCATGACCAGGCCCGCGATGACGCCGAAGAGCACGAGGGGCGCCAGGACGAACAGACCGAGCGTGTCGATCACGCTCAGGCCGGTACCCGGGTCGTCGCCGTCGTCGCGGGTGAGCGCGAGCGCGGGGGACGACATCAGCAGCATCATCAGCGTCGTTCCGGCGGCGACGGCGCCGGCGCGCATAGCGTTCTTCTTGTCCACGGTGCAAACGTAGCGAACGCCCGCGCGGGCCGCGCGCCCGGGGGTGCCGTACGGGGTCCGGCTCACGGCAGGCGGACCTCCAGGGGCTCCTGCGGGGCGCGCAGGACGTCCATCAGGCGGTGCAGCCGGGGCGAGGCGGCCAGTTGCTCCAGGGTGACCGGGACGCCCTCCGCGTCGGCGACGGGCAGCCGCCAGTTGGGGTACTGGTCCCAGGTGCCCGGGAGGTTCTGCGGGCGGCGGTCGCCGACGGTGTCGGGCAGCCAGATCCCGGTCATCCGGGCGGGGGTGCGCAGCAGGAAGCGGTGGACGGCCTGGACGGCCGCCTCCTCGTCCACGCCGCCGGGGAGCGCTCCGGCCGCGGGGAAGGCAACGCCCTCGGGGAGCAGTCCGAGCCGGGTGAGCAGGGCCAGCCACTCGGCCGTGTCCGCGCCGTCCTCCCTCAGCTCCTCGTCCAGGGGGCGGGTGAGCAGGCCGAGGCGGTGGCGGAGCGTCACATGGTCGCCGGTCAGCCGGGCGGCGGTGGAGGGCAGGTCGTGGGTGGTCGCGGTGGCCAGGCAGTCCCGGCGCCACCGTTCGGGGGCCAGGGGGCGCCCGTCGCCCGACCAGTCCCGCTCGAACCAGAGCACCGAGGTGCCGAGGACGCCGCGCCGGGCCAGCGCCTCGCGGACGCCGGGCTCGACCGTGCCCAGGTCCTCGCCGACGACGACGGTGCCGGCCCGGTGCGCCTCCAGGACCAGGACGGCGAGCATCGCCTCCGCGTCGTGCGCGACGTAGGTGCCCTCGGTGGGCGGGCGGCCCTCGGGCACCCACCAGAGCCGGAAGAGCCCCATCACGTGGTCGATGCGCAGGGCGCCCGCGTGGGCGAGGAGGCCGCGCAGCAGGCCGCGGAACGGGGCGTAGCCGGAGGCGGCGAGGGCGTCGGGGCGCCAGGGCGGCAGGCCCCAGTCCTGGCCGCGCGCGTTGAACGCGTCGGGGGGCGCGCCGACGGACATGCCGTGGGCGAAGGCGTCCTGCTGGGCCCAGGTGTCGGCGCCGCCGGGGTGCACGCCGACCGCGAGGTCGTGGACGACGCCGACGGGCATCCCGGCCTCCCGGGCGGCGCGCTGGGCGTCGGCGAGCTGGGTGGCGGTCAGCCAGGCGAGGCGGCAGTGGTGGTCGACCCGGTCCAGCAGCTCGGCCCGGGCGCGGGCGGTGGCGTCGGAGCGGGGGTCGCGCAGCTCCTCGGGCCAGCCGTGCCAGTCGGGCCCGTGCACCTCGGCGAGCGCGCACCACAGGGCGTGGTCCTCCAGGGCGCGGCCCCGGTCGGCGAGGAAGTCGCAGTACTCGGCGTGCCGGCCGGGGGTGAGGGGGACCGCGAGGACCAGGTCGAGGGCCTGCCGCTTGAGGGCCCACACGGCGTCCCGGTCGATGAGGGCGCCCTTGTCCAGGACGGCATCCCGCAGCTCGGCGCCCTTGCGGCGGAGCGCGTCCAGCGCGACCGGATCGGGCACCTGCCCGTACTCCGGGACGGACTCGACGCGCAGGTGCACGGGGTCGGGGAAGCGCCGGGAGGACGGGCGGTAGGGCGAGGGGTCGGTGGGGGCGCCGGGCACCGCCGCGTGCAGCGGGTTGACCTGGACGAACCCGGCGCCGAGGCGGCGGCCGGACCAGGACGCGAGGTCGGCGAGGTCGCCGAGGTCGCCCATGCCCCAGGAGCGGGCGGAGAGCAGGAAGTAGAGCTGGACGAGGAAGCCGTGGGTGCGGGCGGGCGGCTGCGGCACCCGGGCCGGGGCGACGACGAGCGTGCAGTCCTGCGGCTCGCGGCCCGGGGCGCGGGCGGCGAGCCGGTGCACCCCGAGCGGGGGTTCGGCCCACCAGGCGTTTCCCGGTCCGGCCGGATCGGGCTCCCCGGAGGGCACCCGCATCCGGACCGGCTCCGCCTCCTCGGCGCTCTCCTCCAGCCGGACGGTCAGCTCCGTGCCGGGCGGCAGTCCGGTCAGCGCGGGCGGCAGGGGTTCGCCGGACCACACCACCAAGGTGCCCGGGAACAGCCGGGTGCGGGCGGCCGACTCGGCGGCGGCAAGGGCGTCACGTACCGCTTCGGGCGTCGTGGCGTCCACGCCGAGCGCGCCGAGCACGGCGACGACCGTGGCCTCGGGGACGGGCCCGGTGACACCGGCGGACGGGGAGAAGGAGGTGGCGACGCCGTGCAGTGCGGCGAGCCGGGACAAGCCCATTCAGACTCCTGGGGACTCCGTGCCCCACGCGCAGCCGGACGCGGCCGGTTCGCTGGTCAGCGGGGCGAGGACGGCGAGCGGCGGCTCGCTGGTCAGGGGGGTGGCCTCGGCGAGCGGGGGCTCGCTGGTCAGGGGTATGGCGTCGGCGAGCGGCGCTTCGCTCGTGAGCGGGCCGGGCACGGTGGCGGGGCAGGCGCTGATCAGCGGGGCGGGACCGGATGCCTGTTTGGAGAGGGCGGAGAGCGGGCGCTGCGCGATGGCGGGCATGGTGGCCTCCTGGCCGTGGAGAACAGGACAGTGACGGCCTACCCAGCGGACGCCGCCGCAGACGTAGGCGTTACGACAACGAGTTCAACGTGCTCCGGGTCACATTCCGTTCCCGAAGAGCCGGTTGCCCGCAAGACATTCGCCTTTTTCGGCCATTCGGCGCTGTCTTTCGCGTATCGCCCCGCCGCACGCGCCCCGTTCATCACATCGGTCACATCAGGGCATTTCCGTACCGAACACCCCGCGCATTGACACCCTCGCGCGCGGGGTGGTGGGCTCGGGGGCCATTGGCCGGGGCGAGGGGAGAGACAGGGATGCGGCTCAGTGGGAGGACGCGGGCGACGGCCGTCGCCGTGGCCGTGCTCGGCGGGCTGCTCGCCACCGGGGCCCCGGCCGCGCTCGCCGCTCCCCCGGACCCGGCGTCCAGGTCCGCGGCGGACCGGAGCCGCGCGGCGGACGCCGCGCTCCCCGCCGTGTGGCCGCGCCCGCAGAGCATGGCGGCGGCCGGGCCCGCGGTCGCCCTGGGCCGCGAGGTCACGCTGATCGCGGACCCGGAGGCCGATCCGTACGCCGTGCAGGCGCTGCGCGCGGTCCTGGCGGACGCCGGGGTGCGCACGGTCCACGAGGCGCTGCCGGGCGCCGGTCCGGTCCTGCGGCTGGGCGGCGACGGGGCGGCGGACGCGCTGCGCGGCCTGGGCGCCCCGGACCGCGCGGATCTCCCGGCGGGCGGTTACCGGCTGGCGGCCGGGCGGGTCGCGAAGCGGGACACGGTGGCGGTCGAGGGCGTCGGCGAGGACGGGCTGTTCCACGCGGTGCAGACGCTGCGCCAGCTGGTCCGGGGCGGGAAGGTCGCCGCGGTCACCGTCCGGGACTGGCCGGCCACCGCCGTACGCGGACTGACCGAGGGGTTCTACGGGCAGCCGTGGAGCCAGGAGGACCGGCTGGCGCAGCTCGGCTTCCTGGGGCGCACCAAGCAGAACCGCTATCTGTACGCGGCGGGCGACGACCCGTACCGCCAGGCCCGCTGGCGCGACCCGTACCCGGCGGCGCGGAAGGCCGACTTCCGGGCGCTGGCGGAACGGGCCGGAGCCGAGCACGTGACGCTCGGCTGGGCGGTGGCGCCGGGTCAGGCCATGTGCCTGTCGTCGGACCGCGACCTCAAGACGCTGAACCGCAAGATCGACGCGATGTGGGACCTGGGGGTCCGGGTCTTCCAGGTGCAGTTCCAGGACGTCAGCTACAGCGAGTGGCACTGCGCGGCCGACGCGGACGCCTTCGGCAGCGGCCCCGCGGCGGCGGCCCGGGCGCAGGCCCGCGTCGTGAACGGCGTGGCCCGGCACCTGGCGGAGCGCCACCCGGACGCCCTGCCGCTGTCGGTGATGCCGACCGAGTACTACCAGGACGGCGCGACGGCGTACCGCACGGCGCTCGCCCGGGAGCTGGCGGACGGGGTCGAGGTCGCCTGGACGGGCGTCGGCGTCGTACCGAGGACCATCACCGGCGGGGAACTGGCCGGGGCGCGCGCCGCGTTCCGGCACCCGCTGGTGACCATGGACAACTACCCGGTCAACGACTACGCGCAGGACCGGATCTTCCTCGGCCCGTACACCGGCCGGGATCCGGCGGTGGCGTCCGGTTCGGCGGCGCTGCTCGCCAACGCGATGGAGCAGCCCGCCGCATCCCGCATTCCGCTCTTCACGGCCGCCGACTTCGCGTGGAACCCGAGGGGCTACGACTCCGCGAAGTCCTGGGAGGCCGCGATCGACGACCTCGCGGGCGGCGACGGCCGGAGCGGCGGCGCGCTGCGGGCGCTCGCGGGCAACAGCGCGGGCTCCGTGCTCGGCTCCACCGAGTCCGCGTATCTGCGGCCGCTGATCGCCGCGTTCAGCGAGGCGTACGCGGGCGGCGACGGCAAGGCGCTCGACGCGGCGGCGGACCGGCTGCGGGAGGCGTTCGGCGAGATGCGGGCGGCCCCGGCGCGGCTCGCGGGCGTCGCCGGGGGACGGCTCGGGGACGAGGTCCGCCCGTGGAGCGCGCAGCTGTCCCGCTACGGCCACGCGGGCGAGCTGGCCGTGGACCTGCTGTGCGCCCAGGCCCGGGGCGACGGGGCCGCCGCCTGGCGGGCGTCCCTGGCGCTGGAACCGGTCCGCGCGGACATCGCGGCGGGCGGCGCGAAGGTCGGCGAGGGCGTGCTCGACCCGTTCCTGGACCGGGTCCGCGAGGAGGCCCGCTCCTGGACCGGCACGGACCGGCCGGGCGGCAAGGTGTCGCAGGCGCCGGGCAGCTATACGGTGCGGCTCGACCGGGCCCGTCCGCTGGAGGCGGTCACCGCGACGACCGTGCCGGACGACGGGGCGGCGGTGGGCGCGACGGTCCAGGCGCATGTGCCGGGCGAGGGGTGGCGCGCGCTCGGCCCGCTGTCGGCGAGCGGGTGGACCCAGGCGGCGGGCGAGGGGGTGCGGGCCGACGCGGTCCGGATCAGCTGGCCGGCCGCGACCCCGCTGGCGGGCGGTGCCCCGCCCCTGATCATCCCGCCGCTGGCCGGGGCGTCCGTCCGCGCGGGGACCGCCCCGGACGTGCGCTCCCTGGTGCCCTGGTTCGGCGACGAACCGGCCGCCCGGCTGGACCTGGCGCGCGGCGAGACGGACGCGGTCATCGGCGGCGGGCCGCAGGAGGTCCGGGCCCGGCTGTCCGGCCGCCGCCCGGCCGAGGTGCGCGGCCGGCTGACCGCGAAGGCGCCCGAGGGCATCGAGGTCCGGGTGCCGAAGCGTACGACCGTGCCGCGCGGGACGCGGACCGAGGTCCCGGTGGAGATCACGGTCCCGAAGGACACCCCGGCCGGTGAGTACGCGGTGCCGTTCACCTTCGGGGACGAGCGGACCACGCTGACCGTGCGGGCCTACCCGCGCACCGCCGGGCCGGACCTGCTGCGCGGGGCCACCGCCTCCTCGTCGGGCGACGAGACCGCGGATTTCCCGGCGGCCGCCGCGTCCGACGGCGACCCGGAGACCCGCTGGTCCTCCCCGGCGGAGGACGGTTCGTGGTGGCAGGCGGAACTGCCCGCCCCGGTCCGCCTCGGCAAGCTGGAGCTGCACTGGCAGGACGCGTACGCCTCGCGCTACCGCGTCCAGGTCTCCTCGGACGGCCGCACCTGGCGCACCGCCGCGACCGTCCGCGAGGGCGAGGGCGGCCGCGAGTCGGTGCGGATGGACGCGAAGGACACCCGGTTCGTGCGCGTGGTGGGCGACGAGCGGGCCACGAAGTACGGGATCTCGCTCTGGTCGGCCGAGGCGTACGCGGTGGCGGAGGACGGCTGAGGGGGCCGGGGCGCGGGCAGGCCGGAGTCCCGGTGCGGCGGACCGCCCCGGGAAGCAGACAGGCCCGGTCTCAGGCTGAGATGCCGTCGATCCGGGCCATCGCGTCGTCCGCGCCGAACGGTTGCAGATAGGGCAGCCAGCGCGGGTCGCGGTGCCCCGTGCCGATGATCCGCCAGGCCAGTCCGGTCGGCGGGGCGGGCTGCTGGTGCAGCCGCCAGCCGAGCTCGGGCAGATGGCGGTCGGCCTTGACGTGGTTGCAGCGGCGGCAGGCCGCCACCACGTTGTCCCAGGCGTGCCGGCCGCCCCGGCTGCGCGGGATGACGTGGTCGACGCTGGTCGCGGCGGCCCCGCAGTACATGCAGCGCCCCCCGTCCCTGGCGAACAGGGCCCGCCGGGTCAGCGGAACCGGACCCCGGTAGGGGACGCGGACGAACCGCTTGAGCCGGACGACGCTGGGGGCCGGGACGACCCGGGTTTCGCTGTGCATGAGGGCGCCGGACTCCTCAAGACAGATGGCCTTGTTCTCGAGGACGAGGACGAGTGCGCGGCGGAGCGGTACGACGCCGAGCGGCTCGTACGACGCGTTGAGAACCAGGACATGCGGCACGTATGCCTCCTTGTACGCCGGCGGCGCGTGGCTCGCGCCGGGACGATCTCCGCTCTCAGTCTCCCCTCACGCCTGGTCGGAGCGCCACCACGTACGGGTAACGGGCCGGAAGGAATTTTTCCCGCACGGGTCCCCCGTTAGTGTGGTTGTTCAGCGCTCTTCCGCTCAGCGCCCGCCCCCTGGAGGTCCCGTCGTGTCCCTGTCCGCCCTGTTGGCCGCAGCCCCGTCACCCGAGCCGGGCGGCTCGCTGGACGAAGCCGCGAAGCAGGCGGGAGACGCCGCGGGCTGGGTGGAGGAGAACTGGTCCACCTGGCTGAACACAGGGCTGCGGATCGTCCTCATCGCGGCCGTCGCGGTCGTTCTGCGCCATCTGGTCCGCCGCGCCCTGAGCAAGTTCATAGAACGGATGAACCGCAGCGCGCAGGCCGTCCAGGGCACCGCGCTGGGCAGTCTCCTGGTCAACGCGGAGCGCCGCCGCCAGCGGTCGGAGGCGATCGGCTCGGTGCTCCGTTCGGTGGCCTCGTTCCTGATCCTGGGCACCGCGGCGCTGATGATCCTGGGCGCGTTCCAGATCAATCTGGCCCCGTTGCTCGCCTCCGCCGGGGTCGCCGGCGTCGCGCTCGGCTTCGGCGCCCGCAACCTGGTCACCGACTTCCTGTCCGGGGTCTTCATGATCCTGGAGGACCAGTACGGGGTCGGCGACCAGATCGACGCGGGCGTCGCCTCCGGCGAGGTCATCGAGGTGGGCCTGCGCGTCACCAAGCTGCGCGGTGAGAACGGCGCGATCTGGTACGTCCGCAACGGCGAGGTCAAGCGGATCGGCAACCTCAGCCAGGGCTGGTCCACGGCGGGCGTCGACGTCCAGGTCCGCCCGACGGAGGACCTGGAGAAGATCCGCGCGGTGATCACCGAGGCCGCCCAGGAGATGGCCAAGGAGGACCCCTGGACCGAGCGGCTGTGGGGCCCGGTGGAGATCCTGGGCCTGGACACGGTGCTGCTGGAATCGATGACGGTCCGGGTCAGCGCGAAGACCATGCCGGGCGAGGCGGCCGGTGTGGAGCGCGAGCTGCGCTGGCGCATCAAGGTGGCCCTGGACGCGGCGGGCATCAGCATGGTGACCGGCACCCCGGAGGAGGCCGCGGAGGGCGCCGACCCGACGGCCGGGATGGCCGCCCCGTCCGCGTACGCCTCGGCGACCTCGCCGCAGTCGCTCGCCACGACCCCGATCCCGCCGAGCACCACGAAGTAGCCCGCCCGGCCCGGTAACGCTTTGGTTGCCACCGGGGGTCAGGTCATTGACGCCCCGGTGGCCCGGGCCCTACCTTCCTCTCACCGAATAGGAAACTTTCCTAACAGAGGGGCAGGTGCCACGCTCATGGCCGGAAACACGCCGGGCACACCCAGCGTTCTGCGCGCCATGAACGACCGGGCCGCCCTGGATCTGCTCCTGGAGCACGGCCCCCTGTCGCGGACCCGGATCGGGAAGCTCACCGGGCTCTCCAAGCCCACCGCCTCCCAGCTGCTGGCCCGCCTCGAAGCCGCCGGGCTCGTCGTCGCCACCGGGACCGCCGCCGGGCGCCCCGGCCCCAACGCCCAGCTGTACGCGGTCAACGCCTCGGCCGCCCATGTCGCCGGGCTCGATGTGAACGCCCACCGGATCGTCGCCGCCGTCGCGGATGTGACCGGCGAGACGGTCGGGGAGTTCGAGCTGCGGACCCCCGGGCGGCGCGCCGACAGCGTGGTGCGCGAGGTGACCGAGGCGCTGGACGGCGCGGTCGCGGCCGCCGGGCTGACCCGGGCCGACGTGCACCGGGTGGTCATCGGCACCCCGGGCGCCTTCGACCCGAACACGGGCCGGCTGCGGTACGCCTCGCACCTGCCGGGCTGGCACTCCACCACGCTGCTCGACGAGCTGGCGGCGGTGCTGCCGATGCCCGTCGAGTACGAGAACGACGTCAACCTCGTCGCGGTGGCCGAGCAGCAAAGCGGCGCGGCCCGGGGCCACGACGACTTCGTGCTCCTGTGGAACGAGGAGGGCCTGGGCGCCGCCCTCGTCATCAACGGCCGGCTGCACCGGGGCTTCACCGGGGGCGCCGGCGAGGTCGGCTTCCTGCCGGTGCCGGGGGCGCCGCTGGTCCGCCAGGTCACCAAGGCCAACGCGGGCGGCTTCCAGGAGCTGGCGGGCGCCCAGGTGCTCGCGCGGCTGGCCCGGGAGCTGGGCATCGAGGACGCGCCGGGCTCCGGCACCCATCACGAGGTCGCCGCCGAGCTGGTGGGCCGGGCCGCCGAGGCCGCGGAGCGGGGCGAGGCGGGGCCGTACACCGCGCTGCTCGACCGGTTCGCCACCGGCCTCGCGACCGGCCTGGCCTCCCTGGTGGCCGTCCTCGACCCCGAGATCGTCGTGCTCTCCGGCGAGCTGTTCTCGCGCGGCGGGGAGCAGCTGCGCGCCCGGGTCGCGGCCGAGCTGGCCGAGCTCGCCGCGTCCAGGCCCCGGCTGCTCGCCGGGGACGTCACCCAACGGCCCGTTCTGCGCGGCGCGCTGGAGAGCGCGCTGGCCACCACCCGCGACGAAGTGTTCGACACCTCACGCTGACCTCTCACCTTCCTTCCGTCCGTCCCTTGCTGCCCACCGCTTCACCGGGAGACACCACCATGTCCGGAAACCGCCGGAAGCCGGCCGTCGCGCTCGCCGCGACCGCCGCGATAGCCCTGTTCGCCTCCGCCTGTACCGGGCAGAGCAGCTCCGGGGCCAACGATGACGCGTCCAAGGAGACGACCATCACGTTCTGGCACGGCTGGAGCGCGCCGGGCGAGGTGAAGGGCATCGAGGCCACGATCGCCGCCTTCGAGAAGGCCCACCCCAACATCCACGTGAAGGTCGTCGGCAACATGACCGACGACAAGATCAACCAGGCGCTGCGCGCCGGGGGCTCCAAGGCGCCGGACGTGGTCTCGTCGTTCACCACGAACAACGTGGGCAAGTTCTGCTCCTCGAAGGCGTTCGTGGACCTCAACCCGTTCCTGAAGAAGGACGGCATCGACCCCGAGGCCACCTTCCCGAAGGCGATGAACGAGTACACCCAGTACGACGGGGTGCGCTGCACGGTCCCGCTGCTGGGTGACGCGTACGGGCTCTACTACAACAAGGACGCGTTCAAGAAGGCCGGGATCGCGAACCCGCCGAAGACCTGGTCCGAGTTCGCGGCCGACGCCAAGAAGCTGACGAAGACCAAGGGCGACTCGTACGAGCAGCTGGGCTTCATGCCGAACTACCACGGCTACGAGTCGACCACCGAGCACTACCTCGGTGCCTGGAACCCCACCTACTTCGACGCGGACGGCAAGTCCAACATCGCGAAGGACCCGGCGTTCGCCGCGCTGCTCACCAGCCAGAAGAAGCTGGTCGACTCGCTCGGCGGCTACGCGAAGCTGGAGAAGTTCCGTACCGGCTTCGGTGACGAGTGGGGCGCCAAGCACCCGTTCCACACCGGCCAGGTCGCCATGCAGCTGGACGGCGAGTGGCGGCTCGGCATGGCCGAGGACACCAAGCCGGGCTTCGAGATCGGGGTGGCCCCGATGCCCGTCGCGGACGACGAGGCCGACACGTACGGCAAGGGCTATCTGACCGGCACCATCGCGGGCATCGCCGCCACGTCCGGCAAGCAGAACGCGGCCTGGGAACTGGTCAACTTCATGACGACCGACACCGACGCGGTGGTGAACTTCGCCAACGCCATCCACAACGTGCCCTCCACGCTGGCCGCGCTGAAGTCGCCGAAGCTGAAGTACGACCCACGCTTCAAGGTCTTCCTGGACATCGCGGCCAACCCGAAGTCGACCACCACCCCGCCCTCGGTGAACGGCGGCGCGTACCTGACCTCCCTGCAGAACCTCGGCTTCGACGTCGAGAAGGGCAAGCAGAAGGACGTCCAGGCGGGTCTGGAGAAGACCGCCAAGGAAATCGACGCGGCGATCGACCAGGCGAAGTAGAGCCGACGCGATGAGCACGTACACACTCCGTTCGAAGCGCCGCAGGTCGGCGCTTCGAACGGCGGCCTTCATGTCGCCCTGGCTGATCGGGTTCTGCGTCTTCTTCGCCTACCCGCTGATCTCCACGGTCTACTTCTCCTTCACCAGCTACGACGGCTTCTCCGCCCCCGAGTTCAGCGGCCTCAAGAACTGGTCGTTCGTCTTCAACGACTACCCGCTGTTCTGGCCGGCGCTGCGCAACACCCTGTGGCTGGTCATCGTGATGGTGGCCTGCCGGGTGGTCTTCGGACTCGGCGTCGGGATGCTGATCACCAAGATCAAGACGGGGACGGGCGTCTTCCGGACGCTGTTCTACCTGCCCTATCTGGCACCGCCGGTCGCCGCCACGCTGGGCTTCGTCTTCCTGCTCAACCCCGGCACCGGGCCGGTCAATTCGATCCTCGGCGACCTGGGGATGGGCACGCCCGGCTGGTTCACCGACGCCACCTGGTCCAAGCCCGCGCTGACCGCGCTCGCGGTGTGGGGGGTGGGCGACCTGATGGTGATCTTCATGGCCGCGCTGCTCGACGTACCGAAGGAGCAGTACGAGGCGGCGGAGCTGGACGGGGCGACCGCGTACCACCGGTTCCGTTACGTCACGCTGCCGAACATCTCGCCGATCATCATGTTCGCCGTGGTCACCGGCATCATCCAGACGATGCAGTACTACACCCAGCCGCTGGTGGCCGGGAAGGTCGCGTCCGGGGTCATGGGCGGTTCGGGCCAGCAGTTCGAACCCGGCTATCCCGACAAGTCGACACTGACGCTTCCGCAGCTGGTCTACAACCTCGGTTTCCAGCGCTTCGACTACGGCTCCGCCTGTGTGGTCGCGCTCGTTCTCTTCGTCCTCGCCATGGCGTTCACCGCACTGCTGATGCGGCGCCGCAGCGGACTGATCCAGGCAGGTGAGTGACATGGCGCAGGTTCTCGACCACCCGAAGGCCGCCGGACCGGTGAGTGACCCCGTCACCCCGGCCCAGCGCGTCGCGCGCCGCAAGGCGCTGCTGAACTGGATCGCCGTGCACGCGCTCGGCGTAGCGGCGGCGCTCTTCTTCGTGCTGCCGTTCGTCTTCCTCGTGCTCACCTCGCTGATGAGCGACCAGCAGACCCTCACCCGGGACCTGTGGCCGCACCCCTTCGAGTGGGCCAACTACAAGCGGGTGTTCGACACTCCGGGCTTCCTCACCTGGTGGCGGAACACCCTGCTGTACGCGGGAGCCGGCACCGTCCTCACCGTGGTGTCCTCGCTGCCCGTGGCGTACGCGCTCGCCAAGTTCCGCTTCCGCGGCCGGCATCTGTCGCTGATGCTCGTCATCTCGATGATGATGCTGCCGCCGCAGGTCGTGGTCATCCCGATGTACCTGTTCTGGGCCAAGCAGCTGGACCTGTCCGGCACGCTCTGGCCGCTGATCATCCCGATGGCCTTCGGCGACGCGTTCTCCATCTTCCTGCTGCGGCAGTTCCTGCTGACCATCCCCGACGAGTACCTCGACGCGGCGAAGGTCGACGGCTGCGGCGAACTGCGCGCCCTGCTGCGCGTGGTGGTGCCGATGGCCAAGCCGGGCATCGCCGCGGTCGCCCTCTTCCAGTTCTTCTACGCCTGGAACGACTACTTCGGCCCGCAGATCTACGCCTCCGAGAACCCGGGGGCCTGGACGCTGAGTTATGGACTGGAGTCCTTCAAGGGCGCGCACCACACCGACTGGAACCTGACCATGGCCGCGACCGTTCTGGTCATGGCCCCCGTGATCGTCGTCTTCTTCTTCGCACAGAAGGCTTTTGTCGAGGGCGTCACACTGACCGGAGTAAAGGGCTGAACCATGAAGCTCGCTGTAGTGGGTGGCGGGTCCACCTACACCCCCGAACTGATCGACGGATTCGCCCGGCTGCGTGACACGCTGCCGGTCGAGGAGCTGGTCCTCGTCGACCCGGCCGCCGACCGGCTCGACCTCGTGGGCGGCCTCGCCCGGCGGATCTTCGCCAAGCAGGGCCACCCGGGCCGCATCGTCACCACCTCGGACGTCGACGCGGGCGTCGCCGGAGCGGACGCCGTCCTGCTCCAGCTGCGCGTCGGCGGCCAGGCCGCCCGCAACCAGGACGAGACCTGGCCCCTGGAGTGCGGCTGCATCGGCCAGGAGACCACCGGGGCCGGCGGCCTCGCCAAGGCCCTGCGCACCGTCCCGGTCGTCCTGGACATCGCCGAACGGGTCCGGCGCACCAACCCGGACGCCTGGATCATCGACTTCACCAACCCGGTCGGCATCGTCACCCGCGCCCTCCTCCAGGCCGGTCACAAGGCCGTCGGCCTGTGCAACGTGGCCATCGGCTTCCAGCGCAAGTTCGCCCGGCTGCTCGACGTGGCCCCCGGCGAGGTGCACCTCGACCACGTCGGGCTGAACCACCTCACCTGGGAGACGGGGGTCCGCCTCGGCGGCCCGCAGGGCGAGGACGTGCTGCCCCGGCTGATCGCCGAGCACGGCGACGCCATCGCGGACGACCTGCACATGCCGCGCGCGGTCGTGGACCGGCTCGGCGTCGTCCCCTCGTACTACCTGCGGTACTTCTACGCGCACGACGAGGTCGTCCGCGAGCTCGGCACCAAGCCCTCCCGGGCCGCCGAGGTCGCCGCCATGGAGAAGGAGCTCCTGGCGATGTACGGCGACCCGGCGCTCGACGAGAAGCCCGCGCTGCTCGCCAAGCGCGGCGGCGCCTTCTACTCGGAGGCGGCCGTGGACCTGGCGGCGGCCCTCCTGGGCGGCGGCGGCTCGGCGCACCAGGTGGTCAACACGTACAACAACGGCACCCTGCCGTTCCTCCCGGACGACGCGGTGATCGAGGTCCAGGCGAAGGTCGACGGCTCGGGCGCCACGCCGCTCGCCGTGCCCACCCTGAACCCGCTGTACGCGGGGCTCATCGCCAACGTCACGGCGTACGAGGACCTCGCCCTTCAGGCCGCGCTGCACGGCGGCCGGGACCGGGTGTTCAAGGCGCTGCTCGCGCACCCCCTGATCGGCCAGTTCGAGTACGCCGAGGCGCTGACCGACAAGCTGATCGCGCACAACCGGGAGCACCTCGCGTGGGCGTGAACGGTTCCGTCCTCGCGATCGACGCGGGGAACAGCAAGACCGATGTGGCCCTCATCGGTGCGGACGGCACGGTGCTGTCCACGGCCAGGGGCGGCGGGTTCCAGCCGCCCCTGGCCGGAGTGGAGACGGCCGTCGACGTGCTCGGCGCGGCGGTGGAGCGGGCGTTCACCGAGGCCGGGGCGGACGCCGGGCAGGTCGCCCATGTGTCCGCCTGCCTCGCCAACGCGGACCTGCCGGTCGAGGAGGAGCAGCTGACGGTGGCGCTGGCCGCGCGCGGCTGGGGCCGGACCGTCGAGGTCCGCAACGACACCTTCGCGATCCTGCGGGCCGGGGTGGACGAGCCGCGCGGCGTGGCCGTGGTGTGCGGCGCGGGCATCAACTGCGTCGGCATGGTCCCGGACGGGCGCACCGCGCGCTTCCCGGCGATCGGACGGATCTCCGGTGACTGGGGCGGCGGTTCGGGTCTGTCCGAGGAGGCGCTGTGGTTCGCCGCGCGCGCCGAGGACGGCCGGGGCGAGCCGACCGAGCTGGCCCGGACGCTCCCCGCGCACTTCGGGCTCGACTCGATGTACGCGCTGATCGAGGCGCTGCACCTGGGCCGCATCGCGACGGAGCGCCGCCACGAGCTGGCCCCGGTGCTCTTCGCGACGGGTGCCGCCGGCGACCCGGTCGCGCGGGCCCTGGTGGACCGGCTGGCCGAGGAGGTCGTGGCGCTGGCCTCGGTCGCGCTGACCCGCCTCGGGCTGCTGGACGAGGAGGCGCCGGTGCTGCTCGGCGGCAGCGTTCTGGCGGCGCGCCATCCGCAGCTGGACGACCGCGTCCGCGAACTCCTCGCGGCGCGGGCCCCGAAGGCCGTGGTGCGCGTGGTGCAGGAGTCGCCGGTCCTCGGCGCCGGGCTCCTGGGCCTGGACCACACGGGCGCGGCGCCCGGGGTGCACGCGAGGCTGCGCGCGCAGTACGCCTGACCACCGGGCCGTCAAGGGCGTCCCGTAGCCTGCGGGTTGCGGGGCGCCTTTCGCGTGGAGGGAACCGAATGGGTGTCCCAGTCGTGTTGTTGATGGGGAGGACGGTCCGGAGGGGGATCGTGCCGTTCGCCTTGATCAACGGCGCCGGTCTTGATCGAATGCGGTTGACCGCGGCCGGTCACCGCCGGCCGCCGCGTGGTCCGGTGCCCGATCCAGGCGTTCTGGATGTGGGTACCGGTCCCTGAGGCCATACTTCTGGCCGGGCACCAGTCCCCCGATCGGCCGGGGGCGGGCCGCCGTCAGTGACCGAGGGGGAGGTCGAGTGACACACCCGCCGAGTGCGCGTGAGGCGCTGCAACGCGCGCTGGGACAGCCGCCTGCGCCGGAGGCCGCGCCCGCGCCCATGCCGGCGCCCGCGCCCGTGCCGCAGCAGCCGAGCACCCGGGCCGCCGTCGTGGGGCGACTGCGTGCCGCCGCGACCACCGAACCGGGCCGGCTGCGCATCATCGGGGCCGTCCTGGCGCTCCTGGTCCTCGTGTTCGGGGCGGTGACGGCGGTCGAGATCAACGACCGGGCCGCCTCCGCCGACGACGTGGTGGAGCGCAGCCAGCCGCTCAGCGCGGACGCGGCGGGCATCTACCGCTCGCTCGCGGACGCGGACGCGGCGGCGGCGAGCGGCTTCCTGGCCGGGCCGCAGGAGCCGCGCGCGGTGCACGACCAGTACGTGAAGGACATCGAGGAGGCGTCCCGGCTGCTGGTGAAGGCCGCGGCGAACACCGACGCGGCCACCGCGTCCGGCCGCGAGATCACCACGCTGAACGAAGGACTCCCCCGCTACACGGGCCTGATCGAGCGCGCCCGCGCCAACAACCGCCAGGGGCTCCCGCTGGGCGGCGCCTATCTGCGGTACGCGAACCAGGCGATGTCCGGTGAACTGCTGCCGGCCGCCGAGCGGCTGTACGCGGCGGAGACCGGCCGGCTCGGCGAGGACCAGAGCTCGGCCCGGAGCTGGCCGCTCTTCTCGCTCGTCGCCGGGGTCGTCGCGCTGGCCGTGCTGGTCTGGGCGCAGCGCCGCAACTACCGCCGGACGAACCGGGTGTTCAACCACGGTCTGCTGGCCGCGACGGCCGCGACGGTGGTGCTGCTGCTGTGGCTCGCGGTCGGGCACACGGTGGCCAGGTCCGGCCTGGCCGAGGCCGATTCGCACGGGCAGCGGCCCATGGACGTGCTCAACCGGGCGCGCATCGACTCGCTGAAGGCGCGCGCCGACGAGAACCTGACGGTGGTCGCCCGGGGCGCGGTGCTCACCGCGGACGGCAAGAACGACAAGTACGAGACCGACTACACGGCGGGCATGAAGGCGCTCGGCGGCGAGCTGGCCGCGGCGGCGAAGCTGGCCGACGACACCGGTGACGGCGAGGGCGGCAAGCCCGTCGCCGCGGCGGCCGCGGCGGTCAAGGAGTGGCAGGGCCGCCACCGTACGGCCCGCACGACCGACGATGCCGGGGACTACGAATCGGCCCTGGAGCAGATCATCGGCCAGGAGAACTCGACCGGCGAGTCCTTCAAGAAGGTGGACGACGCGCTGCGCGACGCCCTGGCGCACGAGCAGGACGACTTCACCCGGGCCGCGCGGGACGGCCGCGGCGCCCTGGGCGGCCTGCCGGCCGGCGCGGTGATCCTGGCCGTGCTGGGCGCGGTCGCGGGGATCGTCGGCGTCAACCGCAGGCTCTCGGAGTTCCGGTGACAGGGGGAGCGATGACAGCGAAGGACCCGAGGACGGGCCTTTCCGGGCACGGACGTCCACTGCACCGGCTGCGCGGCTGGGGCGGGGTGACCGCCATGGCCGCCGCCTGCGCGCTGACCGCGGCGCTGACCCTGCTGCCCCTCTCCCACCCGGGCGACGACGTGTTCGGCCCCCAGGTGACGGGGCCCGGCGCGGCGCACGCCCTCCAGGCGAAGGCCGACGGCTGCACGGACCCGGAGGCGAGCCTGCGGCCGGGCAAGGCGGACGGGGACGCGGTCCGCAAGATCAAGGAGCGCGGCAAGCTCATCGCGGGCGTCGACCAGAACAGCTTCCAGTGGGGCTTCCGCAATCCGGAGACCGGGGACCTCGAAGGCTTCGACATCGACCTGGTCCGGGCCATCGCCAAGGACATCCTCGGCGACGGCGACAAGGTGATCTTCCGGGCCATCCCGACCAACCAGCGCATCGCCGCGCTGGAGAACGACAAGGTCGACGTGGTCGTGCGGACGATGACGGTCAACTGCGCCCGGCTGAAGCAGGTTTCGTTCTCCACGGCCTACTTCCAGGCCGGGCAGCAGGTCCTCGCCGCGAAGGAGGACCACTCCATCACCGGTTTCAACTCCACGCTGGCCGGCAAGCGCATCTGCACCGCCGAGGGCTCGACGGCGTACGAGGCGCTGGAGAAGGAGTCGTTCGGCTCGGTCTTCAAGGACGAGCACGACGGCACCCCGGCCGACGAGGACCGGCTGACCGTCCCCAACCAGCTGGACTGCCTGGTACGGCTCCAGCTGGGCGAGGTCGACGCGGTCGTCACGGACAACGCGCTGGCCGCGGGCCAGGCCGCGCAGGACCCGGCGGTCGAGCTCAAGGGCGACCCGTTCACCACCGAGTACTACGGCGTGGCCACGAAGAAGGGCGCGGACGACCTGGTGTCCCGGGTCAACAAGGTCCTGGTCGACTACCGGGCCGGCGGCGCGGACAGCCTCTGGATGAAGTCGTACCGCGCCTGGCTCCAGGACGGCCTGCCGGGGGTCCAGGCCCCGCCGGAGCCGAAGTACCGGGATTAGCGCGGCCCCGCCCGGCGGGCGGCGGCACTGATCCCGCGGGGCCCAGGCCCGGCGGGGAGAGCGGAGAGGTGATCGATGGGCGTCGCTGGCCCCTTCCCCAGCTACGCGGCCCGGCCCCCCGGTCCGGTCATGGACCGGGACGAGGCCGACCGTGCGCTGTCCCGGCTCGGCGCGGAGCACGAGGCGATCGAGACCTCGCTCCTCGCCCTCCAGGACCACGCGGGCCGCAGGCTCCTGGAGGGCGCCGAGCTGTCCGGTGTCACCAGGGAGCGATGGGCCGTCACCGAGCGGTCGGTCACGCTGCTGTGGAGCTACTTCGACGCGTATACGGGGGTGCTGGAGCGGGCCCGCGAGGTGCGGGCCCGGCGCCGCCACCCCAACCGCGAGGACCTGACGGCCCTGACCGAGCTGCTGCGCGGCCAGGGCGTCACCGTGGCGCACGGGGCCGCCGGGCACGACCCGTCCGTCTCCGGCCCGGCCCGCCTCTCCGAGCGGTTCACGCTGGAGGAGCTGGTCTCCCGGATGAACGGTCTGTACGCGAGCGCCCTGGACATGGTGGTGGCCTCGGACGCCGTGTGGTCGGCGATGCCCGCCCGCATAGACCTCCTCGCCGCCGAGCTGCGCCGCACCCACTCGCTGGCGCACTCGGTGGGCGTCCGGCCCGGTGAGCACCCGGCGGGCGACGACCTGGACGCGATCACCGCGGAGCTGGCCACGCTGCGGGAGCAGGTGATCTCGGACCCGCTGGCCTTCTGGCTGCCGGGGCCCGGGAGCGCGGCGCCCGGCGGCGGGCGCCCCGACACGACCCGTTACGACCGGGCGGCCCGGGCGCTGGAAGAGGTGCGGCGCGAGGTCGAGGCGGTGCTCGCCGTACGGCAGGACGCCGAACAGCGGCTGGTGCACCTGCGCGACGTGCTGTCCCGGGCCGACCGCACGCTGGCCGAGGCCCGGGTGGCGCGCGGCGAGGTGCTGGCCAAGATCGCCGCGTCGGAGGTGCCCGTGGTCAACGGACCGCCGACCGTCCTCCAGGAGCGCCTGGCCGCCGCGTCGGAGTACCGCAGGCACGCCCGCTGGCACCGGCTCTCGCCGCTCCTGGAGACCCTGGAGCGGGAGGCCGAGGAGGAGTTGCTGCGGGCCCGCGAGCAGCTGACGGCGGTGACCGCGCCGCTGGCCGTCCGGGCCGAGCTGCGCGGCCGGCTCGACGCGTACAAGGCGAAGGTGGCCCGCCACGGCCTGGCGGAGGACCCGGTCCTGATCGAGCGGTACGACGCGGCGCGCCGGATGCTGTGGAGCGCCCCGTGCGATCTGCGGGTGGCGGCGCAGGCGGTGCAGCGCTACCAGGACGCGGCGCTGGACCTGCTGAGCAGAGGTGACAATCCGTCGTGGCGGCGGGGCGAAGAGGGGGAACGGACATGAGTACGCAGTGCCAGCGCCCCGCGTGCGAGGGCAGTTACGAGGACATGGGCGGCGGTGAGCTGTACTGCGACACCTGCGGTCTGGCGCCGGTCGTCTCGCCGAACGGCATGGTGAGTTCACCGCCCACCGGGGTCGCGGGCGGCGGCCGGGGCAGCCGGGGGTCCAACAGCACGTCGGCACGGAGCAGTTCGCAGTCCTCCTCGCGGGCGTCCTCGCGCTCCTCGTCGCGTTCCTCGACGTCGCGGCGTTCGGTGTCGGGGCGGCTCTCGCGGTCGCTGTCGCTGTCCGGCCGGACCGGCGCGCAGTCGGTGTCGGTGCGCTCCTCCGCCAAGTCGACCAACGCCTCGGGCCGCAACCGGCTGGGCGCGGGTCTGGTGCAGGTGCCGGACGTGCCGCGGCCCGATCCGCGTACGGCCGTGATGGAGAACCCGGAGGTGCCCGAGCGCAAGCGGTTCTGCTCGCGCTCCGACTGCGGAGCGCCGGTGGGCCGGGCCCGGGGCGACCGGCCGGGCCGCACCGAGGGGTTCTGCACCAAGTGCGGCCACCCGTACTCCTTCGTGCCGAAGCTGGAGGCGGGCGACGTCGTCCACGGGCAGTACGAGGTCGCGGGCTGTCTGGCGCACGGCGGGCTCGGCTGGGTCTACCTCGCGGTGGACAAGGCGGTCTCGGACCGCTGGGTGGTGCTCAAGGGCCTGCTCGACACGGGTGACCAGGACGCGATGGCGGCGGCGATCTCGGAGCGGCGGTTCCTCGCGGAGATCGAGCACTCCAACATCGTCCGGATCTACAACTTCGTGGAGCACCTGGACCAGCGGACCGGCTCGCTCGACGGCTACATCGTCATGGAGTACGTCGGCGGCAAGTCGCTCAAGGAGATCGCCAACGAGCGCCGCACAGCGGCCGGGAAGCGCGATCCGCTGCCGGTCGAGCAGGCGTGCGCGTTCGGCATCGAGGCCCTGGAGGCGCTGGGCCACCTGCACAGCCGCAATCTGCTGTACTGCGACTTCAAGGTCGACAACGCGATCCAGACCGAGGACCAGCTGAAGCTGATCGACATGGGCGCGGTCCGCCGGATGGACGACGAGGAGTCGGCGATCTACGGCACCGTCGGCTACCAGGCGCCCGAGGTCGCGGAGGTGGGCCCGTCGGTCGCCTCCGACCTGTACACGGTGGCGCGCACGCTCGCGGTGCTCACCTTCGACTTCCAGGGGTACACGAACGTCTTCGTGGACTCGCTGCCGGACCCGGACAACATCGAGGTGTTCCGGAGCTACGAGTCGTTCTACCGGCTCCTGGTCCGCGCCACCGATCCCGACCCGGCCCGCCGGTTCGCCTCCGCGGCGGAGATGGCCGAACAGCTGACGGGCGTGCTGCGCGAGGTGGTCTCGCTCCAGTCGGGGCGCCCGCGCCCGGCGCTGTCCACGCTGTTCGGGGCGGAACTGCGGGTCACCGACACGGAGCTGTTCGCGGACGGGGCGGGCGAGGTGTCGCGCCTGGGCGCGCGGACCGCCGCCGCATCCGGGGGCCGCTTCGGCCGCCGCGGCGGTACGGCCGCCCCGGCGCCCGCCGCCGCCACCCCGCCCGGGGGCATACCGGGGGCGCTGCCCGCCGGACCGCCGCCCACCTCGCCCACGGGCGCGGCGCCGGTGCCCTCGGCCGCCACCCATGTGCGTACGCCGGGCGGGGCGGGCACCGGCCCGGGCCCCCTGCCGTACGCGCCCGCCGCGAGCGTCCCCGCTCCGCGCAGCCCGGTCCCCTCCCCCGGTGCCGCTGCGGTGCCGGCGGGCTCCGGGGCGCCCCGGCTGGCCGGGCTCGACGTGCGGGGGACCTCGCTCGCGCTGCCCGTGCCCCGGGTGGACGCGAGCGACCCGAACGCGGGGTTCCTGGCGGGGGTGATGGCCTCGGCGCCCGCCGAGCTGATCGCCGCGTTGCAGGCGGTGCCGGCCGCGTCGCTGGAGACCCGGCTGCGCGAGCTGCGCGCCCGCCTGGAGATGGGCGACCTCGCCGCCGCCGCGCAGACCCTGGCCGAGCTGGAGGGGCAGCACGCCGACGACTGGCGCGTCGTCTGGTACCGGGGCCTCACCTCGCTGGTGACCGGCGACAAGGAGAACGCGGCGCTGTCGTTCGACGCGGTGTACGACGCGTTTCCCGGGGAGCCCGCGCCGAAGCTGGCCCTCGGCATCTGCGCGGAGGTCCTGGGGCAGCTGGACAACGCCGCCGAGTACTACCGGCTGGTGTGGCTGACCGACCCGAGCTTCGTGAGCGCGGCCTTCGGTCTGGCCCGGGTGCAGATCGCGGCCGGTGACCGGAGTTCGGCCGTCCGGACGCTGGAGTCGGTGCCGGAGGCGTCGATCCACTACACGGCGGCCCGGATCGCCGCCGTCCGGGCCCGGCTGCGTGAACGGGCCCCGGACGAGCCGCTGATGGCGGACCTGACGGCCGCCTCGGCCCAGGTGTCGGCCCTCTCGGGGCTGGGGCTCGACGCGGTCCGGCGGGAACGCCTCTCGACGGAGGTGCTCGGTACGGCGCTGGACTGGGTACTCTCCGGTAGCCCTTCGGGCCCGCAGCCCGCCGGGCCGCACGGCCCGGGGACGCTACTCGGCAGCGAGCTGGACGAGCGCGGACTGCGGTTCGGCCTGGAGCGTGCGTACCGGATGCTCGCCCGGCTCGCGGAGCCCGGGGCCGAGAGGATCGAACTGGTGGAGCGGGCCAACCGCTTCCGCCCCCGAACGTGGGTGTGAACATGTCGCAGAACCACCAGGAGACCGCCTTGCCGAGGTGCCCCGGCTGCGAGGAGCCGCTGGAGCAGGGCGACCTGTTCTGCGGCGCCTGCGGGTACGACCTGTCGGCCGTGCCCGAGCCGCCCCTCGACCGCCCGACGGTCGCCATCGCCACCCCGGCGGCGGCCGCGGACCCGGCGTCCGGGGTCCGTTACGACGCACCGGCCGCCTCCGGCGACTTCGAGCTGGCCGCCCCGGGCGCGGCGCCCGATCCCCGGGCGGTCCCGGAGCCCGCGCAGGCTCCCGCGCCCGCCCCGGCCCCGGCGGCCGGCGGCAAGGTGTGCGTGGCCTGCCGGGCCGGGCGGGTCGACGGCGACGGCTACTGCGAGAACTGCGGCCACGCCCAGCCGCGCGAGCGCGACCACATGGAGCAGGAGCTCGGCGCGGTCGCCGCGGTGAGCGACCGGGGGCTGCGCCACCACCGCAACGAGGACTCGTTCGCGGTGTCCACGACGGCCCTGCCGGACGGCTCCCCGGCCGTCGTGGCGATCGTCTGCGACGGGGTGTCCTCGGCCAGCCGGCCCGACGAGGCGTCGGCGGCGGCGGCGAGCGCGGCCAACGAGTCCCTGCTGGCGTCGCTGCCGCGCGGCACGCATCCGCAGCAGGCGATGCACGAGGCGATCGTGGCGGCGGCGGAGTCGGTCAACCGGCTTGCCGAGCAGGCCGGTCAGGAGCGCGAGCAGCACCGCCACCAGAACGCCCCGGCGTGCACCCTGGTCGGCGCGGTCATGGCGGCCGGGCTGCTCGTCGTCGGCTGGGTCGGCGACAGCCGCGTGTACTGGGTGCCCGAGGACCGCTCCACCGCGCCCGCCCGGCTCACCGAGGACGACTCGTGGGCCGCGCAGATGGTGGCGACGGGCCTGATGAACGAGGCGGAGGCGTACGCGGACGAGCGCGCCCACGCCATCACGGGCTGGCTCGGCGCGGACGCGTACGAACTGGAGCCGCACACCGCCTCGTTCAAACCGGACCGGCCTGGCCTGGTGGTGGTCTGCACGGACGGCCTGTGGAACTACGCGGAGTCCGCCGCCGAGATGGCCGCCGCGGTGCCCGAGGACGCGTACGCCCGCCCGCTGCACGGCGCGCAGGTCCTGGTCGGCCACGCCTTGGACGGCGGCGGCCACGACAACGTAACAGTGGCGCTGCTGCCGTTCGCCGTGTCACCGCAAGGGGCAGGCTCCGCCTGATACGGGGTGATTCACCCCTCTACGCCTTTGTCCGTACCGCTGGCTTCATCCGAGACGTGGAGCCTCAAGGAGCCGATCAGATGGCCAACTTCTCCAAGTCGAACGTGCCGCAGTTCTCCGTCGAGGTGTACCAGAACGAGTACCTGCCCGAGGGCGGCCGCGAAGTCAACGGCATCATCACGGTCACCTCGACCGGGGGCGGCACCACCGGGGGTGTACCGCTGCCGGGGCGTGCCACCGGGGCCGCCGTGGTGATCATGGTGGACTGCTCGGGTTCGATGGACTACCCGCCGACCAAGATGCGCAACGCCCGCGACGCGACGGCGGCGGCCGTGGACACCCTGCGCGACGGCACCTCGTTCGCCGTGGTGGCCGGGACGCACGTGGCCAAGGAGGTCTACCCGGGCAACGGCCGGCTCGCGGTCGCCGACCCGCGGACCCGGGCCGAGGCCAGGCAGGCGCTGCGTCGGCTGAGCGCGGGCGGCGGTACGGCGATCGGGACCTGGCTGCGGCTGGCGGACCGGCTGCTCGGCGCGGCGGACGTGGACATCCGGCACGGCATCCTGCTCACCGACGGGCGCAACGAGCACGAGTCGCCCGAGGACCTGCGCGCGGCGCTGGACGCCTGTGCGGGCCGGTTCACCTGTGACGCCCGCGGGGTCGGCACCGACTGGGAGGTGAAAGAGGTCACAGGGATCGCCTCGGCGCTCCTCGGCACCGCCGACATCGTCGCCGACCCGGCCGGGCTCGCTGCGGACTTCACGCAGATGATGGAGAACGCCATGGGCAAGGAGGTCGCGGACGTGGCGCTGCGGCTGTGGACCCCGGTCGGCGTGGAGATCCAGTTCGTGAAGCAGGTGGCGCCGACGGTCGCCGACCTGACCGCCCGGCGCACCGAGGCGGGCCCCCGCGCCGGGGACTACCCGACCGGTTCCTGGGGCGACGAGTCCCGCGACTACCACGTGTGCGTCCGGGTGCCGGAGGCCGGCATCGGGCAGGAGATGCTCGCCGCCCGGGTCTCGCTGATCCTTCCGGACCCGTCGGGCGGAGCGCCGCAGACGCTCTCGCAGGGACTGGTCCGGGCCGTGTGGACGGACGACATGGTGGCGTCGACCTCCATCAATCCGCAGGTGGCGCACTACACGGGCCAGGCCGAACTGGCACAGGTCATCCAGCAGGGGCTCGATGCCCGCAAGTCGGGAGACTTCGACGGTGCCACGGCCAAACTGGGCCGAGCGGTGCAGTTGGCATCGGCGTCCGGGAACGAGGACACTGCGAAACTGCTTTCGAAGGTGGTAGACGTGGTCGATGCGGCGACGGGTACTGTGCGACTGAAGGCGAAGGTCGCGGAAGCGGACGAGATGACTCTCGAGACGCGCTCCACGAAGACGGTCCGCGTCAAGAAATAACCACATATCCGCAACGATCAGCCGCCCGCCGGTTCAGGTCCGCCGGGCGGCGGAGCACGCCACATGACGGCCTGCGGGCCGGAGAAGGAAAGGGGGAAGCGCCGACATGCCGACCTGCCCGAACGGACACCAGTCGGGTTCCGAGGACTGGTGCGAGGTCTGCGGCCACCGCATGACCGGGGCGGGCGCGCCTGCGGGTGCGGTCCCCCCGCCGCCTCCTCCGCCGCCCGCACACGGTTACGGATATCCCCGGCCGCACGATCCGGACGCGACCGCCCAGGCCGAGCTGTGCCCGCAGTGCCGCACGCCGCGCGAGGCGATGGCGCCGTACTGCGAGGAGTGCCGCTGGAACTTCCTCACGAACACGGCGACGTCCTACACCCCGCTGGCTCCCCGGCACAACCTCCCGGCCGACCCCGGCCCCGCCGGCAACCGGCCGCAGGGCTTCCCGGCGCAGCAGCCGCCCGGTCCGCCGCAGTCGCGCGACCCCTTCGACTACCAGAGCTCCCGCCCCTCGCAGGTGAACCGGTCCGCCGAGCCCCTGTCCACGGGCCCTGGCCCTGGCCACCAGGGCCAGGGCGGCCAGGGCCAGGGGCAGCCGCCCTTCGGCCAGGGTCCGCAGGGCGGCCCGCCGCCGTTCGGCCAGGGCGGCCCCGGTCAGCAGGGGCCCGGCCCCCAGGGTCCCGGCCCCGGTCCGCAGGGCCCGCAGGGGCCACCGCCTCCGCCCCCGTACCAGCAGGGTCCGCAGGGCGGCCCGCAGAGCTCGCCGCCGCCGTTCCAGCAGCAGGGCGCGCCGCCCGCCTTCCAGCAGCAGACGGCGCCCCCGCCGGCCCCGCCGCGCACCGACGGCGACGACTGGCTGCTGTCCCCGCCCTCGCGGCCCGCGCCCCCGCCGGGCCCGGACCCGCAGCCGCCGTTCCCGGGGCAGCAGGGTCCCGGACAGCCCGGCCCGGGCCCGCAGCACGGCGGTCCCGGCCAGCACGGCGGTCCCGGTCCGCAGGGCCACGGTCCCGGACAGCACGGCGACCCCGGTCCGCAGCACGGTCCCGGGCCCGGCCGGCCGCTGTCCAACAACTGGACCGCGTTCATCGCGCCCGACCGTGAGTACTTCCTGGCGATGATGCAGCGCAGCGGCCCCGAGGCGACCGGGCTGAATCTGCCCGCGTACTCCCCGGAGCAGCAGCTCGCGCTCACCGGCGGGCAGATCACGATCGGCCGCCGCCGGCACAGCACGGGCGAGTCCCCGGACATCGACCTGTCGGTGCCGCCGGAGGACCCGGGCGTCTCGCACCAGCACGCCGTGCTGGTGCAGCAGCCGGACGGCAGCTGGGCCGTGGTGGACCAGAACTCCACCAACGGCACGACGGTCAACGGCTCCGAGGAGCCGATCCAGCCCTACGTCCCCGTGCCGCTCCAGGACGGCGACCAGGTGCACGTCGGGGCGTGGACGACGATCACGGTCCGCCGGGACTGACCAACCGCGCACGGAAGAGCGGCCGGTGAAGGGGGACGCCCCTTCACCGGCCGCTCCCGTGTGCGGTAGTTCGTACCACGAATGTCCGGTCCGGGCGGGTCCGTACCGCTCACGCCTGCCATATTCTGTTCACATGCGAAAGGCCGACGAAGGGCAGATGGGGATCGCCACCGCATTGGTGCGCTCCGCATTCCTGGTGAACGCCGTGTACGCCGATTCCGGCCGCGAACACGGAATCACCGCCCAGCAGGGCCAGCTGCTCTGCGTGCTGATGGTGAAGCCGTACGGCATGCGCGAGCTGGGCGCCGTACTGGGCCTGGCGAAGTCCAGCCTCACCGGCCTCGTGGACCGGTGCGTGCAGCGCGGCCTGGTGCGCCGGGAGGCCGACCCGGAGGACGGGCGCGCGGTGCGGGTCGCCCCGACCGAGGCCGGGAGCGAGCTCGCCGAGGTGTTCTACGCGGAGACCTGCCGGCGCGTCGAGGCCCTGGCGGAAGGGCTCGACGCGGCCGACCGCGAGCAGCTGACCGCGCTCCTGGGCCGTCTGGTGCTGGAGAACAAGGTGCCCATGGTCTTCCGCGAGTCCTGCGAGAACGCCCCGGCGGCCACCCCCGGCTGCTGAGGACCGCCCCCGCCACCGGACCGTCAGCGCACGATGCCGAAGAGCTCCGCGAAGCGCCCGGTGAACAGGTCCTTGCCCTTGTACGCGCTGACCTCCTCCGCCGACAGCAGCACCGGCCCGCCCGGCGAGGGGACCTGGCCCACCCCGCCGCCGGGCCCGAGCGGGAGCAGCGCGGACGGCACCGGGGACGGCAGATAGACGGCCGCCCGCTCCTCGCCGCGCACCTGGGCGAGGATGTTGGCCGCGACCACCTCGGCGTGCTTCATCGCGTACCCGGCCATCTTGGCCTCGGCCAGGTCGGTGAGGTCGCCGAGGGCGTAGATGTGCTGGTGACCGGTGACGTTGAGCCGTTCGTCCACCGGGACCCGGCCCTGCGCGTCGCGCTCGGCGACCCGGCCGTCGGCGAGGTAGTCGCCGTTGGAGCGCACCCCGTAGCAGCGGAACCAGATGTCGGCCTCGATGCGCTCACCGCCGTCGGTGGTCACCGTGAACGGGTCGAGCCGCCCGGGGGCGGGCGCCGGTTCGCCGGTGAGCGCGGTGGAGAGCCGCAGCTCCACGCCGAGCGCGTCCAGCTGGCGCAGCAGCTCCTCACGGACCTCGGGCAGGAAGCCCGGCAGCAGCTCGTCGGCGGGGTCCGTGATGACCACGTGCTTCTCGGGCCAGACCGCCTTGATCTCGCCGGAGAGTTCGAGGCCGACCGGTCCGGCGCCGGTGATCAGGACCCGCCCGGCCCCGGCCAGCTCCTGGTGCGCCTCCCTGATCCGGGCCAGCGCCTCGCCCGCCAGGTCGGTGTCGGCCTTGGCCGGGAAGGGGTAGTCGGACCCGGAGGCGAGCACCAGGTAGTCGGCGTCGACGCGCTCGCCGCCGGCCAGGGTGACCCCGCCGGGGTCCACGGCGACGGCCCGCTCGCGGCGGACGGTGCCGCGCTTCAGCAGGGTGTCGTACGGAAAGAAGATGTTCTCCGCCCAGTCGGGTCGGACCAGTGCCCGCAGGGAGCCCGCCGCGTGGACGAATGCGTCCTTCGGGTCGACCAGCACCACATCGGTTTCCTCGTCGAGCGCCTTCGCGACGGCGGAGCCGCCGTATCCGCCGCCGATGACGACGACGGTCCGCTTACCTGTTCCGTTTGCCATGCCGACCCCAGCCCTTGAAAGCCATTGAATGACACATCATTTCGTTCGTTACACGAACCATAGTAGTTCGCACAACGAACTGACAAGACGGAAAGGACGGGAAACGGAGAGGATCCCCCGAGCCCGGCCCGCCGCGGCGCGCGTCTGCGACCATGGACGCGTGACTGAGATTCCGCGCGACACGGTGCAGGAGCTGACCTTCTACGAGCAGGTCGGCGGCGAGGAGACCTTCAGGCGCCTGGTCCACCGCTTCTACCAGGGCGTCGCTGAGGACCCGCTGCTGCGGCCGATGTACCCGGAGGAGGACCTCGGTCCTGCCGAGGAACGGTTCGCGCTGTTCCTCATGCAGTACTGGGGCGGACCGCGCACCTACAGCGACCGGCGCGGGCACCCGCGCCTGCGGATGCGGCACGCGCCCTTCCGGGTGGACCGCGCCGCGCACGACGCCTGGCTGCACCACATGCGCGTCGCACTGGACGAGCTGGGCCTCGCCCCGGAGCACGAGCGCCAGCTCTGGGACTACCTCACCTACGCGGCCGCCTCGATGGTGAACACCGACGGCTGACCAGTGGTCACCGACCGCCCACATCCGGCCGGAATCCGGTACTCCGCGACCGGATAGCGGTCACGAATGCATCAAGTTGTACCCGTAAGCGGTTTCCACGAGCACGGACCGTCTGACAGCATCCAGACAACGCCGGGGGGCGCGCGTGCGGTGAGTGGTGACTGGGGGGCAAGTGACGGGGTTCGTCTTTCTGCGGGTGAGGGCGCACCGGCTCCTCCTCGCGGCGGCCGTGCTGGCCGTGCTCCTGACCACCTCGGTCCTGGCCGCGCTCACCGCGTTCTCCGGTTCCGTCGGCGACGCCGCGCTGCGCCACACGCTCACCCACCGCTCCGCCGTCCCCGCCTCGCTCGCCGTCTCCGCGCAGCTGGATCCGGAGGAGCGGCAGCCGGCCGACACGGCGGTGCGCAAGGCCGCCCGGGAGACCTTCGACGGACTGCCGGTGACCGTACGGAAGCTGGAGGCGTCCGGCCCGTACGCGCTGCCGCGCAGCCTCCAGGACCCGGCCGCCCGGCGCGGTGACCCCGACCTCACGCACTTCGCCTCGCTGGACCGCAGCCGCGTCCGCCTCACCGCCGGACGCATGCCCGCCGCCGGGGCGGGGAAGAACGGCGCCCCCGTCGAGGTGGCCCTGCCCGCGACCGCCGCCGAGGCGCTGTCGCTGAAGCCCGGCGCCCGGCTGAGGCTCACCGACCGGCTGGGCGGCAAACCGGCCGACGTCGTGATCACCGGGCTCTACAAGGCCGCCGACCAGGCCGACCCGTACTGGCAGCTGGACGAGCTCGGCGGGCGCGGCGTCCGCAAGGTCGTCTTCACCACGTACGGTCCCCTGCTCACCGACCCCGCCGTGCTCGGCTCCGGCCGGACCACCTCGGGCGAGGTGTCCTGGCTGGCCTCCGCCGACTTCCGCTCGGTCACCACGGGCCGGACGGCGGCGCTGCGCGAGGCGGCGACCACCGGCCCGAAGAAGCTGCTGGCCACCCCGGAGTTCCAGGACGGGGGCACCGCGCAGACCTCGCTGCCCACCGTCCTCGAACAGATCGACCGGGCCCTGCTCGTCTCCCGCTCGACGCTCACCATCGTGGCCGTGCAGCTGGTCCTGCTCGCCGGATACGCCCTGCTCCTCGTGGCCCGGCTGCTCAGCAGCGAGCGCGCGGGCGAGACCGAGCTGCTGCGGGCGCGCGGCGGTTCGCGGGCCCGGATCACCTGGCTCGCGTCCGTCGAGGCACTGCTCCTCGCGCTGCCCGCCGCCCTCGTCGCGCCCCTGCTCTCCGGCCCGCTGACCCGGCTCCTGGCGGACCGCAGCGAGCTGTCCCGGATCGGGCTTCGGCTGGACACCGGCGTCACCGGACAGGTGTGGCTGGTCGCCGCCGTCACCGCGCTGGCCTGCGCGCTCGCCGTCGTGGCGCCCGCCCTGGCCGCGGGCGGCGGGGGACGGCGCACCACGCGGTCCGCCGCGCTGCCGGGCCCGGTGCGGGCGGGCGCCGACCTCGCGCTGTTGCTCGTCGCGGCGGTGGCGTACTGGCAGCTGGACCGGCAGACGAAGGGCTCGGGGAGCGGCGCGCTCAGCGGGGACCGGGCGGGCGGGCTCGGGATCGACCCGCTGCTCGTCGCCGCGCCCGCGCTGGCCCTGCTCGCCGGGACCGTACTGACGCTGCGTCTGCTGCCGCCCGCCGCCAGGCTCGCGGAGCGGCGCGCTTCCGGCGGGCGGGGACTGGCGACCGCGCTGGCGGGCTGGCAGTTCAGCCGCCGGCCGCTGCGGGGCGCCGGGCCGGTGCTGCTGCTGGTCCTCGCGGTGGCGATGGGCATGCTGGCGATCGGGCAGAGCGCGTCGTGGAACCGCTCGCAGAGCGACCAGGCCGACTTCAGGTCCGGAGCCTCGGTGCGCATGACCGCCGGCGTCAACGCGGACCCGGCGAAGGCACCCGCGTACGGACAGCTGCCGGGGGTGCGCGAGGCGGCGCCCGCCTACCGCACGACGGTGGGCCTCTCCGGCGAGCGCACCGCCGAGATCCTCGCCCTGGACACCGCGCACGCCGACGAGCGGATGCTGATGCGCGACGACCTCGGGGACGGCCCGGTGGCAGGGCTCTTCGACACCCTGACCCCGCCGAAGGCCGCCCGCGCCGGGCTGCCGCTGCCGGAGCACAGCACCCGGCTCCACTTCGACGTACGGATATCCGCCGAGGACGCCCCCCGCGAGGCCTCGCCGTCCGGCATGACCGCCCGGGTCTCCGTCCTCCTGGAGGACCGCTACGGGCTGCCCTACCAGGTCGTCGCCGGGTCCGTCCCGGCCGACGGGAAGGCGCACCCGCTCTCCGTCGCCGTGGCGCCCGCCGGCGGGTTCGCCGTCACCGGCATCGAGCTGAGCGGCAAGCAGCCCGTGGAGCACGCGGAGGCGCAGCGGCTGACCCTGAGCGCGCTGCGGACCACCGCCGCCGACGGCACCGAGCACGCCGTCCCGGTCCCCGACGGCTTCCGCTGGCAGGGCGAGAAGACCGAGGACTCCCTCCTGGAGGAGCCGAAGCCGGGCGTGCCGCTCTCCCCCGCCGCGTCGGCCGCCACCCCCCTCGCCGTCGGCTACTCCACCGGTTCGGTCACCGCCGAGGACGCGGCGTACTCGATCCCCAGCATCGGCGTGCGGCTCACCGCGGCCCGGCCCGAGGCACCGGCGCTGAACGCCGTGGCGACGGACGCGTATCTCAAGGCGACCGGTGCCAGGCCCGGCCAGAAGACCGATGTGACCCTGGCCGGCGAGACGGTCCGGGTGACGATCACCCGGACCGTGCACCGGCTGCCCACCACCGGCCCCGGCTCGGGCTCCTCCAGCGCGTCCGCCGAGTCCCAGCGGGCCCGGGACGGCGGGGCGCTCCTGCTGGACCTGCGCGCCCTCGGCGAGGTCTTCGCCACCCGCCCGACCGCCCGGCTGACCGCCACGGAGTGGTGGATGAGCACCGAATCCGGCCGGACCGCGGAGGTGGCCGCCGCGCTGCGCGCGCTGCCCGACACCGACCCCGTCCAGGTCCAGGTGCGCGACGAGACCGCCGACGAGCTGGTCACCGACCCGCTGGGGGCGGGCCCGCAGTCCGCGCTGCTCGCCGTCGCGGTGATCGCCGCCGCGCTGGCCGCGGTCGGCTTCGCGGTGGCCGCGGTCGGCTCGCAGCGGGAACGGTCCGCCGAGTTCGCCGTGCTCCGGGCGCTGGGCACCCCGCGCCGCCAGCTGGCCCGGATGACCGCCGCCGAGCAGGGCGTCCTGATCGCGATCGCGCTGCTCGTCGGGGCCCTGCTCGGGGCCCTGCTGACCCGGGCGGTCGTGCCGTTGATCGTGCTGACCGGGCAGGCGGCCCAGCCGGTGCCGCCGGTCCTGGTCCAGCTGCCGCCCGGCCAGGTCGCCGCGCTGCTGGCCGGAGTCGCCGCGCTGCCCCTGCTCATCGTCGCCGCTCTCACCCTGCGCCGCGCCGACCCCGCGATCTCGCTGCGCACCCAGGGGGACAACTGACATGCGTGCCCGCCCCGCCACCGCCTGCGCCCCCTGGGTGCGCACCCGGCTGCGCACGGCACCCGGCGCCGCCTGCGCGTTCGCGCTGCTGGTGCTGGTGACCGCGTTCCTCGCCGCCGCCTTCCCGCGCTCCGTCGACGCGTACGAGACGAAGGGGCTGCGCCACGACCTCGGCACGGCGACCCCGGCGCACAGCGTGCTGGAACTGAAGGGCCCCCAGCCCGGCCTCGAACTGCGCCCGGCGGCGCGCGAGGTCGCGGTACGCGAGGACACCATGGCCTCCGTCGACGCGCAGGTCCTGAAGCGGCTGCCCGCTCCGCTGCGCGCCGACACCGCCGAGTCGGCCTACGGGGTGCGCACCTCGACGCCGATCGCGGCCCAGGAGCCGTGGTTCCCGCGCCCGTTCGGCCTGGACCCGACCCTGACGTACGTCACCCAGTCCGGGCTGTCCTCGCACGCCACCCTGCGCACCGGCAGCTGGCCGGCCACGCACGGCACGGTGTCGATGACCACCGGGGAGGTCGAGGCCGCCGTCACCGAGGAGACCGCGAAGGCGCTGCGGATCAAGGCCGGTGCGACGATCGCCGTCCCCACCCGGGGCGACGACACCCTGACCGTACGGATCACCGGCATCGTCGCCCCGAAGAACCCGGAGGGTTCCTACTGGTCGGCCGAGCCGCTGCTACGGACGCCCTCGCTGGTGGCCAAGCCCACCAAGGACACGCCCCGCTACTACTGGATCGCCGCGCTGCTGCTGCCGCCGGACGCCGCGCCCGCCCTGCTCTCCACCCCCGGCCAGCCCGAGCTGTACTGGCGGATCGCGCCGGACGTCTCGCACCTCACCGCGCTGGACGTCCCGCAGCTGCGGACCTCGGTGGCGTCGCTGGAGGGCGGCCCGGGGCTGCTGGCCCTGCGCGACGCGGCCGGTGCCACGGTGAGCATGGCGACGGACCTGGACGAGATCCTGACCGGGTACGACGGGATGCGGACAGCGATCCAGCCGGTCGTCACCGTCGCCGCCGTCGGCATCGGCGCGGTCGCCGCCGTCGTCCTGCTGATGACGGGCGGGCTGCTGGCCGGCCGCAGACACGCCGAACTCGCCCTGCTGCGGGCCCGGGGCGGCTCCCTGCGGGGCATCGGCGGCCGGCTCCTCGCCGAGACCGCGGTCACCGCGGTGCCCGCCGGTGCGCTGGGCCTGCTGCTCGCCGTGCTCGCCGTGGGCGAGGCCCGGCTGTGGCCCGCGGCGGTCGGCGCCGGAGCGGTCGTCGCGCTGGTCTGCGCCGCGCTCCCGCTCCGCACCGCCCTGCGCCACCGCACCCCGCAGACCCACATCGGCCGCGACGACCTGGCGACGGCCCGCCCGTCCCGGCGGCGCACCGTCGCCGAACTCACCCTCCTCGTCCTCGCCGTGGGCGCGGTCTTCGCGCTGCGCCGACGCGGCACGGACGCGGAGGGCGGCACCGACCTGCTGGTCAGCGCCGCGCCCGTGCTGGTCGCGCTGATCGCGGCGGTGGTGCTCGTCCGGCTCTACCCGCTGCCGCTGCGCCTGGCGCTGCGCTCGGTGTCCCGGCTGCGCGGCGCGATCGGCTTCCTGTCGCTGGCCCGGGCCGGCCGCACCTCGGCCTCCGGCACCCTGCCGCTGCTCGCGCTGCTGGTCGCGCTGACCACGGCCGCGTTCGGCGGTTCGGTCCTCGCGGGGGTCGCAAACGCCCGCGACGACGCCGCCGTCCTGGCCACCGGCGCGGACGCCCGGGTCACCGGCGAGCGGGACTCCGTACCGCTGTCGGCCGGCCTGGTCCGCGCGGTGGAGCAGGCCGAAGGGGTACGCGGATCGGCCCGGGTCCAGGTCGAGTTCGGGGTGGCCCTCCCGGCCCCGGACAACGGCACGCAGAACGCCAAGGGCACGACCCTGATCGGCGTCGACCCGGCCACGTACGCCGCGCTGGCCCGCTCCACCGGGCTCGGCCCGTTCTCCGCCGACGGGCTGCGGGCGAAGGGCGCGGCGGTCCGCGAGGGGACGCGGCCGGACGAGGACCGGGTCGTGCCTGCCCTGGTCTCGCCGTCCGTCGCCGAACGACTCGGCGACCGGCCGCTCGGCCTCCGCGCGCTGGCCGGGAACTTCAAGGTGAAGGCCGCCGCCACGGTCACGCGTACGCCCGCCGTGAACGGCACTTCCTTCATCGTCGTGGACGCCGCCGCGTTCACCCACCGGCAGACCACGGCGCTGCTGCTGACCGGGGACGGGCTGGACGCGAAGGAACTGCGCGCGGCGGCCGGGCACTCGGGCGAGAAGATCGCCGTAAAGCTGCGCTCGGAGGAGCGGGCCACCTACGTCGACACCCCGATGCAGTCCGGGGCGGAACGGATCTATCTGGCGGCGATCATCGCAGGCGCCGGATACGCCCTGCTCGCCGTCCTGCTCTCGCTGCTCCAGACCGCGCCGGAGCGCACCACGCTGCTGGCCCGGCTGCGCACCATGGGCCTCACCTCCCGGCAGGGCGGGCGGCTCCTGGGCTTCGAGGCCCTGCCGCAGGCGCTGCTCGCGGCGGGCGGCGGGCTCCTCGTCGGGTGGGCGACCATCGCCCTGCTGGCCCCGGGGATCGACCTCGTACGCCTGGCACTCTCGTCCGGCCCCGGTCCCGGCCCGCTGGCCACCGCACCGCTGCGCACCGATCCGTGGTCGCTGGTCCTCCCGGCGCTCGGCGTGATCGTGCTGACCGGGGCGGTGGCCGGGGTGCAGGCGTGGTGGGCCGGGCGCCGCGGATCGATCACCGAACTCAGGGCAGGAGACTCCCGATGACGACGCCGTCGACCGATTCCACGCTGGCGGAGCTCGAACAGCGGGCCACCGCCCGGCGCGACCGGCCCTCCTACGGCCATGACGCGCTGATCGCCTGCGACCGGCTGGTGCGCATCTTCACCACGGACGGGGTGGAGGTGCAGGCCCTCCAGGGCCTCGATCTGCTGGTGGAGGAGGGCGAGTTGCTGGCGCTGGTCGGCGCGTCCGGCAGCGGCAAGTCGACGCTGATGAACATCCTGGCGGGCCTGGACGAGCCGACGGCCGGGGCGGCGAAGGTGGCGGGCTGCGACCTGCTGTCCATGGGGCCGAAGGAACGCCTCCGCTACCGCCGGGACGTGGTCGGCTTCGTCTGGCAGCAGACCGCCCGCAACCTGCTGCCGTATCTCACCGCGATCCAGAACGTCACGCTGCCCATGCAGCTGCGCGGCCGGGGCCGGAGCCGCGAACGGGCCGCGCGCGCCGAGGCGTTGCTGAAGATGCTGGAGGTCGAGGACTGCCGCGACCGGCGCCCGCAGCAGATGTCGGGCGGCCAGCAGCAGCGGGTGGCCATCGCCGTCTCGCTCGCCAACTCCCCCTCGGTGCTGCTCGCCGACGAACCGACCGGCGAACTCGACTCGGCCACCGGCGAGCAGGTCTTCGCCGCGTTCCGCCGCGCCAACGAGGAGCTGGGGACGACGATCGTGATCGTCACCCACGACCAGGCGGTCGCCAGTGAGGTGCGGCGTACGGTCGCGATCCGCGACGGCCGCACGTCCTTCGAGGTGCTGCGCCGCACCGAGGTGGACGCGGCGACCGGCCAGGAGTCCCAGGTCGCCCGCGAGTACGCGATGCTCGACCGCGCCGGGCGGCTGCAACTGCCCGCCGACTACACCGAGGCGCTGGGCATGGAGCACCGGGTGATGCTGGAGCTGGAGCAGGACCACATCGGGGTGTGGCCGGACGGCCCGAAGGGCGGCTGACCGGCCCCGGAACACCGGGTGACCGGCCGTTAGGATCCGGCCATGACGACGTTCGAACGCGAGATCACCGCGCCGGTCGACCTGTGCCTGCCCGACGGCCGCCTCGACCCGGCGGCGGTCGGCTGGTCGCGGACCCCGCTGCACCGCGCCAACCTGCGCGGCTGGGGCCGGACGAAGCGCTGGGAGTACTGGTGCGTGACGACGCCCACCCATCTGGTGGCGCTGACCGTCAGCGATCTGGACTTCCTCGCCCTGAACAGCGTCTACCTGCTGGAGTACGCGCCCGGCGGCCTCGAGTTCGAACGTACGGCGATCCTCCCCGCCGGTCTCGGCGCCCGCCTCCCCGACACAGTGGCCGGCTCCCCCGGCGCCCCGGCCGTGGTCACGGGCCCGGCGCGCCCGACGGGCGGCAAGGTGCGCATGGAGATCCGCGACGAGCCCGGCGGCACCCGGCTGCGGGCCCGCTGTCTGACCCCGGAGCGGGTGCCGGTGGAGGTGGACCTCCTGGTCGCCCGCCCGGCGGACCACGAATCGCTCTCCGTGGTCGTGCCGTGGGACAGCCGCCGCTTCCAGTACACCTCCAAGCAGACCGCGCTGCCCGCGTCCGGCCGGGTCAGGGTGGGCGGGGAGTTCCTGGACTTCGACGGGGACGACACCTGGGCCGTCCTGGACCACGGCCGGGGCCGCTGGCCGCGTACGGTGCGCTGGAACTGGGGCGCTGCGTCCGGCCGCACCGACGGGCACACCCTGGGCGTCCAGCTCGGCGGGCAGTGGACGCTGGGCACCGGCTCCACGGAGAACGCGCTCTGCGTGGACGGCCGGCTGAGCAAGATCGGCGAGGAGCTGGACTGGCGCTGGTCCACCGCGGAACCGCTGCGTCCGTGGACGGTCCGCACCCCGCTGACCGGGCAGGTCGACCTGACGTTCACCCCGTTCCACAACCGCCGCGTCCGCACCGAGGCGGGGGTGCTGGCCAATCGCACCGACCAGCTGTTCGGCCACTACGACGGCACGGTGCGCGCGGACGACGGGACGCGGATCGCGGTGGAGCGGCTGCTGGGGTGGGCGGAGGACGTGCGGATGCGGTGGTGAGCCGTTACGCGCTCAGCCGGTCACGGAGACTGCGAGGTTCCCCAGGCCGCCCGCCGCACCGGCCCGGCGCAGGGCGACGGAGCCGTACGGGGTGCGCAGGCGGAGCCAGCTGCCGGCCGCCAGGAGGGCGACCGGGAAGGCGGGGTCGGCGCGCAGGAAGCCGAGGGACTGCGCGGCGTGGACCGCGCGCAGCGGGAGCTCGGTGCTCGCGAGGGTGCGCGACCAGATGTCGTGGCCGATGCGGTCCCGCTCCTCGCGGGTGCGCCGGTCCTCGGGCAGGGCCTCGTCGCGGACCCGGAATTCGGTGACGGCGGCGGTGAGCGCGGCGCGCAGGGCGACCGGTCCGGGCAGCCCGGACCGCTCCCGCCAGCCGCCGCGCGGCGGGAGGACACCGGCCCAGGGCGGTCCGGTGACCGGGGCGGGCAGAGCGGCTTCCAGCCCTTCGTTCGGCAGCGTCTCCAACAAGTCGCCGGCCGACACCGTGACATCGAGGTCGTGCGGGTCGGCGAGCCGGGCCGCACGGATCGCCAGCACGTCGAAGGACGGGGGCCTGCCGAACACGGCGAGCGCGCCGCCGCCCGCCTGGAGGCGTACGGCGGCGGCACGGTCGTAGTGGAGCAGCCGACCGAGGAAGGCGCCGAGATCGGCGGCCTCCCTCGCGTCGGCGAACCGCAGCGACTGTACGGACACGGTCATACCGCGGCGGGCTCCTCGGCCAGGTACTCCTGGAGGAACCGCTTCTCCTCCGGGGAGATGCGCCGGGGGCGCTCGGCGGCCAGGTCGTACGGCACGACGACGGTCGAGGCGCGTACGTAGACCTGGTCCGGGTCCTTGATCTCGTAGGCGATCGTCAGGGACGCGGCGCCTATCTTCGTGACCCAGGACTCGACGGTCACCGGACGGTGCCGGTGGACCAGGGGCCGCACGTAGTCGATCTCGTGCCGCGCCACGACGGAGCCGCCCGCGAAGGACGGCGAGCCGTCCCCCGGCGCCAGCCGGAACATGAAGTCGATCCGCGCCTCCTCCAGATAGCGGAGGAAGACCACGTTGTTGACGTGGCCGAAGGCGTCCATGTCCGACCAGCGCAGCGGGCAGCTGTAGATGTGACGAGCCAAGACGATCAGCCTCGCGTGAGCTTCTTGTACGTGGCGCGGTGCGGACGGGCCGCGTCCGGGCCGAGGCGGTCGATCTTGTTCTTCTCGTACGACTCGAAGTTGCCCTCGAACCAGTACCACTTGGAGTCGCCCTCGTACGCCAGGATGTGCGTGGCGACGCGGTCCAGGAACCAGCGGTCGTGGGAGATGACCACGGCCGCGCCCGGGAACTCCAGCAGCGCGTTCTCCAGCGAGGACAGGGTCTCGACGTCGAGGTCGTTGGTGGGCTCGTCGAGGAGCAGCAAGTTGCCGCCCTCCTTGAGCGTCAGCGCCAGGTTGAGGCGGTTGCGCTCACCACCGGAGAGGACCCCGGCCGGCTTCTGCTGGTCCGGGCCCTTGAAGCCGAACGCGGAGACGTACGCCCGCGAGGGCATCTCGACCTGGCCGACGTTGATGTAGTCCAGCTCGTCCGAGACGACGGCCCAGAGGGTCTTCTTCGGGTCGATGTTGGCGCGGGACTGGTCGACGTAGCTGATCTTGACCGTGTCGCCGACCTTGATGGAGCCGCTGTCCGGCGTCTCCAGGCCCTGGATCATCTTGAACAGCGTGGTCTTGCCGGCGCCGTTCGGACCGATGATGCCGACGATGCCGTTGCGCGGCAGCGTGAACGACAGGTCTTCGACGAGGACCTTGTCGCCGAACGCCTTCGACAGGTTCTCGACCTCGACCACGATGGAACCGAGGCGCGGCCCCGGCGGGATCTGGATCTCCTCGAAGTCCAGCTTCCGCATCTTGTCCGCCTCGGCGGCCATCTCCTCGTACCGGGCGAGACGGGCCTTGGACTTGGTCTGGCGCCCCTTGGCGTTGGACCGCACCCACTCCAGCTCTTCCTTGAGCCGCTTCTGGCGCTTCTCGTCCTTGCGGCCCTCGACCTTGAGGCGGGTGGCCTTCTTCTCCAGGTACGTGGAGTAGTTGCCCTCGTAGGGGATGGCCCGGCCGCGGTCGAGTTCGAGGATCCACTCGGCGACGTTGTTGAGGAAGTAGCGGTCGTGGGTCACGGCCACGACGGCGCCCGCGTACTTCGAGAGGTGCTGCTCCAGCCAGTTCACCGACTCGGCGTCGAGGTGGTTGGTGGGCTCGTCGAGGAGCAGCAGGTCGGGCGCCTCGATGAGGAGCTTGCAGAGCGCGACGCGGCGCTTCTCGCCACCGGAGAGGTTGACGACGGGCCAGTCGCCGGGCGGGCAGCCCAGGGCGTCCATGGCCTGCTCCAGCTGGGCGTCCAGGTCCCACGCGTTGGCGTGGTCCAGGTCCTCCTGGAGCTTGCCCATCTCGTCCATGAGCGCGTCGGAGTAGTCGGTCGCCATCAGCTCGGCGACCTCGTTGAAGCGCTTGAGCTTGCCCATGATCTCGGCGGCGCCGTCCTGGACGTTCTCCAGAACCGTCTTCGCCTCGTCGAGGTGGGGCTCCTGCATGAGGATGCCGACGCTGAACCCGGGCGACAGGAACGCGTCACCGTTGGACGGCTGCTCCAGGCCCGCCATGATCTTCAGCACCGTGGACTTACCGGCACCGTTGGGACCCACCACACCGATCTTCGCGCCGGGCAGGAAGCTCAGCGTCACGTCGTCAAGGATGACCTTGTCGCCGTGCGCCTTGCGTGTCTTGCGCATCGTGTAGATGTACTCAGCCAAGAGAAACCGTCCGGCAATCGATGAGTGGGCAGATACACCCCATCTTGCCTGACGGCCACCCCTGGACGGAAACGGGTAGCTCAGAGGCTCGTGACCTGGCCCATCTCCTGGGGCTGACGGGCCGGTCGTGGTCGTTGATGGCCTTCGTTGGTCATCGTTGGTCACCCATTGACGGCCCACAGACGGCCCGACGGGGCCTGGAGCCAACTAGCAACTGGCCGCCCAACACACCACGAAACAGCCCCAGTTCTCATACAATGCGACTTAGGTCACATACGGAGGGGATCCACATGGCTAGTGGCGCGACTCGACGCAGCAACCTCAACATCGGTGGCGAACAGGCCGAGGCTGACCCGCTCCTCATGGAGGCGTTTTACGAATCGGACGACTACAACACCATTTCAAACCGAGAAGACCCGCGATGCTTCCTGATCGCTCGAACCGGGAGCGGCAAGTCAGCAGTTCTACAGAGGCTCGAAGAAGAAAACACTGCACATGTAGTCAGGATCGCCCCGGAGGACCTTTCCCTCAACTACATCACCAACCTTAGCGTGATGCGCTTCCTGGGTGATCTAGAAGTAAGTCTCGACCCTCTCTTTATTGCACTCTGGAAACATGTACTTCTTGTCGAGCTGATCCGCCACCGGTACAAGGTCGACTCCCCAACCGCCAAGACCAATTTCCTGGCCACGCTTCGAGAAAAAATAAAGCGCGACCCTGGAAAGCGCGCAGCACTCGACTACTTGGAAGAATTCCAGGATAGATTCTGGGTCGAAGCAGATGAGCGTGTTCGAGAAATTACCGAGAAATTTGAGGAGAAAATAAACACGGAGGCAAAGGGGACTCTAGGTTTTTCCGGGAACCCAGCAGTCAACGCGTCAGCAACAATCGGAGGAGCCTCCGCTGACACCTTCTCCACAGAGACTCGGAGAGAACTCTCCGAGCGCTTTCAGCGCATAGTGAATGAAACACAGATGGCCCGCTTGAACAAAATGCTGAAAGTTCTAGATGAAGATATTCTCGACAGTCGCCAGAACTTTACTTTCGTCGTAATTGACGACCTCGATCGTGACTGGGTTGACGAAAAACTAGCAAACTCTCTGGTCCGGTGTCTTTTCAGGGCGGTACTCGATCTGCAGCGCGTAAGAAATCTGAAGGTGATTGTGGCCTTGCGGACCAACATCTTTGAGAACCTAGACTTCGGGCACAGGAGCGGCGGACAAGAGGAGAAATTTCGGTCGCTCGCCTTGCACATGCGCTGGAGCCCTGGTGAGTTGCGCGAACTAGTGAACGACCGACTGCGCGTGGCCACTACCAAGCGCGGCACTCCGGTGAACTCGATTGCGGATACACTTCCTCGTACCAACGCTACGCGCGGGGATGCCTTTGATTACATGCTCCAACGAACACTGATGCGCCCCCGAGACATCATCGCTTTCGTCAACGAAACTTTCACAGCAACAGGAAGCGATAGGGTCTCATGGGAAGACATAAAGACAGCTGAAGATTCCTACTCATACAAGAGATTGCTCGCACTGCGGGACGAATGGAAGATGTCATACCCGGACATCGATAAAGTCTTTGGGATATTCAGCGGTAGCACCGTGCCGATGCCAAAAGACGAGTTCACTAGACGCATAGACGATGCAGCACTACTGCTCGCGGATCCTTACTTCCGGGGCGCCGAGTGGCTGGATTGGATGACGTCAGCCATGTGGAATAACCCAGCTGGCACTTGGGCCGATTGGTACGGACCCCTTGTAAAGCTTCTATACAATATCGGTTTCATAGGCTGCCTTACCGGCAGCCAGGCACCCGTCCGCTACGTACGCACGTTCCCCGAGTACGCTGAGAGGGCCAGCAACTTGGAAGCGACAACGGGGTACACGATTCACCCGACTTTCCAGGCCGCCCTGGACATACGTATGGATGGTTCACGTTTCGGGGCCGCCTTGGGACCTACTAGCTGACCCGAATTTACAGGGCGCCAGGATCAGCGGGTCCACCGCTAGGTGGGCCCACCAATCCTGAAATCGAGATACAAATAGGCATTGAGCGAACGGCAGTGAACGGTCGCGATAAATCCAACCAATCTACGCGATCGAGCAGGGGGACATGTTTCGTCAGTGAATCCGTGCGTGTCGGTCGGGTCTCCCGCTGCGCTAGCCATCCCGATACGCGCGGGCCGCCATTCACAGCGCCGCCCTCCGTGACTGTCCTCACGTGCTGAAACCCGCGTCGCAGGTAGTACTTTTAAAGCCCTTGGTTCGTAGTCCAGGCACCCAGTCGAAGCCAGGCCGCGCCCGCACTATGCGCCCGATCTGCCGCCCAGTCGAGCAGCCTCCCCCCAATGTCATGGCCCGCGTAGGCCCGAGCAACGGTTAGCTTGTTTATGAACACGGACGGCTCCGCCAGTTCCTCGGCCGTCCAGAGACCGTCCTCTGGGTCGGTGGTCAGCGTGATCGTCCCCGCCGTCACCTCACCATCACGGAGCATGTAGACCGTGCTTTCCTCGATAGTGGCCGACAGCCGATCCGCCGGGTAAGGGCGGCTCCACTTGTCGGTTCCGAGAGTCCTCAGCCAAGCCGCCGCCTCCTTTCGGAAGGCGAGCTGCTTGGGGAGGTCGCTTGGCTGAGCAAGCGTGATCTTCACTGTGGCTCGTTCTCACTTCGGGCGGACAGGTCGCCGATCTCGTCATCCGGTTCAAGCCGCCCCGGAACGTGGTGTCGGTGCACCGGATGGGTCGCTCGTCGGAGTAGCCGATGCGGGTCCACAGCAGGACTGGAACCCCTGCCCCGATCACCAACAGGCGGGCCTCTTCCGGGGTCGGCATCCGGGTCGCGATCTCATCGAAGTACCCGATCTGCGTGATGCCCAGATCAGCGAGATACCGAGTCGTCCCCTCCGCAATGTCGCCCGGCTCGCCCAATCGCGGCCCCAATTCCAGAAGCCACTCCGGATAATGCGTGGCCTGCGTCGACCACGGAACGTCGTCCATGAACTGTGACAGTGCCTCAGCACGGTCGTAGCGCCCACGTCTACGAGCAACCGTTCCGCTGCGCACTGAAGCGCTGACTGAAGCTCCACCCGGAGTTCTTGGCTGGGGCGGCGGCCGGCGTTGATGACGTCGGTGCTGTAGGCGTCGTCGTTCTGCGGGAATCTCAGGTTCTCGGACCTGGAGGCGCTCAACCGGAACACCTCAACGCCGGGTCCCGGGTCTCGGTACGTGTGGGCCGGGTGGGGTGGTGTGGCGGGGATACGCCAAGGCCCCGGCGGGCTGGTGCCTGCCGGGGCCTTGGTCAGTGCGTGTGGCGGTGTGCTACCGCTGGTCACTCACTGGCGGTGCGGCCCTTGCGGCGAAGGAGCACGACCGCGCCGCCGCCGACGACGACCAGGGCGATGGCGATGCCCGCGATCATCGGGGTGGCGCTGGAGCTGCCGGTCTCGGCGAGGTTGGTGTCGTCGCCGCCCGTGCTGCCGCCGGCCGTGGCCGTGGTGGGCTTGTCGCCACCGGTCTGGGTGTCGGTGCCACCGGTGCTGCTGCCGCCGGTGGTGCTACCCGTGGTCTTGCAGTCCAGGACGCCCTTGAAGGTCTTCGAGAAGCCGTTCGGGCCGGTGACCGTGACGTCGTACGCCTGGTCCTCGGCGACGGGCACGGTGACGGTCACGGTCTTGCCGGCCTCGACGGTGTTCTCCTTGCCGCCGAGCTCGAAGGTGAACGCCTCGTCGCCCTTGTTGCCGACGGTGATGTCGACGCCGCCCTTGGCGCAGTTCTTCTCGGCGGTGGCCGTCGGGATCGGGCCCTGCTTGGCCCAGGTGGCGGTGGCGGTCGCGGAGACCGTCGACTCGCTGGAGCCGGCCAGGATCTGGGTCTGGCTCTTGGTGACCCCGGCGAAGGCGCGGCCGACCGGGACGGAGGTGGCGGCCTGGACGGTCAGCGAGGCGTTGCCCTCGTCGGAGCCGGCGGGCACGTCGAAGTAGAGCTGGTCGCCGTCGGACGCCGTGGTGACGGGCTTGCCCGCCTTGTCGGTGACCTTCACGCCGCTGGCGAGGTCCGCCGGCGGGGTCACCGTGGCCTGGCCGGCGTTGGTGTGGACGGTGACCGGGCCGAGGCGCTCACCGGAGCGGCCGGAGACCGCGACCGGGTCGAGCGCCAGGGACGCCTTGGGCTCGGCGGTGACGGTGGCGGAGCTCTCCAGCCAGTCCGCGAGCTTCTCCGCCTGCTCGTCCTGGGCGGACACGTCGGCGTGGTCGGAGAACCGCCAGATCGCGACCTGGGTGCCGGCCGCCGCGGTCTTCTCGGTGAGCGGCCCGGTCTTGGCGGCCTCCGCGAGCTTCGCGAGGTCGTTCACCTGCGGGTACGAGTGCTGGAGGATCCAGAGGATCTTGCCGGCGTCGTTGTTGCCGCCGAGCGAGGTCTGGTCCCAGGGGGTCTCCAGGTACTTCGCCCGGTCCTGGGTCGGGTTGTGGATGTCGATGCAGTACGTCTTGAGCGTGCCGCCGCCGTCCACGTTCATCTCGAACAGACCCGCGGACACCTTGCGCGTCTTGCCCCCGTCGTGGAGGAGCGCGGTGTCATAGGTCTTGAGGCCGTCCAGTACGGCGGTGGCCCCGCCCTGGTGCGCGGGCACCTCGTCGGCCGTCGCGGTGCCGGCGCCGACGAGGGCTCCGGCCACCACGAGGCCGGACGCCATCGCGGAAGCGGTCAGCCGGGCTATGCGCCCGCGCCGTGCGGTCGGGGCCGTCGCCTTGGAAGACGAAGCGGTCGCTGAAGAAGCAGAAAACACTTATTTCCCCTCCGGGCGAGACCCTCGCGCCCGGTACGCGTGTGGGGATTGTCCCGCCTGCTACTCAAGTGCCTTGTGAGTACGGGGAGATCCTATGGAGCAAGCCATGAACAGTCCCCCGTCATACCATCCGACAACCATTCCGAATCGCAATCGTTATCCCGGGCACCTCGCGCCCCGTTGCGACCACCGGCCCCGGCACGCTTGGTCGTCACGCGGTCACCAGATCGGAGTCGGGCTTCCGGGGCGCAGCCCCCTCCTTCTGACGCACCGTCCGCCGCCGCACCGGCCGCTCCCGCACCGGCGCCTCCTCCGACGGCTCCGCGCCGCCCACCGGTTCGCCCCCGCCCACCGGCTCCTCGACCGGCCGTCCCGGCTCCTCGACCTCCCGCACCGGCGCCTCCCGCACCGCCCACGGATCGGCCCCCGCCGCGACCGGCGCCGGCCCGTACCTCGAAGTCAGCCCCGGCTCGCCCCTGACCACCCGGCGAAAGGCCGCGGTGCCCCGGGTCAGATCGTGGCCCACCGCCACCGCCTCGATGTCCACGAAGGTCCGGCGCTGCCCCTCCAACTCCTCCTCGCGCACCTTCAGCCTGCCGTGCACCACCAGCGGCTCCCCCACCGCGACCGAGCCCGTCAGATTCGCGGCCAGCGTGCGCCACGCCCACACGGTGTAGAAGCTCGTGTGCCCGTCGGCCCAGACCTCCTTGGCCCGGTCCCAGCGCCGGGGCGTCACCGCGAACCTGAAGCGGGCCATGCCCCCGCTCGCCGTCTCCCGGAACTCCACCGCCGTCGCCGCGTTGCCCACCAGCGTCACCAGGGTCTCGTTCATGACTCCGCCTCCCCTTCGCCCGGATCCCGTGGCCGCGCCGTACGCGCGGTCACCGGTCCCATGCTGGAGGGGAGGCGGAAATCCTGCCGGGGGCTGTGGACTAACGGCCCGTTGTGGAAAACTCCGTCACCGCCACATAGCGTTCCCGCACTTCGCGGTAGCGCATCAGCTCCGCCGCGACCGGGTCGAGCACCCGGGCCCGCCCGCAGGCCGCCGCCGCCTCGCGCAACCGTCGTTCGGCCTCCTGCCCGTACCGCCGGGCGGGGCCCCGGGCCGCCGCCGCGCACGACCACTCGACGAGCGGGCCGCCCACGATGCCCCCGAGCATCACCAGGGCGGGCGTCAGCAGCCCCGGCTCCAGCACCCCGATGATCTGGCCGGCCAGCCACAGGCCGCCGAAGATCTGCAACAGCGTCATCGCGACCTGCGCCAGCACCGCCGCGGGCCACCACGCGGGCCGCGGCGGCTTCCCGGCGGCGCGCCCGCCCCGGCCCTCACCCGCGCCCCTGCGCGACGTGCCGCCCGCGGGCTCCGAAGCCGTCGCGCACACCGCACCGCCCGCGCCCCGCGCGGCCGCCTCGCCGCCCGCCACGCGCCCCGCCAGTTCGTCCAGCGCGTCCGGCAACCCCTTCGCCCCGTGCACCGCGGCCTCCCGCACCGCCTGCGCCCAGGGTCCGGGCAGTCCGGCCGCGGCGTCGTCCGCGACCGTGCGCACGGCCTGCTCGACGCGCTGGCGTGCGGTGAGCCGTTCCTCGGGCGGGGCGGCGAGCGGGACCCGGTCCCGGCTGCCGGGCTGCCGCGTGGCCTCGTACCAGCGCCACAGCCGGAGCCACGGCGTGCCGCAGGCCCGTCCGGCGTTGCGGCGCCACTCGCGCTCGGCCGCCTGGCCCGCCGCCGCGGCGCCCACGGCTTCCGCCAGCCGGTCCGTGAACTCCTCCCGGGCCCGCTCCCCCAGACCCGGCCGCCCCTCGGCGACGTACACCGGGCGGAGCCTGGCCGCCGCCGCGTCCACATCGGCGGACAGGCGGCGGGTGGCGGCCGTGCGGTCCTGGACGAACCGGCCCAGCAGTTCGCGCAGTTCACCGACGCCCTCGCCGGTGAGGGCGGACAGCGGCAGGACGGTCGCTCCGGGCTCGCCGTGCTCGCCGAGCGCCATGCCGTCCTCGTCCAGCAGCCGGCGCAGGTCGTCCAGGACCTGGTCGGCGGCCTCGCCCGGGAGCCGGTCGATCTGGTTGAGCACGACGAAGGTGACCTCGGCGTGGCCGGCGAGGGGGCGCAGGTAGCGCTCGTGCAGGGCGGCGTCCGCGTACTTCTCCGGGTCCACCACCCAGATCACCGCGTCGACCAGCGCGAGCACCCGGTCCACCTGGTCGCGGTGGCCCTTCGCCGCCGAGTCGTGGTCGGGCAGGTCGACCAGGACCAGGCCCTGAAGCGCCTCGTCGGCCGCCGCGCCCGGCGCCGGCCTCCGTCGGAGCCTGCCGGGCACGGCGAGGCGGTCCAGCAGTCCGGCGGCCCCGTCGGTCCAGGAGCAGGCGAGCGGGGAGGAGGTGGTGGGGCGGCGCAGGCCGGTCTCGGAGAGCGGGGCACCCGCAAGCGCGTTGAAGAGGGCGGACTTTCCGCTGCCGCTCGCCCCGGCGATGGCGACGACGGTGTGCCGGGAGGAGAGCCGCTGCCGGGCCGCCGCCTCGTCCAGCACCCGGCCCGCCTCGGCGAGCGCGGCCCGGTCCAGGCGGGCCCTGGAGAGGCCGACGAGTTCGCGCAGGGCGTCCAGGCGCGGCCGGAGCGGGCTGCCGGAGTCCACGTACGCCTCGACCTGCGGCCGCCCGTCGTCCTCCTCTTCCTCGGGGGCCTCGTCCGGGGTCTGTTCGGCCTCCTTCCGGCCGGCCTGCGCGCGCCGGGCGATCAGCCCGTCGTCCCAACCGGTGCCGGAACGGGAGGTGTCGGAGCGGGAGGTGTCGGAGCGGGAGGTGTCGGAGCGGGAGGTGTCGGAGCCGGAGGTGTCGGACAGCTGTTCCCCGGTTCCGCCCTGCCCCGGATTCTCGTCAGTGACGGCAGTCATCGCTGCCACCTCTCCTTCTGCAGTAGGGACAGCGCGGCAATGAGTTCGGCCTGTGGCTCGGGGGCCACGTCGAGGGCGTCCAGGGGGGCGAGCCGCCGGTCGCGTTCGCCGTTCAGCACGTGGTCGAGGCAGTTGGTGAGCAGTGCGCCGCCCTTGTCGCGCAGCCTCAGCGCACCCTGCGCCCCCATGCGTTCGGCGAGCTGTTCACCGGCGGTGCGGGCGCGGCGACCGCCGAGCAGGGCGGCGGCCAGCAGGGCGGCGACGGTCTCGGGGTCCGGGGCGGTGTTGCGCTCCATCAGGCGCAGCTCCTCCTCGGCGAGTTCTTCCAGGATCCGGCGCCATCTGCGTACAGCCATGTCGATCCGGCCCCGGATGTCCTCGGCCGGTCCCCAGCCGCCCTCCTCGCGGCCCGCCGCCTCGAAGGCGAAGGCCGCGGCGGCGGGTTCCTTGCGCCAGACGGCGCGGATCTGCTCGTCGGCGGCGGCGACGCCGCACTCCAGGAGCGCGGCCAGGCTCTCGACCAGCGCGTCGAGCACTTCGTCGGAGCTGCTGTACGTCGGGTAGCCGCGCCATCTGGTGCGGGCGTCGCCGGCGAGGGCGCCGCCGTTCTTCAGCCTGCGCCGGAGCCGGGCGCCCTCCTTCCCGTACGCCTCCTCGACCACACCCGTGAGCCGTACGGCGGCGGCGTACTGCGCGGCGACGGCTCCGGCGAGCGCGGGCATCCGGACGTTCAGGGAGTCGATGACCCCGGCGGCGGTCCGGCCGACGGCCTGCTGACGGGCGGCCGGGTCCTGGGCGCGGTGCGCGAGCCAGGCGCGGAGCGGGGCGACGGCGGTGGTGGGCAGGAGGCCCCTGCCGCCGCCCGCCGATTCGGGCAGCTCGGGGATGGTGAACCGAGGCACCTCGCCGAGCCCGGCCTTGGTGAGCAGGGCCCCGTACTGGCGGGAGACCTCGGCGATCACCTGGTGCGGGACGCGGTCGAGGACCGTGACGAGCGAGGCGTTGTACTCCTTGGCGGTACGCAGCAGGTGCCAGGGCACGGCGTCGGCGTACCGGGAGGCCGTCGTGACCATGACCCAGATGTCGGCGGCGCAGATGAGTTCGGCGGCCAGGACCCGGTTGCGGACGACGAGGGAGTCGATGTCGGGGGCGTCCAGGAGGGCGAGCCCGCGCGGCAGTCCGGGCGCGGTCTCGACGCGCAGCGCGGTGCCCTCCTCGGCCGCGTGGCCGTCGGGTCCGTCGAGGTCGTCGCACTGGCCGGGCTCGGCGTACTCCTCCGGCGGCAGCCAGACCCGGGTGAGCTGCGGCAGCACCCGTACGCCCGTGAACCAGTGCTGGTCGTCCGGGTGGCAGACCAGGACGGGCGTGCGGGTGGTGGGCCGCAGCACCCCGGCCTCGCTGACCCGGCGCCCCACCAGCGAATTGACGAGCGTCGACTTGCCGGCGCCGGTCGATCCGCCGATGACGGCGAGCAGGGGCGCCTCGGGATCCTTGAGCCGGGGCAGCAGGTAGTCGTCCAGCTGGGCGAGCAGCTCGGTCCTGGTCTGCCGGGCGCGGGCGGCGCCTGGGAGCGGGAGTGGGAGACGCACGGCGGCGACACGGTCGCGCAGGGCGGAGAGTGCGTCGATGAGCTGAGGCCGTACGTCCAAGGTCACCACATGCGAAGAATGCCCAATTTTGGAGCCTTTTTGAAGCGTATAGCCACCTCTGCGCGCCGGTTCCTCCGTCCGGACAGAGGGGATGAGTGGGGCGCAGGCATAACGAGTGCACAACACCCGTGGCGTGAAGCGCCAAAAGCGGTGCGTGATCCGGGCCTACCTGCGATTATCGTCTCGCTTCACCGAACCTCCACATCGTGCCACGCAGGTGAAGCAACGAGGTCGAGCCAATCGGAGCCCTATCCTTGATCCGGCAAGGTCACGGACCGCCCGGGTCCCTGGGCTCCTGACCACCGCAGCCACCACCCGGCCCCCGTAGCTCAGTGGATAGAGCAGGTGCCTTCTAAGCACTTGGCCGCAGGTTCGAGTCCTGCCGGGGGCGCATCTGCCCAGCCGCCCGCGTCGGACCTCCCCCCGAGGGAGGTCCCACTTCTCGCGGAGCACAGCACGCTAGCGCGGTCCGTGTAGTGACGGCGTAAACATCTCGGGGCCCCGGGGGAGCGTGCCGCTCCCCCGGCCGCTCCCATCAGTCAATCTCGCCCTCTCCCTTGTCGTCCACGGTGTCCCGGCCGTCCTTCAGCCGCTCCGCGCGGGTGATCGCGTCGGCCAGCTTCGTCACCGAGGCGTCCTCGGTCGTCGTGGCCAGCTTCTCGGCCCGCTCGGCGAGTTCGCCGAGGCCCGGGGCGCCGGGCAGGCCGGTGCCGCGCAGGTTCTCCGCGAAGTAGGCGGCCACCGCCGTCACCTGGAGGCGGGTGCTCCGGCCGCCCCAGAGCTTGCCGGTGATCGCCCCGGTCGTCACGGAACCGGTCTCCTCGTGCGGCTTGCGGGTCTTCGGGTCGAGCCAGCGCACGGTCGCGGTGGCGACATGGCCGGAGGCGCCGTCGCGCAGCCGCACGGCGTACAGGGCGGTGACGGTGTGGCCGGGGCCGACCTCGCCGCCGTCCACGCTGTCGTCGCGGAAGTCCTCGTCGGCGACCTTGCGGTCCTCGTAGCCGATCAGCTTGAACTTCTCGACGGTCTTCCGGTCGAAGGCGACCTGCGCCTTGGCGTCCCGGGCGGTCAGTTCGAGGTGGGCGGGGAGCTGGTCCACGAACACCTTGCGGGCCTGTTCCTCGTCGGCGATGTACGTGGTGTGGCCGTCGCCCTTGTTGGTCAGCTGCTCCATGAAGTCGTCGCCGTAGTCGCTGCCGACGCCCACGCCGAAGAGGGTGATGCCGTACTCGCGGCGGGCCGAGTCGATCCGTTCGAGGATGTCGTCCGCCTGGGTGTCGCCGGTGTTGGCCAGCGCGTCGGAGAGCAGGACGACACGGTTGTTGCCGCCCTTGCGGCGGCCCTCCACCGCCTCCTCGTAACCGCGCTCGATGCCCGCCCCGACGTTGGTGGAGGCGCCGGGTTCCAGCGAGTCGACCGCGTCGTGGATCTTGCTCCGGTGGCCCTTCAGCCGGGTCATCGGCAGGACGGTCTCCGCGTCGTCGCTGAAGGTGACCAGGCTGATCGAGTCGTCGTCGCGCAGCTCGTCCGTGAGGATGCCCAGCGAGGTCTTGACCAGGCCCAGCCGGTCGGGCGAGTTCATCGAGCCCGAGACGTCCACCACGAAGGTGAGGGAGGCCGGGGGCCGTTCGGCGGTGCTGGGGGCGGCCTTGGTGGCCAGGCCGACCCGGACCAGCGACCAGTCGCCGTCCTCCTCGGCGGCCCTGGCGCCGTCGACGGAGACCGAGAAGCCATTGCCCTCGGGGCGGTGGTAGCCCTGGCGGAAGCTGTTGACGAACTCCTCGGGCCGCACGGTCTCCGGTCCGGGCAGCCGGCCGTCGGCGAGGGTGCGGCGGGCGTAGCCGTACGAGGCGGTGTCGACGTCCAGCGCGAAGGTGGAGAGGTAGTCGGGCGGGGCGCTCTCCTTCAGCCGGTCGGCGCCGTCGTCGCTCTTCTGCTCGTCCGTGTCACCCCGTGTGTACGCGGGCGCGGGCGCCCCCACGCGCCGCTGGTCGGACGTCGCCTTGCCGCCGCTGTCCGTCCCCGAGCAGCCGGTGAGCAGGACGCCCGCCGCGAGCAACAGCCCTACCGCGCCCCGGTACTTCCGTGTGCGGTGTTCCATCCCGTACCCCCTGTGTCGTCACGTCAGCACTTGTGAATGTGACGTGCGGACGGGCGGCCCGGACCGGACGAAAGGGTTGCGGAACGATCTCGATGCGGCAACGGCGAGCGCGGAACCGGCGGAATGTCAAGGTCAGGACACGATGTCCTTACGGCTGAACCCACGGAACGCGAAAGCGAACAGGATCAGGGCATACGTCACTGATACGGCCGCGCCCTTCGCCATGCCGCCCCACTCGATGGTGGGCTGGAGCGCGTCCGCCCAGGCGAACTGCCAGTGGGCGGGCAGGAAGTCCCGCCAGGAGCCGAGCGCGGTCACGGCGTCGAGCACATTGCCGACGATGGTCAGCCCGACCGCGCCGCCCACCGCGCCGAGCGGGGCGTCGGTCGTCGTCGACAGCCAGAACGCGAGTCCCGCGGTCACCAGTTGGGACACGAAGACGAACGCGACCACGAGCGCGAGGCGCGGCACCGCGTCCCCGGCCGACAGCGCGCCCCCGGTCGGCAGCTGGAGCGGCCCCCAGCCGTAGGCCGCCGCCCCCGCCGCGAGCGCGACGAGCGGCAGCAGCACCATCGCGGCGAGGCTGAAGCCCAGCGCGACGACGAGCTTGCTCCACAGCAGCCTGGCCCGGGGCACGGGCGCGGCCAGCAGATAGCGCAGCGAGGACCAGCTCGCCTCGGAGGCCACGGTGTCGCCGCAGAACAGCGCGACCGGGACGACGAGCAGGAAGCCCGCCGAGACGAACAGGCAGGTCGCGGCGAAGTTCGCGGCGGACGCGGTCGCCGTGTCCATCAGCGTGATCCGGCCGTTGCCGCCGGGCCCGCCGTCCGGGGTGCCGCCGATCGCGAACGCGATGATCAGGATGAACGGCAGCGCGGCCAGCACCCCGCCCATCAGCAGAGTCCGGCGCCGGCGCAGCTGCCGGACCGCCTCGACGCGCAGCGGGAGGGTGTGGCGGGCGCGGTAGCCCGGCGCCTCGGGGGCCTCGGCGAGGCCGGCTGCGGTGCTCATGCGGAGCCTCCGGAGATCAGGGTGAGGAAGGCGTCCTCCAGGCGGCGGTGCGGGCCGACGCCCGTCAGCGGCACGTCGAGGCGGACCAGCTCGGCGATCAGCTCGGGCGAGCTCGCCCCGTCGAGCCGGACGAGGAGCCCGTGCCCGTCGTCGGTGCGGACGGCGGAGCCGATGCCCGGGAGGGCGGCGACCTTCTCCACGAGGGGTTCGGTGAGCGGGTCGGCCGCGGTGACCAGGAGCATGTCGCCGGAGCCGGTGATCTCGGCGACGGGGCCCGCCTGGACGAGCCTGCCCCGGTCCATGACGACCAGATGCGTGCAGGACTGCTCCACCTCGGACAGGAGGTGGCTGGAGACGATCACGGTGCGGCCGCCGGCCGCGTACCGGATCATCACGTCCCGCATCTCCCGGATCTGCGGCGGGTCGAGCCCGTTGGTCGGCTCGTCCAGGATGAGCAGGTCCGGCATGCCGAGCATGGCCTGGGCGATGGCGAGCCGCTGCCGCATGCCCTGCGAGTACGTGCGCACGGCGCGGGCCAGGGCGTCACCGAGCCCGGCGATCTCCAGGGCCTCCTCGATGCGCGCGTCCTCGTCGGGGCGTCCGGTGGCCTTCCAGTACAGCTCCAGGTTGGCGCGCCCGGACAGGTGCGGCAGGAAGCCCGCGCCCTCCACGAAGCAGCCGACCCGGGACAGCACGGGTGCGCCGGGGCGGATGGCCCGCCCGAAGACCCGGATCTCGCCGTCGTCGGGGGTGATGAGCCCCATGAGCATGCGCAGGGTGGTGGTCTTCCCGGCGCCGTTGGGGCCCAGCAGGCCGAGCACCTGCCCCTTCTCGACGCGGAAGGAGAGGTCGCGGACGGCGTACCGGTCGGCGGACTTGGCGTACTTCTTGGACAGGCCGGTGATCTGGAGCGGTACGTCGGTGAGCCCGGGGTCGGGTGCGGGCGTCGCGGTACGGCGCCGGGCGGTGAGCAGCAGGGCGGCGGCGATCACCAGGGCGGCGGCCGGCAGCCCCCAGGTCCACCAGGGCAGTGCGGCCGAGGCGGTCTTCAGGCCGGGCGCGGTGGGAAGCGTGAGGGGCCCGTCGAGGGAGACGGTGTACGTGGCGGGCTCGGCCGGGGACGCGTAGCCGAGGTCGGTCGCGGCGAGGACGAGGCGGAGGCGGTGGCCCGCGTCGAGTTCGTGGTCGACGGCGGGCAGGGTCAGCTCGATCGGCTTGCCCTGCTGCGCGGGCGTGATCCGGTACGGCGCGACGAGCTGGGCGGGCAGCACCTGCCGCTTCCCGTCCGGCGACACGTCGTACACCTTGCCGAACAGCACCGCGTCGCCGTGGTCGGCCCGCACGGTCACCCGGACCGTGGGGGCGCCGGTGATGCGGCGGGCGGTGGGCAGCGGGGCGGAGTCGAAGCGGGCGTACTGGCCGGGGAAGTCGAGGGCGAGGCCGCCGACGCCGAGGGTGGAGAGCTGGGCGAGCGAGCCGCCGACGCCGGGGACGGCGGAGATCGACGGCGGGTTGGCCCCCGCGGGGTTGCTGATCTTCTGGGTGCGCCCGTGCAGTGCGACGGTCCGGGGGCCGCTGTGCAGGCCCGGATACGTGTCGCTGCTCGCGCCCCTGGTCAGGGCGGCGCCGTCCGTGGAGTCGATGCCGCCGGTCCGGGTGACGCGGAAGGCGGGTCCGGTGTCGGCGCCCTCGTCCCCCTTCAGATACCGGTCGAACCAGGAGCCGATCCTCTTCTGCACCCGGCCGGTCTCCATGTCGCCCCCGTCGTGCCCGCCGGCCGCCCAGTCGACGGAGACGGGGGCGCCGTTGGCGGCGATGGCCTTCGCCATGGCGTCGGCCTGGCCGAGGGGGAACAGGGAGTCGGTCTGGCCCTGCACGATGAGCGCGGGGGCCTTGATGCGGTCGGCCACGGCGCTCGGGGAGCGCTTCGTGAGCAGGTCGCGGGCGGCGGCGTCCGGCTTGCCGCTGACGGCGACCCGTTCGTACAGGTCGCACAGCTCCTTCTCGAAGTTGGCGCAGCCGCCGCCGGAGTTGACGAAGATCCCGGTCCAGAGTTTCTTGAACACCCCGTCCGGGAAGAGCGCGTCGGCGAGGTTCCAGTAGGTGATCTGCGGGGCGACGGCGTCGACGCGGTGGTCGTACCCGGCGGCGAGCAGCGAGACCGCGCCGCCGTAGGACGCCCCGGTGATGCCGACGCGCGGGTCGCCCTCGGCGTCGAGCCGGACCTCGGGGCGGCGGGCGAGCCAGTCGATCAGCCGGGACACGTCCTTGACCTCGCGGTCCGGCGCGTTCAGCCCGATCCTGCCGCCGGACCTGCCGAAGCCGCGGGCGGACCAGGTGAGGACGGCGTATCCGTCGCGGGCGAGCTGTTCGGCCTGCGCCCGGGTCTCCGCCTTGCTGCCGCCGAATCCGTGGCCGATGAGCACGGCGGGCCGGCGCCCGTCGCCCCCGGCCGTGAAGTACGAGGTGTCGAGGGAGACCCCGTCGACGCGCATCATCCGGTCCTGGCGGTGCACGGCCGGGCCGCTGTCGTCGGCCACCGCCGTCCAGGTGCCCGCACCGGCGAGCACGAGGAGCGCGGCACCGGCCGCCGCCCACCGGCCTCGGGTGCGGGGCAGCAGGCGCCGCCACCGGGACGTACGCGCAACAGGGGAGTCCATGCGTCCGACCCTATGCGGCCCGCCACCCCGTCCCACCTGCCGCCGGGCGGAACTCCCGGGCATCCTCAAGGCGTACGGAAGCGGGCCTCGTACTCCGGACGCGGTATGCCCGGGCGGGCGGTCCGGCCCGGCAATTGCGTCGCGCGACGCCCCCGCGCTCTGGAACGCTGCCGCCATGGAACTGCCGGAAGTACTGCTCATCGGCGGCCGCGCGGGCGTCGGGAAGACCACGGTGGCCTGGGAGGTGTCGGCGCGGCTGCGCGAGGCGGGGGCCGTGCACGCGGTGATCGACGGGGACTTCATGTGCGCCGTGCACCCCGCGCCGGACGACGACCCGCGCCGCTCCCTGATCACCGAACGCAATCTGGCGGCGGTCTGGGCCAACTACGCGGCCCTGGACGTGCACCGCCTCGTCTACACCAACACGGCGTGCGTGCTGCCCGAGACCGCTCCGATGTTCGAGCGCGCGATGGGGGGCGGGGTGCGGTGCGTACGGGTGCTGCTGACCGCGTCCGACGCGACGGCCGAACAGCGGCTCACCGGCCGCGAGATCGGCTCCGAGCTGGAGCACGAGCTCCTCAGCAGCCACCGCAAGGCCCGGATGCTCGACGCCCGGGCCCCGGCGGACACCACGCGGTTGGCTACCGACGGGCGGACGGTACCGGACATCGCGCGGGAGATCGTGGAGCTGACGGGGTGGGTCTAGACGGCTTCACGGGCCGTGGGGAGCGGGGTGCCCTGCGGCAGCGGGTACGGCGTCTCGTCCGGGAGCAGCGCGATCGCGGCCTCCGTCTCGCCTGCCCGGGCCAGCGCGTGGATCTCGCGGGCGAGCGGGGTGACGTCGCGGATCGAGACCGTCCACTCGTCCGCGTAACGCCGTGACGCCTCCCCGGCCAGGCCGAGCTGGAGCGAGCGGTACGGGAGCCGGTTCAGGTGCAGGTCGCGCTCGGGGTCCCACTGGACGCGGGCGGGGGCCCGGCGCAGCTCGCGCTGCCAGGTGGCGTGGTCGGGGTGCACGTCCCGTTCGTAGTGGGAGAGTTCGGCGTGGGTGAGGGCCCAGTCGAAGCCCTCGCGGGTGATCTCGACGGCGAGGACCGTCTCCTGGCCCTCCTTCGTCCCCCAGCCGCAGCGGTACATCATCCACAGGAAGCTCGGCTTGATCCACGTCATGCGGTCGCGCTTCCAAGCGGCCGGGAAACGCCCGTCACGGGCGGCGGGCAGCCCGAGCGACGGGGTGTACGCCTGATAGACGGTCACGGTTCCGGCGGTGTGGAGCGCGCGGATCTGGTGCTGGGGCGGGATGGCTGCGGAGGCGGATGCGGTCATGCAGCCATCCCAGCACCGGCGGCGGGGGGACGGCGAACGAGTTTCCGGCCGGACGCTAGCGGGCGGCGTGCATCACACGCGGTCCGTGCATCACGCGGACGCCGGACGACACGGCCACGTGGTCACCGGCCGACGCCTTCGCTCCGGCCGTGGAGTTCCCGTAGTAGTTCCACCGCCAGGTGCCGGATTCGGTGGCCTTCAGGGTGGTCCTGAGCGCCCCCGTCGAGCTGGACGTCACCTTCTTGACCGTCTTGTACGAGGACGCGCCGTCCGCCTTGAACTGCAGACTGACCGTGCGGCCCGCGTACCCCTGGTAGGTGTGCGTGTCCCAGTTCGCCCGGGTGACCTTGCCGGTGATCGTGATCGTCTTGCCGTACACGGCCGGCTCGGGCGCGGCGTTGACGGTGACCCGGGTGGCGCGCTGGACCTGGATCGGGATGTTCATGTCGTCCTTGTCGTAGTCGTCACCGACGTACGAGATCGCGGCGGCGGTCTTCCAGGTGCCCGCGTCCTCGTTGCCGAAGTCGACATGCCGCGGGTCGATCTCCAGCCACTCCTCGAAGTCGCAGACCCCCTTCGCCACGGGGCGGCAGTCGCTGGTGGTGATGAAGGTCCACAGGGTGTCCCCGCCTTCGAGGCTCCCCCGGTACGGATACACGGTCGGCCCGTAGTCGAACTTGCGCGTGGTCGTCATCCGGAAGGTCCCGTGCACCTCGACCACCTCCTGCACCCCGATCACGATCGGCTTGCCACCGTTGAACGACACCCGGGAGAAGGACGCGCCCCCCTCCGCCGCCCCCGCCGGTACCGCCGCCATCGCGGTGAACACGGCCGCCGCTCCCCCGGCCACCACCGCGTTCCACAACTTCTTCGCCATAGGTGCGAACCCGCCCCTCCCCTTGAAAACCGGACCGTCTGTGGGACCGCCCGGAGCCGTGCGCGGTTGTACGCCGTACGACAACGATCGGGTCACGCGCTCGGAGCCGTACAAGCGCATGGTGAAGGCCATGACATTCGTCATGCGGAGGTCAGTACACGCGGCTCTGCCGGGGAGGGGGCCCGGATCGGCAGTCTTGAACGTGTCGAGAGCGGGAGCCACGAAGGCGCCGCCGCAACGGGAGGAACCGACATGAGCAGCCCGGCCGCCACACTCACCGCCCCCTCCCCCGCCCTCGACGCCCCCACCACCCCGATCGAGCCCCGCAAGGCCCTCGTGGACAGCATGAAGCCGCTCCTGGTGGACGTCGCGCTGCCGCTCGCCGCGTACTACGCGCTGAAGGCTGCGGGGCTCGGCACGTTCGGCGCACTGGCCTGGAGCAGCGTGGTCCCGGCGGTCCGCACGGTGTGGAGCGCGGTGCGCGAGCGCCGGCTCAACGGCCTCGCGGCGCTGATGGTGTCGGTCAACGCGGTCTCGCTGCTGCTGGGCCTGATGTCCGGTGACCCCCGGCTGATGCTCCTCAAGGACAGCGCGGTGAGCAGCGTCATCGGCCTGACGTTCCTGGTGACGGCGCTGCGCGGCCGCCCGATGCTGTCGGCGGGCCTGCGGCCGTGGCTGACCCGGGGCGAGGCCGCCAAGACGGCCGCCTGGGAACGCCTCTCCGCCGGTTCGCCCGCCTTCCACCGGGCAGAGATCCGGTTCTCGGCGGTGTGGGGCTGCGCGCTGCTCACCGAGTGCGCGGTGCGGGCCGTGGGCGCGTACACCGTGCCGGTCGAGACGATGGTGTGGGCCGGGACGGTGCTCATGGTCGCCTCGATGTTCCTGGCCTTCCTCGTCTCGGGCCGCATCGCGGTCGCCCCGATGGAGCGCATGATCGCCGCCGAGACCGCCACCGCCAAGAACCACTGACCGCCCACCAGAACGCCGCAGGGCCACTCCGGGGGAGTGGCCCTGCGGTCATGTGCGGGTCATGTGCGGTCATGTGCGGTCAGAAATGCGGTTGACCTCGGCGTTTACCGTTTTCGTATGACTACTTCACTGAGGCTGGCCGAGGTCACCGGCGGGAATGTCGATGCGGCGATCGGGCTGCAGGTGCGGGCCGATCAGGAGCATCTGGTGGCGCCGGTGGTGAAGTCGTTGGCCGAGGCGTACGGGCACGGAGAGGTCGCCTGGCCGCGGCTCGTGTTCGACGGGGAACGGCTCGTCGGGCTCCTCATGGCCTTCCTGGACATCGACTTCGCGGGTGACGGCACCGGGCGGGACATCCGCTCCGGGCTGTGGCGCCTCAACATCGCGGCGGGCGAACAGGGGCGCGGCTACGGGCGGTTCGCGGTCGGGTGCGTGGCCGACGAGATCCGGCGGCGCGGTGGCACGCGGATGTACGTCACCTGGCATCCGGGCGACGACGGCCCCGAGGGGTTCTACCTGGGGCTCGGGTTCCGGCCCACGGGCGAGACGAGCGGGGACCAGACGGTCGGGGTGCTGGAGTTGGGCTGAGTACGGGCCGGGGCAAGGGCCCGGCCCGTACAGCTCGGATCAGTGGTTCCTGGGGAAGCCCAGGTCCACGCCCGCCGGGGCGTCCGCCGGGTCGGGCCAGCGGGTCGTGGTGACCTTGCCCCTCGTGTAGAAGTGGACGCCGTCGTTGCCGTAGATGTGGTGGTCGCCGAAGAGGGAGTCCTTCCAGCCGCCGAAGGAGTGGTAGCCGACGGGGACCGGGATCGGCACGTTGACGCCGACCATGCCGGCCTCGATCTCCAGCTGGAAGCGGCGGGCCGCGCCGCCGTCGCGGGTGAAGATCGCGGTGCCGTTGCCGTATGGCGAGGCGTTCATGAGGGCGACGCCCTCCTCGTACGTCTCCACGCGCAGCACGCACAGCACCGGGCCGAAGATCTCGTCCTTGTACGCGTCGGAGTCGGTCGAGACGTGGTCGAGCAGCGAGAGGCCGATCCAGTGGCCGTCCTCGAAGCCGTCGACGGTGAATCCGGTGCCGTCGAGGACCACTTCGGCGCCCTGGGCGGCGGCGCCGGTGACGTACGAGGCGACCTTGTCGCGGTGGGCGGCGGTGATCAGCGGGCCCATCTCGGACGCGGGGTCCGTGCCGGGGCCGATCGTGATCCGGGCGGCCCGCTCCTTGATCCGGGCGACCAGCTCGTCGCCGATCGCGCCCACGGCGACGACGGCGGAGATCGCCATGCAGCGCTCCCCCGCCGAGCCGTACGCGGCGGAGACTGCGGCATCGGCGGCGGCGTCGAGGTCCGCGTCGGGCAGCACCAGCATGTGGTTCTTCGCGCCGCCGAGCGCCTGCACGCGCTTGCCGTTGGCCGAGGCGGTGGCGTGGATGTGGCGGGCGATGGGCGTGGAGCCGACGAAGGAGACGGCGGCGACGTCCGGGTGGTTCAGCAGGGCGTCCACGGCGACCCGGTCCCCGTGCAGCACGTTCAGCACGCCGTCCGGCAGCCCGGCCTCCGCCGCCAGCTCGGCCAGGAGGTTGGCGGCGGACGGGTCCTTCTCGCTGGGCTTGAGCACGAAGGTGTTGCCGCAGGCGATGGCCAGCGGGAACATCCACATCGGCACCATGGCCGGGAAGTTGAACGGGGTGATCCCGGCGACGACGCCCAGCGGCTGGCGGATCGAGGAGACGTCGACCCGGTGCGAGACCTGGGTGGACAACTCGCCCTTGAGCTGCGTGGTGATCCCGCAGGCCAGCTCCACGATCTCCAGGCCGCGCGCCACCTCGCCCAGCGCGTCGGAGTGCACCTTGCCGTGCTCGGCGGTGATCAGCGCGGCGATCTCGTCCCGGTGGGCGTCCAGCAGCGCGTGGTAGCGGAACAGGACCGCCGTACGGGCGGACAGCGAGGAGTCGCGCCACGTCCGGTACGCGTCCTTCGCGGCCGCCACCGCCGTGTCCACCTCGTCGGGCGAGGCGAACGCGACCCGGGTGGTGACGGCGCCGGTGGCGGGGTCGGTGACCTCGCCGTAGTTGCCCGAGGTGCCCTCGACGGTCTTGCCACCGATCCAGTGGTTCACGGTCTTCATGCTGTGGCTCCTTCAGAGGTGACGGCGTCGGCCGGCGCTGTGTCGTTCGTACTCTTTCCGTGCTTCGACCGCCGCGGGGCGGGTGGCCGTCCCGGCCACGGGGACATCCCACCACGCCTGTGCCTCCGGAGGACCCTGTCCGGCGCCGGGTGTTTCGGTCTCCACGTGGACGCAGACGGGCCGGGCCGCCGCCCGGGCCTCGGCGAGGGCCGCCCGCAGCTCGGCCACCGTCCCGGCGCGCAGCACCCGCATGCCGAGCGAGGCCGCGTTGGCGGCGAGGTCCACCGGGAGCGGCGGGCCGGTGAAGTCCCCGTCCGCCGACCGGTGGCGGTAGTCCGTGCCGAAGCGCTCGCCGCCGGTCGCCTCGGAGAGGCCGCCGATCGAGGCGTAGCCGTGGTTCTGCAGGACGACCAGCTTGACCGGCAGGTTCTCCTGGACGGCGGTGACGATCTCGGTGGGGTTCATGAGGTACGTGCCGTCGCCGACGAGCGCCCAGACCGGGCGGTCCGGGGCCGCCAGGCACACCCCGATCGCGGCCGGGATCTCGTAGCCCATGCAGGAGTAGCCGTACTCCACGTGGTACTGGCGCGGGGAGCGGGTCCGCCAGAGCTTGTGCAGGTCGCCGGGGAGCGAACCGGCCGCGTTGATGAGGATGTCCTCCTCGGTGACGAGCTCGTCCAGGAGGCCGAGGACCTGGGTCTGGGTGGGGCGGGCCTGCGGGTCGGGCGTGGCGTACGCGGCGTCGACGCGCCGCTCCCAGCGGGCCTTGGCCTCGGTGTACTCGGTGACGTACGCGGGGTCCGCGCGATGTCCGGCCATGGCCTCGGTGAGCGCGTGGAGGGCGGTGCGGGCGTCGGCGACGAGCGGGAGCGCGGCGAGCTTGTGGGCGTCGAAGCCGGTCACGTTGATGTTGAGGAAGCGGACGCCGGGGTGCTGGAAGAGGGTCGCGGACGCGGTGGTGAAGTCCGTGTAGCGGGTGCCGATTCCGATGACCAGGTCGGCGGTGCGGGCGAGGTCGTCGGCGGTGGCGGTGCCGGTGTGGCCGATGCCGCCGACGTCGGCGGGGTGGTCGTGGCGCAGCGAGCCCTTGCCCGCCTGGGTGGACGCGACGGGGATGCCGGTGGCTTCGGCGAACGCGGCGAGGGCGTCCTCGGCGGCGCTGTGGTGGACGCCGCCGCCGACGACGACCAGGGGGCGGCGGGCGGCGCGCACCGCCCCTACGGCCGCGCCGAGTTCGTACGGGTCGGGGGCGGGGCGGCGTACGTGCCAGACGCGCTCCGCGAAGAACTCCGCCGGCCAGTCGTGCGCCTCGGCCTGGACGTCCTGCGGCAGCGCGAGGGTGACCGCGCCGGTCTCCGCCGGGTCGGTCAGGACCCGCATGGCGTGCAGCGCGGCCGGGATCAGGGCCTCGGCGCGGGTGATCCGGTCGAAGGAGCGGGAGACCGGGCGCAGGCAGTCGTTGACGGAGACGTCGCCCGCGTACGCCACCTCCAGCTGCTGGAGTACGGGGTCGGCGGGGCGGGTCGCGAAGGTGTCGCCGGGCAGCAGCAGGACGGGGAGGTGGTTGACGGTGGCGAGGGCGGCGCCGGTGACGAGGTTGGTGGCGCCGGGGCCGATGGACGTGGTGACGGCGTGGGCGGACAGCCGGCCGGACTGGCGGGCGTGGCCGACGGCCGCGTGCACCATGGCCTGTTCGTTGCGGCCCTGGAGGTAGGGCATCGCGGGGCCGGTCTCCCGGAGCGCCTGGCCGATTCCGGCGACGTTGCCGTGGCCGAAGATGCCCCAGGTGGCGGCGATCAGCCGGTGGCGTTCGCCGTCGCGCTCGGCGTACTGGCGGGCGAGGAAGGCGATGAGCGCCTGGGCGGTGGTGAGGCGGCGGGTGGCCTCCCCTGCCGGGCCGGGCGTGCCGGGCGTCGCGGTCATGCGGGGTCCTCCGGTCCGGGGAGCGGCAGCCGGGGGTCGACCGGCTGGGACGGCCAGGTGTCGCGGACCCACCGGTGGTCGGGGTGGTCGCGGATCAGCCACTCCCGCTTCTCGCCGGGGCCCGCCATGACGTTGAGGTAGTACAGGGTCCGGCCGGGCTGGGCGATGGACGGGCCGTGCCAGCCGTCCGGGACGAGGACCGCGTCGCCGCTGCGGACCTCGGCCAGCACGTCCGTACCGCCGGGGCGGGACGGGGAGACGCGGTGGTAGCCGAGGCCGCCGTCCTCGACCTCGAAGTAGTAGATCTCCTCCAGGACGGATTCCTCGCCGGGGTGGTGCTCGTCGTGTTTGTGCGGCGGATAGGAGGACCAGTTGCCGCCGGGCGTGAGGACTTCCACGGCGATGAGGCGGTCGCAGTCGAAGGCGTCGGCGGCGGCGAAGTTGTGGACCTGGCGGGAGCAGCTGCCGGCGCCGCGCAGTTCCACGCGTACCTCCGGCGCGGGGCCGTAGCGAGCGGGGAGTCGTCGCTCGCACTTCGCTCCTGCCAGGGCGAAGCGGCCGCCTGCGCCGGAGGCGATCTGTGCGTGGGCATCGCGCGGTACATAGGCGAAGTCGGAGACGCCGCTGAACACGCTTCTCCGGCCCAGCAGTTCAAAGATCTCATCTGAGATGTGCACCGTACAGCTGCCGGTCAACGGCAGTACGATCCACTCGCTCTCCCCGGTGACAAGTGTGTGAACTCCTCCCGGTTCCAGCTCCAGTACGCGGAGGCCGGACCGGTCCCAGCCGGCCTGCTCGGGGCCGATGTCCAGGGTGTACGGGCCGTGCGCGGTGGAGCCCGCGGGCAGGTGGTACGCCGGTTCGCCTCGCATGCTCATGCCCTTTCACTGTGTGCGGTGACCGCGCCTTCGGCGAGGGCGGCCTCGACCTCGTGCGGGAACGGCATCGCGGAGGAGCAGGCGAGCCGGGCGGCGACGATGGCGCCCGCCGCGTTGGCGTACCGCATGGTGCGCGCGATGTCCCAGCCGCTCAGCAGTCCGTGGCAGAGCGCGCCGCCGAACGCGTCGCCCGCGCCGAGGCCGTTGACCACGTCGACGGGGAGCGGCGGCACATCGGCCACGGTCCCGTCCCGGTGGACGGCGAGGACGCCCGCGGGGCCCTGCTTGACGACGGCCAGCTCGACGCCGGCCTCGATGAGGGCGCGGGCGGCCGCGTGCGGTTCGCGCTCGCCGGTGGCGATCTCGCACTCGTCCAGATTGCCGACGGCGACGGTCGCGTACGCCAGGGCCTCGCGGTACCGGGCGGGCGCACAGGCTTCGTTCGCCTCGCCGGGCGGCCAGAACACCGGGCGCCAGTCGAGGTCGAAGACGGTGACGCCGGAGCGGTCGCGGGCGCGCAGCGCGGCGAGGGTCGCCGTACGGCTCGGCTCGGCGCACAGGCCGGTACCGGTCATCCAGAACACCCGGGCGGCCCGCACCGCTTCGAGGTCCAGCTCCGAGGCGTGGATCTCCAGGTCGGGGGCCTTGGGCTGCCGGTAGAAGTACAGCGGGAAGTCGTCGGGCGGGAAGACCTCGCAGAAGGTGACCGGGGTCGGATAGGCGGCGACGGGCGTCACCCACCGGGCGTCGACCCCGAACTCCCGCAGCTGCTCCCGCAGATAGTCACCGAAGGGGTCCTCGCCGGTGCGGGTCACCACGGCGGTGCGCCGGCCGAGGCGGGCGGCGGCGACGGCCACATTGGACGGGGAGCCGCCGAGGAACTTCCCGAAGGTGTCGACCCGGGCCAGCGGCACACCCGTCCGCAGGGGGTAGAGGTCCACCCCGATCCGCCCCATCGTGATCACGTCGTACGGCTGCTCAGGCATGCAACGTCCCTTCGGCTGGGCGCCTGTACCTGGATCATCTCCGCTTCGATCATCGTCAATCATTTGTACGGACATACGGACGTATTCTTGACACCGGTCCGCCCGCGTGGTGAGGCTTGGCGCATGACGTCCTCCCCGTCCTCGGCATCGCCCTGCATCCGCATCGGCTCCGCGCCCGACTCCTGGGGGGTGTGGTTCCCCGACGATCCCCGGCAGGTGCCGTGGCGGCGCTTCCTGGACGAGGTCTCCGCCGCGGGCTACGAGTGGATCGAGCTGGGTCCGTACGGCTACCTCCCGACCGACCCGGCCCGCCTCGCGGAGGAGACGGGCAGCCGGGGGCTCTCCGTCTCGGCGGGCACCGTCTTCACCGGATTGCACCACGGGCCGGACGTCTGGGACCGGACCTGGGAGCATGTCGCCGGCATCGCGGCACTCACCCGGGCGATGGGCGCCGGGCACCTCGTGGTCATCCCCTCCTTCTGGCGCGACGACAAGACGGGCGAAGTGCTGGAGGACCGGGTCCTCACCGTCGAGCAGTGGCGCCACCTGACCACGCAGACCGAACGGCTGGCGCGCGAGGTCCGGGACCGTTACGGACTGCGCGTCGTCGTCCACCCCCACGCGGACACCCACATCGACACCGAGGAGAACGTCGCCCGGTTCCTCGACGCCACCGACCCGGACCTGGTGTCGCTCTGCCTGGACACCGGGCACTACGCGTACTGCGGGGGCGACAGCGTCGAGCTGATCGAGACGTACGGGGAGCGCATCGGCTACCTCCACCTCAAGCAGGTGGACCCGGCGGTCCTCGCCGAGGTGGTGGCGGACGAGGTGCCCTTCGGTCCCGCCGTGGCGCGCGGCGTGATGTGCGAACCGCCGGGCGGGGTCCCGGCCCTGGAGCCCGTACTGGCCGCCGCCCGCCGCCTGGACGTCGACCTGTTCGCCATCGTCGAGCAGGACATGTACCCCTGCCCGCCGGACCGGCCGTTCCCGATCGCCCGCCGCACCCGCGACTACCTCCGCTCCTGCGGGCGGCCGCCCGGGACGGCCTGACGCGGCCGTGACGCCGTGACGCGCTGACGCCGTGACGCTTACGGGTGGTCCGCGCGGTTCGGCGCCCTTCGGCAGTGACGTGGGGGCGGTGCGGGCTGTTGTCCTCGGTGAGACCGGGCCCCCGGGCCCGCCCCCGCACTCACCGAGGAGCGACCGCCATGTCCCGCACCCCCCTGTCCCCGCGCCGGTCCGCCGGCGCCTCGGCCCTGACCACCGGGCTCTTGGCCGCCGCCGCGCTGGCCGCCGCCCTGGCCGTGGCCCCGGGGGCCGCCGCCGACGCCGAGAACGTGCCCCCGGCCGGGTCCAGCCCCGTGTGCGCCTTCTACGACGGGGACGGGATGACCGTCGTCGGCGACCAGGGCGACCGCGCCTTCCAGGTGCAGTGCATGCTGGCCAACCGGCGCTACCTGCCGTGGGACGCGGTGGACGGGACGTTCGGCCTGCGCACCCTGGACGCCGTCCGCCGCTTCCAGGCCGACCACCCGCCCCTGCTCAGCACCGGCCTGGTCGACACGGACACCTGGGCCGCGCTGTGGCGGGGGGACGCTCCGGTCGACGCCCCGGCCGACGCGGAGGCGTGACTCACGCCCCGCTGGGCACCCGCTCCGGTTCGGCGTCCTGCTCCGGTATGGACTCCGGCGCCTCCGGCTTCCCCGGCTCGCCCTCGCTCAGGCCGAACCGCTGGTGGAACCTCCGCAGCGGTGCGGGCGCCCACCAGCTCGCCCGGCCCATCAGCTTCATGACCGTCGGCACGAGCAGACTGCGGACCACCATCGCGTCCATGAGCACGGCGAGCGCGATGCCGAGGCCGAGCATCTTGGTGTTGGTCACCCGCGAGGTGCCGATGGCGACCATCACGACCGCCAGGATCACGGCCGCCGCGGTGATCAGCCCGCCGGTGCGCCGCAGTCCGAAGGAGACCGCCCGCTCGTGGTCGCCGGTGCGGTCGTACTCCTCCTTGATCCGGGAGAGCAGGAACACCCCGTAATCCATGGAGAGTCCGAAGGCGACGCAGAACATGAGCACCGGCAGCGTCGTCTCTATGTCCCCGGTGCTGGTGAAGGCGAGCAGCCCGGACAGATGGCCGTCCTGGAAGACCCAGACGACTGCCCCGAACATCGCGGTGAGGCTCAGGGCGTTGAGCACGACGGCCTGGACGGGGATCAGGACGCTCCCGGTCAGCAGGAACACCAGCAGCAGCGTCACCACCGCGATGATGCCCACCGCCCACGGCAGCCGGTCGCCGATGGCGGCCTTGGAGTCGACCAGGACCGCCGCCGTCCCCGTCACCGAGGTGTCGAAGGGGGCGGGCTCCGCGCGCAGGTCCTTCACCAGGCGCTGGGTCTCCTCGCCCACCGGCTCGCCCTTGCCCAGCACGCTGAAGTAGGCGTTCCGCCCCTCCGTGACCGGCCCGTCCACCCGGAGCACCCCCGGCAGCGCGGCGAGCCTGCCGCGGTACTCGGCGTACTGGGCGGGTGTCGCCCCGCCCTCCGCCAGGATGTCGAGGCTCCCGCCGGGGCTGCCGGGGAAGCCGTCCCGCAGATGCTGCTGCACCACGTGGGGCTCGGAGGAGGCGGGCAGCTGCCGGTCGTCCGCCGTACCGAACCTGACGCCCAGGAAGGGCAGTCCGAGGAGAATGAGCCCGACGCTCGTGACCACCGCGAAGACCGGGGCCCTGCGCATCACCAGGGCCGTGAACCGGGCCCACCCCGCACCGCCCTCCGTCTGCGGCTTCGCGCGGCCCCGCCGCAGCAGCTTCCGGAGGTCCAGCGAGTTGACCCGGGGGCCGAGGAGCATCAGCGCGGCCGGCAGGAGGATCAGCGCGGCCGCGGCGGCGAGGAGCACCACGGCGATCCCGGCGTACGCGAAGGAGCGCAGGAAGTACTGCGGGAAGACCAGCATCGCGGCGAGCGACACCGCGACGGTCAGCGCGGAGAACAGCACGGTCCGGCCCGCCGTGCGCAGCGTCGTCCCGATGGCCGTCCGGGTCGGTGCGCCGGCCGCCAGCTCCTCGCGGAAGCGGCGCACGATGAACAGGGCGTAGTCGATGGCGAGTCCGAGCCCGAGTGCCGTGGTGAGGTTCTGGGCGAAGACGGAGACGTCGGTGAACTCGGTGATGCCGCGCAGCACCGCGTTGGTCCCCAGGATGGCGACGATGCCCACGCCCAGGGGCAGCAGGGCGGCGATCGCGCTGCCGAAGACCATGACGAGCAGCACCAGCGTCACCGGCAGGGCGATCATCTCGGCCCGCAGCAGGTCCTCCTCGATGAGCGTCTGCATCTCGTGCTGGACGGCCACGGGCCCGCCGATCGAGACGCGCACCGGCCCGTGCTCGCCCCGGTAGTGCGGGGCTATCCGGTCCAGCACCTCGCCCGACGCCTTGTCGTCGCCCTCGATCCGGGCGGCGATCAGCGCCTCCTTGCCGTCCTCGGCGCGCAGCGCGGGCGCCTTGTCCTGCCAGTAGGAGCGGACGCCCACGACATCCGCCTCACCCGCCAGCCGCTCGGCCAGGCGCGCCGCCTCGGCGGCCACGGCCGGATCGTCCACGGAGGCGCCGCCGCTGTCGACCAGCAGCAGCAGATTCGGCTGGGAGGCGGGGAACTCGCGCTCCAGGGCCTTCGTGGCATAGGTCGACTCGGCGTCCGGGGCCTGCCAGCCACCGCTGCCCATCCGGTCGGCGACCCCGCTGCCCGCGAGGACCGCGAGTGCGGTGATCACCAGAGCCGCCAGCAGCGAGAGCCGGGGACGCGCGGTGACGAAGCGCGTCCAGCCCCCCAGTCGCTGCGGGCCGTTGACTTCAGGCATGGTGCGAGGTCCCCTTTTCCCCGGATCCGGGCGCGCGGGGCGGCAGCACGAGGCAGCCGCACAGGGCAGCATGGATCAGTCATTGCCACATACACCGGCAAACACGAGTCATCGCTCGCGTTTCTTTAGAATGCGAGCGACCACTCGTGTTTGTCAACCGTGCACGAAAGCTGGGGATTCACCGTGTCGCAGTCCAGAGCGGCGGGCTCCGAAGACGCCGGGGCCGCCGAAGGCGCCGGGACCGCCGGCAAGGCCGACGCCCCCGCCCGGCCGCGCAGGCGGCAGGCCCGGGGCGAGGCCCGTATCGCGCAGTTGCTCAAGGCCGCCGCCGACGTGTTCTGCACGACCGGCTACACCGCGGCGAGCACCAACGCCATCGCGCGCGAGGCCGGGGTCTCCCCCGGCACGCTCTACCAGTTCTTCCCCAACAAGGAGGCCATCGCAGTCGAGCTCGGCGACCAGCTCCTGGCCCGCTGGCGGGAGACCTACGGGGCCGCCTTCCTCGACGACCACCTGGAACTCCCCCTGGACCGGATGCTCGACGCCACCCTCGACCCGCTGATCGAGTTCAACTGCGCGAACCCCGCCTTCACGGTCCTGATGCACGGCCCCGAGATCCCGGGCATGCCCTCCAAGGACCACGACGCCGTGCACGTCACGATGCTCAGCCGCGTCGAGACGATCCTCGCCGGATACCTGCCGGACCGGCCGCCCGCCGAGGTCACCCGGATCGCCACCATGATCTTCAACATCTTCAAGTCCGGGCTGGACGTGATCATGGCGCACGAGGGCGACGAGCGGGAGGCGTACATCCGGGAGGTGAAGACGGTCCTCCACCGGTACCTCGAACCCATGATCCCCGACGACACGACGGCCGGGCCTCGCTCGCGTCATACCCCCTAGGGGTATAAAGTGGGGATCGTGGAGGCGCACCGGTGTGCGGCCCTCCGCCCCGTGTGCCCGTCGAAGAGGAGAACACCATGACCGCCGAGACCCAGCTCCCCCAGGCGACCGGCTCCTGCTGCTCGCCGAGCGGTTCCTGCCACGACAGCGCGGGCGCCGACGCCGGGCAGTCCGGCGTGACCACCGTCTACCAGGTGACCGGCATGACCTGCGGCCACTGCGAGGGCGCAGTCTCCGAGGAGGTCTCCGCCATCGAGGGTGTCACCTCCGTGAAGGCCGTGGCGTCCACCGGGCAGGTGACGGTGGTCTCGGAGCGCCCCCTGGACGACGAGGCCGTGCGCGCCGCCGTGGACGAGGCGGGCTACGAGCTCACCGGGCGCGCCTGACCGCCCCGGGACCACCCACCCCGCGATACCCCGTCCCGACCGGGCCGCACCGACCAGCAGATACTGGTGGGGTACGGCCCGGTCGGCGTTCCAGGAGCTCGGACATGCACAGCGCATCGGACACCCACAGCGCGACGGAGGCCGGCGCCCCGGCAGCGGAGCCCTTCCGGGCCGAGTTCACGATCGGCGGCATGACCTGCGCCTCGTGCGCGGCGCGCGTCGAGAAGAAGCTCAACCGGATGGACGGCGTCACGGCCACCGTGAACTACGCCACGGAGAAGGCCCGCGTCAGCTATGACGGCGCCGCCGTCTCCGTAGGCGATCTTGTGGCTACGGTGGAGAGGACCGGCTATACGGCGAAGCCGCTGCCCGGGGCGGCCGCACGGGCCCCCGAGCCCGCCGCCCCGGAAGCCGCGGAAGCCCCGCAGGCCGAGCAGGCCCCGCGGCCCGCCACCGCCGAAGCCCCGCAGCCCACCCCCCGCACCTCCCGACCGGAACCGGAACCGGAAGCCCCGCCGCGCCCCGAGGACGACCCGGCCGACCCCGACGACACCCCCGACCCCGCCCTCGCCGCCCTCCGGCAGCGGCTCATCGTCTCCGCCGTGCTCGCCGCCCCCGTGGTCGCCCTGGCGATGATCCCCGCCCTCCAGTTCGACTTCTGGCAGTGGCTCTCGCTCACCCTCGCCGCGCCCGTCGTGGTCTGGGGCGGGCTGCCCTTCCACCGGGCCACCTGGACCAACCTGAGGCACGGCGCGGCGACCATGGACACCCTGGTGTCCGTCGGGACGCTCGCCGCCTTCGGCTGGTCGCTGTGGGCGCTGTTCCTCGGGGACGCGGGAATGCCCGGCATGCGGCACGGCTTCGACCTGACGGCCTCCCGGGCCGACGCCTCGTCCACCCTCTACCTGGAGGTCGCGGCGGGCGTCGTCACCTTCATCCTGCTGGGCCGCTACCTGGAAGCGAAGTCCAAGCGGAGGGCCGGGTCCGCGCTGCGCGCCCTGATGCACCTCGGCGCCAAGGACGTGACCGTCCTGCGTGACGGCGCCGAGGTCCGCGTGCCCGTCACCCGGCTCGTCGTGGGCGACCGCTTCACGGTCCGGCCCGGCGAGAAGATCGCCACGGACGGCACCGTGGTCGAGGGCTCCTCGGCCGTGGACGCGTCCATGCTCACCGGCGAGTCCGTCCCCGTGGACGTGGGCGCGGGCGACACCGTGACCGGCGCGACGCTCAACGTCTCCGGCCGCCTCGTCGTGGAGGCGACCCGGGTCGGGGCGGACACCCAGCTGGCCCGGATGGCGAAGCTGGTCGAGGACGCGCAGAACAGCAAGGCCGAGGTGCAGCGCCTCGCGGACCGGATCTCGGCGGTGTTCGTCCCGGTCGTCCTGCTGCTCGCCCTCGGCACGCTCATCGGCTGGCTGCTGGCCACCGACGACGTGACGGCGGCGTTCACGGCGGCGGTGGCCGTCCTGATCATCGCCTGCCCCTGCGCCCTGGGCCTCGCCACGCCGACCGCGCTGATGGTCGGCACGGGGCGCGGCGCCCAGCTCGGCATCCTGATCAAGGGCCCCGAGGTCCTGGAGTCCACCCGCCGGGTCGACACGATCGTCCTGGACAAGACCGGCACCGTCACCACGGGCCGCATGACCCTCCAGACCGTCCACACCGCCCCCGGAACCACCGAGACCGACGCCCTCCGCCTCGCCGGAGCCCTGGAACACGCCTCCGAACACCCCATCGCCCAAGCGGTGGCGACCGGAGCCGCCGAACGCACCGGCGCCGCGCTCCCCACCCCCGAGGGCTTCACCAACGTGCCCGGGCTCGGCGTCCGGGGCACCGTCGAGGGCCACACCGTCCTCGTCGGGCGCCCCCGGCTGCTCACCGAGGCCGGGATCGCCCTCCCCGACACCGTGGCCGCCGCCGTCACGGACGCCGCCGCTCAAGGGCGTACGGCCATCGCGGTCGGCTGGGACGGCGAGGCGCGCGCGGTCCTGGAAGTCGCCGACGCGATCAAGGACACCAGTGCGGAGGCCGTCGCCGCGCTCCGGGATCTCGGCCTCACGCCGATCCTGCTGACCGGCGACAACCGCGCCGTGGCGGAGTCCGTGGCCCGCCAGGCCGGAATCGACGAGGTCCGCGCCGAGGTGCTGCCGGAGGAGAAGGCGCACGTCATCCGGGGTCTCCAGGGCCGGGGGCGGGTCGTCGCCATGGTCGGCGACGGGGTCAACGACGCCGCCGCGCTGGCCACCGCCGACCTCGGTCTGGCGATGGGCACCGGCACGGATGCCGCGATCGAGGCGAGCGACCTCACCCTGGTTCGTGGAGATCTCAAGGTGACAGCAGACGCCATCCGCCTCTCCCGGCGCACCCTCACCACCATCAGGGGCAACCTTTTCTGGGCATTCGGCTACAACGTGGCCGCCCTACCCCTTGCGGCATTTGGGCTGCTCAACCCTATGATTGCCGGAGCGGCGATGGCGTTCTCATCGGTCTTCGTCGTGACGAACAGCCTGCGCCTGCGGTCCTTCACCTAATTTCCACAATGAGATTCAGATCACATCGGTTTCAGGGTAACCATTCGATGGGTTCGTAAGTCTTAGAGTGCGATGCCAAGGATGTCTTGGGGGACGTCCGACGGAGCATCTTGGGGGATGCTCCGGGCAAGAGTGGGCCGGGGCACGTACACCGGGGAGCTTTGAGCGGCCCTCCCGTCGGTACGTACCCCGGCAGACCACAGCGCAGCAGCAGGACAAGCAGTACCGAGGCACAGCCCAGGAGCTACGGCTCCCACTGAACGCCCGGCCGGATCCCGTGGGGGGAATCCGCTCCGGGACATGGGAAGCGCCTCGCTGTCGGCCCGTGGGGGGATCGATGGCGAGGCGCTTCTCTCTTTTGCGCGGGAGCGCTCCCCGACGGCGCGCACCCCGGCGCACGCGCGTGTGGCGCACCCCCGTACGCCCCCGGAACGCCCGACGCCCCCGACCGCCGCGTCGCTCGGGGCGAGGGCGCGGCAGGCGGGGGCGGCGGGTCCGGCGTCAGTCAGGGCCGGGTGATGCGTGAGGGGGCGTTCAGCGGCCCTCGACCGGGACGAAGTCGCGCAGGACCTCGCCGGTGTAGATCTGGCGCGGGCGGCCAATGCGGGAGCCGGGCTCCTTGATCATCTCGTGCCACTGGGCGATCCAGCCGGGGAGCCGGCCGAGCGCGAAGAGCACGGTGAACATCTCGGTCGGGAAGCCCATCGCGCGGTAGATGAGGCCCGTGTAGAAGTCCACGTTCGGGTAGAGGTTGCGCGAGACGAAGTACTCGTCGTTGAGCGCGTGCTCCTCCAGCTTGAGCGCGATGTCCAGCAGCTCGTCGGACTTGCCGAGGGCGGACAGGACGTCGTGCGCGGCGGCCTTGATGATCTTGGCGCGCGGGTCGAAGGACTTGTACACCCGGTGGCCGAAGCCCATCAGGCGGACGCCGTCCTCCTTGTTCTTCACCTTGCGGATGAAGGAGTCGACGTCGCCGCCGTTGGCCTGGATGCCTTCCAGCATCTCCAGGACGGACTGGTTGGCGCCGCCGTGCAGGGGGCCCCAGAGGGCGGAGATGCCGGCGGAGATCGAGGCGAACATGTTCGCCTGCGAGGAGCCGACCAGGCGCACGGTGGAGGTCGAACAGTTCTGCTCGTGGTCCGCGTGCAGGATGAGCAGCTTGTCGAGCGCCGAGACGACGACCGGGTCCAGCTCGTACTCCTGGGCGGGGACCGAGAAGGTCATGCGCAGGAAGTTCTCGACGTAGCCCAGGTCGTTGCGCGGGTAGACGAACGGGTGACCGATCGACTTCTTGTACGCGTACGCGGCGATGGTCGGGAGCTTGGCGAGCAGCCGGATGGTCGAGAGGTGGCGCTGCTCCTCGTCGAACGGGTTGTGGCTGTCCTGGTAGAACGTGGACAGCGCGCTGACGACCGAGGACAGCATGGCCATCGGGTGGGCGTCGCGCGGGAAGCCGTCGAAGAACCGCTTGACGTCCTCGTGCAGCAGCGTGTGCTGGGTGATCTCGTTCTTGAAGGTCGACAGCTCGTCGACCTTGGGAAGCTCACCGTTGATCAGCGTGTACGCGACCTCGAGGAAGGTCGAACGCTCCGCGAGCTGCTCGATCGGGTAGCCGCGGTAGCGCAGGATGCCCTGCTCGCCGTCGAGGTAGGTGATGGCCGATTTATAGGCAGCGGTGTTGCCGTATCCGCTGTCCAGCGTCACCAGGCCGGTGTTCGCCCGGAGCTTCCCGATGTCGAAGCCCTTGTCGCCGACGGTGCTGTCGATCACCGGGTAGGTGTACTCGCCATCGCCGTACCGCAGTACCACAGCGTTGTTGGTGTGCTCGCTCACGTCATCCCTCACCGACGTAGTGCCTCTTCTTCGAGGTTCCCTGACTGTCTCCACCCTCCCCCATTTGGCTCAGGAGAGTGCACTCGGGGTCGTCCATTGGACCTACTCGCGGCACTGAGTGCCGCGAACTTAGCCATCCTGCCCCCTTGACTGCGGTTCCGGAAGACCTCCGTGATGTTTCCCACCGATTTGATCGATCATTTTTACCGACGATCCTCCGTCGCCGCCTCCGCGGAGCCGGTGATCCAGCGCCGTACAGCGTCTGCCTGCGGAAACCGTGCGGACCGCCTGACCGATCGCCTGCCGCGAGCCGACCAGCACGACGAGCTTCTTGGCCCTGGTCACGGCGGTGTAGAGCAGGTTGCGCTGGAGCATCATCCAGGCACTCTTCGTCACGGGGATGACGACGGCCGGGTACTCGCTGCCCTGGGAACGGTGGATCGTCATGGCGTACGCGTGGGCGAGCTCGTCCAGCTCGTCGAAGTCGTAGCCGATCTCCTCGTCCTCGTCGGTGAGGACCGTCAGCCGCTGTTCGTCCAGGTCGAGGCCGGTGACGACGCCCACCGTGCCGTTGAAGACGCCGTTCTCGCCCTTGTCGTAGTTGTTACGGATCTGGGTGACCTTGTCCCCCACCCGGAAGACCCGGCCGCCGAACCGCTTCTCGGGCACGTCCGGCCGGCCCGGGGTGATCGCCTGCTGGAGCAGCCCGTTGAGATGTCCGGCCCCGGCCGGGCCCCGGTGCATGGGGGCGAGCACCTGGACGTCCCGGCGCGGATTGAGCCCGAACTTGGCCGGAATGCGACGGGCCGCGACGTCCACCGCGAGCACCCCGGCGTCCTCCGTCTCGTCCTCCACGAAGAGGAAGAAGTCACTGAGCCCCTGAGTGAGGGGCGGTACGCCGGAATTGATGCGGTGTGCGTTGGTGACGACGCCCGACTGCTGGGCCTGGCGGAAAATCGTGGTCAGCCGGACCGCGGGCACGGGGCCGCCCTCGGCGAGGAGGTCCCGCAGCACCTCCCCCGCCCCCACGGACGGCAGTTGGTCCACATCACCGACGAGCAGCAGGTGGGCACCCGGTGCCACCGCTTTCACCAGCTTGTTGGCGAGCAGCAGATCGAGCATCGACGCCTCGTCCACGACGACGAGATCGGCGTCGAGCGGGCGGTCCTTGTCGTACGCCGCGTCGCCGCCGGGCTTCAGTTCCAGCAGCCGGTGCACGGTGGACGCCTCGGCCCCCGTCAGTTCCGAAAGCCGCTTGGCCGCCCGGCCGGTGGGCGCGGCGAGCACGACCTTGGCCTTCTTGGCCCGGGCCAGCTCCACGATGGACCGGACCGTGAACGACTTGCCGCAGCCGGGGCCGCCGGTCAGCACGGCGACCTTCCGGCTCAGCGCGAGCCGTACGGCGGCCTCCTGCTCGGGCGCCAGCTTGGCGCCCGTCCGGCCCGCGAGCCACTTCAGCGCCTTGTCCCAGTCCACGTCCGCGAAGGCGGGCATCCGCTCCTCGGGCGTCCGCAGCAGCCGTCGTACCTGGGCGGCGAGCGAGATCTCCGCCCGGTGGAACGGGACCAGATACACGGCCGTCACCGGCTCGCCGCCCTCGGGCGACGGCACCTTCTCGCGTACGACGCCCTCCGGCTCCTCGGCCAGCTCCGCCAGGCACTCGATGACGAGCCCGGTGTCCACCTGGAGCAGCTTCACCGCGTCCGCGATCAGCCGTTCCTCGGGCAGGAAGCAGTGGCCCTGGTCGGTGGACTGCGACAGCGCGTACTGCAGCCCGGCCTTCACCCGTTCCGGGCTGTCGTGCGGGATGCCGACCGCCTGGGCGATCTTGTCGGCGGTAAGGAAGCCGATGCCCCAGACGTCGGCGGCCAGCCGGTAGGGCTGGTTCTTCACGACGGAGATCGAGGCGTCCTCGTACTTCTTGTAGATCCGCACGGCGATGGACGTCGAGACGCCGACGCCCTGGAGGAAGACCATGACCTCCTTGATCGCCTTCTGCTCCTCCCACGCGGCCGCGATCATCTTCGTCCGCTTGGGCCCGAGGCCGGGGACCTCGATGAGCCGCTTGGGCTCGCGCTCGATGATGTCCAGCGTGTCCACGCCGAAATGGGTGGTGATCCGGTCGGCCATCACGGGCCCGATGCCCTTGATCAGCCCGGATCCGAGGTAGCGCCGGATGCCCTGGATGGTGGCGGGGAGGACGGTCCGGTAGTTCTCCACGTGGAACTGCTTGCCGTACTGCGAGTGGGAGCCCCAACGCCCCTCCATCCGCAGCGACTCCCCCGGCTGCGCCCCGAGCAGCGCCCCCACGACGGTGAGCAGGTCGTTGCTTCCCCGACCGGTGTCGACGCGGGCGACGGTGTACCCGTTCTCCTCATTGGCGTACGTGATCCTCTCCAGCACGCCTTCGAGTACGGCCAGGTTGGGGGTGTGGGGCGTCGTAGTGGCCATGGCGCGACGCTACCGGGTGGGTGCGACAGCGGGCCCGCACGGCCGGCGTTCACCGGACTCGTCATCGTTGCGGTCAGGAGGCCACTGCGGTCAGTGAGCGGCTGTGCTTCGGGGTCTCGATCTCGTCGATCAGGGCGACCGCCAGGTCCGCGTACGAGAACGAGTCGGCGTCCGGCAGCAGCGCGTCGCCGCCCGTCCGGTAACGGCCCGTGCGGTCGGCCTCGTCGTCCAGGAGCACCGGCGGCGGAGCGAGCACCAGCCAGTCGACCGGGGTCTCGGCGGTGCGCAGTACGTCCAGTTCCGCCGCGTGGCCCAGCGAGAAGGTCCTGGCCTCCGCCGGGAAGCCGGGGGTGTCGTGGAGCATGACGCCCGGCGCCGCCTCCAGCGTCGTACCGATCCCGACCAGCACCAGCCGGGCCACGCCCGCCCGCTCCAGCCCGGCCAGCAGCGCGTGCGCCGCGCCCGCGAAGAACTCCGCCGACGGCATGTCCATCCGCGCCGCCGCCCCGATCGCCGCGTCGTGGCCCTCCGCCACCGCCGCCACGCTCTCCGCGTCGGTCACGTCCCCGGCGACCACGTCCACGCCGGGCCCGCCGAGCCCCGGATACGCGGCGGGGTCCCGCACCACCGCGGTGACCCGGTGGCCCCGCTCCACTGCCTCGGCCACCGCCCGCCGACCCGCGCGTCCACCGGCACCGAACACAACGATCCTGCCCATGGGTTGTCCCCCCGTCAGGGCCCGCGTCCTCCGCGAGCCGTTACCGCGACGCTAGAACGGCACCCCATGGTTTCCGCAACGATAGTTACGTACGCTCGACGCCGTGAGCCAACCCCTTGACGCCGGTATGTTCACCGGCTGCGACCACACCGAATCGCCGTTCCGGCTGGGCGGCAAGTGGACCGCGAAGATCGTCCGGTGCCTGGAGGAAGGCCCCCGGCGCTTCTCCGAGCTGGCGGTCCCCCTGCGCGGCATCACCCCGAAAGTCCTCACCGAGACCCTTCGCCACATGGAACGGGACGGCCTGATCACCCGTACCGTCGGCGACGGCATCCCGCCCCGCGTCGACTACGCGCTCTCCCCGCTCGGCCGATCCCTGCTCGCCCCCATGGCCGCCTGCTGCGCCTGGGCCGCCGCGCATCTGCCGGAGGTGGAGGGCGCCCGCGAGGCGTACGAGCGGGTGGCCGGCTCAGCCGTCCGCTGAGCGCGCGGCCCCCGTCGTCCGCTCGTTGGCCGCTTGTACGGTGACACTTCCGCCCAGGTGGTCGAAAGGTGTCGTGTGTCCGGGACCCGGGGCCGCCGGGATCGGCCGAGGGGTCCGCGAAGCTGCACTACAGCGGTGGAAAGAGCGGGCAGCCGATCACCGTCGACGGGACCATCGCCTGCGGGTCCGTCGTCGGGTCGTAGGGACCGGCCCGCAAGCCCCAACACCCCGATAGCATCCGGGACATGGGTAGATCGAAGCACCTCATATCGGCCATCGCGATCACCGCCGCCGGAGCGGCCCTCCTTGCGGGCTGCTCGTCCGGGGATTCCGACTCCGACGCGGCGGAACCGGCGGCCTCGTCCCCCGTCGCGTCCTCCCCGGCGGCGAGTCCGTCCGCGTCCGCAACGCCGTACACCGAACCCGCCGAGTGCGCGAGCCTCGGGCTCAAGTCGGAGGCGACGCTCGCCGGGAAGGACCTGGCCGGCTGCCTGTCCGCCGCGTTCGCCGCGTACGGGACCGGGACGGAGAACCTGCTCGTCGGGGACCGGTCGGGCACCACGCGGTTCCGCGTCGGGGACGATCCCGCGCTGGCGGGGGACGTCGACGGGGCGGACGGGAAGCACGCCGCGAACTCGTACGTCTCGGTCGGCGGCGAGGAGTGGATCAAGTCCGACGGGGTGTGGGAGAAGAGCGACTCCAAGGAGGAGGTCGACTCCGAGCTGGGGAGGAAGTACCGGACGGTCTCCGATCCGCAGGGCATCCCGGACCTCGTGGGCTCGTTCGCGACCTGGAAGGTGGACACCGAGAAGGCGCTGATCTCCCTGGAGAACGGCAAGAACGTCGAGGCGTGGCGCGTGACCAACGCCCAGCACTTCGACTACCAGGGCTCCGAGGTGGTCGAGTACATCGTGTGGCTGGACGACGACGGCACCCCGGTGGGCGTCCAGAACACGTCGAACACGGCGGGCAAGTCGAACACCTACGTCCAGCACTTCTACGACCTCGGGCAGCCCGTCACCATCGAGGCGCCGCCCCAGTAGTCCGTCAGCGACCCCGTCCGCCCCGGGACCCGCACCGCACAGGCGGGCCCCGGGGCGAAGCGGAATCAACAGGCGTGCTCGGCGTACCGGGACGCCACCTCCGCCAGGACCTCCGCGCCGTCGCGCGCCCACAGCGCCTCGTTGAAGATCTCCACCTCGACCGGGCCGTCGAAGCCCGTCGCCTCCACCGCCTCACGGAAGAAGCGGAAGTCCACGCTGCCGTCGCCGAGCTGGCCCCGGCCGAGCAGGACGCCGGCCGGTAGCGGGGTGATCCAGTCCGCGAGCTGGAAGGAGTGGATGCGGCCCGCCGCACCGGCCCGCGCGATCTGGGCGGGCGCCTGGTCGTCCCACCACAGGTGGTACGTGTCCACGACCACGCCCACCTGCTCGGCCGGGAAGCGCTCGGCGAGGTCCAGGGCCTGGGAGAGCGTCGAGACCACGCACCGGTCCGAGGCGAACATGGGGTGCAGGGGCTCGATGGCCAGGCGCACCCCGCGTTCGGCGGCGTAGGGCGCCAGCTCGGCCAGGGCGTCCGCGATGCGTTCGCGGGCCCCGTACAGGTCCTTGCTGCCTTCCGGGAGGCCGCCCGAGACGAGGACCAGGGTGTCCGTGCCCACGCCCGCCGCCTCGTCGAGCGCGGCGCGGTTGTCGTCCAGGGCGCGGGCGCGCTCCGCCGGGTCCAGGGCGGTGAGGAAGCCGCCCCGGCACAGGCTGGTGACGGTCAACCCGTGGTCGGCGACGAGGCGGGCCGTCGCCTCGACCCCGTACGACTGCACCGGGGCCCGCCAGAGGCCGACCTTGTCGATGCCCGCCTTCGCGCAGCCCTCGGCCAGCTCCGGCAGCGACCACTGCTTGATGGTCTCCTGGTTGATCGAGAGACGGCCGTCGCTCATCGGGTGCCTCCGTTGACCGTGAGGAACGCCCGCATCCTCGACTCCGCGAGCTCCGGGTCCGGGAACAGGCCGAGCCCGTCGGCGAGTTCGTACGCCTTCGCCAGGTGCGGGAGCGAGCGGGCCGACTGGAGGCCGCCCACCATCGTGAAGTGGTCCTGGTGGCCCGCCAGCCAGGCGAGGAAGACGACGCCCGTCTTGTAGAAGCGGGTGGGTGCCTGGAAGAGGTGCCGGGACAACTCGACGGTCGGGTCGAGCAGTTCGCGGAAGCCCTTCGTGTCACCGGTGTCCAGGACCCGTACCGCGTGCGCGGCCAGCGGGCCCAGCGGGTCGAAGATGCCGAGCAGCGCGTGGCTGAAGCCCCGGTCGTCGCCCGCGATCAGCTCCGGGTAGTTGAAGTCGTCCCCGGTGTAGCAGCGGACCCCGCTCGGCAGGCGGCGGCGCACGTCGATCTCGCGGTCCGCGTCGAGCAGCGACATCTTGATGCCGTCGACCTTGTCCGGGTGCTCCGCGATGACCTGGAGGAAGGTGTCGGTGGCGAGGTCCAGGTCGGTGGAGCCCCAGTAGCCTTCGAGCGCCGGGTCGAACATCGGGCCCAGCCAGTGCAGGACGACCGGTTCGGTGGCCTGGCGCAGCAGATGGGCGTACGTGTCCAGGTAGTCCTGGGGGCCCTGTGCGGCGGCGGCGAGCGCGCGGGAGGCCATCAGGATCGCCTGGGCCCCGCTCTCCTCGACCACGGCGAGCTGTTCCTCGTACGCCGCGCGCACCTCGGCGAGCGTCGCCGGGCCGGGCGGCAGCTGGTCCGTGCCGACGCCGCAGGCGATGCGGCCTCCGACCGCCTTGGCCTCGGCGGCCGAGCGGCGGATCAGCTCCTCGGCGCCCGCCCAGTCCAGGCCCATGCCGCGCTGCGCGGTGTCCATGGCCTCGGCCACGCCCAGGCCGTGCGCCCAGAGGTGGCGGCGGAAGGCGAGCGTGGCGTCCCAGTCGACGGCGGCCGGGGAGTCCGGCGTGACGTCGGCGTACGGGTCGGCGACGACGTGCGCCGCGGAGAAGACCGTACGGGAGCCGAGCGGGGTGCCCGTCGGGGTGAGGTCGAGCGGGGTGGCCCGGGGTTCGTACGGGCCCTGCGGGAGATGGATGGTCACGGTGACGACTCCGGGGGTACGGGAGGGAGGCGGCGGGTCACGGCGTCGGCTCCAAGGGGCCGAGAGGCGGACGGCCGGTCACAGGGACAGCTCCGGGACGTCCAGGCGGCGGCCCTCCGCGTGGGACTTCAGGCCCAGCTCCGCGAGCTGCACGCCGCGGGCGCCCGCCATCAGGTCCCAGGCGTACGGCTCGTCCAGCACGACGTGGCGGAGGAACAGCTCCCACTGGGCCTTGAAGCCGTTGTCGAAGACCGCGTTGTCCGGGACCTCCTGCCACTGGTCGCGGAAGGACTCGGTGACCGGCAGGTCCGGATTCCAGACCGGCTTCGGGGTGGCCGAGCGGTGCTGGACGCGGCAGTTGCGCAGGCCCGCGACGGCGGAGCCGTGGGTCCCGTCCACCTGGAACTCGACCAGCTCGTCGCGGTTGACCCGGACCGCCCAGGAGGAGTTGATCTGCGCGACCGCGCCGCCCTCCAGCTGGAAGATCCCGTAGGCGGCGTCGTCGGCGGTCGCCGCGTACGGCTCGCCGCGCTCGTCCCGGCGCTCCGGGATGTGGGTCTGGACGTGCGCCTGGACCGTGGTGACCCGGCCGAACAGCTCGTGGAGCACGTACTCCCAGTGCGGGAACATGTCCACGACGATGCCGCCGCCGTCCTCCGCGCGGTAGTTCCAGGAGGGGCGCTGCGCCTCCTGCCAGTCGCCCTCGAAGACCCAGTAGCCGAACTCGCCGCGCACCGACAGGATCTCGCCGAAGAAGCCGCCGTCGATGAGGCGCTTCAGCTTCAGCAGGCCCGGCAGGAAGATCTTGTCCTGGACGACGCCGTGCTTGATGCCGGCCTCCTGGGCCAGCCGGGCCAGGTCGAGGGCGCCTTCGACGTCCGTGGCGGTGGGCTTCTCGGTGTAGATGTGCTTGCCGGCGGCGACGGCCTTCTTGATCGCCTCCACCCGGGCCTGGGTGACCTGGGCGTCGAAGTAGATGTCGATGGTGTCGTCGCCGAGGACCGCGTCCAGGTCGGTCGACCACTCGGTCAGGCCGTGGCGGGCGGCCAGCTCCTCCAGGGCGTGGGCGCGGCGGCCGACGAGGACCGGTTCCGGCCACAGCACGTCGCCGTCGCCGAGGTCGAGGCCGCCCTGCTCGCGGATCGCGAGGATCGAGCGCACCAGGTGCTGCCGGTATCCCATGCGTCCCGTCACGCCGTTCATGGCGATGCGCACTGTCCTGCGTGTCACGAAAGTTCCCTCCGTACAGCCGTAGCAAGCGCTTTCTATGCGGGATGACGCTAGCCTGCCGACAGCGGCCCGGACAAGAGGGGCCCGTCAATCGGTCACAGGCCACGGAGGAACGCGATGACAGTCACCCTGGCGGACGTGGCGGCCCGCGCCCGGGTGTCCCCGGCCACCGTCTCCCGTGTGCTGAACGGCAATTACCCGGTGGCGGCGTCCACCCGGGAACGGGTGCTGCGCGCGGTGGACGATCTGGACTATGTGCTGAACGGGCAGGCCAGCGCCCTGGCGGCGGCCACCTCCGACCTGGTCGGCGTCCTCGTCAACGACATCGCCGACCCGTTCTTCGGGATCATGGCGGGCGCCGCGCAGACCGAGATCGGCGGGCCCGGCGACGGGTCCGGCCGGGCGGGCGGCGAGAAACTGGCGGTCGTCTGCAACACCGGCGGCTCCCCCGCCCGCGAGCTGACCTACCTCACCCTGCTCCAGCGCCAGCGCGCCGCCGCCGTCGTCCTCACCGGGGGCGCGGTGGAGGATCCGGAGCACCAGGTGGCGATGGCCGCGAAGCTGGCGAAGCTCGTGGAGGCGGGCACCCGGGTCGTGCTCTGCGGGCGGCCCCCGCTGCCGGACGGGGCGTCCGTGGTGGCCGCGCTGGCCTTCGACAACCAGGGCGGGGCCCGGCGCCTCACCGCGCATCTGCTGTCCCTGGGCCACCGCCGCATCGGCTATGTCGCGGGCCCGCTGGAACGGACCACCACCCGCCACCGGCTGGCCGGTCACCGCGAGGCGATGCGCGCGGCGGGGGCGGCCGGGGACGAGGACCGGCTGACCGTGCACGGCTCGTACGACCGGGGCTCCGGCTACGACGCGACGGTCGAACTCCTGCGCCGCGAACCGGAGATCACGGCGGTGGTCGCGGCGAACGACACGGTGGCGCTCGGCGCGGCGGCGGCGATCCGGGACCGGGGGCTGCGCATCCCGGAGGACATCTCGGTGGCCGGCTTCGACGACCTGCCGTTCTCGGTGGACGTGGTCCCGGCCCTCACGACGGTGCGGCTGCCGCTGGTCGAGGCGGGGGCGCGGGCGGGCAGGCTGGCCATGGGCAAGGAGGACCCGCCGCCGGGCGGCATCGCGCTGATCCCGGCCGAGCTGATGGTCCGCGGCTCGACGGCGGCGCCCCGGGGGTGAGCGCCGGGGGGCGGGGTACGTGTCAGGGCGCCCGCCTCTCGTAAGGTGCGGCGGCACCACGGAACGACGGAAGGAACACGCAAGTGAAGCTCGCTTTCTCCACCCTCGGGGTGCCGGGGCTGCCCATCGCCGACGTCGTCCGGCTGGCCGCCGACAACGGCTACCAGGGGGTCGAGCTGCGCGCCCACCCCGAGGAGCCGGTGCACCTGGGCCTCGGGCAGGCCGAACGGGCCGCCGTGCGGGCGGAGTTCGAGCGCGGCGGGGTCGAGATCCTGGGTGTGGCGGGGTACGCGAAGGTCGCCGCCGAGGGGTACGACCAGCCGGTCCTGGACGAGCTGGCCGCGCTGACCGAGCTGGCCCGGGACCTGGGCGCGTCGTACGTCCGGGTGTTCCCCGGGGGCGGCGAGCAGGACCCGGAGGAGGCCGACGCGGCCGCCGCGCGCAGGCTCGGGGCGGCCGCTCCGTACGCCGCCGACCTGGGCGTATGCCTGCTCCTGGAGACCCATGACTCGCACCGGGCGGGGGCCGATGTGGCCCGGGTGGCCGGGACCGTGGGGCACAAGAACATCGGTGCGCTGTGGGACGTCATGCACACCTGGCTGGCGGGCGAGGAGCCGGTGACCAGCCACGCGGTGCTGGCCCCGCACCTCGGCTACGTACAGGTGAAGGACATCGCCTCGGCGGACGACACCACGCCGCTGGCGCTGGGTGCGGGGGTGCTGCCGCTGCGAGCGTGCCTGGACACGCTGGACCCGGACGGCTGGGTCTGCTGGGAGTACGAGAAGCGCTGGTACCCGGAGGCGGCGGAGCTGCCGGGGCTGCTGGGCGCGGGGCGGGAGCACCTGTTGCGGCTGGGGCCTGTCTGACCATTCCCGTCGTCGCCCGCAGGGCGGCCGGGCGGCGTCAGGTGCGTGCTCTCGGCGTGCCGGCCCCAGACCCCTGTACTGGATGTACTGGGGTCTGGGGCCGGTGCGGCGAGAGTGCGTGCATGGCGTCGCCCGGCAGACGGGAATGGTCAGACAGGCCCCAGGCGCGCCCAAGCAGTAAGCGGTCTCAGGCCGGGACCGGTTCCCGGGCGGGTGCGCGGCGCGTCCCGGACAGCGAGGTGAGCGCCACCCCGCCGACCAGGAGCGCCGCCGCGCACCACCGCAGCGGGCTCACCGACTCGTCCAGCAGCAGCGCGGCCGAGGACATCCCGAAGACGGGCACCAGCAGGGTGAAGGGGGCGACGGAGGACGCCTGGTAGCGGCTGAGCAGGAAGCCCCACGCGCCGAAGCCGAAGACCGTGGCGACCCAGGCGACGAAGACGAGGGCCCCGGCGCCGCTCCAGTCGAGCCCGGCCAGCGCCGCGCGGTCACGGTCCCAGCCCTCGAAGAGCAGCGAGAGCCCGAGCAGCGGCAGGACGGGCACGGTCGAGACCCACACCATGAAGTTGAGCGGGTCGGGCGGGGCGGCCTTGCGGGTCAGCACGTTGGACACGCCCCAGCAGGCGGCCGCCGCGATCACCAGGACGAAGGCGAGCACGGGCCCGCTCGCGCCCTCGTCCACCGCCGCGACGCCGATCCCGGCGAGCGCCACCGCCATGCCCAGGAGCTTGGTGCGGCCCGGGCGTTCGCCCAGCGCGACGGCCGCGAAGAGTGCGGTGAAGACGGCCTGGACCTGGAGGACGAGCGAGGAGAGCCCGGCACCCATGCCCCGGTCCATGCCGATGAAGAGCAGCCCGAACTTGGCGACCCCGAGGGCCAGTCCGACCCCGACGATCCACTTCCAGGCGACCTTCGGACGCCCGACGAAGAAGACGGCCGGCAGGGCGGCGACCAGGAAGCGGAGGGCCGAGAAGAGGAGCGGCGGGAAGTGGTCGAGGCCCAGCTCGATGACGACGAAATTGACACCCCAGACGGCTGCCACCAGGGCGGCCAGGGCGATGTGAAGGGGACGCATGGACCGAGGATCACCCGCCCCGACCATGTAGCACCAGCGCGCGTTTCTTCATGGTGGAATTGAGCATCGCTAACGAATGACGCCGCCCCGGAGGCCTCGGATGCTCGATCTCGCCCGGCTGCGCGCCCTGCACGCGGTCTCCGTCCACGGGTCCGTCGCGGGCGCCGCGGCGGCCCTCGGCTACACCCCGTCGGCCGTCTCGCAGCAGATCACCAAGCTGGAGCGGGAGACCCGCACGACTCTGCTCGAACGGCGCGGGCGGGGCGTCGCGCTGACCGAGGAGGCCGTCCATCTGGCGGCTGCCGCCCAGCAGTTGCTGGCGATCGTGGAGCGCGCGGAGACCTCGCTGGAGGAGCGCCGGGGGCTGCCGACCGGGCGGCTGTCGGTGGGGGCGTTCCCCTCGGCGGCGCGCGGGCTGCTGCCCGGGGCGCTGGCGGATCTGGACCGCGAGCACCCGGAGCTGGACGTCCGGATGACCGAGGTGGACCCGCATCTGTCGGTGGACCTGGTCGCGAAGGGCGTGATCGATCTGGCCGTCGCGCACGACTGGGACATCGCCCCGCTGCCCGCTCCGGAGGGCGTGGAGCAGGCGGTGATCGGGGACGACCTCTGCGACCTGCTGGTCCCCGCGGGGCACCGGCTGGCGGGGCGGGACGGGGTGCGGCGCGAGGAACTGGCGCGGGAGCGGTGGATCTGCCAGCCGCCGGGGACGGTCTGCCACGACTGGCTCGTACGGACGTTGCGCGCGGCGGGGTACGCGCCGGACATCCGGCACCAGGCGGAGGAGAACCACACCCAGCTCGCCCTGCTCGCCGCCGGTCTCGGGGTCGCGATGATCCCCCGGCTGGGGCGCGGGCCGCTGCCGGAGGGCGTGGTGGCGGTGCGGATGGACCCGGTGCCGGTGCGGCGGCTGTACGCGCTGTGGCGTACGGGGGCGGCCCGGCGGCCCGCGATCACGGCGGCGGTCGCGGCACTCCAGGCGCACGGGGCGCGGGTGGGTCTGCGGTAGGCGTGGGGCACCTGAGACGCGCTCAAAACGGCCCGCACCCTTGACCGGAAGTTATTTTCTGGATATCCGTGCTCCTTGGAAGTTTCTTTCACCCCCTCGTCACCGAGAACGGCCGAAGGAGCTCACGTGCACCACCGCACCTCCAGACGCACCCTCCTCACCGCCACCGCGGCCACCGCGGTCGCCGCCGCGGCGGGCATGGCGACCGCCCCGGGCGCCGCCGCCTCCCAGGGCTCCGGCTCCGCGCACAGCAGCCACACCTCCGCCGCCACGACCCGGCGGCTGAAGCGGCTCATCTCCCGGATGAGCCTGGAGGAGAAGGTCGGCCAGCTCTTCGTCATGCGGGTCTACGGGCACTCCGCCACCGACCCCGACCAGGCCGACATCGACGCCAACCTCGCCGAGATCGGGGTGCGTACGGCCGCCGAGATGATCGCCAAGTACCACGTCGGCGGGATCATCTACTTCGCCTGGGCGCACAACACCCGCGACCCGCACCAGATCGCCGAGCTCTCCAACGGCATCCAGCGCGCGGGCCTCGCGGGCCCGTCCCGCGTGCCGCTGCTGATCTCCACCGACCAGGAGCACGGCATCGTCTGCCGCGTCGGCGAGCCCGCCACGCTGATGCCGGGCGCGATGGCGCTTGGCGCGGGCGGTTCGCGCTCCGACGCCCGCAGGGCCGGGCAGATCGCGGGCGCCGAGCTGGCGGCGATCGGCATCAACCAGAACTACGCGCCGGACGCCGACGTCAACGTGAACCCGGCCAACCCGGTCATCGGCGTCCGCTCCTTCGGCTCGGACCCGCAGTCCGTGGCGGACATGGTCGCCGCGCAGGTGAAGGGGTATCAGAGCGCCGGGATCGCCTCCACGGCCAAGCACTTCCCGGGCCACGGCGACACCAGCACCGACAGCCACACGGGCCTGCCGGTCATCGGCCACACCCGGGAGCAGTGGGCGGAGCTGGACGCGCCCCCGTTCCGGGCGGCCATCGCGGCGGGCATCGACTCGATCATGACCGCGCACATCGTGGTGCCCGCGCTCGACCCGGCCGAGGACCCGGCGACCCTGTCGAAGCCGATCCTCACCGGCATCCTGCGCGAGGAGCTGGGCTACGACGGGGTGGTGGTCACCGACTCGCTGGGCATGGAGGGCGTGCGCACGAAGTACGGGGACGACCGGGTGCCGGTGCTCGCGCTCCAGGCCGGCGTGGACCAGCTGCTGAACCCGCCGAGCCTGGAGGTCTCGTGGAACGCGCTGCTGGCGGCCGTCAAGAGCGGTGAGGTCAGCGAGGCCCGGCTGGACGAATCGATCCTGCGCATCCTGCGCCTGAAGACGAAGCTGGGGCTCTTCGAGCAGCCGTTCGTCTCCGGGCGCGGGGTGGACCGTACGGTCGGCACCCGGGCGCATCTGGCCGCCGCCGACCGGATCGCCGAGCACACGACGACCCTGCTGGCCAATGAGGGCCGGCTGCTGCCGCTGTCGCGCCGTTCGCACCGGAACCTGCTGGTGGTGGGCGCCGACCCGGCCTCGCCCTCGGGCACCACGGGGCCGCCGACGACGACGCTGGCCGAGGCGTTCAACGAGCTGGGGTACGCGGCGACCGCGTTGTCCACCGGGACCGCGCCCACCCAGGCGTCCATCGACGCGGCGGTGGCAGCCGCGCGGGGCAAGGACGCGGTGGTCGTGGGGACGTACAACGTCACGGCGACCAGTTCGCAGCGCACCCTCGTCAGCGCGCTGGCCGCGACGGGCGTCCCGGTGATCACGCTCGCCATCCGCAATCCGTACGACATCGCGCAGCTGGCGGGGACGGGGCACAAGGCGCACCTGGCCGCGTACTCCTGGACCGACGTCGAACTGCGCGCGGCGGCCCGGGTGATCGCGGGCCGGGCCCGCCCGGAGGGCCGCCTCCCGGTTCCGGTGCAGCGGGCGGACGACCCGTCGAAGGTGCTGTATCCGGTGGGGTACGGGCTGAAGTACTGAGCACCTCCTGCCCCGGTGGCCGCGGCCACCGGGGCAGGATCACCTCACGGGCGCCGGACGCCGAGGCGGTGGTCGGTCGTCAGGTCCTTGTTGTCGAGCCGTGCGTCGAACTTCGCGAGCGGCTTCGCCTTGGACTCGTCCTGCTGGACGGCGGCCGGGGCGACGCCCGCCCAGCGCAGGATCGCGGCCGTGGCCGTGGCGTTCTCCGAGGGCACGAGGCCCGCGACGTTGGAGCCGTGGTTCCCGCCGGGCTGGGTGAAGACGTAGCTGTCACGGGCGCCCGCCCCGAGCCGGAACCGCTCCGCGCCCCACGGGTCGTTCTCGCCGTAGACGTACAGCATGTGTGTGGCGTGGTGCTTCACCCAGCTGTCGACGTCCCGCATCACCCCGGGCTGGAACCTCATCGGGATGGAGCGCGGCACGAAATTGCGCGGCGGCTGGTAGCCGTAGCGGCTGAGCTTGCCGAGCCAGGGCTGCTTGATGTCGGGCGAACCGAGCTGGGTGCCCGCCTGGTAGTAGTACGGGGTGTAGTTGGCCAGGCCCTGATCGGCGTAGGCGGAGAAGCCGGAGATCGCGTCGACCGAGTCCCAGATCTCCTGGTCGGTCGCCTTCTTCGCGTCGGCCGGGAGGCTGTCGCAGTCGGCGAGCAGGCTGTACTGCCAGAACGCCCACACGTAGTCCATGACGACGGCCTCGTACGCCTTGTCCAGCGAGCCGACCGTGTCGAAGGTGTAGCCGTTGTCGGCCGCGTACTGCGCGTACTTCTCCTCCAGCGGCGCGCGGCGGATCAGGGCCTCGCGCTGGACGCCGCTCAGCTTGTCGCGGCACTCCTTGGTGCCGACCTTCGCGAAGAACCGGTCGTACGCCGAGTCCTCGTTGTTCACCACGTCGTTGGGGGCGACGTAGGCGACGACGCCGTCCATGTCCTTCGGGTAGAAGCGCTCGTAGTACGTGGCGGTCATGCCGCCCTTGGAGCCGCCGGTGGTCAGCCAGTTCTTGGAGTAGATCCGCTTGAGCGCGGTGAAGACGCGGTGCTGGTCGCTGGCCGCCTGCCAGATGTCCAGCTTCGACCAGTCGGCGGGCGACGGGCGCGACGGGGTGAAGTAGCGGTACTCCAGCGAGACCTGGTTGCCGTCGACGATCCGGGTGGGCTCGGAGCGGCTGGGGTTGGTGGAGACGTTGTAGCCGCCGGTGAAGAAGACCGTGGGACGCGAGGTGTCCTTGTGCAGCAGGGTGATCCTCTGCTGGAACGTTCCCTTGGACGGGTGGCGGTGGTCGACGGGCTGGGTGTAGTTGAGGACGAAGTAGCGGTAGCCCGCGTAGGGCTTCTCCTCGATGAGACTCATGCCCGGGATGGCCAGGATGCGGTCCTTGATGTCCGTGCTCGTTCCGCTGTCGCTCACGGCGGTGCCGAGCGGTGCCGGTACGGCGGCGGTGGCCGCCCCGGCCGAGGCACCCGTCGCACTCACCGTGCCGATGAGCACCGCGAGCGACAGGATTCCTCTGAGCGCCTTACGCATGCGTGTCCTCCCCTGAGCCGTCTCCGGATTCCCGCGAGACGCCTCTTGGTCCACAGCTGACGCGGTGAACCTAGCGGGGCAACACCCGCACCACCAGACCCCCTTGCCCGGGTCCGGGAGCTGTCACCCGGTCAGCACAGGATCCAGCCGGTGCGGGCGCCCTTGCCGTCGACGGTGCCGGAGACCCGCACGCACCGGTTCAGCGCGTGGACGGTCAACGGGCCCGCCAGCTGCGTGAAGCGGCCGCTGTCCGTGACGGGGAGGCCGCCGCGCGGCTGGATGGTCACGGACATGGTGCGGCGCTTGCCGGGCTTGGCGGCGACCGCGGTGACACAGGCGTAGGCGCGGGACTTGTAGACGCGGAGCTCGCCCGTCGCGAACTTCACCGTCTTCTTGGGGCGGCCCGCGCAGACCGAGGCGGCGTCCGCGCTCCCCGCGACCGCCCCGCCGGTCACCAGTGCGAGGGCGGTGGCCAGGGCGAGGACCACGGCATGGCGGCGGAGCCCTCGCCGCGCGCCCCGGGCGTGTCCTTCGGTCCCTCTGGTCACAGCAGCCCCATCGCTTCATCGAACATCCGCGCCTCTACCCGACACCTGGGCGCATATGCCTGTACCTGCGTACGACGCGGGAGGCCATCCGGAGGTTGCATCCGGCGGGCCCGGCACCTGCGGGAGCCGGGGCGCCCCACCATGGAGCCCGACAGGACAGACCACCACGAAAGGCAGGAACCGTCATGACCCGAACCCGCTCAGCCCGGCGCACCGCCGGTCGTACGCTGCTCGCCTCCGCGCTCCTCGCCGCCGCCGTCGCCGTGCCCGCCGCCGCCGCCACGGCCGCCCCGCGCGAGGCGGCCGCCGGGGCGACGGTCACCGACGAGACCGCGACCCAGGAGTCCCGGCTGGTGGACGACTTCTACAGCGCGTACATCGACGCGGTGGCCGCCGAGGACGGCGGGGACCTCGCCACCGCGCTGCGCGGGTTCTACCTCACCCCCGAGCTGCGCGAACGCCTCGCGGGCTGGGAGGCGTCGAACCACGCGGACGGCGTGCTCCTCGCCCAGGACGTCCCCGCCGACCACCTGGTCACCCCGGGCCACAGCGGCGCCGGGCACACCTGGTCCACGGTCCGGCTCACCTGGGGATCGCCCGAGGACCCCACGTACACCTACCTGACGGTGCGCTCCGACCTCGCGACCGGGAAGATCTCGGCGATCCGCGACGACGCGTAGCCTCAGACGCCCGCGGGCTCGTCCTCCCCTATGAACGTGCGCCACAGCACCGCGTAGTGCCCGTCGCGGGCCAGGAGTTCGTCGTGGGTGCCGTCCTCCACGACCCGGCCGTGGTCCATCACCACGACCCGGTCCGCGCGGGCGGCCGTGGTCAGGCGGTGGGCGACGACAAGCGTGGTGCGGCGGCCCGCGAGCCGGTCGGTCGCCTGGTTCACCAGCGCCTCGCTGGCCAGGTCGAGCGAGGCGGTCGCCTCGTCCAGGAGCAGGATGTCCGGGTCGACCAGCTCGGCGCGGGCGAGCGCGATCAGCTGGCGCTGTCCGGCCGAGAGGTTGCGGCCCCGCTCGGCGACCTCGTGGAGGTAGCCGCCGTCCAGCGTGGCGATCATGTCGTGCGCCCCGACCGCCCTGGCGGCCGCCTCCACCTCCGCGTCGGTGGCGTCCGGCCGCCCGTAGGCGATGGCGTCGCGCACGGTCCCGGGGAAGAGGTACGCCTCCTGCGGTACGACTCCGAGCCTGCGCCGGTACGCGGTGATCCCGAGCGCGCGCAGGTCGGCGCCGTCCACCGTGATCCTGCCGTCGGTCGGGTCGTAGTACCGGGCGACCAGCTTGACCAGGGTGGACTTCCCGGCCCCGGTCTCCCCGACGAACGCGACGGTCTGCCCGGCCGGGATGCGCAGGTCGACGCCCCGGAGGGCCGCCTCCTCGTCCCCGTAGGCGAAGGACACGTCCTCGAAGGCGATCTCGCCGCGCAGTTCGCGGACGTGGCGCGGGTCGTCGCGGTCGGTGGTGGAGGCGGGCTCGCGCAGAAGTTCCTGGATGCGGCCGAGGGAGACGGCGGCCTGCTGGTAGCCGTCGAAGACCTGGGAGAGCTGCTGGACGGGCGCGAAGAACAGGTCGATGTAGAGCAGGTAGGCGACCAGCGCGCCCGCGGTGAGCGTGGAGTCGTCCACCCGGTGGGCGCCGACGATCAGCACCGCCGCCGCGGCCACCGAGGACAGCAGCTGGACGAACGGGAAGTAGACGGAGATCAGCCACTGCCCGCGCACCCGGGCCTCGCGGTACTCGTCGCTGCGCGCGGCGAACGCGTCGGCCCCGTCCCGCTCGCGCCGGAACGCCTGCACGATGCGGAGACCGGCGACGGACTCCTGGAGGTCGGCGTTGACGACGCTGATCCGTTCACGGGCCAGCTCGTACGCCTTGACGCTCTTGCGGCGGAAGAAGACGGTCCCGACGACGAGGACGGGCAGGGTCGCGAAGACCACGAGGGCCAGTTCCACGTCCAGGACCAGCAGCGCGACCATGATGCCGAGGAAGGTGACGACGGAGACGAAGGCGGTGACCAGGCCGGTCTGGAGGAACGTGGACAGCGCGTCCACGTCCGTCGTCATCCGGGTCATGATGCGGCCGGTCAGCTCGCGCTCGTAATAGTCGAGCCCCAGGCGCTGGAGCTGGGCGAAGATCTTCAGCCGCAGCGCGTACAGCACCCGCTCACCGGTGCGGCCGGTCATCCGGGTCTCGCCGATCTGGGCCGCCCACTGCACGAGGACGACGACCAGGGCGAAGGCGGATGCCGTCCAGACCGCGCCCAGCGCGAGCTGGGTGACCCCGTCGTCGATGCCGTTACGGATCAGGACCGGGAGCAGCAGCCCGGCTCCGGCGTCCACGGCGACCAGGCCGAGGCTGACGAGCAGCGGCAGCCCGAAGCCGCGCAGCAGCCTGCGCAGCCCGTAGGAGTCCTCGGGGCGCACGGCGCGGGCCTCGTCCACGTCCGGGGTGTCGTTCGCCGGAGGCAGGGCGTCCACCTGGGCGAGCAGTTCGGGCGTGGCGGGCGTACCCGCCGTGTCGGCGGACCGGTCCTGCTCGCGGCGCACCCACAGCGCGGGCGTGATGCCGCGCTCGGCGTCGAACGCGGCGTCGATCTCCTCCTGGAGCGCGCGGTCCCCCTCCGGGTCCTCGGGGGCCGCGGCCGGGCGGTGACCGGGCGAGGGGCTGCCGAGCTCGTCGGGGTCGGTGAGCAGGCGCCGGTAGAGGGCGCAGCGGCGCTCCAGCTCCTCGTGGGTGCCGAGGTCGGCGAGGCGACCGTTGTCGAGGACGGCGATGCGGTCCGCGAGGTTCAGGGTGGAGCGGCGGTGGGCGATGAGCAGGGTCGTACGGCCTGCCATCACCTGGCGCAGGGCCTCGTGGATCTCGTGCTCGACGCGGGCGTCCACGGCGGAGGTGGCGTCGTCCAGGAGCAGCAGGCGGGGGTCGGTGAGGATGGCCCGGGCGAGGGCGATGCGCTGGCGCTGGCCGCCGGAGAGGGTGAGGCCGTGCTCGCCGACCTTGGTGTCGTAGCCGTTCGGCAGCTCGGCGATGAAGCGGTGGGCCTGGGCGGAGCGGGCGGCCTGTTCGATCTGCTCGTCGGTGGCGCCGGGCAGGCCGTACGCGATGTTGGAGCGGACGGTGTCGGAGAACAGGAAGCTGTCCTCGGGGACGAGCCCGATCGCGGCGCGCAGCGAGTCGAGGGTGAGCTCCCGCACGTCGTGGCCGCCGACGAGGACCGCGCCGTGCGTGACGTCGTAGAAGCGCGGCAGCAGCAGCGAGACGGTGGACTTGCCGCTGCCGGAGGCGCCGACGACGGCGACGGTCTCGCCGGGTTCGATGGTCAGCGAGAAGCCGTCGAGGACCGGGCGGCGGGTGTCGTCGTACCCGAATCGCACGTCCTCGAACTCGACGCTGGCGGGGGCGTCGGCGGGGAGTTCCTTGGCGCCGTCCTTGAGGGAGGGCTCGGTGTCGATGAGCTCCAGGACGCGTTCCACTCCGGCGCGGGCCTGCTGGCCGACGGTGAGGACCATGGCGAGCATGCGGACCGGGCCGACGAGCTGCGCGAGGTACGTGGAGAACGCGACGAAGGTGCCGAGGGTGATCTCGCCCCGGGTGGCCAGCCAGCCGCCGAGGGCCAGCATCGCGACCTGGCCGAGGGCGGGCACGGACTGGAGGGCGGGGGTGTAGCGGGAGTTCAGCCGGATGGTGCGCAGCCGGCCCGCGAACAGCTTGCGGCCGACCTCGCGCAGCTTGCCGGTCTCCTGCTCCTCCTGGCCGAAGCCCTTGACGACGCGGACGCCGGAGACGGCCCCGTCCACGACTCCGGCGACGGCGGCCGCCTGCGACTGGGCGTACCAGGTGGCGGGGAAGAGGCGGGCGCGGGAGCGGCGGGCGATGTACCAGAGGGCGGGGGCGACGGCGACGGCGACGAGGGTGAGCAGCGGCGACAGCCAGGCCATGATCACCAGGGAGATCAGGAACAGCAGCACGTTGCCGATGGTCATCGGGAGCATGAAGAGCAGGCTCTGGATGAGCTGGAGGTCGCTGGTCGCGCGTCCGACGACCTGCCCGGTGGACAGTTCGTCCTGGCGCTTGCCGTCGAGCCGGGTGATCGTCCCGTACATGCCGGTCCGCAGGTCGTGCTGGACGTCCAGGGCGAGCCGGCCGCCGTAGTAGCGGCGGATGTAGGTGGAGGCGTAGACGAGGGCGGCCGCCACGATCAGCAGGCCGGTCCAGACGGCGAGGGAGCGGGTGTGGCCGACGACGACGTCATCGATGATCACCTTGGTGATCAGGGGGACGAGGGCCATCACGGCCATGCCGGCGAGCGAGGAGCCGAGCGCCAGCAGGACGTTGCGGCGGTAGCGCCAGGCGTAGCCGCTCAGTCTCCGCGCCCAGCCGCCCCGCTGCCCGCGTTCCGTCTCCCGTGCGTCCGCCACCCGGTGCCTCCCGTTCGACCTGTTCCGACGGAAGGCACCAACACGGGTTGTTGCGGATTTCATCCCTCCGCAACAAATACGGGACCTGAGACCTAGGCCGTGCCTGGATCGCGCCTAGGAGCGGGCGGCGTGCATGATGCGCGGGTTGAGGTCCTTGTGGACGACCCGGGCGACGGCCTGGATGGTGTTGATGCCGTCGTTCATCGTCTTGTTGTCCTGGGTGAGCACGGTCAGCCCGTAGTCGTGGCCGTTGCCGGTGAAGGCGCCGATGCTGTGGACCCGCCAGCCGTGGGTGGAGCGCTGCAGCCAGCCGTTCTTCAGCTGGACGGTGGTCCCGGTGACGGCACCGGCCGGGGTGCCCCAGCGCTGCGAGGAGACGACCTTCTTCATCAGCCCCAGCTCGTAGGAGCGGGCGCTGTCGGTGAGCACGGAGTTCTTCGAGGTGAGCAGGGTCAGCAGCCGCTGCTCGTCCTGGGCGGTTATCTGGGTCAGGCCCCAGTAGCCGCCGGAGCCGGGCACGGTGTGGGTCATCCCGGCCGCCTTGAGGAAGGCGTTGACCTTGGTGGTGCCGAGCTGCTTCCACAGGGCGGTGGTCGCGTCGTTGTCGGACTTGGTGATCATCTTGGTGCTGAGGTCGATCTCGCGCTGGGTGAGGTAGCGGTTGTGCTGGGAGTTGTCCCACAGGAGCGTGGCCAGCACGGTCGCCTTCACGACGCTCGCGGAGTCGTACTTGGTCGTCGCGCGCAGCGTGCAGGTGGTGTTGGTGGACCGGTCGTAGAGCGCGAGCGCGACGGTGGACTTGCGGCCCTTGAGCGCGGCGGTGATGTCCTTGGTCAGCTGGGCGGCGAGCCCGGCCCGCCCGGAGGTGCAGCTCACCGAGGCGGTCGCGGCGGACGCGGGCGCGGCGGCGAGCGCGACGGGCGCGAGGACCCCGGCGGCGACGGCGGCACAGAGCGCGGCGCGGCGGCGCCCGGTGGTACGGGACGTGGTCATGGTGTGTTCCCCCTGAACGATTCCTGCGGGCGGCCCCCCGGCACGCCCGCAAGAGATGACTCGCGGGCGGCGGGAAGGTTGTACGCGCCACGGAGCCCGGCACGGGCCTGTTACAGGTGTGTCGGCTCGAACTACAGGTGTGTCGGCTCGAACATCGTCAGGTGGGCCGGGAGTACGACGACCGAGGGGCCCCGCCGTCCGAATGCCTCCGCCAGGTCCGTGGCGAGCGTTTCGGGGCTCGTGCGGACCGCGGGGACGCCGAAGGACGCGGCGAGGGCGGCGAAGTCCGGGCGGGCCAGCTCCGTGCCGGTGGTCTCGCCGAAGGCACCGGTGAGGTACTCGCGCAGGATGCCGTAGCCGCCGTCGTCCACGATGAGCCAGGTCACCGGCAGGTCGTACTGCCGGGCGGTGGCCAGTTCCGCGACGGAGTACATCGCGCCGCCGTCGCCGGAGACCGCGAGGACCGGCCGGGTGGGGTCGGCCACCGCCGCGCCGAGCGCCGCCGGGAACGCGTAGCCGAGGCCGCCCGCGCCCTGGGCGGAGTGCATGGTGTTCGGGCGGCGGGCGTCGAACGCGGCCCAGGCCCAGTAGCCGAGGATCGTCATGTCCCAGAAGCTGGGCGAGGCGTCGGGCAGGGCGGTCCGGATCGCGGTCAGAAGGTCCTGTTCCAGGTCGCGGCCCTGGCCGGCGATCCGGTCCCGGACGCGGGCGAGCACCCCGGCGGCCCGGTCGGCGGCCGCCGGGTCCTCGCGCGGGGCGACCGCGTCGATGAGGTCGGCGAGCGCGTCGCGGGCGTCCGCGTGGATGCCGAGCGCCGGGAGGTTGGCCTCCAGCTTCCCGGCGTCCGCCTCGATCTGGATCACCCGGCCGCGCGGGGCGAACGTGTAGTAGTTCGAGGAGAGTTCGCCGAGTCCGGAGCCGACGACGAGCAGGACGTCGGCGTCCTCCAGGAAGTCGGTGACGTGCCGGTCCTCCACCCAGGACTGGAGCGAGAGCGGGTGCTGCCAGGGGAAGGCGCCCTTCCCGCCGTACGTGGTGACCACGGGGGCCTTGATCTTCTCGGCCAGCGCCCGCAGCTTCCCGGACGCGTCCGACCGTACGACTCCGCCGCCCGCGACGATCGCCGGGCGCTCCGCGTGCGACAGCAGGTGCGCGGCGACCGCGATGAGCTCCGGGCGGGCGTGGAGCTCGCGCGGGGTGGCGTCCGGGGCGAGGACGACGGGCAGCCCGGTCTCCGCGTCCAGCACGTCCTGCGGGATCTCGACCCAGACGGGGCCGTGCGGGGCCGTCAGCGCGGACTCCCAGGCGGCGGCGATCGCCGACGGGATCTGCGAGGCGGCGCGCACGGTGTGGACGGACTTCACCACGTCCCGGAACGACGCCTGCTGGTCGCGCAGCTCGTGCAGGTGGCCGTGGCGCCCGCCGCCCAGACCGCGCACCGGGACCTGGCTGGAGACCGCGAGCACCGGCGCGGAGGCGGCGGCCGCCTCCTGGAGCGCGGCGAGCGAGGTCAGCGCGCCGGGCCCGGTCGACAGGAACAGCGGGGCGACCTCGCCGGTGATCCGCCCGTAGGCGTCGGCCGCGAAGCCCGCGTTGTTCTCGACGCGCAGCCCCACGTACTGGAGCGACGAGCGGCGCAGCGCGTCGAACAGCGCCAGCGCGTGCTGTCCGGGCAGCCCGAAGACCGTCGTCGCGCCGAGCCCGCGCAGCGTCTCGACGACGAGGTCGCCGCCGGTGCGTCCGGGCGGGGGGTTTAGCGCGGCCTCGATCTGCGCGGGGGTGAGCTCGGGCCGCTCGTCGTGGTGGTCGTGACTCACTGCTGGCGGGCCTCCGCGATCTGGCGGGTCATGATCGTCGTCAGCTCGTACGCGGTGTGCGAGGCGGCGACGGAGGTGATCTCCGCGTGATCGTACGCGGGGGCGACCTCGACCAGGTCGGCGGAGACCAGGTGGCAGGAGGACAGACCGCGCACGATCTCCAGGAGCTCGCGGGAGGTGAGGCCGCCCGCCTCGGGGGTGCCGGTGCCGGGGGCGTGCGCCGGGTCCAGCACGTCGATGTCGATGGAGATGTACAGCGGCCGGTCGCCGATCCGCTGGCGCAGCTGGTCCGCGATCTCGTCCACGCCGCGCCGCATCACGTCGGCGGAGGTGACGATCCCGAAGCCCATCTTGGCGTCGTCGGTGAGGTCCTGCTTGCCGTAGAGCGGGCCGCGGGTGCCGACGTGGGAGAGCGCCGAGGTGTCGAGGATGCCCTCCTCGACGGCCCGGCGGAACGGGGTGCCGTGGGTGTAGGCGGCGCCGAAGTAGGTGTCCCAGGTGTCGAGGTGGGCGTCGAAGTGGAGCAGCGCGACCGGGCCGTGCTTCTTGGCGACGGACCGCAGCAGCGGCAGCGCGATGGTGTGGTCGCCGCCGAGCGTCATCAGCCGGGCGCCCGTGGACAGCAGCTCGTCGGCCGCCGCCTCGACGGTCTCCACGGCCTCCTCGATGTTGAACGGGTTGGCCGCGATGTCCCCCGCGTCGGCGACCTGCGCCAGGGCGAAGGGCGAGGCGTCCTGCGCCGGGTTGTACGGGCGCAGTAGGCGCGACGCCTCACGGATCGCGTTGCCGCCGAAGCGGGCGCCGGGCCGGTAGGAGACACCCGAGTCGAACGGCACCCCGACGACGGCCACGTCCGCCGTGCCGACCTCGTCCAGGCGGGGCAGCCGGGCGAACGTCGCGGGGCCCGCGTACCGGGGGATGCGCGAGGAGTCGACGGGGCCGCGGGGCGTCTCGTTGCTGGTCATGACGGGGGGTGCCCTTTCCTGGGATGCGTGTGCCGAGGCGACGCTAGGCGGCCGCGGGGGCGGACTGAAGTGTACGTTTCGTCCACTCACCCACCGGAACGGATGAAACCGCCACGCCCCGGCCCCGCGCGCCCCCGATCCGGCCACCCGAGGTGTCCCCGCCGTCACCCCATGCCTTATGTTGCAATGGCAAAGGGGGGTCGCATGGCACGGGATTACGACAGTCAGCTGCTGGAGTCGGTGGGAGTACGCCGCCGGCGGATGCGCGACGCGCTCCTGTTCGGCACCGGCCGTGCGCGGCGGACGGCCGACGAGCGCCTGGGCAAGGTCTTCGCGGGCATCGCCATCACCGCGGTGCTGTGCGCGGGCTGCGTCGGCTGGTCCTTCCTCCAGCACACCCTGGACAAGCAGAAGGCCGAGCAGGAGAAGCAGCAGCGGCAGTACCAGCAGTCCGTCCGCTGACCGGCCGACCCGATTGCACCGTTTGCACCGTTTGCCCTCGACATTCCTGGACGTCGCGATGATTGGTTCTCGTCAGTGAGTACGGCAATGGCTTCCCGCGCGGAGATGAGCCGGGTGACCCTGGTCGGTGAGCGGCGCCGCGCGGATCTCGTCCTGCCGTCCGACACCCCGGTCGGGCAGCTCCTTCCGGACATCCTCCAACTGCTGGACGACCGGGCCGCGTCCCGCCCGCTGACCCGGCAGCTGCTGACCGCCGACGGCTCGGCGCTGCCGCACGACGCCACCCTGGCCTCGGCGGGCATCGGCGACGGTGCCGTGCTCCGGCTGGTCCGCATCCACGCGGCCCCACCGGCCCCGGTGGTCCACGACGTCACGGACCAGGTGGCGGACAGCCTGGACCTGCAGACCTGGCGCTGGCGTCCGGCCGCCCGCCGCGTCGGCGCGGGCGCGGCGACCGTGGTCTTCGCGGTGATCGCCGCGCTGCTCGCCCGCCGCGAGTTCCCGCTGGGCGCGCTGGCCGGGGCGCTGGCGGGCATCACGGTCCTGCTGCTGGTGGCCGGTGCGCTGGTCGCCCGGCTCGGCCGGGGCAACCGCTCGCTGGCGACCGCGCTGCTCCTCGTCTCGGCCGGGCTCGGCGTCCTCACGGCGTGGACGGCCGCCGACGCCCACGACTGGTCCGGCGCGCTGCGGCTGGCGGCCGTGGCCGGGGCTGTCGCCCTGTCGCTGGTGCTGCTCGGGCTGCTCTCGCCGCTGGGCCGGGGCGGGCTGATCGGCGCGCTGGCCACGGCCGTGATGACGGGGGTCTGGGAGGTCGTCGCGGCCGCCACGGCGGACCCGGCCCGGCTCGGCGCCGTGATGGCCGTGTTCTCCGTGGTGCTGCTCGGTCTGCTGCCCCGGCTGGCGCTGATGGCGTCGGGCCTCACGGGGCTGGACGACCGCCGCTCGGGCGGTGCCTCGGTCAGCCGCCACGACGTGGGCAACGCGCTGGCCGCCACGCACCGGGGCCTCGCCCTGGCGACGCTCGTCACGGCGGTGTCGGCCGCCGCCGGGGGCTACCTCCTCACCACGGCGGACCGGCCGACGGTGTGGACGGTGCTGCTGCCGTGCCTGGTCGCGGTGGTGCTGCTGTCCCGGGCCCGGGCGTTCCCGCTGGTCGCGGAGGTGGTGGCGCTGTTCGCCGCCGCCGCGTTCACCGGGGTGCGGCTGGTGATGCTGTGGCTGGACCACTCCGGGGGCGGGGGGCCCGTCGCGGTCCTGTGCGCGGCCGCGCTGCTGCCCCTGCTCGCGCTGGTGGCGGAGCCGCCGGAGCACGTACGGGTGCGGCTGCGGCGGACGGCCGACCTGATCGAGTCCATCGGCGTCGTGGGGCTCTTCCCGCTCGCCGTCGGGGTGTTCGGCGTCTACGGGCAACTGCTGAACAAGTTCTGACGACTCCGAGACCACACACGCGGGCGCTCCCGGCGGGGCATCGAAGCGGCGAAGAAGGGCAGACATGCCGAACGCGGACCACAACTGGCAGGGCGACCTCCTGCGCGACCTGAAGAGCACGGGCCCGGCCGGGGCCGGGACCCCGGCGGACCCGCGCCCCTCGGTGCCGCCCGCGCGCCCCGAGCCCACCGCGCCGGGCCCCGCCGCGCACGAGGCGGCCCAGGCCCATGCCCAGGCCCACGCCCCCGCCGCCCGCGCCTGGCCCGGGACACCCACGCCTCCCCCCACCCCCGACTCGCTCCCGGTCGTCGACAAGGCGATGGCCGCCGTGGCGCGGCGGCCGGTGCGCGGTGAGGCCGTCGCCGTCCGGGCCGCGCGCGCCGTGCGCCGTATCGTCTCCGGGTCCGCCGCCCGGGAGGTCGCCGCGCTCACCCGTACCGCCGAAGTGCTCCAGCAGCCGGTGACGACGGGGCGGCAGATCGCGGTCACGTCCATCCGGGGCGGCGCCGGCAAGACCACGGTGACGGCGCTGCTCGGCACCACGTACGCGCACTACCGGCAGGACCCCGTCCTCCTCGTGGAGGCCGATCCGGCGCTGGGCTCGCTGCCGCTGCGGCTGGGCGCCGAGGCACTGCGGTGGACCACGGCCGACCTGGCGGACATCGCGGTGCCGCAGATGTCGCTGCTCGACGTCACCGGCTATCTCGTCCAGCTCCCGGACAACGCCTGGCTGCTGCCCGGCAGCCAGGGCCGGATCGGGGCCATGGTCGACACCGTCACGTACGAACGGGTGATGGTCGCCCTGCGCCGCTACTTCGGGGTGACCGTGGTGGACTGCGAGACGCTGCCCGCCGAGGTCGCCCGGGTCGCCCTGTCCGCCGCGCAGGCCCGGGTGATCGCCGCGCCCGCCACGCTCGACGGTGTGACCAGCACGTACTCCGTGCTCCAGTGGCTGCGGGCGCTCCCCGCGCACGTCATCGAGGGGACCGTCGTCGCGCTCTCCGTGACGACCCCGCGCCCCGGCATCGACGTCGACGCGGCGGCCGAACGCCTCGCGTCGGCCGGCGCCCGCGTCCACGTCCTGCCGTACGACCGGCACCTCGCGGCCGGCGGACCGCTGCGCACCGAACTGCTCGCCCGCCCGGCCCGGCTGGCCGCCGCCCGCCTCGCCGCCGAGGTCTTCGAGCTGTCCCAGAAGCGCCGGTGATCCCGGTGCCGAGCCCGTACGCCCACCCGGCCGACCTCCCCGGACGGAGCCGATGAGCACCCGCCTGATCCACCGCCCCGCCCGCACCACGCGCCCGGCGGCCCCCTCCGAGCCGCGCACCATCGAGGCGCCGCCCAACCTGCCCGAGGGCAAGTCCGGGAACATCGCGATGTCGCTGCTCCCGGTCGCCGGGGTCATGTCGTCCGTGGTGATGATGACGGTGGTCCGCAACAGCCAGTTCGCCGGGCTCGGCGCGATCATCCTCGTCGTCACGGTCATCGGCTCGGCGGTGCTGCTGCTCTCCCAGCGCGGCAAGGCGCAGCGCACCCGCCGCACCCAGCGCGAGGCGTACCTCGCCTATGTGGAGGACCTGCGCGAGGAGCTGTCGGCCGAGGAGCGGGTCCGGCGCGAGCAGGCGGACGTGCTCAACCCGTCCCCGTACGCCCTGTACGACATCGTGCGCGACCCGGCCCGGCTCTGGGAGCGGCGCAGGGGCGACGACGACTTCCTGCGGATACGGGGCGGCACGGGCGAGATGCCGCTGCGGGACCTCCGGATCGGCGAGCAGGGCTCGTCCGTCCTCACCCCGCCCGACCTCTTCATGCTCAACGAGGCGTCGGCCGTGGTGCAGCGGTTCCGCAACGGCACCGAACTCCCCCTGACCGTCCCGCTGGACCGGGCCGGGAACGTCAGCGTCATCGGCCCCCGCGAGGACGGCCTGCGGGTCGTGCGCGCCCTGCTCGTCCAAGCGGCCGCCCTGCACGCGCCGGACGACGTGGCGATCGCGGTTGCCGCGTCCGGTGAGCGGATGGCCGACTGGGAGTGGGCCAAGTGGCTGCCGCACCTGCTCGACCCCGAGCAGTCCGACGGCCCGGTCGCCGCCCGCCGCATCGCGCCCTCCGCCGCACAGCTGGCCCGCCTCCTCGGGCCCGAGCTGCGCCGCCGCGCCTCGTACGCGGCCGAGGTCCGCCGGGGCCTGGCCGGGCGGGACGCGCTCGCGATGAACTCCCGGCTGCTCGTGGTGGTCGACGGGCACGGCGAGGACGCCGTGGACCTGCCGCGCCCCGACGACGCGGTGGGGCTGCGCGAGATGGGCGTGACCGTGGTGCACCTGCTCGACCGCCGGGTCCAGGAGCCGGACCACGTCAACGTGCGCCTCACCGTGGACGGCACGGACGTGGTCGTGGAGGACCTGCGCGCGGCGGAGACCGTCGCGTCGCACGGCACCGTGGACGAGGTCGGGGTGCCCTTCGCGGAGGGCTTGGCCCGGATGATCGCCCCGCTGCGGCTGTCCGCCGAGTCCCTGGCCGACGCGCCGCTGGCCGGGCCCGTCGAGTTCGCCGCGATGCTCGGCATCCAGGACGTGGCGTCGCTGGACCTGGACCGGCTCTGGGCGCCGCGCGGCGAACGGGCCTTCCTGCGGGTGCCGATCGGGATCAGCGACGCGCATGAGCCGGTGCTCCTGGACCTCAAGGAGTCCTCCGAGCTGGGCATGGGCCCGCACGGGCTGTGCGTGGGCGCGACGGGCTCCGGCAAGTCGGAGCTGCTGCGCACCCTGGTCCTCGGCCTGGCGGCCACCCATCCGCCGGAGGACCTGGCGCTCGTCCTGGTCGACTACAAGGGCGGCGCCACCTTCGCCCCGTTCGCGGACCTGCCGCACGTGGCGGGGGTCATCACCAACCTGGAGAACCAGGCGGGCCTGGTCGAGCGCGTGCACTCCTCGCTCGCCGGTGAGGTCAAGCGCCGCCAGCAGGCCCTGAAGGACGCGGGCAACGTCGCGGACATCGGGGACTACGCGGCGCTGCGCGCGCAGAAGCGGCCGGACCTGGAACCGCTGCCGCACCTGTTCGTGGTGATCGACGAGTTCGGCGAACTCCTCACCGCCAAGCCGGACTTCATCGACCTGTTCCTCTCCATCGGCCGGATCGGCCGCTCCATCGGGGTGCATCTGCTGCTGTCCAGCCAGCGCATCGAGAGCGGCAAGCTCAAGGGCCTGGAGACCTACCTCTCGTACCGCCTCGGCCTGCGCACCTTCTCCGCCGACGAGTCGCGGATGGTCCTGGACACCACGGACGCCTTCCACCTGCCGCCGCTGCCCGGCTTCGGCTTCCTCAAGGTGGACACCAGCCACTACACGCGCTTCAAGGCGGGTTACGTCTCCGGCGCGTACCGGGGACCCGTGCGGAGCGCCGACGAGGAGGAGACCGGGCCGCTCGCCCTCCCCTACGAGGCGTACAACACCCTCGCCGGGCCGGAGAGCGGACCCCAGGACCGCGAGCCGTCGGCCCGCCGCCGCGAGACCGGGCCGACCGAACTCGCGGTCATGGTGGACCAGCTGACCGGTGCGGCGCCCGGGGTACGCAGCATCTGGCTGCCCCCGCTGCCCCCGGCGATCACCCTGGACGCCGTCGCCGGACCGCTGGACGCCGGGCCGCGCGGGATGCGGCTGGCCGGGGTGCGCCCGGACGCGGGGCGGCCGGGCACCCGGCAGCGCGGCCCGCTCCTGGTGCCGCTCGGGCTGCTGGACGACCCGGCCAAGCAGTGGCAGGGGCAGTGGCTCCTCGACCTCACGGTGGCCGGCGGGCACGCGGCCGTCATCGGCGGCCCGCAGTCCGGCAAGACGACGCTGCTGCGCACCCTGGTCCTCTCCCTGGCGCTCACGCACACCCCGCAGGAGGTCGGCGTCTACGGCCTCGACCTGGTCGGCGGCGGCCTCCAGGCGCTCGCCGAGCTGCCGCACGTCGGCGGCGCCGCCGGCCGCGCCGACCGGGAGCGGGCGGCGCGCACGGTCGAGGAGGTGCGGGCGATGCTCGCGCTGCGCGAGGAGCTGTTCCGCGAGCACGGCATCGACTCCGTCGAGCAGTTGCGCACCCTGCACGCGGCGGGCCGGCTGCCGGAGCTGGCGTCCGCCGAGATCGTCCTCGTCATCGACGGGTTCGGCGCGCTGCGCGACGACTTCGAGGAGCTGGACGACGCGGTCGCGGACATCCTCAAGCGGGGCGGCGGCTACGGCATCCACGTCGTCGCCGGGATGCTCCGGTGGAACGACGTGCGCATCGCGATCCAGTCCAACTTCGGCACCCGCGTGGAGCTGCGGCTCAACGACCCGGGCGAGTCGAGCATCGACCGCAAGCTGGCCGAGACCCTCTCCCCCGACGAGCCGGGCCGCGTCCTCACCGACGGGAAGCTCTTCGCCCAGGTCGCCCTGCCGCGCACGGACGGGGTCGCGGAGACGACGGAGCTGGGCGCGGTCCTGGAGCGCGCCACGCGCACGGTCCGGGCCACCTGGCACGGCGAGGTCGCCCAGCCGGTACGGGTGCTGCCGCACCTGCTCGAACCGCACCTGCTGCCCGGCCGGGCGGCGGAGCCGGAGCGGGTGCCGCTGGGCCTCGACCAGTCGGCCCTGGCGCCCGTGCTGCTCGACCTGTTCGGCCACGACCAGCACCTGCTGGTGCTCGGGGACAGCGAGTGCGGCAAGACGAACCTGCTGCGGGCGGTCGCCCAGGGGCTCGCCGACCGTTACGGCGAGGACGACCTCGTCTTCGCGGTGATGGACCCCCGGCGCTCGCTGCGCGGGGTGGTCCCGGAGGAGCTGAACGGCGGTTACGCGTACAACTCCAAGCTCTGCATGGGCCTTTCGGCCGCGATCTCCGCGGAGCTGGAGAAGCGGCTGCCGGACGAGAACGCCCGCCTGGAGGACCTGGAGCCGGGCAGCTGGGGCCAGGGGCCGCGCATCGTGGTCCTGGTGGACGACTACGACGTGCTGACGACCGCGGGCCAGTCGCCGCTGGCCGCGTTCCTCCCGTACATCCCCTCCGCCGTGGACATCGGTCTGCACTTCGTGCTGTCGCGGCGCGTGGCGGGGGCGGCGCGCGGGATGTACGAGCCGGTGGTGCAGAGCCTGCGGGAGTCGGGGGCCTCGGCGCTCGTGATGTCCGGCGACCGCAGCGAGGGCCAGCTCTTCCCCGGCGTGTACGCGGCCCAACAGGCGCCGGGACGTGGGGTGTTCATCCAGCGGGGGCGCCCGAACCGGCTGACGCAGACGGTGTACGTACCGCACTGACGTACCGCACTGATGTACCGCTTCGCAAAGCGCATCCGACGGGGTCACCGGTCGGCTCGCCCGGTCACCGCGACGATATGGCCGATTGCAGATTGCAGTAGCGACGCGCGGATTGATAGACATGATGCTGGGACGGATACATCCGTTCGAGGTCCGACGCATGGGGGAAGCCGATGAAGTTCGACATGGGGTCCACGGTCCTGACGACGCTGCTCAAGCACTCGCAGGGCTCCAGCACCGATCTGGGCACGCTGATCCGGCAGTTGATCGCCGCGGCGGAGCCGCTGGAGGGCAAGTTCAACGGCGCGGGCAAGGTCGCGTTCGACGACTTCAAGAACCGCTCCGACGAGATCACCGCGGCGCTCAACGCCTCGCTCTCCGGCATCCTGGGCGGCCAGCAGGGCATGGACGCGGCGTTCGGCTCGGGCGAGCAGGAGCAGGGCGAGAACGCCCGTACGCAGATGGCTTCGGCCAACTTCGACGCGGCCCGCTTCGGCGGCCGCTGAGCCGGCACCACCGGCACCTTCGACGCATCCGTACACATTCCTGACGGGGAGACAAGAGTCATGGCAGGACACGGCGGCAACACGGACCGGCGGTCGTACGACACCGGCGCATCGACCGAGGTGCAGGGCAGCCTCCAGACGGTGATCGCCCAGCTCGAACTGGTCATCACGGCCCGGGACGGCCAGGTCAAGGCCGCGATGGCCGACTTCACGGCGGACGGCGTGGCGGACGACTACCACGGCAAGGAACTCCGCTGGCAGGCGACCTCGCAGGAGGTCAAGAACATCATCCACCTTCTCCGTTCCACGCTGGAGAAGAACGACGGCACGGCGCACCAGACCCTGGCCCGCGCCAAGGCGGCCGTCGACAACATCGGCTGACGTTCACGACTCCGGGGGGGGCGGCCGGTGACGGCTTGGGACATCAAACCGCAGGGCGTACAGGGGCAGCTGAAGAAGGTCGGCACGCACGCCGGTGACCTGGAGAAGGCGCTGAACTCCATGGTCACCGCGATGTCGGAGGCGGCGACGCACGCGGGCACGGCGGTACCGGGCTCGGCGGCGTCGCTGCCGGTCGCCGGGCCGGTGGCGGTGGGGGCGGAGCCCCTGTCCCACCCCTCCCTCGGGCCGGTGGCCGCCGCGCTGGGCACGTACATCACGGAGCGGAAGCCGCAGCTGAAGTCGATGGCGGAGCGCATCCAGGCCGCCGTGCTGGGCGCCGCGACGGCGACGAGCGAGTACGTGGAGGGCGACCTCGACACGGCCAAGCGGGCCCAGGACGCCGCCAAGTCCGTCCGCCTGGACGTGCTCAAGGACATACGGGCGGGCAAGTGAGCAAGAACGAGGCGGTCACCCCGTCCGGCATACCGGTCTTCACCGGCAACCTCGCCCTGCTGGACACCAGCGTGACCACGCTGACGAAGAGCGCGGCGTCGACCGCCACGGCCGCCGGTGACGTCCACAGCAGCTTCGGCGGCCTCCAGGCGTTCTACAAGGCGCCGGAGGCCGACCAGCTCTTCGCGACCACGAAACCGGTCGCGGACCGGGGGACCTCCCTGAAGTCGGAGCTGGAGACGATCACGGCCGCGCTGGCCACGTACGCGTCCGACGCCTACCCACTGGTCGAGAAGCTGAAGGAGCTCAAGCGCGAGGCCGAGGCGTTCGTCGTCCGGATCAAGGACGACGACAAGTGGCGCGAGGACGGGGACCTGGTCGAGGAGAACAACCGCCGCCACGACGAGATCGCCGAGACCTGGGCGGCGTTCCAGGCCGTGGAGCGGACCTGCCACGACAAGATCGTCGCCCTGGTCGGCGGCCCGGCGCTGAAGATCGACGACGGCTCCGGCAAGAAGGGCACGTACGGCTACGACGCCGAGACCCTCAAGCACGCCGAGGGCCTGCCCTGGGGCGATCCGGTCCAGGAGTCCAAGCCCTGGTGGCAACTCCACGAACATGCCTGGGACTTCGTCAAGGGCTTCTTCGTCGACGGCGTCTGGGGCACGATCAAGGGCCTGGGCACCCTGGTCGGCACCGACGGCTGGGACTCCGCCAAGCAGGCGTGGTCGGGCCTGGGGAAGCTCGCCACCGGCCTGGCGATCTCCGGCACACCGCTGGCCGGCCTGTACTGGACCCTGCCGGACGACAAACTCCCCGCCTATCTGCGTGAGTCCCGTACGGCGATGAAGGAGACCGGCAAGGCGCTGCTGGCCTGGGACCAGTGGAGCGAGAACCCGTCCCGGGCCACGGGCGCGGTGGCGTTCAACGTCGTCACGACGATCTTCACCGGCGGCACGGGCGGCGCGGCCTCCGGCGCGGGAAAGGCGGCCGTCGCGGCGAAGGCCCTGTCCACGGTGGGCAAGGTGGGCCGGGTCGTGGACCCGATGACGTACGTCTTCAAGGGCGCGGGCATGGGCCTGACGAAGATCGGCGACGGCCTGGCGGCGCTCAAGGGCCTGGGGCAGCTCGAGATACCCGCCCTCCCCGAGGGCGCGATCAGCCTCCCGGACGGCGCGTTCAAACTCCCCGACGGCACCCTGCACCTGCCGGAGGGCGCGGCGGTCCCGGAGGCCGCGTTCGAGGTCCCGGCCAACTCCTTCAAGCTCCCGGCCGGCGCGGAGATCCCCCCGGGAGCCCTGGACCTGGGCGACGGCGTGGTCCACCTCCCGGAGGGCATACACCCCCCTGAGGGCGCCCTCCGCATACCCGAAGGCTCCCTCAAACTCCCCGACGGCACGACGGCCCTCCCGAAGGACGTCATCCCGGGCCTGGACGAGCACGGCAACCCGGTCTACCTGGACCGCCCGGGCAACGTCCTCGCGAAGGACGGCACCCTGCTCCAGCACAACTCGGCGGCCCGGCAGGAGGGTGCGGGGGTACGGGCTTCGGCCACGCCGGAGGAGGCACTGGTCGGGGCGGGAAGGTCGTCGGACCCGGCGACGCACCATGCGGGCGGCGGTGGAGGGCACACCGGCGACAGCGGCGTCCCCGGACCGACCCGCCATCCGTCCGGTCCGGGCTCCGGCAGCTCGCTCCCCTCGGGCCACGGGGGCGGCGGCCCGGGCTCCGGCTCCGGCGGGCCCTCGGGACCGACGCATCCCCGGGTGCCCCGTCCCGCCTTCATGTCCGACGGCCCGAACCCGTACGGCAAACAGGGTTCGCTGACCCGGGAGCAGATCGAGGAGATCCAGGTCTATCGGGCGAACGAGGAGTCGGGGTACCGCGAGCACTACTACAGAAAGGACGGCACCCGCAGGGACACCGATGTCCTGGATGCGAGTGGATACGCACCTCCGCAGCTCACACAGCTGGTGGACAACGGTCCGTGGGTCCGCGCCAAGGACGCCCCCGCGCCGCCCAAACCCCGCTTCCTCGACCCCGACTACATCCGCGTGCGGGCGGACACGGTCACCAGTCGCGTAAGGCACAGAATTCTTGATGTCGCGGCCCAAAAACGATTCGCCGCCATCCAGCTCGACAACCTCATGGAGAAGTGGAAGGCGGAGGCCGGTAGCCTCCACAAAACCCACGACGACTTCGAGTCCGGCCAACTCCTGGAAGAGACGACCGACGCCTACAAGCAGACCCATACCAGCATGGGCAAGGCGGCCGAGGAGTTCGGGGAAGCAGCGGCCGAGCATCACTACATGGCGGAACGCCATCCGGACTTCAAACGGCAGGAACTGCGCGGCCCCGCGAATGGTAACGACCAGTTCGACCAGGTGTGGATACACGAAGACGGCCGCGTGGTCGTCATCGAGGCGAAGAGCAGCACAGGCACGGAGCTCGGCCAACGAACCCTTCCGGACGGTAAGAAGGTTTCCCAGGGAAGCAAGGAGTACTTCTTTGACATCCTCGAGAAAATGGACATGCGAAATGAAACAGCAGCGTCCGACGCCATAAGAAAAGCACTGGAGACCGGCGACCTAGAATACGTTGTAGTCAAGGGGGAGAAAAATTCGGGCCGGTACACTGGTTACCGGTATCGGCGGTTCGACATCAGCAAGGGGACCCTTTCATGACGGTAGCTATTACCCGCCACGACCTCCAGAGAGGAGCCGAAGCGGAGACACTGGCCAACCGGCTGAGCGAGCGCCTGGTCCGGGACATCGACAAGCTGGACGCGTCGACAGCCCTGATCGACCTCACGTGCAGGTCCTCCCTTCTGGCCTTCCGTGCCCGCTGTGCCATCGATCCGCGAGCCTCCAAGGTGGAGACGTGGGAAGCGACCGTCAACGCTATGCAGGTCACTTCGGCCCTGTTCGCCGCGAGCGCGGTGAACGAAGGAACCGTCGAGTGCCGCATCAACAGGAAGCTGCGGACCATCCCCGCCGCCGGGCCGCTGTCCACGGCCGACGCGGGCAACTGGCTGTCCGGCTTCTGGCTGGCCGTCATCTGCCGTGACCAGGAACGGATGACGCAGCTCAGCGAGATTCCTCTGGAGCGGCTGCGGTCACCTCAGGGGCAGTACGACGAATACATCTACCACTGGGTCGACACCCTCCAGACCTGGTGGCTCCGCGGCCCCGACCTCGCCGACAAACTCATCGCCACCATCGAGGCATCCGACCCGGCCGTCGCACAGATCACCCCCCGAGACCTCATGGACGGCACCCTCTACCCACCCATCAACCTCTTCTACCACTACGTCCGCCAAGACCGAGACGGCTTCTCCCCCGCCCTCACCGAGGCACTCAAGCTCCACAAGGCGTACTGGACCCTCAACGAGGACCGGGCCACGGACATCAACGGCTCCATCGCCCTCGGCCCCCTTGCCATCGCCTGCCTCGCCTACGACGCCGACTTCCCCCTCGACATCGAATCCGACTACCTCCCCAAGCACCTCCTCCAGCGCACCTGGATCGGCGAATTCCCCACCTGAGCCCTCACCCGACCCGCAGCGCATCCGACGGACGCACCGTTCGTCTCGATACGCCAGTCAGAAGTTCGACGTCAGGAAACCTTCGTGACCGTGACCATCCCTCGCCATGGCGGGCCCGGGCCCGACGATGAAGGCTTTGCACGATCCCTGACCGAGGAGACCATCGAGGAGATCTCCTCGATCGAGCAGTCGCCACATATGCTCGACGCCCTGTGGAACTCCGTCCGCACATGCGTGAGCGCCCGGTCGACAGTGGACCCCACGTGCTCGGGCATCGAAACCTGGGAAGCCGTGGTCAACGCCATGCAAGTGGGATCGGCGATCTTCCGCGCCGCCACTGCCACGGGTGACACCTTCGAGTCCCGTATCCACCACGAGATGCGCACGCTCCCTGTCACCGGCCCCAGGGCCTACACCAGCGCACCCTCGTGGATCGATGCCTTCTACTTCGCCCTCATCTGCCGCGACCAGCAACGGCTGACCGAACTATGCGAAGTACCCATGGCCGTGCTGCGCGATTCAGGCGCACAGCACGACGAATACCTCTACCACTGGGTAGCAACGTTGCAGGCGTATTGGTCACGTCAGCAACCCGCCATGGTCGAGGCCCTTACCGCAGCCTTCCGGACCTCCCACCCGGACATGACCGAAATCGCCCCGCGAGACTGGCTGCAGAACATCTCGTACCCGCCGATCAATCTCTTCTACCGGTTCATCAAGCATGACCATGCCGGTTTCAACGCTGCCCTGATCGAATCCCTTGAACTCCACAAGAGCTACTGGACAAACAACGAGGACCGCGAGGAGGACACCGAGGGCCTGTGGGCCATCGGGCCACTCGCCATGACATGCCTCGCCTACGACGGCAATTTCCCCGTCGACGTCGAATCCGAATACCTCCCCCAGCATCTCCTCCAGCGCACCTGGATCGGGGAATTCCCCGCCTAGCCAGAGAAGAGAGATCAGTGGTCATGCGAGTCCCCCGCCACAACTTCCCAGTAGCGGCGACCCAGGAGGACATGGCTTCGCTCACCGAGAGCACCCATCGGGTCCTCGATCGGCTTGAGGTATCGGAGATTTCCCGGGCCCGGGCCCTTGAATGCTGCTTGACCATGGCCTTGTCACACTGTTCCGGTGACCCCCGGAGCGAGAAGTTCGAGACCTGGGAGGCGTGGGTCACCGCCATGCAGGTCGGCTCCGCGCTGTTCGATTCGGCCGCTGCGACAGAAGGATTGGTGTCCTGTCGCATCGGGATCGCCGATGAGGTGAAGCGACTCCCTGCAACGGGACCAACCCCGTACTCACACGCCGGCGCATGGCTCACTTCGGTCTATCTGGCGACGATCTGCCGCGAGGAGGAGCGCCTCAACCGACTCATGCGGGTGCCCGTTTCACTCCTTCGCGAATCCGGCGCAGTGTTCGACGAGTACGTCTACGAATGGGTTGAAGCCGTCCAGGGTTACTGGGCTCGTCGCTCAAGCGATATGTGGAGCAGTCTGGCTGCCGCCATCCGCCATGCCACCCCCGAGCCCGCCCAGATCGCCGACAAGGAATCGCTACTGAAGATTTTTTACCCGCCACTTGAGCTGTTCCAGCTCTACAACCGTGGCGAGGCTGAAAAGTTCAACTCATCACTGAGCGAGTTTCTGAACTGGCACCGGCAGTACTGGGCTGGAGACGAGGCGCGATCTTTGAACACCGACGGCTTGGTCGCTCTCGCTCCGCTCGCCATCGCATGCATGGCCTTCGACAATGGCTTCACGCTCGAAGTCGAATCCGACTACCTCCCCAAGCACCTCCTCCAGCGCACCTGGATCGGCGAATTCGCCACCTGAGGATTCCCCCGACGCGCAGCGCATCCCGACGGGTGCACCGTTCGCCCCGATACTCAGCGACGAAGGCCTCGCACGATCCTTGGCCCATGAGACCAGCCGCCACGCATCCCTGTGGAACTCCGTACGGACGTGCGTCAGCGCCCGTTCGACGGTCAACCCCGCGTGCTCAGGCATCGAGATCCGGGAAGCCGTGGTGAACGCCGCGCAAGTGGGGCCGGGCGATCTTCCGCGCCACCACCGCCATGGGCGACACCTTCGAGTGCCGCACCCATCACGAGGTGCGCACGCGCTCTGTCACCGGCCCCAGGACCTACACCAACGCACCCTCTTGGATCGATGCCCCCCACTTCGCCCTCATCTGCCGCGACCAGCAACGGCTGACCGAACTGTGCGAAGTACCCATGGCCGTGCTGCGCGGCTCAGGCGCACAGCACGGCGACCGGACTTCAGACGCCCTACGAAATTACCTCATCCAGGCTCGGGTAATATCCACAGAATACGACCCCGCCCCGAAGAAGTAGCTCCACCCGAAAGGGAAGCATAATGGAAAAGGGTGAAGCCACGAACCCCGACCTCAAACGCTGGACCGAGGAGGGGCGCCTCACAATTATCGATGTCGCCGACATGCTCGGAGTACCGCCGGAGATCTACACGAGCGACCCATTGAATTTGGCGCCTGCTTTGCAGAACCACACATCAAGGCTACCCTTTCACGAGTTCGAACAATCGGACTGGATCACTCTTCAGACGGACCTCATGGCTTACGTGGCCGACTTCTTGATCCAGCGCCACGGAGCAAAATGGGCCGCGGTCCCTGACTCCACGACACCACGCGGCTACCGATATGCAATCGAAGCGACCGGCCGGGACGGAAGAACCCGGACGGCGGATCCGACCGAAATCGTTCGAGAAGAGCTAAAGAATTCTCCTATCGATATCATCAGGATGCTCGCAAGCGCGGAGCTCACATTGCATTTGACACGACAGGTGAACGAGGAAAGCTAGCCTCATCCAATGACTCGAGTCGAGGGTGTACTTATGGACACCGGCACAACCGTAGCCCGCTGGACCTGGGGACGTAACAACGACAGCGGCGACGACCTGGCGCTGTGCTTGCGTGATGCGTTGGCCGCGCACTCCGTCCTCGCTGCACATGGACGCGCTACCGCCGAGGCCCAGGTGCGCCTGTCCATCGCAGAGCGGGGTAAGCCGCAGAACTCATTGTTCCGGGGCGAGTTGAGAACGTCCGATGATTCGGGGCGCTTCGGCGAGACGGTCACAGCCCACCTGGCCGGCCGCGCGGCCGGCCCTGTTGACGCCGGCATTCGATGTGACGGGATGCTCGCGTCGGCCGAAGGAGACACGCTCCAGTGCGGCCTGTTCGAGCTCAGGGCCTCGGCGTACGCCGGCTTCGTGTCCGTGGAACTGGTGACGCTCCACGACTCCTGGATGCCGTACGACCTCAAGGGGCGTGCCCAGGGCACCGGCTGTCCGGTGAATGCGGCGCGCCTGGCCGCCACCCTGCCCGCAGTCGCGGCCACTTCCGAGATTCCCCGTCGGTATGACGAATTCACTCATGCCTCGGGCTTCGGCCGCATCGGCTACAAGCGCACGGCGGAAGACGAAGTCCAGTACGTGCCCGTGCTGGATGGGCACGGGGTGCTGGGATACCTCTGGGCCTCCGCCGCGGAGAACGCTGCAAGCTTCGAGCCGAAGGATGTCGGCGACGACGAGACGTACCACGCTGGACTCCATTGGCTCGACCTCCTGCACACCGCACACGAGCAGGGCCTCGCACCATCCGAAGCCCTGCAGCAACTCACCGACGGGGACCACGCCCCCGGCCGCATGCGCCTCGGCGCCCTCAGGGAACTGGCCGCCGACCTGTGAGAGAGCCTTCAGCAGGAACCGACCCCAGGACCGACGCAACGGAATCCGGCTCGTACGCCTCCGGGTGGACCGCCGGCATGCACCGTCACGCCGTGGGCATCGCCCAAATGCTGGGCCTGAGCGAGCAGCGGTACGCGGAGGACCCACTGACTCTCCTGCCAGGTCTTCAGAACTACGTGGATCGCCTTCCGCTGGCAGAGTTCGAGCAGTCGGACTGGATCACCCTTCACACAGACCTAACCGCTTACCTGGGAGACCTCATGGTCGTGCGCCATGCGGCGACCTGGGTGGCTACGGAGGACTCCACGTCTCCCGCCGGGTACCGGTGGTTCATCGAGGCGACCGGCCTCGACGGGATCCCCTATCGCGTAGAGCCGTACGACGTCGTCATGGAGGAATTCGAGCATCTCCCCATCGAGGTCGGGCGATTGATCGCAAACGCCGAAGCAGTACTGCACCTGACACCCTCACCCGGCACGGGACGCCCGAGCCTGTAGTGCCCCGAGGGTGGCAGCATCGACAGACGGTTCGACATCAGCAGGGGGACCCTGTCGTGAGCACCACTAATATCGCCCGCCATGACGTATTCAAGGGGCGCGATACGGAACAGTTCGTAGCCGACTTGGAGGAGTACCTGTTCGAAGACATCGACGAGCTGGCCAGAAGCTCCAAGCTCATCGATGCAACCTTCAATACCTCCGTGATGGGTCTGCGTGCCCGGTGCCTGATCGATCCCGAGGCTGCTGCGATCGAGACATGGGAGTCGGCGGTCAACGCCCTGCAGATGGGCTCGGCACTGTTCGCCGTCGCCGGGGCCGGCGAGGGAACCGTGGAGTGCCGGATCAATCACAAGCTGCGGACCATCCCGGCCCCCGGTTGCAGGCTGGTAGCCGGCGCGGGTGCCTGGCTGACCAGTTTCTGGCTGGCACTCATCTGCCGCGACCAGCCACGCCTGACCCAGCTCAGCCAGATCCCGCTGGAACAGCTGCACTCACCCCAGGCTCTGGCCGATGAATACCTCCACCACTGGATCGACACCCTCCAGACCTGGTGGCTCCGCGGCCCCGCCCTCGCCGACAAACTCATCGCCACCATCGAGACGTCCGACCCCTCGGTCGCACGCGTCGCACCCCTCGACATGCTGCAGGGTGTGCTCGACCCGCCGATCAACCTCTTCTACCACTACCTCCGCAGGGACCAAGACGGCTTCACCCCCGCTCTCGCCGACGCACTAAAACTCCACAGGGCCTACTGGACCCTCAACGAAGACCGGGCCGCCGACATCAACGGCACCATCGCCCTCGGCCCCCTTGCCATCGCCTGCCTCGCCCACGACGCCGGCTTCCCCCTCGGCATCGAATCCGACTACCTCCCCAAGCACCTCCTCCAGCGCACCTGGATCGGCGAATTCCCCACCTGAGCCCTCAGCCACAAGGTCGCGCCGAGCGCACGTTTCCGAGAGAGTGAGGCCCAGTGACCAGAGCCATCGCCCGACACGCGATCACCCGACAGCATCTGCCCGAGCAGAAACCGTCTATTTTTCCGCATACCGAGCAATTGCTGGAAAGAATCCACAAATCTCCTTACGCCCTCGAGAGCGTCATGTCCACGTCCCTGGTCATGGCCTATGAAAAGTCCGCGGTCGATCCCGCCGCCGCTTGGATCGAAGCGTGGGAGGCCTGGGTCGCCGCCATGCAGTCCGGATCGGCCCTCTTCGCGGCCGCCACGACCGCCGAGGACAACGTGGACTGCCTCATCCACCATGAAGTGCGCACGGTTTCCGCCTTCGTCCGTCCCGAGTCGTTCGCGGACGCGGGGCACTGGCTCACCGCCTTCTACCTGGCGGTCGTCTGCCGCAACGCCGAGCGGCTGACGGCACTTTGCCACGTCCCGACTTCGAAGCTGCGCGAGTCGGGAGCCGTGTGCGACGAATACCTCTACGCGTGGATCGAGGCTCTTCAGGCGTTCTGGCTGGGCCGGCCGGAGTTCGCCGACAAACTGGTCGAGGCAGCGTCGGGGACAGCCCCTGGCGTGCCGTCCGTCACGGGGCAGGACTATGTCTCCCAACTCATGTGGCCTCCGATGGATCTTCTCCGTCGGCGGGCCACCGGGCAGCACGCCGAGTTCAACAGCGCGCTGGAACAGGCGCTCCACGCCCACAGGGCCTATTGGTCGGCCGACCAGGAGCGATCCGACTCCTGCTTCGGCTGGGTGGCCCTGGCTCCACTGGCCATGGCCTGCCTGGCAGCCGACGCCGATTTTCCCATCGAGATCGAGTCGGACTACCTTCCCCTGCACCTCTTGAAGGGGACGTGGGCCGACGAGTTCCCCACCTGACACCACATACAGCGACCTCTGTCACGACCCGAGGACTTTTCCATGACGACAGTCATTACCCGCCACGATCTCCGGGGAAGAGCCGATACGGAGGCACTGGCCAACCGGCTGAGCGAGCGCCTGATCGAGGAAATCGACGATCTGGAGGAGTCAGCAGCCCTGCTCGATTTCACGGTCGGTTCCTCCATTCTGGGGTTCCATGCCCACTGTGCCATCGATCCGCGAGCCTCCAAGGTGGAGACGTGGGAAGCCACGGTCAACGCCATGCAGGTCAGTTCGGCGCTGTTCGCCGCGAGCTTGGTGACCGAGGGAACTGTCGAGTGCCGCATCAACAGGAAGCTGCGGACCATCCCCGCTGCCGGCCACATGGGCACAGCCGATACGGGCAAGTGGCTGTCCGCCTTCTGGCTGGCCCTCATCTGCCGTGACGAAGCACGCTTGACTCAGCTCAGCGAGATCCCGCTGGAGCGGATGCGGTCACCTCAGGGGCAGTACGACGAGTACATCTACCACTGGGTCGACACCCTCCAGACCTGGTGGCTCCGCGGCCCCGGCCTCGCGGACAAGCTGATCGCCACCATCGAGGCATCCGACCCGTCCGTGGCCCAGATCGCCCCCCGAGACCTGATGGACGGCATCCTCTACCCACCCATCAACCTCTTCTACCACTACCTCCGCAAGGACCAAGACGGCTTCGCCCCCGCCCTCGCCGACGCGCTGAAACTCCACAGGGCGTACTGGACCCTGACCGAGGACCGGGCCACCGACGTCGACGGCAGCATCGCCCTCGGCCCCCTCGCCATCGCCTGCCTCGCCCACGACGCCGACTTCCCCCTCGATATCGAATCCGGCTACCTCCCCAAGCACCTCCTCCAGCGCACCTGGATCGGCGAATTCCCCACCTGACGGCAACCGCTATTCGCCGGGACGTCCGAAGAGTTCCGCTCCCGAACGCAGCGCGGCGACCATGTCCGCGCGGCTCGCGGGTCCGCTCGCCTTGCGGCCCGTGATCACGGCGCGAGGAAGGTAGTCGCTGTCGACGGCGGGCGACCAGCCCCGGCGGCGGTACGCCAGTGCGGCGAGCGCCAGGGGTGTGAGCGGCAGGAGGGAACGGGGCTGTGCGCTGATTTCGCCGAACGCCCTGTTCGTGCGCAGCAGTCGGCCCAACGCCGCATCGAACGCCTCCCGATCCCCCGCCGCCAGGGCGCGCAGCCCGAGAAGGGCGAGGTAATCGGAGCGGCCCCCGACATCGCGCCCCAGTTCCGCACCGAACGCGCGGATCCAGGCGAGCCCGCCGTCGATCGCCGCGAGCACCTGCGCCTCCGTGGGCGGGTAGTCCGCGTCTTCGTCGTCGCCCAGGTCCCCCAGTACGTATGCCATGAGGCCGTCGGCGAGCGCGTCCACGGGGAAGCGGGCGTCCTCCCGAGAGTTCCGCGCGTGGTAGAACGCCTCCCGGTGGCGCTCGGCCGTACCCGTGAGCACGGCCAGGCAGAAGGCGTCGAGCCAGTCGGACGACCCGAGGGGGACGGGGCTTCCGTCCGCGCCCGCGTCGTAGGACACCCCGAAGTTCACGTAGTCCAGGGAGACCGTGAAGGGGTGGCCCGGGAAGTACGCGGCGAAGGCTACGGCGCCGGTCGCCGCCTGCTCCGCGGCGCGGAGGACGGCCTCCGCCTGCGGGGTGTCGAGGGCTGGGTGGCGTACGGACAGCGCGCCCAGATGGTCGAGGAACTCCCCCGCCAGCGGGGACCAGTCGTTGGCGGTCAGCCGCTCCGAGGACAGACTCCGCACCAGCCCGCCGATCCGCCGGTCGAAACCGTCCAGAGCAGCCGAGACGGGCGCCTCGTCGAGTACATGCCGCTCCATGCGCACAGCTCCACCGTTTCGTTCACATCTCACCGGGCGTGGATCGCGCATCACCCTACCGACCGGCGGTCGCCGCCGTCCGGGCCCCGCGTGCTCAGCATCACCCTGGACAGCCCCGTGACCGCCGGGTAACTTTTAACCATGGCTGAGCAAGCGCTTAGCCATGCTCCGGAAGACACAGCACCGGAAGACGTAGCACCAGAAGTCGCAGCAGACGTAACCGACCAGGGAGGCACCCCGTGCGCCGTACGGTATTCAACGAGGACCACGAGGCGTTCCGGGAGACCATCCGGGCCTTCATCGCGGCCGAGGTCGTGCCCGTGTACGACGAGTGGTTCGCCGCCGGGCAGGCGCCGCGCGAGTTCTACCAGCAGCTCGGTGAGCTGGGCGTCTTCGGGATCAACGTGGACGAGGAGTACGACGGAGCGGGCATCGACTCGCACAAGTACGAGGCGATCATCTACGAGGAGACCGCCCGGGCCGGCGTCTCCTTCGGCGGCTCCGGCGTGCACACGCTGCTCGGCCTGCCGTACATCAAGATGCTCGCCACCGACGAGCAGAAGAAGCGCTGGCTGCCGAAGTTCGTCACCGGCGAGGAGATGTGGGCCCTCGCGATGACCGAGCCGGGCACCGGGTCGGACGTCGCGGGCATGAAGACCACCGCGAAGCTCTCCGAGGACGGCACGCACTACGTCCTCAACGGCGCCAAGACGTTCATCACCGGTGGCGTCCACGCCGACCGCGTCATCGTCTGCGCCCGCACCTCCGCCCCGCGCGAGGACGACCGCCGCTTCGGCATCTCGCTGTTCGCCGTGGACACCAAGTCCGAGGGCTACTCCGTCGGCCGCAAGCTCGACAAGCTGGGCCTGAAGGTCTCCGACACCGCCGAGCTGGCCTTCGTGGACGTCAAGGTGCCCGCCGAGGACCTGCTCGGCGAGGAGAACAAGGGCTTCGGCTACCTCGGCACCAACCTGGCCTCCGAGCGCTGGGGCATCGCCTTCGGCGCGTACGCCCAGGCCGCCGCCGCCGTGCGGTTCGCCAAGGAGTACGTCCAGGAGCGCACCGTCTTCGGCAAGACCGTCGCCTCGTTCCAGAACACCAAGTTCGAGCTGGCCGCCTGCCAGGCCGAGGTGGACGCGGCCCAGGCCGTCGCCGACCGCGCCCTGGAGGCGCTGGACGCCGGTGAGCTGACCGCCGCCGAGGCCGCCTCCGCGAAGCTGTTCTGCACCGAGGTCGCGCACCGCGTGATCGACCGCTGCCTCCAGCTGCACGGCGGCTACGGCTTCATGAACGAGTACCCGATCGCCCGCCTGTACGCGGACAACCGCGTCAACCGCATCTACGGCGGCACCAGCGAGGTCATGAAGTCGATCATCGCCAAGTCCATGGGCCTGTAGGGACCGCCCGACTCCCATGAGCACCGCACTCGATTCCCTGCTCGATCTGCTCGACCTGGAGCGGATCGAGCAGGACATCTTCCGGGGCACCAGCCGCTCGGCGGTCGTGCCCCGGGTCTTCGGCGGACAGGTCGCGGCCCAGGCGCTCGTCGCCGCGGGCCGCACCGTCCCCGCCGATAGGTCCGCCCACTCGCTGCACGCGTACTTCCTGCGCATGGGCGACCCGGGCGCGCCGATCGTCTACACCGTGGACCGCATCCGCGACGGCCGCTCCTTCACCACCCGGAGGGTCGTCGCCGTCCAGCACGGGCAGCCGATCTTCCACCTCTCCGCGTCCTTCCAGACGTACGAGGACGGGCTGGAGCACCAAGCGGACATGCCGCCCGCCCCCGACCCGGAGACGCTGCCCACCGCCGCCGAGATGCTGCCGCGCTACGCCGACCGGTTCAGCGACCCGGGCATGGTGGAGCGGCTGGTCGAGGCGCGGGCCGCCGTCGATCTGCGGTACGTGGACGCGCCGCCGTTCGGCACGGTGGGCGAACCCCGCGAGCCCAGGTCGCAGGTGTGGTTCCGTACCAACGGGAAGCTGGCCGACGACCCGCTGCTGCACGTCTGCATGGCCACGTACGTCTCCGACATGACGCTGCTCGACTCCGTGCTGCTCGCCCACGGGCGCGGCGGCTGGGCGGTCGGGGACGTCGTCGGGGCCAGCCTCGACCACGCGATGTGGTTCCACCGGCCGTTCCGGGCGGACGAGTGGCTGCTGTACGACCAGGAGTCGCCGTCCGCGTCCGGCGGGCGCGGCCTCGGCCAGGCCCGCATTTACACCCAGGACGGCCGCCTGGCGATCACCGTCATCCAGGAGGGTGTGGTCCGGGTCCCCCGCTGACCGGCCTCCGGCCGCGCGTCGGACATGAGCGGGCCGGGCGCGGACATACTCACCGGCATGACTGACGCGAAAAGCAGTGGCGGGGGGTCCACGTTCACCGTCGTCGTCGCGGCGCTGGCCAATCTCGGCATCGCCGTGGCGAAGGCGGTCGCCGGGCTGATCAGCGGGTCGAGCGCGATGCTCTCCGAGGCGGCCCACTCCGTCGCCGACACCGTGACCGAGGTCCTGCTGCTCACCGCGCTCAAGCGCAGCGAGAAGCCGGCCGACGAGGACCATCCGCTGGGGTACGGCCCCGAGCGGTACATCTGGGCGCTGCTGGCGTCCGTCGCGACGTTCGTCGGCGGCGCGGTCTTCTCGATCTACGACGGGGTGCACACGCTGCTCGCGGGCGAGGACCTGGGCAGCCCACTGATCTCGTACCTCGTGCTCGTCGTCGCCTTCCTCCTCGAGGGCTTCTCGCTGCGGACCGGGCTCAGGCAGGTCCGCCAGGAGGCCGAGGAACTGGGCGCGCCCGCCCGGCACTACTTCCGGCGCACCCCGGACACCGCGGTCAAGGCCGTCGTGATGGAGGACTCGGCGGCCCTGCTCGGCCTGCTGCTCGCGGCGGGCGGCCTGCTCGGCGGCCAGCTGACCGGGTCCGGGGTCTGGGACGGCATCGCCTCACTGCTGATCGGTGCGCTGCTGGTGTACGTGGCGTGGGTGCTCGGCCGGTCCAACGTCCAGCTGCTGATCGGGCGGCCGGTGTCGGCGCCGATGCGCGACGGCATCCGGGAGGAGCTGCTCGGCGTCGACCACCTCATCTCCGTACTGGAGCTGACCACGCTCATCCAGGGTCCGGACGAGATCCTGGTCGCCGCGAAGGTCGACTTCCGGGACACCGTCACCGCCGAACAGGTCGAGACGGCCTGCGAGGAGGCCGAGCGCCGGCTGCGGCAGCGGTACGCGTCCATCAAGCGGGTCTACCTGGACCCCACATCGGGCCGCGAGGCACGCCGCCGGGCCCGCGCGGCGGAGGGGGAGGGCTCCTGAAACCCGGTCCTCAGAGCAGCCCCGCCGCGTCCAGCAGGTAGTCCGTCATCGGGTCGTAGAAGCGCGGGTCCAGGACGTGGTCGTCCAGGGGGATCGCGACCTGGAGGGTGCCCTCGGACTCGCCGAGGAACAGGGCGGGGTCGTTGCAGTCCGCGTAGCCGATGGCGTCCAGGCCGCGCTGGGCGGCGCATCCGGCCCAGCCGTGGTCGGCGACGACGAGGTCGGGCAGCGGGCGGCCCTCGCGTTCCAGGCCGTCGAGGATGGCGGCCATCGGGGCCGGGGAGTGGGTGTGCCAGAGCGTCGCGCCGCGCTCCTGGACGGCGACGTCCGCGAACTGGAAGACCATGCCCTCGTCGGCCATCAGCCCGCCCGGGATCCGGACGATCTCGCAGCCGGCCGCCCGCAGCGCCTGCGCGGTCTGGCGGTGGACGTCGAGCAGGCCGCCGGGGTGGCCGGTGGCGAAGAGGACCCGCTCGGTGCCCTCGACGGCCTTGCGGAGCCGGGCGGCGGCCCGTTCCAGGGCGTCGACGGTCAGCTCGGGGTCGATGGTGTCCTGCCCGAACCGGTGCTCCGGATCGTCGCTGACCCCGCACCGCTCGGCCATCACGGCCAGCACGTCCTGCTCGTCGCGCCACCGGTCGCCCAGCTCCAGGCCCAGCCAGTAGTGCCGGTCCCCGTTGGCCAGGCTGCGGTAGTGGGCCAGGTTGTTGTCGCGCGGGGTGGCGACGTCCCCCGCGATGCGCGTACGGACGAGGTGTTCGACGAGGGCGGCGCGGCTGGGTATCGGCATGGGGCCATTGTGCCGTGGCGCGTGCCCGGCGTCCCGGCGGTCCGCAGGGCGGATGTTGCGTGCCCGTTCATCCGCCCGTGACCTGGAGCTTTCCGCTCCGCTCGGGCCTCCGCGTGAAATGGGTATAGACCACTGACTTTGCGCCAACCCCTGTCTCATTCACCGGCGGGCGCCAAGTGGTCTATACCTTTGACACTAGGGTGGGGTGGGTCACCCGATACCGGGACATGCACAGCCTTGGGGGGCCATATGACCGTGCATCACTTGCCGCAACCACCGTCCGACCGCGAGCTCTACTGGTACTTCGGGCCACAGCGCCGCTGGGTACTGATCAGCTCCTCGCTCGCCTTCGTGCTCACGGCGGCGACCATGTTCACCTTCGCCCTGCGCACCCCGGCCCTCTGGGCCTTTCTCGCGGTGCTCTCCCTCAACGTCGTCGCGCTCGCGCTCTCCTCGGTCAACAGCCTGCGCGCCCGACGGCTGACCAGGCGTTCGCACGAAGTGCTCGTCCACGCCTGGGACCCGCCCGAGCTGCCCACCGTCGACCTGTACCTGCCGACCTGCGGGGAACCGCTCGCCGTCCTGGACAACGCCTACCGCGCGGTCGCCGCCCTGGACTGGCCGGACGCGCTGACCGTCTGGGTGCTGGACGACGCCGACAGCCCCGAGGTGGCCGCGCTGGCCGCCGCGTACGGCTTCCGCTACGTCGTACGGCCCGACCGGGGGCATCTGAAGAAGGCGGGCAACCTCAACCACGCGCTCACCCTGAGCAGCGCCGAGCACATCGCCATCCTGGACGCCGACTTCGCGCCCAGGCCCGACTTCCTGCGCCACCTCGTGCCGTATCTGGCCGACCCCTGCGTCGGCATCGTGCAGAGCCCGCAGTGCTTCGACACCGACGAGACCATGGGGTGGATCCAGCGCGCCGCCGGGTCGGCCCAGGAGTGGTTCTTCCGCTGGATCCAGCCCTCCCGGGACGCGAGCGACGCGGCGATCTGCTGCGGCAGCAACGCGGTCTACCGGCGCAGCGCCATCGACCGGGCCGGCGGCTTCGCGCGGCTCGACCACAGCGAGGACCTGTACACCGGACTCGCTCTGCACGCCGAGGGGTTCAGAACCCTGTACGTGCCGGTGCTGGTCGCCAAGGGCACCTCGCCGGACAACCTCGCCGCCTACCTCAACCAGCAGTACCGCTGGGCGATGGGCAACCTGCACCTGCTGGGCACCCCGGTCCTCAAGCGGATGGGCGCGCCCTGGCGGATGCGGCTCTGCTTCCACGAGGGGATCGTCGGCTATCTGACGACGGTGGTGAACACCTTCGCCGCGCCGCTGCCGCCGCTCGTGATGATGATCTGGTACCCGGACCACATCCGGCCCTGGCACGTCCTGCCGCTCCTCGCGCCGCTGTGGCTGTGGCACGTGCTGCTGCCCCGGATCAGCCGGACCCGCTGGCGGATCGAGGTGATCCGGGCCAACGTCCTGATGAGCGTGGCCGCCGGGGCCGCCGTCTGGCACACCCTGCGCGGGCGCAGCGCCGCCTGGGTGCCGACCGGGGCGGCCGGGGGCGGGAAGTCCGGCGCGCTGGCCCGCCGGGTGGTGCTCGTCTCGCTCGGCTGGCTGGTCTGCTCCACCTCGGCGGCCGCCGCCGGGCTCGCCCTGGCCGTCGCCCGCAACGGCTGGGAGCCCAACTGGGGGCTCGGCCTCTATGTGCTGGTCCAGCTCCAGATCAACACCCCGCTGATCCGCGACCTGCTCACCGAACTGCGCCCGGCCGCCGCACCCCGGCCCGCCCGCGCCCCGCGCCGTCCCGGCACCGCCGTCCTGCCCCGGCGCTGGCCGGAGGCGCTCGCCGTCACCGCAACGCTCGTGCTCACCGCGCTGCTCGCCTCCGGCTGGGTCAACCCCATGCTGCCCTGGCTGAGCTGAAAGGCCCTCACCCGCAATGTCCGCTCCCGCCGCGCTGCGGCCCGTGCACCTCACCTCTCCTCCCCCGCCCGCGCACCGGACCCGCTTCCGCCCCGACATCGAAGGGCTCCGGGCGTTCGCCGTGCTGGCCGTCCTCGCCTTCCACGCCTCCGTGCCGGGGCTGGCCGGCGGCTTCGTCGGCGTGGACGTCTTCCTCGTCATATCCGGCTATCTGATCACCGGGCTCCTGGTCCGGGAGGCCGTCACCACCGGACGCGTCCGGCTGGGCGAGTTCTTCGCGCGCCGGGCCCGCCGGCTGCTGCCGTCGGCGGCGGTGGTCCTGGTCGCGGTCGCGGCGGCCGGGGCCTGGCTGACCGTGCCGCTGCGCCGTACGGACCTGGAGAACGACGTCGTCGCGGCGGCCCTGTCCGTGGCCAACTGGCGGTTCGTCCACCAGCGCACCGACTATCTGGCGGCCGGTCAGGACGAGAGCCCGCTGCTGCACTTCTGGTCGCTGGCGGTGGAGGAGCAGTTCTATCTGTGCTGGGGCCCGCTGCTCGCCCTGCTCGCCTTCCTCACCGCCCGCGCGGTGCGCCGGGGCCGGGCCCTGCGGCCGGTGGCGGTCGCCGTCACCGCCGTGCTGACCCTGGTCTCCTTCGCCCTGGCGCTGCGCTGGACGGACGACTCCGTCTCGCTGGCGTACCTCGGCACGCCGTCCCGGGTCTGGCAGTTCGGCACCGGCGCGCTGCTGGCACTGCTGCCCTGGCATCTGCTGCCCGGCCCGCGCGTGCTGCGGCTGCTGTGCGGGTGGGCGGGCGCGGGCGCGCTCGTGTGGTGCGTGCTGCGGTACGACGCGTCGACGCCGTATCCCGGTTACGCGGCGCTCGTCCCGACCCTGGCCACGGCGGCGGTCCTGCTCGCCGGGGCGCCCGGCCGGGGGCCCGAGGCGCCCGCGCGTCTCGGGGTCGGGCGGCTGCTCGGGCTGCGCGGCCCCCGGGCGGTCGGCCGGCTGTCGTACACGCTGTACCTGTGGCACTGGCCGGTGCTCGTGCTGGCCGAGGCCCGCTTCGGCACCCTGGGCTGGCCCGCCAGGGTGGCGCTCACGGCGGCCTCGGTGCTGCCCGCCCTGGCCACCCGGCACTGGGTCGAGCGGCCGCTGCGCCACAGCCGTACGGTCTCCGAGCTGCCCCGGCGCGGTCTCGCACTGGGCGTCGCGTCCGTCGTCATCCCGCTCGTCCTGGCCCTGGTGGTCGGCACCACCACGCTGAAGCTGCTCGGCCCGGCCACCCCGGTGGACCTGAAGGGCCTGCCCGCGGGCGCGGTCACCGGCCCCACCCTGCTGGCCCGGACCGGGGCGCAGGCGGGCGCACCGAACCGCCCCATCGTGCCCAACCCCGTCCAGGCCCGGCAGAGCTTCCCGCCGGACGAGGCGTGCGAGGTGGCCCCGGCGGTCACGAGCAGCCCGCCCTGCCTGTTCGGGGCGGTGGACAGCCCCGACCGGGTCGTCCTGCTCGGCGACTCGCACGCGGGGCAGTGGTTCTCCCCGCTGCTCAGCCTGGCCGCCGAACGCGGCTGGGCGCTCGAAGAGCTGGTGAAGCAGGGCTGCCCCCTGGCGGAGCTGACCGTGGTGAATCCGCAGCTGGGGCGGGCGTACCACGAGTGCGACACCTGGCGGGCGGCGAGCCTCGCCCGGCTGGCCGAGGGCCCGAAGCCCCGGCTGATCGTCGTCTCCTCGCTGAACCGCTACACCGATGACCAGGACGCGCTGCTCAGGGGCTGGGAGCGGACGCTGAAGCCGCTGCGGGCGCTCGGGGTGCCGATCGTGTACATCGAGGACACCCCGGTCCCGGGCCGCGACGTCCCCGCCTGCGTCTCCGGGCACCTCGCGGACCCTGAGCCCTGCGCCTTCGACCGGAAGAAGTCCCGGTGGCCCGACCCGCTGGCCCGGAAGGCGGCGGCCGGCAGGCTGCCGGGGGTGCGGTCCGTCTCCGTGAACCCGGTGCTGTGCCCGGCCTCCGGCCCGACGTGCCCGGCGGTCCTGGACCGGGTCCTGCTCTACCGCGACGACACCCACCTGACCGATGTGGCCGCCGTGGTGCTGGCGCCCCGCCTCGAACGGCTCCTCACGGAGGCGGCGGGCCTCGGGACCGGCGACGGCTGGACCACCCTGCTGGACGAGACGTTCGACGGGCCCAGGGGCAGCCGCCCGGCCGCCTCCCGGTGGCTGTACGACAAGGGCACCTGCTATCCGGGCTGCCCGGCCGCGCAGTGGGGCACCGGCGAGATCGAGACCATGACCGACTCCACGGACAACGTCCGGCTGGACGGCGAGGGGGCGCTGGAGATCGTGCCGACGCGGCGTGACGGGCGGTGGTACTCGGGCCGCATCGAGTCCCGGCGCTCCGACTTCGCGCCGCCGCCCGGGGGCGTCCTGCGCATCGAGGCGTCGATCGCCCTGCCGGACGTGTCCGGCGAGGCGGCCGGGGGCTACTGGCCCGCCTTCTGGACGATGGGCGCCGGGCTGCGCGACGGGTACACCGGCTGGCCGGCCACCGGCGAGATCGACGTCATGGAGTCCGTCAACGGGCGCGAGTCGGTCTTCGGCACCCTGCACTGCGGGACGCTCGACGGCGGCCCCTGCGAGGAGCCGGTGGGGCTCACCTCGCCCCGGCAGAAGTGCGCGGGCTGCCGCGGCGCCTTCCACACGTACGCCGTGGAGGTCGACACCGCACCGGGCGCCGAGGAGGTCCGCTGGACCCTGGACGGCCGGGTGTACCACCGGGTGAAGGCGTCCGCGACGGGCATGGACGCCTGGGAGGCGGCGCTGCTGCGCGGCCAGTTCCTGATCCTGGACGTGGCGATGGGCGGGGCGCTCCCGGCCGCCGACGGCGCTACGCCGGGCCCCGCGACGGAACCGGGCCACCCGATGCGGGTCGACCGGGTCACGGTGTCCACCCGGGAGGGCGCCGCCTAGGTCCTGTCTTCGGACTCCCCCGCCGCCGCGAAGGCGCCCCGGGCCAGCCGGTGCAGCAGCGCCGCCGTCTCGGTGCGCCCGGGCAGGGCTCCGGGGCGGCCCAGGTGCGGGGTGGAGTTCAGCAGCCCGAAGACCGCGTGGACGGCGGCGCGGGCCTCGTGTTCGGGCAGGTCCGGGTAGAGGTCGCGGACGACGGCGACCCACACCTCGACGTACTGCCGCTGAAGGCGGCGCACCCGCTTGCGGTCGGTGTCCCGCAGGCGGTCCAGCTCCCGGTCGTGCAGGGTGATCAGGGGGCGGTCGTCGAGGGCGAAGTCGATGTGGCCCTCGATGAGCGCGTCCAGCAGGGCCTCGGGCGATCCGTCGCCGGAGGCGGCGTCCTCGGTCACCCGGAGCTCCCCGCCGGCCAGCAGCCGTTCGCTGATGCCGACGAGGAGCTCGGCGAGCATCGCGTCCTTGCCGGGGAAGTGCCGGTAGAGACCGGGGCCGCTGATGCCGACGGCGGCCCCTATCTCGTCGACGCCGACACCGTGGAAGCCGCGCTCGGCGAAGAGCCGGGCGGCCTCCCGGAGGATCTGCTCGCGGCGGGTGGGAGCCGCGACGCGGGCGGCGGCATGGGTGCTCATGAGCAGCCATTCTAGACAGGCGGGTTAGCGCTCGTTAACCTGTGATCACGTTAACGCTCATTAACACGGTGGCGTTGGCGATCGGAACGGCGCGGTACGGGCAAGGGGGCTCGACACGATGCAGCAGGCACCGGTGCTGACGAGCGCGGCGGATCCCGCCTCGGCGGCCTGGCAGGCCAACGAGGCGGCGCATCACGCGCTCGCCGACGAGCTGCGCAAGCGGCTCGCCACGGCCAGGCTCGGCGGAGGTGAGAGGGCCCGCGCCCGGCATGTGGCGCGCGGCAAGCTGCTGCCCAGGGAGCGGGTGGACACCCTGCTCGACCCGGGCTCGCCCTTCCTGGAGCTGGCCCCGCTGGCGGCCGAGGGGCTCTACGGGGGCGCGGCACCGGCCGCCGGGGTGATCGCCGGGATCGGCCGGGTCAGCGGCCGGGAGTGCGTGGTCGTCGCCAACGACGCGACCGTCAAGGGCGGCACGTACTACCCGATGACCGTGAAGAAGCACCTGCGGGCCCAGGAGGTGGCGCTGGAGAATCGTCTCCCCTGCCTGTACCTCGTGGACTCGGGCGGCGCCTTCCTGCCGATGCAGGACGAGGTCTTCCCGGACCGCGAGCACTTCGGCCGGATCTTCTACAACCAGGCCCGGATGTCGGGCGCCGGCATCCCGCAGATCGCGGCGGTGCTGGGCTCCTGCACGGCGGGCGGGGCGTACGTCCCGGCGATGAGCGACGAGGCCGTCATCGTCCGGAACCAGGGCACGATCTTCCTCGGCGGCCCGCCGCTGGTGAAGGCCGCCACCGGCGAGGTGGTCACGGCCGAGGAACTGGGCGGCGGCGAGGTGCACTCCCGTACGTCGGGCGTCACCGACCACCTCGCGGAGGACGACGCGCACGCGCTGCGGATCGTCCGGAACATCGTGGCCACGCTGCCGGACCGCGGCGCGCTGCCCTGGTCGGTGCGGCCGGTCGAGGAGCCGAAGGTGGACCCGGCCGGGCTGTACGGCGCGGTCCCGGTCGACTCGCGTACGCCGTACGACGTGCGCGAGGTGATCGCCCGGGTGGTCGACGGCTCGCGGTTCGCCGAGTTCAAGGCGGAGTACGGCACGACGCTGATCACCGGCTTCGCGCACATCCACGGCCACCCGGTCGGGATCGTCGCCAACAACGGCATCCTGTTCTCCGAGTCCGCCCAGAAGGGCGCGCACTTCATCGAGCTGTGCGACCAGCGCGGCATCCCGCTGGTCTTCCTGCAGAACATCTCGGGCTTCATGGTCGGCCGGGACTACGAGGCCGGCGGCATCGCCAAGCACGGCGCGAAGATGGTCACCGCCGTCGCCTGCACCCGGGTCCCGAAGCTGACCGTGGTCGTCGGCGGCTCCTACGGCGCGGGCAACTACTCCATGTGCGGCCGGGCCTACAGCCCCCGCTTCCTGTGGATGTGGCCCAACGCGAAGATCTCCGTCATGGGCGGCGAGCAGGCCGCCTCCGTCCTCGCCACGGTCAAGCGCGACCAGCTGGGCGACGACTGGAGCGCCGAGGACGAGGAAGCCTTCAAGGCCCCGATCCGCGAGCAGTACGAGACCCAGGGCAACGCGTACTACGCCACCGCCCGGCTCTGGGACGACGGGGTGATCGACCCGCTGGAGACCCGGCAGGTGCTGGGGCTCGCCCTGACCGCGTGCGCCAACGCGCCCTTGGGCGACGCCGGCTTCGGCGTCTTCCGGATGTGAGGAAGAGATGACGATGTTCGACACGGTCCTCGTCGCCAACCGCGGCGAGATCGCGGTCCGGGTCATCCGGACCCTGCGCGAGCTGGGCGTCCGCTCGGTCGCCGTCTTCAGCGACGCGGACGCGGACGCGCGGCACGTACGGGAGGCCGACACGGCGGTACGGATCGGCCCCGCGCCCGCCTCCGAGAGCTACCTCAGCGCGGACCGGCTCCTGGAGGCCGCCCGCCGCACCGGCGCGCAGGCCGTCCACCCCGGCTACGGCTTCCTCGCGGAGAACGCGGCGTTCGCCCGGGCGTGCACGGAGGCGGGGCTGGTCTTCATCGGGCCGCCCGCCACCGCGATCTCGCTGATGGGCGACAAGATCCGGGCCAAGGAGACGGTCGCCGCGGCGGGCGTCCCCGTCGTCCCCGGCTCCTCCGGGAGCGGGCTGAGCGACGCCGAGCTCGCCGATGCGGCGGCCGGGATCGGCATGCCGGTGCTGCTGAAGCCCTCGGCGGGCGGCGGCGGCAAGGGCATGCGGCTCGTCCGGGACGCGGCGGTGCTCGCGGACGAGATCGCGGCGGCCCGGCGCGAGGCCCGCGCCTCCTTCGGCGACGACACGCTGCTGGTGGAGCGGTGGATCGACCGGCCGCGCCACATCGAGATCCAGGTCCTGGCCGACACCCACGGCAACGTGGTGCACCTGGGCGAGCGCGAGTGCTCGCTCCAGCGCCGCCACCAGAAGATCATCGAGGAGGCCCCGTCCGTCCTGCTGGACGAGGCGACCCGGGCCGCGATGGGCGAGGCGGCCGTCCAGGCGGCCCGCTCCTGCGGGTACGTCGGCGCGGGCACGGTGGAGTTCATCGTCCCGGGCAGCGACCCGTCCTCGTACTACTTCATGGAGATGAACACCCGCCTCCAGGTCGAGCACCCGGTGACCGAGCTGATCACCGGACTCGACCTGGTGGAGTGGCAGCTGCGCGTCGCGGCCGGTGAGCCGCTGCCGTACGGGCAGGACGCCGTCACGCTCACCGGGCACGCCGTGGAGGCCCGGGTCTGCGCCGAGGACCCGGCGCGCGGCTTCCTGCCCTCCGGCGGCACCGTGCTCGCGCTGCACGAGCCGCAGGGCGGCGGGGTCCGCACCGACTCCGGGCTCGCCGAGGGCGGCGAGGTCGGCAGCTTGTACGACCCGATGCTGTCCAAGGTCATCGCGTACGGCCCCGACCGGGCGACCGCCCTGCGCCGGCTGCGGGTGGCCCTCGCGGACACCGTCGTCCTCGGCGTCCCGGTCAACGCGGGCTTCCTGCGCCGCCTCCTGGCCCACCCGGCCGTGGTGGCGGGCGACCTTGACACCGGCCTGGTGGAGCGCGAGGTGGCCGCACTGGTCCCGGAGGGCGTGCCGGAGGAGGTGTACGCGGCCGCCGCGCTGCTGCGGCAGCACACCGCGTCCGCCGCCGCCCGCCCCGCGCCCGGCGCCTGGGCCGACCCGTTCTCGGCGGGCAACGGCTGGCGGCTCGGCGGCGCCCCGGCCCGGACGGTGCTCGACTTCCACATCCCGGGCCACGACCCGGTCCAGGTGGGCCTGCGGCCGTGCGGCGGCGGGGACACCGAGCTGACCTTCGGCCATGTCGGCGAGGGCGCGAGCCCGCCCGCCCCGGAATCGGGGGCCTGCGGACCGCTGGGACCGCTGCCCGGTACGGCGGAGAAGGCCAGGACCCTCGCGGCCGGTGACGGCCGGATCGCGTTCGAACTCGCCGGGGTCACCCATGTGTTCGCGTACGCGGTCTCCCCGGAGGGGCACTGGCTCGGCCGGGACGGCGACAGCTGGCACGTCCGGGACCACGACCCGGTCGAGGCGTCGCTGACCGGCGCCGCCCGCTCCGGCGCGGACACGCTCGCCGCGCCGATGCCCGGGACGGTGACCGTGGTGAAGGTGGCCGTCGGGGACGAGGTCGCCGCCGGGCAGAGCCTGCTGGTCGTGGAGGCGATGAAGATGGAGCACGTCATCTCCGCGCCGCACGCCGGGACCGTGACCGAACTCGACGTGACCGCCGGGTCAACGGTGGCCATGGACCAGGTGCTCGCCGTGGTCGTGCCCGCCGCCGGTGCCGGGGAGGACGCATGACCGCCGACGCCCGCGCCCTGCCGATGACCGTGCCCGCCGAGGGGCTGCCCGCCCGGGTCCGCATCCACGAGGTCGGCGCCCGCGACGGCCTCCAGAACGAGAAGGAGGTCGTCCCGACCGAGGTGAAGGCGGAGTTCATCCGCCGGCTCGCGGTCGCCGGGCTGACCACCATCGAGGCCACCAGCTTCGTGCACCCCAAGTGGGTGCCCCAACTGGCCGACGCCGAGCAGCTGTTCCCGATGCTCGGGGACATCGCGGACGTCGGTGACGTGGCGCTGCCGGTCCTCGTCCCGAACGAACGCGGGCTGGACCGGGCGCTGGCGCTCGGGGCCCGCGGGATCGCGGTGTTCGGCTCCGCCACGGAGACCTTCGCCGCGCGCAACCTCAACCGCACGGTGGACGAGTCGCTGGCCATGTTCGCGCCGGTGGTGGCCCGGGCCAAGGCCGAGTCGGTGCACGTGCGCGGCTATCTGTCGATGTGCTTCGGCGACCCCTGGGAGGGGGCCGTGCCGGTCGCGCAGGTCGTCCGGGTCGCGAAGGCGCTGATGGACCTCGGCTGCGACGAGCTGTCCCTCGGCGACACCATCGGCGTCGCCACCCCCGGCCACGTGACCGCGCTGCTGACCGGGCTCAACGAGGCCGGGGTGACCACCGACGTGATCGGGGTGCACTTCCACGACACGTACGGGCAGGCCCTGTCCAACACCCTGGCAGCGCTCCGGCACGGCGTCTCCACGGTGGACGCGTCGGCCGGCGGCCTCGGCGGCTGCCCGTACGCGAAGAGCGCGACCGGAAACCTCGCCACCGAGGATCTCGTGTGGATGCTCGACGGCCTCGGTATCGAAACCGGGGTCGACCTCGGCGAGCTCACCGCCACCAGCGTGTGGCTCGCCGGACATCTGGGCCGACCCAGCCCGTCCCGTACCGTCCGCGCCCTGTCCCACAAGGAGCAGTGATACCCCGATGTCCCTGGACCACCGGCTGACCGCCGAGCACGAGGAACTCCGCCGCACCGTCGAGGAGTTCGCCCATGACGTCGTCGCCCCGAAGATCGGCGACTTCTACGAGCGGCACGAGTTCCCGTACGAGATCGTGCGCGAGATGGGGCGGATGGGCCTGTTCGGGCTGCCGTTCCCGGAGGAGTACGGCGGGATGGGCGGCGACTACCTCGCGCTCGGCATCGCCCTGGAGGAGCTGGCCCGGGTCGACTCCTCGGTGGCGATCACGCTGGAGGCGGGCGTCTCGCTGGGCGCGATGCCGGTGTACCGCTTCGGCACCGAGGAGCAGAAGCGGCGGTGGCTGCCGAAGCTCTGCTCGGGCGAGGCGCTGGGCGCGTTCGGCCTGACCGAGCCGGACGGCGGTTCGGACGCGGGCGGCACCCGGACGACCGCCGTGCGCGACGAGGCGACGGGCGAGTGGGTGATCAACGGTTCCAAGTGCTTCATCACCAACTCCGGTACGGACATCACGGAGTTGGTGACGGTCACGGCGGTGACCGGCCGCAAGGAGAACGGCGCCCCGCTGATCTCCTCGATCATCGTCCCCTCCGGCACCCCCGGCTTCACGGTGGCCGCGCCCTACTCCAAGGTCGGCTGGAACGCCTCGGACACCCGCGAGCTGTCCTTCGCCGACGTGCGCGTCCCGCTGGAGAACCTGCTCGGCGAGGAGGGCCGGGGCTACGCGCAGTTCCTGCGCATCCTGGACGAGGGCCGCATCGCCATCGCGGCGCTCTCGACGGGCCTGGCGCAGGGCTGTGTGGACGAGTCGGTGAAGTACGCCGCCGAGCGGCACGCCTTCGGGAAGCCGATCGGCGCCAACCAGGCCATCCAGTTCAAGATCGCGGACATGGAGATGCGGGCGCACATGGCCCGCATCGGCTGGCGGGACGCGGCGTCCCGGCTGCTGGCGGACGAGCCGTTCAAGAAGGAGGCGGCCATCGCCAAGCTGTACTCCTCGACGGTGGCCGTGGACAACGCCCGCGAGGCGACCCAGATCCACGGCGGCTACGGCTTCATGAACGAGTACCCGGTGGCCCGGATGTGGCGCGACTCCAAGATCCTGGAGATCGGCGAGGGCACGAGCGAGGTCCAGCGCATGCTGATCGCCCGGGAGTTGGGGATGCAGGCCTGAGCCCGGGGCGGCGCGGCCCGTCCCTCGCGGGATACGGGAAACCCTGGCCCTCGGGCGCCGGATGGCCAATGATCGGAGCATGCGCGCACAGGACAAGCAGGAGACCGCCGCCTCCCCGGTCCGGACGGAGCCCGCTGCCGCCCGCTCGGCCGGCACCCCCGGCCCGGCCGTGCTTTCCGGAGCGGTGGGGCCGGTCGGCCTGACCGCTCCGGCGGGCGCGGTCGGCTCCGGCGGGCCGGTGCCCGGGGAGCGGTTACGGGCCCTGCAGCGCTCGATGGGCAACGCCGCCCTCGCCCGGGCCCTGGAGCAGCAGTGGCAGGACGACTGCCGCGTGCCCGGGCTCTCCCACGGCGAGGGCGCGTCGGCTCCCGTACAGCGCTCGACCGTGCCGGACGTGCTGCGCGGCCCCGGGCGGCCGCTGGGCGAGGCCGTCCGGACGGAGATGGAGGCACGCCTCGGCGCCGACTTCTCCGATGTGCGGCTGCACACCGGGCCGGCCGCCCAGCGCTCGGCGGCCGAGGTCGGGGCCCGCGCCTACACCTCGGGCAGCCATGTCGTCATCGGCTCCGGCGGCGCGGACCGGCACACGCTGGCCCATGAGCTGACGCACGTCGTCCAGCAGCGCCAAGGGCCGGTCGCGGGCACCGACAACGGCTCGGGGCTCCGGGTCTCGGACCCCGCCGACCGCTTCGAGCGCGCGGCGGAGGAGAACGCCCGCCGGGTGCTGGCCGGTCCCGTCCCGGCCGAGGCGGCGCCCGTACAGCGGACGGCGGACGGCCCGGCCCGTACCGGCGGGGAGATCGCCGTACAACGCCTCGGCGAGGGCGAGGCGCCCTTCGACCACGCGCAGTACTACGCGCACACGAACTGGCAGGCGTCGGCCGAGCAGTTCGAGCAGCGGCTCGGCGCGTACGCCTTCCGGCATCCGAAGGCGCTCGCGGCGGCACGCAAGACTGTCCACCGGCTCAAGCAGCTGCTGATCGCGTACTCGCGCGTCGCCCACAAGGACTCGGCACTCGCCAACAAGGCGTTCTTCCAGGACGACCGGACGAGCGGCGGGCAGGTGGGCGAGAAGATGACCACCGCCCAGATCAACGATTTCTTCTCCCGGGACGGCAACGTCCGTGAGCTGATGACCGCCGTCTACAACGCCGCCTACTACAACAAGGGCGCCCAGCTGTCGCTCAAGGAGATCCTCAACGCCATCATCGGGCCGCAGCCGCAACTGGCGTCGACCCTCGGCATGAACGAGGAGGAGCTGAAGAAGCACTCCGCGTTCCTCAACGGCTGGACCCGGCCGGTCCTGTGGGCCGGGGCCAACCTCGTGGGCAAGGGCTACAACTACGAGAAGGACCCGTACGCCCTGGGTGGCCTGCTGTGGCAGTCGGAACCGGAGACCCTGGTCGGCGACACCCGGGAGATGATCGACAGCCAGGGGCCGCGCAAGGAGCGCGACGAGGCCGCCAAGGCGTCCCACCGCAAGTCACCCCAGGACTACGAGGACCGCGGCGCCCCGCTCAGCGCGCGTGAGCTGGAGTTCGCGGGCAAGCCGGGTCCGACCGACAAGCTGCCCTGGAACGAGGGCGCGGCCTACTGGGAGATCCAGCAGAACGAAGCCTGGCCGAAGGCGAACGCCGAGCGGGGCATCCCGATCGTCGCCGGCATGTCCGGCACCACGACCCGGATGCTCAAGACCTTCCAGTGGATCAACGTGTCCGGGGTGGACGTCTTCGACTACCGGATGGCGCTGATGGGCTGGATGCTGCCGTCCTGGGACCACTCGCTCTACGAGATCCTGCGCGGCTCCTGGGCGGCCGGGGTCAAGGGGCCGGGCGAGACCGCCGCCCGGGCGGGCAAGGGCGCGGCGCTGATGTACCAGACGATCGCGCCCTTCACGGAGGAGGAGCTGCGCCAGAACGTCTGCGTCGACGGGCAGTTCCCGCACGAGCTGATGTATCTCGCGGAGGCCAACGCGGCCCGTGCGGTCGCCCCCGCGGCCAGCGGCTTCATGGAGCCCGGCCAGGCGACTGCCGGTCTGGCGCGGGACAAGTACGACGCGTTCGTGGCGGGCGACGTCCTGCCCGCCACGAAGCAGATCACCGAATGGAAGCAGCGGAACGACGGCGCCTCCACCCAGGCCGTCGCGGAGAAGTTCAAGCCCGCGCACGCGACCGCGCTGATGACCTACACCGGTGGCGCGCACCAGATGATCAACTCGGTGCTGCGCAGCCGGCTGCTGCCCGAGGGGTACGCGCCGTACGGGACAGGCGGCCTGGCCGCCGCGGGTGCCGAGGCCATCTCGCTCCAGCAGATCAAGAAGCAGCTCAAGTGGGCCGCGCAGGACCCCGATGCCGAGCCGGTGAACACCCTCGACGAGGACCCGGTGATCGCGCCACAGCTCGCGGCCGCCAAGGGCACGAACCAGGCGGCCAAGGAGGCGGCCATCGCCGTCATCGACGCGCGCGTCGACCTTCTCGCGCCCGTGCTGTTCGAGGAGATGAAGGCGCACGCCGACATGACGATGGAGGCGCTGACGCGGCTGCCTCCCGTCACCGGCACCGTCTTCCGCGGCGACTGGAACGCGGGCGGCGACGAGTCGGTGTACCGGCTCGGCAAGCAGGCCGCGGTGAACTACCGGCCGGGCTCCGTCTTCACCACCTCCTTCGACAGCACCAGCCGGGACGAGCCCGTGGCCATGGACTTCATGCGCGATCAGAAGGTCTCCGGCAAGGCGACGCACCGCATCCTGCTGGAGCTGACGCTGACCGGGAAGTACGGCCGCGACGTCGAGCCCTTCCACCGCTACCAGGCCACCGAGGCGGAGGTCCTGCTCATGCCGGGCGCGAACTTCAAGGTGACCCGGAGCGAGTGGAGGCAGGACCCGAGTCACAAGGCGGACAAGGGCGGCAGCGACTGGTACGAGCACGTCTGGGCGACGGAGGCCTGAGGGCGGCGCCCCGCTCACGGGGCCGGACCCCGTCGACAGGTCGACAATGCGTGAGGTTAGGCTAGCCTTCCCTTGAACGTGTCACCTGCCGGTCTCCGGCTCGTACGAAGGCGGATTCCGTCATGAGCACAACCCGAGCGTCCCGTCCCACCCGCCGCGGCCTGCTGGCCATGGGCGGCGCCGTTGGTCTCGGCGCCGTGCTCGCGGCCTGCGGCGGCAGCGACAAGAAGGACTCCGCCGGTTCGGGCTCCAAGAGCGCCGACGCCGGGCCGTGGAAGTTCAAGGACGACCGGGGCCAGACCGCCGAGGCCAAGTCCATACCGAAGAACATCGTCGCCTTCACCGGTGTCGCCGCCGCCCTCCACGACTACGGCATCGAGGTCAAGGCGGTCTTCGGCCCGACGAAGACCGAGGACGGCAAGCCGGACGTGCAGGCCGGTGACCTGGACATCAGCAAGGTCGAGATCCTGGGCAACGTCTGGGGCGAGTTCAACGTCGAGAAGTACGCGGAGCTCGGCCCGGAGCTGCTGGTCACGGCGATGTGGCAGAAGGACGCCCTCTGGTACGTGCCGGACCAGTCCAAGGACAAGATCCTCAAGCTCGCCCCGAGCGTCGCGCTGTGGGCCGCCGAGACCACCATCCCGAAGGCGATCCAGCGCCACGAGGACCTGGCGGCCTCGCTGGGCGCCGACGTGAAGTCCGCGAAGGTCACCGCCGCGAAGACGCGGTTCGAGAAGGCGGCGGCCCGGCTGCGCGCGGCCGCGAAGTCGAAGCCGGAGATCAAGGTCATGGTCGGCTCGGCCAGCCAGGACCTGTTCTACGTCTCGCTCGCCAAGATGTCCGCCGACACCCTGTACTTCCAGGAGCTGGGCGTGAAGTTCGTCGAGCCGAAGGTGAACGCGGCGGGCTTCTTCGAGGAGCTGAGCTGGGAGAACGTCGGCAAGTACGACGCCGACATCATCATGATGGACAACCGCTCCTCGGCCCTCCAGCCCGCGGCGCTGACCTCCAAGCCGACCTGGGCGCAGCTGCCCGCGGTCAAGGCGGGCCAGGTCGTTCCGCGTACGACGGAGCCGATCTACAGCTACGACAAGTGCGCGCCGATCCTGGAGGACCTGGCGAAGGCCATCGAGAACGCCAAGAAGGTCGCCTGACGCGACGGTTCACCGCCCCGGCGGCCGGATTCCCGGCTGCCGGGGCGGTGGTGTGTCAGCTCCCGTTCGTCTCCGAGGCGGGCCACGGGACCTGCGGCGAGCGGTAGTAGTCGATGCCCTGGGCGGTGAACCGCTCCCCGAGCGCCGCGAGCCGCACCTTGTAGGTGTCCCAGTCGTGCGTCGACGCCGGGGACCAGGCGAGCTCGGCCGCGCCGGGCAGCCTCGGGAACGCCATGGCGTCGATGTCGTCGCTGTCGGTCAGGGTCTCGGACCAGATCGGCGCCTCGACGCCGAGCACCGCGCTCTCCGGGGCGCCGGTGAGGTACGTCGCCGGGTCCCAGTCGTAACTGCGCTGCACCTCGACCGTGCCGGCCCACTTCAGGCCGAGGACGGTCTCGTCGGTGTACTTCATGTCGAGGTACACCCGGTCCGCGGGCGACAGCACCAGCCTGGTGCCGTTCTTCGCCGCGTCCACCACCTGCTGCCGGTCCGCGGCGCTGGTCTTGTCGTAACCCCAGTACTGCGCGACGGCGCCCTTCACCGGGTCGGCGCCGGTCAGCTGGTGCCAGCCCATCACGGTCTTGCCGTACTTGCCGACGACGGCCTGGGCCCGGGTCATGATCGCCACGTAGTCCTCGTGGCTGGTGGAGTGCGCCTCGTCGCCGCCGATGTGGAAGTACCGGCCGGGCGTGAGCGCGGCCACCTCGCGGACGACGTCGTCGATGAACGTGTACGTGACGTCCTTGCCGGCGCACAGCGAGCTGAAACCGACCTTGATGCCGGTGTAGAGCGGCGGCGCGACGCCGTCGCAGTTCAGCTCGGCGTACGAAGCGAGGGCGGCGTTGGTGTGGCCCGGCATGTCGATCTCCGGGACGACCTCCAGGTAGCGGGAGGCCGCGTACCGCACGATCTCCTTGTACTGCTCCTTGGTGTAGTACCCGCCGGGCCCGCCGTCGACTTCGGTGGAGCCGCCGTACGGGGCCAGCCTCGGCCAGGAGTCGACGGCGATGCGCCAGCCCTGGTCGTCGGAGAGGTGGATGTGGAAGGTGTTGATCTTGTACTGGGCGACCTGGTCGATGTAGCGCTTGACCTCGTCCACCGAGAAGAAGTGGCGCGAGACGTCGAGCATCGCGCCCCGGTAGGCGTAGCGCGGGGTGTCGGTGATGGAGCCGCCGGCGATCCGCCAGGGGCCCTCCTGGCGGGTGTCGCGCTCCACTTGGGCCGGAAGCAGCTGGCGCAGCGTCTGGACGCCGTGGAAGAGCCCTGCGGGCTGCCTGGCGGTGATGGTGACGTTGCCGCGCCCGGAGGTGAGCGTGTAGCCCTCCGCGCCCAGCTTTCCGGCGCGGGGGTCGAGCCGGAGCCGGATGCCGTCGGCACCGTCCTTGGTGGTGACGGGCAGGGCGTATCCGGTGGAGGGCCGCAGCAGGCCCGCCAGGTAGTCGCCGATCTTCCGGGCCTCGCCGGAGGCGCCAATGGTCCGGATGCTGGTGGAGCCGTTGAGGACGTACGGGTCGCCGCCGGGCCTGACCGAGGCGGGGGCGGGCACCACCTGGCCGAGCGGCCTGGGCGCCCACGCCGCCGAGGCGGTGCCCGCGGCGGACGCCTGTGGGGCGGCGCACGCGCTGGAGACACCGGCCGCCGCGACGAGTAGCAGCGAGCCGAGGAGCCGGGGTAGAGAACGGGTAAGAGCACTGCGCCGTGCCGTGTGCAGTCTCACAAGCCGGGTCCCTTTCTGGGGGGTCACTCTGCTGGGGTCTCCTGACCTTTCTCCGTCGCCATGCGTACCGCGCGTCTCACGGGTGGTCAAGGTGTAGACCACTCACCGGCGTTGGTCACCCAGGCACCCTGATGAGCTTTTGCGGCTTATGTGCACATTCACCCCTTCGGCTCCGACCAGTACGGCGCCACCCCGCCTCCACACCCCCGCGCCGCCCGCACGAAATCCACCCAAGCCAGAAAAAGAGGGCCAGTATCGCGGTTCCCTGCCCGATATCGGGCAGGATTGTTGCGCTCGGGCCCCTTCCGCCGCAGTATCGACGGGTGCTCGAACGCCTCTCGTCGTACGACGACCTCATTGACCACGTGGTGCGCAGTACCACGCTGCCCCGCGGCGAAGCCGCCCGGGTGATCCTCGACGTGCTGGCGTACTTCGACGAGACGACCGAGGTCTTCGTCCGCCGCCGCCACCGCGAACTGCAGGCGGGCGGCCTGGTGAACACGGAGATCTTCGAGCGGATCGCGGCCGAACTGCCGCACCGCGCGGTCGCGCCGCCGGAGCTCTCGCTCCGCCAGCTGCGCCGGATCGTCTACGGCTGAGGCCGCCTCACGGCCGGGTACCCCTTCACTTGTTCGTCGTCGGAGGACAGAAAGCTCTATGTGCGGAATCGTCGGTTACATCGGAAAGCGTGACGTGGCCCCGCTGCTGCTGGAGGGCCTGCAGCGGCTGGAGTACCGGGGTTACGACTCCGCCGGGATCGTGATCACCGGAAAGCCCGCGGCCGGGAAGCCCGCCGCGCTGAAGTCGGTCAAGGCCAAGGGCCGGGTCCGCGAGCTGGAGTCCCGGGTCCCCAAGCGCTTCGCCGGCACCACCGGCATCGCCCACACCCGCTGGGCCACCCACGGCGCCCCGAGCGACGAGAACGCCCACCCGCACCTGGACGCCGAGGGCAAGGTCGCCGTCGTCCACAACGGGATCATCGACAACGCCTCCGAGCTGCGCGCCCGGCTGACCGCCGAGGGCGTCGTCTTCCTCTCCGAGACCGACACCGAGGTGCTGGTCCACCTGATCGCCCGCTCGGACGCCGGGACGCTGGAGGAGAAGGTCCGCGAGGCCCTGCGCTCCGTCGAGGGCACCTACGGCATCGCCGTCCTGCACGCCGACTTCAACGACCGCATCGTGGTTGCCCGCAACGGCTCCCCGGTCGTCCTCGGCATCGGCGAGAAGGAGATGTTCGTCGCCTCGGACGTCGCCGCCCTGGTCGCCCACACCCGCCAGGTCGTCACCCTGGACGACGGCGAGATGGCCACCCTGAAGGCCGACGACTTCCGTACGTACACCACGGAGGGCTCGACCACGACGGCCACGCCGACCACCGTGGAGTGGGAGGCCGAGTCGTACGACATGGGCGGCCACGACACGTACATGCACAAGGAGATCTCGGAGCAGGCGGACGCCGTCGACCGGGTGCTGCGCGGCCGGATCGACGACCGGTTCTCCACGGTGCACCTGGGCGGCCTCAACCTGGACGCCCGCGAGGCGCGCGGGGTCCGCCGGATCAAGATCCTGGGCTGCGGCACCTCGTACCACGCGGGCCAGATCGGCGCCCAGCTGATCGAGGAGCTGGCCCGCATCCCCGCGGACGCCGAGCCCGCCTCCGAGTTCCGCTACCGCAACCCGGTCGTGGACCCCGACACGCTGTACGTCGCGGTCTCGCAGTCCGGTGAGACGTACGACGTACTGGCCGCCGTCCAGGAGCTGAAGCGCAAGGGCGCCCGGGTCCTCGGTGTGGTCAACGTGGTCGGCTCGGCCATTGCCCGCGAGGCGGACGGCGGCACCTATGTGCACGCCGGTCCCGAGGTGTGCGTGGTCTCCACCAAGTGCTTCACCAACACCGTGGTCGCCTTCGCGCTGCTCGCCCTGCACCTGGGCCGCATCCGGGACCTGTCGGTCGCCGACGGCAAGCGGATCATCGAGGGCCTGCGCAAGCTGCCCGCCCAGATCAGCGAGATCCTGGCGGGCGAGGACGAGATCAAGCGGCTGGCCGCCGAGTACGCGGACGCGAAGTCGATGATGTTCATCGGCCGGGTGCGCGGCTACCCCGTGGCCCGTGAGGCGTCGCTGAAGCTCAAGGAGGTCTCGTACATCCACGCCGAGGCCTACCCCGCCTCCGAGCTGAAGCACGGCCCGCTCGCCCTGATCGAGCCCGCGATGCCGACCGTGGCGATCGTGCCGGACGACGACCTGCTGGAGAAGAACCGCGCCGCGATGGAGGAGATCAAGGCCCGCAGCGGCCGCATCCTCGCCGTGGCCCACCAGGTGCAGGAGAAGGCCGACCACACCATCGTCGTGCCGAAGAACGAGAACGAGCTGGACCCGATCCTCATGGGCATCCCGCTCCAGCTCTTCGCGTACCACACGGCGCTGGCCATGGGCCGGGACATCGACAAGCCCCGCAACCTGGCGAAGTCCGTCACCGTCGAATAGTCACGTGACGCACGCGAGGCCCCGCGGTCGGTGACCGCGGGGCCTTCCGCGTACGGGCCGGAACCGGCCCCGGGGCGGCCGGGAAGGGCCCATGCGGCGTTTTCCACAGGCGAGTTGACGCCACGGGGTCCGGGGCGGCCTCCGGGCTACGGGATGACCACGACCGGCCGCTGCGCGCGGCGGGCCAGCCGGCCGGCCACCGAGCCGAAGATCTTGCCCACCAGGCCGTGCGTGGAGCCCACCACGATGGCGTCCGCCGAGTACTCCCGGCCGACCTCCTCCAGCTCGTGGCAGATGTCCCCGCCGCGCTCCACGAGCACCCAGGGCACCTCGGCGAGGTAGTCCGCACAGGCGAGCTCCAGGCCCAGGACCTCGGTGCGGTGGTCCGGCACGTCGACGAACACGGGGGGCTCGCAGCCCGCCCAGACCGTGGTCGGCAGCCGGTTGGCGACGTGGACGATGATCAGAGCGGAGCCCGTCCTGCGGGACATTCCGATCGCATAGGCGAGGGCCCGCTCGCTGGAGGTCGAGCCGTCGAAGCCGACGACGACCCCATGCCGGAAGGCGGGGTCGCACGGACGGCGCGCTTGTTCGGCCGCCAGCGGGTCCGACAAGGGGTCGGCTACCTGCTTGCGGTCCGCGGGTTCGGGGATTTCGTGACCGGCCATCGGTGTCTCGGCGAAGAGAGTCCTCGTGAGGAGAGCGACGTGGAAAGGTGCGTCAGCGGGCGGTGTCGTGGTGTCCGGGAATCATCTTCCCAACCCCTTACCCCCAAGGGTACGGCCCCACTCCTCCATTGCCCGCCCCGCGCACAGCGGCGTGCGGCGGTTTCCGGAGCATGCCCGAGACCGGGCCCCCATGGCAATGCCGGTTGCCCTCTACACAGACGTACCGGCCACCTCCCCGGTCCCTTGCGGCGCCCGGTGGAACCGCCCCGGACGGGTCCGCGCGGACGGTCCGGGGGCGTCGCCCGCGAGGAGCGGAACCCACCCTTCCGGGGGAGTCGGCCGACCCCCGGGGTCCGTCCGGAACCCACCGCGCGGTCTGCTCCGGGTACGGCCGGGAGAGCGGTATTCGGCAGCCCGCCCGGACCGGCCCCCGGAGGGGGGCGCCGAACCCCCCGGCGGGGCCGCCGGCCCCGGCGAGGGGGCGTACGGGGGCGGGCGGGCGCCCCGGGTTGTGCGCCGGTAGAACGACTGATTTCCGCACACGCGACCGTACATTTTCAGCCAACTTCAAGGACCGGTCCATTCCTTGTCGAAATGGCCGATCAACCCCCTTGCCACCAGGCAGGAAGAGACCGGGCGGTACGCTTCGGCCCAATGGGGACGGGCCATGAACGCCGGACGCACTTCCCTGCGCGAGCTGCGAGTGAAACGCTTCGTGATCGAACGCTTCCCGCCAGGTTGCCTTGTCGACAATGAGCCGGTTGGTGAACTTGTCACGACGGCACCACGGGACGCAGTAGATTCGATCTTGGGCGTCGAAGGCCGGGGACTCGTGCACGACCGAGGGGACAAGTGCAGGTGCCACAGGCCCGTAAGGACCAGGAAGACGCGAACACCGAGGGGGGCTTAGCGTCATGAGCCAGGACTCCGCCACCGCAACGGAGGCTGTACGGAAGCTGGGCGGAAGACGACGCCGGGAAGTCGTCGCCGTACTGCTTTTCAGCGGTGGCCCCATCTTCGAGAGCTCCATCCCGCTGTCGGTGTTCGGAATCGACCGCCAGGACGCGGGAGTTCCGCGCTACCGGTTGCTCGTGTGCAGCGGCGAAGAGGGACCGCTGCGCACCACCGGCGGACTCGAACTGACCGCGCCCTACGGGCTGGAGGCGATCAGCAGGGCCGGCACCGTCGTGGTGCCTGCCTGGCGCTCGATCACCTCGCCACCGCCCATGGAGGCGCTGGACGCGCTGCGCCGCGCCCATGAAGAGGGCGCCCGCATCGTCGGCCTGTGCACGGGGGCCTTCGTGCTCGCCGCCGCCGGGCTGCTGGACGGCCGCCCGGCCACCACCCACTGGATGTACGCACCGACGCTGGCCAAGCGCTATCCGTCGGTGCACGTCGACCCACGCGAACTGTTCGTGGACGACGGGGACGTGCTGACCTCCGCCGGGACGGCGGCCGGCATCGACCTGTGTCTGCACATAGTCCGCTCGGACCACGGCACCGAGGCCGCCGGGGCACTGGCCCGCCGGCTCGTCGTGCCGCCCCGGCGCAGTGGCGGTCAGGAGCGCTACCTCGACAGGTCTTTACCTGAAGAGATCGGCTCCGACCCGCTCGCCGAGGTCGTCGCCTGGGCGCTGGAGCATCTGCACGAGCAGTTCGACGTGGAGACGCTGGCCGCGCGTGCCTACATGAGCCGGCGGACCTTCGACCGGAGGTTCCGCTCGCTGACGGGCAGCGCACCGCTCCAGTGGCTGATCACCCAGCGGGTGCTGCAGGCGCAGCGCCTCCTGGAGACGTCGGACTACTCGGTGGACGAGGTCGCGGGCCGCTGCGGCTTCCGCTCGCCGGTCGCGCTGCGCGGGCACTTCCGCCGCCAGCTCGGCTCCTCCCCCGCCGCGTACCGGGCCGCCTACCGGGCCCGCCGTCCGCAGGGCGGGGCACCGGAGCCGGTCATGGTGACGGAGGTGGCGGTACCCAGCCAGGGCACCGCCCAGAGCCGCCGTACCGCCCTCCCCGGTCCCTCCGGCGCCGCACCCGCGGCGCTGGAGGCGAAGGCGGCCACCGATGTGTTCGCCGCGGGGCGCCCGGCCCTGCCCGGACAGCGGAGCGCCCCGTAGGGTGGGGCGCATGAACGACCGCATGGTGTGGATCGACTGCGAGATGACCGGGCTCTCGTTGGCGGATGACGCGCTCATCGAGGTGGCCGCGCTGGTCACCGACTCGGAGCTGAACGTGCTCGGCGAAGGGGTGGACATCGTCATCCGCCCGCCGGACGCGGCGCTGGAGACCATGCCCGAGGTGGTGCGGCAGATGCACACCGCCTCGGGCCTCCTCGACGAGCTGGCCGGCGGCACGACGCTGGCCGACGCCGAGGAGCAGGTTCTCGCCTATGTCCGCGAGCACGTGAAGGAGCCCGGCAAGGCGCCCCTGTGCGGGAACTCGGTCGGTACCGACCGCGGCTTCCTGTCCCGGGACATGCCGCTCCTGGAGGGCTACCTCCACTACCGGATCGTGGACGTCTCCTCCATCAAGGAGCTGTCCCGCCGCTGGTACCCGAGGGCGTACTTCAACAGCCCAGAGAAGAACGGCAACCACCGGGCGCTCGCCGACATCCGCGACTCGATCACCGAGCTGCGGTACTACCGCGAGGCGGTCTTCGTCCCGCAGCCCGGCCCGGACTCCGAGCAGGCGCGGGCGGCGGCCGCGCGGGTCTCTCAGCCCCGCGGCTGAAGGCGCTGGTCACGGCCCCTCCGGGGGCCGCGACCCCCCGCCGGGAAATGAGTGCGCGAGCACCCTCCCGGACCCTGTACACTTTTTCTCGGCCGGTCGGAAACGCCCGGACGTGGTGGGTATAGCTCAGATGGTAGAGCACCTGGTTGTGGTCCAGGATGTCGCGGGTTCGAGTCCCGTTACTCACCCTGAAGAATCAGCCCCCGACCTGTGAGACAGGTCGGGGGCTGATGTTTTTCCCGGCTCTACGCCAGGCCGTCGGCGGCGTCCAGGGGCCGCCAGGCCGGTCCGTCGCCGTTCGGTACGACCCGACCGAAGGCCGCGTCCGCGAAGTGGACGCCGAAGGCGAACGTGCCGGGCTCCGCGAGTTCGGCGACGAGGCGGCGGCGGTGCTCGGCGGACCCGGCCGGGTCGTGGTCGTAGACGCAGGACCAGCCGGGCCGGTCCACCTGGACCGGTGAGTGCAACGAGTCCCCGAAGGCGATCAGCCGCTTCCCGCCGCCGGTGATGACGAACTCCGCGTGGCCCGCGGTGTGTCCGGCGGTGACCCGGACCCGGACGCCGGGGAAGATCTCCTGGCCGTCGGCCACCGTGCGGACGTGGGGCGCGAGGGCGTCCAGGCCGTCGCCGGGCTCGCGGGCGGCCCATTCCGGTTCCGCCACCAGGTACTCGGCGCGGGCGAAGAGCCGTTCGTGGGTGGCCCAGCCCGTGTGGTCCGGGTGGAGGTGGCTGAAGGCGACGGCCTCGATGCACTCCGGGGCCCGGCCGAGCGCGGCCAGGCCGGCCGGGAGGTCGCCGCCGCGCATGGCGCCGTTGGGGGTGGCCGGGTCCGCCGGGAGCGTGTGCGGGCCGAAGCCCGCGTCGATCAGGAGGGCGCGGTCGCCGTGCTCCACCAGGAGACCGCCGACGCTCGCGACCAGGTATCCGGAGGCGTCCAGGTACTCCTGGTGAGCCGCCCAGAAGGCGTCGGTGCTGTCCGGCAGCCAGGCGGTCGGGCGGCCCTGGATCACCCCGTCCGGCACGAAGGACACCGTGGTGTCGCCCAGACGCAGCGTGCTCGGGTCCGTCATGGCGTCGCTCCTCGTTCGTCGCTGTGTGGCGGGCCCACCGTAAGCATCGAACTAGAAACATTCAAGTTGTAATTATTCTTGCTTGATGGACTTGGTAGAGTGAGCCCATGACCACACCCCCCGAGGCACAGGCCGCCGCCGAGCGGGAGCTGTGCGGGCTGGTGAACGGGCTGGCCGCCCGGATCGCCGATCACGTACGCAAGTGCGCCGTCCCCCTCGGCCTCACTGCGGCCCAGGCGACGGCGCTGCGGGAGATGACCGGGCCGATGACCATGCGCGAACTGGCCGAGCGCATGAGCTGCGAGCCGTCCAACGCCACCTTCGTCGTCGACAAGCTGGAGAAACGGGGCCTGGTCGAACGCCGCCCCCACCCCACCGACCGGCGCGCCCGGCACCTCGTACTGACGCCCGAGGGCACCGGCGTACGCGCACGGCTCCTGGAACTCCTCACCGAGGACTCACCGCTGGCCGGGCTCGGTCCGGGAGGGCAGCGGGCCCTTCAGGAGCTGCTGGAGAAGACGGTCGCCCGGCCGATGTGACCGACGAACTCCGCCCACACGTCCGGTCCGAAGGCGAGCGCCGGACGGGACGGGGTCTTGGAGTCGCGCAGGCGGACCGCCGCCGCGGGGGCGGGGGGCAGGGCCACCTCGACGCAGTCGGGGCCCGCCGAGTCGCAGTAGCTGGACCGGGTCCAGTGCAGGGTCATGGTTCCTCCGCTAGTCCGTGCGTCGGCGACGTACCTCACGTCGCGTGGTGACCATCGGGCCGGTGAACCGGGAGTACCGATACACCGAGCTCCCGCCGCATAGTCTGCCGTACCTCGTACAGGCCCTCCGAGGCCCGTTCCAGCCGTTCCCTGATGTCTTCCAGGGACTCCTCGGCCGTCTCCCCCTGTTCGTGCTGGACGAGCAGGGCGTGGATGCGGTGCAGCTGGTGCACGACGCCGCCCGCGACGGAGAGCACGGTGTCGCTGATCACCATCTGCGCCTCGGCGTACACATCGCGCAGGACCTGGCGGGGCTCCTCCCGCTCCCGGGCCTGTCCGGGGCGCGCCTCCCCGGCGGCGAGGGCGAAGTAGTCCTTGGACAGGACGGAGTGGAACTGGCGCAGGCGCTGGTTGAACACCGCGTAGGAGGCCCGCCGCACGGCCAGGGCCTCGCGGCGTTCGTCCGCCAGCAGTTCCTCCCGCCGCAGCCGCTCCGCACGGTCGAGCTCCACCGTCTTGGCCCGCAGGGCGCCGCGGTGCGCCATCACGCCGGACACCAGGGTGCCCGCCACCCCCACCACGGCGACGATCAGAGCGGTCAGAGAAGGGTCCACGCCTCCGAAGCTACTCGAAGTGCGCGCCGGACAGACCGAGTTGCGGCAACCGGGGTCACGAGGAGTCGCGGACCACCAGCTCGGTCGGCAGCACGATCTGCGCCCGGTCCGCGTTCTCCCCGGCGATCATGTCGAGCAGGACCCGGGTCATCGTGCGGCCCATCTCCTCGATCGGCTGGCGCACGCTGGTGAGGGCCGGGTCCATGTGGCGGGCCACGGCCGAGTCGTCGAAGCCGATGAGGGCGACGTCGTCCGGGATGCGGCGGCCGGCCTCGCGCAGGACCTGGCGGGCACCGGCGGCCATCACGTCGGAGGCGGCGAAGACCGCGTCCACGTCGGGGCGGCGGGCGAGCAGGTCGCGCATGGCCCGGGCGCCGCCCTCCTCGGAGAAGTCGGCGGGGGCGATCAGCCGCTCGTCGGGCTCCAGGCCCGCGTCGCGGACGGCCTGGCGGTAGCCGTCCAGGCGGCTCTGGGAGGCGTAGACGTCGAGCCGGCCGGTGATCGTGGCGATGGAGCGGCGGCCGCGCGAGGCGAGGTGTTCCACGGCGCTGCGGGCGCCCTCGAAGTTGTCCGAGTCGACGGAGGACAGGGATTCGGCGGCGGATCTGCGCCCGTTCATCACGGCGGGCATGCCGAGCTGTTCCAGCAGGTCGGGCAGCGGATCGTCGGCGTGCACGGAGACCAGCAGCACGCCGTCCACGCGGTGGGCGGTGAGGTACTGCGCGAGCCGGCGGCGCTCGCGGTCGCTGCCGACGAGGGTGAGCAGCAGTTGCATTTCCGTATCGGCGAGGGCGGCGCCGACCCCGCGCACGATGTCGGAGAAGTACGGCTCCGCGAAGAAGCGGCTCTCCGACTCGGGCACGACGAGCGCGATGGCGTCCGTGCGGTTGCCGGCCAGCGCGCGGGCCGCGCGGTTGGGTACGTAACCCAGCTCGGCGACGGCGGCCTCGACCGCCTCCCTGGTGTGGGCGCTGACCCGGGGCGATCCGTTGATGACGCGCGAGGCCGTGCCCCGCCCGACTCCCGCCCGCGCCGCCACCTCTTCGAGCGTGGGCCGGCCCCCGCTCCGTACTCGCGCTGCCGTCATGGCTGCCTCCCGTTCGCGGTCAATTTCTCACAGTCGGATAACCAAACCAAGTCCTGGCGTTGGTTCCCTTGACACTCTGCGGGACCGGTCGGCCGCTCCCCCGCTCCATTTATGGGAGCGCTCCCACTCTACGCGCGTGGTCAAGCGGAACGCACAGGCCGGGGCGCGAATGGGCCGAGACCCGGCACCGGGTGCCGGGTCTCGGGGGGGGGAGGCTGCGGTACGGACAGGGCGTACCGCGGCGGTCAGTTGGCGTCCTCCAGCGGCGGGAGGGCGTGGCGGCGGATCACGTCGGCGTACCAGTGGGCGCTGGCCTTCGGGATGCGGCGCTGGGACGCGTAGTCCACGTACACCGCGCCGAAGCGCTTCGAATAGCCGTACGCCCACTCGAAGTTGTCCATCAGCGACCAGAGGAAGTAGCCGCGCACGTCCGCGCCGTCGGCCACCGCGCGCCGCACGGCGTCGAGGTGGCCGTGCAGGTAGGCGATGCGCTCGGGGTCCTGGACCCGGCCCTCGGGCGAGACGTAGTCGTCGAAGGCGGCGCCGTTCTCGGTGACCATGAGCGGGATGCCGGGGTGCTCACGGGTGACGTCCATGAGCAGGTTGTAGAGCCCGTTGGGGTCGATCGACCAGTTCATGGCGGTGGTCGGCTTGCCGTCGGCGAGGTGGAAGGCGACGTGCTCGGAGCCGGGCCACGGGGAGTAGTCGCTCGCGCCGTGGCCGTCGTTGCGGGTGTCGCCCGAGCCCTCGGCGGGCGTGGAGACCAGGGTCGGCGTGTAGTAGTTGATGCCGAGGACGTCGACCGGGCGCGCGATGGCCTCCAGGTCGCCGTCCTGGACCAGCTTCGACCAGTCCACCACGTGCGCGGTGTCCGCGAGCAGGTCCTCCGGGTAGGCGCCGTGCAGCATCGGGCCGGTGAAGACCCGGTTGCCGACCGCGTCGATGCGGCGGGCGGCGTCCACGTCCTCCGGGCTCGGCGTCAGCGGGCGGACCTGGTGGAGGTTGAGGGTGACCGAGGTCTGCGCGGCAGCGGGGAGTTGACCGCGCAGAACCTCGATCGCCCGGCCATGGGCGAGGTTGAGGTGGTGGGCCGCGCGCAGGGCGGAGGCGGCCTCGGTGCGGCCGGGGGCGTGCACCCCGGAGCCGTAGCCGAGGAAGGCCGAGCACCACGGCTCGTTGAAGGTGGTCCACGTACCGACGCGGTCGCCGAGGGCGCCCGCCATGATCGCGGTGTAGTCCGCGAAGCGCTCGGCGGTGGCGCGCTCCGGCCAGCCGCCCGCGTCCTCCAGCTCCTGGGGCAGGTCCCAGTGGTAGAGGGTGGCGACGGGCGTGATGCCGGCCTCCAGGAGTTCGTCGACCAGCTTGCGGTAGAAGTCGAGCCCGCGCTGGACGGCCGGGCCGCGGCCGGTGGGCTGGACCCGGGACCAGGAGATGGAGAAGCGGTACGCCTTCAGCCCCAGCTGCTTCATCAGGGCCACGTCGTCGCGGTAGCGGTGGTAGTGGTCGGCAGCGATGTCGCCGGTGTCGCCGTTGCGGACCTTGCCGGGGGTGCGGCTGAAGGTGTCCCAGATGGAGGGCGTCCGCCCGTCCTCGGCGGCGGCACCCTCGACCTGGTAGGCGGCGGTGGCCGCTCCCCAGACGAAGCCCGTCGGGAAGGTCGTGGTGGCCTCGGGCACCGGCTTCGGGGCGATGTCAGGTCGTACAGCAGTCATGCGGGAGCGCTCCCAGGGGTGTGAAGGACAGGGGCGTTGACGGGTGGGGCTACGGGGCCCGTACGGTCCACGGGGCGGGCGGGACCGTACGGCTCCGTGACACAGCTGCGGCGAGCGGGGGGTCAGCCCTTGACGGCGCCGGACATGATGCCGCCGACGATCTGCTTGCCGAAGATCACGAACACCACGAGCAGCGGCAGGGTGCTGATCAGCGCGCCGGCCATCACGATGCTGGTGTCGGGGGTGTACGAGGCGCTGAGCTGGCCGAGGGCCACCTGAAGCGTGGGGTTCTGCTGGTTCAGGGCGAGGTAGGGCCAGAAGAAGTCGTTCCACGCCTGGACGAAGGTGAGCATGCCGAGCACCATCATCGCGGGGCGGGCCACCGGCAGCACCACGCTCAGCACGATGCGGAAGTTGTTCGCGCCGTCGATCTTGGCGGCCTCGATCAGCTCGTACGGCAGCGCCTCCATGAGGTACTGGCGCATGAAGAACACACCGAAGGCGCTGACCAGGGTCGGGAAGATCACCGACTCCAGGTTCCCGCCCCAGCCGAGGTCGGCCATCATCATGAACAGCGGGACGACGCTGAGCTGCGGCGGGATCGTCAGGGTGAGGATGACCGCGGTCATCAGGGCCCCGCGGCCGCGGAAGCGCATCTTGGCGAAGGCGTAGCCGGCCAGGGTGCAGAAGAAGAGCGTCGCCGCGGTGATGCAGCCGGCCACGATGACGCTGTTGACGATCGCCTTGCCCAGGTGGGCCTGGGTCCAGGCGGCGTCGAGGTTGTGGAAGAGGCGCCCGCCCGGCAGGAAAGGCGGGGTGGTGGCCAGCACCTCGTCCTGGGTGTGGGATGCGGCCACGAGGGTCCAGTACAGCGGCAGCAGCGAGCCGATGCCGATGACGGCCAGGGCGACGTAGGCGAACGGGCCGCCCTTCAGCTGCTGCCCGGCACCGGGCTTGAAGCGGCTGGGCTTCTTCGGTGCGCGGTGGACGGAACGCGCCGGGAGGCCGGGCTCCGAGACTTTGGTGGGGCTGGTGATGGTCATTGGATATCGCTCCCGGTCAGACCGCGGATTTGCGTACGAAGCGGCCGATGAGCCAGTTGACCGCGGCGATGATCAGCAGGAGGGCGAGCATCGCCCAGGCCACTGCGGCGGCCGGACCGAGGTGCCCCAGATTCCAGCCGTAGTTGTAGAGGTAGACGCTGAGGGTCTCGTACTGATTCTCGTTGCCGCCGGTCGCGCCGAGCGTGCCGCCCTCCAGCAGCAGGGGCTCACCGAACAGCTGCATGGAGCCGATGGTCGAGATGACGATCGTGAAGAGGATCGTGGGCCGGAGCGACGGGATGGTCACCTTGCGGAACTGCTGCCAGCGCGAGGCGCCGTCGAGCGAGGCCGCCTCGTACAGGTCGGACGGCACCGCCTGCATCGCGGCGAGGTAGATCAGGGCGTTGTAGCCGGTCCAGCGCCAGATCACGATGACCGCGATGGCGATCTTGGACGTCCAGTGCCCGTTGGCCCAGTTGGTGTCGCCGAGACCGACGAAGTGCAGCGCCCAGTTGAGCAGGCCGCCGTCGGCCCGGAAGACCAGGGCGAAGACGAGGGCGGCGGAGGCCACGGAGGTGGCGTACGGGGTGAGGATGACCGTGCGCCAGAAGGTGCTGGCCCGCAGCTTGTAGTTGAGCAGGTGGGCCAGGCCGAGCGCGACGAGCAGCTGCGGGACGACCGAGATGACACCGATCAGGAAGGTGTTGCCGACGGCCGTCCAGAACTCGGAGTCGTGCAGGATCTTGTCGAAGTTCTCCCAGCCGACCCACTCCATCTGGTCCATGCCGGTCATCTCGACCCGGTGCATGGCGATCCAGCCGGTGTACAGCAGCGGGTAGAGCCCGAAGGCGCCGAAGACGAGGAAGAACGGGGCTATGTAGGCGTACGGGGACGCCTTGTCGTCGAACCGCCAGAGCCGGCTCCGCCACGTCTGCCGGCGGGCGTCCACCGGTTTGTGCTGGGAGCCGCGGGGTGGCGGCGCGTATGCGTCCCGGGTGGGAGTCGAGGTGGCCACGAGCGGGAGTCCTTCCCTGGATTGCTTGGGTTACCCGGGTACGGGATGGCTGGGCCGTCGCGCCGCACCCCTCAGGAACACGCGGGTGCGGGCGGCCCGGGGAGGGGCCGCCCGCGCCCGGGCGGGTCCGGCTGGTCAGGTGGCCGGACACGCCCTGGCGAACGTCAGCCGATCACCTTGTCGATCGACTTGGTCGCGGCCTCCCACGCGGCGTCCGGCTTGGTGCCGCGCTGCTCCATGTTGTTGATCTGGGTGGAGATGGTGTCCTTGATGGCCGCGTCCTTCGGGCCGAGGATCGTCTCGGGGATGGACTTGGCCTCATCGGCGTAGATCTGGCCGATCGGGGCGTCGTTGAAGTACGGCAGGGTCGCGGTCTTCACGTCGGGCAGCTCGTACGCGCCCTTGTTGGACGGGAAGGAACCGATCGCCTTGAAGACGGCGGCCTGCTGCTCGGGAGCGGTCAGCCACTTGACGAGCTTGGCGGCCTCGTCCACGTTCTTGCCGGACTTCGGGACGCCGAGGAAGGAGCCGCCCCAGTTGGCCGCGGTGGTGCCGGGGGCGGTGGTGATGTCCCACTTGCCCTTGTTGGCGTCACCGGCGTTCACGGAGATCTGGCCGGCCATCCAGGCGGGGCAGACCACGGTGGCGACGGTGCCCTTGCGCAGTGCGGCCGCCCACGGGTCGCTGAACTGGGCCAGGCCCTGGGTCAGCTTCTTGTCCGCGGCCTCGGCCGCGAGGTTCCAGCCCTGCTGGACGCTGGGGCTGTCCTTGTAGATCGCCTTGCCGCTCTCGTCGTAGTACTGCTTCGCGTTGGAGCTGACGACGGCGTTGTACATGGCGCTGGCGGAGTCCATGAAGTACGTGCCCGCGGAGGCCTTCTTCTTGTACTCCTCACCGAGCTTGAGGTAGTCCTCCCAGCCACCGGCGATCTTGGCGGCGACCTCCTTGCGGTCGGTCGGCAGACCGGCCTTCTTGAACAGCTCGGTGTTGTAGCAGAGCGACATCGGGCCGATGTCGGTACCCGCGCCGATCACCTTGCCGTCGGCCGTGGTGGCCTGCTTCTCCTTCCACGACACGAACTCGTTGACGTCGATGACCTTGCTCAGGTCGGCGAACTGGTCCGCCTTGGTGTCGACGAGCTCCTTGATGCGGCCGACCTCGAGACCCTGCACGTCGGCGAGGCCGCTGCCCGAGTTCAGCTGCTGGAGCAGCTTGGGGTAGTAGACCTTCTCATCGGCGGTGGTGTCTTCCTTCACCGTGATGTTCGGGTGCAGCTCGTGGTACTTGGCGAAGAGACCGGCTTCCTTGTAGCCGAACTGGCCGAAGTCGGCGACGGTCAGCGTGATCTTCCCGTTCGCGCCGGAGGACTCGTTCGAATCGGAGTCGTCGCTGCTGCAGCCGGTCAGCAGCAGCGCCGAAGCGGTCAGGCCCGTGGTGGCCAGGACCGCGACTCTGCGGCCGCGGCCGGCGACGGTGCGGGTGATACGCATTCCACTACTCCTTGTTCCAGGGTGGGACTGGCTCACTGCGTGGCATACGCGCTGGTGAGTGCGGGTGCCGGATGGTTTTGGGGGGAGTACACGGGCAGTGCCGTTCACCCGGGGAATCCCCCGCGTGATGTGGGAGCGCTCCCATGCGTCGATGTCGGAAGATTGCTGCCTGCGGGGGGTGGGTGTCAAGAGTTGAAGACGCTTCCGTTGCGCGAGCGTGTCCTGCAAGTCACGAGACCGTGTCCGGCCGAAGGCTTGCCAAAGCGGTTCGCCGCATTGCGGCGCGCGACGTGATTCCGAATTCCCGCAGGTGGGCGGCGGGTTGACAATCGATCTTGAGGAAGCCCTCGCAGAAAACCGGCCCCGGTGCCGGTTTTCCGGCATGACCCGGAAACAGTCCGCCGAAGCCTCGCGGACCCCGCCGGGAAGTGAACGGGGTACGGCGCGGAGGGGGCGCTGATCCGGACCCACGCCTTCTTTGCCCGAAGCCGGGGTCCGGATGGTGGCGGAACGGGGGGCGGTGACGGGGGCGGGGACGCGGGTCCGGCAGGCGCCCCGGTGTCACGCCCCGCGCAGGCGGGTCAGGGTCGCTTCAAGTTCCGCCTGGGCCGCCTCGGCCGCTCGTTCCGGGTTGCCCGCGACGATGGCGGTGACCAGGGCGCGGTGGCCGGTGTGGCCGTGGTGGGGATCCTGGCGGCGCAGGCCCAGGAGGTCCACGAGGTCGATGAGGGCCTGGCGGAGGGCCGGGACGAACTCGGCGAAGAGGTCGGTGAGGACCGGGTTGTGCGCGGCGGCCACGACCGCCCGGTGCACCGCGATGTCCGCGTCCACGAAGTCCGCGTCGTCGACGCCCGCGCCCGCCTTCAGCCGGGCGGTGAGCGCCGCGTCCAGGGCGGTCAGGTCCTCGTCGGTGCGGCGGCGGGCGGCGAGGCGGGCGGCCTGGACCTCGATGAGCATGCGGACCTCGTAGACGTCGGTGACCGACGCCCTGCGCAGCCGTACCGGCCACTCCTCCGCGACGTGGTCCGCGACGACGAAGACGCCGGCGCCCTGACGGGACCGGAGGAGGCCGAGCGTGGCGAGCGTGCGGACCGCCTCGCGGACCGTGGAGCGGCCCACGCCCAGCTCTCGGGCGAGGGTCGTCTCGCCCGGGAGCTTGGTGCCGACCGGCCAGTGCCCCTCGGTGATCCGGGCGCGCAGATGACTGGTCGCCTGTTCCACGAGGGGGCTGGGGCGGAGGGGGCCGGGCGGGGGCACGTCGTTCACCTGTCAGGTTGTCTGAGGGGTTGCGTTCTGGTTACTGTACCGCCCATGACGTACCGCGGTCTCCTCCTTCTCGGCTGCCGCGGCGGGGCCTGAAGCGATCGGCACCCCGCCGCGGGGTGCCGTGCTGTGCCGGTCGCATCCGGCGATGCGAGAAGAGACACCGTTCATGCCCGAGTTCATGTCCGCGGCCACGTCCGACGCCCCGGCCCCGATGCACGGCTTCCCCACCATCTGCACCCCGCGCGGCCCGGTCCCCCAGGCCGCGCCCCGCTGGAACCCGCAACGCTCCAGCTCGATGCCCTCGCACCGCTACCGCTCCGCGTTCGACCGGGTCGCGGTCCCGCTGACCGGGCGGAGCTGGCCGCAGGCCCGTGTCGAACGCGCCCCGCTGTGGGTGCCGGTCGACCTGCGGGACGGCAACCAGGCGCTGGCGGAGCCGATGGACACCCCGCGCAAGCGGCGGATGTTCGACCTGCTGGTCGCGATGGGCTTCAAGGAGATCGAGGTCGGCTACCCGTCCGCGAGCCGCACCGACTTCGACTTCGTACGCCACCTGGCGACGAGCGGGGCGGTCCCCGACGACGTCACCGTGGTCGTGTTCACCCCCGCCAAGGCCGACCTGATCGACCGGACCTTTGCGTCCGTGGCGGGCCTGGACCGCGTCGTCGTCCACCTCTACATCGCGACCGCCCCCGTCTGGCGCGAGGTGGTCCTGGGCCGCGACCGGGCCGAGGTGCACGGCGTGGTGCTGGACGCGGCCCGCCAGATGGACCGGCTGGCCCGGGCCAGGCCCGGCGCGGACATCCGGTTCCAGTTCTCACCCGAGGTCTTCAACCTGACCGAGCCCGACTACATCCTGGAGATCTGCGACAGCCTCACCGAGCTGTGGGACGCCTCGCCGGACCGGCCGGTCGTCCACAACCTCCCGGCCACCGTGGAGATCGCCACGCCCAACGTCTACGCGGACCAGATCGAGTACATGCACCGCCACCTGGCCCGGCGGGACTCGGTGATCCTCTCCGTGCACCCGCACAACGACCGCGGCACGGGCGTGGCCTGCGCGGAGCTGGCGGTGCTGGCGGGCGCCCAGCGGGTGGAGGGCTGCCTCTTCGGCAACGGGGAGCGCACCGGCAACGTCGACCTGGTCAACCTGGCGCTCAACCTGCACGCCCAGGGCGTCGACCCGATGATCGACTTCTCGGACATCGACGAGATCCGCCGCACGGTCGAGCACTGCAACCGGCTGCCGGTACCGCCGCGCCACCCGTACGGCGGGGACCTGGTGTACACCGCGTTCTCCGGCACCCATCAGGACGCCATCAGCAAGGGTTTCGCCCGCCGCGCGGACAACGCGTCGGAGCTGTGGGAGGTGCCGTACCTGCCGATCGACCCGGCCGACGTGGGGCGTACGTACGAGGCCGTCATCCGGGTCAACTCGCAGTCGGGCAAGGGCGGCATCGCGCATCTGCTGCGCACCGGCCACGGCGTGGACCTGCCCGCCGGAATGCGGGCCGAGTTCTCCCGTACGGTGCAGCGGTCGACCGACGACAGCGGCGCCGAGGCCACCGGGAAGGACCTGTGGAACCTCTTCGAGGCGGCGTATCTGGTCCCCGGGCGGGACGGCGGGGTCGCCCTCACCTCCTGGTCGGCGCAGACCGGCCCGGCCGGTGAGCACCGCTTCGTCTGCACCCTGCGCGTGGACGACCGGGAGGGCGATTACGAGGGAACGGGCACCGGCCCGGTCACGGCGTTCGCGGACGCGCTGGCGGCGGCCGGGGTGGAGGTGGCCGTCCTCGAACTGTCGGAGCAGCACCCGGACGGGACCGGGACGACGACCGCGTACGCGCGCTGCCGCGTCGGCGACGAGGAGCGCTGGGGCGCGGGCCGGGACGCCTCGGGTGTGGCCGCGTCCGTGGCGGCGGTGCTGTCGGCGGTGAACCGGGGGTAGCGGAGCGCGGAACGAGGTGCGCCCCCGGCCGGGAGGAAGGGGGGGGGTGCTCGACCCGGCCGGGGGCAGTGGGGCGCGCACCCCGGCCGGGGTGGGGGGAAGGGGGGCCGGGCCGGGGTGCGCGGAGGGGGTGTGGTCCTGGGTGCCGGTCCTACTTGTACGCGCCGAACGCCTTGGTGAAGGCGAGCGGTTCCTGGGCGATCGAGCTGCACGAGGCGTCCGCGGTGGGCTTGGCGCCGCCCGCGCACTCCTTGTCCCGGGTGCCCGACCACATCGCGAGCCAGGCGAGGCCCTTCTCCTTCGCGAAGGCGACGAGCTGGGTGGCGTCCTCGACCTTGAAGACCTCGGTGCTGACGTCGTTCACGCCGATCATCGGGGTGACGGCGACGGCCTTCCACGCGTCGGCGTCGGAGAGCCCGAGGACGCCCTTGATCTGGGCCTGCGTGGCGGTGGCGGCCTGGATGGCGTAGGTGCCCATGTCGCCGCTGTAGGAGGCGCCGTAGTCCATCGCCATGATGTTGACGGCGCCGACGTCCACGCCGTTCTTCTTCGCGTCCGCGATCAGGTCGACGCCGGGCTGGGTCAGGCCCTCGGGCATCACGGGGAGCGTGAAGGACACGTCCAGGCCGGGGTGCGCCTTCTGGAGCTGCGCGATGGCCTGCGAGCGGCGGGTGTTGGCGGCGGTGTCGGGGAGCGCGCCGCCCTCGATGTCGAAGTCGACCTTGGTCAGCTTGTACGTGTCGACCACCTTGCCGTACGCGGCGGCGAGGTCGGCCGCCGAGGAGCAGCGCAGGGCCAGTTCGGATCCCGCGGCCCCGCCGAAGGAGACCCGGACGTCGCCACCGGCCGCGCGCAGGGCTCCGATCTGGGAGGCGACGTGGTCGTCGCCGAGGCCGGTGACCCCGCCCCAGAGCGGGGCGCAGCTGCCGCCGGAGGTGATGAAGGCGAGGTTGAACTGCTTGACCCCGGTCTTGTTCGCGGTGTCGACCAGGTCGTACGCGGGGTAGAGCGAGGTGTCCACGTACGGGGCGAAGCGGGCGCCGCTCGCGGCGGAGCCGCCGTCGTCGGTCTTCGTGGGGGTGGGGGTCGGCGTGGGGGTCGCCGTTTCGCTGGGCTTCTCGGTGGGGGTCGCCGTGGGGGTGGGGGTGGCCGTTTCGGTCGGGCGGCCGGTCGGTTCGGGGGTGGCGCCGGGGTCGACGGAGCACTTCGCGCCGTCGATCAGGCAGCCGGTGGGGTCGGCTGCCGTGCCGTCGGAGGCGGTGACGAAGCCGACGGTGACGGACTGCCCGGCGGCCAGCTGCTTGTTCCAGCTCGCGGGGCGGACGGTGACGTGGTTGCCGCTGACGGTGTGTTCGCCGTTCCACAGCGAGCTGAGCTTCGTCCCCGCCGGGAGGTCGAACTCAAGGGTCCAGTCGGTCTTCGCGGAGCCGGTGTCGTTGGTGACGACGTACTGCCCGGTGTAGCCGCCGGTCCAGCCGCTGGTACGGGTGTACGCGGCGCCGACCGCCGATGCCTGCGCCGTCCCGGTGAGGGCGAACACCGTCCCGCCGATCACCGCCGCGGCGACGACCGAGCCGATCACCTTGGTCCTGGTGCCCATCGTGCGCCGGTGCGTACTGGTGCCCATCGCGTTCCTGCCTCGTCGTACGGGAGTGGGGGATGCGGGAGCACGCTAGCGGCTACGGAACGGGCAAATGGGGCGAGCCGGGCCGGGGTCGGGGTTCTTAGGACTGCCTTAAGGAGCGCATCGGCCGGGCTAAAGGTTGGCGCGTCCCACGCCCCGGCGGCGCCGCTGACGGCCCACCCGGTGGCCCCGTGCGCCGCCCTGCGGACGCTGTCCGTCGAGCCCGATCCAGACCCGGACCTCCGTGCCGCCCAGCACCGAGCGGCCGATGCGCACGTCACCGCCGGTGGACTCGGCGACCCGGCGCACGATGTCGAGCCCGAGCCCGGTCGAGCCCACCGCGTCCCGGGCCCCGCCGCGCGCCAGGGCCGCCTTCGGGTCGGCGATCCCGCCCCCGGCGTCCGAGACCAGCACGATCACCGCGTCACCGCTGTGGTGCACGTCGACCGCGAAGGCGGTGCCCTCCGGGGTGTGCCGGAAGACGTTGCCGAGCAACGCGTCGAGCGCGGCCGCCAGTTCGGGCCGGGCGACCGGGATGCGCACCGTACGGTCCACCCCGGCGAGGCGCACCTCGCGGCCCTCGTCCTCGGCCAGCGCGGACCAGAAGGCCATCCGTTCGCGGATCACCTCGGAGGCGTCGCAGCCCGCGCCGGGGCCGCCCGGCTGGGTCTGGGGGCGCTGCTCTCGGGCGGTCCGGATGATCGTGTCGACCTCGCGCTCCAGCTGTTCGACGGCCGCCCGGGTCTGCTCGGCCGCGGGGCCCTCGCCGAGCGACGCGGCGTTCAGCCGGAGGACGGTGAGCGGGGTGCGCAGCCGGTGCGAGAGGTCGGCGGCCAGTTCGCGCTCGTTGGCGAGGAGCTGGACGACCTGGTCGGCCATGGAGTTGAACGCGACGGCGGCGGACCGCAGTTCGTCCGGGCCCTCCTCGGGGACGCGGGTGCCGAGCCGCCCCTCCCCCAGGTCGTGGGCGGCGCCCGCGAGGCGGCGGGCGGGCTCGACCATGCGGATGCCGAGGCGGTCGGCCACGGCGACCGAGCCGACGATGAGGGCGACGCCGACGGCGGCCAGCATCAGCCAGGCGGTGGTGACCCCGTGGGACACGGCGGCCTCGGGGACGAACACCTCGACCACCGCGATGTCCCTGGGCCCCACCGCGGTCGGCTGGAGCAGCACGGATCCGCCGGGGACCCCGGTGATCGTGGCGCGCCCCGAGACCCGTACGGCCTCCAGCTCCTGGCGGGTGGCGCGGCCCTTGCCGATGTCGGCCGCGATGCCGTCGGGCTCGCCGGAGGCCGGGATGTGGACGGCCATCCGCCCGGCGGCGCCCGGTTCGGTGGTGAGGACGGCCTTTTCGAGCTGGGCGCGGTCCGTGGTGATGGAGAGGGTCGGCCCGATCGTCGCGGCCTGCCGTTCGGCGTCGGAGAACGCGCGGTCGCGGGCCATCTCCTTGACGACGAGCCCCAGGGGCACGGCGAAGGCGATGACGACCATGGCGGTGACGGCCAGGCAGACCTTGACCAGCGCCCATCTCATGCGGGCTGCTCCGGTGCCGGGGGCTGGAGCTTCACGCCGACGCCGCGCAGGGTGTGCAGATAGCGCGGCCGGGCCGCGGTCTCGCCCAGCTTGCGGCGGAGCCAGGAGAGGTGGACGTCGATGGTCTGGTCGTCGCCGTAGGACTGCTGCCAGACCTCGGCGAGGAGTTCCCGGCGGGGCACGACGACGCCGGGGCGCCCGGCCAGGAAGGCCAGCAGGTCGAACTCGCGGCGGGTGAGGTCGAGTGCGGTGCCGTCGAGTTCGGCCCGGCGGCGCAGCGGGTCGACGCAGAGCCCGCCGACCTGGATGACGCGCGGCGGCGGCGCCTCGCCCCCGGCGGCCCGGGCCCGGCGGAGCACGGCGGCCATCCGGGCCGACAGGTGCTCCACGGAGAACGGCTTGGTGAGGTAGTCGTCGGCACCGTCGTTGAGGAGCCGGACAATCTCGCTCTCGTCGTCCCGGGCGGTCGCGATGATGACGGGCACGTCGGTGATGCCGCGCAGCATCTTCAGGGCCTCGGACCCGTCGAGATCGGGCAGCCCGAGATCGAGAATGACCACGTCGAAACGGAAGTGGGCGACTTCGCGCAAGGCTTCGAGCGCGGTGCCGACGCTCCGTACGGTGTGACCGGCCTCCGTCAGGTGCCGGATGAGGGCGGAACGTACAAACTGGTCGTCCTCGACCACGAGCACACTGGGCATGGGCGGCACCGTACGCCATCCGGTCTGCCCGGGTGTCATGTCCACCTGTTTCGTGGTGCAGGATGTTGATGATGCAACGAGGTCTGGTACACGCGCTGGCGTGGTCGCTCGCCACCGGCGCGGCGGTCACGGTCTCGTGGTGGGGTGTGCACTCCGTGCTCGCGGGCACGGTGTACGACCCGCCGCGCGCGGTGCCGGTCGCGGCGCCGACCACGGAGAGCCTGACGTCCTCGACGCACCGCCCCGCCCCCTCGGCCTCGCCGTCGCCCAGGCCCCGGGCCACCACCCCGAAGCCGGCCGCGCCCACGTCCCGCAAGCCGTCCCCGTCCCGCACCTCCGCGCCCAACACCCCCCGCCCGGCGTCCGGGACGACCGCGGCGGCCGGGAAGGCGCGGAGTTACGCGACCGACGGCGGCCGGGTCGTCTTCGAGATGGGGGCCGCGTCGGCGGAGCTGGTGTCGGCGACCCCGGAACCGGGCTGGTCGATGCAGGTGTGGTCCAACACGACGTGGATACGGGTCAACTTCGCCCGGGACGACGGCACGACGGTCTCCGTCTTCTGCACCTGGAACGATCACGCGCCCCAGGTGGACATCGTCAACTCGTGATCATTTGAACGCGTCCGGGGGCGGCGGCGGTGACGGACGGGCGTCCGCGTCGTGCACTGGGGCCGCGCCGCCGGTGAAGTCCGCGAGGGCGCGGCCGTGTTGGACGCGTCCGGGGTGCGGGTCCGTCGCGACCCGGCGGGTCAGCTGCGCGATCTCGGGCGCGGTGTCGGAGGCGAGCAGGACGGCGTTGCCGAAGCGGCGGCCCCGCCACACCGTGGGGTCGGCGGCGAGCGCGAGTTCGGGGAAGACCGTGGCGGCGGTGGCGATCTGGGCGCGCAGATGGGCCAGCGGCGGCCCGTCCGCGAGGTTGGCGACGTAACTCCCGCCGGGCTTCAGGACCCTGCGCACCTCGGCGAGGAATTCGGTACTGGTCAGGTGCGCCGGGGTGCGGGCGCCGCTGAACACGTCGGCGATGACGAGGTCCGCCCAGCCGTCCTGGATCTTCCCGAGCCCCGCGCGGGCGTCGGTCGACCTGACCCGGATCCTGGCCTGCGGGTCCAGCGGCAGTTCGCGGCGGACCAGCTGCACGAGCGCCGCGTCCACCTCGATGACCTGCTGGGTGGACCGGGGGCGGGTGGCGGCGATGTACCGGGCGAGCGTGAAGGCCCCGCCGCCCAGGTGCACCACGTGCAGCGGCTGCCCGGCGGGCGCGACGAGGTCCGCGATGTGGCCGATGCGGCGCTGGTACTCGAAGGAGAGGTACGTGGGGTCGTCCAGGTCGACATGCGACTGCGGGGCCCCGTCGATCGTCAGCGTCCAGGCACGCCGGCGCTCCCGGTCGGGCACGAGCTCGGCGAGACCGCCGTCCACGGGCTCGGAGACGTGGTGCTCCGGGGCTCCGCGGCCCGCCCGCCCCTTGCGGTCACCGCCGCCGGCCGCTCCTCGACGTGCCACTGCTTCTCGCCCCTGCCCACTGCTCACCGTGTCCGGGACGGGCCGATCCGCGCGGCCCGCCGTCCCGCCATTATCGGTGCGAGGGGCGCGTCCGGCTCAGCGGCAGTTGTCGGCGGCCTCGATCAGCCGGGCCGCCTGGTCGAGCGCGACGCGCAGCACGGCCGGGTCGGTGACCGGGGTGTCCTCGGCGGGCGGCAGCAGCCAGCCGCTGCCGGAGACCGGCGGCTCGGCGGGGATGCGCAGGCCCCGGCCGTCGGTCCGCGTACAGGCGCTGCCCGGTACGTCCCAGCCCTGCGCGGTGCCCGGCGGCACCAGGAACCCGAGGGTGTCGCAGGCGCCGTCGTGGATGACCGGGCCCACGACGTCCTGCGCCGTGCTCCGGCGCAGGATGTCCACGGCCTCAAGGCCCTGCCGCGCGGGCACGGTCACCAGATCACAGGGCTCGTCGGCGGACGCCGCACCGCCCGTCGCCATGTCGATGTGCAACAAGGGACCTCTCCTCTCATCGCCGGAGCCGTATTCCGTCTCCACGGGGACCAACGCGCCGACGGCGTCAAGGGCTACGGTGCGACACCGCCGCAAAGGGTGGCAGTTCATGGCGGATCGCGGCCGAGATGCCCGGTTCATCCGGAAACGCTTCGTGTGCGACCTGTCACAGCGGGTACGTTCTTGCTCCGCCGGGACACCGGAAACGTCGCCCGGCTCGCACCGAGAGGGCCATGCCATGGTGTCGACACGGGCAGTTCCCAACCTCGCCTTCCGGCGGCTGCGCGGCCCGCGCTCCGCCGGGGAGTTCGCTGCCGCGGTCCGCAGGTCCGCTCGCGAGATCGGCGAGCAGGTCGCGTGCGACGCCCGGTACATCGGGCGCGTGGAGTCCGGCGAGATCCGCTGTCCCAACTACGCGTACGAGCGGGTCTTCCTGCACATGTTCCCCGGGACGACCCTGGAGGACCTGGGCTTCTCGCCCCGCGCTTCGGTACGCGGGCGGGCGGCCAGGCCCGCGGCGGCCGCCCCGCCCCCGACTGCCCCGCCGCCGGAGCCCGGTGGCGACGACGAGGAGAGCGACGTGCTGCGTCGCGTGTTCATGACGAGCGGCACCACCACGGTGGCGGCCGTCTCCCTGGGGCTGGGCCTCGGCGGCCCGGCCGCCGCCCTGCCCCTGCAACGCCGGGTCGGCGATACGGAGGTGAGCGCCGTCGAGCGGGCGGTGCGGCAGATCCGGGTGCTGGACGACCGGCACGGCGGCGACTGGCTGTACCGGCGCGCCTCGCAGCCCCTGCGGGCGGCGTACGCGCTGCTCGACGCGGGGACCGTGAACCGGCGCTCCACGGCGGACCGGCTGCACTCCGGCGCCGGTGAGCTGGCCATCTCCGTGGGCTGGCTGGCCCATGACTCGGGCCGCTTCGAGGACGCCCGCTCGCACTACGCGGAGGCGCTGGCGACCGCGCGGGTGGCCGGTGATCCGGCGCTGGAGGCGCACGCGTTCTGCAATGTGTCCTTCCTGGCCCGCGACACGGGCCGGCCGCGTGAGGCGGTGCGGGCGGCGGAGGCCGGTCAGCGGGCCGCCGAGTCGCTGGGCTCGCCCCGGCTGCGGGCGCTGCTCGCGCTCCGGGAGGCGGGGGGCCGGGCGGGCCTCGGGGACCGGACGGGCTGCGAACGGGCGCTCGGCCGGGCGCACTCCGCGTTCTCGCGGGGGACTTCGGGGGCGGACCCGGAGTGGATGAGCTTCTTCCGCGAGGCGGAGCTGGAGATGCTGGAGGCGCAGTGCTGGGCGGCGCTCGGTGAGTGGGCGCGGGCGGCGCGCCATGCGGACCTGGCGGTCCGGCTGCAGGATCCCCACTTCACCCGGAACCTCGCGCTGTACCGCGCGGAGCTCACCTGGGACCTGGCGCGCGGGGGCCGCCCCGAGGAGGCGGCCGCGGCCGGCCACGCGGTCCTGGACCTCCTGGACGACGTCCAGTCCTCCCGCATCCGCGCCATACTCCACGCCACGGTGGGGGCCCTGGGGCCCCGGACGGGGATGACCCGGGAGGTCCGGGACTTCCTGGACCGGGCCAACTCCAGCCTGTCCGGCGTTTGAGGACGGAACCGGTCAGCCCGGACCGGGGCGCGGGCTTCCGTCCTCAAACGCCGGACGGGCTGAAATGCGCGCACCGCACCCCGCAGGGGCACCGCTCACCGCTCAAGGTGCCCCGTGTCGTTCCACTTCTGGATTGCCGGGGCGCCGTACGCCCAGCCCAGGACGGACAGGGACGTCGGTGCCAGCCAGATGCGGGCGCCGAAGGCGATGTCCTCGCCGAGCCAGCGCGCGCCGAGCGCCCGCAGGATGTGGCCGTGGGCGAAGACCAGGACGTCCCGGTCGGCGGACCGCGCCCACTCCACGATCTCGTCGGCCCGGGCCGACACCTCGGCGGTGCTCTCGCCCTCCGGGACCCCGTCGCGCCAGATGAACCAGTCCGGACGGCCCGCCTTGATCTCGGCCGGGGTCATGCCCTCGTACGCCCCGTAGTCCCACTCCATCAGCGCGTCCCAGGGCTCGGCGCGGTCGCCGAAGCCCGCGAGCGCGCAGGTCTCGGCGGCGCGGACGAGCGGGCTGGTGCGGACCTCCAGGTCGTGCAGGTCCGTCCACGGCCCCCGGTGCAGCCGCTCGCCGAGCAGCTTGGCCCCCTCGCGTCCGGCGTCGAGGAGCGGGATGTCCGTCCTGCCGGTGTGCCTGCCGTTGAGGGACCATTCCGTCTGCCCGTGCCGGGCGAGCAGGATGCGCGGTGCCATAAGAGGGTTCTCCCTGAAAAGCCAAGACCTTGTCCCCATCATCCCGTATCCGCCGAAGAGGCAACCCGGCGGGCCGCGACGGCGTCCCCTTGACCACAGAGGAATCGCAGCAGCTGAGGGGTGCCGACCACACCCCCGGGGGACACGCGCCCGACGCGCACCGTACGGTTGAACGCCCGCAGTCGGCCGCATGAATACGTGATGGAGAAGTTCCGGATGCCGCACGCCACCACCGCGCACGCTCCGCGCCACCGGCCCCGCTGGTGGACCGAGCTGCCGCTCCTGGCCCTGGTGTACGCGGCGTACTCCGGCGGCCGCCTCCTCGTACGCGGTGACGTGTCCACGGCCGTCGACCACGGACTGAGCATCCTGCGCGTGGAGAAGGCGCTGTTCCTGAACGCGGAGCACCCGCTCAACCGCCTCTTCACCGCGCACCCCTCCATAGGCATACCGTCCGACTTCGCGTACGCCTCCCTGCACTACGTGGTCACCCCGGCCGTCCTGATCTGGATGTTCCGCCGCCACTCGGCCGCGTACCGCAGGGCCCGCACCTGGCTGATGACCTCCACGATGCTCGGTCTGATCGGCTTCACGCTGATGCCGACGTGCCCGCCGAGGCTGCTGGACGCCAAGCACGGTTTCGTGGACACGATGGCGCAGTACAGCTCGTACGGCTGGTGGGGTACGGAGGCGAGCGCGCCGCGCGGCATGGGCGGGATGACCAACCAGTACGCGGCGATGCCCAGCCTCCACGTGGGCTGGGCGCTGTGGTGCGGCATCCTGCTGTGGCGCCACGCGAAGCACCCCGCGCTGCGCGCCGCGGGCATCGCGTACCCGCTGATCACCACGTTCGTCGTGATGGGCACCGCCAACCACTATCTGCTCGACGCGGTCGCCGGCTGCGCCGTGATGGGTGTCGGGGCGCTGCTCGCCCGGCCCGTGATGCGCCTCGCCGACCGGGTCAAGTCGGCGGTCCTGGCCCGCTTCTCGCGGGGTTCCGCGACGACGGAGTCCCCGGATGTCAGTGCCGGGTGCGAGACTTCGGCGGGTGAGCGAATCCCCGGCCAGCGGACCTCCTCCGCAGAACCATCCGACGCGGCAGCAGCGGCCGGTCCGCCTGCCCGGGCCGACGGCGCCGACCGGTCAGGACGCACCCCCGACGGGGACCCTGCGGCAGCGACTCGCTGAGCTGAGAGGCCCGGCGGTCGCCCCGCGTCCGCTGGACGCCCGCGCGCTCGCCGCCCTCGCCGCCAACCCGGGCTGCAAGCGCCGCGCCCTGCTGGACGGGGCCGGGGTCGACAAGGGCGCGCTCGCCTCCGCGCTGGGCTCACCGGCCCCGTTCGGCCAGTCCCAGTTCGCCTTCATGCGGGGCAACGCCTTCGAGGCCCGGGTCAAGGCCGACGGCGGTACGGAGCTGATGCGCCTGCTGCACGAGCGGCTCGGCGGCTCCGGTGAAGCGCCGCGCGAGGTGGCGACGCCCGATCTGTCCGCCGCCGGGCCCGAGGGCCGCGCGGCCAGGACCGCGCTGGCGCTGCGGGAGGCGACGGGGACGGGCGGCTGGGCGCTGCTCGACCACCCGATGCTGGCCCTGGAGGTGGCGGGCTCCCCCGCCTATCTGGAGCCGGACGCGGTCGTGGTGCATCCGGACGGCACCTGGACGGTGGTCGAGATCAAGTCGTTCCCCATGATCGACGGCTCGGCGGACGCCGCGAAGGTGGGCGCGGCCGCCCGCCAGTCCGCGGTGTACGTGCTGGCGCTCGAACGGGTCGCGGAGGTCACCGACGGGGCGCGGGTGGGGCACCGGGTGCTGCTGGTCTGCCCGAAGGACTTCTCGAACCTGCCGGCCGCCTCCGTCGTGGACGTACGCAAGCAGCGTGCCGTCACCCGCCGCCAGCTGACCCGGCTCACCCGCGTCGAGGAGATCGCCGCCGCCCTCCCCGAGGGCGCCTCGTTCGACCCGGAGCGCTCCCCCGAGGATCTGGAGTCGGCGGTCGAGTCGGTCGCCGCGGCCTACGCGCCGGAGTGCCTGTCCGCCTGCGAGCTGGCCTTCCACTGCCGGGCCCGGGCGCGGTCCGAGGGCGCCGTGGAGGCGCTGGGGCGCGGGGTGCGGGGCGAGCTGGGCGGCCTGACGACGGTCGCCGGGGTGCTGGCGGCCGCCGCGGGCAAGGAGGGCGACCCGGCCGATCCGGCGGTCGCCGCCCTGCGCCGCGCGGCGGCGTTGCGCGCCGAGGCGCTGGAGGGGCGGGCCGCATGTCGCTGATCAACACGCTGGCCCGGCTGGAGGCGGTGGAGAGCGGCCGGGCGCGGCCGACGGCCACCGTGCGCCACCGCCGGCTGACGGACCGGCCGCTCGTCCTGGTGCCGCTGACCACGGCGGGCGAGGCGGGCGCCCCGCTCGGCGCGCTCGTCGGCACGGACCGGGAGGCGCCCCGGCTGCTGGCGGTCGCCCAGCCGCGCGACCGGGACCTGCGGTTCGCGTTCCTCGCGGAGCTGGCCGAGGCGGTCCTGCCGCACATCGAGGCGTACGCGGACGTCATCGAGCCCGCCGAGCGCAACGAGACCGATCCGGCGACCGGCAAGCGGGTCAAGGTCGAGACGGAGCTGTGCGTGGACGCGGCCCAGATCGTCGTCCCGAGCCGGGCGGGCATCGAGTTCGTCCGGCTGCTCGGCCGCTCGATGCGCTTCCGCCGCACCGCCGAGGACGACCCGGACACGCCGTATCCGGCGCCCGCCCGGGTCCCGCTCCTCGGGCGCTGGCTGACGCATTACGGGGAGCGGGCCCGGGTCCCCGGCTCCTCCCTGCTGTTGGCCTGCACGGACCTCCTGAACCGGCACTGGGCGACCGGCCAGTCGAATCTGGAGGACCAGCACCTGGGGGCGCTGCTCGCCTGGATCGACCCGCCTGCCGGGGAGTCCGGTGCGGAGGCGGCGCTCCGGGCGGAGCTGGCCCGGGACGCGGCGGGGCAGCTGCTGTGCCCCCCGGCCGGTCCGGCCACCGATCCGGACTTCGACAACGGGCTGCTGGCCCCGGCGATCGAGAAGTACGACCGGGCGCGCGCCTCGTTCGCGGCGGCCGAGGACGGGCTCGCCGCCGATGCCCGGCTGGCCGAGCTGTCCGGGGCCGAGCGCGAGATCAGGGCGCTGCTCGCCGGGGTGCTGCTGCCGACCTGGGACGCGGTGTGGCGGGGTCTCGACCTGCTGCGGGAGCTGCCCGAGGGGTCCAGGACCGAGGACCGCTGGACCCGGGACCGCTGGTCGTTCACCGCCCACCGCGACCGGGTCCGCTCCGGTGAGCCGCCCCAGCCGCGCCGGGACGACGCGGTGACGGCCGCCCGCAAGCTGGCCGCCCGGGAGACGGCCCAGGCGCAGCTGGAGGCGCAGGAGGCGCTGGACGACCCGCTCGTCCTGGCGGGCCGACGGCTCGCCGGTGAGGCGTTCCTCGCCGAGGTGAGCGCGGTGGAGATGGCGTACAGCGAGTCGAAGCGGCCCTCGCCGCGCCCGCTGGTCACGGTCCGCACCGAGGAGCGGCCGCAGCTGGGCGCGGGGGTGAAGGTCTACCGCTCGCTGGACGGCAAACCGCAGACCGCCGAGTTCGTGGCGTACGGCCCGGCGGACGAGGCGGACGGCGAGGACGGCGCGCTCTCGCTGGTGCTGCGGATCACGGACCGGATGGGGCGCGGCAAGGAGCCCGCCCCGGGGTCGGTCCCGGAGCCGGGCGACCGGATCGCCTGGACCCTGTTCGAGCACGACCAGCGCGGCGGGCCGCAGCTGCCGGACGCGGAGGAGACCCCGTGGACCCACGGCGGTCCGCCCGGCGGCCTCGAAGCGTCCGAGCTGCCCGATCCCGTGACCCCGGAGGACCTGCTGTGACGGCCGTATTCGACCCGGGCGCGGCGGCGGGCCTGGCCACCGCGAAGATCCTGGACGACACGCTGAACGGCACGGCCCGGGGCGTCGTGGTGGACTCCCCGCCGGGCGCCGGGAAGTCGACGCTGGTGGTGCGCGCGGCGCTGGAGCTGGCTGCGGCGGGCCGCCCGCTGATGGTGGTCGCCCAGACGAACGCGCAGGTGGACGATCTGGTGGTGCGGCTCGCGGAGAAGGACCCCGGGCTGCCGGTGGGGCGCCTGCACAGCAGCGACTCCGATCCGTACGACAAGGTGCTCGACGGCCTGGAGAACGTACGCAAGTCGGCGAAGGCGGCGGATCTGGCCGGGCTCGATGTGGTCATCTCGACGGCCGCGAAGTGGGCCCATGTGAAGAACGTGGAGCCGTGGGGGCACGCGATCGTGGACGAGGCGTACCAGATGCGCTCGGACGCGCTGCTCGCCGTGGCCGGGCTCTTCGAGCGGGCGCTGTTCGTGGGCGACCCGGGCCAGCTGGACCCGTTCTCGATCGTCGGCGCGGACCAGTGGGCGGGGCTGAGCTACGACCCCTCGGCCAGTGCGGTGAGCACCCTGCTCGCGCACAATCCGGAGCTGCCGCAGCACCGGCTGCCGGTCTCCTGGCGGCTCCCGGCCTCGGCCGCGCCCCTGGTGTCGGACGCGTTCTACCCGTACACCCCGTTCCGCAGCGGCACGGACCACGGCGACCGGCGGCTGTCCTTCGGGGTGGCGTCGGACGGGTCGGCGGCGGACCGGGTGCTGGACGAGGCGGCGGAGTCCGGCTGGGGGCTGCTCGAACTCCCGGCCCGGCACACCCCGCGCACCGACCCGGAGGCGGTGCGGGCGGTCGCCCTGGTGGTGCGCCGCCTGCTGGACCGGGGCGGCGCGGCCACCAGTGAGCGGTCGCCGGACGCGGCCCCGGTGACGGCGGACCGGGTGGCGGTCGGCACGGCCCACCGCGACCAGGCGGCGGCGGTGCGCGCGGCGCTCGCGGAGCTGGGCGTGACGGGGGTCGCGGTGGACACGGCGAACCGGCTCCAGGGCCGCGAGTTCGATGTGACGGTGGTGCTGCACCCGCTGTCGGGGCGGCCGGACGCCACCGCGTTCCACCTGGAGACGGGCCGCCTGTGCGTGCTGGCGTCCCGGCACCGGCACGCGTGCATCGTGGTCTGCCGGGAGGGCGTCGCCGATCTGCTGGACGAGCATCCGTCGACGGAGCCGGTCCAGCTGGGCGTCACGGTGAAGTTCCCGGACGGCTGGGAGGCCAACCACGCGGTGCTGGCGCATCTGGCGGAACACCGGGTGCGCTGGAGTTGTTGAGTGCGCCGGGGGCGCGCCCGGGCCGGCGCACGCCCTGACGACCAAGGCTTATGCACCCTTGCGGGCGACGGGACAATGGTGGGTGGCCGTACGGGCCGCCCGAGGAGGAAGACCACATGGCACAACCCGAGCAAGGCGAGCAGCGGCGGCTGAAGCCCGCACCCCTGCTCTTCGAGCCGGCGGCCGCCGTCGCGGACCCTGAGCACTTCTTCGACCTGGAGTCGATGGACGATCCGAAGGAGCTGCTGGGCCGGGCGACGGAGCTGGCCCTCGCGTTCCGCGCCGCGACCGACCGCGCGGTCGAGTTCCAGGCGATAGCGGCGGCCCAGCTGGCCGACCCGCGCCGGTTCGACCGGCTCACCACGGCGGACATCGCGCAGCGCGCGGAGTGGACCGAGGACTACGCGAAGAAGATGGTCGAGTTCGGCCGTACGTTGCTGAACGCGCCGTCGTCGTAGGCACCGGGGTACCACCACCGGCATATGCCCGGGCGAACCATACTCCTCGTGCGGTTCTCCTGTCCCGATTTCCGGCAACTCTCGGAATCCGGTTGATCACTCCGGGTAGACCTGTGCACATGACCGCATGGCTGCCCGACGAAACGACCCTGCACCACGGCGACGGACCCTGCCTCCGCGCCGGCCACGAGGCCGATCTGTTCTCGGTCCTGCGCGAGCCCGCGCGGAACCAGACGGCCCAGGTCACGGCGGCCGGTGCCGCATGGCTGGCCGGGGCGACGGCGTACCCGCGCAGCGCCCTGGCCCAGTGGGAGTCGCGCCCGACGGCGCCCGGGGTCCTGCCGTGCGGCACGGCGTTCGACGTGGTGAACGTACCCACGCTGTTCGGGCGCCGGATGCTGGAGCACCTGTGGGCGGACGGTCCGGGCTCGGGTCCGGTCGCCGCGCACCGGGGCCGGATGCTGCTCTTCGCGTCCCCGGGCACGGCCCAGCGGCTGCCGTCGCTGCTGGACTGGGAGGAGTGGGGCGGCGGGCCGCAGAGCCGCAACGGCGGCGGTACGAAGGTGCCCCCGCTGCTCTGTCACGGCACCGGGGACGCGGTGACGGTCCCGCCCCTGACCTGCGACGAGAAGTACGCGGGGCCCCGCTGGCTGGTGGCGCCGGACACCCGGACCCCGTGGCTGCCGGGCCCGGACGTGCTGCTGTGGGCGTGCGTGCGGGTGGCCCGGTCGGCGCCTGCTCCGACGCCCCGTATTTCGATTTTTCCTCTCACCGATCCGGGTGCTAAGGTCTACGACGTCAGCAGGCGCCGCTAGCTCAGTTGGTTAGAGCAGCTGACTCTTAATCAGCGGGTCCGGGGTTCGAGTCCCTGGCGGCGCACAGACGGAAGAAGCCCCTCGCGGAAGCGGGGGGCTTCTTCGTTGTCCGGTGCGGGACCGGCGGCGGGCCCGGTCAGGTGCCCGTGGTGATGCGGACCGTGTACGCGCCCGAGGGCGTCCGGTCCGCGACCTCGATCGTGGCGTGCGCACCGGGCACGGAGTACGTCTCGCCGACCCGCAGCGGCGCGTCCGCGAGCGGCGGGTAGACCGAGCGCTCCCAGCAGGCGTCGCTGTCCGGATGCGTGTCGAGCACCTCGACCGGGCCACCGCCGGACGGGGTCTCGTTGTGCACCCGGTAGAGCAGGACGCCCTCGGCGCAGGTCGAGAGGTCGTTGCCGGTGGAGGCGCGCGCCTCGACGGCCACCGCGCTGCCCTCGCCGGTCCTGATGACGGCGAGCCGGGTGCCGAGCGAGGCGCCGGGCACGGGCACGTCGGCCATCGGTTCGAGGGTGACGACGCGGTCGCTCTGGACGCAGACCACCTGCCGGTCGTCCAGCCAGCCCAGCTTCCACTTGTGCCAGCCGAAGAGGTCCGGCGCCAGGCCGAACTGGCTGCCCATGACGTCCCAGTCGCCGACGTAGGTGTCCCAGTCGCCCTTGCCGTCGGTGGGCCGGTGGTAGAGGTCGGGCAGGTCGAAGACGTGTCCGGTCTCGTGGGCGAGGACGTTGTGGTCCGGCGGGTGCTGCTCGAAGACGGTGACGACGCGCCTGATGTCCGTACCGTCGGCGTGCAGCGGCCGGTCGAAGTTGACGACCTTGGTGGCGTCCGAGTCGACGCCGGGGGCGTCCGGGTCCGCGACGAGGTAGACGATGTCGTAGCGCGAGAAGTCGATCCGCCGGTCGGCCACGTGGATCGCGTCGCGCAGATAGGCGCTCCGCCGGTCGCTGGCCCAGTCGCGCTGTATGCCGTACCAGGTGGAGGGCTTCGGCATCCGGATCCACTCCCGCTGCGGGTGCGGGCGCAGCGTGAACTTCCCGTACGAGGCCCGCTGGAAGAACTGCGTGGTGGCCGGGAAGTAGTCGGCGGTGAGCTCGGCGGGGGTGGTGGCCGGCCTGGCGTCCGGGAACGAGAGGAAGACCATCACCGCGTCGAGGGGGTGGTCGGGGCGCGGGTAGGCGCCGTTCCAGCGGTCGACGCCGAGGGAGTGGTGCGCGGGGGTGCGGGGCAGCGCGCAGGGGGCGGCGTCCCCGGTGGCGGCGGCAGCGGGTCCGGCGACGAGGGAGGTGGCGACGAGCGCCAGCAGCGAGATCAGCCCGGCGGCCAGCGCGCGCGGGCTGGGCCGCTCCACCTCAGAGGGCCCGGGCTGACGCGGCACATCGACCTCCGGAACGGGGAGCGGACAGCTAGGGCCGCGGACGACTCCGGCGCGGGGCGCGGACCCTGGAACCCTCCCGTCCACCTTGTGCGGTTATGGCCGTTTCGTCACGCTGGACTCCCCCAGTCGTGTCGACCACCACTCCGCCGACTTCCTTCACAGACAGTCACAATCGATCACCCACGCAAGGCGAGAGAACAGAGGTGCGCAGAATCAATCAGTCGGGGACAAACCGGATCGGCGCCCGCCTGGGCCGTGCGAGTCGTGGGCGAGGTGCCCGAGGGCCGGGGCGCTGGATCGGCGCGGGGCGCGCCCTCTATGCTTCACCTCGCTTTCCTGCGCGGTTTCCGCCTCTGACGACGGCACTCCACGCGGCGGGCCAGTCCGGCCAGAGGTGTCCGGGACAGAACTGCAGGGCGGAGCGAACGGTGAGCGCAACCTCCGAAGGGCCGGGGCCCGAGGCGCCCTCCGCACAGCGACCCGAGGTCGCACAGAGTCACGAAGTGTGGCCGCCCGGCGTATCCGCCACCGAGGCGCACGACTACCGGGCCGCCTTCCGCGCCGCGACCCTGCCGATGGCCGTGGTCGACCACGAGGGCCTGATCGTCACCGCCAACGAGGCGCTCGGCGCGCTGGCGGGCACCGGGGCGGCTGCGCTCACCGCACAGTCGGCGGCCGATCTGGTCGACCTCGCGGCGGACGCCCGCGCCTGGCACGCGTACCGCGAGGTGCTGCACGGCCGGCGCTCCCGCTTCCGCTGCACCCGCCGCCTCAAGCACCCCGACGGGCGCTCGCTGTGGGCCGAGATCACCGTCGTACCGCTGCCCGACGCCCGGCAGGCGCACCGCGACGACGTGCCCGGCCAGGTGCTGCTCTCCGTCGCGGACGTGAGCGACCGGCGCGAGCTGCAGAACCGGCTGCGCCACCTCCAGATGCACGACCCGGTGACCCGGCTGCCCAACCGCGCGCTGTTCTTCGAGCGGCTGTCGGCGGCCCTGCGCACCCCGCCGCACGAGGACGGCGCCGGCTCCCGCGTCGGGCTCTGCTATCTGGACCTGGACGGCTTCAAGGCGGTCAACGACACCCTGGGGCACCGCATCGGCGACCGGCTCCTCGCGGCCGTCGCCGCCCGGCTCACGGACTGCGCCGAGCAGGAGGGGGCGTACCCGTCCGGTGCCCCGCTGGTGGCCCGGCTCGGCGGCGACGAGTTCGCGGTCCTGGTCGAGGAGTCCACCGGCACCGAGCAGCTGACCGGCCTCGCGCGCACGGTGCTGGGCGCTCTTCAGCAGCCGTTCGACCTGGGCGGGCAGCGGCTCTCGGTGTCGGCGTCGATCGGCGTGGTGGAGCGGCCCGTCGCGGGCACGTCGGCCACCGGTCTCATGCAGGCCGCCGACACCACGCTGTACTGGGCGAAGGCGGACGGCAAGGCCCGCTGGACCCTGTTCGACCCCGAGCGCAACGCCCACCGGATGACCCGCCAGGCGCTGTCGTCCACGCTCCGCCCGGCCGTGGAGCGCGGCGAGTTCACCATCGAGTACCAGCCGCTGGTGGGTCTGGCCGACGGGGTGGTGCGCGGGGTCGAGGCGCTGGTGCGCTGGAACCACCCGCAGTTCGGCATGCTCGCGCCGAATCGGTTCGTCGCGATCGCCGAGGAGGACGGCTCGATCGTGCAGCTCGGGCGCTGGGTGCTGCGCTCCGCCTGCCGCCAGGCGAGGCGCTGGCAGCTGGACCACCCGGAGCGGCCGCCGCTGTTCATCAGCGTCAATGTCGCGGTGCGCCAGGTCTGGGACTCCGACCTGGTCACCGATGTCGCGGAGATCCTGGCGGAGACCGGGCTCGACCCGGCGCTGCTCCAGCTGGAGCTGACCGAGTCGGCGGTGATGGGCTCGGCGGGCCGCCCGCTGCGGGCCCTCCAGGCGCTCAGCGACATGGGCGTGCGCATCGCCATCGACGACTTCGGCACCGGCTACTCGAACCTCGCCTACCTGAGCCGCCTCCCGGTGTCCGTACTCAAGCTGGACGGCGCGTTCGTGCGCGGCTTCCGGTACGAGGACGGCACGCATCCCAGCCCCGCCGACGAGACGATCGTGGAGGCCATGGTCGAGCTGGCGCACCGGCTGGGCCTCACCGTCACCGCGGAGTGCGTGGAGACGGCGGGCCAGGCGGAGCGGCTGCGCCGGATCGGCTGCGACACCGGACAGGGCTGGCTCTACTCGCGGGCGGTGGCCCCGGAGCGCATCGCCGAACTGATCGGAACCCGCGCCGCGGGGGCGTAGGCCTTACGCGCCGGGCAGACCGTACGCGTCCGCGATCAGGCCGTAGCTGCGCAGCCGGGCCTCGCCGCCGTGGGCGTTGGCGGTGATCATCAGCTCGTCGGCGCCGGTGCGCTTGGCCAGGTCGTCCAGACCGGAGCGGACCCCGTCGGCGGTGCCGTGCACGATGTTGACCAGCCAGTTGTCCACGAACTCGCGCTCCATCGGCGAGAAGGCGTACGCCTCCGCCTCCTCGGGCGTCGGGACGAGACCGGGCCGCCCGGACCGCAGCCGGAGCATCGAGAGGGCGCCGGTCAGCACCTGGCGCCGGGCCTCGCGCTCGTCGTCGGCGGCCAGCGCGGCGACGCCGATCAGGGCGTACGGGGCGTCGAGCACCGTGGACGGCTTGAAGGAGTCGCGGTACAGCTCCAGGGCCGGGACGGTGTTCTGGGCCGAGAAGTGGTGCGCGAAGGCGAACGGCAGCCCGAGCACCCCGGCGAGCCGGGCGCTGAAGCCGGAGGAGCCGAGCAGCCAGATGGGCGGGCGCGCCGGGGACTGGACGCCGCCCTCGGCGGTGGCCTGGACGGGTCCGGGGACCGCGTGGATGCGGGCGTAGGGGTGTCCGTCGGGGAAGTCGTCGTCCAGGAACCGGGTCAGCTCCATCAGCTGCTGCGGGAAGTCGTCCGCACCCTCGTTCAGCCGGTCCGTGCGCCGGAGCGCCGCCGCCGTGGCGCCGTCCGTGCCGGGGGCGCGGCCCAGGCCGAGGTCCACGCGGCCGGGGGCCATCGCCTCCAGGGTGCCGAACTGCTCGGCGATGACCAGCGGGGCGTGGTTGGGCAGCATGACGCCGCCCGAGCCGAGGCGGATGCGCTCGGTGCGGGCGGCGGTGTGCGCCAGGATGACGGCCGGGGACGAGGAGGCGACGCCGGGCATCGAGTGGTGCTCGGCGACCCAGTAGCGGTGGAAGCCCCGGCGCTCGGCGAGCTGGGCGATCTCCACGCCGGTGCGCAGGGCCTGGCTCGCCGTGCGGCCCTGGCCGACGGTGACCAGGTCCAGCACGGACAGCGGCACGGGGGCGGTGCCCCGGGCCGTGCCGCGAATCTCGTCGCCCTGGATCTCGTCGCCTCGAATCTCGTCCACGTCTGGCCTCTCCGGTGGTGCGCGTCGGTGCTCGTCTGTCCGGAGAGCACGAACAGGAGGAGGGCTCCGTTTATTCCGGGCGTACCCCCCGCGCCCCGTCTACTGGTTCTTCCTGCTGTGCGCGTACGCCCGTCCGCTCCCCCGGCTCACCGGGGCCGGCGGCTGCTCGCGGTGAGCGAAGAGGGCGCCGAGCCTCGGGGCCCAGGCGGGGCGGTCGGCCAGCCGCAGGGCCTCCCGGGCCGCCACCTGGTTCGCGGTGAGGACGGGCTTGCCGAGCGCCTCCTCCAGCTCGGGGAGATGGGAGACGGTGTGCAGGGCCGTGTCGGGGATCAGGACGGCCTCGGCCTCGGGGCGGTCGGCCGCCCTGGCCAGGTCGAGCACCTGCTCCGCGCTCCAGGCGGCGGCCTCGGCGGCCTCGGTGACGCCCGCCGCGTGGGTGCCGGTCACCTCCGTGCCGGTCTCCCGGAGGAACGCGGAGAACCGCTCGGCGACCGCTTCCGGGTAGGTCGCGGCGACCGCGACGCGCTCGGCGCCCAGCTTCCGCACCGCGTGGACGAAGCCGATCGAGGTGCTGGACGCGGGCACGCCCGCCGCCCGGGCGAGGGCCGCGACCTGGTCGTGGGCGCCCTGCCACCCGTACAGGAAGCTGCCGCCGTCGCAGGCCCAGACGATGGACTGGACCCCGGAGCGCTGCAGCTCCTCGATGCCCGCGGCGAGCCGGCCGGGGGTGCCCAGGGCGCTCAGGGGCTCCTCGCGGTAGGCGGCGTCCGGGCTCTCGGTGTGGTGGACGACGAGTCTGATGGTGCTGTCGAGGAGGATCTCCATGCGCGGATAGTCGTCCTCGGCGAAGTGGCCCGGGTAGAGGAATCCGACGGTCGTCATGTCCACCCTTTCTCTGCGCCTGCGTCTGCGCCCCGCGGGTTCGCGGCGGCACTGACCGGTTTCCCCGCTCCTGTTCCAGTATTCCGCCATCCGCCCCGGATATCGCCCCGGGCGGACCGGGCGCGCATGAACGGCGGGCGGCCGGGCATCCGTCGCGGTACGGAGCCGGGGTACGGGACATCCCGCGCAAACACCGCCTTCCGGCCCGCTCGCGGACACGGGAAGGTCACCCTCCGGCCACCGTTCGATTACATGCGCCCTCTTCCTGAATAGAAACCCCGGATCGGGCAGGCGCCAAGCCTGTCCGGACTGTTCGAACCCTTCAGGAGATTGCGAACCATGGCTGACTTCCCGAACCTGTCCCGCCGGGGATTTCTCAACCGATCGGCAGCGGTGGGCGGTCTGCTCGTCGTCCCCGGCCTCCTCGCCGCGTGCAGCAAGACCGGTGAGGGCTCCGCCGACGGCGAAGGCGCGCTGGAAAAGCTCCGCAAGCAGGGTTTCGTACGGGTCGCCTACGCCGACGAGGCGCCGTACGGCTACATGGAGGGCAAGGAACTCAAGGGCGAGGCGCCCACGTTGCACCGCGAGATCTTCAAGGCCCTCGGCGTGGACGAGCTGAAGCCCACCCTGTCCGAGTGGGACGGCCTGATCCCCGGTCTCCAGGCGGGCAAGTACGACGTGGTCAGCGCCGGTATGGCGATCACCCCGGACCGCTGCGCCAACGCCCTCTTCTCGGAGCCGGAGTTCATCTCGCCGACCGCGATGATGGTGAAGAAGGGCAACCCGAAGAAGGTCACCGACCTCGCCTCCGCGAAGGAGGCCGGGATCACCATCGGGGTGATGGCGGGCGCGGTCGAGGGTTCGTACGCCAAGGGCGCCGGCATCCCCGAGGGAAAGATCAAGACGCTTCAGAAGCCGCAGGACGGCGCGGACGCGGTCAAGGGCGGCCGGGTCGACGCGTTCCTGCTCACCGGGATCTCGCTGCGCTGGCTCGCCAAGACCAACGAGGGCACCGAGGTCACCGAGGCGTTCCTGCCCGAGGTGGACGGCGCGAAGCAGTACAGCCCCGGCGGCGCGGTCTTCCGCAAGGGCAACGAGGAGCTGCGCGACGCGTTCAACCGCGAGCTGAAGAAGATCGTCGCCGACAAGTCCCGCTATGTGGAGCTCCTGCGCGACTACGGCTTCGGGGCGACCGAACTGCCGCCGGCCACGCTGAAGACGGCCGATCTGTGCAAGGGCTGACAGGGACGGTACCCACCGCATGAATGATTTCTTCTCGGCCTTCGCCGACGATCTGCCGCAGCTGCGGTCCGGCCTGTGGGTGACCCTGGAGGCCACGGTGTTCGGCGCCCTGGTGGCGCTGCTCCTGTCCTTCGTCCTCGGCCTGATGTCGCTCAGCCGGCTCATGCTGTCGCGCGGGGTCTCCCGCGTGGTCGTGGAGTTCTTCCGGGGCACCTCGCTGTACGTGCAGCTGTTCTGGCTGTACTACGCGATGCCGCAGCTCACCGGGTACGAACTGACGCCGCTGGTCTGCGGGGTGCTGGCGTTCGGCCTCAACTACGGGGCGTACGGCGCCGAAGTGGTGCGCGGCGCGGTCAACTCCGTACCGCGCGGGCAGTACGAGGCGGCGCTCGCGCTGAACATGTCGCCGCTGCACCGGATGCGCAAGGTGATCCTGCCGCAGGCGTGGGTGCAGATGATCCCGTCGTTCACCAACCTGCTGATCCAGCTGCTGAAGGCGACCCCGCTGCTGTGGCTGATCTCGGCGGCGGACCTGATGACCGCCATCGAGAAGCTCCGCAGCCGTACGGGCGAGACGCTCACCGCGTACGCGACGCTGCTGGTCTGCTACTTCGTCCTGGCCTACGCCCTGACCCTGCTCATGAACCTGCTGGAGCGGTCCGCCAAGCGGCGGCTCGGTCTGGCCACGGGCGGGAAGAGCCTGCTGAAGAGCCGTAGCGCCGTGTCCGCCGCCCAGGCCGGAGGTGCCGGGTGAACAACGACTTCGACTGGGGCGCCGTCGGCGACGCGTTCCCCCAGGTCCTCAACGGGTTCTGGGTGACCCTGCTGGCCACGGTGTTCGGCACGCTGGTCGCCGCGGTGCTCGGGCTGGCCATCGCGGTCGCCGGGCGGGCCCCGAGCCGACTGGTGACCGTGCCGGTGAAGACGGTGATGGAGTTCATCCGCTCCACCCCGCTGATCGTTCAACTGGTGGGCGCCGCCGCCCTTTTCACGTCCGTGGAGCCGCTGACGATCGGCATCGTGGTGCTGGGCGTCCACTACGCCACGTACACCTCCGAGGTCTACCGCGCCGGGATCGACGCCGTGCCGAAGGGGCAGTGGGAGGCGTGCCGGGCGCTGTCGATGACGCCCCGGCGGACCTGGCAGACGGTGATCCTGCCGCAGGCCGTGCGCAACGTGGTGCCCGCGCTGGGCAACTACGCGATCTCGATGTTCAAGGAAACGCCCTTCCTCGCCGTGATCACCGTGCACGAGATGGTCTTCGAGGCACGCGACTACGGCACACAGCACTTCGCGTTCACCGAGGTGTTCACGCTCGCCGGCCTGATCTTCCTGGTCGCGAGCTACCCCACGTCACTCCTGATGAGGAAGCTGGAGAAGCGCCTTGGCCACTGAACCCCTCCCCCTGCAGAAGAACGCGGCCACGGCCTCCGAGGCCGTCGCGCCCGTCGACGCCTCGAAGGACGGCGGCCACCCGCTCGTCCGCTTCGACAAGGTCGTCAAGCGCTACGGGGACCACACGGTCCTGGACGAGCTGGACTTCACCGTCGAGCGCGGCGAGCACGTCACCCTGATCGGGCCCAGCGGCTCGGGCAAGACGACGATCCTGCGCCTCCTGATGACGCTGGAGCGGGTCAGCGACGGCGTGATCTGGATCAACGGCGAACCGCTGACGCACACCCGGGCGCCGGACGGCTCGCTGAGGACGGCGTCCGAGAAGCACCTGCGGGCGGCCCGCCGGAGGATCGGAATGGTCTTCCAGCAGTTCAACCTCTTCCCCAACATGAAGGTGCTCCAGAACATCACCGAGGCGCCCGTCAACGTCCTCGGCATGGAACGGGACCAGGCGGAGACCCGGGCCCGGGAGCTGCTGGAGCTGGTCGGGCTCTCCGGCAAGGTCGACGCGCACCCCTCGCAGCTGTCCGGCGGGCAGCAGCAGCGGGTCGCCATCGCCCGGGCGCTGGCGATGGAGCCGGAGATCCTGCTGCTGGACGAGGTGACCTCCGCGCTCGACCCGGAACTGGTGGCGGGGGTGCTGGACCTGCTGTGCGACATCGCCAGGAACACCGACATCACGATGCTGTGCGTGACCCACGAGATGAGCTTCGCCCGGGACGTCTCGGAGAAGGTGCTGATGTTCGACGCCGGACGGGTCGTGGAGGCCGGTTCGCCGGAGAAAATCTTCTCCGATCCCTCGCACGAACGCACGCGCGAATTCCTCAACGCAGTGCTGTGACCTCGGCATCCGTCGCTCGCGCATGACGGAGGCATATGCCATACGGGTGCGCCCCTGCTGACAGCTCCGGGGCGCACCCACGAGTCCGCCACACACCGCCCTGAACAGGCCGTCGGCGGCTATCGTGGTGGCCAGGTCGGGGCCCGCGAACCGGCCTCCGGTCCCGACTGGCAGGGGGAAGCCGTGGTGTTGAAGCCCGAACCGACCGCGCCGTTCCACTCGGTGCAGTACGCCCTTCGCGTTCTCGAAACGGTCTCCAAGCACGGCAGCGGGGTCACCGAGGCCCAGCTCTCCCGGGAGACGGGGCTGCCCGTCGGCCACCTCACCTCCCTGCTGCTGACGCTGCGCCGCGAGGGCTACGTCGAACAGATCACCGACGGGGCGTACGTCATCGGCGCCTCGCTGCTGCTCCTCGGCTCGGGCGCGGCCCGCCGCCAGGCCCTGGAGTCCAAGCTCCAGCAGACCCTGGCCCAGCTCCGCGACTCGGTCGGCGCGGCGGTCTACATCAGCCGGTACGTCGACGGCGAGATCCGCGTGACGCAGTACGCCGACAGCCCGCTCACCCCGGCGGTCAACGAGTGGGTGGACTTCAGGTCGGCGGCGCACGCCTCGGCGATCGGCAAGTGCCTGCTGACCCAGCTCGACCAGAACGGCCGCCGCGACCACATCGCCCGGCACAAGACGCCCCGGCTGACCTCGCGGACGATCACCAGCGAGAAGGTCCTCTTCTCCAAGCTGGACAGCCAGCCGGCCACGGTCCCGGTCCTCGACCTCCAGGAGTACGCGGTCGGCACGGTGTGCGCGGCGGTGCCGCTGACGGCCGGGTCGTCGGCGGGCTGCCTGGCGCTGTCGATGCCGGTGAAGGACGCCCACCGGCTGCGCGCGGCGGCGGACACCCTGAACCGGCGCGCGGCCCCGATGCTGCTGTCGCTGGCGCTGTAGAGCCACTGGTCATCAGCACCCCTCCGGACCAGGTATTATTTTCACGTCAGCAGGCGCCGCTAGCTCAGTTGGTTAGAGCAGCTGACTCTTAATCAGCGGGTCCGGGGTTCGAGTCCCTGGCGGCGCACAGACAACGCACGAGGCGGTTTCCGTATCCACGGAGACCGCCTCGTGCGTTTTGTGCTGCCCGCAGGCATGTACGAACGTTTTACACAGTCGTACTAGACAGCTGTTTTAAACAGCCGTATATTCCTTGGCATGACGAACCCCACGAGCACCACCGCCGCCCCCGGCGCACTCGCCGGCCGTCGGGAGTGGACCGCCTTCCTGGTCCTGCTCCTCCCCCTCCTCCTCGTCTCGATGGACGTCTCCGTCCTCTTCTTCGCGATCCCGTCCATCGACCGGGACCTCGCCCCCAGCGCGACGCAGCAGCTGTGGATCTTCGATGTGTACGCCTTCGCCCTGGCCGGCCTCCTCATCACGATGGGCTCCCTGGGCGACCGCATCGGCCGCCGCAAGCTGCTGATGATCGGGGCGCTCGCCTTCGGCGCCGCGTCGGTCTGCGCGGCCTACGCGAACAGCCCGGAGATGCTGATCGCGGCCCGGGCGGTCCTCGGGATCGGCGGGGCGACGCTGATGCCCTCGACCATCGGGCTCGTGCGCAACATGTTCCGGAACGAGCAGCAGCGGGCGAAGGCGATCGGCATCTGGTCGGGCGCCATGGCCGGCGGGGTGGCGCTCGGCTCGGTGCTCAGCGGGGTGATGCTCCAGCACTTCTGGTGGGGCTCGGTCTTCCTGATCAACGTGCCCGCGATGGTGCTGCTGCTGGTGCTCGTGCCGCTGCTGGTCCCGGAGTTCAAGGACCCGAACCCGGGCCGCTTCGACTTCCTGAGCGTCCCGCTGTCCATGGGTGCGGTGCTCCCGGTGGTCTACGGCATCAAGGAGAGCGCCGCCCACGGGTTCGACATCGCCTGGGCCGCGGTGATCGCCGCCGGGCTGGCCGTCGGCTGGGTCTTCGTCCACCGGCAGCGGACCCGCTCCGACGCGATGATCAGCCGGGAGCTGTTCCGGGGCCGCGGCTTCGGCACCGGGATCGGGCTCAACGCGCTGGCCGCCTTCGCCATGATGGGCTCGGCCTTCTTCACCACCCAGTACCTGCAGTCGGTGCTCGGCATGAGCACGATGGAGGCCGCGCTGTGGAGCCTGGCCCCGTCCCTGGCGGTCGGCGCCGCGGCGCCCGCGGCAACCGCGCTCGCCCAGCGGGTCCAGCGGGCGTACGTGGTCTGCGGCGGGTTCGTCGTCGGGGCGGCCGGCTTCGGGGTCTTCACGCTGGCCGGGACCGACTCGCTGGTCCTGCTGCTGATCGGCTCGGCCGTGATGAGCAGCGGCATCGTCGCGGTGATGGCGCTCGTCTCGGACATGGCGATGGCCGTCAGCCCGCCGGAGAAGGCCGGCTCGGCCGCCTCGCTCCTGGAGACCGGGCAGGAGTTCGGCGGAGCGCTGGGCATGGCCCTGCTGGGCGCCGTCGCCACCGCGGTCTACCGGGCGGACATGCCCGCCTCCGCCCCCGAGGTCGCCCGCAAGACCCTGCCGGGCGCGCTGACCACCGGCGACCACTCGCTGATCGCGATCGGCCAGGACGCCTTCGTGCACAGCATGCGGTACGCCTCGGTGACCGGGTCCCTGGTCCTGCTGACCGGTGCGGTGCTCGCGGCGACCCTGCTGCGCCGGGCGACCCGGCCGGCGGCCGCCGCCGAGGAGCCCGCCGCCGAGTCGCCGGCCACGGCCCCGGTCCCGGTCCAGGTGTGACGCGTACCGGCACGGCGAAACCCCGGAGAGTCCTCGGACTCCCCGGGGTTCGCCGCGTCAGGACCACACGTCAGAACCGCACGTCAGAACTGCACGTCCGAGCACGCGTAGAACGCGTTGGCCGTGTCCGCGATGTTCCAGACGCTCAGGATGATGTGCTTCCCGGACTTCTGGGTCGGGATGGTGCCCTGCTGGGTCAGCGTCGCCGGGGGCTGCTGGTTGTTGTACGGCACCGTCATGAACGGCTGCGGCTCCAGGTCGGCCCGGGTGAGCGGCTTGGTGGGGTCCCAGCCGTCCTTGGTGATGTAGTAGCGGAAGTCCGTCGTGGCGTGGCGGGCGGTGAACTGCCAGCGGAAGCTGAAGCCCTGACCGGCGGTCACCTTGGTGGCGGGCCAGTTGCCGCCGCGCGGGTCGTCCAGCTGGGCGAACTCGCCGTGGCCACCGGAGCAGATCGCCCCGTCGGCCGGCCCGGCCGCCGGGAAGCCCTTCGGTCCCTCGACGCTCTGCGGCTCCCACTGGATGTTGCCGCAGCCGGTCACCGTGCCGTTGGCGCACAGCTTCTGACGGCTGATCGGGCTGTCCGTGTAGCCGTGGCTGCTGGCGCTGCTCGTCGCGAACATCGAGACGCCCGCTACCGCAAGGCCGACCAGGGCCGCGCTTGCCTTCATACGCATGAGATGTCGCTCCTCGGATCGTGGGGGGAGTGGGGATTCCATGAGCACAGCTGCGTACGCGCGTTCTGCGGTCTAGACCAAGACTTAGATTATTGCCGTGCCTTGACCATGTCCAGACCAATGAGCGCAGGATTCCGGTTGCCCTGGAACCTCCCCCCACACCTCCTCAGTTGCCGTCGCCCCCGGTCCGCCCTACGTAGAACGCCACCGTCAAGTCCTTGACCAGCGCCTTCCGTTCGTAGTCGTCCAGCTCCACGAGCCCTCGTTCGGTGAGCCGGCTGACGGTGTCGTCCACCGCGTCCACCACCGAAGTCAGCACGCTGTCCCGGTGCTGCGCGTCGATCGCCGCGATCCGGCGCCGCTGCATGGCCGCCGCCACCTCCGGGGCGTACTCGATCCCGGTCGGCTGGGCCGAGTACACCTCGACGCCGACCGGCTCGCAGTCCGCCTTCAGCATCCGGGTCAGCGCGTCGCCGACCGCCTCCGCGTTGCGCAGGGTGTGCGCGTCCTCGTGGAAGGCGTCGGCGGGCAGCTGGGACAGGACCCGGGCCATCGCGGCCTCGACCTGCTCGCGCAGGTACGCCTCGTGGTCCTCGATCCCGAGCGCCGCCCGCACGGTGTCCTTGACCCGCCACACGACCTGGACGACGACCCGCAGCGCCGTGCCGTTCGCGTCCACGGCGGGCAGCGGCTCGCTGCGCCAGTGCCGCAGCCGTACGTCGATCCGGCGGCGCAGCAGCAGCGGGCTGACCCACACCAGACCGGTGCGCCGCACACTGCCCCGGTACTGGCCGAAGAGCGTGAGCACCCAGGCGTGCCCGACCCGCCCCCGGCCGAGGCCCCCGAGCGCGAAGAGCACGACGGCCGCCAGGAACACGAGCGCCGCCCAGGCACCGGTGGGCAGCCCCACGTACGGGCGCGGCCCGAGCCCGACCCGGGCGAGCACGGCGGCCGGGACCACGCCGGTCCACCACAGGACGCCGCCCGCCGCCGCGATCCCGCCGAAGCCGGTGAGCAGCGCGACCCAGCCGGGCAGCGCGGGCCCGGGGCGCTCGCGCAGCCGGGGGTCGGCGTCGGGGGCGGGCCGGGTCGAGGGCCGCACCTGCGGCGTCCTCGGCACGGGCGGCCGCCGCACCCCGGCCCCGGGCTCGCCCCCGCCCGGCCGCACGACGGTGGACGGCACGGCGGCGGCACCGGCGTGCCGGTCCTCGCGGAAGAGGAGGTGCACGGGGATGGACGCGGTGCGCTCGTTGGCGATGACCGCCTGATGGCGGCCGCTGTCCCGGACCGGGTCGGGACGGGGCGCGGTGTCCGGCCCGGGCACGCGGGCCCCGGTCAGCGCGAGGACGGGCTCGGGCCGGGGCGCCTCCACGAGGGGCACGGCGTCCTCGGGAGCGGCGTCCTCGGGTGCCGCATCCTCGGGCGCCGCGTCCTTCACGGGTTCCGGCGCGGACGCCTCCGCAGGGCGCGCGTCCTCCGGCGCCGCGTCCTCGGGCTCCTCCGCGTGAGCCCCGGCCTCCGCCGGAACCGACACCGAGGCCGAGGTGGCCCCGAGCGAGGCCCCGCGGTCCTCGTCCCCCGACGGAAGGTCAAGCACCAGATCGACGACGGAATCCGCGTCGGAACCGGCGTCACCACCGCCCTCCGCAGCGGCCGGCTCAGCCGGCTCCGCGACCTGGACCACCACTTCCTCGTCCGAGGGCACCGACACCGGGACGGGCCTGAAGAGGGGAGGTGGCTCGGGCGCGCGGGGCGCGGCCGGGGCGGCGCCCCGCACCGGCAGCCCCTCGGCGACCGGCTCGTCCGCCGCGGCCCGCGCGGCCCACGCGTCCGTGACGCTGCCCGCTCCGCCCGGGCCGACCCATTCCCGTACCGGGACCGCTCCGTACTCCGTCTCCTGGCCGTACTCCGGGTTTCCGGAGCTGTCCGACACCGTGGATCGCATTTCCGCCTCCGTCATGTCCGTCGTGTCACGCGAAGAGTCGCCGCCAGGTCTCCGGGCCCGGATAGCCGTCGGCCTCCGTCCCCCGCCAGCCCTGGGCCTTCTGGAAGGTCTCGACATTGCGCCGGTCCGCTTCGGTCCACCGGGGGCTGGGGCCCAGCCGGTAGTGCGCGCCGTACCCCTTCTTCACCAACTGTTTTCCGAGCCGGTCGACATGGCTGTTGGACTGACCCGGCCGGAAATACCCCCGTCCGGGGAAGGCCGGGGCCGCCTTCGCGCCGCCCTGCCCGCTCGTGGCCGGGATGTCGCGGCCGGTTCCGGTCACCAGCAGCTTCCAGGTGTCGGGGCCGGGGATACCGTCGGCCTCGGCGCCCTTCCACCCCTGGGCCTGCTGGAACGCCTGGGTGGCCCGGCGGTCGGCGTCGGTCCAGACCGGGTCGGGGCCGATCTTGTAGAAGCGCTTGCCACCCCGGGCGACGAGCATCGCGCCGAGCCGGGTCACGTACGCGTTCTTCGCGCGGGGCCCGAACTTCGCCGCGCCGGGGAACGGGTCCTTCTCCGCCTCGCTGCCGGACTTCCCCGTGCTCAGGCCCTTGTAGCGGTAGGCGACGTAGCTCGCGGAGTTGGTCCAGTACGCCATGGGCGTCGTCTGCTTGCGAGTGTGCGGCTTGGTCTGCTCGTACGCCGTGTAGTGCGTGTGCGTGTGGTCGGTCCAGCCGCCGAAGATCGTGACGTGCGACCCGTTCCCGGGGTCGGCGAGGTTGTGGAAGAGCAGGATGTCGCCCGGCTGGAGGTCCGCGCGGGCGATGCGGGTGCCGTACGCGGCGAGGCTGCCGGTCCACTCGTTGCCCGGCAGGTTCCAGGCCATCGACACATAGCCGGAGCAGTCCTGCCGGTACCCGTCCGACCAGTACTTCGACATGCTGTACGGGACCTGCGCGTCCAGCCACTTCTTCGCGCGGTTGATGATCTCGGTCCGGGTCGTCGCCCGCGGCTCGGGCGTCTTGGCTTGGGCCGCAGCGGGTCCCGGCGAACCGGCCCCGCGCAGCGGACCCGGCAGCCCCTGGGGGCTGTCCGGCAGCGGGCCGATGCCGGTCGGCACCCCCGTGCCGGGTGCCGGGGCGGGGTCGGCGGGCGCCCCGGCGGACTCCGCGGCACCGCCGCCGAGCACCACCCCGGCGGCGGTGACCAGCACCATCGCGCGCCGCGCGCCGTGCGCGGCCGGGTGTCCCCCGTGCCGCACGGGAAGTCCCCCGGCGGCGGTCCGCCGCTGGGCGGCGCAGCCGGGACAGGGACAGTCGATGGCGGGTACGTACTCCTCGAAGGCCGGCACAGTCATGCGATTCCCCTCCGCAGTCGTCAAGTTCTTCGGGCGCATCTGCTCGGGCGTCAGCGTGGCAACGGTCGCGACCTACGTCACGACATACCGCAGTTTGACGGATAGAAGGGAAAAAACGACCATCCGACAGGCCGGGAAGACCGGACGTCCATGCGGGGGTGGTCGGGAGCACCGCCGGGGATCGGGTAGAGTTTTCCAGGTCAGCAGGCGCCGCTAGCTCAGTTGGTTAGAGCAGCTGACTCTTAATCAGCGGGTCCGGGGTTCGAGTCCCTGGCGGCGCACGCACAGCCAAGGCCCCCTCGCTTCGCGCGAGGGGGCCTTGGTCGTTCTTCGATGCGCTTCCGCGACCTCCACACGCGTGCGGAGGGTGACCGGTTATCGACGTAACGTCAGAAAGCGGCTGGGCGGACGGGGAGCGTCCCCCTACAGTGGGGTGTGCGGCGGACCCGGACGCCACCGACCTCCCGTGTCCGCGCCGGGCCACTCCCGCGGCCCGCGCACCGCGGTCGAGGACCGGCCCGGCCGCAGCCCGGGGAACGGGCGGCGGCCGGGCCAGGTACGGGTCCTCCGGGGATCAGGCGGCCTTCGCGGTGCTCTTCTCCGCCGTCAGGTAGGCCGAGACGACCACGTTCGCGGTGTACGAGTGGGACTTCTGGTCGTACGTGCCGCCGCAGGTGATCAGCCGCAGCTCCGCCCGCCCGTCCTTGCGGGGCCCGTACGCCTTCTGGGCGTCGAACCGGGCACGGGTGAGGACCTGCACGTCGTCGATGGTGAACTCGGCGACCGTGCCGTCCGTGCGGGTGACGTCGACCTTCGCGCCGGGGCGGGCCGCGCTGAGCCCGTAGAAGACAGCGGGCTTGGTCTCGGTGTCGACATGGCCGACGAACAGGGCCGGCCCCTCGGCGCCGGGCCGGGTGCCGTCCCCGTACCAGCCGACCGTCTGGGGCGTGTCGAAGGACGGCGGCTCGATGGCGCCCTCGGCGTCCAGGCCCCGGGAGACGACGGGGGCCTCGACGCCGATGGACGGGATCTCGACGCTCTTCGGCGCGACGCCCCCGATCGGCGCGTGCGCCGGGGGCAGCGGCACGCCGAGCGGGCGCCCGACCGCGGCGACGTCGCCGGTGGTCGGGGCCGAGCCGATGCCCGAGCCGTCCGTGATCCCGCGGCCCCAGAGCCACAGGCCCAGCAGGATGACGGCCCAGGTCACTCCGGTGAGCAGCCTGCCGCGCCCCGCCGCCTCCTCCGGTGCGGACATGTCAGTCGGCCGCCGGGCGGCGACGGCGCACGCTGCGGAAGGCGACGGCGACGGCCGCGACGGCGGCCAGCCCGAGGCCGATCACCTCGTGGGCGGTGCCGGGGCCGTCCTGCTCGGCGGTCTCGCTCGCGAGCATGGCGGTGCCGCCGCCGCCCGCGTGGACCGGGGCGATGGGCACGGGCCGCTCGCGGTGCACGACGGTGAGCGTCGCGGTCACCCGGGTGTGCTTGTCGCAGATCGCCTGGACGTCGTAGTCGCCGGGCTCGGCGTCCGCGCGGACGCGCGCCTCGGCGTAGAGCGTGCGGTCACCGCCGCCGGACGAGAACCGCGCCTCGGAGACGAAGGCGTCGGAGTTCCCCTTGGCCTCCTTGGCCTTGCAGCCGGACAGCTCCAGCTCGACCTCGCCGCCCGGGGCGACGGACGAGGGTGAGACCGACAGGGCGGCACGGGACCGGGAGTCCTCGTGGCCGGAGCCCGATTCGGCCAGCGCCGAGGGGATCGGCACCAGGGTCGCCGCGGCCAGTGCGGCGGCACAGAACGTGAGGGGTATGGAACGCATCGTGAACCTCCTGATGGAAGGTTCACGCCTGCGGGCGCGTTCCGCATCCGCAGCGCGGGGGCGCTGGGCCGGTGGAGTGGGCCCCGCTCCCCCGCGTCGGGCGGTGTCAGCTCAGGTCGACCAGGTCGACCAGGTCCGCGATGGAGTCCACGACGGTGGACGGCCGGAACGGGTACTTGTCGATGTCCGCGACCGTGGTCAGCCCGGTGAGCACCAGGAAGGTCTGCATGCCCGCCTCCAGGCCGGCCAGCACGTCGGTGTCCATGCGATCGCCGATCATGGCGCTGGACTCGGAGTGCGCGCCGATCGCGTTCAGCCCGGTGCGCATCATCAGCGGGTTCGGCTTGCCCGCGAAGTACGGGGCCTTGCCGGTCGCCTTGGTGATCAGGGCGGCGACGGAACCGGTCGCGGGCAGCGGGCCCTCGGCGGACGGGCCGGTCTCGTCCGGGTTGGTGCAGATGAACCGGGCCCCGGCGTTGATCAGCCGGATCGCCTTGGTGAGCGCCTCGAAGGAGTACGTACGCGTCTCGCCGAGCACCACGTAGTCCGGGTCGTGGTCGGTGAGGACGTACCCGATGTCGTGCAGCGCGGTGGTGAGCCCGGCCTCGCCGATGACGTACGCCGTGCCGCCGGGGCGCTGGTCGTCCAGGAACTGGGCGGTGGCGAGGGCGGAGGTCCAGATGTTCTCGACGGGCACATCCAGGCCCATGCGGTTCAGCCGGGCGTGCAGGTCGCGGGCGGTGTAGATCGAGTTGTTGGTCAGGACCAGGAAGGGCAGTCCCGAGTCACGCAGCCGCTTGATGAAGGCGTCGGCGCCGGGGATCGGGGTGCCCTCGTGGATGAGGACCCCGTCCATGTCGGTCAGCCAGGACGAGATCGGCTTGCGCTCTGCCATGTGGGACTCCAGTTGCCGTACGCCAGGTGCGGGGACGCCGGCGGCACCGCGTTGTGCAGCGCCGACGCCCCCGAGTTTAGGCCGACTGTTCGATCTGGAGGTACTGGCGGACCACCTGGTGATCAGTGGTCGGCGCGGCGGGTGCGGCGGGCGGCGAGCACCATCGCGCCGCCGCCGATCAGGAATCCGGAGACGGTCAGGGCGGGCAGCGGTACGGGGACGGAGATGCCGGTGGCGGCGAGCTGCGGGACCCCCGCCGGGTCGGTGCCCGGGGGCACCGGGCGCCGGGTGGTGCCGGTCGTGCCGGGGTCCGCGTACCCCTCGTCTCCCTTGCCCTTCACCGTGCCGCTCCCCTCGTCCTCGTCCTCGCCGGTGCCGCCCACGTGCTCCCGGCCCGTCCCGTCCGCGCTCTCGCGGTCGCCGTCCGTCTCACCGGTCCCGCTGGTGTCCTCGTCGGGCTCGACCACGGAAAACGGGTAGTCGTCGGACTCGCCGACCCACTCCCCGTCGCCCCCGATGCCGCTCCCGCCGCCCCGGCGCTGGACGATCGCGGCGTTCGCGGTGATCCGGCCCGGGCTCGTGTCGGAGGTGAAGGCCAGCCGGACCTGGACGGTGACGGTGCGTCCGGCGGGCACGGTGAACCCGGGGAAGGCGTCGTCGCCCTCGCCGCCGAAGACCCCGATGTGCTCGTCCCGGTCGGTGGTCTCCCAGGTCACCCGGTGCTCGACCCCTGGGTGGGCGCGCTCCGAGAACTGAAGCTGGATCTGGTCCGAGGTCAGCGCCCGGTCCTCGTCGGTGAGGACGAGCACGGGGTGGATGGCGCGGCAGGACTCGGTGGTCGTGTTCGTCAGGTCCAGGAACCAGGTGCCGTAGCCGCCGCCGGACGCGTAGGTCTCGGGCCCGCCGTGGATGCGGGTGTCGATGGGGAAACCGGCCGACGCGGGGTTGCCGCAGGCCGGCTGCTGGTCGGCGGTGGCCGAGCCGGGCGCGCTCGCCCGGATCGGCCCGCTGGCCGTCCCGGCGACCGTGCTGCGCTGCGGGGCGGCGGCCGCGGTGGCCCCGCCCAGGACCACGGGCATCACGCTCGCGGCGGCCAGCCCGAGCGCGAGGCCGTGCCGGGTGCGGCCGGCGCCGGGGGGTTCGGTGGTCTCGGTGGGCTCTGCGGGTTCGGGTGGCATGGCGGGGCAGCCTCCACTTCGTACGGCAAGGGCCGGTCGGGACGGGGCGCCGCGTGCGGCGCGGCTCGGGGTCCCTCGGGGTGGCCGACGCTGCCACGCGCGCGCGAGCGCCCGCCGCAGGCGTGCCGGGGGGGGCCGCCCGGAGGGGGTGCGGGTGCGCCCGGACGGCGGAGGGGGTGCGGGTGCGCGCCCTCGCTCAGCCCGCCGCAGGCGCCCCCGCCGGGTCCACGCGGCCGAACAGCGGGGCCAGCACCAGTTGCGCCGCGCCCTCCGCGACCGGGCGGTCGCCCTCGCGGTGGGCGGTGACCGGGACCGGGGTGCCCCGCACCCCGTCGCGGCGGGAGCGTTCGTCCAGGACAGCGCGCACCCCGCGTACGTACGTGTCCGGGTCGGCGGCGACCGTGCGGCCGCCCAGGACCACGCGGTCGATGTCGAGGAGCCCGACGAGGTTGGCGGCGCCGGTCCCGAGCACCCTGGCCGCCTCGGCCGCGTCGCCCCGGCCGACGGCGGCCAGGCACAGCGCCTCCAGGCAGCCGCGTCCGCCGCAGCCGCACCGGATCCCGTCCAGCTGCACGGTCTGGTGCCCGAACTCGCCCGCCCCGGTCCGCTCCCCCCGGTGCACCGCGCCGCCGAGGACGAGCCCGGCGCCGAGGCCGGTGCCGAGGTGGAGGTACGCGAAGTCGGCCGGGCCGTCCGCACCGAGGGCCAGGCCGAGGGCGGCGGCGTTGGTGTCCTTGTCGAGGACCACGGGCAGCCCGGTCCGGGCGGCGAGCGCGTCGCGCAGCGGGTAGCCGTCCCACTGCGGGAACCCCGTGACGCGGTGCAGCACCCCGCCCCGGTGGTCCAGCGGCCCCGGGACGGCGACGCCCACCCCGAGCACCGGCAGCGCCCCGTCCCCCCGCACGGCGGCGACCGCCCCGGCAGCGGCCGTCAGCACCTCGTCCGCCGGGGCCCCGAAGTCCAGCGGAGCCGTACGGCTCTCGGCGACGACGCCCGCGAGGTCCACGCGCACCACGGTCAGCCCGTCGCGGTCCAGGTGCAGCCCCACCGCGTACCCGGCCTCGGGGACGAGCCGCAGCACGGTCCGGGGCTTGCCGCCCGTGGAGGCGCGGCGGCCCGCCTCGGCGGCCAGGCCCTCGGCGCGCAGCCGGGCGGTGATCTTGCTGACCGCCTGCGGGGTGAGCCCGGTGCGCTCGGCGAGTTCGAGCCTGCTGATGCCGCGCTCGCCGGCCACCCGCAGCAGGTCGAGGACGAGGGCCGCGTTGTGGCTGCGCAGGGCGGGGAGGTTCGCGCCGGTGTTGCTCCTGTTCACGGAACCATTGTGGCCCGCGCTTGCACTTTGGCAACAGCGTTGCCAAAGTGGGACCCATGACCACCTTGCGCGTCGGACTCGTCGGCTACGGCCTGGCGGGGTCCGTCTTCCACGCCCCGCTGATCACCGCCACCGAAGGACTGGTCCTCGACACGGTCGTCACCCGCGACGAGGAGCGCCGCGCCCAGGCCCGCGCCGCCTACCCAGACGTCCGCTTCGCCGACTCGCCCGACGAGCTGTGGCGGCGGGCGGACGAGCTGGACCTGATCGTCATCGCGTCGCCGAACAAGACCCACGTACCGCTCGCGCGGGCGGCCCTGGAGGCCGGGCTTCCGGTGGTCGTGGACAAGCCGGTCGCGGGCACGGCGGCCGAGGCACGGGAGCTCGCGGCGCTGGCCGAGGAGCGCGGGCTGCTGCTCTCGGTCTTCCAGAACCGCCGCTGGGACAACGACTTCCTCACCCTGCGCGCGCTCCTCGCGGACGGCGCGCTGGGCGAGGTCCAGCGCTTCGAGTCCCGTTACGAGCGGTGGCGCCCGCAGCTGAAGGGCGGCTGGCGCGAGTCCGGCGACCCGCAGGAGATCGGCGGGCTGCTGTACGACCTGGGCAGCCATGTCGTCGACCAGGCGCTGACCCTGTTCGGCCCGGCGGCCCAGGTGTGCGCGGAGTCGGACCTGCGGCGGCCGGGCGCGGCGGCCGACGACGACACGTTCGTCGCGATCACCCACGCCTCCGGGGTCCGCTCCCACCTGTACGTGAGCGCCACGACCGCCCAGCTCGGGCCGCGCTTCCGGGTGCTCGGGTCGAGCGCGGGCTTCGTGAAGTACGGCCTCGACCCCCAGGAGGCCGCCCTGCGCGAGGGCGCCCGCCCGGCCCCGGGCGAGCCGTGGGGCGAGGAGGGCGAGGAGCTGTGGGGCCGGCTCGGCGCGGGCGAGTCCCCGCTCACGGGCGGCGGCACCCCGGTCCGTACGCTCCCGGGCGACTACCCGGCGTACTACGCGGCGGTCAGCGACGCGCTGCGCGGGACGGGCGACAATCCGGTGACCGCTCTTCAGGCCGCCGAAACCCTGGACGTCCTGGAGGCGGCCCGCCGCTCGGCCCGCGAGGGGATCACCGTCACCCTGCGGCCCACCGGCGCCTCCGCCCACGCAACCGAGGAGCAGCCCGTATGAACCCCACCGCTCCGACCATCTCCGAGCTGATCGCCCAGGAGCGCCGGCTCACCCTGCCGCACTTCGGCTACGACGACGCCTACGCGCTCGGCGCCCTGCTCGTCTCGCTGGCCCGGGAGCGGCACGCCCCGGTCGCGATCGACATCCGGCGCGGGGCGCAGCAGCTGTTCCACGCGGCGCTGCCCGGTTCGAGCGCGGACAACGACGCGTGGATCGACCGCAAGCGCCGGGTGGTCGAGCGGTACGGCGAGAGCTCGTACCTGGTGGGGACGCGGTTCCGGGCGAAAGGGACGACGTTCGACGAGGCGTCCCGACTGGACCCCGACGTGTACGCGGCGCACGGCGGCTCGTTCCCGGTCGCGGTCGAGGGCGCGGGCGTCATCGGCTCGGTGACGGTCTCGGGGCTGCCGCAGGCGGAGGACCACGCGCTGGTGGTGGAGGCGCTGGAGCAGTTCGTGTCGCGGATCGACGGCTGACACGTACGGAGGGGTGGGGTCCCGTACGCGACGGACCCCACCCCTCCGATGTATTGAAGCCCTCTACGCGTCCTTCAGCTCCTGCCGCTGCCGGCCGAGTCCGTCGATCTCCAGCTCCACGACGTCACCGGCCCGCAGGTACGGCTTGGGCTCGGGCTGCCCCATGGCGACGCCGGCCGGGGTGCCGGTGTTGATGACGTCGCCCGGGTGGAGCGTCATGAACCGGCTCACATAGCGGACGACCTCGCCGACCGGGAAGATCTGGTCGGCGGTGCTGCCGTCCTGCTTCAGCTCGCCGTTGACCCAGAGCTTCAGCGGGAGGGCCTGCGGGTCGGCGACCTCGTCGGCCGTGACCAGCCAGGGGCCCAGCGGGTTGAACGTCTCGCAGTTCTTGCCCTTGTCCCAGGTGCCGCCGCGCTCGATCTGGAACTCGCGCTCGGAGACGTCGTGCGCGACCGCGTACCCGGCGACGTGGGCGAGTCCTTCCTCGGCCGTCTCCAGGTAGCGCGCGGTGCGCCCGATGACGACGGCGAGCTCGACCTCCCAGTCGGTCTTCACGCTCCCGCGCGGCACGAGCACGGTGTCCTCGGGCCCGACGACGGTGTCCGGGGCCTTGAAGAACAGGATCGGCTCGTCGGGGATCCGCGCCCCGGTCTCCGTGGCGTGGTCGTGGTAGTTCAGCCCGATGCACACGATCTTGCCGATGCGGGCGAGCGGCGGGCCCACCCGCAGCCCCTCGGCGTCGAGCGCCGGCAGCTCGCCGGACGCGGCCGCGGCGGCCCGCACCCGGGCGAGCGCGTCCTCGTCGGCGAGCAGGGCGCTGTCGATGTCGGGGACGACACCCGACAGGTCACGCAGGGTTCCGTCCTGGTCCAGCAGCGCCGGTCGTTCCGCGCCCGCCGTACCCACACGAAGCAGCTTCAAGAGTCGTTCTCCTCGGTCGGATCAGGCCCGTCGGATGGGTGGCGGCCATCGCAGGCTTGTCCGATCCTCCAAGACATCCGATCACTCCGCAAGACCCTGTTCACCACCTGGACCGGGCCGCCCCCGCGCCGGAGTTACGCGGCCGTGGCGACCGCGGTACTCGGCACGGTCATGTCGCGGTACAGGAAGGCCCGCTCGATCGCGGTCCAGGTCGTGCTGGTGACCACGTACAGCGCGGCGGCCAGCGGCACGAAGGCGACGGTGAAGAGGGTGAAGAAGGACATCAGCGGCATGAGCTGGTTCATCGCGCCCATACCGGGCATCGGCTGCCCGTCGGGGCCGGTGGCCGGGGTGACCGGGTTGGCGGCCATCTGCCGCTTCGTACGCCCGTAGTTGAAGGTGGCGACGGCGGCCACGATCGCGAAGAGGCCCAGGTAGACGAGACCCTGCGCGCCGAACATGCCGCCGTGCGACAGGGCGTCGTGCCAGCGCTCGCCGAGCGGGGCGTCGAAGAGCTGGTGGCCCAGGAGCGAGTTGGCCTTGTCGCCGATCTTCTGGCTGGAGAAGAGGTGGTAGAGCAGGAAGAACGCCGGCATCTGGAGCAGGCTCGGCAGGCAGCCGGAGAGCGGCGAGACCTTCTCCTCGCGGTGCAGCTCCATGAGCGCCTTCTGCATCTTCTCGCGGTCCTTGCCGTGCTTCTTGCGCAGCTCGGCGATCTGCGGCTGGAGGCGGCGCTGCGCCTTCTGCCCGCGCGCGGCGGCCCGCGAGAGCGGGTGCACGGCGAGCCGGACGAGCGCGGTGAACAGGACGATCGCGGCTGCGGTGGACGCGCCTTGGAAGAGCGGGTGGAGCAGGTCGGCGAGAGCGCCGACCAGGCTGGCGAAAGCGGACATGAAGGCGGACATGGGCAGGGCCTTTCGTTTGGATCAGGCCGGATCAGGGAGCGGGCTCCGGTGCCGTGCATCGCAAGGCGGAGGATTGAGGCAACGCGGAGCGTTGGTGATTGACGACAACGCCGCGAGGTGCGGCGCCGGGGCCCGCGAGCCCGGCATGATCCAAACGAAAGGCCCTAGGCCCTCCGGGGTCTCGTCATGCGGGAAGCGAGGAAAACGTGCTTCGGCGTGACGGGTCCGCGAAGGGGCTGGTGCGCCCTACGCGGCCGTCGGGAGGGCGTGGCCCGGTGCTCGGGGGCGTCGGCGCCCCTGGGCGTCCGGGTCCCGTTGCGGGAGGAACGCGGTGCGCTTCTCCCGGTCGCGCATGGCGGTGCGCACCCGGGTGCGGGGCACCGGGGCGGCGCAGCGGGCGCTGATGACCGAGCAGGCGACGAGCGCGGTGCCGGCGGCCGCCGTGGCGGCGAGCGCGACGGCGGCGGAGATGCTGCCGCCCTCGGCGAGGAGCACCTCGGTGAGGAGGAAGAGGAGCAGCCCGGCGGGGCGCAGGACGCGGGAGAGACCGTCGCGTACGCGGCTCATGGCGTCGGTGTCCATGGGCGGTGCCTCCCTTCCGTCTGCGCTCCTGTCGGTCCATCCGTTATACACGACCGGCCGAGCGGGTCAACGTACGTTGACAGCCATTCGGTCCGCCGCCACCTCGTCCCGGGCCAGCACCTCGTCGTCCGGCCGTTCGTCGCGCTCGCGCGGACCGGCGTACGTCACCGCGAGCGCGACGGCCAGGTTGGCGGCGAGGGCGACGATGCCCGCGTTCACACCCCAGACCGGGTCGTGCTCCGTGAAGACGAACCCGCACACCACGCCGACCCCGACGACGAGCCCGGACAGCGCCCCGAGCAGCGTCAGCCGCCGCCACACCAGCCCCAGCAGCACCATGGGGAGCAGCTGCGCCATGCCCTCGTACGAGATGAGCGAGAGGCGTACGAGGGTGTTGGGGGCGGTGTACGTGAGGAGCAGCGCCAAGGCGCCCGCGACCACGACGACCAGCTGCGCGGCGCCCTTCTGCCGGCGCTCCCAGCGCGGCACGAGGGAGAGCACGCTGCGGCCCCACATCGTCCCGATGACCAGCATGAACACCGCCATCGGCACGATCGAGGAGAGCGCGGCGGCGACCCCGATGACGCCGACCGACCAGGCGGGCAGCGAGTCCGTGACCAGCTCGAAGAGCGCGAGGTTGGACTCGGCGCCGACCAGCCCCGGCACCACGAACAGCGCCGCCATGCCGAGCAGCATCGGAACGAAGAGGAGGACGTTGTAGGCGGGCAGCCACATCGCGTTGCGCCGCAGCACGTCCGCGTTCTTCGCGCCGAGGTAGCCGGCGACGGTGGTCGGGAAGATCACGACGGTGAGCGAGTTCAGGAACGACGTCGTGATGAACCACGCCTGTCCGAGGCCGCTGTCCCCGTGGCCGGGGAAGGTCAGCCACTCGCTCTTCTCGGTGACGAGCCGGTCGAGGAAGGGCCCGTAGCCGTCGAAGTAGTGCACGGGCACGTAGATCGCGAGGAAGCCGAGCGTGACGATGACCAGCAGGTCCTTCAGCACGGACACCCAGGCGCTGCCGCGCAGCCCGCTGACCACGACGAAGCCGGTGGTGACGGCGAAGGCGATGAAGTAGGCCCAGTTCAGGCTGATCGCGCCGTACGAGATCGTGGAGACGACGACGCCCATGCCGGTGATCTGGAGCTGGATGTACGGCAGCAGGAACACGGTCGCCAGGACGGCGACGAGAGCGCCCAGCCAGGGCCGCCCGAAGCGGTGCGCCACCATGTCGGTGATCCCGACGAGACCGTGCTTGCGCGCGTACGCCCACAGCATGGGCCCGACGACGTAGCCGACGGCGTAACCGCAGGACATGTACGCGACGACGTACAGGACGGGCGCCCCGTAGTTGTAGCCCCAGCCGGCGGCACCGAGGTAGCTGAAGCTGGTGTAGCCCTCGCCGGCCATCAGCACCCAGATGAAGACGGTGCCGAGGCTGCGCCCGCCCACCGACCACTCGGCGAGCCCGCCCCCGCCGCCGCGCGTGCCGCGTACGGCGAGCAGCCCCAGGGCGACGGTGGCGACCATGAAGACCCCGAAGACGGAGGTCGCGACGGCGGCGTTCACCGGCGGTCACCCCGCCGGGTCAGCCATACGGCGACGGGGGTCAGCAGGGTCGCCCCGAGCAGCCAGAAGAAGAGGAACGGCAGCCCGAGAACGACGGGCCGGACCCGGTTCACGAACGGCAGCGCCCCGAGGTAGAGCACGTAGGGGACCAGCAACCACAACAACTGCGGACGTCGTCTGAGCACGTGGAGACACGTTAGAGGGTCGGCGGCGTGCGCAGGACCTTGCCCGGGGAGTAGCCCCCGTCGCGTGCCCGCACAGCAGTACGGTGTGGTGCATGCGCCCCGACACCCCTGCCGACCACATCTCCGAAGCCGAGCGTCTGCTCCGCACCGCGGCGCAGTACCCCGAGGACCACGAACCGCTGCTCCTGCAGGCCGCGGCCCACCTGGAACTCGGCGGCGACCGCGCCCGCGCCACGACGCTCTACGACGAACTGCTCGGCGACTCCCGCACCGAGCACCCGCACCTGGTGAAGGCGCTCAGCGCCGCGAACCTGTGGGAGTACGGCCACGAGGCGGAGGCCCGCGCGCTGATCGACGGCGTCCGCGTGGCAGCCCCGCAGGAGGCGGCCCCGTGGGAGATCGCGGCCGAGACGCTGGAGGCCCACGACGAACTGGAAGCGGCCCACGACCTCTTCTCCACGGCCCTGCGGCTGCTGATCGCCCCGGGCGAGGAGGTCCCGTACCAGACCCAGTCGCTGCTGACCGGCCGCCACCGGGTGCGCCGCCTGATGGGCGTCGCGCACGACGCGTGGGACGAGCTGGCGGACACCCTGCACACGGCGGCGGTCCCGCTGGACGAGCTCCACGACCCGAAGCGGCTGTGGTCGCTCGGCTCGTCGGACCCGGGCGAGCTGCGCGCCGAGATCACCCGCCTGCGCGCCGAACTGGGCACGTACCGCACGGCGTTGTCCCGCCCGTTCCCGGTGGCGGTGCTGCACTGGCCGGCCGCCGAATTCCGCGAACTCCTCACGGCGTACCCGAGCCTGGGCAGCGAATACGCCTCCCACCCGGACCACCTGGCCCGCCTGGAGGCGGCCCTGCGCGACCTCCAGGCGGCGGGCACCCCGAACCTCGGCATCGTCCGCGGCACGGTCCCCTCCTACGAGGCCTTCGCCGCCTCCGAATCCGCGTCCCCGGCGGACCCGGACCTCCTCCCCCAGTACGCGACGACCCTGGCCGCGCGGGGGCGCGCGGTGCCGTGGCCCCCGGCGAAGAGCGCGGAGTGCTGGTGCGGGTCGGGGGAGTCGTACCGGGGGTGCCATGGGGGGCGGGTGTAGGGGCTGAAGCGGGCGTCGAATAACCGGTGCCGGGGCGCGCCCCGGCTCCGTACCCTTCGCCCATGCCCGAACTCCAGCGCCTGCGCCCCGACCACGCCCCGGCCGTCCTCGCCTTCGAGAAGGCCAACCGCGCGTTCTTCGCGGCGTCGGTCCCGGACCGGGGCGACGCGTTCTTCGCCGACTACCCGCCCCGCCACGAGGCCCTGCTCGCCGAACAGGCCGCGGGGATCTGCCACTTCCACGTCCTGGTGGACTCGGGCGAGATCCTGGGCCGCTTCAACCTGATGGACGCGGCGGACGGCACCGCCGAACTCGGCTTCCGCCTCGCACAAAAGGCCACGGGCCGCGGCCTGGCGACGACCACGGTGCACCAGCTCTTCGACTTGTGCCGCACGCGGTACGGGCTGACGACGCTCCGGGCTAGGGCGGCGGTACGGAATGCCGCGTCGCGTGCGGTGCTCGGTCGGACGGGGTTCGTGGAGACGGGGGAGGCGGTGGAGTTGAGCGGGGAGGCGGGGGTGGTGTTTGTGCGGGTGCTGGGCTAGGCGTTCTGCGCGCGAGCTGCCCAGCGGCTGCGGTGCTGCCGCACACAGTCGCGGTCTATGTCGTGCCCGGGCAGCACATACAGATCGCCCAACACCTTCTGGCTGAAGGCGTCGATGACCTTGAGGTCATCGGTGATGAGCCGCATGCCATTGTCGAAGAGGACGTGACAGTTCGGACAGAGGCAGAGGATGTTGCTACTCACGTCCTTGCCGTTGTGCGGTCGGCCCAGCGCGTGGATATGCGCACCCTCGCTGTACCGTCCCCCCTCTGCGTCCACGACCAAGGGAATGCGGCACATCTGGCAGACGTTCCGGTAAATGTTCTTGACGGCCCGAGCCTCAGCGGTGTTCCGTACGCGCCGCTGAACACTGACGTACTTCGCGGCGGCCTTCTCAAGCGGCGTGACCGGTCGAATCTCTACGGCGTCTCCGCTCTCCGCCGAATCCCAGGGCTCCACGGCCGCCGACTTCGCCAAACGAAACTGCCACATAAGAAAGCCACGGTCAGTACGGACACTCCAGTAGTCCTCAACGAGGTAGAGCCCGCGGTACCTGTAGCCCTCGGTCGCCTTGCGCCGCTTGATACCCAAGCCGTGTACGTATCGGATGGGCAGGCCCTCCCGATAGTTGACCAGCATTCCTTCGTTGACCTTGGTCAACTCCTGGTTTGCGGTGATGTGCCCGTCCTTGTCAGGCGACCCGCCCTGCGCGGTGTAGATGATGACGTCGCCGTGGTCCTCGTCGGCAGCGTAGCCACCGCTGGCCACGATCGAGTCGACTCCTTGGTGCGCCGTACCGGAGATTCCCTGCCTGGAAAACCGGTGAACGTCAGCCGCGTAAAGATCGTCATGCGTACGGAACCATGCCCCTTCCGCAACGTTCGGAGGGGGACCAAAGTAGATGGGCTTCGACTTCGAGGGTGCCATGCGATCATTCTGTCAATGGCGGATACCTTCGATCAATATCTTTGCTGACCAGCACCGGTGTGACGAGCTTTCCCCCTGGGCGGCTCCGCCGTGGTCCACACCGCCCGCACCCCCGCTCGCATCCGAAGGAGTCCCCATGCCGGCCCGGCCCCTTCTCTTTCTGGACGTCGACGGGCCGTTGAACCCGTATGCCGCGCAGCCCGAACGGCGCCCCGCGGGCTACACCACCATCCGCGTCCCCCGGGACGCTCTCGCCGCCACGGAGCACGGCTTGCTCCGGTCCTCCGCGCCGCCGTTGCGGGTGTGGCTCAATCCCGGGCACGGCGAGGCTCTGTTAGCGCTCGGGTACGAGCTGTGCTGGGCCACCACCTGGATGAACGACGCGAACACGTGGATCGGGCCCGTTCTCGGGCTGCCCGAGCTGCCGTTCGTGGACTTCGGGGAGGGGCTGTTCCGGGAGCGGCCCGACGGTGTGCACTGGAAGTGCGAGGCGTTGATCGCGTACGCGGGCGGCCGGCCGTTCGCCTGGGTGGACGACGAACAGAGCGACGCCGACCACGCCCACGTGAGCGCCCACCACCCGGGGCCGGCGCTCCTTCGCCACGTGAATCCGCGGATCGGGCTGCGGGATGACGACTTCGCCGCGCTGGCCTCCTTCGCCGCGTCCCTCGCCGGGTCCGATCCCACTTCCCTCTGAGCGCCTCACGACCGACAATGGGGACAACAAGCGAGGGGCCGCTGTCCGTGGTGCCTCCGGTGTAGTGGGGGAATCATGGGTCTGGTCATCGGTGTCGTCGTCGGTCTCGTCGTGGTCCTCGCCGCCATCCTCGTAGCGCTCCGCAAGCGCGGCGGGTCCGGCGAGCGTGGGGCCCTGGAGCGCGGGGCGGGGCAGCAGGGGCAGGCGCAGGGGCTGGCGCACGGGCATGCGCAGGGCCAGGGCATGGGGCCGTACGGGGGCTGAACCCCGGTCATGCCCCCCCCTGGGCAGGCCCCGCCTCTCAAGGCCAAGGCCCGTCCGCCGGCAGGTAGCCGAGTTGGGCTGCGTGGACGCCGGCCTGGAAGCGGCTGCGGGCGTCCAGGTGGCCCAGGAGGCCGGTGGCGATGCGGCGGGCGGTGCGGGGGGAGACGCCCAGGCGCTTGGCTATGGCCTCGTCCGTGTAGCCGCGGGCCAGCAGGCGGAGGGTTTCGTGTTGTTGGCGGGTCAGTGAGCGGTCGTCGGGTTTCTCGCACGGGCCGAGGGGTTCGGCGTCGCTCCACACGTTCTCGAACAGGGCCTCCAGCGCCGCGATGAGGCCCGGGCCCGACACCACGAGGGCGCCGAGCGAGGAGTCCTGGTCGTCCAGGGCGACCAGGGCGAGGCGGTGGTCGGTGATGATCATGCGGGTGCTGAGCGAGGGGGCCGTGCGGATTCCGGCGCCGAGCGAGGCCAGCCAGGTCACGTGGGCCACCGTCGGCGGGTGGTTGTGGATGCTGTCGAGATAGACCGTGCGCATCCGCACCCCGCGCTCCAGGAGCTCCTGGTTGAGGGGGCGGGAGGCGTGCATGTTCTCCTCCGTCTGCGCACCGCCCGTCGCGAAGGTCAGGATCTCCTCCTCCACCTCCTCGTGGAGCCGCGCCAGGTAGTCCCGTACGTGGTCCACGCCGTCCAGGTGCACCACCGGCGACTCACCGGCGGCGGGATGGGGGGCGGGGAGGTCGCAGAGGAGTTCGGCCACGGCCGCCTCCCCGTCCGCCAGCCGCTGCCGTTCGGCGGCGAGCAGGGCGCGGCGACGGGTCAGCAGCTTCTCCAGGCCCAGCCTGGGATCGACCACGTGCAGGCGCTGCTCACCGGCGCCCGCGGCCGGCCGCACCAGGGACAGGCCGCGTAACTCGTCCAGGGCGGCATCGAATTGAGCCTGCGTCAGGCACAGGCGGGAGCGGTGCTCTGCGAGGGACGCGTACGGCTGTGCGAGCAGTGCCCGGTAGACGATCTCCGCCGTGGCATCCAGGCCCAAAGGGTCGAGCATCGTCCCTCCACACTAGGAGCACTGTCTCTTGCCGTAGTTATTACCTCGAGGCAGCGAAATCTACTCTTCCGCACTCCGGTTGCGCGGCGCTAAAAGGCCACGCCACGGGCGTGTGAACGGTGGCGAACGGTCTCCGGGCGGTCGGCGACGGCCCTGACGTCCACATGCTGGACGGAAGGGGCCATGGCCTCATCGGTCCACCGGTCTCGCCTTCACCGTCGCGTCACCGGCGTACAAAACTCACGGCTGTCGAACGCTCCCCACCCATGGTTCGAAGGGCTTCCGCATGACGTATCTCCACCGGTTCTCCTGTACCGCCTCCCCGTCCCCCGTCCTGCCCGAGCCCCCGGGAAACCGGCCGCACGACTTCGGCTGGCAGTAGTCCCCGGTTCCTGCACGGGTACGACGAGGCAGCGGTCCGGCGACGGGCCGCCGAGAGTGTACGGGGAAGGCGGACGACGGTGCTGTTCCAACTGCTCGGGCCCCTGAGCATCACCGATGGGCGGGACCTCGTGGTCCTTCCGCCCTCCAAGCCGACCGCGCTGCTGGCCGCCCTGCTCATCCGGCCGGGGCGGGTCGTCTCCACCGACCACCTGCAGGAAGCCGTCTGGGGCGAGGAACAGCCCGCCACGGCCAAGGCCGCGCTCCAGAGTTGCGTCCTGCGGCTGCGCCGGATCTTCGCCAAGTACGGCATCGAGGACCAGGCCGTCGTGGCGGTCGCCGGCGGCTACCGCATCCACGCCGACGCCGAGACCCTCGACCTGCTCCACTTCCGGCAGCTCGTCGGCCGGGCGGCGGGGGCCGGCGAGGACTCCGAGCTGTACACCCTGCGGGCCGCCCTCGCCCTCTGGCAGGGGCCGTTGCTCGCCAACGTGCCCTCCGGGCTGCTGCACCGGGACGAGGTGCCCCGGCTGGCGGAGGAACGCCTGCGGGTCCTGGAGAGGGTCTGCGACATCGAGCTGGAGCACGGCCGTTGCCGCGAAACCCTCGTCGATCTTTGGGAAGTTACGCGCGTATACCCGGCTCACGAGCGATTTTCCGAGCAGCTGATGCTGGCCCTCTACCGGACCGGGCGGCAGACGGAGGCGCTGTCGGAGTACCGGAGGATCAAGGCCTATCTGCGAGAGGAGCTCGGCGTCGATCCCCGGCCCGGACTCCAGCGCCTGGAACTGGCGATCCTGCGCGGTGACGACCTGGGCGCCCCGGACACCGGGCACGCCCCCGTCTCGCTCGTGGCCTCCGCCCCACCACCGGCCGCGCTTCCGCCGCCGCACCCGCTCCCGCTCCCGCCGGAGGACGGGGGCAGTCCCCCGGCGACCCCCCTCCCCGCGGTGCCCGGCTTCACCGGGCGCCGGAGCCAGGTGGAGGAACTCGTCCCGCTGCTGACGTCCGCCGCGGCCCCCGAGCGCGCCCCGGTGGCCGTGCTCTCCGGGGCGCCCGGCATCGGCAAGACCGCGCTCGCCCTGCACGTGGCGCACCTGGTGAGCGGGCAATTCCCGGGCGGCTGCGTCCTGTTGCCGCTGACCTCGCCCGACGGCACCCCGCGCCCGACCGAGGAGGCCGCCGCCGAGCTCCGCGACGCGCTGCCCCCGGGGTCCGGCACCGGGCGGGGCCGTACGCTCCTGATCCTCGACGACGCCGTCCACCCCGACCAGGTACGCCCCCTGCTCACCGCCAACGCGGGCGGTGCCGCGATCGTCACCAGCCGGATGGGGCTCGCCGCCCTCGTCGCCACGCACGGCGGCACCGTGCACCGGCTCGGCGCACTCGGCCCCGAGGAGTCGTACGCCCTGCTCACCGCCGTCCTGGGCCGGGAACGCGTCGCCGCCGAGCCGGCCGGGGCGCGGCTGCTGGCCGAGGTGTGCGGGCACCATCCGCTCGCCCTGCGGATCGCCGCCGCCCGGCTGCTCACCCGGCCCCTCCTGAAGCCGGCCGACTGCGCGCACTGGCTCCGCCACGGCCTGCCGGGCCGCCTCAGCCTGGCCGACGACCCCCGGATGTCCGTACCGCTGACCCTGGACGAGGCGGTGGGGCGGCTCCCTCCGGTGCTGGCCGAGGCGCATCTCCGGCTCGGGGCGGCGGCGCGGGGCCCGCTCACCGCGGACCTGGCCGCCGCCGTCCTCGACGTCCCGTGGGAAACGGCCGAGGACGTGCTGGAACGCCTTCTCGACGCGGGCCTCCTGGAGGAGGAGCACCCGGGCACGTTCCGGATGCACGAACTGCTGCGCGCGCACGCCCGGCGCGCGGCCGTCTCCTCCGTCCCGGCCTCCGCCCCCGGGCGCGCCCGGGCACTCCCGCGCCCGCCACGGCGCGGGGACACACCCCAGGCGGGCAGTACCCGGCCCACCGCCCTGCGGTGACGCCCCGTCACCGCGCCGCGGACGCCGCCCACCGCGCCCGCCGGGACCGGCCACCCCGCCCCTGACACCGGTACCACCGCTCCGTACGCCCCCACCCGCCCCCCAGCCGGACAGCGCGGCCCGCCCCGGGCCCCGTCCCAGCCCCAGAACAAGAGGTGTGACGCAGGCATGGCAGCAACGCCGTACACAGAGACCGCCGGGACCCGGCCGCGAGTCCGCCGTGACGTCCTGTTCACCGAGACGCCCGACGGCGTCATCTTCCACAACGCCGACGGGGGGTTCCGGCTCACCGCCGCGTCCGGCTACCGGTTCGCCACTCTCCTGGTGCCCCACCTGGACGGCAGCAGATCGGTCGAGGAGATATGCCAGGGCTTCGGCGACCGGCAGAAGGCCATGGTCGGCGAACTCGTGAAGGCCCTCTACGCGCGGGGCTTCGCCCGGCCCGTACCGGCGCCGGACGAGTCGGCGGACCCGCGGACGGCCCCGGCCGCCGCCGCACGCTTCGCCCAGCAGATCGCCTACATCGACCACTACGCGGACGAGGCCGACGCCCGGTTCGCCCGCTACCGCTCCACCCGGGTCGCCGTGCTCGGCGACGGCCCCGTGGCCCGCTGGTGCGTGCTGTCGCTCATCCGCAACGGCTGCGCCGCCATCGGCGTCGACGCCGCCCTCCTCGACGGCTCCGGGGGCACCACCGCCGAGGAGGCCGCGGAGGTCCGGCAGGAGGCGGCCCGGGCGGCGGAGAAGGACTGCCCCGTCGAGCTGTCCGCACTCCCGGCGGGGCCCGGCTGGGCGGCCTACGACGGGTACGACGTCGTCGTCGCCGCGGCCGGTCCCCAGGTGCCGGGGACCATGCTGGCGCTGCTCCGGGAAGGGGTGCCCGAGGGGCGGACGCTGCTCCCGGCCTGGACGTTCCAGGGGCGGGCCGTCGTCGGGCCGGTCATGACCCCGGAGGCGGCGGCCTGCTGGGCCTGCGCGGCGCTGCGGCTGGGCGCGGCCGGTGGTGCGGCCGACACCGCGGCCGCCGGTCTCTGGAGGGGGCTCGCCCTCGGCACCGGCACCCCCGGGGCCCAGCCCGTGGGGCCGCTCGCGGCGATGCTCGGCAACCTGCTCGGCTACGAGGTGTTCCGCCTGGTCACCGGCGCGCTCCGGGCCGAGACCCGCGACCGGATCCTGCTCCAGGACATGGCCTCGTTCGACGTGGCGTCGGAGCCGCTGCTGCCGCATCCGGCATGCCCGTTCTGCGCGACGCCCGCCGCCCTCCCCGAGCCGGTCGACCTGGCGTCCGCGCCGGTCCGTCCGGCGTTCCTCCCGACGGCGGACACCGCCGCCGACGACGAGGCCGCCCAGGGCCCGCTCGCCGCACTCGAACGCCGCTCCGCGCTCGTCCAGCCGTACGCCGGGGTGTTCACCGCCTACGCCGACGAGAAGCTGACCCAGACCCCGTTGAAGGTGGGCTCGGTCGTCCTGGGGGGTCTCGGGGCCCAGGGCCGCAGGACGGTCACCGCCTTCGACGTCCACCACACCGCCGGGGCCCGGCTGCGGGCGCTGAACGCCGCCGCCACGCTCTACGCCGAGCACGTGGTGCCCGCCCCGGCACCCGACGACGCCACGGCGCAACTGCCCGCCGTGGACCCGGACGGCCTCACCGTCGCGTCCGGCACCGGCGGCACCGGCACGGCCACCCGCTGGACGGCGGCCGTCTCGCTGCTCACCAAGGAGCTGGTCCGGGTGCCCGCCGGGGCGGTGCGCCCCTTCGGCGCGGACAACGCGGACCGCCGCTTCGAGCCGACCCGGGCCGGTGCCGGAGCCGGGGCGGACCTGCCCGAGGCCGCCGGGGCCGGGCTGCTGTCGGCGCTCGCCCACGACGCGCTGCGCCGGGCCGTCCGGGGGGCCGGGACGGTCTCCGTCCTCGCGCCCGAGCTGCTCGGCGAGCACCCCGAGCCGGTGTTCCTGCTGCGGTCGGCGGCCCATCTCGGCCTCACCGTCGAGCTGCTGGACCTCGGCGAGCGGGCGTTCTCCGGGGCGTCCGTCGTCCTCGCCCGGACGACCGGCACCCCCGGCCCCGCCCTCTGGGCCGTCGGCGCGGCCCCGGACCTCGCGACGGCGGCCGTGGACGCCCTGCGGGACCTGCTGGGCGAGGCGCAGACGTCCGAAGCAGGGGCGCGGGCGGCCGGGGACGGGGCCCGGGCCGAGGGACCCGGCGCCCCGGACACCGGTGACCCGCTGCTGCGCGACCTGGACCCGGCGCTCGTCCCGGTCACCTCCGAGGAGCCCGCCGCCCCGGACGCCCCGGCCGGGGAGGACGACACCGGCTGGACCCGCATCCTCGAACGCCTCGCCGCCGCCGGGCGGGACGCCCTGGTCGTGCCCACGCACGCCGCCGACCTGCCCACCGCGGGCATCCACACCGTGCGTGTCCTGCTCACCCGGGCGGCCGTCGATGCCGGCTGACAGCGCCGTACGCCCGCTGCCCGCCGAACGCCCTGCAGCCGTCGAGCGGTTCGCCGCGGCGCTGCGGGACGCGCTCGGTGAGGGCGGCGCCGCCCCGGCCGTGTCGGTCGCGCCGCTCGGCGTCCGGGACGCGTACGCGCCGACCGGCGACCCGGACGAGGACACCCGGGCCGACAGCGCCGCCGTGCCCGTCCACCTCTACGGCCGCCAGGTGCTGATCGGCCCGTGGCCCACCCGGGACGGGCGGGCCGGCTGCGGCACCTGTCTCGCCCGCCGCTGGCAGGGCGTGCGCTCGGTGGCCCTGCGCGAGGGCCTCGAACTGGGCCACGGCACCCGGGCGGTCGGCGACTGGCCGTACGGCACGCCCTTCGCCGTGACCGCCGTCGCCGCCCTGATGGCGGGGCTCGCCGGTGCGGAGCCCGCGCCGGGCCCGTACCCCCGGGTCCACCTGCTGGACCTGGACGCCATGACCGTACGCAGTCACCCCCTGGTCCCCGATCCGGAGTGCCCCGACTGCTCCGCGCCCCGCGACGACACCGCCGAGGTGGCGGCGCTCACCCTGCGGCCCGCTCCCCCGTACCGGCCGGGTGTCTTCCGGGTGCGGCGGGTGGAGGACTACCGGCTGCCGGAGGACGCCTTCGTCAACCCGCACTGGGGCGCGCTCGGTTCCTCGGTGACCTGCGATGTCGCCTCGACCACCACCTCCGCCACCGTCGGCTGCTTCTCGACCCGGTCCGGGGACTACCTCCGGGAGACGTTCTGGGGCGGCCACGCGGACACGTACGCGCACAGCCGGAGCATCGGGGTCCTGGAGGCGCTGGAGCGTTACGCCGGGATGCGGGCCCGCGCCCGGACCACCCGGCTCACCGCCTCCCTGGACGAGCTGGGTCCCGACGCCGTCGACCCGCGTGAAACCGGCCTGTACGACGAGGAGTTCTACGCCCGGAACCCCTGGGTGCGCCCCTTCGCGCCGGACCGGAAGATCCCCTGGGTGTGGGGCTGGTCGCTGCGCGACGACCGGCCCCGGCCGGTGCCCGAGGTCCTCGCCTACTACCACGCCCCGGGCCTGGAGGGCCGGTTCGTGCAGGAGAGCTCCAACGGCTGCGCCTCCGGGGGCAGTACGGAGGAGGCCGTCTACTTCGGGCTGATGGAGGTCATCGAACGGGACGCCTTCCTGCTCGCCTGGTACGGGCAGGTGCCCCTGCGCGAGATCAACCCGGCGACCAGCACCAGGGCCGCCACCCGGCACATGGTGGACCGGCTGGCCATGTACGGCTACCGGGCCCGCTTCTTCGACACCCGGATCGGCTTCCCCGTCCCCGTGGTCACCGGCTGCGCCGAACGCTTCGACGGCTCCACCGGCCGGATGTGCTTCGGCGCGGGCGCCGGGCTCGACCCGGAATCCGCCCTGGACTCCGCGCTCCGCGAGATCGCCACCGACGCGGTCAACCTCGTCGGCCGCACCCTGCGCGACGAGGAACGGCTGCGCGCCATGGCCACCGACTTCGACCGGTTCACCACCCTGCACGACCACCCGTTGGCGTACGGCATCCCCGAGATGGGGCGGCACGCCGACTTCCTGCTGCGGCAGCCCGAACCCCGCCCGCCGCTCTCCGTCGCCGACCTGGCCTGGCCGGACGGCTGGGGCGAGCCGGCCGTCCCCGACCTCCGGGCGGACGTGCTGCGCGCGGTCGGCGCCGTCACCGCCGCAGGGTACGACGTGGTCGTCGTCGACCAGACCCTGCCCGAGCAGCGCGCGCTCGGGCTGCACACCATGAAGGTCCTGGTGCCGGGGCTGCTCCCCATCGACTTCGGCTGGTCCCGCCAGCGCGCCCGGCACATGCCCCGGATGCGCACCGTGCTCGGCCCTGCGGGCCTCAACCCGGCCCCGCACCCGTTCCCATGACCGTACGCCAGCCGCATCCGCCCGTCCGAGACCATGCGAGAGGGGGCCGCCCCATGGGGTACGCCCACGAGTACGCCGACGCCGTCCTGCACCGCGGCCGCGTCCCGATGGAGCCCACCGACTTCGTCCCGGACTGGCCCGACGCCCCGCGCCGGGGGAAGTTCTACCCGGGTGTGGAGCCGTACGCCCTCCCGGACGGCGACGGCCTCCCGGACGCCCCCGCCGCACGCGGTCTGCTGCCCGCCCCGGACGGCGGAGCGGCGGCGGGCGACCCGGCCGGTTTCACCCTGCCGCTGCTGTCGGCGATGCTCAAGGACTCGTACGGGCTGACCGGCCGCCGCCTCGGCGTCCAGGCCAACAGCGACCTGTCCGGGCTGCCGCTGCACACCCACGCCAACTGGTCCCGGGGCACCGCGGGCGGCGGCGGTCTCTACCCGGTCAGCATCTACTGGGCGTCCGGCCCCTCCGGGCCGCTGGCCCCCGGCATCCACTACTACGACGTCCAGCGGCACGCCGTGCAGCGGGTGCTGACCGGTGACGTCTCCGCCCGCGTCCGCGAGGCGCTGGGGCCCGACGCGCCCGAGGAGGCCCGGGAGACGGACCAGTACCTGATCCTCGGGGTGAAGTACTGGCAGAACGCGTTCAAGTACAACAGCTTCTCGTACCACGTGGTCTCCACCGACCTGGGCACCCTCGTGCAGACCTGGCGGATCTGGGCGGCGGCCCGGGGCCTGGTCACCTCGCCCGTCCTGTGGTTCGACGAGCCCCGGCTGAACGGTCTGCTCGGCACCGAGGGAGAGGAGGAGGGCGTCTTCGCCGTCGTCCCGCTCCGCTGGGACACCTCGGCCCCGGCCCCTTCGGCGGCCCCTCGCGGACCCGACCCGTCCGTGCGGCACCGGGACGCCGAACGGTCCCGCACCGTCCGGACGTTCCCCACCGTCCTCGCCATGCACGCCGCGACCACCCGGGACGCGACGGAGCGCCCCGCCCCCGGCGCCCTGGCCGCCGCGGCGGCGCTGCCCACCCCGCCGGGCGGCACCCGGACCGCCCTCCCCGCCCCGGCCTTCCCCGCCGTGTCCGTGCGGCACGCCCTGCGCACCCGGCGCAGCAGCTTCGGCCGCTTCGACGCGGCGCGCCCCGTCACGCCCGCCCAGCTCTCCGCCGTCCTCGCCGCCTGCGCCGGGACGTCGCTGCCCAGCGACGCGGACCCGGACGGCGCGGTGCGCCAGACCCGGATGTACGCCTTCGTCAACCACGTCGAGTCCGTCGAGCCGGGCGCGTACGTGTACGACCCCGAGGCCGGGGAGCTGCGGCTCGTCGACGCGGGGCCGCAGGGGGCCTTCCTCCAGAACACCTACTTCCTCGCCAACTACAACCTGGAGCAGGCGGGGGCCGTCCTTGTGCCGGCCGTCCGCACCACCGCCGTGCTGGACGCGGTGGGGGACCGCGGCTACCGCCTGGCGGCCGGCACCGCGGGCGCCGTGGCCCAGACGTTCTACGTGGCCGCCGCCGCGCTCGGGCTCGGCGCGGGCGTCGCCCTGGGCTTCGACAACATCGCGTACGTCGAGAAGCTGGGCCTGGGCGACGGCGACGAGGCACCCCTGCTGATCATGCCGCTCGGCAACGAGCGGCCCCGGCCCGCCGACTTCCGGCACGAGATCGCCTGACGGGAACTGCGATGACACTCCTGACGTCCGACACCACCCCCCGTCCGCCCGACGTGTGGGAGCCCGGGCACCGGTTCCTGCTCCGCGCGGCCGGTCTGCCCCTGGAGACCGTCCGGGGCCTGCGCTGCCCCGGCACCGGTGACTGGGCGGACGAGGTCCTGGAACTGGAGGAGCGGCTGACCGCCGACGGCGCCGCGCTCAGCGACCTGCTGCACGGGCTGCTCGGCGCCGCCGACGCGGCCGGCAGCGACGCCCGCCGCCTCCTCCTCAGCCTGCGCCGCGCGGTCTTCAACAACCGCCTGCCCGCCGACCCCGGCGCCGCCGAGCGCCTGGTGACCGGGCTGTCCGAACCGGTGGGCGCACGGCTCGCCGACTGGCTGGCCCGCCGCACCCGGTACGCGGATCTCCTGGGCGGGGGGCCGGAGTTGCTGGCCGGGGAGATGCGGGACGCGCGCCGGTCGCTGCGCGAAGCACTGGCCGGGGAGCGTTTCCGGCTGGGGCTGCTGCTGGCCTCGCCCACGCTGGACGGCAGGCTCGACGGATACCTCGCGGACACGAGCGCCGAGCCGGGCAAGCGGATGCGCAAGATCGAGCGTTCGGCGCTCACCTACCTCTACCGCACCGCGTGCAAGACGAGTCCCTTCAGCACACTGACGGCCGTGGCCACCGGCACCTTCGCCCCGGGCACCCCGGACGAAGCGCCGGGAGCCCTGCGCGTCGGCGAGCAGTGGACCAGCCATGTCCGGCTCAACGTCGTCGTCCTCGGCCGGCTGGCCGACCTGATCCTCGCCGACCCCGTGCGCCGCCAGGACCTCCCCGTCGTCCTGGCCCCGGGCTGGGGGCGCGACGAGGACCGCATCCGCTACGTCCGCCAGTGGGTGACCACCGGTGACGACAGCGCGGCCGTCACCTTCGACGCCGTGCGCGACCGGCTGTTCTACCTGCGCGGCAGCGGCACCCTGGACCGGCTGCTCACCTTCTTCTCCACCCACGAGGGGCCGCGCCACCGGGACCTCGTGGACCTGCTGCGCTCCGAGCGCGGCGCCGGTCCCGACGAGGCCGAGCGCTACGCGGCGGCCCTGCTCCAGCTCGGCATGGTGCAGGTGCCGGGGCTGCGCACCGATGTGCACAGCCCCGACCCGCTGCGCTCCTTCCAGCAGGCCCTGCGCGGTCTCGGGGCCCCCTGGGCGGACGAGGTCGCGGCCTCGCTCGACGGACCGGCCGCCTGCCTCGCCGCGTACCCGGCCGCCCCGCTCACCGAACGCCGCACCCTGCTCCGCACCCTGCGCGAGCAACTCCTCGACGTACAGCGGAAGCTGGGCGCCGAGGACGCCGCGCTGCCGCAGACCCTGGTGTACGAGGACGTCAGCGCGGGCGAGGACCTGCGCGGCGGGCCGGGGCCGCTGGCCGGGGCCACGGGCCGGGCGCTGCGGCGGGTCGAGGGCATCCTCCCGATGTACGACATCACCCTGCCCCAGCGCATCACGCTGCGCGGCTTCTTCCTGGCCCGGTACGGAAGCGGCGGGCGCTGCGACGACCTGCTCGGCCTGGTGCACGACTTCCACGAGGACCTCTTCGACCAGTACATCTCGTTCACCTCCAAGCGCTCCGCCTTCGACGCCGAAGGGGAGTACGTCCCGGAGGAGAACTGGCTCGGCCAGAGCGCCCTGCGCTCCCTGGACTCGGCCCGCCGCCGCTTCGTCGCCGGGATGCGCGAGCAGTGGGAGCAGCACGGCACGGCGGACGAGATCCGGCTCCCCGCCGCCCTCCTCACCGAGGTGGCCGGTGAACTCTCCTCCATCACCCAGGACTTCACCCCGCAGAGCCACCACATCCAGGTCGCCGGACCCGGCCCGGACGGGCGGCCGCTGGTGGTCCTCAACCGCTCGTACGGCGGACTCGCCTTCCCCTTCAGCCGGTTCACGCACGTCTACGACCCCGACGGCGCGACCGCCCCGGAGGCGCGCCCCGGCCTCTCGGAGCGGCTGCGCGCCGAACTCCTCACCCGAGCCCCGGAAGGCGCCGTCCTCGCCGAGCTGACCGGGGGGCCGATCACCACCAACCTCAACCTGCACGGGCGGCTGACGAGCCACCAGATCGTGTGCCCCGGCGAGACCTCCACCGTGCCGGAGGACGCCCGGATCCACCTGGAGGACCTGTACCTCCAGCACGACGAGGCCACCGACCGGCTCGTCCTGCGGTCCCGGCGGCTGGGGTGCGAGGTCGTCCCCGTCTACCTCGGCTACCTCGTGCCCGTCGCCCTGCCGGAGATCCCCCGCACCCTGCTCCTGCTCGCCCCGAGCACCATGACGCCCACCGACGTCTGGGGCGGCGTCCCCGAGGCCCCCGCCCGCGACGGGGTCACCCGCAGACCGCGCGTGGTCCACGACGGGGTCGTCGTCAGCCGCCGCAGCTGGACGGCCGACGCCCAGGTGCTGCCCGCCCGGACACCCGGCGCCGACGAGGCGGAGTGGTTCCTCGGCTGGCGGCGCTGGCGGCGCGCCCACGGGCTGCCCGCCCAGGTCTTCGCGACGGTCCTGCGCGAGGGGCGGCGCGCCCTGGGCGCCAAACCCCTGTACGTGGACTTCGACAGCCCGTTGTCCCTGACCGCGTTCGACGCCCTGCTGGAGCGCGGACCGGGCGACGCCGTGGTCCTGCGGGAGATGCTCCCGTCCGAGGACGCCCCGCACGTGCTCTCCGAACAGGGCCACCACGTCGCCGAACTGGCCGTGGAGACCTTCACCTCCCGCCCGCGTACCGAGGACGGCCCCACATGCCGGAACTGATCTCGCCCAGCCCCGCCCGCCCCGCCGCCACGGAACGGGGGGACTGGATCGCCCTGCACGTCTTCTACGCGGCCAGCCCCCGGCCGATGCTGGTCGACTGCGTCCGCCCACTGGTCGCCGAGCTGACCGCCGAAGGGCTGCTGGCCGGCCACTTCTTCATCACGTACTGGCTGGAGGGACCGCACGTCCGGCTCCGGCTGCGCCCCGCGAGCCCCGAGGCCGCCCCCGAGGTGCTGCGCCGCGCCGAGGAGGCCCTCACCGGCTTCCTCCGCACCCGGCCCGCGCTCTACGAGGTCGACTCCGGGTTCCTCAAGGACTTCTACAACGAGCTGTTCGACATCGAGTTCCCCGGCGAGGACCGCACCCGTTACATGGGCGAGGACGGCCGGATGAACCTGCGGCCGAACAACTCCTTCAGCCTGGAGCCGTACGCCCCCGAGTACGCCAAGTACGGCGGCCCGGCCGGGGTCGAGCTGGCCGAGTGGCACTTCCGGCACTCCAGCGACCTGGTCATCGACGCCTTCCGCACCATGAACCTCCACCTGCGGACCGTGCTCCTCGGCACCTCCGCGCAGCTGATGATGGTGATGGCGAGCTGCTTCCTGCCGGAGAAGGACCGGCTCGCCGACTACCTGGACGGCTACTACGCGTTCTGGCACCGCGCCTTCCCCGGCACCGGGTTCATCGGATCGGAGGAGTACGAGCGCAACTACGCGCAGATGGCGCCCGCCCTGGGCACCCGCTTCGCCGCGATCCGCGCCGCCGTCGCCGCCGGGGAGCTCGACCGGCTGCCGTCCTTCCTGCGCGGCTGGGCGGCCCACTGCCTGGAGCTGCGGGACCGGGTCACCGACCTCGCCACCCGGGGCGAACTCCTCTTCCCGGTCTGGGACGGCCCCGCCCGCGAGGACTCGGGGCAGGAGCGCACCGAGCCGGCCGACGCGGCCCCCCTGGAACCGCTCACCCATGTCCAGGCCGTCCTGCCCCGGCTGCTCTCCCCGTACATGCACATGACGAACAACCGGCTGCATGTGACCATCCGCGACGAGGCGTACCTCTCCTTCGTCCTCGGCCAGGTCCTGCGCGAGCCGTCGGGCGACGCGGGTGCGGACGACGCCGGTACGGACAGCGCGGCGGGCTCATGAACCCGGCCACCGACCGCGCCCGCGCCGCCGCCCGCGCGTACCGCCCCGCGCTCGGGCCCGGCGTCCTCATCAGCCCGCCCCTGCTGCGCGGCCCCCGCACGGTGCACCTGCTCAAGCACCCCGTGAGCGGCGCCGCGTTCGAGGTCGGCCCCAAGGAGCACTTCCTCATCGCCCGCCTCGACGGGACCCGCACCCTGGACGACCTCGCGCCCGCCTACGCCGAACGCTTCGGCCGACGGCTCGCCGAGGAGCACTGGAACAGGCTCCTCGGCCTCCTCGGCACCCGGAGCCTGCTCGCGGGCGCCCCCGACCCGCCGCCCGCCGCCCCTCCCCCGGCCCGGACCGGCGGCCGGTGGCACGGCACCCGGCGCCTGGTCGCCGACGCCGACCGGACCACCGCCCGGCTCCACCGCGTCCTGCGCCCGCTGCTCCACCCGGTGGTCCAGCTCCCGCTGCTGGCCGCCGTCCTCGTCACCGTCGTGGCGCTCGTCCTGCACACCGGCGAACTCCTGGACGGCACCGGCGAGCTGATCCGGGAGCCGGCCGCCCTGGCGGGTGCCGCCCTGTTCCTGTGGTTCAGCATCACCCTGCACGAACTGGCCCACGGCATCGCCGCCCAGCACTACGGCGGCACGGTCACCGAGATCGGACTGCGCTGGCGGTTCCCGGTGGCGATGCTCTACTGCACCGTCGACAACTACCTCTTCCTCCCCGCTCTGCGCGCGCGGCTCGTCATCGCCGGGGCGGGCGCCCACCTCAACATGGTGCTGCTGCTGCCCTTCGCGCTCTGGTGGTCCCTGCTGCCCCCCGGCGACCCCACCAGGGCGCTGCTCGCCGGGCTCCTGCTGCTCGGCGCCGTGCAGGGACTCAGCAACCTCGTCCCGCTGCCCCCGCTCGACGGCTACCGCATGCTCGGCCACCTCCTCGGCACCGCCCGCCTCGCCCCGGAGACCCGCGCCTATCTGGCCCTGCGCCGAAGCGACCCGGACGCCGCCGCCGCGTACCCCCGCCGGGCCCGACGCCTCTACACGGCGTACGCCGCCGGATTCGTCGCGCTCGTCCTCCTCGCCGCGGCGGGCACCTGCGCCGCGGCGTACCAGCTCCTGACGGGATGACCGAGGTGACCGCGCCACGCGACCGTCCCCGACCGTCCCCGACCGGAAGGACCACGCACCACATGAATGAGGTACAGGCGATGCCCACCACCCCCGGCGAGGCCACCGCCCCGGGCCCCGCCGTCCACGTACGGCACGTCTCCAAGCGGTACGGAGAACGCCAGGCCCTGGACGACGTGTCCCTGGAGATCGGCCGCGGCGAGTTCTTCGGCCTGCTCGGCCCCAACGGCGCCGGAAAGTCGACCCTGGTGGAGATCATGGAGGGGCTGCGCCGGGCCGACAGCGGCACGGTCGCCCTGTTCGGCGAGTCCCCCTGGCCCCGCAACACCGCGCTGCTGCCCCGGGTCGGCGTCCAGACCCAGTCCTCCGCCTTCTTCGTACGGCAGCGGGCACACGAGCACCTGCGTACCGTCGCCGCGCTCTACGGCGCCCCGCTGAGCGCCGTGGACGCCACGCTGGAGGCCGTCGGGCTCACCGAGCAGCGCGACATCCAGGTGGAAAGCCTCTCCGGCGGGCAGCGCCAGCGCCTCGCCATCGCGTCCGCCCTCGTCCACGGCCCCGAGCTGATCTTCCTCGACGAGCCCACCGCAGCCCTCGACCCGCAGGCCCGCCGCGATCTGTGGGAGGTGCTGCGCGCCCTCAAGGCACAGGGCCGCACCATCGTCTACACCACCCACCACCTGGACGAGGCGGAAGCACTCTGCGACCGCATCGCGATCCTCGTGGACGGCAAGGTCGCGGTCACCGACACCCCGCACAACCTCGTCGGCGGGTTCAAGGCGGCCACCAGGCTGATGCTGCCGCTCGGCCGCCTCGGCGAGGACGAGGCGGCGGCCATCCCCGGCGTCGACCGGGTCACCGTCCAGGGCGGCTCCCTCGTCCTGGAGACCCGCGAGGCGGGCCAGGTCCTCAGCGCCGTCGACAAGCTGACCGGTCTCGACGGCGTCCAGACCCGCACCGCCGGCCTGGAGGACGTCTACCTCGACCTGACGGCCCGGCTCACCCGGTCCGCCCACGCCCCCCACCGGAACGCCGACACCACGGAGCACCAGCCATGAGCGCCTACGCCGCACTGGCCGCAGCGGGCTACCGCGCCCAGATCCGCGACAAGAGCACCCTCTTCTTCACCTTCGCCTTCCCGCTCCTCTTCCTCGTCGTCTTCGGCCTGATCTTCCGGGGCCAGGACGTCGAGGAGAGCGGCCTCTCCTACCTCTCGTACACCGCCGCCGGCGTCCTGTCCTGGGGCGTCGCCAACGCCGCCGTCTTCGGTATCGCGTTCACCCTGATGCAGTGGCGGAACGACGACATCCTGCGCCTGATCCGGATGTCCCCGGCCCCGCTCTCCGCCGTCATCGGCTCCCGTTACGTCCTCGCCCTGGTCGTCGGGGCCGTGCAGTCGCTGCTGTTCGTCGGCGTCGCCATGCTGCCGGTGTTCGGCCTCCGGCCCGCTTCCGGCTGGCCGCTGCTGATCCCGGTGCTCCTCCTCGGTGTCACGACCTTCCTGCTGCTCGGCGTCATCATCGGCTCGTTCGCCGACACCCCGGAGTCGGTCGCGGCCGTCGCCAACTTCCTGATGCTGCCGATGGCGTTCCTCTCCGGCTCCTTCTTCCCGCTGGACTCGATGCCGTCCTGGCTCCAGAACGTCTCCGTGGTCCTGCCGCTGCGCTACCTCAACGACGCCGTGTCCCACGCGATCGCCGGACGCGGGGACGCCTCCGACGTCTGGGTGGGCTGCGCCGGACTCGTCGTCTTCGCCGTGGTCTTCGGCGCCGTCGCCGTCAAGACCTTCCGCTGGACGAGGTCCTCATGAGTGCCCCGACGCGCACCGCCCCCGCCCCCATGGAGGCGGCCCGGACCGTGCTCCGCACCGCGCTGGCCGCCCGGACGGGGCGGGACGTCCCCGTCGTCCCGGTCGGCGCCACCGACGCGACCGACGCCCTCGGCGACCGGGGCGCCCCGGACCCCTGGGCGGCCGAACGCCCCGGCGCCCGTGTCCATCTCACCGCCTCCGCCGTCCTCATCGGCCCCTGGGGCGGCGACGGAACCGCCCCCGCCTGCGGGCGCTGTCTCGCGATGCGCTGGCAGCGCCTGCGCAGCCGCAGCGAGCGGGACGCCCTGGAGACCGGCGGCCCCGACGGCCCCCGCCCCGCGGGGACTTGGCCGCTGCTCACCGAGCACGCCCACGACGCCGTGGCCGCGCTGTGCCGCGCGCTGCTGGACGGCCCCGGCGCCGAACCCCCCGCCACCGGCCCGGCCGACCGGCTCCTGCCCCAGGTCACCCGCCTCGACCTGGCCACCCTCCAGGTGCGGACGTACCCCCTGCTCGCCGATCCCCGCTGCCCCGACTGCGCCCCGCCGCCCCACGCCGCCGAACCCCGCCCGCTCACCCTCGTCGCCCGCCCCAAGCCCGACCCGGACGGCTACCGGCTGCGCCCCGCGTCCTCGTACCCGCTGCCGGAAGAGGCCCTGGCCAACCCCGTCTGCGGGATGCTGGGCGGCGGCACCTGGTCCGACGTCACCTCGCCGACGACCGCGCCCGTCGCGGGAAGCGTCTTCGTACGGGGTTACGCCGGGCTCAACGACGTCACCTGGAGCGGCCAGGAGAACTCCTTCTCCACCAGCCGCGTCCTCGCCTTCCTGGAGGGCCTGGAACGCTACGCCGGAACCCACCGGCGCGGCCGGACCACCCCCGTCACCGGCTCCTGGACGGAGCTGCGGGCCGACGCGGTGGACCCCGTCGTCTGCGGCCTCTACGAGCCGCGCACCTACCGCGACGACCCGCTCGTCGACCCCTTCGACCCGGACCGCGCCATCCCGTGGGAGTGGGGCTGGTCGCTGCGCGACGACAAGCCCGTCCTGGTCCCGTCCCGGCTCGTCTACTACAGCGCGGGGCTGGCCGCCGACAACTTCGTCTTCGAGTGCTCCAACGGCTGCGCCATCGGCGGCGGCCTGGAGGAGGCCGTGCTCGGCGGGCTCCTCGAACTCATCGAACGGGACGCCTTCCTCAACGCCTGGTACGGCAACGCCCGGCTCACCGAGATCGACCTGGCCACCGTCGGCGGACGGGCCGCGCCCGCCATGGCCGAACGCGCCGCGCTCCAGGGCTACGACGTCCACGCCTTCGACAACCGCGTGGACCTGGCCGTCCCCGTGGTGACCGCGCTCGCCGTACGCCGCGACGGCGGCCTCGGCGCGCTCTCCTTCGCGGCGGCCGCCTCGCTGGACCCGCGAGCGGCCGTCGAGGGCGCCTTGTCCGAAGTCCTCACGTACATCCCGCACCTCTCCCGCCAGACCGAGGAGCGCCGGGACGAACTGGAGGCGATGGCCGACGACTTCGACCGGGTACGCCACCTCAAGGACCACGCCCAGCTCTACGGCCTGCCCCGGATGACCGCCCACGCCGACAGCTACCTCAACCCCCTGGCCGTACGCCCCTTCGGCGAGGTCTACCGGGACTGGGAGGCCACCGGCCGCCCCCGCACCGGCGACCTGCGCGACGACCTGGGCGCCGTCATCGGTGAACTCGCCCGCGCCGGGCACGACGTGATCGCCGTCGACCAGACGACCCCGGAGCAGGAGCGCATGGGCCTGCGCACCGTCGCCACCCTCGCCCCCGGGCTCCTGCCGATCGACTTCGGCTGGAACCGCCGCCGCGCCCCCTTCATGCCCCGCCTGCGCACCGCGCTCCGCCGGGGCGGCCACCGCACCACGGACCTGACGGAGGCCGGGATGCGCATGGTCCCGCACCCGTTCCCGTAACGTCCCGCGACCGCGTACAGCGGCCGGGACCACGTACACCGCCCGGAGACGGCGAAACGCCCGGTATCCGTCCGGAAGGGAGACGGATACCGGGCGCGCGCATCGCCCGATCAGGCGGTGCAGGAGGTGGTGCTGGTGGTGGAGCTGCAGGTCGAGGTCGAGCTGCAGCTGGTGGAACCGGCGAGCACGACCTCGCTGGCGTCCGAGTAGTCGGAGATCTCGAAGGTCTCGGCCTCCAGCTCAAGGATCTCGTCGGCGAGGGTGCTGAGGTTCTTCTCCATGGTGTCTCCTCCAGTCCGGGGCCACCGTGTCCGGGGGCCACCACCTGACGTACGCCCCGGCGGGGGGTACGTCGCCCATTCCACCGCCCGCCGCTCACCGCTCGGCATGCCTCCCGCACACACATCGCTGGCACGCGACGCCAGCGGCCCCGACGAGCACGCCAGGAGCCTTCGTTGACCCACCTGACCGCACCTCGGAAAGCGTCCCACCCCGCCCTGTCCCCAACCCTCACCCAGGAGACGATCCGCCCCGCCCTCACCCTCTACCTGGACGTCCACCGCCACCCGGAGACGTCCGGCGAGGAGGCCCGCACCGCCGCCCTGTTCGCGGACCGGCTCACCGCCGCCGGCCTCGACGTCACCCGGGGCATCGGCGGCCACGGCGTCGTCGGCGTCCTCCGCAACGGCGAGGGCCCCCGCGTCTACCTGCGCACCGAGCTCGACGCGCTGCCGCTCCGGGAGCTCACCGGCCTCCCCTACGCGAGCACCGGCCCCGCCATGCACGCCTGCGGCCACGATCTCCACCTGGCGGCGGCCACCGGCGCGGCGGACCTGCTGGCCCGCACCACCGAGCACTGGCGCGGCACCCTCGTGGTCGTGGGCCAGCCCGCCGAGGAGACCCTGACCGGGGCGCGGGCCATGCTGGCGGACGGCCTGTACGAGCGGTTCGGCAGGCCCGACGCGGTCCTCGCCCAGCACGCCGCCCCGCTCCCGGCCGGGCTGATCGCGCACGGCGGCCCGCACGCCCCGGTCGCCGCCGCGAGCGCCGCGCTCACCGTCGTCGTCCACGGCCGGGGCGGCCACGCGGCGACCCCGCAGCTCACCGTGGACCCCGTGGTCACGGCGGCGGCGGTGATCGGCCGCCTCCAGACGGTCGTCGCCCGCGAGGCGGCCCCCGCCGAGCAACTCTCCCTCACCGTGGGCACGGTGCACGCCGGGACGGCCGTCAACATCGTCCCGGACACCGCCGAGCTGGGCATCGGCCTGCGCGCCCTCACCGACGACACCCTGGACCGGGCGCTGGCGGCGGTGGACCGCATCGTCCGGGCGGAGTGCGCGGCGTCGGCCTGCCCCCGCGACCCGGACCTCACGGTGCTCTCCCGCTCTCCGGCCCTGCACGGCGACCCGGCCGCGACGGACGCGGTCCGCGCCGCCCACACCGCCCTGTACGGCCCGGCACGCGTCACGGGCTGGCCCCCGTCGCTGGCCGCCGAGGACTTCGCCCTCTACGGGGACGCGGGCCGCGAACTCCACGGCGAGACCGGAATCCCGCTGGTGTACTGGATGCTGGGGACCACGAGCCCCCGCGAGTGGGCGGCCACGAGCGGCGCGAACATCCCCCCGAACCACTCCCCCCACTTCGCCCCCGCGATCCGCACGGCACTGCCCGCGGCGATCACGGCGCTCACGGCGGCGGCGGTGGACCGGCTGGCGGGGCACCGGGGCACGGCCTAGCGGTTCATGGACACGACGACGTACATGCAGCCGACGGCCACGGCCAGGCACACCCCGGCGACCACGACGGCGGCGCAACCGAGCGCCGTCACCGTGGCGCTGATGGCCGTCCAGCCGACCCGCGTCGCGCGCCGCGCACGCCGGACGGCGTCGTCATAGGCGCGGTCGTCGTCCCACGCACCTTCAGTCATGCTCCCCGCCCTCCGTAGTCTGACCGTATGCCTTCCGCACTGGTCGTCGGTTACGACCCCCAAGCCATCCCCGGTGTCGACGGAAACGCCCTGCGCACGGCGCTCGACGCGGAGCTCGCACGCTTCGCCGACCACGGCATCGACGCGGCCATGACCCTGGTCGAGTTCAACGACGCGGCCGAACCCACCCTCGTCACAGCCCTGACCGAACGCCCCTGGGACGTCGTGGTCATCGGCGGCGGAATCCGCAAGGCCGCACCGCTGCTCCCCCTCTTCGAGCAGACCGTCAACCTCATCCGCCACCACGCGCCCCAGGCGGCGATCGCGTTCAACACCACGGGCGGGGACAGCGTGGAGGCGGCACAACGCTGGCTGTAGAGCCCCACTGACTCACTTCTTACGGGCTCCGCAACGCAAGCCACTCGCCTCACTCACCGCAGAGAAGCGACGAGCCGCTCCAGTGACCTCCGAGCGGGCGGCCCCCACGTCGACTTCCCGTTGGGGAGCCCCCGGTCACCGTCGTCCGCGATGAGCAGCCCACTCAGCGCGCGCAGCACAGCCCAGCCACGGGCACGACGAAGAGTTGCCACATCCGGGGCGGGGTCGTACGCGGCGTAAAACCGGTCAACGCCGTTGTCCGGAAGCAGAATCCAGGCGGCGGCAAGGTCGCAGGCCGGGTCGCCGGCGAAGAGGTCACCGAAGTCGATGACCCCGCAGAACGTGCCGTTGGCGGTCAGCACGTTGGCGGGATGCAGATCCCCGTGAAGCCACAACGCGGGCCCGTCCCAGTCGGGGGCGGCGACGGCGTCCTCCCAGACACGACGAACACCGTCCGCATCCACGAAGAGCCCTCGCTCGGCAACGGCACCGAGCGCCCGCCCGAAGTGCTCCCCGTAGGGCCCCAGGGGCCCACCCCGCCCCCGCCCGGCGGGCGCCCCATCCGGAGCCACCTGATGCAAAGCACTGAGAAACCGGGCCAAACCATCGGCCGCTTCCTCGCCCCGCGTAGCCGGAACCCGATCGCCCGGCTCCCCCGGCACCCAAGTGGTGACCAACCAGGGCCGCGGAAACCGCTCGGACGGCACGCCCAGCCGCTGAGGCACAGGCACGGGCAACGGCAACCCGGGCGCCAGCCCGGGCACCCAGGCATGCTCCTTCAACAACAACTCATCAGCAGACGAGGTCGCCCACGGCAACCGCACGGCAAGCCCGTCCCCCAACCGCCACAACTGATTGTCCCACCCCCGCGCGGCAAGGCTGAGAGGGAGCTCGGCGAGATCGGGGTGCTGGTCGCGGAGGAGGGAGCGGATGAGGTCGGGGGCTAAGTCGGCCCGGGCTTGAGGGTCGGTCATGCCGGGGAGCGTAGCCGGGGGGCTTGGGCGGGCGCTGCGTGGGTGATGGTGCCCCTTCGCGTGCGGGGAGCAGGTCAGGCCCTCGGCGAGACGCTGCGAAAACCCGGGACCATCCCCGCCCGTGCGGGGAGCAGGAGCGCGCCGAGACCGCCGCCGACCGCATGTGGGGACCATCCCCGCGCGTGCGGGGAGCAGGAATACGGAGTGCCGATTTCATCGCTCGCGGCGGGACCATCCCCGCGCGTGCGGGGAGCAGTGAACGTTGCCCGTGACCATTCCGGCGGCCAGGGGACCATCCCCGCGCGTGCGGGGAGCAGCGGGAGTCCTGGGTGACGGGCCCGTAGTAGTGGGGACCATCCCCGCGCGTGCGGGGAGCAGACTCGCTGACCTGCGGGTCTATCGAGTCAAGGCGCGGTTTCTGACCACTTTCACACAGTCCGGCATATCCATCTCAACAATCACACGTCAGGCATACGCGGCAAGGGTACGCCAACACCTCTGGATAGCCTGCCCGTTCGCCCAGTGCGCCCCCAGCCTCCCCACGCCTGCGCGCATCGGAAAGCCCGGCTGGACGCGAACTACTGCGGCTGGCGTAGAACGGCAGCCGCTTCGCATGCGGGATCACCTTCCGGGCACCGGGCGCATACCTGACGTAACGGTTTCGGTTTGGGGAGGCTGCAGTGATGGCGAACGTGAAGACCCGGGGGACCAAGGTGGCTGCGTACGGAGTGGCGGGTCTCCTGGCCGTTGCCGCGCTTGCCGGATGCGGGTCGGACGACAAGGGCGACGCCGCGAAGGACGCGAAGCCCTCCGGGGCGGGCAAGACGGCCGACTCGTCGCCCTCGCAGGTTGTACAGGCGACCAACAAGAAGACCACCGAGGCCGGGTCCGCGCGCGTGAAGATCACGACTTCGGTCACCGCCAAGGGGCAGAGCCAGACGGTCACCGGCTCCGGCGTCATGGACTTCGAGGACGGGGAAAGCAAGCTGACCATGGAGCAGTCGGGTCAGCGGTTGGAGCAGCGGGTCGTGGACAAGATGATCTACCAGAAGCCGCCGAAGGGCGAGGGCGGCCTGCCTGGCGGCAAGAGCTGGATGAAGATCGACATGGAGAAGCTGCGGACCTCCGGGGCCGCTGGAAGCAGCCAGGTGAGCGATCCGACCGATTCCTTCGCCTACTCCAAGTCGCTGTCCGAGAAGGACGTGAAGAAGGTCGGTACGGAGAACCTGGGCGGTGTCGCGACGACCCACTACAAGGTCGACCTGGACATCGACAAGCTCGCCAAGGGCGACGCCGCGCAGGCCCGGAAGCTGCGCGAACAGCTCGGCGAGACGGTGCCGGTGGACCTGTGGGTCGATGGCAAGGGACTGATGCGCCGCCAGCAGATCGAAATCGCCGCGCAGCCGGCCGGGGGCGCGAAGGACTCCGGTTCGGCGAACCGGGGCAAGGCGAAGGTCGTCATGGACTTCAGCGACTTCGGAACCGACGTCGATGTCGACGCGCCTCCCGCCGGGGACACGGTTGACGTGACGGACAAGGTCGTCGAGCAGGCGGGCGGCCAGCGGTCCTGACAGACGCGCTGTCCGGCGGAAGGCCCCACCCCGTCCGGGCGCGGTGGGGCCTTCCGCGGAGAGCGGAGCTGGAGGTAGGGCCATCCCCGCACCCGCGGGGAGCAGAGCGCGAAGTACATGGGCGACATCATGGACCAAGGACCATCCCCGCACGCGCGGGGAGCAGACTGCGTGACCTGCGGGCTTACCTCGAGTGCGTGGCGTTTCCGACCACTTTCGCGGACTCCGGCATAACCACCCCAACAGCCCCACAGCTGGCATAGACCCCGCAGTGTAGGCCAACCACCAGCTCAAGCAGACCCGTTCCCGTCAGCCCGCCCCCTCACACCCGCTCCCCCACCTCATACACCCAAACCCGCTCCCCCACCCTCCTCACCGTCACCCCGAACCGCTCCCACCCCGGCCTCCCCCGCTCCACCCACCACGCATACGCACCCTCCACCTCATCCCACAACCGCCGCTCACCGCGCTGCCACACGCGAGCCGCCGGCTCCCCGTCCTCCACCAGGACGCACGCCCAGGACCGGTCGTTTCGGCTGTAGAACCAGTGAGGTTGGGCGCCCCGCACCTTCTCGGCGGCGATGTACGTGCACGCGGGGACGCGGAGGCCCAACGCGAACGGCAGCGGGCTGAAGCGGTCGGCTGCCGACAGGGCCCTCGCCGCGTCCGAGGTCGTCGTCTCCGGGGCGGGCAACGGGCCAGGCGCGTACGCCTCATGGTCGATCGGGGCCGACCGGTACGCTCTCAGCTTCATGAACTCCACCGGGCCCGTGAAACGCCCGCTCGCGCTCTTCCCCTCCGCGTCCACCGTCAACCGCAGAACCGCGTCGGCAGGACTGAAGTCCGTTCCCCACGGCGCCACAATCACACCCCCGGGCCGCGTCTGCTCCACCCACGCGTACGGGATCTCCCGCACCCCGCACGTCGCGATCACCCGGTCGAACACGCCCCGCCCCGGCGCCCCCGCGCGCCCGTCGCCGTGGATCACCTCCACCGGGGCTCCGAAGAAGTGGGCCAGGGCGTCGCGCGCCCGGTTCGCCACCGCCTCGTCCACCTCCACGCTGACGACGTTGCCCTCCCCCACCTTGTGCGCCAGCAGCGCGGCGTTCCAGCCCGTCCCTGTACCGATTTCGAGCACCCGGCAGTAGTCGTCCACCGTCAGCGCGTCGAGCATCCGGAAGACCACGCTCGGCATCGAGGCCGACGACGTCGACACCCGGCCCGGCTCGCGGCCGGTGTGCTCCCCGTCGTCCCACTGCGTCACGACCGGCACGTCCGCGTCCGCATACCCGCGCCACGCCTGCGCATCCTCCGTCCGCGATACGTGGACGGCCCTCCCGGCCGCCATGTCGTACGGCCAGATCGTGTCCGGTAAGAACGCCTGCCGGGGCACCCGCGCATACGCGTCCAGCCAGCCCGTCTTCAGTACGCCGCCCGTCGTGAGCGCGTACGCCACGTCCTCGCGCGTGGCGTACGCGCTCACCGTCTGCTCACTCATGCCGCCGCCAGGCCCTTCGTCGTTCCGTTCATGACCTCGTCCACTCCGTTCAGCCTTTCTCGGGCGGCGTGTTGACGTCCCGGCGCCCGCGCCGTCACAGCCGGTACTTCGCGTGCATCGCGTTCGTCTCCCGTACGCGTACGAGGAGGTCCTCCGACGACGCCCCGGCCTTCGACGGGCCATCCGGGCAGATGGGAGCCCCGCACCGGCACGGCGGGAACGCGGCGAGCGACGCGTAACGCGAGATGTCCGGGTCCCCGCGCAGCTCGCTTCTCGGGGGTTCTTCGTCGGTTCGGACGGGGAGTGGGCCGGGGGCCGGCGCGGTTCCATGCTCTTCGACAGGCACGCTTTCGTGTCCCTCCGTAGCGGTTTCACTACCAGACGCGTTCAGCGTGACCTAGCCTCGCAATGTCATCAACGTGGCAGCCAGGGAGGGCATATTGGTCAACATCAAGGAGCTGAATCCGGACGCGTCTCCGCAGGCGGCGTACGGCGCGCGTTTACGCAGGATGCGTGAGGCTCGCGGCTGGATTCAGGATCACATCGCCACGATGGTCGGCTGCACGGGGCGGCACGTCTCCGCCATCGAAACTGGTCGTAAATCCGCAACCCTGCCCTTCTCGCGGAGATTGGACGTAGCCCTCGAACTCGTCGGCACGCCCGACTCGTTCGAGCGCGAGTGGCGCGAGATGAAGCACGGGAGCCTGCTGGAGGGCTTCCCGGAGTACGTCGGTTACGAGGGCCGGGCGGTGGAGATCCGGTTGTTCGAGGTCGGGATCATTCCTGGCCTGATGCAAACCCAGGAGTACGCGCGGGCGGTGGCCGAGGGGGACTTGCAGCGCGGCTCAATCACACCCGAGCAGGCAGACGAGCGCGTCTCGGTCCTGCTGGAACGGCAGGCCGCGCTGGTCAGGCCCCGACCACCGATGGTGTTCGTCGTCATGGACGAGAGCTGTCTTCTGCAAGCCATCGGCGGTCCGAAGGTCATGAAGGCCCAACTGGAACGGCTGGAGGAGTTGGCCTCGCTCCCCAACTGGTTCGTTCACGTGGCGCCGTTCGCCATAGGGGCCCGACGGGCGTTCGATCGGCCCGTCTACCTGCTCACCCTCGCCGACCGGTCCGTTGTCGCCTACGCCGAGTCGCAGATGCAGGGGTACGTCGACCGGGAACCGTCGTCCGTGGTGCCCATGCTCACGGCCTACCATCAGCTTCAGGGCGAGACGCTGTCCAAAGCAGCGTCGTTGGCCATGATCAGTCAGTTGAGAAAGGGCGCCCCGTGACGAACGAATCCCCCCGCTGGTACAAGTCCTCGTACAGCTCGAACGGCGGCGCCTGTGTCGAGGTGGCAGCCAACCTCGCCGCCACGAGCGGGAGCGTCCCCGTCCGAGACTCCAAGCAGGGCGGCTGCGGCCCGAACCTGTCGGTCTCCACCAACGCCTTCTCGTCGTTCGTGGAAGGTGTCAGGGCAGGGGAGTTCGGCCGCGTCTGAGGGACGACGAGCCGCTGCTACACAGCCCCACCGCGCCGCGCGCGGTGGGGCTTTCGCTGCCGGTACGCCTCCGAGATCGGGGCGGAAGCGGCCTACCCTTGCCTGAGGCCGACAGCAACCAGACGCGAAGGGGCACGAACGATGACCGAATCACCCCGCTGGTACAAGTCCTCGTACAGCTCGAACGGCGGCGACTGCCTCGAGGTGGCAGCCAACGTCGCTGCCAGGACCGGCACCGTTCCCGTCCGCGACTCCAAGCAAACCGGCGGCCCCGCTCTGTCGGTCTCCACCGAGGCGTTCTCGTCGTTCGTGGAGGGTGTCAGGGCGGGAGGGGGCGACGCGGCCTGAGCGACCGGCGGCAGGGCGCCGCGCCCCCGCTCAGGCCAGGGACTTGTGCAGGACGATGCACGGGCGGTCGTGGGCGAGGTCGCGGCGGCGGTCGATCTCCTGCCAGCCGAGGGAGGTCCAGAAGGCGAGGGCGTCGGGGTTGTTCTCCAGCACGGCGAGCCGGATGCCGCTCCGTCCCTCACCCCGGAACCGCTCCTCGACCAGCCCGGCGAGCCGCCGACCGATTCCCGTACGGCGGGAGTGACCGTCCACGATGAGCAGCCCGATCCAGGGCAGCCCGTCCTTCGGATGCCGGCCGAGCAGACAAACGACCCCGACGAGCCGTCCTTGCTCATCCCTGCCAACCAACACCTCGCCGCCCTCCGCAGCGACTTCCGCCCTGAGATCGGCCTCAACCGCCTCCGCCTGAATGTCCCCGGGGTCGTACTCGCCTGCCGCGCGCCAGTAGGCGGGGTTGCTGGCGTAGAGGGCGACGACTTCGCGGATCTCGCCGGACGTGAAGGCGAGGGGGTGGAGGCTGAGGGGTTCGGGGTGGGCGGGCATGGCGGCCAGGGTACGTGGGCGGCCTTGGGCCGCGCGGAATGCGGGGCCCAAGGCGTCAGGCGCAGCAGGCCAGGTAAACGGAGGGCCATCCCTGCGCGTGCGGGGACACTGCATCCTGCCCGTACGGCCTGAAGCCGTCGAAGGGCCCATCCCCGCGCGTACGAGGAGCACGTACCGTCCTGGTACGGCGGGTTGTAGCTCAGGGGACCATCCCTGCGCGTGCAGGGAAGACCTCGCACGAGGAACGCGTCGTCGCCCATTCGGGGGCCGTCCCCGCGCGTGCGGGGAACACTGGAGCAGGCCCGGGATGAACTCGTTCTCGTAGGGACCATCCCCGCGCGTGCGGGGAACACACACCGTTTCCGACCGCGCCCCGGTCGACCACGGGACCATCCCCCCGCGCGCGGGGAACACAGCCTCCGCGCCTTGGCTCCGGGGTCCTGTCGGGGACCATCCCCGCGCGTGCGGGGAGCACTCTTCCTGACCTGCGGCTTTGCCGCGTGTCAGGGCTGCTGCTGACCACTTCCGCACACTCCGGCATATCCCCCTCAACGCCCCCACAACACCCACCCACCCCCACCCTAGGCCAACACCCCCACCCACACCCCCCGTTCAGCAGCAACAGCCAGCCGCCGCCCCGTAAACCCCAGCCCACCCCCGCCCCGCCCCACGTACAGTGCCCGGATGATCGTGATTCCCGAGGAGTTCGCGCGGACCACCGTCGAGCGCGAAGGCGACGCCGGAGCATCCTGGCTCAGCGAACTCCCCGCGCTCGTCGGCGCCTTGGTCGACGAGTGGGCCTGCACACCCGACGGCCCCCTCACCCACGGCGGCGTCGGCCTCATCCTCCCCGTGCGCCGCGATCACACGCCCCCCGCCGTGCTCAAGGTCTCCTTCCCGCACCCCGGGAACGATCACGAGCCCGACGCCTTCGTCGCCTGGGGCGGGCGTGGGGCCGTAAGCCTCTACGAGCGGGACGACAGCCGGTACGCGATGCTGCTGGAGCGGGCCTCGACGGTGACGCTCGCCGAGGCCGTCGAGGGGGACGACGTGGTCGTCGTCGCTGCGCGGCTCGCGCGGCGGCTTGCCGTGGCCGCACCCACCGGGCTGCCCCGGCTCAGCGACCAGGCCGGGGAGTGGGAGGACGGGCTGCGCACCGACGACGCCGAGTTCGCGCACCCCCTGCCGCGCCCCGTCATCGACGCCGCCCTCGCCACCGTAAGGGAGTTGGGGCGGGCGCAGCCCGACACGCTCGTCCACGGGGATCTGCACGGGCGGAACATCCTGCGGGCCGAGCGCGAGCCCTGGCTGGCCGTTGATCCCAAGGGGTATGTGGGCGACCCGGCCTACGACGCGGGGGCGTTGATGAAGTCCCGCGCGTACGCCCTCGCGGGGGCGGGCGCGGACCTGGCGCGGGCAGCGCACCGCATCGTGGACGTCTTCGCCGACGCCGCCGAGCTGGAGCGCGAACGGGTGCGGCGGTGGGCCCAGTTGCACGCCGTGCAAGCCGCCTTCTGGGCCCGGCGGCACGGGTTCCGGGTCGCCCGCGGCGGGCCCGAGCTGGAATGGGCGACCGCCTTCGCGGACCGGCTGGCGGAGCTGTTGACCGAGCCCTCCTGAGGGCCTGCACCACGTTGAACCCCTCACCACCTCACGAAACAGGGCCCTGAATCGTCGGCCCTGAAGAGCAGCCCCCCTTAGAAGCGGAGAACAACGCATGCGCACCGCATACCTCACGGTCACCATCCTCGGCATCTTCTTCAACGGTGCCGCCGCCGTGACCTACCTCATCGGCCACGAATACCCCAAGTCCCAGGCCGACATGAAGGGCATCCCCCGCAAGTACGTCCCCTGGCTCGGCATATGCCTGGCCGCAGGCACCCTCGGGCTGCTCGCCGGGTTCGCCGTGCCCGCGCTGGGCACGCTCGCCGCGTGCGGGCTGATCCTCTACTTCATCGGCGCGATCATCGCCCATCTGCGCGTCGGATCAAGAAACATCGTCGGCGGGATCGTCTTCCTGGCTACGGCGATCGCCGCCCTGATCCTGGGCGTGCAGTACCACGGGGCCTGGTGAGCGGGCCGCCTACCTGCGGGTCGCGAGGTCCGCGTCCGTGATCGGCCGGACCACCCGGCACGGCGTACCGACCGCGACGCTCATCGGAGGAATGTCGCGGCTCACGACGCTGCCCGCGCCGATCACCGAGCCGTAGCCGATACGGACGCCCGGCAGGACGACCACGTTGCTGCCGATCCACACCTTGTCCTCGATGACGATCGGCTCCGAGAAGCGGCCGAAATCCGCCCGGCGCGCGGGGTGCACCGGGTGGCCCGTCGTCGTCAGGGTCACGCTCGGGGCGATCATGACGTCGTCGCCGATGCGGATCTCCACGTCGTCCACGAACGTCAGGTTCACGTTGCCGAAGAAGTCGTCCCCGATGTGCACGTTGCTGCCGAAAGCGGCGTGGAACGGCGCCTGGAGGACCGTGCGTTCGCCCACCGAGGCGAAGATCCGCGTCAGCAGCGAGCGCCGTCGCTCCGTGTCGCCGGGCGGCGTGTGGTTGTACGCGAAGATCTCGTCCTCGCGCCGGGCCGGGGCCAGGAAGGCCGCCTCGGTCTCCGTGTAGACGAGCCCCTTCGCGATCCGGGCCCGTATCTCGTTCTGGTCGGTTTCAGCCATCGTGCGGCGTTCCCTTCGTCGGGCGGGGCGATCGACCCCTCAGAGGGCGGCGACCGGTACGACGAACCATAGAACCTCGCCTCCGGTCGTCCGACGTCTTGACGTGCCCCTGACCGAATGGCTTCATGGGTCCACCCGTGTGGGAGCGCTCCCACATCAGTGAACCACCCATCCCCCTGGAGCCGCAGTGAGAACAGCGAGACATCCGGCGCAGCGCCCCGCCGCCGTCATCCTCACCGTCCTGGCCACCCTGCTCGGGTTCCTCGCGCTCGGCGGCCTCGCCCCCGCGCAGGCCGCGTCCGCCGCCGGTACCGGGCTGCACATCAGCGACGGCCGGCTGGTCGAGGGCAACGGCAACGACTTCATCATGCGCGGCGTCAACCACGCGCACACCTGGTACCCCGGCGAAACCCAGTCGCTCGCCGACATCAAGGCGACCGGCGCCAACACCGTCCGCGTCGTGCTGTCCGACGGCTTCCGCTGGAGCAAGAACGGGCCGGACGACGTCGCCGCCGTCATCGCCGACTGCAAGGCGAACCGGCTCATCTGCGTCCTGGAGGTGCACGACACCACCGGATACGGCGAGGACTCCGCCGCCGGGACGCTGGACCACGCGGCCGACTACTGGATCTCCCTGAAGGACGTCCTCCAGGGCCAGGAGGACTACGTCGTCATCAACATCGGCAACGAGCCCTGGGGCAACACCGATCCGGCCGGATGGACCGCCCCCACCACCGCCGCGATCAAGAAGCTGCGCGCAGCGGGGTTCGCGCACACGATCATGGTGGACGCGCCCAACTGGGGCCAGGACTGGCAGAACGTCATGCGGGACAACGCCCAGGCGGTGTACGACGCGGACTCGACCGGCAATCTGCTCTTCTCGATCCACATGTACAGCGTCTACAACACCGCCCAGAAGGTCACCGACTATCTGAACGCGTTCGTGGACGCCGGACTGCCCCTGGTCATCGGTGAGTTCGGCGGGCCCGCCGACCAGTACGGCGACCCGGACGAGGACACGATGATGTCCGAGGCCCAGCGGCTCGGGCTCGGCTGGATCGCCTGGTCGTGGAGCGGCAACACCGACCCGATCCTCGACCTGACCATCGGTTTCGACCCGGCGCAGCTCAGCTCCTGGGGCGAGCGCATCTTCCACGGCGCGAACGGGATCGCGGAGACCTCCCACGAGGCCACGGTCTACGGCGGTCCCGTCGAGGAGGACACCGAGGCCCCGACCGCCCCGGGCACCCCGGCCGCCTCGGCGGTGACCGACACCTCCGCCACGCTGACCTGGGCCGCATCCTCCGACAACGTTGCCGTCGCGGGCTACGACGTGGTGCGCGTCAGCGGCGGTACGGAGACCAAGGTCGCCTCGTCCGCCACGACGAGCGTCACCGTGACGGGCCTCACCGCCGACACCGCGTACTCCTTCGCGGTCTACGCGCGCGACGCGGCCGGGAACCGTTCGGCGCGGTCGGCCGCCGTGAGCGTGACCACGGACGAGGCAGCGACCACTCCGGCGGGCAGCTGCTCGGTCGGGTACAAGGTGGTCGGCTCGTGGCAGGGCGGCTTCCAGGGTGAGATCACCATCCGCAACACGGGCACCGCCGCGATCGACGGCTGGACGCTCGGTTTCGCCTTCGCCAACGGGCAGACGATCACCAACATGTGGGGCGGTACGCCCACGCAGTCCGGCGCTTCGGTGAGCGTCGCGCCCGCCTCGTACACCTCCACGATCGCCCCGAACTCCTCGGTGACCGTGGGCTTCACGGGTAACCAGAGCGGTACGAACGCGGCCCCGGCCGCGTTCACTCTGAGCGGGGCGGCCTGCACGGCCGCGTGAGACAGGACCGGCCGGCGGGGGCGTACCCCTGCCGGCCGCTTCCACCGACTCAGCCTGCCACCTGGGCACGTTGGTACGTCAGATACGCCGCGCCGCTCCCCAGGACCGTGTGGTCCGTGAGCGCCCAGGACGCCGGTTCGAACGCCGCGTTCCGGCCGAACAGCGGGATGCCCGTGCCGATCGTCGTCGGGCTGAGCTTCAGGATCAGCGTGTCGATCTCCGCGTAGAGCGAGGCGGCCAGCTCGCCGCCGCCGACGAGCCAGATGTCCTTGCCGTCCTCCTGCTTCAACTCCCGTACGCGCGCGGCGGGATCGCTCGCGACGACCTCCACGGCGGGGTCCGGGCTCTCGCCCAGGGTGCGGGAGAACACCAGGTGCCGCAGATGCGGGTAGGCGTCCGTGACTCCGACGTCGAGGCCGATTTCGTACGAGCGCCTGCCCTCCACCACCGTGTCGAAGTGCGTGCCCTCCGCCGTCACCCCGAGCGCGGCCCGCGCCGGGCCGGGCAGGGTCTCCGGGTACTCCGCGATCAGGTGCTTGAGGTAGTCCTCCGGGATGGGCCAGAAGCCGTCCGGGCCGGTGGGATCGGCTCCGTCCGGGCCGGCGATGAAGCCGTCGAGGGTGGCGGCGATGAAGTACACCAGCTTGCGCAAAGGGGACCTTTCGTCCGGGGGGCGGCCTCCGGTACGTGGGGGCCGTCGGCCGTTCATGATCGAACGGCCGCCCGTGGCAAGCAAGGGGATATGACTGCTTACGGCGTCCGGGACCCGTCCAGCGCCGGGGCGATCACCGCGAACGCGCGGTCCGTCAGCTCCGCCGGGGTCTCCGTCGAGCCGTCGGCGCTCCAGTGGTGGAGCACGGCGTCGAAGGCGTCCAGCGCCATGCCCGCCGCCAGCCTCGGGTAGAGGTCCCGCTCGGCGTCGCGCCCCAGCCGCTCGGCCAGCTCCCGGGCGAGGTCGTCGCGCCACCGCGCCTGGCGCTCCAGGAAGCGGGCCAGCAGCGCGGGCGTGCGCAGGATCAGCCGTACGACGCGCAGCGCGCGCTCCCCGTGGTCCGCGCACGCGCCGAGCGGCACCCAGACCGCGTGGCGCAGCGCGACGGACGGCGGCTCGGCGGCGGGGCGGGCGGCCAGCTCGGCGCGGATGCCGGTGCCCATGTCCGCGAGGAACTGGACGACCACGTCCTCCTTGGACGCGAAGTAGCGGAAGAACGTCCGCTTGGAGACGCCCGCCGCCGCCGCGATCTCGTCCACCGTGACCGCGTCGAAGCCCTTCAGTGCCAGCAACTGCAAGGCGGATTCGGTCAGTTCGTCGGAGACCAGCCTCCGCTTGCGCTCGGCCAGGGTCGTTCGGGGAGTGCTCACCTCCTCACGGTACTCCATGCCTCACATGACACTGAATGACATGTTGACACTTGGTGTCATGCGAGGCAGCCTATGCCGCATGACACAGCAGGAACGCTGGACCGCCGAACACATCCCGGACCAGACCGGGCGGGTCTTCGTCGTCACCGGGGCCAACAGCGGCCTCGGCCTGGCCACGACCCGGGCCCTCGCCCGCCGGGGCGGGCACGTGATCCTCGCCGTACGCGACGAGGCGAAGGGGCGCCGCGCGGCGGCCGGGCTGGCCGCCGCGCAGCCGGACGCCCGGTTGGAGGTGCGCCGGATCGACCTGGCCGACCTCGACTCCGTACGCGCGTTCGCGGAGAAGCTGCACGCGGACCACGCGCGGCTCGACGTGCTCGTCAACAACGCCGGGGTCATGGCGCCGCCCCGGACGCTGTCCCCGCAGGGCCACGAGGTGCAGTTCGCGGCGAACCACCTGGGCCACTTCGCGCTCACCGGGCGGCTGTGGGACCTCCTGTCGGCGGGCACCGACCCCCGCGTGGTCACCGTCAGCTCGCCCAACCACCGCAAGGCGCACCTGTACTTCGACGACCTCACGGGCGAGCGGCGGTACTCACCGATGGGCTACTACAACCAGTCCAAGCTGGCCAACGCCGTCTTCGGCCACGAGCTGCACCGCCGTCTCACCGAGGCCGGCAGCCCGGTCCGCAGCCTGCTCGCCCACCCCGGCTACACCGCCACCGGCCTCCAGACCGGCGGCCCCGTCGCCCTCGTGTCCCTGATGTTCGGCCGCGTACTCAGGCCGCTCGCCCAGTCCCCCGCCCAGGGGGCGCTGCCGCAGCTGTACGCGGCGACCGAACCGGGCGCGGAGGGAGGCGAGTTCATCGGGCCGGACGGCAGGGGTGAGCTGCGCGGGGCGCCGACCCGGGTGGAGCTGTCGGCCGGGGCGGCCGACGCCGCGACCGGGCAGCGGTTGTGGGAGGTGTCGGAGGAGGCCACGGGCGTGCGGTTCGCGTTCTCCCGGTCCGCCTGAACCAAGGCGCTCCCACCGCTCCGCAGCGACCCCGTATTTGGATAGGGTGCCGTGTCTACAGCAGCGCTCTCCGGGGGAGTTTCGAGTACATGAGCGGTCAGCAGCCAGGCCGAGGCGGCGCCTCGCAGGTCTTCCAGCCCCTCGCGGGCGACGACCCCACCACCATCGCCGGATACCGGCTGGCCGCCAAGCTCGGCGCGGGCGGCATGGGCAAGGTGTATCTGTCGTACACGCCCGGCGGGCGGCCCGTCGCGATCAAGGTGATCCGGCCGGAGTTCGGCGAGGACGCGGAGTTCCGGCGGCGGTTCGCGCAGGAAGTGCAGTCCGCGCAGCGCGTCCAGGGGCTGTTCACCGCGCCCGTGATCGACGCCGACACCAAGGGCGCCCAGCCGTGGCTCGCCACCGCGTACGTGCCGGGCCCGTCGCTCGCCGACGCGGTCGTGGAGCACGGCGCGCTGCCGGTCGAGGCGGTGCTGCTGCTGATCGCGGGCATGGCCGAGGCGCTGCACGTCATCCACGGCGCCGGGATCGTCCACCGCGACCTGAAGCCGTCCAACGTGCTGCTCGCGGCGGACGGGCCGCGCGTCATCGACTTCGGTATCGCGTACGCGGCCGACGCGACGTCGCTCACGGGCAGCGGGGTCACGATCGGCACCCCGTCGTTCATGGCGCCGGAGCAGGCCGCCGGGCGCAAGGTCACCGCCGCGACGGACATCTTCGCGCTGGGCCAGGTCGCGGTGTTCGCGTCGACCGGGACACCCGCGTTCGGCGAGGGGACCTCGCACGGGGTGCTCTACCGGATCGTGCACGAGGACCCGGACCTGACGGGTGTGCCGGAGCGGCTGATGGAACTCGTCGGGCGCTGCCTCGCGAAGAACCCGGAGGACCGGCCGTCGGTCGCCGAGGTGATCCAGCTCTGCCAGACCGCGAACGCGGAGACGGTGCTGCGGCGGCCGGAGGACTGGCTGCCGAAGCCGGTCGCCGCCGACATCACCGTACGGGCCGCCGCCCCGGCGCCCGTGCAGACGCCGCCGCCGCCGTCGGCCGCCCCGACGACACCGCCGGTGGCCGCCGCGCCTGCGGCTCCGCCCACTCCCGCCGCGTACTCGCCCACCACCCCGGCGCCGAGCACCCCGCCGCCGGGGTACGGGCCGCCGGTCACACCCGCGCCCGGGCAGGGGCCCGCGCCGGTGGCGCCGAGCGCGTACGGTGCGCCCACGGCGCCCTCCGCGCAGACCCCCGCGTACGGGTACCCGGCCGCCCAGCAGCCGTCGTACGGGTATCCGGGGCCGGGGGGCGGCGGGTACCCCGGCGGCGTACCGCCGCAGTCGCACGTCACGCAGGCGGTGCCGCAGGCGCCCGCGCCGACTCCGCCCAAGCGGCGGCGGGGGCGGGTCGCGGCCATCGCGGTCGTGGCCGCGCTGCTGGTCGGGGTGGCCGGTGGGGGCACGGCGTACTTCCTGACGAAGAAGGACGACAAGGGGTCGCAGAGCGACACCACCGCCGGGGACAAGAACTCGCCCGCGCCCAAGGCGAGTTCCACGCCCAGCGCGGATCCGACCGGAGACGTCGAGGGCGGTGCCGAGCAGCCCGAGGGGCAGACCCCCGCGACGACGGACCCGACGCCGGAGGACTTCACCGGGATCAACCTCACCAAGGGCTACCACCTGACGTTCGGCGACGACGAGATCCGGCCGCAGGACGGTGAGGACGACGGCTACGAGCTGACGTACGACTCCGGCGGCTACATCGAGGCGGAGAGCGAGGGCGGCAAGCTGATCCTGCTCGACCCGGGTCAGGCGGGGTCGCTGGATGTGTGCCGGGCGGAGACGCGGTTCGCGAGCAGCATCGACACGAGCAAGCTGTCCAAGGGGCGGCAGGTGTGTGTGACGACGGGGACCGGGCATATGGCGCTGGTGACCTATCAGGGGCACTCGCCGGAGGATTCGCCGAGTGACTACATCACGCTTGATGTGACGGTCTGGCGCAACGCGATGCGCTAGGGGCGCCTGGGGCGGGCCTGTTCCCCACCCCGCCCCTTCCCGAAACCGGGGCGCTGCCCCGGACCCCGCGCCTCAAACGCCGGCGAGGCTTGATTTTGCTTCCGGTGCCGCAAATCTGCGGCACCGGAAGCGAAATCTCAGAGCTGCTTGTGCGACGGCGGCGGCAAAATCAAGCCCCTCCGGCGATTGAGGAGCGGGGGGGGTACGGGGGCAGCGCCCCCGCATCGCCTCAGCCCGTGATCAGCCGCTGCAGCGCCGGCGCGTACAGGTCCGCGATGCGCTCCGGCGTCGCGGACGCCCCCGCTCCCTCCCGGTGGAGGCTCAACGTCGCGCCCAGGCCCAGCAGATGGCCGGCCAGGAGCTCCGCGCGGAGGGCGGCGTCCGGACCGGGGAGGCGGGCCGTCAGCGCGGCGGTGACCTGTTCGTGGAAGCGGTCGCGGAGCAGCGAGCGTTCGTCCTGGTTGCCCAGGGAGAAGACGACGCGCAGCAGCGGGTCGGACTGGAGCGCCCGGCGCTGGGTGACCAGGGTGACCACCATGTGGCGGCCCAGGACGTCGAGCGGCGCGTCGAAGAGTTCGGCGGCGGCCGGTCCGAAGTCGGCCACCGTGTTGAACAGCTCCTCCTTGCGGCCGAAGTGCTTGACCACCAGGGACGCGCTGACCCCCGCGTCCGCCGCGATCCCCCGGATCGTCACCTCCGCGTACGGCCGCTGCGTGAACGCCCGCCGCGCGGCGCGCAGGATCGCGTCGCGGCCCGTCGCGGCGATGGCCTGGCCGCCGGTCATGCGCCCTCCTGGATCTCCGCCGGCCGCGCACCCCCCGTCAGGGTGCCCGGCGCCTTGCGGCTCTCCCCGACCGTATCCGCCCCGGCGGGCCTGCCGCCCGGGATCATGACCGTGACCAGCAGGGCAAGCAGCGCCGCGCCCGCCGCGATGACGAAGACCAGCTGGTACGCGTGGAGGGTCGGCGCGGTCCGGCCCCCCGCCTGGAAGGTGAGGTTGGCCAGGACCGCCGCCACCGTCGCGCTGCAGAACGCCTGGCCGATCGACCGCATCAGGGTGTTCAGGCCGTTCGCCGCCCCGGTCTCGCTGACCGGGACGCCGCGCATCACGAGGGCGGGGAGCGCCGAGTACGCGATGGCCGTGCCGGAGGCGACGACCGTGGCGCCCGCGATGATGAGCCACAGGCTGTGGCTGGTGAAGTACCGCACCCCGTAACCGGCCGCGATGATCCCGGCCGCCAGCGCCAGGCTGACCTTCGGGCCGTGCTTGGCGGAGATCCGGGCGGAGACCGGCGACAGCGCCACCATGGCGACCCCGCCCGGCAGCAGGCACAGACCGCTGACGACGAGCGAGGCGCCGAGCCCGTAACCGGTCGCCTTGGGCTCCTGCACCATCTGCGCGGTGACCAGGGAGTTCGCGTAGAAGGCGAAACCGATGAGCAGGGCCGCGATGTTGGTGAGCAGGACGGCCGGGCGGGCGGAGACCCTGAGGTCGACCATGGGCGTCGCGACGCGGAGCTCGTACGCCCCCCAGATCAGCGCCACCACGACGGCCCCCACGAGCAGGCCGACCGTCCGGCCGGAGGTCCAGCCCCAGTCGCCGCCCTGCGTCACCGCGAGCAGCAGGCAGACGAGCGCGCCGGACAGGCCGAGGGCGCCGAGCGCGTCGAAGCGGCCGCGGCTGCGCAGCGGGGACTCCGGTACAAAGAGGAGGACGAGCACGATGTCGATGAGGCCGATGACGCCGGAGACCCAGAACATCGTGTGCCAGTCGAAGTTCTCGACCACCAGCGCGGCGATCGGCAGGCCCACCGCGGCGCCGATGCCGAGCGTCGAGCTCATCAGCGCGACGGCGGACAGCACGCGCTCGGGCGGCAGTTCGTCGCGCAGGATGCTGATGCCGAGCGGTACGACGGCGATCGCGGCGCCCTGGAGCGCGCGGCCGGTGATCAGCACGCCGATGTGGGAGCTCGCCCCGCAGAGCACCGAGCCCGCCACGAGCACCGCGAGCGAGGCGACGAGCACCCGCCGCTTCCCGTACATGTCGCCGACCCGGCCGAGCACGGGCGTGAACACCGCGCCGGTCAGCAGCGTGACGGTCACCAGCCAGCTCGCGGCGGCCGGGGTGGCGCCGGTCAGCTCGGGAATGTGCGGGAGCAGGGGCACGACGATCGTCTGCATGACCGCGACGACGACCCCGCAGAAGGCCAGCACGCCCACCGCGAAGCGCGGGTGCGGGGCCTGGGCCGCAGGGGTCGAGGGGGCGGCGGGGGCGGGTATGTCCGCGGGCATGGTTCTCCGTTGCGGGCTCGGGGGTGCACGGATGTTCACCCCCCAGGGTAAACGCCTGTGCACCCCCTCGGCGACGGGTGGACGGAAGCGCGCGTTAGCCTCGGACCGGGCGCCGGTCCGGCGCTGGGCGCGAGGCGCGTACGAGTGCGCCGGGCGCACATCCATGACGTGCACGAAGGCGGAGGTGACCGCGATGGCGAAGGTGCCGGCAGCGGCGGTGGCGGCGGGCGGACTGGTCGGCGGTTACGCCGTCGCGCGGTGGACCCGCAAGCGTCCGCTGGGCGGGGTCGCGCTCGCGGCGGCGGGCGGCGTCGCCGCGTACGAGTGGAACCGGCAGGCGGGCCCCCGTGCGGCCGTCGCGCTGACCACCGCCTACGTGGCCGCGTTCGCGGGCTCGCACCCGCTGGCCAAGAAGGTCGGCGCCTGGCCCGCCGTCTTCACCGTGGCGGGCACGGTCGCCGCCGCGTCCTGGGCGGTCACCCGCCGGGCGTCCTGACCGGGGGCGCCCTCCGGGCGCGCTGACGGGGCGGGGCGGGCCCGGACGGCCGCCCGCCTCACCGCGCGGCCGGGGCCCCTACCCCCACAGCGCCCACGACACCGTGTAGATCGCCAGGCCCGCCAGCGCTCCCACCACCGTGCCGTTGATGCGGATGAACTGCAGGTCACGCCCGATGTGGGCCTCGATCTTCCGCGAGGTCTGGTCCGCGTCCCAGCCGGCCACCGTGTCGCTGATCAGCGACGTGATCTCGGTCCGGTACGTCGTCACGACATAGGCCGCCGCGTCCTCCAGCCAGCCCTCCAGCTTCCCCTGGAGCCGTTCGTCCGTGGCCAGCCGGGCGCCCAGCGACATCAGGGAGGCCCGGGCGCGCAGCCGCAGCTCGCTCTGCTCGTCCTCCGCCGCCGCGATCACCATCGCGCGCACCGACGCCCAGGCCGAGGCGATGACGTCCTGAACCTCGCCGCGCCCCAGGATCTCCGACTTCAGGCGCTCCACCCGGTCCCGGGTCTCCGAGTCGGTCTGGAGGTCGGCCGCGAAGTCCGCGAGGAACGTGTCGATGGAGCCGCGCGCCGGGTGCCCGGGCATGTCCCGCATCTCGGTGACGAAGCGCAGGAGCTCCTTGTAGACCCGCTCCCCGACCCGCTTGTCCACGAACCGGGGCGTCCAGCCGGGTGCCCCGCCCTGCACCGCGTCCATCACCGAGTCGCCGTGCAGCACGAGCCAGTCGTGGGCCCGGGCGCAGACCAGGTCGACCAGCTTGCGGTGGCCGCCGTCCGAGACGACCTTCGCCAGCATCTTGCCGAGGCTCGGGCCGATCTCCGCCGTGTTGGCCCGCCGGGTGATCGCCTCGCCGACGACGGCCTGGACGTCCGCGTCCCGCAGAACGGTGAGCGCCCCGCGCAGCGCGGTCGACAGTTCGGCCGTGACCCGGTCCGCGTGGGCGGGCTCCGCGAGCCAGCCGCCGACCCTGCGGCCGATGCCCAGCGAGTGAATCCGGTCACGTACGACGTCCCCGGAGAGAAAGTTCTCGCCGACGAAGGAACCGAGGGACGCCCCGAGCTGGTCCTTCTTGGTGGGAATGATGGCGGTGTGCGGAATCGGCAGACCGAGCGGACGCTTGAAGAGTGCAGTGACCGCGAACCAGTCGGCCAGCGCACCCACCATGCCCGCCTCGGCGGCCGCCGCGACGAAGCCCGGCCAGCCGCTCACCCCCTCGTTCTTCGCCCAGGTGGCGAGGACGTACACCAGCGCGACCAGCAGAAGGAGGCCGGTGGCCGTGGTCTTCATACGGCGTACGCCACGACGCTTCTCCTCGTCCGCCGCGGTGTACGCGAACGAGGCGAGCCCCCCGGGTCTCGCCCTCCCACCGGGCCCCGGAGGCAGTTCGCCCCGCTCGGTCCGCCCGGTCCCGTCGATCCGTTCCATCCGCTCCACCCGTCCGCGTACGCACAGCCCCAGACGTCCGCTACGCATTGTGCCTACCTGACCTACTCCCGGGCCGCACGTCGAGTTCCCCGCGCCCTGCCGCATCATGGGAACAGGTCCACTCCCCCCGCTTTCCTCATTTCCGCAAGGAGACACACCGCCCATGCCCAGGCGCCAGGGGTACGCCCTGCTCATAGCCCTCGTGGCGGGTACCGCCGCGCTCGCCGCAGCCGTGGCGTTCGCCGGTTCCCTGCTGTTCAACGGGGACAGGGCGACGGCCGCCGCCGCTACGACCCCGCAGGGCGTGGCGCACAGCCCGGCCGCCCCGGCGCACTCCTCCGGCCACTGGCTCGCCACCTGGGCGGCGTCGCCCGTCGCGGGCGTGGCCGACCCGGCGCAGGCACAGGACCAGAGCAGCCGTGTCATCCGCAACGTCGTGCACACCAGCATCGGCGGCACCGAGGCCCGTGTGACGCTGTCCAACCTGTTCGGTACGCAGCCCCTGCTCATCGACCGCGTCACCGTGAACACCCGCCCCGTGACGTTCCGGGGGGCCTCGTCCGTCACGGTCGCCGCCGGCGGGCAGACCGTCAGCGACGCCGTCGCCGTCCCGGTCGACGCGGACGCCGACCTCGTGGTCACCCTGCGCACCCCGACCGCCGACGGGCCGGTCACCACGCACCCCAACAGCCACCAGACCTCGTACACCGAGGCCGAGGGAGGCACCTGGTCCACCACCCAGTGGCGCTACCTCACCGCCGTCGACGTGCGGGGCGGCGAGGCGCGGGCGACCGGGACCCTGGTCGCGTTCGGCGACTCGCTCACCGCCGGCTCCGGCTCCACCACCGACGCCAACACCCGCTGGCCGGACGCCCTCGCCGACCGGCTGCACGGCCGCTACGCGGTGGTCAACGAGGGCATCGGCGGCAACCGCCTCCTGCGCGACGGCATCGGCCCGCGCGCCCTCGACCGCTTCGAGCGCGACGTCCTCGGCGTCTCCGGCGCGAAGACCGTCGTCATCGCGCTGGGCATCAACGACATCCAGGCGCTCCCGAGGGAGACCGACCCCGCGCGGATCACCGGCGCCCTGCGCGCCCTCGCCGACCGGGCCCACGCCCGGGGCCTGAAGGTCATCGGCGCGACCCTCATGCCGTACCGGGGCTCGGCGGTCTGGACGGCCGGCGGGGACCGGGTGCGGCAGCAGGTCAACGCGGAGATCCGGGCGGGCGGGGTCTTCGACGAGGTTCTCGACTTCGACCGGTCCCTGCGCGACCCGGCCCACCCTCAGCAGTTGCGCGCCCCGTACGACTCCGGCGACCACCTGCACCTCAACGACGCCGGGTACGCCCGCCTGGCGTCGCTGCTGGACGTGGACACCCTGACCGGGGACAAGCCGAAGGTCGACGCCCTCTGAGCTAGCTGCCCTCGCCCTTCTCCAGGCGGCCCCGCCCGCGCTCCGCCTCCCGCAGCCGCTGCTTCTCCGCCTTGCTGCGCTTGTGCTCCACCCCGACGCCGCCCATGAGCGCGAAGCCGGTGACGCGGACCCGGGGCGCGTCGGGCGCGGGGGCCGACTCCTCCTTGGTGTCCTCCCCGAAGCCGCCCATGATGCCGATGCCCCGGACCTCCACGTTGAGGTCCGGCGGGACCGCCACCCGGAGGCCGCCCATGATCGTGAAGCAGCGGATGACGGTCTCGCGGGACTCGAAGCTCGCCTCGCGCAGGTCGATGTCGCCGCCGCCCCACATCACGAACGCGGTGAACACCTTGCCGATCGTCCAGTTGCCCCGGCGGCGGAAACCGCCCCAGAACGCGAAGCCGCCGGTCGACGTGGCAGGCCGCCCGATCCGCTCGGACCAGCGGGCCGCCGAGCCCGACCGGGGCTGCACGACGGCGGGCGCCGACGAGGCGGAGCCGACGGCCGGCAGGTCGCGGACGAGCGGTTCCAGCTCGCCGTGCGTCCGCGCCTTGTAGGCGCTGTCGAGGCGCTGCTCGAACTCCTCCATCTCCAGACGCCCTTCGGCGACCGCCTCACGCAGGATCTCGGCAACACGTTCACGCTCGGCGTCGGAGGCCCGCATATCGGGGAGTTCGCTCGTCATACCGCGCAGCCTATTGAACGGCCGCCCTCACGTCACCGGCTCCCCGGGCCGCTCGCGCGCGTACATCTTCGCGATCACCGCCTCGATGTCCGGCTCCCGCACCGAAAGGTCCGCCAACGGGTACTCCGCGGCGATCCGTGCCACCAGCGGAGCCGCCGAGGCGGACGCCGGGAAGGCCAGCCACTGGCGCGGCCCCTCCACCTTCACCGTCCGCACCGAGGGCTCCGACTCCAGCCGGATCGGCGGGAGTTCGCGCTCCAGGTCGACCACGAGCGTCCGCTCGCTCTCCCCCACCTCGTGCAGCCCGGCCAGCGCACCGTCGTACATCAGCCGGCCGTGGTCGATCACCATCACCCGGCTGCACAACTGCTCGATGTCCGTGAGGTCATGGGTCGTCAGCAGCACCGTCGTCCCGCGCTCCGCGTTCAAGTCCCGCAGGAACTGACGCACCTTGGCCTTGGACACCACGTCGAGGCCGATCGTCGGCTCGTCCAGATACAGCACCTCCGGGTCGTGCAGCAGCGCCGCCGCGATGTCCCCGCGCATCCGCTGCCCCAGCGACAGCTGGCGCACCGGTACGTCCAACAGCTCACCCAGGTCGAGGAGTTCGACGCACCGGTCGAGGTTGGCCCGGAAGCGCGCGTCCGGCACCCGGTACATGCGGTGCATCAGCCGGTACGAGTCGCGCAGCGGCAGGTCCCACCAGAGCGTCGTGCGCTGGCCGAAGACCACACCGATCCGGTGCGCCAGCCGCGTGCGCTCCCGCGAGGGGTCGATGCCCGCGACGCGCAGGGAGCCGCCGCTCGGCGTGAGGATGCCCGTCAGCATCTTGATCGTGGTCGACTTCCCGGCCCCGTTCGGCCCGATGTAGCCGACCATCTCGCCGCGCTCCACCCGGAAGCTGATCCCGTCGACCGCCCGCACCTGGCGCCGCTCGCCGCGCAGGAAGCCCGTCCTGCGGCGGACGTCGAAGACCTTCTCCAGCCGGTCCAGCTCGATGAAGGCCGTCCCGCTGTCCGTGTCCCTGCTCATGCCGCTCCCTCTCCCTACTCCGTCCGTCAACTTCCCGTACTCCGGTACGCCCGCAGCCCCGCCCGCCACACCAGGCCCGCCCCGGTCGCGCAGACGGCGGCCACCACCGGCGGCAGGAACGCCACCCCGTCCGGCAGCCCCAACGGCAGCTCCCGGCCCAGTACGTACAGCGCCGGCAGCCAGTTCACGAAGGCCAGCGGCACCACGAAGGTCACCCCGCGCACCAGGTCCTTCGCGAAGATCGTCGGCGGGTACTGGAGCAGCGTGTTGCCCCCGTACGTGAACGAGTTCTGCACCTGCGAGGCGTCCTGCGCGATGAACTGGAACGCCCCGCCCGCCACGAACACCGCCCCGAAGATCACCGACCCGCTCAGCAGCATCAGCGGCAGCACGACCACCTTGGCCAAGGTCCAGTCGATGTCCGCCGCCACCAGCCCGTAGCCGAGCACCAGCAGCCCCTGGGTGATCCGGCCCAGCCTGCGCAGCGCGAAGCGGTCGGCCGCCACCTGCGCGAGAACCGGGACCGGCCGCACCAGCAGCGTGTCCAACGTGCCGTCGCGCACCCGGCGGCCCAGCCGGTCCATCGACCCCATCAGCAGGTCCGCCAGGCCGAACGCCGTCCCCGAAGCCCCGTACAGCAGGGCGATCTCCGGGAGCGCGTAGCCGCCCAGCGCGTCGACGTGCGCGAACATCAGCATGATCGTCACGAAGTCGAACGCCGTCGCCGTGAAGTTGCCGACCGCCGTCATCAGGAACGACGCCCGGTACGCCATCGTGGACCGCAGCCACATCGACACGATCAGCCCGTACGCCCGCACCCCCTCGACCAGCCGCGACCGCGGGGCGAACACCGCCTCCGGCGCCTCCGGTCCGGCCGCCTCCACCACCTCAGCCACCCTGGACCACCACCCTCCGCGTCGCCACGCCCTGCACCATCCGCCCCACCAGCAGCAACACCGCGGCCCAGGACGCCTGGAACACGTACACCCGCGCCAGACCCCAGCCCGTGTGCTTGCCCAGGAACACATCCGCCGGCACCTGAAGCAGCGCCGACCACGGCATCAGCCGCGCCACCTCGCCCAGCAGCCCCGGGAACAAGCTGAGCGGCAGCAGCATCCCGGAGAAGAACAGCCCCGCCAGAAAGGCGATCTGCGCCGCGCCCGCCCCGTCCATCAGCCAGAACGCGGACAGCGCCACCAGATAGCGGATGCCGAAGCTCACCACCACGCCCAGCGCCACCGAGACGAGGAACGCCAGCCACGGCCCCGCCGACCCCGGCAGCGCCAGGTCGAACGCCAGCCCGCCGAGCACCATCGGCACGATGCCGCGCCCCAGCAGATGGAAGGCCGCCCGGCCCAAGTCCTGCGCCAGCCACCACAGCTGGAGGTCGACCGGGCGGTACAGGTCCACCGCGATGTCGCCCGTGCGGATGCGCTCGATCAGCTCGTCCTCGAAGCCGCCGCCCATCATCACGCAGGTCATCAGCAGCGCCTGGCCCAGCCAGACGAAGGTGAGCGCCTGCGGCATGTCGTAACCGCCGAGGCGCGGCCGCTCGTCCCACAACGCCATGTACGTGTAGGCGAGGATGAAGCCGAAGACGGTGTTGGTGAACACCCCCGCCGCCGTCTCGATCCGATAGGTGGCGTACCGGCGGAAACCGCCCGCCGCCGCCACCGCGTAGACCCGCACAGCAACCGCCTCCCCGTCAACGGGTGCCGCACCGTGCGTGGACACCAAAGCGCAGGAGCCTAGTCCAGCCGGGACGGCCGCCGCGAGCGCTTTTCGGCCGTCGATCCAAGGGATATGCGCCAGAAAAGGGCACTATGGGGGAACTGACCGCGGCCGAGGAGTCTGCACCGACATGAGCGACGAGCCACAGCAGCAGAACGGGGACACCGACCCCCCGGGCTGGGCCCCCAGGGACCTGCCTGCCGATGCCGCCGCCCCCGGACCGGCCCCCGAAGGCGGGGCCCCCGAAGCCGATGCCCCGAAGAAGTCCGGCAAGGCCAAGCGCCCCAAGCGCACCGGCTGGCGGCGGCTGATCCCCACCTGGCGCATGGTCCTCGGCGGCGTACTCCTCCTCGCCCTGATCCTGGTCGGCGGCTTCTTCGCCGGCTACCAGCTGGTCGACATCCCCGCCGCCAACGCCACCGCCACTGCCCAGTCCAACGTCTACCTGTACGCCGACGGCACGGTCATCGCCCGCGACGGCGACGTCAACCGCGAGAACATCAAGCTGGCCCAGGTCCCGCGCACCGTCCAGCACGCGGTCCTCGCCGCCGAGGACCGCGACTTCTACTCCGAACGCGCCGTGGACGTGAAGGCGATGTTCCGGGCGGGCTGGAACACCCTCACCGGCAAGGGCAAGCAGGGCGGTTCGACCATCACCCAGCAGTACGTCAAGAACTACTACCTGGGCCAGGAACAGACCGTCGTCCGCAAGATCAAGGAATTCTTCATCTCGATCAAGCTCAACCGGGAACAGTCCAAGGACCAGATCCTGGAGGGCTACCTCAACACGAGCTACTTCGGCCGCAACGCCTACGGCATCCAGGCCGCCTCCCAGGCGTACTACGGCAAGGACATCGGCGACGTCACCACCGCCCAGGGCGCGTACCTCGCCTCGCTGCTCAACGCCCCCAGCGCCTATGACGTCGTCGCCTACCCGGAGAACAAGCCCGCCGCCGTCGCCCGCTGGAACTACGTACTGGACGGCATGGTCAAGGAGAAGTGGCTCGACCCCGCCGAGCGCGCCGCGATGACCTTCCCCGTTCCCGGCCCGGTCAAGCCCGCCAACAGCCTCTCCGGACAGCGCGGCTACATCGTCAAGGCCGTCGAGGACTACCTGGTCGTCAACGACATCCTGGACGAGAAGACCCTTGCCACCCGCGGCTACCGCATCACCACCACGCTCCAGCGGAAGAGGCAGGACGCCCTCGTCGAGGCCGTCGAGGACAAGGTCATGTCCAAGACCGACAAGGACCGCGCGGCCGACCGCAACGTCCGCGTCGGCGGCGCCTCCATCGACCCCGCCACCGGCCATGTCGTCGCCATGTACGGCGGCGTCGACTACACCCGGCAGTACGTCAACAACGCGACCCGCCGCGACTACCAGGTCGGCTCCACCTTCAAGCCGTTCGTCTTCACCTCGGCCGTCGCGAACGACTCCACCACCCAGGACGGCCGCCGCATCACCCCCAGCACCATCTACGACGGCACCAACAAGCGCATGGTCGAGGGCCCCGACGGGCCCACCGGCTACGACCCCGCCAACGAGGACGACCGCAGCTACGGGCCCATCACCGTGTCCACCGCCACCGACAAGTCCGTCAACGCCGTCTACGCCCAGATGGCCGAGGACGTCGGCCCCGAGAAGGTCCGGCAGACCGCCGTCTCCCTCGGCATCCCCAAGGACACCGCGGACCTCACCCCCACCCCCTCCATCGCCCTCGGCGTCGCCACCGCCAGCGTCCTCGACATGACCGAGGCGTACGCGACCCTCGCCGCCCACGGCAGGCACGGCGCCCACGTCCTGGTCAGCAAGGTCACCAAGGACGGCGAGAGCGTCACCCTGCCCGGCCGTACGGTGAAGCGGGCCGTCAGCCGCGAGGCCGCCGACACCACCACGTCGATCCTCCAGAGCGTCGTGGAGGGCGGCACCGGAACCGCCGCCCGGGGCGCGGGGCGTCCCGCCGCCGGAAAGACCGGCACCGCCGAGGAGGACCGGGCCGCCTGGTTCGCCGGCTACACCCCCGACCTCGCCACCGTCATCGCCGTCATGGGACAGGACCCGTCCACCGGCGCCCAGAAGTCCCTCTACGGCGCGCTCGGACTCCCCCGCATCAACGGCGGCGGCGCCCCCGCCGAGACCTGGGCCCAGTACACCGGGGCCGCGCTGAAGGGCACCCCCGCCGAGGACTTCGACCTCGACGTGGAGGAGGACACCGGCGACACCGCGCTGCCCACCGCCGAGGACACCGCCCCCGGCGACACCGGCCGCCGCACCCCCTCGGCCACCCCCCGGCGCACCCCGCCCACCACCCCGACCCGGACCCCCTCCGCCCCGCGCACCACCCCCGGCACCACGGACAACCCGGCCGGAGGCACCGGTGCGGGCGGCACCACGGACGGCGGGACGGACACGGGCGGCGGGGACGGCGGGGACACCGGGGGCGACGGCGGGGACGGGGGCGGCGACGGCGGCGACGAGGGCTTCTTCCAAGGCCCCCGCGGCACCCGGGCACCCAGCACCCGGCCCTGAAATCCGGGCTCAGTGCCCCGAGGTGGCCTTCAGCCCCACGACCGCGACCAGCAGCAGGCACACGAAGAAGATCCGGGCCGCCGTCACCGGCTCGTGCAGCACCACCATGCCCAGGACCGCGGCACCCGCCGCGCCGATCCCGACCCACACTCCGTACGCCGTACCGATCGGCAGGGTCCTGGCCGCGTGCGACAGCAGCATCATGCTCGCCACGATCCCCAGGCCCGTGAACACACTCGGCCACAGCCGGGTGAACCCCTCGGTGTACTTCATCCCGATCGACCAGGCCACTTCCAGCAGACCGGCGACGACCAGCAGAACCCACGCCACGACAGCACCTCCGACGAGACAGAACACGCGAACAACACGGGTGCGTCGTCTTTGCGGAACCCGGTACGGCGCGTCTCGTCGGGGTGCTTCCACCGTAGCAAAGGAACGGCAAAGGGCCCGGTGACAACGGTCACCGGGCCCTTTGCCCACGCCACAGCTCTACAGATACAGCCCGGTCGAATCCTCCGAGCCCTCGAACCGGTCCGCGGCCACCGCGTGCAGGTCGCGCTCGCGCATCAGCACGTACGCCACACCCCGCACCTCGACCTCCGCCCGGTCCTCCGGGTCGAACAGCACCCGGTCACCCGGCTCGACCGTCCGCACGTTCTGCCCCACCGCCACCACCACGGCCCACGCCAGCCGGCGGCCGACCGCGGCCGTCGCGGGGATCAGAATGCCGCCGCCGGAGCGCCGCTCGCCCTCGGGCGACTCGGACCGGACCAGCACTCGGTCGTGCAGCATCCGGATGGGCAGCTTGTCGTCGGTGTTCTCGCTCACGCCCCGCAACCTACCGGGCGGCGGGCCGCCCACCTACGAGGGGTCAGCGCTTGCGGCGCGAGGACGCGACGACCAGACCGACCACGCCCACCGCGAGCAGCGCCGCCGGGATCACGCGCTCCAGCCGGGGGCTGCCCGTCTCCGACACGAACTGGGCCTTCACGTCCGACACCGCGCGGTTCACCGCCACGTACGCCCGGCCGGCCGTCCGGTCCACGGTCCCGGCGACCTTCGCCTTCGCGTCACCGATGATCGTCTTCGGGTGCACCCGCACCCCGATCTCATCGAGTACCACCGCAAGCTGCTCGCGCCTGCTGATGATGTCCGCCTCGATCTGCGCAGGGGTCCTGGCATCCGACACCGCGCCGCCTCCGTGGTCCTCGTCCGGTAAACCTTCATCGACAGTCTGTCAGTTCCGCCGCATCCGCACCCGGCGGCACCCCCATTACGCTCGGTCCCTTAGACCCCACGTACCAATGAGGAGAACCATGAGCGAGCGCCTCACCCCCGGCGACACCGCCCCCGCCTTCACCCTGCCCGACGCGGACGGCAACGACGTCTCGCTCGCGGACCACAAGGGCCGCAAGGTCATCGTCTACTTCTACCCCGCCGCTCTTACCCCCGGCTGCACCAAGCAGGCCTGCGACTTCACGGACAACCTCGACCTGCTCGCCGAGGCCGGCTACGACGTCATCGGGGTCTCCCCGGACAAGCCGGAGAAGCTCGCGAAGTTCCGCGAGAAGGAGAACCTCAAGGTCACACTGGTGGGCGATCCGGCCAAGGAGACCCTTGAGGCGTACGGCGCGTACGGCGAGAAGAAGCTCTACGGCAAAACGGTGACGGGCGTCATCCGGTCCACGGTCGTCGTGGACGAGGAGGGCAAGGTCGCCCACGCGTTCTACAACGTGAAGGCCACCGGCCACGTCGCCAAGATCATCAAGGACCTCAAGATCTGAGGCGCGGCGAGGGCGGTCCGTAAGCCGCACGGAACGGACCGAATCGGGCCATCCTCTGCGCCGAATGGCCGAAATCATGTGATGGACATCCCATTCCTTCGCTGAACCGGTTTGCGGCCGCCATGTCCGCGCAGAAGCCTTTCCTGTAACAGTTGCCGAGGAAAGGAACCGGCCATGGCGGCCTCCGACCCCCACCAGGTGGCCGACCCGGAAGCGGTCAAACGTCACCCCGCGCTGTTCCGTGCGATCCGGAAGCGGCAGAACCCCAAGCTGCGGCGTACCGACATCACGGTCACGGACGACCAGGCGGTCAAGCGCGCGGTGAAGGCCGCCTCGCTCGGCAACGCGATGGAGTGGTTCGACTTCGGCATCTACTCCTACCTCGCCGCGACCCTGGGCCATGTCTTCTTCCCTTCCGGGAACGACACGACCCAGCTCCTCTCCTCCTTCGCCACCTTCGCGGTCGCCTTCCTCGTGCGCCCCCTGGGCGGCATGTTCTTCGGGCCGATGGGCGACAAGATCGGCCGCAAGAAGGTCCTCGCCCTCACGATGATCCTGATGGCGACCGGCACCTTCGCGATCGGCCTCATCCCCTCGCACGCCACGATCGGCGTCTGGGCCGCGGTCCTGCTGATCTTCTTCCGCATGCTCCAGGGCTTCTCGACGGGCGGCGAGTACGGCGGCGCCTCGACCTTCATCGCGGAGTACGCCCCCGACAAGCGGCGCGGCTTCTTCGGCAGCTTCCTGGAGTTCGGCACGCTCGCCGGTTACGTGGGCGCCGCCGGGCTGGTGACGCTGCTGTACGCGCTCCTCAACGACGCCCAGATGGAAGCCTGGGGCTGGCGCGTACCGTTCCTGGTCGCCGGACCGCTCGGCCTGGTCGGCCTCTACCTGCGACTGCGCCTGGACGAGACCCCGGCCTTCCAGAAGCTGGAGGGCGGCACGGCGCACGCCACGGAGGCGGCGGACAGCGTCGAGACGACGGCGAAGGGCGACCTCGCGAAGATCTTCCGCGACTACTGGCCGACGCTGATCCTCTGCATCTGCCTGGTCGGCGCGTACAACATCACCGACTACATGCTGCTGTCGTACATGCCGACGTACCTCTCCGACGAGCTCGGCTACAGCGAGACACACGGCCTGCTGATCCTGCTCGGCGTGATGGTGTTCCTGATGCTGATCATCAGCCAGGTCGGCAAGCTCTCGGACCGCTTCGGCCGCAAGCCGCTCCTGATGACGGGCATGCTCGGCTTCCTGATCCTGTCGCTGCCCGCGTTCCTCCTGATCCGCCAGGGCAGCATCCCCGCGATCATCATCGGCATGGCGATGCTGGGCCTCTCCCTCGTCTGCATGCTCGGCACGATGTCGGCGGCGCTCCCGGCCCTGTTCCCGACGAACGTCCGCTACGGCTCCCTCTCGGTGGGCTACAACCTCTCGGCGTCGATCTTCGGCGGTACGACTCCGCTGGTGATCACGGCCCTGATCAGCGTCTCCGGCACCAACCTGATGCCGGCGTACTACGCGATGGCGGCGGCCCTGGTGGGCGTGATCGCGGTGGCCTGCATGAAGGAAACCGCGAACAAGCCGCTGGCGGGTTCCCCGCCGTCGGTGGAGACGACGGAGGAAGCGGAAGAACTGGTCCACGCCCAGACCCCCGACCCGAAGTTCTGACCCACCCCACCCCGGCCACGGCCCGTACGGCTTCCCCACGAAGCGGTGCGGGCCGTTCCGCATCTTGTCGGATATCGGACGTGACGCTCCAATAGTCGGTTCGTTACTCCGTACGAGGCCGCGAACGGGCGGCCGGATGCGGAGGGGAATCATGCCGAGGAGTCCGTACACACACGAGCGGCTTTCGGATGCCGCAGCCCGATCCCGGACCTTGTCCGAGACCTTGCGCAGACTCGGCGTCGCCCCCGGAAGCAGCACCCGGGCTTACCTGCGGGAACGCATGCGAAAGCTCGGGGTGGACACCAGTCACTTCGAGCGCGAGGGCGCCCGCTGGACGAAAGAGATCCTCGAACCCGTCGTAGCCGCGTCGGAGAGCGTGCACGAGGTCCTGAGGCGACTCGGCCTTGAACTCGTCGGCGGACACCACACGAATATCAGCCGCCGCATCAAGGCGTACGGCCTGGACACCTCCCACTTCGCCCAGCCCTCGCGAGCCGGCTTCAAGCAACGACGTCGCACACCTCAGCAACTCCTCGTCAGGGACGAGTCGCCGCACGCCCGCCGCATTCCCGGTGCCCGGCTGAAGGCCGCGATGCTCGCATGCGGCACCGCGGAAAGGTGCGCTGTCTGCACCACCGAGCCGACTTGGCTAGGTTTGCCCCTCCCTCTGGAGGTCGATCACATCAACGGCAGCTGGCGTGACAACCGGCCGGAGAATCTGCGGCTGTTGTGCCCCAACTGCCACTCCGCCACGGACACCTACCGAGGCCGCGGGAAGAAGCGTCGAGCTGAGGCCGATGCCGTATGAGCAACAGAGCGACCTCCGCGCTCCACGAAGCGGTGGAAAGCTCGCGGTCCATCGCCGAGCTGCTCCGCAAGCTGGACCGGCCGGACAACTCACGCCAGCGAGCGCTGGTGCGGGAGTGGATCGGTGAGTGCGGGCTTTCGACCTCACACTTTCTCGGTCAGCGGCACCAGCGGGGACGACCTGGTCCGACGCCTCTCAAGCCAGCCGCAGAGATCCTCGTGAAGCACGCCCGTCCGAGACGGACGAAAACGATGTTGCTGCGCCGCGCTCTGGCCGAGACGGGCGTGCCCGAGGTCTGCGCGTCGTGCGGAACAAGCCCGCACTGGCAGGGCGCGCGCCTGACACTCGAAATCGATCACATCAACGGCGACTGGCACGACGACCGGGCCGAGAACCTGCGACTGCTGTGCCCGAACTGTCATGCGGTCACCTCCACGTGGTGCCGGGGCGGCGCACGCGGAACGAGATCGAGTTGAGGCGCCTACCTGCGCGGTGGCCCGGCCGGTAACATGGCAGGCGACCAGCGGCGGTGGTGCAATGGCGACACAGCAGACTTAGGATCTGTGGCCCGTGAAACGGCTTGAGGGTTCGAATCCCTTCCGCCGCACCGAAACGGCCTGCACATCGAAGCTTCGATGTGCAGGCCGTTCGCGCGTCCGGGGCAGGTCAGCCCACCAGCTCCCGTACCACCGGCACCAGCGCCCGGAACGCCTTGCCGCGGTGGCTGATCGCGTTCTTTTCGGCCGGGGTCAGTTCCGCGCACGTGCGCGTCTCACCGTCCGGCTGGAGGATCGGGTCGTAGCCGAAGCCGTAGGCGCCGGCCGGGGTGTGGCGGAGGGTGCCCGTCAGGCGGCCCTCGACCACGCGTTCCGTGCCGTCCGGGAGGGCGAGGGCCGCCGCGCAGGCGAAGTAGGCCCCGCGATGGGGGTCGGAGATGTCGCCGAGCTGGGCCAGGAGCAGGTCCAGGTTGGCGCGGTCGTTGCCGTGGGTGCCGGCCCAGCGGGCCGAGAAGATGCCGGGGGCGCCGCCGAGGACGTCCACGCAGAGGCCGGAGTCGTCGGCGATCGCGGGGTGACCGGTGGCCTGCGCGAGGGCGTGGGCCTTGAGCAGGGCGTTCTCGGCGAAGGTGACGCCGGTCTCCTTGACGTCGGGGACCTCCGGATACGCGTCGGCGCCGACGAGCTCATGCGTGAGGCCCGCGTCGGCGAGGATCGCGTGGAGTTCGGTGATCTTCCCGGCGTTGCGGGTGGCGAGGATGAGGCGGGTCATGCATCCAGTATCGCCGGACCCGCCCCACCGGCTCACGGCGTGCAGACCTTGGCGATCTCGCCGGCGGCGTCGGTGACCGGGGAGATGTCCGGGGTGGCGTCGCCCTTGTCGATGGCGTCGCGGACGTTGGTGACGCCGGAGCGGAGGTCGTCCACGGCCTTGGAGAGGTCGGCGTCGTCCGTCTTGTCGCCGAGGTTGCCCAGCTCCTCCTGGATCTGGTCCAGGGCCTCGGACGCCTGGGTGGGGTCGCTGGAGGCGTTGGACACGGCCTGGCGGAGGTTGTCGACGCTGGTGGCGATGGCGTCGGCGGTGCGGACGCAGTCGAGCGTCTTGTCGAGGGCGCCGCAGCCCGCCGCCGCGGTGGCGGTGATCAGTACGGCGGTGACGGCCAGTGCGGTGCGGTGGAGCCGGTGGCGCGCGGCCATGGTGTGGTCCCTCCCCGGGATGCGGATACGCGGACGGGCGCACGGTTCGACCCGTGCGCCCGTATGCGTATCGACGCCGCTGGGCGGGACTTGGTTGCCTCTTTACCTTCTCGGCTTCGCCGTCTCAGGCGCCGAGCGTGGTGGCCAGCGCCTCGTTCTGGAGCTTGGCGAGGTCGACGCAGCCGGCGGTGGCGAGGTCGAGCAGCGCGTTGAGCTCCGTACGGTCGAAGGGCTCGGCCTCGGCGGTGCCCTGGACCTCCACGAAGCGGCCGTCGCCGGTGCAGACGACGTTCATGTCGGTCTCGGCGCGGACGTCCTCCTCGTAGCAGAGGTCGAGGAGCGGCGTGCCGTCCACGATGCCGACGCTGATGGCGGCGACGGTGCCGGTCAGCGGCTTGCGGCCGTGCTTGATGATCTTCTTGCCCTGGGCCCAGGCGACCGCGTCGGCGAGGGCGACGTACGCGCCGGTGATGGCGGCGGTGCGGGTGCCGCCGTCGGCCTGGAGGACGTCGCAGTCCAGGACGATCGTGTTCTCGCCGAGCGCCTTGTAGTCGATGACGGCGCGCAGGGAGCGGCCGATGAGCCGGCTGATCTCGTGGGTCCGGCCGCCGATCTTGCCGCGTACGGACTCGCGGTCGCCACGGGTGTTGGTGGACCGGGGCAGCATCGAGTACTCGGCCGTGACCCAGCCCTCGCCGCTGCCCTTGCGCCAGCGCGGTACGCCTTCGGTGACGGAGGCGGTGCAGAAGACTTTGGTGTCGCCGAAGGAGATCAGCACGGAACCCTCGGCGTGCTTGCTCCATCCGCGTTCGATGGTGACGGGACGGAGCTGGTCGGCGGTGCGGCCGTCGATACGAGACATGGCGCCGAGCCTATCGGGTGACGGGGGCCCAGGTTTCCGGATGCGCCGCAGGCCCCGTCCGGGTGGGCGGGGCCTGCGGGCGCGGGTTCAGGCGGTGGTCACATCATGTCTTCGATGTCGGCCGCGATCGGGTCCGCGTCGGTGCCGATGACGACCTGGATCGCGGTGCCCATCTTGACGACGCCGTGCGCGCCGGCCGCCTTGAGCGCGGCTTCGTCCACCTTGCTCGGGTCGACGACCTCGGTGCGCAGGCGCGTGATGCAGCCCTCGACCTCTTCGATGTTCTCGATTCCGCCGAGCCCGGCGACGATCTTCTCAGCCTTGCTGGCCATGGCCTTCTCCCTGGTTCCTCATGTGCGTGCGACGGCCCACCCTGGGTCCGTTTCGTCACGGTAACGCACGGTTGGCCCAACTTCTCGGGCGGGCAACCGCACGGTCCCCAATGATGACGATCACCGGCGCCCCGCCTTCCGGCCGGGCTCCGCACCGTATCGCGACTGGTCTACACCAGTATGCGACGACCGCCAAACCAGGCGTGTTCCGGGAGGATGCCGATGAGTTCGAACGCGGCCGCGCTACCGCAGCGGAAGTGGTGGAACGGGCCGGTCCAGGGCCTGCAGAAGGTCGGCCGCAGCCTGCAGCTGCCGGTGGCCGTCCTGCCCGCGGCGGGCCTGCTGGTCAGCCTCGGCAATCTCTTCGACTCCTCCCTGCACGGACGCTTCTGGGACAAGTTCGCGAAGGTCCTGCTCAACGGCGGAACCGCGATCCTCGACGGCGAACTGGGCCTGCCGCTGCTGTTCTGCATCGGCGTCGCGATCGGCTTCGCGAAGAAGGCGGACGGCTCGACCGCACTCGCGGCCGTGGTCGGCTTCCTGGTCTACCGGGGGGTGCTGACGGCGTTCCCGGTGGACGGTTCGGTGACCAAGGACGTCCCGGACGGGGTGCCGCAGAACCCGGGGGTGCTGGGCGGCATCATCATCGGGCTGCTGACGGCCGTGGTCTGGCAGCGCTACCACCGGACGAAGCTGGTCGACTGGCTCGGCTTCTTCAACGGCCGCCGGCTCGTCCCGATCCTGATGGCGTTCCTCTGCGTGATCCTGGGCGTGCTGTTCGGCCTGCTGTGGCAGCCGGTGGGCGACGCGCTGACCTGGTTCGCCAAGCAGCTGATCAATCTCGGCGCCTGGGGCGCGGCCATCTTCGGTTTCGCCAACCGGCTGCTGATCCCGATCGGCATGCACCAGTTCCTGAACACGTTCTTCTGGTTCCAGGCGGGTGAGTACACCGGCAGCGACGGCGGCACGGTCCAGGGCGACATCTCCCGGTTCTTCGCCGGGGACCCGTCGGCCGGCCAGTTCACCTCGGGCTTCTTCCCGATCATGATGTTCGGGCTGCCGGCAGCCGCGCTGGCCATCGCGCACACCGCACGGCCGGAGCGGCGCAAGGAGGTGGCCGGCCTGATGCTGTCGGTCGCGCTGACGTCGTTCGTCACGGGCGTGACGGAGCCGCTGGAGTTCTCGTTCCTCTTCGTCGCACCGCTGCTGTACGGGGTGCACGCGCTGCTGACCGGTGCGTCGATGGGCATCACCTGGGCGCTGGGCGTGCACGCGGGGTTCAGCTTCTCGGCGGGGCTGATCGACTACGTCGTCAACTGGCACCTGGATACGAAGCCATGGCTGATCCTGCCCATCGGCGCCTGCTTCGCGGTCGTCTACTACGTGATCTTCCGGTTCGCGATCACGAAGTTCAACCTTCCGACACCCGGGCGGGAGCCCGAGGAGGTGGAGGAGGACATCGAGAGGAACCTCACGAAGTAGGCTTTATGCAAGGTCACTGACCTTGTGAGCGCGGCCCCCGGACCATGCGGTCCGGGGGCTTTTCGCATGTCACGGTGCGTATGCGAGAGCTGCTGCGAAGTAGTCGCAAATTGCAGGTTCCTTATCTATCCCTCACCGTGCTACAACTGGTCTACACCACTCAGTGGTCCAGACCACGTGAAGCCGCGCGCCTCACGTTTCTCGAGTCGTCGCCCACCCAAAACCCCCTGTCCCCGGCGGCGCCTTGCTTACTGGAGGAAGTTGATGAGTACGGCCACCGCTACGGCGGCCCCCGCGAAGAAGCGGGGCTCCGGCCTGTTCCAGGGCCTGCAGAAGGTGGGTCGCAGCCTGCAGCTGCCGATCGCGGTGCTGCCGGCCGCCGGCATCCTGCTCCGCCTCGGCCAGCCGGACGTCTTCGGTGACGACGGGCTGGGCTGGCACAAGGTCGCGTCCGTGTTCGCCACGGCCGGCGGCGCGGTCTTCGACAACCTTCCGATGCTCTTCTGCATCGGTGTCGCCATCGGCTTCGCCAAGAAGTCGGACGGCTCGACCGCCCTCGCGGCGCTGGTCGGCTTCCTGGTGTACAGCAACGTGCTCAAGGCCTTCCCGGTCACCGAAGCGGTGATCCAGAAGGGCGCGGACACGGCAGCCACGTACAACAACCCGGGTGTCCTCGGCGGCATCCTGATGGGTCTCGTCTCCGCGATCCTGTGGCAGAAGTTCCACCGCACCAAGCTGGTGGACTGGCTCGGCTTCTTCAACGGCCGCCGTCTCGTCCCGATCATCATGGCCTTCGTCGGCGTGGTCTTCGGTGTCTTCTTCGGCCTGGTCTGGGAGCCGATCGGTGACGGCATATCCAACTTCGGCGAGTGGATGACCGGTCTCGGCTCCGTCGGTGCCGGCCTCTTCGGTCTGATCAACCGCGCGCTGATCCCCGTCGGCATGCACCAGTTCGTCAACACGGTCTCGTGGTTCCAGATCGGTGACTTCACGGACGCCACCGGTGCGGTCGTGCACGGCGACCTGAACCGCTTCTTCGCCCACGACCCGACCGCCGGTCAGTTCATGTCGGGCTTCTTCCCGATCATGATGTTCGGTCTCCCGGCCGCCGCCATCGCCATCGCGCACTCCGCCCGCCCCGAGCGCCGCAAGGCCGTCATGGGCATGATGGTCTCCCTGGCCCTGACCTCGTTCGTCACCGGTGTGACCGAGCCGATCGAGTTCTCGTTCATGTTCATCGCGCCGCTGCTGTACGCGATCCACGCGGTCCTCACCGCGATCTCGATGGCCGTCACCTGGGCGCTGGGCGTCCACGCCGGGTTCACCTTCTCGGCCGGCTTCATCGACTACGCGCTGAACTGGAACCTGGCGACCAAGCCGTGGCTGATCATCCCGATCGGTCTGGTCTTCGCGGTGATCTACTACGTGGTCTTCCGCTTCGCGATCGTCAAGTTCAACCTCACCACCCCGGGCCGCGAGCCCGAGGAAGAGGTCGAGGACCTGACCAAGTAGGTCCGGCCCGACAGCTCGAAGCCCTCACCTTCCCGGCGGAAGGTGAGGGCTTCGTCGTACGCGTACGGGCGCACCGCTCAGAGCGCGTACACCGCGCCCGGCGCCGCGAGCTCCGTCGGGCCGGTGAAGACCTCGCGGGCGTCGGTGAGGTTCTGCTCGGCGTCGGTCCACGGCGGGATGTGCGTGAGCACCAGGCGGCCGACGCCCGCCCGGGCGGCCAGCTCGCCGGCCTCGCGGCCGTTGAGGTGGAGGTCCGGGATGTCCTCCTTGCCGTGCACGAAGGACGCCTCGCAGAGGAAGAGGTCCGTGCCCTCGGCCAGCTCGTCCAGGGCCTCGCAGGTGCCGGTGTCGCCGGAGTACGTGAGCGAGGAGCCGCCGTGCTCGATGCGGATGCCGTACGTGTCCACGGGGTGCCGGAGCTTCTCCGTACGCACCGAGAAGGGGCCGATCTCGAACCAGCCCGGCTTCAGCGTGTGGAAGTCGAAGACCTCGCTCATCGCGTGGTCGGACGGGGTGTCCGCGTGCGCGGTGGTGAGCCGCTGCTCGGTGCCCTCGGGTCCGTAGACCGGGATGCGGGCGGGACGCTCGCCGCCGTGCGGGTAGTACCGGACGACGAAGTACGCGCACATGTCGATGCAGTGGTCCGCGTGCAGATGGCTGAGGAAGATGGCGTCGAGGTCGTAGAGACCGACGTGGCGCTGCAGCTCGCCGAGGGCGCCGTTGCCCATGTCGAGGAGCAGCCTGAAGCCGTCGGCCTCTACGAGGTAGCTCGAGCATGCCGATCCCGCGGAGGGGAACGAGCCGGAGCAGCCGACGACGGTGAGCTTCATGGAGCGTGAACCTCCGAGACGTGGGAACGGGGAGGGTTCGTGCGGTTCTCGCGGTGCGGTTTGTTGAGCGTAAGGCGCGAAAGAGCGGGTCGCTCCTTCGGGGTGGCTCGTTGTGGGGGAACTCACCTGCGCTGTCACCGGTTCGGGTGGCGTTGCCCTCCCCGCCCCTTCCCGAAACCGGGGCCCGCCCCGGACCCCGCTCCTCAAACGCCGGAGGGGCTGGAAATGGCCGCAGCCACATCCAGCCCCTCCGGGGGACACGCGGTTACGCCCAGAGCTGGCCCTGGAGCGTGGCGATCGCCGCCTCCGTGGTCGGTGCGGTGTACACGCCCGTGGACAGGTACTTCCAGCCCCCGTCGGCCACGACGAACACGATGTCCGCGGTCTCCCCGGCCTTCACCGCCTTATTGCCCACCCCGATCGCGGCGTGCAACGCCGCCCCCGTGGAGACGCCCGCGAAGATCCCCTCCTGCTGGAGGAGTTCGCGGGTGCGCGTCACCGCGTCGGCGGAGCCGACCGAGAAGCGCGTGGTCAGGACCGACGCGTCGTACAGCTCGGGGACGAAGCCCTCGTCCAGGTTGCGCAGCCCGTAGACGAGGTCGTCGTAGCGCGGCTCGGCGGCGACGATCTTGACGCCCTCGACGTGCTCCCGCAGGTAGCGGCCGACGCCCATCAGGGTCCCCGTCGTGCCGAGCCCCGCCACGAAGTGGGTGACCGACGGGAGGTCGGCGAGGATCTCCGGACCGGTCGTCGCGTAGTGCGCGCCCGCGTTGTCCGGGTTGCCGTACTGGTAGAGCATGACCCAGTCCGGGTGCTCGGCCGAGAGCTCCTTGGCGACGCGGACCGCGGTGTTGGAGCCGCCCGCCGCCGGGGAGGAGATGATCTCGGCGCCCCACATGGCGAGCAGGTCGCGCCGCTCCTGGGAGGTGTTCTCCGGCATCACGCACACGATGCGGTAGCCCTTGAGCTTGGCCGCCATCGCGAGCGAGATGCCGGTGTTGCCGCTGGTGGGCTCCAGGATCGTGCAGCCGGGGGTGAGCCGGCCGTCCTTCTCTGCCTGCTCGACCATGTGGAGCGCGGGGCGGTCCTTGATCGAGCCGGTGGGGTTGCGGTCCTCCAGCTTGGCCCAGATGCGGACGTCGTCCGAGGGTGACAGCCGCGGCAGGCGGACGAGCGGGGTGTTGCCCACCGCGGCGAGCGGGCTGTCGAAGCGCATCAGTTCATGCCGCCGGCGACGGCCGGGAGGATGGTGATGCTGTCGCCGTCGCTGAGCTTGGTGGAGATGCCGTCCAGGAAGCGGACGTCCTCGTCGTTCAGGTAGACGTTGACGAAGCGGCGCAGCTGGTCGCCGTCCACGATCCGCTCCCGGATGCCGGTGTGGCGGCTCTCCAGGTCCGTGAAGAGGTCGGCGAGGGTGTCCCCCTGGCCCTCGACGGCCTTGGCGCCGTCGGTGTAGGTGCGGAGGATGGTCGGGATGCGGACCTCGATGGCCATGGCGTGGGCTCCTGTCGAAGCGGAGTGGTGGCGGTGGGCGTGGGGCGTGCGGCTCTGCCCCCGCGCGGGGTCGGTACGTGGTGCGGTGGGCGCCCGGCCGGTCGGCGGCGCCCGGGTCCGGCCCGCTCAGGCCGTGCGGCCGGCGGACCGGTGGTTCGTACAGATCGCGCTGGAGAGGCGGCACAGGTCGACGTGCAGGCGCGCCACGAGCAGCGAGCCCGGCGTCTTGTCACTCACGTCATGGGGAACCATGCGGTCATCGTATCGATTCCCGGTCGGGGATTCGGAGTGTGATCTCACCTGGTGGATGGTCGGCGTTCGAGGGGTGGACAGGGCCGGGGTGCGCGCGGCCCTGTCGCACCGCTGCCGGGGTGGTCAGGCCGCCGGGTACGCCTCCACGACCCGGACCTCCTCCTCGGTGATCTCGCCGTCCACGATCCGGTACGAGCGGAACTGGAAGGGGCCCGCCTCGTCGGTGTCCGCGGTGGAGACCAGCACGTAGTGGGCGCCGGGCTCGTTGGCGTACGTGACGTCGGTGCGCGAGGGGTACGCCTCGGTCGCCGTGTGCGAGTGGTAGACGATCACCGGCTCCTCGTCGCGGTCGTCCATCTCGCGGTACAGCTTGAGCAGGTCGGCCGAGTCGAACTCGTAGAACGTGGGCGAGCGCGCGGCGTTGAGCATGGGGATGTAGCGCTCGGGGCGGCCGCTGCCGGCGGGTCCGGCGACGACGCCGCACGCCTCGTCGGGGTGGTCGGCGCGGGCGTGCGCGACGATCTGGTCGTACAGCGTCTGGGTGATGGTCAGCATGGCGCCCAGGATAGGACGACGGGCCCCCGCGTACCGAGGAGTGGTACGCGGGGGCCCGCATCGTGAAACGCCGCTGGTCGGGGCGTACGCCTCAGCGCTTGACGCGCTCCGCGAAGGCCTTGCCCTCCGGGTTCCTGGACTTCAGGACCAGGTACGAGACGCCGAGGATCAGGGCCCACAGCGGGGCGCAGTAGAGCGAGATCCTGGTGTCCTTGTCGATGCCCATCATGACGATGACCACGGCGATGAACGCGAGCGCGAAGCCGCTGGTGTACGGGGCTCCGGGGGCCCGGAACGAGGACTGCGGGAGCAGTCCGCGGTCCGCGAGGCGGCGGTAGCGGATCTGGCTGATCAGGATCATGATCCAGGCCCACATGCCGGAGATCGTGGCGAAGGAGACGACGTAGGTGAAGGCGTCGCCGGGCCACTGGTAGTTGACCCACACGCCGACGAGCATGAGCGCGGCGGAGAACGTGGTGCCGATGAGCGGGGTGCCGCTGCGGGTCAGCCGGGTGAAGAACTTCGGGCCCTGGCCGTTGAGCGCGAGGTCGCGCAGCATGCGGCCGGTGGAGTACATCCCGGAGTTGCAGGAGGAGAGCGCGGCGGTGAGGACGACGAAGTTGACGATTCCGGCGCCGACGCCGAGGCCCATCTTCTTGAAGGCCTCCACGAACGGGGAGACGCCGGGCGAGAACTCGGTCCAGGGCACCACCGAGAGGATCATGATGAGCGCGCCGACGTAGAAGACGGCGATGCGCCAGGGCACGGTGTTGATGGCCTTGGGCAGGACGGTCTTGGGGTCCTTGGACTCACCCGCGGTGACGCCGACGAGTTCGACGGCGAGGAAGGCGAACATCACGATCTGCAGGGTCATCAGGGTGCCCTTGATGCCGTGCGGGAAGAAGCCGCCGTCGGACCACAGATGGGTGACGCTCGCGGTGTCCCCGGCGTCCGAGAAGCCGAGGGTGAGGATTCCGGCGCAGATGAGGATCATGCCGACGATGGCGGTGACCTTGACCATCGAGAACCAGAACTCCAGCTCTCCGAAGAGTTTTACGGAGATGAGGTTCACGCCGTACAGAATGAACGTGAAGACCAGGGCCGAGACCCATTGCGGAATGTCGAACCAGAACGTCATGTACTGGGCGGCCGCGGTGACTTCGGTGATTCCGGTGACGACCCAGAAGAGCCAGTACGTCCAGCCGGTGACGTAGCCCGCGAAGGGGCCGATGAATTCGCGCGCGTACTCCGAGAACGAGCCCGAGACCGGGCGGTACATGAGGAGTTCGCCGAGTGCGCGCATGATGAAGAAGATGACCAGGCCCGCGATGGCGTAGGCCAGGATGAGGCTGGGTCCGGCCTTGGCGATGGCCTTTCCGGCGCCGAGGAAGAGCCCGGTGCCGATGGCCCCGCCGATCGCGATCATCTGGATCTGGCGGGCGCCGAGTGCTCTCTGGTAGCCCTCGGCGGAAGTGCTGGCATCCGCGGCTGCGGCGTGCGGGCCGTCGGGCCCCTTGTCGTCGATCTGCGCCGATGTCATGTGGTTGCGCCTTTCTCCACGCCGATCCGCGCCTTTCGGCCACGGATCAGGTCCTGATCCCCCCGGATACGGATGGAGTGCCGCCGGTGGTTACCGGCTGATAGCGCCTACCCGGGAACAGGGGTGGCGTTCCCGGGTGGTCGTGAAGATTTATCACGGGCGTGACGGCGATCCGGCGGACGATTTGTGGCGCACACCACAAGTAAAAGCGGACAAGGCGGAACGGGCGCTGCAAAAAAGACCGTTCAGGTGACGCGATCGTTATTCGGATTTGAGTGTCCGTTGAGCGAACACCGTGACCGGGCGGGCACCCGGGGTCACGGCATCAGGGTCTCGACCAGGGTTTCCTGGAGCGCGCCGAGCCAGAGATAGGCCATGACCATGGGCTTTCGGGGGTCGCTGTCCGGGAGCCGGTAGAGCGAGCTGCCCTCGTCCTCTTCCTCCTCGCCGACCTCCAGGCGGGTGCCGATGGTGAGCCGGAGGTCGTTGAGCGAGCCGAGCCAGTTCCGGCACTCGTCAGCGGTGAGGGTGAGCACGGCCGCCCCGTCGCCCGCAGGAGTCAGGGCGTCCAGCGTGCGGACGACGACGAGCGCGTCCTCGCGCTTGCGGGTGCGCAGGTCGTTCTCGGTGAAGCGGCGGAACTCGGCGGACGCGGCGCGCAGTTCGTCGTCCTTGTCGCCGTACGCCTCGGGGAAGAGGCGGGCCAGGGCCGGATCGGTGGGCGGCTCGCTGGGCCCCTCGGCGAAGAGCGCGGCGAGCGGGTCCTCGCCCTCGGCGGGCTCGTCGCCGGGACCGATGAGTTCGAGCAGCTGGACGGCGAGGGAGCGCAGGATCGCGATCTCCACCTCGTCGAGCGCGACGGCCGCGCCGCCGCCGGGAGTGGCCTCGAAGTGGCCGGCCATGGGTTCTCTCCGATGATGGTCGGGCGGTGCGGGGGGCCGTGCGTTTTAGTTGCGGTCCTGGGTGAGCGTGGCCCACAGCCCGTAGCCGTGCATGGCCTGGACGTCGCGTTCCATCTCCTCGCGGCTGCCGCTGGAGACGACGGCGCGGCCCTTCTGGTGGACGTCGAGCATCAGCTTGTGCGCCTTGTCCTTGGAGTAGCCGAAGTACGCCTGGAACACATAGGTCACATAGCTCATGAGGTTGACCGGGTCGTTGTGGACCAGCGTCACCCAGGGGACGTCGGGCTCGGGGACGACGAGCTGGTCCTCGGCCGATTCGGGACGTGTGATCTCTGTAGGGGCGACGCTCACCTGTCCCATGCTGCCACTCGCAGGGGTCCCTCGCACAAACGGCCCCACCCCGGGACCCCCATCTCGTCACTCTGACGAAATAGGGGTAGCATCCCCGGCATGAACTCTGCGGACCTCGGGCGACGGGTCGGCGTGCCGTCGACAGCGCTCTTCACCGACCAGTACGAGCTGACGATGGTGCAGGCCGCGCTGAAGGCCGGGACGGCCGGACGGCGCTCGGTCTTCGAGGCGTTCACGCGCCGGCTGCCGGAGGGGCGGCGCTACGGCGTCGTCGCGGGCACCGGGCGGGTCCTGGACGCGGTGGAGAACTTCCACTTCGACGAGGAGATGCTCGGCTTCCTGCGCGACCAGGCGATCGTGGACGGGCCGACGCTGGACTACCTGGCGGACTACCGGTTCGGCGGCGACATCTGGGGCTACCCGGAGGGCGAGGTGTACTTCCCGGGCTCGCCGGTCCTGCGGGTGGAGGGCTCGTTCGCCGAGTGCGTGCTCCTGGAGACGGTGATCCTCTCGATCCTCAACCACGACTCGGCGATCGCCGCGGCGGCCTCCCGGATGTCGGCGGCGGCGGGCGGGCGGCGGCTCATCGAGATGGGCGCGCGCCGCACGCACGAGCTGTCGGCGGTGGCCTCGGCCCGTGCGGCGTACATCGGCGGCTTCGACACCACATCGGACCTGGCGGCCGGCTTCCGCTACAACATCCCGACGGTCGGCACGAGCGCCCACGCCTTCACCCTGCTGCACGACTCGGAGCGGGACGCGTTCCGGGCGCAGGTGGACTCGCTGGGGCGCGGCACGACGCTGCTGGTGGACACGTACGACGTGGCCGAGGCGGTCCGTACGGCGGTCGAGATCGCCGGTCCGGAGCTGGGTGCGGTACGGATCGACTCGGGCGATCTGCTGCTCGTCGCGCACCGGGTGCGCCAGCAGCTGGACGAGCTGGGCGCCACCGGGACGAAGATCGTGGTGACCTCGGACCTGGACGAGTACGCCATCGCCTCGCTGGCCGCCGCGCCGGTGGACGCGTACGGGGTGGGCACGCAGCTCGTCACGGGCAGCGGGCACCCGACGTGCTCGATGGTCTACAAGCTCGTCGCCCGCGCGGGGTCCGGCGACCCGGCCGACGAGCTGCGACCGGTCGCGAAGAAGTCGATGGGCGCGAAGTCCTCGAAGGGCGGCCGCAAGTGGGCGGCCCGCCGGCTGGACGAGGAGGGCGTGGCCGAGGCCGAGGTGATCGGCACCGGGCCGGTCCCGGCGGAGCTGGCCGACCGGCAGCTGCTGGTGGAGCTGGTCCGGGGCGGCGAGGTGGTCGCGCGGGAGCCGCTGGACGCGGCGCGTGAACGGCATGTCGCGGCGCGGGCGGGGCTGCCGTTGTCGGCGATGCAGTTGTCGCGCGGCGAGGCGGTCATTCCCACCGAGTACGTGTGACGGGGCGCCCGAGGCCCTGCCGGGCTTGATTGCCTCGGAGGAAACTCTAGGCTCGAAGCCATCCCCGTACCGCTCCCCCACTCCCCGAAGGACAGCCACCATGCACCGCGCCTTGATCGTCGTGGACGTTCAGAACGACTTCTGTGAGGGCGGGAGCCTCGCCGTGGCGGGGGGTGCCGATGTCGCCGCCGCCATCACCGACCTGATCGGCGAGAGCCGGCCCGCCTACCGGTACGTGGTGGCCACCCGGGACCACCACATCGATCCCGGGGACCACTTCTCGGCGACCCCCGACTTCGAGCACTCCTGGCCGCCGCACTGCGTGGCCGGGACCGAGGGCGTGGGCTTCCACCCCAATTTCGCCCCCGCGGTCGCCTCCGGGGCCATCGACACGGTGTTCGACAAGGGCGCCCACGCGGCGGCGTACAGCGGCTTCGAGGGGCTGGACGAGAACGGCACCGGGCTCGCCGCGTGGCTGCGCGAGCGGGACGTCCGCGAGGTCGACGTGGTCGGCATCGCGACCGACCACTGCGTACGCGCGACCGCGCTGGACGCCGCCCGCGAGGGCTTCGCCACGCAGGTGCTGCTGGACCTGACCGCGGGCGTCGCCGAGGCGACGACGGAGCGGGCGCTGACCGAGCTGCGCGACGCGGGCGTGACGCTGACCGGCAAGCCGGTCGTCTGAGAGCCCTAACCCCGACCGGCCGGGACCGCCGGTGCCGGGTTCAGCAGGGCGCGGATGGGGTGCCAGAGCTCCTGCGCGCAGCCGGGTCTCGCGCGCCACAGGACGCCGTCAGGGTGGTGCAGGACGGCGGTGATCTCGTCCGGGGTGGGGGGCTCGGCGTTGCCCCTCAGATAGACGGCGCGCAGGCCCAGGTTCCGCAGCCGGGTCAGGGCGCGGGGCCGGTTCGCCGCGTGCACCAGGACCCGGACGGGGGCGCCCGGACCGGGGCCGTCCGCCGGGGCCGGCAGGGTGATCGCGACGACCACACTGCCGTTCGGCAACTTGCTGAATCCTCCGCCTGCCATGCGTACGAGCTCCCCCGTGAGACATCGTGTCAATAAGAAAGTGAACAGAGGCACCTAAACACGATCGGCCGCCGCCCGCTAGAGGGCGACGGCCGATCATGCTTTGACCTGCGGTGATGCTGTTTTACTTCTTCGAGGCACCGACCTGGACGGTCATCGTGTCGCCACTGAGCGGCTCGCTGACGATCGTGATCTTGGTGTTGGTGTCAGGAACCTTGACGCTTCCGGTCGGGTTCTCCTTGTACCAGTAGGTGCCCTTGTGGTCGTCGAAGGCCGGGACGCCGAGCTGCGGCTTGATCTTCACGGCCTGGTCGGCCAGGTGCAGCGTGAAGCCGTCCGTCGGGTACCAGCTGAACGGCGCGTCGAAGGGCTGGATCTTGTTGCGGATGACCGTGCCGTTCGCCCACTTCAGCGGCTTGGCGTGCGCGTCCACCGGCAGGATCAGGCCCTGGCCCGGGTGCTGCGAGACGTTGTTGTCCTTCTGGGAGGTGTCCCACAGCCAGACCAGCAGGCCGTTCTGGTACGGGAAGTGCTCGACCCAGTCCGGACGCGTGGTGGAGAACCCGAAGTTGTACGGGCCCGTCTTCAGCGTCTCGTCGTAGCTGACGTACTGGCGGTTCTCCGCGAGGTAGTACTGCGGGTAGTCCTTCTCGAACGACTTGCCGACCCGCGAGAAGCCCTTGCTGGTCCAGCCGTTGTCGTCGCCCTCGGCGTTGTCCGAGAAGAGCGCGGTGCCGTCGGCGGTCACCGAGATGGTGTCGGCCGCGAAGCCCACGCCGCCCGCGCCGCCGTCGGTGGCGTAACGGAAGCGGATGTCGATCTTCTGGCCCGCGTAGGCGTCCAGCGGGAACGACAGCTTCTGGTACTTGCCGGAGACGTCGGTCAGGGCCGGCTTGTCACTGGCGTCGCGCGGGATCGGCTGACCGTCGGCGGTGCCGTCGATCGCGGTCCAGCTGGTGCCGCCGTTGGTGGACACCTCGGTGTAGAGGTAGTCGTAGTCCTTCTCGATGTCCCACCAGCCCTGGAGGTCCAGGGAGGCCTTGGACTTGCCGGTGAGGTCGACCGGGCGCGACAGCGTGTTGCTGAGGTTGTCGCCCATGTCGCTCCACCACTGCTTGGCGCCCTCGGCGGGCGTCGTGACGGCGGTGGTGACCGGCTTCTTCGGCAGCTCGACGACGAGCGCCTGCTTGTCCTTGGTGTTGTACTCGGACACGCCCAGCTTGTGGGTGGACTTCGTCGCGGCCTTGGCCTCGGCGTAGTTCAGCCAGCCCAGCTGGAGCTTGTCCCAGGCGGTCATGTCACCGGGCATGTCCCCGATGCTGTCCTTGCCGGTGCCGAGCCAGGAGCCCGCCGACATCAGCGACCAGAAACCGACCGAGTTCTCGGCGGTGTTGGTCGTGTCGTAGAGGTCCGGGAGACCGAGGTCGTGGCCGTACTCGTGGGCGAAGACGCCCAGGCCGCCGTTCTCGGGCTGCGCGGTGTAGTCGCCGACCCAGATGCCGGTGTCGCCGATCTCGGTGCCGCCGGCCTTGTTGTCGGCCGGGCCGGTGGCGCCGGCGTTGGTGCCGTACGCGTACCAGCGGTGCGCCCAGATGGCGTTGGTGCCCTCGACGCCGCCGCCGGCCGACTCGTCCTCACCCGCGTGCACGATCTGGAAGTGATCGATGTAGCCGTCGGGCTCGTTGAAGTTGCCGTCGTTGTCGTAGTCGTAGCGGTCCCACTGGTCGTACTGCGCCAGGTCCGTCTTGATCTGCTCCGGCGTACGGCCCTTGGCCTTCTGGTCCGCGGCCCAGGCGTTGACGCCGTCCTTGATCATGTCCCAGGCGTTGGCGCAGTTGGTCGAACCGCAGTAGTTCGAGCCGTAGCGCGCCTCGTTGTAGGGGACCTTGACCCAGTCGGAGACCTCACCGTCGACCGAGTAACGGCCGGACGAGGTCTTCTCGTAGTACGTCTTCAGGGAGTGCTTGCCCGCACCCGTGCCGAAGTACAGCTCCTGGAAGTGGGCCTGGTTGTAGTCGGCCTGCCAGGCGGTGCTGTTGTCCTTCTTCGGGTCCGGCTTGGCTATCTTGTTGTGCAGCGGGCCCGGCGTGCCGCCGTACTTCTTGACGGGGGGCTTGGGGCCCGCGCCGTCCGGGTCGTACATGGTCGTGTCGTCGACCTTGTCGCCGAACTCCACCAGCACGGTGAAGATCTTGTCGGTCTTCTCACGGCCGAGCTCGACGTACTTGTTGCTGTCGAGCTTGACGACCTTGGAACCTCCGCGCGACGAAACCTTCTTGTCGCCGGATATGACCTGCTCCAGGGCAGCCTGGCGCTGTTCGGCCTGCTGCTTGCTGTACGGGCCTTCCAGGTCGTGCTCGTTGCCCTTGGCCGACCCCGGGTCCCGGCGGTCGATCGAGGCAGCGGTGCTTGACGCCTGGTCATCTGCCTGAGCGGTGGCGAAGGCGGATGCGGTCGCGGCGGTCGCGGCCATGGCCACGACAACCGCTCCGGTCCGAAGCGCCCGTCTCTTAATGATCACGTGATGCAGTCCTCCCCGGCGCCCGCGGCGACGGCCCGGGAGTGTGGAGAGGCCGCGCGCGGAAACGCGTCACAAGTGACGACATTCGACCGGAGTTACGGAAGAAAAGACAGACCTTGACTTGAACGGAGCAAGTGCACTATGCAGGAGCACCGTTCCGCTATGCGGACGTGACGTTCGCGACCCACCGGCGCGTCAACCCGCCGCGAGGGCGCGGGGGATGACTCCGTGCGCCCCCCATGCACCGGTACTGTGGGTTAGGTTACGCTTACCACCCGTTCCTCCAGGGCATCCACCGTCATAGAGTCGCTTGACAGCGCGACCGTGTTGAGAGACCGCCCATCCGACGTCCCGAGGACGGAAAACGCCATGCCGCGTCCTACTGCCGCACAGCTCTCCTACGGTTCGGTCACCGTCGTCTTCTCGACCCTGGCCATGTTGCTGCTGTTCCGCACCAGTTCGGGCATCGGAATCGCAGTCGTCGGGACGGTCGCGCTCGCTCTCGGACTCGCGGTGTCCGTCACCGTACCCGCGACGTCCCGCCGGTACACGGCGAAGACGGCGGGGACGCGTGCCCCGGTGTCCGCACACCGTGGCACCGCACCCGCCGCCCGCGACGAGGACCGTTCGCGCGTTTCCGCCTCGAACCTCAGTTGACGGTGACCACCACCGTCTTGGCCGCCTTGTCCTGGAGCCCCTGCCGGTAGGGCTTGTCCGTGAACATCAGCACGATGTTGATCAGCCACCACAGGCACGGGCAGCACAGCAGCGCCGGCAGCCACAGCACCACGGCCCGCAGGAACGCCGCGCCGGTGTCCGGCACCCTGCCGTCGTTGAGCATCGCGACCCGCAGCTTCAGCAGCCGCTTGCCGAGCGTGCGGCCGTCCTTGTGCGTGAAGTACGTGTCGTACGCGACGTAGCAGACGAGCCCGATCAGCGACCAGAGCAGCTGATGCCCGCTGTAGGTCTGGGCGAAGACGTCGCTGACGTCGTCGTTGCCGTTGCTGTCCGACACCTCGACCGCGCCGCCCCACGGCAGCGAGATCAGATACAGCGGGATCGAGATGATCAGGAAGTCGATCAGCCGGGCCAGGATGCGCTTGCCGGGCTCGGCGAGCGGCGGCATCCCCGCCAGCGGGTCCGCACCGCCGTACGGACCGCCTCCCCCGTAGGGTCCCGGGTCGTACGGCGGTGGCGGCGGCGGTGCGCTGCCGTAGGGCGAGCCGGACGACGGCGGCGGCTGGTCCCCGGGCGGCTGCTTCCTGAACGGGTCGTCCTCGGGCGGCTGACCGGGCGGCGGCTGATCGTTGCTCATGGGGGCAGTGCATCGCGGGGCCCGGGCCCCCGCAACGGCTCAGGTGCGTTCGGGGGACGCCGTTCGGCGGATGGTGTCAGCCCGCGACGAAGGTCCGGGCCGCCTTGTCGTGCCAGCACTGGCGCCACGGCCGGTCCACCAGGCACCACAGCACGTCGGCGATCCCGACGACCAGGATGCCCAGCACCCCGTACACCAGCCACCGGCGCAGCGCGGCACCGAAGCCGGGGGTCTCGTGGGACTCGATGTCCCGTACGTCGATGCCGCACAGCTTCTTGCCGAGCGTACGGCCCCACTTGGCGGTCGGCAGCGCGTCGAGGAGGACGCCCAGCACGAGGAACACGCCGAGCAGCGCGCCGCCCAGCGCGGCCGTGGTGGAGTCCAACAGCCAGACGGTGACCGTCTCTCCGGTCTGCCGGGCCGCGTCGATCTTCCCGTCGATGTGGTCCACGGCGCGGCCGGTGAGCGGCACGGCGGCCGCGGTGGTGAGCGCGCCCAGCACGACGGTGTCGATGAGCCGCGCGACGAACCGCTTGCCCAGCGGGGCGGGGCGGCCCTCGGTCCGCGCGGCGAGATCCCCGAAGGGGTCGTTGGCGGGGGGCCTCCACGGGATTTCCGGTGCGGGGCGCGTGCGGAGGGTCAACGTGCCTTCAGCCGGGTCCGGCTCACCGATTCCGTCCTCAATCGCCGGACGGGCTTGATTCGGCTGAACGAGCTCGGAAAGTCCGGCTCGTTGAACCTCAGCCTGTGGCAACCCAGCCCGTCCGGCGCTTGAGGACGGAACCCTCTGCGCGGGGGGCGTCGCGGCTTCGGGTGCCGGGGGCTCTGGGGCCTCCGGGCCGCCCCAGGAGACGCGGTCCCCGGCGAAGCCGGACTGGTGGGAGGCGTCGGCCTGCCAGGCGGTGGCGGGTTCGGGGCGGCCGTCCTCGGGGCCCTCCTCGTCCAGGAACACCGGCCCGGTCTCCTCGACCACCGCCGGCTCCTCCTGCTTCGGGGCGGGGCGGCTGGTGCCGGGCACCCAGGCGCCGCCGTTCCAGTAGCGGACGTAACCGGGGATGGACGGGTCGGGGTAGTACCCCTCGCGGGGGCTCTCGTCACCGGGTGCCGGGGTTGGGGCGCTCATCACCGTGGTCCCGTATCTCTTCGCGGCCTCAATACAGGGGTCCACATCTACCAGACGGGCACGTACTCCCGGGCCGGTCCGGATGTTTGGCCCACTTTCCGGTCACGAGAACTTTTTTCTCGAAGTCGCGTAATGGATGGCGTGGAGGGCGCTCTCACCTGTGCGGGCCGGTCGTGGGACCGGCCCCGGACAACGGAAGGACGCCGTCATGCACACCATCGTGGAGCGCGAGCTGGAGCTCAAGCTGGTCCTGTCGCCCGAGCGGAGCATCCCCGTACCCGCCAGGCTGACGTACCGCACGGAGGACCCGTACGCGGTGCACATCACCTTCCACATCACCTCGGACGCGCCGGTGTACTGGACGTTCGCCCGGGATCTGCTGGTGGAGGGGGTGTTCCGGCCGTGCGGGCAGGGGGACGTGCGGATCTGGCCCACCAAGGTGGACGGGAACCACGTCATCTGCGTGGCGCTGACGTCCCCGGACGGCAACGCGCTCCTCGAAGTGCCGTCCGCGGCCGTCGCGGTCTGGGTGGAGCGGACGCTGCGCGTGGTGCCGCCGGGTACGGAGACCGCACGGCTCGGCATCGACGAGGGGCTGGCCGAACTCCTCGCGCCGCTGCCGGCCGACGATCTGTGGATGAGCGACCCGTGGCCGTCGGACGAGTCGCAGGACGGGGAGAATTGAGGAGCGCGGGCCGGGACCGGGGCCGGTCAGAACACCTTGCCCGGGTTGAGCAGCCCGAGCGGGTCGAACGCCTGCTTGATGCCCCGGTGCAGCTCCACGCCGGTCTCGCCGAGTTCGCGGGCCAGCCACTCCTTCTTCAGGACGCCCACCCCGTGCTCGCCGGTGATCGTGCCGCCGAGCGCCAGGCCGAGCTCCATGATCGCGTCGAAGGACTCGCGGGCCCGCCGGGACTCGTCGGCGTCGGCGGGGTCGAAGCAGACGACGGGGTGGGTGTTGCCGTCGCCCGCGTGGGCGCAGACGCCGATGGTGAGGCCGTACTTTTCGGCGATCTCCGCCGTGCCCGCCAGCATCGCGCCGAGCTTCGACCGCGGTACGCACACGTCGTCGATCATCGTCGCCGGCTTGACGGTCTCCAGCGCGGTCAGCGACATCCGCCGGGCCTGGAGGAGCATCTCGGACTCGGCCGCGTCCTCCGCCGGGACGACGTCCGTGGCACCGGCGGCGGTGCACAGGGCGGCGACGGCGGCGAGGTCCGCGGCCGGGTCCGGGGTGTCGAAGGCGGCGAGCAGCAGGGCCTCCGTGGTCTCCGGGAGGCCCATGTTCGCCATGCGGTTGACCGCCTGGACGGTCGTACGGTCCATCAGTTCGAGGAGTGACGGGGTGTGGCCGCTCTCCATGATCCGGCAGACCGCGTCGCAGGCACCGGCCGCGTCGGCGAACTCGGCGGCCAGGACGAGCTGCCGGGGCGGGCGGGGTTTCAGGGCGAGGACGGCCTTCACGACGATCCCGAGGCTGCCCTCGGAGCCGACGAAGAGGCGGGTGAGGTCGTATCCGGCGACGCCCTTGGCGGTGCGGCGGCCGGTGGTGAGCAGGCGCCCGTCCGCGAGGACGACGTCGAGACCGAGGACGTATTCGGCGGTGACCCCGTACTTCACGCAGCACAGGCCGCCGGACGCGGTGCCGATGTTGCCGCCGATGGTGCACATCTCCCAGCTGGAGGGGTCCGGCGGGTAGTACAGACCGAGCTCGTCCACCGCGCGGGACAGCACGGCGTTGATGACACCGGGCTCCACGACGGCGACCCGGTCGACGGGGCTGATCTCCAGGATGCGGTCCATCTTCACCAGGGAGAGCACGATGCAGCCGTCCGTGGCGTTGGCGGCGCCCGACAGGCCCGTGCGGGCACCCTGCGGAACGACCGGGACGCGCAGCGCGGTGGCGGTGCGCATGACGTGCTGGACCTGTTCCACGGTGCGCGGGAGCACGACGACGGCGGGGGCACCGGCCTCGCAGAAGCTCGCCATGTCGTGGGCGTAGGAGGCGGTGACGTCCGGGTCGGTGAGCACGGCCCCGGCGGGAAGACCCGCCCGCAGCTGTTCGAGGAGATCGTCCATGATCCAAGCGTGACACCCGGGCCCATTGGTGTGAACCCGTCTGCGGTGACGATCCCAAGGCTCGGTGTGATCTTCATACTGACGCACAGTGAGCGGCATGGATCTCACGCCTCAGCAGCCCCCGGGGGCCTCCGGGCCCGAGTACTCCTTCGACACCGACTGGTCCGCCCCGGACGCGTCCCCGCCGGACTCCGCGTCCCTGGCCGAGCCGCCTCCCCCCACGATGCGCACGACGCTGCGCCGGGCCGCCTTCGGCATGGTGGCGGGCGCGGTCCTGGTGACGGGCGCGGTGGTCGCGGTGCCCGACGACGACAAGGACGCGGCGCCGCCCGTGGCCGGTCCGGTCTCGCGCGCGATGTCCGCGACGGCCGCCGGCTCCCCCGCCACGCTCGCCGACCTGACGGCGCTCATCGGGGACCGGCAGAAGTGGGTGGGCACGCACCCCTCGGACGCGGACTCCTGGGCGGTGCTGGGGTCGGCGTACGTGGAGGCGGGGCGGCGGGCCGCCGACCCGGCGTACTACACCCGGGCCGAGCAGGCGCTGAAGCGGTCGCTGGACGTGCGCCCCGGCGAGAGCGGCAACACGGCCGCCTGGGTGGGCCTCGCCTCCCTGGCCAACGCCCGCCGCGACTTCGTGACCGCCAAGAAGTGGGGTGAGACGGTCCGGGCCCGGCGGCCGAAGGAGTGGACGGTCTACCCGCAGCTGATCGACGCCTACAACGGCCTCGGCGACCAGAAGTCCGCGATCACGGCGGTCGAGCGGTTCACCGAGCTGCGGGCCGGGGTCCCCGCGCTGGGCCGGGCCGCCGAGATGTACCGCGACCGGGGCTGGCGCGAGGACGCGCTGGCCACCGCGCAGGACGCGGCGAACCGGGCGAAGACCCCGGCCGAGAAGGCCGCCTGCCTGTCCAGGCTGGGCGACCTGGCCTGGGAGCGGGGCGAACCGAAGGAGGCCGTGGCGCAGTACGGGGCGGCGCTGCGCGTGGAGAAGGGCCACCAGCCGTCGCTGGCCGGGCGGGCCCGCGCGCTGGCCGCCCTCGGGCGCACGGACGAGGCCGTGCGGGACTACCAGGCCGCCCTGGCGAAGTCGCCGCGCCCGGGCTATCTGCTGGAGCTGGGCGAGCTGTACGAGTCGCTGGGGCTCGACGGCGATTCGGTGGGCCAGTACGAGAAGCTGCGGGCGGCCCTGGACCGGGGCAAGGCGCGCGGCGTGGACGAGTCGCTGCTCCTGGGCCGCTTCGAGGCCGCGCACGGCGACGCGGACGCGGCGGTGGAGCTGCTGCGGGCCGAGTGGCAGCGGGGCCACCGCAGCGCGGCGGTGGCGGACGCGCTGGGCTGGGCGCTGCACCGGTCGGGCGACTCGGACGGGGCGCTGGAGTACGCGCAGCGGGCGGTGGACGCGGGCGGGCAGAACGCCTCGTACGCCTACCACCTGGGCATGGTGCAGCGCGCGCTGGGCGACTACGGCTCGGCGCGCCGCCAGTTGGAGGGGGCGCTGCGGACCAACCCGAAGTTCTCGCCGCTGGACGCGCCGCTGGCCCAGGAGGCGCTGGACGCCCTGGGCGAGCCCCCGGCGGGCGGCCCGGCGGACATGCAGCCGCCACCGGCCCCGGAGCCCCCGGCGCCGCAGGCTCCCGCGCCGCAGGTACCGGCACCTCAGGCCCCGGCACAGCAGCAGCCCGACGGCGGTCCGGCGCCCGCGGCGGCCGTCGCGCAGGCCCCCGTACAGGCGTCACCGGCCCCGGCGGCGGCCGTTCACTGACGTACAGCCGACGCACAGGCCGGCGTAACAGCGAAGGGGCGGGCCGGAAAGCGACCCGCCCCTCACTCATGCCCTGGGGGTCACAGGTTGCCGCGCTTCTCCTGCTCGCGCTCGATCGCCTCGAACAGGGCCTTGAAGTTGCCCTTGCCGAAGCCCATGGAGCCGTGGCGCTCGATCATCTCGAAGAAGACGGTCGGGCGGTCCTGGACCGGCTTGGTGAAGATCTGCAGCAGGTAGCCGTCCTCGTCGCGGTCCACGAGGATCTTCAGCTCGCGCAGGGTCTCGACCGGCACCCGGGTCTCGCCGGCCCACTCGCCGAGCGTGTCGTAGTACGAGTCCGGGGTGTCCAGGAACTGCACACCGGCGGCGCGCATCGCCTTCACCGAGGCGACGATGTCGTTCGTGGCGAGCGCCATGTGCTGGACACCGGCGGCGCCGTAGAACTCCAGGTACTCGTCGATCTGCGACTTCTTCTTCGCGATGGCCGGCTCGTTGATCGGGAACTTGACCTTGAGCGTGCCGTCCGCGACGACCTTGGACATGAGCGCGGAGTACTCGGTGGCGATGTCGTCGCCCACGAACTCCTTCATGTTCGTGAAGCCCATGACCTTGTTGTAGAACGCCACCCACTCGTTCATTTTGCCGAGCTCGACGTTGCCGACGCAGTGGTCGATGGCCTGGAAGAAGCGCTTGGCCGGCGGCTCGACGATCGGGTTGGCGGCGACGTAACCCGGCAGGTACGGGCCGTCGTAGCCGGAGCGCTCGACCAGGGTGTGGCGGGTCTTGCCGTACGTGGCGATGGCGGCGCGTACGACGGTGCCGTGCTCGTCCTTCGTCTCGTAGGGCTCCTCGATGCCGGTGGCGCCGTGCTCGACGGCGTACGCGTACGCCGCGCGGGCGTCCGGGACCTCGATGGCGAGGTCGATCACGCCGTCGCCGTGCGCGGTGACGTGGTCCTCCAGGAAGTGGCCCCAGTCGGAGGACGCCTTCACGACGGAGGTGAGGACGAAGCGGGCGGAGCCGCTGGTCAGGACGTAGCTCGCGGTCTCGCGGCTGCCGGTCTCGGGGCCGGAGTAGGCGACCAGCTTCATGCCGAAGGCGGTCGAGTAGTAGTGCGCGGCCTGCTTGGCGTTGCCCACGGCGAAGACGACGGCGTCCATCCCCTTGACGGGGAAGGGGTCGGCCTGCCGGGACGTCTCGGGGGTGCTGTGCATCGTCTCTGTCATGCCCAGAGGTTCCCGCCACTCCGCAAGGTGCGCAACAGTTCCCGTAATCGCTGGTCAACCTGTACAGCAGTTGGCCATGATGGCCGGACTATCTGTACATGGTGCCCATCACACCGCCCCGGAGGCCCGCATGGCGATCGACCGGCTCGACGGACGGCTCATCGTGCTGCTCGCGCGTGAACCCAGGATCGGCGTCCTGGAGGCGTCGCGCAGGCTGGGCGTGGCACGCGGGACGGTGCAGGCCCGGCTGGACCGCCTTCAATCGAATGGCGCCATCCGCGGATTCGGCCCGGACGTCGATCCGGCGGCCCTCGGCTATCCGGTCACCGCGTTCGCGACGCTGGAGATCAAACAGGGCCAAGGCGCCGACGTACGGGCGCACTTGAGCGGCGTACCGGAGGTGCTCGAACTGCACACCACCACCGGGCACGGGGACATGCTGTGCCGGCTCGTGGCCCGGTCCAACGCGGATCTCCAGCGGGTGATCGACCGGGTTGTCGGATTTGATGGCATTGTCCGGGCCTCCACGGCCATCGTCATGGAGAACCCCGTGCCGCTGCGCGTCATCCCGCTCGTGGAACAGGCGGCACGCGACACCGACTGAGCCGAGGAGGACGGGTGAGCTTCTGGGAGTACGTGGCCAACCGTCATCAGCAGTTGCTCACCGACGCCTTCCAGCACGTCAGCGCGGTCTTCCAGTGCATGGTCATCGCGACCGTGCTCGGCGTCCTGATCGGGGTCGTCAGCTACCGCAGCGGCTGGGGCTCCTCGGTGGCGATCACCTCGACGGCGACGGTGCTCACCATCCCGTCGCTCGCCGCCATCGGTCTGCTCATCCCGCTGGTCGGCCTCGGCGTCGCCCCGACGGTGATCACGCTGACGCTGTACGGGCTGCTCCCCGTCGTCCGCAACGCGATCGTGGGCCTGCGCGGCGTCGATCCGGCCCTGGTGGACGCGGCGAAGGGCATCGGGATGTCGCGGACCGCGCGGCTGTTCAAGGTGGAGCTGCCGCTGGCCTGGCCACCGATCCTGACCGGCATCCGGGTCTCCACGCAGATGCTGATGGGGATCGCCGCCATCGCCGCGTACGCCTCCGGGCCCGGCCTCGGCAACGAGATCTTCCGGGGCATCGCCTCGCTGGGCAGCGCCAACGCGATCAACCAGGTGCTCGCGGGCACGCTCGGCATCGTCATCCTGGCCCTGCTCTTCGACGCCGCGTACGTCCTGCTGGGCCGGCTCACCATCCCGAGGGGGATCCGTGTCTGAGACCGCGACCGAGACCGTGCCGGAGCCGGTGGCCACCTCCGGCGCCGCCATCCAGCTGGAGAACCTGTCCAAGCGCTACCCGGGCAACCCGAACCCCGCGGTGGAGAACGTCTCCATGGAGATCAAGGCGGGCGAGACCGTGATCTTCGTGGGTCCGTCCGGCTGCGGGAAGTCCACCACGCTGAAGATGATCAACCGGCTGATCGAGCCCACCTCGGGCCGCATCCGGATCGACGACGAGGACGTCACCGACATCGACCCGGTGAAGCTGCGCCGGAAGATCGGGTACGCGATCCAGTCCTCCGGGCTCTTCCCGCACATGACGGTCGCCGAGAACATCGCCCTGGTCCCGAAGATGGTCGGCTGGTCCAAGTCCCGGGTGAAGGACCGGGTGGAGGAGATGCTCGACCTGGTCGGGCTCGACCCGCGCGAGTTCCACGGCCGCTATCCGCGCGCCCTCTCCGGCGGCCAGCAGCAGCGCGTGGGCGTGGCCCGGGCGCTGGCCGCCGACCCGCCGGTGCTCCTGATGGACGAGCCGTTCGGCGCGGTCGACCCGATCACCCGCGACCACCTCCAGGACGAGCTGATCCGGCTCCAGCACGAGCTGCACAAGACGATCGTCTTCGTCACCCACGACTTCGACGAGGCGATCAAGCTGGGCGACCGGATCGCCGTACTGCGCGAGCGCTCGCACATCGCGCAGTTCGACACCCCGGAAGCCATCCTCACCAACCCGACCGACGACTTCGTCTCCGGCTTCGTCGGCGCGGGCGCGGCCCTGAAGCGGCTCAACCTGACCCGGGTGCGCGAGGTGGAGATCGCCGACTTCCCGACCGTGACCGTGGACGACCCGCTCCAGTCGATCTTCAACAAGCTGCGCAGCGGCTCGCACAACGAGCTGCTGATGCTGGACCGCCGGGGCCGCCCCTACAAATGGCTGCGGCGCGGCGACCTGATGCGCGCCCGGGGCTCCCTGGCCCGCGCCGGACAGCTGGTCCACGACACGGTGACCCGGGACGCGACCCTGCACGACGCGCTGGAGGCGGTGCTCACCGACAGCGGCGGGCGGGTCGCGGTGACCGGGCGGCGCGGCGAGTTCACCGGGGTGGTGGACATGCACACCCTGATGAACTCGGTGCACGAGCTCCTGGAGGCGGACCGGCTGGCCGCCATCGAGCACCAGCACGACCTGGAGGAGCTGCGCGTCCACCAGACCTCCGAGGAGCTGGAGGGCGGTGCGGGCGCATGACCCCCGACTCCCCCTCCGGTTCCTCCCGCGCACCGGGACGCGACCGGCCGCCGGGCGAGCACGATGTGAAGGGGCACGCCTTCCGCGACGAGGAGGCGGAGGAGGAGCTGCGGCCCGCCCCGCAGTCGCGGAAACCGGCGCGCCGGATCACCTGGCGGAAGCTGGTGGTGCTCCCGGCGGTCCTCGCGGTCGTGCTGGTCCTCACGTACGTCTGGATCGAGAACGTGCACCTGGACTCGATCGCGGAGAACTCGATCGCCGGTGACACGGTCGAGGTGCGCTGGTGGCAGCACGTGAAGCTGACCGCGATCTCCACCTTCTGGGTGCTGATCATCGCCATTCCGCTGGGCATCGCGCTCACCCGGCGCGGCCTGAGCAAGGCCGCCCCCGTGGTCACGGCGATCGCCAACATCGGGCAGGCGACCCCGGCGATCGGTCTGCTGGCGCTGCTGGTGATCTGGCTCGGCATCGGCCCGTCGACCGCGATCACCGGCATGGTGATCTACGCGGTGCTGCCGGTGCTGTCCAACACGGTCGCCGGTCTCAAGGCGATCGAGCCGAACATGGTGGAGGCCGCGCGCGGCATCGGGATGTCGGCCATGGGCACCCTGACCCGGGTCGAGCTCCCGCTCGCCGTCCCGCTGATCCTGGCCGGGGTCCGGACCGCGCTCGTGCTGAACGTGGGCACGGCGACCCTGGCGACCTTCGGGGGCGGCGGCGGGCTCGGCGACCTGATCACCTCGGGCATCCAGACCCAGCGCATGCCGGTCCTGGTGCTCGGCTCGGTCCTGACCGTGGTGCTGGCGCTCCTGGTGGACTGGCTGGCCTCGCTGGCCGAGGTGGCGCTGACCCCGCGCGGCCTGGAGGTGGTGCGATGAGGACGCGGATGCGCGGGGCTCTCGCGGCAGGGGCCGCGCTCTCCCTGGTGCTGGCCGGGTGCGGGCTGAAGAGCGGGTCCCCGATGGTGGACGACGTGGTGCCCGGGTCGGTCGGGCAGGGGCAGCCGCTGGACGGCGCGTCGCTGACCGTCACCTCGAAGAACTTCAGCGAGAACATCATCCTGGGCCAGATGATCGGGCTGATCTTCAAGGCGGCCGGGGCGGAGGTCCTGGACCGGACGAACCTGCCGAGCTCGATCAGCGCCCGCGAGGCGGTCATCCAGGGCGACGCGGACGCCGAGTACGAGTACACGGGCACCGGCTGGATCACGTACCTCGGGCACGCGAAGCCGATCACGGACCCGATGGAGCAGTGGCGGGCGGTGCGCGACGCGGACCTGAAGAACGGGGTGACCTGGCTGAAGCCGTCCACCCTCAACAACACGTACGCGCTCGCCATCAGCCGGAAGAACAACGCCAAGTACCACCTGAAGACGCTCTCGGACGTCGCCGACCTGGCGAAGAAGAACCCCTCGGCGGTGACGGTCTGCGTCGAGAACGAGTTCGCCTCGCGCGACGACGGGCTGCCCGGCATGGAGAAGGCGTACGGGATGTCCCTGCCGGCGTCCAACATCAAGAAGATGGACGCGGGGATCATCTACACCCAGGTCTCCAAGTCCGACTCCTGCCTGCTCGGCGAGGTCTTCACGACGGACGGGCGGATCAGGGCGATGAACCTGGACGTGCTGGAGGACAACAAGCACTTCTTCCCCAACTACAACGCGGCGCCCGTGGTGCACACCCCGACGCTGGAGAAGTACCCCGAGATCGCGGGCCTCCTCGACCCGCTCAGCAAGCGGCTGAACACGGAGGTCGCCCAGGTGCTGAACGCCCGGGTGGACGTGGACGGGCAGGACCCGCACGAGGTGGCGAAGGACTGGCTGATCGAGGAGGGGTTCATCAAGGAGGGCTGACGGCCCCGGCCCGGCCCCGGCCCCCCGGTCAGCAGCTGGGGATCTTGCCGCCCCGGTCCAGGGCCCGCAGGGAGTTCACCGCGTCCTTCAGCGTGGTGACCGGGATCAGCCGCAGGCCCTTCGGCAGCTCGGACTTCGCCTCGGAGCACTCCGCCTTCGGTACGAGGAAGACGGTCGCCCCGTCCCGCCGGGCCGCCTGCGTCTTGAGCGAGACCCCGCCGACCGCGCCGACCTTGCCGTCCGCCTCGATGGTTCCCGTGCCCGCGATGGTGCGGCCGCCGGTGAGGTCGCCGCCCGAGCCGTCGCCGTCCAGCTTGTCCACGATGCCGAGGGCGAAGAACAGCCCGGCGCTGGGGCCGCCGATGTCCGCCAGGTGCAGGGTGACGTCGACGGAGCCGGGCTTGCGGTCCAGGTAGTTCAGCGCGGCGTCGACGGCGGCGTCCTGGGACTCCGCCATGTCGTCCAGGTTGTGCTTCTCGATCTCCTTCTCGGAGCCGCCCGTCGGATAGACGGAGTCGCGCGGCAGCACGGCCCGGTCCGTACGGAACCAGCTGTCCACGACGTCCTTGATGCCGACGTCCGCCTTCGGGCCCGTCGCCACGATCGTCGTCATCCGCAGCTCGCCCTTGGTGGGGCGGGTGGGCGTGCCCTCGATGCTGATCACGGGGGTGCCGTGGTCGTCCCCGAGCACGTCCGCGGTCGTCCCGGGCTGCGCCAGCGTGAACGGCAGCGGTGCGAAGGCGGCTACGCCGAGGAGGGCGACGACGGGGAGGGCGGCGAGGGCCAGGCGCTGTTTGGACACCGGGCCAATCTAACGTGCGGCCCGCCCGCCGCCTCGGGCCACCAAGGGCGCCGGTCCCCGGCCAACCGGTTCCGTCCTCAAACGCCGGACGGGCTGGGTTTCTCAGCGCAACGCATCCGCTACCTCCCGGGCCGCGTCCACCACCCGGGGGCCCACCCGCTCCGGGACGGAGTCCGCCAGCATGACGACGCCGACGCTCCCCTCCACCCCCGTCACGCCCATGAGCGCCGCGGCCGCTCCGGACGCACCCGCTTCGAGTTCGCCGTGGGTGAGGGTGAAGGCGGTCTCGCCCACCGGCTTCTGGCGGGCGGCGAGGATCGCCCGGCCCGCGGCGCCCCGGTCCAGCGGGTGGCGGAAGCCCGCCCGGTAGGCCACGTGGTAGTCGGTCCAGGTCGGTTCGACCACCGCGACCGCCAGCGCGTCGGAGCCGTCGACCAGGGTGAGGTGGGCGGTGGCCCCGATGTCCTCGGCCAGCGAACGCAGCGCCGGAAGCGCCGCCTCCCGGACGAGGGGGTGGACCTGGCGGCCCAGCCGCAGGACGCCGAGACCGACGCGGGCGCGGCCACCCAAGTCACGGCGTATCAGGGCGTGTTGCTCCAGCGTGGCGAGCAGACGGTAGACCACGGTGCGGTTGACGCCGAGTTTGTTGGACAACTCGGTGACCGTCAGGCCGTGGTCGGTGTCGGCGAGCAGTTTGAGGACTCTCAGTCCTCGGTCGAGCGTCTGGGAGGTCTCCGCTGTCACGACGCCCTCTCCTCCGTGGTGAGCGGCCGCGGCTGTCCCGTGGAATGTGCGCCACCGGTCCCGGGGGCGACGCACGGAGAGGCCGCCGGCCTGGCCAAGGCACCGGCTGCGCTCCGCGGCGGCGTTGCCACGGGGCGTTCACATTTTTTGGACAGTAGCGAGCGAGTCCGCTCAGCGGAAGCCCTCGTCCAGAATCCGGTCTCCCTCAAAAACCCGGTTGCGCCGCACGAGCATAAGTGCCGGTCAGCGGCGCGCGGACCGTTCATCGCGCATCTACGCGCGTCCAGGTCGGCCGACTCTCCCGCGACGCTGCGTAGACGGGATGTGAACCACGGTTAACTCACCGTGAAAAATTTTCGGCCGATTCATTGATCGACAAGGCCCCGGCACCCTCTCGATGAGGGCGTGCCGGGGCCTGTGGTGCCGTACGCGGGTCAGCGCATCCGGGTGGCCCACTCCTGGACCTTCTTGATCCGCTGCTCGATCTGCCCGGCGGTGGCCTCCGCGCTCGGCGGTCCGCCGCAGACCCGGCGCAGCTCGGTGTGGATGACGCCGTGCGGCTTGCCGCTCTGGTGGGTGTAGGCGGAGACCATGGTGTTCAACTGCTTGCGCAGGCCGAGGAGTTGCTTGTGCGTGACGACCGGGCGGTCCTGGGCGGGCTTCTCCAGCAGGTCGGCCTCGGACGCCGGCTTCTGGCGGCTGTGCGCGATCTGCCGGGTCTGCCGCTTCTGGAGCAGCAGCTGGACCTGGTCGGGTTCGAGGAGCCCGGGGATGCCGAGGTAGTCCTGCTCCTCCTCGCTGCCGGGGTGCGCCTGCATGCCGAACTCGGCGCCGTCGTACAGCACCCGGTCGAAGACCGCGTCGGACTCCAGGGCCTCGAAGGGCAGCTGCTCCTCCGTCTCCTCGTCCTCCAGCTTCTCCGCGTCGGCGAGGAGCTTGTCCTCCTCGGCGAACGGGTTCTCCTCGTCGCTGCCCTTCTTGGGCTTGTCGAGGACGTGGTCCCGCTCGACCTCCATCTCGTTGGCGAACTCAAGGAGCATCGGGATGGTCGGCACGAAGACGGACGCGGTCTCGCCGCGCCTGCGGGAGCGCACGAAGCGGCCGACGGCCTGGGCGAAGAAGAGGGGGGTCGAGATGGTGGTCGCGTACACGCCGACGGCCAGGCGCGGCACGTCGACGCCCTCGGACACCATGCGGACGGCGACCATCCAGCGGGAGTCGTCCTCGCTGAACTTGTCGATCTTCTTCGAGGCGGCCTTCTCGTCGGAGAGGACGACGGTCGCCGACTCGCCGGTGACCTTCTTCAGGATCTTGGCGTACGCGCGTGCAGACTCCTGGTCCGTGGCGATGACGAGCCCGCCCGCGTCCGGGATGCCCTTGCGGACCTCGGTGAGGCGCTTGTCGGCGGCGCTGAGCACGTTGGGGATCCAGTCGCCGGTGGGCGCCAGGGCGGTGCGCCACGCCTGCCCGATGGCGTCCTTGGTCATCGGCTCGCCGAGCCGGGCCGCGATCTCGTCGCCCGCCTTGGTGCGCCAGCGCATGTTGCCGCTGTAGCTGAGGAATATCACCGGGCGCACGACGCCGTCGGCCAGGGCGTTCCCGTAGCCGTAGGTGTAGTCGGCGGAGGAGCGCCGGATGCCGTCGTTGCCCTCCTCGTACACGACGAAGGGGATCGGGTTGGTGTCCGACCGGAAGGGGGTGCCGGTGAGCGCGAGGCGCCGGGTCGCCGGGTCGAAGGCCTCCTGGCACGCCTCGCCCCAGTACTTGGAGTCACCGGCGTGGTGGATCTCGTCCAGGATGACCAGGGTCTTGCGCTGCTCGCACCGGTTGCGGTGCAGCATCGGGCGGACGCCGACGCCCGCGTAGGTGACGGCGACCCCGTGGTAATCCTTGCTCAGCGGACCGGCGCTGTAGTCGGGGTCCAGCTTGATCCCTATCCGGGCGGCCGCCTCGGCCCACTGCTTCTTCAGGTGCTCGGTGGGCGCGACGACGGTGACCTGCTGCACGACGTGGTGGTGCAGCAGCCAGGAGGCGAGGGTCAGCGCGAAGGTGGTCTTCCCGGCGCCGGGGGTGGCGACGGCGAGGAAGTCGCGCGGCTGCTCCTGGATGTACTTCTCCATGGCCCCCTGCTGCCAGGCTCGCAGCTTTCCGGCCGTGCCCCAGGGGGCGCGGCCGGGGAAGGCGGGTGAGAGGTGGTGGGAGGCGGTAGTAGTCACGGTCTCCGGTTCGGGTCTCTCGGGTACGTGGGCGCTGTCCGCGCGGGCCGGACCGGCTCCGCACGCGATACGACAACCGGGCCACCCTACCGGTGCGAGCACCCCGCACCGCTGCGTACCGCGCCACCCCACACGCAAGTGCGACGGCTCTCACACGGGGGCGGGACCGGCTCCCGCGCTCACCGTTCCCGTACCCGCCCCGCCACCCAGGCCCCCGCCAGGGCCACCGCCGCCATCGGGAAGAAGACGACCGCGAAGGCGGCGGGGTGGGAGCCGGCAGCGGCGTCCGTGGCGTCCATCGTGCCGCCGCCCAGGGCCGCGAAGGCGGCGCCGCCCGCGGCCAGCAGGAGGACGTTGGAGAGGCCGTCGGAGATCTGGAGGGCGGCCGAGTTGGCACCGGCCTCCTCGGGGGCGGACAGCTTCAGGAGCAGCACGCTGGTGGAGGCGATCACCACGCCCATGCCGAAGCAGCCGAAGGCCCAGGCGACCGCCACGGTCCAGACCGGCACGGAGTCGATCAGCACGGCCGGGGCCGCCGCGATCGACAGGGCGACCAGGACCATGGCACCGACCATCAGGGGCTCGCGGTGCGGTTCCAGGCGGGGCCGGGACTGCACGTACGAGCCAAGAGCCCAGGTGCCGCCGCCCGCGGCCAGGGAGAGGCCGGCCAGGGTCGGGGACATGCCGCGCTGGGTGACCAGCATCAGCGGGACGAACGATTCGGCGGCGATGAAGGACCCGGCCGCGACACCCCGCAGCAGCACCACCGCGGGCAGCCCGCGCGCCGCGCGCCACGTGCCCCCGGGCAGCAGGCCCCGGATCGCGGGGACGAGCAGCGCGGCCCCGGCGGCGGCAGGCAGCAGCGAGAGCCAGTTCCGCTCCTGGCCGGCGTACTGGAGCAGCCCGGCGCCCAGCGAGATGCCCAGCGCGAGCGCGATGCGGCGGCGGTCGTACGGCTCCACCGGCGCATCCGGGTCCGCCGGTCCTGACGCCATGCGCCGGATCTCGGGCAGCGCGAGCGCGAGGGGGAACACGATGAGGACCGGGATGCCGACGAAGACCCAGCGCCAGCCCAGGTGCTCGGTGACGCTTCCGGCCGCCAGCGGCCCGACGACCGAGGGGATGACCCAGCTCGCGGCGAACGCGGCCAGGATCGCCGGCCGCAGGTGCTCCGGGTAGGCCCGGCTGATCACCACGTACAGCGCGACGATCACCAGCCCGCCGCCGAGCCCCTGGACGGCCCGCCCCGCGATGAACATCCACATGGACCCCGCGGTCCCGGACAGCAGGAGCCCCGCCGCGAAGGCGCTGATCCCGGCGGCCAGCGGGGCGAGCGGGCCGCGCCGGTCGGCCCACTGCCCGGACAGCACCATGGCGAACAGGCTGGTGGTGAAGTACGCCGAGAACGCGTACGCGTACATCGGGATGCCGTGCAGCTCCCGCGCGGCAACCGGCATCGCGGTCCCCACGGCGGTGGCCTCGAACGCGATCAGGAACACCACGGAGACGATGCCGATGCTGAGCGCCCGGTACGTCCGCCCGAGAATCCCCTCGGGCAGCACGGGCCCCTCCGGGGCGGCGGCGTCGACGTCTTCGATGAGGCGCGGGACATCGGCGTCACGCGGTTCCAGGGCGGTCATGAGCCAAGAGTAAGGGGCGAAACCCCTGATGAACCCTGTCGGTGGTCGCCCCCACGCTCGTCCGTTGGACCTAGGGCCCGTCCGGCGGATCAGGGTCGGGGAGGGCGCGGCGTCTGGTGCGGTGCATCGCAAGGCGCCGGAGCGTCCTCATCGCGGAGCGATTAGGGCGTTTCGGCAACGCGGCGAGGTGCCGTACCAGGCGTCGCGACCCCGGCCATGATCCGCCGGACAGGCCCTAGGCCCGCCGCCGCGATCGTGAACGGCGTATGGCAGTCCCGTTGCACGTCCGCCGGAACCCTTGAGCGCCCCTCCGCCCAGCCCTACGGTCGGTACAGCGACACCACGCAGGACCGTGTGCCCGAGAGGCTCAGGGGCTCGACTGCAACTCGAGTTACACCGGTTCGAATCCGGTCACGGTCTCCATACAACCGCCCGCCCCCTTGCTCCAGGGGGCGGGCGGTTCGGCGTTCCGGGGTCAGTGCGGCGCGGTCTCGGACCAGTGGGCCGAGTACTTCCGGGGAAGCCCGTCCGTCTCCACCGACGACCCGGGCACACCGGGTGTATCCCTCGGGTAGGTCATCTCGGAGTCCTTCGCGCAGCTGAACCCTGCGGTGAGGAAGACATTGCCGATATCGCCAACGTCCAGAATGGCAACCAGCCCGTCGGCCGACGTGGCCCGGATCTGCGGCATGTGCGAATCGGAGTCGATCTCGAAGTCTCCGAAGCCCTGCTGCTTCCAGTACCGCCGGACCATTTCCAGCAGCTCGCCCCGCCGCCGCGCGGAAACCACGGTGAGGATCGTCCGGCCCCGGTAGACACTTGTCGCTCCGATCGGCCGGTTGAGACCGTTGTCGCACGCCAACTGCGACGGGTTGTCACGCTCCCATTTCACCGGCGGCTGGATCGCCGCCACCGTCCCGTCGAGGATTTCCTCCGCCCGCTCCCCCGCCTGCTGCATGTCCATCTCGGGTTCAGCCTTCTGGCTCTGGCAGGCAGCAAGCGCCACGACCAGGAGCAGAGAGCCCAGCGACCGAATCGGCTTTCTCACGAGCCCGTCCCGGACCAGTAGGGCGAGTGCTCGCGGGGAATCCGCTCCGGCTCATCCGGCCCCCCGGGCTGACCGGGCGTCCCTTTCGGGTAGGTCATCGCGGAGTCTTGCGCACACCCAAATGCGGCACGGATATACACATTGCCGGCATAGCCGACGTCAAGTGTCACGGTCAGCCCGTCGGCAGTCTTGGCCCGGATCCGTGGCATCTTCTCGTCGGAGTGGACGTCGAAGTCCGTGGCTCCTCGCTTCTTCCAGTGCCTTTGCACCATCTTCAGCAATTCGTCACGTCGCCGCTCCGAGACCACGGTGAGAATGTTCCTGCTGCGCACGACCGTCGTCGTTCCGGTCGGCTCATTGAGGTTGGTGCTGCACGGCGACACCATCGCCACCCCTCGCACCCATTTCACCGACGGCTGGATTGCCTCCATCGTGTCATCGAGGATCTCCTCCGCACGCTGACCCGCCTGCTTCATGTCCATCTTGGGTTTTTCCTGTTCCTTCCCAGCTTGGCAAGCTGTGAGAAACACGGCCAGAACCACACACCCCAGCAGTCGCGCCAGCCCTCGCACACTCGTGATCGACGTAGCCACGCTTCCCCCCTCGGTCGCTGGTGCGCGAAACGCTAACCCCCGGTGGTGTGCGGCGACTTGAGTACGCGTACTCAAGTCGTCGCACACCACCGGGGGTTGGGGGTACGGGAAAGGCCCCGCGGTCAGCTCTTCGGGGTTGCCACCGCTGCCTGGGGGCGGATCGGGAGGCGGTTGACCGGGCGGCCGGTTGCCGCGCGGACCGCCGCCGCGACCGCGGCCGGGGACGTCACGACCGGGACCGCCGACGCGGGCTTCGCGCCGAACGGGGCGACCACGTCGCGCTCCTCGATCAGCTTCACGATGCGGATCTCCGGCGCGTCCAGCGAGGTCGGCAGGGCGTAGCCGGTGAGGTCCGGGTGGCGGACCAGGCCGCGGGCGGTGCGGAGGTTCTCGGTGAGGGCGGCGCCGATGCCCTGGGTGACGCCCGCCTCGATACGGGTCGCCAGCTGGGACGGGTTGAGGACGCGGCCGACGTCCTGGGCGACGGCCATCTCGACCACCCGGACCGAGCCCAGCTCGATGTCGACGTCCACCACAGCGCGGACCGCGCAGAACGCCATGCCGACGAAGGCGTCGCCCTGCCCGGACTCGTCCAGCGGCTCGGTGGGGTGCGGGCGGCACTGCGCGGTGGCCCACAGCTCCTTGCCGTCCAGCGCCTCCGACACCGTCGTGGAGAGCACCCCGTCGTACGAGGTGATCTTGCCGTCCGTGATCTGGAGCAGCTCCGTGGACATCCCGAACTTGTGCGCCAGAGGCTGGAGGAGCTGGGTGCGGACCATCTTCGCGGCGCGTTCGACGGCTCCGGCGGAGACCCAGGTGTGGCGGCCGTGCGTGGCCGGTCCCGCGGGCGGCTGGTCGGTGTCGACGGCGGCGACGTGCACCTCCTCGACGCCCAGGGTCTCCTGGACGACCTGCCGGGCCAGCGTGGAGAAGCCCTGGCCCGTCTCGACGGCGGCGCAGATGACGGTGGCGACCGAGTCGTGGACCCGGACCGTGGCCGTGGACACCTCGTCGGCGCCCTCCGCGCCCAGCATGTGGACCATGCCCAGCGCGTACCCGACGCCCCGCCGCACCGCGCCCGGTTCGCCCGCGCCCTCGGGGCCGCCCGGCAGCAGCCAGTCGTCCTCCGGGGCGTCCTTGGGCAGGGCGGGCAGCGGGTGGTCCCGGACGGCGGTGAGCAGTTCGGCCACGGGCGCGGGGCAGGTCACGGTCTGCCCGGTCGGCAGGATGTCGCCGGTCGCCAGCACGTTGCGCATGCGCAGCTCGGCCGGGTCGATCCCCAGCTTCGCGGCCAGCTTGTCCATCTGGCCCTCGTAGGCGGCGCAGACCTGCATCGCGCCCTCGCCCCGGACGTGGCCGGAGGGCGGGTTGTTCGTACGGACGGCCCAGCCCTCGATGAAGGCGTGCGGGACGACGTACGGGCCGCAGGCGAAGGCGACCGCGGCGGCCAGCGACTCCGAGGAGGCGTCCGCGTAGGCGCCCGCGTCCAGCAGGATCTGGGCCTCCACCTTGACCAGGCGGCCCTCCGCGTCCGCGTGGTGGCGGTAGCGCAGCAGGGTGGGGTGGCGGTGGGCGTGGCCGAGGAAGGACTCCTCGCGGGTGGCGGCCAGCTTGACCGGGCAGCCGGTGCGCAGGGCGAGCAGGCCCAGCGGCAGCTGGAAGGCGGGGTCCTCGCGGTCGCCGGTCGCGCCGGGGACTCCGGTGACCACGACCTTGACCCGCTCCGGTTCGAGGCCGAAGCAGGCGGCGGCCAGGTCGCGGTCGGTGTGCGGGTCCGTGGAGGCGGTGTAGAGCTCGACGCCGCCGTCCGGGCGGGGCACGGCGAGCCCGGCCTCCGCGCCGATCGGTGCGGGGTCCTGGCGGCCGATGCGGTACAGCCCGTCCACGACGACCTCGCCGGCCGCCTCCGGGTCGCCGTAGCGCAGCGGGATGTGGCGGATGAGGTTGCCGTCGGGGTGCAGGGGCTCGGCCTCGAACGCCTTCTCCGGGTCGGTGACCGGGTCCAGCACCTCGTACTCGACGGCGATCGCGGCGGCGGCGAGCCGGGCGGTGTCGGGGTGGTCGGCGGCGACGGCGGCGATCGGCTCGCCGTGGTGGCGGACCAGGTCGGAGGCGAAGACGGGGCGGTCCACGACCTTGCGGCCGTACAGGGCCTCGCCCGGGACGTCCTCGTGGGTGACGACCGCGCGCACCCCGGGCATCTCGGCGGCGGCCGAGGTGTCGATGGAGACGATGCGGGCGTGCGCGTGCGGGGAGCGCAGGACGGCCGCCCAGAGCAGGCCCTCGGCCCACAGGTCGGCGGCGTACGGGAAGGTGCCCTCGGTCTTGGCGCGGGCGTCGGCCGGCGGCAGCGAGGCGCCGATGCCGAGCCGCGGCTGCTCGGCCTCGGGTCCGCCCGGGCCGGCCGGCGACGGGATGCTGATCGTCGTGGGGGTGGCGCCGGCCGCGTCGTTGCTCACGCCATGCCTCCGTCCTGCTGGTGGGCCTGCACACTACCGGCGCCCGGAGCCGCCTGGTGCGGGATGCGGGGCTCCTCCGGCTCGCCGGACCCGGTCTCCTCGGCAACGGCTTCGGCGGCGGCCTCGCGGCCCGCGATGACCTCGTTGACGGCGTCCAGGACGCCCCGGTAGCCGGAGCAGCGGCAGAGGTTGCCGCAGAGCGCCCGGCGGGTCTCCAGCTCGCTGGGGCGGTGGTTGCCCTCCAGGAGGTCGTGGACGGTCATCGCCATGCCGGGGATGCAGAAGCCGCACTGGACGGCGCCGCAGTCCGCCAGCGCCCGCTGCACGTCGGACGGTTCCCCGTCGACGGCCAGGCCCTCGACCGTACGGACCTCGCTGCCGGCGGTCGTGGCGGCGGGCACCAGGCAGGAGGCGACGAGCCGCCCGTCCACCTGGACGTTGCACGCCCCGCACTCGCCCTGCGAGCAGCCGTCCTTGGCCCCGGCGAGGCCGAGGCGCTCGCGCAGCACGTAGAGCAGGGACTCGCCGATCCAGGCGTCCGTGACGGGCCGGTCGACGCCGTTGACGTGCAGGACGTACGAGGCGGCCGGGTGCTCGCTGGGCAGCGGGGGCCCCTCCGGGGCCGGGGCCTCGGGCACCTCCGCGGGCTGGACGGCCTCCGCCTCGGGCACCTCCGCGTCCGGCACCGCTTCCCCGGCGGGCTCGGCGGGCTCGGCACCGGGCTCCGCCGCGACGGGGTCCGCCGCCGCGAGGGCGTCGGCCTCCGGCGCGGGCTGCTCCGCGTCGGGCTCCGCCGCCTCGGGAGCGCTCTCGGCGGGGCCTCCGGCCAGGGCGTCGGCCGGTTCATCGGCGTCGGCGGGGGCGTCAACGGCCTCCGGCTCCGTGACCTCCGCCGCCTCCGGCACCGCGGCCTCGGCCGCGTCCGGCACCGCCCAGGGCGCCGGGGCGCCGCCCGGCAGCGTGGCCGGGCGGTCCGCGTACCAGTCCGCGACGGGGGGCGGGGTGTACAGCTCGCCGGAGTCGTCGGAGAGCGGGGCGGCCGGGGCCGGCCAGGACGAGGTGTCCACGGCCCACTGGCCCGTGGCGGCCGGGTCCGTACCGTACGGCTCCTGGTACGAGCCGGTCGGCTGCTGGTCCTCGGGGTGCGGGTAGCCGTAGCCGGACTGCTGGTTCGGGTCGGGCCAGTGCACCGCGTCGGGCGCGGGCTGTCCGGGCTGCTGCTCCGGGGTCTGGACGACCCAGTTGCCGGCGGCCGCCGGATCGCGGTCGGCGGCGGGGGTCAGCGGCAGGATCATCGGCGGGGTGTAGCCGTGGCCGGGCGCGGCCAGCGGGATGTCCGCCAGGTCCTCCGGCGGCAACTGGACGAAGGCGGTCGCCTCGCCGTCGTAGTCGCCGCCCTGCGGGGTCGGCTGCCAGCCGCCGTGGTGCTGCTCGGCGGGGTTCTCCTTGCTCACGACAGTGCCCTCCCCAGCGCGCGTCGGGCGAGCGCGGCGACGGTGCGCCGCAGGTGCAGTACGCCGGGGGGCAGCGGTGGTGCCTCTCCCCCGTCGGCGGGTGGTTCCTGGTCCGGGATGCAGGCGGCCGCGACGTACTCGCCGAAGGCGGCCAGCGCGTCGGGCGCGAGGCCGCGCGCCCCGTCCCAGTCGATCAGCGAGGCGATCCAGCGCTCCGCCTCCAGCGGGCGCAGCGGCATCGGGGCGATGGCGCCGACCGCGCAGCGCACCCCGCGCCGGGCCGGGTCGAGGACGATCGCGACGGAGGCGGTGGCGCGGCCCGGGCCGGTGCGGCCGGTGGCCTTGAGGAAGACCTGCGGGGCGTGCAGCAGGGGCACCCGGACGAAGCCGATCAGCTCGGCGGGCTCCAGCATCTCGCGGCCGGCCAGCAGGTGGGAGACGGGGATCTCGCGGCGGGCGCCGCCCGGGCCCGCGACGACCAGCTCGGCCTCCAGCGCGGCGAGTACCGGAAGCGCGTCGCCGGTCGGGGCGGCGGTCGCGATGTTGCCGCCGAGCGTGCCGGCGTTGCGGATCTGCGGGGGGCCCGCGGCGCGGGCGGAGGCGGCGAGCGCGGGGATGAGGGCCGCGAAGTCGGGCCGCCCCATGCGGGCGTGGGTCAGGCCGGCGCCCAGCAGGGCGTGCCCGTCCTGGTAGTGCCAGCCGCGCAGCTCGCTGATCCGGCCGAGTCCGACCAGACCGGAGGGGCGCAGGAGCCCCTTGTTGACGGCCGACATCAGGTCCGTGCCGCCTGCCACGGGGACGGCGGCCGGCATGGCGCCGAGTGCCGCCACCGCCTCGTCCAGCGAGGCAGGCAGCGTCACGGACTGCGTCGCCTGCGGTGCGTGCGTGGTCAACCCAGCTGCCCCTTCCCGGTGTCCCGGCGCTCCCGCCTGTTTCGCCGTACGGTACGTGCTCGAAGCCCGGACGTGGCAACTCTGGCACATGTTCGGACCGGCCCGACGCGCAGGTCCGCGAAGGGTGTATCCGTCCAAGGTCAGGGTAATAGTCCCGTTTTCGCGCCGGTTCGGCGGTGAGCACCCTTTGCCGGTCTTACGCATCTCCGTACGGCTTTCTCCGTTGCGGGGGCGGCACCCCTTCGAACGGCCGCCGCCACCACGGTCGCAGGGGCCGTGGTGGCGGGAGAGCGTGTTGGGGCCGGGCTCACACGTTCGGGGGTGCCCCCTCGATCGGGCGTCCGAGGACGCCCGGGCGCTGCTGCCAGGGCAGCGGTCCGGACGGCGGCCGGTAGCCGACGCCGAGGGCGTCGAGCCGGGCGTAGTGGGCGGTCATGCGGCGCTCGAAACCGGCGAAGTCCCGTTCGTCCGGGGCGGGCAGGGCGGACCAGGCGACCTCGGCGAAGGCGGCGAGGCGGGGGAAGACCTGGTAGTCGACGCGGGCCCGGTTCTGCATGACCTCGGACCAGGCGTTGGCCTGGGTGCCGAGGACGTGCCGGGCCGCCTCCTCGCTCAGGGACGGCGGAACGGGTTCAAAGCGGTAGACGTCCTCCAGGGTGCGCACGTATCCGATGGGCATCGGCTCGTCGGGGCCGCCGTCCTGACGGTGGTCCAGATACACCTGCTGCTCCGGGCACATGACCACGTCGTGCCCGGCCTCGGCGGCCGCGATGCCGCCCGCGTAACCGCGCCAGGAGGAGACGGCGGCGCCGGGCGCGAGGCCGCCCTCCAGGATCTCGTCCCAGCCGATGAGGCGGCGGCCGCGCTCGGCGAGCCAGGTGTCGAAGTGGCGGATGAACCAGGACTGGAGCTCGTCCTCGTCCGCCAGGCCGAGTTCCTTGATGCGGGCCTGCGCGGCGGGCGACTCCTTCCACTGGTCCTTGGGGCACTCGTCCCCGCCGACGTGGACGAACGGCGAGGTCTCCGGCGGGAAGAGGTCCAGGAGCTCCTCGAAGACGCCCTCGTAGAACCGCAGGACGTGGTCGGTGGGGGCCAGGACGTTCGGCGTGACGCCCCAGTTGTCCCAGACGCCGAGCGCCGAGGTGTCGATGACGTCGGTGTTGCCGAGTTCCGGGTAGGCGCTGATCGCGGCCTGCGAGTGGCCGGGGATGTCGATCTCGGGGACGACCCGGATGTGCCGGGCCGCGGCGTAGGCGACGATCTCGCGGATGTCGTCCTGGGTGTAGTGGCCGCCGTGCGGGGTCTCGTCCCACAGCTCGGAGGCCCGGTGCCCGTACTTGGTACGCGGCCGCCAGGCACCGACCTCGGTGAGGCGGGGGTGGCGCTTGATCTCGACGCGCCAGCCCTGGTCGTCGCTGAGGTGGAAGTGGAAGACGTTCAGCTTGTGGGCGGCGAGCAGGTCGAGGTAGCGCAGGACGTCGTCCTTGGGCAGGAAGTGCCGTGCCACGTCGAGCATCAGGCCGCGCCAGCCGAAGCGGGGCGCGTCCTCGATGTCGGTGAACCCGAAGGCCGCCCCGCCGTCACCCGTCGGCGCCTTCCGGAACGCCTCGGGGCCCAGCAGCTGGCGCAGGGTCTGGGCGCCCCAGAACACCCCGGCCGGGCTGCCGCCGGTGATGACGACGCCCTCGTCGGACGTGGTGGTCAGCCGGTAGCCCTCGGGCGGCAGGGTGGCGTCGGTGCGCAGCGTGATGGCGCGCGGGGCGCCCTCGGGGGCGGGGGCGAGGGACAGGCCGAAGGCGGCGCCCAGGGTGGCGCGCAGCCAGCGTTCGGTGGTCTCGGTGCCGGGGGCCGCCGCGATGGTGGTGGACGCGTCCAGGACGCATCCGCAGCGCCCCCGGTCGTCGGTGCGCAGGGGCGCCGGGATCAGTTCCATGGCCATGACGTCAGTCCTTAACCGCTCCGCCGAGTCCGGAGACCAGGCGTCGCTGTACGAGTACGAAGAAGACCAGCACGGGCACGGTCATCACCGTCGAGGCTGCCATGATCCCGCCCCAGTCGTTCTCGTCGGGTTTGAAGAAGACCAGCAGCGCCATGGGGAGCGTCGACTGGGAGGTGTCGCTGATGATGAACGACTTCGCGAACAGGAAGTCGTTCCAGGTGGAGATGAACGAGAAGACGCTCGTCGCCACCAGGCCGGGGAAGACCAGCGGGAAGAGGATCTGCCACAGGAAGCGGGTGCGGCTCGCGCCGTCGATGTACGCGGCCTCCTCCAGCGCGTCCGGCACGGCCCGTACGAAGCCCCGCAGCATCCAGATCGCGAACGGCAGCGAGAACGCCAGGTGCGGCAGGATCAGCGAGCCGAGCGTGTTCAGCTGGCCGAAGTCCCGCATCAGGAAGAACAGCGGGATCGTCAGCGCCTCGACCGGCACCATCTGCGCGACCAGGAACATGATCAGCAGCGTGGTCCGGAAGCGGAACCGGAACCGGGTGACCGCCGTGGCAGCCAGGAACGCGATGAGCGCGGAGGCGACGACGACCGTCCCGGCGACGAGCAGGCTGTTGACGAAGTAGCGCCCGAAGTCCTGCTGCTGGAAGACCCGCCGGAAGGAGTCCAGGGACGGCGACAGGGTCCAGGGCCTGGGGTGCGTGGACTGGACCTCGCCCGCCGGTTTGAGGGCGGAGAGCACCATCCAGTACAGCGGGAACGCGACGGCGGCGGCGATGAGCAGCGCGGCGGCCTCGGCGGCGAGCCGGCCGGGCCGGCGGACGAACGAGCGGACGGACAGGCTCACAGTTCCTCCCCCTGACGGCGTACGAGGCGCAGGTGGACCAGCGTCACGGCGAGCAGGATCAGCAGCATCACGACGCCGATCGCGGAGCCGAGGCTGTACTGCGAGGAGGCGAACGCCTTCTGGTACGCGTACACGTTCAGCACCAGGTTCTGTCCGGCGATCCCGCCGCCGTTGGTCATGACGTAGATCTGGGTGAACACCTTGAAGTCCCAGATGACCGACTGGATGGTGACGACGGTGAGGATCGGCCGCAGCATCGGGGCCGTGACGGAACGCCAGATCCGCCACTGCGAGGCCCCGTCCAGCGCGGCCGCCTCCAGGACCTCGGTGGGGATCGCCCGGATGCCCGCGTACACCGTGACCATCACGAACGGGAAGGAGCACCACAGGACTTCGAGGAGCACCAGCGTGAAGGCGCTGTAGCGCCCGTACGTCCACGAGTGGTCGCCGAGCCCCAGGATGCGGTTGACCGGGCCGAAGTCGGCGTCGAAGAGGAAGACCCAGACGGTCGACCCGGTGATCGCGGGCGTGGCCCAGGCGCCGAGCGCGGCGAGCATGAGGGCGAGCCGGGGCACGGCCCGTATCCGGGTGAGCAGGACGGCCAGCGCGCAGCCGACGAGCAGGGTGGCCAGGACGCAGGCGGCGGCGAAGACCACGGTGGCGGACAGGACCTGCCAGAACTGGCCGTCGCCGAAGAGGGTGGTGTAGTTGCCGAAGCCCTGGAAGGTGGCCGGTTCGCCGCCGCTGACCTGGGCCTGGGTGTACTCCAGGAAGGAGATCAGGCCGAGCTGGTAGATCGGGTAGACCAGCAGCCCGCCGAGCAGGACGAGCGCGGGCAGCAGGTAGAGCCAGGGCGTCCAGCCCGGCCGCCGGGCCGGGGAGACCGGGCGGCGGCGCGGGCGGGTCGCGGGTGTGGGGCGTGTTTTGTACGCCGTGCTGTTCGCGGTCATCGTCAGCCCGCGTCGGCGAACGCCGCGTCCATCTTCTTCGCGGCGTCGTCGGCCGCCTTCGCCACGTCCTTACGGCCGCTGACGATCTCCTGGAACATCGTGGGCAGGATCAGCGAGGAGTCGATCTGCCCCCAGGCCGGGGATGCGGGCACGAACTTGGCCCCGGCGCCGAGCGTCTTGACGAAGGGCTCGACGAACGGCTCGCGCTTCGCCGCGGCGGCGCGGACGTCGCTGTAGGTCGGCAGGAAGCCCATCGCGTCGAACATCCGTGCCTGGGACGCCTTGCCGGTCAGCTCCTTCATCAGTTCGACGGCGAGGGTGCGGTGGCCGCTGCTCTTCAGCACGCCGATGTTGTTGCCGCCCGCGAAGGCGGGCGCTATGGAGCCCTCGGCCACGCCGGGCAGCGGGACCACGGCGTACTTGCCCTTGACGCTGCCGGCCTCGACGGCCGCGTGGCTGAAGTCGCCGCCGATGGCCATGGCGGCCTTGCCGGACGCGAAGGCGGTGACGGTCGCGTTGCCGCCCATGGCCGCGCACTTGGCGGGCGGGCAGTTGGTGGCGCCGAACAGCGAGGTGTACGCCTCGATGCCCTTGCGGGCCTTCGCGCTATTGATGGCCGACGTGTACGAGGAGCCGTCCTGGTCGGCCAGTTCGCCGCCGTTGGCCCAGATGAACGGCATCGCGCCGTAGGTGTAGGCGCCGCCGACGGCGAGCCCGTACAGGTCCGGCTTCTTCCGGTGGATCTTCTTGGCGGTGGAAATCAGTTCGGCCTGGGACTTGGGCGGTTCGATGCCCAGGTCCGCGAAGACGTCGGTGCGGTAGTAGAGCGCGCGTACGCCGACGAAGAGCGGGGCCCCGTAGACCTTGCCGCCGACCGTGACGGACTGCTTGGCGGCCGGGTCGGTGTCCTTGGCGTCGGCCCAGGCGCCGAACTCGGAGGTGATGTCGGCGAGTCCGCCGTCCTTCACGTATCCGGCGGTGTCGGTGTTGCCGTACTCGATGAGGTCGGGGGCGCTCTTCGGGTCGTTGAAGGCGGCCTTGACGCGCTGGGCACGGGTCTCGACCGGGATGTACTCGATCTCGACCTTCGCGCCCTCGTGGGCCTTCCTGAAGGCGGCGACCGCGGTGTCGACGACCTTCTCCTTCGGCTTGTTGCCGACCTCCTGGAACAGCCAGACACGCAGCGTGCCGGTCTTCTCGTCGCCCTTGGCTCCGGTGTCGGAGGTCTGCGGCGCGCAGGCGGTGGCGGTGAGGCCCGCCAGGACGAGCGCCGCGGCCGGGGCGGCGATTCGGGCAGAGAACTTCATCCGGGAACCCCTACCGGTCAGCGTTGCAACATATGCAACGCATGTTTCGTTCTGCACAACAGGCAGGAGAGTAGGTCCGGACCTGGACGGCCACAAGTGGTCTGCACCACGTCTGCACCACTCCGTGACCTGGCGGAGCACCCCGTGCAACGGCACACGAAAAACCCCCGGGGCACGCGGATGCGTGCCCCGGGGGTCTCCCGGACCTTCAGCTGCGGGCCGTACCGGTGGCCGCTACTTCTTGTCCTTGCCGCCCTTGCCCTTGTCGCCGCCGGCGCCCATGGACTCGTAGATCTCCTTGCACATGGGACAGACCGGGTACTTCTTGGGGTCGCGCCCCGGTACCCAGACCTTGCCGCACAGTGCGACCACGGGGGTGCCCTCCAGGGCACTCGCCATGATCTTGTCCTTCTGGACGTAATGGGCGTAGCGCTCGTGGTCGCCGTCGCCGTTCGACACCTGTGGTGTCGGCTCCACGAGGGTTCCGGTACCTGCCCCGCGCTCGGGCTCAAGAGTGCTCATAACCGCCAAGCGTACTGAAGAACGGGACATCAGTTCAGCGAAGGGTCGTCCGGATACGTGGCGATCATGGCCAGTTCGCTGCGCTGCCGGCGCAGGACCGCACGCCACAGGCCCTCCGGGCGTGGCGAGGACACGTCACCGGGCTCCGATTCCACCACGTACCAGGCGCCCTCGGACAGCTCGCGCTCCAGTTGTCCGGGCCCCCAGCCCGCATACCCCGCGAAGATCCGCAGCGAGCCCACGGCCGCCGCCAGCAGTTCGGGCGGCGCCTCCAGGTCGACCAGGCCGATCGCCCCGTACACCCGGCGCCAGCCGAGGGGGCCCTCGCCGCCCGGGATCACCGCGACCCCGAGGGCGGAGTCCAGCGAGACCGGTCCGCCCTGGAAGACGACCTCCGGCTCACCGGTCAGCCCGGCCCAGGCCGCCAGGATGTCCACGACGCCCACCGGCGTGGGGCGGTTGAGGACCACACCGAGGGAGCCCTCCTCGTCGTGGTCGAGGAGCAGCACGACCGCGCGGTCGAAGTTCGGGTCCGCCAGGGCGGGCGCGGCCACGAGCAGCCGCCCTGTGAGCGAGGACACCTCGGTCATGGCAGAAATGATCCCGCATCCCGGGCCGTGGCGGGGGCCAAGTGACACGGTCGTCGCGCTCGGTGCCCGAGCGCAGCTCAGGGCGCACGGGTGCACGAGGAGCGCACGGCGGGACCGGCGATCCGGACGGTGACCCTCCGCAAGTCCCGTACAGCAGAGCGTGTTGTGGCGGATTCATGACGTTCGTACACCACCCGTTCCCCTACGGAACGGGGGTGCGGGGCCATTACTCTTTCGTTTGGCCCCCTGCCCGACCACTCCGGAACGCGAGATTCATGACCGGCACAGACGATGTCCTGCTTGTCCACGGCGGAACCCCGCTGGAGGGCGAGATCCGCGTCCGAGGCGCCAAGAACCTGGTGCCCAAGGCGATGGTCGCCGCGCTGCTCGGCAGCGGGCCGAGCCGGCTGCGCAACGTGCCCGACATCCGCGACGTACGCGTGGTGCGCGGGCTGCTCCAGCTGCACGGCGTGACGGTCCGCCCCGGTGAGGAGCCGGGCGAACTGGTCCTGGACCCCACGCACGTCGAGAGCGCCAACGTCGCCGACATCGACGCGCACGCGGGCTCCTCGCGCATCCCGATCCTGTTCTGCGGTCCGCTGCTGCACCGCCTGGGCCACGCGTTCATCCCGGGGCTCGGCGGCTGCGACATCGGCGGCCGGCCGATCGACTTCCACTTCGACGTGCTGCGCCAGTTCGGCGCGACCATCGAGAAGCGGGCGGACGGGCAGTACCTGGAGGCCCCGCAGCGGCTGCGCGGCACCAAGATCCGGCTGCCGTACCCCTCGGTGGGCTCCACCGAGCAGGTGCTGCTGACCGCGGTGCTCGCCGAGGGCGTCACGGAGCTGTCCAACGCGGCCGTGGAGCCGGAGATCGAGGACCTGATCTGCGTCCTGCAGAAAATGGGCGCGATCATCTCGATGGACACCGACCGGACCATCCGGATCACCGGTGTGGACCGCCTCGACGGCTACACCCACCGCGCCCTCCCGGACCGCCTGGAGGCCGCCTCCTGGGCGTCCGCCGCACTGGCGACCGAGGGCAACATCTACGTCCGGGGCGCCCAGCAGCGCTCGATGATGACGTTCCTGAACACCTACCGCAAGGTCGGCGGCGCGTTCGAGATCGACGACGAGGGCATCCGCTTCTGGCACCCGGGCGGCGCGCTCAACGCCATCGCGCTGGAGACGGACGTGCACCCCGGCTTCCAGACGGACTGGCAGCAGCCGCTGGTCGTCGCGCTGACGCAGGCCGCGGGCCTCTCCATCGTCCACGAGACGGTGTACGAGTCCCGGCTCGGCTTCACCTCCGCGCTGAACCAGATGGGCGCGCACATCCAGCTCTACCGCGAGTGCCTGGGCGGCTCGGACTGCCGCTTCGGCCAGCGCAACTTCCTGCACTCCGCGGTCGTGTCGGGCCCCACGAAGCTCCAGGGCGCGGACCTGGTCATCCCGGACCTGCGCGGCGGTTTCTCGTACCTGATCGCCGCCCTCGCGGCCCAGGGCACCTCCCGGGTGCACGGCATCGACCTGATCAACCGGGGCTACGAGAACTTCATGGACAAGCTGGAGAAGCTGGGCGCGAAGGTCGAGCTGCCGGGCGGCTCGCTGGTCTGACGGGCCTGAGCGGCCGCTGGAGGGCCGAATGCCGGAGGGCGGCCACCCCGGGTGGGGTGGCCGCCCTCCGTCGTGCCCAGGGGTCTTACTTGCCCTTGGCGGCTTCCTTGAGCTTGGAGCCCGCGGAGACCTTCACGCTGTAGCCGGCCGGGATGTTGATCGGGTCGCCGGTCTGCGGGTTACGAGCGGTGCGAGCGGCACGGTGGGTGCGCTCGAAGGTCAGGAAACCGGGGATGGTGACCTTCTCGTCGCCCTTGGCGACGACCTCACCGACGGTCTCGGCGAGAGCGGCCAGCACGGCGTCGGCGTCCTTGCGGGTCACCTCGGCACGGTCGGCCAGGGCGGCCACCAGCTCACTGCGGTTCATGTTGTTACTCCCGTGTTCTTCTTGCCTGTGAGGCGTGAGATCGAAGCCGATGCTGCCAGGGCCCTCGGACAGTCCCCGTACCCGGGTCCGCCCTTGAGAGGGTCCGGTAGACCTCGCGCCCTGTGGGGTCTCCCCTGGACGTAGTCCTTGAGGAAGCATCCTGCCCCCACCTGCGGCGGGAAAGCCAATCCGGCACCCTCCGGGAGCCGCGCGAACAGCACCACTGCCTCGTCGTGGTGACATCCCGTCGGCTCCCCCAGAGCCTTCCACAGCATTGCGGGGCTCTGCGGGACGCGTCGCCCGCCCACCCTAAAGGGGCGTTTGGGGCGCCGCGACCCGCGACGCGCCGTAGGTCAGACGGACGTGGGCGCCGTCACAGTCGCTCCGGCGGCCCGCGCGGCGTCCCGGACGGCCCCGGCGACCGCTCCGGCGACCTTGTCGTTGAAGACCGAGGGGATGATGTAGTTCGCGTTCACCTCGTCCTCGGCGACCACGTCGGCCAGGGCGCGCGCGGCGGCGAGCATCATGTCCGTGTTGACCGTGCGCGACTGGGCGTCGAGCAGGCCCCGGAAGACGCCGGGGAAGACCAGCACGTTGTTGATCTGGTTCGGGAAGTCCGAGCGTCCGGTGGCCACGACGGCGGCGGTGCGGCGGGCGATCGCCGGGTCCACCTCGGGGTCCGGATTCGCGAGCGCGAACACGATGGCGCCGTCCGCCATGGCCGCCACGTCGTCCCCGTCCAGCACGTTGGGGGCGGAGACGCCGATGAAGACGTCGGCGCCGACCACGGCCTCCTTGAGGGTGCCGGTGATGCCCTCCGGGTTGGTGTTGTCGGCGATCCAGCAGAGCGGCGAGTCCGGGTCGGCGGAGCGCAGGTCCTCGCGGCCGGAGTGCACCACGCCGTGGATGTCGGCGACGACGGCGTGCTTGACGCCCGCGGCGATGAGGAGCTTCAGGATGGCCGTACCGGCCGCTCCGGCGCCGGACATGACGACCCGGACGTCCCCGATCCCCTTGCCCACCACGCGCAGCGCGTTGGTCAGCGAGGCCAGGACGACGATCGCCGTGCCGTGCTGGTCGTCGTGGAAGACGGGGATGTCCAGGGCCTCGCGCAGCCGGGCCTCGATCTCGAAGCAGCGCGGCGCGGAGATGTCCTCCAGGTTGATCCCCGCGAAGCCGGGCGCGATGGCCTTGACGATCTCGACGATGGCGTCGGTGTCCTGGGTGTCCAGGCAGATCGGCCACGCGTCGATGCCGGCGAAGCGCTTGAAGAGGGCCGCCTTGCCCTCCATGACGGGCAGCGCGGCCTTCGGGCCGATGTTGCCGAGGCCGAGCACCGCGGAGCCGTCCGTCACGACTGCGACGGAGTTGCGCTTGATGGTGAGGCGGCGGGCGTCCTCGGGATTCTCGGCGATCGCCATGCAGACCCGGGCCACGCCGGGGGTGTAGATCATCGAGAGGTCGTCACGGTTGCGGATGGGGTGCTTGGACGCCATCTCGATCTTGCCGCCGAGGTGCATGAGGAACGTACGGTCGGAGACCTTGCCGAGTACGACGCCCTCGATGCCGCGCAGCCCCTTGACGATCTCGTCGGCGTGCGCGGTGGAGGAGGCGGCGATCGTGACGTCGATCCGCAGCTTCTCGTGGCCGGAAGCGGTCACGTCGAGGCCGGTGACCGAACCGCCGGAGGACTCCACGGCCGTGGTGAGCTGGGAGACCGCGGTGCCGCTCGCGGGCACCTCCAGCCTGACCGTCATCGAGTACGAGACGCTGGGCGCCGTTGCCATGGCCGAGTCCTTCGCTTTCCTTAGCTTCATTGCTATGCGCGTCCGAAGCCCGAGCAGGCCCGGCAGCGGACACGCCTTCCGATATTCGCACCTACCGACGAGTAGCCGTTAATGACTGTCGCAGCGCGGAAACTGTTTTCCACCATACGAGAGACTGCGGCGCAGCGGAACCCCTCCCCGGGAACGCGAAGAGGCCCGCGCCACCCAAAGGTGACGCGGGCCTCTTCTTCAGTTGACGACACCGGCCCGCCATGCTCGCCTCGCGGCAAGTGGTCGCTCGAAGCGACTAAGGTTGGGCCCGGGGGCTTGGATCGAGCCGGTGTCACCACCAGGCTAACAAACCACCTGGAAAAGTGATTCCCGCAGCGCGTGTTGACCGGAAACGACCTCCGCGCGCCCCCGTCCTCAGTCCCTGAGCAGGTCGGGCACCCCGTCCTCGTCCGGCAGGTCCCGCTCCCCCGACACCACGGTCAGCTGCTGGGTCGCCCGGGTCAGCGCCACGTACAGCACGCGCAGCCCGGCCGGGGACTCGTCCGCGATCTCGGCGGGCGAGACCACCACCGTCGCGTCGTACTCCAGCCCCTTGGCCTCCAGGCTGCCGAGCGCCACCACCCGGTCGCCCAGCTCCGCCAGCCACGCGCGGGCCTGGGCGCGCCGGTTCATCGCCACGACGACACCGACCGTGCCGTCCACCTCGGCGAGCAGCCGGCGGGCCTCCTCGCGCACGGTCCCGGCCAGGTCGTCGTCGCGCACGGTCTCGAAGCGCGGGACCACGCCGGTCGAGCGGACGGCGGCCGGGGACTCCATGCCGGGCATGGCGAGGGCCAGCACCTTCGCGGCCAGCTCGGCGATCTCGGCCGGGTTGCGGTAGTTGACGGTCAGCGTGAAGTTACGGCGGGGGCGGCTGCCCAGCGCCTCGTCACGGGCGGCGGCCGCCTCGTCCGGGTCGGACCAGGAGGACTGCGCCGGGTCCCCGACGATCGTCCAGGTGGCGTGCCGGCCGCGCCGGCCGACCATCCGCCACTGCATGGGCGTCAGGTCCTGCGCCTCGTCCACGATGACGTGGGCGTACTCGGTGCGCTCGGCGGCGAGCCGTTCGGCGCGCTCCCACTGGGTCTCCTCGCGGCGGGGCATCAGCTCCTCCAGACCGGTGAGCTGGTCCAGCGGGTCCGCCTCGCGCTTGCGCTTGGGGCGGCTCGGGGTGCCGAGCAGCGTGTGCAGCTCGTCCAGGAGCGCCACGTCGTGCACGGAGAGCGGCCCCTGACCGGCGGCGTCCAGGCGCTTGAGGGAGCGCGCGAGCCGGCGCACCTCGCCCTGGTTGAGCGTGCGCCGCGCCCACCGGGCGAGCCGCTTCTCGTCGGCCATCGCGGCGAGCACCCCGCGCGGGGTCAGCTCGGGCCACCAGGCGTTCAGGAACTCGATGAACGGGGTCTCCGTGGACACGTCCTCGTCGAAGGACGTACGCAGCTCAGCCGCCAGCTCCGGATCGGTGTAGCGCCCCCGGCCGGAGGAGCGGTTCCACAGCGCGTCGAGCAGCAGCCGGCGGGCGCGCGGGCGCAGCAGGTTGACCGGGGCGGTCCCGCCGAGGACGTTGTTGCGGATGCGCCGCAGCTCGTCCTCCTGGAGCTCGACCCGGGCACCGAAGGCGACCACGCGCAGCCGGGTCGGGGTGCCGGCGGGCTGCGGGGCCTCCTCGGCCTCACCGAACTCCAGCTGCCCGCCGGCGGCGGAGGCGGTCCGGGGCGCGGGCTGTTCCAGCGCGCCGCGCGCCGCCTTGCGGAGCACCGGGAGCATCCGCGAGGAACCCTTGATCCGGGCGACGGCCGGCTCGTCGTACGCGGTGGCGCCCGCGGGGCCCGCCGCGTCGTCGGAGAGCGAACCGACCGCGCGGATCGCGACCTGGCCCTCCTCGCCGAGCGAGGGCAGCACGCCCTCGGTGTACGCCACCAGCAGCGGCGTCGGCGAGACGACGAGGATGCCGCCCGCGTACCGCCGCCGGTCCTGGTAGAGCAGGTACGCGGCGCGGTGCAGGGCGACCGCGGTCTTGCCGGTGCCGGGGCCGCCGGAGACCTCCGTGACGGAGGCGGCGGGGGCCCGGATGACGAGGTCCTGCTCGGCCTGGATGGACGAGACGATGTCCCGCATGGTGTGGCTGCGGGCCTGTCCGAGCGCGGCCATCAGGGCGCCGTCGCCGACGACCGGGAGCTTCTCGCCGTCCAGGTAGGCGGTCAGCTCGGGGCGCATCAGGTCGTCCTCGACGCCGAGGACCCGGCGGCCCTTGGAACGGATGACGCGGCGGCGGACCACCCGGCCGGGCTCCTTGGGCGTGGAGCGGTAGAACGGGGCCGCGGCCGGGGCCCGCCAGTCGATGACGAGCGGCGCGTAGTCGGAGTCGAGGACCCCGATGCGGCCGATGTGCAGCGTCTCGGCGATGTCCGCGGTGTCGTCCTCGCGCACGACGTCGTCGGCGGGCTCGACGGAGGTGTACGCGCCGTCCGGGCCGCGTTCGCCGTCCTTGCCGAGCAGGAGGTCGATCCTCCCGAAGAGGAAGTCCTCGAACTCACTGTTCAGCCGGTTGAGGTGGATTCCGGCGCGGAACACCTGGGCGTCGCGCTCGGCGAGCGCCCCCGGCGTCCCGACCTGGCCGCGTTTGACGGCGTCGTCCATGAGAAATTCCGCCTCGTGGATCTTCTCCTCGAGACGGTGGTACACCCGGTCGAGATGTTCCTGCTCGACACCGATTTCCCGGTCCCGCAACGAATCGACAGCGGCATCCTGCGCGGCCACCGAGGCCCCCTTCTGACGTGCACTGGGCAGCCGTCAACCCTATGCGACGGGGTCCCTTCGCGCACCTGCCGGGGGGCCGTTCGAACCCCCTCGTACGATGAGCCGATGAACGCCCATGCGCGCGACACCTGTCCGACGGCCGGTTCCCTGGTGCTGCGCCCCTGGCGGCCTGGCGATCTGGGGGTGCTCCTCGAGGCGTACCGCGACCCCGCCGTGCAGGCCGGATCGCGGGCGCCGGTGGCGGACGAGGAGGCGGCCGCGCACTGGCTGCGGGCCCAGGAGGAGGGCCGGGCGACCGGGCTGCGGCACAGCTTCGCGGTGGTGGACCCGGAGTTCGGGGCGGGCCCGGTGGGCAATGTCGCCCTGTCGTTCCCGGAGCCCGGCGCACCCTCGGCGGAGGTGGGCTACTGGACGATCGCGCCCGCCCGGGGCCGGGGCATCGCCCCGCGCGCCCTCGAAGCGCTGTCCGGCTGGGCGTCCGCGACGTTCGCCGACGTCGGGCTCGTACGCCTCGAACTGCTGCATCAGGTGGACAACGCGGCCTCGTGCCGGGTCGCGGAGAAGGCCGGGTACGCGCTCACCGGGGTGCTGCCCCCGACCCCGCCGTGGCCGCACGAGGGCCACGTCCACACGCGCCGGGTCTAGCCCTCAGCCCCGGTCACCGGGCCGTCGTGCAGGAGGCGGTGGAAGAGGCGGTGGTCGCGCCACTCGCCGTCGATGTGCATGTAGCCCCGGGCCAGCCCGAACTCCTCGAACCCGCACTTGGCGAGGACCCGCTGGGACGCGGTGTTGTCCAGCACGGTGCCCGCCTCGACCCGGTGCAGTCGCAGCTCGTCCCGCGCCAGCTCGCAGATCCTGCGCACGGCGGCCGTGGCCAGCCCGCGGCCCGCGAGGTCCACGTCCACCCAGTAGCCGAGGACGGCGCTGCGGAAGGCGCCGAGCACGAGGGCGTTGAGGTTGAACCCGCCGACCACCCGGTTCTCCGCGTCGCTCAGCACCCAGGGCATCACGCGCCCCGCCTCCCGCTCCGCGAGCAGCGCGGCCACCCGCCGGCTCTGGCCCTCCTCGGTGTAGAAGGACTCGGGGCGCAGGGGCTCCCAGGGCCGCATGTACGCACGGCTGCGGGTCAGCGCCTCGGCGCAGGACGCGGCGTCGGACGGCCTGACGGGGCGCAGCCGTATCCCCGCGTGGAGCGGATGGGCATCATCGATCATGCCCGGAACGCTATCCGGCCCCGGCCCGCGAAGCGTCTTCAGGCCCCCGCGTACTTGGCGTCCGCCGCCGGGTCGAGCGCCAGCCGGTAGCCGCGCTTGACGACGGTCTGGATCAGCCGGGGCACCCCGAGCGCGGTGCGCAGCCGGGCCATGGCGGTCTCGACCGCGTGCTCGTCGCTGCCGCTGCCGGGCAGGGCGCGCAGCAGGTCGGCGCGGGAGACCACCCAGCCGGGGCGCCGGGACAGGGCGTGCAGCAGGGCCATCCCGGCGGGCGGGACCGCGCGCAGCTCGTCGTCCACCAGGACGGCGTGGCCCCGGATCTCGACGCGGTGTCCGGCGATGGGCAGCGTACGGGCGCGGGCGGGGAGTTCACGGCAGATCAGCTGGACGAGCGGGCCGAGCCGGAAGCGCTCCGGCTGGACGGTGTCGATCCCGCGCGCCTGCAACGGCAGGGCGGTGACCGGTCCGACGCAGGCGGGCACGATGTCGCCGCGCAGCGCCGTGACGACCTCGGTGAGCAGTCCGCGTTCCTCGGCGCGGCCGAGCAGCGAGGCCGCCGCCGGGGCGCTGGTGAAGGTGAGCGCGTCCAGGGCGCGGGCGGCGGTGAGGTCGAGGAGCCGGTCCAGGGGCGCGATGTCCTCCGGCGGCATCCAGCGGTAGACGGGGACGCCGACCACCTCGGCACCGGCCTCGCGCAGCGCCTCCACGAAGCCGGGGAGGGGTTCGCCGTGCAGCTGGAGCGCGACGCGGCGGCCCTGTACGCCCTCCTCCAGGAGCCGTTCCAGGACCTCGGCCATGGACTCGGAGGCCGGGGACCACTTCTCGGTCAGCCCGGCGGCGCGTACCGCGCCCTTCACCTTGGGGCCGCGCGCCAGGAGTTCGACCCCGCGCAGGGTCTCCAGGAGCCGGTCGCCGATGCCCCAGCCGTCGGCCGCCTCGATCCAGCCGCGGAAGCCGATCGCGGTGGTGGCGACGACCACGTCGGGCTTCTCGGCGACCAGTTGCTCGGTCGCGGCGAGCAGTTCGCCGTCGTCGGCGAGCGGCACGATCCGCAGGGCCGGCGCGTGCACCACGGTGGCGCCCCGGCGCCGCAGCAGCGTGCCCAGCTCCTCCGCCCGGCGGGCGGCGGTGACCCCGACCGTGAAGCCCGCGAGGGGCCCGTACGGTGCGTCGTCCGGCTGTCGGCCGTCGTGTGGTCCGTCGTGCATGAGGTCTACCCGGCTCTCGTCCCGCTGCTGCTCGATGGTGCGGAGGACCGAGCCTGCCAATGCCGCGTGACAGGCCCGGTTCAGCTGTATTTCCCGCTCGTTACGTCGCCCGGCACCGCCCGTCCATCATCACACCCCCGCATGGCCGAGCAGGGGCTTCGCCGGTACGGCCGCGGCGCGGCGAAGGTATACCGACCAGGTGAGCGCCGAGCACACCGCGTAGAAGGCGAGGAAGGACCAGAAGGCCGCCGTGCCCGCGCCGGAGGTCTGGAAGGACTGCCGGAAGGCGAGGTTGATGGCGAGCCCGCCGAGCGCGCCGACCGCGCCGATCAGCCCCATCGCGGCACCGGAGATCCGCCGCCCCCGGGCCGCCGCCTCCTCGCCGCGCAGCCCCTGGGCGATCGCCCGGGCGTGGAAGATGCCCGGGATCATCTTGTACGTCGACCCGTTGCCGAGCCCGGACAGCGCGAACAGGGCGGTGAAGCCGACGAGGAACACGGCCAGCGAGGCGATCCGGGAGGCGTATACGACCACGCCGGTCGCGGCGGCCATGGCGGCGAAGTTGACGAGGGTGATGCGGGCCCCGCCGTACCGGTCGGCGAGCCGGCCGCCGACCGGCCGGATCAGCGAGCCGAGCAGCGGTCCGATGAAGGTGAGCGAGGCCGCCTGGAGCGGGGTCCGGCCGAACTGGGTCTGGAGGACGAGCCCGAAGGCGAAGCTGTAGCCGATGAAGGAGCCGAAGGTGCCGATGTAGAGGACCGCCATGATCCAGGTGTGCCGGTCGCGCACCGCCTCCTTCGCGGCCCCGGTGTCGTTGCGCACGGGCGCCAGGTTGTCCATGTAGCGCGCGGCGCATCCGGCGGCGAGCAGGATCAGCGGGATGTAGGCGGCGAGCACGATCCTGGGGTGCGTGGCCCCGGCCGTCCCGATGACCAGGAGCCCGGCCAGCTGCACGACGGGCACGCCGATGTTGCCGCCGCCCGCGTTGAGCCCGAGCGCCCAGCCCTTCTTGCGCATCGGGAAGAAGGCGTTGATGTTCGTCATGGACGAGGCGAAGTTGCCGCCGCCGATGCCGGTCAGCGCGGACACCGCGAGGAAGGTGCCGTACGAGGTGCCCGGCTCCATCACGACGAGGGCGGCGATCGTGGGCACGAGCAGGGTGAGCGCGCTGAACACCGTCCAGTTCCGGCCACCGAAGCGGGCGACCGCGAAGGTGTACGGCACCCGGACAATGGCCCCGACCAGGGTCGCGGTGGAGATCAGGAAGAACTTGTCGGCCGGGTCGATCCCGTACTCGGGCCCCATGAAGAGCACCATCACCGACCACAGGGTCCAGATGGAGAAGCCGATGTGCTCGGAGAGGACGGAGAACCAGAGGTTGCGGCGGGCGACGCGCTCGCCGGTGTCCCGCCAGAAGGTCTCGTCCTCCGGGTCCCAGTGCTCGATCCAACGGCCTGCCATCACGCGCCTCCACGGGTGGTCGGGGTGTCGTCCCGAACCTAGGAAGCGCGCGTTTCGGTGCCGTGCCGCGAGGTGACCTGTGGGCAACCTTGCTCTCACCGGGCCGGTGCCGGCCCGGTGAGAGCGCGGTTACGTACGGGCGCGGGCGGCGCCGTTGGGCCAGAGCCTCGGGCGGCGCTTGGCCGCCAGGTCCTCGACCCAGCCGACGGCGAGGATCGCCAGCCCGATCAGCGGCCAGACGATGATCAGCGCCAACGCGTTGTTCGCGCGGTCGATGTACGTGCCGAGGTGGTCGCCGACCCAGGGCACGTCCCAGAGCAGGTCGATGATCGGGAAGGTGGCCATCAGCAGCATGTTGTGCCACAGATAGATGGTCACCGCGCGGTTGTTGGCGAGGGTGACCAGGCTGTCCCACCCGGCCAGCCGGCCCGGCAGCTCCCGCCAGGAGGGGGCGTACTGGAGCAGGATCATGCAGAACCCGAGCGACCAGGTGGCCTGGGCGAGCGGGATCTCGTCCAGGTTCCAGCCCTCCTCGGTGAGGTGGTGGGCGCCCCACCACAGCGCGAAGGCCATCAGCATCGCGGCCAGCGACACGGCGAGGTAGCGCGGGACGGCCTTCAGCAGCCCGTCGTGGTGCGCGAAGCCGAGGATCCAGCAGGAGCCGAAGACCGCGAAGTCCACCAGGCCCTCACCGGCCGAGCCCGGCACGGTGACCAGTCCGGTGCCGATGACGGCGGTGAGACCGATCGGGGCCAGCAGCGTCACCCAGGGCAGCTTCCGGAACGCCTTGAGCAGCAGCGGGGAGGCCAGCACGAACCACAGGTAGGCGCGGATGTACCAGAGCGGCCCGATGCCCTGCTCCGCCCAGGAGGTTTCCAGCCAGCCGCCCTCGGAGCCGTTCTCCCAGGGGAAGGGCGGGGTGCCGATCGGCAGGATGTAGCAGCCCAGCTTCAGGAACCACCAGATGCCCTCCTCGCGGACCGGCTTCCAGCCGAGCAGGAAGACCACGGGCACGACGACGGCGCAGAACGCCCACATCGGCGGCAGCAGCCTGCGGACGCGGCTCCGGATGACGCTCCAGGCGGGCCGGGCCAACGACCGGGCCATCAGCGATCCGGCCAGGGCGAACATGACGCCCATGGACGGGAACACGACGGTCAGCCAGGCCCAGCCGAAGAGGTGGAAGACGACGACCCGGACGAGCGCGATCGCGCGCAGCAGGTCGAGATAGCGGTCCCGGCCGGCCTTGGCGGGCGCGGGGGCCGGTGCCTCGGCCGGGGCGGGCCCGGCGGCGGGCGAGGGCAGCACCACGCGGAGTGCCATGGTCTGTTCGTCCGGGTGCGGCATTCCGTACGACTGCTGTGGGTGCGTCATGCGACGGGCCTCCGGTCCTGGGTGCGCGCCCGCTGGGAGGGCATCGCGCCGGGCGCCTCCACGACCCCGGTGCGACGCAGCTTCTGCCAGCGCAGCCGGCCGCCGGTGAGAGCGGTGATCCAGGACTGGAGCAGCACCACGTACATGAGCTGCCGGTACAGGACCTGCTGGAGGGGCAGCGAGAGCAGATGGGTCATGCGCTCCCGGTCGAGCCGGAAGGCGTACGCGGCACACACCAGCTGCACCGCGAGGACGCCGAGCCACGCGCCGACGGTCTTCTCGGTGGGCCCGAACACGAGCCCGTACAGCAGGAAGACGTCGATGAGCGGGGCGAGCAGCGGGGCGACGACCATGAACAGCGAGACGAACGGCAGTCCGACGCGGCCGAAGCGGCCCGAGGGCCCGCGCTCGATGACCGCCCTGCGGTGCTTCCAGATCGCCTGCATGGTGCCGTACGACCAGCGGTAGCGCTGCGACCAGAGCTGCTGCACGGTCTCCGGCGCCTCGGTCCAGGCGCGGGCGTTCTCCGCGTAGACGACGCGCCAGCCGTCCCGGTGGAGGGCCATCGTGACGTCGGTGTCCTCGGCGAGGGTGTCCTCGCTGATGCCGCCGACCCGCTCCAGCGCCTGGCGCCGGAAGGCCCCGACCGCGCCGGGGATGGTGGGCATGCAGCGCAGCACGTCGTACATGCGGCGGTCGAGGTTGAAGCCCATCACGTACTCGATGTGCTGCCAGGCGCCGATCAGCGAGTCGCGGTTGCCGACCTTGGCGTTGCCGGCGACGGCCCCGACGCGCGGGTCCCCGAAGGGCTGCACCAGCTCGCGGACGGTGGTCGGCTCGAAGACCGTGTCGCCGTCCATCATCACGATGATGTCGTTGCGGGCGTGCGCGATGCCGTTGTTCAGGGCGGCGGGCTTGCCCGCGTTGCGCTGGCGCACCACCCGGACGTTGGGCAGCCGCATCCGCTGGACGATGTCCGCGGTGCCGTCCGTGGAGCCGTCGTCGATGACGATGACTTCGACCGGATAGTCACTTGCCAGGAGCGAGCGCACCGTGTTCGCGATGCACTTCTTCTCGTTGTACGCGGGCACCAGGACGGTCACCGTGCGGGTGACGGGTTCGCCCCAGCTGAAGCCGCGTCCGCGGACCCGGCGGGCGTGGACGAAGGACAGCACGAGCATCAGCCCGAAGCGGGCGAAGACCAGCACCCCGATCACCGCGAGCCCGGCCACCATCACATCGGTGATGTGCTCCGAGACGCCCACGGCCCAGACGAACGCCTTGCCCTTCCACAGGTCGAAACCGGTGACCGGGGAGTGCGCGCTGGGTGCGCCGAGCGCGTCGGTGAGGTTGTCGAACGTGTATCCCTGCTTCTGCATCTTCGGCAGGAACTTCCCCAGGGCGGTGACGGTCTGGGACCGGTTCCCCCCGGAGTCGTGCATGAGGATGACCGCGCCCTTGCCGTGCTTGGGCGTGGCCCGCTTGATGATCGCCCTGACGCCCGGCCGCTTCCAGTCCTCGCTGTCCGTGTTGTTGACGACGGTGAGGTAGCCGCGGCTGCCGATGTACTGCGTGACCGGCCAGGACTTGTTGTCCATGGCGTCGGCGAACGAGGAGTAGGGCGGCCGGAAGAGGGAGGTGCGGATGCCCGCCGCACCGGCCAGCACCAATTGGTTCTGGGACAGCTCCCAGTCGATGCGGCTGGTGGACTGGTAGGAGAGATCGGGGTGGTTGAAGGTGTGCAGCCCGACCTCGTGCCCCTCCCTGACCATGCGCTCGACCAGGTCCGGGTAGCGCGAGGCCATGGTGCCGGTGACGAAGAAGACGCCGTGGGCGTCGTACTTCTTCAGCTCGTCCAGCACCTTCGGCGTCCACTCCGGGTCCGGGCCGTCGTCGAAGGTCAGCACGATCCGGTGGTCCGGGATGCGCAGGGTCTTCGCGGGCTCGGTGGTGGACCGCGCGTCGATGACCGGCCCGCCCTCCAGCACCTGATCCGGCACCCGGTCCGTCGCGACGGGGGGCCGGATGCGGTGGTCGGCCAGGATTTCGCTGTGCACGTAGCCACGCAGCATCAGCATGGCGAGCAGGGCAACGAGAAACAGGAGCGGCAGCATGTAGCGCATGGGAAGTCTGCGCCGGCGGGTCTGCTTCTTCCTGTGGGAGTTGCGCCTGCCCCGGGGGGCAGGGGTGGTCATCTAGTCGGCGCCTTCTTGTCCTTGCGCGGGGTCCGGGGACCCGCCGGTGGGAAGTCCGGCGTCCGGGGCCGTCGATTCGTTCCCGGTGGTGTCCGTGACCTGCTGTTCCTGACCGGTCAGCGGGAGTCCGGGGGCGGTGGAGTTGCCGCCGAGCACGGCGACGACCAGGGTCGTCGCGTAACAGACGAAGACCGCGGCCAGGACCCAGCCGAGGCGGCGCAGCGTCTTGCCGCGCCGGCCGCTCTCGTCCACGAAGACGGGGCCGTCGGAGTCGTCCGGAGCGGATGGTTCCGGTAGCAGCTCGGAGAGCTGCCGTCCGATTCCGTCCAGCTGGATGGTGACTTCGTTCGGCTCGTGTGTGTGCCCCGCATGGGCACCTTCACGCCAAGTTTCCACTGGTGTACGCACTTCCCCCACTCAGGATCGGGTGCGCGCAACTGACCGGTTGTGTGCCGCCGGACGGGCCCCCACCCTGTCCACGCGCCCCCTACCACAGTGCACCCGGTCCATGAATGTAGCGCACGCCCGGCCTCCCGGCACACCCGGACGCAGAAACGACGAGGACCCCGCTGCCGGGTGGCAGCGGGGTCCTCGCCCACATGGGAATTTGTGGAGATGGCGGGAATCGAACCCGCGTCCAACGGTGCGGAACCAGGGCTTCTCCGAGTGCAGTCCGCTACGCTTTTCTCGGCCTCGGAGGTCACGCGGACAAGCCTCCGACAGGCCCAGTCACTGTTTGATTTCCTTCTGAGACCCGTGACCGGACTCAGAAGTTTAGATCCCTTGATGATGCCAGGATCCGGGTCGGGATCACCCCCGGGCTGACACTCCGCAGAGTCTTCGCTTAGCTGCTAATTAGGCAGCGAGGGCGAAGGCGGAGGAATCGCGCTTGGAATTGGCGATTATTGGTTGCGACATATGGTTTACGAGATCATTGCCGCTTCCTCGACTCGCTTCCCCTGCTTCGACATCCGCTGTCGAAACCGATCATCCCCATGTTGATTTTTCAAGGTGGTGCCACACCCTCCGTGGGGTGCGTTGCCATCGTACGTGACCAACGCACGACGATGCCAGCGTATTCCTGCCGGAGGGGCCGGCGGCGGGCGCCGGGTCCGGATCAGGCGCTGCGCTGACGGCGGCGGGCCGCCGCGATGGCGCGGTTCGTCTCCCTGGTGTCCTGCTTCTCGCGCAGCGTCTGCCGCTTGTCGTACTCCTTCTTGCCCTTCGCGAGCGCGATCTCGGCCTTGACCCGGCCGTTCAGGAAGTACAGCGAGAGCGGCACGATGGTGTGGCCGGTCTCCTGCGACTTCGACTCCAGCTTGTCGATCTCGGCCCGGTGCATCAGCAGCTTGCGCTTGCGCTTGGCGGAGTGGTTGGTCCAGGTGCCCTGGACGTACTCCGGGACGTGGATGTTGTGCAGCCACGCCTCGCCGCCGTCGATCTGGACGAAGCCGTCGACCAGGGACGCCCGGCCCATGCGCAGCGATTTGACCTCGGTCCCCATGAGCACGAGCCCGCACTCGTAGGTGTCGAGGATGGTGTAGTCGTGGCGCGCCTTCTTGTTCTGCGCGATGAGCTTGCGCCCGGTGTCCTTTTCCTTAGCCATAGTGCGGCCATTTTCGCACTACGACCCACCCCCGAGGCCACTCAATACCGTCTCGGCCCGTTCCTGGGCCCGCGCGCTCACCGCGAGGTCGGGTGTGATGCCCTTGCCGTCGACCCCGTGGCCCGCCGGTGTCCGGTAGTGGCCCACGGTCAGCTCGGCCACCGAGCCGCCCGCGAGCTTGCTCGGCATCTGCACCGAGCCCTTGCCGAAGGTCCGCGAGCCGACCGTGACCGCCCGGCCCCGGTCCTGCAGCGCCCCCGTCACCAGCTCGGCCGCGCTCATCGTCCCCCCGTCGACCAGCACGACGACGGGGCGCCCGGTGTCGCCGCCCGGCTTCGCGTACAGGGCGTGCTGCTCGCCGTGCACGTCGTACGTGGCGACCAGGCCGCCGTCCAGGAAGGCGGAGGCCGCGGTGACCGCCTCGGTGACCAGTCCGCCCGGGTTGCCCCGCAGGTCCAGCAGCACCCCGGCGCCCGCGGGCGCGTCCCGGACCGCGTCGCGCACGGCCGCCCCGGAGCCCTTGGTGAACGAGGCGACCGCGATGCGCACCGCGCCGGACGGGCCCGAGCGCTGCGCCCCGACCCGCCGCACGGTCACCGACTCGACCGTGAGCCTGGCCCGGCTCAGCGTCTCGGTCCGGGTGGCGGTCCCCCGGCGGACGCCGAGGCTGACCGTGCTCCCGGCCTTCGCCCCGGTGCGGTCGCCGCGCAGCAGGGCCACCACGTCGGAGACGGGCAGCCGGTCGACGCGGCGGCCGTCGATGGTGCGGAGCAGGTCGCCGGAGCGGATGCCCGCGTGGTCGGCGGGGCTGCCGGGCTGGACGCGGGCGACGGCGACCTGGCCGTCGGCGGAGCGCCGGGCGGCGAGGCCGACCCCGGTGTACGTGCCGCCGAGGGACTCCTCGAACTCCTGGTACTCGCGCTCGTCGTAGACCGCGCCCCAGCGGTCGCCGCTGCGGCTGACGACCTCCTCGGCCGCTTCCGTACCGGACTTGCCGTCGGCGACCGCGTCGGCGGCGGCCTCGGCCACCTCGTCGCGGTCGGCGGTGGCGGCGACGGACCGGGGGTGCACCGGGGGTTCCTGCGCCTCGCCGCGGGGCAGCGCGCCGGTCGCGGCCCCGGTGGCGAGGACGCCGGCGAAGACCAACGTCAGGGCCGCCCCGCGGCGCAGGCCGCGGGGCCCGATGCGACATCCGGGGTCCGACATGGCGCCGATTCTAGGACAACGCCCCGGAGGCGCAGGGGACGTTGGGCGTGCACCTCACGGGGCACACATCACACCTTCAGGTACTTGCGCAGCGCGAAGAGAGCGGCAATGGCGGGCATCAGCAGACCGATCGCCAGCACCAGCGGCAGCTTCGTGAGGACCGCGTCCCAGCCGATGAAGTCGATCAGATTCAGCTTGTCCTTGAGCGCCAGACCGCCGTCGATCAGGAAGTAGCGCCCGGCCAGCAGCATGACGCAGGCCAGCACACCGCCGATCAGACCGGCGAAGGCGGCCTCCATGATGAAGGGGGCCTGGATGTAGAAGCCGGAGGCGCCGACGAGCCGCATGATCCCGGTCTCCCGGCGGCGGCTGAACGCGGAGACGCGCACGGTGTTGACGATCAGCATCAGCGCGATGACGAGCATCAGTGCCATCACGAACAGCGCGGCGACGTTCATGCCGTTCATCAGTCCGAAGAGGTTGTCCAGGATGCTTCTCTGGTCCTGGACCGACTGGACCCCGTCCCGCCCGGCGAAGGCGGTGGCGACAACCTTGTACTTGGTGGGGTCGTGGAGCTTGACCCGGAAGGACTCCGGCATCTGGTCCGGCGTGATGTTCCCGGCCATCGGGGAGTCGCCGAACTCCTCCTGGTAGTGCTTGTACGCCTGGTCGCTGGACTCGTAGATCACCTTCTCCACGACGTCCATCTTCTTCAGATCGCTCTCGATCTGGTCCTTCTGCTGCTTGGTGACCGCACCCTTGGCGCACTGGACCACCGTCTCCGCGTCGCCCTTGCCGCAGAGGTAGATGGAGACGTTGACCTTGTCGTACCAGTAGTCCTTCATCGTGCTGACCTGCTCGCGCATGAGCAGCGCGCCGCCGAACAGGGCGAGCGAGAGGGCGACGGAGACGACGACGGCGAAGGTCATCGTGAGGTTGCGACGGAGGCCGACGCCGATCTCCGACAGGACGAACTGGGCGCGCATGGCGTCCTTTCAGTGCTGGGTGCTCAGTGCTGGTAGCCGTAGACGCCGCGCGCCTGGTCGCGTACGAGACGGCCCTTGTCCAGCTCGATGACGCGTTTGCGCATCTGGTCGACGATGTTCTGGTCGTGGGTCGCCATGATCACGGTGGTGCCGGTCCGGTTGATCCGGTCCAGCAGCTTCATGATGCCGACGGAGGTCTGCGGGTCGAGGTTGCCGGTCGGCTCGTCGGCGATCAGCATCATGGGCCGGTTGACGAAGGCCCGGGCGATCGCCACGCGCTGCTGCTCACCACCCGACAGCTCGCCGGGCATCCGGTCCTCCTTGCCGCCGAGTCCGACGAGGTCGAGGACCTGCGGCACGGCCTTGCGGATCTCGCCGCGCGGCTTGCCGATCACTTCCTGGGCGAACGCCACGTTCTGCGCGACGGTCTTGTTGGGCAGCAGGCGGAAGTCCTGGAAGACGGTGCCCAGCTGGCGGCGCATGTGCGGCACCTTCCAGTTGGACATGCGCGCGAGGTCCTTGCCCAGGACGTGCACGGCGCCCGTGCTGGCGCGCTCCTCGCGCAGGATGAGCCGCATGAAGGTGGACTTGCCGGAGCCGGACGAGCCGACCAGGAAGACGAACTCGCCCTTCTCGATGTCGAGCGACACATCCCGGAGAGCGGGACGGCTCTGCTTCGGGTAGGTCTTGGAGACGTTGTCGAATCGGATCACGGATGCACCACGGTCGGCCGGGAGTAGGTGAGCGTGACCATACGCGAACCGGGCTGAGCCGTGCAGGCACGCGTACCGGGATGGGTGATTTACGGTGAAACGGCCCCGATTCCGGGGCGGCGCGGCGGGGAAGGGACCCGGGTATGACCGGCGGGGCGGGCCGAATGCGCCGCGAGCTGGCACAGTGGTAGGGGAACGGTTGCGTTTCCGTGAGCGTTGTGCGGAGAGATGGCTTGTGCGGCTCCGCCGCGCGGGAGGAGGAAAGCGCATGACCTACGACCGACTGGTGTGCGCGAACTGCGCGGCGCCCGTCACCGAGGGTCGCTGCCCCGTGTGCCGGGCGAGCCGCGAACGGATGCGGGAGCAGGGGCAGGGGCTCTTCGCCGGGATCAGCCCGGTGGCGCTGGCCGCGCTCCTCGTGGTGCTCCTGACCGCCTTGGCCCTCCTGGCCCACCAGACCGCGTAGCGCCCGCTAGGCGGCCGTACGGTTGCGCGTCAGGCGCGGCAAGGCACGGAAGCCGATGCCGCCGGCGATCATCGTCGCGGCGCCGACCAGCAGGAACGCGGTCCCGCCCGCGCCGGTCTCGGCGAGTTCGTCCTTGCCCTTGCCCTGTTCGACCGGCTGATTGCCGACCGAGTCGGTGTCGGTGTTGCCACCGCCGCCCGAGACCCCGATCTGCCCCACTCCGCCGCCACTGGCCCCCGTGTCGCCGGGCCCGTCAGCCGGGTCCGCAGACTTGGTCGGGACCTTCGTGGGGGTGGCCGAGGGCTGCGCGGGGGTAGAGGGCGGGTCCTCCGGCGTGGAGGGCGGGTCGCTCGGCTTTGCCGGGCCGGTCGGCGGGACCGACGGGTGCGACGGGGTGGCCGGCGGGTCCGAGGGCCCGCAGCGCGGGTCGAGCGGGCTGCACGGGTCGCCGTCGTCGCCCGGATCCTCGTCCCCCGCCCCCGGCTCGGCGGTGGGCCGTACGCCGGTCTCCACACCCGCGACGTCGACGCCGATGCCGACGGCCTGTGCCGCGCCCGCGGCGGTCAGCGAGGCGCCCGCGGCGATCACCGCGCCCGCCGCCGTCCGCGCGACGCGGATGCGCGTCTTCTTCGTCATGTACCGCTACCCCCTGGAGCCGTTCTCGTCGGGCTGCTCCAGCACCCTCGCCGGGGGTCACGGGGAACGTCAAGGCCGTTCCGGGCCAATGTGCCTTGTTCCAGGGGGAGTTGCGGCGCTTCTCGGCCTACTTCTCGTTCTGCTTGCGCCAGCGGATGCCGGCCTCGATGAAGCCGTCGATCTCGCCGTTGAAGACCGCTTCCGGGTTGCCCATCTCGAACTCCGTACGCAGGTCCTTGACCATCTGGTACGGGTGCAGGACGTAGGAGCGCATCTGGTTGCCCCAGGAGTTGCCGCCGTCGCCCTTGAGGGCGTTCATCTTGGCCTGCTCCTCCTGGCGGCGGCGCTCAAGGAGCTTCGCCTGGAGGACGTTCATCGCGGACGCCTTGTTCTGGATCTGCGAGCGCTCGTTCTGGCAGGAGACGACGATGCCGGTCGGCAGGTGGGTCAGACGCACCGCGGAGTCCGTGGTGTTGACGCCCTGGCCGCCGGGGCCGGAGGAGCGGTACACGTCGACGCGCAGGTCGGACTCGTCGATCTCGACGTGGTCCGTCTGCTCGACCACGGGCAGCACCTCGACGCCCGCGAAGGAGGTCTGGCGGCGGCCCTGGTTGTCGAACGGCGAGACGCGCACCAGGCGGTGGGTGCCCTGCTCGACGGAGAGCGTGCCGTAGGCGTACGGCACCTCGACGGCGAAGGTGGTCGACTTGATGCCGGCCTCTTCCGCGTACGCCGTCTCGTAGACCTCGGTCTTGTAGTTGTGCCGCTCGGCCCAGCGCAGGTACATCCGCTGGAGCCGCTCGGCGAAGTCCGCCGCGTCGACGCCGCCGGCCTCGGCGCGGATGGTGACCAGCGCCTCCCGGGCGTCGTACTCGCCGGAGAGGAGGGTGCGGACCTCCATCTCGTCCAGCGCCTTGCGCACGGACTCCAGCTCGGTCTCCGCCTCGGCGAGCGCGTCGGCGTCGCCCTCAGCCTCGGCGAGCTCGAAGAGGACTTCGAGGTCGTCGATCCGGCTGCGTAGGCCCTCGGCCTTGCGGACCTCGGCCTGGAGGTGGGAAAGCTTGCTGGTGATCTTCTGCGCCGCCTCGGGGTCGTCCCACAGGGACGGGGCGGCCGCCTGCTCCTCGAGCACGGCGATGTCCCCCCTCAGCGCATCCAGGTCCAGGACGGCCTCGATCGACCCCATGGTCGAGGAGAGGGACTTCAGCTCTTCGGAAATATCGACGACTGCCACGGGTCCAGCGTAACGGCTGTCGGCGCGTACGTTCCTCGGGCTGCCGGATCACCGCTTCCGGGACCCGGCCTAAGGCTGTGCCGGGGCGGAGTTCTTCGTGTCCTGCGGGCCCGGGTCCGTGTCGTCGCCGCCCCACGCGAACCAGCCGCCCACGCCGATGCCGGCGACCAGTACCAGGGCCGCGGCCCCCAGGGTCAGGCGGCGCTTGCGGACGGCGGCCGACTTGTTGCGCGCCGAGCCGGGGCGGGGCCGGCCGGGGGCGCGCGGGGCGCGGGCGGTACCCCGGGGGCCGCCGGACAGCTCGTCGGGGGCCGGGACGCGCATGCTCGTGTGGGTGTCGCGGTTGGAGTCCGGGGTCGAGCCGGGCACCAGCGGGACCGCGCCGCGCCTGCGGGGCTCGTCGCCGGACGGGGTGTACTGCTGCTCGTCGTAGCCCTGCGGGGCCTCCGGCTCCTCGTCCGGCTCGTCCACGTCCAGGGGCGGGATGCCGGCCAGGTGCGGCAGCTGCTCGCGCAGCCGGGCGGCCAGCTCCGAGGCCCGCAGCCGGGAGGCGGGGGCCTTGGCCAGGCACTGGACGAGCAGCTGCCAGAGCTCGTCGGGGATGCCGGGGAGCGGGACCACGGTCTCGGTGACATGGCGGCGCAGGACCGCGCCGGGGTGGCCGCCGCCGAAGGGCGTGAAGCCCGCGAGGAGCTCGTACAACACCGTGGCCAGGGCGTAGATGTCCACGGCGGCGCGCGGCGGCAGGCCCTCGACGATCTCGGGGGCCAGGTAGTCCGGCGTCCCGATGATCTTGGTGGTCCGGGTCCGGCGCGGGGTGTCGATGAGCTTGGCGACGCCGAAGTCGGTGAGCAGCGCGGGGTGGGCGTTGCCGGGGCCGAGCGGCCCTTCCATGTCCAGCAGGATGTTCTCGGGCTTGACGTCGCGGTGGACGATCCCGGCGGCGTGCGCGGCGGCGAGGCCGTCGGCGACGTCCGCGACGACGGCGACGGCGGCCTCGGGGGCCAGTCGGCGTTCGCGGTCGAGCCGGGTGCGCAGATCGGTGCCCCGGACCAGGTCCATGACGAGGGCGAGGTCGTTGCCGTCCACGACGAGGTCGCGGACCGCGACGACGTGCGGATGGTCCAGGCCGAGGAGCGCGGTGCGCTCCTGGACGAACCGGCCGACGAGCTCCTGGTCGGACGCCAGGTCCTCGCGGAGCAGTTTGATGGCCACGGGGCCCTCGGGGCCGTCCCCGAGCCACACCGTGCCGGCGCTGCCGCGCCCCAGTATCTGGTGGGCGGTGTACCGGCTGCCGATTTTCCGTGCCAAGACTGCTCCCTCAGCGGCTGGCGATGGACCCCAACAACCCCCGGTCGACAAAGTTACGCGGCGATCGGGGGCCCGCGTGCCGTGGTTGGCGCCAACCTTCGCTTCTGCGGGCGAATTGCCTCGGAATTGGTCCGCGGAAGTCGATATAGCTACAGAGTTGTACGCCTCCGGGCGGGGTCAGCCGCTGCTGCCGCCCAGCTCGGAGATCCAGTCCTTCACCGTGGTGACGGCGTCGGTGATCGCGTGCCAGTAGCTCTGGCCCTGGCCGATCCAGTCCTTGAGCGGGGTCAGTTCCCAGATCAGCCAGCTCGCCACGAAGAGCAGCACCAGCGTGAACAGGCAGCCCTTGAGGCAGCCGAGCCCGGGGATCTTCATCGGGTTGGCGCTGCGCTGCCTCGGCTCGCGGGGCGCGCGCTGCGGCTGCTGGGGCTGCTGCGGCGGCGCGTACGCCTGCTGCTGCGGCTGGGGCTGGTACTGCTGGCGCTGCGGCGGCTGGTACTGCTGCTGCGGTTGCGGCTGGTACTGCTGCCGCTGCTGCTGCCCGTACTGCTGGTGCTGGGGCTGCTGCTGCGGCTGCTGGTATCCGGGCTGCCGGTCGCGCGGCTGCTGCGGGGGCTGCTGCTGGCGGCGCTGCGGGCGGCGGCGCAGCGGGTCCTCGCTCGGGTCGAGGTACTGGACCTGGGTCTGCTCGTTGCGGTCGCGCGCGGCCCGGAGCTGGGACTGCCAGGGGTGCGGGTCCTCGGGGCGCGGGTCGCTGTCCGGGCGCGGCGGCACGGGCGGCATGACGGTGGTCGGGTCGGCCTGGGAGCCGCCGCCGGGCACGCCGCCGTGCGGCAGGACGCTGGTGACCCCGTTCGGGTCGTACGAGCCGGCGTTGCTCGGCAGGACCTGCGTCGGGTCGGCCGCGCCGGGGATCTCGGGTACGGCGGTGGGCGCCGGGTCGGGCGCGAGCAGGGCGGCGACCCCGTCGGCGGCGGCGATCTGCGCGGCGCTCGCGTGGACCCCGATGCCCTCGGCGACGGTACGCAGGGCACGGGCCAGGTTCTCCGCGCTCGGCCTGCGGTCCGGGTCCTTGCTCAGGCAGCGCTCTATGACCGTCCACAGGGGCTCGGGAACGGTGCTGGGGCGGCGCGGCTCCTCGCTGAGGTGCCGGTGCAGGACTTCGAGCGCGGTGCCGCCGGCGAACGGCGGGCGGCCGGTGACCAGCTCGTACAGCAGGATGCCGGCGCCGTAGATGTCGACGGCGGAGGTCTGCGGGCGGCCCTCGGCCGACTCCGGCGCCACGTAGGCGGGGGTGCCGACGAACTCGTGGGTCCGGGTCAGGCCCGGCGAGTCGGCGAGGCGCGCGATGCCGAAGTCGGTGAGCATCGGGCGCATCGCGCCGTCGGGGTCGGCGAGCAGCACGTTGGCGGGCTTGAGGTCGCGGTGCACGACGCCGTCGGCGTGGCTGGCGGCGAGCGCGTCGGCGATCTGCGCGGTGAGCAGCGCGGCGGCGACCGGGGTGAGCGGGCCGTTGTCGCGCAGGTAGCGGTGCAGATCGGGGCCGTCGATCAGGTCCATGACGAGGGCGAGGAGGTCGCCCTCGACCACGAGGTCGCGGGTGCGCACGATGTTGGGGTGGGTCAGCCGCAACAGGACGGAGCGTTCCCGCAGGAACCGCATCACCACGTCCGCGTCGTTGGCCAGCTCCTCCTTGAGGACCTTGATCGCCACGGTCTCGCCGGGCCGGCCGGCCACGGCCGCCTCGGCGCCCGCCGCCTCGCGCTGGCTGGCGCGCCAGACGGTGCCCGTGGCGCCGCGTCCCAGCGGCTCCTCGAGCAGGTACTTGCTGCCTACCGGCCGCACGTCATGCGCTCCCTGCTGGTCGTGGTGTGGATCGTTCCGGGTACCCCCGGAGTTTCCGGCCCACTCTAGAGGCTGTACGGGGAAGGGCGGCCGGGTCCGGGTACCGGGGGAAGACGTCCTTCCGGGGCGGATGGTTGCCAGGGCGTGCGCCGGGAAACCGGTCATGGCGCACTTTTTGGGGCCACAGCAGACGTTTCAAGATCACTAACTGATGACCGCCGGGCGTGTTGTCAGTGGCAGGTGCGAGGATGCCTGGAGCACGACTGCGGGGTCGGGAGCCCCGCAGTGCGTGACGAACCTGTACCGGACGACGCGTCCGTGCCGGGTGGGGGGAATCACAGGGCGTTCCCCCGGCCGGCACCGCGCGCAGAAGGGACCGCTGACGGCGATGCAGATCCGGCTGACCGTCCTCGCGCCGCCCAGCGGCCAGACCCCGGCGCGCGCCTGCGACGTGCTGGTCACCGCCCCCGCGGGGACGGCGCTGGCCTCCGTCGCCTCGGGCCTGGCCATGGCCGTCGCCGGTCCCGACGGCTCCCTCGGCAGCGGCGCGGTGGTGCTCTTCGCGGGCCGGGAGCGGCTGGACGCCCAGCGCTGCGCCCTCGGTGAGCCGCCCCTGGTCGACGGCGCGGTGCTCTCGCTCCAGGCGCCCGGCGAGGACGAGACCGCGGACGACGCGGTCCCCGCCCAGCTCCAGGTGGTCGCCGGTCCCGACGCGGGCGGGGTCCACCTGCTGCACGGCGGCACGGTCCGCGTCGGCCGCTCGGCCGAGGCCGATGTCCCGCTGGACGACCCCGACGTGTCCCGGCTGCACTGCGAGGTGACGGTCTCCGAGGACGGCCGGGTCACGGTCGCCGACCTGGGCTCCACCAACGGCACCTCGCTGGACGGGGCCGAGGTCCACGACCGCCCGGTCCGGCTGGCCCCGGGGGCGCTGCTGCGGCTCGGCGAGTCGACGCTCCGGCTGGCCTCGGGCGCGCGCCCTCCGGTGCTGCCCACGACCCCGGACGGCGAGGGCCACCTCCGGGTGGCCCGGGTCCCGGCCCCGCCGGCCGCCCCGGCCCCCGAGGCCGCCCGGCCCGCCCACGACCGGCCCGCGCCGGACGAGCCCGAGGCCCGGCCCGGGTCCTCCGCCGGGCACCCGGGCCGCTTCCCGGAGCAGGAGGCGCCCCGGCGCGGCGGCATAGGGGCCTGGGCCCGACGGCTCAAGGGCGCCCGGGCCGAACCGGTGCCCGCGAGCGCCCCCGCCGAGCCGGTCCCGGCCGTCCCCGAGACGTTCACCTCGCTGCCCACCGCCCCCGAGGGCACCTGGCCGGATCCGGCCGCCGTCCTGCTGACCGCGCTCGGCCCGGGCCCCCGGCTGTGGGAGCGCGACCCCGCGCACCCGGAGGCGCTGGTGGTCCGGCTGGGCACCACCGACCGGGCCGACCTGCCCGCCGTGCCGGTGACCGTGAGCCTGCGCGAGGCCGGTTCGCTGGGGCTCGCCGGGCCCCGGGAGCGGCTGGCCGGGCTCGCCCGGTCCGCCGTGGCCCAGCTGGCCGCACTGCACTCCCCCGCCGACCTGGAGATCGTGCTGATCAGCACGGACCGGGCGCGGACCACGGAGGAGCGGCGGCGCGAGTGGGCCTGGCTGGGCTGGCTGCCCCATCTGCGCCCGATGCACGGCCAGGACTGCCGCCTGCTCGTCGCGTACGACCGCGACCAGGCGCTCGCCCGCACCGCCGAACTGGTCCGCCGACTGGACGACGGGCCCCTCGGCCCCGGCTGGGCGAGCCAGGACGCGGCTACGGTCGCCGAGGCCGCCCGCGCTCACGAGGGCCCGTTCACGGTGGTGATCCTCGACGGCGACCCCGGCGCGGCGGTCCTCCGCGAGCACACGGCCCGGCTGGCCGCGGCCGGTGCGGCGGCGGGCGTCCATCTGATCTGTCTGGCCGAGACCCCGGCCGCGACACCCACCTCGCCGGTCGCCGCGACGTACGAGGCCGCCTGCCACGCGTCGATCGCCTTCCGCGAGTGCGGGGCCGTCGGGATGCTGAGCGGTGACGTGGCGACGGCCCTGCGGCTGCTGCGCACGGCGGGCGGCCGGGCCGCGGGCCACGGCACGGTGGCCTCGGTGGACGCGGTGTCGGCGCACTGGGCGCAGCGGTTCGCCCGGGCGCTGGCCCCGCTGCGCGCGGAGGGCTCGGCCGCGCTGCCGGGCCGCCAGGTGCCGGTGGCGCTCCCGCCGTCCGCCCGCCTCCTGGACGAGCTGGGCCTGGCCCGCGCCACCCCGGCCTCCCTGATGGCCCGCTGGGCGTCCACGGCGGACGACCGCGCGACGCCCCGGGTGGGCGCGCAACGCACGGCGGCGGAAGCGCCGGACTCGGGCCGCACGGCGTACCCCTCCGCGACGACGACGGGCTCGGGGCGCACCCCGTATCCGGGCACCGGCGACTCCGGCCGCACCCCGTACCCCGACAGCACCACCACGGGCTCGGGCCGCACCCCGTACCCCCGCACCGGCACCGGCGACTCCGGCCGGACCCTGTACCCCGACAGCACGACGACCGGCTCGGGCCGCACCCCGTATCCCGGTGCGGCCACGGGCGACTCCGGCCGCACCGCGTACCCCGACACCACCGCCGGCTCCGGCCGCACCCGGGTCAGCGGTCCCCGGCAGGCCGATGCGCCCCAGGTCGCCGCGCGGGGCGGCGACGGGGCCGGGGGGACGCAGACCGCCACGCGTACCGCCGTACGACCGGCCGTCCATGCCGGGCGGCCCGTCGTCGTGCTCGGGGCCGGGCCGCGCGGGCCGGTGAGCGTGGATCTCGCGGACGAGGGGCCGCACCTGCTCATCGAGGGGCCCGGCGGCAGCGGGCGGACCGAGCTGCTGCGGGCCGTCGCGGCGTCGCTGGCGGCCGCCGCCCGGCCGGACCGGCTGGGCATCGTGCTGGTCGACGGGGCAGGCGGCGAGCGCGGCGAGTCGCTGGGGCCGTGCACGGAGCTGCCGCACGCGTTCACGCGCCTGGTGGCCTCGGACCCGGTCCGGATGCGGGAGTTCGCCCAGGCGCTGGGCGGCGAGGTGAAGCGGCGGGCCGAGCTGCTCGGCGAGCTGGACTTCGCCGAGTGGCACAGCCGCCACGAGGACGGGCACACGACCGCGCCCATCCCCGAACAGCGCGGCGACATCGAGGCGCCCCTCAGCGGCACCCTGCGCCTGCGCCCGGGGGCGGGCCGCCCCGTGGACCCGGGCCCCTCGCCGCTGCCCCGGCTGGTGGTGCTCGTGGACGACTACGACGCGCTGATAGCCCCGGCGCTCGGCAGCCCGGGCCGCCCGGCGGCCGGTTCGGTGGTGCGGGCGCTGGAGGCGGTGGCCCGGGACGGCGGCCGGCTGGGCATCCACCTGGTCGCGGCCTCGGCCCGCCCCGACCGCACGGAGGACACTGAGCTGGCCCGCGGCGCGCGGCTGCGCATCGTGCTCGATCCGCCCGCGGTCCCGCCCTCGCCGGACGAACCGGCGCCGGGCCGGGGGCGGCTGGGGCATCCGGACGGGCGGGTGACGCCGTTCCAGGGCGGCAGGGTGACCGGGCGCATCCCGCGGACAGCGACGCTGCGGCCGACGGTCGTCCCGCTGGAGTGGGAGCGGATGGGCGACCCGCCCACCCGCCGCCCGGTCCGCGAGCTGGGCAACGGACCGACGGACCTGGCCCTGCTCGCCAGCGCCCTGGAACGGGCGGCGCGTTCGGTGAACGCACTCCCCCTCGCGCCCCTGTCCACCTGAAGGCCCGCCCAGCCGCGCCCGAGTCACGCCGGAGCCGCCCTCGAACGACCCCGCGCGGGGCCGGAACAGGGCGGCCCGATCGTCCCCCAATGGCCGGATACCTGCACTGACCCCACGTCACGAGGGCATCACGATCAACGACTTGGGGCCGAGGACGGTATTGCGGCACCGGGACGCCGGGCATAGGACTGTGCGCACACGACGACGTGACGCACGACCGGCAGCGCTGGCTTCCTGACCCGATCCGGCGCCCGGTGGGCGCACGCGGACAGAGAGACGGGGCAGGAATGCGCACAACCCTACGGATTCGCAGAGCGGCCGTGGTGTTCAGCGCCATCGGCGCGCTGGCCCTCACCGGCTGCGGCGGCGACGGTGACGGCGGAGACAAGAAGCCGGACGAAGGCGGCTCCACGACGGGCAAGGGCTCCACGCCGACCGTCGCCTTACCGAAACTGGACGGTGAGAAGCTCTCTGTCGCCGCGGTCTGGACGGGTCCGGAACAGGCCAACTTCGTCAAGGTCCTCAAGGAGTTCGAGAAGCGGACCGGCGCGACGGTGACGTTCGTCCCGGCGCAGGACCCGATCGTCAACTTCCTCGGTACGAAGATCGCGGGCGGGCAGCCGCCGGACGTCGCGATGATCCCCCAGGTCGGGGCGATCCAGCAGGCCGTGGCGAAGAAGTGGGCGAAGCCGGTCGGCGCCGAGGCGAAGGCCCAGCTGAGCAAGAACTACGCGCAGGTCTGGCAGGACCTCGGCACGGTGGACGGCACCCAGTACGGGGTGTATTTCAAGGCCGCCAACAAGTCGCTGGTCTGGTACAACACCAAGGCGTTCGAGAACGCGGGCGCGAGCGAGCCGAAGACCTGGAAGGACTTCCTGGCGACCGCCGAGACGGTGTCCGCCTCGGGCGTCACCCCGGTCTCGGTCGGCGGCGCGGACGGCTGGACGCTGACCGACTGGTTCGAGAACGTCTATCTGTCGCAGGCGGGCCCGGAGAAGTACGACCAGCTCGCCCAGCACAAGATCAAGTGGACCGACCCGTCCGTCAAGGACGCGCTGACCACGCTGGCCCAGCTGTTCGGCAAGCCGTCCCTGATCGCGGGCGGCGCGGACGGCGCGCTCCAGACCGAGTTCCCGGCGTCGGTCACCCAGACCTTCACCGGCGGCGACCAGCCCAAGGCCGCCATGGTCTACGAGGGCGACTTCGTCGGCGTCAACATCGCGCAGACGAAGGCGAAGATCGGCACGGACGCCAAGGTCTTCCCGTTCCCCGCGGTCGGCGCCGAGTCGCCCGTGGTGACCGGTGGCGACGCGGCCATCGCGCTGAAGGACGGCAAGGGCGCCCAGGCCCTGCTGACCTGGCTCGCCTCCGCGGACGCCGCGAAGATCGCCGCCGAGCAGGGCGGGTTCATCTCGCCGAACAAGACCCTGGACCCGGCCGCTTACCCGAACGACGTGCAGCGCACGATGGCGAAGGCGCTGATCGCGGCCGGGGAGGCCGTCCGGTTCGACATGTCCGACCAGGCGCCGCAGTCGTTCGGCGGGACGCCCGGGAAGGGCGAGTGGAAGACCCTCCAGGACTTCCTGAAGAACCCGAAGGACATCGCGGGGACTCAAGCCAAACTGGAGTCCGACGCGGCCAAGGCGTACAAGAGCTGACGGCATGACGACAGCGGCAGCGGGGGGCGCCGACGAGGCGCTCCCCGCCGACAGGCAACGGTCCGGCGGGCCCACCGTGCCCGCCCCCAGGAAGGCCGCCCCGGCCGGGACCCCGGGGCGCGCGCCCCGGAGCGTGACCGGCACCCGCCGGGTGATCGCGGCGCTCTTCCTGCTGCCCGCGCTGGTGCTGCTCGGGGCGCTCGTCGTGTACCCGATCGTCTACTCCGTCTACCGGTCGTTCTTCGACCAGGCGGGTACGGGCTTCGCCGGCATCGACAACTACAAGACGCTGTTCACGGACGACACCATCCGTACGGCGGTCAAGAACAACGCGATCTGGGTGGTCTTCGCGCCGACGGTCTCCACCGCGCTCGGGCTGATCTTCGCGGTCCTGACCGAGCGCATCCGCTGGGGCACGGCCTTCAAGCTGATCGTCTTCATGCCGATGGCGATCTCCATGCTGGCGGCGGGCATCATCTTCCGGCTGGTGTACGACCAGGCGCCGGAGCGCGGGGTCGCCAACGCGGTGTGGGTGGGCGTGCACGACACGTTCGCCGAGTCCGCGGGCTTCCCGAAGGCGCATCCGCTGCCCGTGGCCCCGCTGAAGGCGGCGGGCGGCGGGACCTTCGTGACGAAGGCGACCGTGCACGCCGGGCAGCCCGCCCTACTGCCCCTCGTCGGGGTGCTCCCGGCGAAGATGCCCGGCGACGCCAAACCGGCCAAGGCCCCGGCGGCGGCCGGGGACGGCGCGGTCACCGGCACCGCGTGGCTGGACTTCACCAAGGGCGGCGGCGGCAAGCCCAACGTCATCGACGCCAAGGAGCTCGGGCTCAAGGGCCTGAAGGTGGAGGCCGTCAAGGGCGGCGAGGTCGTCGCGACCGCCAAGGCGGCGGCGGACGGCACGTTCACGCTGCCCGCCGCGGCGGACGGCGCCGAACTGCGCCTCCCCGCCGCCAACTTCAGGGAGCCGTACAACGGAGTGGACTGGCTCGGCCCGACGCTCGTGACGCCCGGGATCATCGGGAGTTACGTGTGGATGTGGGCGGGCTTCGCGATGGTGCTGATCGCGGCGGGCCTGGCCGGTCTGCCGCGTGAACTCCTCGAAGCGGCCCGGGTGGACGGGGCCAACGAGTGGCAGGTGTTCCGCCGGATCACGGTGCCGATGCTCGCCCCGGTCCTCGCGGTGGTGCTCGTCACGCTGATGATCAACGTGCTGAAGGTGTTCGACCTGGTGTTCATCATCGCGCCGGGCTCGTCCCAGGACGACGCCAACGTGCTGGCGCTCCAGCTGTACCGGTCCTCGTTCGGCACGGACGCGGATCTCGGGGTCGGCAGCGCCATCGCCGTACTCCTGCTGCTGCTGGTGATCCCGGTGATGCTCTTCAACATCAGGCGGATACGGAAGGAGGGGCGCCGATGACGACACCCTCGGCGACGGCGACCCGGTCGCTGGGCGCGCGGATCGCGGCGCGGGCCGGCGGCGGCGTGATGCGGGTCGTCCTGGTCCTGGTGGCCCTGTTCTGGCTGATGCCGACGATCGGGCTGCTGCTCTCCTCGCTGCGCAGCCCGGACAAGATCGCGTCGACCGGCTGGTGGCAGGTCTTCACCGCCCCGTCCGAGCTGACCGTCGACAACTACTCCCGGCTGCTCGACAATTCGGCCATCACGGACTCCCTGCTCTCCACGGTCATGATCACCGTGCCGTCCACGCTGCTGGTCGTGGTGATCGGCTCACTCGCGGGATACGCGTTCGCCTGGATGGACTTCCCCGGCCGCGACTGGTGGTTCCTGCTGGTCGTGGGGCTGCTGGTGGTCCCCGTACAGGTGGCGCTGATCCCGGTGTCGAAGCTGTTCGGCGAGATCGGGATCTTCGAGACGACGCTCGGTGTGGTGCTCTTCCACACCGCGTTCGGGCTCCCGTTCGCGATCTTCCTGCTGCGCAACTTCTTCGCGGAGATCCCCCGGGAGCTCCTGGAGGCGGCGCGGCTGGACGGGGCGGGTGAGATACGCCTCTTCACCCGGGTCGTGATGCCGCTGGGCGGTCCGGCGATCGCCTCGCTCGGGATCTTCCAGTTCCTGTGGGTCTGGAACGACATGCTGGTCGCGCTGATCTTCGCGGACTCCGGGTCCCCGCCGATCACGGTGGCGCTCCAGCAGCAGGTGCGCCAGTTCGGCAACAACATCGACGTGCTGGCGCCGGGCGCCTTCGTCTCGATGGTGATCCCGCTCGCGGTGTTCTTCGCCTTCCAGCGCCAGTTCGTCTCCGGCGTGATGGCGGGGGCGGTCAAGTAGCGGGTACGTAACAGAGCGGGGCACTCCGGCCGGGCGGCGGGGGTGCCCCGCAGCCGTGCGGCGCCCGGGATCCCGGGCCTCCGGGGCGCCCGTCATGGCCCCGCACGCACCGTATTGCCCAAGGTTCACTTACTGTCCCGGGTAGTATGATAAGTGGGGCCTTCATCAGCCGCGCGCGGTCGACCGCTCACGGGCCCGACGCGCCCGTCTCTTCGGCCTTCGTACGCCTGCCCGCCCCCTGACCCGTCCTGCGGAGCCCGCCCCAGTACGCTGTGTGCTCTCCCAGTACGCACAGTCCGAGAAAGAGTCCGTATGCCCCGGCTGAGTGTCATCATCCCTGTCCGTCGCGCCCGAGGAAGTCTGCGCGAGTGCCTGGAGTCGGTGCTCTCGCAGTCGTTCACGGACATCGAGGTCATCGGGGTGGACGACGGCGCACCGGACGGCTCGGGCCTGGTCCTGGACGAGTTCGCCGCGCGCGACAGCCGCGTCCGGGCCGTGCACCTGGAGCCGGGCGCCGGGGCGCACGGCCGGCGCAACGCCGGGATCGAGGAGGCCGCCGGCGAGTACGTCCTCTTCCTGGAGGGCCACTACGTCCAGCTGCCCGGCGCGCTCCAGGCCGTCGTGGACCGGCTGGACGCCACCGGCGACCCGGACGTGCTGCTGTTCGGCCACCAGAAGCGCCCCTTCCGCGGCAAGGTCCGCTCGACGCGGTCGCTGGAGAAGCTGGAGGGCATGCCCGAGGGCCCGTTCACCCTGGCGAAGCGCCCGGACCTCCTGGACATCGCCCCGGTCTCCTGGAACCGCGCGGTCCGCCGCGCCCTCCTGGAGCGCGAGACCGTGACCTTCGGCCCGGGCCCGCACGGCGAGCGGATGTACGCGCTGGCGACCGTCGCCGTCGCCGCCTCGGTGGCCACCCTGGGCACCGCCTGCGTCGAGCACCGCCAGCAGCGCCACCTGCCCGGCCTCGTGGACGACGTGGAGCCCCGGACGGGCTCGACCCCGCTGGAGCTGGTGGAGGCGTACGACGCGCTGATGACCTTCGTGGAGGCGCGCCCGGCCCTCAAGGATGTGCGCGGCCTCCTCTTCGACCGTGCGGTGCAGGAGCTGCTGTCCGCGTACCCGACGGTGACCAAGCGCCGCCGGCAGTACGTGGGCGCGGTCGGCGCGTTCCACGGTGCGCACCGCCCGGAGGGCTTCAAGTTCCCCGGCGGCGCCAAGGGGCTGCGCCCGCAGCTGATGGGCGGCGGCAAGTACACCGCGCTCGGCGCCCTGGACACCGCGCTCGCCACCCGCCGCAGCCTGCGCGCCGCGCCCAGCACGGCCCGCGCCAAGGCGAAGAAGCAGTTCACCAAGCGCTACTACAAGGCGCAGCGCAAGCTGCCCCTGGACCCGAAGCTGGCCGTGTACGCCGCCTACTGGAACCGCGGCGTGAGCTGCAACCCGGAGGCGATCTACCGCAAGGCGAAGGAGCTGGCGCCCGACATCCACGGCGTCTGGGTGGTGTCGAAGAAGAACGTGGACTCGGTGCCCAAGGGCATCGACTACGTGGTGCCCGGGACCCGCCGCTACTGGTCGGTGCTGGCCCGTGCCACATACTTCTTCAACAACGTCAACTTCCCGGACCACCTGGTCAAGCGCCCCGGCCAGATCCATGTCATGACCCACCACGGCACCCCGCTGAAGATCATGGGCATGGACCAGCAGAACTACCCGGCCGCCGCCCAGGGCCTCAACTTCGACCGGCTGCTGAAGCGCGTGGACCGCTGGGACTGGAGCGTCTCGGCCAACCCGCACTCCACCGAGGTGTGGTCCCGCGCCTACCCGAGCGCGGCGCGCCCGCTGGAGACGGGCTACCCGCGCAACGACGTCTTCGCGACGGCCACCGAGGAGCAGATCGCCAAGATCCGCGAGGACCTGGGCATCCGCCCCGGCCAGCGTGCCGTGCTCTACGCGCCGACCCACCGCGACTACGAGGCGGGCTTCACCAACCGCCTGGACCTGGACCGGTTCTGCGCGGCCGTCGGCCCGGACACCGTGGTCCTGATGCGCGCCCACTACTTCTACGGCGGCTCGGGCCTCCCGGAGAACGCGTCGGTCATCGACGTCTCCACGTACCCGCGCGTCGAGGACCTGTGCCTGGCGGCGGACGCGCTGGTCACCGACTACTCCTCGGTGATGTTCGACTACGCCCACCTGAACCGCCCGATCGTGATCCTGGCCCCGGACTGGGAGACGTACCGCACGGTCCGCGGTGTCGTCTTCGACCTGCTGTCCGGGCAGCCGGGCGAGACGCCGGGTGCCGTGGCCACGGACACGGACCAGCTGGCGGCGATCTTCACCGACGGCAGCTGGAACAGCCCGGAGAACGAGGCGCTGCTGAAGGCGTTCAAGGAGCGTTTCTGCCCGTACGACGACGGCCGCGCCGCCGAGCGCGTGGTGCGCCGGGTGCTGCTGGGCGAGGACGCCTGAGCCGTACGACCCGTACGACGCCGAGGGGCCCGTCACCGGAACGTTCCGGCGGCGGGCCCCTCGGCGTACCGTCGCTAGCCCTGCTGACCGGCCATGACCGTGATCAGGCCGACCACCACGAGCAGCGAGCCGCCCCAGGTCCACAGCGAGGTCCGCTCGTGCAGCACGGTCGCCCCGGCCAGCACGATCAGCAGGTAGCCGAGCGCGTTGAAGGGGTACGCGACGGAGAGCGGCACCTTGGCCAGCGTCGTCATCCAGGCGAGCGCGGACACCGCGAAGACCAGCAGCCCGAACACGACCCAGGGGCTGCCCGCGGCACGCAGGGCGACGGAACCGCCGTCGCGCCCGGCGGCGGCCGCGGCGCCCTTCATCCCGTGCTTGAGCATGATCTGGCCGCCCGCCGACGAGAACACGGCGAACAGGAGCAGCAGCACACTGGGGAGGGTCAAGGACTTGCTCCTGACTGCGGGGGCGGGGGGTTCGGGCGCCGGGGCGGGCGCGGGTCCGGGGCGGGGCGCCTCAGACACCGACCCGGTCGGCGGGGACGTACTGTCGGTTGAGGATGTCCTGTACATCGACGTGCTCTCCAGCGATGATCGTCTCGGCCGCGTGCGGGGTGAGCAGCGCGACGTGCTGATAGCCGAACAGCGTCGGCCGGACGCGGGTCAGCAGCCTCGACGCCCCGCCGAGCACGGCGGCGAGCGGTCCCCGGCCGAGCAGCGACCAGAACGGCGCGCCGGTGGAGGAGAGTTCGAGGACGTCGTAGCCGGCGGCGCGCACGGTGCGGCGCAGGCTGGCCCGGGTGAAGAAGCGCAGATGCGTTTCGTCGAGGATGCCCCGGCGGTCGTAGTCGAAGGCGCCGACGGCGACCCGCAGCCGGGAGTACCAGTGGCTGAAGTTGGGAACGGACAGCAGCATCCGGCCGCCCGGCCGCAGCACGGACGCCGCCTCGGCGAGGACGCGTTCGGGGCGTGACAGGTGCTCGATGACGTCACCGGCCACCACGTAGTCGAAGCCGGTTCCGGCCTCGGCGGGCAGCCCCTTCTCCAGGTTGGCGAGGTGGAAGTGGCTGCACCGGTCGCGGACGCCGGGCACCTCCACGTAGTCGACGCCGGTCACCTCGTGGCCCAGGGACTCCAGCCGCTCGGCGAACAGCCCGCCGGAGCAGCCGAGGTCGAGGACGCGGCCGGGGGGCAGCGCGCGCATCTTGTCCAGGATGACCGCGTGCGAGGAGCCGTCGCCCTCCTTGAAGGCGTACTCGACGGGCTTGGGGATCCACCGGCAGGTCCCGAACCCCTTGACGGCCAGCCGGTATTCGAGGACGTCCTTGACCACGTCCTTGGCGTACTTCATGCCGTTGACGTAGCAGATCTCGTCGCCGTAGTAGGTGGGGACGGGGATCTCCTTGATCCGCATGCCCGCGTTCAGCAGCTGCACGATGATCTGGGTGTCGAAGTCGAAGGCGTCGGTGTTCCGGTCGACCGGCAGCTGCTTGAGGGCCGCGACGCTGTACGCGCGGTAGCCGGAGTGGAATTCGGTGAGGTCCGAGCCCAGGAGGCCGTTCTCCAGCCGGGTGAGGATGCGGTTGCCGAGCCACTTGTACATCGGCATGCCGCCCTTGAGCGCGCTGCCGGACGTCATCATCCGGGACCCGAACACGGCTTCGCACTCGCCGCGTTCGATCGGTGCGACCATCTCGGGCAGCAGCTCGGGGGCGTACTGCCCGTCGCCGTGCAGCAGCACGATGATGTCGAGTCCGTGCTCGGCGGCCAGCGCGTATCCGGCCTTCTGGTTGCCGCCGTAGCCGAGGTTCTTGGTGTGCCGCATCACGACGGTGCGGGGCATGCCCTCGGCCTGCGACCAGCGGCAGCCCGCCGTGAAGGTGGCGTCGTGACTCGCGTCGTCGAGGATGAGGATCTCTTCGATCCGCGACCGGAAGTCCTCCGGGATCCGGTCGAGGGTCTTCTCCAGCGTTGTCTCCGCGTTGTACGCGACCACCAGGATGCCGATCCTGGGGCTCGGGCTTTCCTTCACGGGGCGTTCTCCAGTTGCGGTCGGGGACGGGGTTGCGGGATCAGTCGACGGTGGAGCAGGAGCGGAATTCCGTACGGGGTGCGGAGACCGTTGCCCGCTCGGCGGGGAGGGCGTCCGGGGGCGTGGCGAGGATGCGGCGGGCGCCGGTGAGCAGGCCCGCCGCCAGGACGAACCAGCCGGCCGCGCCCAGGTACAGCACGGGCTCGCTCCAGCGCACGGCGGACCGCCCGCTGTAGCCGAGGACGGCGACCAGGCCGACGACCGCGCTGTACGCGAACCCTTCGACCGGGCCGAGCACGAACATCCCGGCGGCGGCCCAGGTCAGGTACTGGAGTCCGGACGCGGTGGAGAGGAGCAGCAGCAGCCCCAGCGTGACGGCGACGACGCCGGGCGCCTCGGCGGGCCGCAGCCAGGCGAGCCGGATCCCGGCGGCCACGCAGAGCAGCACGAAGAGGAAGTGGCCGCCGCCCTGCATGAAGGCGATGACCGGCTCGGGCATCCCGAGGACGTCCGCGAACCGGACGAGCCCCCACAGCCGGTAGCTGCCGCCCGCGTACTCCAGGACGTTGTGCGTCAGGTCCAGGGGCACGGTCACGAGCGCCGGTCCCCACACGAGCGCGGTGACCCCGGCGAACCCGGCGGCGAAGCGGACCAGGACCGGCCGCCCGCCGCGCAGCGCGGCGACGAAGAGGGCCGGGATCACCACGACCGGGATGAACTTGACGCTGATCGAGAGCGCCGCCGCGAGTCCCGCCGCGAGCGGCGCCTTCCGGTCGGCCAGGAGGTGGGCGGCGGCCAGCGCGAAGGCGACGGCGACCGCGTCGGTGTTGCCGTGGTAGCCGGAGGTCGCGATGAGCACCGGGCTGACGGCGACGCCGATGCCGCAGAGCATCGCGGTGCGCACGGTGGCGCGGCGGCGGACGATCTCGAACACGAGGACCGCGCAGGCGAAGTCGGCGGCCGACGCGGGGACGCGGATCAGCGTGGCGAAGGAGAAGCCGAGTTCGGTGAGGCGGTCGAGGCCCAGCAGCATCCACCCGGCCAGCGGCGGGTGGTTGTAGACGGGGAGCCCGGGCAGCGGGTGCGCGTAGATGCGGACGGGGCCGTACCCGGTGATGGCCTTCGCGAACCCCGCGAAGATCCGCACGTCGGCGGGGCCGGGCGAGTTGGCCGCGATGATCATGCGGGTGAGGAGGCCCGCGGTCGCCGCGACGAGCACGGCGGCCCTGGCCCGCCGCACGTCCGTTTCGCCCCACATTCGGATACCCATGAAAGCAGAACGTAGCAAGGCGGCGACGCTATGCGACGCAGCGAATCGTCACCGTGGCGTAAACACCGGCCCCGGAAACGCCGATGCCCGGCCGGTGCGGACCGGCCGGGCATCGTGGCTCCCTCAGGGGCGGCTACAGCATGCGGTCGACCACGCGGGCGGTGGCCCGGCCGTCGTCCAGGTCGCAGAAGTCGTGCCGGAACTGCTCGTACGCCTTGGCGTGTCCGGCGATGGCCTTCTCCGGGTCCTTCAGCGCGGCGATCAGGTCGTCGGAGCCCGGGATCAGGGGTCCGGGCGCCCGCTTCTCGAAGTCGAAGCTGAACCCGCGCAGCGTGTCGCGGTAGTGCTCCAGGTCGTACGTGTGGAAGAGCATCGGCCGCCCGGTCTGGGCGAAGTCGAACATCAGCGAGGAGTAGTCGGTGACCAGGGCGTCGCTGATGAGCATGAGCTCGCCGACGTCCGGGTAGCGCGAGACGTCCTTGACGAAGCCCGTACCGCTGTCCGGGAGCCGGTCGGTGACCATGTAGTGGCGGCGCACCAGGAGCACGGTGTCCTCGCCGAGTTCGCGCTCGGCGGCGGCCAGGTCGAGCTGGAGGCCGAGCGAGTAGCGCCCGCCGCCGAGGCGCTGGTCCTCGCGCCACGTCGGTGCGTACAGGACGACGCGCTTGCCGGCCGGGATGCCCAGCTTCTCGCGCACCGCGGTGGCGACCTTGGCGCGGTCCGCGGCGTGGAAGATGTCGTTGCGCGGGTAGCCGCACTCCAGCACCTCGCCCTCGAAGCCGAAGGAGCGGCGCAGGACGGGCGTGGAGTACGTGTTCGGCGAGACCAGGAAGTTCCACTGCTTGGCCCGCTCGGCGAGGGTCGCGATGTACCCGGCGTTCGCCTGGGCGGTGCCCGCGAGTTCGAGGCCGATGCGCTTGAGCGGGGTGCCGTGCCAGGTCTGGACGACCGTCTGGTCCTCGCGGCGCACGAACCACTCGGGCAGCTGCGTGTTGGTGACGATGTAGCGGCTGCGGGCCAGCGCCTCGTGCCAGGCGGCCGAGCCCTGCTCGACGGCGGTGGTGCCCTCGGGGACGATCGCCTGCTGGTCGCGGACGACCCAGATGTGCTCCACCTCGGTGCCCCGGCGCACCAGCTCCTCGTACACCGCGCGCGGCGAGTCCGAGTACTGGCGGCCGTCGAAGGTGCTGTAGAGCGCGGCCGCGCGCAGCGGCTCGGAGCGCTGGGCCGCGTACGCCTCGCTCAGCAGGCGCTTGGCGCGCGGGCCGCGCTCGGCGGCGCTGAGCACGGAGCCGGAGACGACGAGGAGCTGGTCGCCGAAGCGGCGCTCCAGGGTGTAGTCGCGGCCGCCGAGCGTGCGGGTGGCGGGCAGGGTGTGGAAGGCGGAGGCGGGGAGCCGCAGCGCGCGGTCTCCGCTCTCGTCGGCGGCGCCCTTGTCCCGGAAGAAGAAGTACCAGTTGCCCTCGCCGAGCGGCACGGCGCCGCCCGGTCCCTCCACGGCGTCCGGCCGCAGCTCGGCCCGGAAGCGGCGGGCGCTCTCCGGTCCGGTGAACTCGACCGGGAAGACCTGCTCCTCGCGGTGGGCGCTGTTCTGCGCGATCAGCTCGACCGGGTGGGCCGGGTCCTCGGGGTAGGTGCCCTCCAGGAAGAGCCGGCCGTCGTCCGTCCAGCTGGCCAGCTCGACGGCGGGCTGCACGGGGCGGTCGCCGATCACCAGGTTGCCGCGCGCGCTGACGGTGAGGGCCAGCTCGCGGCGGCCGCCGTCCGAACCGTCGGCGAGCGGGTAGCGGCCGGGGTGGACCGAGCCGGGGGCGTCGAGCGACGCCTTCAGGCCCGTACCGACGAGGTGGATGCTGTACGCGACGTTCTTCGGGGCGTCCTCGCCGGTGGGGCGGTTCTCCTCGACCGCGGCGAGCGGCAGCTCGGCGGTGAAGCGGTTCCAGCCGGCGCCCGCGCCGGTGCCCACGGTGACGGGGACCTCGACGGTGGTCTTGCTGGCGCCGTGCGTCAGGACCAGGGTCAGCTCGTCCTTGACGAGGCGGGCGCGGACCACGCCGGACACCTTGACGGTGCCGGGCCGCTCGCCCGGGCCGTGGGTCTCGAAGCGGGCGTCGACGCGCTCGGAGTGCAGCACCAGCTTGTCGCCCTCGAAGGCGGAAGCGATGCGGTGGTCGCCGTCGGGGCGGTGGACGGGCGGCGCGACGGACGCCTCGCGGACCGAGGGGAAGGAGCGGCGCAGCAGACCGCCCCGGGCGATGCCCACCTGGAACTGGAAGGTGAGCTGCTTGGGGCCGCTGTCTCCCTGGATGCGGAGCTTGGAGGCGTCCACGGAGGTCTCGAAACCGGCGCGGTGGTAGTCGTGCAGGCTCTGCCGGGAGCGGGCGGTGGCCTCGGGCTCGTCGGTGCGGCGCAGCCGGAGCGGGACGACGTGGCGGCGGCCGGCGCGCAGCCAGCCGATCCGGAACTCACTGGCCCCGGAGCTGACCGGCAGGTTGCGGATGTACGCGTAGCCGCTGAGGTGCAGCTTGCCGTCGCGCCACTGGGCGTCGCGCAGCCGGGCGGCGAGCGGCAGGTCGCGGTCGCCGACGCGCGCCACGGGGGCGGGCAGCGGCCGGGTGAGCACGGGGTAGTGGGCCACACGCTTGCGCATGCCGCTGACCTCGAACGCGCCGGGCTCCCGCTTCTCCTGGAGGAGCAGCGCCAGCAGCTCGTCCATGCGGTGCTCGCGCACCAGGTACCACATCACGCGCAGGCGCAGCGGCAGCCCGTCGAGCACCGAGGGGTCGACCTGGTCGATGAACTTGTTGGTGTACGTGAGGAACGCGTCCCGGTACTCCTGGTCACCGTCCGGCAGGACCTCCATGAAGTACCAGAGGTCGTTGGCCAGCGCGTGCGCCTCGTAGTGGTTCTTGTCGGCGGGGGTGCGGTTCTCCGCCAGGAACTCGGACACGCCCTGGACGTGGGCGACGCGGTCGTGGATGCCGCGGACGACGGCCCGGCTGGTGGTGATGGAGCCGGGGCGGTCGCGCCAGTAGTAGACGGGGTCCTTGACGATGTCGACCGAGCCGGCCAGGAAGTGGGCGGGCAGCACGACGGGGATGTCCTCGTACAGCGCGCCGACCGGGAAGGCGAACTCGTGCTTGTCCCAGAAGGAGCGGCGGAAGACCTTGTTGCAGGCGATGCGGTCGCCGAGGAGGTCCAGGTCGCGCGAGACGTGGGTGCGCTGGCGCGTGGTGGCCATCGGCTTGCGGAACATCGGCGACTGCACCAGCTTGCCGCCGGCGCGCAGCCGCAGGACGTTGCCGGACGCCAGGTCCGAGCCGGTCTCCTCCAGCGATTCGACCAGCAGCTCGTAGGCGTTCGGCGGGATGATGTCGTCGCTGTCGCAGAAGGCCAGGTAGCGGCTCTCCGGGTGGGCGTTGCGGAAGCCGGTGTTACGGGCGTGCCCCAGTCCGCCGTTCTTCTGCCTGACCAGCTTGAAGCGGTCGTCGCTCGCGGCGAACTCGGCCGCCAGCGCGGCGCTGCCGTCGGTGGACCCGTCGTCGACCATCACCACCTCGAGGTCGGTCATGGTCTGCTCCGCGAGGGACTTCAGACAGTCCGTCAGGAAGAGTTCCACGTTGTAGACGGGGACAACGACACTGAGCCGTGGCGGCATGTTGAGCACGTCCGTTCATCAAGGGCCTGGCTATCCGTAGGGCTCAACCGCAGGGGCGGTCGGGGGTCACCGGTTACGGTCCCGAACGAGTGACTGCGCCTGCACCGTGCTCGCCCCGTGCACATGCTCCGGAAGGCCCGGTGGGCGGCCCGCCCACCAGATTAACCGATCGAAGGGTGACCCCTACAAGCACGCTGGCACACCCCCGCGAGCCCTCACCCGGCGGGGTCCGCACCCTGTGTGAGCGCCGCCACTGCCGAGGCCGCGAGGTCGTCCAGATACCCCGGCGGCAGCTCGCCCCGGACCACCGCGAGCCGCCAGTAGAGCGGGCCCACGATCAGGTCGAGGGCGCGGTCGGGGTCACTGCCCCGCGGCAGCTCGCCGCGTGCGACGGCGTCCCGGACGACCACGGCGGCGACGCCCTGCTGAGGGTCGAGCAGGGCGGCCTTGATGGCGTCGGAGATCTCCGGGTTCCTGGCCGCCTCGACCAGCAGGTCCGGGATGACCTGGGAGGCCAGCGGGTGGCGCAGGGCGTAGGCGGCCAGTTCCAGGACCGCGCGCACGTCCCCGTACAGGGAGCCGGTGGCGGGGGCGGGCATGCCCTGCGCGGCGACGGCCGAGACCAGGTCCAGGACCAGGTGCAGCTTGGACTTCCAGCGCCGGTAGACGGCGGTCTTGCCGACGCCGGCCCGGCGGGCGATGCCCTCGATGGACATCCGGGCGAACCCGACCGCGGCGAGCTCGGCGAACACCGCGCTGCGGATGGCGTCGGTCACGTCCTCACGCAGGACGGCGGCTCCCGCCGGGGCTCGGCGGCGGCTTCCGGGGTCGGTGGTCATGGCCGAATCATAGTCCGCGACGACGAAACGGTTGCGTTCCGACGTGAGTACGTCCTACCCTCGGCGTTGCGACGATACGGTCCCGTCCCGTCGCCGGGCGCGTCTTTCCCGCCCGCACGCCGTGCCCCCGCCTGCCCGCCTCCCGTCGAAAGCGATCGTGGTGAGCCAGACAACAGCCCCGGCCCCGGTGGACAGCCCGCCGCCCCTCTCCCCGCCCGTGTACGGCTCCGGCGAGCTCGCCGCGCTCGCCGAGCGCCACGGGCTGACCGTGAGCGGCGCGCGGCCGTCGCTGCGCGCGTACGTACGTCAGCTGTGGGGGCGACGGCACTTCATCACGGCCTTCGCCACGGCCAGGCTGACCGCCCAGTACAGCCAGGCGAAGCTGGGCCAGGTCTGGCAGCTCATGACCCCGCTGCTCAACGCGACGGTCTACTACTTCATCTTCGGCATCCTGATGAAGACGAAGCACGGCGTGCCGGACTTCGTGCCGTTCCTGGTCACGGGCGTCTTCATCTGGACCTTCACCAGTTCCTCGATCACCGCCGGCACGCGGGCGATCAGCGGCAACATCGGCCTCGTACGGGCGCTGCACTTCCCGCGCGCCTCGCTGCCGATCGCGCTCGCCCTGCAACAGCTCCAGCAGCTGCTGTTCTCGCTGGGGGCGCTGGTCCTGATCCTGCTGGCCTTCGGGCAGTACCCGCAGCCGACCTGGCTGCTCGCGGTGCCCGCGCTGGCCCTCCAGGCCGTGTTCAACACCGGCCTCTCGATGGTCATGGCCCGCCTCGCCGCGCGCACCCCGGACATCGCCCAGCTCACCCCGTTCGTGCTGCGCACCTGGATGTACGCGTCGGGCGTGATGTGGAGCATGGACACGATGCTGAGCGGCGACCGGGTGCCGGAGTGGGTGAAGCTCGCGCTCGAACTGAATCCGGCGGCCGTCTTCATCGATCTGGTGCGCTTCGCGCTCATTGACAGCTTCGGCGCGAACCAGCTGCCCCCGCACGTCTGGGCGGTCGCGGCCGGCTGGGCCCTGGTGTGCGGCGTGGGCGGCTTCGTCTACTTCTGGAAGGCCGAGGAGAGTTACGGACGTGGCTGATTCCCTGATCCCGACGGTCGTCGTGGACGACGTCCACATCACGTACAAGGTCGACGGCGCCCGCACCGGCCGGGGCAGCGCCACCTCCGCGCTGAGCCGGATCGCCTCGCGCCGGCAGGCCCCGGGGGTGCGCGAGGTGCACGCCGTCAGGGGCGTCAGCTTCGCCGCGTACAAGGGGGAGGCGATCGGGCTGATCGGCTCCAACGGCTCGGGCAAGTCGACCCTGCTGAAGGCGATCGCGGGTCTGCTCCCCGCCTCGAAGGGCCGCGTCCACACCCACGGCCAGCCCTCGCTGCTCGGCGTCAACGCCGCGCTGATGGGCGACCTGACCGGCGAGCGCAACGTGGTGCTGGGCGGCCTCGCGATGGGCATGACGCGGGCGGAGATCCGGGAGCGCTACGACGAGATCGTGGACTTCTCCGGCATCAACGAGAAGGGCGACTTCATCACCCTGCCGATGCGCACGTACTCCTCCGGCATGGGCGCCCGCCTCCGCTTCTCGATCGCCGCCGCGAAGAACCACGATGTCCTGCTGATCGACGAGGCCCTCTCCACGGGCGACGCCCGCTTCCAGCAACGCAGCAAGGCCCGCATCCTCGAACTGCGCGAACAGGCCGGCACGGTGTTCCTGGTGAGCCACCACAACAAGTCCATCACCGAAACCTGCGACCGAGCCCTGTGGCTGGAGTCCGGCACCCTCCGCATGGACGGCCCGGCGAAGGAAGTCATGGCGGAGTACGAACGCTTCACGAAGAAGCGATAAGCAAAAAGATGCCCTCAATCGCCGGGCGGGCTCAATAAAGCCTGCCCGGCCAAAATCAAGCCCGCCCGGCGATTGAGGGCATCTTTTGAGCCCGTCCGGCGATTGAGGACAAAGGGCAGGCGGCGGCCACGAACCCGCAGCCGCCACCCACCCGCGGCGCAGCCTAGGCGTGCGTACGCAGCAACGTCCGCATCGTCCGCATGGCCACCGACAGATTCGCCAGATCAAACGCGTCCGACCCCTGGATCTCCTCCAGCGTCGACCGCGACCGGGCCAGAATCGCCGCGTTCTTGTCCTCCCACGCCTCGAACCGCTCCTGCGGCGACGACGCCCCGTCGCCCACGGCCAGCACATCGGCCGTCAGCGCCGCATGCGCCGCGTACAGGTCCTCGCGGATCGACGCCCGCGCCATCGACTGCCAGCGGTCCGCCCGCGGCAGCTCGATGATCCGGTCCATCAGCTGCGTGATCCCCAGCCGGTCCGCGAGGTCGTAGTACACCTCCGCGACGGCCAGCGGCTCCTTGCCCGTACGGTCCGCGATCGCCACGATGTCGAGCGTGGGGAAGGCGGAGGAGAAGCCCGCGACGCGCTGCGCCAGCTCGTCCGGGACGCCCGCCTCGGTCAGCTCGTCCAGGATGCCCTGGTACCACTCCTGGTCGGCGCCCTTCAGCATCTTCGGCAGCGCCGCCCAGACCTGCTCGACGCCGTCGCGGAAGAAGTCGACCGTCTCGGAGATCGCCAGCGGCTGCGGCCGGTTGCCCAGCAGCCAGCGCGAACCGCGCTCGACCAGCCGCCGCGAGTGCAGCCGGATCCGGGTCTGGACATCGGCGGCGACCTTGTTGTCGAGGGCTTCCACCGCGTCCCAGACCTCGCCGAGCCCGAAGATCTCCCGCGCCGCGAACTGCGCGCGCACGATCTCCTCGATGGAGGCCCCGGTCTCCTCCCGCAGCCGGTGCAGGAAGGTCGAACCGCCACTGTTGACCGTGTCGTTGACCAGCACCGTGGTGATGATCTCGCGCCGCAGGGCGTGCCCGTCGACCGCCTCGGGGTAGCGCGTGCGCAGCTGCTCCGGGAAGTAGGCGTGCAGCAGCTTCTGGAGGTGCGGGTCGTCCGGCAGGCTGGTCCCGATCAGCTCCTGCGCCGCCGTGATCTTGGTGTAGGCGAGCAGCACGGCCAGCTCGGGCTGCGTGAGCCCCTTGCCGGCGTTCAGCAGCTCGCGGATCTGCCGGTCGTTGGGCAGGAATTCCAGCGCCCGGTCGAGGTAGCCGTCGCGCCCGAGCCGCCGCATGAAGCGCTGCTGGGCGTGGAGCAGGGAGGGCGCCTGCGCGACCGAGTTGGCCAGGGCCGTGTTCTGCGCGTAGTTGTTGCGCAGCACCAGGTGCCCGATCTCGTCGGTCATCTCGGCGAGCAGCTTGTTGCGCTGCTTGACGGTCATGTCGCCGTCCCGCACCAGCCCGTTGAGCAGGATCTTGATGTTGACCTCGTGGTCGGAGGTGTCAACCCCGGCGCTGTTGTCGATCGCGTCGGTGTTGATCCGGCCGCCGTCGCGGGCGAACTCGATGCGCCCGAGCTGGGTGGCGCCGAGGTTGCCGCCCTCCCCGACGACCTTGGCGCGCAGGTCGGCGCCGTTGACGCGGATCGCGTCGTTGCCCTTGTCGCCGACGTCCGCGTTCGACTCGGCGGTGGACTTGATGTACGTGCCGATGCCGCCGTTCCACAGGAGGTCGACGGGGGCCTTGAGAACGGCCTGCATCAGCTCGGCGGGCGTCATCTTGGTGACCCCGGCCTCGATGCCCAGCGCCTCGCGGATGTGGGCGTTGACCGGGATGGACTTGGCGCTGCGCGGGTGGACGCCGCCGCCCGCGGAGATCAGGTCCTTGTCGTAGTCGGCCCAGGAGCTGCGCGGCAGGTCGAAGAGGCGGCGCCGCTCGGCGTAGGAGGTGGCGGCGTCCGGGTTCGGGTCGATGAAGATGTGCCGGTGGTCGAACGCGGCGACGAGCCTGATGTGCTCGGAGAGCAGCATGCCGTTGCCGAACACGTCGCCGGACATGTCACCGACGCCGACGACCGTGAAGTCCTCGGTCTGGGTGTCGTGGCCGAGCTCGCGGAAGTGCCGCTTGACGGACTCCCAGGCGCCCCGGGCGGTGATGCCCATGCCCTTGTGGTCGTAACCCGCCGAACCGCCGGAGGCGAACGCGTCCCCGAGCCAGAAGCCGTACGCGACGGCGACCTCGTTGGCGATGTCGGAGAACTTCGCGGTGCCCTTGTCGGCGGCGACGACCAGGTACGTGTCGTCCTCGTCGTGCCGGACGACGTCCTTGGGCGGGACGACCTCGCCGGCCACCATGTTGTCGGTGATGTCGAGGAGCGCCGAGATGAAGGTGCGGTAGGCGGCGATGCCCTCGGCCATCCAGGCGTCCCGGTCGGACGGGTCGGGCAGCTGCTTGGCGACGAAGCCGCCCTTAGCGCCGACCGGCACGATGACGGTGTTCTTCACCATCTGCGCCTTGACCAGGCCCAGGATCTCCGTACGGAAGTCCTCGCGCCGGTCCGACCAGCGCAGGCCACCGCGGGCGACCTTGCCGAAGCGCAGGTGGACGCCCTCGACGCGCGGCGAGTAGACCCAGATCTCGAACGCCGGGCGGGGCGCGGGCAGGTCCGGGATGGACTGCGGGTCGAACTTCATCGAGACGTACGCGTGCGGCTCGCCGTCGTCCGCGTGCTGGAAGAAGTTGGTGCGCAGGGTGGCCTTGATGACGGTGAGGAAGGAGCGCAGGATGCGGTCCTCATCGAGCGAGGCGACCTGGTCGAGGGCCCCGTCGAGCTCTTCGAGGAGCCCGTCGGTCAGCTCCGTGCCCGCGCTCTGGCGGCCCGGCGACATCCGGGCCTCGAAGAGCGAGACGAGCAGCCGGGTGGTGTGGACGTTGTTCTGGAGGGTGGACTCCATGTAGTCCTGGCTGAACGTGGAACCGGCCTGGCGCAGGTACTTCGCGTAGGCGCGCAGCACCATGGCCTGGCGCCAGTCGAGCCCCGCGCTCAGCACCAGCGCGTTGAAGCCGTCGTTCTCCGCCTCGCCGGTCCACACGGCGGCGAAGGCGTCCTGGAAGCGCTCGCGCGCCCCGTCGGCCAGGTAGCCGCCGTTGGCGGTGGCCTGCGGCATCCGCAGCCCGAAGTCGTAGATCCAGGCATGCGTACGGTCGGCGCAGCGCAGCTCGTACGGGCGCTCGTCCACGACCTCGACGCCGAGCCGCTGGAGGGCGGGCAGCACCGCGGAGAGCGAGACCTGCTCACCGGTGCGGTAGATCTTGAAGCGGCGCTCGCCGGGGGCGGCGCCGACCGGCTCGTACAGGCTGAGCGAGAAGTCCCGCTCGTTCTCCTTGAGCGCTTCGAGGTGGACGAGGTCGGCGACGGCGGCGCGCGCCGAGTGGTCGGCCTTGTAGCCCTCGGGGAAGGAGTGCCCGTACTGGCGGAGCAGTTCGGCGGCGCGCTCCTCGCCGCACTCGGCGTTCAGCGCCTCCTGGAAGCCGTCGGCCCAGGAGCGGGCGGCCTCGACGAGGCGGGCCTCGATGCGGTCGGTCTCGGCGTCGGTGAGGCTGGGCAGCTCGCTGCCGGGCGCGACGCGGACGACGAAGTGGAGCCGGGAGAGGATCGATTCGGTGTTCCAGGCCGTGAAGTCGACGCTGGTGCCGTTCAGTTCCTCCTTGAGGATGTCGATCAGCCGCAGCCGCACCCCGGTGGTGTAGCGGTCGCGCGGCAGGTAGACGATCGCGGAGTAGTAGCGGCCGTACTCGTCCTGGCGCAGGTAGAGGCGCAGCCGGCGCCGCTCCTGGAGGTAGAGCACCGAGGTGACGATGGAGCGCAGCTGGTCGACGGGGGTCTGGAACAGCTCGTCGCGGGGGTAGGTCTCCAGGATCTGGAGCAGGTCGCGGCCGTCGTGGCTGTTGGGCGTGAACCCGGCGCCCTCCAGCACCTCGGCGACCTTGCGGCGGATGACGGGGACCCGGCGCACGGACTCGGTGTAGGCGGCGGACGAGAAGAGGCCGAGGAAGCGGCGCTCACCGATGACGTTGCCGTCGGCGTCGAACTTCTTCACGCCGACGTAATCGAGGTAGCTGGGGCGGTGCACGGTCGCCCGGCTGTTGGCCTTGGTCAGGACGAGGAGCTTGTGCTCGCGGGCCTTGGCCCGGGCGTCGGCGGGCAGCCGGTCGAAGGACGGGCTGACGGGGTGCGCCTCGTCCTCGGTGTGGTGCGGGTCGGAGCGCAGGATGCCGAGTCCGGTGCCGGGGACGGCGGCCAGCGAGTCGGTGTCCCGCAGCTCGTACTCGCGGTAGCCGAGGAAGGTGAAGTGGTCGGCGGCGAGCCAGCGCAGCAGCTCCCGGGCCTCGTTGATCTCGTCGTCGGCGAGGTCGTCCAGCGGCTCGCCGGGCAGGTCGTCGGCGATCCGGAGCGCCGCGCCCCGCATCTTCTCCCAGTCCTCGACGGTCTCCCGTACGTCGGACAGGACGCGCAGCAGGTCCTGCTGGATCTGCTTGAGGTCCGCGCGGTCGGTCTCGCGGTCGATCTCGACGTGGATCCAGGACTCGACCAGCGCGTCGTGCGGCAGGCCCGCCTTGGCGTCCTTGGGGCCCTTGCCGCCGTCCCGGCGGGTGCCGTCGGTCAGGACCTCGACCAGCTTGCCGGTCACGTCGCGGCGGACGACGACCTGCGGGTGGATCACGACGTGGATGCCGCGGCCCTGGCGGGAGAGCTCGTTGGTGACGGAGTCGACCAGGAACGGCATGTCGTCGGTGACGACCTCGACCACGGAGTGGCTGCAGGTCCAGCCGTTCTCCTCGACGGTCGGGGTGTGCACCCGGACGTTCGCCTTGCCCTGGGGGCGCTCCTCGGCCAGCCGGTAGTGGGAGGAGGCGGCACCGAAGACGTCGATCGGGTCCCGGCCCACGATGTCCTCGGGGGCGGTGTGCAGGTAGTAGCGCTGGAGGTAGGAGAGCAGGACGTCCTGGCGGGAGTGCTCCTGCCCGGCCCCCGAGCCGTCGGCCCCGGCGGACGCGACGTGCACCCGGGGGGCACCGTCCGGCCCGCCGACACCACCGCCCGGGCTGTTGTCAGCTACCTTGGCGGCCCGTGCGAGCAGCTCGGCCTTGGCTTCGTCCAGCTTGGTCTGCATGTCCTCTGGCTCCTGTCGCGCGCCGTTGCGTGACGTAGGTGAAAAGGTCGGCGTAACGCCACGACGCGGGGTTTCCGGTCGAGGTCGACGCTATGCCGCGATGAGAGACCGCCGGGACCGTATCGGCCGTTTCCAGTGGCCGGTCCGGGCGGGAGGGATCAGCCGAGGCAGCCCGGGCACGGTGGCGCTCCGGGCGCGGGCCGGGGGCTTCACTGCCCCCGAGGCATATCGCGCTGATCACGGCACCAGGCTATCTCGCCCGCACCGGTGACCGTCACGATCCGGATGTGTACAAAAGAAGCCCACGAAATTTGACACTCTGGACAGCGCGAACGTGTCGTCCGAGACCCTCGTCCGGCTACCGGGTCAGCTGCTCGGCGAGGGCGATCGCCTCGGTCAACGTGTCCACGACGGGGACACCGGCCTTCTCCAGGCTGGCACGGCTGTGCGAACCGCCCGTGTAGAGGACGGCCTTGGCACCGGCGTGCGCGGCGGCCACGGCGTCGTCCACCGCGTCACCTATGACGACCGTGTGCTGCGGGGATATCCCGTCCATGGCCGCGAGGTGCCGCCGCATGTACTCCGACTTGCTGCCGCCGGACGGACCGGTGCGCCCGTCCACGCGGACGAAGTGCCGCTCGATGCCGAATCCGCGCACGACGGGGACGAGCTCCTCGTGCCGGTACATGCTCATGATCGACTGGCTGCGCCCGGTCAGCTGCCACCCGGCCAGCAGCTCGGCGGCCCCGGCGGTGAGCCCGCAGGCGTCGCGCTGCTCGGTGTAGTGGCGGTGGAAGATCCCGTCCATCCGCTCCCACTCGGCGTCGGTGGGGAGGCGCCCCATCAGCCGCTCGTAGAACCGGGGTATCGGGATGCAGTACATCTCCCGGTACTGCTCCACGGTGATCGGCGCCAGGCCGACCTCCCCGAACGCGGCGTTGGTCGCGCCGACGACGGCGGTGTTGTCGTCGAGCAGCGTGCCGTTCCAGTCCCAGACCAGATGCGTGCGGTGGTGTTCCCCCGGTGCGATCCCCATGCCGGAAACGGTACTCGCCTCCACTGACAACGCCCTCGCCTACCCGATCAGGCCGGGGATCTCCTGCACCCCGAACCACAGCAGCTCGTGGTCCTCGGCGCCGTCGACGGTGAACTGCGCGTCGTCGTCCCCGAGGTCCGCCGCCCCGAGCGCGGCCGCGGCGGCCGTGACGTCCTGGTCCGCGTCGTCGGAGTCGACGTGCACCGCGGCGGCCTTGGCCAGCGGCACGGCGGAGGCGATCGTGACCTCGCCGAGCGAGGAGGCGTCCAGGATGTGGTCCGGGTCGGCGACGGCGGCCCCGTCCGGCACGTCGACGGCGACGACGACGCGGCGCCGGGCGGCCTGCGGGTCCCCGGCGATCAGGCGCAGCGAGGCGGAGGCGGCCCGGTTGAGCGCCGCGTACTCCAGCTCCTCGATGTCGTCGGAGACGTACCACTCGCGCAGCGCCGGGGTGACGGCGTAGGCGGTGAGCGGACCGGGCCCCAGCTCACCGGCCCGGTGCGCGGCGGCGAGCCCGGCGAGGGTCAGGGGTACGTACACGCGCATGGCTCGGCCGCTTTCGTAGTCGGAGACGCCCTCAGGATACGTGCGACGTCCCCCTTTGGGGTTACGCGTATCCCCCGCCCCCCGTCCACCTCACGCCGCCCACTCACCCTGCCCGCCCCGGCCCCCGCTCGCCCCATCGCCCGCCCGCCACCCGGACAGGTGAATCCCACCGCACCCCGCCTCCCCTCCCCAACACTTGCGACAAATCCGACTCCCCCGTAGAAGATCACCAACAGAAGTTACCGCTCGGTAAAACCGGGCCTCTGGAGCACGGGGGCGACAGATGACCACGAACAGGACCCGGCCCGCAGGCCGCAAGGACACCCGCAGGCCCGAAGCCGTACCCGCCCAGCGCCACCGCGTCCCGAGGCGCATGCGCCCCCACCACTGGTTCGCGGAACGCCTGCTCGCGGTCCTGAGCGGCCAGCGCCCGGTCCACTGGATGCTGGGCCACACGATCGGCGACGCCTACGACCAGCTGGCCGAACTGGCCCCCACGACACCCCTGCGCACCCGAGGCACCCGCCCGGTCATCCGCATGTGCCGAGGCGCCCAGCCGGCCCCCGGCGTAGTGGAGGCCTGCGCCAGCATCGCCGCGGGCGAGGAGGTCCGGGCCATGGCCTTCCGCCTGGAACAGGGCGCAGACCTGCGCTGGCGCTGCGCGGCGGTGGAACTGGGCAACACACCGATGCGAACCCGGTGAGCGGACGAGCCGGGCACTCACGGGGCCCGCCGGGGCGGAGGGGGCGCCTCAAAGGGGCCAGGGGCCCCAAAAGGGGCGAGGGGGGCCCAGCCGGACCAGGAAGCCCAGGAAAGCCCGTACAGAGCCGCACAGGCCCCGTGCGGGCCGCTACATCCAGCCCCGCCGGCGTTTGAGGCGCGGGGCCCGGGGCAGAGCCCCGCAACCCACCCCCGCCGCCCCCAGCCCCTCCGGCGCTTGAGGAGCGGGGTCCGGGGCAGCGCCCCGGTTTCGGGAAGGGGCGGGTAGGGGAACACGCCCGCCGCAGGCGCACCCCACCCGCACCGCCACCCCACCCCAAACACGGCTGGGCCGGACACCACCCGGTGCCCGGCCCAGCCAACCCACAACGTCAGCGCAAGCTACTTCTTACGCCGCCGCCCCCCAGAAGACTTCTGCGCCTTACGCCGCTCCGCCCGAGTAAGCCCGTCCGACTCCGACCCGGCACCGACCCCGGCCCCGTCCCCGTTCGCGAAGTCGCCCTCGACGACCCCGCCCTCCCCGTCAACCGTGGGAGCGGAGAAGTGCAGCCGGTCCGGCCGCTGCGGAGCGTCCAGCCCCTTCGCCCGGATCTCCGGCCGCGAGGCCGGCACCGCGTCCTCCTTGGACAGCGAGGTCGCCGCGTCCTCGACCGGCACCTCCTCGACCTGCTGCTCGACCTGGACCTCCAGGTTGAACAGGTAGCCGACGGACTCCTCCTTGATGCCCTCCATCATGGCGTTGAACATGTCGAAGCCCTCGCGCTGGTACTCGACCAGCGGGTCCTTCTGGGCCATGGCCCGCAGGCCGATGCCCTCCTGGAGGTAGTCCATCTCGTAGAGGTGCTCACGCCACTTGCGGTCCAGGACGGACAGCACCACACGCCGCTCCAGCTCACGCATGATCTCGGAGCCGAGCGTCTTCTCCCGCTCGTCGTACTGCTCGTGGATGTCTTCCTTGACCGACTCGGCGATGAACTCCGCCGTGACCCCGGCCAGATCCCCGGCGGTCTCCTCCAGCTCGGCGACGGTGACCTTCACCGGGTAGAGCTGCTTGAACGCGCCCCACAGCCGGTCGAGGTCCCACTCCTCGGCAAAGCCCTCCGCCGTCTCCTGGCGGATGTAGTCGTCGATGGTGTCGTCCATGAAGTGGCGGATCTGCTCCTGCAGGTCCTCGCCCTCCAGGACCCGGCGCCGCTCGCCGTAGATGACCTCACGCTGCCGGTTGAGCACCTCGTCGTACTTCAGGACGTTCTTACGCGTCTCGAAGTTCTGCTGCTCGACCTGCGACTGCGCGGACGCGATGGCCCGCGTCACCATCTTGTTCTCGATCGGCACATCGTCGGGCACGTTGGCCATCGACATGACGCGCTCGACCATCTGCGCCTTGAACAGCCGCATCAGGTCGTCGCCGAGCGACAGGTAGAAGCGGGACTCGCCCGGGTCGCCCTGACGGCCGGAACGACCGCGCAGCTGGTTGTCGATTCGGCGCGACTCGTGCCGCTCGGTGCCCAGCACGTAGAGCCCGCCGAGGTCCTTGACCTCCTCGAACTCCGCCCGCACCGACTCCTCGGCCTTCTCCAGCGCGGCGGGAAGGGCGGCGGCCCACTCCTCGACGTGCTCGACGGGGTCGAGCCCGCGCTGCCGCAGCTCCGCCTCGGCGAGGTCGTCCGGGTTGCCACCGAGCTTGATGTCGGTGCCTCGTCCGGCCATGTTCGTCGCGACGGTCACCGCGCCCTTGCGGCCGGCCTGGGCGACGATCGTCGCCTCCCGGTCGTGCTGCTTGGCGTTGAGCACCTCGTGCTGGACACCGCGCTTGGAGAGCTGCTGCGAGAGGTACTCCGACTTCTCGACGGAGGTGGTGCCGACGAGGATCGGCTGCCCCTTCTCGTGCTTCTCCGCGATGTCGTCCACGACGGCGGCGAACTTCGCGACCTCGGTGCGGTAGATCAGGTCCGACTGGTCGACGCGCTGCATCGGCCGGTTCGTCGGGATCGGCACCACGCCGAGCTTGTAGATCTGGTGGAACTCGGCGGCCTCGGTCATCGCCGTACCGGTCATGCCGGAGAGCTTGTTGTAGAGGCGGAAGAAGTTCTGCAGGGTGATCGTGGCGAGCGTCTGGTTCTCGTCCTTGATGTCCACCCCTTCCTTCGCCTCGATCGCCTGGTGCATGCCCTCGTTGTAGCGGCGGCCGGCGAGGATACGGCCGGTGTGCTCGTCAACGATCATGACTTCGCCGTCGATGACGACGTAGTCCTTGTCCTTCTTGAAGAGTTCCTTGGCCTTGATGGCGTTGTTGAGGTACCCGACGAGGGGGGTGTTCACCGACTCGTACAGGTTCTCGATGCCGAGCCAGTCCTCGACCTTGGAGACACCGGACTCGTGGATCGCCACGGTCCGCTTCTTCTCGTCGACCTCGTAGTCGCCGGTCTCCTCGATGCCCTTGAGCGGGTTGCCCGCCTCGCCCTTGGTGAGGCGCGTGACCAGCTTGGCGAAGTCGCCGTACCACTTGGTGGCCTGGTCGGCGGGACCGGAGATGATCAGCGGCGTACGGGCCTCGTCGACGAGGATCGAGTCGACCTCGTCCACGATCGCGAAGTTGTGGCCGCGCTGGACCAGCTCCTCCTTCGACCACGCCATGTTGTCGCGGAGGTAGTCGAACCCGAACTCGTTGTTCGTGCCGTACGTGATGTCGCAGGCGTACTGCTCGCGGCGCTGGGCCGGAGTCATGTTCGCGATGATGCAGCCGACGTCGAGGCCGAGGAACTTGTGGACCCGGCCCATCATCTCGGAGTCACGCGAGGCCAGGTAGTCGTTCACCGTGATCAGGTGGACGCCGTCGCCGGACAGGGCGTTCAGATACGCGGGCAGCGTGCCGACGAGGGTCTTGCCCTCACCGGTCTTCATCTCGGCCACGTAGCCGAGGTGCAGCGCGGCGCCGCCCATGATCTGGACGTCGTAGTGGCGCTGGCCGAGGACGCGCTTGGCCGCCTCGCGGACGGTGGCGAACGCCTCGGGAAGCAGGTCGTCCAGGCTCTCGCCGTCCGCGTACCGTTCCTTGTACTCGTCGGTGAGCGCCCGCAGCTCGGCGTCGGAGAGGTTGACGAAGTCCTCTTCGATGGAGCTGACCTGGTCCGCGATGCGGTGCAGTTTGCGCAGGATCTTGCCTTCGCCTGCACGCATGAGCTTGTTGAAGACGGACACTGAGGCTGGTCTCCTTGCCGGTCGGGCCTGGGCACGGGTCGTGTGATGGACGCTGGCACGGGCACGGCAGGTGGGCCCCACCGCAACGGTCATCGTAAGCGAGGACCCCGCCGCGCCGGGAGGGCTGCCACCGCGTTCTCCCCGCGGTGCCCTTCAGAGTCAACGGACGAAGGGCACCGAAGGTGCCGGGGAATCACGAAAAGTACTCGCGCCCTCACCGGCACCTCACCAGAATCCCTTCATGGAACCCTTGGAACCGATCACCCTCACCACCGACCGCCTGCTGCTGCGCCCCTTCACCCCCGACGACACCGACGCGGTGTACGAGGAGTGCCAGGACCCGGAGATCCAGCGCTGGACGGTCGTCCCCTCGCCGTACGCCCGTTCCGACGCGGAGTTCTTCACCGAGCGGATGTGCCCCGAGGGCTGGCGGGACGGCTCCATGTACAACTTCGCCGTGCGGACCCGTGAGGACGGTGCCCTGGCGGGCGCGCTCGGCGTCAACCGCCGCACCCTCTCGGGCACGTACGAGATCGGTTTCTGGACCGCGAAGGAGCGGCGCGGCCGCGGCTACATGACCGAGGCCGTCCTGTGCGCCGCCCGCTGGGCCTTCACCGCGCTGGGCTGCGACCGGCTGGAGTGGCGTGCGGAGATCGGCAACGCCCCGTCGCGAGCCGTCGCGCTGCGCGCTGGCTTCCGCATGGAGGGCGAGCAGCGCTCGGGCCTGCTCAACAAGGGCGTACGCCGCGATACGTGGGTGGGCGCGCTGCTCCCCGCGGACCTGGGTCTGCCGGGCACCGCCCCGTACGTTCCGGCGGGCGGTGTCAGTGCCGCCCCCTAGAGTGCGGAGCATGACGTCTGTGCAGCCACCCGCAGTCGAACTCTCCGCCGACCAGGCCCGCAGAATTGCCCTGCGGGCCCAGGGCTTCCTGGGCGCACCGGACCGCCGGTCGGGCGCGCGCGGGGTGCTGCGCCACCTCGGCGCCGTACAGCTGGACACGATCTCGGTGCTGGCCCGCTCGCACGAGCTGATCCCGTACGCGCGCCTGGGCGCGATCGGGCGGCGCACGGTCGAGGAGGCGTACTGGTCGGGCGGCCGCGCCTTCGAGTACTGGTCGCACGCGGCGTGCATCCTGCCCGTCGAGGAGTGGCCACACTTCGCGTTCCGCCGCCGCGCCTACCGCGCCCGGCCGCAGTGGTCCCACGACCTGCCGGACGGCGCGTACGACACCGTCATCAAGCAGTTGACCGCCGAGGGCCCGCTGACGGCGACGGAGCTGGGCGGCGCGAAGAACGGCGGGGAGTGGTGGGACTGGTCCGCCTCGAAGGTCGCCGTCGAGCGGGCCCTGATGTACGGCGAGGTGGTGTGCACCGAGCGGCGCGGCTGGAAGCGGGTCTACGACCTCGCGGAGCGCGCCCTGCCCGACACCGTGTTCCACGACGACCTGGACGACGCGGAGTGCCTGCGCCGCCTCGTCGCGCTCGCCGGGCAGTCGCTGGGCGTGGGCACCCGGGCGGACATCGCCGACTACCACCGCCTCAAGGGCGAGCAGTTCGACGCCGTGGTGGCGGACTCTGGGCTGGTGCCGGTGACTGTGGAGGGCTGGTCGAAGCCGGCCTGGGCGGACCCGGCGGCGCTGGCCTCCGAGCCCCGGGGCCGGCACCGGACGACGCTGCTGTCGCCGTTCGACTCACTGGTCTGGGAGCGGGCGCGGACCGAGCGGATCTTCGGCTTCACCCACCGCCTCGAGGCGTACGTGCCCAAGCAGAAGCGGATCCACGGCTACTTCGCGATGCCGCTGCTGGCGGGCGGGAAGCTTCAGGGCCGGGTCGACCCGGCCCGCGAGGGGACCACGCTGATCGCCCGGCAGGTGTCCCTGGCGGGCGCGAAGGCCGTGGCACCGATGGCTCAGGCCCTGGTGGAGGCGGCTTCCTGGGTCGGCTGCACGGACGTCCGGCTGGAGCGGGTGGAGGCTTCGGAGCTGCGCGGGCCGCTCGCGGCGGAGATCGCCCGGCTGCTGGCCTGACCGCGCCCGGTGCACCGGCCGTCGCGCCGGTTCACCGGATCTCCAGGATCTTCTCCCGCATCGCGTAGACGACCGCTTCCATCCGGGAGTGGAGCTGGAGCTTCTCCAGAATGTTGCGGACATGGTTCTTCACGGTGTTCTCGGAAATGAACAGTTGCTTCGCGATATCGCGATTGTTCATGCCGGTCGCGACCAGTTTGAGGACTTCCAGTTCCCGTTCGGTCAGCCGGGGCGCCGGTACCAGCCGGCGTTCATCGGTGCGCTGGATCATCGACTTGAACTCGGTGAGCAGTTTCGACGCCATGGACGGGCTGATCTGCGACTGCCCGTCGGCGACCGCGCGAATCGCGGTGGACACCTCGTCCGTGGAGATCTCCTTGAGGAGATATCCCGTGGCGCCGGCCTTGATCGCCTCGTAGAGATCGGCTTCCTCGTCGCTGATCGTCAGCATGATGATCTTCGCGCTGGGGGCCACTTCCTTGATCGACGTGCAGGCCTCGATTCCACCGCGCCGGGGCATCCGCACATCCATCAGCACGATGTCCGGGAGCAGGTCGGCCGCCTTGTCGACCGCCTCGGCGCCGTCCCCGGCCTCGCCGACGACCTCGATGTCCTCCTCGTGCGCGAGGACGATCTCCAGCCCTCTGCGGAAGAGCGCGTGGTCGTCCACCACCAGGACCCGGATCGGCTCCTTGCGGTAGCCGCCGTCCCGGTCCGCACCGCCGAGGTCGCGTGCGGGATCGTCGGCATCACTCGCGTCGCGCACGGGCCCGAAGGTGTCCGCCATCGTTCCTCCCCCTGAAGGCCACGGCCTGAAATTCACGAACGGTCCGCCAACGGCAGTTCACAGAGCACCGATTGGCTTGGGCCGCCATGATTTCATGCCGGGACGGCAGTGCGGTGATGACTTGGCGACAGACGGGTGCCCCTGGGGGCGTACGGACGCTCCAGGGGCACCACTCGATGGTGGCGTCAGCCGCCGAGCGCGCCGCCCGCGCCGCCCGCCTCGTCGGCGGCCAGCGGGTCGGTCCTCAGGTGGATGACACCGTAGTCGTAGGCGTGTCGCCGGTAGACGACACTGGGTTCCTTCGTCTCGTTGTCCACGAACAGATAGAAGTCGTGTCCGACCAGTTCCATCTCGTAGAGGGCCTGGTCGAGCGACATGGGCGCCGCGACGTGCGTCTTCTCGCGCATCACCAGCGGACCTTCGCCCTGCACCTCGAGCGAACCGATCCTGGTGGTGGGTACGGGCTGTGCCGTCTCGTCGGGAATCAGCTCGCCGTCACCGTTGAAGGATGCCGCGTCCGGCACCATCTCTCCGACCTCGGCAGCGGGAATGCGCCCCGAACCCCGGCGGCTGTAGCGCTTGTCGTGCTGCTTGCGCAGCCGGGCCTCCAGCTTGCCGGTGGCCAGGTCCAGCGCTGCGTACGGGTCGCCTGCGGCCGCTTCTGCCCTGATGACCGGTCCACGCGAGCGGAGCGTGATCTCCACCCGGTCGGAGCGGTCTGCCTGACGAGGGTTCGGCTCCTTGGACACCTCCACGTCGAGGCTGATCACCTTGCCGTCGAACTTCTGGATCTTGTCCAGCTTCAGCTTCTCGGCCACGTGCTTGCGGAACCGCTCGGGCACCTCGGTCTTGCGGCCCTTGACGACGATGTCCACGCAGAACTCCGTTCCCGGATCGCTCCGCTCGGCGGCGGAGCATCTCCCTTTTGCACCTGGTCCCGGTGATGGCCGGGACCGCGGACTCGGTGACTTCCACCTCCTCCTCCCCAGCCGGAGGGGTTTCCACCCCACCGGATTTCCGGTTTCCGAACCACTGGTGGGTCGCCTGCCCGAAACCTGGTGGTGCATTCGTCGAGGGCCGGCATTCACCATTCCTCACAACCGAACATAGCCTGCTCGGACGGTTGTCGGCACCCGCTACTCGCACGTACCTCCGTTCAGGTCTTTTTACCCACTCACTACCTGCAACGATGCAAGTTCAGTTCCAGTTCCGGTTTATTTCCCGGCCGGCGGGACATGCTGCGTCGAAGGCCAAAGGGGACGCCGCGACCACGGCCGCGTCGCGCACGCGGAAGCCAGCGCGCCCGCAGGCCGCACCGATCGCCCGGGCCGCCTCGGCCAGCGTGGCTCCCGTGGTCAGCAGGTCGTCCACCAGCACCACCCTTCCGGCGGCGAGCAGCCGCCCACCCCCGGGCGCCACGTCCAGCGCCCCGGCCAGGTTGGCCCCGCGCTCCGCCGCGGTCAGGCCCGACTGGTCGGCCACCGCCCGCCGCTGCCGCAGCACCGCGGCGACGGTCGCCGGAACGCCCGTCCTCCGCAGCTGGACGGCCGCCGCCAGCGCGATCCGGCGCGCCGGATCATGTCCGCGCGCCGCCACCGCCCGGCGCGCGGAAGGCACCGGTACGAGCAGCAGCGGCCGCCCGTCCGGATCCCGCCCGGCTCCGGCCCGTACCGCACCCGCCAGCGCCCGGCCGAGCGGGCGCGCCATCGCGAGCACACCGCGCTCCTTGTGGGCGAGCAGCACCGCCCGCACCGCGCCCTCGTATCCGGCGGCGGCATGCACCACGGGCAGCCCGGGCGGCTCCGGCGAGGGCCGCACCCGGCGCGGCGCTCCGCCGTACAGCCGCGCGACGCACACCTCGCACAGCTCCGTCCGCGCCCTGCCGCAGCCACCGCAGGCCACCGGAAGGACGAGCCCGCTGATCTCGCGCCACCACCCCCGCACACCTCAACTGTGCGCCTCCCGGAGCCGGCGGGCCACCCCTGTGGAAAACCCGGGAGGGCGGCGGTGTCAGCCCGGGTAGACCAGCGCCGAGCCCTCCTTGAGGACCGTCTGCCAGTTGTCGCCGGGGAGCAGCTTCACTATCCCGTCGCCGAAGGTGTCCGCCATCAGCGGCAGCTGCTCGTCGTCGGCGGCGGCGATGGCCAGCACCTGGTTCACCCCGGGCAGGACGCCCGAGGAGGGCGTCGAGCCGTCCGCCTGCACGTAGCGGACCTGCTGTACGCCGCCCTGTTCCTTGCCGACGACCACGAGGCGGCTGCGGCCTGACCAGGACACCGCCGTCACGTCCGCGAGCTGCGGGGCCGCCTGACGCAGGTCGACCACGGAGACCTGGTCGTCCTCCTGCGGGCCGAGCCGCTCGATCCTGCCGATCTTCAGCGTCGTGTGGCCGTCCTTCGTCAGCAGCAGCGCTATGCGCACCCCGTCCGAGGAGAGCCGCAGCCCGGCGATCCGGCTGCCGCCCAGGCTCGGCACGGTCACTTCCTGCGGCTTGCCCGTGCCGTGGGGCAGCCTCAGCAGCCTGGAGTCCGCCGGGTCGCGGTCGGCGACCCAGAGGTCGCCCCGGCCGTCCCAGCTGGGCGCCGTCAGCCGGTCCGCGGGGTCGGCCGCCTTGCTCGTCAGGGCCGGTACGGGGAGCTCGCCGTCCGCGGCGATGGAGGTCACGTAGAGCGACTCGTTGTGCTGGGAGAGCGCCGCGGCCGACTGCTCGTCCCGGGCCACGCCGACCGCGCTCACCTTCAGCGCGCCGTCGCCGAACGGACCGGCCACCGGCTCCGGCTCACCGCTGCCCCTGGTGCTGCCCGGGATGCGCTCCACCCGGCCCTTGGCATCCACGAAGTACTGGCTGTCGGGTCCGCCCGAGGAGCCGTCGGGGGCGTACGCCTCGGCCTGGTCCGCGTCGAGCACGCACAGCGGCGAACCGTCGGAACGCTGCAGCTCCACCTGCTCCACCCGTGCGGAGGTCAGGTCCCGGAGGGTGAAGAGGACCTGCGAGGCCATCATCCGGCAGTCCCGCTGCCCGGCCCCGTCCGCGTTCTTGTTGAGCGGGACCTTCAGAACGTTGCGGTCGTCGGGCGTCAGGGAGACGACGCTCTTCCCGAGGCCCGTCCCCTTGGGGAAGCGCGAGGCGACGACGGGCCGCAGCCAGTCGGTCGGGCCCCGCAGAAGACTGCGGACCGCCTGCGTCACCGTGTCCATACCGGTCGCCGGGTCGGTCCGGTTGCGGAGGTAGACGGGGTCGGCGACGAGCGGGGCGTCCGCGTCGGACCCCCCGGTCGCGAAGTAGTACTTATTGACCGAGCGGTACAGCCGCTTGAAGTCGGACTGGCCGAGCACCAGGCCGTCCGGCACGGAGTCGATGCGCCATTCCTTGCCCTCCGGCGTCTTCTCCCGCACCAGGTGGAGCGTGCGGGAGTAGTCCGTGGGGACGAGCGGCTGGTACGCGTTCTGCTCGTCGACCGTCGCCACCTGCTCCCCGGTCAGGGTGTAGGTGACCTCGGTCGTGGAGCGGTCGTGGTCGTGGACCGGACGGTCGCTCCGGTTCGGCGCCTTGGCCAGCACGGTGGTCTCCGCGCTCGGCTTCCACCGGCGCGACGCCTCCTTGGTGAGGTACTTGCGCGTCGTCCGGAAGTCGGAGTCGTCGCTGGTCATCGACTCCAGGAAGCCGTCCACCACCTCATTCGGGGTGGCGCCGTCGCGTGGGGCGACCGCGTACACCTGCACCTGGGAGTCGCCGGGCTGCGAGGCGTCGACGGCCTTGATGTCCCCGGACACGGGCATCGAGCCGCAGGCCGACAGCACGAGCGCACCGCACCCGACCAGCACGGTCACCCCCACCACGCGCCCACGGCCGCCCTGACGGCGGTCAGTCATCACGGATCGTGTCCTCCCGCCCCGGTTCGCGCCCCGGAGAGTCGTTGTGACCGGTCTGCCGCTCCTCCGAGGGACGCGGCACCACCCGTGCCCCGTTGCCCGGCAGGGCAGCCGGGTGCACCGACGCGGGCGCGGTCCTGGCCGGCACGGCCGCCCGGCCGGGCAGCGGGGCACGGCCCGTACCGGCGTGCTGCGAGGGCACGGCCAGCAGCCGGTGCCCGCCGCCCGGGCCGGTGTTCGTACCGGAGGTTCCCGTGGCGGAGGCGTCCTCGGCCCGCTCCCGGCTCTCCCGGTTGCGCCGCGAGTCCTCCGGCTCCAGCGGTATCGGCGAGCCCCGCAGCGGCTCGTCCGCCGTACGCGGCAGCGTCAGCCGGAACTGCGAACCGCCGCCGGGCTCGCCCCACGCCTGGAGCCAGCCGCCGTGCAGCCGGGCGTCCTCCACCGCGATGGAGAGGCCGAGACCGGTGCCGCCGGTGGTCCGGGCCCGGGCCGGGTCGGCCCGCCAGAAGCGGTTGAAGACCCGGGTCGCCTCGCCGGGCTTCAGCCCCACTCCGTAGTCCCGGACGGCGACGGCGACCGCTCCGCCGGCCGCGCCCAGGCGCACGACCACGTCGCGCCCCTCCCCGTGCTCGACGGCGTTGACGACGAGGTTGCGCAGGACGCGCTCGACGCGCCGCGCGTCGGCCTCGGCGATCACCGGCTGCTCGTCGCCGACGACCCGGATCCGGGTGCCCTTGCGCTCGGCGAGCGGCTCGGCGCCGCCGATCACCCGGCGCACCACCTGTCGCAGGTCTATCGGCTCCGCTTCCAGCGCGGCGGCGCCGGCGTCGAAGCGGCTGATCTCGAGCAGGTCCGAGAGCAGCGACTCGAAGCGGTCGAGCTGATCGCCCAGCAGCTCGGCGGACCGGGCCGTGATGGGGTCGAAGTCGACCCGCGCCTCGTGGATGACGTCGGCGGCCATCCGTACCGTCGTCAGCGGCGTACGCAGCTCGTGCGAGACGTCCGAGACGAACCGCCGCTGCATCCGGGACAGCTCCTCCAACTGCTGGATCTTCAGCTGGAGGCTCTGCGCCATCTTGTTGAAGGCCTCGCCGAGCCGGGCAATGTCGTCCTCGCCGGTGACCTTCATCCGTTCCTGGAGCCGCCCGGCGGAGAGCCGTTCGGCGATGCCCGCGGCCATGCGTACGGGGGTGACGACCTGGCGCACCACGAACCAGGCGATGGCGCCCAGCAGCACCACCACGAACAGGCCGGCGGTCGCCAGCGTGCCCTTGACCAGGGTCAGGGACTTCTCCTCCTGCGTGAGCGGGAAGACGTAGTACAGCTGGTACGGGTCGCGGTCGATGTCGTAGAGGCGCTTGCCGACGATGAGACCGGGCTGGGACTCCTGCCCGTCCTCGTACTGGATCAGCACATACGTCTGGAAGGCGCCGGGGCCCTTGTTCACCGCGTCCCGCAGGCTCTGCGGAACGCTCGCCGCCTTGACGTTCCCCGAACCACGGGGCGCGCGCGCCCCCTCGTCGGCACTGAGCGCCACCACGTTGAAGGCGTTCTTGCCGCCACTGGCGAGCTGGTCGACCAGCTCGGTGCGCCAGGAGTTGTTCTCGGTCGTACCGTCCGCCCCGTCGTCGCCCTGGCCGGCGACGGGGGTGAGCGGCGCGTTGGCCTTCTCCTGGGCGGCCGCGAACCCGCCCGCGGCCTGTGTCTGGGCCGCCTTGCCCTTCGCGTCGAGCAGGCCGTTGCGCACCTGCCCGATCACGACGAGGCCGAGCAGCAGCACCACTCCGAGCGACATCAGCAGCGTGCCCGCGACGACCCGCAACTGGAGGTTGCGCCGCCACAGCCGCACGGCGGGCAGCAGCGGACGCCGCACCCAGCGCATCAGCAACCGCGGCAGCGGCCCGCCGGGCGCCCGGTCCTGGAACAACCGGCCGCCCTGCAGGAAGCGCTCGACGGGGGACGAGGTGTGCCCTGAACCGGCAGCCCGCTCCGCACGGACTCCCGGCTCCCCGGGCTTCGGAGCAGTGCTACCCAGGGACATGTCAGCTCGGTCCGGCCTTGTAACCGACGCCTCGGACGGTCACCACGATCTCCGGCCGCTCCGGGTCCTTCTCGACCTTGGAGCGGAGCCGCTGCACATGCACGTTGACCAGACGGGTGTCCGCCGCGTGCCGGTAACCCCAGACCTGTTCCAGGAGCACCTCACGGGTGAAGACCTGCCACGGCTTGCGCGCGAGCGCGACCAGCAGGTCGAACTCCAGCGGCGTCAGGGCGATGGACTGCCCGTCCCGCTTCACCGAGTGCCCGGCGACGTCTATGACCAGGTCCCCGATGGTCAGCTGCTCCGGGGCCGGCTCTTCGGACCTGCGCAGACGTGCCCTGATCCGGGCCACCAACTCCTTCGGTTTGAACGGCTTGACGATGTAGTCATCGGCCCCGGACTCCAGGCCCACCACCACGTCAACCGTGTCGCTCTTGGCAGTGAGCATGACGATCGGCACACCCGACTCGGCCCTGATCAGCCTGCAGACCTCGATGCCGTCCCTGCCGGGCAGCATGAGGTCGAGCAGGACCAGGTCCGGCTTCGCCTCTCGAAATGCAGCAAGTGCCTTGTCGCCGTCCGCTACGAACGACGGCTCGAAACCCTCACCACGCAGCACAATCCCGAGCATCTCGGCCAGTGCGGTGTCGTCGTCGACGACAAGGACGCGTCCCTTCATAAACGACATCATCCCATTAGCTAATCGTTACCTGCGATGATCTGGCACACAGCTCTGCCAGCCCGGCCCCCGTGACCGGCGAGATTACGCCTTCTTCCGTGACGATCGCCGTGACCAGCTCCGGCGGCGTGACATCGAAGGCGGGGTTGTACGACTGGGTCCCCACCGGGGCGACGAGCACTCCGCCCGTCTCCTCGTCCCCGACTCCGAACGGCGGGACTGTGAGCTCCGTCACTTCCCGACCGGAACGCTGCTCCACGGTGATGGACGCCCCGTCCGCCGTGAGCAGATCCACGGTCGTCGTCGGCGCCACCACGATGAACGGTACGTGGTGGTACTTGGCGAGCACCGCCAGCGGATAGCTCCCCACCTTGTTGGCCACCGACCCGTCCGCGGCGATGCGGTCCGCCCCGATCAGCACGGCGTCCACCTCCCCCGCGGCGAACAGCGACCCCGCCGCGTTGTCCGTGAGCAGGCTGTACGGCATGCCGTTGCGCGCCGCCTCGTACGCGGTCAGCCGGGCGCCCTGCAACAGCGGACGGGTCTCGTCCACCCACAGCCGCCTCAGCCGGCCCTCCCGGTGGGCCCCGAGCGCCACCGCGAACGCGGTGCCCTCACCCCCGGAGACGAGCGCCCCCGTGTTGCAGTGGGTCAGCAACCGGTGACCCCCGCCCGGAACCAGCTCGTCCAGCAGGGCGAGCCCGTGCCCGGCCATCCGCACGCTGGCCTCGGCGTCCTCCCGGTGCAGCGCCTTGGCCTCCGCCAGCGCGGCCGCCCCCGCCCGATCCTGACCGGCCCCCTTGTCGAGCGCCGCCCAGTACGCCGCAGCGGCCCGGCGCACGCCGTATCCCAGGTTCACGGCGGTGGGCCGCGCCCGCTCCAGGAGCCCGGTGGCCTCCGCCACGTCATAGCCCCGCACCGCGGCCAGAGCCACACCGTAGGCACCGGCGATCCCCAGCAGAGGCGCCCCACGCACGGCGAGGGTCCTGATCGCGTCCACCAGAGCCGGCACGTCGGTGCACACCAGCTCCGTCTCGTCCGCGGGCAGCCGCCTCTGGTCGAGGAGCACCAGCACGGGGCCCTCCGGAGGCTCGTCCCAGCAAATTGACGGTAGTCCGTTGGGCTCGCTGCCCATCGGCGATTGCGCGTCCTGATCAGCCATCCACCCAGTCTGCCCGGTGACCCGCCCGGACCTGAAGGCACGAGCCGGTCACAGGGCCAGGCCCGGACCGCATCGACGCGTGGCACGATGGCTGCCAGCCTGACGCCGCGACGCGCGGACAGGACCGCGAAGGAGCGACAATGAACGACACTCCGGGCTGGGCCTCGCCCGGATCCGCCCCCTCCGACGACCAGCAGTCGAACGGCCGCACCACGGACCACCAGGTCCCGGCCGACCGAGAAGCGCCGGTTCGAGAAGCGGCCGACCGAGAAACGGCGGGCCCAGAAGCGGCAGGCCGGCAAGTCGCAGGTCAGGAAGCTGACCGTCGGGAGGCCGACGGCCAGGAGAAGGCGGACCGGGACACGGACCGCCCCGAAACGGGCATCCCCCGCCCCTCCGAACCGGCCGACGACACCGCCCCCTCGCGAACCTGGGCCGCCCAGCAGCCGCCCGCCGGCCAGTGGTCCCCTCCGAGCCCCACCGGAACCGGCCCCACCGCCCCGCCGCCCCACCCGGGCTGGGGCACCCGGGCACAGAGCCCCGGTTCCGGCGCGGGCCCCGGCTGGAACGCGCCGCAACGATCCGGCTGGGGCACACCGCCACAAGGAGCCGGCTGGGGCGGTCCGCCGCCGGCGGCGAAGCCCGGCGTCATCCCGCTCAGGCCGCTCGGCATCGGCGAGATCCTCGACGGCGCCGTCTCCACCATGCGCGCCCACTGGCGCACGGTCCTCGGCATCACGCTCGCGGTCTCCGTGATCGCCCAGGCCGCCATCCTCCTCATCCAGCGCTTCCTGGTGCCCGACCCTCCCTCGGTCGACAAGAACGCCACCGGCTCCGAGGCGTTGCGCCAGGCCACCGAATCGCTCCGCTACAGCCTCCTCGACCTCGCCCCGCCCCTGATGGTCTCGATGCTGGCGACGATCTTCACCACGTCGGTGCTGACCGTGGTGATCAGCCGCTCGGTGCTGGGTCGCCCGGTCACCCTGTCCGAGGCCTGGGCCGAAGCCCGCCCCCGGCTGCTCTCCCTGCTGGGACTGACCCTCCTGCTCGCCGTCATGGGTGGAGCGATCATGACCGCCGGCATCCTCCCCGGGTTCCTGATCGGCGACACGGCGGGAGCCGGTCTCACCTTCCTCGGGCTGCTCGCCGCGACGGCCCTCTTCCTCTGGCTGTCGGTCCGGTTCAGCCTGGCAGCGCCCGCGCTGATGCTGGAGCGGCAGCCGATCGCCACCTCCATGCGACGCTCCGCGAAGCTGGTCCGCGGCGCCTGGTGGCGGACGTTCGGCGTTCTCGCCCTGACCGGGCTGCTGACGCTCATCGTGGGGCTGGTGGTCGGCATCCCCTTCGGTCTCCTCGCGGTGGGCATGGACGACGGCTCGCTGAGCTCCTTCGTCTCCGGGGAAGGCGCCGACTTCGGCTGGCCGTTCCTGATCATCTCCGCCATCGGTGACGTGGTCGCCGCCACCATCACGTACCCCCTCTCCGCCGGCGTCATGGCCCTGCTCTACGTGGACCAGCGCATCCGCCGCGAAGCGCTCGACCTCGACCTGGCCAAGGCAGCGGGCCTGCCCGGCTTCGACAACAGGAACTGACACCGTGCCGGGGGCGGGCGACGCGGCAGCACGGCTACTGGTACGAGCGAGCGGCGGCGCCCCCGTGGACACCGGCCGCCTCCCCGCCCGGGAGGCGGCCCGCCGCGAACTGTCCAAGGGCGCGTACCACGAGAACGACCCGAACCCCCTCCAGCGCGCCCTGGACCACCTGTGGACCTGGTTCGCCGACATCGTCTCCGCGGCCTCCGTCGCCGCACCGGGCGGGCCCGCCGGCCTGATCGTTCTCCTCCTGATCGTCCTCGCCCTGGCCCTCGCGCTCCGGTGGCGGCTGGGCGCCCCACAGCCCGGCCGGAGATCCGCCGAAGCACTCTTCGCACACGGTCCCCGCAGCGCCGCGGAGCACCGTGCCGCCGCCGAGGCCCACGCGGCGGCCGGCCACTGGAACCAGGCCGTCCAGGAACGGATGCGTGCCCTCGTCCGCTCGCTCGAAGAACGGGCCCTGCTGGATCCCCGCCCCGGACGCACCGCCGGCGAAGCGGCCGCAGAGGCGGGCCGTGCCCTCCCCACGTACGACACGCGCCTACGGGCGGCGGCCCGGGTCTTCGATGACGTCACATACGGAGGCCGCTCAGCCGACCAGGCGGCATACCTGACTCTGCTCGACGTCGACCGCGCCGTCGAAACCGCCACCCCTCGACTGACCGGTGCCCGCGAGGGGGCCGTCGAATGACACCGGCCGCCGCCCCGCCCGCCTCTGCCACCTCCATATCCGTCACGCCTCACGAGATATGGCGCCGCTCCCGCGGAGTGCTGCTCGCCGTCCTCCTGCTCGTCGTCGCCGCGACAGCCCTGGCAGCCGCCCGCTCCGGGGACCAGCACGGCCGCCTCGACCCCCGCTCGGCAGATCGCTACGGCAGCAGGGCCATCGCCGAACTCCTCAAGGAGCACGGCATATCCGTCCACGTCGCCACCACCCTCCACGACGCCACGTCCGCGACCGGCCCCGACACAACCCTCCTGGTCACCGCCCCCAACCTGCTGACGCCCCACCAGCAGAGGGCTCTGCGCACAGCGACCACCGGCACGACCGGCCGCACCGTGCTCCTGGGCGCCGATTCCCCCTCGCTCGACACCCTGGCCCCCGGTGTGCGGGCACAGCCCGCCGTCCCCGTGGTCGCACGGCCCCCGCACTGCTCCCTGCCCGCCGCCCGGAGAGCCGGAGCCGTCGAAACGGGCGGCATCCGCTACGACGCCGAGGGCCTTGATACCGATGGCTGCTACCCCGCAGGAAGCCTGCCCTCCATGCTCCTCGTGCGCGAGCCCACAGCCGGCGACACCGTCCTGCTCGGCTCCCCCGACTTCTTGTACAACGAGCGTCTCGACCACCAGGGCAACGCATCCCTGGCCCTGCAACTCCTCGGTTCCCGCCCACATCTGGTCTGGTACCTCCCCTCGCTCACCGATCCCTCCGCCACCGGCAGCACGGCCGACGACGACACCACCAACACCGGCATTGCAGACGGCCGGAGCAGCTTCATCGAGCTGATCCCGTCCGGCTGGCTGTGGGGCACACTGCAACTCGCCGTCGCCGCCGTGCTCGCAGCGGTCTGGCGCGCCCGCCGCCTGGGCCCCCTCGTCAACGAGCGCCTGCCCGTGGCCATCCGGGCCTCCGAGTCCACCGAGGGCCGAGCCCGGCTCAGCCGCAGAGCCAACGCCCGCGACCGCGCCGCCGCATCACTTCGCCACGCCACCCGCACCCAGCTGGCACCACTCGTCGGCGTCTCCCCCGGGGACGCTCACTCCCCCGCAGTGCTCCTCCCCACTCTGTCCGCACGCCTCGGCCCGGCACACGGAAACCTCAGCGACCTCCTCTTCGGCCCCGCGCCCTCCGATGACAGAGCCCTCGTACTTCTGGCCGACCAACTCGACTCCCTCGAAAGAGAGGTCCGCACCTCATGAGCGCCCCGCCCCCCGCGCCCACCGGGACAACTGGAACCGCCGGGCCCGCCGGCGTCGACACCCACGACGCAGCCCGCGCCGCCCTGGAAGCGCTGCGCTCCGAGATCGCCAAGGCCGTGGTCGGCCAGGACCCCGCCGTCACCGGTCTCGTCGTCGCCCTCCTCTGCCGCGGGCACGTCCTCTTGGAGGGCGTCCCCGGCGTGGCCAAGACCCTGCTGGTCCGAGCCCTCGCCGCATCGCTCGAACTGGACACCAAGCGGGTGCAGTTCACACCCGACCTGATGCCGAGCGATGTCACCGGGTCCCTCGTCTATGACGCACGCACGACCGAGTTCTCCTTCCAGCCCGGCCCCGTCTTCACCAACCTCCTTCTCGCGGACGAGATCAACCGGACCCCTCCCAAGACGCAGTCGTCCCTCCTGGAGGCGATGGAAGAGCGTCAGGTCACCGTCGACGGCATGTCCCGCCCACTGCCCGACCCCTTCCTCGTCGCCGCGACGCAGAACCCGGTCGAGTACGAGGGCACGTACCCCCTCCCCGAAGCCCAACTGGACCGGTTCCTCCTGAAACTGACCGTCCCGCTGCCCACGCGTGAGGACGAGGTCGCTGTCCTGACCCGTCATGCCGACGGGTTCGATCCCCGTGATCTGAAGGCCGCGGGCATACACCCGGTCGCCGGGCCCGCAGAGCTCGAAGCCGCCCGCGCCGCGGTCGCCGGCACGACCGTCTCCCCCGAAATCGCCGGCTACGTAGTCGATATCTGTCGTGCCACGCGTGATTCCCCCTCGGTCTCTCTCGGTGTCTCCCCCCGTGGAGCCACCGCCCTGCTGTCCACCGCCCGAGCCTGGGCCTGGCTCACCGGCCGCGACTATGTGACCCCGGACGATGTGAAGGCCCTGGCCCTCCCGACGCTCCGGCACCGCATCCAACTGCGCCCCGAAGCCCAGATGGAAGCGGTCACCCCCGACTCCGTCATCACCGCTGTGCTCGCCCAAGTCCCCGTACCTCGGTGAGGCGATGAACCGTGGCCCTCACCGGACGCGCCGCCCTGCTGGCGGCTCTGGGATCACTCCCTGTAGGCATCGCGGCCCCGAGCTGGACGGGAATGCTCGCGGTCAATGCCCCGCTCTCATTGGCAATTCTGTGCGACTATGCCCTGGCCGCGCCAGTGCGAACGCTTCAGTTCACCCGATCCGGTGATACATCCGTTCGACTTGGCGACCAGGCAGAAGTGCAACTCACCGTAGTCAACCCCTCCCGACGACCGCTGCGGGCACACCTCCGCGATGCATGGCCGCCGAGCAGCTGGCTGCCCGGAACGGAGCCGGCCGCCTCCCGCCACGAGTTGGCCGTCCCGCCCGGCGAGCGAAGGCGCATCAGCACGCTTCTGCGTCCCACCCGCCGCGGTGACCGCCGGGCCGAGCAGATCACCGTCCGCTCGTACGGACCCCTGGGACTGGCCGCACGCCAGGGCAGCCACCGCGTGCCCTGGACGGTGCGCGTCCTCCCGCCGTTCACCAGCCGGAAGCATCTCCCTTCGCGGCTCGCCAGAATGCGCGAACTCGACGGTCGTACCAGCGTTCTCACGCGCGGGGAGGGCACGGAGTTCGACAGCCTGCGCGCCTACGTTCCCGGCGACGACGTCCGATCGATCGACTGGCGAGCGACCGCCCGCCAGTCGGCGGTCGCCGTACGGACCTGGCGCCCGGAACGCGACCGGCATGTCCTCGTCGTCCTCGATACCGGCCGTACTTCGGCGGGCCGGGTCGGCGATGTGCCCCGGCTCGATGCGGCGATGGACGCGACCCTGCTCCTCACCGCACTCGCCACTCGCGCCGGGGACCGTGTCGGCCTCCTCGCCTACAGCCGCCGTACGAGGGCGAGGGTCCAGGGCCGGGCAGCCGGGGATGTCCTGTCGGCTGTGGTCGATGCCCTGACACCGTTGGAGCCGGAGCTCGTGGAGACCGACGCGCGAGGGCTCGTCGCTGCGGCCATCGCGCACACGCCCCGGCGTTCGCTCATTGTTCTCCTGACGAGCCTTGACGCGGCTCCCGTCGAGGAGGGATTGCTGCCCGTACTGGCCCAGCTCACCCAGCGCCACACCGTCCTGGTCGCGGCGGTGAGTGACCCACACATCGCGGACATGGCCGGCGCGCGCGGCACAGTGGACGCGATCTACGAGGCGGCCGCCGGTGTCGAGGCTCTGGCTCAACGTCGCCGCATCGCGGACCGGCTCCGTAGCCACGGTGTGGTGGTCGTCGACGCCCCACCGGACGATCTCGCACCCGCTCTCGCCGACGCCTATCTGGCACTCAAAGCAGCAGGGCGCCTGTAGCGCGGGGCGACGGGGGCGGCCCGGCGATTTGATCTGGCCGAGAACGCAGAAAAGCCCCGTGCCAACTGGCACGGGGCTTTCCCACAATGATTGTTCGGCGGCGTCCTACTCTCCCACAGGGTCCCCCCTGCAGTACCATCGGCGCTGAAAGGCTTAGCTTCCGGGTTCGG
>NZ_LISW01000004.1 GCF_001905735.1 Streptomyces sp. CB01249
ACGCTTCCTTTGTACTCACCCTCTCGGGCTTTCCTCCGGGCGCTTCCCTTCGATCTTGCGTTTCCGACTCTATCAGACTCTTTCGTGTCCGATTCCCGGCCGAAGCGGGTCAAGCGATTTTCGCTTTCCAGTTCTTCGCTTTCGCGTTTCCCTTTCCGGCGAGTCCGACTCTATCAGATCCTTTCGGGCCTGATTCCCAGTCAGCGGGGCTTGTCCTCCGGGCTGTTGGGCCCTTCCGACGTCCAAAACTCTAGCGGATTTTCCCGGCGGCTCATAATCGGGCCTTCGAAATTAATTTCGGCATGCCGAAATTTCCCCGAACGGGAGATCGTGCTGAGTTTGGTGTGCCGCGTCTGCGGCGGGATCGGCTGCCGCGGAACCGTTCAGGCTCCGTGGCAACCCGAAGAACCTTACGGATCGCCGAGGGGCGTGTCAACCCCTCCCCACCTGCCCCGCAGGGCCGCTCAGTCCAGGTCGGTGAGCCGGCCGCCGGCGTCCGGCTGGGCGTGCTCCACCCTCCGCAGCAGACGGGTCAGCATCGCGCCGAGCACCCCGCGCTCCTCGCCGTCGAGGTCCTGGAGCAGGTCCGCCTCGAAGTCCGTGGCCATCCGCATCGCCTCCAGCCACTTCGTACGGCCCTCGTCCGTCAGCTCCACGATGACGCGGACACGGTTGTTCTCGTCGCGGTCACGGGTCACCAGGCCCTCACCAGCCATCCGGTCGATCCGGTGCGTCATCGCGGCCGGGGTGAGACCGAGCCGCTTGGCGAGCTCGCCGGGGCCGAGGCGGTAGGGCTCTCCGCCCAGCACGAGGGTCTTCAGGACCTCCCACTCCGCGTTGCTGATGCCGAGCGCGGCGAGCTGTCTCCCGTACGCGACGTTCATCCGGCGGTTCAGCCGGCCGAGCGCGGAGACGACCTGTTCGACCTGGGGGTCCAGGTCGCGGTACTCGCGCTGGTAGGCGGCGATCTGCTCGTCGAGGCTCGGCTCATCGAGTCCGGGCTCGGTGGTGTCGGACATGGCGCGCAGTATGGCACGCCACCCATAGCCGTCGAAGTCCTTCGAGTCGTAGTGTTCAACATCTAACTTTAGTGATAAAGTCTTCGGGTTCGAGTCGTTCGATCGGTACGACTCAGAGGCTTCGAGAGCTTGAGGTAGGTGAGTGTGACCAGGGAAATGGGCGCAGCACTGCGGCGGATCCAGCTGGGGAGCGCGCTGAGCGCGTTCGGGCTCGGGTTCACCGTTCCGTATCTGTACGTCTATGTGGCGCAGGTACGGGATCTGGGCGCCGGTACGGCCGGGATCGTGCTGGCGGTCTTCGCCATGGCGGCGCTTGCCGTCCTGCCGTTCACCGGCCGGGCGATCGACCGTCGCGGTCCGCTGCCCGTGCTGATCGCCGCCTCGGCCGTCGCTTCCCTGGGCGCCGTCGCGCTCGGTGTGTCCTCGCAGGTCACCACGGCCGTTCTGGCGGCTGCCGTGCTCGGCGCCGGCACCGCCGTCATGCAGCCCGCGCTCGCCACCATGCTCGTCCGATGCACCGGCCCCGCCACCCGTACCCGGGCGTTCGCGATGCAGTTCTTCCTGCAGAACCTGGGGCTGGGGATCGGTGGTCTGGTCGGCGGGCAGATCGTCGACACGAGCAGCCCGGCGTCGTTCACGCTGCTGTTCCTGATCGAAGCGGTGATGTTCCTGGCGCTCGGCGTCATCGCGGCGACCGTGCGGATGCCGGGTGCCCCCGTCAGCGCGCCGGAGACGGTGGCCGGGGCACCGGCCCCGCGCGGCGGGCTGCGGACGCTGCTCTCGCACCGCGCGATGGTGCAGCTGTGCGTGCTGGGCTTCGTGCTGTTCTTCGCCTGCTACGGACAGTTCGAGTCCGGGCTCGCGGCGTACGGCACCGAGGCGGCGGGCATCGAGCCCTCCACGCTCGGCATCGCGCTGGCCGCCAACACCGCCGTGATCGTCGTCGCCCAGTTCGTGGTGCTGCGTCTCGTGGAGCGCCGGCGGCGCTCCCGGGTCATCGCGGCGGTCGGCCTGATCTGGGCCTTCGCCTGGATCGTGGCCGGTTACGCGGGCCTCGGGCACGGCAGCCAGACCATGGCGACGGCCGCGATGATCTCCACGTACGCGCTCTTCGGGCTCGGCGAGTCCATGCTGTCGCCGACCGTCGCACCGCTGGTCGCGGACCTGGCGCCGGAGTCGATGGTGGGCCAGTACAACTCGGCGTTCGCGCTCTGCAAGCAGCTCGCGCTGGCCGTCGGCCCGGCCGTGGGCGGTCCGATGGGGGCCTCGCTGCACGGCCCGTACATCGTGACGTTCGTGCTGTTCTCGCTGGGCATCACCGCGCTCGCGCTGCGGCTCGGCCGACGGCTCACCCCCGTACAGGACCAGCCCTCGATCGCGCACGTGCCGTCGCGGGTGGTGGCCGTCTCCGTGCCGGAGAGCGCGCCGGAGCCCATGGCCGCCGCGCGCTGAGCGTGGCCGCTACCGCGGCAGGACGAACTCGCACCACACCGCCTTGCCGCCGCCCGGCGTGCGGCGGCTCCCCCACGACGTGGCGATCGAGGCGACGATCTCGATGCCCCGGCCCGCCTCGTCCGCCGGTTCGGCGCGGCGGCGGCGCGGCAGGTGGTCGTCGCCGTCGGTCACCTCGATGATCAGGCGGCGGTCGGTGCGGCGCAGGCCGAGGCGCATCGGCGGGGTGCCGTGCTGGAGGGAGTTCGCGACGAGCTCCCCGGCGGCGAGGACCCCGAGGTCGCACAACTCCACCGGGAATCGCCACGAGGCGAGCACGCCCGTCGCGAAGGCGCGGGCGCGGGGAGCCGCTTCGATGCCGCCGAGCAGTTCGAGCGAGGCGTTGTGGAACAGCTCGGCGGCGGCGCCCGTGCGCGCCGGGTGCTGCACGACCAGGACCGCCACGTCGTCGTCGTGCTCCGCGGTGACGTTGAGGGAGCGGATCAGCCGGTCGCAGACGACCTGCGGCGCGCCCGTCGCCCCGGACAGCGCCCGCTCCAGCGCGCCCACGCCCTCGTCGATGTCCTCGCTGCGGCGCTCCACCAGCCCGTCCGTGTAGAGGACCGCGGTGGAACCGGGCGGCAGCGGGATCGTGCCCGAGGTGTGGATCCAGCCGCCGGTGCCGAGCGGCGGGCCGATCGGGTCCTCCGCGCGGTGGACCGTACCGTCCTCGTCGCGCACCAGGATCGGCAGATGTCCGGCGGAGGAGTAGACGAGCAGCCCCTCGTTGGGGTCGTGCACGGCATAGGCGCAGGTGGCGATCTGGCTGGCGTCGATCTCGGCGGCGAGCCCGTCGAGCAGCTGAAGGACCTCGTGCGGCGGGAGGTCCAGGCGGGCGTAGGCCCGTACGGCGGTGCGGAGCTGGCCCATGACGGCGGCGGCGCGCACACCGCGTCCCATCACGTCCCCGATGACCAGCGCGGTGCGGCCCGCGCCGAGGGTGATGACGTCGTACCAGTCGCCGCCGACCGCGGCGTCCGTGCCGCCCGGCTGGTAGGTGGCGGCGATCCGCAGGTCGTCGGGCTGTTCCAGCTCCTGCGGGAGCAGTGAGCGCTGGAGGGTGACGGCGGTTTCGCGGTGGCGGCCCTCGCTGGCGCGCAGGCGTTCGGCGGCCTCGGCGTGATCGGTGACGTCGGCCGCGTACACGAGGACTCCGCTGTCGCGGCCCTTCTCCTGGTCGGGACGCACAGGAGTGCAGGTCACGGTGTACGAGCGGCCGTCGGCGGCCTTGCGGGACTTGACCGTGCGCGGGGTGCCGCTGCGCAGGACCTGGTCCATGAGGGGGAGCAGGCCGATCTCGGCCAGCTCGGGCATCACCTCGGCGGCCGGGGCGCCGCAGGGGCGGGGGCCGAAGGCGGCGGCGTACGCGTCGTTGACGTAGGCAATGTGGTGGTGGGATCCGTGCACCAGGGCGACGAGGGCGGGCAGCCGGCCCAGGATGTCGCGGGCGGAGAGGTCCTCCAGGTCGGGCGCCGAGGGCAGCGGGACACCGACGGTCCCGCCCTGCTGCGGGGCGGCGCCCGGTTCGGCGCGGGCCGCCGGTACGGAGCTGTGGTCCTCCCGGGCGGCGCGACGCTGCGTACCGGGGAGGCGGGCGCTCCAACGCGTGAAGTTCACGGAATTTCTGGCCTCGTGTGTCGGTCTGGTCCGCTCGGGCGGGTGCTTCCTCTGCCCAGGGCGTCGGGCGCGTTCGTCGCTCCTGGGGCGGTTTTCGCTGGTCACTGTCGGTTGCTGCCGGCCGGGTCACTCTGTGCAGATGTGGGCCCACCCATGGTCACACGTCCAGTGTGTCGGACCCTACTGACAGTCGTCCCCGTCCGGCCGCGGGCGGCGTCCGGCGGCGAGTTCGAACTCGGCCCGGGGGTGCTCCAGGGAGCCCAGGGAGACGATCTCGCGTTTGAAGAGGCCGGCGAGCGTCCATTCGGCCAGGACGCGTGCCTTCCGGTTGAAGGTGGGGACCCGGCTCAGGTGGTACATGCGGTGTATCAGCCAGGCCGGATAGCCCTTCAGCCGGCGCCCGTAGATGTGCGCGACGCCCTTGTGGAGTCCGAGCGAGGCGACGGAGCCCGCGTAGCTGTGGCGGTATTCGGTGAGCGGTCCCTCGTCGAGCGCGGCGACCAGGTTGTCCGCGAGGACCTTCGCCTGGCGGACGGCGTGCTGGGCGTTGGGGGCGGTCGTGCGGCCGGTTTCGGCGGCGGTGAGATCGGGAACGGCGGCGGCGTCGCCCGCCGACCAGGCGTGTTCGGTGCCCTCGACGGTGAGCTTCGCGGTGCACACGAGCCTGCCGCGTTCGTCCAGGGGGAGGCCGGTGTCGGCGAGGAGCGGGGCGGGTTTGACCCCGGCCGTCCACACGAGGGTGCGGGTGGGGAAGCGGGAGCCGTCGCTGAGGACGGCGACGCGGTCCTCGCAGGAGTCCAGCCGGGTGTCGAGGCGTACGTCGATGTTGCGCCCCCGCAGTTCCCGTACGGCGTACCGGCCGAGGGATTCGCCGACCTCGGGCAGGATGCGGCCGGTGGCCTCCACGAGGATCCACTTCAGGTCCTCGGCCTTGATGTTGTGGTAGTACCGCGAGGTGTAGCGGGCCATGTCCTCCAGTTCCGCGAGCGCCTCCACACCCGCGTAGCCGCCGCCGACGAAGACGAAGGTCAGGGCGGCGTCACGGACGGCGGGGTCGCGGGTGGCGGACGCGATGTCCATCTGTTCGATGACGTGGTTGCGCAGCCCGATGGCTTCCTCGATCGTCTTGAAACCCACGCCGTGGTCGGCGAGGCCGGGGACGGGGAGGGTGCGCGAGACGGACCCGGGGGCGAGGACGAGTTCGTCGTACGCGATCTCCAGGGCACCGGTGCCGTCCTCACCGCTGGCGAGGGTGGTGACGGTCGCGGTGCGCTTGGTGTGGTCGATGGCCCGGGCCTCGCCGATGACGATGGTGCAGTGCGGCAGGACCCGGCGCAGCGGTACGACGACATGGCGCGGCGAGATCGAGCCGGCGGCGGCCTCGGGGAGGAACGGCTGGTACGTCATATAGGGCTCGGGCGCGACCACCACGATCTCGGTCTCGCCGCTTCTCAGTCTCTGCTTCAGCTTCCGCTGGAGACGCAGCGCTGTGTACATCCCGACGTAGCCTCCGCCGACGACGAGAATGCGCGCACCGGGCGGGGGGCCGGGGGTTGTGCCCCCGGAAGCTGAAGCCATCACCACCCCATGACGCAACGTGCACCGGAATTTGTCCACAGGCCCGGCAAATTGTGTGACCGGAGGTCGTGGACGGGCCGGTGGTGCCGGACGGACTCTTGGTACGCAAGCCCCGCAGGTCAGGCATTGCGGCGGGGGGCCGGGGCGGGGATCAAGTGGTGACCAACCGGTCCTTGCGCCGATCCGGGGGCGCTCCGGGCGGAACTGCCCCCTTCTGAATTGACCCGGGCTCAACTATGTTCGTATGTCGTCGGGGTGTCGGACGGTGACGATCGGTCCACCCTCGACGGACACGGCGGGAGTCTCCGGGGGGAGACGCGTCATAACCGGGGGAACAGTTATGGACATTCAGGAATCGCATTGGCCGACCACTGCTGTCGCGCCTGAAAGCAGCGGACACATCGGGGCAGTTGGCACCCTCAACGGAACGGGCGGCACCACGACGACCGCGCCTCCGGCTGCGGTGAACGCGCTGGGCAACGGCCTCGGTGCCCAGCCCGCCGGTGTGTCGGCGCACGCACGGTCCGCCCCGCTGCGGGTGGACGCGCAGCGCAATCTCGAGCACGTACTGCGTGCTGCGCGCGAGGTGTTCGGGGAGCTCGGGTACGGGGCCCCGATGGAAGACGTAGCCCGTCGGGCCAGGGTCGGCGTCGGTACGGTCTACCGGCGCTTTCCCAGCAAGGACGTGCTGGTGCGCCGGATAGCCGAGGAGGAGACCGCCCGGCTGACCGACCAGGCGCGTTCCGCGCTCGGGCAGGAGGACGAGCCGTGGTCGGCGCTCTCGCGCTTCCTGCGGACCTCCGTGGCCTCGGGGGCGGGGCGGCTCCTGCCCCCGCAGATACTGCGGGTCGGTGTGGAGGCCGAGGACTCGACCGTGGTCGGTGAGGCCGGCGAGGGCGGGGACGAGCCCCGGGTGCCGCAGCAGCGGCAGGAGGCGGGCACGGCCGCGCCCCGGGCGGTGGCCCGGCAGCGGACCGGTCCGGAGGGCGGCGACGAGGACCTGGGCGCCGGTGCGGCCGAGCTGCTGGAGGTCGTGGGGCGGCTGGTCGACCGGGCGCGGACGTCGGGCGAGCTGCGCCACGATGTGACGGTGTCGGACGTTCTGCTGGTCATCGCGACGGCCGCGCCTTCGCTGCCGGACGCGGCCCAGCAGGCAGCGGCCTCTTCCCGGCTGCTGGACATCCTGCTGGAGGGGCTGCGCTCGCGTCCCGAGTGACAGGCGCCGGGCGGGGCGGGGTCGCGATGCCCTGCCTCCCGCCCGCTGCCGCGTCAACCCAACCGCTCGCTCCTTCCCCGAAGGAGTGCCGGCTATGGCTCACGTTCGGGGAGGACACCCCGGATGAGTGGTTGGTGGGACTGAGGGCACGCCGCATCGGCGCTCTGTGGCACGCTTGCCCGGTATTCGGGTCCGATGGCGCATACGGGGGCGTCCGCGATGAGCGGTGACGGGCAGAGGGAAGAGTCGTACGACGGTGTGTCCATCGCCGGCGGCGGTACGGAGCCGGCCGGCTCACCCGGGCACCAGGTGCCGAGCCAGGCCGTCCCCGGTCAGCACGATGCCGACGTGGCGGCGGACGACCCAGGCGGAACGGTCCTGCCGGGCCCCTGGCCGCCCGCACCGGCCGACCGCGGCGGGGCGGAGAGCGCTTCCGAGAGCCCCGGCGCGGGTCCGGCCGAGACCGTTCCCGCCGTGCCCATGCAGCGGGCGGGGCGGGGTTCCGGCGGGGCGGACGGCGCGGCGGCGGGGCCGTCGGACGCGCAGCTGATCCAGCGCATGCGGGAGGGCGACAACCTCGCCTACGACGAGCTGTTCCGGCGCCACTCCCAGGCCGTGCGCCGCTACGCCCGCACCTGCTGCCGGGACGCGCACACCGCCGACGACCTGACCGCCGAGGTCTTCGCCCGGACGCTCCAGGCGGTACGGGGCGGCAAAGGGCCCGAGGAGGCGGTGCGCGCCTACCTGATGACGGCTGTCCGGCATGTGGCCGCCGCCTGGACGAAGACCGCGAAGCGCGAGCAACTGGTGGACGACTTCGCCGCGTTCGCCGCCCAGGCCGCCCGGTCGTCCGAGGTGTCCGACGACGACACCCTCGACCTCGGCGCGGACGTGCTCGCGATGCACGAGGCCGAGCAGTCGATGGCCATGCAGGCGTTCCGCAGCCTCCCGGAGCGCTGGCAGGCGGTGCTGTGGCACACCACCGTCGAGGAGGAGTCGCCCAGCGACATCGCGCCCCTGTTCGGGCTGACCGCCAACGCCACGTCGGTGCTGGCCAGCCGGGCGCGTGAAGGGCTCAAGCAGGCGTATCTGCAGGCCCATGTGAGCCAGGCGCTCACCTCCGGCGGCGACTGCGCGCGGTACGCGGACCGGCTCGGCGCGTACGCCCGGGGCGGGCTCCGGATGCGGGCGGAGCGCGGGCTGCGGGGGCATCTGGACGAGTGCGCGAAGTGCCGCGTGGCGGCGGGCGAGCTGGCCCACGTCAACGCCGGTATCCCCGCGCTGCTCCCGGTCGCGGTCATCGGCTGGTTCGCCGCCGGGTACACCCTCAAGGCCGCCGGAATCGTGGCGGGAGGCGCGGTCGGCGCCGCCGGGGCGAGTGCCGCCGCGGCGGCTACCGGAAGCGGCTCGTCCGCAGGCACGGCGGGGGGTGCGGCGGCCTCCGAGGGGCTCGGCGCACCCGCGAAGGCCGGCATCGCCGCGGCGGTGGCCGTCGCAGCGGCGGCCGGGCTCGTCTGGGCCCTGGTGGGCGACGACAGCCCCCGGCCCGAGGCGAAGCCGGTCCCCAAGCCCCCGGCCGTGGCGCCCGCGGTGCCCTCGCCGGCACCGCCGAGGCCGACACCGCCGGAGCCCACGCCCCCGAAGCCCGCGCCGCCGGCCCCCACACCGCCGGAGCCCACGCCCACCCCGACGCCCAAACCGGCGCCCACGCGGACACCGAAGCCGACGCCGCCGCCGAGTCCCACGCCGCCGCCGACGTCCCCACCGCCGAAGCCGACCCCCAGCCCGCCCGCGCCGACTCCGCCGCCTCCCGCTCCGGCGCCGGATGTCTACCAGGTCAACGAGCTGGAGTACTCCCTCTTCGGCGACCACACCGCACCCGAGGTGGTGCTCGGGGAGAGCGGCTGGGTCTGGCAGCGCTCCGGCGTATCGGTCGGCGGCACGCAGTACGCGCACGGGGTGACTGTCAACGGCCGCTCCTCCGTGGTCATCCAGCTGAACCGCCAGTGCACCCGTTACGAGGCCATGGCCGGGGTGGACGACCTCACCCTGGGGCTCGGCGCGGTGCGGTTCTCGGTGTTCGGCGGGGACGGGACACGGCTCTGGCAGTCCGCCGTGGTCCGGGGCAACGACCCCGCCGTGCCGGTCGGGGTGAACGTGGCGGGCCAGGAGCGGATCCGGCTGGTGGTCGAGCCGGAGCAGCCGTTCGGCGGGGCCGCCCTCGCGGACTGGGCCGAGTCGCGCATCAGCTGCCGCTGAGGATCGCGGCCCGCCCGCCCCTCGGCGCGGGCGGGCCGCGCTCGACACGGCAGGTCCGGTGTCACGGCAGGTCCGCGACGACCTCCTGCAGCAGGGCGATGACGTCGTCCAGGGACAGCCCGTGGCCTGCGGCGCGCTCCTCCTCGTAGCGCGCGGAGCCCAGCGCCTCGCGGCTCAGTCGCTCGGCCGCACCGGTCTCGGCCAACTCCCCCTCGGTCCGCGGGCTCGACGTCCGCCGCCAGTCATCGGCGGCGGCGGACACCCGGGCGGCCACCGCGTGGTGGCCGAGCCTCGCCAGGACCGACACCGCGCCGTCCGCCAGATGCCCCGTGACGATCTCGGCGCACTGGGCCTCCTTGGCCGCGACGAGGGAGCCGGTCAGCCCGCGCGCCCCGGCGACGAGGCCGCCGTCGGGCCCCGGCTCGTGCACCGCGATCCGGGCCGACAGGCCGGCCATCGCCACAGTGAAGTGCGAGGGCGGGCCGCCGCGCCCGGCCTCCTCCAGGGCGACCGTGAGCAGCCGCCGGGCGTCCGCGATGTCGCCCCGGTAGAACGCCATCGTGGCGCGCAGGTAGTGGACGTACGCGGTGGCGTCATGGGCCTGGTGGCGTTCGGCCTCGGCCTCCGAGCTGTCCAGCCGCTGACGGGCGTCCGCCAGGTCGCCGGTGCGGTAGGAGAGTTCGGCGAGCCGGGCCAGGAGGAACGGGGCCTCGGCGTGGGCGCCGACCTCGCGGGCGAGCAGTAGCGCCTCCTCGTACGCGGCGCGGGCCTCGGCGTAGCGTCCGCGCATCATGCCCGCCTCGGCCGCCGCGCTCGCCACCTGGGCGCGCATCCAGCGGTCGCCGACGCGGCGGCTCAGGGTGCGCAGCTCGTCCAGGTCGTCATCGATCCCGGGCATGCCGCCCGGCATGTCGACCACCATGTGCGCGCGGAACATCAGGATGACGCCGTACTCCCACGGGCCGCCGTGCTCGCGGGCGTTGTCGACCGCCGCGTCGATCTTCTCCCGGGCGTCCTCCGGCGTCCCGGTGAGATACGCGGTCATCGGCCAGAGCAGTCCCGGGAACCGGACGCTGTGGGTGAGCGAGCTGGCGAAGGCGTCGGCCACCCGCATCACGAGCGCGTGGAGCGCGGTGTCGTCGTGCGCCATCGCGGAGTGCCCGCTCTCCGCCGCGAAGAAGAACCACAGCATGTGCAGGTCCATCCGGGGCCAGTACCGAGGGTCCGACTCGTCGGTGGGTTCGGGGCCGAGCTCACGGGCCTTCCGGGTCCAGGACAGCCCCTCGGAGCGGTAGTTGCGCAGCCACCAGAACCAGCCCATGGCGAGCACCAGGCGGGCCGCTTCCGCCTCGGAGGAGGAGGCGGGCGAGGTGGTGCGGTGGAGCACGGCCCGGATGTTGTCGAGGTCGGTCTCCAGACGCTGGATCCAGGGCAGTTGGTCGTCGGAACGCAGGAGCGGATCGGCCTCCTCGACCAGTGCGAGGAAGTAGGCGGTGTGCGCGTTCTCGGCGGCGGCGCGCACCTCCGGGACCTCGGCGCACCGCTCGCTGGCGTACTCGTGGATCGTCTCCAGGAGCCGGTAGCGCATCGCGCCGTCCGCGCCCGGGGCAGCCACCACGAGGGACTTGTCGACCAGCGCGCCGAGCAGGTCGGCGGTGTCCCCGGCGGGCCCGCCGGGGACGGCCGGTGTCCTGATGACCGCTTCGGCGGCAGCCAGATCCCAGCCGCCCGCGAAGACGGAGACCTGGCGCAGGGCGGTGCGCTCGTCCTCGTCCAGGAGGTCCCAGGACCAGTCGACAACCGCGCGCAGCGTCTGCTGGCGGGGCAGGACGGTCCGGCTGCCGCCCGTCAGCAGACGGAACCTGTCGTCGAGCCGGTCCGCGATCTGACGCGGTCCGAGCAGGCGCAGCCGGGCGGCGGCCAGCTCGATGGCGAGCGGCAGCCCGTCCAGCCGGCGGCAGATCTCCGCGACGGCGTCCGCGTCGTGCGCGGCCCCCTGACCGGGGTCGAAGCCGGGGCGCACGGCCCTGGCCCGCTCCGTGAACAGGCGATGCGCGGGGTCGGCGGGCAGGGGGCCGACCGGTCGCACGGACTCACCGGGCACCGCGAGCGGTTCGCGGCTGGTGGCGAGGATGCGCAGCTGTGGGCAGCGGGTCAGCAAGTTCTCGGCCAGCGCGGCGGCGGCGCCGATGACGTGCTCGCAGTTGTCGAGGACGAGGAGAACGGGTGAGGGGCGGGCGCCGTGGCCCAGGCGGTCGACCAGCAGGTCGACCGGGTCCGTGCGCGGGGGCGCGGCATCGAGGGCGGTATCCCGCAGCAGGGCGGTCTCCCGCAGCCCGAGCGCGGAGAGCACGGCGCCCGGGACGGCCTCGGGGTCTTCGACGGGGGCGAGTTCGGCGATCCAGACATCCGGCGGAGCCTCGCCCGGGGCAGGGGCCAGATGGGCGGCGGACTCCTCGGCGAGGCGGGTCTTCCCGGAGCCGCCGGGGCCGGTGAGGGTGACCAGCCTCGACCGGGTCAGGTCCTCGCGGATGGCGCGCAGTTCGGGCTCGCGCCCCACGAAGGAGGTCAGCCGGGGGCGCAGATTGCTCCGACCGGGTTTCACGTGAAACAACCCGGTTTCGGCGGGCGCGGGCGCCGGGGCGAGGAGTTCGCGGTGCAGAGCCGTCAGTTCGGGCCCGGGATCGGTGCCGAGCCCGTCGGCGAGGGCGCGGCGCGCGTCCTCGTACGCGGCGAGCGCGTCGGCCTGCCGGCCGTCGGTGCGCAGGGCCCGTATCAGCTGGGCCCGGAAGCGCTCGTCGTACGGGTGGGCGGCAGTCAGCTCGGTCAGCTCGGCGACCAGGGCGGCGGCGGCCGGGGCGGCGGCCTCGCCGGGCTCTGCGGTGAAGGGCTCTGCGGTGAAGGGCTCGGCGAGGGTCGGCGTCCCGGAAGCGGACTGCCTGGCGGCCCCGGCGCCGCCCGAGCCCGCACCACCGGCCGGGCCCGCACCCCCGGCCGAGCCCGCACCCCCGTCCGAGGCCGCACCCCCGCCCGAGCCCGCACTCCCCGCGCCATCCGTCGCGCGGCGCAGGTCCGCCTCGATGCGGCGTTCCAGGGCGGCGAGGCGGTGGGCCTCCGGGCGCAGCGCATGGCCCTGGTCCCCGTCGGGCAGGTCGGCCAGGGCCGGGCCGCGCCAGAGGGCGAGGGCGGTCCGCAGGGTCCGGGCGGCCCGGTCCGGCGCGCCCGCCTCCAGTTCGGCCCCACCCTGCCGGGCCAGCCGCTCGAACACATAGAGGTCGACGTCGTCCGGGCCGGCCGTCAGGCGGTAACCGCCCGGCGTACTGGCCAGCGCCTCCCGGCCCAGCACCCGGCGGAGCCGCCCGACGAGGGCCTGGAGGGCGGCGGGCGCGTCGGCGGGGGGATCGTCCGCCCAGACGTCGTCCACGAGGTCGGCCACGGGCACGGGGCGTCCCGGTCGCAGGGCGAGGGCGGCGAGAAGGGCACGCAGCCTGCTGCCGCCGAGGGGCAGCGCGCCACCGTTCTCGTCTCGCGCCTCGGTGGCGCCCAGGATCAGATACCGCACTGGACCATTGTGTCCCGGCGGAAGTGCCGGTGAGCAGCGGTCGGACGGACCGGGACGCCTGGGGACGAACCCACCCGGCGGGCGCCCGCCCTCAGGACCCGTGGAGACGAGCCCACCCCGGCGCGCCCCCGCCCCCTGTCACCCCTGGAGCGAGCGCCGGGCCGGGACCACACCCCCCGCCACCGCGCGCTGCCGGGGCGCCGCCGTGCCGGTCCAGCAGGTGCCACGCCGGGAGACGAGGCGGCGCAGCCACAGCTCCGTGGAGGCGAGCTCGGCGAGGCCGTCCAGGGGCAGCGGCTCCCCCTCGGAGGCCGCGCGCAGGGCCTTGCGTACGACCCGGGCCTCCACCAGACCGGCATCGGCGAGCAGCGGGGCGTCGAAGAGCGCGATGAGCTCGGGCAGGGCGGCGCGCAGCCCGGTCCGGGTCACCGCCGTCGAGGTGTGCTGCGAGGGGGCGCCCCAGCCGGGCGGCAGTTCGTGGATGCCCGCTCCGGCCAGGACACGGCGCAGGATCGCCGCGCGGGCGCCCGGCTGGACCCGCAGCGACTCGGGGAGCGCGCGGGCCGCGCGTACGACCTGGTTGTCCAGGAAGGGGGCGTGCAGCCGCTGGCTGCGGATCTCGGCGGCCTGCTCCAGGATGCGGTGGTCGGCGGCGCTGCGGGCGAGGGCGGCCCTCGCGCGGGCCTCGCCGGGGCGCTGGACCGAAGAGGGACGGATCGCCGCCTCCTGAAGACGAACCGATACTTCTGCCAGCGCCTCCCCGGTGAGCCACCGGGCGGCCGGACCCGGTCTCGACCAGGCGAGTGCGGCGAGCGACGCATCGGCCGGGGTGTCGAGGCCGGGTGCGAGGCGGTTGGCTTCGGGCAGCCGCCCTGCCGCCGTCTCGAGGCCGGTGCGATAGGACGTACGGGCCAGCTTGCGGGCCGCCCGGTAGACGGTCAGCGGCACGAACAGCGAGTGCGCGGAGGGGCCTTCGGCCTTGGCGAGGGCCGCGACCGGACGTAGCAGGTGGCGGCGGCGCCGGTCCATCAGCAGGTCGGCGAGGCGGGCCGGGTGGGCGTCGAGCACCTGCCGGGCACCGGCGCCCACGAAGTGGTCGGCGCTGCCCGCGGAGAGCCGGCGCCGGTGCCGTTCGGCGACGACGAGGGAGGGAGCCGGCTCGTCGGTGAGCGGCCCGGCCCCCAGCTCGGCGTAGGGCAGCGCCTCTTCGCCCGCCGCGACGACGACGTGGTGCAGCCGGGGGTTGGCCGCGATGGCGCGGGCCCGTTCGAGCTCGGGTTCGTGGGCGCGGGTCGTCAGATCGTTGAAGGTGACCGCGAGCAGCCGCTCCCCCGCCCCGGTGCCGTGGCCCAGGATCGTGCCGGGCAGCCCGGGCAGACCGGCAGCGAGCAGGGCGAGCGTCGCCGATGCGCTGCCCCCGGAGAGGTCGGCGCCGATGCCGGGCACGGGCGCGCCCCGGGCGGCGCGGCGTTCGGCCGGGCCCATGCCGGGGACCGGGCCGGGGTCGGGCGGCAGGGTCTCCGGGGCGTGGCGCGGGGCCAGGAGCCGGGCGCGTACCGCTTCGACCAGGGCGTCGCGCACGCCGTCGACGGCGCTCACCGGGTCGAGCTCGGGCGCCGCGACGGCGAGGGAGGCCACCGCCTCGTAACCGGTGATCTCGCGCGAGCCCTCGCGGAGGATCAGGGCGTGGCCGGGCGGGATGCGCTTCACGCCCGCGTAGGGGGTGCCGTCGCGCAGCGCCTCCGGGGTCTCGGGGCAGGCCAGCAGGGCGGCCAGGTGGCCGATGTCGAGCTGGGCCTCGATGAGATCGGCGAGCGGCAGCGCGGCGGTGGCGTACGCCGTGCCCCCGGCCCACGGCGTGTAGAAGACCGGGCGGGCCCCGGCGAGATCGCCGACGACGGTGATCCGGCGGCCGATCTGGACGACGACCGTGTAGCTGCCGGTCCACGCGGTGAGGTGGCGCAGGGCGCCGCCCCGGGCGGCCAGCAGACCGACGCGCAGCTGTTCGTCGGTGGCCCCGCAGCAGCCGAGGACGGCGAGCCGGACCATGGGCGCGCCTTCGGCCGTGTCCACCCGGACGGTGCGGATCTCATCGGGCCGCCAGTCGCCGACCGCCCAGAGCGGATCGGGGTCGCCCCACAGGAGTTGGGAGCCCACGGGGTGCATCGTGCGCCCGTCGTCGCTGCCGCCGACCGCCCCGGCCGTGCCGAAGCTCGCGGCGATACTGCTCCAACCCACCAACCAACGCATCGCCGCCTCCACAGGCTGTGGACAAAAAACGGCGCGGCAGGCAAGCACCCGGAGAACTCCGGTGACGATCGGCGCCGTTGCGGACATGCTGCCACGACAACGGCGCGCAGGAGTGGCTACGGACGGCGCACGTCGTGAGCGCATGCGCCCCTGGCAAAGGCCGCTGGGCGGACGCCGGGACGCGCGATCCGTGCGGGGCTCGCGCGCGTCGCCCGGGAGAGCAACGGAATTGCGGATTCCGGGCGTTGCGTTCCCCGGTACGGTCCCGCGTGAACGGCCCGCTTCCGGCCAACGCCCGCACCCGGATCCCGCGACGGCGGAAGGGCACGCGCCTCCCCCGGCCCGACCTCATCCGACCGTCGACATCCGGCCAATCTCAGGGCGGAACGGAACCGTTGGCCACCTGATCGATTGGCCGATTCGCTCCGATATCACCACACTTGGCCGCCGTCGCCCCGGTCAACGCATCCGCTCGGCCGTCCACCCGCCGCACCGAAGGTCCACACCCCCGGACCCCCGGGAACACACGGTCCGGGAGGCGGGCCTCGCCCCCCGGACCGGTCCACCGCCTGCGGGGAATGAGGCGGCGATATCCCCCAGCCCCCTGCGTCGGACGCAGCGGGCCGATCCACGCAGCACCCATGCAAGCGCCGCCTCCCGGACCGGGCCAGAGCGCACGTGCGGGCGCACGGCCACACACCGGGGTGCACGCACGGAGCCCTCGGAGGACCCTGGCCGGCCCCGCCGGGGGCGAGCGGGGCGACAGCGGGCACGAACGCCCCGCGCGCCGGTCCGCGCTGGTCGGCGGGGAGAGGGAGCGGCGCGACGAACCCCGTACTCCGCCGCCGCGAAGCGGAATCGCACACCCTCACGGGCCGGCCCGCACCCCGCTCCGGCGATCTCCACTCCCCCTCCCCCGTACCGCCGCCATTCCCCCGCTCTTCCTTTTCCCTTCCTCCGCCGCGTGTTCGCCTCCACCGCCCCGTACGCCCCTCGCGTCACCTCCCGCCCCACAGCACCCCGCACGTGGCCGGGACGGACAACAATCCCGCCATACGGACGTCCGGCCCTTAACGGTAGGGATGCGACGAACTACGCTGGGTGCACTGATGTTCTCTGCAGGGCGGCATATTCCCCGGGGCACGGCCAAATGCGTGTGCGGGCGGAGTGACAGGGTTCGTCCCTGGGGAGAACACGGTACGAATGCCGCGCGCCGAGACGGTGACGCGGCTGCCGTCTGTGTGTCGAGGGGTGGCCATGTCCAGGGAGCAACGAGGACCGAACGAGAAGCTCGGCACCGTTCTCGCCCTCGCGGGAATCAGTAACGCCGGGCTCGCCCGACGGGTCAACGACCTCGGGGCGCAGCGCGGACTGACCCTCCGCTACGACAAGACGTCGGTCGCCCGGTGGGTCTCCAAGGGCATGGTGCCCCAGGGCGCCGCGCCCCATCTCATCGCCGCGGCGATCGGCGCCAAGCTCGGCCGGCCCGTCCCGCTGCACGAGATCGGTCTCGCCGACGCCGATCCGGCGCCGGAGGTCGGCCTGGCGTTCCCGCGTGACGTGGACGCGGCCGTCCGGTCCGCGACGGAGCTGTACCGGCTGGATCTGGCCGGGCGGCGCGCGGGCAGCGGCGGGATCTGGCAGTCGCTCGCGGGCTCGTTCTCGGTGAGCGCGTACGCCACACCCGCGTCCCGCTGGCTGATATCCCCCGCCGACCCGTCGGTCGCGCGGGCACCGGCCACGGCCGGGGGGCAGCCGACCGGCGCGCACGGCGCACCGGGGGCGCACGGCCCCGCCGGGGCGCCCGCCCAGCCGGACACAGCCGCATCGCCCGCCCAGGCGACCGGCACGGCCACCGGCCACAGCCTCCTGATCCCGGCCCAGCCCGGCCCCGAATCCGGAGGCGACGCCTCCTCGTTGCGCGTCGGCCACAGCGACGTATCCAAACTCCGCGAGGCCGCCCAGGACGCGCGCCGCTGGGACTCCAAGTACGGCGGCGGCGACTGGCGCTCCTCGATGGTCCCCGAGTGCTTACGCGTGGACGCGGCCCCGCTCCTCCTCGGCTCGTACAGCGACGAGGTCGGCCGGGCGCTGTTCGGCGCGGCGGCCGAGCTGACCCGGCTCGCCGGCTGGATGGCCTTCGACACCGGCCAGCAGGAGGCGGCCCAGCGGTACTACATCCAGGCGCTGCGCCTCGCCCGGGCGGCGGCCGACGTGCCGCTCGGCGGCTATGTCCTGGCGTCGATGTCGCTCCAGGCGACCTACCGCGGCTTCGCCGACGAGGGCGTCGACCTCGCGCAGGCCGCCGTCGAGCGCAACCGGGGGCTCGCGACCGCCCGCACGATGAGCTTCTTCCGCCTGGTCGAGGCCCGCGCGCACGCGAAGGCGAACGACGCGCCGGCCGCGGGGGCCGCGCTCAAGGCGTCCGAGAGCTGGCTCGAACGCTCCCGGGAGGGCGACGCCGACCCGGCGTGGCTCGGCTTCTACTCGTACGACCGGTTCGCGGCCGACGCCGCCGAGTGCCATCTCGACCTGAAGGCGCCCCGCCAGGTCCGGCGCTTCACCGAGCAGGCGCTGTCCCGGCCCACCGAGGAGTTCGTCCGCTCGCACGGGCTGCGGCTCGTCGTGTCGGCGGTCGCCGAGCTGGAGTCGGGGAATCTGGACGCCGCCTGCGCGGCGGGCACCCGGGCCGTGGAGGTGGCGGGCCGCATCTCGTCGGCGCGGACCACCGAGTACGTACGCGACCTGCTGCACCGACTGGAGCCGTACGGGGACGAGCCGCGCGTCGTGGAGCTGCGCGAGCGCGCCCGGCCCCTTCTGGTCGCCCCTGCGTAAAAATCCCGACGTCGGCATGGAAGTCCCACTTCCGGGGAACCGCCACGCTGACCGCACGGGTTTGAGTGCGTTGTCAGTGGGTCAGTGCACTATCGGGGTGGGAGGTGGCGTGATGATGACGCACGCGGCGTACGACTGCGATGTGCTGGTGATCGGCGGCGGGATCGTCGGCCTGTCGGCCGCGTACGCGCTCACGCGCACCGCGCCCGGCACCCGGGTGACCGTGCTGGAGAAGGAGAAGGGCCCGGCGCGCCACCAGACGGGCCGCAACAGCGGGGTGATCCACAGCGGGATCTACTACCCGCCGGGCTCGCTCAAGGCGCGGTACGCGCTGCGCGGCAGCGCCGAGATGACCGACTTCTGCCGGGAGCACTCCATCACCCACGCGGTGACCGGCAAGCTGATCGTCGCGACGGACCGCGCCGAGCTGCCCCGGCTGCACGCCCTGGTCCAGCGCGGCCGCGAGCACGGGCTGCCGGTGCGCGAGCTGGGGCCCGCGCAGATCGCCGAGTACGAGCCGAAGGTGCGGGGCCTCGCCGCGATCCGGGTCGGCACGACGGGCGTGTGCGACTTCCGGGCGGTCGCCGGGCGCCTCGCCGACGAGGTACGCCGCGCGGGCGGCGTGATCCGCTTCGGCGCCGAGGTCACGGCGATCGACCGCCGCCCCTGGGGCGTGGCCGTGCGCACGGCCGACGGACTGGTGGTCCGGGCCAGGGTGCTCGTCAACTGCGCGGGGCTGCACTGCGACCGGATCGCCCGGCTGGCCGGGGACGACCCGGGGATGCGGATCGTGCCGTTCCGGGGGGAGTACTACGAGCTGGCGCGGCCCGAGCTGGTGCGCGGGCTCGTCTATCCGGTGCCCGACCCGGCGTTCCCGTTTCTCGGCGTCCACCTGACCCGGGGCTTCGACGGCTCCGTCCACGTCGGCCCGAACGCGGTGCCCGCCGCCGCCCGCGAGGGCTACGGCTGGCCCGTCGTCCGGCCCCGCGAGCTGATGGACACGCTCAGCTGGCCGGGCTCGTGGCGCATCGCCCGCAGACACTGGCGGTACGGGGCGGGCGAGGTGCACCGCTCCCTCTCGAAGCGCGCGTTCACGGAGGCGGTCCGCCGCCTCCTGCCCGAGGTCAGGGAGGAGGACCTGCGCCCCTCGCCGGCCGGGGTCCGCGCCCAGGCCGTGCTCCGGGACGGCACGCTGGTGGACGACTTCCTGATCCGCGAGGCCCCGCACACGGTGCACGTGCTGAACGCCCCGTCGCCCGCCGCCACCGCCTCGCTGCCCATCGGCCGCGAGGTGGCCCGCCGCGCCCTGCTCCGGGCCCGGGCGGCGGGCTGGAAGCCGCCGGAGCGGGCGACGACGGGGTGATTCCCGCGCCCTCCGTGGCAGGAAGCCCGTCCCCGTAGAATCAGGGCATTGTGTCTGAGCCCAAGAACCCCTCCCCGACGCCCGACGACGGCGCCGTGCCCACCACCGCCGGGATCCCCGACGACGTGCGGGCCGCGTCCCTGGAGCGCGCGCGCCGGATGCGCCAGCAGCCCCGCTTCCCCGGCGGCCCCGCCGCCGACCCGGCCGGCTCGCACCACGAGCGCCGCATCCGCAGCTTCCAGCCGCGCCGCAGCCGGGTCACACCCGGCCAGCAGAACGCCCTGGAACGGCTCTGGCCCAAGTGGGGCCTGGACATCGACGGGCTGAGCGTCCTCGACCTGCCCGCCCTGTTCGACGGCCTCCCGGTGGTCCTGGAGATCGGCTTCGGCATGGGTGAGGCCACCGCGCAGATGGCGGCCGACGACCCGGGCACCGGCATCCTCGCCGTCGACGTGCACACGCCCGGCCAGGGCAACCTGCTCGGCCTCGCCGACCGGAACGGCTCGACCAACGTCCGGGTCGCCAACGGTGACGCGATCATCCTGCTGCGCGAGATGCTGGAGCCGGATTCGCTGGACGGGCTGCGGGTCTACTTCCCCGACCCGTGGCCCAAGTCCCGCCACCACAAGCGCCGGCTGATCCAGCCGGAGTTCCTGGACCTGGTGGCGGGCCCGCTGAAGTCCGGGGCGATCGTGCACTGCGCGACCGACTGGGAGCCGTACGCCGAGCAGATGCTCGACGTGCTGACCGCGCACCCCCTCTTCGAGAACACGGTGGCCGACGGCGGTTACGCCCCGCGCCCCGCGTTCCGCCCGCGGACCCGGTTCGAGGGCCAGGGCCTGGGGAAGGGCCACGTCGTGCACGACCTGCTCTTCGCACGCGTCTGAGCCCGACGGGCACCATGGCCGTTGTCGGACCCGCTCGTTAGGGTCAAGGGGTGTCCGACGGGTCTGTTCAGCGACAACGGTGGGATCAGCCGGCCGTCCCGGTGCTCCAGGAGCAGCGGGTCGGCGAGATCCTGGCCGCCGTGCCGGCGCGGGGTCAGTGGCGTTACCGGCCGCGCCGCGTCGGCCTGCTCTGGCGGAACCGTACGTTCCGAGTCATCGCCGTCTTCACGCTGCTGGCGCTCTGCGGGGTGGTGATCCTCGCCCTGGTCCGCGACCAGACCGGCACCGAGGGCTTCCTCGTCGGCCTGAGCCTGGCCGTCCTGCCGGTCCCGGTGCTGATGACGGCCTTCCGCTGGCTGGACCGGGTCGAGCCGTCGCCGTGGCGGAATCTGCTGTTCGCCTTCGCGTGGGGCGCGTGCGCCGCCGCCCTGGTCGCCATTCTCGCCAACTCGTTCGCGACCCGGTGGATAGCCGACAGCGATCCGGGGAACGCCGACACCCTCGGCGCCACGGTCATCGCACCGGTGGTCGAGGAGAGCGCCAAGGCGGCCGCCGTCCTGCTGCTCTTCCTCTTCCGCCGGAGGGACTTCACCGGGATCGTGGACGGCGTCGTCGTCGCCGGGTTCACCGCGACGGGGTTCGCCTTCACCGAGAACATCCTCTACCTGGGCAACGCCTTCGGCGAGGACCAGCAACTGGACTCCGGTTTCGCGTCGGTGACCGTGGTGACGTTCCTGGTCCGGGCCGTGATGACCCCCTTCGCCCACCCGCTCTTCACCGTCCTGACCGGCATCGGTCTCGGGATCGCCGCGAGCAGCGCCCCCGGCCGCCGGGTGCGGCGCATCGCCGTACCGCTGCTCGGCCTGGTCCTCGCGATGGGCATGCACGCCCTGTGGAACGGCTCGGCGACCTTCGGCCGGTACGGCTTCTACATCGTGTACGGGGCGTTCATGGTCCCGGTGTTCGGCCTGGTGACCTGGCAGGTGGTCCGGGCCCGCCGCAAGGAGCTGCGCTCCCTGGCCGTCGAGCTCCCCGCGTACGCCGAAGCCGGCTGGCTCACCCCCGACGAGCCCCGCGCCCTCGCCTCGATGCGGGCCCGCGCCCTGGCCAGGAACGCGGCGCGCAGGCGGTACGCGGTGAGCGCCTCCGGCCATCCGTACCACCCGGACTACGCGAGGGTCCGTGCCAAGGAGGCGAAGGAACGCGGCAGGGCGGCGGCGCGGGCGGTCGCCGAGTACGAGGCGTTCGCGACGTCCCTGGCCTCCCTGCGCCGGCAGGCCGGACTGGGCAGGACGGACCCGGACTTCGCCGCACGCGAGCTGGAGCTGCTGCACCACCTGTGGCAGCGCCGCGAGATCGCGGGCCCCGCCCTCGCGTACGCGGCCCGGGCCACGCACCGCCGCCCGCCGGGCTACACGGCCGCCTGGCCACCCGGCCGACCGTACGCGGGCGGGCCCGTGCCGTACGCGTACGGCAACCCGGCCCCGTACAACGGCAACCCGAATCCGTACGGCCGCCCGTCCCCGTACCCGACGACGCAGTCGCAGCCCTACGGTCAGCACCCCTACGGCCAACAGCCCCACCCCCACGGGCCGCAGGCCTGATCGCTAGGCCGAGGCCGCCGTCAGCGTCGACAGCTCCTCGTCCGTCAGCTCGAGCCCGGCGACCGCCAGCAGGGCGGGCAGCTGGTCGACCGTGCGGGCGGAGGCGATCGGCGCGGCGACCGTCGGGCGGGACGCGAGCCAGGCCAGGGCCACCGTCGCGATCTCGGCGTCCCGGTCCCGGGCCACCGTGTCGAGCGCGGCGAGCACCCGCTGTCCGCGCTCCGACTCCAGGTGACCGGCCGCGCTCCCGGCGCGGGCGCTGTCCACGGCCGTCCCCGGGCGGTACTTGCCGGTGAGGAAACCGGCGGCCAGCGCGTAGTACGGGACGGCCGCGAGCCCGGCGTCGGCGGCGGTGTCCTGGAGCTCGCCCTCGTAGGTGTCCCGCGAGACGAGGTTGTAGTGCGGCTGGAGCGCCACATAGCGGGCCAGGCCCTCGCGTTCGGAGAACTCCAGCGAGGCGCGCAGCCGCGCGGCGCTGATGTTGGAGGCGGCGATCTCGCGGACCTTGCCCTCCTTCACCAGCTCGTCGAGGGCGGTGATGATCTCCTCGACCGGGACCGTCTCGTCATCGAAGTGCGTGTAGTACAGGTCGATGTGGTCCGTGCCGAGGCGGCGCAGCGACTCCTCGGCGGCCGACTTGATCGTGGGCGCCGAGAGGCCCTTGTAGCCGGGGAGCGCACCGACCTTGGTGGCCACCACGACGTCGGACCGGTTGCCGCGCGAGGCGAACCACTTGCCGATGACCGTCTCCGACTCGCCGCCCTCGTTGCCGGGCACCCAGTGCGAGTAGGCGTCGGCGGTGTCCACGAAGTTGCCGCCTGCCGCCGCGTACGCGTCGAGGACGGCGAAGGACTGGGCCTCGTCCGCGGTCCAGCCGAAGACGTTTCCACCGAGGCAGAGCGGGAAGACCTGGAGGCCCGACGGGCCGAGATTGCGCAGTGAAGTCATAGGTGGAACAACAGCTTCCGGCCCGCCCGCTATTCCGTGCCACCTACATCCGGCAGGCCGCGGCCACACAGACCGGCAGCCCTGACGTCGGGGGGTGTGCGTCAGGGCTGCCGGGGTTCGAAAGGCCGCGTGCGGGGAAGGGCCGGGGTGCCGGAGGAGGAGACCTCAGACCGTCAGGCCGCGGGCGCGCAGCCAGGCCATCGGGTCGATGCCGGTGCCGTCCGGGGTGTGGACCTCCAGGTGGAGGTGCGGGCCGGTCACGTTGCCGGTCGCGCCGACGCGGCCGATGGTGTCGCCGGTGGTGACCTTCTGGCCGACCGTGACGCCGATCGAGGACTGGTGGCAGAACCACAGCTCGGTGCCGTCCTCCAGCTCCAGCACCGTGCGGTAGCCGTAGGCGCCGGACCAGCCGGCCGACTTGATGGTGCCGGTGTGGATGGCCTTGATCGGGGTGCCGGTCGGGGCCGCGAAGTCGAGGCCCGTGTGGTAACCGGAGGACCACATCGAGCCGGCCTCGCCGAACGTCGAGGTGATCGTGTACGAGGAGGTGGGGATGGCGTAGCTGGCGGCGAGCTTGGCCAGGCGCAGGGCCTCGGCCTTCTTCTTCGCCTCCTCCTCCGCCTTCTTCTTCTCGGCGGCGGCCTTGGCCGCGGCCTCGTCCTGCTGCTTCTTCGCCTCGGCGGCCGCCTTCTCGGCAGCGGCCTTCTCCTCGGCCGCCTTCGCCTCGGCGTCGGCGGCGCCCTGCTGCTGTTCGGCCTGCTGGAGGATGCGGGCGCGCAGCGCCTCACCGGCGTCCGTGGTGCCCTGCTCGGCCTCGGCGGTGGTGATGCCGGCGGTGGTCAGCGGGGCGGCGGCGGTGGCGGTCGCGGGGGTTTCGGCCTCGCTCTCGCCGGAGAACAACGCGCCCACGCCGGGAAGGGACTTGGCGTCGGGGAGATTGTCCGCGATGGAATCGGGAAGAGAGATGGAGACCGGCGGCTTGCTCTGCGCGGTGGCCATGCCTCCCGCACCGACGGCCGCGATGACACCGACGCCGAGGACGGTGGAGCTACGGGCCAGACCATTGCGCTGCTTGGCGACACGGTGCTTGCCGCGGACGGGGCGGACGGACTCCTCGGTGGGGTTCCATTCCTCCCAGGTCCGCTCGGAGTCGGCGTCGTCGGCGCGGAAGCCGCTGCCGTAACCGGCGCCGGTGGCGAAGCCGTTGCCCCGGTCGGTCGCGTAGTCGCCGCCCTGTTCCGGGATGTACGCGGTGCCGGTGCCGGACGCGAAGTCGGCGCCGTACTCGGGCACGAACCGGGAAGGTGATTCGGGGGCAGGCTTGTTGGACGCCACGCGGGCGCGCTCCTTTCCTTCCTTCTCGCCTACCGGGTTAGCTGACGGGTTCGGAGCAGGAAGGTCTCCTACGGGTTCCTCCGCCTCTTGTGAAGACGAAGATGCCCGATTCACCCCATGTAGGTGGTTCCCCGGTTCCCTTGCGGAATTCGGCGCACGCGCGCGGCGCCGTCCCTGACGACGGCTGGGACAACCGCGCTGCGTTATCGAACGTTAATAGACAGACGGGTCCGATTCCAAGCTGTTCCCACTGATCGTTCACGCGCTCGGCCTGGACTTTACGGGACACAACCGGGTGCAATCGGGCGAGTTGATCGGCGCTCAGCCACTACGCGTTTTCTGACGTTGCGTCAAATGTTATGCGGAGTGGCGCCCCTCAGTCACGCAGCGTGGCATCCCCCTTGATGATCTTCACCGTCCTGCGCCGGTCGGGCTGCCCCTTGGCCGGCCGGGCCACCGCGAGCAGCGCCATGTCGTCGGTTGCCTCGCCCCCCGTATGCAGCCGTACGTCGTCGGTCAGCGCGGACAGCAGCTCCTCGGGCCCCGGGAAGAGCCGCCCCCGCAGCCGCTCCGCCGGGTCGTAGAAGACACCCTCGGCGTCACGGGCCTCCGACAGGCCGTCCGTGTAGAACAGCAGCGTCCCACCGGGCGGCAGCTCCCACTCGTCCGAGCGGTCCGGCCGCACCCCCAGGTCCATGCCCAGCGGCAGCGCGGGCTCCGTGGGCGTCAGCGCCTCCACCGCCCCGTCCCCGTACAGCAGCAACGGGTCCGGATGGCCGCGGTTCACCAGCCGTACGCGCTCCGCGCCCGGCGGGATCTCCGCGAACACGGCGGTCACGAACCCCTCGAACGCGTCCAGGTTGCTCCGCCGTACCGACTCACGCGCCAGCGCGCGCTCCAGCCGCTGCGCCACGCCCTCCAGCGACTTCTCGTGCTCCGCCGCCTCGCGGAACGCCCCGATCACCACCGCCACCGCCCCGACCGCCTCCAGCCCCTTCCCGCGTACGTCCCCCAGCACGAGCCGTACGCCGTACGGAGTGTCGGCGGCCGCGAAGAGGTCGCCCCCGACGAACTCGTCCGCCTGCGCCGCCTCGTACCGCGCGGCCACCTGGAGTCCGCCGATCCGCTCCGGCGGGGCGGGGAGCACGGCCCGCATGGCCGTCTCCGCGATGATCCGGGCGGACGCCAGCTGCTCGCTGCCGCGCCGCACGACCCGGTTGATCACACACGCCTGGACGGCGACCGTGAGCACGGTGAGCATCTCGATGAACGAGACCACCTCGACCAGGTCGCCGGTGTAGAGCCGGATGCCCGCGACCGCGAGCACCGCGGCGATCCCGATGCGGATCGTGGTGCCCAGACCGAAGAAGGGCGCGGCGATCAGCGGCGCGGCCGCGAAGATCGGGACGGCGGTGAAGGAGGGTGGCGTGAAGAGGTCGAACACCACCCCGATGACGATCATCGCCACCGGCAGCACCCGGACGAACCGGCGGCTGCCCGCGCCGTCCGACCCGCGCCGCCGTCGCTCCCACTTCCTCACCTGCGGTCTCCTGCCCGGTGCGGCCACGGCCGGTACCGCGCACCTCCCCCAGCCTCGCGCCGACGCGGCCACCGGGCGAATCCTCGGCCGCCGATGGGGCGACAACGCATCAGGCCCGGCACGCTGTCTGCGTGCCGGGCCTGATCCTTCAGTAGCGGGGACAGGATTTGAACCTGCGACCTCTGGGTTATGAGCCCAGCGAGCTACCGAGCTGCTCCACCCCGCGTCGGTGAACCCAACTCTACGGCATCTTCGGAGCTCTCATGACCACCACCCGTCCCGCGCACCCCGTGCGCACCGGCGGCGCGGACCGCGGCCTCCCTTGATCCGAACCCCAAAGTGCCGAAAACGAGAAGGTGTTGCGAGGAACATGTGTTCTGGCGCAAGGTATCTGCTGCACCCCCCGGCTCGGTGGGCTGCCCGTGTGAGCAGGCCCCCGACCGCGCATGCCGGCGCGCGCGGAGAGCTGCTCCCGGTCTCTGATCGCAGCCTGTCTGGAGGGCTCTCGACCATGGCCGCACCGCTCGCCGCCTCCGATCACACCCCCGCCCCCTCGGCCACCCCGCCGTCACCCGCACGCGCCGCCGCCAAGAGCGGCCTCATCGGCGGTGTGATGGGCGCGGCGATGAGCGCGGCGGTGAACTACCTGGCGATCGGCCTCCCGGGCAGCGCGTCCGTCAACGCGGTCAACCACGCGATATCGGGCCTGATCAGCGGATTCCTCGCCGGTTTCATCGGCATCATGGTCCACAGCAGGAAGACGGCGGCGGCCACGACCACCGCCCCCTCCGAGCCGGAGAAGTAGCCACCGCCCTCCACAGCGCTCCCCCTTCAACGGGCGCACGGACCCATATGGCGATATGACTGATTTCAGACTCAGCCATTTCGAGGCTCCGGGAGTGGACGATGGACGACTATCCCCTGCTCAACCTGTTCTGGACGATGCTCTGGTTCTTCCTCTGGATCATGTGGCTCTTCCTCCTCTTCCGGGTCATCATGGACATCTTCCGCAGCGATGACCTGAGCGGCTGGGCGAAGGCCGGCTGGCTGATCCTGGCGCTGGTCCTGCCCTATCTGGGCGTGCTGATCTACGTGATCGCCCGCGGCAAGTCCATGGGCAAGCGCGACGTCCAGGAGGCGAAGGAACGCGACGCCGCCTTCAAGGCGTACATCAGGGACGCGGCGGGTACGGAGGGCGGCGGCAGCCACCACAAGAGCGGCGGCCACGTCGAGGACCTGTCGAAGCTCGCCGACCTCAAGGACAAGGGCGCGATCACCGAGGAGGAGTACCAGCGAGCGAAGTCGAAGCTCCTGGTCTGACGCCCGCCCCCGCACACGACGGAGCCCCGGGTCGCGCACGCGCTGACCCGGGGCCACGAGGTAGGCCGTGTGGGACTCGAACCCACAACCAACGGATTAAAAGTCCGCTGCTCTGACCAATTGAGCTAACGGCCCTCGGCACATCACCCCCGAGCATAGCCCGCCCCGGCCGCGCAGCCGATCGGGTATCGGCCGCGCGGCGCCGTCGGCGGAGTGGGGGCGGGCTCAGGGGCTCAGAAGATGGCCTTGTACGTCTGCCAGCCGGTGGCGATCTGCGTACGGGCGCCGAAGGAGCCCTTGCCGTTGCCGTTGTTGCGGAACAGCTTGCCCGCCGAGTCGCGCACGACGAAGTCGTTCCGGCCGTCGCCGTTCAGGTCGCCGACGCCGATCAGCGCGTTGTACGAGCGGCCCCAGTCCGAGAACACCTTCACGCGCGGCGCGAAGCGGCCGTTGCCCAGGCCGTTGTAGCGCCACAGGCCGCCGTTGCGGTCGTGGCCGAGCAGGTCGGGGATGCCGTCGCCGGTGATGTCGCCGACGCCGGTGATCTGGGCGTACGTCCGCCAGTCGGTGTTGATCCGGGTCTTCGGGAGGAACTTCCCGGCGGCCGTGCCCGCGTAGAAGTAGATGTCCCCGGTGGACGTCTGACGGGCGATGAGGTCGGCCCGGCCGTCGCCGTTCAGGTCGCCGGGCGACGTCAGCACGTCGTACTGCTGCCAGCCGCCGCCGATCACGGTGTGCTTGCCGGTCGGCTTGTAGCCGGAGGCGCCGCAGTTGCCCTCGTACCGGCGCAGTTCACCGCCGGGCATCCGGACGAACAAGTCGGAGCAGCGGTCGCTGCCGGTGTCTGCGAAGGGCACGGCGACCGTGCCGGCCGGCCAGCCGGTGCCGGACGCCTTGCCGCTGAAGGCACCCGAGCCCTGCCCGAACTGGATGGTCAGGTCCCCGTGGGAGTTGAGCGTGACGAGGTCGCCGATGCCGGAGCGGCCCTGGTCGTGGAAGCCCGCCTTGCCGCCGCCGACCGAGATGGTCCCGTTGGCGGTGTACTTCCCCGAACCGTCCTCGGCCGTCGCCGTCAGGGTCCAGGTGTGCGTGCCGTTACCCGTGTATCCGCCCGCGTCCGTCAGGCCGTCCCAGTTGACGTCCGCCTCGGTCCCGTCACCGCCCTTGAGGGTGCGCACCGTGCGGCCCGTCCAGTCCTTGACGGCGTACGTCCAGGAGACGGGCTTGTTGAACTGCCAGCTGCTGTTCCAGCTCTCCAGCCCGTCGACGCCCTTGATGTCCATGTACGCGTCGCCGAGATCGGAGGCGATCTTCGCGAGGGGCTGCGCGGGCACCCCGCTGGGCACGAGGTGCAGGGTCTGCGCGGCGTCGAGATACGCGATGTCGCCGCCGAACTTGTCCACGGCCCAGGTCAGCCGCCGCTGGTCGGCGGTCTTCCCCGCCGGGAGCGCCGCAATCACGCGCGGGGCGGCCGCCTTGCCCGTGTGGAAGTCGGTGAGCAGCAGCTCGCCCGTGCTCCGGTCGTGCCGGACGAGGTAGCCGTCGCCGACGAGGGCGGGCCCGGACGGCACGGTGAACGACTTCTTCGCCGTACGGTCGTACACGCCCGCGGCACCGGTCGTCCCGCAGTTCCAGTAGAGCCAGCGGCCGACCGCGCGCACCTCCTTGATCACGCAGGGGGCGCCGGTGGCCGCCGTCTCCACGACCTTCTTCGTCCCCAGGTCGGTCGCGCTGAGCGCCCCGGTGGTGGTCGCCGCCCAGAGCGTCGTCCCCCAGACGGAGGCCGCGCTCGGGGTGCGGACGACGGGGTCGGCGGTCGAGGTGTAGCCCGGGTACATGCCCGCCTGCTGCTTGGCGGGAGAACCGCCGTTGACGACGTAGGCGCGCCCCGTCGTGTCCACGATCCGCGCGGTACCGGCCGGGTAGTGGGTCCCGGTCCCGTGGTACGAGTTGCCGGGCGCGCGGAACTGCACGCTCTCGGTGCCGGCGTCGTCGCCGTCGACGAACACCACGCCGACGTCGCCGTGGCCCGAGGCCATGAGGTCGACGCATGCGCCGTTGTCGCAGGGCACCGTCCTGAGGTGCGCGTCGTTGGCGTACGTCCCGGCGAAGGCGAGGCTCTCGCGCTCCCCCACGGTCGTGGCGTCGGCGGACACCCGGCGGTCGAACACCATGCGGTCGCCGGAAGCGCTCCGCTCCGCCGTCACCAGCCGCCCGCCCGCGAAGTCGAGGCCGTAGACCCCGGTCGTCGCCACGGTGGCGGGGGCGGGGTCGGCAGCGCTCGCCGGGACGGCGGCCGTGGCGAGCACGGTCGCCCCGGCCACGGCGCCCACGAGCGCGACGCGCCCGCGTATGAACACGGTCAAGAGAAGTTCCTTTCCGGGGAGCCCGGAGGTCGAGCGAATGATCAGAAGAGATTCTTGTACGTCTGCCAGCTGCCGCCGACCTTGGTACGCGCCGCCAGCGCGCCCTTGCCGTCGCCGCGGTAGCTCCACAGCACCCCGGACGTGTCGCGGGCCAGCAGGTCCGCGCGTCCGTCGCCGTTCAGATCACCGGAGCCGACCATCGTGTCGTACATGGTCCAGCCGTACCCGATCTTGGTACGGGCGCCGAGTGTGCCGTTGACGGTGGCGGGGTAGCGCCACACGTTGCCCGAGCGGTCGCGGGCCACCAGGTCGCCCTTGCCGTCGCCGTCCAGGTCGCCCGTCCCGGCCAGGAGGTACCCCTGCCAGCCGTAACCGATCTTCACCCGGGGCTCGAAGAGGCCGTCGCCCTTGCCCTGGTAGAAGTACAGGTCGCCGGAGGGCGTCCGGCCGAGCAGATCGGCGCGCCCGTCGCCCGACATGTCGCCGGGCGAGGTCAGGGCGTCGAACATGTTCCAGCCGGTGCCGATCTTCTTGTACGGCGTGGTGGGCTTGAGCGCGGCCCCGCAGCCCGGCTTGTACGCGCGCAGCTCGCCCGCCTCCGTACGGACCAGCACGTCGTTGCACCGGTCGCCGCTGATGTCCTCGAACGGCACGGCGGCCGTCACGGTGTTGCCGCCCGTCCAGCCGGTGCCCGACACCTTGTCCTCGACCCGCCCGGCCCCGGTCCCGGTACCGGCCCGCCAGTCGGCCTTCCCGGCCGAGGTGAACGCGAGCAGGTCCCCGTACCCGTCCTTCTTGACGAAGTCCCGGGCCACCGCGGCCCCGCCGGTGAGTGCGAGGGTGCCGGACGTGGTGAAGGCGGCGCCGTTCCCGTCGGCGGGGGCGGCGGTCAGGGTCCAGGTGTAGGAGCCGTTGGGGGCGTACGCGCCGGAGGCGGTCCTGCCGTTCCAGGTGGCGGCGACGGTCCCGCCGCCGGCGCTCGGGGCGCCGGTCAGGGTGTGCACGGTCTTCCCCGTCGCCCGGTTCTTGAACGCGATCTTCCAGGAGGAGACCGGCTTGGACATCAGCCAGCGCGCCTTCCAGTCCCAGCCGACGTCGAGACGGGTGCCCACCTCGGTCTCGACCGGGTCGACCCGCTCCGTGGCCACACCGCTCGGCACGAGGTGGATGCGCTGATCGGCGGCGATGTACGCGACGGGCCCGCCGAACTTGTCGACCGTCCACTGCGCGCCCCGCTCGTGCGCGGCCGTACCGGGCAGGTCGCCGACCGCGTGGGTGTCGTCGGCCGTACCGTCGCGGAACCCGGTCAGCAGCAGCTTCCCGGCGGCCTTGTCGTACCGGACGAGGTAGCCGTCCCCGATCAGGGCCTCACCGCTGGGCACCGCGATGCTCTTCTTGGCCGTACGGTCCCAGACACCGGCCGGGCCGGTGGGACCGCAGGACCAGTAGAGCCAACGCCCCACCGCCTGGATCTCCTTGGCCACGCACGGGGCGCCCGTGGTGACGGTGGAGAGCGTCTTCTGCGTGACCACGTCGCTCGCGGTCAGCACCCCGGCCGTCTTCGTGGCCGACCACAGCGTGCCGTCCCAGACCGAGGCGGCCCGGACGGTCCGCGAGTACGGCTTGGTGTCGTACGCGCCAAGGTCGCCCACGTACTGCAGGTCCGGGTTGGTGCCGTTCAGGATCACCCACCGGCCGGTGAGGTCGACCAGGGAACCGTAGTGGGAGTTCATACGGAACCAGCGAGGATCGTCGTCGTCGTTGATCGCGCCGACGCTCGCTTCGGCCGCCCCGAAGGTGTTCACCCGGATCAGGTGCCCGTCTCCCGACGACCACGGACCCTCCCATTCCGATTCCGGGGTGGCCCAGCCCTCGTACACCGGCTCGCCCACTTCCAGAGAGCCCGGCTTCGTCGTCACCGCCCGCTGGAAGTTCGACGGGAGGAACATGGTGTCCGGCTCGCTGGTCGCCAGGACCCCGTTGGCCAGGGAGATCCGGGAGACGCGCCCGGGGATGCCGGGCACCGACGCCAGCTCGGACAGGGCGAGGGAGCCGGGGGCGGCCTTCCGCAGCGCCCAGTGGGCGGAGTCCGTACCGCCCGCGAACACGAGGCCGCCGTCGGGCGCGGCCACCGTCACCGGAGCGGCGTGCCGCAGCAGCTCGACCGGTTCCCCGCCGTCCTTCGGGTACGCCTGGAGGCGGAGCCCGGACAGGTCCACCATGTCGTCCGGCTCGCGGTCGTACCAGGTGACGAGCAGCCGGTCACCGGCCGCGCCGAGCACGGGCACCTCGTTGTAACGGGGCTTCAGGTCGATCCGCTTCGGGGCGGTCGCCGGGTTGTCCCGGGGCACCCAGGAGGCGTCGCCGAGGGAGTCGACCCAGTAGAGCCGGTCGGCGGTGAGCAGGGCCCGCTCGCCGGTCGCGGGGCCGGGTGTGAAGCGGCCGGTGGCGATGTCGATCAGCCCGAGGCTCTGCCGTCCGTCCGCGGTCGTGCAGCGGACCACCAGCGTCGAGGCGTCGGCGGCGGCGATGTCGGTCAGGTCGGCGATCGGCGCGGGCAGTTCGAGGGTGGCGCCGACCGTCACGGTGTCCGCGCCGCCCCAGCGCGCCAAGTGGTAGGTGGGCGCGAGGTTCGTTCCGGTACGGGTCAGCAGGTGCGGCCCGGCCGAGGCCACCGCGATGTGCTCCGCCGGGAGCTGGAACCCGCTCGACCGGCCGGTCCCGAGGTCCGTCCCGCGCCACTGGCCCGCGGCCTGGGTGAGGATGGTGTCCGTGCCCGCCGCAAGCCACTTGGGCCGCTTCAGTGCGTAGGCGGCGGCGTTCGAAAGGAGCGGCGAGGCGTCGGGGACGTCCACCGTCCTGGTGGTGCCGTCCCAGTCGGTCCAGAGAAGACCGGCCTGGCCCTCCTGCCGGTAGAGCACGCCCGAGGTGCCCGCCCCGTACGGGATCGCCACCCGTGGCGCGTACCTGGCGGCGGTGAACGATACGGCTCCGGGCTGTGTCACCGGATCCACCGCTGCGGCCTGCCCCCCGGCGGCCAGTCCCAGCAGTCCCGCTGTCATTCCGATGGCCACGGCCGCGGACATGGTTCTTCGGGCGCGACGACGCCTCATGTTGCGATTCCCTCCCCAGGGGCCCTTGCGGGCGCGGAGCGGATCGTAACAGCGGGAACGCACGGCGGGGAAGCGAAAATCGAACCTGTTCAAAAAGGTCAGGGCCCGTACGTCACCGAGGTGACGTACGGGCCCTGACCAGGCATCAAGCGGCCGGACGATCAGCCGTTGCGCTTCCAGCGCGGCTTGTCGTCGCGGCGGCCGAAGGAGCCGGTGCTGGTGCCGGTCGAACGGTGGTCGTCGCGGCGGCCGTTCGGGCGGTCGCCGCCGGAGCGGAAGCCACCGGACGGGCGGTCGTCACGACGGTCGCGGTTGAACGGACGGTCGCCACCACCGGAGCGGAAGCCACCCGAGGGGCGGTCGTCGCGACGGTCGCGGTTGAACGACGGGCGGTCGTCGCGGCGCTCGAAGGAGCGGCCACCACGGTCGTCCCGGCGGTCGCCGCCGGAGCGGAAGCCACCGGACGGACGGTCGTCACGACGGTCGCGGTTGAACGGACGGTCGCCACCACCGGAACGGAAGCCACCCGACGGACGCTCGTCACGACGGTCACGGTTGAACGACGGGCGGTCGTCGCGACGGTCGTTGCCCCGGTAGCCACCGGAGGGCCGGTCGTCGCGGCGGAACGGACGGTCGCCGCCCCGGTCGTCGCGGCGGTCGTTGCCCCGGTAGCCACCGCGGTTGTCGCGGCGCTCGTAGTTGCCCCGCTCGTCGCGGCGGTCCTCGCGCACGGCCGGCTGCTCCGGCACGGAGGCGGCGGCAGCCGCGAGGGCGGCCTCGGCCTCGGCGGTGACCTCGGCCACGGCGGCCTCGGGGTCGTCGCCGCGCTCACGGGCGGCACGCGCCACCAGGCGGTCGGCCTCCTCGCGGAGCTCGACGGCGCGGCGCTGCGCGCGCTCCAGCTGCTTGGTCAGCTCGGCGGCCTCGCGCTCGGCCTGCTTCGCGGCGTTGTTCGCGGAGTCGGCCTGGACCTCGGTGAGCGAACGGGCGCCGGTGATCTCGGCGACCTCCGGCTCGAAGACGCCCGCGCCCTGCACGATGTGGCGCGAGGCGTCGACGCCCGCGTCCTCCATCAGGCGGAAGATCTGGCGGCGCTGGTGCGGCAGGGCCAGCGAGACGACCACACCGGACTTGCCGGCACGGGCGGTACGGCCCGAGCGGTGCAGGTAGTCCTTGTGGTCACCGGCCGGGTCCACGTTCAGGACCAGGTCGATGCCGTCGACGTGGATACCGCGCGCGGCGACGTCGGTCGCGACGAGCGCGTTGACGTAACCCTTCTTGAAGTCCTCCAGGACCCGGGTGCGCGCGCCCTGCGTCATGCCGCCGTGCAGCGCGTCCGCCTTGACGCCCGCGTCGACGAGCTGCTCGGCGATGCGGTCGGCGCCCAGCTGGGTGCGGACGAAGATGATCGTGCGGCCCTTGCGGGCGGCGATCGCGGAGGTGACCGGCGCCTTGTCCTTCGGCTTCACGACGAGGACGTGGTGCGACATGGTCGAGACGTTGCCCTGGGCGGAGTCGACCTCGTGGGTGACCGGGTTGCTCAGGTAGCGCTTGACCAGCGTGCCGATCTCGTTCTCCATGGTGGCGGAGAAGAGCATGCGCTGGCCGCCCTCGGGGATCTGGTCCAGCAGCTCGGTGACCTCGGGCAGGAAGCCCAGGTCGGACATCTGGTCGGCCTCGTCGAGGACGGCGACCTGGACGTTCTCCAGCGAGCACGCGCCGCGGTTGATGATGTCGCGCAGCCGGCCCGGGGTGGCGACGAGGATGTCGACGCCGCGCTCCAGGGCGTAGATCTGGTTGCCCATCGACGTACCGCCGCAGACGACCTTCATCTTCAGGCCGAGCACGTCGCCGTACGGCTGCAGCGCGTCCGCGACCTGCATCGCGAGCTCACGGGTCGGGGTGAGGATGATCGCGCGGGGCTTCTTCTTCTCGGTGCGCCCCTCCGCCAGCGCCGACAGGGTCGGCAGGCCGAAGGAGAGGGTCTTGCCGGAGCCGGTACGGCCGCGGCCGAGGATGTCCTTGCCGGCCAGGGCGTCCGGGATGGTCGCCGCCTGGATCGGGAAGGGCGTGGTCACACCGTTCTGCGCGAGCTTGCGGACGATGCCCTCGGGCAGGCCCAGGTCGGCGAAGGTGACGGTCGGCTCAGCGGCCTCGGCGGTCTCGGCCACGACGGCCTCGGCGACAGCGGTGAGCTCGTCGTTCTCGACGTTCTCGGGCATGACGGTGTGGTCAGAACTGGAAATTGACATGCGAAATGCGAAACCTTCCGGAGTCTCGGCACGCGCCCATAACTCCGTGATTTCGCAATGTCGACCGCCTCAATGCGGTCCAGCCACGGCAAGGGAGAGTACGCGCCACACGGCGCTCTTCTGTGTCGGCGCCGGGCAATGGGATCAAACGATCTACCACCATACGCACTCTCACCCACATTGCGCAAGCCGCCTCCCCTCGCCCCTCCCCTCAGGCCGGTCCCACCTGCGGCGATGCCTCCGGCGTACGCAGCTCCGCCACCTCGTCCGGCCACCCCAGGGCGTCGGTACGGAACTGAGCCGCCGGAGACGCCGAGGGCTCCGGCGGCGCGGACTCCGAGGGCTCCGGACCGGGCTCCTCCGGGTCCGGCGGCGCGGGCGAGTCCCCGGGGTCCTCCGGACCGGTTACGGGGCCGGGGTCGGCCGGCACCGAGGGCTCCGGCGGCGCGGACCCGGCCGGGCCCTCCGGTACGGACGGACGGGCGGCCCGGCCCTCGCCCTTCTCCGACCCACCCCCGGGCCCGCCGGAGGCCGGGGCGCTCCCGGAGGGCGAGGCGGAGGCGCTCGGCCCGGCGCCCCGGCGCTCCGACTGCGCACCGGCGCCGCCGATCCGGGAGTGCCCGGTCCCCGTCACCGTGGAGCCGTTCGGCTCGACCGCGGCCCCCTTCGGCTCGGCGGACCGCGAGGGCGCCGGTTCCGCCCCGTCGGAGCCGACGCTCATACAGCCGGTGGACGTGGCGAGCGCGACAGCGGTGACCGCTGCCCAGCGGACGGGGACGGAGAACTGGCGCACGAGGGCACCTCCGGGGACGCGAGGAAGGACAGGCCTGACATGAACGAGACGGGTGCGCCCTGCCCAACTCCCTTGACCCCGCCCGGGACACGCCCGCCGGGGCGGCTCCTTCACAACGGGCCCCCGCGCCCCGCTCAGCCGTAGCCGAGCGCGTGCAGCCTCTCGTCATCGATGCCGAAGTGGTGGGCGATCTCGTGGACGACGGTGATCTCCGTCTCGGCCACCACGTCCTCGCGCGTCTCGCACATTCGCAGCGTCGGACCCCGGTAGATCGTGATCCGGTCCGGCAGCACGCCCGCGTACCACTCACCGCGCTCGGTCAGCGGCGTGCCCTCGTACAGGCCGAGCAGTTCCGGGTCGTCGGACTCCGGCTCGTCCTCGACGAAGACCGCGACGTTGTCCATCAGCCGGGTCAGCTCCGGCGGAATCCGGTCCAGCGCCTCGGCGACCAGTTCCTCGAACGCTTCCCGCGTCATCTCCAGCACCCGGCCATTGTCCCGTACGGCCACCCGGCCCGCCCAGGTCCCCGCACCCGGGCATACCCGCGCCACGACTGGGGCAGGGGCACCCAATGGCCCGCGCCCGACTCCCCTTCCGCCGCCCGATATCCCGCCGCGCAGACCGCGGCCCTCTCGCCGCACCCCACCCCTTCTTCCGGGCGCTCGGACTGGTCGTCGTGGTGCTGTTCGGCGCCTGGCTCGGGCTGCTCGCGGTGGGCAGCGTCCGGACGCCCGTGGGGCCGATGGACACGACGATGACCCTGCGGCCCTCGCTCAGCGGCGGCACCAAGATCAACGTCTCCCCGCTCGGCGCCCTGGAGCTGGACTCGCACCGCGCCCCGGTCCGCCTCGACGTCGACGTGGACCGGCTCGACCCGGTCCGCTCGCAGGCCCTGGTCCAGCACCCCGAACGGCTGGCCGGGCTGGAGGACGAGGTCACGTCGGACGTCGCCTCGGGCACCCGCGAGCTGGCGCTGCGCTCCTGCGTGGCAGTGGTGACCGGGGCGACGGCGCTGGGCCTCGCGGTGTACCGCAGGCCGCGCCGGGCTCTGGCCGCCGGGGGCCTGGCCCTCGCGCTGCTGGCGGCGTCCGGCGTGGGCGCGTACGCCACCTGGAACCCGAAGTCGGTCCTGGAGCCCAAGTTCTCCGGGCTGCTCTCCAGCGCCCCCTCGGTCGTCGGCGACGCCCGCTCGATCGTCAGCGACTTCGACGTCTACCAGCAGGAACTGGCCCGCCTGGTCACCAACGTCACCAAGCTGTACGACGCCACCTCGACGCTCCCGGTCTACAGCCCGGACCCGGCGACCCTGCGCGTCCTGCATGTCTCGGACATCCATCTGAACCCGGCCGCGTGGCACATCATCGGCTCGCTCGTGGAGCAGTACGACATCGACGTGATCATCGACTCCGGCGACACGATGGACCACGGCGCCGCCGTCGAGAACAGCTTCCTGGACCCCATCGCCGACCTGGGCGCCCCCTATGTCTGGGTGCGCGGGAACCACGACTCGGCCGTGACGCAGAAGTACCTGTCCGACAAGAAGCGCTTCCCGAACGTCCACGTCCTGGACCAGGGCAGGGCCGTGACCGTCGGCGGGCTGCGGGTCGCCGGCATCGGGGATCCGCAGTTCACCCCGGACCGGACGGGCCCGGAGCAGGCGGAGGACGTCGAGGGCGTGGCCGGCCGCACGCTCGCCGCCGCCCTGCGCGAGCAGCAGCGGTCCGGCACCCCCGTCGACATCGCCGTCGCCCATGAACCGGAGGCGGTGAAGGAGACGGACGGCGAGGTGCCGGTGGCGCTGGCGGGCCATGTGCACCACCGGCAGAACGAGCTCCTGAAGGGCGGCACCCGGCTGATGATCGAGGGCTCCACGGGCGGCGGCGGGCTGCGAGCCGTCCAGAACAAGAAGCCGGAACAGGTGCTCGCGTCGGTGCTCTATCTGGACCGCTCCACCCGCCGCCTGCAGGCCTGGGACGAGATCACCCTGGGCGGCCTCGGACTGACGACGGCCGAGGTCAGCCGCCATCTGCCGGAGCAGAAGCCCGCCCTCACGAGCCCGTCCCCGACCGGCCCGAGCCCGTCCCCGTAAACCGTTTTGGCGAACGCCGCCGGCATCCCATATGCTTCTCACGTCCCCGACGCGCTGCAAGGCGCGCAGGCGGGCCCTTAGCCCTCATCGTCTAGTGGCCCAGGACGCCGCCCTTTCAAGGCGGTAGCACGGGTTCGAATCCCGTTGGGGGCACGCTTGAACGTGTGCGAGACTTGTCTCGCACATTGCTTGGTCCTGTGGAGCAGTTAGGAGTGCTCGCCACCCTGTCAAGGTGGAGGCCGCGGGTTCAAATCCCGTCAGGACCGCTGAGGTTTCACGTGAAACCTTGTGGCTGGGTAGCTCAGTTGGTACGAGCGATCGCCTGAAAAGCGATAGGTCGCCGGTTCGATCCCGGCCCCAGCCACTTCCCGAAGGCCCCGTCCGATGGACGGGGCCTTCGCCGTTCCGGAAGGTCTTCGGCAGCCCACCGGGGAGCGCCGCCCGAAATGGGTTCGCCCTTCCTCCGGCCCGGGTGAGATCCTGGGATCCGTATGTCTACTTCCTTCGCCGATCTCCAGTCCCGGCTCGCGCAGCTCTCGCTCCGCGACGCGAACCGGCTCGGCCGCCGCCTCGAGGGCGCCCGCCGCATCCGCAAGCCCGAGGCCCAGCAGGCCGTGCTGGACGAGATCGCCGCCCAGGCGGACAAGGCAGCCGGGCGGCTTGAGCAGCGGGCCGGCCGGATGCCTGCCGTCACGTACCCGGAACAGCTCCCGGTCAGCCAGAAGAAGGACGAGATCCTGGAGGCGATACGCGACCACCAGGTCGTGATCGTCGCCGGTGAGACCGGCTCCGGCAAGACCACCCAGATCCCCAAGATCTGCATGGAGCTGGGCCGCGGCCTCCGGGGCATGATCGGGCACACCCAGCCGCGCCGGATCGCCGCGCGCACGGTGGCCGAGCGGATCGCCGACGAGCTGAAGACGCCGCTCGGCGAGACCGTCGGCTGGAAGGTCCGCTTCACCGACCAGGTGAACCCGGACGCGACCTTCGTCAAGCTGATGACGGACGGCATTCTGCTCGCCGAGATCCAGACGGACCGCGAGCTGCTCGCGTACGACACGATCATCATTGACGAGGCCCACGAGCGGTCGCTGAACATCGACTTCCTGCTCGGCTATCTGGCCCGGCTGCTGCCCAGGCGCCCCGATCTGAAGGTCGTCGTCACCTCCGCGACCATCGACCCGGAACGCTTCTCGCGCCACTTCGGCGAGGCCCCGATCATCGAGGTCAGCGGGCGTACGTATCCGGTCGAGGTGCGGTACCGGCCGCTGCTCGAAGAGGACGGCGATGACGCCGACCGCGACCAGATCACCGCGATCTGCGACGCCGTGGACGAGCTCCAGGGCGAGGGCCCCGGTGACGTCCTGGTCTTCCTCTCCGGCGAGCGCGAGATCCGCGACACCGCCGACGCCCTCGGGAAACGGAACCTGCGCAACACCGAGGTGCTCCCCCTCTACGCGCGCCTGTCGCACGCCGAGCAGCACCGGGTGTTCCAGCGCCACACCGGCCGCCGAATCGTGCTGGCCACCAACGTCGCCGAGACCTCGCTGACCGTTCCCGGCATCAAGTACGTGATCGACCCGGGCACCGCCCGCATCTCCCGCTACAGCCACCGCACCAAGGTGCAGCGGCTGCCGATCGAGCGGATCTCGCAGGCCAGCGCCAACCAGCGCAAGGGCCGCTGCGGCCGTACCTCGGACGGCATCTGCATCCGGCTGTACTCCGAGGACGACTTCCTCACCCGCCCGGAGTTCACCGACGCGGAGATCCTCCGTACGAACCTGGCCTCCGTCATCCTCCAGATGACCGCCGCCGGCCTCGGCGACATCGAGAAGTTCCCCTTCATCGACCCGCCGGACCACCGCAACATCCGCGACGGCGTGCAGCTCCTCCAGGAGCTCGGCGCCCTCGACGCGGCGGAGAAGGATCCGAAGAAGCGGCTCACCCCGCTGGGCCGCAAGCTCTCGCAGCTGCCGGTGGACCCGCGCCTGGCCCGTATGGTCGTGGAGGCCGACCGCAACGGCTGCGTCCGCGAGGTCATGGTCATCGCCGCCGCGCTCTCCATCCAGGACCCGCGCGAACGGCCCTCCGACAAGCAGACGCAGGCCGACCAGCAGCACGCCCGGTTCAAGGACGAGACGTCCGACTTCCTGGCCTTCCTGAACCTGTGGCGCTACATCCGCGAGCAGCAGAAGGAGCGCGGCTCCTCCAGCTTCCGCCGGATGTGCAAGCAGGAGTACCTGAACTTCCTCCGCATCCGCGAGTGGCAGGACATCTACGCCCAGCTGCGCACGGTCGCCAAGCAGATGGGCATCGCCCTCAATGACGAGGACGCGCCCGAGCAGTCGGTGCACACCTCGCTGCTGGCCGGGCTGCTGTCGCACATCGGGCTGAAGGACACCGAGAAGAACGAGTACCTGGGCGCCCGCAGCGCCAAGTTCGCGATCTTCCCCGGTTCGGCGCTGTTCAAGAAGCAGCCGCGGTTCGTGATGTCGGCCGAGCTGGTGGAGACGTCCCGGCTCTGGGCGCGGGTCAACGCCAAGGTCGAACCCGAGTGGATCGAGCCGCTGGCCCAGCACCTGCTGAAGCGCACCTACAGCGAACCGCACTGGGAGAAGGACCAGGCCGCGGTGATGGCGTACGAGCGGGTCACGCTGTACGGAGTGCCGATCGTCGCCCAGCGCAAGATCAATTTCGGCCGGATCGACCAGGAGACCTCGCGGGACCTCTTCATCCGCAACGCCCTGGTCGAGGGCGACTGGCGCACGCACCACCAGTTCTTCCACGACAACCGCAAACTGCTCGGCGAGGTCGAGGAGCTGGAGCACCGCGCCCGGCGCCGCGACATCCTCGTGGACGACGAGACGCTGTTCGACTTCTACGACCAGCGCATCCCCGAACACATCGTCTCCGGTGCCCACTTCGACTCCTGGTGGAAGCACAAGCGGCGCGACGAGCCGGACGCGCTCGACTTCGAGCGCTCGATGCTCATCAACGAGAAGGCCGGGGCCGTCACCAAGGACGACTACCCGGACTCCTGGCGGCAGGGGAAGCTCAAGTTCCGGGTGACCTACCAGTTCGAGCCGGGCGCGGACGCCGACGGTGTGACCGTCCACATCCCGCTCCAGGTGCTGAACCAGGTCACCTCGGAGGGCTTCGACTGGCAGATCCCGGGGCTGCGCGAGGAGGTCGTCACCGAGCTGATCCGCTCGCTGCCCAAGCCGATCCGCCGGCACTACGTGCCCGCGCCGAACTACGCGGACAAGTTCCTGGACCGGGCCGTGCCCCTCCAGGAGCCGCTGCCGGTGACGCTGGCCCGTGAGCTGCAGCGGATGGTCGGGGTCCCGGTCACCGCGGAGGACTTCGACCTGAGCCGGGTCCCGGACCACCTCAAGATCACCTTCCGGATCGTGGACGAGCGGCGCCGCAGGGTCGCCGAGGACAAGGACCTGGAGGCGCTGAAGCTCCGGCTGCGCCCGAAGGCCCGTCAGGCCCTCTCCAAGGCCGCGGCGGCGACCGCGGGCCCCTCCGGTGAATCCATCGAGCGCTCGGGCCTGAAGGACTGGACGATCGGCACGCTGAACAAGGTCTTCGAGACGCGGAGAGCCGGTCAGCCGGTCAAGGCGTACCCAGCACTGGTGGACCAGGGCGAGACAGTGGCCGTACGCCTCTTCGACACCGAGGCCGAGCAGGCGCAGGCGATGTGGCGGGGCACCCGGAAGCTGATCCTGCTGAACATCCCGGTGAACCCGGCGAAGTTCGCGTCGGACAAGCTGACGAACCAGCAGAAGCTGGCCCTGTCCCGCAATCCCCACGGCTCGATCCAGGCCCTGTTCGACGACTGCGCGACGGCGGCCGCCGACCGGCTGATCGCGGCGCACGGCGGCCCCGCCTGGGACGAGGCGTCGTTCCGGACGCTGTACGACAAGGTGCGCGCGGACCTCGTGGACCTGACCGTGCGCACGATCGGCCAGGTGCAGCAGATCCTGGCGGCCTGGCAGGCGTGCGAGCGCCGGCTGAAGGCCACCAACAGCCTGGTCCTGATCAACAACGTCACGGACGTACGCGACCACTTGGCGCGCCTGATGCCGCCCGGCTTCGTCACCGCGACCGGGCTGCGCAGGCTGCCCGACCTGATGCGCTACCTGGTGGCGGAGGACCGCAGGCTCCAGCAGATGCCGACCAACGTCCAGCGCGACACCACGCGCATGGAGAAGGTCCACGAGATGCAGGACGAGTACGCCTGGCTGCTGGAGCAGCTGCCCAAGGGCCGGCCCGTCCCGCAGGAGGTACTGGACATCCGGTGGATGATCGAGGAGCTGCGGGTGAGCTACTTCGCGCACGCCCTGGGCACCGCGTTCCCGGTCTCGGACAAGCGGATCGTGAAGGCGATCGACGCCGCCGCACCCTAGTCCATCTCCGTAACGGACCTGCCACCCGGAGTGAGTTCGACCGCACCCGCTGAACTCCTGTACAGTCTGTTTTCGCAGCCGGACGCAAGGAAGGCAGCGAAACCTGGTCCTGTGGAGCAGTTAGGAGTGCTCGCCACCCTGTCAAGGTGGAGGCCGCGGGTTCAAATCCCGTCAGGACCGCAGTAACGAAAGCCCGGATCGCATCGATCCGGGCTTTCGCGCGTCTTGACTGCGGTGTCCCCCGACGAGTACTCAGAAACCAGGGGTCGCCCCGGGATTCCCGGAGTGGGGCGGCGCGCATCCACCGGGAGGTGGCGTGATGGGGGCATCCACGGGCGAGAGCCGGCGCGAGCGGACACAGGGGCTCGTGAAGGCACCCAGGCACGACGTCCGCGCGCTGCTGCGCGCGCACCTGGCCGCCGCCTCCGGCTACCGGCACCTCACCCGGCACTGCGCGGTCTGCGCCCGGCTGCTGAGGCTCGCCATGGAGCCCGTGACGGCCCCACAGGACGCCCGGACGCCCGATCGGCCCGCCGGACCGCCCGAGCCGCCCACGAGGCGCCGACGAGTCCCCGTACAGCCGTCGCGCAGCGGGGACGTAAGTCCTCCCACGACATGACCTTCGGCGGCGCCGTCGGCTTCCTCACAGTGGCAGGCTCGTAGTTGGCAACACTCGTGCAGTGTGACGGGTGTCACTGAATCAGTTTTGAGAAGGGGGTCCTTTACACCCTTCCTACAACTAGCGAATTTAATATGTGCAATTGCACCTCCCGGAAGGATGTCCTCCGGATACCCCCGCACCGCCCGCCGACACCACGGGCGACGCCGCGAGTGAGGCCGCCGACGAGGCCCCGGCCGCCGGGCCTGGCTGCGCAAACGAGGCCGTAAGCCGACGGGGGGCAGGCGCAAGGCGGACCCGTTCCGGGCGCAAAAAAATCGCGCTGGACCCGGCGGAGTCCAGCGCGATCGGATGACATGACCCGTACGACACAGGTATGGCGCCCGTTGGGGCGGGCGCCCGTCATATGGAGCTATGGGTGAGCAAGTGGGTTGGGGGACCCAAAAGCCCAGGTGTGACGGGGTGACAGGGGGTTTGTCAGGCCTCGCTGCGCTGCTGCGGAATACCCGCAAGCAGTGCGCGGACCTCTGCCTCGCGGTACCGGCGATGCCCACCGAGCGTGCGGATGGACGTGAGCTTGCCTGCCTTCGCCCAACGGGTAACCGTCTTCGGGTCCACGCGGAACATCGTGGCAACCTCAGCCGGGGTCAGCAGCGGCTCGGCATCAGGGGTGCGAGCGGTCATGAGCGGCCTCCTCGGGAGAACCGAACCATCTCGGTTCTTTCCTCTAAATTCTGCACCTTGACCCACGTTGCCCGAAATGGCGGACGCGGGCCGAGTCGGTTATAGGACGAACGGCTTGTCCTCGGCACTACAACTACACCATCCGTCCAGCCCGGTCGGCCAAACCGATGGAATTGCCCTCCCAGGTGTCCATCAGCGACGGAAAGCCGATGGACCATGCCATAGCGGACAGTCACACCACCGTGACGATCAGTCACAGAGCGATCAGGAGTCATCAGACCCCCCATAGCGTGCAATGCTGAGTGATCCGCCCATACATGGACGGATGGAGTCCTCACCGGACTCCTTGTCCTATTTTGGCACGAGGGGTAGGGAAGGGCGCAAGGGCCCCGTAAGTGCTATCCATCACGGTTGAGGCAAAGGCCCGGTTCGGGACGTAGGTCCCGCCACCCCCTGTGCCCCTTCCGCCCCTTCACCCACACGTGTCACATCCGAAACCGGTTCACGAACCGTTCGCGCAAGGTGCCGCGCCGGTCAGTTGGCGAACTGACGGTCCCTTACGGCCCGCCAGCGCTCCGCGAGACGCGCGTACGCCTCGGCCGCCCGCTCCGCGTCCCCCGCCCGCAGCGCGGCGATCCCCTCCGCCACGTCGGCGGCGCTCCGGTCGACGCTGAGCTCCCGCTCCGGCAGCGCGTGCACGAGCCCGCCGTAGTCCAGCTCCACGAGCGAGCGCGGGTGGAACTCCTCCAGCCACCGCCCGACGTCCACGAGCCCCGCCGTCAGCGGACCCTCGTCCATCGTCTCCCGCAGCGTCCGCAGCGACCGGGCCAGCCGGCGCCGCGCCTCGACCATCGGCGTCCGGTACCGGAACACCGGAGGCTCCCCGTCCGGACCGGCGACCACATGCTCCCGCTCCTCGTCCGCGAACAGCACGAACCAGCGCACCGGCACCTGCCACACCGCCGTCCTGATCCACGGCCGGGCGTCCGGATTGCGCTCCGCCCACCGCTCGTGGTCGGCCAGCGCCTGCCCGCGCACCACCGGCGGCAGCACCGCGTCGAGCACCGGCCCGGGGAACAGCTCCGCCAGCCCGTCCATCGCCAGCCAGCCGCGCAGCCGGGTCCGCCACGGGCACACGCACACCACGCCGTCCACCTCGGCCACGAACGCGTCGGCGCTCTCGTGCGCCGGCACACCGGCGGGCGGGGTCGCCACCAAGTCGGCCAGCGAGCGCCTGAGTTCGTCCTGTGCCGTGGGCACCCGGTCGCGGGCCGCGTAGCGGGCCCAGTGGGCGCGCTCGCCCTCCGGGAAGGCCGCCAGTGGCTCGTACACCCGGAGGTAGGACGCGTAGGGAACCAGCACCGAAGACACCACCGACATGCGGTGATCGTGTCACGCCTGCCCCCCGGTGGGGGGTGATCCTTGGCACTGGAACAGATCTACGTGGGGGTAGGACTTACGCTCTTGCCCAGCCGGGCCGTCCGTACGGCCGGTCCGGCTGGGCCCTCCCCACCTTCAGGAGGGTCTTTCCGCCGCTTCGTACTTGGGAGTCACCACAGTGACCGATGTGACCGGCGCGCCTGTCGATGTCCTGCACACCCTGTTCCACTCGGACCAGGGCGGACACGAGCAAGTCGTCCTCTGCCAGGACCGGGCCAGCGGCCTCAAGGCCGTCATCGCCCTCCACTCCACCGCCTTGGGCCCCGCCCTCGGCGGCACTCGCTTCTACCCGTACGCCTCCGAGGCCGAGGCCGTCGCCGACGCGCTGAACCTCGCGCGCGGCATGTCGTACAAGAACGCCCTGGCCGGGCTCGACCACGGTGGCGGCAAGGCCGTCATCATCGGCGACCCCGAGCAGATCAAGAGCGAGGAACTGCTGCTGGCCTACGGCCGGTTCGTCGCCTCGCTCGGCGGCCGGTACGTGACGGCCTGCGACGTCGGCACCTACGTCGCCGACATGGACGTCGTGGCCCGCGAGTGCCGCTGGACCACCGGCCGCTCCCCCGAGAACGGCGGCGCCGGCGACTCGTCGGTGCTCACCGCGTTCGGCGTCTTCCAGGGCATGCGGGCCTCGGCCCAGCACCTGTGGGGCGACCCGACGCTGCGTGGCCGGAAAGTGGGGGTCGCCGGTGTCGGCAAGGTCGGCCACCACCTGGTCGAGCACCTGCTCGCGGACGGTGCCGAGGTCGTGATCACCGATGTGCGCGAGGAGTCCGTCCGCCGGATCACCGACAAGCACCCCGGGGTCGCCGTCGCGGCGGACACCGAGGCGCTGATCCGTACCGAGGGCCTGGACATCTACGCCCCGTGCGCGCTGGGCGGCGCCCTCAACGACGACAGCGTGCCGGTGCTCACCGCGAAGGTGGTGTGCGGCGCGGCCAACAACCAGCTCGCGCACCCGGGCGTCGAGAAGGACCTGGCCGACCGCGCCATCCTGTACGCGCCCGACTACGTGGTGAACGCGGGCGGGGTCATCCAGGTCGCGGACGAGCTGCACGGCTTCGACTTCGACCGGTGCAAGGCGAAGGCCACGAAGATCTTCGACACCACGCTGGCCATATTCGCACGTGCGAAGGAAGACGGCATTCCGCCGGCCGCGGCGGCCGACCGGATCGCCGAACAGCGGATGGCGGACGCCCGTCGCCGCTGAGCCGGCACCCCTCCTCGGGGTCGCGGCCCGTCGGCCGGCGAGACAAGACTCACGCCGGTCGGCGGGTCGCCTGCCGATAAGAGGTTAAAATCGCAGTTGACCAGCGAGGACGGGGCGTCTCGCAGGTCCTCTTCCGGGGCGCGTGATGCGGGCGGCGTACCGTATGGCCGCGGAAGCAGGTACCGTTAAAGCTCTACAGGCACGGTCTCTCTACCGAGAGTCCGTCCTGAAACATGAACGCGTGTCAAGACTCTGGGGCCGTCGAGCCCCGTCACCGAGGGGGTCGAGCCATGGGGCGCGGCCGGGCAAAGGCCAAGCAGACAAAGGTCGCCCGCCAGCTGAAGTACAGCAGCGGCGGGACGGACCTGTCGCGTCTGGCCAATGAGCTGGGCGCATCGACTTCGAGTCAGCCACCGAACGCGGAGCCGTTCGAGGACGACGACGAGGAAGATGACCCGTACGCACAGTACGCGGATCTGTACAACAACGACGAGGACGAGGACGAGAACGACCAGTCCGGTCCGTCGTCCAAGCGCCGCGGCGCTTGACCTCGCGCTGACACATCACCCCGGTTCGGAGCTCCTCCGGACCGGGTTTTGTGCTGCCTGCGTACGGGAAGGGCGAGGCGGCCGGTGACCGGCCGGGCCCGTCGGCCCGACCGGTCCTCCCGCTCAGCGTGCGTACGAACCCACCAGCTCGGCGCCGGTCGCGTGGTCGCCCCGGGCGGTGATCTCGCCGGCGACCCAGGAGTCGACACCCCGGTCGGCCAGCGTCGTCAGGGCCGCGTCCACGGACTCGGCGGGGACGACCGCGATCATGCCGACGCCCATGTTCAGCGTCTTCTCCAGCTCCAGCTGCTCGACCTGACCGGCCTTGCCGACGAGGTCGAACACCGCGCCCGGGGTCCAGGTGGAGCGGTCCACCGTCGCGTGCAGGTCGTCCGGGATGACCCGGGCGAGGTTGTTGGCCAGGCCGCCGCCGGTGACGTGGCTGAAGCCGTGCACCTCGGTCGTACGGGTGAGGGCCAGGCAGTCCAGCGAGTAGATCCGGGTCGGCTCCAGGAGCTCCTCGCCCAGGGTCCGGCCGAACTCCTCGACCTGGCGGTCCAGCGCCCAGCCGGCCCGGTCGAACACCACGTGGCGGACGAGCGAGTACCCGTTCGAGTGAAGCCCGGAGGACGCCATGGCGATCACGGCGTCACCCTCGCGGATGCGGTCGGGGCCCAGCAGGCGGTCGGCCTCGACCACGCCCGTACCCGCTCCGGCCACGTCGAAGTCGTCCGCGCCCAGCAGACCCGGGTGCTCGGCCGTCTCGCCGCCGACCAGCGCGCAGCCGGCCAGCACACAGCCCTCGGCGATGCCCTTGACGATGGCCGCGACACGCTCGGGGTGCACCTTGCCGACGCAGATGTAGTCGGTCATGAACAGCGGCTCGGCGCCGCAGACGACGAGGTCGTCCACGACCATGCCGACGAGGTCGTGACCGATCGTGTCGTACACGCCCATCTGACGGGCGAGGTCGACCTTGGTGCCGACGCCGTCGGTGGCGGAGGCCAGGAGCGGACGCTCGTAGCGCTTGAGCGCCGAGGCGTCGAAGAGGCCGGCGAAACCGCCGAGGCCACCGAGACCCGCGACCTCGGGGCGCTGCGTCTTCTTCACCCACTCCTTCATCAGCTCGACGGCGCGGTCGCCGGCCTCGATGTCGACGCCCGCTGCCGCGTAGGAAGCACCTGTTGTCTCAGACATTGCCTGGGATCTTTCGTGTGGAGATACGGGGCTGGGGGAAGGGCTGCCGGACGGTCCGGGTCACGGCCGCCGCAGCGCGTCGGCCGCCGCGGTCGCCGCGGGGCCCGCCGCCAGCTCGGTCTCCAGCAGCTGCTTGCCGAGCAGCTCCGGATCCGGGAGCTCCATCGGGTACTCGCCGTCGAAGCAGGCGCGGCACAGGTTCGGCTTGTCGATCGTCGTCGCCTCGATCATCGAGTCGATCGAGATGTACGCGAGCGAGTCGGCGCCCATCGACGTGCCGATCTCCTCGACGGACATGCCGTTGGCGATCAGCTCGGCGCGGGTCGCGAAGTCGATGCCGAAGAAGCAGGGCCACTTCACCGGCGGGGACGAGATCCGGATGTGGATCTCGGCGGCACCGGCCTCACGGAGCATCCGGACCAGTGCGCGCTGGGTGTTGCCGCGGACGATCGAGTCGTCCACGACCACCAGGCGCTTGCCCTTGATGACTTCCTTGAGCGGGTTCAGCTTGAGGCGGATGCCCAGTTGGCGGATCGTCTGGGACGGCTGGATGAAGGTCCGGCCGACGTAGGCGTTCTTCACCAGGCCGGCGCCGAACGGAATCCCGCTGGCCTCCGCGTAACCGATGGCGGCCGGGGTGCCGGACTCCGGCGTCGCTATGACCAGATCCGCCTCGACGGGCGCCTCGGCGGCCAGCTTGCGACCCATCTCCACCCGGGAGAGGTAGACGTTGCGGCCCGCGATGTCGGTGTCGGGGCGCGCCAGGTAGACGTACTCGAAGACACAGCCCTTCGGCTTCGCTTCCGCGAATCGCGAGGTGCGCAGACCGTTCTCGTCGATGGCGACCATCTCGCCCGGCTCGATCTCGCGGACGAAGCTGGCGCCGCAGATGTCGAGGGCGGCGGACTCCGACGCGACGACCCAGCCGCGCTCCAGGCGGCCGAGGACCAGCGGGCGGATGCCCTGCGGGTCACGGGCGGCGTAGAGCGTGTGTTCGTCCATGAAGACCAGGGAGAAGGCGCCCCGCACCTCGGGAAGCACCTTGGCGGCGGCCTCCTCGATGGTGAGCGGCTTGCCGTCGTCGTCGGTCTGGCCGGCGAGCAGCGCGGTCACCAGGTCGGTGTCATTGGTCGCGGCGACCTGGGTGGCGCGGCCGTCCTTGCGCGGGAGGTCGGCGACCATCTCCGCGAGCTGGGCCGTGTTGACCAGGTTCCCGTTGTGACCGAGGGCGATCGAGCCGTGCGCGGTCGCACGGAACGTCGGCTGCGCGTTCTCCCACACCGAGGCACCGGTGGTGGAGTAGCGGGCATGACCGACCGCGATATGGCCCTGGAGCGATCCCAGGGAGGTTTCGTCGAAGACCTGCGAGACCAGTCCCATGTCCTTGAAGACCAGGATCTGGGACCCGTTGCTCACTGCGATGCCCGCGGACTCCTGTCCACGGTGCTGCAGGGCATACAGTCCGAAATAGGTGAGCTTGGCGACCTCTTCGCCCGGAGCCCAGACACCGAAGACGCCGCAAGCGTCCTGGGGGCCCTTCTCTCCGGGGAGCAGGTCGTGGTTGAGTCGTCCATCACCACGAGGCACGCCATCGAGTGTAGGGGAGATCGACCACTGGTCCGAATTGGGGATCCCCCGCCCCACCACCGGCGAAGCGCCCTCGAAGACCGCTCCCGGGCCCCTCGGATCGGTCACGCACGGTAATCGCGGGCCTTCCCCGATCTACGCGCGGCAACCGCCGCAGGGCAGGCGACGCCCGGATCACCGGCCATCCACCGGCGGGTTCCGGCCACCCGGAAAACCCCGCGAAGAGGCCCGTCGTGGCACTGCGTGAGCCGGTTCCCGGGCGCCGGGGGCAAGCAGCCCGACCGGTCGTTTCGTGGCGAGCCTCACACCGTGGGCGCCCGGTATGCGGCATCTCGGGGCGTCCGGGGGTGGGTCGGCCGGGACGGGTCAGCCCATCAGCGGCAGCAGCTCGGAGAGATCCGCGCGCTCGCCGCTCGCGGCGACCCCGGCCGCTTCGACCTCCCGCGCCCACTCCGTACGCCCGGTCGCGAGCCGGATCCAGGTGAGCGGGTCGGTCTCGATGACGTTGGGCGGGGTGCCCCGGGTGTGGCGCGGCCCCTGGACGCACTGCACCACGGCGAACGGCGGCACCCGGACCTCGACCGATCCGCCGGGCGCCTTCTCGGCCAGCGCGTCGGCGAGGAGCCGGCTGCACGCGGCGAGCGCCTGCCGGTCGTACGGGACGGAGAGCCCGGTCGCCTCGTTGAGGTCCCAGGTGTGGACGACGAGCTCCACGGTGCGGGTGACCAGGAAGTCGCCGAGGCGCATCGCCCCGACCCGGGTGGCCAGCAGCCGGTCCTCTGAGGCGCCGGTCACCAGGGCCTCGAAGCGGGCGGCGACCTCCGCGTAGAGCGCGTCCAGGTCGGGGGCGGCGGCGGCCCGTTCGGCGGTGTCGTCCGCGATCCGGGGGGCGCGGGCCGCTGTGGTGAACGGCCACTCCAGGAGGGTCACCTCGGGTCTGGCGAGGGCCGGCGCGGGCAGCTCCAGCGTCCGGCTGACGTGGGAGAGGGCCATGGTGAGGTGCACGGCGAGCTCGCGCACCGTCCAGTCACCGAGTCCGCTCGGCGCGGCCAGCTGCTCCGGGGTCAGCGTGCGCACGCCGTCCCGGACGTGGGCGAACTGGGCGAGGACCGCGGTGCGGGTCCTGGCCGGGTCGTAGCGACGGGCGCGCTTCTGCGAGGGCGGCATGCCGGGGAGCCTACGACGCGGCACCGACAGGGCGTCCGCCCCGCGTCCGCGGCACCCCCGGGTCAGGTGCGCGTCGCGTAGTCGCCGAGGCCCTTCTCCAGCAGGTCGAAGCCCCGGTGGGCGAGTGCGACGGCGTCGGGGACGACCGCAGCCGCCGGTTCGCCGGCCAGCAGGCGCCTGCGGTTCTCGGTGAGCAGGGCGTTGCGCGTACCGAGGAGCTGGGAGGCGACGATGCGCGCGATGACCGGCTCCTCGCCCTCCTCGATCAGGGCCTCGGTGAGCTGGTCCTGCGTACGCACGAAGAAGGAGTGGGCGCGGGTGAGCAGGGCGGGCGTCTCCAGGATGAGCCGGACGATGCCCAGGGCGAGCGGGTGGTCCCCCATCCCCACCGAGGGGTCGTGGCGCTCGACGGCCTCCACGAACTGCCTCCGCAGCGCCGCGACCGCCGATTCGCCGGGCGCGCGCTCCCGCACGATCCGGGCGGCGTCGCCGACGTGCTCCTCCAGCGGCGCGAAGACCAGGTCTTCCTTGCTGTCGAAGTAGTTGAAGACGGTCATTTTCGATACATCGGCCGCGTCGGCGATCTCCGCGACGGAGACCTGGTCGAACCCGCGCTCGGAGAAGAGCTTGGTGGCCGTTTCCAGCAGCCGCCGCCGGGTTTCCCTCTTCTTGCGCTCGCGCAGGCCCATCCCCTCGGTCATGACCTCACTGTACCAGGATGAAAATTAATCCCGGACGAAAACTTGACTCGGTACACAAATACAGTGAACAGTGGGACCCGACCACAGCGGTGCGCGTCGGCACCGCCCGGCAGGGGGGATCCCAGTCATGCCCGGAACAGCCACAGCGCCCGCGCCAGGGCGGACGACCGCGGACGGACAACAGGCCGGCGGCCGGAGCGCCACGATCGCCGTGGCGCTCTGCATCGTCACGATCCTGCTGGCCGTGCTGGACTCGAACATCGTGTCCTCGGCGACCGTCCCGATCGTCCGCGACCTCGATCCGGTCCACGGCGTCGACCGGATCCCGTGGCTGATCGCCGCCTACCAGCTCGCCGCGACCGCCGCACTGCCCCTGTACGGCAAGCTCTGCGACACCCTCGGCTCGAAGAAGGTCTTCATCGGGGCGCTCGCCACCTTCCTCACCGGCTCCGCGCTGTGCGGGATGGCCCAGTCCATGGGCGAGCTGATCGCCGCCCGCGCCTTCCAGGGCATCGGCGGCGGCGGGCTGATGAGCGTCACCATGGTCGTCCTCCGCCAGCTCGGCACGGCGGGCTCCGAGGAGGGCGAGGGCGCCAAGGCCAAGGGCGGCGACAGGAAGGGCAGCATCGGCGGGATCATCGCCGGTGCGGGCATGGCGCTCGGCCCCTGGCTGGGCGGTGCCCTGGCCGACCACGCGGGCTGGCGCTGGATCTTCTACGTCAACCTGCCCGTCGGCATCGCCGTCCTGATCGGCGCGGTCTTCGTCGTGAAGCTCCCCGCCCGCACCGCGCGCCACCGCATCGACTTCCTCGGCGCCGGTCTCGCCGCCGCCTTCTCCACCGCGCTGCTCCTGGTCACCGAGTGGGGCGGCGAGGACTACGCGTGGACCTCGCCGGTCATCGTCGGCCTCGCCGTCGCCGCCGTCGTCGCGCTCGGCCTGTTCCTGTGGCGCCAGGCCACGGCCGCCGAACCGATCCTGCCGCTCTCGCTCTTCCGGCTGCGGCTCATGCGGTACGGCTTCGCGGTCCAGGGTCTGGTCGGCGTCGCGATGATGGGGTCGATCGTCTACGTGATGATCTACCTCCAGGTGGTCCGCGGGGTCGCCGCGACGTCGGCGGGTCTCTTCCTGGTCCCGATGGCGATCGGAATGACCGTCGTCGGGCTCGTCTCCGGGCGCCTGGTCGCGGCCGGCTGGTCGCAGAAGACCTTCGTCGTCAGCGGCACGGTCTTCGCCTCCGCCGCCCTGGCCCTGCTGACCACGCTCGACACGGACACCGGCCTGTGGACCGTGCGCGGCGCGCTGCTGCTCATGGGGATCGGCTTCGGCCAGCTCATCGGCCAGCTGATCGAGCTCGTCCAGGACACCGCCCCGCCCGCCCAACTGGGCGTCGCCACCACCGGCGTCCGCTTCTTCCAGACCCTCGGCACGGCCCTGGGAGCCTCCCTCTTCGGAGCCGTGCTCAGCAGGGTCTACGCCGCCAAGGGCCCCGGCGGAACGACGAGCGACATCGGCCGCCTCACCGGGGCCGTCCGCGACCGGGCCCTGGACGCCTTCGTCTCCTCGACGGACGTGGTCTTCGCCTGCGCCACCGGCGCGATGCTCCTCGCCCTGATCCTGGCGATCCGGCTGCCCGGCACCCGTACGAGAGCCTGACCCTTCCCCGTACGAGCCGGGGGCGAACCTCCCACCGGGGCCCCGCACTTCCCCGTACGCACCACGCGAAAACCCCCGACCGGGCTGAACCGGTCGGGGGTTTCGGCGTGTGCGGTCCGGGAACTACGCGAGCAGCGCCGGGATCGTCTCCTCGTGCGCGGTGCGCAGCTCGCTCAGCGGGATGCTGAACTCGCCCTGGATCTCGATCGCGTCGCCGTCCACGACACCGATGCGGGTCACGGGCAGACCGCGCGCCCCGCACATGTCGTTGAACCGCAGCTCCTCGCTGCGCGGCACCGAGACGACCGCGCGGCCCGCGGACTCGGAGAACAGCAGCGTGAACGCGTCGAGGCCGTCCGGCACGACCAGCCGGGCACCCTTCCCGCCACGCAGGCAGGACTCGGTGACCGCCTGGATCAGTCCGCCGTCCGACAGGTCGTGCGCCGCGTCGATCATGCCGTCGCGGGAGGCCGAGATCAGGATCTCGGCGAGCAGCTTCTCGCGGCCCAGGTCCACCTTGGGCGGCATCCCGCCGAGGTGGTTGTGGACGACCTCGGACCAGGCCGAGCCGCCGAACTCCTCACGCGTGTCACCCAGCAGGTAGAGGAGCTGGCCCTCTTCCCCGAAGGCGACCGGCGTACGCCGCGTGACGTCGTCGATCACACCGAGCACGGCCACGACCGGCGTCGGGTGGATCGCCGTGTCACCGGTCTGGTTGTACAGCGAGACGTTGCCGCCGGTGACCGGGGTGCCCAGCTCCAGGCAGCCGTCCGCGAGACCACGGGTGGCCTCGGCGAACTGCCACATGACGTCCGGGTCCTCGGGCGAACCGAAGTTCAGGCAGTCCGAGATCGCGAGCGGCTTGGCACCGGTCGCGGCCACGTTCCGGTACGACTCCGCCAGCGCGAGCTGCGCACCGGTGTACGGGTCGAGCTTCGCGTACCGGCCGTTGCCGTCCGTCGCCATGGCCACGCCGAGGTTGGACTCCTCGTCGATGCGGACCATGCCGGCGTCCTCGGGCATCGCGAGCACGGTGTTGCCCTGCACGAACCGGTCGTACTGGTCCGTGATCCAGGACTTCGACGCCTGGTTCGGCGAGGCGACCAGCCGGAGGACCTGCTCGCGCAGCTCCGCGCCGTTCGCCGGGCGGGCCAGCTTGCCCGCGTCGTCGGCCTGGAGCGCGTCCTGCCAGGACGGGCGGGCGAACGGGCGGTGGTACGTCGGACCCTCGTGGGCGACGGACCGCGGCGGCACGTCCACGATCTGCTCGCCGTGCCAGAAGATCTCCAGCTGCGAGCCCTCGGTCACCTCACCGATGACGGTGGCGATGACGTCCCACTTCTCGCAGATCTCCAGGAAGCGGTCGACGTGCTGCGGCTCGACGATGGCGCACATGCGCTCCTGCGACTCGCTCATGAGGATTTCCTCGGGCGAGAGGGAGGAGTCGCGCAGCGGCACGGTGTCCAGCTCGACGCGCATGCCGCCGGAGCCCGCGGAGGCCAGCTCGGACGTGGCGCAGGAGAGCCCGGCGCCGCCGAGGTCCTGGATGCCCGCGACGAGCTTCTCCTTGAAGATCTCCAGGGTGCACTCGATGAGGAGCTTCTCCTGGAACGGGTCGCCGACCTGGACGGCCGGGCGCTTGGCCGGGCCGGTCGACTCGAAGGTCTCCGAGGCCAGCACGGAGACGCCGCCGATGCCGTCACCACCGGTGCGGGCGCCGTAGAGGATGACCTTGTTGCCGGGACCCGACGCCTGCGCGAGGTGGATGTCCTCGTGCTTCATCACACCGATGCAGCCGGCGTTGACCAGCGGGTTTCCCTGATAGCAGGCGTCGAAAACGACCTCGCCGCCGATGTTCGGCAGACCGAGGCAGTTGCCGTACCCGCCGATGCCCGCGACCACACCCGGCAGGACCCGCTTGGTGTCCGGGTGGTCGGCCGCACCGAAGCGCAGCGGGTCCACGACGGCGACCGGGCGGGCACCCATGGCGAGGATGTCGCGGACGATGCCGCCGACGCCCGTCGCCGCGCCCTGGTAGGGCTCGATGTACGAGGGGTGGTTGTGCGACTCGACCTTGAAGGTGACCGCGTACCCCTGACCGACGTCGACCACACCGGCGTTCTCACCGATGCCGACGAGCATGGCGTCGTTGGCGGGGACCTTCTCGCCGAACTGCTTGAGGTGGACCTTGCTGCTCTTGTACGAGCAGTGCTCGGACCACATCACGGAGTACATGGCGAGCTCGGCGCCGGTGGGACGGCGGCCCAGGATCTCGCGGATGCGCGCGTACTCGTCCTCCTTGAGGCCGAGTTCCTTCCAGGGCTGCGCGGTGTCCGGGGTTTCGGCCGCGTGCTTGACCGTGTCCAGGCTCATGCGTTGACCAGCTTCTTGATGATCGAGGTGAAGAAACCGAGACCGTCGGTGCGACCGGTGCCGATCAGCGGCTCCACGGCGTGCTCCGGGTGCGGCATCAGGCCGACGACGTTGCCCGCGGCGTTGGTGATGCCGGCGATGTCGCGCAGCGAGCCGTTCGGGTTGCGGCCCACGTAGCGGAAGGCGACGCGGCCCTCGGCCTCCAGCGCGTCGAGCGTGTGCTCGTCGGCGGTGTAGCGACCGTCCATGTTCTTGAGCGGTACGGAGATCTCCTGGCCCGCGGAGTAGTCCGAGGTCCAGGCGGTCTCCGCGTTCTCGACGCGGAGGGTCTGGTCGCGGCAGATGAAGTGCAGGTGGTTGTTGCGCAGCATCGCGCCGGGCAGCAGGTGCGCCTCGGTCAGGATCTGGAAGCCGTTGCAGATGCCGAGGACCGGCATGCCCGCCTTCGCCTGCTCGATCACCGTCTCCATGACCGGCGAGAACCGGGAGATGGCTCCGGCGCGCAGATAGTCGCCGTACGAGAAACCGCCCGCCAGGATCACCGCGTCGACCTGGTGCAGGTCCTTGTCGCGGTGCCACAGCGATACGGGCTCCGCGCCCGCGACGCGAACGGCCCGAAGGGCGTCCTGGTCATCGAGCGTGCCCGGAAAGGTGACGACTCCGATACGAGCAGTCACTTCGACTCCTCGGCGTTCTCCACCTTGACGGTGAAGTCCTCGATCACGGTGTTGGCGAGGAACGTCTCCGCCATCTCGTGAATACGGGCGAGGGCGGCGTCATCGACCGGTCCCTCGACCTGCAGCTCGAAACGCTTTCCCTGACGTACGTCCGCGATTCCCTCGAAGCCGAGACGGGGCAGTGCGCGCTGCACCGCCTGTCCCTGCGGGTCGAGGATCTCGGGCTTGAGCATGACGTCGACTACGACGCGTGCCACTGGCACTCCCGGTGTGGTGGTGTGGTGCGGCTGTTTCTCCGGAGGGGGTACCCCGGACCCCCGCGGGTCCACTCAGCGTACCTGGCCGGAAATTCTACGCGGGTAGATATCAAACGGGATAGATCACGTCCAGATATCGGCCGATCGCCGGACGGCGGAAAAGCCGCGAAACAAATGCTCACGAGCGGCACACATAGCGGGCGGACACGCGGAAGTAATTGGACGGGCTTCACAATGCGGTGCCACTCGCTGTACAAATGATTACCGGGGAATGCAGCATTGCCCCGGAGCACCGACAACAGTCGGCCCGCATCCGCGCTCACAGCCGGAAGGCCGGCATCGACGCATGTCAGACGCGTCGATGCCGTAGGAAAGGACCGATATCCGTGGCGCAGCGCGTAGTGGTCACACTCTCCGACGACATCGACGGGGGCACGGCGGCGGAAACGGTCACCTTCGCCCTGGACGGGAAGTCGTACGAGATCGACCTCAATCCGTCCAACGCAAAGAAACTGCGGAACGCCCTGGCCCCGTACATGGCGGCCGGTCGCAAGCAGACAAATGCCGGCAAGCACGGCAAGACCCCCGTTCCGTACCGGCACACCTCGCTCGCGCCCGACCCGGCGGCGGTGCGCGCCTGGGCGCGCTCGCACCGGATGGACGTGCCCGCCCGGGGCCGCATCCCGAAGAGCGTGTACGAGGCGTTCCAGGAAGCGAGTTGACCCGGCGACAGGTCCGGCGGGGCTCCGTCGGAGGACCTGCGGGGGAGCCGACTTGCGCGACACCCCCGCAGGTCGGATAGAGTCTGGAACACGCCGAGGGGCGAGGCCGAAAAGGCCGAACCCCACGCAGCGTGCGGGTGTAGTTCAGTAGTAGAACATCCCCCTTCCAGGGGGAAGGCGCAGTGTGCAATTCCTGTCACCCGCTCTGCACGACTTGCAGGACCACTCCGGTGGATCAGGTAGAGTAGTGCTCGCTCCACCGGTGAAAGCCGAGTGGTTGCAATGCGGACGTAGCTCAGTTGGTAGAGCGCAACCTTGCCAAGGTTGAGGTCGCCAGTTCGAACCTGGTCGTCCGCTCAGAATACGAAGGCCCCGGTCGATTCCGACCGGGGCCTTCGTCGTGTTCCCGTCCCTTTCGGTCGGCTCCCTGTGTCTTCCCGGCCCGCGCGCCACCACCCATGACGTTTGTCATGAGTGGTGATGACAGTCCGCACTGCCCCGGGCCCGGCGCGGACGGAAACCTGAAGACATGACCAGCGACGACAAGTCCCGAGAGTGCGTGATCCAGGCGGAAGACGTCCGGCGCAGCTATGCCGGCGGCTTCGAGGCCGTGTCCGGCGTCTCCTTCTCCGTGGCCCGCGGCGAGCTCTTCGCCCTCCTCGGTACGAACGGGGCCGGCAAGACCTCCACCGTCGAGCTTCTGGAGGGCCTGGCCCGGCCGGACGGCGGCACGGTCCGGGTGCTGGGCCGCGACCCCTTCGCCGAGCGCGCGCAGGTCCGTCCGCGGATAGGCGTGATGCTCCAGGAGGGCGGCTTCCCGTCCGAGTTGTCGGTCGCCGAGACGGTACGGATGTGGGCGGGCTGCACCAGCGGTGCCCGGCCCACCGGCGAGGCCCTGGAGCTGGTCGGGCTCGGCCACCGCGCCCGCGTCCGGGTCAAGCAGCTCTCGGGCGGAGAGCGGCGGCGGCTCGACCTGGCGCTGGCGCTGCTCGGCCGGCCCGAGGTGCTCTTCCTGGACGAGCCGACCACCGGTCTCGACGCGGAGGGCCGCCGCGACACCTGGGCGCTGGTGCGCCGCCTCCAGGAGGACGGCATCACCGTGCTGCTCACCACGCACTACCTGGAGGAGGCCGAGGCCCTCGCGGACCGGCTGGCGATCATGCACCGCGGCCGGATCGTGACCGCGGGCACCACGGCCGAGGTGACGGCGGCCCGCCCCGCCCGCATCCGCTTCGAACTGCCCGAGGGCGTTCCGGCGGCACGGCTTCCCCTGGAGCTCCGCGCCGCCGCCGAGGGCCCCCGCGTCGAGATACGGACGCACCGCCTCCAGGACGCCCTGACCGAACTGCTCCGCTGGGCCGACGAGTCGGACGTCCGGCTCCACGGGCTCGACGCCCGCTCCGCCTCCCTCGAAGAGGCGTTCCTCGACATCGCGAAGTCCGCCGCCGAAACCGAAGAGGTGCCCGTCCCGTGACCACCGCGACCACCCCCGCGACCATCCCCGAAGCCGGCCCCGCGCGCACGACGGCCGTGAGCCGGCTGGCGGCCCTCGGCCGGGCCGAACTGTCGTTGCTCGCCCGGAACAGGACGGCGATCTTCGTCGCGCTCCTCATGCCGGCGGCCATGATCATGGCGATGAAGTCGGCGTTCGAGAAGGTCGACCTCGACGGGACCGGACTCAGCGTCGCCGGAGCGACGCTCATGGGCGGCGTCGGGACCGTGCTCATCCAGGCCGTCTACATGAACCTGGCCGCCGCCTACGTCGCCCGGCGCGAGGAACTGGTCCTGAAGCGGCTGCGCACCGGCGAGGTCACCGACGGCGAGATCCTGGCCGGGACCGCCCTTCCGGCCGGCGCCCTCGCCCTGGCCCAGAGCGCGGTGATCGTCGTCGCCGGAATCGCCTTCTTCGGCCTCGGCGCACCGGAGCGCCCGGAACTGCTCGTGGCGGGGCTGCTGTTGGGCGTGGTGCTGCTGACGGTCCTGGCCGCGGTCACCTCCGTGATCACCCGCACCGTGCAGACCGCCCAGCTGACGACGCTGCCGCTGTTCCTCGTCTCGATGATGGGCTCGGGCCTCTTCATCCCCCTCGACATATTCCCCGACCGGCTCGCGGCGGTCTGCGAGTACCTGCCGCTGACCGGTGTGATGACCCTGGTCCGGGCCGGCTGGTTCGGCGGCCCCGAGGGCACCGACCTGCTCGGCGCCGCGTTGACCGGGCTGGTCTGGACGGCACTGGCCGTGTTTGCTGTGCAGCGGTGGTTCCGCTGGGACCCCCGCCGCTGACGAGGAGGTTGGGCCGTGATGCGCGTACGGGGCTGGTACCGCGGCTGGCAGGAGCGCAGCAAGATGGAGCGGATCGACCTGTACTCGCGGTTCACCGTCTCCTGCATCCCCTGGCTCTTCGCCCTGGCCTGGCAGGGGGCGCCCTTCGACCACGACATCCGCCACGCACCGCTGCCGCTGGCCCTCGGTCTGGCGCTGCTCCTGGTGAGCCTGGCGCAGTGCCTGCTGAGCAACCGCAACCTGCACGCTTCCTACGAGCACTACCTGGGCATCTCCGTCTTCCCGGGGCGGCGCCTGGTGGCCCCCGTGGTGCTTCTGGTCGTGGCCGTCGGGCTCCTGGCGGCGCTGGCCGGGGTGGACGGCGTCAAGGGCTCGGGACTGCTGCTCATGACGTTGAACGCGCCGATGGCCCTGGTGATCACGCGGGTGCTCCTGGTGCCGGTCCGCCGCTTCCTGGTCGAGTCCCTCTGCCTCACCGCCCTGATCACCGGCGCGCTCGCGGTGGCCGGCGTCCGGGGCGGCACCCTGGCGGGAGTGCTGCCCTGCAGCCTCTTCGGCTGTGTGCTGGTCCTGATCTCGGTCCGGCCCAGCGCCTGGAGCATGAGCGTCATGTGGCAGGCCGAGCAGGCCCGGGGCATACAGGCCAGGCTCGCCGTGGCGGAGGAACGGCTGCGGTTCGGGCGGGACATGCACGACGTGCTGGGCCGCAACCTCGCGGTGATCGCGCTCAAGAGCGAGCTGGCGGTGGAGCTCGCCCAGCGCGGCCGGCCGGAGGCGGTGGACCAGATGATCGAGGTGCAGCGGATAGCGCGCGCCTCGCAACAGGAAGTGCGCGATGTGGTGCGCGGCTACCGTGAGGCGGACCTGAGTACGGAACTGGCGGGTGCGCAGGGCGTGTTGAGCGCGGCCGGCATCGAGTGCACGGTGACCGGCGACAGCGGCGAGCACCTGCCCGCGCCCGTGCAGTCGGCGCTCGGCTGGGTCGTCCGGGAGGCGGCCACCAACGTGCTGCGCCACGGCGACCCGCGCCACTGCGTGATCCGGGTGCGGGTCTCCGCCGGCTCCGTGGCGCTCGAGGTGGAGAACGACGGCGCGACACCCGCCGGGACGGCGCCCTCGCCCACCTCGGACGGGCCGGGCTCCGGACTGGCCGGCCTCCGCGAACGGCTCGCCGCGCTGGACGGCTCGCTGGAGGCGGGCCCGGCGAAGGGCGGCCTGTTCCGGCTGACGGCGACGATCCCGCTGGCGGAGGTCCCGGCGGCACGCCGCGCGCCCCTGGTCCTGCGTCCCGCGGCCATGGTGGCCCCGGGTGTGATGGTGAGGTCGCGATCCGGCCTCGTGGAGGAATGACGATGACCGCGGTACGGGTACTGCTCGCCGACGACGAGCATCTGATCCGGGGCGCGCTCGCCGCCCTCCTCGCGCTGGAGGAGGACCTGGTGGTGGTCGCGGAGGCGGCGACGGGTCCGGAGGCGCTGGCCATGGCCCGGGCCCACCGCCCGGACGTCGCGGTGCTCGACCTGGAGATGCCGGGGGCCGACGGTGTGAGCGTGGCCACATCGCTGCGGGCCGAACTCCCGGACTGCCGGACCATGATCGTGACCAGCCACGGCCGGCCCGGCCATCTCAAGCGGGCCCTCGCGGCGGGCGTGCGGGGCTTCGTGCCCAAGACCGTGAGCGCCCGCCAGCTGGCCGGCATCATCCGTACCGTGCGGGCGGGGAACCGTTACGTGGACCCGGAGTTGGCGGCCGACGCCATCGCCGCCGGGGACTCCCCGCTGACCGTGCGCGAGACCGAGGTGCTGGAGCTCGCGGTCGACGGGGCGCCGGTCTCGGAGATCGCCGAGCGGGCCTCGCTCTCGCAGGGGACCGTACGGAACTACCTCTCGGCGGCCGCCTCGAAGCTGGGTGCGGAGAACCGTCACGCGGCAGTGCGTCTCGCGCGCGAGCGGGGATGGGTATAGTAGGTCTCGCGCTTCGGCGCTTGCGGACGTAGCTCAGTTGGTAGAGCGCAACCTTGCCAAGGTTGAGGTCGCCAGTTCGAACCTGGTCGTCCGCTCAGAAGAAGAAGCCCCCGGCCTTTCGGCCGGGGGCTTCTTCGTGTGGCTCGCCTACCAGGACGTGCCGGTGAGGAGTTCGAACGCCTCGATGTACTTGGCGCGGGTCGCGTCCACGATCTCCTGGGGCAGCGGCGGCGGAGGCTGCTCGCTCTTGCGGTCCCAGCCGGAGGCGGGGGACGTCAGCCAGTCGCGGACGAACTGCTTGTCGTACGACGGCTGCGCGTGGCCCGGCTCCCAGGAGCCGGCCGGCCAGAAGCGGGAGGAGTCCGGGGTCAGGACCTCGTCGGCGATGATCAGTTCCTCGCCGCCGTCGGCGGTGGGCGCGTAGCCGAACTCGAACTTCGTGTCCGCGAGGATGATCCCGCGCTCGCGGGCGATGTCGCGGGCCCGGCCGTAGACGTCCAGGGTGGTCCGGCGCAGCGCGACTGCGGTCTCCGTACCGACCTGGCGGGCCACCTCCTCGTAACTCACGTTCTCGTCGTGGGCACCGACGGCGGCCTTGGTGGCGGGGGTGAAGATCGCGCCCGGCAGCTCGGAGCCGTCGACCAGGCCGTCGGGGAGGCCGATGCCGCAGACGGTGCGCGAGGCGTTGTACTCGACGAGGCCGGAGCCCGCCAGGTAGCCGCGGGCGACGCACTCGACCGGGACCATCCGCAGCGACGTGCAGATCATCGTGCGGCCCTCCCAGTCGGCGGGGGCTCCGGCGGGCACCTCGGTCGACAGGACGTGGTTCGGCACGAGGTCGGCGAGCTGGTCGAACCACCACATCGAGAGGCGGGTCAGGACGCGGCCCTTGTCCGGGATCTCGGTCGGCAGCACCCAGTCGTACGCGGACATCCGGTCGCTGGCGACCATGACGAGGTCACCGGCCTCGTTCCGGTACAGGTCGCGCACCTTGCCGGTGTGCAGGTGGGTGAGGTCCGGCACCTGCACCGGCTCGGGCTTTTCTACGAATCCGGACACGCTGCCTCCGCGTACGTTGTTCCAAGAACCGTTCCGATTGTCCCGTATCCGGGAACGGCAGGCTGCGGAGGGGTGCCGTCCGGGTGGGCGCGGGAGCGCGGGGTGGCGTCCTCCGGTCAGGCGCGCTTGCAGATCCGGTCGAGGAGGTTGGCGGTGGCCTTCTGGATGCGCGGGTCCACGTGGCCGGGGCGATCCAGGGCCGGGGACCAGGCGAAGGTGCCCGAGGCGAAGACGAGCGCGCCGGACGGGGCCCGGTACAGCGAGGTCTCCTGGTGCCGCATCACGCCCTCGCTGTCCTGGTACGGGGAGTGGGCGAGCAGGATGCGGTTGTCGTGCTCCGGCAGCGTGGTGCGCGGGAAGTAGCGGTCGGCCTCGCCCGCCACCAGGCCCTCGATCTCGTCGCCCTCACCGGCACCCGTCGCGTCCCACAGCCAGTGCTCCGCGTTCCGCACGACCAGGGGGTGGGGCTCGGGGACCCGGCCCGCGTACTGGATGCCGAGCAACTGCTGCTCCGGGCGGTCGATCTCACGCCAGAGCGCGGGCTTGCCTGGCCCCCGGCGCTTGCGGCAGGTGAGCAGCCGGTCCGGCACCCCGGACGCCGAGGGCCCCAGGCTGACCTGCCAGTACATGGTGTTGGCGGAGAGGTAGACCAGGGAGGTGCCGTGCTCGCGGGCGCGCTCGGCGGCCCGGCGCATCGGCACCGACCAGTACTCGTCGTGGCCCGGGAAGACCAGGCCCCGGTAGCGGGTGGGGTCGACCCGGCCCGCGTGCAGGTCGCGGGTGTCGGCGTAGGCGAGGTCGTAGCCGTAGCGCTCGGCCCAGCGGATGAAGTCGTACGCGTGTCCGACGTGCAGCGGGAGGCCCGCGCCCGCGTAGGGGCGGTCGAAGGAGACGGTGACCGCCGCGTCCTCCTCACCGAGGAGCCGGCCCTCCTCGTCCCAGGCGTGGTAGAGGCTGGCGCCGGTCCGGCCGTCCTCCGGATAGAGGTTGTACGCCTGCCAGGTGACGTCCGGGAGGACGAGCAGCAGGTCCGCCGGGTGGTTGTCGCGGATCGTGAACGGGATGTGGGAGCGGTAGCCGTCGAGCGTGGTGAGCACGGCGACATACGCCCCGAGCGACCAGTAGCTCGGGATCTGCAGCCGCCAGGACAGCCACCAGTGGTGACAGGAGACCGTGCGGTCGGCGGTCAGCGGGGCCGGCTGCACGATCCCCGAGAGCCGGGGGCTCGTGGTGATCTTCGAGGCGCCGTCGCCCCCGTAGTGGCCGATCCGGTAGACGTCCACGGAGAACTGCTGCGGCGGGTCCACCGTGATGTGGAAGTCGATCGCCTCACCGGGGGCCGCGGCGCCCGTGGAGGTGAAGCCCTTGATCTGGCGGCGCACATCGTCGGCGGTGCGGGTGCCGCCGCCGGTGGAGCCGCGGGACAGGGTGGGGTCCACGTACCAGGGCACGACCTGGCCGGTGTCGTCGAAGTAGTTCTCGCTGCCGCGCAGCCAGGGCAGCGGCCCCTGGCCGAAAGGGTCGGTCACGGCATGCGCCAGGGCACCCGATTCCCACCGACGGATCTGTTCAGCCCCCATCACGCTCCCCCTCCCTCAGGCCCCCGGATCAACTGTGGTGCGCCGTCAGTCAGCGCCGTTCCCCAGCACATCACATAACGCACGCACTCCGTCACCGTTCGTCGTGAATTGACGTTAACGGAAGCCGTCGCTCCGGTTATGCGGTTGTTCTCGGCCATCCCGTCCGCCCCGTCTCCTGTCGGCGGGGGCCTGTTTCAGACGAGACGGACGGGCTTGTCGGTGCGTACGCCGACCGAGGCGAGCCAGGACCGCAGCGGTCCGGCGTCGCCGTCCTCGATGAGGCTGAGGACGGGGCTGCCGAGGTCCGCGCGGCGCTCGCCGTCGACCAGCAGCGTGGGCCCGTCGAGCCAGTCGAGGCCGGGCGCCGCGCCCGCCGTGTCCACGGCGGCGCAGCAGACCATGGCCGCGACGTGATCGGCGAGCAGCTCGGTGCCGGTACGGGGCGGCTGGAGCGGGAACAGCGGGAGCGGGTCGGGGCCCCAGAGGGCGAGGAGATCGTCGCCGGCGGCGGGGTCGGAGCCGGTGCCGGGGGCGGCCGGGCCGCCCGGGGCTGTGGCCTTCGCTCGTCTCTGCGCCTCGTCCTCCGCCTCGGCCTCCTCGCGCGCCACGGCGGCGGTGATCCCGGCCGCCAGCTCCTCGCCACCGGCCTCCCCCGCCTCCAGGTGCTCGACCACACGGTCCAGCGTGGGCACCCCGCCGACGGCGGCGGCGGGCGGCACGCCCACGGCGTCCAGGACGCGGTGCAGCCGGGCCGCCTCCGAGCGCCACTTCCGGTCGACCACCTCGTCCGGATACTGCTGCCAGTCCACCGGGGACCAGTCGGGGCCGGTCTCGGCGGGCCCGCCGTGGAACAGCCGCGCCGCCAGCAGGGACGCCGCCTCGTCGGCCGCCCCCGGCTCCTCCAGGAGGTCGCAGGCGGGCCGCTCGCCGAGCCGGGAGGCGTACCCCTCGGCCAGCCGGTCGCGGCGGGAGAGCTCGGTGAGCGCGGCGACCACGCCCGCGTCCAGCTGCGAGGGCCAGCGGCCCATCCGCCAGGCGGGCAGCGCGACCCGGGTCAGCAGCCGGTCCCAGCCGGCGTAGGCGAGGCCCACCTGCTCCTGCGCGACGATCCGCAGCCCGTAGTCCACCTCCCGGGCCCGCGAGGACGCGGCGGCCGCGACCCCCCGCTCCATCTCCGCGGCATGACCGCGACAACTGCGCAGCAGTATCCGGGCGATCCGCCCGACGAAGACGCGCGGCAGCCGCAGGGCCCGGCGCACCGGCCCCCGGGCGGGGGCGGCGGCATCGGCGACCGCCCCGTCCAGGCCCCGGACGAAGCGCCGGGCAGCGGCTATGTCGGGCTGGGCGGAGGCGCTGGTGCCCGCCACGACCGGGGCGAGCAGGGCCCGCAGCTCGGCGACCCGCATCCACCACAGGAACGGGGAGCCGATGACCAGCACGGGGGCCGCCTCGGTCCGGCGGGCGGAGCCGCCGGACGCCGGATGTGTACGGTCCTCCAGCCAGCTGTCGCAGTCGGGCGTGAGGGCTATGGCCGAGGGCGCGGGTACGTCGAGTCGGTCCGCGAGCTCGCGGACCAGGCGGTAGAGGTCGGGCGCCGCCGCCTCGCTGAGCGGGACGGTCGGGCTGACCGCCGGCTTCGCGCGTACGACCGCGAGCGCGACGGCTCCCGCGATCAGCAGGACCACGACCGCGCAGACGGCCACGGCCCAGCGCGCCGCGTCCCAGCCGCCGCCGTCCGCGAACCCCCGCGCGCCCGCGGCGAACAGCACCACGGCCAGCGCGGCGGGCAGCAGCGCGACCGCCGTCGCCCTGCCGCGGATGCGCAGCAGGACGAGCGCCCGGGCCCGCGCTGCCCGCGCACCCGGCTCCTCACCCGTACCGGTACCGGACACGGCTGGACCTCACCCCCTCTGCCCCCACGGCGGTGTTGCTCACTCCCCCACTGTGGCACCGGCCACTGACATCGCAATGCCGGTGGGCCAAGTGCCGGAACGCTTGCGCCGCACCCTAGTTGGGGGTGCGGCGGGCGTCATCCGGATGGCTCAGCCGTCACTCGATGGAATGGCTTTGGTCAAAGGTGTTGAGGTGCGAGGGGTCAGCGGGGTACGGGCCTGAGCCCACCGCGCGTCCGGTTCAGGCTCCGGCGGCCGCCGCGTCCTCCGCGGCCTTCTTGGCGATGTCCGTACGGAGCTGGGAACCGTCGAGCCGGATCCGCGCCGCAGCCGCGTAGGCGCGCTCACGGGCGCCCGCGAGGTCATCGGCGGTCGCCGTCACGGACAGCACGCGGCCGCCCGCGCTGACGACGGTGTCGCCGTCGCTCTTGGTGCCGGCGTGCAGCACGTACGCGTGCGGGGCGTCCTGCGCCGCGACCTCGTCCAGCCCCTCGATCGGGTCACCCGTGCGCGGGGTGCCCGGGTAGTTGTGCGAGGCGATGACCACGGTGACGGCCGCCTCGTCGCGCCACACCAGGGGCGGCAGCTGGTCCAGGGTGCCGTTGGCGGAGCCGAGCAGCACACCGGCCAGCGGCGTCCGCAGCCGCGCCAGGACGACCTGGGTCTCCGGGTCGCCGAACCGGGCGTTGAACTCGATGACCCGCACCCCGCGCGAGGTGATCGCGAGACCCGCGTACAGCAGCCCAGAGAAGGGCGTACCGCGCCTGCGCATCTCGTCCACGGTCGGCTGGAGCACCGATTCCATGACCTCGTCGACCAGCTTGGGGTCGGCCCACGGCAGCGGGGAGTACGCGCCCATGCCGCCGGTGTTCGGACCCTCGTCGCCGTCGAGGGCGCGCTTGAAGTCCTGGGCGGGCTGGAGCGGCAGCACGGTGGTGCCGTCGGTGATCGCGAAGAGGCTCACCTCGGGGCCGTCGAGGAACTCCTCGATGACCACCCGGTCGCAGGCCAGCGCATGGGCGCGGGCCACCTCGACGTCCTCGGTCACGACGACGCCCTTGCCCGCGGCCAGACCGTCGTCCTTGACCACGTAGGGCGCGCCGAACGCGTCGAGGGCACTGTCGATCTCGGCGGGCGTGGTGCACACGTAGCTGCGGGCGGTGGGCACGCCCGCCCCGGCCATCACGTCCTTGGCGAACGCCTTCGAGCCCTCCAGCTGCGCGGCGGCGCCGGACGGGCCGAAGCACGGGATGCCCGCGGCGCGCACCGAGTCGGCGACACCGGCGACGAGCGGTGCCTCCGGGCCGACGACCACCAGCCCGGCGCCCAGCTCGGCGGCGAGGCGCGCGACGGCGACTCCGTTGAGGGCGTCGACCGGGTGCAGTTCGGCCACCTCTGCGATGCCGGCGTTGCCGGGCGCGCAGTACAGATCGGTGACGTCGGGGTCGAGGGACAGAGAGCGGCACAGGGCGTGTTCGCGGGCGCCGCCGCCGATGACGAGGACCTTCACGGGGTGCAGCCTAGCCGCCGGGGCGCCGCGCCCTTGACGGACGCCGGTCCGTGGACAGGGGGCGGCCCGCCTACTCGTTGTTGAACTCCTCGACCACCGTGGCACCCAGCTCGCGGACGATCAGCTCGTGCCCGGAGAGGGCGGAGTCGACCAGGTCGGGGTCGTCGGCCTCCGGGATGTCGTCCTCCGGGGCGACCGGCTTCGGCGCCTCGGGGGCCGCGTAGGCGGCGGGCGGCGGCCCGGCCGGGGAGCCGGAGCCGGGGCCCGGCTGCTGCGGAGCGGGCGCGGGAGCCGGTGCCGGGGCGGGCGCGGGGGCGGCGGGCCGCTCGTACGACTGCGGGGCGGGCGCGGCGGGGCGCGGCGCGGCGGGCGGCGGGCTGTACGGACGCTGGGCGCCGCCGGAGGGGGGCTGCGGGGGCTGACCGGCGCCGCCCGACGGGTCGACGATCGCCTCGATCTTCCACTGGGCGTTGAACTGCTCCGCCAGCGCCTGCCGCAGCACGTCCTCGCTGCCGCTGCTCGTGAAGTTGTCCCGCGCACCCGCGTTGAGGAAGCCGATTTGCAGCGTGCTGCCGTCGAACCCGGTCACCTGGGCGTTCTGGCTGAGAAGGATCCACGTGAAACGTCGGCGGTTCTTGACCGCCTCCAGGATGTCGGGCCACATGTTGCGCACCTGGCCCGCGCCCTGCGCCATGCCCGGAGCGGCCTCGGGCGCGGCGGGCCCGGGGGGCGCGGCGGGGGCGCTCTGCGGGGCCGGGGCCGCAGCCGGGGCGGGGGTCCGGCCGGGTGCGGCGGCGGTGGGCCAGCCACCGGGCCGGCGCCCCTGGTCCGGGGCGGGCGCGGCGGCGGGCCAGGCACCGGGCCGCTGCCCGGCGGCGGGCGCCTCCGCGGGCGGCGGTGCCTGTACGGGGGCGGGGGGCGGGGTCTGGGGCGCGACCGGCGCCGGGGCGGGGGGCTGCGCGTCTCCCCGGACGGCGGCGCGGGCGGCGGCGGGCCCGGCGTCCGGCTGGGGGGCAGGCGGGACCGGTGCGTGGGCGAGGGCCTCGGGGCCGGGCACGTAGCCCATGGCGGGGCCGGGGCCGGTGGTGGCGAAGGAGGCGCCCCGCTCCAGCCGGGCCAGCCGGGCCTGCATGGAGCGCTCGTCGTCGAAGGCGGCGGGCAGCAGGACGCGGGCGCAGATGAGCTCGACCTGGAGGCGTGGCGAGGTGGCGCCGCGCATCTCCGTAAGCCCCTCGTTGACCAGGTCGGCGGCGCGGCTCAGCTCGGCGGCCCCGAACACGGACGCCTGGGCCTGCATGCGCTCCACGACGTCGGCGGGGGCGTCGATCAGCCCCTTCTCGCCCGCGTCCGGCACGGCGGCCAGGATCACCAGGTCACGCAGCCGCTCCAGCAGGTCGGCGACGAACCGGCGCGGGTCGTTGCCGCCCTCGATGACCCGGTCCACGACCTCGAAGGCCGCGGCCCCGTCTCCCGCCGCGAAGGCGTCCACGATCGAGTCGAGCAGCGAGCCGTCCGTATAGCCGAGCAGTGCCGTCGCCATGGCGTACGTCACACCCTCGTCGCCCGCACCGGCGAGCAGCTGGTCCATGACGGACATCGAGTCACGCACGGACCCGGCCCCGGCGCGCACGACGAGCGGCAGGACGCCGTCGTCCACATGGCTGTTCTCGCGGCCGCAGACCTCGGCGAGGTAGTCGCGCAGGGTCCCGGGGGGCACGAGGCGGAACGGATAGTGGTGCGTACGCGACCGGATGGTCCCGATGACCTTCTCGGGCTCCGTGGTCGCGAAGATGAACTTCAGGTGCTCCGGCGGCTCCTCCACCACCTTCAGCAGGGCGTTGAACCCCGCCGACGTCACCATGTGCGCCTCGTCGATGATGTAGATCTTGTAACGACTCGACGCCGGTCCGAAGAACGCCTTCTCCCGCAGATCACGGGCATCGTCCACGCCACCGTGCGAAGCGGCGTCGATCTCGATCACATCGATGGACCCCGGCCCGTTGCGCGCCAGGTCCTGGCAGGACTGGCACTCCCCGCAGGGCGTGGGCGTGGGCCCCTGCTCGCAGTTCAGACAGCGGGCCAGGATGCGCGCACTCGTCGTCTTGCCGCAGCCTCGCGGGCCGCTGAACAGGTACGCGTGATTGACCCGGTTGTTCCGCAGGGCCTGCTGGAGCGGGTCAGTGACATGCTCCTGACCGATGACCTCGGCGAACGACTCGGGGCGGTAGCGGCGGTACAGCGCAAGGGACGACACACCTACGAGGTTATCGGGGCGCACTGACAACCGGCCCCGACCGTGACCCGCACCACCCGGAAACGCAAGGGCCCCCCACGCACCCGCCAGAGCCAACCTACCCTTGCTGCCTTCCGGCCCTGGGGGAGTTCAGTCAGATAGCGCCACGTGAGGGGCTGACGCCCACCTTAGCCGATCCCCACCCCCACAAGTCCACCTCGGCCACCACCCCGCCCCCTCCCCGGGGAACGGGTTCGCGAGCACTCCTCAACGTCTTGTATTGTTTGCCGCGGAGGATTCGCCTAGTGGCCTAGGGCGCACGCTTGGAAAGCGTGTTGGGGGCAACCCCTCACGAGTTCGAATCTCGTATCCTCCGCCAGTGCCTCACCGGGCACGATGTCGAAGGGCCCCACCGTTCGCGGTGGGGCCCTTCGACGTATGTGGTTGCAGTTTTGGTTGCAGTTCCCGGCTATCGCCCGTTGAGGACGGAACGGCACACGTTGCAGTACATGGCGGCGTTGCGCCCGTAGCGCCGCATCATCTGGCCGCAGCCAGCACACAGCCCGAGCTCCCACGGCGGGCATCCCAGCGCGGCAGAGGCGGCGGCGCGTTCCACGGTGGTGATCCGCATCGGGTCGCGGAAGTGCTGGACCGGCATGCGGGGAAGCGTGAAGCCGCCGGTCGGCTGGTCAAGGTCACGAATGGGCCGGCCGTCGCTGACGAACCAGCCCTCCTCCCCCGCTCGGCAGGCGCAGTCGATCTCCTGCTCGGCGAACGTGATCACGTCGTCCTCCTCTTCGGCCGGGGCCGCCGGGAGAGGCGACTTCTCGCCGATGAGCTCCTGCCACAGCGCACAATCGTCGGCCGAGACCCACATGCGCCGACCGGCACGGCCGCTTCCTCGGCTGGGCACGTAGACCGGGACGCTCTCACCAGTGGCGCTCTGCAGGACCAAGTCCTCGATGAAGACCGGCTTCTTCTCCGGGAGGCACAGCGCGGGCACGAACCAGTCCGCGTGAATCGCGCCACAGTGGCCGGCACCCTCACTGATGATGCAGTGGCGTTCGCTGCTCGGTATGCACTTCCAGACTTCGAGGTGCCGGTACCCACCGCGGATCACCATCTCCTTTCCGCTGGCGATGTCCTTCCACGGCATGTCGTCGACCTGCACCCACGGAGCGCGGTCGATCAGGGAGGCCATCCGGTCCTTCGTTACCCAGAGGGGGTTGATGCTGTGCCCCACGGCGTTGACCGAGCGCCGGTGCACGCTGCTGGGACTGAGGTGGTGGTACTGGATCTCCCAGCCGATCCGCGTGCCGTCGGGTCCGACGACTACGGCGCCCCAGATGCTGCGCCGGTTGCCGATGGGAACCTCGGCCTCGGCGTCCAGGCCGTAACGTCCGGCGGTCTCGACGATCCGCTCTTTGGTGGCCTTGTGCTGTGCGCTCTCCGCCAGCGTCGCCTTGTGCGTGATCGGCAGATGCGAGGCGACGAGCGGTCGCCGGCCACCCACGCGCCCTCGACGGATGAACATCCAGGGCGATTTGCCGCCCGACTCCGACTGGCAGTCGCGCCTGTCGTGGTGCGCCAGGCATTCGAGCAGCTGCGGATCGCGAATCGCTCAAACCGCTGGCCTGCGCACACAGTCAGGCAAGGGGTACCACTTATGCAACTACCTTGACTGGTGGGGTTCTTCGACTGGGTCTGCCTCGGGGGACATGACTCTCGGCAGACATAACAACGAGCAACTACTCTGCGGCCGATCATCTGGGAACTCCCGGAAGACGCTTCCCGCGTCCGCGTCTTGATCAAGCACGACGCTCACGAAAATGCCCAGAAGATCAGCGTCGTCTACGGGGAGGCCAAGGGCGCCGGCACCTGGGCGCGAGCCGTGAGCAGCATCGGTGCGACCAGCAACATCGGTGCAGGGGCGGCGGCACACGCTCACACGGTCCCGCTCAACTGACCCTGTATGAACTGCTCCGAACCGGTCAGCGTCACCAACCGGTCCTGGGCAAACAAGGTGGGCGACAAGTACCTGGATGCCGAGGCTCCCTCGTACCTCTGCGGGGTTTGCACAGCAAGCCAGAGACGCGAGGAGACCGAGCGACAGCAACGCGCCACTGAACAGAGGCGTGTCGAGCAGGAGCGTGAACAGGAGGAGAGCGAACGCATCAGAATCCTGATTGCTGATGTGATCAAGGATGAGGATGCGAAGAGCAAGCCATCCGTCTCCCTCAGGGTGGAAAGTCCTCTGCCCCTGACCCTCTACTACACCGAGCTTGTTTGCCTTCGCACCGGATAGTCCGACTCAGGCGTTCGCTCGTTCTCAGGATGGTGACGGCATCGCCTTCGTTTCCACAGAGTTCGCGTGGCGCGTCATCGGGTGAGTTCCTCCGGCTGTCGACAGCGCTGCCGGGCCGGTCCACGGCCTGACTGCCGCCCGTACTCACCGCGGGGCGAACTCACGCCAAACGAGCAGACCACGAACCGGGCGTCGTCCGCAGCCCGTGCACCCGTCGAACGCGGCATGGCACGACTGAAAGCCTGGGCAGGTCTTCCGCAGATCCCGCATCAGCCCAGCCGCATGAGCGTCATCGCCCGAGCCGCCCTCTCCCTGGAGAGGCAACGCTGGAAACGCTCAGTGCCCGCTGCTTTGGGCTCGGGAAGCAGAGTGACGCCCTCACATGGCTCTAGTCGGAGTCCAGAGACGGCCGGAGCACTTGCCGAGGGGGTGGACTCACCGCCGGCCCGTTGCGGTGCAAAGCGTCGTTTAACGCCCTGGACAGCGAGGTCAGCGCCCCTCCAACGGCACATCTGATCCCTCATGAGCGCGTCCACGCTGCGCATATGTGCAGCCCTGACATGTACAGGCAGCCTCAGGAAGGCAAGACGGACAAGGTGACTGCCTCCTGGAGCGGGCGACATGGAAAAACACTGAATAGAAATGATCAATCATGATCAAATCTTTCAATAAAATTGCATCGTATGGCAGTAGTACGACATCGACCACTGGCGAGCGATTCCCCCCTCTAGCATCTTCAGCAACCGACGGGACGTGCGCCGGACCATCTCCAGGCCACGCGAACACAGGCGCAACCGAGAGGAAGAGGTCGTGACCGAGGAAAGCGACAAAGATCCGTACACCGAGATCATCCAGGTGACGCCCGAAAAATGCTCCACCTGGATGGAGAAGAGGACATGCAACCGCGTCCCCTTGAAGCGCTCCAATGTGGATAAATTCAAAAGCATTCTCCGGAACGGTCAATACCGCACAACCCACCAAGGGTTCGCGCTGGACTGGCACGGTTGCCTGATTGACGGACAACACCGCGCCGCCGCAATCATCGAGACCGGCGCCACGGTGACTGCTCAAGTCACGTACAACCTCAGCCCAGAAAGCTTCGCTGCCATCGACGGCGGTCGCGTCCGTTCTGCTGGGGACTTCGTCGCTCAGATCACCGAGATGCGGCAGAGCAATGCCAACGTATACGCAGCCGCACTGAAGATCCTCGCCAACCGCGGAGCCGGGATCCACTGGACAAGGTGGACCAGCGGAAAGCTGACCGCAGAACAACTACAAGAGCTGGTTCCAGCTTGGCCGGTCGAAGAAAAACGCATCGTTCACCTCATCAGCAAGGGTAAGCAGTGCCACGCTAGCGCAACGGGCTTGATCGTCGCCCACAAGATCATCACGGAGGTGTGGCCGGAGCACATTGCCGATCTTTTCTTCGACGGCATCGGAGAGGAGAGCCGCGAGTTCGTCGGAAGAGACCCGCGCGCGATGTACACGAATACCATGATCAACGTGAACCGTGGAGTTGTGAGCCGGGACAGCGTGCAACAGTCAGCCCAAGCCATCAAGGCGTTCAATGCCCTCGTATCAGGGGATTCCATTGGCACACTAAAGAAGATGAAGGCATCCGGCGTGAAAATCGTAACGGACCGACGGACTGGCAAGGAAATCCGGCAAGAGTATCTCGCGGACCGCTACCCTGATGTCATTCAACCCGCTATCAATATCAGCGAAAAGTGGCTCGGGGAAAGCGGTTTGGAACCGAACAGGTAGATCCCCTCGCTCGCTTCGCCTCCTGCTGGAGTGAAACTGGAACGGACCGGTGTGTCGGGGCTCCGTGCCGGCCTCTCGGCTCATGAGGTGATTGCTCACGGCCTAGGCGCCGAGCAACAGCACGACGTCACCGCCGGGTGGCACCACATCACGCCGGCGAGCCCCGTCCCCGGCCTCACAGGGCAAGGCACCTAGCCGTCTCAATTCTGCTCTCGTTCGCCGACGTACGGCGCTCGTCGGACGCCCTGCCTGTTTTCGGCTCCGTTCCTCGTCAGGCTGCCACTGTCCCACCCGAGCGCCGAGACGAACGCTTGGAAAGCGTGTTGGGGGCAACCCCTCACGAGTTCGAATCTCGTATCCTCCGCCATTGCTCTCACCGGGCAATACGTCGAAGGGCCCCGCAGCTTGCTGCGGGGCCCTTCGACGCGTTCGGGCTCTGGCGGGTTACTCGTTGCCGATGCGCAGGACCCCGGTGATGGTGCCCTGGTAGATCACGCCGCCGGGGGCGATGGAGCCGACCATCTGGAGGGTGTCGTAGAGGGCGCTCGTGCCGAGGTAGTGGGTGCGGACGGTCTTGCCGGTCGCGGGGTCGATCTCGGCGTAGAAGAACGAGTCGAGGATCGAGGTGGTGTCGGTGAAGGGGAGGGCGGGGGCGCGGACGACCGTGTGGATGAGGCCGTCCGCGGTGGACAGCCGGGGTACGGCCGCCGAGCGGATCCTGGTGTCCCACTTCAGGTCGCAGCCGGATCCGTCCGCGCGTACGTCGACGCGGCTGAGGCCGCCCTTGAAGTCGGCGGAGGCCGGAGTGGACGGGCCCGCGTCGTCGGGGAGCGCGGGGTAGGGGTATCCGTAGGTGCTCGCGACGAAGACGGAGTTGCCGGCGCCCACCGGGGAGTTCTCGCTGCCGCTGCCACCGGTCCGGAGAACGGGGACGGAGCACACCTGGGCACCGGTGTCCGTGCGGTAGACGAGCAGGTTCTCGGTGGGGGCGGCGTTGTCCACGACCGTGAGGTAGTCGGTGCCGGTGCGGGGGCCGAAGAACGTCGGGGTGGAGCCGGTGCCCCAGCTGAGCTGGCCGGGCTTGCGCGCGGGCCCTCGGTCGTACGGTTGCCGCCAGGCGATGCCGGGAACGCCGTCGGCCCCGGCGGTCAGCAGATAGGTGGCCTGTGTGGTCGCGACGGCGGTGCCGGCGGGTGCCGTCGAGATGGAGTTGCCGACGCGTTCCCCGGCGGGGAGCGTCAGGGCGTGGACGGCGCCCGTGCGGTCGTCGGCGGTGCCCACGATGCCGCCGCCGGTGGCGAACCAGACGCGGCCCTGCCAGTCCGGCGAGATGCCGGTGACCGCGTCCCCCTCCGGTACGGCGGACGCCAGCGACAGCGAGTTGGCGACGTACAGCTCCCAGCCACCGGAGGCCGTCCGGCGGTGGGCGATGCGCAGCAGGGCGCGGTCGCCGTCCACCGCGACCAGCCGGTCCTGGTGGTCGAGGTACGCGTAGACCCCGCCGAGCAGCGAGCCCTTGGCGATCTTCAACTGGGCCAGCGAGTCGCCGGTCGCCGGGTCCAGCAGGTGCACGGTGGGGACCTGGCCGAGGATCGGCGTGCACAACGCCACCGGGTATCCGTCGGCGCCGACCAGGACGGTCGGGCAGGCCGACTGCAGGGCGACGCGCCTGGAGGTCAGCGGTCCGGTGCCCGGGCCCGCCAGCGGGGTGGCGTCGGACGAGCCGGTGTCGCCGTGCATGGTCGCGGTGCCCTGGGGCCCCGCGTACGGGTTGTGCGGTGGGAGCGGGTCGAAGACCGTGGCGGCCTGCGCCGGGAAGGCGGCCCCCAACGCGAGCAGAGCAGCAGCACCGAGCACGGCGGCGCGCGGGAACAACGGGAGACGCGGCATGGCGATGTCCAATCGGGCGAGTAACACGCGGGCCGGCCGGGAAGGGGCCGGCTTACGGGACCGGGAAAGCGACGCCCTCGGCCGTCCCGCGTCACTACCCGCGCCGGAGATCGGATCGGGCGGGCCCGGCACGAAACAACGTCCGCGCGGTACGGACCGGAAGCGGTCAGCGACGGGGGCGCGGCGGCGAGGGCCGCGAGGAGAAGAAGGGCCGCCCGCCTTGGGGCGTGCCGGTTACGTCAGCGACACAGCGCGCTGGACTGCCGACAGCAGTCGACGTGGCGACGGATCACCAGCAGGACGGGTGCGTAACCGCTGCCTGCCATATCTGTCATGAACATGGATCGTAGTGTCCAAGTCCCCCTGGGCAAACGCCGTTCCGTATCGCGGACGGTGTACGGAAAACCGGCGTCGATGGGGCTGATCCGCGCCGACAATGGGGCAGCCGGACAGCCCTGTGCCATGATCGGCGGTGTTTCGCAGCGCTTGGCCCTCACAAGGAGATCCGGCTGACGCATGGACTGGCTGGAACGTACCGCGACCCTGCGGCAGTGGACCCGGAGTGGGGTGCGGGCGCCGCACAAGCCGTTGTTGGTGTTGTACGCGCTTGCGCGGTTTCAGCAGGATGCCGCGGGGGAACTGCGGTACAGCTCCGTGGAGGCGGATCTGAAGCGGCTGCTGGATGAGTACGGGCCTGGGCGTGCGACGACGCCCGCGTATCCGTTCCACCATCTCGTGAGCGACGGGGTGTGGGAGGTGCGCACCGATCGCGGGGCGGGGAGTCCCGGCACCGGCGTACGGGAGTTGCGGGCGACGGGGGCGACCGGGCGGCTGGTGCCGGAGTTGCGGGACGCGTTGCGGCGGGAGCCGTCGTTGCTCGGGCGGATGGCGCGGGTGCTGCTCGACCTCAACTTCCCGCCCTCCCTGCACGAGGAGTTGTGCGAGGCGGTCGGGCTGGAGCTCCAGCCGGCCGAGATCGCCGAGGCGGGGGCGGCCGCGCGGCGGGGGCGGGATCCGCGGATGCGGGAGTGGGTGCTGACGGCGTACGAGTACCGGTGCGCGTTCTGCGGGTACGACGGGCGCATCGGCGCGGTGCCCGTCGGGCTTGAGGCCGCCCATGTGCGGTGGTGGGCGTTCGACGGGCCGGACGTGGTCGAGAACGGGCTCTGCCTCTGCTCCCTGCACCACAAGCTGTTCGACAAGGGTGTCCTCGGCCTCGGTGCCGACGACCGCATCCTCGTCTCGCAGAGCTTCGTCGGCCACAGCGCGGCGGCCGGCGCGCACGTCATAGCGCTCGCCGGCCGCCCGCTCATCGGGCCGCAGTCCTCCGCCGCCCCGGTCGCCCGGGACCACCGCGACTGGCACGCGCGCGAGGTGTTCCACGGCGAGCCGCGCGCGGCGGCGGTCTGAGGCCCCTTACGCCTCCGGTGTCCCGTCCGCCGCGATCCGGCGGAAGCCGAGGTACGGGGTCAGGGCCTCGGGGAGCACGAGGGAGCCGTCCTCCTGCTGGCACTGTTCGAGGAGGGCGGCCAGGGTGCGGCCGATGGGGAGGCCGGAGCCGTTGAGGGTGGCGACGAGCTTGGGCTTGCCGTTCTCGTCGCGGGTGCGGATGTGGGCGCGACGGGCCTGGAACGTACCGAAGTTGGAGACCGAGGAGATCTCGCGGTACGTGTTCTGGCTCGGGATCCAGACCTCGATGTCGTACGTGAGCTGCGCCGAGAAGCCCGTGTCGCCGGCGGCGAGCATGACGACGCGGTAGGCGAGGCCGAGCTCCTTCAGGCACGCCTCGGCGTGGCCGACCATCTGCTCCAGCTCCGCGTCCGCCTCCGCCGGGTCGACGATGCGGACCATCTCCACCTTGGAGAACTGGTGCTGGCGGATCAGGCCCCGGGTGTCCCGGCCGTACGAACCCGCCTCGGAACGGAAGCACGGGGTTTGCGCGGTCAGCGCGAGGGGAAGCTCGGCGGGCGGGATGATCTCGTCCGCGTACAGGTTGGTCAGCGGGACCTCGGCCGTCGGGATGAGGAACAGCTCGCGGTCGGCCACCCCGGTCTTGAACAGGTCCTCCTCGAACTTCGGGAGCTGTCCGGTGCCGGTCATGGTCTTACGGGTGACCAGATACGGGACCGCGTGCTCCACGTAGCCGTGGCGGCGGGTGTGCAGGTCGAGGAAGAGGGTCGCCAGGGCGCGCTCCAGGGCTGCGCCCGCGCCGCGCGTCACCGCGAAGCGGGGGCCCGAGAGCTTGGTCGCCCGGGCGAAGTCGAGGATGCCCGTCGCCTCGCCGAGGTCGACGTGGTCCTTCGGCTCGAAGGAGAACACCGGCGGCGTGCCCACGCGCCTGACCTCGACCGCGTCCGCGTCGCTGTCGCCGTCCGGGGACTCGTCGGCCGGGAGGTTCGGAATGCTGAGGAGGAGGTCGCTCAGCTGCTCCTGGACCTGCTCCTGGTCCGCGTCGATGTTCCGGATCTCGTCCTTCAGCTCGCGGGCCCGCTCCTTCAGCTTGGTGATGTCACCGCCCTGACGCGCCGTCTGCTGGACCTCGCTCGCCACCCGCTTGGACTCCGCACGCAGCTCGTCCGCCGAGCGGATGTTCTGGTTCCGCCGGGACTGGAGCTCCTCCAGCGCGGGCAGGTCCAGCGCGTAACCGCGACGAGCGAGCCGGCGTACCGCTTCGGCACCCATGTCGATCAGGGCGCGGGCATCATGCATGAGGAAGATCCTTCTGGTCCGGCGAACGGGTCGGTGCGTTGTGGGACCGACGGTAGCAATGAGCGCACCGCGCGCGACCCGCAATATCTGCGGGGCCACCTCACCGGCTCCGCGGGGACCGCAATCGGACTTCACGATTCCTTCACGGGTAGTCCATACGGGGGATACGGTTCTCCCGTGTGCGGCGAGTTGCGCTGCGTCACGGAACAACCTGCTGCCGTCGCCAGGGCGCGACCCGACGCGGCCGCGCGTCTGGGGGACTGCATGCGTGAGATGACCAAGGGTGCCAACGTCGGGCTGGCGGACCTCAGCGACGATGCCGGCACGGTCATCGCGAGCCTGAGCTGGAGCAGCACCGCCGGGGACGGTGACGCGGACGTGTCCGTGCTCCTGCTGGACGCCGGGGGCAAGGTCCGGGGCGACGCCGACTTCTTCTACTACAACAACCCCTCCGCGGCCGACGGCAGCGTGCAGCTGCTGGGCAAGACGCCGACGGACGGCGGCAGCGAGGACCGCATCAGCCTCGACCTGACCGCCGTCCCCGAGGACGTCGAGCGCCTGGTCGTCGCCGCGAGCCGGTACGGCGGCTCCCGCTTCGGCGACCTGGACGACCTGCGGATGACCGTCGCCGACCGGTCCGGCGAGGTGCTGCTCGGGTTCTCGATCGGCGACGCGTCCGTGGAGAGCGCCTTCATCTTCGGCGAGCTGTACCGGCGCGGTACGGAGTGGAAGTACCGGGCCGTCGGCCAGGGTTACGAGACCGGGCTCGCCGGACTCGCCACCGACTTCGGCATCGACGTGGACGACGAGGGCGAGAACGAGTCGGCGGACGAGGGTGCGCACGCGGTTGCGGACCCGGGTGACGGGGAAGGCGCCGCGCCCGCCGTCGAGTTCGCCGGTGCCGCCCAGCCACTCCCTGACGGTTCCTCCCAGCCGCTCCCCGCTGTTCCCGCGCAGCCCGGCCCGAAAACCTCGGCGGTCGAAGAGCCGCCGGCCGCCCCCGCCCCCAAGCGCCCCCGTGCCCGTACGGCGAAGAAGAAGGTGACCCTGCCCGCCGTCGCCACGAAGTCGCTCGCCGAGAACGACTCCTGGCGGGCCGCACGGCTCTTCCCCGCCTCGAACCTCAAGAGCGACAAGGAGCGCGAGGTCCGGGCGACCTCCGTGCTGCTGTCCGTGATGGCGCAGGTGCCGGAGTTCGGGCGCCGGCTGACCGCCGCCTTCGGGGCTCCCGCGGGGCGCATGCAGACCTTCACCGAGGTCTCCCTCCCGCACGGCGAGACCCCGAAGCGTCCCGACGGGGTGATCCGGGTGGAGCGGGCGGGGAAGCTGTGGACCGCGCTCGTGGAGACGAAGACCAACGGGAACGCGCTGAAGTCGGAGCAGGTCCAGAACTACATGGACATCGCCGCCCGCCGCGGCTACGAGGCGGTGATCACGCTCTCCAACGACGTGGCGCTGGAGGGCAGCCCGCTGGTCGAGGTCAAGACCGACGGACGGCGCAAGCACAAGGTGGCCCTGTGGCACCTCTCGTGGGCGGAGGTGGCGCACCAGGCCCAGATGCTCATCCGGCACGAGGGTGTGGGCAACGCCGCCCACGCGTGGCTCCTCCAGGAGCTGCTGCACTACCTCCAGCACGAGAACTCCGGCTGCCACGGCTTCCAGAACATGGGCCCCTCCTGGGTGCCCGTGCGCAACGGCATCGACGAGGAGACGCTCAGCCAGGGCGACCCACGCGCCGTGGAGGTCGTGGAGAGCTGGGAACGGCTCATCCGCCAGGTCTGCCTGCGGATCGGCGGCGAGCTGGGGCAGAAGGCCCTGCCCGTCCAGCGCACCCCGCGCGGCACCACCGCCCTCTCGCGGCGCGCCGCGCACGCCGACCGGCTCTGCGAGGAGGGGCGGCTCGCCGCCGAACTGCGGGTGGACGGATCGCCCGGCACCATCACGATCGTCGCCGATCTGCGGACCGGGAAACTGCGCACCTCGGTGGAGATCCCGGTGCCCGAGGGGGGCTACCCGCTGACGTCCGCCAAGCGCCTGATGCGGCAGCTCGCCGAGGCACCCGCCGATCTGCACGTCGAGACGCTGGTCGAGGGGCAGAAAGGCCCCCGCGGCACCCTGGAACGCCTCCGTCCGGAGCCGGGCGACGTGCTTCCCCGCGACGGCAGCCGGATCACGGGGTTCCGGCTCTCGCTCTTCAAGAGCATGGGCGCCACGCGGGGCAACGCCGAGACCGGGTTCATCCGCAGCGTCGACAACGCGGTGGACCGCTTTCACTCGCACGTGATCGCCCACCTCGCGCAGGCCGAGCGCCGCACCCGCCGCACACCCGCCCCGGAGCCGGAAAGTACCCCGGTCCCGGCGCCCGCGGGGGCCTGAGCCGACCCCCGCTGACCGGCAAACGGCTGCAAACCGCTCGGTCGGCGGTGGTTGTGCTGGCCGTCGCCCCCGGCGCTCGTCATGATGCCGCCCATGACCAAGAGCGACGATGGCCGAGACATCACCCTCCGGATCGCCCAGGAGCCGGCGGCGGACGAGCTTCTCGCACGCAGTCCGCTCGCCGCCCTGGTGGGCATGCTGCTCGACCAGCAGGTGCCGATGGAGTGGGCCTTCGCGGGCCCGCACGCCCTGGCGCAGCGCATGGGCAAGGATGATCTGGACGCCCATGAGATCGCCTCGTACGACCCGGAGGCGTTCACCGGACTGTTCACCGCCAAACCCGCGCTGCACCGCTATCCGGGCTCGATGGCGAAGCGGGTGCAGCAGCTGTGCCAGTTCCTGGTGGCGCAGTACGACGGTGAGGCGGCCGCCGTATGGACCGATGCCGCGACCGGGGCGGAGCTGCGGCGGCGGCTCAACGCCCTGCCCGGGTTCGGTACGCAGAAGGCGCAGATCTTCCTCGCGCTCCTCGGCAAGCAGTTCGGGGTCCGGCCGCCGGGCTGGCGCGAGGCGGCGGGGCCGTACGGGGAGGAGGGCTCGCACCGGTCCGTCGCGGACATCACAGGCCCCGAGTCACTGGCCGAGGTGCGCGCGTTCAAGCAGGAGGCCAAGCAGGCGGCGAAGGCCGCGAAAGCCGCGGCGAAGGGCAAGTGAGCCTTCTTGTACGCGGCGTGGTGGCAATCGTGGCTGCGCCCGGTGGCTCCTGACCGGTAGGCTTTCCGTGTGATCTTCAAGCGCATCGGAAATGGGAAGCCTTATCCCGACCACGGCCGGGAAAGCACCCGGCAGTGGGCGGATGTCGCGCCGCGCCCGGTCCGCCTCGACCAGCTCGTGACCACCAAGGGACAGCTGGACCTCGAAACCCTGCTCGCCGAGGACTCCACGTTCTACGGCGACCTCTTCGCGCACGTCGTGAAGTGGCAGGGCGACCTCTACCTGGAGGACGGGCTGCACCGCGCGGTCCGTGCCGCGCTCCAGCAGCGCCAGGTGCTGCACGCCCGCGTGCTCGAACTCGGCTGACGCCCCGGAGCCCGTACGGGGTTCGTTCGGGTGTTTTCCCACCCGGACGGGTGCGATCCATTGATCATTTAGTAGGCATCATCACCGGGTCGCACTACGCTGCGCCCATGAGCATGCTCACTCCCCCCGGCATGGGCGGAAAGTACCGCATCACGGGTGACAAGTACCCCCGCATGCGACGCCCCCGCCGCCGCAGCAAAGTGGTCCTCGCGACCCTCGCCTCCGTGGTCGCCCTCGGGCTGGCCGGATGGGGCACCTTGCAGCTCATCGATGTCTTCACGGGCGGCGACAAGACGGCCAGCGCCGCCGACCGGACCGAGCGCTGCCCGTCCCCGGAGGCGTCGAAACCCGCCAAGGTGCTGCCGCAGCCCGCGAAGATCACGGTCAACGTCTACAACGCGACCACGCGCGGCGGTCTCGCCAAGGCGGCCGCCGACGAGCTGAAGAAGCGCGGGTTCAAGATCGGCGAGGTGGGGAACGCGCCCGCCGCGTACGACAAGAAGGTGGCGGGTACGGGCATCCTGCTCGGCGCCCCGGCCGCCAACGACGGCACGTTCCCGGTGCTGGGCGCCCAGCTGCCCGGGGCCACGACAAAGACCGACGCCCGCAAGAACGGGGCGGTCGATCTGATCATCGGCAAGAAGTTCACGGCGTTCAGCAAGCCGCAGACGGCCGCCGCCGCGCTGTCCGCGCTGACGAAGCCCGCCCCGGCGCCCTCCTCCTGCTGAGGACGGCGCCGAGCGGGGGCGTTCGCGCGGGAGTGCCTAGTCGACGGTGCCGTACATGCGGTCGCCCGCGTCGCCGAGGCCCGGCACGATGTAGCCGTTCTCATTGAGCCGCTCGTCGACCGAGGCGGTGACCACGGTGACCGGCGTCCCGGCGAGCTCGCGCTCCATGACCTCGACCCCCTCCGGGGCGGCGAGGAGCACGACCGCGGTGACGTCGTCCGCGCCGCGCCTGATCAGCTCCTGGATGGCCGCGACGAGCGTGCCTCCCGTGGCCAGCATCGGGTCCAGGACGTAGACCTGGCGGCCCGAGAGGTCGTCGGGCATCCGGCTCGCGTACGTGGACGCCTTCAGCGTCTCCTCGTCGCGGATCATGCCCAGGAAGCCCACCTCGGCGGTCGGCAGCAGCCGGACCATGCCGTCCAGCATGCCGAGACCGGCCCGCAGGATCGGGACGACCAGGGGGCGGGGGTACGACAGCTTCACGCCGGTGGTGGGTGTCACCGGGGTCTCGATGTCGACCTGTTCGGTGCGCACATCGCGGGTGGCCTCGTACGCGAGCAGGGTCACCAGCTCGTCGGCGAGGCGCCGGAAGGTCGGGGAGTCGGTGCGCTTGTCGCGCAGGGTGGTGAGTTTGTGCGCGACCAGCGGGTGGTCGACGACGTGGATCCGCATGACTCCCAGCGTAGCCGCGCCTTCCGCACCCGTGCGCTGGCATCATCCACACGTTCGGGGGGAAGGTGGTGGCATACGGACCCAGCGACGCAGCCAGCTTGGGGGTGAAGAGCCGATGGCCGACGGGGCACAGAGCGCCGAGGACCCCAGGAACGCGCGGACTCCCCGGAGCACACCGGACACCCCCGACGCACCGGACTCCCCCGACGCACCGGACTCCCCCGACGCGGCCGAGACCGACGCACAGCGCCGCCGTCGGCGCGCCCAGTTCCTCCGCGAGCTCCACGAGGCGAAGGCGCTGCGCGACCGGGTGCAGCCGCGGCGGGTCAAAGCCGCCCGAATGCGCCAGGCCATGCGGATGCGTACGTTCCGCTGGTAGCCCCCCGGCCTGCGGAAAAGCCGCTGGTGACGGTGGTGGAGAGAACTGATGGCCGACTCAACCGCCGAACTGCTCTCGCGAAGCGCCGGTTTCTGTCACGATGCCGATTGGGCGGGACGCAGGGCAGCCGGAGCACCGACTGCTCCCCGCCCGGACCGGCCCTTGGCCCCGAGACCAGTGGGAGAGTCACGGTGTACTTCGCCGCACTGCTCGCGCGCACCGAAGACGGGTGGGAAGCGAGCGACACGGAGCTCGACGATGTGGAGACCCTGTCCGACCTGACGGATCTGGCCCGTGACGCCTCGGTTGACGAGGACACGGTGCTCGTATTCATCGAGCAGGAGGACGCCTGGTTCGGCGTCGTCCGGGTGGACGGTGAGGAGGACCCCCGGATCTACGTCTCGGACGCCTCCGCCGCCGCCCGCTCCTCGTACGGGGAGATCCTGCTCACCGACGAACTGCTCGGCCGCGAACCAGGCGCCGAGGACACGATCGCCGCCCTGGAGGAGCTCGTCGGCCTCGACGGCACCGAGGACGGCGAGCCCGAGACCACCGCCGCCAACGACGATGACGATGACGACGAAGGGCCCTCCGCGGGCGTCGTCCCGGCCGGCCCGATCGGCGACTCCGGGGTCCTGTCCGACCTCGGGCTCCCCGAGGCCGAGCTGCTGATGCTGCGGACGGACGCCCTGGCCGAGATCGCGGACGCCCTCGGGGCGGCCGAGGTGCTGGAGACCGTCCGCTAGGGTCTTTCCTTTGGATCAGGCCGGAACAGGGAGCGGGCTCTGGTGCCGTGCATCGCAAGGCGGAGGATTGAGGCAACGCGGAGCGTTGGTGATTGACGACAACGCCGCGAGGCGCGGTGCCAGAGCCCGCGAGCCCGGCCTGGTCCAAAGGAAAGACCCTGGGGTCCGCGGGTGACCGAAGCATTCCGTCCGCACGCCCCGGACCTGCCCGATCCCGTACGGGACCCGTGGCGGGCGGTGATGCGCCGTGCCCTGGCCGAGGCCGACCGTGCGGCGGCGACCGGTGACGTACCGGTCGGCGCCGTCGTCCTCGGCCCGGACGGCGCGCCGCTGGCCACCGGGCACAACGAGCGCGAGGCGACCGGGGACCCGACCGCGCACGCCGAGGTCCTGGCGCTGCGCCGGGCCGCCGCCGCACTCGGTGAGTGGCGCCTGTCCGGCTGCACCCTGGTGGTCACCCTGGAGCCCTGCACGATGTGCGCGGGCGCCCTGGTGCAGGCCCGGGTGGACCGGGTGGTCTACGGCGCCCGGGACGAGAAGGCCGGTGCCGCCGGCTCGCTCTGGGACGTCGTACGCGACCGCCGCCTCAACCACCGCCCCGAGGTGGTCGCCGGGGTCCTGGAGGCCGAGTGCGCGGCCCCGCTGACGGCCTTCTTCCGGGACCGCTGACCTGGCCGGGCCGGGGTGCGGGGCGTGGTCCCGTAACGGATTTCGGCGTACGGCCAACATGGTCTAAGCTCTCTCTCGGTAGCGTGTCCGAGCGGCCGAAGGAGCTCGCCTCGAAAGCGAGTGTGGGGAAACTCACCGAGGGTTCAAATCCCTCCGCTACCGCCAGCGAGAACCGCCCCCGAACCGTGTGAACGGATCGGGGGCGGTTTTGCGTGTGCCCGCGTCCGGTGCCGGTTGGTCACCGGGCCCCGTGCTGGGGGATCATGCCGGGGGCGGCGGGACGCCCGCCGGGGCCGGCCGCCGCCGTCCGGACAGCCGAGAGAAGAAAGCACTGGCCGTGATGCAGATCGTGCGGGGCAAGAAGCTCGAAAAGGCCGCCGAGGGTGAATTCGAGCGGCTGGTCCAGGAGAGTTCCCGGGTCGTCGTCGATGTCGGTACGGGGGACGCCCGGGCGTCCTATCGCATCGCCAAGGAGAATCCGGACTGGCTGGTCGTGGGCGTGGACCCGGCCTGGCAGCGGATGACGCAGACCAGCATTCGCAGCCGCCGCAAACCCGCCAAGGGCGGCGTACCCAATCTGCTGCTCGTGAACGCGGCGATCGAGAATGCCCCGGAGGAGCTGCGGGGGGCCGCCGATGAATTGCTGGTCCTGATGCCGTGGGGGAAATTGCTCCACGGTCTCGTGCGGGGCGACGAGGACATCTGGAGCGGCCTTCGTACGGTCGCCAAGCCGAATGCGCCGCTCACGGCCACGGTCGGCACCAGCATTTGGCGGGAGCCCGTGCCACGGGACATCCAGGGCCTTCCGGAGCTGACCCCTTCGTACGTCGAAGAGGTGCTCGGCGAAAGGGCGCTCGCCGCCGGCTGGAAGGTCACCGGTTTCCAGCTCACGAAGGCCGAGGACGCCGCCGCGGTCTCCTCGTCCTGGGCGCGCAGGCTGGACTCGGACAGCACCGAGGTCATCGCGACCCTGACGGCGGTCACGGCCGGACCGGAGGAGTGAGCCCGGCGGGTCAGCCCGTCGGGAACTGCCTGCAGTACTCGTACATGGCCATGGCGCCGGCCGTGGCGACGTTGTAGCTGTGCGGGGAGCCCCAGACCGGGATCTCCACGCACTCGTCCACACACGCGAGCTCGTCCTCCTTGAGGCCGGTCCGCTCGTTTCCGAGGACGATGACCGACTTACGGGGGAAGCTGATCTCGTGCAGGCTCTTCGAATTGGTGGCCTGTTCGAGCGCGATGATGGTGTAACCGTCCTCGCGCATCTTCTTCAGCACCGGCGGAAGGCTCCGGCGCATTTCAATCTCGACGTTCTCGGCACCGTCGCGCGCGATCTTCGGGTCGAGTTTCACATTGCCGCAGGCGATGATCCGCTCGACTCCGCAGCACCCCGCCGTGCGCACCACGCTGGACAGATTCACACGGCTGCGAAACGCCGAGCACGCGATGACGAGCTCGCGGTTACGGAGCAGAGGGGTGCCCGGCTTATGGCGGAGGTGTTCGAACATGCCGGGAAGTCTACTGGGCCACCGCCGGACCGCTCCGCGCCCGCGGACTACGATGACCGGTCCGGACAACGCACCTAGGCCCTGGAGAAGGCAATGAAGATCCACGCCCGGGGCCACGGACACGTCCGCGCCACCCACGCCAAGACCCTGGAGTTCACCGGCGAGCGGGAGATCACGCCCCGGGCGACCTGCGTCGTAGGGGTGGCCGCCGCCTTCGACCAGGAGGGTCTGGCCCTCCTGCGCGGCCCCGTCGCCGTCCGCCTCGCGGCCGGGCCGCACGTCGCGACCGGGACCGCCGTCGTCAACCCGCACCACGAGGTGACCGACCGCCTGGTGCTCCGGCGCAGCGACCACGCCTCACCGGACACCTTCGCCTTCCGCAGCACCCTGGTGGCGAGCGACCTCGACCCGGACTTCGTGGCCGCGCTGGGAGACCCGGCGACCGAGGTGACCCTGACGCTCACCGAGTCCGGGCCGCGCCGGCCGCTGGTGCTCGTCCACCGCCGCGGCCTGCCCGAACCGGAGGGGCGCCCGGGGCTGCTGTGGCGCGCGGCGGACGCCTCGGTGGACCTGGACGCGGCGCGCGTCCCGGACGAGGCGCGCGCGGCCCTCGCGGACGGCGGGGTGATCGCCGCGTCCGTCTCCGGCCCGTTGGAGGGCGTCTCGCAGGCGGCCGGGGCGTGGCTGGCCGACGCGGCGGCTCAGGGGGCCCGGTTCGAGGTGACGGGCGACGCGACCGGGACCGTACCGGCGCTGCTCGCGGCGGGCCTGCCGGTCGCTCCGGTGGTCCACCTGGGCCGGACCGACCGCCGGGCGCTCGCCTCCGCGCCGCAGGCGGAGCTGCTGCGGACGGCACCGGCCCCCGTGGTGTTCCGGGCGCCCGCCGCCGATCTCGCCGTGCTCGCGGAGGTGCTGGCCGGGTCCGCCGAGGACCGCCGGATCGCCGTGCCGGACGGGCATGCCGATCTCGGGCACGGGGTGAGGTGGCTGCCGCTCTCCGAGGCGGCCGAGGCCGTCGGGGGCGAGGAGGAGGGCGTGTTCGTCCTGGCTCCGCCGGAGCGGGCCGCCTGGAACGTGGACTTGCGCCCCCTGGTCCCGCTGCTGGTGGAGCAGGGGGTCACCGCGCGCACCCTGAGCACGGTGCTCCGCCCGTTCGGGATCAGCCGGCGGGACCTGTACGACGCGCTGGGCGATGCGCCGGCTTCCCCGAGCGCGGGCCCGGAAAACCCGAGCACGGGCCCGCGAAACAAGGGCTCGCGCGACAAGAAGTAGGAGGAGGGGGAAGCGGCATCGGGGGGATGTGCCGCTTCCCCCGGTCACGGGGCCTGCCGCTCCTTGCCGCGGTCGGGGGAGGCCACGGCATGGTCCCCGGCAGGGGTCCCGTTCCCGGCCCCCCGGAGTCCGAGGGGCTCACCTTCCATCCTGCCTCGCCGGGACCCCCTCGCGGGCGGACCAAGGGCCCCGATGCGCGGGACGTTGGTCCCTGGCCTCCGGGGCCGTGGTCGCGGCCCGGGACGGAAACGGCCGATGGATCCGCGCATACGTGTGGATAGACTCGCCCGACCGCACAGGGGATCGAAACCGCAGGGGATCGAAGGGGAGTCAGGGGCCGATGGTGCAAGCGAAGAAGATAGCTCTCTACGTGATTGTCGTCTTCGTGCTCTACACGATCATCAACTCCCCCGCCCGGGCCGCGGACCTGGTGCAAGTAGGGTTCGAGGGCATCGCGGACGCCGCGCAGGGCGTCGGCGACTTCATGTCCGAGCTCGTCAACTAGGGGTACCGCGTGATCCGCCATCTGGTCCTGTTCAAGCTGAACGACGGCGTCGAGCGGGACGACCCCAGGGTCGTCGCGGGTGCGGAGGCGTTCCGGGCACTGGAAGGGACCATCCCGGAGCTGGAGTTCTGGGAGTGCGCCTGGAACATCACCGACCGGCCGATCGCGTACGACTTCGCCATCAACTCGGCGGTCGCGGACGAGGCCGCGCTGAAGCGTTACATCGAGCACCCGGACCATCAGGCGGCCGCCGGTCAGTGGCGTGAATTCGCCACCTGGGTGATCGCCGACTACCCGTTCTGACGCCTTCGGCCCTGCGAGCCCCTCACCGCGACGGTGAGGGGCTTTTCTTTGTCCCAGGACCCGATGGACGCCCGGCGCACGTTTTAAACCCGGGCAAGGTCAACACGGCGCTATGGGGTGCTTGCACATAGTGGTCATGTCTTGTGATGCTATGACCGCTTTTGACGGACGGATTGACTGAAGTTGACCGCAAGCCGTAGTTGTTGACCGCGAAGGGGTGGCGTCATCGTGCCGGCCAGTACAGCGCCTCAAGTGCCTCCCCAGGTCCACCAGGCGGCACCGGCCGCCCCGCCCGCCGGGCCGTCGGCCCAGCCGCCGGGCCAGGTGCAGACGACGGTCCACGAGACCCCCGACGAGACGGCCGCCCCCGCCCGGTCCCGGACCGCCGACACCAGGGCGCTCACCCAGGTGCTCTTCGGGCAGCTCAAGAACCTGGAGCCGGGCACCGCGGAGCACGACCGGGTGCGCACCGCGCTGATCGAGGCCAACCTCCCGCTCGTGCGGTACGCCGCCGCGCGCTTCCGCAGCCGGAACGAGCCGATGGAGGACGTCGTCCAGGTCGGCACCATCGGGCTGATCAACGCGATCGACCGCTTCGACCCCGAACGCGGCGTCCAGTTCCCGACGTTCGCGATGCCCACCGTGGTCGGCGAGATCAAGCGGTACTTCCGGGACAACGTGCGCACCGTCCACGTCCCCCGCCGGCTGCACGAGCTCTGGGTGCAGGTCACCGGCGCCACCGAGGACCTGACGACCGCGCACGGCCGCTCGCCCACCACCGCGGAGATCGCCGAGCGGCTGAAGATCTCCGAGGACGAGGTGCTGGCCTGCATCGAGGCCGGGCGCTCGTACCACGCGACCTCACTGGAGGCCGCCCAGGAGGGCGACGGGCTCCCCGGCCTCCTCGACCGGCTCGGCTACGAGGACCCGGCCCTCGCGGGCGTCGAGCACCGGGATCTGGTCCGGCACCTCCTCGTACAACTGCCCGAGCGGGAGCAGCGGATCCTGCTGCTGCGGTACTACAGCAACCTGACGCAGTCCCAGATCAGTGCCGAACTGGGGGTCTCTCAGATGCATGTGTCAAGGCTCCTGGCCCGGAGTTTCGCCAGACTCCGATCCGCAAACAGGATCGAGGCGTAACCGAAACGGGTAGACCGTTCCCGGGGCGTTTCCCGGGGCCCAAAAGCCCCACACCCCTTGTTAACTGCGCAGACTCCCCCTGGACTTGTCGACAAGTCACTACAGCGTGTTGCCGACATGTGACATTCTGCGGGAAGTGAGTTTGCCGCAGCCCCGCCTCCGGTATTCAGGTGGAGGCTGCGTTCCTCCGATGGTCGTGGCCACCGCGACCGTCCGCGACCTCAAGGGGGTGGCATGTCCGAAGAACAGGGCAGCTCGAAGGTGCTCACGCTCGAAAAGAGCGAGCCGGCACCCGTTGCGCTCACCAGCTCGCCGGAAGCCATCGACACCCGCACGCTCTCCCGCTCCCTGTTCCTGCGGCTCGCCGCGCTGGGCCCCGCCCCGGGTCCCGGTGGGACCGACAGCCCGGAGCGTGCCTATGTGCGGGACACACTCATCGAGCTCAACCTGCCCCTCGTGCGGTACGCGGCGGCGCGGTTCCGGAGCCGTAACGAACCGATGGAGGACATCGTCCAGGTCGGCACCATCGGCCTGATCAAGGCGATCGACCGCTTCGACTGCGAACGGGGCGTGGAGTTCCCGACGTTCGCGATGCCGACCGTCGTGGGCGAGATCAAGCGCTTCTTCCGCGACACCTCGTGGTCGGTGCGGGTGCCGCGCCGGCTCCAGGAGCTCCGGCTCGCCCTCACCCGGACCAGCGACGAGCTCGCGCAGAAGCTCGACCGCTCGCCGACCGTGCCGGAGCTGGCCCGGGCGCTCGGCGTCTCCGAGGAGGAGGTGGTCGACGGTCTGGCCGTGGGCAACGCCTACACCGCCTCGTCGCTGGACTCGCCCGCCCCGGAGGACGACGGCGGCGAGGGCTCGCTGGCCGACCGGCTGGGTTACGAGGACACGGCGCTGGAAGGCGTCGAGTACCGCGAATCGCTCAAGCCGCTGCTGGCCAAGCTCCCGCCGCGTGAGCGCCAGATCATCATGCTGCGGTTCTTCGCCAACATGACCCAGTCGCAGATCGGCGAGGAGGTGGGCATCTCGCAGATGCACGTCTCCCGTCTGCTGACGCGTACGCTCGCCCAGCTCAGGGAAGGGCTCATCGCGGACTGAGTCCGCACCCGCCTCACCACCGGCCGCCGGGGCCTCCTCGGCGGCCGGTGCGCGTTCCCGTACGGCGGCGGCCGCACACCGAAGCGCCGCCCCCTCGCGGATCGGCGAGGAAGCGGCGCGAAGACGGATGCGGGCCGGGGCGCGTGACGGGTCGGTCAGCCGAACGCGAGCCAGGCGACCGCGCCCAGCACGATGACCACCGCGACGATCCCGGCGATCAGTCCGGTCCTCGGACCGGAGGAGACGGCGGCGGGCTGCTGCGCGCGCTGCGGCTCGCCCTCGTCGACGAAGGCGCGGAACATCTGGGTGCTGCCGGCCGGGTCGTAGGAGCCCTCGGGACCCTGCGGTGCGTGGGGATTGTGTGCCATGTCGCAGGACCCTAGCGAACTCGGGCGAACGGCCCAACCCCCGGGCGCCGCCCGCCGATCCGCCACCGGTGTGGCGCGTACCACATCGGCCTCTCCTCTACCGCAGACACTGCGGGTTTGACCAGGACCAGGCGCAGCCTTTTGCGTTCCTTTACTCCCGCAAGCCCCTTTTCGTTTGCCTGCAGCAACCAACGGCTTCTATGGTTGCCCTAAGCAACAAGATGACCGGTGAGATTGTCTGGGGGTCCCGTGGCCGCACGGAGTCAGTACGAAGAACTGGCCCGGCAGCTGAGCGCCATCGGGGCCGTCAAGCGAGGTCTCGCCCGCATCCTGCCCGCCGAATGCCCCGGTGGCTCCGCCGCCGTGCTGACTCTGCTGAGCCGGCACGGGGAGATGCGGATCAGCCGGCTGGCCGAGCTCCTCGCGGTCGACATGTCGGTGACCAGCCGGCACGTCGCCCACGTGGCGGAACGGGGCTGGATCGAACGGTTCCCGGACCCGGCGGACAAGCGCTCCCGCATCCTGCGGCTGACCCCCGCGGGGGAAGGGGTGCTGGAGGACCTCTACCGCCGGTCGACCGAGATGTTCGCCTGCCATCTTCAGGATTGGTCCGACGACGAGGTCGGACAGCTCAACACGTTGCTGGCCCGGCTGCGCGACAGCTTCTCCTGTCGCGGCACCGGAGGGTGCGCCTCCGGGAAGCACAGCGGCGAGTGCCGCTCCCGTCAGGCCGACGGCCACGACGGCTCGTACACCCGTACACCCGCGTAACAGAAGCAAAGACAAGGACTTACATGGCTACGACCACACCAACCGGTGTGCGGGGCGGCCACGCCAAGCACGGGGGCCACGACGCCTCCGACGGCACGCCGATGACACACCGGCAGATCATGGAGGCACTTGCCGGGCTGCTGCTCGGCATGTTCGTCGCGATTCTGTCGTCCACCGTCGTCTCCAACGCCCTGCCGGAGATCATCTCCGACCTGGGCGGCGGGCAGAGCGCCTACACCTGGGTCGTCACCGCCTCGCTGCTGGCGATGACCGCGACCACCCCCCTGTGGGGCAAGCTGTCCGACCTGTTCAGCAAGAAGCTGCTGGTCCAGATAGCCCTGATCATCTACGTCGCGGGCTCGGTCGTCGCCGGACTCTCGACCAGCTCGGGCATGCTCATCGCCTGCCGTGTGGTGCAGGGCATCGGCGTCGGCGGTCTCTCCGCCCTCGCCCAGATCGTCATGGCCGCCATGATCGCCCCGCGCGAGCGCGGCCGTTACAGCGGCTACATCGGCGCGGTCTTCGCCGTCGCCACCGTCGGCGGCCCGCTGCTCGGTGGCGTCATCACCGACACCAGCTGGATGGGCTGGCGCTGGTGCTTCTACGTGGGTGTGCCGTTCGCGGTCATCGCCCTCATCGTGCTCCAGAAGACCCTGAAGCTCCCGGTCGTCAAGCGCGAGGTCAAGGTCGACTGGACCGGCGCCTTCTTCATCAGCGCCGCCGTCTCGCTGCTCCTCCTGTGGGTCACCTTCGCGGGCGACAAGTACGACTGGATGTCCTGGCAGACCGGCGTGATGCTCGCGGGCTCCCTGGTCCTCGCGCTGCTCTTCGTCTTCACCGAGTCCCGCGCCAGCGAGCCGATCATCCCGCTGCGGCTCTTCCGCAACCGGACCATCACGCTCGCCTCGCTCGCCTCGCTGTTCGTCGGTATCGCGATGTTCGCCGGCACCGTCTTCTTCAGCCAGTACTTCCAGCTGGCGCGCGGCAAGTCGCCGACGATGTCCGGTGTGATGACCATCCCGATGATCGGTGGTCTGTTCCTCTCCTCGACCATCTCCGGCCAGATCATCACCAAGACCGGCCGCTGGAAGGTCTGGCTGGTCAGCGGTGGCTTCCTGGTCACCGCCGGTCTCGGCCTGCTCGGCACGATCCGCTACGACACGACGTACTGGCACATCGCGGTCTTCATGTTCGTCATGGGTCTCGGCATCGGCATGATGATGCAGAACCTGGTGCTCGCCACGCAGAACCAGGTGGACCCGAAGGACCTCGGTTCGGCCAGCTCCGTCGTCACCTTCTTCCGTTCCCTCGGTGGTGCGATCGGCGTCTCGGCGCTGGGCGCCGTCATGGCGAACCGCGTCACCCACTACGTCAAGGACGGCCTCGCGGACCTCGGTCCGCAGGGCGCGGCCCTGGGCCACGGCGGCACCGGCGGCGGGGGCATCCCCGACCTGGACAAGCTGCCCGCCCCGTTCCGCACGGTCATGGAGGCCGCCTACGGGCACGGCGTCGGTGACGTCTTCCTGTACGCCGCTCCGGCCGCGCTGCTCGCCTTCCTGATCACGATCTTCATCAAGGAGGTCGCGCTCAGGACCCGGGCCGGCGGCGACGCCCCGGCGCAGGCCGACGCGCCCGCCGAGGCCCCCGCCGACACCGTCACCGAGGCGGTCGCCGAGGGCGCCGCCGGAGTCACCGCCGTCGACACCACCGAGGCGGCCCCGGTCGCCGAGGCCGAGGCCCCCGTGGACTTCGCCAAGGGCGGCACCCCCGTCAGCGGTGTGGTCCGGGGTGCCGAGGGCGCGCCCGTGGCCCGGGCTGCCGTCACGCTGATCTCGCTCGGCGGCCGGCAGCTGGGCATCGCCGCGGCGCAGGCCGACGGGAGCTACGCGCTGGCCGCCCCGGGCGCCGGTTCGTACGTCCTGATCGCGTCCGCCGACGGCTTCCAGCCGCAGGCGTCCACCGTGGTCGTCGGCGACGAGCCGCTGGCGTACGACATCCTCCTCGCGGGGACGAGCGGCCTGGCCGGCACCGTGCGCGCCGCCGAGACCGGCACGCCGGTCGCGGACGCCATGGTCATCGTGACCGATGTGCGCGGCGACGTCCTGGCCACCGGCAAGTCCGCCGAGACGGGCGACTTCGCCTTCGGCGAGCTGGTCCCCGGCGCGGTGACCGTCGCGGTCAACGCGGCCGGCTTCCGCCCGCTGGCCCTGCCGGTCGAGATCGGCGGCCAGGGCGTCACCCGGGTCGACGTCGCGCTCCGGGCCGGTGCGCTGGTCCAGGGCGTCGTGCGGGCCGGTGCGAGCCGCCGCCCGCTGCCCGACGCCCGGGTCACGCTGGTCGACGCGGCCGGCAACGTGATCGCCAACTCGACCACCGGGGAGGACGGGGCGTACGCCTTCGCCGACCTGGACGCGGGCGAGTACACGGTCATCGCGACCGGCTACCCGCCGGTGGCCGGTGCCCTGACGGTGGCCGGTCACGGGGTCGACGGCCACGACATCGAGCTCGTCCACCCGGGCGAGTAACCCACGCGGTCCGGGGTGGATCCCGGGCCCGTACAAGACCCCTGGCGGGGGCAGCGCTTTTCGAGCGGAGGCGCCGCACCGGCCGGTGGAAATGGGCCCCGGCGGCGGGGACGGCAGGCAGGGGACGGCCTGCCGTCCCCGCCCCGGGGCCCGACTCATTGAATGACCCGGTCCGGTGGACGGACGACGGGTCATGAGCAAGGAGAGAGAACGGGATGGGACTTCGCGCACAGGTACGGACGCGGGACGGCTGGGCCGTGCAGCACGCGGTCGTGACGGTCACCGACATGACCGGCACCCAGGTACTGCGCGCCGCCGCAGACGAGGCCGGGGCGGTACGGGCCGACACCCCGCTGTCCGCGGGCGCGTACACGGTGATCGTGACGGCCGTCGGGTACGCCCCCGCGGCCTCCACCGCCCTCGTCACGGCGAGCGGCACGGTCGAGGCGGGCACGGTGGTGCTCAGCCGCCAGGGCGGTGTGGAGCTGCCGCCGCCGGGCGCCTGGTCGCTGGACCCGGCGCACTCCTCGGTGGGCGCGGTCGCCCAGCACCTGGGGATCTCCAGCGTGCACGGCCGGTTCACCGCGTTCGGCGGGCGCATCGAGATCTCCGAGGACGTCCAGAGCTCCCGGGTCGAGGCGGTCATCGACGCGTCGAGCATCGACACCGGCAACGGCATGCGGGACAAGCACCTGCGCTCCCCCGACTTCCTGGACACCGACCGGTTCCCGGAGATCACCTACCGCTCCGGCGGGCTGACCCCGGCCGGCCCCGACCGCTGGACCGTGCACGGCGAGCTGACGATGCGCGGCGTGACGCGGCCCGTCGACCTCGACCTGAGCTACCTCGGCACCGGCCCCGACCCGTGGGGCGGGGTGCGCGCGGCGTTCAGCGCGACCGCCGAACTGCGCCGCGAGGACTTCGCCATGAACTACAACCAGGTGGTCCAGGCGGGCATCGCGGCGATCGGCACCACGCTCCGCGTCGAGCTCGACATCCAGGCCGTGCAGGGCGATTCCCTGCCCGCCGTCTGACAGCCCTCCGCCGTAGGGTCGGTTCCATGGCACCCAACATCGCAACGAACACCGCCGTGGAACTCGACGCCCTGCTGGACTTCGTACGGCCCCGGCACCGGGCGATCCTGCTGACCACCCGGGCCGACGGCCGCCCCCAGGGCTCCCCGCTCACCTGCGGCGTGGACGACGCGGGCCGGATCGTGGTCTCCACGTACCCCGAGCGCGCCAAGACCCGTAACGCCAAGCGCGACGCACGGGTCAGCGTGATCGTCCTGTCCAACGACTGGAACGGGCCCTGGGTCCAGATCGACGGCTCGGCCGAGGTCATCGACGCGCCGGACTCGGTCGAGCCGCTGGTCGAGTACTTCCGGAACATCTCCGGCGAGCACCCGGACTGGGACGAGTACCGGGCGGCGATGGTGAAGCAGGGCAAGTCGATCATCCGGATCACCCCGGAGCGCTGGGGCCCCGTCGCCACCGGCGGCTTCCCGGCCCACCTCGCCCCGTGATCTCCCCCGCCCTGCTCGACCGGGCCCGGATCGTCGCCGGGCCCGAGGTCGGCGAGGCCGCCGTGCGCGGGCTGGCGGCGGCCACCGGGCGGCCCGTCGAACGAGGCCCCGGTGAGGGCCCCTTCGTGTACGTGGGCGCCTCGCTGCCCGACGCGGTGCGCGGGGCGGACCTGATCTGGTTCCACAGCGTCAACGCGGGTACGGACGCCCTGCTGCGTCCCGGGCCCTGGCCGGACGGTGTGCTGCTGACCCGGACCGTCGGCCGGATGGGTGAGCGGATCGCGCAGTACGTGCTGGGCTGGGTGCTCGCGGAGTGCCAGTCGGTCCCGGAGTTCGCCGCCCAGCACGCCCGCGCCGAGTGGCGGCGCATCGACTCCGAACTCGTCGCCGGACAGACCGCCGTGGTGCACGGAATCGGCCGCATCGGGTCCGCCGTCGCCACGCTGCTCCGGGCCTGTGGCATCCGGACCGTGGCCGCCGCCCGCACCCCGCGCCCGGTGCCGCCCGGCTTCGACGCGGTGGTCCCGGCGGACGAACCGGTGGCCGCCCGCTGGGTGGTCGCCGCGCTCCCGCTGACCGGGGGGACCACGGGCTACTTCGGGGCGGACCGGTTCGCGGCGATGGGCGGGGCGACGTTCCTCAATGTGGGGCGGGGCGCGACGGTGGATCTGGGGGCGCTGGAGGGGGCATTGCGCTCCGGGGCGGTGGGGCGGGCGGTGCTCGATGTACTGGCTGACGAGCCGGCGGCGCCCGGGGACGCGTGCTGGCGGCTGCCGCGTACGGTCGTCACCTCGCACTCCGCGGGGATCACGGCGGACGAGGACATCGTCACGGACTTCGCGGCGTGCCTGCGGGAGGTGGCGGAGGGACGGGCCCCGGCGCTCGGGGTGGACACGGGGCGCGGCTACTGAGCCCTCAGCGGGTGCGCTCCCGCATCGCGTCGATCCCCGCGATCAGCAGGTCCAGCGCGACGGCGAAGTCGCGCTCGCGGATCTCCTCCACGGAGGCCCCGCCGCGCGCCGCCATCAGGCCCGGCGAATCCTCCACGAAGCCGTCGAGCCGGGGCTGCTCCTGGATCGCCGCCCTCGCCTGCCGGACGTACTCGTCCTGACTGAGCCCCGCCTCCGCGCTGCGCCGCGCGAACCGGCCCTCGGCCGTGCCGAATCCGTACACGAACTGGAAGACCGCCGCCAGCGCCCCGCCGTGGCTCTCCGGGGGCAGCCCGGTCGCGCGGATGACGTCCCGCACGGTGCGGGTCACCAGCAGCGCGTGCGGGCCGAGGTTGAGGAAGCGGCCCGCGAGCGGCGAGACCCAGACGTGCCGCACCAGCAGCCCCCGGTACGCCGCCGCGACCGCGCGCAGCCGGTCCTGCCAGGGGGCGTCGGCGGGCGGCGGCGCGATCTCGCTGTAGACCGCGTCGAGGGCCAGTTCCAGCAGGTCATCCTTGGTGTCCACGTACCAGTACAGGGACATGGCGGTCACGTTCAGCTCGGCGGCCAGCCGGCGCATGGAGAACTTCGCCAGGCCCTCGGCGTCCAGCAGCCGGACCGAGGCCGCGGTGATCCGCTCCCGGTCGAGCCCGGCCGGCTGGGCCGCCCGGCGGGACCGCGCGGGCTGCCTGGTCTCCAGCCACACGCTGGACCGGACAGGGTTCTTCACGCGGTCGGCCGCGGACACCATGGCGCACTCCCTCGTCTCGCCGGCGGGACGGACGGACCGGCCGCATACCGCCTGCCCACGAAACGGAGGCTTACGGTCCGGCAGGTCCCGCCCGATGCTATGCCGCGGTCGCGGCCGGGCGGCGCGGGATCGCGGTGGGTGGGGCGTACAAGTGTCTTCTCGTGGGTACGGTGCCGGTCGCCGCATCGGATACGACCTGCCCCGGAAGCTGGAGTGATATGTCACTGCGTCGTCGTACGGTGGAAGTCCTGGTGGCCGCAGGGTTGTTGGGGGCCGCGCTCGCGCCTCCCGCGACGGCGGCGGGGCACGGGCGGGCGCCCGGGCAGTCGGTCCCGCTGCGCGTCGCCACGTACAACATCCATGCCGGGGCCGGCATGGACAACGTCTTCGATCTCGACCGGCAGGTGGCCGCGCTGCGCGCCCTGGACGCGGATGTGATCGGGCTCCAGGAGGTGGACGTCCGCTGGGGCGACCGGAGCGAGTGGCGGGACCTGGCGGCGGAGCTGGGCAGGCGGCTGCGGATGCACGTCTCCTTCGCGCCGATCTACAGCCTCGATCCGGTGGAGGAGGGCGGTCCCCGGCGGGAGTTCGGCGTCGCCGTGCTGTCCCGGTACCGGATCGTGAGCGCCGAGAACCACGATCTGACCCGGCTCTCCACGCAGGACCCGAACCCGGTCCCGGCGCCCGCGCCCGGCTTCGGCGAGGTGGTGCTGAAGGTGCGCGGGCTGCCCGTCCATGTGTACGCGACGCATCTCGACTACCGGGCCGACCCGTCCGTCCGTGTCGCCCAGGTCGCGGACACCCGGCGGATCATGGCTCAGGACCAGGCGCACGAGCGGCGTCCGGTGCGGCAGATCCTGCTCGGCGACTTCAACGCGCCGCCCACCGCTCCGGAGCTGGCGCCGCTGTGGAAGGAGCTCACCGACATCGAGCCCGGCGGGCCGACCTACCCGGCGCTGAATCCGGTGCAGCGGATCGACTATGTGGCGGTTTCGAAGGACACCGTGCGGGTACGCGGCGCGGCGGTGGCCGAGGAGACGATCGCCTCGGACCACCGCCCTGTCGTGGCCGATCTGTTGCTGCGGCGCTGAGTTCTGCGGTTCAGCTGTCCGTCGTCGGCTGGGTGAGGTCGTAGAAGGTGGCGCTGCCCGCCGTCACCTCCTTGAAGTTCTTCTCCACCCAGGAGGAGATCTGCGAGGCGGTGCCGCTTCCGCTGCCGCCCATGCCGCCTCCGCCCATGCCACCGCCCGAGACGAAGTAGTGGATGCGGCCGTCCTCGACGTACTTCTTGAACTGCGCGAGCGTCGGGGACGGGTCGCTTCCGTTGAAGCCGCCGATGGCCATGACGGGCTTCTCGGTGGCGAGTTGGTAGCTGGCGGCGTTCTGGGAGCCGATGGCCGCCGCGGCCCAGGTGTAGTCGTCGGCGTTCTTCTCCAGGAGCGCCTTGGCCTCGGAGCCGACGGACGCGCCGTTGAGGAGGCCGCCCATGCCGCCGGCTCCGCCGCGTTCGCCCATGGCGGGCGGGGTGCCGCGTCGGCCGTTCTGGGTGGGGGGTTGGGCCTGGTTCCGGCCTGTGCCCTGACCCGTCCCCTGGCCGGGCGGGGTGCCGGTGGGGGGCTGGCCCATGCCGGTGCCCTGCTGGTTCGTGCCCTGCTGGTTCGTGCCGCCCTGGCCCGGGGGCATCCCGCCGCCACCGCCACCCGGGCCGCCGCCTCGACCACCACCGCCGGGGCCGCCCATGCCGCCCGAGGACGGGCCTGCGGTGACGATGGAGCCCTGGTGGCCCGTGTTCAGGGTGCTCACGGTGTACGCGGCCGGCCCGGCGAGCGACGCGGCGAAGCCCAGAACGACCGCGACGAGGACCAGTTGGCGGCCCAGCCGGGCCGCGAGCAGCAACCCCACCGCCGCCACGAGGCCGGTGACGAGCACCGCCGTCCGCAGCCACGGCAGGTAGTCCGGGGTGCGGCCGAGGAGCACGTACGCCCAGTACGCCGTCATCGCGACGGTCGCGGCCAGCGCGGCGCCCGCCCACCAGCGGGCCCGCTCCTCCCACAGGACCGTGACTCCCATGCCGATCAGCGCGGCCAGATAGGGCGCCAGGGCCACCGTGTAGTACTGGTGGAAGATCCCGGCCATGAAGCTGAACACGGCGGCCGTCATCAGCAGCGAACTGCCCCAGGCGAGGAACGCCGCCCGCGCGGTGTCGGTGCGCTTCGCGCGCCAGGTCAGCCAGATCCCGGCGACGAGCAGGATCAGAGCGGCGGGCAGCAGCCAGGAGATCTGGGCGCCCACCTCGGAGTTGAACATCCGGCCGATGCCGGTCTCGCCCCACTGACCGCCGCCGCCCCGGCCGCCTCCGCCGCCGACGCTGCCGGTCTCCTCGCCGTTGATCCGGCCGAGCCCGTTGTAGCCGAAGGTCAGCTCAAGGAACGAGTTGTTCTGCGAACCGCCGATGTACGGGCGTGAGGAGGCGGGCCACAGTTCGACGGCCACCACCCACCAGCCGCCCGCGACGACCATGGCGAGCGCGGACAGACCGAGCTGGCCGAACCTCCTGCGTACGGGGACCGGCGCGAACACCGCGTACAGCACGGCCAGCGGCGGCAGGATCAGGAACGCCTGGAGGGTCTTCGACAGGAACGCGATTCCCACCGCGACGCCCGCCCACACCAGCCACTTCGTGCGGCCCTTCTCCATCGCGCGCAGCACGCAGTAGACGGTGACCGTCATCAGCAGCGCCAGCAGCGCGTCCGGGTTGTTGAAGCGGAACATCAGCGCGGCGACGGGCGTCAGCGCGAACACCGCCATGGTGATGAGCCCGGCGGCGGCACTGAACCGGCGGCGCACGGCCGCGTACAGCACCCCGGCCGTCGCGGCGGCCATCACCACCTGCGGGGCGAGGATCGCCCAGGAGCTGAGGCCGAAGACCCGCACCGACAGGGCCATGGGCCACAGGGTGGCCGGCGGCTTGTCGACGGTGATGGCGTTGGCCGCGTCGAGCGAGCCGAAGAAGAACGCCTTCCAGCTGCGGCTTCCGGCCTGCACGGCGGCGGAGTAGAAGGAGTTGGCGTAGCCGGAGGCGCTGAGGTTCCAGAAGTACGCCAGCGCGATGACGAGCAACAGGGCCAGGAAGGCGGGGCGCACCCAGGGCGCGTCCTCGGACCGGCCGCGCCAGATCCGGCGGGGCAGGGAGGCACCGGGCCTTGCGTGCCCCGGGGGCGTGTCCGGCCGGGCGGCCGGAGCGTAGGCGGGGTCGAGCGTGGTCATCGGACGTTCCTCGGGTCGGAGACGGTTTCGGCGGTGGGGGGTGCGGGAACGGCGGCGGGGGGCGTGACGGGGTGCACCGGGTTTCCCGGGCCTGCGGCCGGGAAGGGCGCGGCCGGTGCGGCAGCCGTCACCGGGTTTCCCCGCTCCCGGTCCGGGAAGACCCAGGCGCGGAACAGCAGGAAGCGCAGCACCGTCGCCGCGAGGTTCGCCGCGATGAGCACCGCGAGTTCGGTGCTGTGGGAGGGCGAGCCGGAGGCCGCGCCCAGGGCCGCCAGCGAACCGCTGGTCAGGGCGAGCCCGATGGCGAAGACCACGAGGCCCTGCGCCTGGTGACGGACCGCGCCGCCCCGGCCGCGTACCCCGAAGGTGAGCCTCCGGTTGGCGGCGGTGTTCGCGACGGCCGAGACGAGCAGCGCGGCCCCGTTGGCGAGCTGGGGACCGGCGCCGAGCCGGAAGAGGGAGTACAGCGCCAGGTAGAACAGCGTGGACAGGGCGCCCACGACGCAGAACCCGACGAGCTGACGGGCCAGCCCGCCCGGCACCCCGCCGATCGCCCGGTCGCGCGGATCGTCCCCGAAGGGCCGCGCAAGCCGGTCCAGCGGCAGCGCGCCGACGGCCAGCGCCCGCCCCACCCGCCACACGCCCTTCAGGTCATCGGTGGCGGTCCGGACGATGTGGACCGTGGAGTCGGGGTCGTCCACCCAGTCGACGGGCACCTCGTGGATGCGCAGCCCGGCCCGTTCGGCGAGCACCAGCATCTCGGTGTCGAAGAACCAGCCGGTGTCCTCCACCATCGGCAGCAGCCGCTGCGCGACCTCCCGCCGGATCGCCTTGAACCCGCACTGCGCGTCACTGAACCGCGCGGCCAGCGACGAACGCAGGATGATGTTGTACGCCCGCGAGATGAACTCCCGCTTCGTCCCCCGCACCACCCGCGAACTGCGCGCGAGCCGCGATCCGATGGCGAGGTCGGAGTGCCCGGAGATGAGCGGCGCCACCAGCGGGAGCAGTGCGTTGAGGTCGGTGGACAGATCGACGTCCATGTACGCGAGGACCGGCGCGTCCGAGTGGGTCCAGACGGTACGCAGCGCCCTCCCGCGCCCCTTCTCCTCCAGCCGGAAGGAGCGCACCCCCGGCAGCGACCGCGCCAGCCGCTCCGCCACCTCGGGCGTCCGGTCGGTACTGGCGTTGTCGGCGACGGTGATCCGGAAGGCGTACGGGAAAGTGCGGGCCAGGTGCTCGTGCAGCCGCAGCACGCACGGTTCGAGGTCCTTCTCCTCGTTGTAGACGGGTACCACCACATCGAGCACGGGCGCACCCGCCGCACCGCCCACGCCGGCGAGGAGGTGGTCCCGGGCCGGCAAGGTGCTCCAAGGAGTCTCTGTTCGCATGCCATCGACAGTCGCCAACCCCGCTGTCACGGCCATGTGCTGAGGCTGTGGCCCAGATGTGAGTGGTCCGGGGCTCCCGCGCTCAGAGCTCGGCGTCGCCCCACTCCGTGACGGCCACCTCGTCGCCGGCCGACAGCTTCCCCGGCGCGATCACGGAGAACTTGGCGCCGAACACGACGCCCCCGCTCGCCGCCCGCCGGTATCCGGCGAGGGTGCGCAAGGGCTCCGGACCCCGCCGCACGCCTGCCTCCTGCGCGACCAGGGTGACGGCACAGCGCACGGCGAGCTTCGCGTAACCCAGCTCGGCGTCACCGATGCCGACGCGGCGCGCCCGGTCCTCTGCGTGCGGTTCGCCCGCCCAGCCGCCGTCGACCACGATGTTCGGGCGGAACCGGTCCATCGGCAGCGGCGGGGCGCCCCGCTCGGCCATCCGCCGGTTGAGGAGGTCGAGGGAGGCGACGGAGAGCAGGTGCACGGCGCTGCTGTCGGCGTAGCCGGACGGTCCGGAGACCAGGCCCTCGGCGATCCGGTCGTGCTCCGGCGGCACCCGGACGAGACGGCTGGGGGTGCCGAGGACCTCCGAGAGCCAGCCGGCGGCGTCTTCCCCCTGATCGATGCCCCGGAACATCGCGCCGAACAGATCGACCTCCCGGCGCGGCCCGGACGTCGTCACATCGAGGCCCACCGAGCCGTGACCGTCCGCACCGAGGACGAGGCGGGCACCGTCGGGGCCGACAGTGGGCCGGATCAGGGCGAGGCGGGGATGCCGGCGCTGTGTGCGGAAGACCCCGTCCTCGCTGATGACCATGAAGCTCCGGTCGTGCGCGAGGCCCGCAGGTGTCAGGACCGCCTCGCTCATCGACGTACCCGCGCATCCCTTGACGGGATAACAGACGAGATCCACCACCCTGGCCACGCGCCCTCCTCGGGTCCACGACCACTATCCGGTCTTCCCTCCGCCGTCGGCGGCTCTTTCGCTTGGATGCCGTGGACAGCCTCGCGCGACGCGGGTACGCCATGGACGGACGGGGAATTGAGCGCAGTGAACGGTTTGACCAACATACTGACGGGCAACCGCTATCCCGGGCGCGGGGTCCTGTGGTGCAGGACCGGCGACGGCGACACGCTCGGCGCCTACTTCCTCACCGGGCGCAGCCCCGCCTCCCAGGCCCGCACCCTCCACAGCGCCGCGGACGGAACGCTGATCGTCGCCCCGTCGGAGCCGGGCGCACACGACCACCTGCGCCACTACGTCGCCGCCCGCCGGAGCGGCCGGTGGCTCGTCTACGGCAACGGCGAGCAGGTCGCCGCGGTCGCCGGCCGGCTCGACTCCGGAGAGGTACCCGCTCTGGCCCTGGACGGACTGGACTACGAACCCGACCCGCCGATCTTCACCCCCCGGCTGACCGTCGTCGCCGACGGCGGTCCGGGCGGACGGGCCTGGTTCGGCGCCGCACGGCACAGCGGCGGGAAGCGCACGGCCACCGACCGGCTGACCTTGGAGGTCGGCGGCCTGGAGCCCGCCGAAGGGGTGCTCATGACGACCTACCGCTCGGACAGCGACGGGATCAGGACCGGCGATCCGTTCGCCGAGGTCCGCGTCGCCGCTGGCGACCGCGACGGCCTTCTCGAAGAGCTGTGGACCGCCCTGCCGCCCGAACTCCGGATCGCCGCCGCGGTCTTCTCACCCGGCGCTCCGGCGAAGGCCGACATCCGTCAGGCGGCGGCCCGGAGCTGACACCGGGGTCCGGCGACCGTCCGCAGCCGTCCGCTCCGCGGGCAGCCGGACCGCGAACACCGTCTCCCCCGGCACCGAACGCACCTCCACCGCGCCGCCGTGGGCCGTCACCACCGCTTGGACGATCGCCAGGCCGAGGCCCGTCGAACCGGCGTTGCGGGAACGGGAGGCGTCGCCCCGGGCGAAGCGTTCGAAGACGTGGGGGAGGAGGTCAGGGGGGATGCCGGGACCGTCGTCCCGGATCTCCACGGTGACCCAGGGGTCGCCGGTTCCGGCCAGGACGCGGGCGGTGACCGTGGTGCCCGGCGGGGTGTGGGTACGGGCGTTGGCCAGGAGGTTGACCAGGACCTGGTGGATGCGGGTCGGGTCGGCGCGGACCGTCGCCGGGGCGTCCGGCAGCTCCAGGCGCCACCGGCGGGCGGGCTCGGCGCGGTCCGCCGCGCGGGCATCGCTCACCGCGTCCACGACGAGCGGCGAGAGATCGGTGCTCTCGTACGAGAGCGGGCGGCCCGCGTCCAGGCGGGCGAGCAGGAGCAGGTCCTCGACCATGCCCGTCATCCGCTGCGCCTCCGACTCGATGCGGCCGAGCGCGTGCCGGGTGTCCGGACCGGGGTCCTCCCTGCCGCGCCGGGTGAGTTCGGCGTAGCCGCGTATCGAGGCCAGCGGCGTCCGCAGCTCGTGACTCGCGTCCGCGACGAACTGGCGCACCCGTGTCTCACTTCGCTGCCGCGCGTCCAGGGCCGAACCGACGTGCCCCAGCATCCGGTTGAGCGCCGCGCCGACCTGGCCGACCTCCGTGCGCGGATCCGCCTCCGCGTCCGGGACCCGCTCGAAGAGGGCCACCTCGCCGCTGTGCAGCGGAAGTTCGGAGACCCGGGTCGCGGTCGCCGCCACCCGGCGCAACGGCCGCAGCGCCACACCGACCATCGCCGCGCCCGCGATCCCCGCCGCGACGAGCCCCGCACCGGTCACGCAGACCTCCACCAGGATCAGGGTGCCCAGCGCACGGCTCACCTCACTGGTGGGAATGCCGACGAGGACCGTGCCGCCGTCGTCCGTCGGCACCGCCCGCACCCGGTAGCCGCCCAGGCCGGGCAGCTCGACGTCGTGCGCATGGTCGTCCGCCGTGACACCGGCCTCCGTCACCGCGTCCCGCTGCGCGTCGGTCAGCGGTTCGGTGTTCTCACCGGCGTCGAACCCGCCGTCCTTCACGACGGCCGAGTCCGTGATCTCCCCCCGCTCGACCAACGCGCCGAACGTCTCCAGCGGCTGGCCGCCCATGCCGATGAAACCGAGCGGATCACGCTCCGGGGAGGTTTTCGGGCCCTCGGGCGAGGGAACACCCGGCACCCGCTCGGCCCGGACCGCTATGTCCCGCAGCTGGTCGTCGAGTTTCCCGTACATGTAACTGTGGAACGCGATCGCGGTCACCGAGCCGATCACGGCGGCGACGACGGCGATCAGGGTCACCGCCGAGACCACCAGGCGGGTGCGCAGGGTCCACGGCCGTCGCATCGCGCTACTCACCGGGCTTGATCAGGTACCCCGCCCCGCGCCGGGTGTGGATCATGGGCGAGCGGCCCGCGTCGATCTTCTTGCGCAGGTAGGAGATGTACAGCTCGACCACGTTGGCCTGGCCGCCGAAGTCGTAGTTCCAGACCCGGTCCAGGATCTGCGCCTTGCTGAGCACCCGGCGCGGGTTGCGCATCAGGAACCGCAGCAGCTCGAACTCGGTCGCCGTCAGGTGGATGTTCTTCCCGCCCCGGCTCACCTCGTGGCTGTCCTCGTCCAGCATCAGATCGCCCACGACGAGCTGCGACTCGCCGCGCGCCGCCGCCGCCGTCCCCGAGCGCCGGATCAGCCCGCGCAGCCGGGCCACGACCTCCTCCAGGCTGAACGGCTTGGTGACGTAGTCGTCGCCGCCCGCCGTGAGCCCGGCGATCCGGTCCTCCACGGAGTCCCGCGCGGTCAGGAACAGCACCGGCACGTCGGACAGTTCCCGCCGAAGCCTGCCGAGGACGGCGAGCCCGTCCATGTCGGGCAGCATCACGTCGAGGATCACCACATCGGGCCGGAACGCGCGGGCCGTACGCACGGCGGCCGCACCGTCGCCCGCGCTGCGCACCTCCCAGCCCTCGTAACGAAGCGCCATCGACAACAGCTCCGTGAGCGAAGCCTCGTCGTCCACGACCAGCACCCGCACGGGGGTGCGGTCCGGCCTGAGCAGTTCGGTACGCCCCTGGGGCGAGGTCGTCGTCGTCATGACGCCAGCCTCCGGGACGGCTCTGAGAGAGTTCTTTTCCGTTTCTGTGAATTCCCTGAGAAAGCCGCGCCGGGACCTCAGACGCCGAACAGCGCCTTCGCGTTGTCGTGGCAGACCGCCCGCAGCCAGTCGTCACCCAGGTCCAGACGCTCCAGGGCGTGCAGTTGGTGGGCGTACGGGTACGGGATGTTCGGGAAGTCCGTGCCCAGCAGCACGCGGTCGCCGAGGGCCGCGAGGCGGCCGAGCTCCGCCGTGGGGAACGGGCTGAACTCCTCGACGAAGTCCGTGAACGCCATCGTCGTGTCGAGCCTGACCTCCGGATACGCCTCCGCCAGCGTCAGGAACTCCGCGTACTCCGGCATCCCCATGTGCGCCACGATCAGCGGCAGCCGGGGATGGCGGGCGAGGACGCGGCCGATGGGACCGGGGCCGGTGTGCTTGCCGGGGGCGGGGCCCGAGCCGCAGTGCGTCACGACCGGGATGCCCGCCTCCGCGAGCAGCCCCCACACGGGGTCGAGCAGCGGGTCGTTCGGGTCGTACGCGCCGACCTGGAGGTGCGCCTTGAAGACCCGGGCCCCCGCCTCCACGGCCTCCCGCACATAGCGCCCGGCGTCCGGTTCGGGGAAGAACGTCGCGGTGTGCAGGCAGTCCGGCGTCCGCGCGGCGAAACCGGCCGCCCAGTCGTTCAGCCAGGCCGCCATCCCCGGCTTGTGCGGGTACAGCATCGACGTGAAGCGGAGGACCCCGAACGAGCGGAGCACCGCCAGCCGTTCCGCCTCCTCGTGCCGGTAGGCGATCGGCCACTCCAGACCGGTCAGCGGGCCCGCCGAGTCGAAGTACGCCCACACCTTGCGCAGGACCCGCTCCGGCATGAAATGCGTGTGTACGTCGATGAGCCCGGGCAGCCCGAGCCGCTGCCGGAACCGCACCACGTCGTCGTGATCGTCACCCATACGGGCGACCATCTCAGAACAGCCCGTCCTGCGCTGCCCCACCCCCCACCACGACGGCCGGCACGCTCACCCCGGCCGTGCCCGCCCCGGCCGCCGTCAGCGCCCAGCCGGTCATCAGCCGGGTGTCCACGATGACGAGGCCCTGCGGGCCCGCGTCCAGGTGGAGGTCCGGTCCCGCCGCCGCGACGAGCCTCCCCGCCACCGCGCCCCCGTCCACCAGACCGGCCACCGCACGGACCGGCCCGGACCGGGGTATCGCACCGGGGCCGGTCCCCGCCATCGCCCCCAGCCCGAACACCCCCGCGTGGTCCACCGCCGCGAACGGCAGCCGCTCCAGCGCCTCCGGCCGGCCGCCGCCCTCCAGGGCCGCCGCCTTCCCGTACAGCTCCGCAAGCTCGCCCGCCCGCTCCGCCGGGTCCGGGAGGGCCGCCCGCACCTCCCGCTTGCGGGCGTACGGAATGCGGTCCGGGACCCCGAGGGCCACCCGCAGCACCTCCTCGGCCCGGCGCGCCGCCATCAAGGGCCCCCGGCCCAGCCAGCTGAAGACCACCGCCCCCTGCTCCCGCAGCCGCGCCGCGCCCCGCTCCTCGCCGGTGATCCCGACCTTCACCATGCCGGGCCCGAACCACGCGAGGTACACCCGGTACGTGCGGGGGTCGTCCGGGATCGTGTCGGCGGCCACCGAATGCGCCCGGTCGAGCCGCCCGCACTCCGGGCAGCGGCCGCCCGTGGAGCCCGCCGGGACCACGGCACCCAGCGGGCAGGCGTTGCCCCGGGCCCCGGAGCAGCGCCGCTCGCCGGACGCCCGGAAGCCGAACTCCGTTCCGTACGCCAGGGCGCTCGTCCTCGTCCGCGTCCCCTTGCGCCAGCCCAGCGCGGGGCCGTCGGAGCCCTCGGGCCAGCGGAGGCCGGTGCACTGCCAGTCCATGTCCGCAGCGTACGGGCGGGCACTGACAACGGGGCCGGGGCTACGATTCCGGGCATGACGACCGTGCAGGACGTGGACCGGTTCGAGGCGGCCAGGCCCCGGCTGGAGGCCATCGCCTACCGCCTCCTGGGCTCGGCGAGCGAGGCCGAGGACGCCGTGCAGGACACCTACCTGCGCTGGCAGGCCGCCGACACCGGGAGGATCGAGGTCCCCGAGGCGTGGTTGACGAAGGTCCTCACCAACCTCTGCCTCAACCAGCTCACCTCCGCCCGCGCCCGCCGCGAGACGTACGTGGGCGCCTGGCTGCCCGAACCGCTGCTCGCCGGGGACCCGATGCTCGGCCCCGCCGACACGGTGGAACAGCGCGAGTCCGTCTCGTACGCCGTGCTCACGCTCATGGAGCGGCTGACGCCCGGCGAGCGGGCCGTGTACGTGCTGCGCGAGGCGTTCGGCTATCCGCACCGGGAGATCGCGGAGATCCTGGACCTGAGCGAATCCGCCGTGCAGCAGGTCTACCACCGGGCGAAGAAGCACATCGCCGACGGCCGGACGCGCACCGAGGTGGACGAGGCCGCCGCCCGCCGGGTCATCGAGGAGTTCCTGCTCGCCGCCGCGGGCGGCCGTACCGAACCGCTCGTGGAGCTGCTGACCTCCGACGCGATCTCCATCGGCGACGGCGGCGGGAAGGTGCCCGCGCGCGCCAAGGCATTCGAGGGCGCGAAGGCCGTCGCGACGTTCATGCGCGGCCTGCTCAAGCCGGGCAAGGCGAAGACCGCGATGACCGGCGGTTCCGTGGAACTGCACATGTCGTACGCGAACGGCGCCACCGCCGTCCTGGCGGTCGTCGGCGAACGCGTCATCGGCGTCATGTGCGTGGAGGTCACCCCGGAGGGAATCGCTTCGTTCCGCAACCAGGTCAACCCGGACAAGCTGGAACGCGCGACCCGGCAGTGGGCCGCGATGGAACACGGAAAGCCGCTGCTCACGGCCTTCTGAGCACTCAGTGACGCAGGTCACACCACACTCCTGTCAGGAAAGCGCGGGCTACCCGGTTCAAGGGTCGAGAAACCACCCCGCAGGGGCGAACCCGCGCGAGACAGGAGCAGGCACATGCAGCAGCACCGCATCATCGTCCTCGGAGCCGGATACGCCGGAGCCATCGCGGCGGGCCGCGTCGCCAAGCGGCTGCGCCGCGAGGACGTCAGCGTCACCCTCGTCAACGCGGAGCCCGACTTCGTGGAGCGCGTCCGCATGCACCAGCTCGCGGCCGGCCAGGACCTCAAGCCCCGCCCGTTCGCCGAGATGTTCGCCGGTACGGGCGTGGAGCTGAAGGTCGGCCGGGTGACCGCCGTGGACGTCGACCGCAAGGCGGTCACCGTCAGCAGCGCGGACGGCGAGGAGGAGCTGACGTACGACTCCCTCGTCTACGCCCTCGGCAGCGCCTGGAACACCCAGGGCGTCCCCGGGACCGCCGAACACGCCCACGAGATCGCGAGCCGCCCCGGCGCGCTCCGGCTGCGCGAACGGCTGGCCACCCTCGCACCCGGCCAGTCCGTGCTGATCGTCGGCGGCGGACTGACCGGCCTCGAAGCGGCGACCGAGTTCGCGGAGGCCCGCCCGGACCTCGACATCGCCCTCGCCGCGCGCGGCGGCCTCGGCGACTGGCTCTCGCCCAGCGGCCGCGCGCACGTCCGCAAGGTCTTCGACCGGCTCGGGATCACCGTCCACGAGAACACCGCCGTCGCGGAGGTCGGGGCCGGTTACGCCACCACGGCCGAGGGCACCTCGTACCAGGCGGCGGTCACCGTCTGGACGACCGGCTTCGCCGTCCACCCGCTCGCGGCGGCCACCGCCCTGGAGACCTCGGGGACCGGCCAGATCGTGGTCGACGCGACCATGCGCTCGGTCTCGCACCCCGATGTGTACGCGATCGGGGACGCGGCCCTCGTCGCGGGCCCCGGCGACAAGCCGCTGCGCATGTCCTGCGCCTCGGGCGTCCCCACCGCCTGGCAGGCGGCCGACGCCCTCGCGGCCCGCCTCGCCGGCACCAAGATCCCGTCCACCCCGCTGCGCTACTTCAACCAGTGCATCTCGCTGGGCCGCAAGGACGGCCTCATCCAGTACGTCACCGCCGACGACCGCGCGGTCAAGGCAGCGCTGACGGGCCGTATCGCCGCCATCTACAAGGAACTGGTCTGCAAGGGCGCCGCCTGGGGCGTGGCCAACCCGACGACCGGCATGCCGACCCGCCGCCGCCCAGTGGCGGTGTCCACCCCGCAGCCCGCAACGGCCCGGGTGGCGACCACGGAGCAGTGAGGGATGCGGGCTGTGCTGTAATCCCCCGTAAACACAGGGGGACGGGGACAAACATGGCTGCGAGGACCGTTCGGCTGGCAGGAGCACTCATAGGGGCGGCGCTCCTGCCGCTGACGGCCTGCGACGACGCCCCCGACGAGGACCGCACTACCACCGCGGTCCAGGCCGCGCGCAATTACCAGCAGGCCGGCCTGGACCAGGACTACAAAACGGTGTGCGAGTCCACCACCGAACGCTGGCGCCGAGCCCAGCACGCCCCCACGATCGCGGAGTGCGTCGACCTCATAACCACCCGCCGGATCGGCAGCACTGAGGGCATGCGGATCAGCACGGGCAAGCCGATCGACCTCCCCCCCTACGGCTCCCATCCCGCAGGCACCGGCATACGGGTGACCATCGGCCCCATAGGCAACGACATGTACGCCCACACAGCCCTCCGCCTCGTCCCCGATGACGACACCTGGCTCGTCGACCAGGCGGTCAACCTCATGGACGGCACAGACCCAACAGCCGTACGGGAAGCACTGAAGCGCAAGAAGTAACGGGCGTCGGCGCATCGAAACTACTCGTCCTCAGCAGCCTCACCGGGGGCCTCCGGCGCAGCCTCGGGGATCACGATGAAGTCCCGGCGGGCGTACCTCACGGAGTTGGCGACGAGTTCGCTCACGATCAGGGCGCAGTCGTCGGCCAACTCCTCCAAGCCCCAGCAGGACAGGGCGGTATCGGTGAAACGTCTGGCGGCAGCGGCGCTCTCCGGCTTGCGCGGCATCGTCTGGCTGTACCCGGGATGCCCGAGGGGGCGGGCCTGCGCTGTAGCTTGCGGCATGTCGGTCTGCTCTTTCAGATCGGCCGAGCCCCGGGGCCGGTCGCACGGCCGCCGGGGCACTGTCCGCTCATGTAAGCGACATGCGAGAAGGGGTTACAGGGGCGCTGCGTCCTACTTTCAGGACGCTAAGCGCAGACCCCAAGAAACTCGGCCAACGGCCGCAGCCCTGCCGGGTGGTTGGGCAGGGACCAAAGATCCCGCACGATGGCCACGGCCAGGGTGTGGTGCTGCATCCACGTCGGTGCCACCCGGCGCAGGGATTCGAGAGTCTTTACGGCTCCGGCCGCGTCTCCGGTGTCCGTGCGCGCCCGTGCCACGTCCAGAAGCAGCCACGTCCGCCAGGACGGCGGCGTGTCCTTGCTCAGCCATCCCCTTGGCCAGAGCCAGGGCATCCTGCGGGTGCCCGTACTGAACGGCCAGGCGAACACGCTCAATCCGCACGGAGGACGGGCTGAAGACGCTGACCATCCGGTTGTCACCACCCTCAGGCAGCTTGGCGACGCGCGCAGCCTCCTTCTCCGCCGCCCCCATCATCGCCGCCGCACGGTCGTAGTCCCCGCTCCGTGCGGCGGACGTGGCAGCGCTCATGGCCAGCGCTCCCCACACCTTCAGCCCGTCCACGGTGTCGAGTCGCCCCGCGCTGACCATCTCGTCAGCGGTACGCAGCACAATGCCCAGTGCGTCCTCCAGACGGCCCTGCCGCTGGTACGTCCACGCCGTGGAGTTGACGATCATCGGCACGAGCAGCGGATCGGCCGACTGCCCGGCCGCCTCTATCGCGCGCTCCAAACTAATGAGAGCAAGATCGGTCTTCCCCATCCGCACAGCAACATGCCCGGCAAGCTGAAGCGCCTTGCCCAGTACGCCGAAGCCGGCCCGTCGCACCTCCCCATCGGATGAAGCAGTGGCCGCACGCGCATCAGAAATGAGCTCTGGCAGAACCGTCATGACGGCGTCGAACTCGGCGGAGTGGTACTGCGTCCACCCCTCCGCGATCCGCTCACGCAGCCGATCCATCGAGAAGCCGTCCCCGGGCGGCTCCGGCTCCGGCCCCCAGAGCGCGGGCATGATGGCGCGACGCACCGCCACGAACCGCGGCCCGTCGTTCTCCCCCGAGGACGCAACAGCAGGCGGATCCCCGAGAAGCGTCGTGAGCTCCACGCCCAGACCGTTCGCGAGCGCGTGCAACGTAGGAAGGCGTGCCGACTGCTTCCGCCCCTGCTCAAGCTGCCGAATCACGTCAACGGACACATCCGCCCGCTCGGCCAGCTCTTCCGGCGTCACCGAGGCCAGCCGCCGCAACCGCCGCAGAGTCCGCCCCAGATCATCGTTCGCCACGCAGCCACGGTACGCGCGCGAGCCTCACCTGTGGCTCACCGATCAACAACCCACCGCGCATCAGCCGGCCAGGTCCCCGTCCCCACGACGCACTCCACGATCAGAAGCCCCTCCGCGAGGGGCACGGTGTCCTGGTCCGGGTACTCATCGTCCTGGCCGTTGGCCAGGACGAACCCGTCGCTCTCCCCGTCGGCCCCGGGGTCAACGGCGTGCTCCCCGGGATCGCCCTCCCCGTCGAGCAACATCACCATGGCCCGTTCGCCATTGGTCACGAAGGCCAGCAACCGCCCGCGCGAGCTGCGCAACCACGTCTCCAGTTGCCCGCCGTCCGCCCTGGCCCGCAGGGCCGGAGAAACGGCCTCGCTCGAAAGGGAACGGGAACCGTCATCGTCAATCACCCAGGACTCGATCACGGCCCCGACGATCTCACGCGGACCGCATACGCAAGAGGCCCCGGATTTCTCCGGGGCCTCTCACCTGCTGTGCACTCGGCAGGATTCGAACCTGCAACCTTCTGATCCGTAGTCAGATGCTCTATCCGTTAAGCTACGAGTGCTTGTGCTTCCGGGGTTTTTTCTGCCCCGTCGGCGTTGCGAGAACAACATTACATGACCTGCGCCGGGACGCGAAATCCATTAGGCGCACCCGGCCTGAGCTGGGCAGATGCCGAGGAACGACCGAAGCCCCGGTCCTGGGGACCGGGGCTTCGGTGTGGTGCGGAGGCGGAGGGATTTGAACCCTCGATGGGGTGTAAGCCCCAAACCGCATTAGCAGTGCGGCGCCATAGACCGGACTAGGCGACGCCTCCATCCGCAACGCCCGCGCGAGCGCGAGTGGTGCGTGCAGATGATGACACAGCTGCACGCCGCGCCACCAATCGCGGCCTACGGTACTAGGCGGTCGGCCGCGAGGGCAAAGCGGTTGCCGTGCGCAACGCCGGGGCGCGTCGCGCGTTAGGCAGGGCGGGGGCGCCGCCCCCGCAGGTTCTTCCGCCACAGGAGTCCGCCATGATGCGCCGTCTCGCTCTCACCGCTGTCGCGTCCCTCGCCGCGCTGTCCGCCGCCGCGCCCGCCGCCACCGCCGCGTCCGGGCCCCTGCCGCTGCCGCTGTCCCTGCCGCTCCTCCAGGACGACGGCGCGGGGACGCGGCTCACCGTGGTCGTCGCCGGGTCGGGGAACCCGGAGGCAGACGGCAGGTACGAGCTGGAGTGCGGGCCGGCCAGGGGAAGCCACCCGGTCGCGGCGCAGGCGTGCGAGCGGCTGGATCAGCTGGAGGGGGAGGGGGCAGACCCCTTCGCGCCGGTTCCCCGGGACGCGATGTGTACGCAGCAGTTCGGCGGGGAAGCCACCGCCCGGGTCACCGGCACCTGGCACGGCCGCCACGTCGACGCCTCGTTCCGGCGGACGAACGGGTGCGAGATCGCCCGGTGGAACGGTCTGCGGCCGGTCCTGCCGAACGTGCGGTGACCGGGCCCGAGGCCCCTCGGCGGGCCGGCCGCGGAGTGCGAGGCGACTCGGAGCCGTACAACGTACGCACCAAACCTTGGTGAGAGCTCCCCCTCATCCGCAGCCCCACGCCCCTCCCCTGCCTTTAGACTCCTTCAGTGACAGCCTGAGGCCCGAGGGGCAAGATGGGGCCGCTGTCGGCAAGGTGCAGTAATCAGGGAGGAAGCGTCGTCGTGAGCAGCAGGCCATCCCGAGGCGCTGCTCGCCTCGCAGCCATACTCGACGCCCTTCCGGACGGGCTTCTGCTCGTCAACTGCAACGGTACGGTCGTCAACGCCAACACCATCGCCCTCGAAATGTTCGAGTCGCCGGGCACCGCGCTCGTCGGCCGCGGGCTGCTCGATCTGCTGCCGGAGTTCGACTCCAAGCTGATCCCGGGGTCGATGCGCCGGCCCGAGGCTGCGGACGAGCGGGGCCGTACCAAGCCCACGCGCATGATCGCGCGGCGTACCGACGGCAACGAGTACCCCGTCGAGGTGACCAGCGCCAGCCTGGAGGACGGGCAGGCGGCCTACAAGGACGTCCAGGGCTCGTACGGGGGCAGCTACACCGGTGACGAGCTGCTGATGCTCGTCGTGCGCGACCTCTCCGGCACCGTCGACACCGAGGCCGAGCTGGCCCGCTCGCAGCGCCAGACCGAGATGATCCTGCGCGCCGCCGCCGAGGGTGTCGTCGGTACGGACACGGACGGCCGGGTCGTCCTCGTCAACCCCGCCGCCGCGCAGATCCTCGGCTTCCGGGCCAGCGATCTCGGCGGCCAGGAGCTGCACCCGCTGATCCTGCACTCGCGCGCGGAGGGCGAGCCCTTCCCGTACGAGGAGTCCCCCCTCGCCGACACGCTGAAGTCGGGACGCAAACACCGGGTGCGCGGGCAGGTTCTGTGGTCCAAGAGCGGGGAACAGGTGCCGGTCGACCTGACCACCGCCCCCGTCCGCGACGGCGACCAGCTCGTCGGCGCCGTGATGACGTTCACCGACCGCCGCCCCTACGAGGAGCTGGACAAGCGGCGCAAGGACGAGACCGCCGAGCTGACCGCGAGCCACACCGCCGCGGTCACCGAGCTCACCGAGCGGCACACCGCCGAGCTCGCCGCCCTCAAGGAGGCGCACGCCGCCGAGCTGGCCGACCGCACCGAGCGGTACGCCTCCGAGCTGGAGGAGCAGTCCGAGCGGCTGACCGACCTCACCGCCCGGCACACCCAGCTCACCGCCGTGCTCGGCGAGTCGCTGCGCGGCCCCCTGGAGGAGCTGCGTGGTGAGCTCTCCGCGCTCGCCGCCGACCCCGCCGGTCAGCTGTGGCCCGAGGCGAACCAGATCCTGCACCACCTGGCCGCGGGCTATGCGCGCATGACGACGCTCATCGACAACGTCCTCGGCTACCAGCGCCTCGACGCCGGTGCCGAGGCACTGGTCAAGACGCGGGTGCTGCTCGACGGGGTCGTCACGGCCGGGATCGACGCCGCGGTCGAGCTGATCGGCCCCGGCCGAGCCCAGTTCGCGGTGCACGCCCCGCCGATCGAGGCCGAGGTCGACGCCGGACGCCTGGTGACCGCCCTCGCGCACCTCGTCGCGGACGTCGCCGGCGTCGACTCGACCGGCAAGGCCCGCCTCGTGCCCGGTGGCGGGTACGTCGACTCCACCGTCGTGGTCGCCGCCGCCCAGCGCGGTGACGTCGTACGCATCGAGGTGCGCGGACCGTTCGCCGGGGGAGACCCGGTGCACGTGCCCATCGTGAGCGGCATCGTCCGCGCGCACGGCGGTGTGCTCCAGACGCACGAGATGCCGGGCATGAGCGGCAGTGCGTACGTACTGGAGGTACCGATCGGCGCGGGTGCGGGGACCGTGGCGCCTCCGGAGCCGCCCGCACTGCCGCAGGTGGAGGCCGCTCCTCTGGTGGCGCCCGCGTCTCTTCCCCTCGGGGAGGCCGGTCATGCGGACCCGGCGCCGGTGGTGTCGGACGCGCCCGAGGCGGGAAGGGGGCGGCGCCGTGCGCGGCGTTCCTCCACCGACGCCTTCCTGGACAGCCCCGTGGGCGGCTCCGACGGCAGCGGCGAGCTGGAAGCGGCCCCCGGGGACACCGGCGCGGCCGCGCCGACCGGGCGGCGGCGTGCGCGCCGTGCCGCCCCCGCGCCCGAAGCCCCGAACGAGCTGATCCCCGCCCAGCAGGTCACCGAGGGCTCCGGCCGCCGTCGCGGGCGCCCCAGCCCCGCCGAGACGGGCGCCCCGGGCCAAGCCCTCGCGCTGCCCGCGGCCGCCCCGTCGGAGGGGTCCGTGGTGACCGCCGCCGAGGGTGCGCAGGGTGGGCGGCCGCAGCTCGGGCAGACGGTGCCCCCGCAGGGCGTTCCGGCCGGGGCGCAGGTCCCGGTCGCCGCCGGCGGACACCGGGGGAACGCGGGTGACGAGGGCCGCCTCGCCCTTCCCCCCGTGGTGAACGCCGTCGAGTCCACGGCACCCGCCGCCTTCTCGAACCTCGAAGACGCCGGACGTCCGGCTCCCGCCCCGGTGGGCCCCTCGCCGGAGCTGCCCGCCCCGGCACCGCAGCCGACCGGGCGACGCCGCCGCGCCCTGGCCGCCGCCCAGGAACGGGCCGCCGCCGCCGAGGCCGGACCGCGCGTCCCCTTCGCCCTCCCGCCCGCCGACGCGGACCGGGCGGTCCCTGCTGCCGGGGGGCCGGACGGGTCCCTGGGCGCGGGGGTCGAGGGTGCGGTCGGGGTGCCGGGTTCTGCCGACGCGCTTGCGGGCGCCGATTCGGGTTCGTATGACGTCGGCGTGGGTACGGACGAGGCCGCTGCGGGCGATTCGTACGGCATCGGTGCGGGTACGCGTGCGGCCGGGCCCGCCGCGTTCCAGCCCGGGACCGGGCTGCCCGGTGGGGCGGAGGCCGCCGCCGGCGCCCCCGCCGCCACCCCGTCCGACTCCCCGGCCGGGACGCCGGAGCACGCCCCCGTGCCGCCGCAGGCCCAGCCCGCCCCCACGGGTCGGCGCCGCGCCCGCCACGGGGACACGGGGTCGCAGGAGGCGCAGACCGCACCGGCCGCGCAGACCGCACCGCCCGGCCCGGCCGCCGAGACCGCGCCGCCCGCCCCCGACAGCCCCATCGCCGACCCCAGGCTCGGCACCCCGGGCGCCCCCTTCGCGCCCGCCCGGCCGGAGCAGCCCGGCGGCCCGGCCGATGTGCCCGCACCGGCCGCGCACCCCGGCGGCTGGGAGGACGACGACGCCTCCGGCCAGGGGCCCGCCGCACCCGCCGCCCCGCCGGAAACGCAGAGCACCGGCCGTACGACCCACACCACCGGCACGGCCGCCCCCGGCGCAGCCGCACCCGCCGGCCCCCCGGCCCGCCCCCGTACGCTGGCGCCCGCGCCCGACGCCCGGCGGCAGCCGCTGCCCGCCGAGGCGCCGATGCCAGGGGGCTCGGACTCGACGCAGGGGCGCGCGTTCAGCGTGCGCACGCTGGGGCAGGGCGTGCCGTTCGCCCAGCACATCGCCCACCAGCAGAACCAGACCCTGGGCGGCAGCAGCGTCGGCCGCCGTCGCAAGCTGGCCGCGCCCCCGGAGCCCGAGCCCGCCCAGGACGAGCGCCCCGCGCCGCCCGCCCCGGCTCCCGCCCCCGCACCCCCGCAGCCCGCGCCCGCCGCCACACCCCCCGCCCCCACCGTGCACGGTCAGGGATCGGGGCAGCTGCTCTCCGCACCCGCCGCCGAAGGGCGCGCGTACGCCATCGGGGCGCCCGACGAGGGCGCGGCCGAGGGCCCGGAGCCGCTGGACGGCCCCGGTGGCGCCGTCGAGGTCGCCAACCGCCCGTCCCCGCAGCCGGTGGACGACGAGCTGCCCCCCGAGCCGCTGGACAACCCGCGCCGACTGCTCGTCTGGCCCGCGCCCGACGTCTCCACGCAGCAGGCGCTGAGCGACCGCGGCTACCGGCCGGTGATCGTGCACTCGCGCGAGGAGGTGGACGCGCAGATCGCGGCGTTCCCCGCCGCGCTCTTCGTAGACCCGTTGACCGGGCCCATCACCCGAAAGGCGCTCCAGTCCCTGCGGCAGGCGGCGGTCGCCGCCGAGGTGCCCGTCCTGGTGACCGCCGGTCTCGGACAGGCGTCGCGGGAGGAGGCGTACGGTGCCGACCCCGCCGTACTCCTGAAGGCGCTCGCGCCGCGCGACAGCGAGCAGCACCCGCCCCGCGTCCTGCTGATCGAGGAGCACCAGGACATCGCGGCGGCGCTGACGGAGACGCTGGAACGGCGGGGCATGCAGGTGGCGTGCGCCGCGACGGACAGCGAGGCCGTGGCGCTGGCGACCCGGATGCGGCCGAATCTGGTGGTGATGGACCTGATGCAGGTACGCCGCCGCCGGGCCGGGATCGTGGACTGGCTGCGCGCCAACGGACAGCTGAACCGCACCCCGCTGGTCGTCTACACCTCGGCCGGTATCGACGAGGCGGAGCTGCCTCGCCTCGGCTCCGGCGAGACCGTGCTGTTCCTGGCGGAGCGCTCCACGAGCGACGAGGTGCAGTCCCGCATCGTCGACCTGCTCGCGAAGATCGGCACGAACTGACCGGCGTACCGAGGCATACGACGAGGGCGGTACGGGAACACACCCGTACCGCCCTCGCCCTGTCCCTACAGGGGCTCAGAGCTGCGTGATGTCCAGCTCGCCCTGCGCGTACTGCTTGCGGATGACCTTCTTGTCGAACTTCCCGACGCTCGTCTTCGGCACGGACGGGATGACCGACCACCGCTCCGGCAGCTGCCACTTCGCGATGCCGGACTCGGCGAGGAACGCCCGCAGCGCCTCGTAGTCGGCGGTGGCGCCCTCCTTGAGGACGACCGTGGCGAGCGGACGCTCACCCCACTTGTCGTCCGGTACGGCCACGACGGCGGCCTCCGCGACGTCCGGGTGGGCCATCAGCGCGTTCTCCAGCTCGACGCTGGAGATCCACTCGCCACCGGACTTGATGACGTCCTTCGCCCGGTCGGTGAGCGTGAGGAAGCCGTCCTCGCTGATCACACCGACGTCACCGGTCTTCAGCCAGCCGTCCTCGCTGAACTTGTCCGCGGGCCGCAGCGCCTCGCCGTCCGCGCCGCCGTAGTACGCACCGGCGATCCAGGCACCGCGCACCTCCAGCTCACCGGCCGACTCGCCGTCCCACGGCAGATGCTCGCCGGCCGGGCCGACCAGCCGCGCCTCGACGCCCGCCGGGAAGCGGCCCTGGGTGACGCGGTAGGGCCACTCCTCCTCCGGGGTCAGTCCGGCGGGCGGGTTGGCCATGGTGCCGAGCGGCGAGGTCTCCGTCATGCCCCAGGCGTGACAGAGACGGACGCCCAGCTTGTCGTACGCCTCCATGAGGGAGGGCGGACAGGCGGCGCCGCCGATCGTGACGTTGGCCATGGACGTGAGGTCGCGCGGGTTGGCGGTGACCTCGGCGAGCAGGCCCTGCCAGATGGTGGGGACGGCCGCGGCGTGCGTCGGGCGCTCGCGCTCGATCATGTCGGCGAGCGGGGCGGGCTGGAGGAAACGGTCCGGCATCAGCATGTTGACGCCCGACATGAACGTCGCGTGCGGCAGGCCCCAGGCGTTCACGTGGAACTGCGGAACGACGACGAGGGTGGTGTCCTTGTCGGTCAGACCCATCGACTCGGACATGTTGACCTGCATGGAGTGCAGGTAGATCGAACGGTGCGAGTAGACGACGCCCTTCGGGTCCCCCGTCGTGCCGGAGGTGTAGCACATCGCGGCGGCCTGGCGCTCGTCCAGCTCCGGCCAGTCGAAGCTGGTGGGGCGGCCGGCGAGCAGCTCCTCGTAGTCGTGCACGCGCACCGCCGCGCCGTCCAGGACGGAACGGTCACCGGGACCCGAGACGATCAGGTGTTCCACCGACGTCAGCTGGGAAAGCAGCGGCGCGATGAGCGGCAGCAGGGAGCCGTTGACGATGACGACCTTGTCGTCCGCGTGCTTGACGACCCAGACCAGCTGCTCGGCGGGAAGGCGGAGGTTCAGCGTGTGAAGGACGGCGCCCATGGACGGGATGGCGAGGTACGCCTCCACGTGCTCCGCGTTGTTCCACATGAGCGTGGCAACACGCTGATCTGCGTCGATGCCGAGTTCGTCGCGCAGGGCGTTGGCGAGCTGGGTGGCGCGCCGGCCGACCTCCGCGAAGCTGCGCCGGTGCGGCTCCGGCTCTCCGGTCCAGGTCGTGACCTGCGACTTCCCATGAATCGTCATCCCATGCGTCAGGATGCGGGTGACAGTCAGCGGTACGTCCTGCATGGTGCTGAGCACGGCGTCCTCCCGGTGGGCGCTACGCGGCAGTAGGGTTCCGCTGATTCTGCGCACATACCGCTTGGTATGTCACTACTTCCGGGGGTACGAATCGGTGTCGCCCCGCAATGTCACACCACCCGGGACCGGGCCGGATCACCCTGTTCCGCCGCTGCGGGAGGCCACCGCTCAGCGGTCCGAGGTCAGCTCCGGGTCCTCGCGGAGCTTGCCGAGCGCCCGCGAGACCGCGCTCTTGACCGTGCCGACGGACACCCCGAGGACCTCGGCGGTCTGCGCCTCGCTCAGGTCCTCGTAATAGCGGAGGACGACCATCGCCCGCTGGCGGGCCGGCAGCTTCAGGACCGCGCGCCACATCGCGTCGTGCAGCGACTGCCGCTCCGCGGGGTCGGGGCCGGGAACGGCCTCCGGCTCGGGCAGCTCGTCGCAGGCAAACTCGTCGACCTTGCGCTTGCGCCACTGCGAGGTCCTGGTGTTCAGCAGGGCCCGGCGGACATAGCCGTCGAGCGCACGGTGGTCCTCGATCCGGTCCCAGGCGACGTACGTCTTGGTGAGCGCGGTCTGCAGCAGGTCCTCGGCGTCGCTCGGATTGGCGGTGAGCGAGCGCGCCGCCCGCAGCAGCACCGGACCGCGCGCCTGCACGAACGACGTGAACGAGGGGTACGGGAGGTGCGGCACCGCCGAGGTGCGCGCCGTGTGCGCGGCGCGGCCGGAGGCGCCCGGCGTGCGCGCAGACGCGTACGTGCGTACCGGTGCGGCTCCCCTGTGGGTGCCCGTGCGGACTGGCGTGGTCATGCCTCCACGCTAGGAGCGGGGCCCGCTGCCCAAATCGCCCCCAGGTCCCGAAACCGCGTCCGCCTCAGGGTGTAGGACCGGGGCCCCCTCCACCTCCTGAAGGTGGAGGGGCAGGTACCTGCGGCGTCGGGGTCACCCCTGAGGCCGAGGGCGCGAACGGCGGACGGCCCGCCCGCGCGCCGGAGTGGCGTACGGACGGGCCGTCGGGTGCGCCCGTCGCGGCCCGGCCCCCCGACCGGGCCGCGAACGGAGCGGCGGTCACCAGAGGTTCGTGAAGTTCACCGCCAGGTTGTGCGTGGACTGGTCGATGTTGGTGAAGGCGGACCCGTTCACCTGCGCGGAGGTGCTCTGGTTCGACGCCCCGGACCCCGTCGCCTGCTGCTGCGAGGTCGAGGAGTTGCCCGCGTTGTCCCGGCCGACCCCGCTGCCACTGATCGTGGCCACGCCCGCGTTCGATCCGCTGCTCGCGAACGAGCCGTTGTCCGCCTGGGCCACTCCGCCGAGGAGAACGGCGGCCAGCGGCAGCGCGGCAACAACGGCGAGGACACGAGCGGTACGGATGCTTGCCATGTCTGTTCCTCCAGGAACCGGAAGTAGGGCTGAGGCTGAACCCGGGCCGGCGGCCGACCCGCCCGGTGTGCTGATCACGACGTCGCGGACCAGAACTGCCCACCGCCACCCCGGCGAACCACCCACAGCTTCCGGTTCCCTCGCAAGCGTGAGGAACCCGAACCAAACCCCTGACCTGGGGCGAACTATGCGCCCAGCGCCCGCATGAGCGACCTCGAACGAGGGAAAGGCGGAGGCGGACCCGACCGGATTCGAACCGGCGTCCTCACGGTTTTGGAGACCGCGCGCGACGACCTCTGCGCTACGACCCCGCCCCCACCGGCCATCCTAGGAGCCCCCGCACATACGAACGGCCCCCGACCGATGCGCCCGGTCGGGGGCCGTTCACCGCGGTGGGTGTGGGATTTGAACCCACGGTGACTCGCGCCACGACGGTTTTCAAGACCGTTCCCTTAGGCCGCTCGGGCAACCCACCCCGCGCCGGCGCGGTCGGTGAGGACCGGTCCGGCGCGGGGAACAGCCTAGCCGGTCAGCTGTCGCCCTTGCGCTCCCCCAGGGTGACTTCGGCCGTTGCCGTCTTGCCGTCGCGCTCGTAGGTCAGGGTGACCCGGTCGCCCGGCTTGTGGGTCCAGATCTCGCCGATCAGGGTGGGGCCGCTGTCGACGGGGGTGTCGTTGAACTTCGTGATGACGTCGCCCGCGCGCAGGCCCGCCTTGGCGGCCGGACCGTCCTTCGTGACCGCCTCAGTGCCGCCCGTGCCCTGGTCCGCGATGACGGCGCCGTCGCCCTTCTCGTCCATCGTCACCGTGGCACCGATGACCGGGTAGACGGGCTGGCCGGTCTTGATCAGCTGCCGGGCGACGGTCGACGCCTGGTTGATCGGGATCGCGAAGCCGAGGCCGATGGAGCCCGCCTGGCTCTGGCCGGAGCTGCCGGTCGACTGGATCGCCGAGTTGATGCCGATGACCGCGCCGCCCGAGCTGAGCAGCGGGCCGCCGGAGTTGCCCGGGTTGATCGAGGCGTCGGTCTGCAGGGCGCTCATGTACGAGTTGCTGCCGCCGTTGCCGTCACCGGAGGCGACCGGGCGGTTCTTCGCGCTGATGATGCCCGTGGTGACCGTGTTGGACAGGCCGAACGGGGCACCGATCGCGATCGTGGAGTCGCCGACCGCCACCTGGTCCGAGTTGCCCAGCGGCAGCGGGGTCAGGGACTGCGGCGGGTTCTTCAGCTTGATGACGGCCACGTCGTAGCCCTGGGCCCGGCCGACCACCTCGGCGTCGTACTTCTTGCCGTTGGAGAACGTCGCCGTGAGCTGGCCGCTGTCCGCTGCGGAGGCCACCACGTGGTTGTTCGTGAGGATGTGGCCTTCCTTGTCGTACACGAAGCCGGTGCCCGTACCGCCCTCGCCGTCACCGCCCTGCGCCTCGATCGTCACGACGCTCGGCAGCGCCTTGGCGGCCACACCGGCGACCGTGCCCGAGTCGCGCTTGAGGTCCTGCGGGTTCGCCGAGGCGGAGACCGTGGTCGAGCCCGAGCCGTCGTTGCGGTCCGCGGCCCAGTAGCCGAGGGCACCGCCGATGCCGCCCGCCACGAGCGCCGCCACCACCACGGCGGCCACCAGACCGCCCGCACCGCGCTTGCGCGGCGCCTCGGGCGTGTGCGTTGCGCCGGGCGGGCCCCAGACCGGGCCGCCACCGCCGCCGTGCGCCCCCTGGGCGTACGCCGGGACGGCGGGCGGCGGCGGGGGCCAGCCCGCGTCGGCCGCGGACTGCGGCGGGGGCGGGGGCGCGTACTGCGGGTTCGTCGGGAAGGCGGCCGTCTGCGCGGTCGCGGGGTCCGGCGAAGAAGGGACGGGGGCGGGCTGCTGGTCCGGCGCCTGCGCGACCGGCTGCTGCCGGGTGGCCGTCTCGTCCGGGTGGGAGGCGGCGGGGGGCGCGTCCTCGGGGTGCGCCTGGGGAGCGTCGGCCGGCACGGGAGGTACGGACGGGGCGGCCTCGGCCGCGTTGCCCTCGTTGCCCTCGTTCTCGGTGCTCACAGCTCTTTACTCCTCGGTTCCACATCAGTCATTCGGCAAGAGATCCGCTGTGTACGTGTCCGCAGTCAGCTTTTCCCACGACACGTCAGGCCACTGTAAGCAGGAGCTGTGCATCTGCGCACGACCCTTACATCGGACAAAACGGCCCGGCGTCGCAAGGTGTGCACGGCCGTGTTCCCGCGGTGACACCATGAACCGGGTGAACCGAGCACGGCAGCAGCACCCCATGCAGCGTCCCATCCAGGTCATCGCACACCGGGGCGCGTCCGACGACGCCCCCGAGCACACCCTCGCCGCGTACCGGAAGGCGATCGAGGACGGTGCCGACGCCCTGGAGTGCGACGTACGGCTCACCGCCGACGGCCACCTCGTCTGCGTACACGACCGCCGGGTGAACCGTACGTCCAACGGGCGCGGCGCGGTCTCCGCCCTGGAGCTGAACGCCCTCGCCGCCCTCGACTTCGGCTCCTGGAAGGACCGCGACGAGACGGAGTCGCCGGACTGGGACCCGGTGCCCGGCGAGCTCACCTCCGTACTCACCCTGGAACGCCTGCTCGAACTCCTCGTGGAGACGCGGGCGTCCGGGCGGCCGCTCCAGCTGGCGATCGAGACCAAGCACCCGACCCGCTGGGCGGGACAGGTCGAGGAGCGCCTTCTGCACCTGCTGAAACGCTTCGAGCTCGACGCGCCGCCACCGGCCGGCACCCCTTCGCCGGTCCGCGTCATGAGCTTCTCGGCCCGCTCGCTGCACCGCGTCCGGGCGGCCGTGCCCCATCTGCCCACCGTGTACCTGATGCAGTTCGTGTCGCCCCGGCTGCGCGACGGACGGCTGCCCGCCGGGGCACGGGTCGCCGGACCCAGCGTCCGGATCGTACGCAGCCACCCCGGCTACATCGAACGCCTGCACCGGGCCGGACACCGGGCGCACGTCTGGACGGTCAACGAACCGGAGGACGTCGAGCTCTGCGTACGGCTCGGAGTCGAGGCGATCATCACCAACCGCCCCAAGCAGGTCCTGGCCCAGCTCGGCCGTTCGTGACCGCGGCGCACCCTTACCGCGACGCACCTCTACCGCGGCGCCCCCTTTGCACAGGAACGCACCTTTACGTATGAACGCATCAGCCCATCTGCTCATCAGGAGATCAACTACAGGGAGTACACCGGCGCACTCGGACTGTGCCTGTTCGTGACGAGTGCGTCACTGACAGCCCCTTGGCCGGTTTCCGGCACAGCTCAGGAGGGCATCCACTCCGTGGCGTGGGGGCAAAGGAGGTCTCGGGGGTGGCGTTGGTGGTGGCACAGGAGGTGCCCACGTCGTCGAGCATGGCCGTTCCCCATGGTCCTGCGGGCGTGGGCCAGGCGCGGCACCGGATGCGCGAGCAGTTGCGCAGCCACGGGGTGTCGGATTCGGTCGTCGACGATGCGGTGCTGATTCTTTCCGAACTGCTCAGCAATGCCTGCCGGCACGGCAGGCCGCTGGGCTGGCAGACCGAGACGGGCGACGGCGACGTGCGCGCCGCCTGGCGTGTCGACAGGACGGGCGGACTGACCGTCGAGGTGACGGACGGCGGCGGCCCGACCCGGCCGATTCCGGCCACCCCCTCGGTGACCGCTCGCGGCGGCCGGGGGCTCAACATCATCAGCGCCCTGGCCCAGGAGTGGGGCGTACGGGACGACGCACCGGGCGAGGTCACCGTCTGGGTGCTGGTCGACGGGGGCCACGGCTCCCACGGCGCGCGGGGCAGCGGGCGACCGGCCGGGATGACCGGGCTGGCGGCCGCACCGAAGGCCACCGTCGTACCGGGGCTCGAAGGGCTGGATTTCAGCGGCGCGTTCGACGACGCGTTCGATGACGCGGGCTGAACACCCGAGCGGGGCCGTGCGGGTCGTGTACGTGAACCGGGTCGGCCGTACGCGCGGTGGTGCCCGGGGCGACTAGGCTCGCGGGCCAGACCGCACTGTCGCAATCGGGAGTAAGCCCACCATGGCGAAGAAGCGCCCTCAGACCAAGGCCGGGAAGCAGCAGCTCAAGGACGGCGAGATCCCGGTGGTCGGGGCTCGTGAGCCCTGCCCGTGCGGTTCGGGCCGCCGCTACAAGGCGTGTCACGGCCGCGCCGCGGCACAGGCGGTGACCGAGCTGGTCCAGCGTCCGTTCGAGGGCCTGGCCGGGGAGTGCGACTGGGTCGCGCTGCGCGAGCTGGTCCCGGCGGCCACGGCCGGGCTGACGCTCAAGGGCGGCCTGCCCGAGGGCGTGCCGTCGGTGACGCTCGCGACGGTCCTGCCGATGGCGTGGCCCGCCCTGCGCCGCGACGACGGCTCCGTCCTGCTCGCCCTGCAGAACGACACCTCCTCCGGCGACCTCAGCCGGGACCTCGCGGACACGCTGAGCCGCGCGCTGGAGGCGGAGCCCGGTTCGCCCGTGGCCGCCCGCCGCGTGCCGGCCGACGGACCCCGGCTGCAGGACCTCCTGGACACCGAGGCGCCCTTCGAGCCGGTCGTCCACTCCGGCTTCGAGTTCTGGGTGCCGGACTCGGAGAACGCCACGGCCGAGGTGTCCGCCTCGCTCGAACGCGCGAACGAGGCTGCGATCCCGACCGCCCTGCTGTCGGGCGTGGACGCCGCCTACTGGTGCGAGACGCCGGAGAAGAACCACCTGCGCTGGGTCATGCCGCACGCCGAGGAGGAGCTCCTCGACGCGCTCGCCCGGCTGCACGCCGCGGGCGAGTCCTCGCTCGGTGAGGACACCCGGCTGGTCGGCTCGTTCCGGGCGCACGGGCTGATGGTCCCGGTCTGGGACCTGCCGAGTGCGATGGGCGCCGAGGACTGCGAGAAGCCCGCCGCCGCGTTCGCGGAGCGGCTCGCCAAGGCGCTCGCGTCGGACGCGCCGCTCACCGCCGAGGAGCGGCGGGCGCGCGGCGGCCTCACCAACCGCCAGGTGACGCTCAGCTGACCGTGACCGCCGCTCGGCCCGGACGGTGACTCCCGTCACAACTCGCCGTACTGGCAGGTAAATCGCTGTCCGAATACGCGAGATCGAATTTGCGAACGGCAGATCTCTTGTTACGGTTCAAGAAGCCCGGTCGCTGGTGCATCCCCCGTCGCCAGCGACCGGGCATCCTCATTTCCGGGTACGGCGCGCTCCGCGCACCCGGGGCGCGCAGGCCCGCGTACGGGCCCCTCCCGGTCCGCCCCACCGCTCACCCGCCCCGGCTCCTCGGCACGATGGCCCGGCGTCAGCCCTGCGGCCCAGGAAGCCGGTTGGACCTGCGCCGGGACCGGAACAGCCCCGAGGTGCCATCAGAAAGCTTCGCGCCGCCGGGTTTTACGACGCCCGAATTCCGCGGCATCACCGACACCTCCGGACAAACGGATGCGCCGAGAGCAACGCCACCGTTTACCCGGAAATCGTGAAGCCAGACAGAGGGAAGTGGGGGGAACGAGGGAGAACGGAAGGGATTCACCGGAGATCGGACAGAGAAGCGACAGAACTCCGTAATGAATGCCATCTGAAAGAACACGCACGCATCAGAATCTGGCCAACCCTGCCCCCGACCGCTCAGTGCGTCAGTCTGCTACCGCCGTCCGGGGCACTCGTGCTCGCCTCGACCAGGGCGTCCAGCACGGCCTCGACGTCCGGCAGCCAGGGCGACGGCACGGCGGCGCCCTTGGGGCGTGAACCCGGAGTGCGCTCCGGCGCGCGCTCCCAGCGAACCTGCCCGGTACCGATCTCCGAGGGCGGCAGGACGACGTAGCCGCCCTCCCCGTGGAACCGCAGCGAGCTGGGCACCCGGTCCTGCGCGTACAGCAGCTCGCCGAGCCGTTCCAGGGTGTACGGGGCGACCAGCAGCGCCCACCGGGTGGGCGTCGCCACCACGGGGCCCAGGCGCAGGCCCGCCCGGTCGAGCGCGGTCAGGGCGCGGGCACCGGCCACCGCCGGCAGGCTCAGGGCGCACGGCGCGCGGCCGCCCGTGGCGAGCAGCACCGGCGCCGTCGGCCGGTTCGTCCACCACCAGCGCACCATCCGGGCATCGGTGGTCGCGGCGAGCAGTCCGGGGTCGAAGGGGTGCGCGCCGGGCACCGCGCACTCGGGATCGGGGCACGCGCAGCGACGGGTGCGGTCACCGTCCCCGCGCAGCCCCGCTCCGGGGAGCACGGGCCACTGCCACTCCGTGGCGCAGGTCAGGGCCGCGTCGAGCCGGGCGGAGCCGCCCCTGCGGCCGAGCCTGCGTCGCCTTCCGAGGATCTCGCGCATGACCGCTCGTTCCTTTCCGTTGAACGCCGAGGGTCCGCCTCACATCGTGCGTGGTCACACCATGCCTGCGGATCTTCTGGGTGTACGTGCTCGTCGAGCCTGCGGTACGGGTCGTTCGTCGGTACCGAGCGTGAGCCGTGCTGAGCCGGATCGAGCTGCTTGCTGTCGGCATCGTGGCGAGGTGCGGGGCACACGGCGCTTCCGCGGTCCGTGCGTGCGGCCTCACCACTCGGGGGTGGGGCGCGGCCGTCACAAGAGAGGACGTCCGGACCCGCTGCCAGGTTCCGGGGGCGGGCGGGGCCACCCCTGGCCATCCAAAGAATTACGTACCCAGCATGCCCGGAATGACGCGCCCCAGGGACTTCACCCGGAGGTGCACCCCCGTAGGGCAGACCCAGTCGACCGCTAATGCGCACGGCGAGGTGCGTTTTTTGGCCAAGTTGATTTAGGCGTGGACACCGGGTTTTCCGGGGGGACAATGCTGGACATCGCCTCACTTGTGCGTGTACATGTGGATGCACTGGTAGCGGCGCAGAATGACATGGGGGTTTGCGATGCTATTCGACGGAACACACCGCTCGGAAAGCCGGCGACCATGAGCGCTCCGCACCTGCCAAAACTGGCTGGAATCGATCCCACAGTTCCGGTTTCGGACGAGACTCCCGGGCCAATCGAGGCGGTGCCCGCGGCGCCCGGCGCCTTCATCCAGGACCGGCTCGCCGGCTGGGTCTCCGACCTCACCACGCTCCACGAGCTCACCGAGCGCCTGGCCGGAACCAGCACCCTGGACGACGCACTGCACGAGTTCCTCGACGCCGGAGCCGCCCTGGTCGGCGCCCGCCGGGGCCTGGTCGCCTTCGAACCCTCCGATCGGCGGGGCCCCGTCAGCACCATCGGTCTCGGGCTGGCCCACGCCGAACTGGGCCAGATCGAGACCGTGCCGCGCAGCGCCACCTCGTACGGACGCATCCTGGAGGGCCTGCCCAACCCGGACGGCCCGCTGACCACCCCCGACCTGCTCGGCGACACCGGCCTGGACCCCCGCAGACGCAAGGTCGCCGCCCGCCTCGGCTACGCCGCCAGCTACGCACTGCCCCTCGCCACCGCGACGACCGGACGGCTCGGCGCCGCCGTCTGGCTCTACGACGAACCCGCCGAGCCCCTGGAACGCCAGCGCCACCTCGTCGGCCTGTACGCCGGATACGCCTCCGAGCACCTGGCCCGCCTGCTCGAACTGGAACGGGCCAGGGCGGACGTCGCCACCGTGGCCGAGGAGCTGCTGCCCACCCGGCTGCCCCGGATCCCCGGCGTCCAGCTCGCCGTCCGCCACGAGGTGGCCCCGCAGGGCGGCGGCGACTGGTACGACGCGCTCGCCCTGCCGGAGGGCGCCCTCGGGCTCGCCGTCGGCTCCGTGGGCGGCTCGGGCCCCAGCGCGCTCGCCGCCACGGGACGGCTGCGCGCCGGACTGCGCGCGTACGCGGTGATGGAGGGCGAGGACCCCGTCGCCGTGCTCTCCGACCTCGAACTGCTGCTCCGGCTGACCGAGCCGGCCCGTTCGGCGACCGCGCTCTTCGCGTACTGCGAACCGGCCCGCCGCAGGATCCTGCTCGCCGGGGCCGGGCACACGCCGCCCCTGATCATCGGCGAGCGCCGCACCTCGTACGTGGAGACCACGCTCTCCGCCCCGCTGGGCATGCTGTCCTGCTGGGAGGCGCCCAGCGTGGACATCACCGCCGCACCCGGAGAGACGGTTCTGCTGTACACCGACGGGCTGCTGCGCCGGGCCGGCGACTCGATGGACCGGGCGTACGCACGCCTCCATTCGGCGGCGGCGAGTGTCCCCAGGGCGCTGCGCGGGGACCCCGCCTCGGTGGCCGACCACGTGGTGCGCACCGTGCTGCCGGACGGGGCGGGGCGGGCGGACTGCGCCGAGGACGTGGTCGTGCTCGCGGCCCGCTTCGACTGATCCGGGACCTTCGCGTGTAAGAGGTCTTCCGGCCCTGGGCCCCCTTCCGTACGCCCGTACGATGGAAGAGGTCCAGCGTCGTATCAAGGAGAACAGTCGTGTCTGAGGAGTTCCCGGAGACCCCGGAGACCGAAGAGACAGAGCCGGTCAAGCAGCGGAAGAACGGCCTGTACCCGGGCGTGTCCGACGAGCTCGCCGCGAGCATGCAGTCCGGCTGGGCCGACACCGAGCTGCACGGTCTGGAGCCGATCGCCCAGGCCGGTCACACCGCCGACCGCCGCGCCGCGCTGTCCGCGCGCTTCCCCGGCGAGCGGCTGGTCATTCCCGCGGGCCGGCTGAAGACCCGTTCCAACGACACCGAGTACGCCTTCCGCGCCTCCACCGAGTACGCGTACCTCACCGGCGACCAGACGCAGGACGGCGTCCTCGTCCTGGAGCCGGTGGAAGACGGCCACGAGGCGACCATTTACCTGCTGCCCCGCTCGAACCGGGAGAACGGCGAGTTCTGGCTCGACGGCCAGGGCGAGCTGTGGGTCGGCCGCCGCCACTCCCTCACCGAGGCCGAGCAGCTGCTGGGCATCCCCGCCAAGGACGTGCGCGAGCTGCCCGCCGCGCTGGCCGAGGCCACCGGCCCCGTCCGCAACGTCCGCGGCCACGACGCCGGCATCGAGGCCGCCCTGACCGACAAGGTCACCGCCGAGCGCGACGAGGAGCTGCGGGTCTACCTCTCCGAGGCGCGCCTCGTGAAGGACGCCTTCGAGATCGCCGAGCTGACGAAGGCGTGCGACATCACCGCGCGCGGCTTCGAGGACGTCGTGAAGGTCCTCGACAAGGCCGAGGCCACCAGCGAGCGCTACATCGAGGGAACGTTCTTCCTGCGCGCCCGCATCGAGGGCAACGACATCGGGTACGGCTCGATCTGCGCCGCGGGACCGCACGCGACCACCCTGCACTGGGTGCGCAACGACGGCGCCGTCCGCTCGGGCGAGCTGCTGCTGCTGGACGCCGGGGTGGAGACCAACGACCTCTACACGGCCGACGTGACCCGCACCCTTCCCATCAGCGGCACGTTCACACCGCTCCAGCGCAAGATCTACGACGCGGTGTACGAGGCGCAGGAGGCGGGTATCGCCGCGGTCAAGCCCGGCGCCGACTTCCGCGACTTCCACGACGCCGCACAACGGGTCCTCACCGAGAAGCTCGTCGAGTGGGGCCTGCTCGGCGACCTGTCGGTGGAGAAGGTCCTGGAGCTGGGCCTCCAGCGCCGCTGGACCCTGCACGGCACCGGCCACATGCTCGGCATGGACGTCCACGACTGCGCCGCCGCGCGCACCGAGGCGTATGTGAACGGCACCCTGGAGCCGGGCGTCTGCCTCACCGTCGAGCCCGGTCTCTACTTCCAGGCCGACGACCTCACCGTGCCCGAGGAGTACCGCGGCATCGGCGTCCGGATCGAGGACGACATCCTCGTCACCGAGGACGGCAACCGGAACCTCTCGGACAAGCTGCCCCGACAGGCCGACGAGGTCGAGGCGTGGATGGCCCGGCTCAAGGGCTGATCCGCCGCCTGCGCCGCGTGAGGAGGGGCGCCCCGCTCAGGACACCATGAGCAGGGCGTCCTTCCGCCATTTCAGGACCTTGTCGAAGCTCACGACCGCGCCGGCGCACCCCGGACGGTTGCCGAAGTGGACGTGGTCGGCAAGCTGTTCGATCAGGCACAGGCCCCGTCCCTCCTCGGCGGTGACGGGCGGATACGACGCGTACTGCGGGTCCGGCAGTCCGCTCCCGGGCTGCCGCTCCGACGTGCGGGGCCCGCCCCGGGTGGGAAAACCGGGGCCCGAATCGGCGACTTCGATGCGGCACTTCTCGCCGTCCAGATACGCGGTGACCCGGTACTGGCCACTGGCCGTGGCCGACGGTTCCTCCCAGGCATCCCGGTCCTTCCGGGTGCCGTCGGAGGTGGCGTCGTACTCCCCGCCGTGCTCGACCGCGTTCGCACAGGCTTCGCTGAGCGCGAGAGACAGGTCGAAGGAGATGTCCGGGTCCACGCCCGCGGATTCCATCGTGCCGAGCAGGAACCGGCGGGCGAGCGGGACGCTCGCAGCATCGCGCCGCAAATGGAGTGACCACCAGATGCTCATGCTCCGGCCTCCTGGTTGCGGCTAGACATACCGCTACGTATTGCCGCACTCGGGCGGTCGTAAGCACGTGCGTGCTCTGATGCCGCCCATTCGGCGGATAGCCGGAGGCACCACACCGGTGTATTCCGGGCCCCGCACGCCCGTTGCACCCGTCCGGGGAGCTGCCGGAATCCGCGCGAACAACCCTGGTCACACCCAATCCGCCCGGAAGACGACCTTCCGGACCTGCCGTACGGGGGCGGGGGGCCGGGTGCGATGATGGGCCCGCCATGTCTGTGTCAGTGGGACGCGCCGGAGCCGGTCTACGGCTACTGAGGGCCGCGGTGTTCGCCGCGGTCTGCGTCGCGTTGTCCGCGGCCGGACACGCGCTGGCCGCCTGCGCGACCGTCCCCTGGTGGACACTGCTCGCCGGTTTCCTCTGCGTCCTCGCGGTGGCCGTCCCCCTCGCCGGACGCGAACGCTCACTGCCCTCCATCGCCGCGGCCCTGGCCGGCGGACAGCTCGCCCTGCACAGCCTGTTCGGGCTGGGCACGCACACCATGACCCCCGGGGCGACGGGCGGCGACGACGCGCTGATCCGGTTCGCGGCGAGCCTCGTCTGCGGCGCCGGACCCCAGCAGTTGAACGCCGCCGACGCGCGGCACATCGTCGGCACCGCGGGCATCGACCCGGCGGCGGTGACCGCTCAGGCGCACCAGCATCCGACCGCCGCCCCTTCCGGCCCCGCCTGGGACACCCCGGCCGGCCTCCTCCACACGCTTCCCAGCCTGCCCATGCTCCTCGGGCACCTGCTGGCCGCCCTGGCCACCGGCTGGCTGCTGCGGCGGGGCGAGGTCGCCCTGTTCCGGCTCGCCCGGCTGTCGGCGCACGGCGCCCAGCAGGTCGCGGCCGGGGCCCGGCTCCGGGCGCTGCGCGACGCGTTCCGGCTCGTCGCCGCCCTGCGCACCGGCCTGGCCGACGGGCCCGCGACCGGGCCGCGCACCCCTCGTACCGCCGTGGACGCACCGTGCCCGGCCACCGGGGATCCGTTGCAGCACCTGGTGATCCGGCGCGGACCGCCCTCCGCGCTCGCTCTCGCAGCCTGACGCGACGCCCTCCACACGATGCGCACCCGCCCCTCCGGGCCGCGGTGCGCGTTGCACCCGTACGGAAGTGGCGTCGCGATACCGGTGCGCACCCGTGCGCCGGAGCACCCTTCCTTCGTGCCCTGTGGAGTGATCCCTGTCATGAACGTTTCCCGCATCGCCCTCGCCGGCGGCGTCGCCGCGTCCACCGTGCTGCTGCTCGCCGGTACGGCGTCCGCCCACGTCAGCGTCCAGCCGCAGGGCGAGGCCGCCAAGGGCGGCTACGCCGTCATCAACTTCAAGGTCCCCAACGAGCGTGACAACGCCTCGACGACCAAGCTCGAAGTGAACTTCCCGACCGACCACCCGCTGGCGTCCGTCATGCCGCAGCCGGTGCCCGGCTGGGACATCGAGGTGACGACGAGCAAGCTGGCCAAGCCGCTCCAGATGCACGGCAAGACGATCAACGAGGCCGTCTCCAAGGTCACCTGGACCGGCGGCAAGATCGAGCCCGGCCGCTTCCAGCAGTTCCCGCTCTCCGTCGGCCAACTCCCCGAGGACGCCGACCAGCTGGTGTTCAAGGCGATCCAGACGTACTCCAACAAGGAGGTCGTGCGCTGGATCGAGGAGCCCAAGGAAGGCGCCGACGAGCCCGAGTCCCCCGCTCCCGTCCTCAAGCTGACGGCCGCGGCCGATGACGCGCACGGGGCGGCCGGCGCGGACTCGAAGTCCTCGGACTCCGCTGCCGACTCCGCCGAGAAGGGCGGCGAGACCACCGCTTCGGCGGCCTCCTCCGACTCCTCGGACAACACCGCCCGGGTGCTCGGCATCGTCGGCATCGTCATCGGCGTCGCCGGCGTGGCGTTCGGTGTCCTGGCCGGGCGCCGGCGTACGACCTGACAGGCCCCACGGGGGCCAGGCTCTTCCTGGCCCCCACCCGCTCCACCGACTCCTCAGGAACAGTGCTCCATGGTTAAGAAGATCGTTCCGGCCGCGGCGCTCGTCGTCGCGGCCGCGCTCGCCCTGTCCGCCTGCGGCGGCAGTGACAACGACAGCAAGAAGCCCGTGGCCGACGTGTCGATGCAGACGAAGACGCAGGCCGCGACGGTGCTCGACCAGCCGTTCACCAAGCCCGACCTCGTCCTGACCAACACGCACGGCAAGAAGTACGACCTGCGCAAGGAGACCAAGGGCAAGCCGACGCTCATCTACTTCGGTTACACCAACTGCCCCGACGTCTGCCCGCTCATCATGAGCAACATCGCCATCGCCAAGAAGGCCCTGCCCAAGGCCGACCAGGACGACCTCCGGGTCGTCTTCGTCACCACCGACCCGGAACGGGACACCCCGGCCTCCCTCGGCAGCTGGCTCAAGGCGCAGGACCCGTCCTTCGTCGGCCTCACCGGCGACTTCCCGGCCATCCAGGCAGGCGCCCGGCAGATCGGCATCGGCATCTCCCCGCCGAAGAAGGAGAAGGACGGCACGATCGTCTCGATGCACGGCTCGCAGGTCATCGCCTTCTCCCCGAAGACCGACAAGGGCTACGTGCTGTACAGCGAGGACACCACGCCCGACGACTACACCAAGGACCTCCCCAAGATCGTCAAGGGGGAGAACCCGTGAACCACCGCACCACCCTCGCCGCCGTCCTGGCCGTGACCGCGGGCCTGACGCTGGCGGGGTGCTCGACCTCCTCGGACAAGCCGGAGCTGAAGGTCATCGGCGGGTTCATGCCGCAGCCCGTCAACGACATGGCGGCCGGCTTCCTCGTCGTGCAGAACAACGGCACCGGCGACGACCGCCTCACCTCGGTCACCAGCCCGCTCTCGGACGACGTCACGATCCACGAGACGAAGGACCAGGTCATGCGGAAGGTGACGTCCTTCGACGTGCCCGCGGGCGGTGAGCTGGATCTCGAACGTGGTGGCAGCCACATCATGTTCATGAAGCTCAAGAAGCAGCCGAAGCAGGGCCAGAAGGTGTCCGTGGAACTGCACTTCGAGAAGGCCGGCGCGATCGAGGTCGACCTTCCCGTGAAGGAGACCACCCACAACCCGAAGAAGCAGTGAGGGACTGACACGCCATGACAGCCACCGCCCCGCCCTTCGGGCCGCCCCCGTCCGCCCTGCGCCGGCCGCTCGCCGCGGCCGGACTGCTCACCGCGCTGCTCGGCGCGGTGCTCGGTCTGCTGCTGGCCGTCGCGGCTCCCGCGTCGGCCCACGCCGCGCTCACCGGGAGCGATCCGCAGGACGGGGCGGTGGTCGCCACCGCACCCACGCAGGTCACCCTCACCTTCTCCGAACAGGTCGCCCTCGGCGCGGACTCCATCCGCGTCCTGGACCCCTCGGGCAAGCGCGCCGACACCGGGGCCGCCCCGCGCGACCTGCACAGCGGGTCCACCGTGAAGTACGGCGTGGCCCTGCGCGGCGGCCTCGGCGACGGCACGTACACCGTGGCCTGGCAGGCGGTCTCCGCCGACAGCCACCCGGTCTCCGGCGCCTTCACCTTCTCCATCGGGGCGCCCTCCGAGACCAGCGTCGCCCTCCCGGACAGCGAGGCCGGGGGCGGACTCGTCGGCACGCTCTACGACATCGCGCGCTACGCCGCGTACGCCGGGTTCATCGTGCTCGCGGGCGGTGCCGCCTTCGTTCTGGCCTGCTGGCAGCGCGGAGCGGGGGCGCGTCCGCTGCAACGCCTGGTCGTACGCGGCTGGATGACGCTCACCGCGGCGACCATCGCGATGCTGCTTCTGCGCAGCTCGTACACCGGCTCCGGGAAGCTGGGGGACGTCCTCGACCTCGACGGCCTCAAGGCGGTCCTCGACACCAAGCCCGGTGCCGCCCTCGTCTCGCGGCTCCTGCTGCTCGGCGCCAGCGCCCTGTTCGTCGCGGTGCTCTTCGGCGCGTACGCCAAGCGCGAGGACCCGCGCGAGAAGAGGGACCTCACCTTCGGCCTCGCCATCGGCGGCGCCGTCATCGCCGCCGGTATCGCCGGTACCTGGGCGCTCGCCGAGCATGCGTCGACCGGTATCCAGCCCGGCATCGCGATGCCCGTGGACGTGCTCCACCTGCTGGCCGTCGCCGCCTGGCTGGGCGGTCTCGTGGCCCTGCTGACCGCGCTGTACCGCACGCCCGACCTGACCTCCGCGGCCGTACGCCGCTTCTCCACGATCGCCTTCGTCAGCGTGGTCGTCCTCGTCGCGACGGGCGTCTACCAGTCGTGGCGGCAGGTCGGCACGTGGTCGGCGCTGACCGGTACGGGTTACGGGCAGCTGCTGCTGGTCAAGGTGGGGCTCGTCGCCGTCCTGGTGGGCATCGCGTCGATGTCGCGCCGGTGGACGGGGAAGCTCGCGGAGGGCAGCGATGCCCCGGCCGCGGTGACACCCGAGGCCGACGAGGAGCCCGAGGCCGGCGCGGAAGCCGAACCGGATACCGTCGATGACCCCGCCCGCGCCGCTCAGCTCGCCCGGCAGCGGGCCGCCGTGGCCACCGCCGAGAAGAAGCGGATACGCGACGCCGACCCCGGCCGGTCGGGGCTGCGCCGCTCCGTACTGGCCGAGGTCGGCGTCGCCGTGGCCCTGCTCGCGGTGACCACCGTGCTGACGTCGACCGAGCCGGGCCGTACGCAGGAAGAGGCGGCCCGCTCCACGTCTGCGGCGGCCGGCCCCGTGGACAGCGGTCCCGTCAACCTCGCGCTTCCCTTCGACACCGGCGGCACGAACGGCAAGGGCACGGTACGGATGGACATCGACCCGGGCCGTACCGGCGCCAACGTGATCCACCTGTGGATCGAGGACCCCGCCAAGAAGCCCATGGACGTCCCCGAGGTGAAGGTCGCCTTCACCCTGGAGTCCAAGGACATCGGCCCCCTGCCGGCCGTCCCGGTCCGGCTGACCGAGGGCCACTGGACCGCCACCGGCCTCCAGCTCCCGATCGCGGGCGACTGGAAGGTCGCGGTGACGGTACGGACCTCCGACATCGACCAGACGACGGTCGACAAGAACGTGAAGATCGGCTGAGCAGGACCGTGAGCGGAAAGAACACGCGCAGCGAAACCCGTAACACCCAGGCCACGGGTAACACCCAGGCCCTCTCCCGGCGGCGGCTGCTCGGCACCGCAGGCGCCGCCGGGGCGACCGGGCTGGTCCTCGGCGCGGCCGGCGGCGCCACCGGCTATGCCGCGACCCGTGACGAGGCACCGGCCGCGCTGACCACGGTCGGCTCCACCGAGGTGATGTTTCACGGGAAACATCAACCGGGGATCACCACTCCGCTTCAGGCGTCCGGCCATCTGATCGCCTTCGACCTCGCCCCGGGGGCCGGACGTAAGCAGGCCGCCGCCCTGATGCGCCGGTGGTCCGCCGTGGCACAGCGGCTGATGGCCGGCGAACCCACCGCTGGCGCGGCGGACGGCCCCGGACACGACACCGGTGTCGCGCTGGACGCGGGCCCGTCCTCGCTCACCGTCACCTTCGGCTTCGGCGCCACCTTCTTCGAACGCACAGGCCTCACCAAGCACCGCCCGCCGGGGCTCGACCCGCTGCCGCCGTTCTCCTCCGACCACCTCGACGCAGGCCGGTCCAACGGGGACCTGTGGGTCCAGATCGGCGCCGACGACGCGCTCGTCGCCTTCCACGCGCTGCGGGCCGTACAGAAGGAGGCCGCCTCGACGGCCACCGTGCGCTGGCAGATGAACGGCTTCAACCGCACGCCCGGCGCGACCGCGAAGCCGATGACGGCCCGCAACCTGATGGGCCAGATCGACGGCACCGGCAACCCGAAGTCCACGGACGACGACTTCGCCCGGCGCGTGTTCGTCCCCGGCGGCCAGGACCCGGCGTACGACTGGCTCACGGGCGGCTCCTACGCGGTGGTCCGGCGCATCCGGATGCTCCTGGACGACTGGGAGAAGCTGCCGGTGGAGCGCCAGGAGCGGGTCATCGGCCGGCGCAAGGCGGACGGCGCCCCCCTCAGCGGCGGCACCGAGACCACCGCGATGGACCTCGACAAGGCGGGCCCGGACGGCAAGCTGCTGATCCCGGACAACGCGCACGCCCGGATCTCGTCCCCCGAGCGCAACAGCGGTGCGGCGATGCTCCGCCGGCCGTTCTCGTACCACGACGGGATCTCCCGGGACGGCACCCCGGACGCCGGGCTGCTGTTCATCTGCTGGCAGGCCGACCCGCTGCGCGGCTTCGTCCCGGTGCAGCGCAAGCTCGACCGGGGGGACGCGCTCTCCCCCTTCATCCGCCACGAGGCGAGCGGGCTCTTCGCGGTGCCGGGCGGGGCGGCGGACGGTGAGTACGTGGGGCAGCGGCTCCTGGAATCCTGAGCCGCGGAGGCCCACCCGTCCGGGGCTTCCGCGCCGCCACCGCGCACTAGGGTGACGGTATGTCCGCCACGCGCTACGCCTATCTCGGCCCCGAGGGCACCTTCACCGAGGTGGCCCTCCGTACGCTCCCGGAAGCCGCCACCCGCGAGCTCGTCCCGATGGTCTCCGTGCCGGCGGCTCTGGACGCGGTGCGCAACGGAACGGCCGCCGCGGCACTCGTACCGATCGAGAACTCCGTCGAGGGCGGCATCACCACCACCCTCGACCAGCTCACCAGCGGAGAGCCGCTGATGATCTACCGCGAGGTGCTGCTCTCCATCACCTTCGCGCTGCTCGTACGGCCGGGCACCCAGCTGTCCGACATCAAGACGGTCACCGCGCACCCGGCCGCGCAGCCGCAGGTGCGCAACTGGATGGCCGCCCATCTCCCGCAGGCGGTATGGGAGTCGGCGGCATCCAACGCGGACGGTGCGCGGCTCGTGCAGGAGGGCCGCTACGACGCCGCCTTCGCGGGGGAGTTCGCGGCGGAGCGGTACGGACTCGAACCGCTGGTGACCGAGATCCACGACGCGGAGAACGCGCAGACCCGCTTCGTGCTCGTGGGCCGCCCGGCCCGGCCCTCCGCGCCGACCGGTGCGGACAAGACCTCCGTGGTGATCTGGCTGGGCGACGACCACCCCGGCGCCCTGCTCGAACTGCTCCAGGAGTTCGCGGTGCGCGGGGTGAACCTGATGCTGATCCAGTCGCGGCCGACCGGGGCCGGCATCGGCAACTACTGCTTCGCGGTGGACGCGGAGGGCCACATCTCCGACCGCCGGGTCGGCGAGGCGCTGATGGGGCTCAAGCGCATCTGCCCGAATGTGCGCTTCCTCGGCTCCTATCCGCGGGCCGGTGTGGCTCCGGAGGACGTACGCCCGCTGCGCGCGGGCACCTCCGACGCGGAGTTCACCGAGGCGTCCGACTGGCTGGCACGCAGCCAGGACGGACGGGCCTGATCCAGCCCTGGGCCTCCTGGCCCGGGGCTGCTTCGTGTCCACAGGGCCGGTGCGATCAGAGGATTGTCCACCCCGTGGAAAAGTTATCCACAGGCGAGGGATTCCACCTGGGGACAAGTCGACACCGCAATCCGACATGGTCGACAAACCGACACAGCACACTCACACCCGTCCACAGGGCATCCGTTCGCCCCGTGTCAGCCCAATTCCGTTGATCAACTCTTTAGGGCTAGCAATTCCCACCCGAACGAGCGCGTGAAACGGGTTTGGACCTTGAATCCAGGTGTATTCAGCAGGCCCTCGGAATGATCTCTTCCACGTCCACAGACTTCCCCCACAGCCTGTGGATAACTTTGACGAGTCGGTCACTCCTGTGGAAAAGCGCCGCCCAACTACCCCACCACGCAAGCCTCGTGGCCCGCTCGCCCCACAATGCCGAATACCGGCAATTCGGGCAAAGCGCCACGCTTGGTCCTATCGGTTCAAGTGGGCGAAGCCGACACCGGTAGCCTGGAGGAGTGATTGACCTTCGCCTGATTCGTGAGGACCCCGACCGTGTTCGCGCCTCCCAGCGCAACCGGGGAGAGGACATCGCACTCGTCGATGCCCTGCTCTCCGCCGACGAACGGCGCAGGTCGTCCGGGGCCGCTTTCGACGAACTCCGTTCCGAGCAGAAATCGCTCGGCAAACTCATCCCCAAGGCTTCTCCCGAGGAGCGCGCCGAACTCCTGACCCGCGCCGAGCAGCTCAAGGCCGACGTCAAGGCCGCCGACGCCGCCCAGGACGAGGCCGACGCGGAGACCAGGAACCTGCTGCTGCGGCTCGGCAACATCGTCCACCCGGACGTGCCGGTCGGCGGCGAGGAGGACTTCGTCGTCCTGGAGACGCACGGAACGATCCGCGACTTCGGCGCCGAGGGGTTCCAGCCCAAGGACCACCTCGAACTCGGCGAGGCCCTGGGCGCGATCGACATGGAGCGCGGCGCCAAGGTCTCCGGCTCCCGCTTCTACTACCTGACGGGCGTCGGCGCGCTGCTGGAGCTCGCCCTCGTCAACGCGGCGATCGCCCAGGCCACCGAGGCCGGCTTCACCCCGATGCTGACCCCGACCCTGGTCCGCCCCCGCGCCATGGAGGGCACCGGCTTCCTCGGCCAGGCCGCGGAGGACGTCTACCACCTGGACAAGGACGACCAGTACCTGGTCGGCACCTCCGAGGTACCGCTCGCCGCGTACCACATGGACGAGATCATCGACGCGGAGAAGCTGCCGCTGCGCTACGCCGGCTACTCCTCCTGCTACCGCCGCGAGGCGGGGACGTACGGCAAGGACACCCGCGGCATCTTCCGGGTGCACCAGTTCACCAAGGTCGAGATGTTCTCGTACGTCGACCCGGCGGACGCGGAGGCCGAGCACCTGCGGCTCCTGGACTGGGAGAAGCAGTGGCTCACCGGCCTCGAACTGCCCTTCCAGGTCATCGACGTCGCCAGCGGCGACCTGGGGGCCTCGGCCACCCGGAAGTACGACTGCGAGGCGTGGATCCCGACCCAGGGCAAGTACCGCGAGCTCACCTCGGCGTCCAACTGCGGCGAGTTCCAGGCGCGCAGGCTCTCGGTCCGGATGCGGGACAACCGCGACGGCAAGAAGACCATGCGGCCCCTGGCCACGCTGAACGGCACGCTCTGCGCCGTCCCACGCACCATCGTGGCGATCCTGGAGAACCACCAGCTGGCCGACGGTTCGGTGCGGGTACCCGAGGTACTCCGCCCCTACCTGGGCGGGCGCGAGATTCTGGAGCCGGTCGTCAAGTGACCTTCCCCTACAAGCTCGTCGCGACCGACCTCGACGGCACCCTGCTGCGCGACGACGAAACGGTCTCCGCACGGACGCGCGAGGCGCTGAAGGCCGCCGCCGGTGCCGGCGCGGCGCACATCGTCGTCACGGGCCGCGCCGTCCCGTGGACCCGGCACATCCTGGACGACCTCGGCTACGAGGGCCTGGCCGTCTGCGCGCAGGGCGCCCAGGTGTACCACGCGGGTGAGCGCAGGCTGCTCACGTCGCTCACCCTGGACCGGCAGCTCGCCGGGCTCGCCCTCTCCAAGGTCGAGGCCGAGGTCGGTCCGCTGGCGCTGGCCGCGAGCCGCGACGGGCTCGACGGCGAGGTGCTGGTCGGGCCGGGCTACCGCGTCCAGGAAGGACCGCGTCCGGCCGTCTTCGTCCAGGACCCGGCCGAGATGTGGGCCGCTCCGCTGAACAAGGTGTACATACAGCACCCGGATCTGGACGACGACGCACTGGCGAAGGCCGCGCGGGCGGCGGTCGGCAATCTGGTGGACGTGGTCATGGCGGGCCCCGGGGTCGTGGAGATCCTGCCGCTGGGACTGAGCAAGGCCACCGGCCTCTCGCTCGCCGCGCGCCGGCTGGGCGTGAAGGCCGCGGACACGATCGCCTTCGGCGACATGCCCAACGACATCCCCATGTTCGCCTGGGCCCGGCACGGCGTGGCCATGGCCAACGCCCACGCCGATCTGAAGGCCGTCGCCCAGGAGACGACCACGTCGAACGACGACGACGGGATCGCGGTGGTGCTGGAGCGGCTGCTGCGGGAGTCGTAGACCGCCCGCTCTCTTCGCGCGGCTCAGGGACCGGGGCGCCGCCTCGGTCCCTGAGCCCTTTCTCCGGCTGCCCGGGCCGGATCAGCGCTTGTTGCGGCGGTTCAGCTCCTTCAGATTGCGCGCCAGGGCGTCCATGCGGTCGTCGAGCCGGACCACGTCCTCGGAGACCCCGCTCAGCCGCACGCTCATGGCTCCGACGACCTGGTGGGTCGCCTCCAGCCTGCGGTCGAGGCTGTCGAGCCGGTGCGACATGCGGTTGAGGACCGGGCCCAGCTCCTGGAGCGCGGTGCCCACGCCTGCCAGGTGGCTCTCGACCCGGGTGACCCGGTGTTCGAGCGACGCGTATCCCGCGCGCAGGTCCTGCTCGGCGTCGAGCAGATACGTACGCACGCAGCGCGCGACGTCGCTGTCGCGAAGAAGCATGGCGACGTTGAGCACGGTACGGCGCGTGTACAGACGGAGCTGAGTGGCTGCCTGTGGATAACTTTCCCCTTCCTCACCACCCCATAGCGACAGCATGTCGCTATGGAAGTCACGCAGGTCAGAGCCACGCAGTACGCGCATCCCATTCTCCGAGAGCTCGACCTGGTGCCGGTCGGTCAGCCTCCTGACCGCCCTTGTGGATACTTCGAAGTAACGAGCCACACCCTCTGTGCGAAGGTGAATCCCATCCGGGAGCATGACAAGGCACTTCACCTTGTCCAGGACGTCGACGCGTCCCATCTGTTCGACGCGCAGGGCGCGTGATTCGAGCAAGGCGACTTCCGTCGGCATGAGCTGCCTTCCGTTCGTGAAGCTTCGCGGAAATGGACAGCCCTCTCCCCGGGCTTCAGGGGCGGAGGACGCTCACGGTTGCCACTCACTCAAGGAACCGACCGGCGGGTGCTCCCTCGCCGTATCGGCCATCTGCACATTTCACGAACGCTACGACGCCACGGATTCCAGTTGCCTCCACGCACCGTGAACAACGCACCGATAAACGTACAGTTACGCGTAAGACTGTCCGACATGTGACAACCCCCGGCCGATGACCGGGGGTTGTCACATGTCGGACGGCGGTCCGCTCACTCCTCGCCGGCCAGCTTCAGCGTGCGCAGCTTCTGCCCCGCGTACCAGGTCGCCGCGACGGTGACCACGGCCAGCAGGACCGTGGCGAGCGGCAGACCGACGTCCGAGGTGATCGCACCGTTGCCGCCGGTCTTCTCCGCCAGCGCGAGCGACCACTGCTGCACGCTGAGCGTGCGCGCGCCCGGCACCAGGCTGCCGAACAGCGCCTCCCACACCAGCGCGTAGACGAGGCCCAGCACCACCGCGTGCCGGCTGACCGTGCCCAGCAGCAGGAACAGCGCGCTGTAGGCGATCGAGGCGACCAGGGCGGCGATGGTGTACGCCACCGCGATCTGCTGGCCGTTGCCGTTGAGGATCAGGCCCGCGATCAACGTCGGTACCGCCGAGAAGACCATGGTCACCGCGATCGCGACGATCAGCTTGGTGAAGATGATCGTCGGCCGGCTCACCGGCTTGGACAGCAGGTAGACGATCGAGCCGTCATCGATCTCCGGTCCGATGGCGCCCGTGCCGGCAATGACGCCGATCAGCGGCACCATGGTGGCGATGGCGAATCCGCCCAGGACGTCCGAGGCCACCTGGTCGTCGGCCCCCGCGAACATCCGTACCGCCACCGCGATGACGATCAGCAGTGCGGGCAGGACGAAGAGGATGGCGGCCCGGCGCCGGCCGAGCAGCGCCCGGTAGGTGAGCCGGGCGACTGTGGGGTCGTACATGACGTCACAGCTCCTTGTCGGCCTCAGGCCGCTACGAGATAGGAAAAGACCGATTCGAGGGACTCGTCGGACGGTGAAACGGTCAGCAGACGAATGCCCTGCTCGCGTGCGACCTTGGGCAACAGCGTGGTGAACCGGGCAAAGTCGATCGCCTGGATACGCAAAGCGTTCTCGCTCAGGTCCACTTCGATCCCCGCCGTCGACGGGTCGGCGATGAGCGCGGCGGCCAGGGCCCGGTCGTCGCTGGACCGTACGAGATAGCGGTGCGGGCGGTCCGTCATCAGCCGGCGGATGCGGCGGAAGTCACCGGAGGCCGCGTGCCGGCCCGCGACGACGACCTCGATGTGCGAGGCGAGCTGTTCGACCTCTTCGAGGATGTGCGAGGAGAAGAGGACCGTCCGGCCCTCCGCGCCCATCCGCCGCAGCAGGTCCATCAGCTGCATCCGCTGGCGCGGGTCCATCCCGTTGAACGGCTCGTCCAGCAGCAGTACGGACGGGTTGTGGACGAGCGCGGACGCCATCTTCACGCGCTGGCGCATGCCCTTGCTGTACGTCGCGATCTTGCGGTCCTGCGCGTACTCCATCTCGACCGTGGCCAGGGCCGTGGCCGCCTCGGCGGCGCCCAGTCCGTGCAGTTCGGCGTTGGCCACCACGAACTCGCGGCCGGTCAGGAAGTCGTACATCGCCTCGCGCTCCGGGACGATGCCGATCTCCCGGTACACCGTCTCGTTGCGCCAGATCGCCTTCCCGTCCAGCGTGACCGTGCCCGTGGACGGAGCGAGGAACCCGGCCATCATGTTGATCAGCGTCGACTTGCCGGCGCCGTTGGGGCCCAGCAGACCGGTGACACCAGGGCCCACGGTCATGCTGACGTCGTTGACGGCGACCACGTTGCCGAACCAGCGGGAGGTGTGGTCGATCTCGATCGTGGTCACAGCCCGACCTTCCGGTAGCGGCGCATCAGTACGGCGTACGAGCCGGCGACGAGCGCGAGGACAACGAGCAGGTAGACGACTCCGGCACCGGCGCCCGGGCCGTTCCCGCCGGGGAAGGCCGAGGTCGCGCCGAGGAACGCGGTCTGCACCCCGTCGACCAGCGTGAGCGGGGAGAACAGCCCCAGCCACGGCACCGCGCCCTCCGACCCCGTGGACCAGGCGATGCCCTGGACGGTCGAGACCGCGCCGTACGTGATCATCAGCAGCGCGATGACGGCCGCCACACCGAAGCCGCGGCGCGGGGTCAGCGCGGCCATCACCAGGCCGAGTCCGGCGAACAGCACGGAGAGCAGCAGCACGGAAACCATCCCCTGGGCGAACCACGTGGTCTGGTCGCCGAAGTCGAACTTCCCCAGCAGCGCGCCGATGTAGAGGATCACGACCGGCGCCCCGGTGAGCACGAAGACCGCGGAGGCCATGGCGGCGAACTTGGCGAGGACGTAGTCCCCGTGCTCGATCGGCCGCGAGAAGTACAGCGGCACGGTCTTGAACCGCAGGTCCCTGGAGACCGCCTGCGGCGCCTGCGCGGCGATGAACAGGCTGATGACGGGCTGCAGGTAGATCGCGAACGACGTGTACTTGATGGGGAGTTTCGTCGTCCCCGGGGCGGCGATGGCGACGGCCACGATGATCGCCGCCACCATGCACATCACGCCGAACAGCAGCATGGGCAGCACCTTGGACTTGGCCGACCGGCCGAGCCCGAAGGAGCCGCGCAGGGTCTGCGAGTACAGCGAGCGGCGGGCGTACGCGCGCCCGAGCCGCGGGCCGTCGTAGGCGCGGTAGCCGATGTTGTGGATCCGGGAGGTGTCGTTCCCGGTCGCGGCGCCGGTCTCAGTGCTCATCGCGTCCGCTCCCCTTCTGCAGTACGGCTCCGGCCGGCACGGCCGCGGGCGTCGCCTCGTCGCTGCGGAACACCTCGGCGATGTGGTGACGACGCTGTTCCATGCGTACGAGGCCGAGTCCGAGCCCCGCGACGCTGTCGCGTACGAGGTCGTACGTCTCCTCGCCCGTCGCCTCGACCAGCAGGATGTGCCCGGCACCGGGCAGCCCCTGGGTGTCCAGTCCGTCGAGACCGACGAGTGTGACGCCCGCCTCGGTGAGGGAACGGCGCAGGGCGCCCGTTCCGTCCGGGTGGGTGTCGCTGTCGGTGACCTCGACCGCGAGGGTCGTCGTGGTCTGGGTGAAGTCGCTGGTGGAACTGGAGCGCAGCAGCTTTCCGCCGTCGATGACGACGACGTGGTCGCAGGTGCGTTCCAGCTCGCCGAGCAGGTGCGAGGTGACCAGGACCGAGATGCCGAAGTCGCTGTAAATCCGGCGGATCAGGCCGAGCATCTCGTCGCGGCCGACCGGGTCGAGCCCGTTGGTCGGCTCGTCGAGCAGGACCAGCTGGGGGTCGTGCACCAGCGCCTGGGCCAGCTTCACGCGCTGCTTCATGCCCGTCGAGTAGCCGCCGATGGGGCGGTAGCGCTCCTCGTACAGGCCGACATGGCGCAGGGTGTCCGCCGTGCGTTCTCGGGCGGCGGTCGGCGGCAGGCCGGACATGCGCGCCATGTGGACGACGAACTCGGTGGCCGAGACGTCGGGCGGCAGGCAGTCGTGCTCCGGCATGTAGCCGACCCGCTCGCGGATGGCCGGACCGCTGGTCGAGACGTCGAGCCCGAGCACGGCGGCCCTGCCCTCCGTCGCGGGGGACAGCCCCAGCAGGATCTTGATCAGCGTGGACTTGCCGGCCCCGTTGGCGCCCACCAGCCCGGTCACACCCGGGCCGATGTCCAGGGTGAGCCGGTCAAGTGCGGTCACCCGGGGGAACCGTTTACTCAGACCTTCGGCAGCGATGACATTCACAAATACGACGGTAGTGGCGCGGACCACAGCGGTCGTCAGACCTGACGGCTGGATCGGCGTCAGCCTCGAGTTGTAGGGGACCCGTAAGGGGACCCCATTGAGGACCACGGCAGCCCGCACCGAAAGCCGTCATGGCCTGCACGAAGAGTTGTCCACAGGCCTTGCGCACCCCTTGACGTAGCCGCCGGTCATTGTCACATTCATCAGTGTCACGTTACGAGCACGTACCGCACACAGCAGCGAACGGACGGTGGCATGGCGTCACGAGGGAAGAGCGAACGGCCCGTGGGCACGGGGCAGTCCGGAGGGGACGGCGGCCCGCGTCTGCTTGATCTGCCGGGCGCCCGCGAGCGCCGGGTGGCCACGGGCGGCATCGAGCTGTGCGTGGTCGAGCTGGGAGACCCGGAGCGGCCGACGATCGTGCTGGTGCACGGCTATCCGGACAGCAAGGAGGTCTGGACACAGGTCGCCGCCCAACTGGCCGACGCGTGGCACGTCGTGCTGTACGACGTGCGCGGGCACGGCGGCTCGACGGCGCCGAAGCCCCTGCGCGGCGGTTTCACACTGGAGAAGCTGACCGACGACTTCCTGGCCGTGGCCGACGCGGTGAGTCCGGACCGCCCCGTGCACGTGGTGGGGCACGACTGGGGCTCGGTCCAGTCCTGGGAGTTCGCCACGGTCAGCCGTACGGAGGGCCGGATCGCGTCCTTCACCTCGATGTCCGGCCCTTCCCTGGACCATTTCGGGCACTGGATCAAGCGCCGGGTGAACCGGCCCACCCCGCGCCGGGTCGGCCAACTCCTCGGGCAGGGCGCCAAGTCCTGGTACGTGTACATGCTGCACACCCCGGTCCTGCCGGAGCTGGCCTGGCGCGGGCCGCTCGGCAAGCGGTGGCCGGGCATTCTGGAGCGGCTGGAGAAGGTGCCCCCGGGCGACTACCCGACTTCCTCCCTGCCCAATGACGCGGCGCACGGGGCCTGGCTCTACCGGGACAACGTCCGTGCCCGGCTGAGCAGGCCGCGTGCCGATGCGTACGCGCATGTGCCGGTGCAGCTGATCACGCCGACCGGGGACGTCTTCCTCTCGGAGCAGCTCTACGACGACCTCGAGTCCTGGGTCCCGCAGTTGACCCGTCGCTCGCTTCCGGCCAAGCACTGGGTGCCGCGCACCCGGCCGGACCAGCTGGCCTCGTGGATCGGGGAGTTCGTGACGGCCACCGAGTCGGCCCGGACGACCGGCGCTCCGGTGGAGGCCCGTGCGAGTGGGCCCTACGCGGAGTGGTTCGGCGGCCGGCTCGTGCTGGTGACGGGGGCTGCGGGCGGGATAGGGCGCGCCACGGCGCTGGCCTTCGCGGAGGCGGGTGCCCGGGTGGTGGCCGTCGACCGGGATGCCGAAGGGGCCGAGCGGACCGCGGTGGCGGCCCGGCTGGCCGGGGCTCCGGAAGCCTGGGCCGAGGCGGTGGACGTGAGCGACGAGCAGGCCATGGAGAAGCTTGCCGCCCGGGTGGCCGCCGAGTACGGCGTGGTCGATGTGCTGGTCAACAACGCGGGCATCGGGCTGTCGGGCCCGTTCCTGGAGACGACGTCCGAGGACTGGCGGAACGTCCTCGATGTGAACCTGTGGGGGGTCATCCACGGCTGCCGGCTCTTCGGGCGGCAGATGGCGGAGCGCGGTCAGGGCGGCCATATCGTCAACACCGCTTCCGCTGCGGCCTTTCAGCCGTCCCGCGCTCTCCCCGCGTACAGCACGTCGAAGGCCGCCGTGCTGATGCTCAGCGAGTGTCTGCGCGCCGAGCTCGCCGAGAAGTCGATCGGGGTCAGCGCGATCTGCCCCGGGATCGTCAACACCGGCATCACGGCCACGGCGCGGTTCGTCGGTACGGACGCGGCGGAGGAGCAGCGCCTGCGGAAGCGCGCCGGCAAGCTCTACGGCAGGCGCAACTATCCGCCCGAGAAGGTCGCGCAGGCGGTCCTCCGTGCGGTCGTGCGCAATCAGGCCGTCGTACCGGTGACGCCGGAGTCCCACGCCGTACGCTTCCTGTCCCGCGTCGGTCCCGGTGTGCTGCGGGGTGTCGCCCGGCTGAAGCCGCCGCTGTGAGCAGGGCGAGGTCTGCGGGCTCAGAGGGACAACCGGGTGCGGTGACAGGCCTGTTGGTGCCCGAGTACCGGATCGAGGATCTCGCGCACGCGAGTGGCGCCACGGTCCGTACGATTCGCGGCTACCAGGACCGCGGGCTGCTGCCCGCCCCGGAGCGGCGGGGCCGTTCCAATGTGTACGGCCCCGCCCACCTCGGCCGCCTCCGGCAGATCGCCGACCTGCTGGACCGGGGCTACACCCTGGCCAGCATCAAGGAGTTGCTGGAGGCCTGGGACACGGGGCGCGGCCTGGGCGGTGTGCTGGGGCTCGTCGCCGAGGTGCACGGCCCGTGGACCGACGAGCGGGCCGGCCGCATCACCCTCGCCCAACTGGTCGCGAAATTCGGGGGAGAGGCGGATGAGCGGGCCATCGGCGAGGCGATCGAGCTCGGCGTCCTCGAACGGATTCCGGGAAACGACGATGAGTTCGGTGTGCCGAGCCCCCAGGAACTCGCCGTCGCGGCCGAGTTGTACGCGGCGGGCGTGCCGCTCTCCGCGATCGCGGGACAGCTGAGGGAACTTCGCGGCCAGGTCGAGCAGATAGCGTGCCGCTTCCTGGAGTTCACGACCGAGCATGTCTTTGCCCGTTACCTGGGCCATCGGCCTCCGACCGACGCGGACGCGGATGACGCGGCGTCGATGGTGCGGCGGCTGAGACCGCTTGCCCAGCAGACCGTGGACGTCGAACTCGCGCGTGCGATGAGGATGTTCGCCACGCAGTACCTGGCGGACAACCTGGCCGTCGACGCGCTCGCCGGAACGGTCCCCGCTGCTCGGAACGAGGTGTCCGTGAGCCTGCCCGCCTCGACAATCGACGCGGTCGAGCGCCTGGTTGGGCCGGACGGAGTTGGCGCGTTCATTGCCGCCGCCTCCGAACGGGAGGTGAACAAGAGGACGTTGGACTCGCTTGCCTCACCAGCCCACAGAGACTGACAAGTTACCCAAAACGCCTATTTAGGGCGTCTGTTGTCCACAGCAAAGCCAATTTGCCTGTGGATAAGTCGAACTGACTGTGGATCAAACCTCGGAGCGAAAACCGTTCCGGTGAAGCTCGGGCGAAATGGAGATGCATCGAGTACATGTCAGGGGCACGCTGAAGGAATGGATGAAAGACGCACCGTCAAGGTGTCCAAGTACCTCTCCAAGCACCTGCGGCATCAGCCCGAGCGGATCGGGCTCACGCTCGACGCCCACGGCTGGGTGCCGATCGAGGAGCTGCTGAGCGCGGCGGCTCGCCATCACTTCCCGATCAGCAGGGCGGAGCTCGACCATGTGGTCGCCGCCAACGACAAGCAGCGTTTCGCCGTGGACGACGACCGCATCCGGGCGAGCCAGGGCCACACCGTGGCCGTCGACCTGGGGCTTCCGCCCGCCGAACCGCCCGCGTACCTCTACCACGGCACGGTCGGCCGGACCCTGGACGCGATCCGTGCCGAGGGGCTGCGCCCGATGAACCGCACCCATGTGCATCTCTCACCCGACCGCGAGACCGCCACCCGCGTGGGGGCCCGGCGCGGGCGCCCCGTCGTGCTGTCCGTGGACGCGGGCGCCATGCACCGCGCGGGCCACACCTTCTGGGTCAGCGCCAACGGGGTGTGGCTCACGGATGCCGTGCCCGCCGAGTTCCTGCGCCTGCCGGGCTGATCCGGGAACCGAGAGCGTGCGGGCCCGGCCCTGCCCCCAGCCCCGCCCCTGTCCCCGTCAGCCGGCCAGCTGCGCCGCGCCCCGCGTCGCGATCTCCTCGAACAGCTTCTCGTCCGGCACCGCCGCGTCGAACCCCGGCCCGTCCGCGGGCACCGGCGCATGGATGACGATCTCCGTGAACCCCAGCTCCGCATGCCTGCCCGCGAAGTCCACGAACGCGTCGACGGAGTCGAAGGGCCGCCCCTCACCCGCGGCGAGGCCCGGGTTGAACTCCGGCGTGAACCCGGTGAGCAGCACCTTCTCCAGCCCGGCCGCATCCCGCCCGGCCTCCGCGCACGCGCGCCCCAGTCCGTCCACCTGCCGGCCGAGAGCCTCGACCGACTGCGCGCCGCTGCCCGCCTCGTACAGCTTCGGATCCCCCGTGGTCACCCACGCCTGACCGTGGCGCGCGGCCAGCGCCAGACCGCGCGGCCCCGTGGCGGCGACGGCGAAGGGCAGACGGGGCCGCTGCACACAGCCGGGCAGGTTCCGGGCCTCGGTGGCCGCGTAGAACTCCCCCTCGTACGACTTGCCGGACGGCTCGCGCAACAGGGCGTCGAGCAGGGTCACGAACTCGCCGAAGCGGTCGGCGCGTTGCCGCGGCGTCCACGGCTCCTCACCGCTCCGCAGCAGGGTCGTCGCGTCGAAACCGTTGCCGCCCGCGCCGATGCCCAGCGTGATCCGACCCGCCGAGATGTCGTCGAGCGAGATCAGCTCCTTGGCGAGGGTGACCGGGTGGCGGAAGTTCGGTGAGGTGACGAGCGTGCCGAGCCGGAGCTGGTCGGTGGCCGCCGCGGCCGCCGTGAGCGTCGGCAGCGCCCCGAACCACGGGCCGTCCCGGAAGGCCCGCCAGGACAGGTGGTCGTAGGTGTATGCGGCGTGGAAGCCCAGCTCCTCGGCGCGCCGCCAGCGCTCGCGCCCGCCCTGGTGCCAGCGGTGGATCGGCAGAATCACAGTGCTCAGTCGCATGGGGCGACCCTACGAGAGGACGAGGAGGCGCCGCATCGCGTGCGTGGCGCGGACGGCCTCTCGGGCGACGGCGACATATGCCGGAGGAATGTTCGGAGGTCAGGGGCGCGTGCTCTCAAATGTGCGACCCTCCGCACGCACGTGCGCTTCCATGCGCGAGAATGTACGGGTGACCACCGTTATCGAGCAGTCCGCTCCCGTCGCTCCCCGGCTGATCGCCACGGATCTGGACGGCACTCTTCTGCGCGACGACAAGACCGTCTCGGACCGCACGGTCCGGGCGCTCGCGGCCGCCGAGGAAGCGGGGGTCGAGGTCTTCTTCGTCACCGGCCGCCCCGCCCGCTGGATGGGCGTCGTCAGCGACCACGTGCACGGACACGGTCTGGCGATCTGCGCCAACGGCGCGGCCGTCGCCGATCTGCATGCCGGAGGACGGCTGCTGAAGGTCCGGGGCCTGGAGCGCGAGACGGCACTCGACGTCGTCCACACGCTGCGCGACGCCGCTCCCGGTACGTCCTTCGCCGTCGAGCTGGCCACCGGCATCCACTACGAGCCCGCCTACCCGCCCTTCTACCTCGACCCGGGCGCCACCGTGGCCGTCGCGGAGAAGCTGCTGCACGAGGAGACCCCGGGCGACGGCGTTCCCGTGCTGAAGCTGCTCGCCCGCCACGGCGAGCTCGACCCGGACGAGTTCCTGGCCCTGGCCCGGGCAGCCGCCGGGGAGCGCGCCACCTTCACCCGGTCGAGCCCCACCGCCCTCATCGAGATCAGCGGGCCCGGCGTCTCCAAGGCCAGCACCCTGGAACTGTGCTGCGCCGAGCGCGGCATCACGGCCGCCGAGGTCGTCGCCTTCGGGGACATGCCCAACGACGTGGAGATGCTGAGCTGGGCCGGCAGCTCGTACGCCATGGGCAATGCCCACCCTGCCGCCCTGGCCGCTGCTTCCGGCCGTACGATCACCAACAACGAGGACGGCGTGGCCGTGGTCATCGAGCGCATCCTCGCCGACCGCACGGGAAGCCTCGCGGGGCGCTGAGCCGGGCGGAAGACACGGCCGGGGCGCTCAAGGCCCCCACACCGCACACCGGCCCTCACAGCGGCGCCTGCCACACCACCGTCGTACCGCCGCCGCCCTCACCGATCCCCCGCTCGAACCAGCTGGCCCCGCCCAGCGACTCCGCCCGGCGGGCCAGATTCCGCAGTCCGCTGCGGCGGCCTCCCTCCGGCATGCCCACCCCGTCGTCGGCGACCGAGAGCCGCACCGCCTCCCGCCCGTCGTCCAGCGTGACGGTCGCGTCCACGACCACCTCGATGCGGGCCGCACCGGCGTGCCGGAAGGCGTTGGACAGCGCCTCCCGCAGCGCCGCGATCAGGTTCTTGGCCGTCAGCTCGCCGACCAGTGAGTCGACCGCCCCGAGGAAGCGGTGGGACGGCTTGAAGCCCAGGGGCACGGACGCCATGTTGATCTCGCGCAGGACCCGGGTGCGCAGCCCGGACGGCGCCTCCGCCGGTTCCTGCTGGAGCGCGAAGATCGCGGTCCGGATCTCCTGGATGGTCACGTCCAGCTCGTCCACCGCCCGGCCGACCCCGGTCTGCACCTCCGGGACGTCCGACCGCCGCTGCGCGCTCTCCAGCATCATCCCGGTCGCGAACAGCCGCTGGATGACCAGATCGTGCAGGTCACGGGCGATCCGGTCGCGGTCCTCGTAGACCGCCAGACGTTCCCGGTCGCGCTGGGCGTCGGCCATCATCAGGGCCAGGGCGGCCTGCGAGGCGAACTGGGTGGCCAGCGTCCGTTCCGTCTCCGTGAAGGGCCGGTCGCCCCTGGCCCGGGGCGTGGCCAGCGCGCCCAGCACCCGGCCCCCGCTGCGCAGGGGCAGCAGCATGCTCGGACCGAACGGATCCGCCAGCCTGGTGATCAAGCGGGTGTCGGTGGCCGAGTCGTCCACGAAGACCGCCTCGCCGCTCAGCAGCATCCCGACCACCGGGCTCTGCGCGGGAACGATCACCCCGAGCGAGTCGGCCGGATCGTCCGCCGAGACGGCGACGATCTCCAGGCCGCCGCCCTCGGCCGGCAGCAGCACGATGCCGGCGGCGGCCCCCGCGAGACGGCGGGCCTGTTCCGCGACGACCGTGAGGGCGTCGTCGGCGTCGCTGCCGGAGAGCAGGGCGGTCGTCACGGCGACCGATCCGTCGATCCACCGCTCGCGCTGCCGGGCCGCCTCGTACAGCCGCGCGTTGCCGATGGCGATCCCGGCCTCCGTCGCCAGTACGCGCACGAGGTGCAGGTCGTAGTCGCTGAACTCGCCGCCGCCGTCCTTCTCGGCGAGATACAGATTGCCGAAGATCTCGCCCTGGACCCTGATCGGAACGCCGAGAAACGTGCGCATCAGCGGATGCCCGGGCGGAAACCCGGCGAACCTCGGATCGCTGGTCAGGTCCGCGAGACGCAGCGGGCGGGGATCGTGAATGAGGGCCCCGAGCAGGCCCTGGTGCCCGTCGGGCAGCCGGCCGATCTCGTGGGCCACCGGGTCGGGCACCCCATAGGTGACGAAGTCGGAGAGCCCCTCGCCCTCCTCGTTCACGACCCCGATCGCGGCGTAGCGGGCGTGGGCCAGCTCCGCCGCCGTCTCGCAGATCCGGTCGAGCGTGGAATGCAGTTCGAGGCCGGTCCCGACGGAGCGCATGGCTTCCAGCAGGCGCGGCACCTGGGCGGTCAGCTCGGTGGACAGGCCCTGCAGGCTCCTGGCCGGATCCTCCTCAGACATACTGCGAGCCTAATTAGTCGTATTTGCCCTGGAAAGTCGGAAGCGGACTCACGCTGTTCCGGAGGCGGGTCCACGCCGCTTCCGGAAATCGTGCCCGCGCTGTCCCGGGAGCGACCGGGCGGGGCCTACGAGCGGGCTCCCACGGCCGCTTCCGGCTGCCCGGTGCTCTCCCGTTCCCGCGCCAGCATCCGCCGCAGCGGGCCGTCGACCGAGGCCAGTACGTCGTACGGGCCCCGCTGCACGATCGCACCCGCCTCCAGGACCACCACCTCGTCCACGGTGTCGAGACCGGCGAGGCGGTGCGTGATCAGGACCGTCGTACGTCCCAGGGTCGCCGCCAGAAGGTCCGCCGTCAGGGCGTCCGCCGTGGGCAGGTCGAGGTGCTCGGCGGGCTCGTCCAGTACGAGTACGGGGAAGTCGGCGAGCAGGGCCCGGGCCAGGGCGAGCCGCTGGCGCTGGCCTCCGGAGAGGCGGGCGCCGTGCTCCCCGACGAGGGTGTCCAGCCCGTCCGGCAGCGCGTCCGCCCAGTCGAGCAGGCGGGCCCGCGCCAGGGCGTCGCGCAGTTCGGGCTCGGTCGCGGCGGGACGGGCGAGCCGCAGGTTCTCCCGGAGCGAGCTGTCGAAGATGTGGGCGTCCTGGGCGCACAGCCCGACGAACCTCCGCACGGCGTCCCCGTCCAGCGCCGAGGCGTCCACACCGCCGATCCGGTAGCTGCCCGCCCGCGCGTCCAGGAAGCGCAGCAGCACCTGGGCCAGCGTGGTCTTCCCGGAACCGGAGGGCCCCACGACGGCGATCCGGCGGCCCGCCTCCAGGGTGAGGTCCACGGCGGCGAGCGCGTCGTGGGCCGTGCCCGCGTACCGGGCCGACAGCCCGCGCACCTCCAGCGGGAACGGGCTCACCGGTGGCGCGGCCGGTGCTTCGGGCTCCAGTACGGGAACGGGGGCGTCCAGGACCTCGTACACCCGCTCCGCGCTCCGCCTGACCCGCTGCCGGTACTGGGCGGCGAGCGGCAGACCGGTCACGGCCTCGAAGGCGGCCAGCGGGGTGAGGACGACGACGGCGAGTTCCACACCGGCGAGCCGGCCGTCCGCCACCGCCGGAAGGGCGACCGAAGCGGCGGCCACCACGGTGAGGCCGGCGATCAGAGCGGTGAGACCGCCGCCGAGCGCGGTCGCGGACGCCGCACGCGACGCGATCCGGGTGAGGGTGGTGTCGGCCGCGCGCGTGCGGGCCACCCGCCCCGGCAGGGCGCCCGCCACGGTCAGCTCGGCCGTCCCGCCCAGCAGATCGGTGATCCGGGTGGCCAGACCGGCCCGGGCGGGGGCCAGCCGGCGCTCCGCACGGCGCGCGCAGGCACCGCTGACGAGCGGGACCCCGACGCCCGCCAGCAGCAGCCCCACGGCCAGGACCAGGCCCGCCTGGGGGAGCAGCCAGCCGGTGAAGCCGACGGTCGCGGCGCCCACGAGGACGGCGGTGCCGACGGGCAGCAGCCACCGCAGCCAGTAGTCCTGGAGCGCGTCCACGTCCGCGACCAGCCGCGAGAGCAGATCCCCGCGCCGGGCGCCGCGCAGGCCGCCCGGCGCGATGCGCTCCAGGCTGCGGTACACGGCGACGCGCAGTTCGGCGAGCATCCGCAGGACCGCGTCGTGCGAGACGAGACGCTCGGCGTAGCGGAAGACGGCCCGGCCGATACCGAAGGCACGGGTGGCCGTCACGGCGACCATCAGATACAGCACGGGCGGCTGCTCGGACGCCCGGGAGATCAGCCAGCCGGAGACCGCCATGAGCCCCACGGCGGACCCCAGAGCGAGGCTTCCCAGCAGCAGGGCGAGCCCGAAACGGGCACGCTGGGCGCCTGCGGCGTCCCGGACCCGGGTCAGCACGTGCCTGCGCGCCGTCGTGGCCTCCACGAGCGCTTCCGCCGCAGGCGCCGGCTCGGCCGGCAGGATGTCGCTGGGCGAGCCGGCAGCCTTCGCCGGGCTGGGCAGCGACACAGCGGCTTCCTGAGCAAGGGCAGCCGGGGCCGTCAGCGTCACCACCCGGTCCGCGACCGACAGCAGCGCCGGCCGGTGCACCACCAGCAGCACGGTCCGGCCCGCCGCCAGCCTCCGTACGGCCTCGACGATCCCCGCCTCCGTCTCGCCGTCCAGGCTCGCGGTCGGCTCGTCCAGCAGCAGCACCGGCCGGTCGGCGAGGAAGGCCCGGGCCAGCGCGATCCGCTGCCGCTGGCCCGCGGAGAGACCGGCGCCGTCCTCACCGAGCACCGTGCGGTCGCCGTCCGGCAGCCCTCGTACGAACTCGTACGCCCCCGCGTCGCGCAGCGCCGCCGTCACCGCGCTGTCGTCGGCGGCGGGCCGGGCGAGCCTCACATTGTCCGCGATGGTGCCCGCGAAGAGATGGGGGCGCTGCGGGACCCAGGCGATGCGCTCCCGCCAGCGTGCGAGGGAGATGTCCGCCAGATCGGTGCCACCGACCCGTACCCGGCCCTCGTCGGGGGCCGTGAAGCCCAGCACCACGTTCAGCAGGGTGGACTTGCCGACACCGCTCGGGCCGACCAGGGCGACCGTCTCCCCCTCCTCGACGGTCAGCCGGGCAGCGGCGAGCGAAGGCTCAGACCGCCCCTCGTGGCGTACCGTCACGTCCTCCAGCTCCAGCCGCAGCGACCCGGGCACCTCCCCCGCACCGCTCGCCCGGGGCTCCGTCTCCAGTACCGCGAAGACCTCCTCCGCCGCCGAAAGGCCCTCGGCTGCCGCATGGAACTGCGCCCCCACCTGCCGGATGGGCAGATATGCCTCGGGCGCGAGGATCAGGACCAGCAGACCGGTGTAGAGGTCGAGTTCACCGTGCACCAGCCGCATGCCGATGGTGACCGCGACGAGGGCCACCGAGAGGGTGGCGAGGAGTTCGAGGGCGAACGAGGACAGGAAGGCGATCCGCAGGGTGCGCAGGGTGGCCTGCCGGTACTGCGACGTGATGCGGCGGATGGATTCGGCCTGGGCCTTCGCCCGGCCGAACACCTTCAGCGTCGGCAGTCCGGCCACCACGTCGAGGAAGTGACCGGAGAGCCGGGAGAGCAGCCGCCACTGACGGTCCATCCGCGACTGGGTCGCCCAGCCGATCAGGATCATGAAGAGCGGGATGAGCGGCAGCGTGACCACGATGATCGCCGCCGACACCCAGTCCTCGGTGACGACCCTGGCCAGCACGGCCACCGGCACGACCACCGCGAGCCCCAACTGGGGCAGATAGCGGGCGAAGTAGTCGTCCAGGGCGTCGATCCCCCGGGTGGCCAGCGTCACCAGCGAGCCGGTGCGCTGGCCGCTCAGCCAGTCCGGCCCCAGTTCCGCAGCCCGGTCGAGCAGCCGTCGGCGCAGCTCGGACTTGACCGCCGCACCGGCCCGGTGGGCGGCCAGCTCGGTGAGCCAGGCGACCAGGGCCCGCCCGAGCGCGACCGCCGCGAGCAGCAGAAGCGGGGTGCGCAGCCTGACCGCCGTGAGCCCGTCCTCGAAGCCGCCCACCACGATCTCGGCGATGAGCATGGCCTGCGCGATGACCAGCACCGCCCCGGCCAGGCCGAGAACCACCACGGCCACCATGAACAGGCGTGTGGCGCGAGCGTGGCGGAGCAGGCGCGGGTCGATCGGTTTCACGTGAAACATCCCTTACGGCTCGGCTCGGTCAGGGAACTCACCGCTCAGTGCGCTTCGGCGATGTGCTGGGTGCCGATCCGCTTGCGGAACACCCAGTACGTCCATCCCTGGTAGAGCAGTACGACCGGGGTGGCGATCCCGGCGCACCAGGTCATGATCTTCAGCGTGTACGGGCTGGACGAGGCGTTGGTGACCGTGAGGCTCCAGGCATCGTTCAGCGAGGACGGCATGACGTTCGGGAAGAGCGTCAGGAACAACATGGCGACCGTCGCCGCGATGGCCACGCCGGAGAGCGCGAAGGACCAGCCCTCACGCCCCGCCCCGATCATCACGATCGCTCCGACGAGCGCTACGGCGGCGACGATCATCGCGATCAGACTCCACCCGTCCCCGTTGTCGAGCTGGGTCCAGATGAGGAAGGCGAGCGCGAGCACCGCCGTGACGGCGCCCAGCTTCAGGGCCAGCCCGCGCGCCCTGGCCCGGATGTCACCGGCCGTCTTCAGCCCGGCGAACACCGCGCCGTGGAAGGTGAAGAGGGTGAGGGTGACCAGGCCACCGAGGAGCGCGTAAGGGTTCAGCAGGTCCCAGAAGTTGCCCACGTACTCCATGTCCGCATCGATCTTCACGCCGCGCACGATGTTCCCGAAGGCCACACCCCACAGCACGGCGGGAATCAGCGAGGTCCAGAAGATCGCGTGCTCCCAGTTGGTCTGCCACTTCTCCTCGGACCGCTTCGCCCGGTACTCGAAGGCGACGCCGCGCACGATCAGGCAGAACAGGATGATCAGCAGCGGCAGATAGAAGCCGGAGAACAGGGTGGCGTACCACTCGGGAAATGCCGCGAAAGTAGCCCCGCCGGCCGTGAGCAGCCACACCTCGTTCCCGTCCCAGACGGGGCCGATGGTGTTGATGAGGACCCGCCGCTCCAGCCGGTCCCGGGCCAGCAGCTTGGTGAGAACGCCGATCCCGAAGTCGAAGCCCTCCAGGAAGAAGTAGCCGGTCCACAGGACGGCGATGAGCACGAACCAGACGTCGTGGAGTTCCATATCTCGGCTCCCGCTCTCAGTAGGAGAAGGCCATGGGCCGGTCGGCGTCTTCGTGGTCGCCGCCGATCCGGGTGGGCGGGTTGAGGTCGTCGTCCGTGAGCTCCGGGGGTCCGGCCTTGATGTACTTCAGGAGGAGCTTGACCTCGATCACCGCAAGCGCCGCGTAGAGCGTGGTGAAGACGATCAGCGAGGTGAGCACCTCACCCTGGGAGACGCCGGGGGAGACCGCGTTGCGGGTCTGGAGCACTCCGTAGACGACCCACGGCTGCCGGCCCATCTCGGTGAAGATCCAGCCCCAGGAGTTGGCGATCAGCGGGAAGAGCAGGGTCCACAGGGCGACGACCCAGTAGCACCGGGCCAGCTTGGGGCTCAAGGCCTTGTTCTTGAACAGGACCAGGTGCGGCACCTCGTCCTCACCGGTGCGCATCGCCTCCGGCAGCATGAACTTCTTTCGCGTGAGCCACAGCCCCAGGATTCCGAGTGCGAAGGACGCCATGCCGAAGCCGATCATCCACCGGAAGCTCCAGAACGCGACGGGGATGTTGGGCCGGTAGTCACCGGGGCCAAAGCGTTCCTGCTCCGCCTTGTTGATGTCGTTGATGCCCGGCACGTACGAGTGGAAGTCGTCGTCGGCGAGAAAGGACAGTATCCCGGGGATCGAGATCTCGACCGAGTTGTGGCCCTTGCTGACGTCTCCGTAAGCGAAGATCGAGAAGGGTGCGGAGTTCTGTCCGTCCCACAGCGCTTCAGCCGCCGCCATCTTCATCGGCTGCTGCTTGAACATCACCTTGCCGAGCTGGTCGCCGCTGATAGCGGTCAGCAGGCCGGCGATCACCACGGTGACCAGGCCCAACCGCAAGGAGGTCCGCATCACCGGAATGTGCTTCTTGCGGGCCAGGTGGAAGGCCGCGATGCCGACCATGAACGCGCCACCGACCAGGAAGGCGGCCGTGATGGTGTGGAAGAACTGGGTCAGCGCGGTGTTCTGCGTGAGCACGTGCCAGAAGTCGGTGAGCTCGGCGCGCCCGCGTTCCTCGTTGATGCGGTAACCGACCGGGTGCTGCATCCAGGAGTTGGCCGCCAGGATGAAGTAGGCGGAGAGGATGGTGCCGAGGGACACCATCCAGATGCAGGCGAGGTGGATCTTCTTCGGAAGCTTGTCCCAGCCGAAGATCCACAGTCCGATGAAGGTGGACTCGAAGAAGAACGCGATCAGGGCCTCGAACGCGAGCGGAGCCCCGAAGATGTCACCGACGAACCGCGAGTAGTCGGACCAGTTCATCCCGAACTGGAACTCCTGGACGATGCCGGTGACGACACCCATGGCGATGTTGATCAGGAAGAGCTTTCCCCAGAACTTGGTCGCCCTGAGGTACTTCTCCTTGTTGGTCCGCACCCAGGCGGTCTGCAGGCCGGCGGTGAGCGCCGCGAGAGAGATCGTCAGAGGAACGAAGAGGAAGTGGTAGACGGTCGTCGTACCGAACTGCCATCGCGCCAGGGTCTCCGGCGCCAGAGCTAGCTCCACGTCGTCTTCTCCTTACGTCGCCGTAGTTGCATACCGGCAGTTTGTCCGTTAAATCCAACGGATCACGGGAGGAAGCAGGACACGCTTGTGAACGCGTTCACATTCACAAGCAATTATGGCGCACACGCTTTCGGGACCTTCGCCGGGGGGTCCCCTGTCGCACGCCGTCCTCGCGCCGGGCCTGTGAAAGGGCATACGAAAGGGCCCCGCACCTCCTACGAGACACGGGGCCCGGTCGCCGGGTGGAACCGGCTACAGCTCCTGGCGGAACGACTCCGTCACCTTCAGGAACAGGTCGTTCGCCTCGCCCTCGCCGATCGTCACGCGCACGCCCTCACCCGCGAACGGCCTCACCACCACCCCGGCCTTCTCGCAGGCCGCCGCAAAGTCCAGGGTGCGGTCGCCCAGCCGCAGCCAGACGAAGTTCGCCTGGGACTCGGGCACCGTCCAGCCCTGCCGCACCAGGGCCTCGGAGACGCGGTCCCGCTCGCACACCAGCGAGCCGACCCGGCCGAGCAGCTCGTCCTCGGCACGCAGCGAGGCCACCGCCGCGTCCTGGGCGAGCTGGCTCACGCCGAACGGCACCGCCGTCTTGCGCAGCGCGGCCGCCACCGGCTCATGGGCCACCGCGAAGCCGACCCGTAGCCCCGCGAGCCCGTACGCCTTGGAGAACGTCCGCAGCACCGCCACGTTGGGGCGGTCCCGGTAGATCTCGAGGCCGTCGGGGACCTCGACGTCGCGGATGAACTCCTTGTACGCCTCGTCCAGCACCACGAGCACATCGCTCGGCACCCGGTCGAGGAATCGTTCCAGCTCGGCCCGGCGCACGACGGTGCCGGTCGGGTTGTTCGGGTTGCAGACGAAGATCAGCCGCGTCCGGTCGGTGATCGCGTCCGCCATGGCGTCCAGGTCGTGCACATCGGCGTCGGTCAGCGGCACCTTGACCGAGGTCGCGCCGCTGACCTGCGTGATGATCGGGTACGCCTCGAAGGAGCGCCAGGCGTAGATCACCTCGTCACCAGGACCCGAGGTGGCCTGGAGCAGCTGCTGGGCCACGCCGACCGAACCGGTGCCGGTGGCCAGGTGCGACACGGGCACACCGAAACGGTCGGCCAGCTCGTTCATCAGACCGGTGCAGGCCATGTCCGGGTAGCGGTTGAAGTGCTGGGCGGCAGCGAGCGCGCTCTCCATCACGCCCGGCAGCGGCGGATACGGGTTCTCGTTGGAGGACAGCTTGAAGGCGGCGGGTCCGTCCGCCGATGCCGGTTTGCCCGGAACGTAGGCGGGAACGCCGTCCAGTTCGGCGCGCAGCTTGGGGCTCGTCTCGCTCACCGCAGGTCCTCCTCGACCGTCCGTACACATCAATACTGCTCACCTTATGAGGATTGGACGCCGCTGCGAACGGGTGGACAGCGGATTCGTCCGGTGAACCCCGGAATGAGGGGGAGCGCGACCGGTGGTGGCGCGCGCCGGTGGCTCACTCCGTGGCGCGCGTCCCTCGAAAAGGTGAGTTGAGACCTCCCCGAGACCTTGCCCCCTCGGCAGGTCCATCCGGCCGGATGCATGACACATGACGGCAGGACCCGCCAACAGCCTTGCTTAGTAGGGTGGTTGCCGCCCGATGACCTTGCAGAAACGTGCCTGTCAACGCCTGAATATGCGACCGGACCGATGCCCCGCCCGACCCCTACTATCGGCTCGCCATGACAGCAGCAGGGAAGCACCAGGTGAGCCGGACGGAGACCCCCCGGCGCGGCGGCAGGCAGGGACGTGCCGGAATCCGGGATGTGGCCGCCGCGGCCGGCGTCTCCATCACGACCGTCTCCGACGCGCTCAACGGCAAGGGCAGGCTCCCGGACGCCACCCGCCGCCATGTCCGCGAGGTCGCAGAGCGCCTGGGCTATCGCCCTTCCGCAGCGGCCCGCACGCTCCGTACCGGCAAGTCCGGCCTCATCGGCCTGACCGTGACGACGTACGGGGATGAACCTTTCACCTTCACCGAGTTCGCGTACTTCGCGGAAATGGCGAGAGCGGCCACCTCGGCGGCCCTCGCCCGCGGCTACGCACTGGTCATCCTCCCGGCGACCTCGCGCCACGACGTCTGGTCCAACGTGGCGCTCGACGGCACCGTCGTCATCGATCCGTCCGACCAGGACCCGGTCGTCTCCGAGCTGGTCCGCCAGGGGCTGCCCGTCGTCTCCGACGGCCGTCCCGCCGGGTCGCTGCCCGTGACCGCCTGGGTGGACAACGACCACCGGGCCGCCGTGCTCGACCTCCTCGATCATCTCGCCGCCGCCGGAGCCCGCCGTATCGGACTGCTCACCGGCACCACCACCGACACGTACACCCGGCTCTCCACCACCGCCTACCTGCACTGGTGCGAGCGCGTGGGACAGGATCCGGTCTACGAGTCCTATCCAGCCCACGACCCGTGCGCGGGAGCGGTGGCCGCCGACCGGCTGCTGGCCCGTCCGGACCGCCCCGACGCCGTCTACGGGCTCTTCGACCCCAACGGCACGGACCTGCTGGCGGCCGCGCGCCGCTACGGCCTGCGCGTCCCCGAGGACCTGCTCCTCGTCTGCTGCAGCGAATCCACCGTGTACGCGACGACCGAGCCGCCCATCACGACGCTCTCGCTGAAGCCGCGGAGGATCGGCACGGCGGTCGTCCAGCTGCTCATCGACGCCATCGAGGGAGTCGACCAGGACGGCCCGGTGGAACGCGTGGTGCCGACGGAGCTCATCGTCCGGACGTCCTCGCAACGCCGTCCGCCCCGCACCACGGTCAGTGCGCCGCGTTCCCCGGCAGGGGACTGATCATCCCAATTAGGACCAATCGACCGACGAACCTGGCATGCGGAAGGATTCACCACCCCTGGTGCGTCCCAGAGCACGATCTGCATTCCTATGATGGGCGCACGACACCGCGGACCAACCCGACCAGCAGGGCCCGTCAGGTGTACGGCGGCGCGACGGTGGTGTGGAGGGGTCGATGACACAGGGGGCCGGTCAGGAACCCGTGGTGCGGACGGCGACGTTGCGCGACTTCCGCGTACCGCCCTATGCGCAGTCCCCCGCGCCGCCCGCGTCGCCGCACCCGGGGAACGCGTTCCCCGAGGGCGAGACGCCCGAGGGATACACCCCGACGGCGCGCGACCTTCCCGTCATCAGCGTCGACGAACCCGCCCAGGTGCAGCCCGTGCCCGAACCGCGTCCCTCCACCGAACCGGGCCTCGGCCCCCTCTTCGTGGTCGGTGACGTCCACGGCTACCTGGACGAGCTGCTCGCCGCCCTCGCGGAACAGGGCCTGATCGACTCCGAAGGCCGCTGGGCGGCGGGCAACGCACGCCTCTGGTTCCTCGGCGACTTCACGGACCGGGGCCCCGACGGCATCGGCGTCATCGACCTCGTCATGCGGCTCTCCGCCGAGGCGGCGGCCGCCGGCGGCTACTGCAAGGCCCTGATGGGCAACCACGAGCTGCTGCTCATCGGCGCCAAGCGGTTCGGCGACACCCCGGTGAACTCCGGCGCGGGCACGGCCACCTTCCAGGCGGCCTGGCTGCTCAACGGCGGGCAGAAGACGGACATGGAGCGCCTTCAGGACGTCCACCTCCAGTGGATGTCCCGGCTCGACGCCGTCGTCGAGGAGGACGGGCACCTCCTGATGCACTCGGACACGACGGCGTACCTCGACTACGGCTCCACCATCGAGGACGTCAACGACACGGTCCACGCCATCCTCACGCGCAACGACGCCGACGAGTGCTGGGACCTGTTCCGCAAGCTCACCAAGCGGTTCGCCTTCCGCGACGACTCGGGCGCCCAGGCCGTCCAGCAGCTGATGGCGGCGTACGGCGGCCGGCGCGTCGTCCATGGTCACAGCCCCATCCCGTACCTGACCGGCGAGGTCGGCTCCGAGGACGGAGAGGACGGCGCCGGGCCGCAGGTCGACGGGCCGCACGTGTACGCGGACGGGCTCGCCATCGCCATGGACGGCGGGGTGACCATGGCCGGAAAGCTACTGGTCGTCCAACTCCCCCTGCATGACTGAGGCCCTGCGGGGAAGACGCATCCCGAGCTGACCACGCCGAGTACAGGGGCTATTTCCGGAAACCCTCTGTCACCCCGTGCTGTGCGCGCTCTACCATCGGCCTATCAGTAGCAGGCTCTCCTCCGTTTCCGCCCGAACTGCCCGGACCCAGCGGGCATACAGGCCCGACGGAGCATCGGGGGATGCAGATGAACAGCGCTCCGCACCTGCTGACCGAGGACCGGCCCGAGTACGAACGGCTCCTCGACGACGCACTGCGTCACGCACACGAACGACCGGAACTGGCCGCTGTCGGCGAACGCCTCAGCGCCGCCCAGCTGCGCACCATGGCGCTGGCGGCCGTCGCCCTGATCACCGCCACGGCCTCCGACGAGTACGAGCAGTACGTGAAGGCCCGTGACGCAGCACGCGCCACCGTCCGGGACACGGCTTCCGACCCGGCGCCGGACGGCCTCGGTCAGTCGGGCGCCGGCATAGGAGCGGTCGTCACCGTTCTGGCGCCGATGCTGGCGGGTACGGCGGCGGCCATATTCCTGCTGGTCGGCTACCTCCTGAAGATGCTGGAGCCACCACCGGCGTTCGCCGGCCCCATGGTGGACGCGGGCTGGTTCTTCGCCGCCGTCACGGCCGCCGCCATCTTCGTCGCCGCCATCGGCCTGCTCATCGCCGCCCTGCGCAACGGCTCGACGTCCCTGCCCGCCCGGGATGCCCGCGAGCAACTCCCCGACGACGTGGCCCTCGCCAAGGACGTCTGGCGGCAGGCGCTGCTGGAGCGGGGCATCGTGCCCTTCCTGCGTGACGCCCTCACCGAGCCCGCCGGGCCCGCGGTCCCCACCCCGCACCGCCCGACGGGCCGCCTCCCCAAGATCGGCTACAGCAGGCCCGACTTCGCCGGGCCGGACGAGGGCCCGGCGGCCGCACCCCGGCCCACGTACAGCAGCCCGGACTTCACCAGCCCCGACTTCGGCGGTCCCGAGCACGAACCGGACTGACCGCCACGGCCCCGGCGGAAGACGCCGGAGCCGTGCGCGGCCGGTCCCGTGCCGGGTCAGTCGGCCAGCGGCAGATAGACCCGGTTCCCGCCCGCGGCGAATTCACGCGACTTGCCGAGCATCCCCTCGGCGATCTCCTCGGCCGTCGCCTCCGCGCCCTCCCCGCCGCCGAACTGCTCGTTGATGCTGTGGCTGATCTTCATCGAGCAGAACTTCGGGCCGCACATCGAGCAGAAGTGCGCCGTCTTCGCGGGCTCGGCCGGCAGCGTCTCGTCGTGGAACTCCCGTGCCGTGTCCGGGTCGAGCGCCAGGTTGAACTGGTCCTCCCAGCGGAATTCGAACCGGGCGTCCGACAACGCGTCGTCCCACTCCTGCGCCCCCGGATGCCCCTTGGCCAGGTCGGCGGCGTGGGCCGCGATCTTGTACGTGATGACCCCGGTCTTCACATCGTCCCGGTTCGGCAGCCCCAGGTGCTCCTTGGGCGTCACGTAACAGAGCATCGCCGTGCCCCACCAGGCGATCATCGCGGCGCCGATGCCCGACGTGATGTGGTCGTACGCCGGCGCGATGTCGGTGGTCAGCGGGCCGAGCGTGTAGAACGGCGCCTCCTCGCAGATCTCCTGCTGAAGGTCGATGTTCTCCTTGATCTTGTGCATCGGGACGTGCCCCGGACCCTCGATCATGGTCTGCACGCCGAACCGCTTGGCGACCGTGTTCAGTTCGCCGAGCGTGCGCAGTTCGGCGAACTGGGCCTCGTCGTTGGCATCCGCGATCGACCCGGGGCGCAGCCCGTCGCCCAGCGAGTACGTCACGTCGTACGCGGCGAGGATCTCGCAGAGCTCCTCGAAGTGCTCGTACAGGAACGACTCCTTGTGGTGCGCCAGGCACCACGCCGCCATGATCGAACCGCCCCGGGAGACGATGCCCGTCTTGCGCCGGGCGGTCAGCGGCACGTACGGCAGGCGTACGCCGGCGTGCACCGTCATGTAGTCCACGCCCTGCTCGGCCTGCTCGACGACGGTGTCCTTGTAGATCTCCCAGGTCAGTTCCTCGGCGCGCCCGTCGACCTTCTCAAGGGCCTGGTAGAGAGGGACGGTTCCGATCGGTACGGGTGAATTGCGAAGAACCCACTCACGGGTGGTGTGGATGTTGCGGCCGGTGGAAAGGTCCATGACCGTGTCCGCGCCCCACCGGGTCGCCCACGTCATCTTGTCCACCTCCTCCTCGATGGAGGACGTCACCGCGGAGTTGCCGATGTTGGCATTGACCTTCACCAGGAACCGCTTTCCGATGATCATCGGCTCGGTCTCCGGGTGGTTGACGTTGGCGGGCAGCACCGCGCGGCCGGCCGCGATCTCCTCGCGCACCACCTCCGCCGCCACGTTCTCGCGGAGCGCGACGTACTCCATCTCCGGGGTGATCTCACCCCTGCGGGCGTACGCGAGCTGGGTGACGGGACGCCCGTCCCTGCTCCGCCGCGGGCGGCGCGGACGGCCGGGGAACACCGCGTCCAGATTGCGCAGCCCGCCCCGCGGCGAGGTGTGCTTGAGCCCGTCGTCCTCGGGACGGGCGGGGCGGCCCGCGTACTCCTCGGTGTCGCTGCGGGCGATGATCCAGTTCTCCCGGAGCGGTGCGAGGCCGCGCCGGACGTCCGTCTCGGCCGCGGGGTCGGTGTACGGCCCGGACGTGTCGTACAGCGTCACGTCCTTGCCGTTGGTCAGGTGCACCTGGCGGACCGGCACCCGGATGTCAGGGCGCGGCCCCTGGACGTATCCCTTGTGCCAGCCGATGGACTTCCCGGCCTCGTCGCTCTGATTGGAGGCAGGCGTGCGTGTGTCCGATGTGGTCATGAGACCTACTCCCTACGCCGGCATTACCCGGTAACAGGTTCGGCGGTCGGCGCAGCGTCTCCCGTACGGTCGTACGGCGGTCAGCGCCCTCTCAGCCCGGTGCTCCGAGCTCCCGCGTGTGCAAAGGTGCCACCACGCTAGCCCCCGGACGGGCGGGCTGAACAGAGGGCCCCGTCCTTCTTGCGATGATCGGCCGGTGACGCCCCCTCATCGCGACCCAGAACCGCAGGGCCATCAGCACACGCACAGCCATGGCCCGGCCGCACCCGTCTCCACCCATCTGCGCAAGGTGATCGCCGCCGTGCTGATCCCCTTCGCGACCGCCGTACTCGTCGGTCTCGTGGCGCTCTGGCCGAATGGTGCGCCGGGGCACGAACGGACCGGTGTCGGTTTCGACCGGCAGACCCAGCAGGGAAAGGTGGTGAGCGTCGTCAAGGTCGACTGCAAGGACGTGAACGCCGCCCAGCTTCCCGTCAGCGGCGAGACCCAGCCCCCCGAGGACCGGCCGGCTTCCGGCGGCCTCTGCGAGAAGGCCACCGTCGAGGTCACCACCGGCCCCGACTCGGGGCGCCGGTTCGTCGAGGTCGTCCAACCGGACGCACCGAGGCAACTGCGGGAGGGCCAGGGGGTGGTGGTGGCGTACGCCCCCGACGCGCCCCATGACCTCCAGTACTCCGTGACGGACGTGAACCGGAAGTTCCCGCTGATACTGCTGGCCGGGATCTTCGCCCTCGCGGTGGTGCTCGTGGGCAGGATGCGCGGGGTCATGGCCCTGGTGGCGCTCGCCCTGTCGTTTGCCGTACTGACCCTGTTCATCCTTCCGGCCATACTTCAGGGCTCGAATCCCCTGCTGGTGGCGGTCGTCGGGGCCGGAGCGATCATGCTGATCGCGCTCTACATCTGCCACGGCCTGACCGCCCGCACCTCCGTCGCCGTCATCGGCACCCTGATCTCACTGCTGCTGATCGGGCTGCTCGGCTCGCTCTTCATCGGCTGGGCGAGCCTGAGCGGGAACACCGACGACAACACCGGCCTCATCCACGGCCTGTATCCGCACATCGACATGAGCGGACTGCTGCTGGCCGGCGTCATCATCGGCTCCCTGGGAGTGCTCGACGACGTCACGGTCACCCAGACCTCGGCGGTCTGGGAGCTGCGCCAGGCGAACCCCACCATGAGTGCGAAGCAGCTCTACCGGGCAGGGATCAGAATCGGCCGCGATCACATCGCGTCCGTGGTCAACACCCTGGTGCTCGCCTATGCGGGCGCCGCGCTGCCCCTCCTGCTGCTGTTCACGGTCGCGCAGAGCAGTGTGGGGACGGTCGCCAACAGCGAGCTGGTGGCGGAGGAGATCGTGCGCACCCTCGTGGGCTCGATCGGACTGGTCGCCTCCGTGCCGGTGACGACAGCGCTCGCGGCGCTGGTCGTTTCCGCGGACCGCACGGGGGTCGGCGCGGAAGCCGGAGCTTCGGCACCCGTGCGGAGCGGCAGGGGCCGGCGACGACGGGCAAGGTCGTGACCGGAACACACAGCGTGATTCACCCGATCGGCAGGTGTCGTGTTCGAGTGGCAAGACGGCTCCCGGGCCGTGGACCGCTTCAGCCCGCGTTCTGCTCTTCGGCCAGAATGCGCCCCAGCGCCTCCTCCAAATTGCCGTCGAAGTCACCCAGAGTGCACTCCTGACCGAGGGGCACCAGCTTGTCCGTACGGTCGAGGAAGGCGACAAGAGGTGCCGTGCCCGCCCGGAAGAGCGCACGGTCGGCGCCCACCTGCAGCCGGATGTGGACATCGCACAGCCCCTCCGGCTCGGTCGGCGCGATGTGCACATCGCCGTCGCCACTGGGGCTGTTGAGGCCGTCGAGCAGCAGCTCACGGCCGAAGGCCCAGGTGACGGGGGCGTCGCCGGGCAGATGGAAGGTCATCCGGATCGCGTACGGATCGCACACTTCGTACCGGAGCTCCACCGGGATACGGAATGAGAGCTCCTCGGAGACGAGGAAGCTCATCATGACCTCAGCTTGAACCGACTCGCGCATCGTTCAACCCCGCAGTAGATGAATCTGGCCAGGAATGATCCCCCATGGCCCTATTGACGCCATCGTGGTGCACGCGATAGCAGATCACAAGGAGTGATTTTTCAGATACTGATAGAGAACACGAACGAACGCAAGAGGCTCGACACTTCACCACGTAGTCGTTCGACTGCGGGCAGCAACCGATCCTCCTCGTGGAGGGGTACCGAAATGGCCATCGCGGCGGCGGTGAATCCGGCCGTGATCGGGATGGCCGCGCAGACGGTCCCGAGCGCGTACTCCTGACGCTCGATGACCGGTTCCGTACGCTCCAGCGACCGCAGCCGGGTGAGGAACGCCGCACGGTCGCGCACCGAGTACCGGGTCAGCGGGCGCACCGGGTGCCGGTCCAGGTGGTCCTCACGGGCCTTCTCGTCCAGCCGGCTCAGCAGACACTGGCCGATCGCGTGCGCGTGCCCGGTCTCGCGGAACGCCGCCCACTCGTCGACCGCCGGCCGCTCGGGGGTGTCCGCCACGGCGAGCAGCTCGATCTCGCCCTCGCGGTAGATGGCGCAGTACACCGGGGCTCCGACGATGTCCCGCCAGCGGCCCAGCGAACGGGCCATGACGCTGCGGCGGCTCTGAGCGGCGCGGTCGCCCATCAGCCGTTCGGCGGCGGCGCCGAAGCGGAAGACGCCGTTCTCCCGGCGCAGATACCCCTCGTGGGTCAGGGTCCGCAGCAGGTGGTAGGCGGTGGGAAGGGGAAGCCCCGCTTCCCTCGCCAGCTGTTTGGCCGGGGCCCCGTCGCGATGGGTACCCACAGCCTCCAGCAGCCTCAGCGCCCGCTGCACCGACCCGATGAGCGTCGGAACAGCCGTACTCGATGCCGTGGTCAACGGTCACCCCCAGGCGTGGTGACGGGCGGTCAGCCCGCCCGTGGGGGCCGCCCCCACAGGTCTGCCGCGGACCTGGGGGTCCGGAGACCGGATCCCGCACAAACCACTGGTCGGGGTGGTGACTTACGGCGTTTTCCCAGGTGATGGCAGAGGAGTGTCACTGTATCGGCCGCCCTGTGACCGGGTGCCGATTCGCGTTTCCCTTAGCTCAGCTGGGCTAATCCCCCGTCGGGCGTGCGGTCACCAGCCGTTTCCGGAGGACGACGACATGAACTTCCGTACGACGAAAACGAGCCCGCCGACCAGGATCACGAAGATCAGGATCTTGAAGAGCAGACCGACCACGAACGCGACCAGGCTGGCGATCAGACCACCGAACACGACGATCGCGAGCACGGGCACCGCGATCCACTTCACCCACCAGGGCATCCCAGCGAATATCTCCCGCACGGCCATCGTCCTTACCTCGTCTCTGTGAGTTCCTGCTTCGATGCTAGAGGCGAAAGACGGCCGCCGGAGCCCGGGAACCCCTTGTCCTCCCCTGATCGATCCCTTAGGGAACCCCGGGACGCACCAGCCGCGGACTCATCCCTCGGGCGGCGAGAAGACCACCATCACGCGCAGGTCCTCGGTGATGTGGTGGAACTTGTGGGCCGTGCCGGCGGGTACGTACACGACGCTTCCTCTTCCCACCTGTGTCGTTTCCATGCCGACGGTGATCGACGCACGACCACTGACCACGAAGTAGACCTCGTCCTGGCTGTGCGGCTTCTGCGGGTCGAGCTCGCCCGCGTCCAGGGCGTACAGACCGACCGACATGTTCCGCTCGCGAAGAAACTGCAGGTACGCACCGTCGTTGGCGGCCCGTTCCGCCTCCAGTTCGTCCAGCCTGAATGCCTTCATGGACCGCCCGCCCCTTGCCTCTGCCCAGCCGGTGTCCGCCACCGATCATGTCTGCCACGATCAGACACATGAAGAATTTCGTAGTCAAGACGATCGCCAACGCGGGTGCGCTGGCCGTGGCCATCTGGCTGGTCCAGGACATCACGCTGACCGGCGGCAGCACCGGCCGCAAGGCCCTGACCCTGGTCCTCGTCGCGCTGGTCTTCGGCCTGGTCAACGTCGTGGTCAAGCCGATCGTGAAGCTGCTCACCCTGCCGCTCTTCATCCTCACGCTGGGCCTGATCACCCTCGTGGTGAACGCCCTGATGCTGCTGCTCACCTCGTGGCTGGCCGGAGTGCTCGACCTGAGCTTCCACGTCGAGGGCTTCTGGACCGCTGTCCTCGGCGGCCTGATCGTCTCGATCGTGTCCTGGGCGCTGAACGTCGTCCTCCCGGACGAGGACTGATCCGCCCGGCGGGAAGCGACCCGCGTCCACCTGAAACAGTGCGACCAGGACCGGTGACCGGCCGGGGAGAGAAGCGAGGAAGAACCATGAGTACCCAGGGCGACGGAACGCGCGCGGTACGCGCGGGACTGCCGGAACCGCAGCAGTACGAGCCCACCCTCCCCGGACCGGTCTTCGCCGCGCACTTCCACCTGTCGGGCGAGCCGACCGGCCCCTACACCTACGGCCGGGACGGCAACCCGACCTGGACCCGGCTGGAAGAGGCCATCGGGGAGCTCGAAGCACCGGGCGAGGACGTCGAAACCACCGTCTTCGCCTCCGGAATGGCGGCGATCTCGGCCGTCCTGCTCTCCCAGGCGCGCACCGGCGACGCCGTCGTCCTCCCCGATGACGGCTATCAGGCGCTTCCCCTGCTGCGCGAGCAGCTGGAGGCGTACGGCGTCGAGGTGCGGACCGCGCCGACCGGCGGCGACGCACAGCTCGCCGTCCTGGAGGGGGCCAAGCTCCTGTGGCTGGAGACGCCCTCCAACCCAGGTCTCGACGTCTGCGACGTACGGCGCCTCGTCGAGGCCGCGCACGCCGGCGGCACGCTGGTCGCCGTCGACAACACCCTCGCGACCCCGCTCGGCCAGCGTCCGCTGGAGCTGGGCGCCGACTTCTCCGTGGCCAGCGACACGAAGGGCATGACGGGCCACGGCGACCTGCTGCTCGGCCACGTGACCTGCCGCGACCCCGAGCTCACGGCCGGAGTGCGGCGCTGGCGCAAGATCGCCGGCGCGATCCCCGGCCCGATGGAGGCCTGGCTCGCGCACCGGTCGCTGGCCACGCTGGAGCTGCGGATCGAGCGGCAGTGCGCCAGCGCCCTCGCGCTCGCCGAGGTGCTCGCCAAGCACCAGGCCGTGTCCGGGCTGCGCTACCCCGGCCTGCCCACCGACCCCTCGTACGCGAACGCGGTACGCCAGATGCGGCGCTTCGGCTCCGTGGTGTCGTTCGTACTCGCCGACCGGGGGACCGCGGAGCGCTTCCTCGCGGCCCTGCGGCTGGTCGAGGACGCCACCAGCTTCGGAGGCGTACGCTCCACCGCCGAGCGGCGGGGCCGCTGGGGCGGCGACGCCGTGCCGGAGGGCTTCATCCGCTTCTCCGTCGGCGCCGAGAACACCGCCGACCTGGTGGCCGATGTCGAACAGGCACTGGCCGCAGCCACCGCCGGGAACTGATCCCGTCGCGCGGTACGGCGGTCCGAGCCTCCCCCCTCGTGGCTCGGACCGCCCCGGCCCCTCCCGTTCTCCTCGTGAAGAGCCGCCACGACAAGGCTAGTTGACTCTGCGTCAGTGTCCAATCACAGTAGCGGCAGCGACCTATCGACATATTTATAGTTGTCCGGGGTCCTATCGGATACGTCACTGCGTGAGGGCGGGAGGGACGAGACGTGGATCTGGCCCTGTTGCGCACCTTCGTCACCGTCCATCGAGCCGGCTCGTTCACCCGCGCCGCCGCGCTGCTGGGCCTCTCACAGCCCGCCGTGACCTCCCAGATACGCACCCTGGAACGGCAGCTGGGCCGTCCGCTGTTCCTGCGCAGGGCCAGGGGAGTCACCCCGACGACGATCGGCGACGAACTCGCGCACCGGGCCGCCCCGCACCTGGACGCGCTGGTCGAGATCGCCGAGACCGACCTCGATGAGGAGTCGGGCGTACGGACCCTGCATCTGGCGGGCCCACCGGAATTCCTCTCCGCGCGCGTCCTGCCCGCACTCACACCGCTGATCGCCCAGGGCCTCGCACTGCGCGGTTCGTTCTCCGCCGACACGGACGAGACCCTGGAGGGCCTGGCCGCCGGTCACCACGACCTGGCCGTCGTGACGGTCCGGCCGCGTGGGGAACTGCTCACCGCCACCCCGCTCTGCGACGAGGAACACGTCCTGGTCGCCGCCCCGCGCTGGGCCGCCCGGCTGGGGCCGGGCACGCTGCGACGCAACGGTCCCGTGGTCCTGGAGCAGCTGCCCGTGGTGGAGGTGCACGAGAGCCTGCCGCTCGTCTCCCGCTACTGGGCCGCCGTCTTCGACAGTGCGCCCGCGGCCGCCGGCGCCGTCATCGCCCCCGACCTGCGGGCGGTCCTGGAGTGCGCGGCCGCCGGCGCCGGGCTCGCCGTGCTGCCGCGCTATCTGTGCGAGGACGCGCTGGAACGCGGCGAGGTGGTGGCGCTTCTCGATCCTCCGGTCCCGCCCCTGCGCACGTACTTCCTGGCCGCGCGGACCGGCACGCTCGCGCTTCCGCATCTCGCCAGGGCACACGAATGGCTGCTGCGGGCGGCGGGCGACTGGTGACCGCAGGAGCACCCGACAGCGCCCCGGTGTTTCAGAACGGGTCCCGTGGGCCACGCTTCTGCCATGACCGAACGTCCTGTGGTCAAGCGCACCGCACGCGCCATCCTGCTCGACGGTGACGACCTCATCCTCATCAAGCGCACCAAGCCCGGCGTTGACCCGTACTGGCTCACGCCGGGTGGCGGCGTCGAGCCCGAGGACGCCACTGTTGTCGACGCCCTGCACCGCGAAGTGGACGAGGAACTGGGCGCCAAGATCACCGACGTGGTGCCCTGCTTCGTGGACACCGTGGAGCACATCGAGGAGGGCGGGGTGAAGGGCGTCAAGGTCCAGCACTTCTTCGTCTGCCGCCTCGACTCCATGGACCTGTCCCTGCGCCACGGCCCCGAGATCGACGCCCCCTGCGGCGCGTACGACGTCGTACGCGTGCCCTTCAGCCGGGTCGGCATCGCCGCGGTGCACCTCGTACCGTTGTCGTTGCGCCACTACCTGGACGGCAACATCGAGGGGGTCCGGGCCTTGCACGCCGCCGACCTGGGCTGACGCACCGGCTCTCGCGCCTGCTCGTGTTTCACGTGAAACCGTGCGCGGCCGAGGGCCGGGCCCAAATTTCGCTGCGGGACCCGGCCAGTTCCGGTAAAGCGGTGGACGGGCGATCACAGGTCGGAGAGCCTGGCCCGTATGCCCAGCTCATTGCCCCGCCCGCTGTCCGATCTCCCCGTCCGGCGCCTCACTCGGGACGACCTGGTCGTCTGCGCCGATCTCAGCGAGGACCGGGGCTGGCCGCGCGATGAGGAGCGCTGGGCGCTGCTGCTCGCCGCCGGTACGGGCTACGGCATCGATGACCCCGACAGCAAGGGCCTGATGGCGAGCTGCGTGGTGGTCCCGTACGGCCCCGAGATGGCCGCCGTCGGCATGCTGCTGGTCGCCGGGCGCCATGCCCGGCGCGGAGTCGGCCGGTATCTGATGCAGCGGGTGATCGAGGCCGCAGGAGACACCCCGCTCAGCCTCCATGCGACAGCGACGGGCCGCCCCCTCTACGAAGAGCTCGGATTCATGCCGGTCGGACGCACCGTCCGCCTGAAGGGGGCCTTCGCACCGGCTGCGGCAGCCGACCCGAAGTCCCTCGGCGGCTCGGGGACCGTCATCCGGTCTGCTTCCGCCCACGACCTGCGGGCGGTGGTACAGCTGGACTCGGTGGTCTTCGGGCTCGACCGTACGCATCTGCTGACCCGGCTCCCGGCGTTCGCCGACCATCTGCGGGTCGCCGAGGAGGACGGGGAGCTGACCGGGTTCGCCGCGCTCTCGCCGAGCGCGGCGAACCATGCGGTGGGCCCGCTGATCGCCAAGGACACCTCCACCGCGAAGCTGCTCGTGGCCTCGCTGGCCGAGGCGACGGACCGGCCGCTGCGCGTGGACGTCGACGCCCGCCACGAGGACCTGCTGGACTGGCTCGGACGCTGTGGACTGCGGTCGAGCTCGGAGACCACGGTGATGGCGCTCGGCGGACGGCAGTACGCGGACTGGCCCCGGTACTTCGCGCCCTTCAGCCTGGCCACGGGCTGACCCCCAGGAATCAGCTCCGGGGCTCGGGGACCATCGCCGGCTCCGGGGTGTGGGTGGCGACGAGACGGCTCGGTGCGGTGGTACGACGCTCCAGCGCGCTGGAGGCGAGGGCGACGACCAGCGCCGATGCCGCGAGTGCCGCTCCGACCCAGTTGGGGGCGGTGTAGCCGAGACCGGCACCGATGACGATCCCGCCGAGCCAGGCCGCGAGTGCGTTGCCGAGGTTGAAGGCACCGATGTTCATCGCGGAGGCCAGCGTCGGAGCGTCCACCGCCTGGTCGAGCACCCGCTTCTGGAGCGGAGGCACGGTCGCGAAGCCGAAGGCACCGATCAGGACGAGGGTGACCGCGGCCGCGACCTTGTTGTGGGCGGTCAGGGTGAACAGAGCCAGGACCAGGGCGAGGCCGCTCAGCGACACGGAGAGCATGAGCGTGGGGCGGCGGTCGGCGTACCTGCCGCCGATCAGGTTGCCGCCGACCATGCCGAGACCGAAGAGGACGAGCAGCCAGGTAACGGCGGAGGCCGAGTACCCGGCGGTCTCCGTCATCATCGGCGTGATGTAGGTGATCGCCGCGAAGACGCCGCCGAATCCGAGGACCGTCATCGCCATGGCGAGCAGGACCTGCACATTGCGGAAGGCTGCGATCTCCTGCCGCAGCCTGACGCCCTCGGCGCGGGGCTGTTCGGGGACAAGCCGGGCAACGCCGAACAGGCCGAGAACACCCAGCGCGGCGACCAGGAAGAACGTGACCCGCCACCCGGCGTGTTGTCCGACGTAGGTGCCCACCGGCACCCCGACGACGTTGGCGACGGTGAGCCCGGTGAACATCAGGGCGATGGCGCCCGCCTTCTTCTGCGGGGCAACCAGATCGGCCGCCACGACCGCTCCGATGCCGAAGAAGGCACCGTGAGCGAGCGAGGCGATCACACGGCCGACGACCATCACTTCGAAGACGGGGGCGGCCGCGGTGATCACATTGCCGACGATGAACAGGCCCATGAGGATCATCAGCATCCGCTTGCGGCTGACCCTCGTGCCGAGCGCGGTCATCAGCGGCGCCCCGAGCACGACGCCGAGCGCGTAGCCCGTGGCCAGGAAACCTGCGGCCGGGATGGACACCTGGAAGTCGGCGGCCACCTCGGGGAGCAGCCCCATGACCACGAACTCGGTGGTCCCGATACCGAATGCCCCGATGGCCAGGGCGAGGAGTGCGAGTGGCATGGGTTCCCTTCCCAGACGATTGCTACTGCGCCTTACATGCGTAGACAATAGTTGCAGACGCTCTTTAATTGCAAGCGCTGGCTATTGCGGGCGTCGGCTACTCTGGACGTAAGCAGCTCCGGCACGGAGGAGAGACCATGACAGCCACGGACCCGGCCCTCACCGCCCTCTCCCAGGGCTGGATCGCGCTGTCCCTGCTCCACGGGAAGATCGAGAACCGCATCGAGCGGGCCCTGCAGAGCGGCCACGACCTGAGCGTGCGCGAGTACTCCCTGCTGGACGTGCTCAGCCGCCAGCACAGCGGTCCGGGCGGACACCTGCAGATGAAGCAGGTAGCGGACGCCGTCGGACTGAGCCAGAGCGCCACCACGCGCCTGGTCACCCGCCTGGAAGACCGCGGACTGCTGACCCGGTACCTCTGCGACACCGACCGCAGGGGCATCTACACCGACGTCACCCCCGACGGGCTCACGCTGCTGTCCGAGGCCCGCCCCACCAATGACCGCGCTCTGCGCATCGCGCTCGACGAGGCCGCCGAGAATCCGGAACTGGCCCCGCTCGTCCGGGCCGTCGAGGAACTGAAGGCCGTCCCCGCTTAGGCCCTGCCGACTGCGTAGGCTGCGGATCATGAGCGATCTGGAAATACGCCGCGCGACCGCTGACGACCTGGCCGAGATCGTGGCCCTGCTCGCCGACGACCCGCTGGGCGCGCAGCGCGAGTCGCCGGGCGACCTCGCGCCCTACCGAGCGGCGCTCCGGCGGCTGGCCGACGACCCGAATCAGCACATGATGGTCGCCGTGCGCGAGGAGCGCGTCGTCGGGACTCTGCAGTTGACCGTGATCCCGGGGCTGTCCCGGCGCGGTTCGACCCGGTCCGTGATCGAGGGTGTCCGCATCCACGCGGACGAACGGGGAAGCGGTCTCGGCACCCGGCTGATCCAGTGGGCAGTGGACGAATCGCGCCGGCAGGGCTGCCAACTGGTCCAGCTCACCTCCGACACGTCCCGCACCGACGCGCATCGCTTCTACGAGCGGCTCGGGTTCGTCGCCAGCCACGTGGGCTTCAAACTCGCCCTCTGACCCGCCTGCCGCGTTCCCGAGGAGCCGCCGTGCAACGCATCAGTGACGAACAGCGCCGTATCCGGATCGTCCGCCGTCATCTGCTGACCCCCGGGGAACGGGTCTCGTCGCCCGTCGCGGTGGCCGACGCCCTCGTCGCACTCCACGCGACCGACGCGGCCACCGTCTTCCTCTCGGCCTGCGCCAGGCTCGCCGAGCCGGACACCGCCGCGGTGGAACGGTGTCTCTACGAGGACGTCTCGCTGGTGCGGATGCTCTCCATGCGCAACACCCTCTTCGTCGTGTCGAACGAGATGGCCCCGCACGTCGAGGCGGCGAACGCGCGCGCTGTGGCCGCCAAGGAGCGCCGCAACCTGCTCAAGCATCTCCGCGAGGACGGAAACGGCCTGGACGAACGCTGGCTCGACCAGACCGAGAAGAGCGCCCTCGCCTTCCTGGAAGACAGCGGTCCGGTCTCGGGCAGCGAACTCGCCGCCGGTGTGGCCGCCCTTCGCACAAAGATCACCGTCTTCCCCGGGAAGAAACAGGAAACGGTCCAGGGCGTAGCGACCCGGGTGATCCGGGTACTGGCCGCCGAGGGCAGGATCCGCAGGGACCGGCCACGGGGCTCCTGGACCTCCAGCCAGTTCCGCTGGGCCCTGGCCCGCCCCCGGCCGGTGGAGGACACCGCTCCGGCCCAGGCGGAACTGGCCCTGCGCTGGCTCCGGGCATACGGTCCGGGCACGGAGGCCGACCTGAAGTGGTGGACCGGCTGGGGCACCCGCGAGGTCCGTACCGCTCTCGCGGCGGTCGGAGCAGTGGAGGTACGACTCGACAACGGGGCTCCGGCCTGGGTCGCCCCCGGAGACACGGAGTCCGAGCCCGCCCAGGCCCGCTGGGCGGCCCTGCTGCCCGGGCTCGACCCGAGCGGCATGGGCTGGGCGGACCGCGGCTTCCATCTGCCGGCCGAGCACCGGGCAGCCCTCTTCGACCGCTCGGGCAACATCGGCCCCACGGTGTGGTGGGACGGCCGGATCGTGGGCGGCTGGGCCCAGCGAGGCGACGGTGAGCTCACCTGGCGGCTGCTGACCGACCCCGGCCGGGAGGCCACGGCAGCGATCGAGACCGAGGCGGCCCGGCTGGCGGACTGGGTGGAGGAAGCCCGGATCACCCCGCGCTTCCGGACCCCGCTGGAAAGGGAGTTGACCGCCTGAGCGGCTGTGCTGCCCGTTTCACGTGAAACGGGCAGCACCTGTCTCTAGGGACGTCCGGTTGCGCTCAGTCCCCCAGCCCGCGCCACCCCTCCTCGTCCACACCACCGGGTACCGCCGCGACGGGGCCGTACGGCTCACGCGTGAAGACGAAGGACCCCAGATCGAGGTGGCTCACGCTGCCGTCCGCGTTCCGCACGATCCGCAGCGTCTCCCCCGCGTAGTAGCCGTCCAGGCCGACCCAGGTGCCGTCGGGGCGCGCGGTGAAGCGGGCACCGCGGCCCTGCCCGTTCACCTGCCGCAGCTCCAGCCCGCGATCGGCGGTCAACGTCAGGATGTTGGGGCGCGTGGCCCAGTACCACGGCCCGGTCAGGGCAAGGAGTTCCGCGTCCACCTCGGGCAGCGGGCGCCACGGCTCAGGGATGCGGGGCTCGGCCTCGGCGACGATGTCCACGAGGTCGGCGGCCACTTCGCCGATCGCGACCCCGGACGTCGCGTTGACGAGCACCACGGCCGTCACGTCGTCCTCGGTGCTGACCCAGAGGGCGGCCAGGAATCCGGGAAGCGAGCCCGTGTGCCCGATGAAGGTCCGGTCCTTGCGCCGGACCAGCTGCAGCCCCAGGCCGTAATGATCGGCCCACTCACCGGGCGCGGGAGCGGCCGACGGCTGCTTCATCTCCTCCACGGAAGCCGCGGCGAGCACCCGGTCGTCGCCCCCGGCGAGGAAGGCCGCGAAGCGGAGCAGGTCCGCGGTCGTGGACCAGAGCTGTCCGGCGGGCGCCATCAGGCCCAGGTCCTCGGCCGGTTCGGGAAGCAGGGCGTCCGCCCAGGGGTGCACCGCCCAGCCTCCGGCGTGCGGGGCCTGTGGAAGCGAACTGGTCCGGTGCATACCGAGGGGTTCCAGCACCTCGCGGCGCAGTACCTCCTCCCAGGACGCCCCGCGCACGGCCTCGACCAGCGAACCGAGCAGCGTGTAGCCCGGGTTGGAGTAGTGATGCCGGTTGCCCGGCGGGTGCATCGCGACCTGCTCATCGAGCACATCCGCGAGCGTGGGCCGCAGGCTGCCAGGGGTCCGCTCCCACCAGGGCGCGGTCGTCTCGGCTCCGAGCCCCGCGCTGTGGCCGAGCAGCTGATGAATGGTCACGTCCCCCGCACCGGTGCCGGGCAGGTGCTTCTCCAGCGGATCCGCCAGGCCGAGCAGCCCCTCGTCACGCAGCCGCATCACCAGGACGGCGGTGAAGGTCTTGGTGAGAGACCCGATCCTGAACTGCGTGTCGGAGTCCGGGGCGTGGCCGTCGACGCAGCTGCGCGCCCCCTCCCAGACCACCTGGCCCTGCCGTTGCACGGCGGCGACGAGAGAAGGGGTGCGTCCTTCGGCCTGAGCCGTGGCGACGCGGTGCAGCAAGGCCCGCCGGGTACCGGGAAGCAACTGTTCAGCTGGAGAAGTCATCATCAACAACTACCGCTCGCACCGGCGGAAGGCGACTCCATTTCCCGGTCCGGTGCCGGTCAGGTCTGCGCCATGTCCACGAAGCGGGAGTAGTGGCCCTGGAAGGCGACGGTGATCGTCGCCGTGGGGCCGTTTCGGTGCTTGGCCACGATCAGGTCCGCTTCGCCGGCGCGCGGCGACTCCTTCTCGTACGCGTCCTCGCGGTGCAGCAGGATCACCATGTCGGCGTCCTGCTCGATGGAGCCGGACTCACGGAGGTCGGAGACCATCGGCTTCTTGTCCGTGCGCTGCTCGGGGCCACGGTTCAGCTGGGAGAGCGCGATGACCGGCAGCTGGAGCTCCTTGGCCAGGAGCTTGAGGTTTCGCGACATGTCGGAAACCTCCTGCTGACGGCTCTCGGCACGCTTCGAACCGCCGGACTGCATCAGCTGGAGATAGTCGATGACCACCAGCTTGAGGTCGTTGCGCTGCTTGAGGCGACGGCACTTCGCCCGGATCTCCATCATGGAGAGGTTGGGGGAGTCGTCGATGTAGAGCGGGGCCGCGGAGACGTCCGGCATCCGCCGGGCCAGCCGCGTCCAGTCCTCGTCGGTCATCGTGCCGGAACGCATGTGGTGAAGGGCCACGCGTGCTTCGGCGGACAGCAGACGCATCGCGATCTCGTTGCGCCCCATTTCCAGGGAGAAGATCACGCTGGGCATGTTGCTCTTGATCGAGCAGGCACGGGCGAAGTCCAGGGCGAGGGTCGACTTACCCATGGCGGGACGGGCTGCGATGACGACCATCTGGCCCGGGTGCAGACCGTTGGTCAGGGCGTCGAGGTCGGTGAACCCGGTGGGCACGCCCGTCATTTCGCCGCTGCGGGAGCCGATCGCCTCGATCTCGTCGAGGGCGCCTTCCATGATGTCGCCGAGCGGCAGGTAGTCCTCGCTGGTCCGCTGCTCGGTGACGGCGTAGATCTCCGCCTGGGCCGAGTTCACGATGTCATCGACATCGCCGTCGGCCGCGTATCCCATCTGCGTGATCTTCGTACCGGCTTCCACGAGCCGCCGCAGGACAGCGCGTTCGTGGACGATCTCCGCGTAGTACGAGGCGTTGGCCGCCGTCGGCACCGACTGGACCAGGGTGTGCAGATAAGGCGCCCCGCCCACCTTGGTGATCTCGCCGCGCTTGACCAGCTCGGCGGCCACGGTGATCGGGTCGGCGGGCTCGCCCTTGGCGTAGAGGTCGAGGATCGCCTGATAGACGGTCTCGTGCGCGGGGCGGTAGAAGTCGTGGCCCTTGATGATCTCCACGACGTCGGCGATGGCGTCCTTGGACAGCAGCATGCCGCCGAGCACGGACTGCTCCGCGTCCAGGTCCTGGGGCGGCACCCGCTCGAAGCCGGCGGAACCGCCTTCCCAGTCGGTGGACTCACGGCCGCGGTCGTGGCGGTCGCCCCGGTCGCGGTCCTCACCCCGGCGCTGGCGGGATACGGGCAGCCGGTCACTGGGGCCGGTGTCCGCCCATGGGTCGTCCAAGGGTTCGGGAATGCTCATCCGGCCACCTCCTCCCGTCCGCTCCGCGGACCTAGCCGTGCTCCTCTTTCTTACGGCACGGCACCGACAAACAAGACCCCCGACTCCGGTTCCGGTGTGTCGAGTTCTGCGGTGTCGCAGAGCCGAAACAGGGTGGGGGCGCCGGACTACGGTAGGCGGCTCCGCACCGTCAGCCAATCTGGTTATCCACAGGCCCTGTGGATGAGCGGGCAGATGCTGTGGAGAACCCCTCGGAACCTGTGCACGGACCGGGGGACAGCACTGTGGACAAACTCATAGACCACCTGCAAATACCGCTGTGACCTGGCCTTTTCCCATCCACCGGCTGTGGGGGAGAAAAAGTTGGACGCTCAGGGCGAGATCATCCCGTGCCCGGTGCAAGAGTTGCCCACAGGCAAGCAAATGTAAGGACCCATAGCCGATTGCATCTCTTACCTGTGGAAGATTAGATTGGCTGCCATGATCCAGCCACCGGGAACCCCGTCTTCCCGCCGCCGACGGCACGACCGCGAGATCATCGCGCTCGCCGTCCCGGCCTTCGGCGCGCTCGTGGCCGAGCCGCTTTTCGTGATGGTCGACAGTGCCATCGTCGGCCATCTCGGCACCCCCCAGCTGGCCGGACTGGCGGTCGCCGCCGCCCTTCTGACCACCGCCGTGAGCATCTTCGTCTTTCTCGCGTACGCCACCACGGCAGCGGTCGCCCGCCGGGTGGGCGCCGGAGATCTCGCCTCCGCGATCCGCCAGGGCATGGACGGCATCTGGCTGGCCCTCCTGCTCGGTGTCGCCGTCATCGCCCTGACGCTTCCCCTCGCCCCCTGGCTCACCGAGGTGTTCGGCGCCTCCTCCACAGCGGCGCCCCACGCCATCACCTATCTCCGGATCTCCAGCCTCGGCATCCCCGCGATGCTGGTGGTGATGGCCGCGACCGGGGTACTCCGGGGCCTCCAGGACACCCGCACCCCGCTCTACGTCGCCGTCGGAGGCTTCGCAGCCAACGCGGCCCTCAACGCCGGCCTCGTCTACGGCGCCGGCCTGGGCATCGCCGGCTCGGCCTGGGGCACGGTCATCGCCCAGCTCGCGATGGCGGCCGCGTATCTGGTCGTCGTCGTGCGGGGAGCGCGGCGCCACGGCGCGTCCCTGCGCCCCGACGCCGCGGGCATCAGGGCCTGTGCCCAGGCGGGTGCGCCCCTCCTGGTCCGGACGCTGTCGCTGCGGGCCGTCCTGCTCATCGCCACGGCGGTCGCCGCCCGGCTCGGCGACACCGATATAGCCGCCCACCAGATCATCCTCTCCCTGTGGAGCCTGATGGCCTTCGCCCTCGACGCCATCGCCATCGCCGGGCAGGCCATCATCGGGCGCTACCTGGGCGCGAACGATGCGCAGGGCGCACGCGAGGCGTGCCGTCGGATGGTGGAGTGGGGCATCGCGTCCGGTGTGGTCCTGGGCGTGCTGATCGTCCTGGCCCGGCCGCTGTTCGTCCCCCTGTTCACCAGCGACACGGCGGTCCAGGATGCCCTGCTGCCCGCCCTGCTGGTGGTGGCGGCCACCCAGCCGATCGCCGGCGTCGTCTTCATCCTGGACGGCGTGCTGATGGGTGCCGGCGACGGGCCGTACCTGGCCTGGGCCATGCTCGTCACACTGGCCGTCTTCGCCCCCGCGGCCCTCCTGGTCCCCACTCTGGGCGGCGGGCTCGGCGCGTTGTGGTGCGCGATGGCACTGATGATGATCGTGCGGATGGCGACGCTCTGGCTCCGTACCCGCTCCGGGAAGTGGCTGGTCACCGGCGCGACCCGCTGACCGATTCGGCATGTTTCACGTGAAACGGCGAAGGGCCGCACCCCGGAGGGTGCGGCCCTTCACTGTTCTGCTGAGGTGCGGCCCGATCAGGCAGCAACAACCTCGACGCCGAGCTTCGCAGCGACCTCGGGGTGCAGACGGACGGACACCTGGTGCCCGCCCAGCGTCTTGATCGGCGAACCGAGCTCGACGCGACGCTTGTCGACGTCCGGACCACCGGCGGCCTTGATCGCCGAGGCGATGTCGGCCGGGGTGACGGAGCCGAAGAGCCGGCCGGCGTCGCCGGAGCGAACGGCCAGACGGACCTTGACGGCCTCGAGCTTGGCCTTGACCTCGTTGGCCTGCTCGATCGTCGCGATCTCGTGGATCTTGCGGGCGCGGCGGATCTGCGCCACGTCCTTCTCGCCGCCCTTGGTCCAGCGGATGGCAAAGCCACGCGGAACCAGGTAGTTGCGGGCGTACCCGTCCTTGACGTCGACGACGTCGCCAGCGGCACCGAGGCCGGTGACTTCCTGGGTGAGGATGATCTTCATGATTCGGTCACCCTTCCCTTATCGCGCGGTGGACGTGTAGGGCAGCAGCGCCATCTCACGGCTGTTCTTGACTGCCGTGGCGACGTCACGCTGGTGCTGCGTGCAGTTGCCGGTGACGCGGCGGGCACGGATCTTGCCGCGGTCGGAAATGAACTTCCGCAGCATGTTCGTGTCCTTGTAGTCCACGTACTGGGTCTTGTCCTTGCAGAACGCGCAGACCTTCTTCTTAGGCTTGCGCACAGGCGGCTTCGCCATGGTGTTTCTCCTGTGTGATCAAGAAGTGGGGGTACGAGCTTCCCTAGAAGGGGGGCTCGTCCGAGTAGCCGCCGCCGGAACCGCCGGAGCTTCCGCCCCAGCCGCCTCCGCCGCCGCCCTGCTGGCCCCCGCCCTGGCCGCCGGCAGGCGCGCTCGTGGCCCACGGGTCGTCGGCGGGAGCACCGCCACCACCCTGCTGGCCACCACCGGGACCGCCGCCCCAGTTACCGCCGCCCTGCTGGCCGCCGCCGTATCCACCCTGGCCGCCCTGACCACCGCGACCGGTGGTCTTGGTGACCTTGGCCGTGGCGTTCTTGAGGCTGGGGCCGACTTCCTCGACATCCAGCTCGTAGACCGTGCGCTTGACGCCCTCGCGGTCCTCGTAGGACCGCTGCTTCAGCCGGCCCTGCACGACAACGCGCATGCCTCGCGTGAGCGACTCGGCGACGTTCTCCGCCGCCTGCCGCCAGACCGAGCAGGTGAGGAACAGGCCTTCGCCGTCCTTCCACTCATTGGTCTGCCGGTCGAAGATGCGGGGAGTGGACGCGACACGGAACTTCGCGACCGCCGCACCGGACGGGGTGAAGCGCAGCTCGGGGTCGTCGACGAGATTGCCGACGACCGTGATGACGGTCTCGCCTGCCATGGATGAACCTCTCGGCGGGGATTGCTTCTGGCTGCTTGCTGCTACTCGAACCCGATGACCGCTGAGCTAGAAGCTCAGTGGATCTCGGGACGGAGGACCTTGGTCCGGAGGACCGACTCGTTCAGGTTCATCTGGCGGTCGAGCTCCTTGACGACCGCAGGCTCGGCCTGCAGGTCGATGACCGAGTAGATGCCCTCGGGCTTCTTCTTGATCTCGTAAGCGAGACGACGACGGCCCCAGGTGTCGACCTTCTCAACCTTTCCTTCGCCCTCACGGACGACGGAGAGGAAGTTCTCGATCAGCGGGGAGACTGCGCGCTCCTCGAGATCGGGGTCGAGGATGACCATCACCTCGTAGTGACGCATGTGGAACCCACCTCCTTTGGACTCAGCGGCCACGGTCGTTCCGTGGCAGGAGGGTCGTGATGCGTTGAGCAACGGTGCCCGAGTAAAACAGCCCCCACTGACAACGCCCTCGATGAGGAGGGGCGGTCCATGCGGGCCTGGGCAGACACCGGTGCAGACCGTCCAGAGTACCCGCAGACCGGCTTCCGGTTGAAATCCGGTGGTCAGGGGACGCAATCTGTACACATCGGGTGTGAGCGGCGCCACAACCGCGCCGCATGTCGGCCAGGAGGTACTCCATGGCACACGTAACGCGGACCCGCCCCTCCGTCTCGCTCTTCGCCACGGACGGCAGGCCCCATCCGCTGCAGGGCGCGCTCGTGGTGATCACGCTCGTCCTCGGCGCCCTCGCCTTCGTCTCGGCGATGTTCCACAACCTGCATCTGCTCAGCTCGTGGGCGGGCCTCATCGGGATCCTCACGGGGGCGTACGGCCAGTACATCTCCGTCACCACGCGCGAGAGGTTCCCGCTGATCATCGGCATGGGCGCGTCCGCCCTCGGGTTCTTCCTCGGGATGGCCCACGGCGGACTCTTCGGCGGCGTGATCGGCTGACCTCCCGGGTCCGGCCCGGGCGGCTCCGTCACCGGACGGGGCCGCCCCCGCACGCGTACAGGCACACGGGGCCAGACAGCTCGCTCCACGGCCACAGTAGGCTTCGGCGCGAGAGCCGGAGCCCCTGACCGATGGGGACACACCTGCCGAGGAGCGCCCCGCATGAGCCTGACCCTGAGGACCATCAGCCGAGAGCAGCATCTGGCCTACATCCAGAGTCTGCCCGCGGCCAGCCACATGCAGGTCCCGGCATGGGCGGATGTGAAGGCAGAGTGGCGCTCCGAGAGCCTGGGCTGGTTCGACAAGACCGGTCAGCTCGTCGGCGCCGGCCTGGTGCTCTACCGGCAGCTCCCCAAGATCAAGCGCTACCTGGCGTACCTGCCCGAGGGCCCGGTCATCAACTGGTACGCCCCGAACCTGAGCGACTGGCTTGAGCCGATGCTGGCGCACCTCAAGCAGCAGGGCGCCTTCTCGGTGAAGATGGGCCCGCCGGTGGTCATCCGCCGCTGGGACGCCGCGGCCATCAAGGGCGGCATCCAGGACCCGGACGTGAAGCGCCTGCGGGACGTCGAGGCCACGCACATCGAGCCGCGCGCCTTCGAGGTCGCCGACCGGCTGCGGAAGATGGGCTGGCAGCAGGGCGAGGACGGCGGCGCCGGCTTCGGTGACGTACAGCCCCGCTACGTCTTCCAGGTGCCGCTGGCGAACCGCTCGCTGGAGGACGTCCACAAGGGCTTCAACCAGCTCTGGCGGCGCAACATCAAGAAGGCCGAGAAGGCCGGCGTCGAGGTCGTCCAGGGCAGCTACGCGGAGCTCTCCGAGTGGCAGCGGCTGTACGAGATCACGGCGGAGCGCGACCGCTTCCGCCCGCGCCCGCTCGGCTACTTCCAGCGCATGTGGACGGCCCTCAACAGCGAGGACCCCAACCGGATGCGGCTCTACTTCGCCCGTCACGAGGGCGAGAACGTCGCGGCGGCGACCATGCTGATCGTCGGCGGACACGTCTGGTACTCGTACGGCGCCTCGGCCAACCACAAGCGCGAGGTCCGCCCCTCGAACGCGATGCAGTGGCGGATGCTGCGCGACGCGTACGCCATGGGCGCCACGGTCTACGACCTGCGCGGCATCTCCGACTCGCTGGACGAGACCGACCACCTCTTCGGTCTGATCCAGTTCAAGGTCGGCACCGGCGGCCAGGCCGCGGAGTACCTCGGCGAGTGGGACTTCCCGCTCAACAAGCTGCTCCACAAGGCGCTCGACATCTACATGTCACGCCGCTGATCCGAGCCCCACAGCTGACGAAACCGTCTTCATTGGTTTCAATGGGGCCTGAACACGCTTCTCCTCCCTGATCCACCGCAGCCACCAGAAGGGTTCCGGACCGGCCATGGCGCTCTCCCTGTACGTCGACACCGCGCGCTGGCGGGCGCACCAGAAATCCGTTATCGACCAGTTCCCGGGCATCGTTCCGGTCTGCAAGGGCAACGGGTACGGCTTCGGTCACGAGCGGCTGGCCGACGAGGCGATCCGCTTCGGGTCCGACATCCTCGCGGTCGGCACCACCTACGAGGCCGCCCGCATCAAGGACTGGTTCAGCGGTGACCTGCTGGTCCTCACGCCGTTCCGGCGCGGTGAGGAACCGGTGCCGCTGCCCGACCGCGTCGTACGGTCCGTGTCCTCCGTGGACGGGGTGCACGCCCTGGTGGGCGCCCGGGTCGTCATCGAGTGCATGAGCTCGATGAAGCGCCACGGCGTCAAGGAGGAGGAGCTCGGGCAGCTGCACGCGGCCATCGAGGACGTACGCCTGGAAGGCTTCGCCCTCCACCTGCCGCTGGACCGTACGGACGGGTCGGACGCGGTCGAGGAGGTCATCGCGTGGATGGACCGCCTGCGGGCGGCCCGGCTTCCGCTGCACACGATGTTCGTCAGCCACCTGCGCGCCGACGAGCTCGCCCGGCTGCAGCAGCAGTTCCCGCAGACCCGGTTCCGCGCCCGCATCGGCACCCGGCTCTGGCTCGGGGACCACGAGGCGACGGAGTACCGGGGCGCCGTGCTCGACGTCACCCGCGTCGTCAAGGGCGACCGGTTCGGCTACCGGCAGCAGAAGGCCGCGTCCGACGGCTGGCTGGTCGTCGTCGCCGGCGGTACCTCGCACGGCGTGGGCCTGGAGGCCCCGAAGGCGCTGCACGGCGTGATGCCGCGCGCCAAGGGTGTCGCCCGGGCCGGCCTGGCCACCGTGAACCGCAACCTTTCCCCGTTCGTCTGGGCGGGCAAGCAGCGCTGGTTCGCCGAACCGCCGCACATGCAGGTGTCGATCCTGTTCGTGCCCTCGGACGCCGAGGAGCCCCGGGTGGGCGACGAGCTGGTGGCCCACCTGCGCCACACGACCACGCAGTACGACCGCATCGTCGAACGCTGAGTCCGCGCGCCGCCCGCCCCGCTCAGTCGGCGGCGGGCGTGCCGGCCGTACCCCACTCCACCCGCGGCCCGGGCGCCGCGGGCAGCGCCTCCCGGCGTGCCGCACCGGTATCGACCAGGTGGGACAGTACGAACACGTCCTCGGCCCCGTCGAGCACCCCGCCCGACGGGTCGTCCGAGCCGTCGCGCCGCACCCCGTCGCGTTCCGGCATCACGATGTCCCGTACGACGACGGCGCACAGGTACAGCGTGCCCAGCAGATGCAGCACGATCGCCAGCTGGTAGCCCTCCGTCGGCAGCCCCTGGTGCTTGTCGCCGCTCGTCGTGTAGGCGAGGTACAACCAGATCCCGAGGAAGTACAGGACCTCGCACGTCTGCCAGATCAGGAAGTCCCGCCAGCGGGGCCTGGCCAGCGCGGCGAGGGGGATCAGCCACAGCACGTACTGCGGTGAGTAGACCTTGTTGACGAGGATGAACACCGCGACGACGAGGAACGCGAGCTGCGCGAAGCGCGGCCGGCGCGGTGCCGTCAGGGTCAGGACGCCGATCGCGGCGCACAGCGCGATGGTGGCCACCGTCGAGACGGTGTTGACCGTGCCGACGTCGATGGACTCACCGGTGCGCTGCGTGATGACCAGCCAGAACGATCCGAAGTCGATGCCGCGTTCCTCGCTGAAGGTGTAGAACTTCTTCCACCCCTCGGGCGCGAAGACCATGACCGGCAGGTTGACCACCAGCCAGGAGCCCGCCGCTCCCAGCGCCGCCGCCCCGAACTCCCGCCACTTGCCCGCCCGCCAGCACAGGACGAACGCGGGCCCCAGCAGCAGGACGGGGTAGAGCTTCGCGGCCGTCGCCAGGCCGATCAGGATGCCGAACGCCAGCGGGCGGCTCCGGGACCACATGAGCATCGCCCCGGCCGTGAGAGCCACGGCCAGCAGGTCCCAGTTGATCGTGGCGGTGAGCGCGAAGGCGGGCGCGAGCGCCATCAGCAGGCCGTCCCAGGGGCGCAGCCGGTGCGTGCGCGCGACGCAGACGGCGATCACTGCGGTGCAGATCATCAGCATCCCGGCGTTGACCAGCCAGTACGTCTGCTCCTGCCCCTGGATGGAACCGCCGCCCGGGGTCAGCCAGGCCGCGACCTGCATGAACACCCCGGTGAGGACGGGGTACTCCAGGAACTGCATGTCCCCGGGCAGCCGGTCGAAGTACGGCACCAGTCCGTCGGCGAAGCCGCGTCCCGAGTACAGGTGCGGGATGTCCGAGTAGCACGCGTGCGTGTACTGGGAGCCGGCTCCCCTGAACCAGGCCCAGTTGTAGCAGGGCAGCTTCTGCACCATGCCGAGCGCGAACATCCCGATGGCCACCAGGGCAATCGCCCCCACCGGGGTGAGCGCGGCGCTGCCGAGCCGCGACCAGCGGCCCGACCTCCCGCCGATCAGCTCGCTCCCGGCCGCCGCGACCTCGTCCCGGTGCGTGGGCCGTACGACGGGCCGTTCCTGGTGCACGCTCGTGTCCTCTGCGCTTGGCATGCCGCACATCCTGCCGTACGGCGCTGTGGAAAGGACGAGGGCCGCTGCACCGGGGTGCCGCGGCCCTCATCAACTGCTGTACCGGGCTCTACCCGGTCGTACCACCCCACCAGCTGGTGGTCCCGGTGCTGTTGTTCCCGGTGCCGTTGGTGTTGCCCCCGGTGGCGCCGTTGTTGGTTCCGGTGCCCCCGTCCGAGCCGTCGTCCCCACCCGTCGTGCCGGTGGAGGTGCCGGTATCCGTTCCGCCGTCGTTGCCCTGGCTCGTACCGGTATCCGTACCGCCGTCGTTGCCCTGAACGGTGCCCGCGTTGGCGCCGCCATTGTTGTTCTGGCAGTTCCAGTCCCACGTACCGCAGGTGTCGCTCGGGTCGGGGGTCGGGACGTCCTGCGTGGGCGTGGGCGTCGGGGTCGGCTTCGTCGTCTCGGTCTCGGTCGGCGTGGGCGTGGGCGTCGGCGAGGGCTTCTTGGACGCGCCGCCGCCGTAGACCTTGTCCCCGATCGGTTCCGCCTTGGGGAAGGGCTCCGCCTTCACCTTCTTCATCGCCTCGACCATGTAGTCGTGCCAGACCTGTGCGGGGAACGACGCACCGTGGATCTTGTCCTTGCCACCGGTGCCGTACATCTTCTCGAACGCACGGTTCTTGTGCTTCTCGTTGTCGTCCAGCCGGTACATGCTGATCGCAGTCGACAGCTGCGGCGTGTAGCCGACGAACCACGCGGACAGGTTGTCGTCGGTCGTACCCGTCTTGCCCGCGACCTCACGGCCGGGAAGCTGGGCGGACGTACCGGTGCCCTTCGCCACGACGTTCTTGAGCACGTCCGTGACGTTGTCGGCGATGACGCTGTCGAAGGCGCTCTTGGTGACCGCCTTGTGCTGGTACTCCGGCTTGCCGCGCTTCTTCACCTCGGTGACGGAGTACGGATCGCGCTGCTGGCCCCGGGCCGCGAAGGTGGCGTAGGCGCCGGCCATGCTCGTCGTGCTGGGCGAGGACGTACCGATCGAGAAGGACGGCACGCTGGAATCCGCCATGTACCGGTCGTCCTTCAGGCCCGCCGCTATGGCCGCCTTCTTCACCTTGTCCGTGCCGACGTCCATGCCCAGCTGCACGTAGGGGGAGTTGGCGGACCACTGCATGGCCTCACGCAAGGTGATGTTGCCGTACGACTCGTGGTCGTCGTTGGTCTGCAGCCACTCCTTGCCGGCCTTGTCGGTCCAGACGTCGCCGTTGTACTTCTTGATCTTCAGCTTGTTGGCGCCGTTGTAGATGCTGAGCGGTGAGACCTTCGTACGCTGCGACTCGTCCTGCTCCGCGTCGCCGGACGGGTCCCGCTTGCCGTACTCCATGGCGGCTGCCAGCACGAAGGGCTTGAAGGTCGAGCCGACGGCGGCGCCGGTGGGGTCGGCGTTGCTCTGGTAGTGCTTGGTCGCGTCCACACCACCGTAGATCGCCTGGATCGCGCCGGTCTTGGGGTCGACCGACGAACCGCCGAACTGCACATGGGTGTCTTCCGGGCGCTTCTTCGGGTCGATGTTCTCGTCGTAGACGCGCTTGACAGCCTTGCTCAGCTGATTGACCTTCGTCTGGTCGAAGGTCGTGTGGATCTCGTAGCCGCCCTGGTCGAGCATGTCCTTGTTGATCTTGGTGTGCTCGTAGATCTCGGCATTGGCGGTGTTGACGAGGTAACCGATCTGGCCGCCCAGCTGCGCGGCCCGCTTCGGCTTGTCGGGCGTCGGGAACTTCGTGTACTTGGCCCGCTCCTCCTGCGACATGCGGCCGTCCTTCACCTCCTCGTCGAGGATCCACTTCCAGCGCTTCGTCGCCCGCGCGAGGTTCTTCGCCGGAGTCGCCTGCACCGGGTCGACCTCCGGCGCACCGGCCGGGTCGTAATAGCTGGCGCCCTTGAGGAGGCTGGCCAGGAAGGCGCACTGGCTCGCGTTCAGGTCCTTGGCGTCCACGCCGTAGTACGTACGGGCCGCGGCCTGGATGCCGGAGGCGCCGCGCCCGTAGTACGAGACGTTCAGGTACCCGGCCATGACGTCCTTCTTCTTCATCTCGCTGCCGACCTTGAGCGTGATGAAGAGTTCCTCGAACTTGCGGCTGAGAGTCTGCTCCTGTGACAGCCGCGAGTTCTTGACGTACTGCTGGGTGATGGTCGAACCGCCCTGGGTCTGGCCGCCCTTGGCCATGTTGAAGACGGCCCGGGCGATACCCATGGGGTCGATGCCGTGGTCGGTGTCGAAGGACTTGTTCTCGGCCGAGATGACGGCGTTGCGCATCGCCTCGGGGATCTGCGCGTAGTCGATGACCTGGCGGTTGACCTCACCGCCGGTGGCCACCATCTGGCTGCCGTCCGCCCAGTAGTAGACGTTGTTCTCCGCCTTCGCGGCGTCCTTGACCTCCGGCTTGGCGACCATCGCGTACGCGAGGCCGGCAAGGCCCATCAGCAGGCCGAGGAAGCCGATGCACAGGCTGGACACCAGCTTCCAGGACGGAACCCAGCGGCGCAGACCCTGACGGCCGGCGCGCGGGTAGTCGATGAAGCGCTTCTTGCCCGGACGCCTGCCTCCGCGCCCGCCACCCTCGTGCCCGCCGTCCCCGCCACCGCGACGCCGTCCACCGCCGCCGCCGTCGGAACCTCCACGGCCTCCGCCGCCTCGCTGGGCCGCCCGTCTGGCGGCCGCACGACCTGCGTACGGGGCCTCCTCGCCGTGCGAGCCGGAAGGTGAGGCTGAAGTTACTCCGCGTGACGGTGCTGCGCGGCGTCCTGAGGACTGCTGGGCGGCGCGTCGGGCCGCGGCACGTCCGCCGCCTTGCGGTTGCGACGTCTTGCGACGGTGCTCGCTCATCGAACGACTACTCCTCGGGCAGGCGAGAACGCCTGGAAGCGGCAGGTGAGATCCGGTCCCCCGAATGACGGGCCGGCCCGGCGACGGGCTCGCCCGCTATGCGTCCGGATGGCCCGCGAGCACTCACGCATGCGCGCGTCTCGCGGTTCCCGGTGGTCTGCATGCCGCACAGACTACGCACGGTCAAAACCCTCCTGGGACCGAACTTCACCCCAAATAACGCAAGTCGGTTCCTACGAATTGGCGATGTGACGCCGCTCACTGAGGCTCCCCTTGTCGGCGCCGCCGGTCCGATCTATCGTGCTGATGTATCGAGTCGATACATCAGCTCGGTACATCGATTCGGTACAAGGGACCGTGAGAGCACTCGGAGAAGGAGGGGCGAGGTTGAGCAGACGTTCCGGCATCCTCGAGTTCGCCGTCCTCGGACTGCTCCGCGAATCCCCGATGCACGGCTATGAGCTGCGCAAACGCCTCAACACCTCGTTGGGCATCTTCCGTGCCTTCAGTTACGGGACGCTCTACCCCTGCCTCAAGACGCTGGTCGCCAGCGGCTGGTTGATCGAGGAACCGGGGACCGCTCCGGCGGAGGCGGCACCCGGCTCCGGCCGGCCCGTCGCTCCCGCCTCGTCCCTGGCGGGGCGCCGAGCCAAGATCGTCTACCGATTGACGGCTGAAGGTAAGGAGCACTTCGAGGAGCTGCTCTCGCACACCGGCCCCGATTCCTGGGAGGACGAGCACTTCGCGGCTCGCTTCGCCTTCTTCGGGCAGACGGAGCACGACGTGCGCATGCGGGTGCTGGAAGGCCGTCGCAGCCGGCTGGAGGAGCGCTTGGAGAAGATGAGCGCCTCTCTGGCCCGCACCCGTGAGCGCCTCGACGACTACACACTTGAGCTGCAGCGACACGGCATGGAGTCCGTGGAGCGCGAAGTGCGCTGGCTGAACGAGCTCATCGAGAGCGAGCGGTCGGGACGGGATCAGCGACGATCCTCGCCCGAGGGCTCAGCTCAGCAGAAGACCTCAGGAGAGCCTGACGGCCTGCCCCGGCGGGGAGACAACCCGCCGGATCCGTCCGGCGACACCGCCAAGTGAGTTCACCGCAGATCCGCGGCGGGCTCATCAGAAACATCCATTACACACAGGGAGCAACCGGAATGGGTTCGGTTCGCGTAGCCATCGTCGGCGTGGGCAACTGCGCCGCCTCGCTGGTCCAGGGCGTCGAGTACTACAAGGACGCCGATCCGGCCGGCAAGGTGCCCGGTCTGATGCACGTCCAGTTCGGCGACTACCACGTGCGGGACGTCGAGTTCGTCGCCGCCTTCGACGTCGACGCGAAGAAGGTCGGCCTCGACCTCTCGGACGCCATCGGTGCGAGCGAGAACAACACCATCAAGCTCTGCGACGTGCCGAACGCCGGTGTCACCGTCCAGCGCGGCCACACCCACGACGGCCTGGGCAAGTACTACCGCCAGACCATCGAGGAGTCGGCCGAGGCCCCGGTCGACGTCGTCCAGATCCTCAAGGACCGCAAGGTCGACGTCCTGGTCTGCTACCTCCCGGTGGGTTCCGAGGTGGCCGCGAAGTTCTACGCCCAGTGCGCCATCGACGCCAAGGTCGCGTTCGTCAACGCTCTTCCGGTCTTCATCGCCGGCACCAAGGAGTGGGCGGACAAGTTCACCGAGGCCGGTGTCCCGATCGTCGGCGACGACATCAAGTCGCAGGTCGGCGCCACCATCACGCACCGCGTGATGGCGAAGCTCTTCGAGGATCGGGGCGTCATCCTGGACCGCACGATGCAGCTGAACGTCGGCGGCAACATGGACTTCAAGAACATGCTCGAGCGTGAGCGCCTGGAGTCCAAGAAGATCTCCAAGACGCAGGCCGTCACCTCGCAGATCCGTGACCGCGAGCTCGGCGCGGACAACGTCCACATCGGCCCGTCGGACTACGTGGCCTGGCTGGACGACCGCAAGTGGGCGTACGTGCGCCTCGAGGGCCGTGCCTTCGGTGACGTCCCGCTGAACCTGGAGTACAAGCTCGAGGTCTGGGACTCCCCGAACTCCGCCGGTGTCATCATCGACGCCGTCCGCGCGGCGAAGATCGCCAAGGACCGCGGTATCGGTGGCCCGATCCTCTCGGCCTCCTCGTACTTCATGAAGTCCCCGCCGGTCCAGTACTTCGACGACGAGGCCCGCGAGAACGTCGAGAAGTTCATCCGCGGTGAGGTCTCCAACTGACTCCCGTGAGTCAGCCGCGCAGATGAGGAGCGGCAACGCTTCTCGGCTGCCGCGCCGTTGAGGGCCCCTGGGCAATCCGCCCGGGGGCCCTCGTCGTGTGTGACCCTTGCTCCCATGCCCGTCGCGCGCGACCTGCGCATACTTCTCCGCCTCCCGGACTTCCGCCGTCTGCTGGCCGTGCGGGTCCTGTCCCAGTCGGCCGACGGCGTCTATCAGGTGGCGCTGGCCACGTACGTGGTCTTCTCGCCGGAGAAGCAGGCGTCCGCCGGGGCGATCGCCTCGGCCATGGCCGTGCTGCTGCTCCCCTATTCACTCGTCGGACCCTTCGCGGGCGTGCTGCTGGACCGCTGGCCCCGGCGTCAGGTCTTCGTCTACGGCAACCTGCTGCGCTCCGGGCTCGCCTGCTGCACCGCCCTCCTGATCATCCTCGGGGCTCCGGCATGGCTGTTCTACGCCTCCGCGCTGTGCGTCACCGCGGTCAACCGCTTCGTCCTCGCCGGTCTCTCCGCCGTTCTGCCACGCGTGGTCAAGCGGAAGCATCTGGTGCTCGCCAACTCGCTGTCGCCGACCGCGGGCACCCTTGCCGCCACCGCGGGCGGCGGACTCGCCTTCGTAGTACGGCTGCTGGCGGCCTCGGACTCCGCCGTGGTGCTGCTCGGGGCGGCGCTCTACCTCGCCTCGGCGCTGGCGGCGCTGAGCCTGGCTGCGAAGCTCCTCGGACCCGACCGCGAGCCCGGCCGCATGTCGCTACGGGCAGCGCTGACGGCAGCGGCCGGAGGACTCCTCGACGGACTGCGGCACTTGCTGAAGCACCGGGGCGCGTCCCGGGCGCTGGCCGCGATGACGGTGATCCGGTTCTGCTACGGGGCGCTGACCGTCATGGTCCTGATGCTCTGCCGGTACGCCTGGACGGAGAACGAGGACGATGGTCTGGCGCTCCTCGGCCTGGCGGTGGTCGTTTCCGGCGCCGGGTTCTTCGCGGCGGCCGTACTGACTCCCTGGGCCGCGGGGCGGCTTGGGCGGCTCCGTTGGATGGTGGTGTGCGCGGGCACCGCCGCGGTCCTCGAACCGGCCCTGGGGCTGTGGTTCGCTCCGGCGCCAATGCTCGTCGCCGCGTTCGTCCTCGGCCTCGTCACACAGGGGGCGAAGATCGCCACGGACACCGTGGTGCAGACCTCCGTGGACGACGCCTACCGGGGCAGGGCCTTCTCGTTCTACGACGTGCTGTTCAACGTAGCCTTCGTCGCCGCGGCGGCGGTCGCCGCGCTGATACTTCCGCCTGACGGGCGGTCCGTGGTGCTGGTGATCGGTGTGGCGCTGCTCTACGCAAGTTCTGCCCTGTGCCTCGCGCATTGGAGTCGGGGCGGTGATGTCCTATAGCGTGCCCGCGTCAAACACGACGCACGAATCACGGGGGAATCCAGATGACTTACCCGCCACAGCAGGGCAACGGCCCCTACGGCCAGCAGCCTCAGCCCTACCCGCCGCAGCAGGGCGGATACGGCTACCCGCCGCAACAGCCCCAGCAGGGGTGGGGCGGCCCGCAGCAGCCGCAGCAGCCGCAGGGCTGGGGAGCCCCTCAGCAGCCACAGCAGCCCCAGGGGTGGGGCACCCCTCCGCAGGGGCCTTCACAGCCCTCGGGCGGCAAGAAGGCGTTCCTCGCCACCCGCAACATCATCATCATCGTCGTGGGCCTCGTCGTGCTCGCCGGGCTGAAGTTCGGCCTGGGTGACATGTTCGAGTCCGACGCCAAGGCCGCTGCGGTCGGGGACTGCTTCGAGAACAAGGGCACCAACTACAACCCGGACATGAACTCCGTCGACTGCAGCTCGTCCGCCGCCGAGTACAAGGTCGCCGAGGTGCACGACAACACCACCGACACCGACCTCTGCGACCCGGAGAAGTACTCCGCCTACACCGAGAGCTCGGGTCGCCGTAAGAGCCGGAACAGCGTGGTGCTCTGCCTGACGCCGCTCAAGCCGACCGGCTGAACCTCCGCAGTACCCAGAAGACCGACCGAGGGCGTTGTTTCACGTGAAACAACGCCCTCGGCGTATGCGTCGGCGCTCATGTTTCACGTGAAACATGAGCGCCGACGCATGGAACGAAGCGAGAGCGTCAGCTCTGCGCCTCCCACCACTTCTTCAGTTCCGCGACCGCCGTGTCGTGCTCCAGCGGACCGTTCTCCAGGCGCAGTTCCAGCAGGAACGCGTACGCCTTGCCGATGACCGGGCCCGGGCCCACACCCAGGACCTGCATGATCTCGTTGCCGTCCAGGTCCGGCCGGATCGCGTCCAGCTCCTCCTGGCTCTTCAGCTGGGCGATGCGCTCCTCAAGCCCGTCGTAGGTGCGCGAGAGGGCAGCGGCCTTGCGCTTGTTACGCGTGGTGCAGTCGGACCGGGTCAGCTTGTGCAGCCGCTCCAGAAGCGGACCGGCATCCCGTACGTAGCGGCGCACCGCGGAGTCGGTCCACTCGCCGTCGCCGTAGCCATGGAAGCGCAGGTGCAGCTCCACCAGCTTCGAGACGTCCTTGACCATCTCGTTGGAGTACTTGAGCGCCGTCATGCGCTTCTTGGTCATCTTGGCGCCCACCACCTCGTGGTGGTGGAAGGAGACCCGCCCGTCCTTCTCGAAGCGCCGCGTCCTCGGCTTGCCGATGTCATGGAGAAGAGCGGCGATACGCAGAACGAGGTCCGGCCCGTCCTCCTCCAGGGCGATCGCCTGCTCCAGGACGGTCAGGGAGTGCTCGTACACGTCCTTGTGCCGGTGGTGCTCGTCGCTCTCCAGCCGAAGCGCCGGCAGTTCGGGCAGGACCTGCTGGGCCAGGCCCGTCTCCACGAGGAGCGACAGGCCCTTCCGGGGATGAGAGGAGAGCAGGAGCTTGTTCAGCTCCTCACGCACCCGCTCGGCGGAGACGATCTCGATCCGGCCCGCCATCTCCGTCATGGCGTCGACGACCTCGGGGGCCACCTCGAAGTCGAGCTGTGCGGCGAACCGTGCCGCCCGCAGCATGCGCAGCGGGTCGTCGGAGAACGACGCCTCAGGCGTCCCGGGAGTACGCAGGACCCGCTCGGCCAGGTCCTTCCGGCCGTCGTGGGGGTCGATGAAGACCTTCTCCGGCAGCGCGACGGCCATGGCGTTGACCGTGAAATCGCGCCGCACGAGGTCGTCCTCGATGGAGTCGCCGTAGGACACCTCCGGCTTGCGCGAGGTCCTGTCGTACGCCTCCGACCGGTACGTCGTGACCTCGATCTGGTAGCCGTGCTTCTGCGCCCCCACCGTGCCGAAGGCGATCCCGACCTCCCACACGGAGTCGGCCCACGGCCTGACGATCTTCAGCACGTCCTCGGGGCGGGCGTCGGTCGTGAAGTCCAGGTCGTTCCCGAGCCTGCCGAGAAGTGCGTCACGGACCGAGCCGCCGACCAGTGCGAGACTGAATCCGGCATCCTGGAATCGGCGGGCGAGATCGTCGGCGACCGGGGCGACCCGCAGCAGTTCGCTGACTGCGCGGTGCTGCACCTGGGTCAGGGCGCTGGGGTTGTCTGCGTTGGCATTCGGCACAACAGAAAAGGGTACGTGCACGGACCGGTCCGGGCGTCACCCATTTCCCGGGCCCTGCGAGACTCTCCCGATCATGCAGCGCACTCCCCGGCACTTAGCCCCGACGCACCTCGTTACCATGCGGGGACGCAGCAACGGACGACGATCCACAGCAGTTGACGATGACGAGGGACGGGTACGCGTGGCCGAGGCGGCAGACATCCAGGGGATGAATCCCTCTCCTGCCCGCCGGTGGCTGCGGCGCACAGCCGCCGTGCTCGCCGGGGCGCCGCTCGTCGCCGCCCTGCTGGCGGGCGCCGCCGCCCCGTCGGCGCGGGCCGACGCCCCGGCCAAGGCTCCGACGGGGTCCAGCACGGTGTCGGTGTCCCTGGACGACATCACCCCCAGCGCCCCGGAGAAGGGGGACACGCTGCGGATCTCCGGAACGCTGACCAACAAGGGCAAGGAGACGGTCACTGACGCCCAGGTCGACCTCCGGGTCGGCCCCCGTCTCTTCAGCCGGACCGCCATCGACGCGGCCGCTCGGCGCACGGGATACCTGCCCGGTACCGACCCCTATCCGATCGGCGGCAAGTACACGGTCGAGATCGACAAGCTGCGCTCGGGAATCAGCCAGGACTTCACGCTGTCCGTACCGGTCAGCAAGCTGAATCTCGGGGACGACGGGGTCTACCAGCTGGGCGTCTCGCTGTCGGGGCGCACCTCGCACACCGTGTACGACCAGGTGCTCGGCATCAAGCGGACCTTCCTGCCCTGGCAGGACGGCGACCGCGACTCCAAGATCGGCCTCAGCTACCTCTGGCCGCTGATCGCGTCCGCGCACCTCACGGCCGAGACTGGCTCGGACGAGCAGCAGACCCCGGTATTCGCCGATGACGACCTGGCCGCGGAGATCGCGCCGGGCGGCCGACTCGAACAGATGGTCTCCCTGGGCAGCCGGCTGCCTGTGACCTGGGTCATCGATCCGGACCTGCTGGCCAGCGTCGACGCGATGACCAAGCCCTACCGGGTCAAGTCCGGCGACACCACGGTCGCCGGGACGAACCAGGACGTGGCCAAGAAGTGGCTGACCTCCCTGGAAGCGGCGGTGTCCGAGGGCAAGGTCGTGGCCCTGCCGTTCGGCGACCCGGACCTGGCCTCGATCGCCCACCGGGGCAAGAACGTCTCCGGCACCCTCAGCCATCTGCAGACCGCCAGTGAGGTCGCCGGGATGACGGTGGAGACGATCCTCCACCTGAAGCCGTCCACCGACTTCGCGTGGCCCGTCGACGGTGCGGTGGACCCGTCGATCGTGGACGTCGCCACCTCGGCCGGCGCCCACCATGTGATCGCCCGCAGCGACAGCCTCGACGAGACCGGGAACCTGGTCTACACGCCTTCCGCCGCCCGCCCGATCGGCGGCGGCACCACGGCGGTCGTCTCCGACGCGAGGCTCTCCACGGCCTTCCAGGGCGACATGGGCAACGCCGGGAGTTCCACGCTCGCCGTGCAGAAGTTCCTCGCCCTCACCCTCGCCCTGGCCGAGCAGGACACGGACAAGGACCGTTCCGTCGTCGTCGCACCCCAGCGCACGCCCACGGTCGCCCAGGCGCAGTCGATGGCACGCGCCCTCCACGCACTGGACGACGACCGCTGGACGAAGTCCGAGGGGCTGGCCCAGGCGGCGGCGACCAAGCCCGACTCCGAGGCGACCACCGATGTGCCTCCGGCGTCCCGGTACCCCAAGAAGCTGCGCCGCCAGGAGCTGCCCACCCAGGCGTTCCAGGACATCAAGTCCATCCAGTCCTCGCTCAACAACTTCCAGGTCATCCTGACCCACCCCGAGCGGGTGGTGACCCCCTTCGGCAACGCCGTCAACCGGTCCATGTCGACCTCGTGGCGGGGGAAGCCGCTGAAGGCCCAGCAGTACCGGGACTCGGTCCGCACCTATCTGCAGGGGCTCGTCGGCGAGGTCCAGCTCGTCCCGAAGTCGGACATCACGCTGTCCGGCCGCAGCGCCACGATCCCGGTGACCGTGCAGAACAGACTGCTGCAGGACGTCGATCACCTGGTGCTGCGGCTGAAGTCGGACAACGCGACACGGCTCAAGCTCAACGACGGCGGCAGCATCGCGGAGCAGCCCATCCAGATCGGCGCCGGGCACAGCCAGTCCGTGAAGTTCGACGCGGCGGCCAACATCAACGGCCAGGTCCAGATGACCGCGCAGCTCTACACGGAGGACGGGACTCCGTACGGTGAGGAGATGGCCTTCACCGTGAAGGTCTCCGAGATCACCCCGACGGTGCTTCTGGTCATCGCCGGCGGGCTCCTGCTGCTGGTGCTGGCCGGCATCAGGATGTATGCACATCGCAAGCGCGCCAACGCGGGCGGCGCGGCGGGCGACGACGGCAGTGAACCCGAGCAGCCGAGTGACCCGACGCCGGACACCGGTCCCGAAAGCGCGGAGCCGTCGGGCACGGGTGAGAAAGTGGACCGTTGAGCGATGTCTGTCGTGGCCGGTCGGCCGGGGACGATGAGGTGGGGTTTCGATGAACGCGCCGTACGACGGTGACCGCGGTCAGGGTACGGGCGGGGCCGGGTACTCCGGCGGCCCTCCGGTGCCCCCTGACCCGCAGCAGCAACCGGCGCCGGACCCGTATCTGCAGTCCGCGTACGACTACGACCCGTACCGGGCGCAGGACCTCTCGGCCCAGGACCCGGTGGACGAGGCGCTGTACGACCGCGCCGCGCATCCGCCGCCGCCTCCTGGCACCTACCAGCAGCCGCAGCCTCTCTATCAGCAGCCGCCGTCGCCCCAGTACGCCCCCGACCCCCGCATCTGGGCCCAGACACCGCCGCCCGAGCCCGCCGGACCCTCGCGCCACCTCCCGTACGGAGACAACGCCGCGACGACCCAGTTCGTGGGCGTGGACGACCTCGTCACGCAGGCTTCCGCGGACCGCGACGAGCCCGACGCCTTCGCCCACCTCTTCCGCGATCAGGAGGGCCCCGCGAATCCGGGCGCCTCTCCGGCCCCGGCCCAGCCCGAGCCCGCCCCTGCGCCGGCCAAGTCCGGCGGCCGCGCCTCCAGCCTGCTGAAGTCCAGCGCGGTCATGGCGGCCGGCACGCTCGTCTCGCGCCTCACCGGCTTCGTCCGCAGCCTCGTGATCACCGCGGCGCTCGGCGCTGCCCTGCTCGGCGACAGCTTCACCATCGCGTACACGCTGCCCACGATGATCTACATCCTCACCGTGGGCGGCGGCCTCAACTCGGTCTTCGTCCCCCAGCTCGTCCGCTCGATGAAGGACGACGAGGACGGCGGCGAGGCGTACGCCAACCGGCTCCTGACCCTCGTGATGGTCGCCCTCGGCCTCATCGTCGCCGTGGTGGTCTTCGCGGCCCCCTGGCTGATCCGGCTGATGTCCTCGACGATCGCGGACGACCCTGCGGCCAACAACGTCGCCGTGACGTTCGCCCGCTACTGCCTGCCCACCATCTTCTTCATGGGTGTGCACGTCGTGATGGGGCAGATCCTCAACGCCCGCGGGAAGTTCGGCGCGATGATGTGGACTCCGGTCCTGAACAACATCGTCATGATCTTCACGTTCGGGATGTTCATCTGGGTCTACGGCACGTCCCACGAGTCCCACATGGGCGTGGACACGATTCCGCCGGAGGGCGTGCGCCTGCTGGGCATCGGCACCCTGCTCGGCCTGGTCGTGCAGGCGCTGGCCATGATCCCGTATCTGCGCGAGGCCGGCTTCCGCTTCCGTCCGCGGTTCGACTGGAAGGGCCACGGGCTGGGCAAGACGATAAAGCTCGCGAAGTGGACGGTGCTGTTCGTCTTCGCCAACCAGGCCGGTGTGCTCGTCGTCACCCAGCTCGCGACCTCGGCCGGCAAGGCGTCCGGGAAGAACGGCGCGGGTTTCCTCGCCTACTCCAACGCCCAGCTGATCTGGGGCATGCCGCAGGCGATCATCACCGTCTCGGTCATGGCCGCCCTGCTGCCCCGGATCTCCCGGGCCGCCCACGACAACGACCCCGGCGCCGTGCGCGACGACATCTCGCAGGGGCTCCGCAACTCCGCCGTGGCCATCGTCCCGGTCGCCTTCGCGTTCCTCGCCCTGGGCGTGCCGATGTGCACCCTGCTCTACTCCTCCAGCGGCCCCGAGGCCGCCCGCTCCATGGGCTTCATCCTGATGGCCTTCGGCCTCGGCCTGATCCCCTACTCCGTGCAGTACGTCGTGCTGCGCGGTTTCTACGCGTACGAGGACACCCGGACGCCGTTCTACAACACGGTCATCGTCGCCCTGGTCAACGCGGCGGCCTCCGCCCTCTGCTACGTCGTGCTGCCCGCCCAGTGGGCCGTGGTCGGCATGGCCGCGTCGTACGGCCTGGCCTACACCGTCGGCGTCGGGATCGCCTGGCGCCGGCTGCGCAACCGCCTGGGCGGCGACCTGGACGGCGCGCACGTGGTCCGCACCTACGCCAGGCTGTGCCTCGCCGCGCTTCCCGCCACCGTGGTCGGCGGAGCCGCGGGCTTCGGCCTCCTGCAGGTGCTCGGGGAAGGCGCCTTCGGCTCGCTCGTCGCGCTGATCTGTGGCGGTGCCCTGCTGCTGGGAGTGTTCTTCGTCGCGGCGAGGAAAATGCGGATCGAGGAGATCAACGGCATGGTCGGCATGGTCAGGGGGCGGCTCGGCCGCTGAGCCCGGCCGGTCCGCACAACCATCGCCGGTCTCCGCGTGTCGTGCATAGCGCCGGAGTGTGGGCACAATTGGCGTGACTGTGCAGAGCAGAGCTGGCTGGCATCGCGCAACGGATGGGGAGGCAGGAACGACGGTGGCGGAACGTAGCACGGCTGCCGTCGACGTGGCCGACAACAGCGGGGACAAGCCGCTGACCGCCAAGGCGGACGAGGCCACGACCGACGGTACGGCAGAAGCGCAGGACGCGGCGGACACGGGCTCCCAGGAGGAGACCGACGAGACAGCCGCATCGAAGACCTTCCCGGCCACCCCGGATCTGCACAGCGGTCACAAGCTGGCCGGCCGGTACCGGCTGGAGGAATGCGTCACCCGGCTGGACGGGTTCAGCAGCTGGCGGGCCGTCGACGAGAAGCTCCGTCGCGCGGTGGGGGTCCACCTCCTGCCCGCGGACCACCCGCGGGCACGCTCGGTCCTGGCCGCCGCCCGGTCCTCCGCGTTGCTGGGCGACCCGCGCTTCGTGCAGGTCCTGGACGCCGTCGAGGAGGACGAGCTCGTCTACGTCGTCCACGAGTGGCTTCCCGACGCCACCGAGCTCACGGCCCTGCTGAGCGCGGGCCCGATGGACGCCCACGACGCGTACCAGCTCGTCAGCCAGGTCTCCCAGGCCATGGCTGCCGCGCACCGGGAGGGCCTGGCCCACCTGCGGCTCACGCCGGGGGCCGTGCTCCGCAGCTCGTCCGGCCAGTACCGCATCCGCGGCCTCGCGGTGAACGCCGCCCTGCGGGGCATCACGTCCGACGGCCCCCAGCGCGCCGACACGGAGGCGATCGGGGCCCTGCTGTACGCCGCGCTGACCCAGCGCTGGCCGTACGAGAGCGATGCGTACGGGCTCACCGGTCTGCCCAAGGGGATGGGGCTGCTCCCGCCCGACCAGGTGCGGGCCGGAGTCCACCGGGGCCTCTCCGAGATCGCCATGCGGGCGCTCGCCAACGACGGTGCCACGGCGTCCCGCCAGGAGCAGCCGTGCACCACGCCCGACGAGCTCGCCAAGGCCGTGGCGGCGATGCCCCGCATCCCTCCGCCCGAGCCCGTCTTCACCGCCCCGCCCGAGTACCAGCGGACCACCTACCAGCAGGGCACGTACGGAAGGCCGGCGGCGGCCGGTGCCGTTGTCACCCAGCCCGTCGTGCCGGTGCCCCCCGCACCCTTGCAGAGCCGCACCGGCAAGGCGCTGAAGTGGGTCGTGTCCGCGCTGCTGATCGCCGCCCTGGGCCTGGGCAGCTGGCAGCTCGCCGAGACGCTCATCGACCGGGACAACAACTCGGGCGGTGACCCCGGCACCACCCAGTCCAACCCGGAGAACAACGACACCCCGCCGGTCGAGAAGAGCAAGCCCGTTCCGATCGTCACCGCGCAGGACTACGACCCGCTCGGCGCCGACGGCAGTGAGAAGCCGCAGAGCATAGGCAACGTCTACGACGACGACCCGAGCTCGTACTGGCACACGGACTGGTACGCGTCAGCCGAATTCGGCAATCTCAAAACAGGCGTCGGCGTCGTCCTCGACCTCGGCAAGACACAGCGCGTCGGCAAGGTGGACGTGTCCTTCCTCGGCGGCGACACCTCGGTCGAGCTGCGGACCGCCGACGGCTCCACGGTGCCGACGAGCCCCACCGGTTTCGACAAGGTCGCCCAGGGGTCGGGGACCCAGGTGTCGCTGAAGCCCTCCAAGCCCGTGCAGGCGCGGTACCTGCTCGTCTGGCTCACCAAGCTCCCGCCGAGCGGCGAGGGCAACTACCGGGGGAAGGTCTCGGACATCAAGGTCACCAGCTGACGGCTTCGCACACGAGAATGGGGCTGGGCCGGATCCGAGGATCCGGCCCAGCCCCATTTCCCTGCCCGCGTGCCGACGCACAGGTCAGTACGAAGGCGTCTTCGAGTGGAGGCTCACGTTGTCGTACTGGGACCAGCCTTCCGCATATGCGGAGAGCGGATCCTTGTCGTAGACCATGGCCGTGTAGCAGGTATAAGTACCGAGCGACGAGCTGTAGGAAAGCTTCGAACAGTTATAAGATTTACCGTCCGAGTTCCGCACGATCTGGGCCTTGCCCCACACGTCCTCGGAAAGGCTGATCCGCGCCCACGCGGTGTGGCACTTGACGCTGTACCGCAGCTCAATGGCACCGAGCGTCCAGCTGGAGGTGCCGATCAGCGAGCGCTTCACGGTGGTGGCGTCGCCGGAGCACCCGGCGGAAATGGGATTCTTCCCGTCCATCGAATAGATGGCCGCCTGTGCGCTGCCCGGGAGCAACGCCACGAGCACGGGTGCGACGAGAACGGCCGGGAGAACCTTTCCCAGATATCGCTTCATATGCCTCGGCCTCACATGGTCCCCTTTCTGATTTCCCTCAATATTGGGCGGACAGGGCACCTCAGAAGCGCGACCGAATCGCGCCTTTTCATCATTCATACAATCCACCCGAACTCGCCATTTACTTCCCGGCGCGGATCGGTTTGAATGCACGGATGGCGACAGCTGAGGGGGGAGACCGCGAGCACTACGGCTCCGGTGCCGCCGATCCACCGAGCGACGCGGACCTCCTCGCGCAGCATGTCGCCGGTGACCCCGATGCCTTCGGCGAGTTGGCCCGACGCCATCGCGACCGGCTGTGGGCCGTGGCCCTGCGGACGCTCGGCGACCGCGAGGAAGCGGCCGACGCCGTACAGGACGCCCTGATCTCCGCCTTCCGCGCCGCCCACACCTTCCGGGGCCAGTCCGCCGTGACCACCTGGCTGCACCGCATCACGGTGAACGCCTGCCTCGACCGCGTCCGCAAGGCAGCGTCCCGGAAGACCTCGCCCGTCGACGACCCGGAACGGCTCGACCAGCTGCTGGAGCCCCATGAGTCCGCGGAGGCCCCCGCAGAACGCCATGATCTCCACCGCGAACTCCTCGCCGCGCTGGCCACTCTCCCCGCCGAGCAACGCGCGGCACTCGTCCTCGTGGACATGCAGGGGTACCCGGTGGCGGAGACCGCTCGCATCCTCGATGTACCCGTGGGCACCGTGAAGAGCCGCTGTGCACGGGGCCGGGCCCGCTTGGCGCCGCTGCTGACGCATCTCCGCAGCGACGGCCGCGCCGACGAGACACCCGGCACGGAAGGGAACCGGACGCCCAGAGCATCCGTCCCACCGGCAGCCGGGCCACGAGACACGGGCACGAGCGACCCCACTGTGATGAAGGGCGGAGGTGGACACCGATGACGTCAACACCCGGCACAACCCAGCACCCGGAAGTCTCGGAAATCTCCGACCTGACCGAGGACCTGCTCCCCGGCGCCCGTGCAGCCGAGATCCGCAACCACCTGGACGACTGTGAGCTCTGCGCCGATGTCCTCGCCTCCTTGGAGGAGATTCGCGGGCTGCTCGGCGACCTGCCCGCCCCCGAGCCCATGCCCACAGACATCGCCGACCGCATCGATGCCGCGCTCGCCGCCGAGGCACGGACTCATCGCGCGGCGCCGGATGCGGCGACCGATGTTTCACGTGAAACAGAGCCGCCGCCGGAGCCCAGGCACATAGCCGGGAACCCTCCCTCCCGGTCGCATGCCCCTGATCGCCCGGCCGGGCATGCGCATGCGAACACCGGCCCCGGCCGGCGTCCAGGCCGGAGGCGTCGCCGTACCGCTCTGCTCGCCTCCGCATTCGGGGCCGCTGCTCTGGTCGGCATGAGCGTCTTCCTGCTGCAGAACGTCCCGGGAGCCGAGCGAAGCGACACCTCCGCAGCCGGGGTCAGCCAGGACACGACGGCCACGGCCCCGAAAAGCCGCTCGCAGGAGTTCTCCGCAGCCACCCTCGAGGACCAGGTCCACACACTGCTGGGCCGGACCTCCGGCACGGAGAGCCCACAGACCCCCAAGGGGAACGACGAGGCTCCCTCTATCGGATCCCAGTCCTCACCCCACTCCCAGCCGTCGCTCCAAGCGGATCCCTCGGGCTCCCTGTCCCCCGAGTCCCCGCTCCGGGCCCCCGCAGTGCCCGTGCCTGCGTGCGTGGAAGAAGGCATCGGCCGCAACAGCCCGGCGCTCGCCGTCGAGAGGGGCAGCTACGAGGGCACCGACGCGTTCCTCGTCCTCCTGCCTCATCCCACGGACCCGGACAGCGTTCAGGCGTATGTGGTGGACGCGGCCTGCGTGGGAGCCGAGCCTCCCGCCAAGGGGAAGCTGCTGCTGACACACGCCTACGCGCGCCGCTGAGAACGCGCCGCCAGCCGCCCCGGCACATCGGGAATGCATCCCCCGTAGGATCCGTTGGGTGGGGTGAGAGTCGTTGAACCGGCCCCAGTAGGCGTGGACAGTAGGCAGTCTGCAGAGACGAGGAAGAAACCCGTGAGCGACGTGCGTAATGTGATCATCATCGGCTCCGGCCCGGCCGGCTACACAGCCGCCCTGTACACCGCGCGCGCCTCGCTGAAGCCGCTGGTCTTCGAAGGGGCCGTCACCGCCGGTGGCGCGCTCATGAACACCACCGACGTGGAGAACTTCCCGGGCTTCCAGGACGGCATCATGGGCCCCGAGCTCATGGACAACATGCGCGCCCAGGCCGAGCGGTTCGGCGCCGAGCTGGTCCCGGACGACGTGGTCTCCGTCGACCTCACCGGTGACATCAAGACCGTCACCGACACGGCAGGCACCGTGCACCGCGCCAAGGCGGTCATCGTCACCACGGGCTCCCAGCACCGCAAGCTCGGACTCCCCAACGAGGACGCCCTCTCCGGACGTGGCGTCTCCTGGTGCGCGACCTGCGACGGCTTCTTCTTCAAGGACCAGGACATCGCCGTGGTCGGCGGTGGCGACACCGCGATGGAGGAGGCGACCTTCCTCTCGCGCTTCGCCAAGTCGGTCACCATCATCCACCGCCGCGACACCCTGCGCGCCTCCAAGACCATGCAGGATCGCGCCTTCGCCGACCCGAAGATCAAGTTCGCCTGGGACAGCGAGGTCGCCGGAGTCAACGGCGAGCAGAAGCTCTCCGGCGTGACGCTGCGCAACACGAAGACCGGCGAGACGTCCGAGCTGCCCGTGACCGGCCTGTTCATCGCCGTCGGCCATGACCCGCGCACCGAGCTCTTCAAGGGCCAGCTCGAACTCGACGACGAGGGCTACCTGAAGGTCGACGCACCTTCGACGCGTACCAACCTGTCCGGGGTCTTCGGCGCCGGCGACGTCGTCGACCACACCTACCGCCAGGCGATCACCGCAGCTGGCACCGGCTGCTCCGCCGCCCTCGACGCAGAGCGCTTCCTCGCCGCACTCGCCGACGACGAGAAGGTCGCCCCCGCGGCCGCCGTCTGACCCACGCCTCACTCACATCCCCACACACCCCGCGAAGTTAGGAGGCCGCCGTGGCCGGCGCCCTGAAGAACGTGACCGACGACTCCTTCGAAGAGGTCGTCCTCAAGAGCGACAAGCCTGTGCTGGTGGACTTCTGGGCCGCCTGGTGCGGCCCGTGCCGCCAGATCGCTCCGTCGCTGGAGGCCATCGCGGCCGAGCACGACGAGATCGAGATCGTGAAGCTCAACATTGACGAGAACCCGGCCACCGCTGCCAAGTACGGCGTCATGTCCATCCCGACGCTGAACGTCTACCAGGGCGGCGAGGTCGCCAAGACCATCGTCGGCGCCAAGCCGAAGGCCGCCATCCTCCGCGACCTCACGGGCTTCATCGCCGACAAGGACCAGTAAGGCAGAAGCTGCGTCCGCTTGTTTCACGTGAAACGGGCCCGTCCTCCTCAGGACGGGCCCGTTTTGCATGCGCCCATGGGGCTCGCACCTCACAACGGCCGCAGCGCAGGCTCCTTCTGTACCGCTCCGAGGAGCCGGTCCAGGGCCAGCTCGACGTCTTCCTTCCAGGAGAGCGTCGTGCGCAGCTCCAGCCGCAGCCGAGGGTGCACCGGGTGCGGGCGTACCGTCTTGAACCCCACCGCCAGAAGGTGGTCGGCAGGCAGCACGCAGGCCGACTCCTTCCACCGGGCATCTCCGAAGGCTTCGATCGCCTTGAAGCCCCGGCGGATCAGATCCTTGGCAACGGTCTGCACCATGACCCGTCCCAGCCCCTGTCCCCGGTAGCCCGGCATGATCAGCGCGGTCATCAGCTGAACGGCGTCGGGGGAGACGGGGCTCGTCGGGAAGGCAGTGGCGCGCGGAACGTATGCGGGTGGTGCGTAGAGCACAAAGCCGGCCGGCACGTCATCGACGTAGACCACCCGCCCGCAGGAGCCCCACTCCAGAAGAACCCCGGAGATCCACGCCTCCTTCTCCCGGTCGGATGTCCCGCTCTTCACGGCGGCCTCTCCGCTGACCGGGTCGAGCTCCCAGAAGACGCAGGAGCGGCAGCGCCGGGGGAGGTCGGGAAGGTTGTCCAGCGTGAGCGGTACGAGCCGACGCCCCATGAAGGCTGTTCCTCACTTCTCTCGCCCACTGCGTCATGGACGGAAATGCCCTGCCACAACGCATCGTAACCACCGCCGGATCAAGCCGACACCGCGAGAGAGCAAAGGGCGGGCTGTGATCCGTGAACCGGAAACAGCCCGCCCTCAGGGTGCGGCGTATGTCAGCTCTCGTCGTCCTCGGCCGACTCCTCGGAGGGGGCCTGGTCCAGCACCCGGCCCTCGCCCGGGGCGAGGCTGCCGAGAATGCGGTCCAGGTCCTCCATCGAGGCGAACTCGACGACGATCTTGCCCTTCTTCTGCCCGAGGTCGACCTTCACCCGGGTCTCGAAGCGGTCGGAGAGCCGCGATGCCAGATCGGAGAGCGCCGGGGAGAGCCGCGCCCCGGCCCGAGGCCCCTTGGCCTTCTTGGCGCTCGTGGGCCTGGAGCCCATCAGCGTCACGATCTCCTCGACCGCTCGCACCGAGAGCCCTTCGGCCACGATCCGATGGGCCAGCTTGTCCTGCTCCTCGGAGTCGTCCACCGACAGCAAGGCACGTGCGTGGCCCGCCGACAGCACCCCAGCGGCGACCCTGCGCTGCACCGGCGGGGACAGCCGCAGCAGACGCAGGGTGTTGGACACCTGCGGCCGCGAACGGCCGATCCGGTCCGCCAGCTGGTCATGCGTGCACTTGAAGTCCTTGAGCAGCTGGTCGTAGGCGGCCGCCTCCTCCAACGGGTTCAGCTGCGCCCGGTGCAGGTTCTCCAGGAGGGCGTCCAGGAGAAGCTTCTCGTCGTCCGTGGCCCGGACGATGGCCGGGATGCGCTCCAGGCCCGCTTCGCGGCAGGCCCTCCAGCGCCGCTCGCCCATGATGAGCTCGAAGCGGTCGGCCCCGATCTTGCGCACCACGACCGGCTGAAGAAGACCGACCTCCTTGATGGAGGTGACCAGCTCCGCGAGCGCGTCCTCGTCAAAGACCTCACGCGGCTGACGCGGGTTCGGCGTGATGGAGTCGAGCGGCACCTCGGCGAAGTACGCGCCGGCCACATCGCCCGGGCCCGTCGGCTCGGACCCCGACATCGGCGAGCTCGGCTCGGGCACGACGGGAGTGGCCCCGAGCGTGGCCACCTTGGCGGCGGCCACGCCCCGCTCCGTGGTCAGTACGGGCGAGGAAGCCCCGGAGCCGGCGGACAGCTGCTTCTCCTGCGGAGCGGCTGGGATCAGGGCACCGAGCCCTCGCCCCAACCCTCGACGACGCTCACTCACTGGATCCCCTCCGAATTGCTCTGCTGACTGATCGAACCGCCCGTGTGGGCGTGCTGTCCCTCGTAGTGCACCCCAACCCCGCGCAGCGCGATCTCGCGGGCTGCTTCGAGGTACGAGAGCGACCCGCTGGACCCGGGGTCGTAGGTGAGCACGGTCTGGCCGTAGCTCGGTGCCTCGGAGATGCGGACCGACCGGGGGATGCTGGTCCTCAGCACCTCCTTGCCGAAGTGGCTGCGGACCTCCTCCGCGACCTGTGACGCCAGCCGGGTCCGGCCGTCGTACATGGTGAGCAGGATGGTCGAGACATGGAGGTCGGGGTTCAAGTGGCCCCGTACCAGCTCGACATTCCGCAGGAGCTGACCCAGACCCTCCAGCGCGTAGTACTCGCACTGAATGGGGATCAGCACTTCCGCACCGGCCACCAGTGCGTTGACCGTCAGCAGGCCCAACGAGGGCGGGCAGTCGATCAGGATGTAATCCAGCGGCTGCTCATACGCCTGGATGGCGCGCTGGAGTCGACTCTCCCGCGCCACCAGCGACACCAGCTCGATCTCCGCACCGGCGAGATCGATGGTGGCCGGGGCGCAGAAGAGACCTTCGACGTCCGGGACGGGCTGAACCACGTCCGAGAGCGGCCTGCTCTCCACCAGAACGTCATAGATCGAGGGAACTTCGGCGTGGTGATCGATACCCAAAGCCGTCGAGGCGTTGCCCTGCGGGTCGAGGTCGACCACTAGGACCCGTGCCCCGTGCAGTGCCAGCGACGCGGCGAGGTTGACCGTCGAGGTGGTCTTGCCCACCCCGCCCTTCTGGTTGGCCACGACCATGACGCGGGTCTGCTCGGGACGTGGCAGCCCCTCGCTGGCTCGGTCAAGGGCCTCCACTGCCAGCTGGGCCGCACGACCGATGGGTGTGTCGTCCATCGGCGGCAGTGTTTCACGTGAAACACCGTTCCCCGCCGATTCGGTTCGGGGGCCGGGGACCGGATCGGTCATCGGCCCCGCGATGTTGGCGTCGGACCGCAAGGATTCACTCTCCTCGACTTCAGGCTCGCAATGAGCAGAGCCTGTCATGGTTTCGGGGTCGTGAACCAGCGAGGCCCGCTCTTCTGTGGATGAAACCACTTCTGTGGACAACTCCGTAGCCCTAACGGGCCTGCGATGGGGAGGGGCGGCTGCCTCATGACCGCGGCCGATGATTCCATGCAGCAGAGAACGACGTTTCACGTGAAACACGATGCCTCCGCAGCGTAGCTACGGAGCTACGACACGCAGGGCTCAGCGACGACGTCGCGTCCGGCTCGTTCGCGCAGCCTTGGCTCGCTTTGCGGCGAACCTCACACCCCCCGGGCTCTCACCGACCACCACCCGGACCACGGTGGACGTGGGGTCGACCACGCCTTCGCCGACATGCAGCACCTCGGTGTCCACCACGCCCAGCTTGCTGAGCGCGGCCCGAGCACCGTTGATCTCCTCCTCGGCGGTGTCGCCCTTGAGCGCGAGCATCTCGCCGTACGGGCGCAGCAGGGGCACGCCCCAGCCGGCCAGACGGTCCAGAGGGGCCACCGCCCGGGCGGTCACCACATGCACCGGCTGCAGGGAGCCGAGAACCTCTTCGGCCCGGCCGCGGACCACCGTCACATGATCGAGCCCCAGCAGCTCCACGACCTCCTGGAGGAAGTTCGTCCGACGCAGCAGCGGTTCCAGGAGGGTGATCTTCAAGTCCGGGCGCACCAGCGCCAACGGAATGCCCGGCAGCCCGGCCCCGGACCCGACGTCGCAGACCGTGACTCCCTCGGGAACGACCTCGGAGAGCACCGCGCAGTTCAGCAGATGCCGCTCCCAGAGGCGCGGAACCTCGCGCGGCCCGATCAGCCCGCGCGTGACACCCGCGTCCGCCAGCAGCTCCGCGTACCGGACAGCCTCGGGAAAGCTCTCGCCGAATACCTCCCGGGCCTCGTCGGGCGCCTGGGGAAGCGCTACTTCCTCCGTCACGGGGGACCGTCCTTCCATACCGCACTACCGCACCATGGTGGCTGTCTATCAGGCTGACAAAGATCGGCCCCGTCTGCGAACAGACGGGGCCGACAGGTAAGGAGCCGGTCAGGCCGGCAGGACGACGACGAAGCGCTGCGGCTCCTCGCCCTCCGATTCGCTGCGCAAGCCCGCCGCGGCAACCGCGTCGTGCACGACCTTGCGCTCGAACGGCGTCATCGGGTCCAGCTTCACCGGCTCACCGGTGCTCTTGACCTCGTCCGCCGCCTTGGCACCCAGCTCGGCGAGCTCCGTGCGCTTCTTGGCCCGGAAACCGGCGATGTCCAGCATCAGACGGCTCCGGTCACCGGTCTCGCGGTGCACGGCGAGGCGCGTCAGCTCCTGAAGCGCCTCCAGGACCTCACCGTCGCGCCCCACGAGCTTCTGCAGCTCGCGCGCCGAGTCGCTGATGATCGAGACTGCGGCCCGGTCCGCCTCGACGTCCATGTCGATGTCGCCGTCGAGGTCGGCGATGTCGAGCAGGCCCTCAAGGTAGTCCGCTGCGATCTCCCCTTCCTGCTCAAGGCGGGTCAAGGTGTCGCTGCCCTCAGCGGCCGTGGAGGTGGTGCCTTCCGTCACGGATGGACTCCTTCTTACTTCTTGGACGGGTGCTTGGGCCGCTGCGGGCCCTTGCGCTGTCCGGACTTGGCTTGGCGTGAGGAGCCGGACGCGGCCTTGCCCGCCGGCTTCGACTTGTCGTCCTGCGCGGAGCTCTTCTTCAGGGAGGTCTTGGACGCCTGCTCTTCGGAGTCGTCGCCGGCTCCACCCTGGTGGGCCGCACCGGTCTGGCGCTGCGCCTTCGTCTGCCGCTTGGGCTGCTGGCGACGCTGCGGGGCACTGCCCTCGGCCTCGGCGGCGGCGGTGTCGCTCTTGGTGACCGTGCCGTCCTCCTGGGGAGCGAGGCCGAGCTTGGCCAGTCCGACGACGAACTTCCGCTCGATGTCATTGCGGTCCGGGCCCTTGGCCACGATCCGCTTGACGGTGTTGCGCCGGGTCCGGCCGCGGACCTCACCGTGCGCGGTGACGCTCTTCAGCACGCGCCCGAGGTACTGCTCCTGCGCCTTGCTGCCCGGCGTCGGGTTCTGGTTGATCACGTACATCTGCTGACCCATGGTCCAGACGTTCGTGGTGAGCCAGTAGACGAGGACACCGACGGGGAAGTTGATGCCCATGACCGCGAAGATCAGCGGGAAGATGTACATCAGCATTTTCTGCTGCTGCATGTACGGCGTCTTGACCGTCAGGTCGACGTTCTTCGTCATCAGCTGGCGCTGCGTGAAGAACTGCGAGGCCGACATCATCACGATCATGACCGCGGTGACGACCCGGACGTCGGTCAGCGAAGCGCCGAGGGCGTCGACCTTCTCCGCGCTGTCCATGAACTTGGCGGCCAGCGGAGCACCGAAGATGTGGGCCTGACGGGCGCTGTCCAGCAGCGACTGGTCGATGACGCCGATCTTCTTGTTCGAGGCGATCGCGGAGAGTACGTGGTACAGCGCGAAGAAGAACGGCGACTGCGCGATGATCGGCAGGCACGAGGAGAGCGGGTTGGTACCCGTCTCCTTGTACAGCTTCATCATCTCTTCGGACTGACGCTGCTTGTCGCTCTTGTAGCGCTCCTGGATCGCCTTCATCTTCGGCTGGAGCAGCTGCATGTTCCGCGTCGACTTGATCTGCTTGACGAACAGCGGGATCAGACAGATACGGATGAGCACCACGAGGGACACGATGGACAGGCCCCACGCCCATCCGGTGTCTGGGCCGAAGATCGCCCCGTACAACTTGTGGAACTGGACGATGACCCAGGAGACGGGCCAGGTGATGAAGCTGAACAGACTGGCAATCGTGTCCACTAATCAGGCTCCTTGAGCATTGGGCGAAGTCTCTGCGGCCGAACTCGGGAGCTCGGTGGCCGAACCCCCGGGAGGCACGTCAGCGGCGGAGTCCCCGCCCTTGCTGCCGCGTATGGCGCTGCGCAGCAGTTCGTGCCAACGCGGACGTTTGCGTGGTGGTACGTAGTCCACGCCGCCGGGTGACCACGGATTGCATCGCAGGATGCGCCAGGCTGTCAGCGCCGTTCCCTTGATCGCTCCGTGCCGGTCGATCGCCGTATATCCATAGTGGGAACACGACGGGTAGTAACGGCAGACAGGCCCGAGAAGTGGGCTGATCGTCCACTGGTACAGCTTGATGAGAGCCAGCAGCGGGTACTTCATCGCACGCCCCCTCCCAGCAGCCGCTGCAAGGCGGCGTCCAGGTCTCGGGCCAGCTGTTCATGGCCGGCGTCGCCCGATCCGGGCAACGCTCGTACGACAACCAGGCTACCGGGGGGCAGCAGGGCGAGCCGTTCTCGGACCAGGTGGCGAAGCCTGCGCTTCACCGCTGTGCGGACGACCGCACCACCCACGGCTTTGCTGACAACGAAACCCGCACGCGGCGGGGGAACGTTCTCCCCAGGCACGTGCGGGTCGGTTGCACCGCTTCGTAGATGGACGACGAGGAGCGGGCGACCGGCCCGGCGTCCTCGTCGTACCGCGGTCGCGAAGTCCTCGCGCCGCCTCAGCCGATTCTCGGAAGGCAGCACGTCATGACGACCTGTACGCGATCAGGCGGACAGGCTGGCGCGACCCTTGCTACGGCGGGACGCGAGAATCGCGCGGCCGGCACGGGTACGCATACGCAGCCGGAAGCCGTGGGTCTTCGCGCGACGACGGTTGTTCGGCTGGAAGGTGCGCTTGCTCACTCGGGGGCTCCAGAAATGACTCGTGTGTTGGCGGGACATCGCCTGGCTGTCACCGTGCGCCCACGAGAGACTCGCGTAAACGCCCTAGTGCACCGCATTCACAATCACAGATCGTGATCTTTGCCCATCGGAGGCAGGCGGCAGCAGCCATCGACAACTCGACCTGGTCACGGTACGCGCGGCTACGCCATCCGGTCAAACCGACCCTGTCGGACCCCCCATTGTGCACAGGCTGTGGACAACGACTTGAACCGCGCGGGTCGGGCTGACTACCGTGGCTGAACTCCGGTTCTTTTTCTTCCCGCCTGCCGGTCCTCACCCACCCCGACCCAAACCGTCCCGAGAACCACACATTCGTGGGACCAGCGAGAGAGCGTGCCCTGTGGCTGACGTACCTGCCGATCTTGCCGCAGTGTGGCCGCGAGTGCTGGAACAGCTCCTCGGGGAGGGGCAGCAGGGCATCGAGCCGAAGGACAAGCAGTGGATCGAACGCTGCCAGCCGCTCGCCCTGGTCGCCGACACCGCGCTCCTCGCCGTCCCCAATGAATGGGGCAAGCGGGTCCTCGAAGGCCGCCTCGCCCCCCTCATCAGCGAGACGCTGAGCCGCGAGTGCGGGCGCCCCATCCGGATCGCGATCACGGTGGACGACTCCGCGGGCGAGCCGTCCGGCCCCCCGGCGCCCCCCATGCACCAGTCCCCCCAGCCGTCCCACCGTTACCAGGGCCCTCAGCATGACGAGGGCCGGCACGGCGACGCGTACGACGGCTACGGGAGCCGGCCCTCGGACGACGGCATGCCCACCGCGCGGCCCGCCTACCCGGACTACCAGCAGCAGCGCCCGGAGCCCGGCGCCTGGCCGCGCACCCAGGAGGACCTGTCCTGGCAGCAGCCCCGGCTCGGCGGGTTCCAGGACCGCGAGCCGGCGCCCGAGCAGTGGCGCGAGCCGTACGGCGGCGGCCGCCCCCCGCAGCACGACTACCGTCAGCAGCCGCCCGAGCGCCAGGGGTACGAGCCCCAGCACACCGAGCGCCCCCGTTCCGAGCGCCCCGAGCTGCCGGAGCCGCAGCACCGCGCCGGCACCGGCCGCCCCGGCGGAGCCCCGGGCCCGATGGGCGCACAGCCCGCACCGGCCCCCGGCCCCGGCGAGCCGCACGCCCGGCTGAACCCGAAGTACCTCTTCGACACCTTCGTCATCGGGGCCTCGAACCGCTTCGCGCACGCCGCGGCCGTGGCGGTGGCCGAGGCGCCCGCGAAGGCGTACAACCCCCTGTTCGTCTACGGGGAGTCGGGTCTCGGCAAGACGCATCTGCTGCACGCCATCGGGCACTACGCGCGGAGCCTCTACCCGGGCACCCGGGTGCGGTACGTGAGCTCCGAGGAGTTCACCAACGAGTTCATCAACTCGATCCGTGACGGCAAGGGCGACACCTTCCGCAAGCGGTACCGCGACGTCGACATCCTGCTCGTGGACGACATCCAGTTCCTGGCGAGCAAGGAGTCGACGCAGGAGGAGTTCTTCCACACCTTCAATACGCTGCACAACGCCAACAAGCAGATCGTGCTGTCCTCCGACCGGCCGCCGAAGCAACTGGTCACTCTGGAGGACCGGTTGCGGAATCGTTTCGAGTGGGGGCTGACGACCGACGTACAGCCTCCCGAGTTGGAGACCCGGATCGCGATCCTGCGCAAGAAGGCGGTGCAGGAGCAGCTCAACGCCCCGCCGGAGGTGCTGGAGTTCATCGCCTCGCGCATCTCGCGCAACATCCGTGAGCTGGAGGGCGCTCTCATCCGGGTGACGGCCTTCGCGAGCCTCAACCGGCAGCCCGTGGACCTGGGGCTCACGGAGATCGTGCTGAAGGACCTGATCCCGGGGGGCGAGGACACCGCCCCCGAGATCACGGCGTCCGCCATCATGGCGGCGACCGCGGACTACTTCGGCCTGACGGTGGAAGACCTCTGCGGATCGTCGCGCAGCCGGGTGCTGGTGACGGCGCGGCAGATCGCCATGTACCTGTGCCGTGAGCTGACCGATCTCTCGCTGCCGAAGATCGGTGCGCAGTTCGGCGGCCGGGACCATACGACGGTGATGCACGCGGACCGCAAGATCCGGGCGCTGATGGCGGAGCGGCGCTCCATCTACAACCAGGTCACCGAGCTCACCAACCGCATCAAGAACGGCTGACGGCGCCCCGCGCCGACTCCCGCACGTACCCGAAGGGCGCTGTGCGGACTCGTCAGGAGTCCGCACAGCGCCCTTCCGTGTTCCCCGAAAAGCGCCTCGCAACCCCCTCCGCGCGGCTCCCGGCGCGTGCCGGCCGTCCACCGGGTCCACTCCCTGAGGCCCTGGCCTGTTCGATTAGCCGGGAGGTCACGGGTGTTCTCCACAGATCCGGGCACTTTTTTCCCTCCACAGCCTGGGGATCCAAAAGTTGTCCATACTGCATCCACAGGCAGAACCTCCGGGAGGACATCGGGCCAGCTCAGCGGGTTGGGGATTTGTGGTCAACGATGATCCACAGCCTGTGGACAAGATTTTCGTCCACAGGCTGTGCTCAAGGTTGTCCACTGGCTGCCCACAGGTCCGAGGCCGTTTTCCCCAGCAGGAGGCCGCTTCTCCACATCGCTGTCCACTGTTCGGCAACACGACAGGCCCCATCACCGTCCCGAGTGAAAGGCGTCACACCAAGAGGCAGGGTTGGCCTGTGGGGAACGGGGGTAAAGCTGGGGACAGACCTGGGGAGAAACTGCCCTCCCCTGTGTACGGGTTGTGCACAACTTCCGGGTGTCCACAGAAAGCCCGGGTTGTCCACCGGTTCCGCCCACAGGGTCGGTGGATAAAAAACAGGCTCTGAGCTGCGAAAACGGGGTTATCCACGGTTTCCACAGGGCCTACTACTACCACCACCCATAGTTAGCCCGGAATCCGTTTCGAAGTGGGGCCTGTGCACAACTCGCCCTCGGAGCGCTCCGGGCCGCTCGCCGCGATTTGACCCCGAGCAGCAACGAGTGTCGGTGCGGTGCGTCAGACTGGTCCCCGGCGTCCTCCCCCTGTCATCGGCGGAGCGACCCGACCAGACGACGAAGGCCGACGACGACGAAGGCCGACAGGGCGAAGACAGCAGGAGGCGGTTCCGGTGAAGATCCGGGTGGAGCGCGATGTACTCGCGGAGGCGGTGGCCTGGGTGGCCCGCAGCCTTCCGGCCCGTCCGCCGGCGCCCGTTCTCGCGGGCCTTCTGCTGAAGGCCGAGGACGGAGCGCTCAGCTTCTCCAGCTTCGACTACGAGGTCTCGGCGCGGGTCTCGGTGGAGGCCGAGGTCGAGGAGGACGGCACCGTCCTCGTCTCCGGCCGGCTGCTCGCCGACATCTGCCGCGCCCTGCCCAACCGGCCGGTGGAGATCTCCACAGACGGTGTACGGGCGACCGTCTCCTGCGGCTCCTCGCGATTCACACTCCACACCCTTCCTGTGGAGGAGTACCCGGCGCTTCCGCAGATGCCGACCGCGACGGGCACTGTGCCGGGTGAGGTCTTCGCCTCCGCCGCCGCCCAGGTCGCCATCGCCGCGGGCCGCGACGACACGCTGCCCGTCCTGACCGGCGTCCGCATCGAGATCGAGGGCGACACCGTCACCCTCGCCTCCACCGACCGCTACCGCTTCGCGGTACGCGAGTTCCTGTGGAAGCCGGAGGACCCGGAGGCCTCCGCAGTCGCCCTGGTGCCCGCCAAGACGCTGCTCGACACCGCCAAGGCCCTCACCAGCGGTGACACGGTCACCCTGGCGCTGTCCGGCTCCGGCTCCGGCGAAGGGCTCATCGGGTTCGAGGGCGCCGGACGGCGTACGACCACCCGACTGCTCGAAGGCGACCTGCCGAAGTACCGGACGCTCTTCCCCACCGAGTTCAACTCGGTCGCCGTGATCGAGACCGCCCCCTTCGTGGAGGCCGTCAAGCGCGTCGCCCTGGTGGCCGAGCGCAACACCCCGGTGCGGCTGACCTTCGAGCAGGGCGTCCTGATCCTGGAGGCCGGCTCCAGCGACGACGCACAGGCTGTGGAAAGGGTCGACGCCGTGCTGGAGGGCGACGACATCTCGATCGCCTTCAACCCGACCTTCCTGCTCGACGGGCTCAGCGCCATCGACTCCCCGGTCGCCCAGCTCTCGTTCACGACCTCCACCAAGCCGGCGCTGCTCAGCGGCCGCCCGGCCGTGGACGCCGAGGCGGACGACGCGTACAAGTACCTGATCATGCCGGTCCGCCTCTCCGGCTGACCTCCCCCGGCCCCGCCCCGGCGGGGCCCGACGGGCGTGTTCAGCGCCGAGCACGCCCGGCGTCCTGTCCCCTTCCGGGCGTAGGCTCGGAAGCGGGTACGAATCGGCACAACGCTAAGGAATCTCTGATGGAGCTCGGTCTCGTCGGCCTCGGCAAGATGGGCGGCAACATGCGCGAGCGCATCCGCCGCGCAGGCCACACCGTCATCGGTTACGACCGCAACGCGGATCTCGCCGATGTCCACAGCCTGGAAGAGCTTGTGGGCAGCCTCAAGGGTCCCCGGGTCGTGTGGGTGATGGTCCCGGCCGGAGCCGCGACCCAGTCCACCGTGGACGAACTGGCCGAGCTCCTTTCACCCGGCGACATCGTCGTGGACGGCGGGAACAGCCGCTGGACCGACGACGAGAAGCACGCGGAGGAGCTGCGCGCCAAGGGCATCGGCTTCGTGGACTGCGGCGTCTCCGGCGGCGTCTGGGGCCTGGAGAACGGCTACGCGCTCATGTACGGCGGCGACGCCGAGGACGTGGCGAAGGTCCAGCCGATCTTCGACGCCCTGAAGCCCGAGGGCGACTTCGGCGCGGTCCACGCGGGCAAGGTCGGCGCCGGCCACTTCGCCAAGATGGTCCACAACGGCATCGAGTACGCCATGATGCAGGCGTACGCCGAGGGCTGGGAGCTCCTGGAGAAGGTCGACTCCGTCACCGACGTGCGCGAGGTCTTCCGCTCCTGGCAGGAGGGCACGGTCATCCGTTCCTGGCTGCTCGACCTGGCGGTCAACGCCCTGGACGACGACGAGCACCTCGACAAGCTCCGCGGCTACGCGGCCGACTCGGGCGAGGGCCGCTGGACGGTCGAGGCCGCGATCGACAACGCGGTGCCGCTGCCCGCGATCACGGCGTCGCTCTTCGCGCGCTTCGCCTCGCGCCAGGACGACTCCCCGCAGATGAAGATGATTGCCGCACTGCGCAACCAGTTCGGTGGCCACGCGGTCGAGAACAAGAAGTAACCCCGCAACGAGAAGCGGGAGGGGCCGACCGCCCCTCCCGCCGACGGAGCACGGAGCAGGAAGCCGGGAAGGTCGGCGCACCACATGCACGTCACGCATCTGTCGCTGGCCGACTTCCGTTCGTACGCCCGGGCCGAGGTGTCCCTCGACCCGGGCGTCACCGCGTTCGTGGGGGCCAACGGCCAGGGCAAGACGAATCTGGTGGAGGCCGTGGGCTATCTCGCCACGCTCGGCAGCCACCGCGTCTCCTCCGACGCCCCGCTCGTCCGCATGGGCGCCGAGCGCGCGGTGATCAGGGCGGCCGTCACCCAGGGCGAACGCTCGCAGCTGGTCGAGCTGGAGCTCAACCCGGGCCGGGCGAACCGCGCCCGGATCAACAGATCGTCGCAGGTCAGACCCCGTGACGTGCTCGGCATCGTGCGGACGGTGCTGTTCGCTCCCGAGGACCTGGCCCTGATCAAGGGCGACCCCGGCGAGCGCCGGCGGTTCCTGGACGAGCTGATCACCGCGCGGTCGCCGCGGATGGCCGGGGTGCGCTCCGATTACGAGCGCGTGCTCAAGCAGCGGAACACGCTGCTGAAGTCCGCCGCGATGGCCCGCAGGCACGGCGGGCGCTCCCTGGACCTGTCGACGCTCGACGTGTGGGACCAGCATCTGGCCGGGGTGGGCGCGGAGCTGCTGGCCCAGCGCCTGGACCTGATCGCCACGCTCCAGCCGCTGGCGGACAAGGCGTACGGGGACGTGGCGCCGGGCGGCGGCCCGGTGGCGCTGGACTACCGCAGCTCCGTCGGCGGCGAGGCCGGCCCCGCGCGCACGCGTGAGGAGCTGTACGGACAGCTCATCGAGGCCCTGGCCGGGGTCCGCAAGCAGGAGATCGAGCGCGGAGTGACGCTGGTCGGCCCGCACCGCGACGACCTGGTGCTCGGGCTGCGCGGGATGCCCGCCAAGGGGTACGCGAGCCACGGGGAGTCCTGGTCGTACGCGCTGGCGCTGCGCCTCGCCTCGTACGAGCTGCTGCGCGGCGAGGGCAACGAACCGGTGCTGGTGCTGGACGACGTGTTCGCCGAGCTGGACGCCCGCCGCAGGGAGCGGCTGGCGGAGCTGGTGGCGCCCGCCGAGCAGGTGCTGGTCACCGCGGCGGTGGACGACGACGTGCCGGGGGCGCTCGCGGGGACGCGGTACGCGGTGTCCGCCGGCGAGGTGGAGCGGGTATGAGCGGCGACGGTGCGGGGAAGATCCCCGGCGGCGAGGACGGGGGGAAGCCCGCGGAGCCGTCCGGTGTGGACCTGGCCCGGGTCGCCCTGCGCGCGGCCAAGGAGCAGGCGCGGGCGCGCGGCGAGGCGGCGCAGCAGAAGAAGCAGGCCAGGCGCGGCGGCGGGCTGCGCTCCGGGGCGCGGCGGGACGGCCGCGATCCGCTGCCGCTGGGCGCCGCGATCAACCGGCTGATCACCGAGCGCGGCTGGGAGACCCCGGCGGCGGTCGGCGGGGTGATGGGCCGCTGGCCGCAGATCGTCGGCGACGACCTCGCGCTGCACTGTGTGCCCGTGCGGTACGACGAGGAGCCGGACCAGCGCGTCCTGACGGTGCAGTGCGATTCGACGGCCTGGGCGACGCAGCTGCGGCTGCTGGCTCCCCAGCTGGTGGCCCGGCTCAACGCGGACCTGGGCAACGGCACGGTGCGGATGATCAAGGTGCTGGGTCCCGGCGGCCCGCAGCACCGGTTCGGCCCGCTGCGCGCCCCGGGCAGCACGGGCCCGGGCGACACCTACGGCTGACCCGCCGCGACCTGCGCTTTTCGTGCCCGTAGCCGACTGTGTGCCGCGCTCCGGCTGCCCGGGAATCCGATGACGTTTCACGTGAAACCAGGTGGTGGTGAGCGGGCGTCCCTCACCGTAGCGGGAGGCTGACAGGCCGAAGCGCTCAACGCCTGCGTGAGCCCCTTGAGGCCCCGTCCCGGATATGGGGAGTCGTCAGCCGCTCATTCAGGGCGGCACATGCGTACTCAGGTACCCGCAAACCCCCATTCGGGTCGGCGCTACCGGTAGACTGATGAACAATCCCGTGTCTTGCGGGATTCGTCGATACAAGCCGAACGACGCAGCCGCTCCCGCCTGCCCGGAGAACGGCCTGTGCTGTGCCAGAAAGGGCGCTTCGTGGCCGATTCCGGCAACCCCAACGAGAACATTCCGTCCACCCAGGGCGACGCCGCTGCCGCCCCGGCCGAGGCGCAGCCCTCGTACGACGCCAGCGCGATCACCGTGCTGGAGGGTCTGGACGCGGTCCGCAAGCGACCTGGCATGTACATCGGCTCGACCGGTGAGCGCGGTCTCCACCACCTCGTGCAGGAGGTCGTGGACAACTCGGTCGACGAGGCCATGGCCGGGCACGCGGACTCCATCGACGTCACGATCCTCGCTGACGGCGGGGTGCGCGTGGTCGACAACGGCCGTGGCATCCCGGTCGGCATCGTGCCGTCCGAGGGCAAGCCGGCCGTCGAGGTCGTCCTCACCGTCCTGCACGCGGGCGGCAAGTTCGGCGGCGGCGGTTACGCCGTCTCCGGTGGTCTGCACGGTGTCGGTGTCTCCGTGGTCAACGCCCTGTCCACGCGGGTCGCCGTCGAGGTGAAGACCGACGGGTACCGCTGGACCCAGGACTACAAGTTCGGTGTCCCGACCGCCCCGCTGGCGCGTAACGAGGAGACCGACGAGACGGGCACCAGCGTCACCTTCTGGGCCGACGGCGACATCTTCGAGACGACCGAGTACTCCTTCGAGACGCTCTCGCGCCGCTTCCAGGAGATGGCCTTCCTCAACAAGGGCCTCACCCTCAAGCTGACCGACGAACGCGAGTCGGCGAAGGCGACGGCCGGTGCGGACAGCGCCGAGGCCGTGGAGGTTCCCGAGGAGGAAGTGGCCCGCTCGGTCACGTACCACTACGAGAACGGCATCGTCGACTTCGTCAAGTACCTCAACTCCCGCAAGGGCGACGTCATCCACGAGTCGGTGATCGACATCGCGGCGGAGGACAAGGACCGGCTGCTGTCGGTCGAGATCGCCATGCAGTGGAACACGCAGTACAGCGAGGGTGTGTACTCCTTCGCCAACGCGATCCACACGCATGAGGGCGGTACGCACGAGGAAGGCTTCCGCGCCGCGCTGACCTCGCTGGTCAACCGCTACGCCCGCGACAAGAAGCTGCTGCGCGAGAAGGACGACAACCTCACCGGCGAGGACGTCCGCGAGGGTCTGACCGCGATCATCTCGGTGAAGCTGGGCGAGCCGCAGTTCGAGGGCCAGACGAAGACCAAGCTGGGCAACACGGAGGCCAAGACCTTCGTGCAGAAGGTCGTCCACGAGCAGCTGACGGACTGGTTCGACCGCAATCCCAACGAGGCGGCCGACATCATCCGCAAGGGCATCGCCGCCTCGACCGCCCGTGTGGCGGCCCGCAAGGCGCGCGACCTGACCCGGCGCAAGGGGCTGCTGGAGAGCGCGTCGCTTCCCGGCAAGCTCAGCGACTGCCAGTCGAACGACCCCACCAAGTGCGAGATCTTCATCGTGGAGGGTGACTCCGCAGGCGGCTCGGCCAAGTCCGGCCGCAACCCGATGTACCAGGCGATCCTGCCGATCCGCGGCAAGATCCTGAACGTCGAGAAGGCCCGGGTCGACAAGATCCTCCAGAACACCGAGGTCCAGGCGCTGATCTCGGCGTTCGGCACCGGGGTCCACGAGGACTTCGACATCGAGAAGCTCCGCTATCACAAGATCATCCTGATGGCGGACGCCGACGTCGACGGCCAGCACATCAACACCCTGCTGCTGACCTTCCTGTTCCGCTTCATGCGTCCGCTGGTCGAGGCCGGCCACGTCTACCTGTCGCGCCCCCCGCTGTACAAGATCAAGTGGGGCCGTGACGACTCCGAGTACGCGTACTCGGACCGCGAGCGGGACGCCCTGGTCGCGCTCGGCAAGCAGAACGGCAAGCGGATCAAGGAAGACTCGATCCAGCGCTTCAAGGGTCTCGGCGAGATGAACGCCGAGGAGCTGCGCGTCACCACGATGGACGTCGACCACCGGGTGCTCGGCCAGGTCACGCTGGACGACGCGGCGCAGGCCGACGACCTGTTCTCGGTGCTCATGGGCGAGGACGTCGAGGCGCGGCGCTCGTTCATCCAGCGCAACGCCAAGGACGTCCGCTTCCTCGACATCTGAGTCGGCCGTACAAGCAAGCCGTAGCGCGAAAGGACTTTGACCAGCAATGGCCGACGAGAACACCCCCGCACCCGTGACGCCCGAAGAGGTTCCGCCCGTCGAGGGCGTGGGCATGCGTGTCGAGCCCGTCGGGCTCGAGACGGAGATGCAGCGCTCCTACCTCGACTACGCGATGTCCGTCATCGTCTCGCGTGCGCTGCCCGACGTGCGGGACGGCCTCAAGCCCGTCCACCGCCGGGTGCTGTACGCGATGTACGACGGCGGCTACCGGCCCGAGAAGGGCTTCTACAAGTGCGCCCGTGTCGTCGGTGACGTCATGGGTACGTACCACCCGCACGGCGACTCCTCGATCTACGACGCCCTGGTCCGCCTGGCCCAGCCGTGGTCGATGCGCATGCCGCTGGTGGACTCCAACGGCAACTTCGGTTCCCCGGGCAACGACCCGGCCGCCGCCATGCGGTACACCGAGTGCAAGATGATGCCGCTGTCCATGGAGATGGTCCGGGACATCGACGAGGAGACCGTCGACTTCCAGGACAACTACGACGGCCGCAACCAGGAGCCGACGGTCCTCCCGGCGCGCTTCCCGAACCTGCTGGTCAACGGCTCCGCGGGCATCGCGGTCGGCATGGCGACCAACATCCCGCCGCACAACCTGCGCGAGGTCGCGTCCGGCGCCCAGTGGTACCTGGAGAATCCGGAGGCCTCCCAGGAGGAGCTGCTGGACGCCCTGATCGAGCGGATCAAGGGCCCGGACTTCCCGACCGGCGCACTGGTCGTCGGCCGCAAGGGCATCGAGGAGGCGTACCGCACGGGCCGTGGCTCGATCACGATGCGCGCGGTCGTGGCGGTCGAGGAGATCCAGAACCGCCAGTGCCTGGTCGTCACGGAGCTTCCGTACCAGACCAACCCCGACAACCTCGCGCAGAAGATCGCCGACCTGGTGAAGGACGGCAAGGTCGGCGGCATCGCCGACGTGCGCGACGAGACCTCCTCGCGTACCGGCCAGCGCCTGGTCGTCGTGCTGAAGCGGGACGCGGTCGCCAAGGTCGTCCTGAACAACCTGTACAAGCACACCGATCTGCAGAGCAACTTCGGCGCCAACATGCTGGCGCTGGTGGACGGGGTGCCGCGCACCCTGTCGATCGACGCGTTCATCCGCCACTGGGTGACGCACCAGATCGAGGTCATCGTCCGGCGTACGAAGTTCCGGCTGCGCAAGGCCGAGGAGCGCGCGCACATCCTGCGCGGCCTGCTGAAGGCCCTGAACGCCATCGACGAGGTCATCGCCCTCATCCGGCGCAGCCAGACCGTCGAGATCGCGCGTGAGGGCCTGATGGGCCTGCTGGAGATCGACGAGCTCCAGGCGAACGCGATCCTGGAGATGCAGCTGCGCCGGCTGGCCGCGCTGGAGCACCAGAAGATCACCGCCGAGCACGACGAGCTCCAGGCGAAGATCAACGAGTACAACGCGATCCTGGCCTCGCCGGCGCGGCAGCGGCAGATCGTCAGCGAGGAGCTGGCGGCGATCGTCGACAAGTTCGGCGACGACCGGCGTTCCAAGCTGGTGCCCTTCGAGGGCGACATGTCCATCGAGGACCTGATCGCCGAGGAGGACATCGTCGTCACGATCTCCCGCGGCGGCTATGTGAAGCGCACCAAGACGGACGACTACCGCTCGCAGAAGCGCGGCGGCAAGGGCGTGCGCGGCACGAAGCTGAGGGAAGACGACATCGTCGACCACTTCTTCGTGTCCACGACGCACCACTGGCTGCTGTTCTTCACCAACAAGGGCCGGGTCTACCGGGCCAAGGCGTACGAGCTGCCGGACGCCGGCCGGGACGCGCGCGGCCAGCACGTGGCGAACCTGCTGGCCTTCCAGCCGGACGAGCAGATCGCGCAGATCCTGGCGATCCGCGACTACGACGCGGCGCCCTACCTGATCCTGGCCACCCAGGGCGGCCTGGTGAAGAAGACCGCGCTGAAGGACTACGACTCGCCCCGCTCCGGCGGCGTCATCGCCATCAACCTGCGGGAGACCGCGGACGGCGCCGACGACGAGCTGATCGGTGCGGAGCTGGTCTCGGCCGATGACGATCTGCTGCTCATCAGCAAGAAGGCCCAGTCGATCAGGTTCACCGCTACGGACGAGGCGCTGCGGCCGATGGGCCGCGCCACCTCGGGCGTCAAGGGCATGAGTTTCCGCGAGGGAGACGAACTGCTCTCGATGAATGTCGTCAGGCCCGGTACTTTCGTGTTCACTGCCACCGACGGCGGGTACGCGAAGCGGACCGCGGTCGACGAGTACCGCGTCCAGGGTCGCGGTGGCCTCGGCATCAAGGCCGCCAAGATCGTGGAGGACCGGGGCTCGCTGGTCGGCGCGCTGGTGGTGGAGGAGACGGACGAGATCCTCGCCATCACGCTCGGCGGTGGTGTGATTCGTACGCGAGTCAACGAAGTCAGGGAGACGGGCCGTGACACCATGGGCGTCCAACTGATCAATCTGGGCAAGCGGGATGCCGTCGTCGGCATCGCCCGCAACGCCGAGGCGGGCCGCGAGGCCGATGAGGTCGACGGACCCGTCGACAGCGACGCCGAAGGCGGGACGACCGAGGCGACCACGGCCGACGAGGCCGCCGGCAGCACGGTCGACAGCAATGTCGAGGACACGTCGTCCTCGACCGGGGAGCACGAGGAGTAGAGCGTGAGTGGAGCCACGGGCGCCGGTTCGGCCGCTTCCGGAGCCGGAGGTAACGGTGCCCGTGGCCCCGCCACGGACTCCCAAGGGGGCACTGTGACGGATACGCGGGGCCCTCAGCCCCAGTACGAGGGTTACGCGACCGGGCCCCTGCCCGGCGAGCGGGAACCCGCACCGGGCCAGGCGGGCCCGTACCACCCGCCGCAGGCCTACCCCTCGCCTCCGGGCGGGACCCAGGGCGGTGGGCGGCCCTACGGTGCTCCGCAGGGCGTGGGGCCGTCCCAGACGGCCCGCAAGCCCCGGACGGGGGCGCGGACCACTCCGCGTACCCGCAAGGCGCGCCTGCGCGTGTCCAAGGCCGATCCGTGGTCGGTGATGAAGGTCAGCTTCCTGCTGTCCATCGCGCTCGGCATCTGCACGGTGATGGCGTCGGCGGTCCTGTGGATGGTGATGGACGCGATGGGTGTCTTCTCCACCGTGGGCGGCACCATCAGCGAGGCGACCGGCTCCAACGAGGGCAACGGCTTCGACCTCCAGGCGTTCCTGTCGCTGCCCAGGGTCCTGATCTTCACCTCGGTCATCGCGGTGATCGACGTGGTCCTGGCCACCGCGCTGGCGACGCTGGGCGCCTTCATCTACAACCTGTCGGCGGGCTTCGTGGGCGGTGTCGAGCTCACGCTGGCGGAGGACGAGTAGCCCTCCGGGTATCGATTTTGGGACTGGCCCCGACGTGCGCTAATCTTCAGAAGTCAGCGCGACGGAAAAGCGCGGCGGGGCTATAGCTCAGTTGGTTAGAGCGCATCCCTGATAAGGATGAGGCCACAGGTTCAAATCCTGTTAGCCCCACCAGTACGAAGGCCCCCCACCGGAAACGGTGGGGGGCCTTCGGCGTTGTCCGAGGCGATCACGCGATCAGGTTGCGCTATCTCGTGGCCGTACGCCGCAGGCGGCCGCGCAGCGTCTCCGTCACGGCGCCCAGGACGAACGCCTGGACCAGGGCGCTGAGGACGATCCCGCCGGCCAGGAACCAGTACGAGACGTCGGCCGGGCCGCCGGCCTCCGCACCCACCATGGCGAACAGCAGGGATGCCGGGGCGGTGAGCAGGAACGGCCAGACCCCGACGAGGCCGGGGTCCCCGAAGGTCGCGACGGCCGCCTCGAACACGATGGAGGCGCCGACGATCCCCAGGTACACGGCGGAGACGCGGTTGGCGAAGGTCAGGCGGAACAGGGCGCGAGCGTGCATGGGATTCCCCCCGGAGTAGCGGTGCTTGGTGTCCTCCATGCTCGCGGCGGACCGTGCTCCGGGCGTGAGTACACCTACTCATCCGGCATGCGGGAAAGCCTGGGCGCACGGGAAAGCCCCCGTCCGGTGTGAACCGGCCCGGGGGCTCAGGGGGTCAGGTGCTGCGGCGCTGTCACGGTGGGAGGAGCGAGGCGTCCTGCGCCAGGGTGCCGTGCGAGCTGCGGGCGGAGCCCGTGGTGTTCACGGTGTTCTTCGTGTCTGCGGACAGATGCCGGGTGGCGGGTGAGGAGCCGTGTGCCTCGGCGCGGATGCGCTGCTTCATCGTGGGCGGCAGCGCCCGGTCACGCGGAAGGGTCCATCGCACCGAAGGTCCGGTCGCTGTTGCGCGGTCGGCGGGCGTGTGCTCGTGGGCCGTGGCCGCCGGCTCCGTGTTCGTGTTCGTGGCCGGCGCCTGCGCGGCGGTGGCCGTGGAGCTCGCGAGGCCCAGGGCCGCGAGGAGTGCGAAGAACGCGGTGACGAGGGCGGTCCAGATGTTCTTGGCCGAGACGGTGCTCATGGCCCCTCACTTTCGGGTGGTCCGGTTTGCTTACCTTTCCGATGATGTGGATCCGGCCCGCGATTTCGTGGACCGACGCCGCGCATGCGCCGATCTTCAGATGAACACCACTCGTATGGTTCAACCGGCCCGCTCCGGCCTTCCGTGAGGGCTTCCGAGGGGGACGCACAGAGGGGTTCCGGCCGCACGCCGGCAGGCGCCAATTGGGTTGCGGGGAGGTCACCGGTCGATATCGGCCGGTGTGTATAGTCGGGCGGCAGAAGTCCCCTACGCCAACGAAGGACGAGGTCGCGCGGTGAAGAAGCTTCTCCTGGTCGCACTGGCCGCCATCGGCGGGCTCCTCGTGTACCGCCAGATCCAGGCGGATCGCGCCGAGCAGGATCTGTGGACGGAGGCGACCGACTCCGTGCCCGCGGGTTCGGGTGTCTGAGACGGAACAGCCTGGTACGAGCCCCGGTCGCTGACGCGGCCGGGGCTTCGTGCTGTTGCGGGACCGTGACAGCCGTGCTCTTGAGTTCGCGCAAGCAAATCAATAGCTTGCGTGAGCAAAGACATTAGCTGTTCGGTCGAGGGGGCACGGGTGAGGACTGGCCATCACCGCGGCGGTGCGCGGGCGGGGATTCTGATCGGTGGGGCACTGTTCGCCCTGGTGGCGGGCGCGCTACCCGCCCCGGCGGCAACGTCCGCCCACGGGGCACCGGCGGCCGCGCGGTCCGGCGGCAACGGCAGCCTGGTGATGGTGCTCGACTCGTCCGGCTCCATGGGGGACGACGACGGCACCGGCCGCACCCGGATGGAGAGCGCCCGCGCGGCCGTCTCCACGGTGGTGGACGGCCTTCCGGAGGGCTTCCCGACCGGGCTGCGGGTCTACGGCGCCGACCGGCCGCACGGCTGTACGGACACCCGCCTCGTCCAGCCGGTGCGCGCGCTGGACCGGGGCGGTCTCAAGCGGGCGGTCGAGGCGGTGCGGCCCCGGGGCGACACCCCCATCGGCCTCTCGCTCCGCAAGGCGGCCGAGGACCTGCCCGAACCGGCGGACGGCGCCATCGGCACGCGCTCGATCCTGCTGGTCTCGGACGGCGAGGACAACTGCGGTGCACCGGCGCCCTGCGAGGTTGCCGAGCGGCTCGGCGGGGAAGAGCCCGGGCTGCGCATCGACACCGTCGGCTTCCAGGTGAAGGGCCCCGCCCGCGAACAGCTGGAGTGCATCGCGCGCGCGGGCAACGGCCGTTACTACGACGCACCGGACGCCGACGCGCTGGCCCGCCAACTCCAGCGCGCCGCACGGCTCTCGGCGGACGGCTACCGGCTGAAGGGGCGCCGGGTGACCGGCGCGGCCACGGCCGACCGGGCACCCGTACTGACCCCCGGGCAGTACCTGGACACCATCGGGCCGGGCGAGAAGCGGTACTACGCGGTCGACTTCGACGCCGCCTCCACGGCGGACCTCGCCGCGACAGCGGTCCCGCAGCCGGGGGCGGCGGTGGACACGTTCGACGCCCTGACCACCAGGATCGAGCACACCGGACACGGGTACTGCGCGACGGACACCGAGCGCTTCTCGCAGCGGGAGGGCGCGGTGCCGCTGACGGCCGCCGTCGCCCGGGTCCCCTCGCCGGACGGCGGCCGCGTCTGCGACCGTGCGGGCCGCTACCGGCTCGTGGTGGAGCGGACGAGCAAGAAGGGCTCGGACGCGGCCCGTTGGCCCCTTGAGCTGGTGTACGGGGCCGAGGCGCCGCTGGCGGAGGGGGTGACGCCCGCCCAGTCGGAGACGGAGTTCGGCGAGGGCGACGCGACCGTCGCGCTGCCGACGGGCGACCCGCGCGATGTGCGGGGCGGCACCGGCTTCAACGACGCGCGGGAGCTCGGCCCCGGCGTGTGGCGTGACCGCGTCCTGCCCTCGCAGACCCTCTGGTACAAGGTCCCGGCGGGCTGGGGCCAGCAGGTGTCCTACACCGTCGAGTTCGCGAACGAGCCCACGGTGGACCGGGCCCACTCCACGTACTCGTACGGCGCGACCCGGCTCTACACCCCGGCCCGGTTCCCGCTCGACGGGGGCGGTGAGTTCCACGGGAGCACGCTGTACGACGGCAGCCCCGCGGCGGTCCGGATGGGCGGGGTCCCGGTCGCCTGGACCAACCGCTACGAGAGCCGGTCCTACGTCCAGCCGGTGCGCGTCGGGGGCGACTTCTACATCTCGGTGACGCTGGGCGCGCGGGCCGCGGAGATCGCGGAGAACCCGGAGATCGGTGTGGTGCTGCGCGTGGCGGTGCTGGGCGAGGAACGCTCCGGGCCGGGACGCGACGCCCCGGCGGTTACGGGACCGGCGGGCGGGAAGACCGGCGGCGCCGAGGGCGCGGGGTCGGACAAGCAGGGCGATTCGGCCGCCGCCGCAGACAGTGGCGGTGCGGGAGGGGCAGGATGGGCGGTCGTTGCGGCCGCGGGCGCGGGGGCTGCCGCCATGGCCGCGGTTCTGGCCGTGTTCGTATATGTACGCGGCCGCCGGAGGGCAGCCGTACGGATGACGAGGGGAAGCGCGTGATGAGGCGGCGCAGCAGGATGCGGGGGGCGCTCGCGGCGGTGGCGGCGGTGTTCGCGGTGGCGGCGCTGCCGGGACAGGCGTACGCGGCCGGTGCCCCCGGCTCGTACACCTTCGATCCGGGCGCCGAGTCGGCGGTCGGCGCCGACATCAGTGCCGAGGCGACGAAGCTGAAGCCGGGCGGGGTCTACAAGAGCGCGATCCGGAGCGGCCAGAAGCTGTACTACCGGCTGGACCTGGACGCGAAGACGAACGCCTACGTCTCCGCCGTCGTCGTGCCGAAGGGCGGCGGCAAGGTGTCGTACGGGGACGGGATCACGGTCAGCATCCGGGACAGCTCGGACGACGAGTGCAGTTCGCAGGACGCCGTGTTCGGGAGCGCGCAGTACCCGCGCCCCATCGCCGCCTATGCCTCCCGGCGGATCGACAAGGACGGCACCTGCCAGGACGCCGGTACGTACTACGCGCTGATCGAGCGGGAGACCAAGGAGACCTCGGACCAGGGGGAGTGGGACCTGGAGCTGCGTTACGCCTCCGAGCCGGAGCTCGCGAACGCCTCCTCCGCGCCGACCACCGCTCCGACGTCCTGGGCGTCCGCCTCACCGCAGCCGCCCGCCGCCGCCACGGACAACACCCGCCGAGGAGGCGCCGGTTACTACGACGCCACGAGCCTGGAGACCGGCGAGTGGAAGGACCGGATCGAGCCCGGGCAGACCCTCTTCTACCGGGTGCCGGTGGACTGGGGCCAGCAGCTCTTCGCCACGACCGAGCTGAGCAACAGCCCCTCCGAGAAGAGCGCGTACGTCAGCAGTGCGCTGGCGGTGTCGCTGGAGAACCCGGCACTGGGGCACGTCACCGAGGTGTCGCCCACGTCCTATTCGGGAAAGCCGGTCTCCGTTCCCTTCGACCCGCTGCCCCCGGTGGCGTACCGGAACAGGTACGACTCCAGTGACGATGTCGGCGGGATGCGGTTCGCGGGCTGGTACTACCTCTCCGTCACGCTGAGCCCGGACGTCGCGAAGCCGTACGGGCAGAAGCCGATCGCGCTGACCCTCAAGATCAGTGTGAAGGGCGAGGCGGGGAAGTCGCCGTACAAGGGCGATGCCGGGATCTTCTCCGTGACCCAGGGCGACAAGGACGCGGCGCGGGAAGGGCAGAGCGGCGCGCAGGCCGCCGAGGCCAGGAGCGAGCGCTCCACGATGAAGCTGGTCGCGGCGGCCGGAATCGGCGCCGGCACCGTGCTGGTGCTCTGGCTGGGGGCGTGGACCCTGATCGCGCGACACCGTGCGGCTGCCGCACCGGCCGCGCCCACGGGCGGGCAGTACCCGTACGGAGGGCCGCCTCAGGCCTGGTAGGCGCGGGCGGCAGGCCCCGTACTCAGGACTGGGTCAGCGCCCAGATGCCCACGGCGAAGCAGACCAGCGCCACCAGCAGGACCGGGACCGCCACCTTCGGGGACGGTCCCGGACGCGTTCCGGGGGCGGACGCCGGTGCCTGTGCCTGGAAGGGAGCTGCCCCTTGCTGGGGGGCCGTGTAGGGGTGGGTGAAGGAGCGATCCTGCGGACCGGGGGCCGGCGCGTGCACGGGCGCTGCGTCGGGGGCGGTGTAGGCGGCCGGCTGCGGATAGCCGTACGGGGCCGCGGGTGCGGCGGTTTGCGGGGCGTGGTGCGAGGGAACGGCCGGCCCGGGGGGCGGGAGGTGGAAGCTGCCCGTCTCGGACATGGGAGCGGGCGCCGGGGCTTGCTGGGGCGACGGAGGCGCGGTCGGCTGACCGCTTGTCTGAGGACCGGGTGACTGTGCTGCCGCCGGGCCGTCGGACCGCAGGGGGCCGTCGGGGCCGAATCCCTCGGGAAGCGGGCCGATCTGGTCGAAGACCTCCACCGGCTCCTCGGCGTCCGAGGGCTCGGGAAGCATCTCGACGGCGGCGTTCAGGGCCTTGCGCGCGCCCGTGGCCGTACGGAAACGGTCCTGCGGGTCCGGCTGCAGGAGCCCCGCGATGACCTGCCACAACGGCTCCGGGACGCCGTCAGGGGCACTGGGCGTGCCGTGCTCCGCGAAGTGTTCGATGAGCTCCTGCGAGTCGGGCTTGGTGCCCTGGAGCAGATAGAGGGCGACCAGGCCGACCGCGAAGAGGTCCGCCGGGAAGTCCGGCTCGGCGCCCATCATCTGCTCGGGCGCGAAGTAACCGAGCGTCCCCACCACGTAGTTCGTCTCGGTGAGGCGCGGCTCGCCCTTGCGCATGGAGATGCCGAAGTCCGACAGCCGCAGATGCGGGCGGCCCCGGCCGGTGGCCTCCATGAGGATGTTGGCCGGTTTGATGTCCCGGTGCACCACGCCCTCGGCGTGCACCGTCGAGAGACCGGCCAGCAGCTGGTCGAGCAGGGTGCAGACGAAACGAGGGGGCAACGGGCCGTAGTCGCCGATGACATGGGCCAGCGAGCCGCCGCTGACGAGGTCCATGGTGAAGAGGACCTGGTCGTCGTCGGCGGCCCAGCTGGCCGGCGCCAGCACATGGGGGTGCTCGATGCGCAGCGCCTGTTCACGGACGAAGCGGAGCAATGTGTGCGCGTCGCTCTGCTGGAGCACCTTGGCCGCCACATAGCGGCGGCGCCGGTGGTCCCAGGCGCGCCACACGGCACCGACCCCACCGCGTCCGATCGGATCGACCAGTTCGTACCGTCCGGCGAAGACCTCACCCATGGCGCTGCGCCCGCTCCCCGTTCGTGTTTCCGGCCCGTGCCCCCGTACCGTGCGGGGCCTAGCTCTGGTGGCTCTCGTAGTGCGCCACCGCTTCCGCGGTGCGCCCCGCTCCGTACACCCGGAGGAACTCTGCCAGTTCCGGGTGCGTCGGGGCGAGGGAGTCCGCCGCATCGATGATGTCACCGGCGGCCGAGACCGACCGCAGCAGCGACTGGATCTCCCGGACCACCCGGCGGACGGTGGGTGCTCCGCCGGTCGATGTGGTCTGGCCGGTGCCGGAGAGGACCGAGCCGCCCTGGGACTTCTTGATCTCCTCCATCCGGGCCGTGGCCTCGGCGGCGCTGACGCTGCCGTCGGCGACCTGTCCGGCCAGCTCCTGAAGGGCCTGGACGCGCTGGACGACAGCCGGGTTGCCGATCTTCGCGCGCTGACCGCTCATGAGCTGGGAGAGCATGGGAGCGGACAGTCCGAGTGCCGCGGCGAGGCGGGCCTGGTTGAGGCCGAGGTCGTCGATCAGCCGGCGGAAGAGCGCCCCCAACGGCTCCCCGTACCAACTGCGCTGGAGGTCTCTGGCTCTGGCCGTCGCCTCTTGCTGCGCTGCATCCATTGCGTCTCCCCTTCGCATCGGCTTCGCTGCTGCGAACCTCGACCAGCATCTTACGGAGCGTGGTCGCGCACGGGGAGTCCCCGAATTTTTGCAGGATCACCGGGGTGAGCCGGTACTCTGTTCTGCGGCGGTGGCCGGAACATCGAGGTGTTCGGGCTGCGTGCTGTCGGGGCCTTAGCTCAGTTGGTAGAGCGCTGCCTTTGCAAGGCAGATGTCAGGAGTTCGAATCTCCTAGGCTCCACACCCCGAGAAACCCCCTGATCTGCGGAAACGCGGATCAGGGGGTTTCTTTGCGCGGGCTGTCGCGCGGTGTGCGCGGGTCAGGCGCGGTCGTCCAGGCCCGTGCCCTCCGGGCCGTCCTCGCCGGCCGCCTCGGCGTCGGCCTGCTTGGCCTCGACCTCGGGGTCCAGGAGGGTCGAGGTGTGCGGGCTGCCGTCGACGGAGGACAGCGGGGCGCGGTCGTCCACCTCGGTGGGGGCGGGCGGCTCCACCAGCCACTCGGGGTTGGCCTGCTTGTCCCACCAGCGCCACACCGCGTAGCCGGCGGCCGCGAGGATGCCGGTCACGGCCAGGCCCTTGAACGCCTTGCCCGCCCTGGCCCGCCGCTCGTGCTTCCGGGCCAGCTTGCGGATCTGCTTGGCCGTGACCTGGCCGCGCAGTGCGGCCACCGCGGCGGCGCTGCGGGCGGCGGCTTCCTCCGCCACCGGCTGGGCGGCGGCCCGGGCGCTCTCGATGCGCGGGACGGTGTAGTCCGCGGCGCTGCGGGCGGCCTGACGGGTGCGGAGCGCGGCGCGCTGGGCGGCCTCGTCGACCTTGGGGGGTACGTGCGTGCGGGCGAGCTCGATACGCGGGGCGACGTGCGCGCCGTACTGCACACGGGCCTGCTTGGCTGCCTTCGACACCTTCGGTGCGAGCAGCGTGCGGGCCTCGTGCGCATAGTGAACGGCCTGGTCCTTGGCCGAGTCGGCGTAGGGCGCCACCACTTCCGCGGCGTGCTGCACGCTGTCCCTCGCCGAGTCGGTTGCGGCACGCACGCTGTCGATGCGGGTCACGGGATCCTCCTCCTTGGTGGCGGGTAGGTACTCCGCCTTTCCACCCAATTCGAGATCATGCCTGCGTGGGCCCTGTGCGGCATGTGGGGCGGGCATCCGGGTCATTCGGTACCTCCCGACGACCATGCCATGGTTCATCCGGTATCGCGCCGGTTCGTCACGCACTTGGCCGCATCGATTGTGCCGCGGCGGCGCGGAGGCGACCGGCTCCCGCCTCGGACGCCGCGGGGGCGGCCCGTGCAAGGATCGGAGCGTCGGTCCGGCCCCGTCAGCGGTGCGGTCCGGCGCGCAGCGCAGACGCGCAGAGCACACGTGCAGACTCACGGAAGGCAGATCGTGGCCGAGCAGCTTTACGCCACCTTGAAGACCAATCAGGGCGACATCGAGATCCGGCTCCTGCCGAACCACGCTCCGAAGACGGTCAAGAACTTCGTCGAGCTCGCCGAGGGGGAGCGCGAGTGGACCGACCCGGCCACGGGGCAGCCGACCCGGGCCCGGCTGTACGACGGCACCGTCTTCCACCGCGTGATCAGCGGTTTCATGATTCAGGGCGGTGACCCGCTGGGGAACGGCACGGGTGGCCCCGGGTACAAGTTCGCGGACGAGTTCCACCCCGACCTCGCCTTCACCAAGCCGTATCTACTCGCCATGGCCAACTCCGGACCCGGCACCAACGGCTCGCAGTTCTTCATCACGGTCTCGCCGACGGCCTGGCTGACCAACAAGCACACGATCTTCGGCGAGGTGGCGGACGCGAAGAGCCAGCAGGTGGTGGACGCCATCGCGGGCACCGCGACCAACGCGCGTACCGACCGGCCGGTGCAGGACGTCGTCATCGAGTCGGTGAGCGTGGAGAAGCGCTGATCGCCCAGCGCGTCCGTCCGCTCACTCTCCGATTTCACGTTCGGGAACCAACCGCCCCGCCCGTCCGTATCTCATGGCAGAACGGATGCGCGGGGCGGTGTCGTCCGCATCCGTGCGACGACGAGGACCGAGGGGACCGGGAAGCCATGGGACCGATGGACCAGCAGCCGCCGGGCGCGGCCGGAACACCCCCGCCCGTCGAGGGGCCGGCCCACTGCTACCGGCACCCGGACCGGGAGACGGCGGTCCGGTGCGTCCGCTGCGACCGGCCCATCTGTCCGGACTGCATGGTCGACGCGTCGGTCGGCTTCCAGTGCCCGGACTGCGTCCGCCGGGGATCCGGTACGGGGCACAGCGCCTCGGCCGCCCGCCCGCGCACGCTGGCCGGAGGCGTCGTCGCGGTGGACCCCCGGCTGGTCACCAAGATCCTGATGGGGATCAACCTCGCGGTGTTCGTCGCGGTCCTGGCCGACGAATCGCTGGTCGACCGCCTGATGCTGCTCGGCCGCGCCAACTTCTACTACGGCGGGCCGCCCGAGGGCATCGCGGAGGGGCAGTGGTACCGGCTGGTGACGTCGATGTTCCTGCACCAGGAGGTGTGGCACATCGCCTTCAACATGCTGGGGCTGTGGTGGCTGGGCGGACCGTTGGAGGCGAAGCTGGGCCGCGTCCGCTTCCTCGCGCTCTATCTGCTCTCCGGGCTGGCGGGCGGCGCCCTGACGTACTGGCTCGCGGAGCCGAACCAGCCGTCGCTGGGAGCCTCGGGCGCCATCTACGGTCTGCTGGGCGCCACCGCCGTACTGATGCGCCGGCTGAACTACGACATGCGGCCGGTCATCGCGATCTTCGTGCTTAACCTGATCATCACCTTCAACCCCTGGGGCGGGATCGCCTGGCAGGCGCATGTCGGGGGCCTGATCGCCGGAGTGCTGATCGGGATCGGCATGGTGCACGCCCCGCGTGAGCGGCGGGATCTGGTGCAGTTCGGGACCTGCGCCCTGGTGCTCGTGGCCGTCGTCCTGATCGTGGTGACGAGAACGGCAGCCCTGACCTAGAGGGCGCCTCCGACTGTCTCCACAGGACAGTTGTGGACCATTTGTGACCGGAGTTGTCCACAGGGTTCCACAGCATGATCCGGATCTTGTGCATAGTGCGGGAACAGCTGTGCCCCTTGTCCCTGAGCTGGGTTTTTCCAGTCGGGACAAGGGGCGTCCCGCCCCGGGGCGGGGGCGGCTGCAGTCACACCGGCGTCAACGGCCTGAGAGTTATCCACAGATCGTCTGACCTTTTCCCCCACCTGTGGATAACGCTGTGGGTAACTCAGGGCAGGGGTTGCGGAGCAGGGCCGGCGTGTGGTTCTACGCGGTCGCGCGGGCTACTTCCACTGGGTGGAGACGCCGAAGCCGCCGGCGATGAAACCGAAGCCGACGACGATGTTCCAGTTCCCCAGCGACTTCACCGGCAGATCGCCGTCGGTCACATAGAAAACGACGATCCAGGCCAGCCCGATGAGGAACAGCGCCAGCATCACGGGCGCCACCCAGCTACGGCTGGTCAGCTTTATGTTGGTCGCCTGCTTCGCCGGGGGCGGCGTGAAGTCGGCCTTCTTGCGGATCCGTGACTTCGGCACGAGGAACTCTCCTGTCGATGCGCTGCGTGACCGCGCAGGGAACTGTGGCTGGCGCCGGGGCGGGGCGCGAGGGGGAATGTGGCCTCCCCCGGGCGTCCGTTAGCGTAGTCCTTCCGTGGCACCGAAGGAGATAAGGGTACGTTGAGCAATTCTGCCGACTCTCCCCCCGGGCCGGTCCGCCGCACCTTCCGGCACCCGGCCAGAGTGCTCACGGCTGCCGTTTTCGCCCTTGCCGGACTCATCTTCGTGACCAGCGCGAATACGGCGAAGGGCACCAATATCCGGACCGACGCCTCACTGCTGAAGCTTTCCGACCTCATCCAGCAGCGCAGCGAGAAGAACGCCGCCCTGGAGGAGTCCGCCGCATCCGTGCGCGAGGACGTCGACAGCCTGGCCCAGCGCGACAACGGCAGCACCAGGGCGGAGGCCGCCAGGCTCAAGGCGCTGGAGCGGACCGCGGGCACCACCGAGCTGTCCGGCCCGGCCGTCTCCGTCACGCTCAACGACGCCCCGCCCAACGCCACCGCCAGCCCCGGCTACCCCGACCCGCAGCCCAACGACCTGGTCATCCACCAGCAGGACCTCCAGGCCGTCGTCAACGCCCTGTGGCAGGGCGGCGCCAAGGGCGTCAAGGTCATGGACCAGCGGCTGATCTCCACCAGCGCCGTGCGCTGCGTCGGCAACACCCTGATCCTCCAGGGCCGGGTCTACTCGCCCCCGTACAAGATCACCGCGGTCGGTGACACCGCTGCGCTGCGACGGGCGCTGGACTCCTCGCCGGCGATCCAGAACTACCTGCTGTACGTGAAGGCGTACGGGCTCGGCTGGAAGGTGGACGAGCAGGGGACCGCGACCCTCCCCGGCTACTCGGGCACGGTGGACCTGCACTACGCGGAGCCGGTGAAGTAGCAGACGGCGACAGGCGCCGCACAGCTTTCCACAGGCATCCCACGCCGGGCCCCGGGCCCTTTAGTCTGGACCCGGTACCGAATGGAGGGTCTGGATGTACAGCTGGATCTGGCGGCATCTGCCGGGCAACGTGTGGGTGCGTGCGTTCATTTCGCTCGTGCTCGCCCTGGCGGTCGTCTATGTGCTGTTCCAGTACGTCTTCCCGTGGGCGGAGCCGCTGCTTCCGTTCGGCGACGTGACGGTCGACGGAGCGAGCGCGCCGACGGGGGCCGCCCGGTGAGCGCCCGCATCCTGGTCGTGGACAACTACGACAGCTTCGTCTTCAACCTCGTCCAGTACCTCTACCAGCTCGGTGCCGAGTGCGAGGTGCTGCGCAACGACGAGGTGACCACGGCCCACGCGCAGGACGGCTTCGACGGCGTCCTGCTCTCCCCCGGCCCCGGCACCCCGGAGCACGCGGGCGTCTGCGTCGACATGGTGCGGCACTGCGCGGCGACCGGCGTCCCGGTCTTCGGGGTCTGCCTGGGCATGCAGTCCATGGCGGTGGCGTACGGCGGCGTCGTCGGCCGCGCCCCCGAGCTGCTGCACGGCAAGACCTCGCCGGTGCTCCACGAGGGCGCGGGCGTCTTCGCCGGACTGCCCTCGCCGTTCACCGCGACCCGCTACCACTCGCTCGCCGCCGAACCGGACACCGTGCCCGACGAGCTGGAGGTCACCGCGCGGACCGCCGACGGCATCATCATGGGCCTCCGCCACCGCGAGCTGGCCGTCGAGGGCGTGCAGTTCCACCCGGAGTCGGTGCTCACCGAGCACGGCCACCTGATGCTGGCCAACTGGCTGGTGCGCTGCGGGGACACCGGAGCCGTCGAGAGGTCGGCGGGGCTCGCTCCGGTGGTGGGCAAGGCCGTCGCGTGACCCCACCCCGCCACGGAGCCGGGGCCGGGCAGGACGACCCGCACGATCCGCGGGCGTACGAGGACCCGGGCGCGTTCGAGGCGGCGGTCCACCGGCTGGCGGACCCGTTGAACGACCCGCTGCCGGGCCCGGAGCCCGTGGCCCCGGAACCCGTGGTCCCGCAGCAGGCGCCCTACGAGCCACAGAGCCCTCAGCAGGCCCCGCAGGAGTGGTACGACCCCGATGGGTACCAACGGGACTGGTACGGCCACCAGGAGCCCGTACAGCCGCCTCTGGAGGCATCGCCGCCCGCGCCCGCCCCGCACGTCCCGGTCGGTCCGGGCCCCGCGGCCGTTCCGCAGCACCCTGCCTCCGAGGCCGTGGAGCCGGCCACGGAGGTCCTCGGCCGAATAGACGCGGGTGACCCGGTCGTGCCGGCGCCCCGCCCGGAGCCGGAAGCGCTCGCCGAGGCCGACGAGCCCGGAGGCGTACCCGACGCGGCCACGCCCACGCCCCCGCCCACCGGCGGACGCGCCGAGCGCAGGCGTGCCGCCAAGGGGCGCGGCCGCAGGCGTCCCGCACCGCGGCCCGGTCCCGAGAGCGCGGCCCCGGCGAAGCCCATGACGCGCATGGAGGCGCGCCGCGCGGCCAAGGCCGCCAAGGACAGCCCCGCAATCGTCATCAGCCGGGGCATCGGCGAACTCTTCATCACCCTGGGCGTCCTGATGCTCCTGTTCGTCACCTACCAGCTCTGGTGGACGAATGTGCGCGCCGACCAGATCGCCGGCCGGGAGACGCACAAGATCCAGGACGACTGGGCCAAGAACGAGAAGACCCCCGAGAAGCAGGAAGCGTTCGAGCCGGGGCAGGGCTTCGCCATCATCCACATCCCCAAGCTGGACGTCGTCACGCCGATCGCCGAGGGCACCAGCAAGGAGAAGGTCCTCGACCGGGGCATGGTCGGCCACTACAGCGAGAAGCCGCTGAAGACGGCGATGCCCTCTGCGAAGGAGGGCAACTTCGCGCTGGCCGGCCACCGCAACACCCATGGCGAACCGTTCCGCTACATCAACCGCCTGAAGCCCGGCGACCCGATCGTGGTCGAGACCCGGGAGGCGTACTACACGTACGAGATGACGAGCGAGCTGGCGCAGACCTCGCCCTCCAACGTCTCCGTGATCGCGCCGGTGCCGGAGCAGTCCGGGTTCACCAAGCCCGGCCGGTACATCACCTTGACGACGTGTACGCCGGAATTCACGAGTACGTACCGTTTGATCGTCTGGGGCAAGATGGTCGACGAACGGCCGCGCAGCGAGGGGAAGCCCGACGTGCTCGCGGACTGAACGGGCCGGACGCCATGAAGACAGGGCGGTGCGATGACAGCGACGACCGAGGACCAGGAACGGACCGACGAGTCCGCGCCACCTACGCGGAAGGGCGGTCGCCATCCCTTCGCGACCGCGGTCAGTGTCTTCGGTGAACTGCTCATCACCGCAGGTCTGGTGCTCGGCCTCTTCGTCGTCTACTCGCTGTGGTGGACGAACGTGCTCGCCGACCGCGAGGCCACCAAGCAGGGCCACACCGTCCGCGACAAGTGGGCCGACGGCCCCGGCGCGCTGGACACCAAGGACGGCATCGGCTTCCTCCACGTCCCGTCTATGAAGAACGGCGAGGTGCTCGTCAAGAAGGGCACCGACACCGACATCCTCAACGACGGCGTCGCCGGCTACTACACCGATCCGGTGAAATCCGCGCTCCCCTCCGCCAAGGAGGGCAACTTCTCGCTGGCCGCCCACCGGGACGGGCACGGGGCGAAGTTCCACAACATCGACAAGGTGCACACCGGGGACGCGATCGTCTTCGAGACGAAGGACACCTGGTACGTCTACAAGGTGTTCAGCGAGCTTCCGGAGACGTCCAAGTACAACGTCGACGTGCTGGGCCCCGTCCCGAAGGGCTCGGGCGCGAAGAAGGCCGGCCGCTACATCACGCTCACGACCTGCACCCCGGTCTACACGTCCAAGTACCGCTACATCGTCTGGGGCGAGCTGGTCCGCACGGAGAAGGTCGACCGCGACCGCACGAAGCCGGTGGAGCTGCGCTGACGGTTGTGCTGTGACGCCGGAGGGCCCCGGTCACCTTCGCGGTGACCGGGGCCCTCCGTTCGTACGGGGTGCGGAGCGGGTCAGTGACCCCTGCCGCCGTTCGGGCCGCCGAAGATGTTGCCGCCGGCGTCGATGGTGTTCAGGGTGACCGTGCTTCCCTTGTCCACCTGCTGGTTCGCCCCGGGGGTGCTCATGACCACCTTGGCGTCCGGCTTGTCGACCGAACCGGGACCGAGTGCGACGACCAGGCCCATGCCCTCCAGCTGAGCCTTCGCGTCCTGGTACGACTTGCCGGCGATGTCGTCCGGGATGGTGACCTTCTCCGGCTCGGCCGGGCCCTTGGAGACCTTGAGGATGATCGAGGTGTCCTTGCCGACCTTCTCGTTGGCCGCGGGGGTCTGCTCGACCACCGTGCCTGCGGGCTTGTCGGAGTCGACATCGCTACGACCGATGTTCTTGAAGCCGTTCCCGGTCAGCTGGTTCACCGCGTCGTCGTAAGAGCGACCCGTCACCGGTGGCATGGTGAGCAGCTTCTCCGTGGCGACCTTGAGCGTGACCTCGGAGTTCTCCTCGGCCTTCGTGTCGCCCTTCGGGGACTGCTCCAGGACGGTGCCGGGATCGGCCTGGTCGGACTCGACCGAGGTGACGTTGACGGTGAAGCCGCGCTTCTCAAGGATTTCGCGGGCGTTGTCCTCGGACTTCTCGGTGACATCCGGAACCTCGACCTTCGGCGGGCCGCTGGAGACGAAGACCGTGAGGGTCTCCTGCTCCTTCATCTGCCCGTCCTCCGGCGTCTGGCGGCAGATCTTGCCCTTGGGCTGGTCCTTGCACTCTTCCTTCGGGCCGACCTTCAGAATGATGTTGGTGTTGTCGGCCTGTTTCTGGGCGTCCTGGACCGTGCTGCCGACCACGTTGGGCACGTCGAACGCGCCGTCGTCGCCACCGTCGCCGCCGAAGACCGCCTTGCCGATGAGGATCGCGCCGATCAGCACCAGGATGCCCGCGACGACCAGGAGGATCGTCGAGGTGTGGTTCTTCTTCTGCCTGCGGCGGTCGGGGCGGTCGTCGTAGCCGTAGCCCCCGTCGTCCGGGTTCACTGGCGGCAGCATCGACGTGCGCTCGCCGCTCTGGTCGGCGGCGCGCAGGGCGGTGGTGGGCTGGTCGTTGTCGTACCCGCCGGGGTAGCCGCCGCCGTAACCCGCCGCACCCATCGCGGCGGTCGCGGCGACCGGCTGGCCGTCGAGGCACGCCTCGATGTCGGCGCGCATCTCGTCGGCCGACTGGTAGCGGTAGTCCGGGTCCTTGGTGAGGGCCTTCAGCACGATCGCGTCCATCGCGGGCGTGATCTCGGGATCGAAGTTGCTCGGCGGCTGCGGCTCCTCCCGTACGTGCTGGTACGCGACCGCCACCGGGGAGTCCCCGACGAACGGGGGCCGGACGGTCAGCAGCTCGTAGAGCAGGCAGCCGGTCGAGTAGAGGTCGGACCGTGCGTCGACCTGCTCGCCCTTGGCCTGCTCCGGGGAGAGGTACTGGGCGGTGCCGATGACGGCCGCGGTCTGGGTCATCGTCATGCCGGAGTCGCCCATGGCGCGGGCGATGCCGAAGTCCATGACCTTGACCTGTCCGGTCCGGGTCAGCATGACGTTGGCCGGCTTGATGTCCCGGTGGACGATGCCCGCGCGGTGCGAGTACTCCAGCGCCTGGAGGATGCCCACCGTCATTTCGAGCGTCCGCTCGGGCAGCAGTCTGCGCCCGGAGTGCAGCAGCTCGCGGAGCGTCGAGCCGTCGACGTACTCCATGACGATGTACGGGATGGAGACCCCGTCGACGTAGTCCTCGCCGGTGTCGTACACCGCGACGATCGCCGGATGGTTGAGCGAGGCGGCGGACTGGGCCTCACGGCGGAACCGGGCCTGGAAGGACGGGTCACGGGCGAGGTCCGCCCGGAGCGTCTTCACGGCGACGGTGCGGCCGAGCCGGGTGTCGTGGGCGAGGTAGACCTCGGCCATGCCACCACGGCCGAGCACCGAGCCCAGCTCGTACCGGCCGCCTAGGCGACGCGGCTCTTCCATAACTGTTCCAGCCCTCTCCGTCAGTCCTGACCGCACCGGTGTGCGGTCCGGCGGTGTGCTGTTCGCGCATACGCTACCGGCCGCGCATCAGCTGATCGGCCCGCAGGCAATACCTGATATCCGACCGGTATCCGCAGAGGCGCTTTCGCGGCCGGGTGTGAGCGGTCTCACTTCTCGCTGTCGATGACCGCCTTCATGACCGCCTTCGCGATCGGGGCGGCCAGGCCACCACCGGAGATGTTCTCGCGGGTGGCGCTGCTGTCCTCCACGACGACGGCCACCGCCACCGGCGAACCGTTGTCGGTCTTCGCGTACGAGATGAACCACGCGTACGGGTTGCCCTTGTTGTTCAGACCGTTCTGGGCGGTACCGGTCTTGCCGCCGACCGTGACGTTCGGGATCTGGGCCCTCGTGCCCGTGCCCTCCTTGACGACGGTCTCCATCATTTCCTGAAGCTTCTGGGCGTTCTCCGCCGAGAGGGGCCGGCTGAACTCTTCCTTCTCGTGCGTGTAGATGACGTCCAGGTTGGGCGCCTTGCGCTCGGCGACCATGTACGGCTGCATGAGCTTGCCGTCGTTGGCGACGGCGGAGGCGACCATCGCCATCTGGAGCGGGGTGGCGCGGTTGGACGCCTGGCCGATGCCGGCCATGGCGTTCTGCGGCCGGTTGTCCTCGGGGTACACGCTGGCGTTCGAGCGGACCGGGGTGAAGATCTCCTTGTTGAAGCCGAACTTGCCGGCCTCGTCGATCATCTTCTGGTTGCCCAGGTCATCGCTGATCTTGCCGAAGACGGTGTTGCAGGAGTACCGCAGCGCCTCGCGGAGCGAGGCGTTCTTGCACGGGATGCTGCCCTCGTTGGGCAGGTCGTCGGTCGACTGCGGCAGGCGCCAGGGAAGCGGCGACTTCGTGTCCTCGTCGATGTCGTCGTAGAGCCCGTTCTCCAGGGCGGCGGCCGCGGTGACGACCTTGAACGTCGAGCCGGGCGGGTAGGTCTCGCGCAGCGCCCGGTTGAGCATCGGCTTGTTCTTGTCGTCCTTCAGGGACTGCCACGCCTTGCTGTCGGACACGCCGTTGCCCGCGAAGGACGAGGGGTCGTACGAGGGGGTGCTGGCGAGCGCCAGGATGGCGCCGGTCCGCGGGTCGAGGGCGGCGACGGCGCCCTTCTTGTCGCCGAGGCCCTCGAAGGCGGCCTTCTGGGCCGCGCCGTTGAGCGTGGTGACGACGTTGCCGCCGGTCCTCTCCTCACCGGTGAACATCGACATCGTCCGGTTGAAGAACAGCTGGTCGTCGTTGCCGGTGAGGATGCCGTCCTCGAGGTTCTCCAGCTGGGTGGCGCCGAACGCCTGCGAGGAGTAGCCGGTCACGGGGGCCCACATGGGGCCGTCCTTCCAGACCCGCTTGTACTTGAAGTCGCTGCCCTTGGTCTCGGCGGACCCGGTGATCGACTTGCCGTCCACGATGATGTTGCCGCGCTCATGGGCGTACCGCTCGATGCGGACGCGGCGGTTCTCGTCGCGGGTGTTGAGGGCGTCGGCCTTCACGTACTGCAGGTAGTTGGTCCGCGCGAGCAGGGCGAAGATCAGGACGCCGCAGAAGATCGCGATCCGGCGCAGGGGCTTGTTCACGGGCGGACCACCTGGGTCATCTCGGCGTCGGTCGAGGGTGCGGGGGCGGGCGCGGGGCGGCGGGCGGTGTCGCTGATGCGGATGAGGATGCCGATCAGGGCCCAGTTGGCGATCACGGACGAACCACCGGCCGCGAGGAACGGCATCGTCATACCGGTGAGCGGGATCAGACCCATGACGCCGCCGGCGACCACGAAGACCTGGATCGCGAAGGCGCCGGAGAGGCCGATCGCGAGGAGCTTGCCGAACGGGTCGCGGGCGGCGAGCGCCGTGCGGACACCGCGTTCCACGATGAGGCCGTAGACCAGCAGGACGGCCATCATCCCGGCGAGGCCGAGCTCGTCACCGACGGTGGCGAGGATGAAGTCGGCGTTGGCGGCGAAGCCGATCAGGTCGGAGTGGCCCTGGCCCCAGCCCGAGCCGAGCGTGCCGCCCGACCCGAAGGACATGATGGCGTTGCCGATCTGCTCGCAGGCGCCGTCCGTGTGGAAGCACTTGAACGGGTCCTGCCAGGCGGTCACACGGGCCTCGACGTGCGGCTCGAAGGTCGCGACGCCGACGGCTCCGGCCGCCGACATCAGGAGACCGAAGACGATCCAGCTGGTCCGCTCGGTGGCGACGTACAGCATGATCACGAAGAGGCCGAAGAACAGCAGTGACGTTCCGAGGTCGGTCTCGAAGACCAGGATCAGGATCGACAGCGCCCAGATGACGAGGATGGGGCCCAGGTCGCGTCCGCGCGGCAGGTACAGCCCCATGAAGCGGCGGCTGGCGAGCGCCAGCGCGTCCCGTTTGACCATGAGATACCCGGCGAAGAAGATCGCGATGATGATCTTCGCGAACTCTCCGGGCTGGATGGAGAAGCCGGCGATGTTGATCCAGATCTTCGCGCCGAACTTGGCCGGGAAGAACATCGGCAGGATCAGCAGGAACAGCGCGGCCGCCATCGAGATGTACGTGTAGCGCTGCAGGATGCGGTGGTCCTTCAGCAGCAGCAGTACGCCGACGAAGAGCGCCACACCGACCGCCGAGTACATCAGCTGACGGGGGGCGGACGGGGTGAACACCCCGAAGGCGCTTTCGGCGTCCCTGATCAGCTTCGGCGACTGGTCGAGCCGCCAGATCAGCACCAGCCCCAGCCCGTTGAGCAGCGTGGCCAGCGGCAGCAGCAGCGGGTCCGCGTACCGGGCGAACTTCCGCACCACGAGATGGGCGACACCGCCGAGCAGGACGAGCCCCGCCCCGTAGCCGAACATGCCGGACGGCAGTTTGCCGTCCATGGCCAGGCCCACGTTGGCGTAGGCGAACACCGAGATGGCGATGGCGAAGCCCATCATCATCAGTTCGGTGTTGCGCCTGCTCGGTGCGTCGATCGCGCCGATCGTGGTCGTGTTGGTGACAACGCTCATGGTGCTGAAGGCCCCCTACGGCTCTACTTCTTACCGCACTGCGGGACCAGCTTCTTCTCTTCCTCCGAGAGGCTGGGCCCAGGAGTGGGAGTCGTGGAAGTCTGCTCGGACTTGGTGTCGCCACCGGATGTCTTGGAGGACTTCGACGCCTTGGTGGCGTCGGTGTCCGTGCCCTGCGCCTGGCCCTCGTCCCCGTGCTCCTTCTCCGAGGCACGGCGCTGCTCGTCCTTCTTGCAGGCGGATGCCTGGGTGGAGAGCTCGGTGATCTTCTCGCGGGCGTCGGCTAGGCTGCCCTCGGCGATCGTCGCCTCGACCTTCTTGCGCTGGTAGGGCGGGAGGTACTTGAGTTCGATCTCGGGATGGTCGGTCTCGACCTTCGAGAGCGAGAGCCAGCCGAGTTCCTGGCTGATGCCCCGGTACAGCGCGACGTTGTCGTTCTTCGCGCCGACGTAGAACTGGGTCTGGGTCCAGCGGTAGCCGCCGTAGAGCCCGCCGCCGACGACGGCCAGCGCGAGCACCACGTACAGGGAGCGCTTGAGCCACTTGCGGCCGCCGCCCTGCTTGACGAAGTCGTCGTCGGAGTAGGACCCGAAGGACCCCTCGGGCATCCCGTCGTAGCCGGAGTCGTCGCCGCTGCCGGGCGGGCCGAAGCTGCCGGAGGGCGGCGGTACGGGACGGCCGAGGCCGGCCGCACGGCCCGCCGGCGTCTGCATCGCGCCGCCGTCGTTCAGCTGGGCCGCCTGGTTCTCGGCGACCGCGCCGACGACGACCGGGGTGTCATTGAGCTGCCCGGCCAGGGTGTCGTTGCTGTCGACGTCGAAGACATCGGCGACGATGCAGGTGATGTTGTCCGGTCCGCCGCCGCGCAGGGCGAGCTGGATCAGGTCCTGGATGGTCTCCTGCGGGCCCTGGTAGCTGGCGAGCGTCTCCTCCATCGTCTGGTGGGAGACGACGCCGGAGAGCCCGTCGGAGCAGATCAGGTAGCGGTCGCCGGCCCGGACCTCACGGATGGAGAGGTCGGGTTCGACGTGGTCGCCACTGCCCAGCGCGCGCATCAGCAGGGAGCGCTGCGGGTGGGTGGTGGCCTCCTCCTCGGTGATCCGGCCCTCGTCCACCAGCCGCTGGACCCAGGTGTGGTCCTGCGTGATCTGGGTGAGCACGCCGTCGCGCAGCAGGTACGCGCGCGAGTCGCCGACGTGCACCAGGCCGAGACGCTGGCCGGTCCAGAGCAGGGCGGTGAGCGTGGTGCCCATGCCCTCCAGCTGAGGGTCCTCCTCGACCATCATCCGCAGCTGGTCGTTGGCCCGCTGGACCGCCGTACCGAGCGAGGTGAGGATGTCGGAGCCCGGGACGTCGTCATCGAGCTGGACGAGGGTGGAGATCACCTCGGAACTGGCGACCTCACCGGCCGCCTGGCCGCCCATGCCGTCGGCGATCGCGAGGAGACGGGGACCGGCGTAGCCGGAGTCCTCGTTGCCCTCCCGGATCATGCCCTTGTGCGACCCGGCGGCGAAGCGCAGGGACAGACTCATGCGCACCTCACCCGTCGGTTCGGGGTACAGCCGGTCTCGAGCCACACTGCCCACCCTCCGGTCGGGAGCCTGGCCGGGTCCGATGCCCGGACCCCCGCGGCTCGCTCGCTCCGCTCGCTCATTGTCGTACTACTTCCGCAGCTCGATGACGGTCTTGCCGATCCGGATCGGCGCGCCCAGCGGAACGGGCGTCGGGGTGGTGAGGCGGGTCCGGTCCAGGTACGTGCCGTTGGTGGACCCGAGATCCTCGACGATCCACTGGCCGTCACGGTCGGGGTAGATCCTGGCATGCCTGCTGGACGCGTAGTCGTCGTCCAGCACGATCGTTGAATCATGGGCCCGGCCGAGCGTGATGGTCTGCCCCTGGAGCGCCACCGTGGTGCCGGTGAGCGTGCCTTCGGAGACGACCAGCTTGGTCGGCGCACCCCGGCGCTGGCGGCCGGGCTGCTGGCGCTGCTGCGGCGGTGCCGCGTTCTGGCGTCCCTGGGGCGGACGCGCGTCGTTCGCGGTGCGGCGTGAGCCGCGCTGCGTGACGCGTGTTCCGAACAGGTCGCTGCGGATGACCTGGACGGCCACGATCACGAACAGCCACAGAACAGCCAGGAAACCTAGCCGCATGACCGTCAGGGTCAGCTCTGACATTGCCCCCGCTTCACCCTTCGGCTTGCCGGTAAACGATGGTGGTGCTGCCCACGACGATCCGCGAGCCGTCGCGGAGCGTAGCGCGGGTGGTGTGCTGCCCGTCTACCACGATGCCGTTGGTAGACCCGAGATCCTGGATCGTCGAGGGCGTTCCGGTCCTGATCTCACAGTGCCGGCGGGATACGCCGGGGTCGTCGATCCGCACATCGGCATCGGTGCTGCGGCCCATGACTAGTGTCGGGCGGGAGATCTGGTGGCGGGTGCCGTTGATCTCGATCCAGCGCCGCACCTGCACGTTCGGCAGGGAGGTGGGGGTGGCCGGCGGACGCCGGTCGGAACCGCCGTGACGCCCGGCGCCCGGCGGCGGACCGGCGGGCATGGGCGGGGCGGAGGTGGGCGGGTAGCCGTAGCCACCGGGGGCCTGCGGAGCGGAACGGCCCGGGTACCCCTGGGGGGACTGGCCGCCGTAGCTCTGGCCCTGACTCGGTGCCTGGCCATGACCCTGCCCTTGGCCCTGGCCCTGTGACGAACTCGACGCCAGGGTGCGGCTGCGGACCCGGTAGAGACCGGTGTCGAGATCCTCGGCCTTCTCCAGGTGGACCTTGATGGGGCCCATGAACGTGTACCGCTGCTGCTTGGCGTAGTCCCGGACGAGGCCGGAGAGCTCGTCGCCCAGCTGGCCGGAGTACGGGCTCAGGCGCTCGTAGTCGGGGGCGCTGAGCTCGACGATGAAGTCGTTGGGGACGACGGTGCGCTCACGGTTCCAGATGGTGGCGTTGTTGTCGCACTCCCGCTGGAGGGCACCCGCGATCTCGACCGGCTGGACCTCGGACTTGAAGACCTTGGCGAAAGTGCCGTTGACCAGACCTTCGAGACGCTGCTCGAAACGCTTCATCACTCCCATGGGGCACCTCCTCCGGTGTCATCGTCCCTGTACTGCTTACTGATCGTATCCACGCGTCGGGAAATCGGCTGGTTCCCCTTGTCTGCCCTGGGGACGAGTGTCCCCCCTCACACGGATCGTAGAGGTGGCCTCCTCACAGTGTCCCGCACCTTGGACGCACTCAGGAGGAGTGGGGGCGACCTCTGGGGGTTCCCGGTTCCTTTCGGACGTTCTGCGCACGTCGGCCGAGCGTGCGGCGAGTGCCCGGTGATCGGGCGGCGAAACAACGGATGTGAATCCACCCTGTCCAGCGTGCTAATCTTCCGGATGTCGCCAGGCGATCGCACCGAAAAAGTGAGAGAGCCCGGAAGCACCACTCTTGCGCGAGTGGCGGAACGGCAGACGCGCTGGCTTCAGGTGCCAGTGTCCTTAGGGACGTGGGGGTTCAAATCCCCCCTCGCGCACAAGAAGGAAGCCCCCCAGGCATCAGCCTGGGGGGCTTCTTCAGTTTGAGGACGCTCCCGCCCCTGCGTGCTTCGCTGTGTGTTTGGTTTCACGTGAAACGCCCGTTTTACGCGTGCGGGGCGTCACCCGTGGCGTTGTAGCGCAGGAGGTACGCGGCGAACCGGCCGAGGTCATCCTCCGTCCAGTCCGCAAGGCGTTCCTGGTAGGCCGCGCGCCGACTGGCCTGGGTGGCGGCGAGGGCCTGTGTTCCGGCCTCGGTGGGGTGCAGAACCTGGATGCGGTGGTCGTCCGGGTCGGGGTGGCGCTCGACCAGGCCGAGCTTCTCCAGGGTGCCGATCTGCCGGCTGACCGTGGACTTGTCGAGCATGTAGTGCGCCGCCAGATCGGTCGCACGGCACCCCTGCTGGTCATCGATGTGCGCCAGCAGCGTGTACGAGACGAGCGGCAGCTCGGGGTGGAGCCGGGCCGCGGCGGCCCGCGCGCGGCGGGCGAAGGCGGTCAGTTCGCGCTGGATGACGTCCAGCGACTCCTCGCGTTCTCCGGGGGTGCCTGACACGGGTTCGCCTTCCTCGAAAGTTCAGTTGTAGAGTACAACGGAATTGGAGTTGTAAAAGCCAACCAGTTGAGTTGTAAAAACCAACTACCTGGCCGATCGTCTGGAGCCCCCATGTCCGCAGGCCCGAGCGCCGCCGCCGGCTCTCCGGCGGGCGCGCTGCGTCACGTACTGAGCCACCTCGTCACCCCGCTGCTGATGTGCATCGGCATGGGCCTCGCCTACCTCGGCGCCTTCCACGCCCCGCAACCGCACGACCTGCGGGTCGACGTGGTCGGCTCGGGGCCGTCCGCGCAGGTGCTGGCGCAGACCCTCCAGGACAAGGGGGACGGGGCGCTGAGCGTGCGTACCGTCGCCGACCGCGCCACCGCCGCCGAGCACCTGCGCACGCAGGACAGCTACGGCGCCTACATCCCCGGCAGGGCCCCCGAACTGCTCGTCGCCTCCGCCTCCTCCGACACCAGCGCGACGGCGGTCGAGAAGGTCTTCACTCAGGTCGCGGCCGGACAGGGCGTCCCGCTGAAGGTGACGGACACCGCGCCCACGGCCGACGGCGACCCGACCGGCCAGGGCATCTTCTTCCTGCTGGTCGCCGTGAGCATCGGCTCGTACGCCTCCGTCGCCGTGATCGGTGGCGCCGGAGCGGCCCTGCGGCTGCGGGTCCGGGCGGCGCTGGCGCTGGGCGCCTCGCTGGTGGTCAGCGCCATCGGGGCGGTGTTCGCGGGGCCGCTGTTCGGTCTCGTGGACCACGGGCTCGCGGGGCTCTGGGCCATGGCGTGGCTCTACTCGGCGGGCATCCTGCTGATCGGTGTGGGCTTGCACACGTTCCTCAAGCGGTGGACCACGCTCGGCGTGATGGTGCTGTTCGTCATGCTCAACTTCACCAGCTCCGGCGGGATCTTCCGCCCCGAGCTCCAGCCCGGCTTCTTCGGGGCGCTGCACTCCTTCTGGAACGGGGCGGGCTTCGTGGAGGGCGTGCGCAGCCATGTGTACTTCGGCGGACACGCGCTGGGCGGGAATCTGCTGGTGCTGGCGCTCTGGTTCGTCGCGGGCATGGTGCTGACGGGGCTCGCGGGCCTGGCCGAGGCGAGGCGGCGTCCGGCGGCCGACCTTGCGGCCGTCGCTCCTGCCGCCACCGCCACCGCCGGTCCGGTGCGGCCGTCGGCCGAGGAGGAGGAAGAGGAGATGGAGGAGGCGGTGGGGGTCTGAGCGGCTGACCAGCGGGGGAGAGCCCGGCCCCGGAGTTATCCACAGGGGCAGACGGCGATCGGTGTACGGCGGTACCGTCGGCGGCAGTTGATGTTGGGGCAGGTCCCGGCGGCTGCGCCGGGCGGGGGCGGGGGAGGCTGCGCGCCATGGAAAAGACCGGAACGGGACTGCCGCCGGTACGACTCGTTGAACTCGGCGGTGAGGCCGCAGTCGCGGGGGCGGTGCTCCCCGCGGCCGCGGGTGGGCCGCGCATACCGGCCGTGCCGGGGTTCGCCCACCGTACGGACGGGACGGACGCGGAGGCCGGGGGCCGGCCGAAGGAGAAGGGCAAGGCGCTGCGGGCGCGGGTGCCCCGGTCCGCGCACGCGACGCTGGACCTGCCGTCCGGGCGGCCGGACGCGGTGCGCGCGGTCGAGGAGTCCAACCGGGGCCGGGTGGCGGAGCTGACGCCGATACGGGTGGGCCGGATGGCCGCCACGCCCTTCGCCTTCCTGCGCGGCTCGGCCGGGCTGATGGCCCACGACCTGGTGGGTACCCCCGTCACCGGGATCGCCGCCCAGCTCTGCGGCGACGCGCACGCGGCCAACTTCGGGCTGTACGGCGATGCGCGGGGCGGCCTCGTCATCGACCTGAACGACTTCGACGAGACCGTGGCCGGGCCCTGGGAGTGGGACCTCAAGCGCCTGGCGACCTCGCTGGTGCTCGCGGGCCGGGAGGCCGGTGCCGACGAGGACACCTGCCGCAAGGGCGCGTACGACACCGTGGGCGCCTACCGGCGGACGATGAGGCTGCTGGCCCGGATGCCCACGCTCGACGCGTGGAACGCCATCGCGGACGAGGAGCTCGTCTCCCACACCGACGCGCGGGACCTGCTCGGCACCTTGGAGCGCGTCTCCGAGAAGGCCCGCAACAACACGAGTGCGCGGTTCGCGGCGAAGTCCACGGAGGACTGCGAGGACGGCGGCCGCCGCTTCGTGGACGCGCCGCCGGTGCTGCGCCGGGTCCCGGACGCGGAGGCCGCGGCCGTGGCGGCGGGTCTGGGGGAGTATCTGGGGACCGTCTCCGAGGACCGGCTGCCGCTGCTGGCCCGGTACGCGATCCATGACGTGGCGTTCCGGGTGGTCGGCACCGGCAGCGTGGGCACCCGCTCCTACGTGGTGCTGCTGCTGGACCACCGGGGGGAGGCGCTGGTGCTCCAGGTGAAGGAGGCCAGGCCCTCGGTGCTCGGGCCGCATCTGGCCGCCGTGGGGTTCGCGGTGCCGGAGGTCGCGCACGAGGGGCGGCGCGTGGTGCTCGGGCAGAAGCGGATGCAGGTCGTCAGTGACCACCTGCTGGGCTGGACGACGGTGGACGGCCGGCCCTTCCAGGTGCGCCAGTTCAGGAACCGCAAGGGGAGCGTCGATCCCGCCGCCCTGGCCGCCGACCAGGTGGACGACTACGGCCGGATGACCGGTGCGCTGCTGGCGCGGGCCCACGCGCACAGCGCGGACCCGAGGCTGCTGGCGGGCTACTGCGGCAAGAACGACGAGCTGGACGAGGCGGTGGCGGCGTTCGCGGTGACCTACGCGGACCGCACGGAGGCGGACCACGGGGAGCTGGTGCGGGCGATCGGGGCGGGGCGGGTCCCAGCGGAGCGGGGGGTGTGAGGGGCGGGCACGCCCGGCCGTCGGCAGGAGGCGTGAGGCCTGCCGGGGCCACCGCGGGTCCACGGGGGCGGGCCGGGGCCATACGCTGGACGGGTGACCCACGAAGCACCCGGGGTGCCGACCTCCCCGAATGACGATGACCTGCAGGACGAGGCCAGGCCGGCCGCCGGCCGCGAGGAGGCGGCGGAGACCGGGACCGGTGAGGCCGGGACCGGCGCGCGGGAGCGGCCTGAGGCACGGCTCGCACAGGCGGTGCGGGTGGCCGAGCAGGCGCTGATCGAGTTCGAGATCGCGGTGGAGACGTTCCGGGTCGAGGTGGAGAACTTCTCCCGGCTGCACCACCAGCGGCTGGGTCCGATGTACGCGCGGCTGGACGAGCTCGACGCGCAGATCGCCGAGGCGCGGGCGGCGAAGACCGGTGACCCCGAGGACGTGCGCAAGGCCGAGGAGGCGCGGTCGGTCGTGATGCCCATGCCGGGCGTGGACGAGCTGTTCCACGACTGGATGGACTCCGAGGGCCTGTCCCCCGAGGCGTCGGCCATGCTGACCGATCAGAAGGTGCGCCCGCCCAAGCGGGTCCGCCCCACCGACGAGGCGCGCAAGCTGTACCGCGACCTGGTCCGCAAGGCGCACCCGGACCTGGCCCAGGACGAGGCGGAGCGGGCCAGGCGGGACGAGTTCATCGCGCGCGTCAACGCCGCCTACGGACGCGGCGACGAGGCCCAGCTCAACGAACTGGCCGAGGAGTGGGCGGCGGGACCGGCAGCACCGCGCCAGGAGCTGAGCGAGGCCGACGAGCTCTACGCCCGGCTGGACTGGCTGACCCAGCGCAAGGAACTGCTGACCGAGTGGGCCCAGGAGCTGGAGGAGAGCGCGATCGGCGCCATGCTGCGGATGGCCCCGGACGACCCGGACCAGCTGCTGGAGGAGATCGCCGAACAGCTGCTGGGCGAGGTCTCGCAGCGGGAGGCGGAGCTCGCGGCTCTGGTGCAGTAGCGTTTTCGGTGGCCCGAGCGCACTGATTCGGTGACCCCGAGCGCACTGACGAGAGCCCGAGCGCACTGACGAGAGAAGGCATGACCCATGAATTTCGGCCCGCTTCCCACGGTCGATGTCGCGTCCGTCCCGGCGGACGGCCTCGTGCTGGACGTCCGGGAGAACGACGAGTGGGTGGCCGGACACGTCGAGGGCGCCCTGCACATCCCCATGAGCGACTTCGTGGGCCGCTTCGGTGAGCTGACCGAGGCGGTGGAGGACGGCCGCCGGGTGCACGTGATGTGCCGGGTCGGCGGCCGGTCCGCCCAGGTCACCCAGTACCTGGTGCAGCAGGGCATCGACGCCGTCAACATCGACGGCGGCATGCTCGCCTGGGACGGCGCGGGCCGCCCGATGGTCACCGACAACGGCACCCCGGCCTTCGTCGCCTGACGCGACCCCCTCCGGTCGTCCGGCGCCGGGGCCATCCGGCGCCGGGGGCGTCAGCGGTCGAAGTCGAGCTCCACTTCCTCGGTGACCGGACGGGACTGGCAGGCCAGCACGTAACCCGCGTCCGTCTCCTCCGGCTCCAGGGCGTAGTTGCGGTCCATCCGCACCTCGCCGGAGACCAGGAACGCCCGGCAGGTGCCGCAGACGCCGCCCTTGCACGCGTACGGGGCGTCCGAGCGGCTGCGCAGCACCGTCTCCAGCAGCGACTCGCCCCCCTCGACCGGCCAGGTGCCGGAACGGCCGTCGAGCGTCGCCGTCAGGACACCGCCGACCGGCGTTTCGACCCGGGGCCCGGCGGGCGCGGCGGGGGTGTCCTCGACGTGGAAGATCTCCTGGTGGATGCGGGAGCGGTCCACGCCCAGCCCGTGCAGCGCGACCTCGGCGGCCCGGACGAGGCCCAGCGGCCCGCACAGGAACCAGCCGTCGATCTCCGCCACCGGCAGCAGCGCAGGCAGCAGCCCGGAGAGCCGCTCGCCGTCCAGCCGGCCCGAGGGCAGACCGGCCTGCTGCTCCTCCCGGGACAGGGCGGTGACGAGCTGGAACCGGTCCGGGTAGCGGTCCTTCAGGTCGGCGACCTCGTCCAGGAACATCGTCGAGGCGGCGGTTCGGTCGCTGCGGACCAGGCAGAACGTGGCGTTCGGCTCCCGGGCGAGCAGGGTGGCCGCCATGGACAGCACCGGGGTGATGCCGCTCCCGCCGACGATCGCCGCGAACTGCCCGGCGCGGGGCGTCAGGACGAAGCGCCCCATCGGGGGCATCGCCTCGATCGTGTCCCCGACCAGCAGCTCCTTGAGCGCGTACGTGGAGAACGCGCCGCCGTCCACGAGGCGGATGCCCACCCGCAGCGCCGGACCGGCCGAGGGCTCGGGGGCCGGTGCGCAGATCGAGTACGAGCGGCGGACCTCCTCGCCGTCCACGGTGTAGCGGACGTTGAGGTGCTGGCCGGGCTTGTGCCGGAAGGTCTCGTGCAGGCCGGGCGGGACGGCGAGGGTGACGGCCACCGAATCGTCCGTGAGCCGCTCGATCCCGCTGACCCGGAGCGGATGGAACATCTACAACTCCTTGAAGTGGTCGAACGGCTCCTGGCAGGCCACGCAGCGCCGGAGCGCCTTGCACGCCGTGGAGGAGAACCGGCTCAGCAGCTCCGTCTCGGTGGAGCCGCAGTGCGGGCAGCGCACGGACAGGGCCAGCGGCACCGGACCGCCGGACGCGGTGTCGTGCGGCCGGGGCGGGGCTATGCCGAACTCCGCCAGCTTCCGGCGTCCTTCGGCGCTCATGTCGTCCGTCGACCAGGCGGGCGACAGGACCGTCTCCACGGACACCTCGGCCACGCCGTGGTCGTGCAGCACGCGCTCGATGTCCGCCGACATCGCCTCGATCGCCGGGCAGCCGGTGTATGTCGGCGTCAGTCTGACCGTGACATGGTCCGGGTCGTGCACCTCCACGCCGCGGACCACTCCCAGGTCCTCCAGCGTCAGCACGGGGAGCTCCGGGTCCGGGACGGAGCCCGCGAGGCTCAGCAGCTCCTCCTCGACGGAGGTCCAGGTCACCATGACGCCCCCGGGTGGCTGCGGTGCAGGTGCTGCATCTCGGCGAGCATCCGGCCGAAGGACTCCGTGTGGATGCCCTGCCGGCCCGCGCCCGCCGTCCAGGCACCGGACTGCGGGCCCGTCGGCACGGTCAGGGTGGCCCGGCCGAGGACGTCGGTGACGGCCTCCAGCCAGCGGCTGTGCAGCGCCTGCCAGTCGGCGTCGACGCCCTCGACCGGCTGGAACAGCTCGCCGGTGAAGCGCCACAGCGCGTCCACCGCCCGCTGCATCCGCTCGTGGCTCTCGTCCGTCCCGTCACCGAGGCGCAGCGTCCACTGCTCGGCGTGGTCCCGGTGGTAGGCGACCTCCTTGACCGCCTTGGCCGCGATCTCCGCGAACGGACCGTCCCCGGCGGCCAGCTGCTCGTACAGGCCCTGCTGGTGGACCGAGAAGTAGAGCTGCCGGGCAATGGTGTGGGCGAAGTCGCCGTTGGGCTGCTCGACCAGCTGAAGGTTGCGGAAGGCGCGTTCCTCGCGGAGGTAGGCCAGTTCGTCCTCGTCGCCCGCGAGGGAGAGCAGCAGTCGGGCCTGGCCCAGCAGGTCGAGGGCGATGTTGGCGAGGGCGACCTCCTCCTCCAGCACCGGGGCGTGGCCGGCCCACTCCCCCAGCCGGTGCGACAGCACCAGCGCGTCGTCGCCCAGGGCGAGGGCCGCGGTCACAGGTGCTTCACCCCGTCCGGGATCTCGTAGAACGTGGGGTGCCGGTAGGGCTTGTCACCGGCCGGCTCGAAGAAGGAGTCCTTCTCGTCCGGCGACGACGCCGTGATCTGGGCGGAGGGCACGACCCACAGCGAGACCCCTTCGGACCGCCGGGTGTAGAGGTCGCGCGCGTTGCGCAGGGCCATTTCGGCGTCCGGCGCGTGGAGGCTGCCGGCGTGGGTGTGGGAGAGCCCGCGCCGCGAGCGGACGAACACCTCCCACAGCGGCCAGTCCGTCGAGCTGCTCATGCTGTCGCCTTTCCGTTCAGTACGGCCTGGTCCGCGCCGAGTGTGTGCTTACTGGCGTATGCGGCGGCGGCCTCGCGGACCCAGGCGCCTTCCTCGTGCGCGCTGCGGCGCTGGGTGAGGCGCTGCTCGTTGCACGGGCCGTTGCCCTTCAGGACCTCCTGGAACTCCGTCCAGTCGATCGCGCCGAAGTCGTGCCTGCCGCGTTCCTCGTTCCACCGGAGGTCCGGGTCGGGGAGGGTCAGGCCGAGTGCCTCGGCCTGGGGGACGCAGATGTCCACGAACCGCTGCCGCAGCTCGTCGTTGGAGTGCCGCTTGATCTTCCAGGCCATCGACTGCGCCGAGTGGGCCGAGGCGTCGTCCGGCGGGCCGAACATCATCAGGGACGGCCACCACCAGCGGTTCACCGCGTCCTGGGCCATCTCGTGCTGTGCGGGGGTGCCGTTGCTCAGCGCGAGGAGCAGTTCGTACCCCTGGCGCTGGTGGAACGACTCCTCCTTGCAGATGCGGACCATCGCGCGGGCGTACGGGCCGTAGGAGCAGCGGCACAGGGGCACCTGGTTGGTGATCGCGGCGCCGTCCACGAGCCAGCCGATGGCGCCGACGTCCGCCCAGGTCAGCGTGGGGTAGTTGAAGATCGAGGAATAGCGCTGGCGCCCAGCGTGAAGCTTGTCGAGCAGTTCCTCGCGGCCGGTGCCCAGGGTCTCGGCCGCGCTGTACAGATACAGGCCGTGCCCGGCCTCGTCCTGCACCTTGGCCATGAGGATCGCCTTGCGGCGCAGCGAGGGGGCGCGGGTGATCCAGTTGGCTTCCGGCTGCATGCCGATGATCTCGGAGTGGGCGTGCTGGGCCATCTGCCTGACCAGCGAGGCGCGGTACGCGTCGGGCATCCAGTCGCGCGGCTCGATGCGCTCGTCGGCCGCCACCGCCGCGTCGAAGGCGGCCTGGAGGGCCGCGTCGGGCCCCGCTCCGTCGCCTGCTGCCGTCTGCGCTGTCTGGCTCGCAGTCACTGCCGCCATCCCGGACTCCCTACCGACCGATCGTTCGGTTCAATGTCTTCAATGGTGAGTCCGGGGCCCGTAGGGTGTCAACCCTGTGGATAACCGACGCGATCGGGGCGGGATGGATTCGGACGACGACAGGGTCGCCAGCGACGAGGGCGGACCCGTTCCCGCCGTCGAGGCGGCGCCCGCGACGGCCGGCGGAATGGCCGGGCTCTCGTTGCCGTACCAGATCGGCGCCGCCGTGGCGCTCGCCGCCTTCGGGGTGCTCGCCTGCATGCAGCTGGCCATGATCTTCCTGCACGTCGCGCCCTCCAACACGCTCACCAAGCAGCACGGCGCGGCGGTGGACGACTGGGTGTACCCCGAGTTCGAACAGAACTGGAAGCTCTTCGCACCCAACCCCCTGCAGCAGAACGTGTCCGTTCAGGTGCGCACCGAGATAGCCGGGGCCGACGGCCCCCGCACGACGGCCTGGCGGGACCTCTCCGCCGAGGACGGCCAGGCGATACGCGGCAATCTGCTGCCCAGCCACGTCCAGCAGAACGAGCTCCGCCGGGCCTGGGACTTCTACACCGGATCGCACGACGACAAGAACCGGGCCAACGGCCTGCGCGGCACCCTGTCCGAGAAGTACGTCCGCCGCCTCGTGATGCTGCGCGTCGGCGGCCAGGACGACGGCGGGACCGTCCTGAGGATCCAGGTCAGGTCCGAGATACGGTCCGTCGCGGCGCCCGAGTGGAGCGACGAGAAGATCAGCACCGGCCCGTCCTATCGCGTCCTGCCCTGGTGGACGGTCACCGCCGACGACCTGGGGGCGGCCCAGTGAGCACCCCGCATCCGAGCCGCGGCCTCGCCGGCTTCATCCAGCGCATCACGGCCTCGGCCCTCGGCCCGTACCAGAGCGCCGTCATCCGCATCGGCTTCTCGGGCACCTTCCTGTTGTTCCTGCTCCGGGAGCTGCCGCACCGGCACGAGATGTACGGCCCCGACGCGCCCTGGCGCTGGGACCTGGCGCGGCAGCTGATATCCGGGAACCAGGCCTTCACGACCCTCATGTGGTCGGACAGCAACCTCTGGTTCGAGACCGTCTACGCGCTGGCGCTGGTCTCGTCCCTCCTGCTGATGCTCGGCTGGCACACCCGCGCCGTCTCCGTGGTCTTCATGGCCGGAGTCCTCTCGCTGCAGAACCGCAGCATCTTCATGGGCGACGGCGGCGACAACGTCATCCATCTGATGGCCATCTATCTGACGCTGACCCGCTGCGGGCAGGTCTGGTCGCTGGACGCCCGACGGGCGCGGCGCCGCGAGTCGGAGGAGTACGCCGACCTGGCGGCCGGTGGGCGACGGGTGCCCGGGGAGGCTGCCGGGATCGTGCTGTGGGTGGTGCTCGGCGCCGTCCTGGTGGGCGCCTCGGTGGCGGGCGGCCTGGGCGGGACCGTGTGGCTGCCGCTCCTCCTGTGGTGCCTGTGGCTCGGCCAGGGCGCCTGGTGGGCCGTGAACCGGTACGCGCCGCGCAACGAGCTCCGTGCCCTTCTCGACGTCATCGCCAACCTCGCCCACAACGCCACCCTCGTCGTGATCATGGCCGAGGTGTGCCTGATCTACGCGACGGCCGGCTGGTACAAGATCCAGGGCTCGCGCTGGCAGGACGGCACCGCGCTGTACTACCCGCTGAAGCTGGAGTACTTCACTCCGTGGCCCGCCCTGTCGGACCTCCTGGCCTCCAGCGGCGTCATGGTCATGGTGCTCTCGTACGCCACGGTCATCGTGCAGGTGGCCTTCCCGTTCACCCTCTTCAACCGGCGCGTGAAGAACTTCCTGCTCGGCGCGATGATCTGCGAGCACGCGGGGATCGCGCTCCTGCTGGGGCTGCCGTTCTTCTCGATGGCCATGATCGCCGCGGACGCCGTCTTCCTGCCGACCGCCTTCCTGGTGTGGCTAGGTGCGCGGGTGGCGGCCGGGCGCGAGCGGGTGTTCCGGCGGCGGGTACGGGTACCGGCGCCGCGTGCCGTCGGCGGCGGCCCGGAGGCACCGGAGCCCGGCGGCGACGGGAGCCATACCCTCGTCGGGTGAGCAGTGAGACCGGCAGCACCGGTGAGACCAGCGGCAGCGGCGCGCCCGTGGGCGACGAGCCCGCGCAGTACGACGAGGGGTTCGGGACGGAGATCGGTGTCGGGCCGCATCCGCTGCCCTGGCCCGAGGACGAGCGGTACGACCCCGAGCTGCTGGCCGGTGGCGACCGGCGCAATGTGGGCGACGAGTACCGGTACTGGACCCGTGAGGCGATCGTCGCCGACCTCGATCTGCGCCGCCACGATTTCCACGTGGCCGTGGAGAACTGGGGCCACGACTTCAACATCGGGTCCGTGGTGCGGACCGCGAACGCGTTCCTGGCCAAGGAGGTGCACATCGTCGGGCGGCGGCGCTGGAACCGGCGCGGGGCGATGGTCACCGACCGCTACCAGCATGTCCGGCACCATCCCGACACCGCGAGCCTGACCGCCTGGGCGGCCGCCGAGGGGCTGCCGATCGTTGGCATCGACAACCTGCCGGGCGCGGTGCCGTTGGAGCGGACGGTGCTGCCTCGGCGGTGTGTCCTCCTGTTCGGGCAGGAGGGGCCGGGGTTGACGGAGGAGGCTCGGCGGTGTGCGGAGGTGGTGTGTTCCATTGCGCAGTTCGGGTCTACGCGGTCGATCAATGCGGGGGCGGCCGCCGCCATCGCTATGCATGCCTGGGTGGCTCGGTATGCGGTGATTCCTGGGTGAGGTGGGGGTGGCGCGGGGCGGGGTGGGGCGTGCGCCTGCGGCGGGCCCTTTCCCCTCCCCGCCCCTTCCCGTAACCGGGGCTCCGCCCCGGACCCCGCGCCTCAAACGCCGGCGAGGCTGAGAATTACGCCCGGGGCGGGCCTCAACTCTGGCGGCGGACCTCGATCGTGCGGAAGCGGTTCGAGACGAAGGCGCCGTCGCAGAGGGCCGCGTTGGCTGCTGGGTTGCCGCCTGAGCCGTGGTAGTCGGAGAACGCCGCCGTCTGGTTGACGTACACGCCGCCGGTGAGGTTCAGGGAGAGTTGGGCGGACTCGTCCAGGCAGACGTCCTCCAGCGCGCGCTCCACCTCCGGGGACGTCGTGTACGCGCCGACCGTCATCGCGCCCTTTTCGCGGATCGTGCGGCGCAGTAGCTCCAGGGCGTCCGGCGTCGAGTCGACCGCGACCGCGAAGGAGACCGGGCCGAAGCACTCCGAGAGGTACGGGGCCTCGCCGTCCGACTTGGCGGCGTCGAGCTTGACGATCACGGGGGTGCGGACGGTGGCGTCCGGGAAGTCCGGGTTGGTCACCTCGCGGGACGGGAGCGCGACCTCGCCCAGGTGGGCCGCCGCTTCCAGACGGGCCTTCACGTCCGGGTTGACCAGGGCGCCCAGCAGGCCGTTCGCCCTGGCGTCGTCGCCCAGGAGGCCGGTGACGGCGGCGGCGATGTCGCCGACCACGTCGTCGTACGACTTGTCGCCCGCGTCCGTGGTGATGCCGGAGCGGGGGATGAGGACATTCTGCGGGGTGGTGCACATCTGGCCGCTGTACAGGGAGAACGAGAACGCCAGGTTGGCGAGCATGCCGCGGTAGTCGTCCGTGGAGTCCACGACGACCGTGTTGACGCCGGCCTTCTCCGTGTAGACCTGGGCCTGGCGGGCGTTGGCCTCCAGCCAGTCGCCGAACTCCGTGGAGCCCGTGTAGTCGATGATCTTGATCTCGGGGCGGACCGCCAGCGTCTTGGCGATGCCCTCACCCGGGCGCTCGGCGGCCAGGGCGACGAGATTCGGGTCGAAACCGGCCTCCGCGAGCACCTCGCGCGCCAGCTGGACCGTGAGGGCCAGCGGGAGCACCGCGCGGGGGTGGGGCTTGACCAGGACCGGGTTGCCCGTGGCGAGAGAGGCGAAGAGGCCCGGGTAGCCGTTCCACGTGGGGAAGGTGTTGCAGCCGATCAGCAGCGAGATGCCGCGGCCCGCCGGGATGAACGTCTTGTGCAGCGCGAGCGGGTCGCGCTTGCCCTGCGGCTTTGACCAGTCGGCCGTCCGGGGCGCGCGGAGCTGCTCCTCGTAGGCGTAGGCGACGGCTTCGAGGCCGCGGTCCTGGGCGTGCGGGCCGCCGGCCTGGAACGCCATCATGAACGCCTGGCCGCTGGTGTGCATCACGGCGTGGGCGAACTCGTGGGTGCGGGCGCTGATCCGCGCCAGGATCTCCAGGCAGACCAGGGCCCTGGTCTCGGGGCCCGCCTCGCGCCAGGCCGGGATGCCCGCCCGCATCGCCGGAAGCAGCACGTCCAGGTCCGCGTGCGGGTACTCGACGCCGAGCTCGGGGCCGTACGGAGAGACCTCCCCGCCCGTCCAGCCGTCGGTGCCCGGCTGCCCGAGGTCGAGGCGGCCGTGCAGCACGGCGTCGAAGGCGGCCTTGCCCTCGGCGGCGCCGAGGCTTCCCGGAGCGCCGCCCTCTCCGTACGCCTTCGGGTGCTCGGGGTGCGGGGACCAGTAGTCACGCGTGCGGATCGCCTCGAGGGCCCGGTCCAGCGTGGAGCGGTGCCTCTCGGACAGCAGGTGCGGGGAGAGCTCGGCGGCCATGACGGACCAACTCCTCATCGAGCTGGGCAGGGACGGGCGGACAGAGTTAGAGTAACCGAACGATCGGTCGGGACAAGGGGGCCCACGAAACCTGTGGACAACTCGTAGGGGAGGATCGCGGACATGACCACGGCCAAGCGGGACACGTACACACCGGAGACTCTGCTGACCGTCGCCGTCCGTGTGTTCAACGAGCGCGGCTACGACGGCACGTCCATGGAGCACCTGTCCAAGGCGGCCGGAATCTCCAAGTCCTCCATCTACCACCACGTCGCGGGCAAGGAGGAACTGCTGCGCCGTGCGGTCAGCCGGGCGCTCGACGGGCTGTTCGGGATCCTTGACGAGCCGGGTGCGACGCGAGGCCGCGCGATCGAGCGGGTCGAGTACGTCACGCGTCGTACCGTCGAGGTACTGATAGCCGAACTCCCCTACGTCACGCTGCTGCTGCGGGTGCGGGGCAACACGAAGACCGAGCGCTGGGCCCTGGAGCGGCGGCGCGAGTTCGACCAGCGGGTCGCCGAACTGCTGAAGGCGGCCGTCGCGGACGGTGATCTCCGCTCCGACGTGGACATACGGCTCGCGACGCGGCTGCTGTTCGGGATGGTCAACTCGCTGGTCGAGTGGTATCGGCCGCTGCCCGACGGCGGCGCGGACGGGGAACGCCTCGCCGACACGGTGGTGCGGCTCGCCCTCGACGGCATGAAGGCCGGTCCGGACCGCCGTTGACCACGGGCCTGCCCGTATCCGCTCAGGCGAGCTCGGTGGGGCGGTCCGGCCCCGGGTCCAGGTCTGTTTCCTCGAACACCAGCAGCGTGCGCGTGGAGAGCACTTCCGGAATGGCCTGAATGCGGGTCAGCACCAGCTCGCGCAACGTCCGGTTGTCCGGTGTGTGCACCAGGAGCAGGACGTCGAAATCGCCGCTGACCAGCGCGATATGGGTGGCTCCCGGCAGCGCCTGGAGCTGTTCCCGGACGGTCCGCCAGGAGTTCTGGACGATCTTGAGCGTGATGTACGCGGAGGCGCCCTGCCCCGCCCGCTCGTGGTTCACCCGTGCGCCGAAGCCCCGGATCACCCCGTCCTCGATGAGCCGGTTGATCCGGGCGTACGCGTTCGCGCGCGAGACGTGCACGCGGTCGGCCACCGACCGTATCGAGGCGCGTCCGTCCGTCTGGAGCAGTCGCAGGATGGCGTGGTCGATGGAATCGAGCGGGCGTGCCGGTGGAACGTGGCCCGGCCCCTCGGCCCCGTCGGCCATTTGTTCAGCTGGCATGTTCCCGCGCCTCCCCGTCCTGGACGACCTGCCCCTATCCCAGGCTGCGGAAAACCGTTTGTCCACAGGCTGGCGGTGCCTGTAGCCAAAATGCGCTCGCGACCGAACAATCGGTAGGTGAGGCACGCCACACCTGTGCTTCACGCTGTTTTCGATATATCACCATATGTCGACACCCCTCGATGCTCGGAGGTGCCTGTCATGACGGTCCAAGAGCTGCCCGGTGCGGCCGCCTACCGGCCCACGCCGCCCCCGGCCTGGAAGCCGCTGACCGATCCCGCGCCGCTGCTCCCGGACCCGGAGCCGTACCGGGTCCTCGGTACGGACGCGGTGGCCGACGCCGACCCCGAGCTGCTGCTGCGGCTCTACGCGGAGCTGGTGCGCGGGCGGCGGTACAACGCCCAGGCGACGGCCCTGACAAAGCAGGGCCGGCTGGCGGTCTACCCGTCGAGCACGGGCCAGGAGGCGTGCGAGATCGCGGCCGCCCTGGTCCTCGAGGAGCGGGACTGGCTCTTCCCCAGCTATCGCGACACGCTCGCGGCGGTGGCCCGGGGTCTCGACCCGGTCGAGGCGCTGACGCTGCTCCGGGGTGACCGGCACACCGGCTACGACCCGCGCACGCACCGCATCGCGCCGCTCTGCACCCCGCTCGCCACCCAGTTGCCGCATGCCGTGGGCCTGGCCCACGCGGCGCGGCTGAAGGGCGACGACGTGGTCGCGCTGGCGATGGTCGGCGACGGCGGCACCAGTGAGGGCGATTTCCACGAGGCGCTGAACTTCGCGGCGGTCTGGAAGGCCCCGGTGGTCTTCCTCGTGCAGAACAACGGCTTCGCCATCTCCGTACCGCTGGCCAAGCAGACGGCGGCCCCGTCCCTGGCCCACAAGGCCGTGGGGTACGGCATGCCCGGCCGGCTGGTCGACGGAAACGACGCGGCCGCGGTGCACCAGGTGCTCTCCGAGGCGGTCGCCCGGGCCAGGAGCGGTGGCGGTCCGACCCTGGTCGAGGCGGTCACGTACCGGATGGACGCCCATACGAACGCGGATGACGCGACCCGCTACCGCGGCGACAGCGAGGTCGATGCGTGGCGGGACCACGACCCCGTCCAGCTCATGGAGCGCGAGCTGACCGGGCGCGGCCTGCTCGACGACGAGGGCGTGGAAGAGGCGCGGGCGGCCGCCGAGCGGATGGCGGCGGCGCTCCGGGAGCGGATGAACGCGGACCCGGTGCTCGACCCGATGGACCTCTTCACCCATGTGTACGCGGAGCAGACGGCGCAGTTGCGGGAGCAGGCGGCCCGGCTGCGCCAGGAGCTGGCCGCGGAGAACGACCAGCACGGCACGGAAGACGGGGGAACGGCGCGATGACCACGGCAGCGGTGACGGCCGGGGAGCGGACGGCGAAGGCCAAGCCCGCCACCATGGCGCAGGCGCTGGGTCGCGCGCTGCGCGACTCGATGGCCGAGGACCCCACGGTGCACGTGCTCGGGGAGGACGTCGGGACGCTCGGCGGGGTCTTCCGGATCACTGACGGCCTGGCGAAGGAGTTCGGCGACGAGCGCTGCACGGACACCCCGCTCGCCGAGGCGGGCATCCTCGGGGCCGCGGTCGGCATGGCGATGTACGGGCTGCGGCCCGTGGTCGAGATGCAGTTCGACGCGTTCGCGTACCCGGCGTTCGAGCAGCTCATCAGCCACGTCGCCAAGATGCGGAACAGGACCGGGGGCGCGATGCCGCTCCCGATCACCGTCCGGGTGCCCTACGGCGGCGGCATCGGGGGCGTCGAGCACCACAGCGACTCCTCGGAGGCGTACTACATGGCGACCCCCGGTCTCCATGTCGTCACCCCGGCCACGGTCGAGGACGCGTACGGGCTGCTGCGGGCCTCGATCGCCTCGGACGACCCCGTGGTCTTCCTGGAGCCGAAGCGGCTGTACTGGTCGAAGGCCGACTGGTCGCCGGAGCACCCCACCGCCGTGGAGCCCATCGGCCGCGCCGTCGTGCGCCGCCCCGGCCGCAGCGCGACCCTGATCACCTACGGGCCGTCCCTGCCCGTCTGCATGGAGGCCGCCCAGGCGGCGGTCGAAGAGGGCTGGGACCTCGAAGTGGTCGACCTGCGCTCCCTCGTCCCGTTCGACGACGAGACCGTCGCCGCCTCCGTCCGCCGCACCGGGCGCGCGGTCGTCGTCCACGAGTCCACCGGCTTCGGCGGCCCCGGCGGCGAGATCGCGGCCCGGATCACCGAGCAGTGCTTCCACCACCTGGAGGCGCCGGTGCTGCGGGTCGCCGGGTTCGACATCCCGTACCCGCCGCCGATGCAGGAGCGGCACCACCTTCCTGGTGTGGACCGGGTGCTCGACGCCGTCGCGCGGCTCCAGTGGGAGGCGGACAACTGATGGCCCAGGTTCTTGAGTTCAGGCTTCCGGATCTCGGCGAGGGGCTGACCGAGGCGGAGATCGTGCGCTGGCTGGTGGAGGTCGGGGACGTCGTCGCCATCGACCAGCCGGTGGTCGAGGTCGAGACGGCCAAGGCGATGGTGGAGGTGCCCTGCCCGTACGGGGGTGTGGTGACCGCCCGCTTCGGCGACGAGGGCGCCGAGCTGCCGGTGGGTGCGCCGCTGCTGACCGTGGCCGTCGGATCGCCCGTGGAATCCGCCGGGGACGGTGCGGACGCGGATTCCGGTACGGACTCGGTCACGGATTCCGGGTCCGGGAACGTGCTGGTGGGGTACGGGACCGGGGCGCCGCCGGTGCGGCGTCGGCGGGTCCGGCCGGAGGGGCTGAAGGCGGCGGTCGCCGTGTCCGTGGCGCCCGTCGAGGCCCCGGCCCCCACTCCCGACCCCGACCCCGCGCTCGGGCCGGTCGCGGTCGTGTCCCCGCTGGTCCGCAGGCTCGCGCGGCAGCACGATCTGGACCTGCGCCTGCTCGCCGGGTCGGGGCCCGACGGGCTGATCCTGCGCGCCGACGTCGAGTCCGCGATCCGGTCGGCCGCCGAGGCGCCCGCTCCGGAGGCCAGCGCTTCCTCCTCCCCCGCCGCTTCGTCCGCTGCCGCCGGTGAGCGGGTCGCGCTGCGCGGCGTACGGGGAGCGGTCGCCGACAAGCTGTCCCGCAGCCGACGGGAGATCCCCGACGCCACCTGCTGGGTCGACGCCGATGCGACCGAGCTGATGGCCGCGCGCGCCGCGATGAACGGCGCCGCCGGGGCCGGTGCGGCCAAGGTGTCGGTGCTCGCCCTCCTCGCCCGCATCTGCACGGCGGCCCTGGCCCGCTACCCGGAGCTGAATTCCACGGTGGACCAGGAGGCGCGCGAGATCGTCCGGCTGCCGCAGGTCCACCTCGGGTTCGCGGCGCAGACCGACCGGGGCCTGGTCGTCCCCGTCGTCCGCGACGCCCACGCCCGCACCACGGAGTCGATCGGCGCCGAGATCGCCCGGCTGACCGAGGCGGCCAGAACGGGCGCGCTGACGCCGGCCGAGCTGACCGGCGGCACGTTCACGCTCAACAACTACGGAGTCTTCGGGGTGGACGGCTCGACGCCGATCATCAACCACCCCGAGGCCGCGATGCTGGGCGTCGGCCGGATCGTCACCAAGCCGTGGGTGCACGAGGGCGAGCTCGCCGTGCGTCAGGTCGTCCAGCTGTCCCTGACCTTCGATCACCGGGTCTGCGACGGCGGCACCGCCGGGGGCTTCCTGCGGTACGTGGCGGACTGCGTGGAACAGCCGGCGCTGCTGCTCCGGAGCGTGTAGGGGGTCACCTGCCGGTGCGGGACCTGGCCGCCCGGGGCGTCGGCCGGGCCCGCATACTCGGGGCATGACCGCCTACGACGCCATCGTTCTCGCCGGAGGAGCCGCCAAGCGGCTGGGCGGTGCCGACAAGCCCGCCGTGCGGGTGGGCGGCCGTCCGCTCCTCGACCGGGTCCTCGCCGCCTGCCCCGACGCCGGGAGCACCGTGGTGGTGGGGGACCGGCGGCCCACCGCGCGGGCCGTGACCTGGGCGCGCGAAGTCCCGCCCGGCGGTGGCCCGTTGGCCGCGCTCGGTGCCGGGGTCCGGCACACCTCGGCGGAGCGGGTGCTCGTGCTCTCCGCCGATCTGCCGTTCCTGGGCGCCGATACGGTCGCCGCCCTGCTGACCGCCTCGGAGCGGGAGGGCGTCGAGGGTGCCCTGTGCTCCGACGAGGGCGGGCGCGACCAGCCGCTCGTCGCCGTCTACCGGGGCGAGCCGCTCCGGCACGAACTGGCCTGCCTCGCCGCCGAGCACGGGGGCCTGGGCGGGCTGCCGCTGAGGCTGCTCACGCAGGAGCTGACGCTGTGCCGGGTGGCGGCGGGCCCCCTCGCCTCGTTCGACTGCGACACCTGGGAGGACATCGCTTCGGCCCGGGCCCGGATCAGAGAACATGGGACGGTGCTGGACGAATGGATCACCGCAGTCAAGGAAGAACTCGGCATCGACCTCGACGTCGACACCGGCCTCCTGCTCGACCTCGCCCGTGACGCCGCCCACGGCGTCGCCCGGCCCGCCGCGCCCCTGACGACCTTCCTGGTCGGCTACGCGGCGGCGAAGGCGAGCGGCGACGGCGGAGGGCCCGAGGCAGTGGCGGAGGCCGCCCGCAAGGCGGCCGCGCTCGCGCTCCGGTGGGCGGACGAGAACGAGACGCCGTGACGGGGTCCGGGGGACCCGGGGGCCTCGGGGAGCCCGCAGACTCCGGCGCCCTTGGCGGCGGTGCCGCTCAGGCCTCCGGGCCGGAGGCGCAGGCGCAGGCCGATGAGGACCGGGCCGTCGCCCAGGCCTTGGCCCTCGTGAGCCGGCCGTCGCCCCGCGACGCGGAGACCACGCCGGTGGACGCGCCGTCCGACTGGCTCACCAGCCTCCACGACGACTGGCCGGACGCCCCGGCCCCCGGTGAGCGGCGCCGCACCCCCGCCGCGCAGGCCGACGACACTCCTTGGCAGTCCGGCGAGCCGGGCAACCGCCCCGCCGCGCCCTCGGAGCCCGGGCACGGCGGCAACCCGCTGAGGGACGCCGACTGCACGGACCAGCCGGAACGTCACGGCTCCGACCCGGCCCCCTCCCGGCCCGGCGTCTCCCCCGCCGGGGACCGGCCCGGCCCCCGGCCCCGCGCCCCCCGGCACGCAGCGCTCCCCTGGCCCGCGGCCCGGAGCATCGCCACCCGGGCCGGGCAGCGTGGTGCCGTGCGTACCGAATGGCTCGGGCTCGGCACGGTGCTGGGGCGGGTCCTGGGCGAGCCCTTGGCCGCGCTCACCGACCTGCCCTCCTTCGACACCTCGGCCATGGACGGCTGGGCCGTTGCCGGGCCCGGGCCCTGGCGCATCCAGGATGGCGGCGGCATCCTCGCCGGGCACGGCGCGCCCGCCCCGCTGCCCGACGGGGAGGCCGTGCGGATCGCCACGGGCGCCCGTATCCCCGCCGAGGGCACCGCCGTCATCCGCAGCGAGCACGCACACGCCGACGAGGCCAAGGGGCTGCTGTACGCGGAGCGGTCCGTGAGCCAGGGGCAGGACATCCGGCCGCGCGGTCAGGAGTGCCGGTCGGGGGAGATCCTGCTTCCCGCGGGCACGGTCGTCACGCCCGCCGTGCTCGGACTGGCCGCAGCCGCCGGGTACGACGAGCTGCCCGTCCGCGTCCGTCCGCGCGTCGACGTCCTGGTGCTGGGCGACGAACTGCTCACCGCCGGGCTGCCGCACGACGGGCTGATCCGCGATGCGCTGGGCCCCATGATTGGGCCCTGGGTGCACGCGCTGGGCGCCGAGGTCACGCCGCCGCGACGCCTCGGCGACGACGCGGAGGCCCTGGAGAAGGCGCTCACCTGCTCCGAGGCCGACCTGATCATCACGACCGGAGGCACCGCCGCCGGGCCCGTCGACCACGTCCACCGCGTCCTCGGCCGGATCGGGGCCGAGCTCCTGGTCGACGGGGTCGCCGTGCGTCCCGGCCATCCGATGCTGCTGGCCCGGCTCCCCTCCGACGGGCCCTGGATCGTCGGGCTGCCCGGGAACCCCCTGGCCGCCGTCTCCGGACTGCTCACCCTGGCCGGGCCGCTCCTCGGCGGACTGGCCGGACGCACCCCCGATGACCCCTACCGGGTGGCCGTGCGCGACGATGTGCACGGGCATCCGCACGACACCCGGCTGGTGCCCGTGGTCCACCGGGCGGCCGGAGAACCCGGAACCGCGGGCGGGGCGGAGCACGTCGTACCACTGCACTACAACGGTCCCGCCATGCTGCGCGGGATCGCCGCCGCGGACGGGTTGGCCGTCGTGGAGCCGGGCGGGGTACGGTCCGGCACCGAGGTGGAGATCCTCGATCTACCGTGGGCCCCGGCGACGCCGTGGACTGAAGGGTGTTTCACGTGAAACTTCCCGGCCAAGACGCGATGGCCAGGCGGGCGGACGAACAGGTCGTCCCCACCCGTGTGATGCTTCCGCGCAGGGTCGTGGACGGACCGGCCCGCCAGGTCGCCAAGCGGCTGATGATGGCTCTGATGGTCCTGGCCATCACGGTGTTCATCGTCTGGATCGACCGGGTCGGCTACCACGATGCCGCCGACGGCAAGGTCGACCTGCTGGACTCGGTGTACTACGCGACGGTCACCCTCTCCACCACCGGATACGGCGACATCACCCCGTACAGCGACGGTGCCCGTCTCATCAATGTGGTGCTCGTGACACCGCTGCGCGTGCTCTTCCTCATCATCCTGGTCGGCACCACCCTTGAGGTCCTCACGGAGCGGACCCGGGAGGACTTCCGGCTGAAGCGTTGGAGAACCAACTTGCGTGACCACACTGTCGTCGTCGGGTTCGGGACGAAGGGCCGCTCGGCCATCCAGACCCTGTGCGCCACCGGGCTGAGCAAGGAACAGATCGTCATCGTCGACCCGCAGTCCAAGGTGATCGAGATCGCCACCGCCGAGGGCTTCACGGGTGTCATCGGGGATGCCACGCGCAGCGATGTGCTGCTGCGGGCCGAGCTCCAGAAGGCCCGTCAGGTCATCATCGCCACCCAGCGCGACGACACCGCGGTGCTGGTCGCGCTGACCGCCCGCCAGCTCAACCGGGGCGCGAAGATCGTGGCCGCGGTTCGCGAGGAGGAGAACGCCCCGCTGCTGCGGCAGTCCGGTGCGGACGCCGTCATCACCAGTGCCAGCGCGGCGGGCCGGCTGCTCGGCCTCTCCGTGCTCAGCCCCAGCGCGGGCACGGTCATGGAGGACCTCATCCAGCAGGGCAGCGGCCTCGATCTGGTCGAACGGCCGGTGATAAAGAGCGAGGTGGGCAAGAGCGTGCGGGAGACCGACGACCTCGTCGTCAACGTCCTGCGGGGCCACCGGCTCCTCGGTTACGACGACCCGGCGGCGAGTCCCTTGCAGCTGACGGACCGCCTCATCACCATCGTCCGCGCCTCGAACGAGCCGCCCAGCTACCCGCCGCACCAGGGCATCCCGCGTTCCTGAGACCGCCCCGCCCACGGAGTAGCCTCGCGGCCATGCATGCGATCACGATCCCCGAACCCGGTGGCCCCGAGGCGCTCGTGTGGGCCGAGGTGCCCGATCCCGTCCCCGGCGACGGCGAGGTCCTCGTCGACGTCGCGGCCAGTGCGGTCAACCGGGCCGATGTGCTCCAGCGCCAGGGCTTCTACGACCCGCCGCCGGGAGCTTCCCCCTACCCGGGCCTGGAGTGCTCCGGCCGCGTCTCGGCCCTCGGGCCCGGAGTCACCGGCTGGGCCGTGGGCGACGAGGTGTGCGCGCTCCTCGCGGGCGGCGGTTACGCGGAGAAGGTCGCCGTTCCGGCGGGCCAGCTCCTCCCCGTACCCAAGGGGCTGGACCTCGTGCGGGCCGCGGCGCTGCCCGAGGTGACGGCCACGGTCTGGTCCAACGTGTTCATGGTGGCCCACCTCCGGCCCGCCGAGACCCTGTTGGTGCACGGCGGGTCCAGCGGCATCGGCACGATGGCGATCCAGCTGGCCAAGGCCGTCGGCGCACGGGTCGCCGTGACGGCCGGCAGCCCCGACAAGCTGGCGCGCTGCGCCGAGCTGGGGGCGGACATCCTGATCGACTACCACGAGCAGGACTTCGTGGAGGAGATCCGCGAGACCACGGCCGGGGCGGGCGCGGACGTCATCCTCGACATCATGGGCGCGAAGTACCTCGACCGGAACGTGCAGGCGCTCGCCGTCAACGGCCGGCTCGCGATCATCGGGCTCCAGGGCGGTGCCAAGGGCGAGCTGAACCTCGGCATGCTGCTCAACAAGCGGGCGGCCGTCACGGCGACCTCGCTGCGCGGGCGCCCGCTCGCCGAGAAGGCGGCGATCGTCGCGGCCGTCCGCGAGCACGTCTGGCCGCTCATCGAGGAGGGCGTCGTGCAGCCGGTGGTCGACCGCACGGTGCCGATGCGGGACGCCGCCGAGGGCCACCGGGTCATGGAGTCCAGCACCCACATCGGCAAGGTGCTGCTCCAGCCGCCGACGACCGTCTGAGCGCACGCGTACGAAAGGGGCCCGGCACACCGTCTGTGTGCCGGGCCCTCGTGCGTGGTCGGTTACAGGTACGGCCCCGAGCGGACCGGGCCGTGCGGGTCGATGCCGCCGTCCTCCTCCGGGCCGCTGCCGGGCGGCAGGGCGCGGCGCATCTGCTCCAGCTGGGCGCGGGCCGCCATCTGCTGGGCGAACAGCGCGGTCTGGATGCCGTGGAAGAGGCCCTCCAGCCAGCCCACCAGCTGGGCCTGGGCGATCCGCAGCTCCGCCTCGGAGGGGACCGAGTCCTCGGTGAACGGCAGGGACAGCCGCTCCAGCTCCTCCACCAGCTCCGGTGCGAGGCCGTCCTCCAGCTCCTTCACGGAACCGGCGTGGATCTCCTTGAGCCGCACCCGGCTCGCCTCGTCGAGAGGAGCGGCCCTGACCTCCTCCAGGAGCTGCTTGATCATGCTGCCGATCCGCATGACCTTCGCGGGCTGCTCGACCATCTCCGTCACCGGGACCTCCCGCGACTCGTCGTCCGTGCCACCGCCACCGCCGCCGATCGCCATTCCGTCCTGCCCCACTACGAGGACCTGGGGGTGCTCCTGCGACCGTTCATTCCTCGGCATCTCCATGCCGCCATTGTCTCGCACACACGGTGTTCAACCATGTGGTGCCCCCGGAAACGGCTGATCCACCGCATCCGGGGGCACCGAACGGTCCTACGGCTCAGCCGGCCCGCCTCGCCAGGGCCACCCGCGAGCGGGTGAAGACCGCCGCGAGGCCGCCCGCCAGCAGCGGGACCGCCACGGCCAGCAGGCCGATGGTCGCCCAGGGCAGCACGATCGGCGTGTACGCGGACTCCATGGGGTCCTCCCGCATGTACTCCATCGCCTCGCGCAGATCGACCAGCCGCAGAGCCACCGCGGGCACCAGACCCGCCGCCGTCCCGAGCAGCACCCCCGTCAGCGCCACCACCAGGCACTGGAATCCGGAGAGCGACCGCCGCACGCGCGGGGCCGCGCCGATCGCGCTGAGCGTGGTGAGGTCGGCCTCCGCGTCCGCCTTGGCCAGACCGGTCGTGATCGCGGCCGCGCCCACCGTCACCACCCCGGCGAACAGGGTGAGGATCAGCAGGATCGTGCTGCCCCGGTCGTTGGGCCCGGAGTTGCTCTGCACCCAGAGACCGCCCCCGGCCTGGTCGATGGCCGCGGTGACCCGCTGGTTCTCCGCGTCCGTGGGCTCGTGGCCGACGGCGTACACACTGCCGTACGGCTTCGTGTGCAGGCCGAGGCGTTCGGCGGTCCGCTGCGGGAGGATCATGCGGATGCCGGGCGTCGTGGCGTACTCGGGCTTCGCGATGTACACCTTCAGCCGGTCCGTCGTCTTCCGGGCGGGCCCGGGGTGCAGCTTGCGGTTCTTCTTGTCCTCGGCGTTGTACGTGTGGACGGCCTTGAGGGTGACCTCGCCGTTCTCCGCGTACGCCTCGTTGAGCAGGACCGGGGTGCCGGCCTTCAGCGCGGCGGCCGCCGCCGGGTCGTCCAGCTTCACGTACGTGCCGAGCAGTGCCGCGTCACCGACGACGATGTTGTCGGAGTCGTAGCTGAAGGACCCGGTGGAGGTGTGGACGTCCACACAGGCGGGGGTCCGCATCATCGCGCGGTGCTCGTCGGCGGAGAGCCGCGCGGCCAGCTCCTTGGCGCCCTTGGTGTCGAGCGGGCAGGTGTGGCCCTTGCCGGTCGGCTTGACCAGCGAGAGGGAGCCGCAGCCGCCGTTCTCGTCCTCGAAGTAGACGCTGCAGTCGCTGCCCGCCCAGACCCGGGAGATGTCGGCCCGGCGGCCGGTCACCGCCATGTCGTGCTCGACGGCGGCGCGGGCCGCCGGAAGCCGCTCGGCGGCCTCGGAGTCGCCGGCCGACAGGGCGATCGTGCCCTTGGTCAGCATCGGCATGTACGCGTAGTCGGACTCGGCCAGGCTGCTGGACATGTACGTCGCGATGGCCACGGAGCCCGCGACCGCTGCCATGACGGCGGCCACCGCCGGAGCGGTACGGCCCCGGTTGCGGGCCGCGTCCCGCAGCGCCATCCGCGGCGAGAGCGGAAGCCTGCGCCCGAGCCGCCCCAGCAGCCCGACGATCACCGGGATGCAGGCCAGCAGGCCCAGCTCGGCGACGACCGAGCCGCCGGCGACCAGCATGGAGTTGCCGCCGGTGCCCCCGTACACGGCGATCAGCACACCGAGCGCGAGCACGCAGGCGCCCGTGACCGGCAGCACCCGGGAGCTTCGGCGCACCCCGCGCCGGCCGGTCAGCGACTCCAGCACCGACTGCCGGCCGGCCACGATCGCCGGGGCGAACGCCGCCAGCAGGCCGGTGACCAGACCGAGCACGGCGATGACCAGGAGCTCGGCCGGGTGCAGCGCGAGGGAGCCGAAGCGGTGACCGGCCCAGCCCTCGATCAGCGGCCGGAACGCCACCGTCAGCACCAGGCCGGTCACGACACCGGCGACCGCGCCGACGCCGCCGAGGACGAGACCGCCCCCGAGGACCACGGCGCGGACCTGGCTCCGGTCACCGCCGCACGTGCCGAGCAGGCCCAGCTGGCGCCGGGAGCGGCGGGCGCCGACGGCGAACGCGGGTCCGGCCAGCAGCACGACCTCCAGGAGCGCCATCGCGACGACGGTGATCAGGGCGGCGCCGGTCTCGTCGGAGGTGTAGCTGCGGTCTTCGGCGTACTGCGGGTTCGTCCGCAGCAGCGGGATCTCGGAGTCGGGCGGCGGGTTCTCGAAGACCTGCCGGGAGGTGACGAGGGCACCGGCCTTGTTGGCGGCCAGCACGTCCTGCCAGCCGATCCCGGCGTCCCCGGCCCCCTCGACCAGCCACCGCGTCTCGCTCGGCTGGGGCGCGGGCACCTTCTTGTCGCGTCCGGCCAGGGCCGCCCAGGGGGCGATCACCGCGCCCGGTTCCGCGTACAGCGCCTTCGCCTCCAGGTCGGCGGGCAGCTCCACCGCACCGGTGATCGTGTACTTCTTGCCGGAGGTCGTCACCGTGACGTCGGAGCCCACATGCAGACCCGCCGAGTCCAGGAACGCCTCGGTGGCCACCAGCTCGCCCGCGGAGCGCGGGAACGCGCCCCCGACGAGGTCGATCCGCCCCCGGGCCATCCGGTCCGAGGTCCTGAACTCGGTGATCTCGGTGCTCGCGATGCCGTACGAGGTGGTGACGGTCGCGGACACGGACTGCTCGCTGACTGCCCGTACGCCCTTCGGGAACACGGCGCGCATGTCCACCGGCTTCGGCTCCTCGGAGGGCTCCTTGCCGCTCGCCCGGTCGTACATGTTGCCGTCGGGCATCTGCTGGATCGGACCCAGGCCGACGTCGCTGTACACCGCGTCGGCCGCGCCGATCTCGGCCGTCAGCCGCTCGGCCGGGCTCAGCTCCGCGCTGCGGTACGTGATGTCGGCGGCCGTCACCCCGAGGACCGGCAGCGCGATCATCGCGACCACCAGGGCGCTGCGGCCCTTGGCCCGGAGGGCGTCGCGGCGGGCTATCCGGAGGGCGGCGCGCCACCCCGTGAAGACGCTCACTCGGCTCCCCCGGCGGCCAGCAGCGAATCGGCCCCGGCCGTCAGCGTCTGGTCCACGATCGAACCGTCCCGCAGGAAGACGACCCGGTCCGCCCAGGCCGCGTACCGCGGTTCGTGCGTGACCATCACCCCGGCCGCGCCCTGGTCGCAGCGGTTGCGCAGGAGCGCGAGGACGGCCTCGCCGGTCTCCGAGTCGAGCGCCCCGGTCGGCTCGTCGGCGAGGACCAGGCGCCGGTCGCCCACCAGCGCGCGGGCGATGGCGACGCGCTGCTGCTGGCCGCCGGACATCTCGTCCGGGAAGCGGTCCGCGATCTCCAGGAGGTTCATCTCCTCCAGCGCGGCGCGGGCCTCCTTGCGGGCCTTGCGGACCGAGACGCCGTCCAGCTCGCGGGGCAGGGCGATGTTCTCGGCGGCGGTCAGGGCGGGGATCAGGTTGTAGTCCTGGAAGACGTAGCCGACGCTGCGGCGGCGCAGGGCGGCGAGCCCCTTGCGGCCGAGCGCGGAGATGTCCTGGCCCTCGATGATCACCTGGCCGCCGCTCGCGGTGTCGAGACCGCCGGCGAGGGTGAGCAGGGTGGACTTGCCGGAGCCGGACGGGCCCATGACGGCGACGAGCTCACCGGCGTGCACCGACAGGCTGATGCCGCGCAGCGCCTGCACCTCGGCGATGCCGGTGCCGTGGGTGCGGGTGAGCGAGCGGAGTTCGAGCACCGGCGCGTCCACCGGCAGGGCCGGGGCGGACGGAGACGGGACGTGCGGGGACATGATTCCCTCTCGGAACGGTGGATGTAGAGGGCGCCGGACTCAGCGGCGCGTGCGGGACCGGGCGGACGGCCGGGCGGCGGTGCGGGCGGCCGGGCCCGGCGACGGGCCCTCCTCCGGCTCCGTGGCGGCGGCTTCGGCGAGCCGGATCAGCCGGGCCTCGCAGTGGTCCAGCCAGCGCGCCTCGGCCTCGGCCTGGAAGATCAGCTGCTCCACGACGAGCAGCCACGCCACCTCGTCGCGGTTGGCGGGGGCCTGGGCGAGGGACTGCGCCTTGAGGCGGGTGTAGTCCTGCATGGCCTTCACCGTGTGGTGGCGCTGGGCCTGGATGACGGCCTTGATGTCGACGCCGGGCGCCCCGACCGCCATGGCCAGCTTGATGGCCAGCTCGTCACGGGGCGGGTTGCTGCGGTCGACCGGCGTCTCGAACCAGGCGCGCAGCTCGGCGCGCCCGGCGTCGCTGATCGAGTAGAGGGCGTGGCCCTGGTCGTCCTCGCCGTCCTGGGCGACCAGGCCGTCGCGCTCCAGCCTGCTCAGCGTCGTGTACACCTGCCCGACGTTCAGCGGCCAGGTGGAGCCGGTGCGCGACTCGAATTCGGTGCGGAGCTGGGAGCCGTAACGCGGCCCGCGCTCCAGGAGGGCGAGGAGCCCGTGACGGATCGACATACTGAGTATGTATACCGAGTATGTTGATCACCGCAAGTCTCCGCGGGCAGCGGTTCGGAAGGAGGGCCGTACGTCAGCGGGCCCGGCGCATACGCAGGGCGAGGAAGCCGAGACCCAGCCCGACCAGGGCGATTCCCGCGCCGAGCGACAGCTGCTGGAAGCGCCGCACGGTCGTCCCGCTCAGGGCCTGCCGGCCCTCGGGCGGGGGGTCGCGGAAGTCGGCCGGGTCGGGGGTGAAGACCGGCACGGCGGCGGATGCGGAGGGCGAGGGCCGCGGCTGCCGGTCCTCCAGCGCGTCCTGTTCGGCCACCTCGGCGGCCGAACGCCCGGGCCGCTGCCGCCCCGCCCCGGCGGGCCATCCGGCAAGCGGAGACTGCGCGTCCACGGGACGGGACGCGCTCGGCGAAGGAGAAGCGGAAGACGAAGAAGACGAGGACGAAGACGACGCGTCCGGAGCCGTCGCCCCCAGGGACGCGGCCGCCGTCAGCGCCAGGCAGGCCACGCCCCGAGAAGAGCGTGCGCGGAGCCGTCCCGAAGCCATGCGGTCACCGTCACACGCGACGGCACGACCGGCATCCCGGGTGAGGCGTACGGATGGCGGCCCGCCCGCGAACTACGCGGGGTCCCCCGTGGCGACCTCCAGCTCGAAGTGGGCGCCGGTCTCCGAAACCGCAGCTCCGGACGACGGGAACTGGTTGACGACCTGGTCCTCCGCGTACGCGTTGCCCGGGACCTTCTTCACCTTGAGCGTCCAGCCCGCCGCGTCCGCGCAGGCGCGCACCGAGAGCAGGTCCTTGTACATGAAGTTCGGGGCGTCGACCTTCTGCGGGTCGTCGGTGTCCTCCGACGCGGCCGAGCACTTCTCGGCATCGATCGTCCGGTTCCGCTCCGGATCGCGGTGCTCTCCGGACGGGGACTCGGTGGCCTTGGCGTCCGCGCCGCCCTTGTCGTCGCCGTTCATCGCGATGACCGTGATCAGGCCGCCGATCGCGACCAGCGCGACGACGATCGAGCCGATGATCACCGGCATGTTCCGCTTGGAGCCGCCGCCCGAGGCCGGTGACGTCGTCGTCTGCGGGGAGGCCGCGTACGGCGCGTGCGTCTGGTGCTGCAGCGGCGCCGGGCTCTGGTAGGCCGGGGCGCCCGTCTGCGGGTAGCCGTACGACGGGTTGGTGGCCGGGGCCGGCGTCGCCGGGCCGTACGGGCCGGGGGACTGGTACGGGCCCGGCTGGTACGGCGTCTGGACGCTGTGCGGGGCCGGGGCGGACTGGTCGACGGGCGGGAAGACTGCCGAGCCGACGCCCGAGCCGCTGTTGGCCGGGGCGCCGCCGTCGCCGACGATCACCGGGGCGCCGGTGTGACCGCTCGCGCTCAGCACGCGGGCGATCTCGTCCTGCATGGCCGCCGCGCTCGGGAAGCGCTCGTTCGGGTTCTTCTTGAGCGCGCGGGCGACGAGGGCGTCCATCGCGGGCGTCAGCGACCGGTTGATCGTGGACGGGGCGACCGGCTCCTCCTGCACATGCGCGTACGCGATGGCGAGCGGGGAGTCCGCGTCGAAGGGGAGGCGCCCGGTCAGCAGCTGGAAGAGCATGATGCCGACCGAGTACAGGTCGGAGCGCGCGTCGACGCCGCGGCCGAGGGCCTGCTCGGGGGAGAGGTACTGCGGGGTGCCGACGACCATGCCGGTCTGCGTCATCGACGTCACGCCCGACTGCATGGCGCGGGCGATGCCGAAGTCCATGACCTTCACGACGCCGCGCTTGGTCACCATGACGTTGCCCGGCTTGATGTCGCGGTGCACCAGGCCCATCTCGTGGCTGGTGTCGAGCGCGGCCAGCACGTCCGAGGTCACCTTGAGCGCCTTGTCGGCGGGCATGGCGCCCTGGGAGCGGATGTCCGCCGCGAGCACGGAGCCGAGCGGCTGCCCCTCGACGTACTCCATGACGATGTACGGCATCAGCGCGCCGCCGAGCTCGTCCTCGCCCGTGTCGAACACCGAGACGATGTTGGTGTGCTGGAGCTTGGCCACGGCCTGGGCCTCGCGGCGGAAGCGCTCGCGGAACGACTGCTCGCGGCCCAGCTCGGTGTGGAGCGTCTTGATGGCGACCTGTCGGTCGAGGGCGGAGTCGTACGCCAGGTATACGGACGCCATCCCGCCTTCGCCGAGCAGGTCGCGCAGCTGGTAGCGGCCGCCGGCGACGGACCCGCCCGCGTAACGACCCTGCGAACCGTGTCCGCCGTCGTGGCTCATGACTTGCTTCCCCCTCGGCGCGCGACTCCCGGGAACTCGGCGCGCGACTCACGCGATCATCCGTAATTACTGGCCAAGTCTGCCGTAGGGGTACGACACGTCAAGCCGGGTGCCCGTTCCGTGACCGTACGCGCTGGAAGCGTCTCGGAAGCGTTACAGGATCAGCATGGAATTTGCGTCGGGGGCGCGCCAGCCGATTGGATGGCCGGTCCGGCGCCGAATCGGCTTGTCCCATCGAGGCTGTAGCGTGACGGGGCAATGCGGCCGGCAGCGCAGCCGGCGACGCAGCAAGGCACCGTGAGACCCCGCGGGCGCGCGGACGCGCGGACGGACGCGGACAGATACGACGGCGAGGACTGATGGCACCCGAACCCGAAGCAAACGGCGGCGGCGTTCCGGATGGCACCGATTCCTGGGGCATCGGCGGGGTCGTCGGCGACGGACGCTACCGGCTGACCCACCGGCTCGGCCGGGGCGGCATGGCCGAGGTGTTCGCGGCGGAGGACGTCCGGCTCGGGCGCACGGTCGCGGTGAAGCTGCTGCGCTCCGACCTCGCCGAGGACCCGGTCTCCAAGGCCCGCTTCACGCGCGAGGCGCAGTCGGTCGCCGGGCTCAACCACCACGCGGTCGTCGCCGTGTACGACTCCGGCGAGGACACCGTCGCCGGGCAGACCGTCCCGTACATCGTGATGGAGCTGGTCGAGGGCCGCACCATCCGCGACCTGCTGATCAGCGCCGAGGCCCCGCCGCCGGAGCAGGCGCTGATCATCGTCTCCGGGGTCCTGGAGGCGCTGGCCTACTCGCACCAGCACGGCATCGTGCACCGCGACATCAAGCCCGCCAACGTGATCATCACCAACTCCGGCGCGGTCAAGGTGATGGACTTCGGCATCGCCCGCGCGCTGCACGGCGCGCAGTCCACGATGACGCAGACCGGCATGGTCATGGGCACGCCGCAGTACCTCTCCCCCGAGCAGGCGCTCGGCAAGGCCGTCGACCACCGCTCCGACCTGTACGCCACCGGCTGCCTGCTGTACGAACTGCTGGCGCTGCGGCCCCCGTTCACGGGTGAGACGCCGCTGTCCGTGGTGTACCAGCACGTGCAGGACACCCCGGTCCCGCCGTCGAACATCCTGGACTCGGTGCCGCCGGAGCTGGACGGGCTCGTCATGCGCTCGCTGGCGAAGGACCCGGACGACCGCTTCCAGAGCGCCGAGGAGATGCGCGGCCTGGTCCAGTACGGCCTGCAGATGCTCCAGGTGCAGGGCGGCCACACCGGTACGTGGAACACCGGCCCGGTCGTCCTGAACGAGGGCGCGGGCACCCCGCCCGGCGGCATGACCGGCGCCACCCGCGCCATGGGCGGCTACCCGCAGCACGGGGACACCTCGCAGGCGCCGATCCTGCCGCCGATGAACCCGGACGACGGGGGTTACGACGGCGGCAGCACCCGGCAGGGCGGCGGCCGCGGCAAGCTGTGGCTGTTCGTCGTGCTCGCCCTGATCGCGATCGGCGCGGGCGTGGCCATCGCGCTCAACGCGGCGAACGGGAGCGGCCAGAAGCACGAGAAGCAGCCCACGGAGACCTCCACTTCGCCGACGCCGACGGAGGATTCGCCCACCCCGACGCCCGACGACACCGAGGACAACACCCAGCAGCCGGGCGACAGCACCGGCGGCGGCTGGGACGACGACACCTGGTCGCCGTCGCCCACGCCGAGCGAGACCGCGGAGTCCCCGAGCGCCTCCTCGCCCCAGCCGGGCACGGGCGGATCGGACAACGGCGGCGCGGACGGCGGTAACGGCGGCAACGGCTCCGGCGGAAACGGCAGCAACGGTTCCGGCAACGGCGGTTCGGGCAACACCGGCGACACCGGTACGACCACCGAGGGCGGCAACACCGGCACCAGCGAGGGCGGCAACGCGGGTACCAGCGAGGGCACCGACGCCGGGGCCAGCGAAGGCGCGGCCGAGGGTTCGGAGGGCGCCCCGGGCGGTGCCGCGGCGGGCACGACCGCCGGAACGACGGCGGGCACGGCGGGTACGGGCACCGGCAACTGAGCCCTCCTCACCCCGTGAAGGCCGCGCGCACCGCCTCGTACTCACGGGTCCACCAGACCGCCAGGGCCGACACCGCGGGGAACTGCGGGTCGGCCCTGCGGTCGTCCAGGCAGTAGCGCCAGCGCAGTATCCAGAAGTCGTTGAGCCGCTCCCACCAGACCCGGTGCACCGCCGCCGCCAGCTCCGCCGGGTCCGCCCCGGCCGCCCGCCGGTAGGCCCGGGCGTAGGCGCGTACCTTCGCCAGGTCCAGCGCGCCGGCCGGCTGCACGAAGAAGATCGCGGCCGCCCGGACCGCCTCCTCCGCCCGGGGCTGGACGGCCAGCCGGTCCCAGTCCAGGATCGCGACCGGGTCGGCGCCCCGGTAGAGCACGTTCAGCGGGTGGAAGTCGCCGTGCACCCAGCCGGTCGCGGGCGCACCCGGGTCGGGCGGGCGGCGGTCGGCGTACCGTTCCAGCAGGGTGCGCCGCTCGCGCAGCCGGTGCTCGGCGAGCTCGTCGAAGGCGTCCCGGCCGGCGCGTCCGCGCGCGGCGGCGAGCAGATCGCCGATCAGCGCGAAGGTGTCGGCCGCCTCGGGGCTCGCGTAACCGGGCGGATGCCCGCCGCCGGTCCCCGTATCGCGTTCGGAGCCCATGACCTGCTCAAGACCGGTGTGTACGGCTCCGAGGAGCGTCCCGAGACGTGTCGACTGGGCGAGGGTGAGCTGGGCGCCGCCCCGGTGGAGGCCGTCGACCCAGGGGTGGAGGGCGTAGCAGCGGCCGGCGATCTCGGTGACGGTCCCGCCGTCGCGGTCCCGGACGGGCGGGGCGACGGGCACTCCGAGTAACTGGAGGCGCCGGGTCGCGCGGTGCTGGCGGACGATGGTGGCGCGCTCGCGGGTGGTGTCGTCCGAGTGATGTTTGAGGAAGTACGAGCCCCGCGTGGTGGACACCCGGTAACCGTGGTTGAGCAGGCCCTGGGAGAGCGGGGTGCAGCTGAGCGGCGCCCCGGCGCCCGGGTAGCGGCGAAGCACCTCGCCGACCGGCGGAACCGGCGGGGAGGCGACAGATGAGCGCGACACGCGTCAGATGTTAGATCACGCTGCGTTGCGGATCTGCCGGCTTGCGTGGAAGTCCAGAGTGTGCACCGTGACGAAGTGAGGTTCGAGCCAGAGGTACGAGGGGGCGAACGGCTCGCCGTTGACCTCGACGGGCGCGGGGCCGAAGCGCTCGCGCTGGGCGGGGGTCGGCTCCACGACCCGCGCGGGCCCGGTGAACTGCACGGACCACAGGTCCTCGGTGCCCACCGGGGCAGTGTTGAAGTTGTCCGCTCCATAGGCCACGACCGCGCCGTCGCAGGCGCCGTGGTGGCCGAGCCCGCTGTGCATGCGCAGCACGACGCGCCCGTCGATGACGATGTGCCGGGCCACGGTCAGCATCGGGAGGGCGCGCATGCTGGTCGCCAGCCGGCCGTAGGGGACCCGGCCGAGCAGGTCGATCGCGTGGAGTTCCTCGGTGGACATGCCTTCCACTGTCGGCCAGGGCATGTGGGCGGAATAAGAGGCCGGGGCCCCCGTTTCCCCGGGACCAAAGTCCCTCAGCGCTTCTCGGCCTGGAGCCGGGCCACGTAGGCGGCGGCCTGCGAGCGGCGTTCCATGCCCAGCTTGGACAGCAGGCTGGACACGTAGTTCTTGATCGTCTTCTCGGCGAGGTGCAGCCGTTCGCCGATCACCCGGTTGGTCAGCCCCTCGCCGATCAGGTCCAGGATCTTGCGCTCCTGGTCCGTGAGGTTCGCCAGCTTCTCGTCGTCGCGCCCGCGCTTCCCGTCGCGCAGCCGCTCCAGCACGCGCGCGGTCGCGACCGGGTCCAGCAGCGACTTGCCCTCCGCCACGTCCCGTACCGCCGCCAGCAGTTCGTTGCCCCGGATCGCCTTGAGGACATAGCCCGAGGCGCCCGCCATGATCGCGTCGAACAGTGCCTCGTCGTCGGCGTACGAGGTGAGCATCAGGCAGTGGATGGACTCGTCCTGGGACCGGATCTCCCGGCACACCTCGACCCCGCTGCCGTCCGGCAGCCGTACGTCGAGCACGGCCACGTCGGGGCGGACCGCCGGAATCCGCACCAGCGCGTCGGCCGCCGTACCGGCCTCGCCGACCACCTCGATGTCTTCCTCCATCGAGAGCAGCTCATGGACCCCGCGCCGGACGACTTCGTGATCGTCGAGCAGAAAAACGGTGATTTTTCCTTTTTCGCGCACAATCGCAGTCTCACACACTCACCCCTTCCCTGCCGCTGCCGGGCGGGATAACGTGCCGTTGTTCCGGCGGCCTGCGAGGCTGTGATCAGTGCTGTGACCAGCGAGGCTTCCCGAATTCCTCGATTTACTTGGATATCCAAGCAAAATCGCAGGTCAGGGAGGGTTTCGCAGTTACGGGACGCACTGGGTAACGTGCCTTGGACAGGGCGCTCGCCGGGGCACCTGTCACGCCTGTTTCCCGGACCGAGCGGCACCCACCCCGTGCACGGGTACGGACACAGGCGAGCCGCACTGGTCTCCCGGCAGACCCCGGGGGCCGGACCGACGGAGGAGCACGCACGTGACCGTGGAGAGCACTGCTGCCGCGCGTAAACCGCGACGCAGCAGCAAGCGGACCAGCGCCGCGAAAACGCCCGCGAAGACGCCGGAGGGTTCGACGCCCGAGCTCGTACAGCTGCTGACGCCCGAGGGCGAGCGGGTCGAGCACCCGGACTACTCGATCGACCTGAGCGCGGACGAGCTGCGCGCCCTGTACCGGGACATGGTCCTCACCCGCCGCTTCGACGCCGAGGCCACCGCCCTCCAGCGCCAGGGCGAGCTGGGCCTGTGGGCCTCGCTGCTGGGCCAGGAAGCCGCGCAGATCGGTTCCGGCCGGGCCCTGCGCGACGACGACTACGTCTTCCCGACCTACCGCGAGCACGGTGTGGCGTGGTGCCGGGGCGTCGACCCGACCAATCTGCTCGGGATGTTCCGCGGTGTGAACCACGGCGGCTGGGACCCGAACACCAACAACTTCCACCTGTACACGATCGTCATCGGCTCGCAGACCCTGCACGCCACGGGTTACGCCATGGGCGTGGCCAAGGACGGCGCGGACTCGGCCGTGATCGCGTACTTCGGCGACGGCGCCTCCAGCCAGGGCGACGTCGCGGAGGCGTTCACCTTCTCCGCCGTCTACAACGCCCCGGTCGTCTTCTTCTGCCAGAACAACCAGTGGGCGATCTCCGAGCCCACCGAGAAGCAGACCCGGGTGCCGCTCTACCAGCGCGCCCAGGGCTTCGGCTTCCCCGGCGTCCGGGTCGACGGCAACGACGTCCTGGCCTGCCTGGCCGTCACGCGCTCCGCCCTGGAGCGGGCCCGGCGCGGCGAGGGCCCGACCCTGGTCGAGGCGTTCACGTACCGCATGGGCGCGCACACCACATCGGACGACCCGACGAAGTACCGGGCCGACGAGGAGCGCGCGTCCTGGGAGGCGAAGGACCCGATCCTGCGCCTGCGCACGTACCTGGAGAAGGAGAACGCGGCCGACGAGGCGTTCTTCACCGCCCTCGACGAGGAGAGCGAGGCCCTCGGCAAGCGCGTCCGCGAGGCCGTACGGGCGATGCCCGACCCGGACCGGATGGCGATCTTCGACCACGCCTATGCCGACGGGAACCCGCTCGTCGACGAGGAGCGCGCCGAGTTCGCCGCCTACCAGGCTTCGTTCGCCGAGGAGGGCAAGTAACCATGGCCGTGGAAAAGATGTCCCTCGCCAAGGCGCTCAACGAGTCGCTGCGCAAGGCCCTCGACACCGACCCGAAGGTCCTCATCATGGGTGAGGACGTCGGCAAGCTCGGCGGCGTCTTCCGGATCACCGACGGCCTGCAGAAGGACTTCGGCGAGGACCGCGTCATCGACACCCCGCTCGCCGAGTCCGGCATCGTCGGGACGGCGATCGGCCTCGCTCTGCGCGGCTACCGGCCCGTCGTGGAGATCCAGTTCGACGGCTTCGTCTTCCCCGCGTACGACCAGATCGTCACGCAGCTCGCGAAGATGCACGCCCGCGCGCTCGGCAAGATCAAGCTCCCCGTCGTCGTGCGCATCCCGTACGGCGGTGGCATCGGTGCCGTCGAGCACCACAGCGAGTCCCCCGAGGCGCTGTTCGCGCACGTCGCGGGGTTGAAGGTGGTCTCCCCGTCCAACGCGTCCGACGCGTACTGGATGATGCAGCAGGCCGTCCAGAGCGACGACCCGGTCATCTTCTTCGAGCCGAAGCGGCGCTACTGGGACAAGGGCGAGGTCGACACCGAGTCCATCCCGGGCGCGCTGCACGCGGCGGCCGTCGCCCGCACCGGCACGGACCTCACGCTCGCCGCGTACGGCCCGATGGTGAAGGTCTGCCTGGAGGCCGCCGCGGCCGCCCAGGAGGAGGGCAAGTCGGTCGAGGTCGTGGACCTGCGCTCGATGTCCCCGATCGACTTCGACACCATCCAGGCGTCCGTCGAGAAGACCCGCCGCCTGGTCGTCGTCCACGAGGCGCCCGTCTTCTACGGCTCCGGGGCCGAGATCGCCGCTCGCATCACGGAGCGGTGCTTCTACCACCTGGAGGCGCCCGTGCTGCGGGTCGGCGGCTACCACGCCCCGTACCCGCCGGCGCGGCTGGAGGAGGAGTACCTGCCGGGTCTGGACCGGGTGCTCGACGCCGTCGACCGCTCGCTGGCGTACTGAGGAGAGGAGCGTGACCACGATGACCGACACTTCCAACGCTGCTCGCTTCCGTGAGTTCAAGATGCCCGACGTGGGCGAGGGACTGACCGAGGCCGAGATCCTCAAGTGGTACGTCCAGCCCGGCGACACCGTCACGGACGGCCAGGTCGTCTGCGAGGTCGAGACCGCGAAGGCCGCCGTCGAGCTGCCGATCCCGTTCGACGGCGTCGTCCACGAACTGCGCTTCCCCGAGGGCACCACGGTCGACGTGGGCCAGGTGATCATCGCGGTGGACGTGGCGCCGGGTTCGGGTGACCCCGTTGCCGAGGAGCCCGCCGCCGCCCCGGCCCCGGCCCCCGAGGCCGCTCCCGAGGAGCCGAAGGGTCGTCAGCCCGTGCTGGTGGGCTACGGCGTGGCCGAGTCCTCCACGAAGCGCCGGGCCCGCAAGGGCGCCGAGACCGCGCCCCCGGCGGCCGCCCCCGCCGCCGTCCAGGCCGAGCTCAACGGCCAGGGCACGGCGGCGGTTCCGGAGGCCCGTCCGCTGGCCAAGCCGCCGGTCCGCAAGCTCGCGAAGGACCTGGGCATCGACCTGGCGACGGTCACCCCGACCGGCGTCGGCGGTGTCATCACGCGCGAGGACGTGCACGCGGCGGCGACGCCTTCGGAGCCCGTGGCTCCTTCGGCGCCGTCCGTGGCGCCCGTGGTCGCGGAAGCGGAGGTTCCTGTACAGCAGGGCGCCCGCGAGACGCGTATCCCGGTCAAGGGCGTCCGCAAGGCCATCGCGCAGGCCATGGTGGGCAGCGCGTTCACCGCCCCGCACGTCACCGAGTTCGTGACCGTCGACGTCACGCGCACGATGAAGCTCGTGGCGGAGCTCAAGGAGGACAAGGACATGGCGGGGGTGCGGGTCAATCCGCTCCTCGTCATCGCCAAGGCCCTCCTGGTCGCGATCAAGCGGAACCCCGGGGTCAACGCGGTCTGGGACGAGGCGAACCAGGAGATCGTCCAGAAGCACTACGTGAACCTGGGCATCGCCGCCGCCACTCCGCGCGGCCTGATCGTCCCGAACATCAAGGACGCCCACGACCAGACGCTGCCGCAGCTGGCCGCGTCCCTGGGCGAGCTGGTCGCCACGGCCAGGGACGGCAAGACGTCCCCGGCCGCGATGGCGGGCGGCACGGTGACCATCACCAACGTGGGCGTCTTCGGCGTCGACACCGGTACGCCGATCCTGAACCCGGGCGAGTCCGCGATCCTCGCGGTCGGCGCGATCAAGCTCCAGCCGTGGGTCCACAAGGGCAAGGTGAAGCCCCGTCAGGTGACCACGCTGGCCCTGTCGTTCGACCACCGGCTGATCGACGGCGAGCTGGGCTCCAAGTTCCTGGCGGACATCGCCGCGATCCTGGAGCAGCCGAAGCGGCTGATCACCTGGGCGTAGTTGCCCGTTACGAGGGGCCCGCGCGAGATTCGCGCGGGCCCCTCTGCTTTGTAACAAGGGTGTATGAGACACCGGTTGGGCGCAACGCACCCCCGTCCCGGACGGTTCTTGCTGATCAGAACCGTTCGCTCAACGGAAACCGAGGACGAAACGATGCGCGCCCACAAGATCACCCTCGCCGCCCTGGTCGTCGCCGCGGGCCTCTCGCTCACGGCCTGCCAGAACGACGGCGACGACACCGCGGCGACGACCGACCCGTCGTCCGTGGCGACCACCTCCCCGTCCGCCGGCGGTGCGGGCTCGGACGGTTCGGACGCGGCTTCCCCCGAGGCGAGTTCGGGTGGAAAGGACACCACCGCCGGGGCCGGGACCGGCGAGCAGAGCACGTCCGGCAAGTGCCGCACCGACGGGTTGAAGATCACGGCGATCGACAACTTCATCGACGGCGACCCGCAGGGGACCGTCGCGGTGGAGATGAAGAACACCAGCGGCCGGGACTGCGTGATCGCGGGGTTCGCGGGCGTCGACCTGAAGACCAACGAGGGCACGCTGTCCGCCGAGCGCAAGGGGGAGCCCGGAGACCCGTACGTCCTCAAGAACGGGAAGACGATCGCCTTCTCCGTCACCTACCCGCTCAACGAGACGGGCGGCACCGGCGTCCGCATCACCAACCTGGTGGTGACCCCGCCCAACGAGACGAAGTCGGTCACCCTGCCCTGGCCGGGCAAGCCCTCGCTGCCCGTCACGGACGGCTCCGGCGAGCCCGTGCGGGTCGGCCCGATCGGCAGCGCGGGCCAGGGCGGCTGAGCCGTACGCTTCGCGCGGAGGCCGGCGCCCGGAGGCCGGCGCCCGGGGGCCGTCGGCAGGGCTCAGGGGGCGACCGAGAGGACGATCTTGCCCGTGGTGCGGCCGGTTTCCCCGTGGGCGTGGGCCTTGGCCGCCTCTTCGAGCGGGAAGACCTCGTCCACGATCACGCGCAGATCTCCGTCCTCCACCAGCGACGCGATCGCGCGCAGCCCCGCGTGGTCCGGCTCGACCAGCATGAACACCGCCCGTACGCCGACCGCTTCGGCCTCCTCGGCGGGGAAGGCGTCGTCGGGCGGCAGCAGCGAGACCAGCGTGCCGCCCGGCCGCAGCGTCCGCAGGGACCTCGCCCAGCTCGGGCCGCCGATGCCGTCCACGACGACATCGACGTCCCGGACGGTCTCGGCAAAGTCCCGGGTGCGGTAGTCGATCAGCTCGTCGGCCCCCAGTGAGCGCAGCAGCTCGTGCTTGGCGGCGCCGGCCGTGCCGATGACGTACGCGCCCCGGGCCTTGGCGATCTGCACGGCCAGATGGCCGACGCCCCCGGCCGCCGCGTGGATCAGGACCCGGTCGCCGGGCCGGACGCGCGCGGTGTCCACCAGCGCCTGCCACGCGGTGAGCGCGGCGAGCGGCAGGGCACCGGCCTCGATGTGGCCGAGGCCCCGGGGCCTCGGGGCGAATTGCCGGGCCGGGGCGGCGACGTATTCGGCATAGGCGCCCGCCGGGTGCGGGAAGCGCGGCATCCCGAACACCGCGTCGCCGGGCCGGAAGAGCGTCACGCCGTCGCCGACCGCCTCGACCACCCCGGAGACGTCGAAGCCCAGCGTGAACGGGAGCGCGGTGCCGTCGGCGAACACGCCCCGCTCGCGGGTCTTCCAGTCCGCCGGATTCACGCCCGCCGCGTGCACCCGGACCAGGATCTCGCCCCTGTCCGGGCGCGGACGCGGGGTCTCCACGAGCCTGAGTACGTCGGGTGAACCGGCGGTGTCCTGGGTGAGGGCACGCATGGTGGCCTGGTCCATGAGGGCACACCTTCCTTTCGGTTGGGGTACGCGGTGCGTGTCCCCAGCCTGTCCGGGCGGGCGGCCGTCCCGTAGTGGCCCGATGGTCAGGCAGTGAAAGGATCGGGCCATGCATCATGTCGGCGTACTGGCCCTGGACGGTGTCGTTCCCTTCGAACTCGGCATCCCCGCGCGGATCTTCGGCGCCGCGCGCGATGCCGCGGGTGACCCACTCTACTCCGTGACCACGTGCAGCGTGGACGGTGCGCCCGTCCGCACCGAGGCCGACTACCGGCTCACCGTCTCCCACGACGCGTCGTTGCTGGCCACCGTCGACACGGTCGTCGTCCCGCCCTCGCACAGGCTGGGTCCCGTCCGCGACGAGGGCCGCCTGCCCGGCCCCCTGCGCGAGGCGCTGGACGCGATCCGCCCCGGCACCCGGATCGTGGCGATCTGCACCGGCACGTACGTCCTGGCCGCCGCCGGGCTGCTCGACGGGCGCCCCGCCACCACGCACTGGCGCGAAGCCGGGCGCCTCCAGCGCATGTTCACCACCGCGCGCATCGACCCCGACGTCCTCTTCGTGGACGACGGCGACGTCCTGACCTCCGCCGGGGTCGCCGCCGGGATCGACCTCTGCCTGCACATCGTCCGCCGCGACCACGGCAGCGAGATCGCCAACGAGGTGGCCCGCTCCTGCGTCGTCCCGCCCTGGCGCGACGGCGGCCAGGCGCAGTACATCCGGCGCCCCGTCCCCGACCCCGCCGCCACCGGCACCGCCCCCACCCAGGCGTGGGTCATGGACCGCCTCGCCGAGCCGGTCACCCTGGCGGACATGGCCGCGCACGCCCGCGTCAGCGTGCGCACCTTCACCCGCCGCTTCCGCGACGAGGTCGGCACCAGCCCCGGCCGCTGGCTCGTCCGCCAGCGCGTCGACCTGGCCCGCCACCTGCTGGAAACCACCGACTGGCCCGTCGACCGGGTCGCGACCCGGTCCGGCTTCGGCACCGGCGTCTCGCTGCGGCAGCACCTCCACGCGGCGCTCGGCGTCACGCCCCAGGCGTACCGCCGCACGTTCCGCCCGGCGGGGTAGGGCCTGTCCGGCGGATCATGGCCGGGGTCGCGACGCCTGGCACGGCACCTCGCCGCGTTGCCGAAACGCCCGAATAGCTCCGCTATTAGGACGCTCCGGCGCCTTGCGATGCACCGCACCAGACGCCGCGCCCTACCCGACCCTGATCCGCCGGACAGGCCCTAGGGCCTTCAGGACCCCGTGGACTCCCAGGCGGCCTCGATCATCCCGAAGATCTCGTCCACCGCGGCTTCCGGATCGGCCGCCTCGCGGGCCAGAGCGTGCGCGTCGACCACGAACCTGGCGATCGTCCGGCAGACCGTCGGGGTCCGGGACAGCCCGGGGTCGGCGGCGATGGCCGTCGCCAGCGACTCCGCGTGCCGCAGCCTCATCGACTCCTCGTACTCCCGCAGGGAGGTCGATCCGTCGATCATGCGCCAGAGGGGGGCGGCGCCGTCCGCCGTGCAGTGCCGGACCATCGCGTGGATCTCGCGGCGCAGCGCGGGCATGAGCGGTTCGTCCGGCGTGCGGCCGGAGACCGCCTGCGCGAGCCGGTGCTCGAAGTCGGCGTCCTGCTCGAACACGAGGGCCTCTTTGGAGGCGAAGTGGGAGAAGAGCGTGGTGACGGCCACGTCCGCCTCGGCGGCGATCTCCCGGATGCCCACCGCCTCGTATCCGCGTTCCAGGAAGAGCCGCAGGGCGGTGTCGGCGATCTTCTGGCGGGTCGCGGCCTTCTTGCGCTCGCGGCGCCCGGACTGCACGGTCATGCGCTCACGCTAGCAGGTACGTATCCGTAACCGTTTCAAAACGCTAACCGTTAGTGTTATGTTGCCCGGCATGAAGAAAGTGAGCTTCGCCGAGTTCGGCGGCCCCGATGTCCTGCGCCTCATCGACGCCGAGGAGCCCCACGCGGGCCCCGGCCGGATACGTATCGCCGTGCGGGCGGCAGGGGTGAACCCCGTCGACTGGAGGGTCCGCGAGGGCCAGGTCCTGGGCGCCCATCCGACCGTGCTGCCCTCCGGCGTCGGGCTGGATGCCGCCGGGATCGTGGACGAGGTGGGTGAGGGTGTCGAGGGCGCGGCGATCGGCGACCGCGTGTTCGGCGAAGGGGTCGACACCTACGCCGAGTTCGCCGTGCTGTCGGCCTGGGCCCGGATGCCCGAGGGGCTGACGTTCGAGGAGGCGGCCGGGTATCCCTCCGTGGTGGAGACCGCCCTGCGCGTCATCGACCAGGTCGGCGTACGGGCGGGCGAGACGCTGCTGGTGAGCGGGGCGTCCGGGGGCGTCGGGTCGGCGGTGCTCCAGATCGCCCGGGACCGGGGCATCGCGGTGATCGGCACGGGCGGCGCCGCGAACCAGGACTACCTGCGCGGGCTGGGCGCGTTCGCCACGACGTACGGCGACGGCTGGGTCGAGCGGGTGCGGCGGCTCGGCCGGGTCGACGCGGCGCTCGATCTGGCCGGCTCGGGCGTGATCCCCGAACTCGTCGCGCTGACGGGCGATCCGGGCAAGGTGATCACCATCGCGGACCTCGGCGCCCCGGAATTCGGCGTCCGCTTCTCCGGCGTGGCCGGCAGCGTCCCGGACGCCCTCGCGGAGGCGGTTGACCTCATCGAGCGGGGGAGGCTCCACATCCCGGTCGAGAAGTCGTACGCCCTTGCGGAGGCGGCGCAGGCGCACGCGGACAGCCGGGCGGGTCACACGCGTGGGCGGCGAGTCATCGTCGTCCGGCCCGCCGCCTGACCGGAGGGCTTCTCTGGTGCCCGCAGGGCGAGTTCGGCGAACACGGTCTTCCCGACGGTGTGGGGCTCGACGCCCCATCGGTCGGCGACCGCGTCCACGAGGACGAGCCCGCGCCCGTAGCACTCGTCGCCGCCGGCCTCCCGAATCCCGGGCAGCCGCTCGCCCCGGGGGTCGGTGACCTCCACGCGGAGGCCGGCACCGGTGAGGGCGACCCGCACCCGGATGAGCCGCCCCCGCAGGCTGCCGTGGATGAGCGCGTTGGTGGCCAACTCGGAGACGAGGAGAGCGACTTCCCCGGCGCGGTCGGCGTGCCCCCATGCACTGACGAGCCGCGCGGCACGTCGACGGGCGAGCGAGACGCTGCGGGCGGTGGGCGTGTAGTCGAGGCAGTCCTCGTGGAGCGGTGCGTTGTCCTCGGGAAGCGTGCGGGCTGCGGTCATGGGTGGGGCCTCTCTGGGTAGGGCGGTGGCATTGCCGGCCGTTGCCCTGCGGGCATGGCGGTGCGCTTCCGCTGGCGCGGTGCCGGTGTGTGACCGGTTCGAGGCTGAACGTAGCGGCGCCGAGGCGCCAGGTTCAAGGGTCTGGGGAATATATTCCCCACACGGGTTACGTGTGCATGCGCGGGCTCAACGAGCTGCGACACTGGTGCCGTTCACCGGGAGGTCGATATGCAGGCATCTGGCAAGAGGGCGACTGGCAACCGGGTCTCGACCGTTCTCGGGCGACGGCTCGGTGGAGAGTTGCAGGGGCTGCGCGTGGCGGCCGGTAAGACGCAGCGCGAAGCGGCTGAGGTGCTGAGCGCCACCCAGACCAAGGTGGTGAAGATCGAAAGCGGTCTGGTTCCGGTGCGGGACCCGGACATCCTTGCCCTGTGCGCGTTCTACGGGGCCAAGGACCAGCGCGCCATTGCTCAGCTGCTGGAACTGGCCAAGACCGACCGTGAGCGTAGGAAGGTCAAGGGCTGGTGGACTGACGGGCTCGTCCCGGGTGCGGCGTCGTATATCGCCATGGAAGATGTGGCGGTTCGCAACAGGCAATGGCAACTCGCCCTGATCCCCGGGCTGTTTCAGACGGCTGAGTACACCAGGGCGATGGGTGTGGCCGACTCGCTCTGGGAGGACTTGGACCAGGTCGAAGCAGTGGTTTCGACTCGGGCTCGACGGCAGCAACGACTGTACGGCGACAACCCATTGATCATGCACGCTGTGATCTGGGAAGCGGCCCTGCGGCAGGCCGTTGGCGGCGCCGAGGTCATGAGGCGGCAGCTCAACCACCTGTGTGAACTGGCTGAACTGTCAAACGTTCATATCCAGGTGCTCCCGTTCCGCGCCGGTGGGCACAGTGGTGTTGGCGGTCCGTTCAACATTCTGTCGTTCGGCGAGGATGAGGCCATGGACGTGGTCCACATGGACACGCCGCGCTCGGAGGTCTGGATCGAGGACGCGGAGCGCAGCAGCGTATACGTCGAGATGTTCAACAGCCTGTCGCGCTCCGCGCTGGCCCCGTACGACTCGATGCAACTTATGCAGAGCATCGGCAAAGGAATGAGCGAGTGAAGGTGTTCCAGTTCGTCAAGTCCAGCTACAGCACGCTGGAGAAGGACTGCGTCGAGGTCGCCCGCAATATCCCCGGCACCGTCGCCGTCCGCGACTCGAAGCGGGCCGCCGGGCCCGTCCTCGTACTCAAGCCCACCGCGTGGGACGCCTTCCACGCCGCGCTGCGCCGACCGTAGCGGTCGGCCGGAAAGGCCGCTGTTCTCCAGGTCCAGGTCATGACCGGCATCCTGCTCACCTGGGCACTGCCACGCCCGGTTCAGGGAGGCACGCCGTACGGAGTACTACGACGACCCGAAGGCCCCGAAGCCGAACAGCCTCGTCGTCGCCGCCTCTGCGATCATCACCGACGACGCCGGCCGCATCCTTCTTCAGCGCCCTTGCGACAACGGCCTGTGGGCGCTGCCCGGGGGCGGGATGGACATGGACGACTCGCTGCCCGGCACGGCGGTGCGCGAGGTGAGGGAAGGGACCGGGCTCGATGTGGAGATCACCGGGCTTGTCGGTACGTACACCGACCCGAAGCACGTCATCGCATACAGCGACGGCGAGGTGCGGCGGCAGTTCAACGTATGTTTCACGGCTCGGGTCACCGGTGGACGGCTGGCAATGTCGGACGAATCGACCGAACTGCGCTTCGTCGCGCCCGTAGATGTCGACGCGCTACCGATGCACCACACGCAGCGGCTGCGCCTCGGCCATTACCGGGAAGGCCGCGCGCAGCCGTATCTGGGCTGACTGTCGCGCGTCGGTTCCCCGTGGGTACGCATTGGTGCCACCGGTCTCGTGTCCGGGCCGGGACGGGGTCGGCGCCCCGGACGCGCCCGGGTGTCAGCGCTCGTCCCCCGTGACCCGTACCACCAGCACCGCCACATCGTCACGCTGCGGGACCTCCGCGAGGCCCGTGGAGAGCATCTGGAGGAGGAGGGGGAGGGGCTTGTCGGCGTGGTGGGACAGGAGCGCGGCCGTGTGGGTGGTGGCCGTGTCGATGTCGGCGTCGCGGCGTTCGACCAGGCCGTCCGTGTAGAGCAGGAGCACGCTGCCCGGGGGCAGGGCACGGGTGTGGTCCTCGCGAGGCGGGGCGTCCGGGAGGCCGAGCAGGAGGAGGTCGTGGTCGGTCAGGGGGGTGACGCCCGCACCCGGGGTGTAGAGGAGCGGCGGGGGGTGTCCGGCGTTGGACCAGGTCAGGCGCCAGTGGTCGGCGTCGCGGTCGAGGCGGGCGTGCACCGCCGTGGCGCCCACGCCCAGGGGCAGGACGTCGATCGCCTTGTCGATGGCGTGCAGGGCGGCGGCGGGTGAGCGGGCCGGGTCGTCCAGGCTCGCCTGGCGCAGCATGCTGCGGATCTGGCTCATCACGGTGGCGGCCCGGACGTCGTGGCCGATGACGTCGCCGATCGAGATCATGAGGGCGGCGGGCAGCGGATACGCGTCGTACCAGTCGCCGCCCACCATGTCCTGGTCGGCGGCGGGCAGGTACAGGGCCGCCATGTCCAGGCCGGGCACGTCCGGCAGCTCCGTCAGCATCGCGGCCTGAAGCTGTTCCGCGGTGCTGAGCCGGTTCGCGACGAAGCGGGTGCGCTCCACGGCCTGGCTGACATATCCGGCCACGGTCGTCAGGACCGCCTCCTCGGTCGGCGCCATGACGTGCGGGCGGGACCAGCACCACGTCAGCACGCCGTGGCCGTTCGGCAGCGGCACGCACAGGACGGACTGGAGGCCCAGCGAGTCGTAGCCCGCGACGGCCTCGGGCCCGAAACCGGCCACGAGCGCCGCGCGGTCCGGCACGAAGACGGTGCGCCGTTCCCGCATGGCCAGCGCGCTGGGGAAGGGCGCGTCCCCGTCGAGACGGTCGATGGTGCTCTCCACCGGGCGCACGTCGTCCGGGTCGATGACCCGCCACAGCCCGGGACCGTCGGCCAGCAGCAGACCCACGAACGCGGGCTCGGCGGGCCCCTGGAACAGGCGGCGCAGGCGGCGGGTCAGGTCGGTCAGATCATGGGCGTGGGCGAGCTCGACCGAGGCGCGCAGCAGCAGACCGGCGTGGTCGCGGTCCCGCTGGATCAGCTCCGACGCGATCCTCAGCCGCAGCTCCATCGAGCAGGCGGCGGTGAGGTCCTCCAGGTCGTGCAGCTCGTCCGCCGTCCACTCCCGCGGCCGGTGGTCGATCGCGCAGAGCGAGCCGAGGACGTGTCCGTCGGCGTCCGTCAGCGGCATACCGGCGTACGCGATCACCTGGAGGTCCGGGATGGCGAGGCTGGCGCAGGTGCGGGGGTGCGCCCGGGTGTCGCTGAGGACCAGCGGGCCGCCGTCCGCGACGACGTGCTGGCAGAAGGAGTGGCTGAGGGGGGTCTCGCGCCGGGCCGCCCAGGCGCCGGACATCCCGAACATGCCGGGGAAGACCTGCCGGTCGGGCTCCAGCAGTGAGACCAGGGAGACCGGGACGCGCAGCAGCCGCGCGACCAGCCGCGCGAACCGGTCCATGCCGGGATCGGCCGCCGCGGTCAGCCCCGCCAGCCGCAGCGCCTCCAGCCTTCCGGGGTCCCTCACCCCATGGCCCCCGGCCGGGCGGGCAGGGACGGCGCGATGTCCACAAAGCGCATTTTATGAATATACGGGCGATGGTTCGCGCTGTCCTGGCCTGCGGCCGGGCCCCTACCCCCGCCGGACCTCCGTGTCGCCGTTGACCGTGCGCAGGGTCAGGCGGTGCGCGTGGTCGGAGCGCTCGGCGGCCGGGATGTCCGAGGTCGAGCGACCGTTGACGGTGTGCGCCTCGGTCGCGTACGGGGGTGTGCCGGGCGGGAGCGTGACGCGCGCGGAGCCGTTGCGGGTCGCGCCGCTGAGCGTGTCCGGAGCGGTGGCGCACCGCACGTCGACGTCGCCGTTGACCGTCTCGGCGTCGATGCGCAGGCCCCGGAGGCCGGTCGCGCGGACGGACCCGTTCCGGGTCACCAGGTGCTGGTGCGCGCCTTTCGCGCCGGAGTCCTGCACGGTGATGTCGCCGTTGACGGTGCTGAGGCTCAGCCCGCCCCGTACGCCGCTCACGTCGATCCCGGCGTTGCGCGCCCGCACGGTGAGCGTGACGCCGGAGGGGACGCGTACGAGGGGCATGCCGCCGCAGTTGTCCCGGGCCCGGTCGTCGCGCGCGTCGCCCTCGTCGCAGGGCAGGTCGAGCGTGTACGTATCCCCGTCCCCGTCCCCGTGGGCGAGGACGGAGCCGTCCACCGCGACGCGGTCCCCGTCCGTCCCGACGATCCGCACACCGCCCTGGGTGGTGACGACGAGCCGGGCGCCCTCCGCGAGGGAGGCCGCCCGGAAGTCCCCGCTCCGAGGCTCCGCGCCACCGTGCCCGCAGGCGGACAGCACCAGCAGCGCGCACCCGGCCAGGGCCACGCGTCCCTTCGCCACGCTCCACGATGAGGTCATGGGGTGCGTGTGCCCCGGGAACGGGGGCTTACGGGGTCAGGTGATCGCGGGGCTGCGGCGCTCCACCAGGACGACGTCCCGCCAGACGCCGCGGTGGCGGCCGATCCGCTCCCGGGTGCCGATGACGCGGAATCCGGCACGCCGGTGCACGGCCAGGCTGGCGGTGTTCTCCGGGAAGATGCCGGATTGGACGGTCCAGATCCCGGCCCGGTCCGTGGAGTCCGTCAGCGCCGTGAGCAGCGCGGAGGCGATCCCCCGGCCGCGGGCGTCCGGGTGGACGTAGACGGAGTGCTCGACCACTCCCGCGTACGCGCACCGGTCCGAGACCCGGCAGGCCGCGACCCAGCCCAGCACGGTCCCCGCCCCGTCCAGGGCGGCGAACCGGTGCCCGGGCAGCTTCGCGGCGTCGAACGCGGCCCAGGACGGCGCCTCGGTCTCGAAGGTGGCGTTGCCCTCGGCGATCCCCGCCTCGTAGATCGCGAGCACTTGGTCCGCGTGCGCCGCCGTCAGTGGCACGACTTGTGTCAACTGCGGCCCCCGCGCCCGCCCGTGAACGCCGAGATGATCCAGATGACCAGCAGGGCCAGAAACACGACGACGATGATCGTGGGAAGCGCTGACATCCCGGTCCCCCTTGGAGTCGTGTGGCCCGTGAGGCTCAAGGGGCCTGGGTCGAGCGGATGTTACGCGCCTGCGGTGAGGGCCGCCAGGGTTCCGCCACGCCCCGCGGATCAGTAACTGCCGGTGGAGCCCAGCGCGCTGCCGACGCGGCCGGAGCTCTCGGAGGCGCCGCCCACCGCGTACGAGGTGTAGTCGGCGTCGTTGAGCATCGGGGTGTAGCAGGAGTACTGGCCGGACGCGCTGTCGTAGTGCGGGGTGCCGCAGTACTCCCAGGCGTTGTCCTGGTCGCGGACGACCTTGGCGTAGACGCTGTTCCCGTCGGACCAGACCCGGGCCCAGACCGTCCGGCACGACGGGCTGTAGCGCAGCTCCACCGTGCCGACCCGGGCGCCGTTCACGTAAAGGGCCTGCGAGCGGGCGGTGTACGCCCCCGAGGCACAGCCGGACGACATGGGGTCGGCGCCGTCCCGCGCGGCCGCGTCGGCGGAGCCGGACAGGCCGAGGGCGAGTCCGGCGACGGCCGCGGCCACGGCGGTCGCGTGCTTGAGGGTGCGGGCGAGCTGCATGAGCGGTCCTCCGGGAGGAGCAGGGGTGGATGTGGGGGCACCGTGGCACGGCCGGCGGGGGCCGGTCCACGGTTCGCCGTCCCGTCCCGCGGCGGGCCCGACGGGACGGTGTCCCGGGACGGCGCGTCCCCCGTCCCAGGGACGTGAGCTGCTGGAACGGGCCGGATCCTGCGTGCCAACGTCGGTGCGAGAAGCGGCCGTCAGCCGCCCCCACCCCCAAGGAGCCACCCATGGCATTCAGCAGCACGGCCAAGCGCGCGGCGGTCGTCGCCGCCTCCACGCTCGCGCTGGCGCTGGGCATGACCGGAACCTCGCACGCCCTCGCCCGGGACGGCGTCGACCCCAACGCCTCCGGCTGCTCGTCCGACGCGTTCACGGCACGGCAGGCGCACATCCTGGACCGCGACGGCCGGACTTACATCGGCGTCGTGGAGCTGCGGTACAGCCCTTCCTGCCGCACCACTTGGGTGCGGGTCCAGGGCGACCAGCCGTACCTGCACGGGAAGGTGCAGCGGACGCAGGACTACGCGCAGCAGGAGTGCGGCTCCGTCGATTACAGCGCGAGTCTCGGTCAGTACTACTGCTTCAGCCCGATGCTCAACGACGCCGGCTACACCTCGTACGCCTTCGGCTACGAGGTGCGCAACGGGGTCGTGAGCAACGAGGCCATCACCACCATTTACTGACGGGACCAGACCATCACCGGGTCCTGCTGATCCGCCCCACCCACATCCAGGGAGCAACCATGCGTATACCGGCCCTCTTCGGGCGGACGGCCGTGATCGCCGTCGCGTCCGCCGCCCTCGCCACCGGATTCACCGGCTCCGCCTCCGCCGCGAGCCGCGACGGCCAGGACCCGATCTCCTCCGGCTGCTCGGCCACCGCCGTCACGGCCGCCTCCCGGGCGCTGTACGCGAAGGGCGCCCAGGTCGGCACCGTCGAGCTGCGCTACAGCACCGCCTGCCGCACCACCTGGGTCCGGGTCTACTCGGACGGGCCGAACTTCGGCGGTTACGTCAACCGCGTCCAGGACGGCGCCACCCAGTGGTGCGGCGGCCCGAGCATCGCCGCCAACGGCCAGGAGACCTGCTTCAGCGCGATGCTGAACGACGCGGGCTACACCTCCTGGGCCGCCGGTTACGCCTCCGACGTCATCGGCTACGACGAGTCGGGTACGCACACGACCTCGGCGTACTGAGCGCTAGCGGGCGCGCAGCGCCTCCGTGCCCGCGTACCGGGCGCCCGCGCCCAGCTCCTCCTCGATGCGGATCAGCTGGTTGTACTTCGCGGTGCGGTCGGACCGGGACAGGGAGCCCGTCTTGATCTGGCCGCAGCCCGTGGCGACCGCCAGGTCCGCGATCGTGGTGTCCTCCGTCTCGCCGGAGCGGTGCGACATGACGACCGTGTACCCGGCGCGGTGCGCGGTGGAGACCGTGGTCATCGCCTCCGTCAGGGTGCCGATCTGGTTGACCTTCACCAGGATCGAGTTGGCGACCCCGGAGGCGATGCCCTCGCGCAGCAGCGCGTCGTTGGTGCAGAACACGTCGTCGCCCGTCAGCTGGCAGCGGTCGCCGACGCGGGCGGTCAGCTCGCGCCAGCCGTCCAGGTCGTCCTCGGCCATCGCGTCCTCGACCGACACGACGGGGTAGGCGTCGATCAGTTTCACCAGGTAGTCCGCGTGCTCCGCGGGGGTGCGGCGTACGCCTTCGCCCGCGTAGTCGTACACCCCGTCGCGGAAGAACTCCGACGTCGCCGGGTCCATGACCAGCCCGATGTCCGTGCCCGGCCGGTACCCCGTGCGCTCGACGGCCGCCACGACGAAGTCCAGCGCCTCTTCCGCCGTACGGAGGGCGGGCGCGAAGCCGCCCTCGTCGCCGACGCCCGTGGAGTGGCCGGCGGCGAGCAGGTCGCGGCGCAGGGTGTGGAAGACCTCCGAGCCCATGCGGACCGCCTCGGCGAAGGTCTCCGCGCCGATCGGGGCGATCATGAACTCCTGGAAGTCCAGCGGATTGTCGGCGTGGGCGCCCCCGTTGACGATGTTCATCATCGGGACGGGCAGCAGCCGGGCGTCCGACCCGCCCAGGTACCGGTAGAGCGGCAGGCGGTGGGCGGCCGCCGCGGCCTTCGCGGCGGCGAGGGAGACGCCCAGGATCGCGTTGGCGCCGAGCCGGGACTTCGTGGCGGTGCCGTCGGCCGCCACGAGCGCGGCGTCCAGCCCGGCCTGGTCCTCCGCGTCCCGGCCGACGACGGCCTCGGTGAGCTCGGTGTTGACGTGGCGCACGGCCTGGTCGACGCCCTTGCCGTGCCAGCGGGCCGGGTCGCCGTCGCGCAGTTCCACGGCCTCGCGGGCGCCGGTCGACGCCCCGGAGGGGACCGCGGCCCGGCCGAGCGAGCCGTCCGACAGGACCACGTCCACCTCGACGGTGGGATTGCCCCGGCTGTCCAGGACGCGGCGGCCGGTGACGGAAGTGATGGCGGTCATGGGAGTCCTTCCCGTTGTCGCGTTGCCGCGGTCCGGCTGCGACGACGGTGGCGCGGGACCCGGCGGAACAACTCTACAGCAATGCTGTTCAGTGAGGCTGTGTAGTTGTGCTGAACAGTTCTGCTGTGCAGTCTTCTGGCCTGTTTCCGCCCCCGCGCTAAAGTGCGGTATGCCCCTCCCGGAATCCGCCTCCATCGCCGCCGAGCTGCGCACAGCGATGGGCAAGCTCACCCGCCGCGTGAAGCTTGAGGACCAGATGCCGCTCGGCCAGGTGGCCGTGCTCGGCGAGCTGGACCGTAACGGCGCCCTGACCACCAGCGAGCTCGCCGCCAACCAGCGGGTGCGGCCGCAGTCCATGGCGCGCGCGGTCGGGCTGCTGATGGACCAGGGGCTGATCACCCGCCGCGCCCATCCCACCGACGGCCGCAAGAGCCTGGTCGAGCTGTCGGAGGCCGGGCGCGCTCTCCTGGAGGAGGAGCGCGAGCGCCGGGCCGACTGGCTGGCCCGCGCGATCGACGCGGAACTGAGCGAGGAGGAGCGGGCGTTGCTGGCCCGCGCGATCGGGCTCGTGGGACGCCTCGCGGCGCACTGACGGTGGTACGGGTGGTGCGGGGGCCGGTCCGTCGAGGACCGGCCCCCGCCGCCTCACCGTCCTATCGCCTTACCGCCTCACCGCTTCAGCAGAAAGCCGAAGTCCGTCGACGTCCGCCCGGTCAGGCGGACCGGCGCGACGAGCTTCCCCTCGGCCAGCAGGCGTTCCGTCTCGGCCCGCGAGAGGCCGAAGCCGTCCGCGACCAGGCGCAGCGGGCGGACGGGAACGGGGACGGCGAAGCGGACGGACACCTCGGCCACCTCGCGGCCGAGGTGATCGTCGCCCCCGGTGTCCAGGCGCCAGGCGCCCGTCCAGTCGAGGGCGATGCGGTTGCGGCGCCGCACGACGCCGTCCCGGAGGAGTTCGCCCGCCAGGACCGGATCGTTGGCGTGCATCCGGTCCAGCAGCCCGGGCCGTACGGAGCGGACGTGCGCGCGCTCCAGGACCGTGACCTTGGTGGTGTCCCCGCACCCCGTGCAGAGCGCGAGGAGCCAGGCATCGAGCAGCTTGTGGTGCGCGTTGACGCGGAACTTGCCGTGGGCCCGGAAGGTCCCGGACGCGCAGGCGTGGCAGCGGCGCCGGACAAGGGGCAGACGTGTGGGCATGACGGCCCAATGGGAGAGCACAGGTGTACACCGGTTTCCGTGTGAGAAATCCGCAGCGGGAAGCGGCACGGCGCACAGGGTGCGACGCGCGGCTGATCAGCAGTGGGGAGGTCTCACGCGATGTACAACGGAACGCCCTTTCAAGGGACGGCAGATGCGGGGCCGCGCCGCGAACGGCCGGGCCCGGCTGGACGGTAGTGGGGCGGGCCGCCGGATCGCCACCGGTTTTCGCCCCGGCCTCGTCCTTCAACACACGGGCCCATTAAGGTCGTTGTGATCGCAAAGAGTGCGAAGCATGCGAAGAGCTGGCCAGGGGGAGCGATGGGCGGGAGAAGGACGGCGTACCGGTGGGCGGCCGCCACGGCCGGGGCGGTGCTGGCGGCGGTGTCGCTGACCGGCTGCGGGGGCGGCGGCGACGGCGCGGCGGGCGCGAAGGCAGCCGAGGGGGCCAAGGGCGGCGGGGACGCGAAGAAGCCGGCGCGGCCCGCGTTCGACCCGCCGCTGCGCTTCGAGGGGAACGCGGTCGACCTGCCGGGCGCCGAGCAGCCGAGCACGTCGAGCGGGGAGGCCCTGCGGCCCTCGGTGACGCTGGCGGACGGGGTCGCGTACGTCGACAACCAGCGGGGGATCGACGCGATCGACACCCGGACCGGCGACTCCAAGTGGTATGTGGCGACCAAGCACGAGGCGGAGCGGGGCGGCTTCGGGACGGAGCGGGTCGCGCCCCTGGTCTCGGACGACGGGCGGACCGTCTACGCCGCGTGGGACCGCCGGGTGCCGGGCGAGGGCACCGTGCGGGACCGGTTCGTCATCGAGGTGGTGGCCGTCGACACGGCCACCGGCAAGCGGACGTGGTCGGCCGAGATCCCGTCCGACCCCAGCGCCACCGGGATGGCCGCCACCGCCATCGGCGCCGACGGCAACCTCGCACCGCAGGTCGTCGGGGTGGACGCCGGCACCGCGGTCGTCACCGACGCGGACACCACGTACGCCCTCGACACCGCCACCGGGGCCGTCCGCTGGAAGAAGGGCGACTACCGGGCGCTGAACCTCGCCGAGGGCGTCGTGGCCGGTGGCGAGGAGACCGGGTACAACCAGGGCCGGCTGCTGGGCGTCGACGCGGAGACGGGGAAGCAGCGGTGGACCGTCGCGGGCGCCCGGCAGCCCGCCCGCGCCTCGTCGACGTTGCTGAGTGCGAACCGGGACGGCCACACGGACGTCGTGGACGCGGTCGACGGCAAGCTCCGCCTGATCATCGACAAGCCGGACTACCGCTGCCTGGACGACGCGCGGTCGCTGGTCGCGTGCTCCAAGTCCGGCTACAACGTCTCGGACCGGGGCATCGTGGTCATCGACGCGACCACGTTCCGGCGCAAGTGGGTCCTGTCCGCCGACTCCGGCCGGTCGGTGCCCGGGGTGACCGGCTTCTGGCACGGCGCCCTGTACGGCGAGGTGGGCGGACGGCCGGTCGTCCTGGACGGCGAGACGGGCAAGGACCGCGAGACCGATCCGAACGCGGCCCCGATCGAGATCGACCGGTACGGCGGCGTGGAGGGGACCCGGTTCATTCCGGCCAAGCGCTGAGACCGTGAAAGGGCCCCGCACGCCGAGGTGTGCGGGGCCCTTTCACGTACAAGCGGCCTACATCTTGAAGCCGTAGTCCATCAGCTTCTTCGCGTCCGCCGTGCGGTTCGCCTCGGACGACGAGGTCAGCACCGTGCCGATCACCGTCTTGCCGTTGCGGGTCGCGGCGAAGACCAGGCAGTACTTGGCCGCCGGGCCGGAGCCCGTCTTGATGCCGATCGTGCCGCTGTACGTGCCCAGCAGCTTGTTCGTGTTGGTCCACGACATGTAGCGGTAGCCGCCGCTCTTCGTCGTGACCTTCTGCTTGGTCGACTTCGTCTTCACGACCGAGCGGAACGTGGAGTACTTCATCGCGCTGCTCGCGAGCTTCGTCAGGTCGCGCGGGGTCGAGTAGTTGGACCCGTTCCCTATGCCGTCGAACGAGTCGAAGTGCGTGTTCTTCAGGCCGAGCGTCTTGGCGGTGCTGTTCATCTTGCCGATGAACGACTTCACCCGCGCCGCGCGCGTCGAACCGGAGCCGAACTTGTCCGCCAGCGCGTACGCGGCGTCGCAGCCCGACGGCAGCATGAGGCCGTAGAGCAGCTGGCGCACGGTGACCTTGTCGCCCACGATCAGCCGCGCCGAGGACGCGCCCTTGGAGACGATGTAGTCGCTGTACGCCTTCTGGATCGTGACCTTGGAGTCGAGGTTCAGGCCCTTCTGGGCCAGCACCACGCGCGCTGTCATGATCTTCGTCGTCGAGCCGGTGGAGCGGCGGGTGTCCGCGGCCTTGGTGAACAGCGTCTTTCCGGTGCCGTTGTTCATCACGAAGCCGCCCTTGGCGACGATCGAGGGCGCCTTGGGAGCGGCGGCGGCCCGTGCCTTGGCGAAGTAGGGCGCCTTGGGAGCGGCGGCCTGTGCCGTGGAGGCGAACGCGCCGCCCGCGATCAGGGCGCCCGTGGTGAGGGCCACCGTGACGGTTGCCGAACCGCGCCTTATGCCCTTAATGCCGAGTTTCAAAGTGAACGCTCCAAATACCCCTGAAAGGCGGCCACATGAGGGTGCCGCCGCGCTGATAAGACGAACGACTGCCCCGCATGGTTGGGCCCACTCATGGGTGATTTTTTACGACATCCAGGGGTGGCGGGGCGGCCCGCGGCGTTCGCGGGGCGAGGGCGGGCGGTGGCCAGGGGCTACCATCGGCGTCACATCCGAGCGCCCCAGAGGCCGGAGGTCACCGTGGACGATGTCGTGCGTGCGCAGGAGTCCGTCAGGGCATACGGCGAGCTCGTCGCCCTCGCCGAGCGCCTGGAGGCGCTGCGGCAGCTGGGCGAGGACGGGGTCGAGGCGCATACGACGGCCGCGCTGCACGCGGTCCGCTTCGCCGCGACGATCCTGTGGCGGACCGTGCCGGACGTACCGGCGCCGGACTACCGCCAGGACGAGGAGCGGCTGCTCGAACTGGCCGCGCACTGGCGCGAGGCCGCGCTCGGCCTCGGCGAGTTCGCGCCCCGGCGCCCGACGCTGCGGCTGGTGGAAAACGACGGGTCCTCCGCGTAGCCGCCGGGATAGCGTCCCCGGCATGACGCCTTCCCTGCGCAGTGCGCGCCTGGTCCTCGAACCGTATGTGCCCGCCGACGAGGAGGACTTCGTCGCCCTCTTCCTGGACCCCCGCGTCTCCCGCTGGATGGGCGACGGGCCGTGGCCCGAGGAGCAGTACCGCACCACGTTCTCCCGCATCTTCACGCACGCCTACGGCGGCGAGGGCTTCGACGTCTGGGCCGTGCGCCGGGACGGCAGGACGGTCGGCCACGCGGAGATCAAACCGGCCAAGGCCGTGGAGGGGCACGAGCTGATCTACGGCCTCGCCCCCGAGGCGTGGGGCCAGGGCCTCGGCACCGAACTCGCACGGACGATCGTCGCGTACGGCTTCGAGGTGCTGGACCTGGACCAGGTCTACGCGACCGTGGCCGAGCCGAACGCGGCGTCGCTGGCAGCCCTGCGGAAGGTGGGGTTCCAGCACGTCAGGGACATCACCGAGGAGGACGGGAGCACGACGCTGCTGCTGGCCGTCGGGCGGTAGCAGGACCGGCCCCGGCGCCCACATCGTGGACGGGACGGCACTTGCGTGCATGTTGTATCTATGCTGTGTCCATGCCTGCCCCCGCACCCGCCCCCGTGACCCCGCCCGCGAAGCAGCCCCCGGCCGCCGAGCGCGTCTACACGCACGTCAAGGACGCCGTCCTGGACCGCCGCTACGAGGGCGGCACCCTGCTCACCGAGGGCGGCCTCGCCGAGGCCGTGGGGGTCTCGCGCACCCCGGTGCGCGAGGCGCTGCTGCGCCTGGAGGTCGAGGGGCTGATCAAGCTCTACCCGAAGAAGGGCGCCCTGGTGCTCGCCGTCTCCGCCCAGGAGATCGCGGACGTGGTGGAGACCCGGCTGCTGGTCGAGGAGTTCGCCGCCCGCAAGGCGGTGCCCGCATCCCCGCAGCTGATCAGCCGGCTCGAAGCGCTCCTGGAGGAGCAGCGGCACTTCTCCGACACCGGCGACCTGGCCACCGTCTCCGTGAAGGACCGCTGCTTCCACGCCGAGATCGTCCGCCACGCGGGCAACGAGATCCTGTCCCGCCTCTACGACCAGCTGCGCGACCGCCAGCTGCGGATGGGCGTCGCCGTCATGGAGGCCCACCCGGACAGGATCGCCGCCAACATCGCGGAGCACGGCGAGCTGCTGGAGGCGATCAGGTCCGGTGACGCCGAGGGCGCCGCCCAGGTCGTGCGCCGCCACGTCGGCCGGGTCAAGGTGCTGGTCCGGGGTGAGGACCGGTGAGTTCCGCCGCCGCGCCCACCCTGCCCCTGCCCGGTGACCCGCCCGGCGGCCGTCGCGCCGCCTGGGTCTGGGGCATCGGCGTCGCCGTCTACTTCGTCGCCATCATCTTCCGGACCAGCCTCGGCGTCGCCGGACTCGACGCCGCCGACCGGTTCGACGTCAACGCCTCGGCGCTCTCCACCTTCTCCATCCTCCAGCTGCTCGTCTACGCGGGCATGCAGATACCCGTCGGCCTGATGGTCGACCGGCTCGGCACCAAGCGGGTCCTCACCCTCGGGGCCGTCCTGTTCACCCTCGGCCAGCTCGGTTTCGCGCTCTCCCCCTCGTACGGCACCGCGCTCGCCTCCCGCGCGCTGCTGGGGTGCGGCGACGCGATGACGTTCATCAGCGTGCTCCGGCTGGGGACGCGCTGGTTCCCGGCCCGGCGCGGCCCGCTGATCGGCCAGGTCGCCGCCCTCTTCGGGATGGCGGGCAACCTGATCTCCACGCTGGTCATCGCCCGCGCCCTGCACGGCTTCGGCTGGACGACCACCTTCGTCGGCAGCTCGCTGGCCGGGGTCGTGGTGCTGGTGCTGCTCCTGCTCTTCCTCAAGGACCACCCCGAGGGCTACGAGCCGCCGCCCGCCCAGCACGCCGGCGGGGCGTACGTCCGCAAGCAGATCGCGGCCTCCTGGCGGGAGCCCGGGACCCGGCTCGGGATGTGGGTGCACTTCACCACGCAGTTCCCGGCGATGGTGTTCCTGCTGCTGTGGGGCATGCCGTTCCTGGTCGAGGACCAGGGGCTCGACCGGGGGACCGCCGGTGAGCTGCTGACCCTGGTGGTCCTCTCGAACATGATGCTGGGGCTCGTCTACGGGCAGCTGATCGCCCGTCACCACGCGGTCCGCGTCCCGCTCGCCCTCGGCACGGTCGGCACGACGGCCACGCTGTGGGCGGTGACGATCTTCCACCCCGGGGACCACGCGCCGATGTGGCTGCTGGTCGTCCTGTGCGTGGTGCTCGGGGCGTGCGGGCCCGCCTCCATGATCGGCTTCGACTTCTCCCGCCCGGCCAACCCGCCGGAGCGCCAGGGCACCGCGTCCGGCATCGTCAACATGGGCGGCTTCGTCGCCTCGATGACCACGCTGCTGGCGGTCGGCGTGCTGCTGGACGCGACCGGTGACAACTACCGGGTGGCGTTCTCGTCGGTCTTCGTCCTGGAGGCGCTGGGCGTTACGCAGATCCTGCGGCTGCGCGCGAGGGCGGCGCGCCGCGAGCGCGATCACCATGTGATCAGCCGGGTGGAAGCGGTGCACGTGCCGGTGTGAACCGGCCCGGAACGGCGGCGCGCCCGTCCCCCTCGTGGGGGCGGGCGCCGCTGTGTGCCGGGGGTCGTCTACGGGGTGACGGCGAAGTGCTGGAGGATGGCGTCGGCCAGCTCTTGGTCGCCCTCGGTCTTGATCCGGTCCGCCACGGCGGCGGGCCGCACCCGGCCGCAGGCCAGCCGTACGTACGTCTCCCAGTCCATGGACAGCGTCGCGACGGGCCCGAGCGACGGGGCGACGTCCAGCGAACCGCGCCCCTCGGCGTCGACCCGTACCGTGCGCATGAACTCCAGCGGCCCGTGGACGTCCAGCACCACGGCGGAGTTGGCCGGTGCGCCCGCGCTCTTGGCCACCACCTTCGGCAGCCCCAGCAGCAGGATGTCGCGGGCGACCAGGGCGCCGGGGGAGTCCAGGTTCCCGGGCTTGCCCAGCGTCGTCCGCAGGTCCTGCTCGTGCACCCAGACGTCGAACGCGCGCATCCGCAGCGCCGTCTCCAGGGTCTGCTCCTTGCCCAGCGGCGCCCGCACCATGGTCTCCGGGTCCCGCGTCTCGTTCCGCAGCTGGCGGGAGCGCCGGATGATCGTGTACTCCAGCTCCGAGGTCATCTCCGGCGCGGTGTGGTGGCGCCTGACGTCGACCTGCATCTCCATGTAGCGGGCGAACTCGCTCTGCACGTGGAACAGGTCGCGCGGCAGGGTGTGGATCGGGCGCGGGTCGCCGAGCTGTTCGCACTCCATGCCGATGATGTGCGACACGATGTCGCGCACGGACCAGTTGGGGCAGGGTGTGCGGCCGTTCCACTCCCCCTCGGCGAGCGGGCTCACCAGCTCGGCTATGGACTCGATGGAGTGGGTCCAGGCGTCGGCGTAGGTCTGGAGGCTGGGATGGACGGTCACGGGACCCCTCGTGCGGTTCTGCGGTGCATGGGCAACTGGGCGCGGACGGTCGGGCTGCGGGCTGCGGGCAGCAATGAGGTTCGGTGGCTAAGTTACGCTGCGAGCAGGCACCCCGGCAGTGCTTTCGTGTGACGATCGTAGGCCGGTGTTGACGGCTCGAATGCCAGGACGGTGGTAGTGTGCGCGCCTCCCTCATCCAGATCGCAGTAGACCCGGACGAACCCGTCGGTTCCCGCAGGGAACGCGCCGCCTCGCTGGTGGCGTCGCAGCGGGGCGCGGATCTGGTGGTCCTGCCCGAACTGTGGCCGGTCGGAGCCTTCGCCTATACGGCCTTCGAGGACGAGGCCGAGCCGCTGACGGGCCCGACGCACGAGGTGATGGCCAAGGCCGCCGCCGAGGCCGGGGTCTGGCTGCACGCCGGTTCCTTCGTGGAACGGGCCGGGGACGGCACCCTCTACAACACCACGCTCGTCTTCTCCCCCGAGGGCGAGCGGGCCGCCGCCTACCGCAAGATCCACCGCTTCGGCTTCGACCAGGGCGAGGCGGTCATGATGGGCGCCGGCGATGACCTGGTCACCGTCGCCCTCCCGGAGACCACGCTCGGCCTCGCCACCTGCTACGACCTCCGCTTCCCGGAGCTCTTCCGGGGCCTGGTCGACGCCGGGGCCGAAACCCTCGTCGTCGCCGCCGGGTGGCCGGAGCGCCGCCGCGCCCACTGGACGCTGCTCGCTCAGGCCCGTGCCGTCGAGAACCAGGCGTACGTCCTCGCCGTCGGCTCCGCCGGTACGCACGCGGGCATCCAGCAGGCCGGGCACTCCCTCGTCGTGGACCCCTGGGGCGAGGTGCTCGCGGAGGCGGGCGCGGACGAGGAGGTGCTGACCGTGGAGCTGGACACGGCCAAGGTCGCGGCGACCCGGGACCAGTTCCCGGCGCTGAAGGACCGGCGACTGGGACTGTCCGCACCGAAGATCTGAAGCGCGAAGGGCCCCTCGTCTCACGGTTTCACGTGAAACAAGGGGCCCTTCGCGTGGTGGGCGCGGTCAGTCGTCGTGGTCCTTCTCCGCGAGCACGATCACGCACACCGCGGCCGCGATCAGCAGCGATGCGTCGGCGTCGTCCCGCACGATGTCGATGCCGTACGTGTCCCGGATGGACAGCCAGCGACGGGAGATCTGGGCCAGCAGTTCGCCGTCGTAGTCGATGGCGAACTCGCGGTCCAGGATCTTGCCGCTGACGTCGAGCTCGGTGCCGTCCGCCAGGGTCACGCGGTAGTGGTTGCGGAGCAGCGACAGATGCTTCTTCTTGACCTTGGCGAGCTGTTCGCCGTCCCGCTCGATCAGCATCGTGTCGCGCAGACTCAGGAGCTTCTGGCGGATCTCCACGACGATCCGGCCCTGCGCGTCCTTCAGCTCGAAGGTGTCGCGCACCCGCATGGCCTTGCCGTCGACCAGGAAGACCTTGCGGCCGTCCGCGTCCTCGATCCAGTAGTCGTCACCGATGCCGAAAATGCGCTCACGCACGAGAAGTCTCATGGCTCACAGGTTCCCCGAGCCACCTGTGGAATGCGGGAACGCCACGGTGATGTTGACTGGTCTCATGGCAACACGTGCGCGCGTCAGGGCCCCCGAACTCATCGGCAAGGGCGGCTGGCTCAATACAGGCGACCGGCAGTACACCCTCGCCGACCTGCGAGGACGCATCGTCATCCTCGACTTCTGGACCTTCTGCTGTGTGAACTGCCTGCATGTTCTCGATGAGCTGCGCGAGCTGGAGGAGAAGCACCGCGACACCGTCGTGATCATCGGCGTGCACTCCCCGAAGTTCGTGCACGAGGCGGAGCACCAGGCCGTCGTGGACGCGGTCGAGCGGTACGAGGTCCACCACCCGGTCCTCGACGACCCCGAGCTCGCCACCTGGAAGCAGTACGCCGTGCGCGCCTGGCCCACGCTCGTCGTCATCGACCCCGAGGGCTATGTCGTCGCCCAGCACGCCGGTGAGGGCCACGCCCACGCCATCGAGAAGCTGGTCGAGGAGCTGGAGGCGGAGCACGCGGCGAAGGGCACCCTGCGACGCGGGGACGGGCCGTACGTCGCACCGGAGCCGGTCGCCACGCATCTGCGGTTCCCCGGCAAGGCGCTGCTCCTCGCGGACGGCGGCTTCCTGGTCTCCGACACCACCCGGCACCGGCTGGTCGAGCTGGACCCGGACGGCGAGACCGTGCGCCGGCACTTCGGGGCGGGCGAGCGCGGGTTCGCGGACGGCGGTCCCGACCAGGTCCGCTTCAGCGAGCCGCAGGGGCTCGCCCTGCTGCCCGACGGGCGGATCGCGGTCGCCGACACCGTCAACCACGCCATCCGCGCCCTCGACCTCACGACCGGGGAGACGACCACCCTCGCCGGTACCGGCCGCCAGTGGTGGCAGGGGGCGCCCACCAGCGGCCCGGCCCGCGAGGTGGACCTCTCCTCGCCGTGGGACGTCGCCTGGTTCGACGGCCGGCTCTGGATCGCCATGGCCGGGGTGCACCAGCTGTGGACGTACGACCCCGAGGACGGCACCGTACGGGTCACCGCCGGGACCACCAACGAGGGCCTGGTCGACGGGCCCGGCGCGGAGGCGTGGTTCGCCCAGCCGTCCGGGCTCGCGGCGACCGAGGAGCGGCTGTGGATCGCCGACTCGGAGACGTCCGCGCTCCGCTGGGTCGACCGCGAGGGCGCCGTGCACACCGCCGTCGGCACCGGCCTCTTCGACTTCGGCCACCGGGACGGCGCCGCCGACCAGGCCCTGCTCCAGCACCCCCTCGGCGTGACCGCCCTGCCCGACGGGTCCGTCGCCGTCTGCGACACGTACAACCACGCCCTGCGCCGGTACGACCCGGCGAGCGGTGAGGTCACCACCCTGGCCACGGACCTGCGGGAGCCCAGCGACGCCGTGCTGGTGGACGGCGACCTCGTCGTCGTGGAGTCCGCCCGGCACCGGCTGACCCGGCTGCGGCTGCCCGAGGAGGCGGTACGCGTCGCCGAACAGGCGCACCGCACCCAGCGGGCCGCCACCGAGGTCGCCCCCGGCGCGCTCCGGCTCGACGTCGTCTTCCAGGCCCCGGCCGGGCAGAAGCTGGACACCCGGTACGGTCCGTCGACCCGCCTGCTGGTCTCCTCGACCCCGCCCGGGCTGCTGGCCGAGGGCGAGGGCGCGGGCACCGACCTCTTCCGGGACCTCGTCCTCGCGGACGGCGTCACCGAGGGCGTCCTGCACGTCTCCGCGATGGCCGCGTCCTGCGACGACGACCCGGCGAACGAGTACCCGGCCTGCCACGTCCACCAGCAGGACTGGGGCGTCCCCGTCCGCGTCACGGAGGGCGGCGCGGCCCGGCTCCCGCTGGTCCTCGCGGGGATGGACGCTTAGAGCCGTCAGCCGTCAGCCGTCAGCCGTCAGCCGTCAGCCGTCAGGCGGCGGGTCGCCTCGGTGCGGCGGCGTACGTGGTCCGGGCTCGCCGTCACCCGGAGCAGCGCCTCCAGGGCCCGGACCGCGCCCTCGTCGTATCCGGCGCGCTCCGCCTCGGCGGCGGCCTCGTCCAGGAGGCGGATGCCCTCCTCCTCCGCGCCCAGGGCGAGGCGGGCCTCGCCGCTGACGGACAGCAGCAGCACCCGGCGGGCCGCCTCCTCGTGCTCGGGGCCCAGGTCGAAGGCGGTCCGGGCGGAGTCCAGGGCGTCCTGCGGGCGGCCCGCCGTGAGCTGCATCCGGGCCAGGTGCTGGAGCGCGAGCATCTCGGTGTGCGCGTCGGGCTCCTCGCGGGCCAGTTCGAGGGCCCGTTCGCAGCCCTCCATCGCCACGTCGAGGCCGCCCTGCTCGGCCTGGACGATGGCCAGGTTGATGAGCGCCGTCGCCTCGCCGAGCCGGTCCCCCGCCTGCCGGGCGAGTCCGGGCGAGGGCTCCAGCATGGCGACGGCCTCGCCGGTCCTGCCCTCCTCCGTCAGCACCCAGCCGAGCAGATTGCGGACCCGGGACTCGGCGTACGGGTCCTCGCGGGCGACGGCCGCCGCCAGGGCGAGATCCAGCATCGGGGTCCAGCCGTCCCGGACCCGCCACACCACGTGCGGCCACTGGAGCAGGATGATCCGCCACGCCCGGTCGTCGAGCCCGGCGGCCCGGGCCGCTGCGGCCGCCAGGGTCAGGTCCTCGCGTTCCGCGGCCAGCCAGCTCATCGCCTCCGCCCGGTCCGTGAAGTCCCGGGTCGCGGTGGGCGCGTGGAAGTCGGCGGGCAGCACGAAGCAGGGCTCGCCGCCCGGTTCCGCCGTGTCGGCGGCGGCGAGCGCGGTGGCGATGTAGTGGTCCAGCACCCCGATGAGCGCGTCCGGCGCCGCCGCCGGGTCGAGTCCCCGCGCGTACAGCCGCACCAGGTCGTGGAGTATCCAGCGGCCGGGGCCCGCCTCCGTGACCAGGTGGGCGGCGGCCAGCCGTTCCAGCGCCGCCCCGGCGGTGACCGGGTCGCTGCCGGCGAGCGCGGCCGCGGTGTACGGGTCGAAGTGGCTGCCCGGGTGGTGGCCGAGGCGGCCGAGGTGGTGGACGGCGTCCGGCGGCAGCTGCTGCACGGTGAGCCGCAGGGCGGCGGACACTCCGGTGTCCTCCACGTCCAGATAGGACAGCCGGCTGCGCTCGTCCGCGAGTTCTTCGGCCATCGCGGCCAGCGTCCACTGCGGGCGCCCCGCCAGCCGGGCCGCCGTCACCCGCAGGGCGAGGGGCAGTCCGCCGCAGAGCTCGGCGAGCCGCCGGGCCGCCACCGGTTCCGCGAGGACCCGTTCCTCGCCGAGCACCCCGGCCAGCAGCGCGGTGCCGTCCGTCGGTTCGAGTATGTCCACCGGGACCGGGACGGCCGCGTCCGAGGCGATCAGCCCGTCGAGCCGGTGCCGGCTGGTGACCAGCGTGACGCAGTCCGCGCCGCCCGGCAGCAGCGGCCTGACCTGCGCGGAGTCCCGGGCGTTGTCCAGCACGACGAGGAGGCTGAGCCGGTCGGTGAGCGAGCGGAACAGGGCCGCCGCTCCGGCCATGGACTCCGGCACCCGGCGGGGCGCGACGCCGAGCGCGAGCAGGAACTCCCGCAGCACTTCGAGCGGGGTCGGCTCCGCGGTGTCCCCGAATCCGCGCAGGTCCGCGAAGAGCCGCCCGTCCGGGAAGGCGGCGGGGGTTCGCCGCGCCCAGTGCAGCGCCAGCGCCGTCTTCCCGACCCCCGCCGGACCGGTGACCAGGCACACGGGCGCCTCCCCGGCCGCGGCCCGCGAGAGCGCGGTCAGCTCGGTGCCCCGCCCGTGGAACCCGCGCGGCGCGCGCGGCAGCAGATCGGCGACGGGCGCGGGTGCGCCTGCGGCGGCGTACGGGGCGGGCGGGGCGTGCACCGGTGCGACGGCCGCCCGGGGCGCGATGACCTGCGTCCCGCCGGAGGCGTGCGGTGCGGCGGGGCCGCCGCCGTGCACGGGCGGGCCCGCGGCCTCGGCGGTGTCCCCAGGAGCAACGGGCCCGCCGCCCCCCTCCCCGCGCAGAATGCGCGCGTACGCGTCCGCCAGCTCGCGGCCCGGGTCGATGCCCAGTTCGTCCGCGAGCAGGCGGCGGGTGCGGTGGAAGCAGTCCAGGGCCTCGGACTGGCGGCCCGAGCGGTGGAGGGCGGTCATCAGGGCCGCCGCCAGGGACTCGCGCAGGGGGTGGGCGACGGCCTCCACGCGCAGGACCGCCGCCGCGCGGTGGTGTTCGCCCAGCTCCCCGTACGCGCGGGCCAGCTGCTCGACCGTCGAGAGGCGGGACTCCTCCAGGGCGTGGGCGGCCGCCTGGAGCGGGGCGCTCGCGAAGGTGCCGGTGAGGGCGGGGCCCTGCCAGAGCGACAGGGCCTCCTTCAGCATCAGCACCGTGTCGGCGGGATCCCGCTGCTCGCGGGCCAGCATCAGCAGTTCCTCGAACCGCTGGGAGTCCAGCAGGGTCTCCGGCGCCCGGAGGACGTACGCGTCGCCGAGCGTCGCCAGCTCGACCCCGTACGCCTGCGCGTCCGCGCCGACCAGCAGGGCGCGCAGCCGCGAGACATGGCCCTGGATGACCGTGCGGGCGTGGAGCGGAGGCTCCTCGTCCCACAGGCAGTCGGTCAGCCGCGCCATGGACACGGGGGTGTTGGCGTGCAGCAGCAGGGCCGCGAGCAGGCTGCGGCGCTTGGCGGGACCGAGGGGCAGCGGCCCGGTCAGCGTGTCGACGCAGACGGTGCCGAGCAGCCGGAACTCCACGAGCGGCTCCCCTTCGGGGTCTGACGCGCCCGGTTCCGGGTCACGGACAAGTGCCCAGAATATCGGGGATTCCGCCGTGGCGTTCCGGGGGTGTGGCCGGATCGCCCCCGGTCACAGGTGCCGTTCGTCGTCGGAGACGACCGTCGTGGTGGGCGGCACGACCATCCGGCGGCGCCGGATGACGCTCGCGTAGACGAAGACGCCGATGATGCCGACGATCATCATGATCCAGCCGACCAGATCGACGTTGACGCTGTCCAGGTGCCAGTCGGTCGCGAAGGCGAGGATCGCCCCAGCGCCGATGAGGAGAATGCATCCGCCGAGTCCCATGAGTTCCGCCTCCCAGGCGGCCCGGGACCTCCGGGCCGTGTACGGAGCGCGTACCCGGGTCGGCAACGAGCATGCGCGGGCGGGAGGTTGGGAAGCCTCCCGCCCGCCCCCGGAAGCCCGGGCCTCAGCCGGCCAGGAAGGACGCCAGCGCGTTCGCGAGGAGGTACGGGTCGTCCGCGCCGCACAGCTCACGGGCGCTGTGCATGGACAGGATGGCGACGCCGATGTCGACGGTCTTGATGCCGTGCCGGGCCGCGGTGATCGGGCCGATCGTCGTGCCGCAGGGCATCGCGTTGTTGGAGACGAACGTCTGCCACGGCACGCCCGCCTTCTCGCAGGCCGCCGCGAACACGGACCGGCCGCCGCCGTCGGTGGCGTACCGCATGTTGACGTTGACCTTGAGGATCGGTCCGCCGTTGACGACCGGGTGGTGCGTGGGGTCGTGGCGCTCAGCGTAGTTCGGGTGGATCGCGTGGCCGGTGTCCGAGGAGAGGCAGACCGTGCCGGCGAAGGCGCGGGCGCGGTCCTCGTAACCACCGCCCCGGGCGAAGACCGAGCGCTCCAGGACCGTGCCGAGCAGCGGTCCGTCCGCGCCGGTGTCCGACTGGGAGCCGTTCTCCTCGTGGTCGAAGGCGGCCATCACCGGGATGTACGGCAGTTCGGAGTCGGGCTGTCCGGCGACGGCGGCCAGCGCGGCGGTCGCCGCGTGCACCGAGAGCAGGTTGTCCATGCGCGGCCCGGCCAGCAGCTCGCGGTCGCGGCCCAGGTAGGCCGGGGGCTCGACCGGGTGCGGCATCAGGTCCCAGCCGGTGATGTCCTCGGCGTCGACGCCCGCCTCCTCGGCGACGAACCGGATGAGGTCGCCCTCCTCGACGTCCCCGAGCCCCCAGATCGGCTGCATGTGCTTCTGCCGGTCCAGCTTGAGCCCGTCGGTGTTGGCCGACCGGTCCAGGTGCACGGCGAGCTGGGGTACGCGCAGCAGCGGGCGGTCGATGGAAACCAGCAGGTCCGTTCCGTCGCGCAGCGAGATCCGGCCGGCGAGACCGAGGTCGCGGTCCAGCCAGGTGTTCAGCAGGGTGCCGCCGTAGATCTCCACGGCGACCTGGCGCCAGCCGTACGCGCCGGTGTCCGGAATCGGCTTGACCCGGAGGTTCGGCGAGTCGGTGTGCGCACCGGCGATCCGGAACGGGGTGTGCGCCCCGGCGCCCTCCGGCACGTACCAGGCGACGATCGCGCCACCGCGCAGGACGTACTTGCCGCCGGTGGTTCCGTCCCAGGCCGCGGTCTCCTCCACCTGCCGGAATCCGGCCTTCTCCAGCCGGGCGGCGGCGGTGGCCACGGCGTGGTACGGGGAGGGTGAGGCCATCAGGAAGGCCATCAGATCGTCGGTGTGCCCGCGGTCGAAGCGGAGGGAGGAGCTCATGTTCTTCACTGTAGCCAGACGTGGCCGAAAGGATTCCCTGCCGTCCCCCGGCCCCCGCGCCCATCATGCGGCCGCCGCCCCCGGAATCGGATCCGGGGGCGGCGGCCGGCAGAGGTGCGGGACGGCTCCTAGAAGGCGGCCTCGTCCAGCTCCATCAGGGAGTTGTCGACGGCCTCGGCGAGCGCACGCTCGGCGCCGACGCCCGGGAGGACGTTCGCGGCGAAGAACTTCGCGGCGGCGATCTTGCCCTGGTAGAAGGGGACGTCCTTCGCGGAGGCGGTCGGCAGCTTCTCGGCGGCCACGGCCGCACCCTTGAGGAGCAGGTAGCCGACGACGACGTCGCCGGAGGCCAGCAGCAGGCGGGTGGTGTTGAGGCCCACCTTGTAGATGTTCTTCACGTCCTCGCCGGTCGCGGTGAGGTCGGTGATCATCGTGCCGACGATCGCCTCCAGGTCCACCGCGGCCTTCGCGAGGCTGTCCAGCGCACCGGACAGCTCCTCGTGGTCCTGGGCGCCAGCGAGGAACTTCTTGATCTCCTCGGAGAGCGCGTTGAGCGAGGCACCCTGGTCGCGGACGATCTTCCGGAAGAAGAAGTCCTGGCCCTGGATGGCCGTGGTGCCCTCGTACAGGGTGTCGATCTTGGCGTCGCGGATGTACTGCTCGACCGGGTACTCCTGGAGGTACCCGGAGCCGCCGAACGTCTGGAGCGACTGCGCCAGCTGCTCGTACGACTTCTCGGAGCCGTAGCCCTTGACGATCGGGAGGAGCAGGTCGTTGAGGCCGTGCAGCGCCTTGGCGTCCTCGCCCGCGGCCTCCTTCTCCTGGATCGCGTCCTGGACGGAGGCGGTGTAGAGGACGAGGGCGCGCATGCCCTCCGCGTACGCCTTCTGCGTCATCAGCGAGCGGCGCACGTCGGGGTGGTGCGTGATGGTGACCTTCGGCGCGGCCTTGTCCATGAACTGCGACAGGTCGGTGCCCTGGACGCGCTCCTTGGCGTACTCCAGCGCGTTCAGGTAGCCGGTGGAGAGCGTGGCGATGGCCTTCGTGCCGACCATCATGCGGGCGAACTCGATGATGCGGAACATCTGGCGGATGCCGTCGTGCTTGTCGCCGATGAGCCAGCCCTTGGCGGGGTGGCGGTCGCCGAACGTCATCTCGCAGGTGTTGGACGCCTTGAGGCCCATCTTGTGCTCGACGTTCGTCGCGTAGACGCCGTTGCGCTCGCCCAGCTCGCCGGTGGTCCAGTCGAAGTGGTACTTCGGGACCAGGAAGAGGGAGAGGCCCTTGGTGCCCGGGCCCGCGCCCTCGGGGCGCGCCAGCACGTAGTGGAGGATGTTCTCCGACATGTCGTGCTCGCCCGAGGTGATGAAGCGCTTCACGCCCTCGATGTGCCAGGAGCCGTCCTCCTGCTCGACGGCCTTCGTGCGGCCCGCGCCGACGTCGGAGCCGGCGTCCGGCTCGGTCAGCACCATCGTCGAGCCCCACTGCTTCTCGACGGCGATCTCGGCGACCTTCTTCTGCGCCTCGTTGCCCTCCTCGAAGAGGATGCCGGCGAACGCCGGGCCCGAGGAGTACATCCAGACGGCCGGGTTCGAGCCGAGCAGCAGCTCCGCGTAGCCCCAGATCAGGGAGCGGGGCGAGGTGGTGCCGCCGATCTCCTCCGGCAGGCCCAGGCGCCAGTACTCGGAGTCCATGAACGCCTGGTACGACTTCTTGAACGTGTCGGGGACCGGCGCCGTGTTGGTCTCCGGGTCGAAGACCGGCGGGTTGCGGTCGGCGTTCGCGTAGGAGTCGGCGAGCTCGTTCTCGGCGAGGCGGGCGACCTCCTCGAGGATGCTCTTCGCGGTGTCGACGTCCATCTCCGCGAACGGTCCGGTGCCGTACAGCTTGTCGCGCCCGAGGACCTCGAAGAGGTTGAACTCGATGTCGCGGAGATTCGACTTGTAGTGCCCCATGGGAAGGCTCCGTAATCAATAGCAGTGGCGCGCAGCGCCCCGTGGAGGGGTGGCCCGGACCTATCAGGTGACCTCTACGATGATGCTACCCGTCAGTAATAAGACGCAACCCCCTGAGCCCCGGATGTGGCCGATTACTCTTTGTTCCATGTACGGCTACGACCAGAACCAGGGCGCGCAGCAGCCGATGGGGGGCGGCTACGGCGAGCAGCCGCTGTACCCCGAACCCTCGCCGCCGTCGCTGGGTGACGCGGTACGGGCCTTCACGACCGGCTCGCTGGCCGCCGAGGACTTCCAGCAGGTCTTCGCGACCTCGAAGGTCTACTGCCCGCGCGGCGACAACCCGGGCTTCCTCGCGCTGCACAACACCCAGCAGCCGGTGATCCCGATGTTCACCACGCTCAAGGAGCTGCGGCGGTACGCGGGCAAGGACTCCAAGTACTTCGTGATCACCGGCGCCGAGGTGATCGACCTGCTGCCCACCGGCTACGGCTTCGTCCTGGACATGGAGGGTGAGCACCGGATGGTCTTCGACGCCAAGGCTGTCGAACAGATGGTCGATTTCGCGATGCGCCGCATGTACGGCTGATCCGCCGCCCGAGGCTTCCGGAAGGGGCCCGTACCGCTCTCGGTACGGGCCCCTTCCGGCTGTCCGGGGGCGCGCGGGAATGCGGGGCGCCTTGCGGGATGTTCACCATTCAACTAAATTGATGGCGGTACCGTCCCCCGGAGGTGGCTCCCATGCCCGCAGTGACCGTCGAGAATCCGCTGACCCTGCCCAAGGTGGCCGCTTCCGGCGACGCCGCGGCCCGTCCCGTGCTCGCCGTGACCACGGCGCCGAGCGGCTTCGAGGGTGAGGGCTTCCCGGTCCGCCGCGCCTTCGCGGGGATCAACTACAAGTACCTCGACCCGTTCATCATGATGGACCAGATGGGTGAGGTGGAGTACGCGGCGGGCGAGCCGAAGGGCACGCCCTGGCACCCGCACCGCGGCTTCGAGACCGTGACCTACCTGATCGACGGCAGCTTCATCCACCAGGACTCCAACGGTGGCGGCGGCACCATCGGCAACGGCGACACCCAGTGGATGACCGCCGGGTCCGGGCTCCTCCACATCGAGGCGCCGCCGGAGTCCCTGGTCATGACCGGCGGCCTCTTCCACGGCCTCCAGCTCTGGGTGAACCTGCCGAAGGCCGACAAGATGATGGCCCCGCGCTACCAGGACATCCGCGGCGGCCAGGTCCAGCTGCTCGCATCCCCGGACGGCGGCGCGCTGCTCCGCGTGATCGCCGGTGAGCTGGACGGCCACGAGGGCCCCGGCATCACGCACACCCCGATCACGATGATCCACGCCACCGTGCGCCCCGGCGCCGAGGTGACGCTGCCCTGGCGCGAGGACTTCAACGGCCTCGCGTACGTGCTCGCCGGGCGCGGCACCGCCGGTGCGGAGCGCCGCCCGGTCCACATGGGCCAGACCGCCGTCTTCGGCGCCGGCTCCTCGCTGACCGTGCGCGCGGACGAGAAGCAGGACGGGAACACCCCGGACCTGGAGGTCGTCCTGCTCGGCGGCCGCCCCATCCGCGAGCCGATGGCGCACTACGGCCCGTTCGTGATGAACAGCCAGGCCGAACTGAAGCAGGCCTTCGAGGACTTCCAGGCCGGCCGCCTCGGCACCGTGCCCGCCGTCCACGGCATGTGAGCCGCGCTCCCGCCCCCACCGCCCGCGTGTGACGCCCCGTCACTCGTACGGCGGCGCGGGCGGGACACCGCTGCCGGGCCGTGATCGGCTGGCAGGGTGCAGACCCCGAAGCCACTCCTGCCCGAGGGCGCCCGGCGGACCGCCGCCTGGTGCGGTGTCGTCCTGCTGGTCACCGGTGTCGCCGCCGTCGCCGTCTGGCTGTGCATCATCTTCAAGACCGCCGTCACCCCCGTGCTGCTCGCCCTGCTCGGTACGGCGCTGCTCGGCCCCGTCCACCGCCGGATGACCACCCACGGGGTGAACCGCTCGCTGGCCGCCGCGGTCACCTGCGCGGTGCTGATCGCCGTGGTCGGCGGCGCCGGCTACATCGTCGTCGCCGCGCTGGTCGAGACCGGCGACCAGATCGTGCAGTCGCTGAAGGACGCCGGGCAGTGGGTCGTCGACCACTTCCAGGTGGCGGACGACCTCGACGTGAACGACCTGGAGGCCAGTGGCCGCAAGCTGGTCGAGAAGTTCGGCGCGACCGCCGCGGGCGGGCTCCTCACCGGGATCAGCGTCGTCGGCTCCCTCATTGCGACGGCCGTCCTGGCGCTGCTGCTGACCTTCTTCTTCCTGCGCGACGCGGACCGGGCCCCGGGCCTCGCCCACAGCATCGCCCCGCGCGGCACCGGCGACATGGTCGAGGCGATGGGCCGGCGGGCCTTCGAGGCCGTCCAGGGCTTCATGCGCGGGACGACGCTCATCGCCCTGATCGACGCCGTCTGCATCACGGTCGGGCTGCTGATCCTGCGGGTGCCGGGCGCGGTGGGGCTCGGCGCGCTGGTGCTGGTCGGCGCCTACATCCCGTATCTCGGGGCGTTCATCTCGGGGGCCGTCGCCGTGCTGGTGGCCCTCGCGGACCGGGGGTTCGCGATCGCGCTCTGGGCGCTCGGGGTGGTCCTCGCCGTCCAGGTGCTGGAGGGCCACATCCTTCAGCCGATGATCCAGAGCCGTACGGTCCAGATGCACCCCGCGATGATCCTCATCGCCCTGACGGCGGGCGCGAGCGTCGCGGGCATCCTCGGGATGCTGCTCGCGGTCCCGCTCTGCGCGGCGGCCTTCGGCATCATCGGCGAACTCCGCAAGGGCGGGCGGATTGCGCCGGAGGAGGGCTCCTAGTCCAGGTCCAGGTCAGGGAAGGCCGGTTCCGGGTGCTCGGCCTCGTTCAGCTCGAACCAGATCGACTTGCCCGCCCCCCGCGGATCGACGCCCCACTTGTGCGCGAGCATCTCCATCAGCACCAGGCCACGGCCGCTGGACGCCATCTCGCCGGGCCGCCGCTTGTGCGGCAGTTCGTCGCTGCCGTCGGACACGTCCACCCGCAGACACCGTTCCCCCGGCGACCCGGTCGCCTGGGCGACCATCAGCGCGTCCCCGTCCGTGTGCACCAGCACGTTCGTGGCGACCTCGGAGAGCAGCAGCACCGCCGCGTCGACCTGATCGGGGTCCGCCCAGTCGTGCAGCAGCTCCCGCAGCAGCTGCCGGGCCGTCGAGATCCGCTCCGGTTCGGCCTGGGCGATGGACAGCGCGGTCCGCCGGGGCGCGGGCGGGGACGTGACGGAGCCCTCGCGCCGCAGCAGCAGCACCGCCACGTCGTCCTCGCGCCGGTCCACGAGCGGCCCGGTCGTGTAGTGCGAGCCCGGCCCGTGCACCGCCTGCACCAGCGCGTCCGCCAGCTTCTCCAGATCGCCGGTGTGCCGTTCCAGGATCGGCCGGAGCCGGACCCAGCCGGTGGCGAGGTCGTGGCCGCCCGTCTCGATCAGCCCGTCCGTGCAGAGCATGATCGTTTCCCCGGCCTGCAGCACGACCCGGGTCGTCGGATAGTCCGTGTCCGCTTCGATGCCCAGCGGCAGCCCTCCCTCGGTCTGCCGGATGACCGCGGTGCCGTCGGCGGTCATCACCACCGGGTCCGGGTGGCCGGCCCGCGCGATGTCCAGCACGCCGGTCTCCGGGTCGGCCTCCGCGTACAGGCAGGTCGCGAAGCGCGCGGCCGTGGAGTCGTCGTCCTCGCCGGGGTCGTTGAGGCCGGAGAGGAAGCGCGAGGCGCGCGCCAGCACCGCGTCCGGGCGGTGCCCCTCGGAGGCGTACGCGCGCAGAGCGATCCGGAGCTGGCCCATGAGGCCCGCAGCCCGCACGTCATGGCCCTGGACGTCGCCGATAACGAGGGCGATGCGGCCGCTGGGCAGCGGGATCAGGTCGTACCAGTCGCCGCCGACCTGGAGGCCGCCGCCCGTCGGCACGTAGCGCGCCGCCACGGTCATCCCCGGGATGTCCGGGCCGAGCGAGGGCATCATCGTGCGCTGGAGGCCCAGCGACAGCTCCCGCTCGGTGTCGGCGGCGCCCGCCCGGTCCAGCGCCTGGGCGAGCATCCGGGCCACGGTCGTCAGCACCGACCGCTCGTCCGGCGAGAAGGCCACCGGGTGCCGGAAGCCGGCCATCCAGGTCCCCATCGTGCGCCCGGACACGATCAGCGGCAGAAAGGCCCAGGAGCGGCGCCCGAACCGCCGGGCCATCGGCCAGGTGGCGGGGTAGCGGGCCCGGTAGTCCTCCGGCGTCGGCAGATAGATCGCCCGGCCGGTCCGCACGACCTCCGCGGCCGGGTAGTCCGTGTCCAGCGGCATGTTGGTGAAGGGCCCCTCGTCGCTGAGGGAGTGCCCGTGCTGCCCGACGACCGTCAGCCGCTCGCCCTCGACGCCGAAGACCGCCAGGCCGTCCGGCGAGAACCCGGGCATGGAGAGCGAGTAGGCGACCCGCAGCACCTCCGTGGTCGACCCGGCCTCCGCCAGGGCCCGCCCCGCGTCCAGCAGGAACGCCTCGCGGGAGCGCCGCCAGTCGCCGGTGATCGCGGTGTGCGTCCCGACGGCGCCCGGCGGGGGCTCGGCGACCTCCTGGAGCGTGCCGACGAGCACGTAGTCCCGGCGGCACTCACCGGCCGGGACCGGCTTGGAGCGGCTGCGCACGGTGCGCAGGACCCGGCCGCTGCCGTCCACGATGCGCAGCCGGGCCTCGGCCAGGGTGCCCTCGGCCACGGCAAGGCTGACCACCCCGGCGATCTCGTTCCAGTCGACGGGGTGGAAGCGGGAGCGGACCTCCGATTCTCGGAAGACGCCGGGCTCGGCGGGCAGCTCAAGGAGTCGGGCGGCCTCCGCGTCGAGCGTGACCGTCCCGGCTCCGTTGTCCCAGCGCCACAGCCCGGTCGCGGTCGCGGCCAGCACATCCTCGGTGCGCATTGCCCCACTTTAAACCGGCATGCGCGGCAAGGGCACGGGTGCGGTGCCCCGGACGATCTTGGTGCGGACAATGACAATGAAACGCTCCGGTCGCGGGCGGTAGCCTGGGAGGGCTGAATTTCCCCCAACCGCGAAGACTGGATGAACGACGATGCATCGGTACAGGTCCCACACCTGCGGCGAGCTCCGCGCCTCTGACGTCGGCACCGACGTCCGGCTGAGCGGCTGGCTGCACAATCGCCGAGACCTGGGCGGCATCCTCTTCATCGATCTGCGCGACCACTACGGTCTCGTGCAGCTCGTCGCCCGCCCCGGCACGCCGGGCAACGAGGCCCTGGCGAAGCTCACCAAGGAGACCGTCGTCCGGATCGACGGCAAGGTCTCCGCGCGCGGCACCGAGAACGTCAACCCGGACCTGCCGACCGGCGAGATCGAGATCGAGGTCTCCGAGGTCGAGGTGCTGGGCGAGGCCGGCCCGCTGCCCTTCACGATCAACGCCGAGGACGGCGTGAACGAGGAGCGGCGCCTGGAGTACCGCTTCCTGGACCTGCGCCGCGAGCGCATGCACCGCAACATCATGCTGCGCTCCGCCGTGATCGCCTCGATCCGCTCCAAGATGGTCGCCCTCGGCTTCAATGAGATGGCGACGCCGATCCTCACCGCGACCTCCCCCGAGGGCGCCCGTGACTTCGTCGTCCCGTCCCGGCTGAACCCCGGCAAGTTCTACGCGCTGCCGCAGGCCCCGCAGCAGTTCAAGCAGCTGCTGATGATCTCGGGCTTCGACCGCTACTTCCAGATCGCGCCCTGCTTCCGCGACGAGGACGCCCGCGCCGACCGCTCGCCCGGCGAGTTCTACCAGCTCGACGTCGAGATGTCCTTCGTGGAGCAGGAGGACGTCTTCCGGCCGATCGAGAAGCTGATGACCGAGCTCTTCGAGGAGTTCGGCAACGGCCGCCACGTCACCTCGCCCTTCCCGCGCATTCCGTTCCGCGAGTCGATGCTGAAGTACGGCAACGACAAGCCGGACCTGCGCGCCAAGCTGGAGCTGGTCGACATCTCCGACGTCTTCGCGGACTCGGAGTTCAAGGCGTTCGCCGGCAAGCACGTCCGCGCCCTTCCGGTGCCGGACACGGCGGGCCAGTCCCGTAAGTTCTTCGACGGCCTCGGCGACTACGCCGTGCAGCAGGGCGCCAAGGGTCTCGCCTGGGTCCGCGTCGGCGAGGACGGCACGCTGGCGGGACCGATCGCCAAGTTCCTCACCGAGAGCGACATCAAGACGCTCACCGAGCGCCTCTCGCTCGTTCCGGGTCACGCCGTCTTCTTCGGCGCGGGCGAGTTCGAAGAGGTCTCCAAGATCATGTCCGCCGTCCGAGTCGAGGCCGCCAAGCGGGCCGGCCACTTCGAGGAGGGCGTCTTCCGGTTCTGCTGGGTCGTCGACTTCCCGATGTACGAGAAGGACGAGGAGACGGGCAAGATCGACTTCTCGCACAACCCCTTCTCGATGCCCCAGGGCGGCCTGAAGGACCTGGAGGAGAAGGACCCGCTGGACATCCTCGCCTGGCAGTACGACATCGTCTGCAACGGCATCGAGCTGTCCTCCGGCGCCATCCGGAACCACGAACCCGAGCTGATGATCAAGGCATTCGAGATCGCCGGCTACGACCGCGAGACCGTGGAGCGCGAGTTCGCGGGCATGCTCAAGGCGTTCCGCCTCGGCGCCCCGCCGCACGGCGGCATCGCCCCGGGCGTCGACCGCATCGTGATGCTGCTCGCCGACGAGCCCAACATCCGCGAGACGATCGCCTTCCCGCTGAACGGCAACGCCCAGGACCTGATGATGGGCGCGCCCACCGTCCTGGAGGAGACCCGCCTCCGCGAGCTCAACATCCAGCTCCGCAAGCCGGCCGCACCGGCGAAGGACGCGCAGAAGTAGTTCCACCTGTTTCACGTGAAACAGCCCCCGGCCGCCACTGGCCGGGGGCTGTTCGCGTGACGGGCCGCGGCCGGTTCCGAATAGGCACACGAATCACCTGAACGGTTACGGCCGGATGGGCTCCGCCCCGGATTGGGCGGTGACGCGGGCGGCAATGACTGGCTGGGCCGACATCGGCGCATCCACTGCTGAGGAGCCCTCCGTGCCCGTGCCCCCTTCGCGCACACCCCTGCGCCTGCCGCACGTCGTCTGCTCCCTCGTCCTGCTCGTGCTGCTCGCCGGCTGCGGGGCGGGTGGCTTCGCCGGTACGGAGATGAGCGGGGCCGCCACGGATCAGGCGCCGGTCAAGGGCGTACCGGGGCCGCCCGGGGCCGCCGCGTCCGCCGGGGCGCCGCGGGGGTGGTCGTCCCTGCCGTCGCCCCCGGCGGCCTCGCCGCAGCCCACGGAGCTCCCCGGCCTCGGGCCGAAGACCCGGGCAGCGGTCCCGGCCACGGCCCGGCAGGCGTTCGTGGTGACCGGGGACTCGGTGGACTCCAACCGGTCGACCGCCGTCCTCTACACCCGGGACGGGCCCGCCGGGCCGGGCTGGCGGGCCACGCTGGGCCCCTGGCCCGCCCATAACGCCCTCAACGGCTGGACCGGCGAGCACTGGGAGGGCGATCTGCGCTCACCGATCGGGGTCTTCACGCTGACCGCGGCGGGCGGCCGCCTCGTGCCCCCGGACACGGCCCTCCCGTACGACCTGAGCCCGGACTTCCGCGTGACGGGTGAGGGGTTCCACGGGGAGCCGCTGGAGGGCTCCTTCGACTACGTCGTCGCCATCGACTACAACCGCCTCCCCGGCACCTCCCCGCTCGACCACACCCGCCCTCTGGGCGAGGAGCGCGGCGGCGGGATCTGGGTGCACGTGGACCACGGGGGGCCGACCCAGGGCTGTGTCTCGGTCACCGAGGACCGGATGAAGGAACTCCTGGGCGCCCTCGACCCGGCCATGAATCCCGTCATCGTGATGGGGGACGCGGAGTCGCTGGGCCGCTGAACCACCCCGGCCGGAGAGCTTTGCGAAACCTCTCTTCCCGTATCAAGGACGCATCCTGGGAGGGAGTGGACACGCATGCACGAGGCGAGGGACATCACGATGCGGGTACTGGTCGCCGAGGACGAGGAAATCCTCGCGGAGCTGGTCGCCACCGGGCTGCGGCGGGCGGGCTTCGCCGTCGACACGGTGTACAGCGGTGATGCCGCCCAGGCGTACCTGGGGCTGCACGACTACGACGTGGTCGTCCTCGACCGCGATCTGCCCCGGGTGCACGGCGACGACGTGGCGCGCGGGCTCGTCGCCTCCGGCTCCCGGACCCGGATCCTGATGCTGACGGCCGCCGGGTCGATGGAGGACCGGGTCGCCGGGCTCGACCTGGGCGCCGATGACTACTTGGGCAAGCCGTTCGAGTTTCCCGAGTTGATTTCCCGCGTACGCGCCCTGCGGCGGCGCAGCGCCCGCCCCGTACCGCCGCAGCTGGAGCGGTACGGCATCCGGCTCGACGCCGTACGGCGGTCGGCGACGCGGGACGGGCGGGACCTGGATCTGTCGCCGAAGGAGTTCACCGTGCTCCAGCTGCTCCTGGAGGCGGACGGCGCGACGGTCAGCGCGGAGGAACTGCTGGAACGGGCCTGGGACGCCAACGCCGACCCCTTCACCGGGGCCGTCCGGGTCTGCATGAGCAAGCTGCGGAGCAAGCTCGGTGAACCGGCCGTGATCCGTACCGTCCAGGGCGTGGGGTACGCGCTGTGAAGCGATGGGCCCGGCTGTCGCACGCCACGATCAGGACCCGCATCGCCCTCGTCTACGGCGGGGTCTTCCTGGTCCTCGGCACGGCCCTGCTGGCCACGGTGAACCTGGCCTCCCGCGCCGGTACGGACTCGCAGGCGCGGGCCATCGCGGACACCGCCGTCGTGGTCCAGCCCGGCTACGCGGTCAACGGGCCGCTCGTCAGCCACCGCAGACTCGGCCCGCCGACGGTCTACGACCTCACCGACCACGTCAGCGACGCGGCCGGCCACCAGCTGCTCATCTGGTCCACCGCCGCGCTGCTGGTGATGACGGCCTGCGCGGTGGGCGTCGGCTGGTGGACGGCGGGCCGGGTCCTGCGGCCCGTCCACGCCATGACCGCCAAGGCACGCAAGCTCTCCGCGCACACGCTCCACGAGCGGATCGCCTCCAGCGGGCCGGACGACGAGCTGAAGGAGCTGGGCGACACGCTCGACGCGCTGCTCGCCCGGCTGGAGCGGGCCTTCGACAGCCAGCGTCGGTTCATCGCCAACGCCTCGCACGAGCTGCGCACCCCGCTGGCCACCCAGCGCGCGGCGATCCAGGTCGGTCTGGACGATCCGACGCCGGAGGACCTCGTCCGGACCCGGCAGACGCTCCTGGACAACAACCGGCGCAGCGAACGGCTCATCGACGGACTGCTCGTCCTGGCCCGCAGCGAGCGGGGGCTCGACAAGAGCGAGCGGGAACCGGTGGACCTGGCCCGGGTGGTGGCCGAGGAGGCGGCCCGGCACCCGGGCGTCCGGCTCGACACCCGGCCGTGCCCGGTGCGGGGGAACCGGCTGCTGCTGGCCCAGCTGGTGGCGAACCTGCTGGCCAACGCGGCGACGTACAACGTGCCCGGCGGAAGCGTCGACGTATCGGTGGTCCCGGCCGGTGCCGGGGTCCTGCTGGAGGTCCGCAACACCGGGCCGGTGGTGGACGCGGCGGACATCCCCGGCCTGTTCGAGCCGTTCCGGCGGGGCGAGGGCAAGGACCGGATGGGGCCGGGCTCGGGGCTCGGCCTGTCGATCGTGCGGTCCATCGCGCTGGCCCACGGCGGTACGGTCACGGCGGTGCCGGGCCCCGGGGGCGGGCTCGCCGTGACCGTACGCCTCCCGGCGTCTCAGGAACGCGTGGCCACCCATGCGGGGAGCGCGGCCAGCAACTCGCGGTAGAACGTGGCGTCCGGGACGTCGCGGGGCGCGGGGCCCGCGTGGAAGAAGCCGGTGTTCGGGGCGTCCAGCTTCCGCAGGAAGTCGAAGCCCTTGGCGTCCGTCTCGCCGAACGCGACGAACTGGAAGAACAGCGGCAGCCGGGCCGCCGCGTCGATCGCCTGGCGGGCGGCCTGCCGGACGTCCGGGGGCCCGTCCGTCTGGAAGACCACCAGCGCGGGGCCGGTCGCCCCGGACTTCTCGTAGTGCGCGACGACCTCCTCGACGGCGCGGTGGTAGTTCGTCCGGCCGAGGCGGCCGAGGCCCGCGTTGAGCGCGTCGATCCGGCCCTCGTGGCCGTCCAGCTCGACCGTGCCGGTGCCGTCGATGTCGGTCGAGAAGAACACGACCTGCACGGTGGCGCTCTCGTCCAGGTGCGCGGCGAGGGCGAGCGTGCGGTCGCCCAGGTGCTGGGCGCTGCCGTCCTTGTAGAACGGGCGCATGGAGCCGGAGCGGTCCAGGACCAGGTAGACGGTGGCGCGCAGCCCGGTCAGCCCGTGCGCCTTCAGCCCGGCCTGCGCCGCCTTGTACGCCCCCGCCAGCTCGGGCGCCCGCGCCTTGACCTTGGCGAGGGTGAGCGCGGGCTTGCCGGGGGCGGCCGGGGCCGCCGGGGCCGCCTCGGGCTCGGGCTCCGGGTCCATGTCGATGATGATCGGCGCGGGGGCCTCGGCGACCGGCTCGGCGACCGGTTCGGCGGCGGCCTTCGGCTCGGGCGCAGCGACGGGCGCGGGCTCGGCCACGGGCTCCGGCTGCGGGGTCTCGCTCGCGACGACCGGCTCGGGCTCGGGGGTCTCCGAGGCCACGACGGGCTCGGGCTCCGCGATGGCCTCGGCGACCGCCTTCGGTGCCTCGGCCTCCGGCGCCTCCGGCTCCGCCACGGGGGCGGCGCTCTCCGCGACCGGCTCCGGCTCGGCGACGGGCGCGGGGGCCTCGGCCACGGCGACCGGCTCGGGCGCCTCGGGCTCCGTGACCGGGTCAGGGGTCTCCGGCTCGGCGGCCGTCACCGGGGCCTCGGCTTCGGGCGCCTCCGGCGCCACCGCGTCCGGGCCCTTGCCCTGGGCCGGCACCGTGGGCGTGGCCGGGTTGTCGAAGGCCGCGGCCACCAGGTCCGACGCCTTGGCGTCCTCGTCCTCCTCGGACGACGCGGGGGCAGGCACCGAGATCGTGACGGGTGCCTCGTCCGGCTCCGAGGCCGTGGCGCTCGCGTGCTCGCCCTGGGGCGGGACCGTGGCCGTCGTCGGGTCGTCCTGGTCCGTGCGGTCACGGCCGAACACCTTGCGCAGCAAGCTCCGAATGCCCATGGGCGAGCCTTTCGCGTGAGTTGGGTGCGATGAATGTCCGTACTGCGGGAATTGATCCCTGGCCAGGGCGGATACGTAAGGTTAGCGGCCGGATAAGGCCGTTCGACGGCACGGCCCGCATGTGGGACAACCGAGAGCGAACCGAGCCCGGACCGAGTCCTGAGGCCCTGTAAGGGCGTTCACCGCGCCCCCATGTCACCTGCACCGCACAGGCGTCGAGTTGACGCGGCAACGTGCCGCCCGGCTCACCGCTTACAGTCGGACGCATGGTTTCGGGTGAGGCTCCGCAGACGGAGGGCAGCGTCCGGGTCGATGTCTGGATCTGGTCGGTCCGGCTCACGAAGACCCGGGCGCAGGCCGCTGCCGCCTGCCGCGCGGGTCATGTGAAGGTCGCGGGCGAACGGGCCAAGCCCGCACAGCCGGTGCGCGTCGGTGACGAGGTGCGGCTCCGGCACGCGGGCCGGGACCGGGTCGTCGTCGTGTCGAAGCTGGTGAAGAAGCGGGTGGGCCCGCCCGTGGCCGTGGAGTGCTTCATCGACAACAGCCCGCCCCCGCCGCCGCGCGAGGCCGCGATCGAGGTCCCGGTACGCGACCGGGGCGCGGGAAGGCCGACGAAGCGGGACCGCCGCGAGATGGACCGGCTGCGCGGAATGGGCCCCGGCCCGACGGATTAGCGCCGGAGCCCCGCCTCAGTGGTGACCGGGCGCGTGCACCACGATCACCGTCTTGCCGCGCGCCCCGCCCGCCCGGTTGCGCGCCAGGGCCGACGGCGCGTCCTCCAGCGGCAGTTCGGCGTCGACGGGCACGCGCAGGATGCCGTCCGCCGCGCCCGCCGCCAGCACGTCGAGCAGGACCGGATTCGGGTCGAGGCGGAAGTCGACGGCCCTGACGCCCTCGGGCAGCCGGGACCCGGCGGCGGCGCCCCGGGCCGAGAGCGCGATGCCGCCGGGCCGGACCGCCGCCGCGTGCGCCGCGAACGCGTCCGGGGCCGCCGACGCCAGGTCGGCCAGCGCGTCGATGCCGTCCGGGCAGGCCCTGCGCAGCGCCTCGGCGCGCGGGCCGTCCGTCAGGTCCACCGAGGCGGCCGCGCCCAACGACCCCATCCTGGAACGCTCGTCACCGCGCACCGCCGCGATCACCCGGACGTCCCGCGCCCGGGCGAGCTGGGTCAGACAGCAGCCGACGCCGCCCGCAGCCCCGACGACCAGCAGGGTTTCGTGGCCGCGCAGCGCGACCGCCTCCAGGATCTGGGCGGCGGCCATCCCGGCGGACGGGAGCGCGGCGGCGGCCCGGGCGTCGAGGCCGCGCGGGACGAGGGCGATGGCGGAGTCCTGATCGACGCACAGGTAGTCCCCGTACGAGCCGCACGCCTCCGCGACGGCCGCCCGCCCGAAGACCGGGTCGCCCACCCGGAAGCGGTTCCCGCCGCCGCCGATCATGTCGACGCGGCCCGCGTAGTCGACGCCGACGACGAACGGGAAGGACCGGGGCGCCGGGGCGAGTTCACCGGCGGAACCGTCCGCGACCTGCCAGTCCAGCGGGTTCAGCGAGGCGTATTCGACGCGCACCCGGACCTCGCCGGGCCGGGGCTCCGGCTTGGGCAGCTCGACCAGCACCGGGTCGGCCCGCAGCGCGCTGACGGCGATGGCTCGCATCCGTACACCTCCCAGTCGGGCCGCTCCGGCGGGAGCGGCCGGGTCAATCCGCCGGTGCCGGCAGCACCCGCTGGGCCCAGATCCGGGCCGCCATCGCGCACACCGCGACGGCCAGGCCCAGGCCGAAGACGACCCACACCGTGGTGCGCAGCGACGAGGTCAGCGCGTCGTAGACGGCCGCGGCGGCGCCGGTGTCGCTGTCCGGGACCTCGTCGAGGACCCGGTCGCGGGCCAGCGCCAGCAGCCCGCGCAGCACCAGCGCGCCGAGCGCGAAGCCCGCGCCCGCCACGGCGGTGCCGGCCAGCGCGGCCATGGCCCGGGCCCGGCGGCCGGGCCCGCCGCGCGTCCAGGCGAGCACGAGGGCGAGCAGCGCGAAGACGACCGTGCCGACGGCCGGCCACACGCTCGCGTTCCGCAGCCACCGGAAGCTCTGCCGCAGCTGGTCCGCGCGGTCGGCGGAGACCAACTGGATGTCGGTGTGCTGGACGGGGATCTGATCGGCGAACGGCACCCCGTTGTCGATCAGGTTCTGCCTCACCTGCTCCGTGACGGGCGCCAGGTCGATCGTGACGCTCTCGCCGCTCTGCCCGTCCAGCGCGGCGGTGACCGTCTCGTGCGCGGTGCGGTTGGCGGCGGTCCAGGCGTCCTGGAAGGCCTCCGTGGTGGTGAAGGACTGCACGGCCTGGTGCAGGAACTCGCGCACGGTGCTCTGGAGCGGGCCGACGTCGATCTGCTTCATCGCGCCGTCGGTGATCAGGTCCGCGACGGTGCTCTGGACCGCGGGGTCGTCGGCGAGCGGGGCGACGGCGGCCACGTAACGGTCCGTGTCGTCGATCTCCAGGTCGACCCAGGCGGACAGCGCGCTCAGCGGCACCAGGACGGCCAGCAGCACCAGCAGTACCGCCGACAGGGCCACCGAGAAATACGTCCGCACCCCTCCAGGGAATCCCGGATGGCGCCGGGGCGCCCCGGGCCATGGGCCATCCGAGTTGCCGGGCGGCCCGACCAGGTGTGCTCTGGAGGGAAAGCGGGGGCGACGGAAGGAGCTGTCTGCCATGGCCGCACAAGCTTCGGTGCCGGCACGCGGGAGGCACGCGATGCCCACCCGGCACCGCCCGGTCCTGAGCTGGGCGATCCCGGTCACGCTGGGCGTGATCATGGGCTGCTACGCGACCGCCATCGTCCGCGGCGGCGGGGTCCTCACGGGCACCCGGCTGGCCCTCGGGCTCGTCTCCGGCGCCGCGCTCGCGGTGCTCTGCTTCGGGCTCGGCCGCATCCAGAACCGGCTGCCGCGCGAGCTGCGGGCCGCCGCGTACGGGGTGCTGACCGGCGGTTCGATCGGCTTCCTCTACAGCCTGTCCGGCGCGAGCATCCTGTCCGCCTCGGTGCTCGGACTGATCCTCGGGGCCGGCGGACTGCTCGCCTCGTACTACTACTTCTACACGCGGGAGTGACGACCGCGGCCACCCGCACGTCAGCGATCCTTGACCTTCTCCCCGGGGGAAGGCCAAGGATCGAGTGTGCCGGGGCGGGGAGTCCGCCCGGTATGAGGAGGCGTGCGGTGACGGAGTACGGGCAGGGGCGGGGCCCCGGCGCGGAGCTGGTGACGATCGGGGCGTTCGCCCGGCTGTCCCGGCTCTCCGCGAAGGCGCTGCGCCGCTACGACGAGCTCGGTCTGCTCCCGCCGGCCCTGGTCGACCCGGTGAACGGCTACCGGTATTACGACCCCGCGCAGGTGCGGGCGGCCCGGCTGGTCGCCTGGCTGCGCCGGATCGGGATGCCGCTCGCCCGGATCAGGGAGGTGATCGCGCTGGACTCCGGCGCGGCCGCCGCGGCGATCCGGGCGTACTGGGCGCGCGTCGAGGCGGAGACGGCGGCCCGCCGTGACCTCGCGGCCTTCCTCATCGACCAGCTGTCGACGGAGGACGTCATGACATCGGTGGGCACGCTCGGAATCCGCTACGCGGCCCGCACCGCCACGGGTGCGGTGCGCGAGACCAACCAGGACGCGGTCTACGCCGGGGCCCGGCTGCTGGCGGTCGCCGACGGGTTCGGCGCGGGCGGGGCGGGGGCCAGCACGGCCGCGATCGAGGCCCTGAAGCCGGTCGTGCCGGGCGCGGTGCCGGCGGGCGAGCTGCTGAACGTCCTGCACGACGCGGCGGAGCGGGCGGCGCTCGCGGTGCGGGACGCGGTGGCGGGGGGCGCGGCGCCGGAGGAGTCCGGCACGACGCTGACGGCGATGATGTGGACGGGGTCGCGGCTGGGCCTCGTGCACATCGGGGACTCGCGGGCCTATCTGCTGCGCGGGGGCGAGCTGTTCCGGATCACGCATGACCACAGCCTGGTCCAGTCGATGATCGACGACGGTTCGCTGACGGAGGAGGAGGCGTTCTCGCACCCGCAGCGCGCCATGCTCCTCAAGGTGCTGTCCGGGGACGGTCCGTACGGCTCCGGGCCCGATGTGGACGTCCGGGACGCGCTGCCCGGCGACCGCTATCTCCTCTGCTCGGACGGGCTCTCGGCGGTCGTGGACGGCGGGGAGCTGGCGCGGGTGCTGGCGGGGGCGGACGGGCCGTCCACCGCCGTGGGCGGGCTGATCGAGCTCGCGGAGGCGGCCGGCGCACCGGACAACGTGGCGTGTGCGGTGGCGGACGTCGTGGAGCTGTGAGTACGCGGGAGGGCCCCGCACCACGCGTGGTGCGGGGCCCTCCTTTGCGTACGGCGGATCAGTTGCGGACTACGGTCACCGGGCAGGCGGCGTGCTGGGTGACGTGCAGGCTGACCGAGCCGAGCAGGGTGGCCTTGAAGCCGCTGTAGCCGCGTGCGCCCACGACCAGCAGCTCCGCGCCCTCGGCCCGGTCGAGCAGGGCCTGCGCCGGGTTGCCGATCACGACGACCTTGCTGACGGCGGCGGCGCCCTGGGCGCCCAGCGCCTCCTCCAGGGTCTCGGTGAGCGACACCGTGGCCATGGCCTGGGGGTCGAAGTCCTCCGGGAGGCCCGGCATCATCGAGGCCCAGCTGGTAGCGGGGTACTCCCAGCTGTTGACGGCCTCCACCGTGTCACCGGTCAGCTCCGCCTGGCGTACGGCCCAGTGCAGTGCCTTGACCGACGACTCGGAGCCGTCGACGCCCACCACGATCCTGCCCATCTCTGCCTCCAGCTCGGTTCTGCGGTTGTGCTTGGATCACGTGTTCCCGTACGACTCTAGTCAAAACGGGCGAAACGGCGATCTCCGCGGGTCCGGTCAGGCCGGGCGCAGGGCCGCGAGCTGCTGCTCGAAGGGGACCACCTCGTCGTCCGGGCCGGGGGTCCTGGCCGCGCCGGAGACCGCGCGGCCGCCCGTGACGGCGTCGGCCAGCTCGCCGCCCGCGCGCCGGATGCGGGCGGGCAGGCCCTCGGCGTACGCGTCGCCGGACGCGCCCCAGTCCTCCGACGCCGCGTAGACCGAGGTCGGCAGGGTGACGGCGCGCAGGTAGGCGAAGAGCGGGCGCATCGCGTGCTCCAGGACCAGCGAGTGCCGGGCGGTGCCGCCGGTGGCGGCGACGAGCACGGGCTTGCCGGTCAGGGCGGTGTTCTCGACCAGGTCGAAGAACGACTTGAACAGTCCGCTGTACGAGGCGGTGAACACCGGGGTGACCGCGATCAGACCGTCGGCGTCTGTCACCGCCGTGAGCGCGTCCTCCAGGGCGGGCGGCGGGAAGCCGGACACCAGGTGGCTCGCGATGTCCGCGGCCAGGTCGCGGAGCTCGATCACCCGGACGTCGACCGGGCGGTCCTGCCCGGCCTCCAGCCGCTCGCGGGTGGCGGCGGCCAGCCGGTCGGTCAGCAGCCGGGTCGAGGACGGGTTGCTGAGGCCGGCCGATACGGCGACGATCCTCACGGGTGCGGTGGCGAACACGGTCAGCTCTCCTTCGTGGCGGCGTAGGCGGGGTGCAGCGGCGCGGTCTCGGGGACGCCGGCCGGGCGCAGCGCGGCGAACTCCTTGCGCAGCACGGGGACGACCTCCTCGCCGAGGATGTCCAGCTGCTCGAGCACGGTCTTCAGCGGCAGGCCCGCGTGGTCCATCAGGAACAGCTGGCGCTGGTAGTCGCCGACCGCGTCGCGGAAGGTCAGCGTCCGCTCGATGACTTCCTGCGGGGAGCCCACGGTCAGCGGCGTCTGCCGGGTGAAGTCTTCCATCGAGGGCCCGTGGCCGTAGACCGGCGCGTTGTCGAAGTACGGGCGGAACTCGCGTACCGCGTCCTGCGAGTTCTTCCGCATGAACACCTGGCCGCCGAGGCCGACGATCGCCTGCTCGGCGGTGCCGTGGCCGTAGTGCGCGTACCGCTGCCGGTACAGCTGCACCATCTTCTTCGTGTGCTCCATGGGCCAGAAGATGTTGTTGTGGAAGAAGCCGTCGCCGTAGTACGCGGCCTGCTCGGCGATCTCCGGCGAGCGGATGGAGCCGTGCCAGACGAACGGCGGCACGCCGTCCAGGGGGCGCGGGGTCGCGGTGAACGACTGGAGCGGCGTACGGAACTTGCCCTCCCAGTCCACGACGTCCTCCCGCCACAGCTTGTGCAGCAGGGCGTAGTTCTCGATGGCGAGCGGGATGCCCTGGCGGATGTCCTTGCCGAACCACGGGTACACCGGGCCGGTGTTGCCGCGCCCCATCATCAGGTCCACGCGGCCGTCCGCGAGGTGCTGGAGCGTCGCGTAGTCCTCGGCGATCTTCACCGGGTCGTTGGTGGTGATCAGCGTGGTCGAGGTCGACAGGACGATGTTCTTCGTCTGCGCCGCGATGTAGCCGAGCGTGGTGGTCGGTGACGAGGGGACGAACGGCGGGTTGTGGTGCTCACCGGTCGCGAAGACGTCGAGCCCGACCTCCTCGGCCTTCCGCGCGATGGCGACGGTGGCCTTGATCCGCTCGTGCTCGCTCGGCGTCGTACCGGTGGTGGGGTCGGTGGTGACGTCCCCGACGGTGAAGATCCCGAACTGCATGGCGCCCGCCTCCTGATCACTGTTTGTTGAACCTTGAACTACCTGGACGCCCCGTACAACGGGGGGAGGGGGCGGCGTATTCCTTCCCGGGGACCAGGACCGATGGCCGATGTGCGCGGGCCGGACCGCCTCATACGCTGCGGCTTCGCGCGCGGCCGCGCGTGCCGCCCGACGAAGGGACGCCCGTGTCATTCACCGCCGAGACGCATGTCCGCCTCGCCCGGCCCTCCCGCGATCTCGCCGCCGCCGAGCGGTTCTGGGTGGAGGGGCTGGGGCTGACGGTCCTCTTCCGCGCCGCCGCGGAACGGGAGCCGGGCACGCATGACCTTCTTATGGTGGGGCACCCCGGTGCCTCCTGGCATCTGGAGCTCACGCGGGGGCCGGTCGAGCCCCGGCCCACCGAGGAGGACCTGCTCGTCCTGTACCTGGACGGGCCGGTCCCGGACGACCTGGTGGACCGGCTGCTCGTCTGCGGCGGTACGAGGGTCGGCTCGCCGAACCCGTACTGGAACGAGTGGGGGGTCACGGTGGAGGACCCGGACGGATACCGCGTCGTCCTGTGCCGCCGGAGCTGGCGCCCGTAGACGAGCGCGCGCCCCGGTCCGGCGCGGAGGGTTCCGTCCTCAAGCGCCGGACGGGCTGGGTTTGTCCGGGGGCGCCCCTCAGCGACGCGTCAGCGCACGGCGGCCCAGGAGTTCCGCCAGGCCGCGGCGTGTGGCGGCGATGATCACGCGGTCCGTGGGGCGGAGTACGTAGCCGGGGTGGAGGTTCCAGACGAGGGCGCCCTCGGGGGCGCCGTTGGGGGCCACGTCCAGGGCCAGCACGCGCCACGCGCCCTCGCGGAACGCCTGGTCCACCGTGCGGCCCTCCAGCTGGGGGTGGCCGCCGACCTCCACCGCCGCGAACAGGAGCACCTTGCGCTCGACCGGGATCGCGCCCAGGATCTGCCGGCCCATCATCGCGACCGCGAACGACGGGCCCGCCAGATGGGAGACCGAGCGGGAGCGGGTGATCGCCTGCGGGTGCGCCGTGCGCAGCGTGCGGTAGACCGCCGTGGCGAACTCGTCGTCGAAGAGCCGGACCGTCACCCGCAGGCTGGGCTTGAGGGACCTGGCATACAGCGCCGCCTCCAGGTTCGTCGTGTCGATGCTGGTCAGCGCGAGGAGCCCGCGGGAGCGGCCGATCTTGGCCGCTTCGAGCACCCCCTCGTCCGTGACGTCACCGAGCACCACCGGCACGTGCAGCCGCCGGGCGAGGGGGATGCCCCGCGCGTCCGGGTCCTCCTCCACGCAGACGACCGGGATGCCCAGCTCCCGCAGGTGCGTGAGGACCCGGGTGCCGATCTTGCCCAGCCCGAGCAGCACCACGTGCCCGGACAGCCCGCGCGGCGGCCGCCGCAGCGAGGACGCGCTGCGCAGCGAGCCGAACGCCTCCAGGACCCCCGCCACCAGCAGCGGCAGGAGCATCAGGCCCGCGATGCCGGAGAGGATCTGGATCACCTGGCGGGCGGTGGGCTCACCGATCGCCGGATCGCCCATCGCGAACAGGTCGAGCAGGGTGAGATAGGCCGCGTGCAGCGGATGGTCGCCGGTCGTGAACGAGGACGCCACCGCGAGCCCGAGCACCGCGAGCCCGACGCCCAGCGCCGACCACCGCAGCCGCCGCGAGAAGAACTGGCTCAGCGGCGCGCTCCGGCCGCTCATCCGGACCTTCGGCGCGGCCGGACCGGACTGCGTGACGGCCTCCAGGACGACCGTGCCGCGCCCGGTCGCGGCGGCGATCTCCGCAGGCCCGGGCAGCAGCTGCGGCCCCTCCGCCCCGCTGCTGTCGGAGCCCTCCGCGCCCGCCGGGTCGTGGGTGGTGGACGAGAGCAGCGCCAGGGTGCACAGGCCCGGGTTCGCGACCTGGCCGCCCGGCGGCGGGGTGCGCTCGGCGGCCCGCAGGAACAGGCCCTCGGCCCGGATCACCCGCGTCGACCCGGCGAGCGCGGTGGCCGCGAGCGCGGGCGCGGCGGTGTCCGCGTCGGACAGCACCGTGGTGGAGGCGTCGATCGCGGCCGGGTCGAGCCCGGGGGACGCGACGGCCGCCGCCTGGTCGAGCAGGGTCTCCAGATGCTGGCCCAGCTTCCGGTTGTAGAGCCGGATCACCAGCCGCACACGGGGGTTGAGCCGACGCGCGGTCAGCGCGGCCCGGATGTTGCGCTCGTCGTCGTCGTAGACGAGGGCGACCGCCGAGGCCCGGGCGATGCCCGCCTCCGCCAGCGACTCGTCGGACGGCTCGGCCGCCTGGAGGATGCGCACCGGCTCGACGCCCGCGAGGGAGTCCCCGTCCGAACCGTGCGGCAGCCCACCGCCGTTGCGGTTCATCGCGGACGCCATCCGCCCGAACAGCGCGGCGGCCCGCCCGCGCCCGCTCAGCGGCTCGTCCGGCCTGACCGTGCCCGGCTCGGGCGGCACGACGAGGGTGACCCGTTCCCCGTACACGTAACGCAGCTCCACGGCGAGCCGCTGGGCGAGCGCGTCGTCCCCGCAGACGACCATGTGGCCGGAGAACGGGGAGGGTTGGGGTTGCTGGGGGAATGAGGACACGTGTCCCAGCATGCCTTGCTCCGTTCCGTTGATCGAGGACGGTCAGCGGTCTTCGGGGTGTCTCGCCAGCAGATGGCGCGGGTCGGCGGCGCGCCCGATCGCCGTCTCGACGGCCGCGATCCGGTCCGCGAGCAGCCCCAGCGCGGCCACCGCGCGGGTCATCGGATCGCCCTCGGGCCCGCCGAGCGCCTGGGTGCGGACGTACGAGGAACAGAGCGCCGCCCACCGCTCGGCCTGCGCGGGTGTGAGCGTGCCCCGCAGCGCGGCGAGCTTCAGGAGCGCGGCCTCGGCGCCGCTGGTGAGGGTCTGTGCCTCGCCCGCGTAGTGGTCGGCCACGACGGCGGACAGCTCGGCGTCGTTCATCACGGGTGCGATCCGCTCCGCGATCCGGTTCATGTTGCGGTACGAACCCTGGAGCCGGAACGGCGGTTCGGTGCGGGTGGCGTCGGTCTGCGCGGCGGACGCGATGTACGCGGCGTTGACCGCGAGCACCGTGTCCCGGGCCCGCAGCAGATGCCGCAGCACGGCGGTGATCCGCTCCACCTCGGCGGGCGCGTAGGGGTGTTCGAGCTGTTCCGGACGCGCCGTGGGGTCCTCGGCGGCGAGCCGCAGCAGCAGCGCCAGGTCGTCGCGGGAGCGGCCGGCGAGCGGGGCGAGGACCGGGTTGGCGGTCAGCGCGTTCTCCACGAAGCTCAGCGCGAAGGTGTCCTCGCGGCCGGACAGCACCTCGCCCAGGTTCCACACGTCCGCCCGGTTGGCGAGCATGTCGGGCACCTGGAAGCGCGCCCCGGACTCGGTGTACGGGTTGCCTGCCATGCACACCGCGAACCGCTTGCCCCGCAGGTCGTACGTGCGCGGCTCACCGTCCCGTACGCCCTCGATGCGGCGCGTGGCGTCGCAGAGCGGGATGAACTTCTGGAGGAGTTCCGGCGAGGTGTGCTGGATGTCGTCCAGGTAGAGCAGCGTGTTGTTGCCCGCCTCGAGCGCGAAGTTGATCTTCTCGATCTCCTGGCGCGCGGTGGCGCTGCCCGCCTGCGCGGGGTCGAGCGAGGTCACGTCGTGGCCCAGGTTCGGGCCGCTGATCTTGACGAGGACGAGCCCGAGCCGGTCGGCGACGTACTCCATGAGCGTCGTCTTGCCGTAGCCGGGCGGCGATACGAGCAGCAGCAGGCCCTGCGAGTCGGTGCGGCGGTCGGCGTCGGAGGTGGAGAGCTGCTTGGCGAGGCTGTCCCCGATGAGCGGCAGATAGACCTCGTCTAGCAGCTGGTTGCGGACGAACGCCGACATCACGCGCGGCCGGTGGTCGTCGAGCCGCAGCCGGGTCCGCTCGGCGGCGACCAGGGCGGTGCGGCGGCGCTGGTAGGCGCGGAATCCGGGGACGACCTCGGTACGGAACTCCTCGGTCCGGGCGAGGAGTTCGTCGATGCGGACGGTGAGCCGGCCGCGCTCGATGCGCGGGTGGACGCCGAGGAGCCCGTCGACGGTCTCGGTGAGCGGCGCGTCCGCCTCGTAACGGCCGAGCAGGCCCTCGGGGCACAGCTCCACGGCGACGGCCTCCGCGAGGTCGCCCGGGTCGAGGTCCGTACCGCTCGCCTCGGCGTACGAGGTGAGCCAGCCCTCCACGAGCTGGCGCCGGGCGGGCAGGTCGTCCGCGAGGGCGGTGAGGTCGTCGTCGTACGCGGAGGTGCCGGTGGCGTGGCGGAACTTGTCGAGGAACGCGCGGACGGAGGCGCCCGTCGCGAAGCCCTCGGGCCCGCCGGTCAGCTCCTCGAAGAGGTACGCGGCGACCGTCCGGGGGCGCTCGCCGCCGATCACCGACGCCCACTCCTCCTGGAGCGCGGCGACCGCCGGGGCGAGCCCGAAGGTCTCCCGGGCGCGGGCCAGCGAGCGGGCGCGGCGCGTCCAGGAGGTGCGGCGGGCCTCGTCCGTCCCATGGGCCCAGAACAGCTGGGCGGCGGCCCGGACGGCGGCCGGGAAGCGCAGCAGCCCGGCGCCCGCGTGCAGCCGCAGCAGCGCGGCCAGGATCGCGGTCGCGTCCTCGTCGTGGACCCCGCGCTGGTAGCCCTCGTCGTACGCGGCGGCGGCCGATTCCCGTACGAGCGTCGCGAGTTCGCCGTCGTCCAGGGAGGCCAGCCGGTCCGCGCCGTGCTCGTCGAGGAGGCGGGCCGCCAGATGCTCGCCCCGGTAGACCGCCGGGGACTCGGAGGGCAGCGTCTGGTCCCAGTACGGGCGGGTCGCGGCGAACTCCGGGTCGGTCACCGGCATCCGGTAGTCGGTCCCGGTGACGGCGAACGCGAGCGTGCCGTCCTGCGGCACGAGGGTCAGCTCGAACGGCTGGGTGTTCACCGCGAACCGGTGCCGGCCGAGGCGGATCACGGACCCGCCGTCCGCGTACAGCTCGTCCCGGTCGCGCAGCGCCCGGCCCGCCTCCTGGCGGGCGGCGAGCAGCTGCCCGTCCAGCTCCTCCGCGCGCACGGTGTCACCGAGCGCCCGCAGCTCCTCGGCGGTCCGGCGGACCTTGGCGACCATCGGGTCGGAGGCGAAGTAGGTGTGGACGGCGTCCGCGTCGGGCAGCGCGGCGCTGCGCCGGGCGACCGTCTCCAGAACGCGCGCCGCGGAGTCCGCGAGGCGTTCGGTGCGGCGGGCCAGCTCGTCCTGGAGGCCCTGCCGGCGGGCCGAGAACGCCTCGTACACCTCCGTCCGGCGCTCGCCCAGCTCCGCCAGGAAGTCGTCGTACTCCGCGAACCGCGCCTCCAGGTTCTCCAGCTGGAGCAGCAGCCTCGCCAGCTGCTCGTCGCAGGACTCCGGTGTGTCGGCGGCGGCCAGCGCGGCCGTGACGGCCTGCCCGAGCAGCGCGGACTCGGCGGCGAACTCGGCCCGGCCCTCGTGGTCCGCCAGGGCGCGGCGGCGGGCGTCGAGCGTGGCGCGGGCCCGGTTGACGGCGCCCAGGACCTCCGCGATGCGTTCCAGGATCGACGTACGGACCACCCCGTCGCCGATGTCCAGACCGGCGACGACGTCCGTGACGGTGCTCAGGCCGTCCGTCATGGCGGCCAGCCGGTCCCCGAGTGCGGCGGCGTCGGTGACCGTGGCGAGCTCGGCGGCCTCCTCGGTGAGGCGGGCGATGTCCTCGTGGTACCCGGCGAACGCGTCGTCCCTGGCCAGGAAGGCGACCGCGCGGCGGGCGGCCGCCTCGATGTCCTCGGCGGTGGTGGCGGTGAGCTCCGCGATGCGCTCGGTGTCCGCGTACCGCATCTCGGCGAGGGTCGCCAGGTGGCCGTGCGCGCCGCGCAGCTCGGTGAGGCGGTCGACCCACTCGGCGGCGGTGCGCGGGGCCTCGCCGCGTACCCGGCGGACCAGGGTGGTGATGCGTTCGGCGGTCTCGGCGAGCGCGTCGGCGGCCTGCCGGGTGAGGGCCTGGACCGCCTCGAACTCCGCGACGACCTGGCGCGCGGTCTCCCGCAGCTCGCCCAAGGGCTCCGCGAGCCCGCCGAGTTCGGTGTCGTCCAGCCAGTGGTAGCGGTCCCCCGCCCGGACGCAGTCGGCGACCAGCCGGTCGTACACGGCGGCCGTCGGCGTCGTCTCGGACGCGGCGTGCGCGAGGGCCAGGCAGTCGGAGATCCCGCGCACGAGGTCGGCGTTGCCGACCCGGGCCAGGGGGCCTTCGCCCGCCGGGCGGGACGCGGCGTACGTGTCGGAGACGTACGGCGTCTGCCAGCGCTGCAACGGATGGACGCGCGCAGCGCCGCCCTCGCCGCCCTCCACCGGGTCGCGCAGCACGACGAGCGTGCCGTCGTCCAGCAGCGCGTGGCCCCGGCCCTGGAGCGGGGTCGCCACCTCCTGGCGGATGACGTTGTACGGAAGCAGCAGGCTGCGGCCGTCCTGGCGGGACCGGAAGACGTACAGCACGTCCTCGCCGTTCGGGGAGCGGACCGCCTCCTCGAAGACCGGGTCGGTGAGCGGCTGCGCGATGTCGAAGGTCCGGGCCTCGCCGGTCGTCAGATAGAAGCCGCCGGGGAAGATGATCCCCTGGTCCTCCGGGAGCCGCTGGCAGGCCGGGCCGATGCCGTCGAGGCGGGTGACGGTCCCGAGCAGCGCGTTGAAGACGAGGTACCGCCGCGCCTCCTCCTTGTACGGGCGGACCCGCAGCAGCACGAGCGGGCCCAGCTCCGCGTACTCGACCTCGGCGTCCGCGAGCGACTGGAGGGGTTCGGTGACCGGCTCCTCGTAGATCCCCTCCGGGGTCTCCGTGTCGTTGACGGTCTTCACGGTGAGCGTGCCGCCCAGCGTGTCCACGTACAGCTCGGCCTCGCAGCCGAGGGCGATGTGCGGGTGGCGGCCCGCGACGTGGGCCTCGCGGCCCGCGGTGGTCCAGGTGAAGTCGTGCGACGGCGGGAAGACGTGGTCGCGCTCGCCGCGCGCGTCGAGGAACGCGCCGGGGGAGCCGTCGGGGTTGAGCGCCCAGCGCAGGACCCGGATGTCCTTCGCGGTGTCGCCGGTACGGAAGACCGCCAGCAGGCGGCCCTCGGTCCGGCGCAGCCGCAGCAGGCGGGCGGCGCGGAAGTAGCGGTGCAGGCCGTCGAATTCGCGGACGAAGGAGGCATCGGTGAGCGGGGTGCCGGTGCCGGGGGTGAGGTCGGCGGCGTACAGGGCGAGCACGTCGTCCACGGCGGGTGAGTCCTGCGCGCCCGGGCCGCGCTCGAAGCCGAACAGCAGCTCGCCGCCGAGTGCGACGAGGTCGCGGGGGGTGGAGGGGCGGTGCGTCCGGATCTGCTCGCTGCCGAGCAGCTGGAGGCCGGTGGCGCCGAACGCCTCGGTGCGGCGGGCGTTGAGGGCGGTGGCCCTGCGGGCGAGCTCGGTGGCGTGCGTCCGGAGGCGGCGCCGCAGGACGTCGTAGTCCCCGGCGGCGGGGGCGGTCACGGTGTCCATGGGATGCGGTCTCCTTGCGGTGCGGTGCGGCTTGCGGCGGTGTCCTCAATCGCCGGACGGGCTTGGGAGGTCGCCGGGTGGACTGGAAGTGACCGCCGGGCGGGGGCTTGAAAACCCCGCCCGGCCCCACCCCAGCCCGTCCGGCGGTTGAGGACGGGCGGGGCTCGGTGGGGCGGTCAGGCCGCGGACCCCTCAGGCACCGGCGTGCCGTTCAGGCCCGCCGGGACCAGACCGCTGACCGGGACATCCGCGAGCCCCAGCGAGCGCGCGTGGTCCAGCAGTGCGCGGACCTGGTCCGCACCGACCCCGGCCCCCGGCGCGGCCATCATCCGCATGAGCAGCGCCGACACCGTCAGGTTCTGGATGTCACCCGTGGAGACCGAGGACAGCACCCGTGTCAGGTCCTCCGTGAACGAGGACTCGCCGTTCAGCCACGGACCGGCAAGCGCCTTCGCCGTGTCGGAGTTGTCCACGAAGCCGTCCAGGCTCTTGCCCATCGAGATGGACGAGACCAGCCGGTCGAAGAAGACCGACTCGCCGCCGACGATGTCGATGTCCGCGTTCTCCAGGCCCGTGGCCAGGACCGTCGCCTGCGCCTCGGCGACCTGCCGCTGCACGTCCAGACCGGCGAGCCGGATCTCCTTCTCGGCGGCCAGCCGCAGCCGGTACTCTTCGTGACCCCGCGACGCGTCGTCCAGCGCCGCCATCGCGGCCGCCTTCTCCGTGAGGCCCGCGGCCTCCGCCTTCAGCTTCTCGCCGATCATCGCCGCGTCGGCCGACGCCTGCGCCTGCGTACCCTCCGCGTCCGCGAGGGCCTTGAGGCGGGCACCCTCGGCCTCCGCCTTGAGCCGCGCGGACGTGGCCTCGGCCTCGGCGAGCCCCGTCTTCTCGATCACCTCCGCCGCCGCGTCCCGCACCTGGACGTCCGCGAGGCCGGGCGCCGCCGACTCCGCCTGGATGCCCTCGGCGAGCCGCAGCTTGGCCTGTGCGTCGAGATCGGCGGTCTTCAGCCGGGCCTCGGCGAGCGTCAGCTGCTCCGCCGCCCGGTGGGTGGCCGCGGCCTCCGCCGCCTCGGCCGCCTTGATGTCCTTGACCAGCCGCTCCTGCGCCTCCGCCTCGGCGGCGATGATGACCGACTTACGGGTGCGCTCGGACTCCTCGACGGACCGCAGCGTCTTGATGGACTCCTCCTGCTCGGCGACCGTACGGTCCACCGCGATGCGCTCGCGGATGACGTCGGCGACCTCGCGGCGCTCCGCCTCGACCTCCTTCGTCGCGGCGATGCGGTTCAGCTCGGTCTCGCGCTCGCGCCCGATGACCTCCAGCATCCGGTCCTTCTCGATGCGCTCGTTCTCCACGGCGATGACCCGCTCGCGGTTCTTCTGCGCGACGGCGATCTCCCGGGCCTGGTTCTCCCGCTGGATGCCCAGCTGCTCCTCGGTCTTGATGAACGCGGCCTGAGCCCCCAGGCGTTCCTCCTCCTGGACCCGGGCGGTCGCCGCCTCCTCGCGGGCCCGCAGCGTCTCGACCTCGCGGCGCTGCTTGATCTCCGCCTCGGCCTGCCGGCGCTCCAGCTCCAGGATGGTCTCCCGGGCGTCGACGTCCTGTCGGGTGATCTCCTTCTGCTCGGTGCGCTGGAACTCATTGGTGCGGACGTGCTCGATCGCGGTCAGCTCGGTGATCTTCCGGATGCCCTGGGCGTCCAGGATGTTGGCGCCGTCGAGCTGCGCCATCGGGGTCTGCTCCAGGAAGTCGATCGCCGCGTCGTCCAGGTGGTAGCCGTTCAGGTCGGTACCGATGACCCGGATGATCCGGTCGCGGAACTCCTCGCGCTTCGTGTACAGGTCCACGAAGTCCAGCTGCTTGCCGACGGTCTTCAGCGCCTCGGAGAACTTCGCGGCGAAGAACTCCTGGATGGCGGCCTTGTCGCTGGCGCGCACGGTGCCGATGGACTGGGCGACCTTCTTGACGTCCTCGACGGTCTTGTTGACCCGCACGAAGAACGTGATGTGGATGTCGGCGCGGATGTTGTCCTGGCAGATCAGGCCCTCACGCCCGGTGCGCCGGATCTCGATGGTCTTGACCGAGATGTCCATGGACTCGGCCTTGTGCAGCACCGGCAGGACGACGGCACCGGTGAAGGTCACGTCGACCTTCTTGGTCTTGGAGATGATCAGGGCCTTGCCCTGCTCCACCTTGCGGAAGAGCCGGGTGATGATCAGCAGAACGGCTACGGCGATGAGGAGGACCACGGCGACGAGCAGGCCGAGGCCCAAGGAGATGGCATCCATGACAGTCCTTGGCGGCAGGTGGTGCGGAAATGAGCGGTTTCACGTGAAACACGGCGCGGCGGCACACGGCGTCCGGGCAGCCCGGACGGGCACACCGCGCCGAGTGGGAGCGGTGGCTCAGACGGCGGGGCCGGAGGCCGTACGGCCGTGCGGCGGACCCGGGTCGAGCGCCTTGTCGTAGGCCGAGACCCAGAAGAACTCCCCGGCCTCGTCGTACGCGTACAGCAGTCCGGCGCAGCCGGAGGTCAGCTCCGCGTCGACGGGCTCCAGTTGGCGCACCTGGACGGTGGCAGTGGTCCCGTCGTCGGCGGTGACCTCGGCCTGGCCGAAGTCCGTGGAGACCGAGCCGGTACGGATCGTGCAGACGCGGCCCAGGAAGTCCTGGCGCGATGGCGGAGGCTGGTCCGGGAAGACGCGCCGGAAGTGGTGGACGAGCAGCCGCACCGCGCCCCAGGCGAGCAGCAGCGCCCCGGCGAGCACCGCGCAGGACAGCACGGCGCGCAGCGGCCCGATGGCGCCCGAGCGGTGCACCAGGACCGAACCGGTCAGGGCGGAGAACCAGCCGACGGCGATCATCAGGGACACCGAGACGGTGACCGGGACGCCTCCGACGCCCGCGAGATCGGTGTCCAGGTCGGCGTCGAAGGAGTGGTGGTCGGCCGCGCCGACCAGGACGAGCAGCCAGAAGGCGATGACGACGACCAGCGCGGCGGCGAAGAGTACGGCCGGGAAGGACAGTGTCGCGTCCAGGAATTCCCGCATCGGTACCGACCCCCTGCCGTTCCGTCGGCGGTGTCGCCGACGCCTGCGCGGACCGGTCGGGGACCACGGCGCCGCGGTGTCACCCTCGACGACACCACGGCGGCCGGGTCTTCCCCCGATCCCCCGTGCACCCCCGTGTTTCCCCCGTTGGTCCCCCGGTTGGTGCTGACAGGATCGTGTCATCCTGGGCGGCCCGATCGCATTGCCGGAACACGGCAACGTTCGCCGCCCCCCGATGCCGGGCACCGGCACCGCCTCCCGTGCGTTGGGCTGGTGACGGTACGGAATGGAAACGGAGGCGGACGCGTGGCGGAACCGGTGATTCCCGACAGTTTTCTGGAGGGTTACGCACGGATACTGGGGGAGGTGGCCGTCTCGGGCCGGCGGCTCACCCGCGAGGAGCTGGACTCCCGCCGCGCCCTGGGCAGGGAGGCCGCCGAAGCCGGCCACCAGCTCCGCGCCCTGGTCCGCATGCATCTCGCCGAGACCCGCGCCGCCTGGCCCGCCCCCGCCCCCGGCGCGACTCCGGCCGCCACGGCCGCAGCCACGGACAGCGTGCTGGCCGCCATGGAGCAGGCGGTCGACGCCTTCGCGGACGGCTTCGAGCGCGCCCAGCGCCTCACCGTGCGCCGCGAGGAGGCCGCCAGACGGGAGTTCATCGACGACCTGCTGTACGGGCGCAGCGATCTCGGCCGGCTCGCCGAGCGGGCCACCCGTTTCGGGCTGCGCCTCTCGCGCGCCCACGCCGTGGCGGTCGCGACGGGCCCGGAGGCGTACACCGAGACGGAGGCGGTGCCCCGGCACGTGGAGTCGGCGATGCTGGCCCGGTTCGGCGGGCGCAAGATCCTGCTCACCACGAAGGACGGCCGCATGGTGTGCGTCGCGCCCGGCAGCCAGCCCGACGTCCTGCGCTACTTCGCGAAGCAGGCGCACGCGGCGACGGACGGCGGCCGGGTCGCCGTCGGCCGCGCCCACCGGGGCCCCGGCGGCGTCGTCCAGTCGTACGACGAGGCGCTCGACGCGCTGGACCTGGCGGACCGGATGGACCTGGACGACCCCGTGCTGTTCGCCGCCGACCTGCTGGTCTACCCGGTGCTGACCCGGGACCGGCAGGCCATGGCCGATCTCGTACGCAGTGAGCTCGGCCCGCTCCAGAAGGCCAGGGGCGGCGCCGAACCGCTCCTCAAGACGCTGTCGGTGTACTTCGACGCGGGCTGTGTCGCCGCCGAGACCGCCCGCCGCCTCTCGCTGAGCGTCCGGGCCCTCACGTACCGACTGGAACGCATCCACCAGCTGACCGGCTCCGACCCGGCGGACCCCCAGCACCGCTACACGCTCCAGACCGCGGTGATCGGCGCCCGCCTCCTCGACTGGCCCGCCAAAGACCTCTGAGCCCGACAGGGCCTCGCTCCACATGCGGGAGCGGCGGGCTCCGCCTAGCGTGATCATCCGGGGGATTCCGGCGGTGTGCGCAGCGAGGGAGATCCGCCCCATGGCCCGTGAAGCAGGTCCCCGAGAAGCAGGAACCCGCAGGGCGAACCCCCGCGAGGACCACCCGGCGCACCGCTGGTGGGTGCTCGGGGTCATCGGGCTCGCCCAGCTGATGGTGGTGCTCGACGCGACGATCGTGAACATCGCGCTGCCCTCCGCCCAGCAGGACCTCGGCTTCAGCGACGGCAACCGGCAGTGGATCGTCACGGCGTACGCCCTCGCCTTCGGCTCGCTGCTGCTGCTCGGCGGACGCATCGCCGACCTGGTGGGCCGCCGGGTGGTCTTCCTGACCGGCCTCGTCGGCTTCGCGGTCGCCTCCGCGATCGGCGGTGCCGCCCCGAGCTTCGAGGTGCTGGTCCTGGCCCGCGCCCTCCAGGGCGTGTTCGGCGCGCTGCTCGCCCCGGCGGCGCTGTCGCTGCTCACCACGACGTTCACGGTGCCCAAGGAGCGGGCCAAGGCGTTCGGGATCTACGGCGCCATCGCGGGGGCGGGCGGTGCGGTGGGGCTGCTGCTCGGCGGAGTGCTCACCGAGTACCTGGACTGGCGCTGGTGCCTCTACGTCAACCTGCTCTTCGCGTTCCTGGCCTTCGTCGGTGGCTGGCGGCTGCTGACCGCGGGGGCGCCTACGGACCGGCCCCGGCTCGACATCCCGGGGACGCTGCTGGTCTCGGCCGGCCTCTTCTGCATCGTCTACGGCTTCTCGGAGGCCGAGTCGCACGCCTGGAGTTCGCCGCTGACCTGGGGGTTCCTGGTGGCGGGCGCGGTGCTGGTGGCGGCGTTCGCATGGTGGCAGACCAGGGCGGCGCATCCGCTGCTGCCGATGCGGGTGGTGCTGGACCGGGACCGGGCGGCGTCGTTCCTCGCGATGTTCATCTCCGGCGGCGGGATGTTCGGCGTCTTCCTCTTCCTCACGTACTACTTGCAGAAGGGCCTCGGCTATTCGCCGGTTTCCACCGGGCTCGCCTTCATCCCGATGGTCGCCTGCATGATCGCCTCGTCGGTGACGACGACGAATGTGCTGCTGCTGCGGTTCGGCGCGAAACCGATCGTCCCGACCGGGATGGGCATCGCGGCCGCCGCGATGGTGTGGATGACGGCCCTGGACCTGAACAGCAGCTACGCCGCCCATGTGCTGCCGCCGCTGCTCTGCCTGGGCATCGGCCTCGGCGCCGTCTTCGCCACGGCGATGAACCTGGCCACCGCGGGGGTCGGTCCGCGGGACGCCGGGGTGGCCTCGGCGATGGTCAACACCAGCCAGCAGGTCGGCGGCTCCATCGGCACGGCCCTGCTGAACACCCTCGCGACCACCGCCGCCGCGAACTACCTGGTGGGCCGCAGGCCGACCCCGCCCGTCGTCGCCCAGGCCCAGCTGGAGAGCTACTCCACCGCCTACTGGTGGTCCGCGGGCTTCTTCGCCCTCGGGCTCGTCGTCACCCTGTTCCTCTACCGGCCCGGCGCACCCCGCCCGCACCTCGTGGAGGAACCGGCGCGGGCGTGAGGGATCAGCGCCGCGCGCCCTCCGTGAGCCGGACGAACGGGATCGACTCGCCCACCCGCCGGTAGTCCTCCGTACCGCCGTCCACCTCGAAGCCCATGTACGCGCAGAGCCGGCGGGCGACCCTGGGGTGGCGGGGTGCGTACCGCGCCATCAGCTCGCCGCCCTCCTCGGCGGTCAGCACCTGCGCGGTGACCGCGTGGAAGCGGCGGCCGACCTGGACCGTGGCGTGCGGGGTGCGCTCCAGGTTGCGGAACCAGTCGGCGCCGGGGCCGAAGCCCGAGGCGACGGTCCAGCAGGCCCGGCCCTCGTGGGTGCCCGCCTCCACGACCTCGACGGCCGTCCGGCGGGGGAGGCCCGAGACGCGGCCGGTGTGGACGAGCAGCAGCAGCCGGCCCCCGAAGAGCGGCCCGAGCCCCATGCGGAACAGGTGGACGGGAAGCCGGAAGGCGGTGCGCCGCCAGCCGGTCGGCGGGTCCGGGCGCCGGGGAGCGGGGGTAGCCGCGGATTCGTGCGTCACTATGCAAACGTTGCACAATCCAAAGGTCGGTGCCAGCGGTCGCCGCTGTCGGTCCGGTACCGGTTGGGTGGCGTTTGCGTATCGGATGACCGCCGGTTCGAGTAAGCCGGGCGGGCGCGGTAAAAAGGGGCATGGCCGCGCACGGACAGGCACCCGATGACCCCCCGACCGCACCGGACCGGGACGACGTCGACGCGGTGACGCGCGCGGTGCTGACCGCGTCGAGACTGCTGGTCGCGGTGTCCGCCCGGTCGCTCGCGGCGGTCGAGGACCGGGTGACGCTGCCCCAGTTCCGGCTGCTCGTGGTGCTCTCCACGCACGGGGAGGCCAAGCTCGTCACCCTCGCCGAGCGCCTCGGTGTGAACCCCTCGACCGCGATGCGGATGCTCGACCGGCTGATCGCGGCGGGCCTCGCGGAGCGTCAGGTCAACCCGGCCAACCGCCGCGAGACGGTGCTGCGGGTGACGCCCGAGGGCCACCGCCTGGTCGAGGAGGTCACGGCCGGGCGCCGCCGCGAGGTCGCCTCGATCGTGGAGCGCATCGCGCCCGCGCAGCGCGCCGCGCTGATCGACGCGCTGCGGGCGTTCACCGACGCGGGCGGCGAGGCGGCGGCCCCCGCCGAGGGCCCCGACGCCTACCCGCTGGGCTGGACGCCGGACCTGCCGACGGGGGCCTGAGGCGCCCGGCGGCCGGGGCGCGCACCGCCACCGGACCCGCCGCCCGCACCCCGACTCCTCGCGGTCACTCGGTCGACGCCGAGACCTCTTCCCGGGCCGCCGGGACCGCTTCACCGCTCGCCGCGACCGGCGCCGGAGCCGCGTCCTTGCCGCGCCACTTCTGGACGCGCTCGACCACCGGCTGGGTCCAGCGCGCGGTGAGCGGGCCGACGATGACCAGGATCAGGACGTACGCGGTGGCGATGGGGCCGATGCGGGGCTCGGTCGCCACGGCCAGGCCCGCGATCACGATGGAGAACTCGCCGCGCGCGACGAGCGTGCCGCCCGCCCGCCAGCGGCCGCGCGGTCCGATCCCGGCGCGCCGGGCCGCGTACCAGCCGGTCCCGATCTTCGTGAAGACGGTGACGATCGCGAGCAGCGCGGCCGGGAGCAGCACCGGCGGAATCTCGGCCGGGTTGGTGGAGAGCCCGAAGAACACGAAGAAGACGGCGGCGAACAGGTCCCGCAGCGGCGTCAGCAGCTTGCGCGCGCCCTCCGCGACCTCGCCGGAGAGCGCGATGCCGACGAGGAACGCGCCGACGGCGGCCGAGACCTGGAGCTGCTGGGCCACTCCGGCGACCAGGACGGTCAGCCCGAGCACGACGAGCAGCAGCATCTCCGGATTGTCGGAGGAGACCGCGCGGCTGATGAGGCGGCCGTGCCGCAGCGCCAGGTAGAGCACCAGGCCGACCGTGCCGAGCGCGATCAGCAGGGCGACGCTGCCCCCCGCGAGGCCGACGCCCGCGAGCATCGCGGTGAGCAGCGGCAGGTAGACCGCCATCGACAGGTCCTCGATGACCAGCACCCCGAGGATGACCGGTGTCTCCCGGTTACCGAGGCGTCCCAGGTCCGCGAGGACCTTCGCGATCACGCCGGACGAGGAGATCCAGGTGACCCCGGCGAGCGCGACGGCCCCGACCGGGCCCCAGCCGAGCAGCAGCGCGGCGACCGCGCCCGGGGTCGCGTTGAGCACGAAGTCCACGGCCCCGGACGGGTACTGCGTCTTCAGGCTGGTGACCAGCTCGGACGCGCTGTACTCGAGGCCGAGCAGGAGGAGCAGCAGGATGACGCCGATCTCGGCGCCGACGGCGGTGAACTCCTCGCTGGCCCCGAGCGGCAGCAGTCCGCCGTCGCCGAAGGCCAGTCCGGCCAGCAGGTAGAGGGGGATCGGCGAGAGTCCTATCCGGCCGGCGAACCGCCCGATGATGCCGAGTCCCAGGATGACGGAGCCGAGCTCCATGAGCAGTGCGGTCGTGTCGTGCACGGTCAGCCCTCCGCGATGATCTCGGAGAGCGTGTCGACGCCCTCGCGTGTTCCGACGGCGATGAGCGTGTCGCCGATGGCCAGCCGGAAGTCCGGCCCGGGTGACGGGTGCGCGCTGTGGGTGCGCAGCACCGCCACGATCGAGGCGCCGGTCCGGGTCCGCGCCTTGGTGTCGCCGAGCAGCCGGCCGCCGTACGGCGAGCGGGTGCCGAGCGGGATGTGCTCGGTGACCAGGTCGATGCCCTCGGTCCGTACGGCGTCGATGGGCGCCGCGTCGATGAGGTGCGCGAGCCCCGTCGCCTCCTGTGGAGTCAGGGGAACGGAGAGCCGGCACGAATCAGGGTCGTCCTGGTCGTAGAAGCCGATGAACCGCCGCCCGTCGTGGTGGACCACCACGGAGATGTGCTGCCCCGACTCGGTCGTGTAGTCGTACTGGACGCCGACTCCGGGCAGCGTGGTGCGGTGGGTTCCCATGGCTTCCTCCCGAGGAGCGCGGTACGCGCGAGGCACTTGGTGATCTCTTTAGACCCGCATTACCTTATCCGGAGGTATGCGGCACCCCCGAGGGGCGACTTCCGGCCACCGGCCCGTTGCGCCACGGACCCGGCACACGAATGCCCGGCCGGTTGCGCAACCGGCCGGGCACGCGGGTCTGTTCGTACGGGGGATCAGTCGCCGATCTCGATCTTCCCGTTCTTCTCCGGCGAGGCCGCCGGGACCGGCTCGGCGGCGGCCGGCTTCGGCACCGCGCCCTTGAGGTTCTGGAGCAGCGCGGCCAGGTCGACCCCGGTGGTGGAGCTGAGCAGTTCCATGCCCTGGGCGACGTTGTCCGTGACCGTACGGGACAGCTGGCTCGCCCCGTCCGTGGAGATCACGGTCATCTTGTCGATCGCGCTCATCGGCTCGGCGGCCTTGGCGACGACCTGGGGCAGCACCTCGACGAGCATCTGGAGCACGGCCGCGTCGCCGTACTGCGCGAAGGCGTCGGCCTTCTTCTGCATGGCCTCGGCCTCGGCGGAACCGCGCGCCGCGATGGCGGCGGCCTCCGCCTCACCCTCGATGCGCACCGCCTCGGCGAGCGCGGAGCGGTGCAGCTTCTCGCCCTCACCGGTGAGCCGGGCGCGCTCGGCGGCCGCCTCGGCCTCCTTGACCTGGGCGATGCGGCGGGCCTCCGCCTCCTGCTCGGCCTGGTAGCGGGCGGCGTCGGCGGGCTTGCGGACCTTGGTGTCGAGCTCGCGGTCGGTCAGGGCGGCCTGGCGCTCGGCGACCTTCTCCTGCTCGGTCAGGATCTCCTGGCGGCGGGCGGCCTCGGCGAGCGGGCCCGCGGCGTCGGCCTGGGCGGCGGCCGCCTCGGTCTCCGCCTTGATCTCGGCCTGCTTCAGGTAGAAGGTCCGCTCGGCGATGGCGATCTCCTCGGCGGCCTTCAGGCGGGCCTGCTCCGAGGCGCGGCGGGCGATGGCCTCCGCGATGTCGGCCTCCTGCTTGGCGCGGGCGGCCTCGGGGCGGCCCAGGTCCTCCAGGTAGGAGCCCTCGGTGGTGATGTCCTGGATCTGGAAGGCGTCCAGGATCAGGCCCTGGCCGGACAGGCTGGCCTCGGCCTCCTCCGCCACCTGGCTCGCGAAGGCGGCGCGGTCGCGGATGATGTCCTCGACGGACATCCGGCCGACGATGGCGCGCAGCGCGCCGGAGAGCACTTCCTGGGTGAAGCCGACGATGCCGTCCTGCTGGCGCAGGAAGCGCTGGGCGGCGGCCCGGATGGAGTCCTCGCTGCCGCCGACCTTGACGATCGCGACGCCTTCGAGGTGGGCCTTGACGCCGCGCAGGGTGACGGCGCCGCGCACGGCGACCGGGATGTGCCGGCTGGACAGGTCCAGGGTGAACTTCTGCTGGACGAACGGCACGACGAAGACGCCGCCGCCGACGACGACCTTCTGGCCGCTGTTGTCGATGCTGGTCCGGCCGGTCACCGGGTCGACGGACTTCTTGCCGCGGCGGCCGGTGATGATGAACGCCTGGCTGGGGCCGGCCACCTTGTAACGGGTGATCACGGCGAGGGCGAGCAGGAAGAGGAGTACGACGACTCCGACGATCGCGATCATTACGGGACTCATGCGGTTTCCCCCTCTGCCTCCTGACGGGGGCAGTCGTGAGACGAGCGGTGATGGTGCCGGGCGTACCGGTCAGCGTTCGACGGGACGGACCGACACCGAAGTGCTGGAGAGCGACGCCTCGACCCAGACCTCGGCGCCGCGCGCGACGGGCACCGTGCTCCTCGCGGACAGCTTCACGAGGTGGCCGCCGAGGCGGAGCAGGACCTCGCCGTAGCCGTCGGCCGGGATCGCGGTGACCACCGAACCCGACGTGCCGACCAGGTCCTCGCCGCGCGGGGTCGAGTCCGTCTGGTCCCGCATCAGGGCGCGGCTGAACTTCCAGGTCAGCAGGGCGGCGGCCACTCCGGCCGCGACCCCCGCCACGGTGGCGACGAGGGTGCCCGCGCCGGTCGTGCCCAGCACGATGGCGCCGCCGAAGCCGAGCATCGACAGGAAGCCCGCGATCACCGGAAGGGAGACGAGCCCGCCGAACAGGCCCTCGAGCAGACCTCCGAAAAGGCCCTCCAGGATCCCGTCGAAGACCAGCGACAGGGCGAGCAGGGCGACCCCCGCGATGCCGAGACCGAGAAACAAGGTCATCCGATCACCCCTCCCGGCCCCGTTGATCCATGTGCTGCTTTTCCGTCGAACTGGCTGGATGATCCCATACGCACCCCCCGGACGACATTGCCGGAACCCGGCAACCTTTTACGCGTTCTTGATGCCGGACAATTGGTCGGACAGGGTGTCCAGGGACTGGAACGTCGCCCCCAGCAGTGCCACGTGCTTCCACCGCAGCACCCCCTCCGCGTCGATCAGGAAGACGGCGCGCCGCACCCCGATCCCGGGCGCCGCGACGCCGAAGGCCCGGGCGGTCTCCCGGCCCGGGTCCGCCAGCAGCGGCATGCGCAGCCCCTGGGCGCGGGCGAAAGACTCGTGGCTGTCCACACCCTGGGGACTGATCCCCCACACCTCCGCGTCCAGCTTCTCGAAGGTCTCCATGCCCGAGGAGTACGCGCACAACTGCTTCGTGCACACGGTGGTGTTGTCGCCCGGGTAGAAGGCGAGGACCAGGGCCCGGCCGCGTGCCTCCGAGAGCGTGTAGTCGCGCCGCTCGAAGGCGTCCCCGGCGAGCACGCCACCCGGAAGCGTGAAGTCCGGTACGGCCGATCCCAGTTGCGGTGACGATCCCATGGCGTGCCCTTCGGTGTGCTGCGCCCGGGCGGCGGTGGTGCCGCCCGTGTCGCGTACAGCATGCCTCCGTCACAGGGGACGGTCAGCCACCCGGGGACGGTTCCGGTTCGGTGAGGAACAGCCCGAGGAGTACGGCCAGTACGGGGATGGCGCACAGGATCGTGAACACGCCCTGCGGCCCGTACGCCTGCGCCGCCGCGCCCAGCGCCGGGGCGATCAGCCCTCCGACGCTGACGGCGAGGCCCAGTGTGACCCCGGCCGCCGTGCCCGGGCGCCCCGGCAGGTAGTCCTGACCCAGCTTCACCAGGACGGCGAACGGCACGTTGAGCGCCAGCCCCGCCAGGACCGCGAAGACCAGCGGCAGCAGGGTGCCCGGGGTCAGCCGCAGCGCGACCAGGGCCGGCACGGCGGCGAGACCGCCCAGCTGCACCGTACGGACCATGCCGACGCGGTCCGCGATCCGGCCGCCGAGCAGCGTGCCGGCGACCCCGCCGACCAGGAAGCAGGCGAGCGCGACCCCGGCGACGCCCCGGCCCGAGTGGAGGTGGCGGATCCAGAACAGCTCGATGAAGGTGATCGCGCCGAAGAACGCCACCGAGCGCACCACCTCGATCCCGGTGAGGAAGAAGAACGGCCGCCACCGGTCCCGCCCCGCCCGTCCGGCCCTGCGCGCGGGGGCGGCGGCCGGGCGGTGCCGGAGCAGGACGAACGCCATCAGGACGGCGGGCGGGATGAACAGCGCCGTCGCCCCGACCCCCATCGCGACGAGCGCCGGGGTCGCGAGCACCGGGGCCAGGAAGAAGCCGACGCTGCCGCCCGCCGCGAAGACGCTCATCGCGGACGCGCTGTCGCCCGCCGCCTCCCGGGCCGCCTTGCCCGCCGCCGGGTGGAACATCGCCACGCCGAGCCCGGAGAGCAGGATCAGCAGCCAGACGGCGGCGTACGGCCGGACCAGCCCGGACAGGCCGAGCCCGATCCCCGCGACGGCGAGCCCGGCGGGCGCCAGCCGGGGCAGCCGGTAGCGGTCCACCGCGACGCCGATGAACGGCTGCGGTACCGAGCTGCCGAGGGCGGCCGCGAGGGTCAGCCCGGAGGCGGCGACATAGCTGTAGCCCCGGTCGAGCACGAAGTACGGGACGCAGGCGGGCACGAGGCCCTGATAGAGGTCGTCCACGGCGTGCGCGGCGCCCCACATCCGCATCCGCCGCCAGGCGGAGACGGGCGCGGCAGCCCCGGCGGGCGCGGCGTCGGCGGGCGGGGCCCCGGCCTGCGCGGCGTTGTCGGTGGTCATGAAGGTGCTCCTCCTCGAAGGTCCCTTCGAGGATTCCGGGCGGCCCGGGCAGCGGGCTAGCGATAATCTGCCTGGTTATGTCGCCAACCGGCCGCACTCTGCACGGCCCCGCCCGGGTTCCGCTCGCGCACCAGGAGCGCATCGAGAGCCACCACCACCTGGAGCACCAGCTGGTCTGCCCCTCGCGCGGGGTGCTCGAAGTCGCCACCCCGCTCGGTGTCTGGGCCGTGCCCCCGCACCGGGCGGTCTGGATTCCGGCGGGCGTCGTCCACGCGCACCTCGCGTACGGGCCGACCGAGCTGCGGGCGCTCAGCTTCGCCCCGGCCGACAATCCGCTCCGGCTCGACCGGCCGACCGTCCTCGCCGTCACCCCGCTGCTGCGCGAGGTCGTGGCCTGCCTGACCGACGACACCGAGCTCACCGGCGATGCGCGCCGCCGGCGCAACCTGGAGCGCGTGGCGCTCGACCAGCTGCGCCGGGTCGAACCGCTCGGCGTCTGCCTGCCCACCCCGGCCGACGCCCGGCTGCGCGACATCGCCCGCATCCTCCGGGACGACCCGGCGGACGGGCGGACCCTCACCGAGCTGGGCGCGGCCGTCGGCGCGGCGCCCCGCACCCTGAGCCGGCTCTTCCGCGTGGAGACCGGGATGTCGTTCCCGCAGTGGCGTACCCAGCTCCGCCTGCACCACGCGCTGACCCTGCTCGCCTCGGGCGGCTCGGTCACCTCGGTGGCGGTGGCCTGCGGCTACAGCGGCCCCAGCGCCTTCATCCAGTCCTTCCGCCACGCCTTCGGCACCACTCCCGGCTCGTACGCGGCAAGCACGAGCTAGCGCACGCCGCCACCCGGCGGTCTGCGGATGCGGGAGCGCGCGGGGCGACCGAGGATGAAGGGCCGGGCAGCAGGCGGCCCGCGCCCTGCCCCAGGAGGTTCGTCTTGCCGGTGCACGCCCACCATCCGCCGTCCATCGACGTCACGGCGCTCGCCGCCGTGCTCGACGGCACGACGGCGGGCGTGGCCGTGTTCGACACCGAGCTGCGCTATCTGTACGTCAACCCGTCCCTCGTACGGCACAACGGCATCCCGCCCGCCGCCCACATCGGCCGCCGCCCCAGCGAGGTGCTGCCCGACATCGACGCCCGCGAGGACCTGATGCGCGCCGTGCTCGCGGACGGCCGGGCCCGCGAGGTCACCTCCAGCGGCCGGCTGCCCGCCGAGTCCGGGACCGCCCGGGTCTACTGGCACGGGGCCTACCACCGCCTGGAGGCGGACGGCCGGGTCGTCGGCGTCGTCGGGATCGTGCTGGAGGTCATGGCCGACGACGAACAGCGCCGGTTCGCCCAGGCCCAGCGCCACCTCTCCCTCCTCGACAGCGCGAACACCCGCATCGGCACCACCCTCGACATGGACACCACCTGCGCCGAGCTGGCCGACCTCGTCGTGCCGGGGCTCGCCGACGTCGCCATCGTCGAGGTCTTCCCGCCGGACGTCGCCCCGCCGGTGCGCCCTGCGCCGCCCGACGTGGTCCGGCTGCGCCGGGCTGCCATGTCGGCGGTACGCGGACTGAGCCGGGGCGTCGCCCGCTTCGGGGTGGCCGGCGACTACATCGATTACCAGGAGGAGGCCGCCGTACCGCGCTGTCTGGCGACCAACCAGCCCGTGGTCGAGGACCTCACCGACACCGAGCGGCTGAGCCGCGCCGCGCCCAACCCGGAGCGCGTCGCCGCCTACGGGGAGCTCGGGCTGCACTCGGCGGTCGCCGTGCCGATCTCGGTGCGCGGCGCCCCGATCGGCGTGCTCGGCCTGCTCCGGGGCGGCGGCTCACCCGTCTTCTCGGACGACGACGTGGTGGTGGCGCGGGAGCTCGCCGGGCGGGCCGCCGTCCATCTCGACCACGCCCGCCGCTTCACCCACGAGCACACCATCGCCCTGGAGCTCCAGCGCTCCCTGCTCTCCGAGCCCCGGCCGCCCCACCCGCACATCGAGGTCGCCACCCGCTATCTGCCGGCCGACCGCAGCGTCCTGGTGGGCGGCGACTGGTTCGACGTCATCCCGCTGCCCGACGGGCGGCACCTCAAGGCGATGGGCGACGTCATGGGGCACGGCGTGGAGGCGGCCGTCGCGATGAGCCACTACCGCTCGCTGCTGCGCCTCCTCGCCGACGAGGAACTGCCCCCGCACCGCATCCTGGAACAGCTGGACCGGATGGTGGAGCGCTCCGGGATAGACCGGGCGGCGACCTGTCTGCTCGCCGTGGTGAACGCGGACGGCGGGCTGTGCGAGGTGGCGAGCGCGGGCCACCTGCCGCCGGTCTTCCTCGACCCCGGCCCGGCGGGCACCCGGATCTGCGACGTACCGGCGGCCCCGCCGCTCGGCACCGGGTTCGGCGGCTACCGGTCGACGGTGATGGAGTGCGGCCCGGGCACGGTGCTGTTCATGTACACCGACGGGCTCGTGGAGCGGCGCGGCGAGGACATCGACGCGAGCGTCGCCCGGCTGGGGGAGCTGGCCCTGCCGGACAACGGCGATCTGGAGACCTTCCTGGACCGGGTGCTCGAACGCTTCGGCCCCGGCGCCGAGGACGACATCGCGGTCATGGCCTCGCGGACCCGGGAGGAGCCGCAGGCCACGGTCCCGGAAGCCACGGTCCCGGAGGCCTGAGCCGGGTCGCGCGAAGGTCACACGAAGAGGAACGCCGTCGCCGTCGCCGCGCCCAGCGCCGTACCCGCCGTGACCTGGCCGACCGTGTGGTAGCCGAGCGCCACCCGCGACCAGGAGACCGCGGCCGCCATCGCGTACGCGCAGAGCCACCACGGCGAGTGGACGGCGGCCAGCAGGGCGACCACCGCCGAGGCCACGGAGGCGTCCACGGAGATCTTCCACACCGTGTTGACCGCCAGCAGCACGACCGTCATCGCCCACAGCGCGAGCATCGCGGCCAGGATGCCGGTGGGCGCCCCGCCCAGCACCATGACCGCCGAACCGGCGCCGATGGAGCCCAGGATCACGAAGAAGATCGGTGCCCGCTTGGTGCGGTCCACGACATGGCGGTCGCCCCAGGTGCCGCGCCCGCGCTCCCACTCGATGTACCCGGCGGGCACGATCCCCGCGCACAGCGCGCCGAGCAGCCCCCAGAGCAGCCCGGTCCACTCCCCGGCCGCCGCGAGGCCGATGGCGAGCATGCCGACGAGCAGCACGTTGCGGGGCTGGAGGACGTCGGTCACCCGCCGCGCGAGGGCGTGGTCGGGGGCGGCCGTGCCGTCGGTGGCGTCGGTGGTGGTCATGCCGGCTGCTCCTTGCCCGCGGTGTCACAGGTGTCGAGGATCTGACGGGCCCGCTCCGGGGTCACCGTCCGGTAGGCCGCCGCGACCCGGACCAGCCAGGCGACCTCGCCGTCCTGGTCGGTGGCGTGCTGGGCGGAGAAGGCCGCCGCCTCCCCGGCCGCCGCCCCGGCGTCCCGCGCGATCAGCGCCGCCTTGATCCAGTAGGCGTCGGCGAGCGGCGAGCCGGAACCGGCCCCGGCGGCGGCCTCGGCGGCGGGCAGCAGGGTGTCCGGCACGTAGTGGCGCAGCTTCTCGACCGCGTCCGCGATGTCCGCCGCCCAGCGGTCGACGCGCAGGTCGGCCGGGGTGTCGAAGCGCGTGAGCTCCCGCAGCAGCGGGCGCGGCGGCTCGAAGGGCTGGTCCGGGAAGGCGGTCATCAGCGCGTACCAGAGGCCGTGCAGCCGTGCCTGCGCCCGCCAGAGCTTGGCCCGGCGGCGGACGTTGCTCAGGGCCGGGATGGAGGCGCCGACCGCGAAGAAGAGGAAGAGGACGACCTGGGCGGCCTCGGTGACCTCGTCGAAGTCCAGCGCGAAGGACTCGCTCGGCCGGTCCACGACGCTGACCCAGAGGAACAGCGTCCGGCTGACGGTGTAGCCGACGCCGATGAACATCGCGAACGTCATCATCCCGAGCCCGACGCGCAGATGGCGCATCCGGGCGCTCCCGGTGGCCAGCGCCCACTGGTACGCGCAGACGGCGGACGCGGCGCCGAGGTAGAGGTAGAACACGCTCATGTACAGCGTGGCGCCCCACTGCCCGGCGTGGTCCGCGACGAAGCGGTCCGAGGGCGTGGAGCGGTCGACCACGGTGAAGAACAGCACGGTGAGCAGCACCAGGGTGGCGACCGACGCCTTGGCCGCGACCTGCTGGATGAGCCGGGCGAACCGCACGTGCCGGGGGATGCCGCCCTCGTCGTCGTACCGGCCGTAGATCGCCACGATGTAGCTGAGAATGGCCAGAATCGCGATGGTCGCGGTGTAGTGCTTGATGAGGACCGACAGATCGGTCACCGGGCTGTCGTTGAGCCCGACGCGCACGAACCGGGTCTTCGTCCAGAGCGCCAGCGCGAATCCCGCGTAACACCCCCACAGCGCCCGGCGGCGGCGGTCCTCCTCGTCCCCCCACAGGGCGGCCGGCATGCGCCACAGGGCGACGGCTGTCATCAGGCCGGCTATGAGATAGCCGGCGAGGTCGAGCGGGGTCACGGCGGACGTCCTCGGGGGTGGGGGGAGTGCGGTCGGGCGGTACGGATCCTACGTACGCCGGAACAGGCCGCCGCGGCGGTGGGCGACCGGGCGCGAGAGCGAGTTGGCGAGCCGCCCCACCATGTCATCGCTCGTGACGTCCCGGGCCATCCGGGGGATCAGCGAGGCACCGAATTCGGCCATGCGTTCGTCGTGGGTGTCGTACTGCGCGCGCGCCTGCACGGCGTCCGGGGTGAGCACCGCGTCCGGGCCGACCATCCGGGAGATGAGCGAGGTGTCGAAGACGGGCAGCAGCCGCCGGAGCTGTTCCGCGTCGAGCGAGGTGCCGTGGTCGAACCACTCGTGGCACAGCTCGTGCAGGATGACGTGCTGGGTCTGGTACGCGGTGGGGCGCCGGCGGTACAGCACGAAGCTGGTGTCCCCGCTCTTCAGGCGCAGCCCGCAGGCGGCGTTGACGCGCGCCAGCCGGTCGGGCATCTCGTGCAGCACGATGGTCCGGCCCCGGGCCGCCTCCATGTTGGCCACCAGCCCGGGTATGGAGAACGGCGAGGGCAGCGGCAGCTCCGCGAGCCCCTCCTCGCACTCCCGCCGCAGCTTCCGCAGGGACATCGCTCAGCCCTGCTGTCCGCCGCCGGCCGGGGGCGTGCGCTCCTCGGCGTCCCGCAGCAGGGACATCGCGAACCGCAGCAGCTCCGGCGGCAGACCCTCCTCGTCGAGCCCGCGCCCGGCGAGCCCGCTGATCTCGCCCGTCCGCCGCTTGGCGAGGAACTGGAGCCCGGCCACGACGTCGTCCACGACCTCCGACTCCTCCTTGAAGAACCGCCAGTCGACGCCGAAGCCCAGGCCGAGCGCCTTCAGGATCTCCTCGGACGGCTGGGTCACCTTGCCGGCCAGGATGTTGGAGAAGTAGCTGTGGGAGAGCGATCCGCCGCGCTCCCTGACCAGGTCGGCGAAGAACCGGCCCGAGATCTTCCGGCCGGGGAAGGTCTTCTCGACCATGTACTCGACCTTCTGCCGCAGCGTCCGCAGCTCCGGCGCGCGCTCTACGCCGTTGTCCATCCGGCCCCCACGTTCACGTCCGCCGCGGACCCCTGTCCGGCCCCGGGCGGCGCTCGATTCGGTCAACGGGCTCGTACTGTAACGAACCCCCGACCACGCTCCCGGGGGCGGGCGACCGGAGGTGGCGTGAAGCGGAGCATTCTCATCCGGTGTCCGGAGCGGGCTTGCGCAAACACTCTACGTCACTGTTAACTCGAAAAAACATGGGCAGGGGGCCACGAGGGGAGTCCCTTGCCCGTGAAGACGCCGGTGCGCGGCCGCTGTGCGCGCCCACAAAGGGGTGTAGCCCTTCACGACGGGGGATGCGTGAAGGGCTACCCGCACATTATGGCCCCTGCCCGGTCAGTCATCAACTGACCGGCCGGTCAGTGTCCTTGTTCAGGGGATCTTTTCGGGCCCCGCGCCCCGTACCCGCCCCGGTTACCATCGGAAAGAGCCGCGGGACGCCGCGCATCTCCCGACGAAAAGGTTCCGCTTGAGCCGCGACCGCGCCCCCCGCCCCCACGACCGTTCCTCCCGCTCCCGTGGCCAGGGTGCCCCGGGCTCCCGAGCGGGCGGCGGCTTCCGCACCCGGGGCGCCGGCCGCTCCGGAGCCCCCGACCGCCGCTTCGGCGGGAAGGGCCGCAAGCCCGTGGCGCGGCAGGGCGAGTACGAGCTGCCGCGGACCGAGACCCCGGCGCTGCCCCCCGTCGCGTCCTTCGCCGAACTGGACCTGCCCGACGCCGTGCTGGCGGCGCTGACCGAGCAGGGCGTCACCGAGCCGTTCCCGATCCAGGCGGCCACCCTGCCGAACTCGCTGGCCGGGCGCGATGTGCTGGGCCGGGGCCGCACCGGTTCCGGGAAGACCCTCGCCTTCGGCCTGGCGGTCCTCGCCCGCACGGCCGGGCACCGGGCGGAGGCCCGGCATCCGCGCGCCCTGATCCTGGTCCCGACCCGCGAGCTGGCCCAGCAGGTGACCGCCGCGCTGACCCCGTACGCGAAGCCGCTGCGGGTGCGCCTGGCGACCGTCGTCGGCGGGATGTCGATCGGCCGCCAGACGGCGTCGCTGCGCGGGGGCACCGACGTCGTCGTCGCCACGCCGGGCCGCCTCAAGGACCTCATCGAGCGCGGCGACTGCGTGCTGGACCGGGTCGAGGTGACGGTGCTCGACGAGGCGGACCAGATGGCCGACCTGGGGTTCATGCCCCAGGTCACCCAGCTGCTCAACCAGATCCCACTGGGCGGCCAGCGCATGCTGTTCTCGGCGACCCTGGACCGGGACGTCGACCTGCTCGTCCGGCGCTATCTGAACGACCCGGTCGTCCACTCGGTGGACCCGGCCGCGGGCGCCGTGACGACGATGGAGCACCACGTGCTCTACGTACGGCCCTCCGACAAGTTCGCCACCACGACGGAGATCGCGGCGCGCGACGGCCGGGTGCTCATGTTCCTGGACACCAAGCAGGCGGTGGACGAGCTGACGGCCCATCTCCTGAACAGCGGGGTCCGGGCGGCCGCCCTGCACGGCGGGAAGTCGCAGCCGGAGCGCAACCGCACCCTGGAGCGCTTCAAGACCGGGCACGTCTCGGTCCTGGTCGCGACCAACGTCGCGGCGCGCGGCATCCACATCGACCACCTGGACCTCGTCGTCAACGTCGATCCGCCCGCCGACCACAAGGACTACCTGCACCGGGGCGGCCGCACCGCCCGGGCGGGGGAGTCCGGCAGCGTCGTCACGCTGGTGCTGCCCAGCCAGCGCCGCGACATGACCCGGCTGATGGCCGACGCGGGCATCACCCCGCAGATCGCGGAGGTCCGCTCCGGCGGCGAGGAGCTGCGCCGGATCACCGGCGCGCAGGCCCCCTCCGGCGTGCCCGTCACCATCACCGCGCCGCCCTCCGAGCGCCGGGTCAGGCCCAGACCGCCCCGGCGAGCCTGACGCCCGCGAAGGCCGCGCCGAGGCCCATGACGACGCTGACCACGACGTTGGCCGCCGCGTAGAACCTGGCCCCGTCCTCCGCGAGCCGCAGCGTCTCGTAGCTGAACGTGGAGTACGTGGTCAGCGCCCCGCACAGCCCGGTCCCGAGCAGCAGCTGAAGGTGCGAGGAGGCCGCCCCGGCCGCCACCGCGCCGGTCAGCGTGCCCAGGATCAGGCAGCCGGCCATGTTGACGGTGAACGTCCCCCACGGGAAGACCGTGTCGTGGCGGGACTGCACGGCCCGGTCGGTGAGATAGCGCATCGGGGCGCCGACCGCCGCCCCGGCGATCACGAGCAGCCAGTTCATTCCTGATCCCCCTGTATCCCGGGGTTCCGCACGATCTCGCAGGCGTCCAGCGTGACCGGGCAGCCGTCGGTCAGCTCGGCGATCTCCGGCAGGAAGGCCCGTACCGCCTCCTCCGCGTCCACGATCACCACCGCCACCGGCAGGTCCTCGCTCAGGGACAGCAGCCGCTGGGTGTGGATCATCGAGTGGGCGCCGAAGCCCTCGATGCCCCGGAAGACGCTGGCGCCGGACAGCCCGGCGGCGTGCGCCCGGTGCACGATCTCCGTGTAGACGGGCCGGTGGTGCCAGCTGTCGGACTCGCCGACCAGCACGGTCAGCCGCAGGCCCGGTTCGGTCATGGATGTCGTCATGCCTGCCTCCACGCCAGTGCGCGGCGCGTCAGCCACACCGCACTCCACACCGCCGCGAGGGCCGCGAGCAGTGTTACTCCGAGATAGACCAGTCCGGTGCCGGCCCGGTCCTTGGACACGAGCTGTTCGATGTCGACCGCGTACGTCGAGAAGGTGGTGAACCCGCCGAGGACCCCGGTCCCGAAGAACGGTCTCACCAGCCGGTGCGCCGCCCACACCTCGCTGATCACCACCATGAACACGCCGATGACCGCGCAGCCGACGACGTTGACCACGAGGGTCGTCCAGGGGAAGCCGCCGGCCGCGGTGGGCCACAGGAGCCCGGCGCCGTAGCGGGCACAGGCGCCGGTCGCGCCGCCGAGCGCGACCACGGCGACGACGGCGGTCTGCGGGTTCTTCGTGAGGATGCCGGGCATACGTCTCCTACCTGCCGGGGCGCCCGCAAGGTTACGGGCGCGCGTCTGCGCAAGTAGGGACCGTTGGCGGCGCATGAGCGCGCGCGGTTCGGGTACGGCGGGCCCCACCGCCGCGCAGTGGCCGTCACCGGCCCGCTGCTGCCCCCAGGATATCGCCGTACGGCGGGTGCCCGGACGCGGCCCTGGGGTCAGGGCCTTGCCTTTGGATCATGCTGGGCTCGCGGGGCGTGGCACGCGCGTCTGCGGCGTTGTCGTCAGTTGCCAACGCTCCGCGTTGTCGCCCTCCTCCGCCTTGCAGCCACACGCACCACGCCCCGCTCCCTGATCCAGCCTGATCCAAAGGCAAGGCCCTATTCCCCGTCCGGGGCGTTTTCACCCGATCGGCCACCTCATCTGCGGGCCCGGCGGGATAGCCGCAGGGTGGAGCCATGTGGCCCCACCGAATATGGCTGGGTGCCGCGGTCCTCCCGCTGGCTCTGCTGGTGCCGCGGGACGCCCCGGTGCCCCACATCCTGGCCGAGCCGCCCGCCGCCCCCCGCACCCGGGCGGTGGCCGCGCCGCAGCCCGTGATCGTCAGCCGGACGGCCTGGCACGCGGACGAGTCCATCGTCCGGGAACGTGCCGCCTACACGGGCGCCGTCCGCGCGGTCTTCGTCCACCACACGGGCGAGACCAACGACTACGACTGCGCCGAGGCGCCCGAGCTGATCCGGAACGTCGAGGAGGCCCACATCAAGGGCCGGGGCTGGGACGACATCGGCTACAACTTCCTGGTCGACCGGTGCGGCACGATCTACGAGGGCCGGGCCGGCGGCATCACGCGCTCGGTGCGCGGCGCCCACACCACCGGCTTCAACGCGGACAGCGTGGGCATCGCGGTGCTCGGCGACTACCGCGACGGCGAGAAGGTCCCGGCCCCGGTCGTGCGGGCCCTGGCGACTCTCGCGGCGTGGAAGCTGCGCCCCGGCGAGGACCCGCGCGGGAAGGTGAAGCTGCGCTCGACCAATGACGCCAGCCGCTACCCCAAGGGCGAGGTGGCCGTGCTGAACGTCATCTCCGGCCACCGCGACACATACCAGACGAGCTGCCCCGGCCAGGCGCTGTACGACGAGCTGCCCGAGATCCGGTCGATGGCGGCGGCCATGCGTGCGGCCGCCGGGCGCGAGGGCGAGGCGGACACGGAGGATGCGGGCAATACGCACTAGTGCATAAAGTGTTTGACGCTAGTACGTACGAGGGTAAGGTGACGGGTATGACCGCCTCGCACCCCCGCCCCGTGACCCTGACCGGACGCCATGTCCGCGTCGAACCGCTCGCCCCCGCGCACCTGGACGACCTCTTCGCCGCCGGCGGGGACGACGACGAGGTGTGGCGCTGGCTCGGCGGCCCGGTGCCCCGCACCCGGGAGGACATGGAGGCCGCGCTCGCCGCGATGCTCGCCAACACGTCCTACGTCCCCTTCGCCGTCGTCCACCTGGCCACCGGGCGGGCCATCGGCTGGACGTCCTTTCTGGACATCGACGCGGCGCACGAGCGCCTGGAGATCGGCTCGACCTGGTACGGCCGCGCGTACTGGCGCTCCGCGGTGAACACGGAGACCAAGCTGCTCCTGCTCGCCCATGCCTTCGAGGACCTGGGCATGGGCCGCGTCCAGTTGAAGACCGACCACCTCAACGAGCGCTCCCAGAAGGCGATAGCCCGCCTCGGCGCCCGCCACGAGGGCGTCCTGCGCCGCCACCGCCGTCGCCCGGACGGGAGTTGGCGCGACACGGTGTACTTCTCGCTGCTCGCGGACGAGTGGCCGGAGGCGAAGGCCCGCCTGGCAGCCCGGCTCTGACGCGACGTCAGGCCGGCCGCGGCGCCGGGGCCCGGCGCACCCGGCCGGTCTCGCGCAGCGTCAGCAGTCCGGTGACCGCGATGAACGCACTGGTCAGGCCGTGGATGCCGAACGCGGCGGAGAGCGGTCCGTCATGGGCCAGCACGTTGACCATGTCGCCGAACGGCGCGACGGCCTCCATCAGCAGGACCAGTCCCAGGGCGCGGCGGTGGCCCGTGATCAGCAGGACGCCGATGACCAGGCCCATGGCCAGTTCCCGGGTGCCCTTCATGATCAGGAAGCCGTCGCCGTTGCCCGAGGACCACGTGGGCAGTCCGACGCCGTGGGTGGACGCCTCGGGGGCCAGGACGAAGGACAGCCCGAGCCAGAGGACGAACAGCGTGCAGACCGCGATCAAGGCCGTGTTGACGTTCTTCAGTGACATGGTTCCGCTCCGTCGGTCGGATGGGTCGGTGGTCATCGGCGCTCGGCGTCGCCCGGCGTGACGGTCCCCTCCGGGGCGACGGCTGCGCCACGTTGCCAACACGTGTTGGCCAACGCGTGTTGGCTAACGCGTGTTGGCTAACGTAGGACCGCGCTTCTGGAATGTCAACGGATGTTGGCCTACGCTCGTTGGCATGACCGATACCACGGAGAACCAGCAGGCCGCGCGGCGTTCCGACGCCACCCGCGCCGCGATCCTCGCCGCCGCCCGCGCGCGGTTCGCGGCCGACGGCTACCAGAAGGCGACCATCCGGGCCATCGCGGCCGACGCGAAGATCGACCCGTCGATGGTGATGCGCTACTACGGCAACAAGGCGGGCCTGTTCGCGGCGGCCGTGGCCATCGACCCCGGACTGCCCGGCCTGCCCCTCGAACCGCACGACGAGATCGGCCGCACGCTGGTGCGCCACTTCCTCACCCTCTGGGAGGAGAACGGTGAACTGACCGCACTGCTGCGGGTCGGCTCCACCGATCCGGCCGCCGCCGACCGCATGCAGAGCGTGCTGCGCGACCAGCTCATCCCGCTGGCCCGCCGCCTCGGCCACGCACCCGAACAGGCGTCGACGCGGGCGGCGCTCTGCGCCTCGGCGGTGCTGGGCCTCGCGCTGACGCGTTACGTACTGCGCTTCCCGGCGAGCGTGGCGCTCGACCCGGAGGAGATCGTGGACTGGCTCGGGGCCACCGTTCAGCGGTATCTCACCGCCCCGGAACCGTAGTTCGGGTCCACCGACCGGTGGACCCCCGGTTCCACCGGTCGAGGCTGCCGGGCGCACCCCCCTCCGAAACAGCATGGAGGGCATGAGACTTCGACCCGTACACCTGGCCCGGTGGAGCGCCCGGCACCCCTGGCGCGCGATCACCGGATGGTTCCTCTTCGTCCTCCTCTGCCTCGGGACCGGCATCGCGGCGGGCCCCAACGCGGCCACCACCGAGGACTTCTGGGTCGGCGAGGCCGGTCGCGCCGAGTCGACGGCCACCGACGCCGGCCTCCAGCGCCGCCCCACCGAACACATCCTGATCCGGTCCGCCTCCGGCCCCCTGGACACCGCACGGGCGCAGGCGGCCGCCCGCGAACTCACCGCCCGCATGCGGGCCCTGGACGAGGTACGGGACGTGGAGGCGCCGGTCCCCTCGGCGGACGGCACCGCCCTGCGGGTGAGCGTCGTCATGGAGGGCGCCGAGCTGGACGGCCGGAAGAACGTCGTCCCGCTCCTCGCCGAGACCGCCGAGGTGGCCGACGCCCACCCGGAACTCGTCGTGGAGGAGACCGGTTCACCCGCCATCAGCAAGGGCGTCAACGACCAGCGCGGCGAAGACCTCGCGCTCTCCGAACGGCTCTCCCTGCCCGTCACCCTCGTCATCCTGCTGGCCGTGTTCGGCTCGGTGGTCATGGCCGGGGTGCCGCTGCTGCTCGCGCTCTCCTCGATCGCCGCGACGATGGGCCTGTCCATGCTGGCCTCGCACCTGCTGCCCGACCCGGGCGTCGGCACCAACATGATCCTTCTCATGGGCCTCGCGGTCGGCGTCGACTACACGCTCTTCTACCTGAAGCGCGAACGCGAGGAGCGGGCCCGCGCGGGCGGCCGGCTCGCCCCCGAGGCGCTGGTGGAGCTCGCGGCGGCCACGGCCGGCCGGGCCGTCGTGGTCTCCGGCCTCGCGGTGATCGTCTGCACCGCGACCCTCTACCTCGCCACGGACGTCATCTTCTCCTCGCTGGCCACCGGCACCATCCTCGTCGTCGCCGTGGCCGTGCTCAGCTCGCTCACCGTGCTCCCCGCCCTGCTGGTCAAGCTGGGCCACCGCGCCGAGCGGCGCGCTGCCAGGAAGGCCGCCCGGCGGTCCGGACGCGGGGCACCGGCCGCCGCGAAGCCCGAGAACGGCCGGATCTTCACCGCCCTCCTGCGCCCCGCGCAGCGCCACCCCGCAGCCACCCTGTGCGCCTCGGTCCTGGTCATGCTCGCCGTCGCCGCGCCCGCCCTCGGCCTCAAGCTCGTCGACCCCGGCAAGGACACCTTCTCCCGCTCGATCCCGGCCATGCAGGTGTACGACCGGCTGACCGCGGCGTACCCCGAACTCCTCGTCAAACACGAGGTGGTGACCCGTACGAGCCCCGGCCGCGCGCCCGAGGCCAGGGCCGCGCTGACCGAACTCGGGCGGCGCGCCCAGGCCGACCCGCTCTTCGCCCGCACCGGGAAGCCCGTCCTGCGCACCTCCGCCGACGGCCGGGTCACCGTGCTCGAACTGGCCGTCCCGCACCCCGCGCCCTCCGACGAGGCCATCGCGTCCCTGGACCACCTCCGCGACCGCTACATCCCGGCCACGGTGGGCAAGCTGCCCGGCACCGACACGGCGGTCAGCGGTGACGTGGCACGCGGGCAGGACTACGTGCACCACGAACGCGGCAAGCTGCCGCTGGTGATCGGCTTCCTGCTGCTGTTCACCTTCGTCACCACCGCGGTCGCCTTCCGCTCGGCCGTCATCGGCCTGATCGGAGTCGTGCTCAACCTGCTCTCGGCGGCCGCCGCGCTCGGCGCGCTCGTCCTGGTCTTCCAAGGCACCTGGGCCGAAGGACTGCTCGACTTCGACTCGCTGGGCGCCATCGCCTCGCGCGTACCGCTCTTCCTCTTCGTGCTGCTCTTCGGCCTCTCGATGGACTACCAGGTCTTCGTCGTCAGCCGGATCAAGGAGGCCATGGACCACGGCATGACGGCCCGGGAGGCCGTCCTCGAAGGCATCGCCCGTTCGGCGAAGGTCGTCACGAGCGCCGCCCTCGTCATGGTCACGATCTTCGCGGCCTTCGTCTTCCTGCATCTCACGGAGATGAAGCAGATGGGCTTCTGCCTCGCGGTCGCGGTCCTGATGGACGCCGTGGTGATCCGGATGATGATCCTGCCGTCGCTCCTGCTGCTCCTCGGCGAACGCGCCTGGCCCCGCAAGCGCCACGCCGAGGTCCCCGCCGAACCCCTCCCCGTAGGCTGACGGACATGCTTCAACGGCCCCGGCGCGGCGACCCGCTCTGGATCTGGGTGCTCCACGGCTGGGAGGCCCTGTCCTGGGGCATCGTCGCCCTGGTCACCCTGATCACGATGGCGGGCGGGACCCCCGGGGCCCGGAAGCTCGGCATCCTCGGCCTGACGGTCGTCATCGCCGCCTGCTACGCGCGGGTGCGGCTGCGCCCCGGGAGCCGGGTGCCGGGTCCGTACGGCTATCTGTCGGTGCTCACCGCGGGGCTCGGGCTCCTCGCCTACCTGGGCGACGGGTTCGGCGCCCTCTACACCGTGATGCTCGCCCAGTTCATCGTCTTCGTGGACAGCCCCCGGGGCGCCGTCCTCTTCACGGGGCTCGGGGCGGTGGGCATCACGGTCGGCGGGAGCCTGCGGGAGGGCGGGGCGCCGGAGGTCTTCCTGCACAACACCCTCTCCTCGCTCCCCGTCTGGGCGGTCGCCGTCCTGATGGCCGTGCTCACCCCGAGGGCCCTGGCCCAGCGCGACGAACGGGCCGCCCTGCGCGCCGAGTTGCAGAGCACCCAGCTCGAACTGGCCGAGAGCCAGCGGCGCCAGGGCGCGGCCGAGGAGCGCGAACGCCTCGCCCGGGAGATCCACGACACCCTCGCCCAGGGCTTCGCGTCGATCATCGTGCTCGCCGAGGCGGCGAGGTCCCAGCTCGCCGCGGATCCGGCGCGCAGTGCCCAGCAGTTGCAGTCCATCGAGCAGACGGCCCGGGAGAATCTGGCCGAGGCCCGGGTCCTGGTCGGCTCCGCCCCCAGCAGCGGGGTCGCCGCGGGCTCCGTCGCCGCGACGCTCCGCCGCACCCTGGACCGCTTCACCGAGGACACCGGCCTCACGGTCACCGCCGAGCTCGCGGACCTCGACTGCGACCAGCCGACCCGGGTCGCCCTGCTCCGCTGCACCCAGGAGTCTCTGGCCAACATACGCAAGCACGCCGCCGCGACCACCGTGGGTGTCGTCCTCACCGCACACCCCGGCGGCGCCGAGCTGGAGATCACCGACGACGGGCGCGGCTTCGTCGTGGCGGACTCCCGGGGCTTCGGCCTGGACGGCATGCGCAGGCGCCTCGCGGAGTTCGGCGGCGGGCTCACCGTCACCAGCTCGCTCGGCGACGGCACCCGCGTCCTCGCCACCATCCCGCTGCCCGAGAGGCCCCAGGTGCCATGACGCCCACCCCCGCACCCCTGCGCATCGTCCTCGCCGACGACCACACCGTGATGCGCGCCGGACTGGTCGCCCTGCTCGGCTCCGAGCCGACGCTCGACATCGTCGGCGAGGCGAGCAACGGCCGCGAGGCGGTCGCCCTGGTCGAACGCCTCCGCCCGGACGTCGCCCTGCTCGACCTGCGCATGCCCGTCCTCGACGGAGTCGGCGCCACCACGGAGATCGTCGCGGGCCCTGCCCCGACCCGGGTGCTGATCCTCACCACGTACGACACCGACGCGGACATCGAACGGGGCGTGGAGGCGGGCGCCACCGGCTATCTGCTCAAGGACGCCACCCGCGAGCAGCTGGTGGACGCCATCCACGCGGCCTCACGCGGCGAGACGGTGCTCGCCCCGCGCGTCGCCCAGCGCCTGGTGGCGAAGATGCGGCGGCCCGCCCCGGTCGCCCTGACGGCCCGCGAGTCGGACGTGCTCGAAGCGGTCGCGGACGGCCTGTCGAACGCGGAGATCGGCCGCAGGCTGTTCATCGGCGAGGCCACGGTGAAGACCCATCTCCTGCGCATCTTCGCCAAGCTGGACGTCAACGACCGCACGCGCGCGGTGGTGGTGGCGCTGGACACGGGCCTGCTGAAGCGCCGTTGACGCCTCAGAGCGCGTCCGGCCCCCGCTCGCCCGTGCGGACCCGGATCACCGTCTCGACGTGCTGGACCCACACCTTGCCGTCGCCGATGCGGTCCGTCCGGGCGGCCCGGACGACCGCGTCGAGGGCCGTCTCCTCGTCCGCGTCGTCCACGACGGCCTCGATGCGGATCTTGGGCACCAGGTCGACGCGGTATTCGGCGCCCCGGTACACCTCGGTGTGCCCGTGCTGGCGGCCGTAGCCACCGGCCTCGGTGACGGTCAGCCCCTGGACGCCGACCTCCCGGAGCGCGGTCTTCACCTCGTCCAGGCGGTGCGGGCGTATGACGGCGGTGATGAGCTTCATGGAGCGGTCTTCCTGTCCCTCGGGAGCGCCGACTGCGGGGCCGCATGACCCAGCGCGCCGTGATCGTAGGCGCTCTCCGCGTGCAGCGTCTGGTCGAGCCCCGTGACCTCCTCCTCCGAGGAGGCGCGCAGGCCCATCAGCCGGTCGATCGCCTTGCCGATCCCGTACGTCACGAGGAAGGTGTACGCCGCCACCGCGACCACGGCCACCGCCTGCTTCAGGAGCAGGGCCGCCCCGCCCCCGTAGAACAGGCCCTCCGCGCCGCCGGTCATCGCGGTGGTCGCGAACAGGCCGATGAGCAGGGTGCCGACGACGCCCCCGACGAAGTGCACCCCGACGACGTCGAGCGCGTCGTCGTAGCCGAAGCGGAACTTCCACGCGACCGCGTACGAGCAGACGACACCGGCCGCGAGCCCGACGGCGGCGCCGCCCAGGATGCCGACCGTGCCGCACGACGGGGTGATGGCGACCAGCCCGGCGACCGCGCCCGAGGCCGCGCCGAAGGTGGTGGGGTGACCGTCGCGCTGCTGCTCCACGAAGAGCCAGCCGAGCAGTCCGGTGCAGCCCGCGACGACCGTGTTGAGCATCGAGGCGGCGGCGAGCCCGTTCGCGGCGAGCGCGGAGCCGCCGTTGAAGCCGAGCCAGCCGAACCAGAGGAGCCCCGCGCCGAGCATCACCATCGGCAGGTTGTGCGGGCGCATCGCGTCCTTCCGGAATCCGATGCGCGGCCCCACCACGAGCGCCAGCGCCAGCCCCGACGCACCGGACGCGATCTCCACCACGAGCCCGCCCGCGAAGTCCAGCGCCCCCAGCGAGTCCTTGATCCAGCCGCCGGGCCCCCAGACCCAGTGCGCGACGGGCACGTATACGAGCAGCGTCCACACCGGTACGAAGACGAGCCACGCGGCGAACTTCGTACGGTCCGCCACCGCACCGCTGATCAGCGCCGCCGTGATGATCGCGAAGGTGAGCTGGAAGGTCGTGAACAGCAGGGTCGGCACCCCGCCGGTCAGCGCGTCCGGCCCGATGTCCGCCAGACCCAGGTGCTCCAGGCCGCCGACGAGCCCGCCGAACGCGTCGTCGCCGAAGACCAGCGAATAGCCCGCGACCAGCCAGACCACGGTGACCAGGGCGATCGAGACGAAGCTCATCATCAGCATGTTGAGGACGCTCTTCGTGCGGACCATGCCGCCGTAGAACAGCGCGAGCCCGGGCGTCATCAGCAGAACGAGGGCGGTGGCGGCGAGCAGCCAGGCGGTGTCGCCGCTGTCCAGGCCGGGCGCGGCCACGGTCACGGGGGTCACGGGGGTCCCTCCTCGGGGCGGGGAGCGGTGGGAGCGACTGCGAGCGTGACCGGCTCGCGTTTCGGCGAGGGACCCCGTGTGTTTCCGCCGTATTTCATTGCCCGGGTGTTGCCGGGATCTCACCGGGGCGGTACGGGGCGCGGGCCCGGCCCGGAGGGCTCACGGTCCGGGCCCGCCGCTGAGGGCTTACGGGTCCGGGCCCGGTCTCAGCAGCCGCGCCCCGTGAAGCGGCCGAGCCCGTACGCCGAGTCCAGCCGGTACGTCCCCGGCTTCCGCACGGTCAGCCGCGTCCACTCGCCGTCCTGCCGCAGACAGGCCCCGGTGGGCCCGTGCACGCGGAGCCAGGGGGAGTGGGCGACCCGTACGGTCACCGATCCGGCCCGCTCCATGCGCAGGACCAGCTCCGCGTCGCCGCCACCGGTGACCGTGGCGGGCGGGGGCGCGAGCGGGGTCGCCTCCCGGACCCGGTAGACCGTCCAGCCGTCGTCCTCCCACACCTGGTCCAGCCACGGCAACCCGCCCCTGACCAGGGCCGCTTCGGCCTCGGCGGGTCCGTCCGGCCGCCCGTGGGGCAGGACGACGAGGCCCACGGCCCAGCGGTCGAGCCAGGCGCGGTAGCGGTCCGGGGTGAGCTCGCCCTCGTAGAAGAGGCGCCCGCGCTCGACGTCCAGCTGGCGGTTCCAGCCCCGGGCCATGCTGACGTGCGGGGCGAGGACGGCGGCCTCGCGGTGGTTGCGCGCGGGGACGACCTCGACGCGGACCCGGTCGGCGCCCAGCCGGTCGAGCGCGGCGACGACCCCCTCGGTGCGGGACGCCCAGGACGGCACGGGGGTGGAGACGCGCAGGTCGTCCACGGTCTTGTCGACGAGCCAGTACCCGGAGAGCACGAGGACGGCGGCCAGGAACCCCGTACGCACCCGCGCCCCGGCCCGGACCGTGTCGAGGACCGCCGCGCACAGCACGGGCACGGCGACCAGACCGAGCAGCCGCTCCACGTTCGTGCCGATGGGGGAGGCGACGAGGAACGTCAGCACCACGCCGACCGCGTACACCACGGCCCCGTACCGCGTCAGCCGCCATTCCCGCGTCCAGGGCGCCGCCGCCGCGAGCACCGCGCAGACCAGCACCGGCATCCACACCCGGTCCGCGTGCATCGGCTGCTCGCCCCGGAACGGGAACAGCAGCGTCGTCGCGCCGACGACCACGAAGAACGGAACCATCAGGACCGCGCCCGCGCGCCACCGCCGGTCGAGCAGGTACGCGGCGCCCACGACGACCAGGAAGAGCCCGGCCACCGGGCTGGCCATGGTCGCCAGCGCCCCGGCGACGACGGCCACCACGGCCCGGTGGGCGAACCGGCAGGCGACCAGCCCGACGGCCACGCCGAGCGCGAAGGTCGTACGCCCCGACGCGACGTTGCACCACAGTGCGAAGGCGCCGAGCAGCGCGGGCGGGAGCGGGCGGCGCATCCCCGTACGGACGAAGAGGCGGGCCAGCAGCCAGGTGGCGGCGAGCCCGGAGACCACGGACACCGTGCGGACGCCGACGAGGGCCATCACGTACGAGGAGAAGACGCTGTAACTCGCGGTGTGCATCCCCCCGTACCAGGACAGGTTGTACGCCGATCCCGGGTGGCGCGCGGTGAACCCGGACCAGGCGAGCTGCGCGGCGAGATCACCGCCGCCGGTGGCCAGGACGGCCGCCCACACGACGTACAGCGGCAGCGCTATCGCGACGGAGACCAGCGGGACACGGTGGACCCGCCACCACGGCTCGCACACCGACTCGCTTGCGCCCGCCCGTACTTCTTCACCGACCACCACGTGCCAAACCCTAGAGGCTGATCAGTGGCGTCACCGACCCGAAACTTTCGAAATGACGGCCATTCGGTTCGAGGGGAGAGGTCACTTCCTCTCCAATTCCGCACTACTCGCTGACGAATCGATGGCAGCTGAGCTGCGCAATCCTCCAACTCCCTTACCGGCAAGGGCATTCGAAGGTTTCGCAACTCATGCCGAAAGTATTGACACCCCCAGGGGTCGGTCCAACACTGAGCGCCGTCGGCAGGCCCCCTTGCCGACGCCTACCTGCTCACGGGACGAGGAGGACTTCCCCCCATGTACGCAACCCCCGCACATCCGACGAGCCGCCCCAGACAGGTGAACGGCCTACGGCTGTTCATCCGCAGCGCCTTCGCCCTGGTGATCGCCGTCGTCGCGGCGATCGCCCTGCCCGGCACGGCCACCGCCGACACGACCGTGACCTCGAACCAGACGGGGACCAACAACGGCTACTACTACTCGTTCTGGACGGACAGCCCCGGCAGCGTCTCCATGAACCTCGGCTCCGGCGGCAGTTACGGGACCTCTTGGAGCAACACCGGCAACTTCGTCGCGGGCAAGGGCTGGAGCACGGGCGGCCGCCGCAGCGTGACGTACTCCGGCTCCTTCAACCCCTCGGGCAACGCCTATCTGGCCCTCTACGGCTGGTCGCAGAACCCGCTGGTGGAGTACTACATCGTGGACAACTGGGGTACGTACCGGCCCACCGGGACCTTCAAAGGCACGGTCACCAGTGACGGCGGCACGTACGACATCTACGAGACGACCCGGACCAACGCCCCCTCGATCGAGGGCACCAAGACGTTCAAGCAGTATTGGAGCGTCCGCCAGTCCAAGCGCACCGGAGGCACCATCACCACCGGCAACCACTTCGACGCCTGGGCCCAGCACGGGATGAACCTCGGCAGCTTCAACTACATGATCATGGCCACCGAGGGCTACCAGAGCAGCGGCAGCTCCAGCATCACGCTGGGCAGCACGTCCGGCGGCGGTGACAACGGGGGCGGCAACACCGGCGGCGGCAACAACGGCTGCACCGCCACCCTCTCCGCAGGCGAGAAGTGGAGCGACCGCTACAACCTCAACGTCGCGGTCTCCGGCTCCAGCAACTGGACCGTGACCATGAACGTCCCGTCCCCGGAGAAGGTCCTCTCCACCTGGAACATCAGCGCCAGTTACCCCAGCGCCCAAGTGCTGACCGCCAAGCCCAACGGCAGCGGCAACAACTTCGGCGTCACCATCCAGTCCAACGGCAGCTGGACCTGGCCGACGGTCTCCTGCACCACGGGCTGACCTTCCGGCGTGCTCCGGAACGGCGGCGGCCACCCCGGAGCACGCCCCAGCCCTCCAACTGCCTCACCGCACCGGCGACGCTGCCCCGGGGCACCCGGGTGCGGCCGCCCGGCCGGGCGCCCGTAGCACCCGGGCGGCGCCCGCCCGGAGCACCCCTTCAGTCGCGCACCCGCCTCACAGCACCGGCGGCCGTCCCAGCCGGGTCATCCGCCATACCGTCCGCCAGCTCATCGGCGCCCGCTCCCCGGCCGGTGTCCTGATCCCCTCGGCGAACCCGCCCCACCACGCCTTCAGCCCCGTGACCGAGCGCATCCGCAGCATGGCCAGCGTGATCCACACGCCGAGATAGACCGGGATCAGCGGCGCCGGAAGCCGCCTGCGCGCGAGCCACACCCGGTTCCGCGCGGTGAACCGGTAGTAGACGGCATGCCGGGCCGGAGATGTCCGAGGGTGCTGGAGGACGAGCGTCGGCACGTAACGGATCTCCCACCCGCCGTCCAGCGCCCGCCATGCCAGGTCCGACTCCTCGTGCCCGAAGAAGAACTCCCCCGGCCACAGCCCGATCTGCCGGAGCATCGGCATCGAGAAGGCGTGCCCGCCACCCAGGAACGCGGTCACCGGCCCCCCGCGCATCGGATCGCCCGCCCGCAGCCTCGGCACCCAGCGCCGTTCGGTCCGCCCCTGCTCGTCGGCGACCCGGAATCCGATGATCCCCAGCCTCGGATCCTCCGCGAACTGCCGCCGCACCTCGCGGAACACGTCCGTCGCGATGAGCAGCCCGTCGTCGTCCAACTCGACCACGACATCGACCTCGCCCCCGTCTGCCCCACCCCCGTCCCGCAGTAGCTCAAGCCCCACGTTCCGGCCCCCTGGGCACCCCAGATTCTCCGTGAGCGGCACCTTGGTCACCTCGGTCGCACCGGGGGTGCCCGCCGCGCCGAGCACATCGGTCGAGACGTCGTCCAGCGAGGTCGCGTTGCCCACCAGCACCACACGGGCGGCCGGCACATCCTGCTTGGCCACGGACGCGAGCAGCGCCTCCAACTCCCGGGGCCGGGTCCCCATCGTCACGATGACGACCCCGATACGCGGCGACAAGGTCATGGCGGTTCACTCCAGTGATCGGTGGGGCCCCGATGCTAGGCCGTATCCGCCGCGCCGCCCGGCACCCTCCGTCCTCCGTCCTCCCTCCTTCGTCCGCCGCCCCCCTGTCCGCTCCCCCTCAGGCCGCCGTCCTACGTCCGCCCTCCCTCAAGCCGCCGCCCCGCTGTCGATGACCAGGTCCGTGCCGACGACCGCTCCGGCGGCGGGCGAGGCGAGGTACAGCACCGCGGCCGCCACCTCCTCGGCCTGCGCGAGCCTCCCGAGCGGGTTCTGCGACTTCACCCGTTCCGCCCGGTCGGCCTCGGTCTCGCCCGGGTGGAGGGACATGGGCGCCTCGGATGCTCCCGGGCTGACGGCGTTGATGCGGACGCCCTCCTGGATGTGGTCGAGCGCCGCGGCCCGGCTCAGCGCGGAGACGGCCGCCTTCGACGTGATGTAGGCGGCGGCGTTCGGTATCCGCAGGTGGGCCCCGAGGTTGGACGCGATGTTGACGATGGCGCCGCCCCCATGGGCCCGCATGTGGGCGATCTCGTGCTTCATCGCCAGCCAGACGCCGGTGACGTTGGTCTGCAGTACCGCGTCCCAGTCCTCTTCGCTCACGTCCGCCACCGGGCCGGAACCTCGGAGAATCCCGGCGTTGTTGACCGCGATGTGGAGCCCGCCGAAGCGGTCCACGCTCTCTTCGACCAGGCGCCGGACCTGCTCCGAGTCGGTGACGTCGGCGACGACCGCGGCGGCCGTGCCCCCGCTCACCTCGATGAGCCGCACCGTCTCGTCCAGGGATGCCCGGGTGCGCCCCGCGACCACCACCGACGCGCCTTCGGCGGCGAAGGCGAGCGCGGTGGCACGGCCGAGGCCGGAGCCGGCGCCCGTGACGAGAACAGACCTGCCGATGAAGCGGTTCACTTCCACAACTCCTCTGTAGGGGGTCGGCCGGGCTGCCGGCGAACCCATTAAATGGACCGATCGTTCCATTATTTGGTCGTGCGAGATTGCGTCCGGCCCACCTCGGCCGGAGTGCCAGGCCGTTCGGAACAGGGGTAGGGGTAGGGGCGGAGGCGGGGCCCGGTCCGGTCGGCGGCCGGGGTCAGTCGAGCAGTGACAGGGCCTGCTCGGCGGCCTCCCGTACGCGGGAGGGATCGCTGGACGCCTTGCCGACGACCCGTATGCCTTGGAGCAGGACGAGCAGCAGGCGGGCCAGTGCACGCGGGTCGCGGTCCTCCGGCAACTCGCCCTGAGCCTGGGCCCGTACGAGCGCGGAGTGCAGCGGGGTTTCGAGGTGCTCCCAGCTGATCTCCACCCGGCGGGCCGCCGCCGTGTCATGCGGTGCCAGCTCGGAAGCGGTGTTGGTGATGAGGCACCCGTGCAGCCGCGCCTCCAGTGATGTGGCCTCCTCGGCGAAGCGGCGCACCACGGTCCGGACGGCGGGCAGGGCCGGCCCCGGCTGGGACAGTTCCGCGAGAAGGAGCGGATCGCGCCCCTCCGCGTAACGGTCCAACGCCTTCAGGAACAGCTCGTGCTTGTTGCCGAAGGTGGCGTAGATGCTGGCCCGGCCGATGCCGAGATGTTCGACGAGGTCGGCCATCGACGTCGCTTCGTAGCCGCGCTGCCAGAACAGCTCAAGGGCCGCCTGCAGCGCGGCCTCGGGATCGAATTCCTTGGTCCTGGCCACATCGAAGAGCGTAGGCGTTTCTGGAACGATCGGTCAATTACCTCGTTCGGGTGATCGCCGACTCGGGCGGTCCGCCTTCACGATTCTCCGTATCACCATCACGGATTCATCACTTACGGAGGACCTGGCTCCCCTTGCCCCGGAGTGACGGATACGGTCATGCCTCCACTAATCGCACCTTGGGGGGACGAATGAACTGGAACAACAACACCCAGCAGCCCTGGGGCCCGGCCCCGCAGAAGCCGTCCGGATCGGCTCCGGGCCTGCCGGCCTGGGCACGCAAGCGCGTCGTCGTTCCGGCGGCGGTCGGCCTGTTCGTCGCCGGAGCCGTCGCGGGGAGCGCCGGCGGCAGCTCCACGGAGAACGTCAACAGCGCGACGCCCGCGCCCGTCGCGACGGTCACCGTGACGGCGTCGCCGAAGGCCGGTGCGCCTGCCGACGCCGAGCCGCCCGCGCCGAAGGGCACGACCCGGCCGGCCGACGACGAGGCCGAAGCGGAGGTCTCCGTACCGGACTTCGTCGGCATGGGGCTCCAGTCCGCGCAGGACGCGGCCCAGGCCAAGGGCTTCTACACCCTGACCTCGCACGACAGCGCGGGCCGGGACCGGATGCAGGTGTTCGACCGGAACTGGAAGGTCTGCTCCCAGAACGTGGCGGCGGGCAAGCCGGTCGCCACGACGACCGAGTTGGACTTCGGCGCCGTGAAGACGGAGGAGAGCTGCCCGGCCAAGGACAAGAAGCCGCCGAAGGTGGTGGGTGGCCGGATGCCCGACCTCGCGGGCAAGTCCGTGAACACCGCGCGCGCCGCGCTCGACTCCGGGACCTCGCTCACGGTGAAGGACGCCGCGGAGGACCGCATGGTGCTGCTGGAGAGCAACTGGAAGGTCTGCACCCAGGTGCCCGCGGCGGGCGCGAAGCTGAACGGACAGCCGGTCGAGATCACGGCGGTGAAGTTCGAGGAGAGCTGCCCCTAGCTTCCCCTAGCCGCCCGCAGGGGCGCGGGCCGCCCGGCTCCGTCAGGTGCGGCCGATGTCGAGCGCGAGTGAGGGTCATCAACTCGACGCCTCCAGCGCATCGGCCCGTTCCGTGAGCCCGGTGGCCACGTCGTCCCAGTCGGGGCCGTGCAGCCAGAGGTTCTGAGCCGCCTCCCGCAGGAGCGCCGGTTCGTCCGGCCGCTGCAACAGCACAAGCCGGTACGCCAGGTTGCGTACCCACACGGGCAGATAGCCGTCCACGATGTTCGGGGCCAGTGCGCGCAGCATGGCGAGGATGGCGCCCGCGTCGGCGAACGTCAGCTCCTCGACGAAGTAATGCTCGCGGTGTTCAAGCCCGCATACGGGGGTGGGCCCGTACTCGTCCCCGTACAGGCATCGCGCATGTGCCGTCAGGCTGCTGTGCATGGACGCGAGGGTACGACGCGCACCGCGCCCGCCCTCAGTCCCCGCCCCCGTCGCCGCCGTCACCGTCGAAGATCCAGCTCAGCGGATTCCAGCCCGGGCCCGTGCTCTCGGGCAGCGACTCGCCGCCGCGTGTCCGCCCCGGCGTGCCCTCCCGCTCGCGGATCAGTTCCCGTACGGTCCGCGCTATGGGGTCCCGCCCGGCGGAGGCCGTCACCTCGCTGCGCGGCTGGAACAACTCGTCCCCCGGCAGTACGTTTCCGGCCAGCCCGGTCGCCCCGACGAGCGCGGCCAGCAGCCGGGCGCGCTCGTCGCCGGTCGCTCCGTTCCCCACAGCGGACACCCGCTCGCGCGCGGGCGACGTCCGGTCGTCCGGCCCCACGAGGTGGCGGCGCTGCGCGATGACCCCCAGGGTCCGGGTGCGCTCCTCGCGCAGCGCCCCGCGCGCGACGAGCCGGTGGCGCCACACCTCGTCCGTCCTGCCCGCACTGGTCTTCACGCCCGCGGTATCGCGCACCCACCGCTGAAGCTTGTGCCCCTTGCGACGCCCGGCGACCCCGGCCAGCGCCGCATCGAGAAACGAGTCCCCGATCCCCGGCGCACCGGACGCGACAATCTTCCCGTCCCGCACCTCGACCCGCCCGGCCAGCACCAACTCGGCGGCAACGGCCCCCGCGATCCCGAGCCGCAGAGCGTGCGTCCGGCACACGACCCGCCCCTCGACGGGATCGTGCGCAAGCAGCAACAACTCCTCGGGAAGCGTGAAGTGCGGTACGAACACGACGACATGACCCCCAGCCCGCTAAGAACAACGGGGTCATGTTCGCACGCGCTCGCGAATCGGAGTCAGCGGCAGGGCGCGACGCGCCCCTGCCTGAAGGCCCTTCAGCTGGTGAAGTAGCCGGCGTCGAGACCGACCCAGCCGGTGATCAGGCGCTCATCGAAGAGCAGCAACGAACCGTTGCTGAGTACCTCCCAGCGGACGGTGAGGGGCCCGGACACCCCGGAACCCGTGACCTGTCCGATCAGGCCCTGGGTGCGGTTGGGGCGGATGTGCGGCGGGAGAATGAGGACCGTCTCCCCGCTGGTCCACGGACCGCCGTCGGTGCGTGAAAGCCGAAGGTGGAGGTCGACGCGATTGCCGACCTGGCGGTACTGAGGGGTGTAGGTGCTGTTGACCGGGGTGTAGAGCTTCGGGTGGTCCAGGTTGGTCCACGGAACGTGGTCGCCGGTGCCATCGGTGGTGGCTGTGATGCCGAAGAGAGTCATGAGACGCGGTCCTGGTTCTCGGGTGGCGAAGCCGAAGACGAGCTGCGGCCCGTCAGGCGTCCGGCGAACGGTGATGGCTTCGGTCTCGCGGTGGGAGAGGCCGAGCGCGGTGGTGTTGAAGCGTCGCTCGATCAGGTGCCCGGTGGTGATGTCGTAGACGTTCCACCAGGAATTGCCGGGAAGCGGATTGGCAGCGCTGTAGGGGTTGCCCTCGTTCTGATAGAGGAGGTCTCCGTACAGGCACCATGACTGAGTGCGATACATGGGCGGGAAGCGGTACAGCGGGGTAAAGCTGCGCCGCTTGAAGGCTTCGAGGTCGTAGACGAGGTACTCCTCGGCGTCGAGCACCTTCTGACGCACGGCGATGCGGCCGTGTTCGAGGTCCAGGGCCGGGGTGACGTGTGAGGCTCCCGGGGTGGGATCGAACACCTCGATGTCGGCGCTTCCCGCGTCCACGATGGCGTCGGGGGTGAAGGCGACACGGCCGACGCGCTTGCCGTAGGCGAAACCGCCGCCGGCGACGGGATCCGCGTCGGTCTCCAGCCAGAGCCAGGCCCGGCCGTCCACATGCTCGACGCCGAGCCCGCCACCGTGGCCGACGCCTCGCAGATACATGACGGCGCGGACGGTTCCGTCGGGAGCGACCTCGTTGACGCACAGATCACCCCGCCGGTCGCGCTCGCTGACGGGCACGGGAGCGGGCTCGTCGGCGAGTTGGCGCCCGTTGCTGAGGATCTGCGTCACGTACGCCAGACCGGTCACCGGATCAAAGGCGACCTGCTGATGCACCTTGCCCTGGGCCAGCCGGATCTCGCCACCGAACAGATCGACGGGCTCGGCCGTGAGGTCGAACCTGTTCCGGGCGTTCAGGGCGGCTTGCGTCGGCTGCGCAGTGGCGGTTCCGGCAGCGAGCACGATCTGCTCGGGTGCCCGGGTGGTGCCGAGGGGTGCGAGCACCGGGGCAGCGGCAGCCGCGGTCGCGGCGGTCAGGAGGGTCCGGCGGGTCAGCGACATGACCGGCCGGCTTCACTGCCCGACTGCGCGGGTCTGACGGATGCGGCGTGTCCCGTGCGGCATATGGGCATGGACGCGCCCCCTTCCAAGATCGTCGTCCAAATGGTGCCCAATCCTCGCACGCACCCGGGAGCCCGTCGGAGGGAGTGCGGGGACCATGGAGGGGGTGTCAGGGCATACGCAACAAGAGGGCGACGGGCGGGGCGCCCCGGCGGGCGCCCGCGAGGCCCGACGCCGCTTCAGTCCTCGCGCGGCGGCTCCGCCGACTCCCTCGCGCGGCGGTACTCGGCGTTGATGCGCTGCGCCTCTTCCAGCTGGTCTTCCAGTACGACGATGCGGCAGGCGGCCTCGATGGGCGTGCCCTGGTCGACCAGTTCGCGGGCGCGGGCGGCGATGCGCAGCTGGTAGCGGGAGTAGCGGCGGTGGCCGCCCTCCGAACGCAGTGGGGTGATCAGACGGGCTTCACCGATGGCGCGGAGGAAGCCTTGGCTCGTGCCGAGCATCTCGGCGGCCCGGCCCATCGTGTAGGCGGGGTAGTCGTCATCGTCAAGACGGCCGTACGAGTCGTCTGCTGTCACTTGCACCTCTCTTGTGGAACGCACGGAACGCGTTGAGGGGCCTTGGCGCCGAATGGCACCAAGGCCCCGAAGGAACTACTACACCACCTGCCGGCCCAGACACGGCACCGGCCGTCTGTATCCGCGGCTCCGACCTGGCTGCTGTCGGGGGCGCGGGGATCGCGGTTGCTTGACCGGAGACCACCTCACTATCGATGTCCTGCGGTACCCGGGCGGGCCGAAGACTCCGCCCCGGGCGATCCTGATGGCGCGGGCTCCTCCTTCTTCTCTCGATGATCAACTTCTCACCAGCGGGTACTGCGTACTGCGTGCACGGGCGCCGTGACTGTCATGTCGACGGTCCCGCTCCGGCGGCCCCTCGCTGCGGGCCACCCGGTCCGGCGGTCAGTCCCGTCGCCGTCACAACAACCCTGGCTTCGAAACTCCACCGCCGCACCGTCCTGCGACTGCGTCCTCAACCGGCAGTCCGTCTCTGCCGGGTATCACTGTCTCTCTGGGTTACGAGAGAAACCTTAGGCGTGCCATCGCCCAATGTCTACTGCGGCCACCATAGATTTTCGGGTTCACTCCAAGGAGGTAATCGACCGTGCCCGAGGCGTCCGCCATCCCCTGGCCGACCGCCCTGTCCGAGGGGCCAGGGGACGACGGGGCGTCCCGTGCATAAGATTCGCTCTCATGTCGAAGCCTGACGAGCTGCTCGTTGACGTCGCCACGCTGGTGGAGTCCGGGCACAGCAACCAGATGTCCCTGACCGTGGTCGCCGGTGGTGCCGTCATCACCGGCCGCCTGGCGCCCGAAGCCGTGTGGCGGCAGCGGGTGTCGGAGGTCCTGACGGACTCGGCCCGCCTGGGCGAGTTCTCCGCCATGTTCACCACCGCGGCTGGGAGGGAGGGGCCGCCCGCGTATCTGCACTTCCACATGGCGCGGATCCTCCAGGGCACGGTGGGGATCCCGGAGACGGGCGGGATGTACCGCGTCGCGATCGAGGACGTCAGCGCCTGGACCATGGGCGACTTCACGTACTCCGAGCACTGACGTCCGCGCGGACGGAACCACCGTTACGCGGAAGGGCCCGACCGGTACGCACCGGTCGGGCCCTTCCGACTGCTCAGGTTTCGGCTCGCGCGTCCCGTCGGCCGGGCGGGGAGCAGCGGGCACCCGGCCCGCCGCGCGTCAGGCGGTCAGACGGTCACCGGACTGCCGAGCATCGCGGAGGCGTGCTGGAGCGGGCTGACGGCCGGGACGGGCGCGGCGGCCCGGGGAGTGCTGTGGCAGGTGAAGCCGAGCTTGGCCATCGCCCGGAGGACTTCGTCGCCACTGAAGTCGCGGCGGTCCTGGCGGGTGATGACCTCACCGACCTGCTTGACGGGATAGGCGCGGCGGCCGATGGTCACGGAGTCCCCGACGACCTCCTCGGGCTTGACGCCCTTCAAGGAGTCCAGGACACCGCTCTTGCTGAGCTCGAACGGGAAGCGGGCGATGACACAGCGCACGATGCCTCACAGGGGGAAAAGGGGGGGATGGTTCCGCGGGGGAGACGCTTCAGAGGGCCGGGGCGACGGCGGAGGCCCGTCGGCGCATGGTCTGCGCGGCCGTCACGGCCGCCGATGCGTCCGGGCCCCGCTCGCCGAGAATGTCGCGCAGCTGGACCCGGTCCGAGTAGCCGGGGCCGTCGCGGACGACGGTGAGCTGGGCTCGGGTGACCAGGGCGGTGCACAGGCCGTCGTTGTCGCAGACCCGCAGGCGTACGGTCCTGGCACTGGCCATGACGGATAGGGCCACCTCCACGGTCATGTCGTCGCCGACCTGTGGCCCGGCCGCGTCCAGGGCGTCGGGCGTCGCCCTGAGGACGGGGCCGGTGTTCACCCGGGCGGGCTGATTCTGAACCGCTGTCACCATGTGCCTCCTGCGGAGATGGGCCGTCATTCGGATCACGGGATGTTCAGGCCGCGGCGCGCGAGACGGACCGCCGCCCGCTCCCGCGCCGGGCGGCCGCGCCGGGGTTGCGACGACCGGTGGGCGCCGCGCCGCGCCTACGCTGCTCGGACACCGGCGCCGTGATCGTCACAGGAACGCCGGAGGGGGTCCGGGCGCCGGTGATCCGGCTGAGCGCCGCCTCGCCGGAGCGGACCTCGGTGGTACGGGGGACGATGCCGGCCGCCGCCATGAGGCGGGTCATCTCGCGGCGCTGGCCGCTGGTGACCAGGGTGACGACGCTGCCGGACTCGCCGGCCCGCGCGGTACGGCCGCCCCGGTGCAGGTAGTCCTTGTGGTCGGTCGGCGGATCCACGTTGACGACGAGGTCGAGGTGGTCGACGTGAATCCCGCGCGCCGCGACGTTCGTCGCCACCAGCACCGTGATGTGCCCGGTCTTGAACTGGGCGAGCGTGCGCGTGCGCTGCGGCTGCGACTTCCCGCCGTGCAGGGCGGCGGCACGGACCCCGCTGGCCAGGAAGTGCTGGGTGAGGCGGTCCACCGCGTGCTTGGTGTCCAGGAACATGATCACCCGGCCCTCGCGCGCCGCGATCTCCGTCGTCAGCCGGTGCTTGTCGGCACCGTGCACATGCAGGACGTGGTGCTCCATGGTGGTGACCGCGCCCTGCGAGGGGTCCACGGAGTGGACGACGGGGTCCGCGAGGTACCGCCGGACCAGGAGGTCGACGTTACGGTCCAGAGTCGCGGAGAACAGCATGCGCTGGCCCCCGGGGCGGACCTGGTCCAGGAGCGCGGTGACCTGCGGCATGAACCCCATGTCGGCCATCTGGTCGGCCTCGTCCAGGACGGTGATCGCGACCCGGTCCAGTCGGCAGTCGCCGCGTTCGATCAGGTCCTTGAGGCGGCCGGGGGTGGCCACGACGACCTCCGTACCGCCCCGCAGCGCGCTCGCCTGCCGTCCGATCGACATCCCGCCGACGACGGTGGCCAGCCGCAGCTGCGCGGCCCGGGCGTACGGGGTGAGGGCGTCGGTGACCTGCTGCGCGAGCTCCCGGGTGGGAACGAGGACCAGGGCCAGCGGCTGACGGGGCTCGGCGCGCTGACCGGCGGTGCGGGCCAGCAGGGCCAGGCCGAAGGCGAGCGTCTTGCCGGAGCCGGTCCGGCCGCGGCCCAGGACGTCACGGCCCGCCAGGGAGTTCGGTAGCGTCGCCCCCTGGATGGGGAACGGCGTGGTCACGCCCTGCGCGGTGAGCGCGGCCAGCAGGCTCCTCGGCAGGTCGAGCTCGCTGAACGCCTCGACCGCGGGCAGCGCCGGGGTGACCGTCTTGGGCAGGGCGAATTCTCCCCGCATCGGGGCGGGTCGCCGGCCACTCGAACGGCTCGGGACGGAAGCGCCGGAGCGTCGGCCTCGAACCGGGCCGGACCGGCTGTTCGTGCGCGTGGGGTTCATGCTGAACCTTCCTTGATACGGCATGCATCAAGGAATTCCGCAGCGAAAGAGCGGCGCGGGGAATCACAGGCACGGACCGAATGAAATGCGAACGCGGCCGGCGGGAATTCCGTACCGGCAGCGGAGAAAAACAAGTAGCTGGGGCCCGCACCCCGAAGGATGCGGGCCCCAGCTACTGATGCGCGTGGCGTCAGGCCGTGACGATGTTCTCGGCCGTCGGGCCCTTCTGGCCCTGCGCGATGTCGAAGGAAACCTTCTGGCCCTCCTGGAGCTCGCGGAAGCCCTGGGCGGCGATGTTCGAGTAGTGGGCGAACACGTCAGCGCCGCCACCGTCCTGCTCGATGAAGCCGAAACCCTTTTCCGCGTTGAACCACTTCACGGTGCCAGTAGCCATGTCAATCTCCTTTGGGCAGTACACCGGAATCCGCACTTTACGGACCCCGTGTCGCCGCGATGATGCCCTGCCCGGAAATGACCGGAAATACTAAGCGCCCCTCTGCGGCTTTCGGCCGGCCCGAGGCGCCTGAAGATATTTGGGTACCACAACTGCAACTGGCTCCGACCGTAGCACGCCGAGAAGGGTTTATGTGCGCCCGACATTTTCCCGCGCACGCCGCAACAGAAACCCTTCCGGTGCGGACCGCTAAATTCTGAGACGGCCGACAGAGGTATTCAGTGACCCCGGGCAGAGCGTTTCCGCCCGGCGGCACCGGCATCTCGGACCAGCCGATCGCCGGCGGACGCCGGGGTGCCGAAGGCATGGCGTGCGGGGCCGACAGGACCGGGTAACGTCCTCGGCACGTTCTTCCAGGCGCCGATTCACGGCTGAGAGCGTGACGGGCCCCGCTGACGTCCTCCGTAACAGCCCCCCGTCCCCCACCGTGGATCCCTTCATGACACACCGGGAGAACCCGTGACCGACAGCAAGAACATCAACAACCCCGTGGGCCAGGGCGGCGGCCAGCGCAAGAAGCTGTCCCGCGCCGAACGGCAGAACAACGGTCCGCACCGCAACCTCGACCGCCAGGGTGCCGCTGACCGCAAGGCGGAGCTGGTGCGCAAGATGCGCGAGAAGACTCATGCGGCCGGGAGCACGGGGCAGACGGACGACGACCTGAGCTGACGCACCGCGCACGCCGTGGCACAGGCAGCGCCCGAGGACCGCACTCCGCAGGGGAGCGCGGTCCTCGGCGCATGCGGCTACGCGGGCCGGCCTCCGTACGGCACGGTGATGAACTCCATGGCGTGACCCGCGGGATCCATGCGGCACGAGGGGCTGCGTGGGTCTCGGGTCCGCCCGGCCGACGTCTCCGGGTCCGCCGCTCTCGGTCAAGCAACTCAGCGCGGGGAGCGGTGCCGGTCCACGATTCCCTCGACGACTTTCATCAGGCGGTCTCCCGTCCGATCGATGCTTCCGTTCTGTGTGCTGACCTGGGCCCCTTCGAGCGCGAAGGTGATCTCGGCCGCGGCCTGTCCGGGGTCGCGCATCTGCGCTTCGGTGCACATGCCGATCAGCCTGCGGGTCTGGAGGGCCTTGTGGTCCTCGATCACTCGCCGTGCCGGATGAAGGCGGTCGGGAAGCTCGGCGAGGGAGTTGATGAACGGGCAACCCCTGTATGAGATCGCCGACAGCCCCTCGGCGATGAATCGGGCCAGGCCCAGAATCTGCTCCTCGGGCCGGTCGGGATATTCGGCTTCCACCCGGTCGAAGGCCGCCTGATAGTCCGCGGCGACGATCCGCAGCCACTCCGCGACCAGCGCGTCCTTGGTCTCGAAGTGCCGGTAGATCGCCATTTTGGTGGTCTCGGCCTTGTCGGCGATCGCCTGGACCCCCACCAGCCGGATCCCTTCTCTCTGGAAGAGCTCTTCGGCGGCGTCGAGAATGCGCTCACGAGGCGGCAGCTTCGCCACTCTGCTCGGCCTGCTGAGGGTCGATGCCATGACTACTCCGGTCGATCGTGCGGTTCACGCCCTCGCCACGGTACCAGTCGGACCCACACGATACCGTTGGGTATCGTTCGGTATTCAAAGGTATCTTTCTTGGTGGGGAGTGACGGTGAAAGCTTCTGAGTACGTGAGTTTCGACGCGGTCGGGCTGGCGGAGCTGGTGGCCGAAGGCGAGGTACGCTCCGCCGAGTTGGAGGCAGTCGCACGCCAAGCCGTGCAGGCGGTTGATCCGCAGATCAACGCCGTCGTGGAGACCTGGCCGACCGACGACGAACCTGCCCCTGGCAGCACACCACTGGCCGGCGTCCCCTTTCTGATCAAAGACATCGCGGTGGCCATGGCCGGGCGGCGGATGGAGCTGGGAAGCCGCCTGGCGGCCGGTAACGTCGTCGGCGCCGACTCCTCGCTGATGCGGCGCTTCCGGCGCGCGGGTCTCGTGACGTTCGGGCGCACCGCGACACCGGAGATGGCTTATGGCATCTCGACGGAATCCGCGTTGTACGGCGTGACCCGTAACCCGTGGGATCTGGAGCGCAGTGCGGGCGGGTCCAGTGGAGGCGCTGCCGCCGCTGTCGCGGCCGGGGTGGTTCCGGTCGCCCATGGCACCGATGCCGCCGGATCGCTCCGTATCCCCGCCGCCTACAACGGCCTCTTCGGGATCAAGCCGACCCGTGGCCGGGTGTCCATGGGGCCCGACGTCGACGAGGTCTTCAGCGGCCTGGCCGTCCACGGCAGCGTCAGCCGCACCGTACGCGACAGTGCGGTACTGCTCGACCGGATACGCGGCCCGGAATCGGGCGACCCCTACTTCGCCCCGCAGCCGTCACGGCCGTACGCGGAGGAAGTCACCCGTCATCCGGGCTCGTTGCGCATCGGTGTGCTCGCCCAGGCGTGGGGCGGACGCCGCACCATCGCACCGGTGACCGACGCCCTCTCCCGCACCGTGCGGTTGCTTGAATTCCTTGGTCATCAGGTAACGGAGGTTGAGGTCGCCCTCGGCGTCGGCTGGGAGGAATTCGTCCTGTCCAACGCCCGACTCATGACGGTGAACCTCACCACCTTGGTCGACGGCCTGGCCGCCGCCTTCGGCCGCCCCATCGACTCCTCGACCCTCGAACCGGCGACCCTCGCCGGCTACCACTACGGGCATCGGGTCACCGGCGCGCAATTCCACACCGCTCTCGCGATGCGGAACCGGGTGGCCCGAAGCCTGGCGCGGTACTTCGACGAGTACGACATCCTCCTCACGCCAACCCTGCCGGAGCCTCCCGTGTCTCTCGGCACTCACACGGAGGGTGCGGAGGCACTGGACGGCCTCGGCTGGATCGAGCGCATCCATGACCGGTCGCCGTTCACCATGCCGTTCAACGTGGCAGGCACACCCGCCATGTCCGTACCCGTGACGGCCGACCCCGGCACGGGGCTCCCGGTCGGCATGCAGTTCGCCGCCGGATACGGCCTCGAAGACCGACTCTTCCGCCTCGCCGGCCAACTCGAACAGGCAAGTCCGTGGTCAGGCCGAATCCCCACGGTATGGGCAGGGAATGATTCAGCCCGCTGAAGAATGCTCCCAGCAAGTACGTCGACTTGGGCCGCGTAGAGGGCGCGCGGCCCACAGGGAGTTGAGGAAACGACAAACCCCCAGGCCGTTGGCCTGAGGGTTTGTGGAAAGAGCGGGTGACGAGAATCGAACTCGCGCTCTGAGCTTGGGAAGCTCATGTTCTACCATTAAACTACACCCGCGAAATCGGCGGCCGCGTATCCAGCGGCGCATCCTCGCACACTGTACCCCATCGCGATCCCCTCGCGGCGACGTTCCGGATCGGCTGTGTGTGTGGCGGGAGTTGGGGGCGTAGCGTGGGTGTCGGAGTGCCGCGTGGAGGGGGGGCCTGTTCATCCCCTAATGTGGCGGTCTCGTCCACGGCTTGATGGGGAAGGGACTTGATGGACTCCATGGAGCGCACCGTCGTCCGCTGTGCCGAAGGGCACGTTTTCGCTACCAGCTCGTTTCCGATGCAGCAGCTCGGGGCAGGGCGGATCGGGCCCGGGCGGCTCATCCGGTGTCCCCGGTGTGCGCGGTTGCGGCATGCCGTTCCCGTGGTGTTCGAGCGGCGGTAGCGGCGGCGGGTGACGGAGGACAGGCGCGCGGGCGGCCCGATGAGGGCGGACCCGCGCGTTCTGCGTATCCTCGGTGGGTGCTTCTCTCAGACAAGGACATCCGCGCCGAGATCGACGCCGGACGCGTACGCATTGATCCATTCGACGCGTCGATGGTGCAGCCGTCGAGTATCGACGTGCGGCTCGACCGCTATTTCCGGGTGTTCGAGAACCACCGCTACCCGCACATCGACCCCGCCGTCGAGCAGGTGGACCTGACCCGCACCGTCGAACCGGAGGGGGACGACGCGTTCATCCTGCACCCCGGGGAGTTCGTGCTGGCGTCGACGTACGAGGTCATCTCGCTGCCCGACGATCTCGCGTCGCGGCTGGAGGGGAAGAGCTCGCTCGGCCGGCTCGGGCTGGTCACGCATTCCACGGCCGGCTTCATCGACCCGGGCTTTTCCGGGCACGTGACCCTGGAGCTGTCGAATCTCGCGACGCTGCCGATAAAGCTCTGGCCCGGCATGAAGATCGGCCAGCTGTGCATGTTCCGGCTGAGTTCTCCCTCCGAGTTCCCTTACGGCTCCGAGCGGTACGGGTCGCGCTATCAGGGGCAGCGCGGTCCCACCGCGTCGCGCTCCTTCATGAATTTCCACCGGACGCAGGTGTGAGGGCCCGATGACCGACGATGTACGGGAGAACCTGACGTACGACGGCTTCGGCCACGCCGTACGCGAGCTGGCGCAGGCCGTGGCCGACGACGGGTACGAGCCCGACGTGGTGCTGAGCATCGCGCGCGGCGGGGTGTTCGTCGCGGGCGGTCTGGCGTACGCGCTGGACTGCAAGAACATCCACCTGGTGAACGTGGAGTTCTACACGGGCGTGGGCACCACCCTGGAGATGCCGGTCATGCTGGCGCCGGTGCCCAACGTGATCGACTTCTCGGACAAGAAGGTCCTGATCGCCGACGACGTCGCCGACACCGGCAAGACGCTGAAGCTGGTGCGCGACTTCTGCATCGACCACGTCGCCGAGGTGCGGTCCGCGGTCATCTACGAGAAGTCCCACTCGCTCGTGCAGTGCGAGTACGTGTGGAAGAAGACCGACCGCTGGATCAACTTCCCGTGGAGCGTGGAGAAGCCCGTCGTACGGCGTAGTGGGCAGGTTCTCGACGCGTAGTAAGAGCCTTGCAACGGAAAAGGGCCCCGGTCACCCCGGGGCCCTTTTCCGTATGCGCGGCGCGGCCGTCAGATCGTGCCCAGCTTCAGGATCGAGACCAGCGCCAGCAGCTGGATCGCCGACGCGCCCAGCGCCTTCGGCCACGGCAGGTCGTGCGATTTGCTCACCATCGAGGTGAGGAGCGCCGCCGCGGCCAGCCAGGTCACCCAGCCGAGGATGACGACCAGCGCGTTCTCGCCGCCCAGGAACATCGCGAAGACCAGGCGCGGCACGTCCGTGATCGACATGATCAGCATGGACAGGCCCACCGTCGGCTGCCACGCGCCGTCGCCGCCGAGCTGGCGGGCCAGCGTGTGGGTGACCGCGCCGAGCACCAGGCCGCCGAGCACGAAGCAGACGCCCGTGAGGATGACGTAGGGCACCGCGCTGGAGACCGGGGCGTGGATCGCGTCGTCGCGGGCCTGGTCGAAGCCGAAGAGCGCCAGGAGGCCGTAGAGGAACGTCACCGTTAGGGCAGGGCCCCAGACCGCGTAGTCGCGCATCTGCCAGAACGTCGGGCCGGGGCGCGTCACGATGCCGCTCAGCAGCTGCTTCCAGTGCAGGCGCGGGCCCATGGGAGCCGCGGGCGCGTGTCCGGCGCGGTAGGCGTTGCCGTCGCTGTACGGCTCCTCGTCCACGCGGAACGCCTGCGTGTGGCCCGGATTGTTCGCGTACGGGTCGCCGGGGTTGGGGCCCTGGGGATACGGGTACGGCGTCGGGTCGGTGAAGTACTCCGGCTCGTCCGGGCCGGCCCCGGCGTAGCCGCCGCCCGGGTGGCCACCGCCCCCTTGGTGTCCGCCGTGGTAGCCCGGTGCGGCGTGGTGCGGGGCGCCCTGTCCTCCCGACGGCGGCCATTGCTGCTGCCCGTACGGCGGCGGCGATGCCTGATTGCCGTACGGCTGCTGCCGCGGTTGCTGTTGCCCTTGCTGCGGGGTGCGGTTGTCCCGGCCGCGTCCGATCCTGAATCCAGCCACGTCATCGAACGTACCCGGTCTGCCGGTTATGGGAGCCCGGGGCCGGGGAAGTACCGGCCTTTGACGCGTAGATGTGACATCCCCTAAGGGGACCCCCGGGGGTTATCCCCAGCATCCGCCGGGGAAACGCGGAAGCGGCCGGTCCTGCCCCCGAGGCAGGTCCGACCGCTTCACCGCGCCGTGACGCGGGCCCGGCTACTTCGCCGGTTCCGGCTCCGGTTCGTCCGCCGACTCCTGCTCGCCCGCCGGGTCGGCCGGGGTCTTCACGGAGTCGAGCAGCAGCTGGGAGACGTCCACGACCTGGACGGACTCCTTCGCCTTGCCGTCGTTCTTCTTGCCGTTGACCGAGTCGGTCAGCATGACCAGGCAGAACGGGCAGGCCGTCGAGACGATGTCCGGGTTGAGGGAGAGGGCCTCGTCCACGCGCTCGTTGTTGATGCGCTTGCCGATCCGCTCCTCCATCCACATCCGGGCACCACCGGCGCCGCAGCAGAAGCCGCGCTCCTTGTGGCGGTGCATCTCCTCGTTCCGGAGACCCGGCACCTTCGCGATGATCTCGCGCGGGGGCGTGTAGATCTTGTTGTGACGGCCCAGGTAGCAGGGGTCGTGGTACGTGATCAGGCCCTCGACCGGGGTCACCGGGATCAGCTTGCCCTCGTCGATGAGGTGCTGGAGCAGCTGCGTGTGGTGGATGACCTCGTACTCGCCGCCGAGCTGCGGGTACTCGTTCGCGATCGTGTTGAAGCAGTGCGGGCAGGTCGCGACGATCTTCTTCGAGGCCTTGGCCTTCTTGGTCGAGTCGTCCTCGTCGTCCTCGCCGAACGCCATGTTCAGCATCGCCACGTTCTCCGCGCCGAGCTGCTGGAACAGCGGCTCGTTGCCGAGACGGCGGGCCGAGTCTCCGGTGCACTTCTCGTCGCCGCCCATGATCGCGAACTTGACGCCCGCGATGTGCAGCAGCTCCGCGAAGGCCTTGGTGGTCTTCTTGGCGCGGTCCTCCAGGGCACCGGCGCAGCCGACCCAGTAGAGGTAGTCGACCTCGGTGAGGTCCTCGACGTCCTTGCCGACGACCGGGACCTCGAAGTCGACCTCCTTGGTCCACTCGACGCGCTGCTTCTTGGCGAGCCCCCAGGGGTTGCCCTTCTTCTCCAGGTTCTTGAGCATGGTCCCCGCCTCGGACGGGAACGCGGACTCGATCATCACCTGGTAGCGGCGCATGTCCACGATGTGGTCGACGTGCTCGATGTCGACCGGGCACTGCTCCACACACGCACCGCAGGTGGTGCAGGACCAGAGGACGTCCGGGTCGATGACGCCGTTCTCCTCGACCGTGCCGATCAGCGGGCGCTCGGCCTCCGCGAGGGCGGCCGCGGGAACGTCCTTCAGCTGCTCCTCGGTGGCCTTCTCCTCGCCCTCCATGTCCTTGCCGCCGCCGGCCAGCAGGTAGGGGGCCTTGGCGTGCGCGTGGTCGCGCAGGGACATGATCAGGAGCTTCGGCGAGAGCGGCTTGCCGGTGTTCCAGGCGGGGCACTGCGACTGGCAGCGGCCGCACTCGGTGCAGGTGGAGAAGTCGAGGATGCCCTTCCAGGAGAACTGCTCGACCTGGGAGACGCCGAACACGGCGTCGTCGGCCGGGTCCTCCCAGTCGATCTCCTTGCCGCCGGTCGTCATCGGCTGGAGGGCGCCCAGCGCCACCGCGCCGTCGGCGTTCCGCTTGAACCAGATGTTCGGGAAGCCGAGGAAGCGGTGCCAGGCGACACCCATGTTGGTGTTCAGCGACACCGTGATCATCCAGATCAGCGAGGTGCCGATCTTGATCATCGCGACGAAGTAGATGAGGTTCTGGAGGGTGCCGAGGGCCAGTCCCTTGAAGGCGAGGACCAGCGGGTACGAGACGAAGTACGCGGCCTCGTAGCCGTCGACGTGGTGGATCGCGCCCTCGAGACCGCGCAGGGAGAGGATCGCCAGGCCGATGATGAGGATGACGTACTCGACGAAGTACGCCTGCCACGCCTTGGAGCCCGCGAAGCGGGACTTGCGGCCCGCCCGGGACGGGAGGTTCAGCAGCCGGATGGCGATCAGCACGAGAATGCCGACCGTCGTCATCAGGCCGATGAACTCGATGTACAGCTCGAACGGGAGCCATTCGCCGATGATCGGCAGCACCCAGTCGGCCTTGAACAGCTGCCCGTACGCCTGGAGCAGCGTCGGCGGCAGGGTCAGGAAGCCGATGGCGACGAACCAGTGGGCGAAGCCGACGATCCCCCACCGGTTCATCCGGGTGTGGCCGAGGAATTCCCTGACCAGGGTGATCGTGCGCTGCTTGGGGTTGTCGGTGCGGCTGCCGGCCGGGACCGGCTGTCCGAGCGTGACGAACCGGTAGATCTGCGCGACGGCTCGGGCGATGAGCGCAACGCCGACCACGGTCAGCACCAGCGACACGATGATCGCGGCGAGTTGCATTGGGGGCTCCTCGGGCCTGCGAGGTGGGATCGATCCAGCGTCTAAGGGCGAGTACTGCGTCTCCAGTGACCACTGGGACTACGAGTATCGCTACTACTAAGCAGTAACTTAATCAGTCTGTGCCGACACTACCCACTTATTCCGCCGTGCTGTAGCCGGGCAGGCGGTGATCTGTGTCGCTCAGGCGTGCCTTGCCGGGCCGCGGCAAGGTGTGGGCCGCCTCGCGCAGGGGTACGCGTACGGCCTCGGCGAGCACCGCGAGGTCCAGCCGCAGCCCCTGGTGCTCGGCGTAGTGCTGGTCCAGGAGGTCCGCCTCGTCCCAGGGCATCGCCGACCGGTGCCGCACCTGGGCCAGACCGGTCAGCCCGGGCTTCAGCTCCTGCCGCCAGTGCCGGGCGCCCCCGGTGCCGTTCCGTGCGTCGCCCGGGGCGAGCGGCGCGGGCCCGACGAGGGAGAGCTCGCCGCGTACCACGTGGTGCAGGCGCGAAACCACGTCGAGCTTCAGCCACCGGGTGTCCAGGTAGTACAGGACGAAGGGGCTGCCGTGCAGGCCGGTGCGCGGGGAGCGGCGCGTCACGCGGCGGCCCTGTGCGGCCAGCGCCAGGGCGGCGGCCGCCAGTAAAGGGGACGCGAGGAGCAGCAGGGCCGAACCGAGGAGCAGGTCGAGGGTGCGTTTGGCGCTCGGGCGGGGGAGCCGGGGCGGGCGCCGGAGGCGCGGCAAGAGCCCGCCTCCCCACTGTTTCTGCGTACGCATCGTTCGCACCTGCCTGCACTCGGCGGATCGAATGCCGCTTTTGTGCTGCTCACGGCATTTTGTGACAGAACGATCCCATGCGGCCATGATGGGGGAGGGCTGTGCGGCGCATGGGGCGCCAGGTGTCGCCGATGGCGCGTATAGGGAGCACCTAAGTTGAGTCGAGCCGACTCAGGTCTGTTGACTCCGGGAGGGGAGTCGTGCATCCTTGAGTCAGATCCACTCAAGTAGTCAGTTGGAGGAATCGAAATGGCACGTGCGGTCGGCATCGACCTGGGCACGACTAACTCCGTCGTCAGCGTTCTCGAAGGCGGCGAGCCCACCGTCATCACCAACGCAGAGGGCGCCAGGACCACGCCGTCCGTCGTCGCCTTCGCGAAGAACGGCGAGGTGCTGGTCGGCGAGGTCGCCAAGCGCCAGGCTGTGACCAACGTCGACAGGACCATCCGCTCCGTCAAGCGCCACATGGGCACTGACTGGAAGATCGACCTGGACGGCAAGAGCTTCAACCCGCAGCAGATGAGCGCCTTCATCCTGCAGAAGCTGAAGCGCGACGCGGAGTCCTACCTGGGCGAGAAGGTCACCGACGCGGTGATCACCGTCCCGGCGTACTTCAACGACTCCGAGCGTCAGGCGACCAAGGAGGCCGGCGAGATCGCGGGCCTGAACGTCCTGCGCATCGTCAACGAGCCGACCGCCGCCGCGCTGGCGTACGGGCTCGACAAGGACGACCAGACGATCCTCGTCTTCGACCTCGGTGGCGGCACCTTCGACGTGTCGCTCCTGGAGATCGGCGACGGCGTGGTCGAGGTCAAGGCCACCAACGGTGACAACCACCTCGGTGGTGACGACTGGGACCAGCGCGTCGTCGACTACCTGGTGAAGCAGTTCGCCAACGGCCACGGCGTGGACCTGTCCAAGGACAAGATGGCTCTCCAGCGTCTCCGCGAGGCCGCGGAGAAGGCGAAGATCGAGCTGTCCTCCTCGACGGAGACCACGATCAACCTGCCGTACATCACGGCGTCGGCCGAGGGCCCGCTGCACCTGGACGAGAAGCTCACGCGCTCGCAGTTCCAGCAGCTCACCGCGGACCTCCTGGACCGCTGCAAGACCCCGTTCCACAACGTCATCAAGGACGCGGGCATCCAGCTCTCCGAGATCGACCACGTCGTTCTCGTCGGTGGCTCCACCCGCATGCCGGCCGTCGCCGAGCTCGTCAAGGAGCTGACCGGAGGCCAGGAGGCCAACAAGGGTGTGAACCCGGACGAGGTCGTCGCCATCGGCGCCTCGCTCCAGGCCGGTGTCCTCAAGGGCGAGGTCAAGGACGTCCTGCTCCTCGACGTCACCCCGCTGTCCCTCGGTATCGAGACCAAGGGCGGCATCATGACCAAGCTCATCGAGCGCAACACCACGATCCCGACCAAGCGGTCCGAGATCTTCACGACGGCCGAGGACAACCAGCCGTCCGTGCAGATCCAGGTCTACCAGGGCGAGCGCGAGATCGCGGCGTACAACAAGAAGCTCGGGATGTTCGAGCTGACCGGTCTGCCGCCGGCCCCGCGCGGTGTCCCGCAGATCGAGGTCTCCTTCGACATCGACGCCAACGGCATCATGCACGTGACGGCCAAGGACCTCGGCACCGGCAAGGAGCAGAAGATGACCGTCACCGGCGGCTCCTCGCTGCCGAAGGACGAGGTCAACCGGATGCGTGAGGAGGCCGAGAAGTACGCGGAGGAGGACCACGCCCGCCGCGAGGCCGCCGAGTCGCGCAACCAGGGCGAGCAGCTCGTCTACCAGACCGAGAAGTTCCTCAAGGACAACGAGGACAAGGTCCCGGCCGACGTGAAGACGGAGGTGGAGACCGCGGTCACCGAGCTGAAGGAGAAGCTCAAGGGCGAGGACTCCGCCGAGATCCGCACGGCCACCGAGAAGGTCGCGGCCGTCTCCCAGAAGCTGGGCCAGGCGATGTACGCCAACGCCCAGGCCGAGGGTGGCCCGCAGGCCGACGCGCAGCCGGGTGCCGAGCAGGCCCAGGGCGACGCCCAGGACGATGTCGTCGACGCCGAGATCGTGGACGACGAGAAGGACTCCAAGGGCGGTGCGGCGTGACCGAGGAGACTCCGGGCTTCGAGGAGAAGCCCGACGTCCCCTCCGGCGCCACCTCTGACGACGCCGAGCCGAAGGCCGCCACCCCCTCCGAGGAGGAGGCGGCGGCCCCGGCCGGGGACGCGAACGAGAACACGGCCCTGACCGCGCAGCTGGACCAGGTCCGCACGGCGCTCAGCGAGCGCACCGGCGACCTCCAGCGACTTCAGGCCGAGTACCAGAACTACCGCCGCCGGGTGGAGCGGGACCGGGTCACGGTCAAGGAGATCGCCGTCGCGAACCTCCTGTCCGAGCTGCTGCCCGTCCTGGACGACGTCGGCCGGGCCCGGGAGCACGGCGAGCTCGTGGGCGGGTTCAAGTCGGTGGCCGAATCGCTGGAGACGGTCGTCGCGAAGCTGGGCCTCCAGCAGTTCGGCAAGGAGGGCGAGCCCTTCGACCCGACGGTCCACGAGGCCCTGATGCACAGCTACGCGCCGGACGTCACGGAGACGACCTGCGTGGCGATCCTGCAGCCCGGCTACCGGATCGGCGAGCGCACCATCCGCCCCGCGCGGGTCGCGGTCGCCGAACCCCAGCCGGGGGCGGCTCCCGCGGCCGCGAAGGAAGAGAAGGCAGACGACGAGGAGAGCGGTGGCGGCGAGGAGGTCTGACATCCTGTCCGATCACCTGGCAGCACACCGCCCGGCCACCAGGGCCTCGCGTCCGGTCGGTGCCAGGGCCTACGGGCCCGGCGCCGACCGGACGGGGGGCTTCCGGCCGGTCGTCCGGAAGGAGGGACGTCGATGAGTACGAAGGACTTCGTCGAGAAGGACTACTACAAGGTTCTCGGCGTCCCCAAGGACGCCACCGACGCCGAGATCAAGAAGGCGTACCGGAAGCTCGCCCGCGAGTTCCACCCGGACGCCAACAAGGGCGACGACAAGGCGGAGGAGCGCTTCAAGGAGATCTCCGAGGCGAATGACGTCCTCGGTGACGCCAAGAGGCGCAAGGAGTACGACGAGGCGCGCGCCCTCTTCGGCAACGGCGGCTTCCGCGCCGGGCCCGGCGGCGCCCAGGGCAACTTCAACTTCGACCTGGGGGACCTCTTCGGAGGCGCCCAGGGCGGCAGCCAGGGCGGCGCCGGCGGTTTCGGCGGCGGCGGCCTCGGCGACGTGTTCGGCGGCCTCTTCAACCGCGGCGGCGGCGCCGGTACGAGGGTGCAGCCGCGGCGCGGCCAGGACATCGAGTCCGAGGTGACGCTCAGCTTCACCGAGGCGGTGGACGGGGCCACGGTCCCGCTCCGGATGTCCAGCCAGGCGCCCTGCAAGGCGTGCTCCGGCACCGGTGACAAGAACGGCACGCCCAGGGTCTGCCCGACCTGTGTCGGCACCGGTCAGGTCTCGCGCGGCAGCGGCGGCGGCTTCTCGCTCACCGACCCGTGCGTGGACTGCAAGGGCCGCGGCCTCATCGCCCAGGACCCCTGCGACGTCTGCAAGGGCAGCGGCCGGGCTCGCTCCTCGAAGACCATGCAGGTGCGCATCCCGGCGGGCGTCTCGGACGGGCAGCGCATCCGGCTGCGCGGCAAGGGCGCCCCGGGCGAGCGCGGCGGACCGGCCGGCGATCTGTACGTCGTGGTCCACGTCGATGCCCACCCGGTCTTCGGCCGCAAGGGCGACAACCTCACCGTCACGGTGCCCGTCACCTTCACGGAGGCGGCGCTCGGCGGCGAGGTGAAGGTGCCGACGCTCGGCGGCCCCTCCGTGACCCTCAAGCTACCGGCCGGTACGCCGAATGGGCGTACGATGCGGGCCCGTGGCAAGGGCGCGGTCCGCAAGGACGGCACCCGGGGCGACCTCCTGGTCACCGTCGAGGTGACCGTGCCCACCGACCTCGGCACCGAGGCCAGGGACGCGCTGGAGGCATACCGCAAGGCGACCGCGGGGCATGACCCGAGGGCGGAGCTGTTCCAGGCGGCGAAGGGAGCTTGAGGTGGACGGCCGACGGCGTAATCCTTACGAACTGACCGACGAGTCCCCGGTGTACGTGATCTCGATCGCGGCCCAGCTCTCGGGCCTGCATCCGCAGACACTGCGCCAGTACGATCGCCTCGGCCTGGTCTCGCCCGACCGCACGGCCGGACGCGGCCGGCGCTACTCGGCCCGCGACATCGAGCTGCTGCGTACGGTGCAGCAGCTGTCGCAGGACGAGGGCATCAACCTCGCCGGTATCAAGCGCATCATCGAGCTGGAGAACCAGGTCGCGGCGCTCCAGCAGCGCGTCGCCGAACTCTCGGCGGCCGTGGACGGAGCCGCGGCGGCCATGCAACAGCGCGAGGCCCAGGTCCACGCGTCGTACCGGCGCGACCTGGTCCCCTACCAGGACGTGCAGCAGACCAGCGCCCTGGTGGTCTGGCGCCCCAAGCGCCCCAAGGACTGACCCCGCGCCCAGAGGCGGCCCGTCACCCCGGATTTCCGGGCGTGGCGGGCCGTTTCGCGTATTCCGGCGGTACGGGACCGGCGGGGCCCTCCGCGAGGCCGGAGCGGATGAGGAGGGCGCCGAGGTGGGTGCGGCTGGTGGCGTTGAGGGTGTGCATGAGTTTGGCGATGTGGGCGCGGCAGGTGCGGACGCTGATGCCGAGTTTTTCGGCTGCGGTCTGGTCGGTGCAGCCGTCGATGAGGAGGCGGGCGATGCTTTGCTGGACGGCGGTGACGGGAGCGCCGGGGAGTGCGGTGGGGAGGTGTTCGGTGAAGGGGGTGGCTCCGGCCCACAGCGTTTCGTAGATGCCCGCGAGGTAGCGGACGAGGGCGGGGTGGCGGATCTCCAGGGCGGCGTTGCCGTCGGGGTCGGCGGGGAGGTAGGCGACGGCCCGGTCGAAGATGATGAGGCGGTCGATGGCCCGCTCCACGGTGCGGACCTCCAGGAGTCCGCTGGGCAGTTGGGCCACGTAGGCCTTGAGGCCGGTGCTGTAGCGCGCGGAGTGCTGGTAGATGTGCCGGACGCGGACGCCCCGCGCGACCGTGGGCAATGTCCCTGACAGTGCGATCTGGAGCTGTTCCGGTGTACGGGTGCTGCCGGGCTGGATGGTCAGGATCTCGTCCCGGACCTCGCGGGCGGAGCCGTTGATGGACGCCTGGATGGTCGACAGCCCGTGGAGCGTGGCGAGGGAGATGGGCTCCTGGTCCGCCGAGGTGAGGGGGACGAGGGACTTCGCCAGCAGGTCGATCGCGCGTACCTGGTCGAGGACTTGGCGGGCCAGCGGATGCAGCAGGTGCGCCAGCCCGGCGGTGGGCGGTACGGGGCGCAACCGGAGGCTGTCGTGCGGGTCGGGGACGAGCAGGGCGCCGTCGGCGACGCAGGGGACGTGCGCGGCGGCGGACCGGGCGATGCTGCCCTGGGTGAGCGCCTGCGTGTAGAGGCCGACCGCTTCGTCGCACAGCTCGCCTTCGCCGTGGCGGTGTTCGGTGGGCAGGGTCATCGGGTGGGCTCCGCGAGGCGGGACTGGACGAGCAGGGCGCCGAGGTGGGTGCGGCTGGTGGCGTTGAGCGTGTGCATCAACTTGGCGATGTGGGCGCGGCAGGTGCGGACGCTGATGCCGAGTTTTTCGGCGGCGGTTTGGTCGGTGCAGCCGTCGATGAGGAGGCGGGCGATGCTCTGTTGGACGGCCGTGACGGGGGCGCCGGGGGTGGCGGCGGGGAGCGAGTCGCCGAAGGGTGTGGCGTGGGCCCAGAGTACGTCGTACAGCTGCGCCAGGTAGCGGACGAGGCCGGGGTGGCGGATCTCCAGGGCGGCGCTGCGGTCGGGGTTGGCCGGGAGGTAGGCGACCTTGCGGTCGAAGATCATCAGGCGGTCGGTCGCGCGCTCCATCGTGCGGACCTGGAGCAGGTCGTCGGGCAGTTGGGCCAGATACCCCTTGAGCCCGGAACCGTAGCGTGCCGAGTGCTGGTAGATGTGGCGCAGCCGGACGTTCCGCCTGACGACCGGCAGCGTGCTGGCCAGGGCCACCCGGATGATCTCCGGCGAGCGGGTGCTGCCGGGCTGGACGGTGAGGACTTCGTCGTTCGCCTCGCGCAGGGAGGCGTCGATGGCCGCCTGGATGGCGGACTGCCCGGCGACGACCCTGATGGCGAGATCCGCGGGCTCGTCGGCGAGTGCGCTCAGCGTGTCAAGGGTCCTGGCCAGGAGGTCGGCGGTACGCACTTGGTCCAGGATGTCCCGGGCCAGCGGATGCAGCAGCCGGGCCAGGGCGGACGTGGGCGGTACGGGCCGCAGCCACGCGTTGTCGCGCGGGTCGGCGGTGAGCAGGGCGTGCTCGGCGAGACAGGGCACCTCACGGGCGGTGGCCCGGGCGATGCGGCCCTGGGCCAGGGCCTGCGTGTAGAGGTCCACCGCTTCGTCGCACAGCGCGTGTCCGCTGTGGCGGTGTTCGGTGGGCTGGGTCATCGGGTGGGTTCCGCGAGGCGTGACTGTATGAGGAGGGCGCCGAGGTGGGTGCGGCTGGTGGCGTTGAGCGTGTGCATGAGCTTGGCGATGTGGGCACGGCAGGTGCGGACGCTGATGCCGAGTTTTTCGGCGGCGGTTTGGTCGGTGCAGCCGTCGATGAGGAGGCGGGCGATGCTTTGCTGGACGGCGGTGACGGGGGCGCCGGGGAGTGCGGTGGGGAGGTGTTCGGTGAAGGGGGTGGCTCCGGCCCACAGCGTTTCGTAGATGCCGGCCAGGTAGCGGACGAGGGCGGGGTGGCGGATCTCCAGGGCGGCGTTGCCGTCGGGGTCGGCGGGGAGGTAGGCGACGGCCCGGTCGAAGACGAGCATGCGGCCCACGCTCTGCTCCATGGTGCGGATCTGGAGGCGGCCGGACGGGATCTTCGCCAGGTACTCCTTGAGCCGGGGGCTGTAGCGCGCCGAGTGCTGGTAGAGGTGCCGGAGCCGGCCGCCCGATGCGAGGACGAACTCCGCGTTCGTCCGGCCCTGGCGCATGTTGTGGACCAGGCGGTTGCCGCCGGGCTGGGCGGTCAGGACCTCCTCCCGGGCCGACTGCGAGGCGTCGCGGAGCGCCGCGCGGATCCGGTCGGGCCCTTCGATCACGGTGATCGAATGGTTCGGGTCCTCGTCGGCGCCCGCGAGCAACGGCAGCAGGGACCGGGTCAGCGCGGTGGTCAGCCGGAGCCGTGCGTCGATCTCGCGGCTGAGGGGGCTGAGCAGTTGCCCCAGGACCGCGGACGGCGGCACGGGGCGCAGCCACGCCTCGTCCTGCGGGTCGGGGAGGAGCAGGCCGAGTGCGGTGAGGCAGGGGGCGGGCTCCGCGGCGCTGCGGGCGATGCGGCCGGCGGCGAGGGCGTCCCCGTAGAGGGCGAGGGCGGCTTCGCAGAGCTCCCGATCGCTGTGGGGGTGCGTCGCCGAAACGTTCATTCCCCGGCGCCTTCCGCGGTGTCCTCCCCGGTGCCGTCCTCGGTGGCCTCCACGACGCCGGACTGGACGAGCAGGGCGCCGAGATGGGTGCGGCTGGTGGCGCCGAGGGCGTGCATCAGCTTGGCGATGTGGGCGCGACAGGTGCGGACGCTGATGGCCAGTTTGCGGGCCACGATCTGGTCGGCGTTCCCCTCGACGAGGAGGCGCGCGACGCTCAGCTGGGTGGCGGTGATCGGGGTGTCGTGCGCGGGGGCCTGGAGGGGAGAGGTCAGCGGCTTGGCCTGGGCCCACAGCACCTCGTACACCTGGATCAGGTAGCGCACGAGGGCGGGGTGGCGGATCTCCAGGGCGGTGTCGCGTCGTGGACTGGCGGGGATGAACGCGACGGTGCGATCGAAGACGAAGAGACGCTCGACCGTCTGCTCGATGGTGCGCACCTGGATGAAGCCCGACGGCATATCGTCCACGTACGCCTTGATGGCCGGGCTGTAGCGGGCGGGGTGCTGGTAGATGTGGCGGAGCGTCACGCCTCGCTCGGCCACGTCGAGCGCGAGGGCCAGCGCCTTCTTGAGCTGGTCCACGGGCCTGTTGCCGCTGGGCTGCAGGGTGAGGATCTCGTCCTGCGCGCCGTCCGTGGCGTTCTGGATGGCGGCCTCGATCAGTGGCATGCCTTCAAGGACGGTGATGGCGAGGTTGGGGTCGGTGCTGGCGACGGAGGCCAGGGGTGCCAGGGAGTCGGCCAGGGCGGCGGAGAGCCGGATGCGTTCGTGTATTTCCCGGGTGACGGGCTGGAGTAGATGAGCGAGAGCCGAGGACGGTGGCACCGGCCGGATCCAGCCATCATCCTGCGGGTCGGGATGGACAAGCGCCAACTCGGTGAGGCAAGGAACGGGTTCGAGCGCGGAGCGGGGGAGCCGACCCACCTTGAGTGCTTCGGTGTACGTCCTGACACCGGCCTCGCACAGCTCCAGATCACCGTGTGGCTGGTGCGATATGCCCTCGTCCTTGCCCATTCGTGACCCCCCTCTTTTGGCAATGCAGCAAGATGACGGTGGTGCCAGCCTAGTTCCCGGGCCAGTGTGGAGGTGTCGGGGGAGCCGGGAACTCCCCCGGCTGATCTAGGGCGTGGCCATGCTCTCCCCCATTGCGTGGCACGCCCGTCCGGCCCGGGGGGTGGGGATCTTTGGGGCCGGCCGGTCAGGAATCCTGGTCCAGGATTCCTGACCGGGCGATCAGATAACCGAGTTGGGCACGGCTGGTGCTGCCGAGTGCGGCGCTGAGCTTGGCGACGTGGGCGCGGCAGGTGCGTACGTTCATGCCCAGACGACGGGCGATCGCCTCGTCGACGTAACCCTCGACCAGGAGTTTCGCTATGGACCGCTGGACGCCGGTGATCCCGTCGTTCGGCGGAGTGTACGGGGCCTCTTCGCCGAGTGGGGTGGCCAACTGCCAGAACTGGTCGAACACGGAGACCAGGTACTCGACAAGTCCCGGATGGCGCAGTTCGAGGGCCACTTGCCTGTCGCGGCGCGCCGGTATGACGGCCATGGAGCGGTCGAAGATGATCATGCGGTCGATCAGCTCTTCGAGTGTCCTGATTTCGACGTTTCCCGCGTGGAGGCGTTCCAGGTAGGCGAAGACGCCTGCGCCGTGACGAGCCGTGTGCTGGTAGAGAGTCCGCAGTCGTACGCCGCGGCTGAGCGGACCCTCCACGCGCTCCAGTGACTGGGTGAGCACGTCGGGGTTCCGGACCCCGCCCGGCTGGATCGTCAGGATCTCCTTGGTGCACTGGGCGGTGGCGACGTCCAGCGTCGCGTTGATCGCCTGGAGCCCCTCCAGCACGGTGATCGCGTGCGTGGTCGCCGCGGGCTGCGTGCTGATCGCCATAAACGGCTCGAATGTATCGGTCAGTTCGATCGTCGTGCGTCGCCGGTCACGGATTTCACGCTCCAGGGGCTGCAGGCGCTGGGCGAGTACGGCCGAAGGCGGAACTGGCCGCAGCCAACTCGCGTCGTCCGGGTCGGGGCGCAGGAGCCCGAACTCCAGGAGGCAGGGCGCCGGGCCCGTTTCCGAGCGGGCGATGCGGCCGGCACCCAGGGCGCTGCCGTACAGCCGGGCCCCCTCGTCGCAGAGTTCCGTGATGAGGTGAGGATGCGTAGGTTTCACGCTTGTTGTGAGCAAATCTCCGCCCCCCAGGGTCCTGAACGTACAGGAACATGATGCATCGCTTCTGTGGCCTGGACGTGCTCCCTTGCGACATGGTCTTGGTAGAGCCGGGGGAGAGGGACTACCAAGTGAGGACGAAGCCGACCATGTACAACAAATTGCTTCGCTCGGTTCTCGCCGTCGCCTTTGCTGCTACGGCGTTTGCCGTGGCGACTCAGACGAATGTTTCGGGTTCTGGCGGAGGCGATGTGTCCTGGAACAACACATCGGCGGCCAAGCTCGGAACGGCGGACGTGTCGTGGGACGTGTCGCCCGCACGTAAGGCCGCAGACGCATGACCACTCCCCCGGACGACCGGACCTTCCGGCGTGAGATGGCGACCGCCTACCGGTCAGGGTGGCATTTCATCGATCTCGTCACGGCACTGCCCCACCGTGGCGACTCGTTGATGGTCACTCTGTTCGGCGACCCGGTCGTCGTCGCCCGCGAGGACGACGGTGAAGTCCGCGCCTACCGGTGCCTCCGCAAGCCGAGGGGTGCGCCGCAGCCGGTGCGCTGTGCCATCCGGTACGACATGATCTTCGTGAATCTCGCACAGCGTGACCATCAGCTGTTCGAACCAGAAACCATTGCCGCCACCCCCCACAGTGCCTGAGCGATCCCCCGTCGTTCCACGTCGCTCAGTCACTTCCCCCACACAACGGCGCCACCGTGACCTGAACACGGTGGCGCCGTTGTGCTGTGCCGGCGGGCGGCGCCCTCAGCCGCGGCCGAGCGCCCGGTCCAGGGTGATCTCGATGACGACCCGGTCCGGGTTGGGCGAGGGCACCCGGTCGTAGCGCTCCGTGTGGCGGCGTACGGCCTCCGCGACCCGCTCCGGGTCCGTGCTGATCCGGGCCACGCCCTCCAGGGTCGCCCAGCGGCGCCTGTGCACCTGGCACGCCGCGACCCGGGCGCCGTCCGGGCCCGCGGCCAGGATGTTGGCCACCTTGCGGCTGTGCTTGTTGGTGATGACCCGGGCGAGGCCGGCCTCGGGGTCGTACGTCACGCACACCGGGACCACGTGCGGCGTGCCGTCGGGCCGGGGCGTGGTGAGCGTGCACACGTGGCTCTCGCGCCAGAAGGCGAGGTACTCGGGGCTCGGCTGGTGTACGTCGACTGCCATGGGCCCCAGCGTATGCGGGTGGGAGCGGCCTGCGGTGGCGGGTGCCCGCGACGGCCGGTTCACTCGGAGGAGGGGCGGGGCGACGTTTCGCCTTGAGTGGAATGCGCTCAACTTTCGGCGCGCCCAGCCTTGAGTGGAATAGACTCAACTTTGTACACGTTGACCGTGTCAGTAGTGGGGAACGGACCAGTCGTCGCAAGGAGGAGACAGCGCACGTGGACGCCGAGCTGACCAACAGGAGCAGGGACGCCATCAACGCGGCCACCAGCAGGGCCGTGAAGGACGGGCATCCCGATCTGACCCCGGGGCATCTGCTGCTTGCGCTGCTCTCGGGCGAGGACAACGAGAATCTGGTCGATCTGCTGGCCGCCGTCGAGGCCGACCAGATCGCCGTACGCACCGAGACGGAACGGCTCCTGGCCGCGCAGCCCAGCGTGACCGGGTCGACCGTCGCCCCGCCCCAGCCCAACCGCGAGCTGCTGGCCGTCATCGCGGACGCCGCGCAGCGCGCCCAGGAGCTGGGCGACGACTTCGTCTCCACCGAGCACCTGCTGATCGGGATCGCCGCGAAGGGCGGCCGTGCCGGTGAGATCCTCGACGGGCAGGGGGCCAGTGCGAAGAAGCTGCTGGACGCGTTCGAGAAGAGCAGGGGAGGGCGCCGGGTGACCACTCCCGACCCGGAGGGCCAGTACAAGGCCCTGGAGAAATTCGGCACGGACTTCACCGCCGCCGCGCGCGAGGGCAAGCTCGACCCGGTCATCGGCCGGGACCAGGAGATCCGCCGCGTCGTCCAGGTGCTCTCGCGGCGCACCAAGAACAACCCGGTGCTCATCGGTGAGCCGGGCGTCGGCAAGACCGCCGTGGTCGAGGGGCTCGCCCAGCGCATCGTGAAGGGCGACGTTCCCGAATCCCTCAAGGACAAACGGCTCGTCTCGCTCGACCTGGGTGCCATGGTCGCGGGCGCGAAGTACCGCGGCGAGTTCGAGGAGCGCCTGAAGACCGTCCTCTCCGAGATCAAGGAGAGCGACGGCCAGATCATCACGTTCATCGACGAGCTGCACACCGTCGTGGGCGCGGGCGCCGGCGGCGACTCCGCGATGGACGCGGGGAACATGCTCAAGCCGATGCTGGCCCGCGGCGAGCTGCGGATGGTCGGCGCGACCACGCTGGACGAGTACCGCGAGCGGATCGAGAAGGACCCCGCCCTGGAGCGCCGCTTCCAGCAGGTGCTGGTCGCCGAGCCGTCCGTCGAGGACACCATCGCGATCCTCCGCGGCCTCAAGGGGCGTTACGAGGCTCACCACAAGGTCCAGATCGCGGACGCGTCCCTGGTCGCCGCGGCCACCCTGTCCGACCGCTACATCACCTCCCGCTTCCTGCCCGACAAGGCCATCGACCTCGTGGACGAGGCGGCCTCCCGGCTGCGCATGGAGATCGACTCCTCGCCCGTCGAGATCGATGAGCTCCAGCGCTCCGTCGACCGGCTGCACATGGAGGAGCTGGCCCTCAGGAACGAGACCGACGCCGCCTCCAAGCAGCGCCTGGAGAAGCTGCGCCGCGACCTCGCCGACAAGGAGGAGGAGCTGCGCGGCCTCAACGCCCGCTGGGAGAAGGAGAAGCAGGGCCTCAACCGGGTCGGTGAGCTGAAGGAACGCCTGGACGACCTGCGCGGCCAGGCCGAACGCGCCCAGCGTGACGGCGACTTCGACACCGCGTCGAAGCTGCTGTACGGGGAGATCCCCGGCCTGGAACGCGAGCTGGCCGAGGCCGACGAGGCCGAGCAGGAGGCTGCCCGCGAGCCCAAGGAGACCCTGGTCAAGGAGGAGGTCGGGCCGGACGACATCGCCGATGTCGTGGGCGCCTGGACCGGCATCCCGGCCGGCCGCCTCCTGGAGGGCGAGACGCAGAAGCTGCTGCGCATGGAGTCGGAGCTGGGCAAGCGCCTGATCGGGCAGACCGAGGCCGTGCAGGCCGTCTCGGACGCGGTACGCCGCACCCGCGCCGGCATCGCCGACCCCGACCGCCCGACCGGCTCGTTCCTGTTCCTCGGCCCGACCGGGGTCGGCAAGACCGAGCTGGCGAAGGCCCTCGCGGACTTCCTCTTCGACGACGAGCGGGCCATGGTCCGCATCGACATGAGCGAGTACAGCGAGAAGCACAGTGTCGCCCGGCTGGTCGGCGCCCCGCCCGGTTACGTCGGTTACGAGGAGGGCGGCCAGCTCACCGAGGCGGTCCGCCGCCGCCCGTACACCGTCGTCCTGCTGGACGAGGTCGAGAAGGCCCACCCCGAGGTCTTCGACATCCTGCTCCAGGTCCTGGACGACGGCCGGCTCACCGACGGACAGGGCCGGACGGTGGACTTCCGGAACACCATCCTGATCCTGACGTCCAACCTCGGCAGCCAGTACCTGACCGATCCGCTGACCAAACCGGAAGAGAAGAAGCGCCAGGTTCTGGAGGTCGTCCGGGCCTCCTTCAAGCCGGAGTTCCTGAACCGGCTGGACGACCTGGTGGTCTTCTCCGCCCTGTCCGGCGACGAGCTGGCGCACATCGCGGGCCTCCAGATCGACCGGCTCGCGAGGCGCCTGGCCGACCGCCGGCTCACCCTGGAGGTCACCCCGGAGGCCCTGGCCTGGCTGGCAGAGGAGGGCAACGACCCGGCGTACGGCGCCCGGCCGCTGCGCCGCCTCATCCAGACGGCGATCGGCGACCGGCTCGCGAAGGAGATCCTGGCGGGCGAGATCAGGGACGGCGACACGGTCCGCGTGGACCGCTTCGAGGACGGCCTGATCGTCGGAGCGGCGAGCTGAGCGCGGCCGCCGACGCGATAAGCGGAATCCGTACGGCGTAATCGGAACGCCCCGGCCCCGTTCCCCACCGGCTGAATATCAGCTTGTGGCGGATCGGGGCCTTCCGGGCTTGCCATGCCCCGCCCGGCATAAGAGAGGATGGCAGCCAACCGCACGAAGGGAAATAACGGTGAGCATCGATCCGTCCTCGATTCCTAACTTCGGGGCTCAGCCCGAACCGCAGGCGGCAGGACCGGAGGGCCCCGTCGTCCCTGACCAGGACCTCGTCAAGCAGCTGCTGGACCAGATGGAGCTGAAGTACGTCGTCGACGACGAGGGCGACCTCGCCGCGCCGTGGGAGGAATTCCGCACGTACTTCATGTTCCGCGGCGAGGGCGAGCAGCAGGTCTTCTCGGTCCGTACGTTCTACGACCGCCCGCACGCCACGGACCAGCGCCCGGTCCTCCTCGACGCGATCGACGACTGGAACCGCCGCACCCTGTGGCCCAAGGTCTACACGCACACCCACGAGCCCGAGGAGGGCGAGGAGGGCGGCCCCTCGGTCCGCCTGATCGGTGAGGCGCAGATGCTCATCGGCACCGGCGTCTCCCTGGAGCACTTCGTCTCCTCGACGGTCAGCTGGGTGCGCGCCTCCATCGAGTTCGACAAGTGGCTGCTGGAGCGCCTGGGCCTGGCCCCGGCCGAGCAGAAGGCCGAGGACGGCTCGGAGGCTCCGGACGCCTGAGTCCGCTCCGCACGCATCGCATGAAGAGGCCCGGCCGGGGGAACCCGCGCCGGGCCTCTTCATGTGTCAGAGCCGCTTCAGCCGGGAAACGGCCTCCTGGAGCACGTCCGTACGTTTGCAGAACGTGAAGCGGACGAAGGGGGCGCCCTGGTCGCGGTGGTCGTAGAAGACGGCGTTGGGGACCGCCACCACTCCGCAGCGTTCCGGCAGGGCCCGGCAGAACGCGATGCCGTCGCCGGTCGCGTCGAGCGGGCGGATGTCGGTGGTGACGAAGTACGTGCCGGCCGGGCGGTAGACCGCGAAACCGGCCTCGGCGAGGCCCGCGCAGAGCAGGTCCCGCTTGGCGTGCAGGTCCGCGCGCAGCTCCTCGTAGAAGCTGTCGGGCAGCCGCAGCGCCTCGGCGACGGCGTACTGGAGGGGGCCGCCGGAGACGTACGTCAGGTACTGCTTCGCCGAGCGCACCGCCGTCACCAGCTCGGCGCTGCCGGTGACCCAGCCGATCTTCCAGCCGGTGTACGAGAACGTCTTGCCGGCCGAAGAGATGGTGACCGTGCGCTCGCGCATGCCGGGGAAGCCCGCCAGCGGCAGGTGCTCGCCCTCGAAGACCAGGTGCTCGTAGACCTCGTCGGTGACGACGAGCAGGTCGTGCTCGCAGGCCAGTTCCGCGATGGCGCCCAGTTCCTCGCGGCTCAGCACCGTGCCGGTCGGGTTGTGCGGGGTGTTGATCAGCAGCAGCCGGGTACGGCGGGTGACCGCCGCGCGCAGTTCGTCGAGATCCAGCCGATAGGTGCCGGCGGAGGTGTCGGGGCGCAGCGTGACGGGAACGCGCGTCGCGCCCGCCATCGCGATGCAGGCGGCGTACGAGTCGTAGTACGGCTCCAGCGCGATGACCTCGTCGCCGGGCTCCAGGAGCGCCAGGAGCGAGGCGGCGATGGCCTCGGTGGCGCCCGCGGTGACCAGCACCTCCGTGTCGGGGTCGTACGCCAGGCCGTAGCGCCGCTGCTGGTGGCCGGTGATCGCGGTGCGCAGCTCGGGGACGCCGGGGCCGGGCGGGTACTGGTTTCCCTGCCCGGCGCGCAGGGCACGCACCGCGGCCTCGCGGATCTCCTCGGGGCCGTCGGTGTCGGGAAAGCCCTGGCCGAGATTGATGGCTCCGGTGCGGACGGCCAGCGCGGACATCTCCGCGAAGATCGTCGTGCCGAACTCGGCGAGGCGGCGGTTGAGCAGCGGTCGTCCGTGTGTCATGGCCGCCATCCTGCGCGCAAGCTCTGGACTTGCTCAAGTCTGCTTTGGGCCTGCGGCGGCAGGGGCATCTCCCCTGCACGCCGGAAGGGCGCGGAGCGGGGGGCCTCGCTTCGGGGGAAGGAAGGACGTGAGGTCATGGTCGGTGTGCTGGTCGGTGTGTTTCTGGTCGTGCTGGTCCTGGTCCTCGCCGCGAAGGCGGCGCGGCCCGGCGGGCGGGGGCGTGCGCCGGCGCGCAGCAGGCGGCGCGGTACGGCGGGCGGCTCGGCCGCCGGGGGCAGCTGGTGGGTCGGGGACAGCGGCGGCGGACACTCCGGTGGGCACTCGTGCGGCGGCGGGCACTCGGGCGGCCACTCCTGCGGCGGTGGGTCGTCGTGCGGCGGGGGCTCCTCCTGCGGTGGAGGCGGATGCGGCGGAGGCAGCTGACACGGGGCAGTTGGCCCGCGAGGGTGTGTCAGCAGACATGCCTCGGGGCCCGGCGGGAGGCGCGACGCACGCGCCAAGTCCCGCCGGGCTCCTTTTTGTTGGGGTCTCTCATGGGTCTGCGGTGAACAGGTGAGCGGAAGGCCCCCCGAGGGGGATGGAAACCCCGGCAAGTTGGGCAAAAACGCTGTGAGTGCGGCGTAGTTCGTGATTCCCTCGTTGGAGAGAACATTCAGCCCTCGGACCCCAGTTGGACCTGATCGGGCGCTTCCCACCTCCCACGCGCACGACGCGGGGGCGTCCCCTGTCCATGTGTCCATGCGTGTTTGCGGAGCCGACCCATGCTCACGACCCTTCATACGGCCTATTCCGATACCCGTGCCGCCGATCTGGCCTGGGCGCTGGGGCGCGAGCCGCTCCCCGCGCTGGCCGTCCTCGACCTCGAACTCGCCGGCGCCACCCTGCAGCTGCGGCTGCTCGGCGCCTCCCACCAGGTGCTTCTGGAGGAGGAGCAGGGCAGCTGTTCCGAGACGGTGGCCTGCATGCCCGGCAGCAGCACCCCGCTGCCGCTGGGCGTCGCCAAGCGGATCGGTGGCTGGGAGTACGAGTTCGCGGCCCGCGTCGAGACGCTGAGCGCGGGCTCCTTCGCCGGGCGCGCGCAGGAACTGCTGGCGCTCGTCTCCGATCACCCGCACGGTCTGGCCGGAACGTTTCCGGGCAGCCCGCACGCCTTCACGGCCATGCTCGCCCAGCGGACCGAGGGCCAGGTGCGGTGGCGCACCTGGCACGCGTACCCGCAGGAGGGCCAGCTCGTCGTGACGCGGACCCGGGTGGGCGTGCGGGTACCCGCGGTGGCGCTGTGACGCACACCCGCCGCGCCTCGGGTACGCCAGTTACACCCTTGTGGGTGACAAACGGCAAGCGATCGGTGACGTAGCGTTCGCGGCATGATCGACCAGCAGGTGTCGCTGCGAGGGGGCGCGGCGCGGCTTCCCGTCCGACCGAGGACCGGTCGGTATCTCGTGCTGGCCGCCGTCTTCGTCTGTGCCGCCTGCGGTCTGGTGTACGAGCTCGAACTGGTGGCGCTCGCTTCCTATTTGATCGGCGACTCGGTCACCCAGGCGTCCGTGGTGCTCTCCGTGATGGTGTTCGCGATGGGGATCGGCTCGCTGCTCGCGAAACGTTTACGCAACCGGGCCGCGGTGGGCTTCGGGCTGATCGAGGCGGCCCTCGCCCTGGTGGGCGGCTTCTCGGCGCTGGTGCTCTACGCGTCGTTCGCCTGGTTCGGCGAATCGCGGTACGCGCTGGTCGGCTTCTCGCTGACGATCGGTATCCTGATCGGCGCGGAGATCCCCCTGCTGATGACGCTGATCCAGCGGGTGGACCGGCAGGACGCGGGCGGGGCCGTCGCCGATCTGTTCGCGGCGGACTACGTGGGCGCGCTCGTCGGCGGCCTCGCCTTCCCGTTCCTGCTGCTGCCGATGCTCGGCCAGCTCACCGGCGCGCTGCTGACCGGCGCGGTGAACGCGGCGGCGGGCGGGGCGCTGGTGCTGTGGGTGTTCCGGCGGGACGTGACCCCCAGGGCGCGATGGCTGCTGATCGCCGCCAACGTCACGGTGATCGCGGTGCTGGCCGCGGCCGCGCTGCTGGCCGACGACTTCGAGCGGGCGGCGCGGCGCGCGGTGTACGGGGACCAGGTGCGGGTCGCCGTGCAGACCGATGTGCAGGAGGTCGTGCTGACCGGGGCCGGCCGCAGCTCCCTGGACCTCTATCTGGACGGGCGGCTGCGGGTCAGCTCCCGCGACGAGTACCGCTACCACGAGGCGCTGGTGCACCCCGCGATGAACGGGGCGCGCGCCCGGGTGCTGATCCTGGGCGGCGGGGACGGGCTGGCGGCGCGGGAGGTGCTGCGCTACGCGGACGTGCGGAGCCTGACCCTGGTCGAGCTGGACCCGGCCGTCACCCGACTGGCCCGTACGGACCACGCGCTCTCCGCGCTGAACGCGCACGCGCTGGACGACCCCCGCGTGACGACGGTGACCGGCGACGCGTTCACCTGGCTGCGGACCGCCCGCGGCCGCTACGACGTGGTGATCTCCGACCTCCCCGACCCCGGGATCTCCGCCAGTACGAAGCTCTACTCGGCGGAGTTCTACGGCCTGGTCGCCGAGGCCCTCGCCCCGGACGGACGGCTCGCGGTGCACGCGGGGCCGGCCGTCGTCCGGCCGCGCACCTTCTGGACGGTCGAGGCCTCCATGCGGGCCGCCGGGCTGTGTCCGCGCCCCTATCGGATCAGCGGGCGCCAGTCGGGCTTCGCGGCCGGCCCCGACCGGTCCGGCGGCGGCACGGACGGGGACGGCGGCTGGGGGTTCCTGCTGGCCGGGAGGGAGGCGACGCCCACGCTCGGCCTGGCCCCGGCCGCGCCCGCGCTGCGCTCGCTGAGCGTGCCGGGGCTGCTCGACGCGGGGCGCACGGCGGAGGCCGGGCGGCTGAGCGGCCTCGCGCCCTCGACGCTGGTGCACCCGCGCTACTGGGAGGAGCGGTGAGGCGCGGCGTGCGGGCTGCCGCGGGTGAGCGCGGCGCCGGGGTGCGGGGGCGGTCGCGGACGCGGAAGCGCTGACGGGACGGCCGGGGCTGAGTAGGCTCGTTCACCATGGAGCATGAGGTGTTCGTTCCGGTTCCGGTCCCGGCCCTGCGGCGGACGCTGGGTGACCCCGTCCGGGTCGCCCGCTGTGTACCGGGGTTCCAGCAGGACGCCGACGCGTCGGCGGGCCCCCTGACGGGCCGGCTCAGAATCCGGGCGGGCGGCCACACCATCACGTACCGGGGCGCCCTGCGCCTCACACCGTTGCCGGGCGACCCGGACGTGGACTCCGTGCACGCCGTCCTGGTGGAGGGCGAGGGCGCGGAGGCCCGGGGCGGCGGCTCGGCGAAGCTGTCCCTGACCATCCGGCTGACGGAGGGCGACGAGGGCACGTCGATCTCCTTCGAGGGCGGGGCGAGCGGTGACGGCCGCCTGCGGGACCTGGAGCCGGCGGCAGCGCTGTCGACGGCCCACCGCCTGCTGGACCGGTTCGCCCAACAGCTCGTGACGGAGTCGCTGGCCGCCCAGGGCGAGGGCGCGGCCGACGAGGCGTGGGGCGGCGGGGCGGCGGGCGACGTTGCTTCCGCCGACGGGTCCTCCACCGACGGGTCCTCCGCCGACGGGGCTTCCGCCGACGGGGCTTCCGCCGGTACGCCGGAGACGCCGGGCGCTGCCGAGGTCAGCGCCGACGAGCTGGCCGTCGGGGAGGCCGTGGAGAAGGCGCTCGAAGAGGCCGCCGAGGACGCGGACCAGACCGGCCCCGAGCCCTCGGCCGGCTCCCCGCTCAGCGCCTCCGGACCCCGCAGCGACGCCGACGAGTCGCTGCCGACGCACGAGGCCGCCCCCGACGAGGCGCCGGGCGCGGAGCAGCCGGGGGAGCGGGGCGCGGAGCAGGACGGGAAGCCGGACGCGGAGCCGTCGCAGGAGGGGGAGTCGCTGTTCGACGCGCCCATCCCGCCGTCGTCGCTGGACCCGGTCGCCGGGATCGAGTTCACCGTGCCGGACGGGCCTCCGGCCGAGGCCGCGCATGCCCGGCGCACCATGATCGGGCGCAGCGCGGAGGAGGTCGACCACTCCCCGCCGCGCGGCCGGTACGCCCCCGTGCCCACGCCGGAATCGGGCGGGGCGGGCGCGACGCTGCGCTGGGTCGCCCCGGCGGCCGCGCTGGCCCTCGCCTCGGCGGTGGTCGTCAGCCGGGCGTTGCGGCGCCGGAGGTAGCGGCGCCAGTAGGGTCGTCCCGTGAGCAGTAGCGAGAAGGACGTCCGGCTCTCCGTCGGCGACACAGAGTTGACCGTGAACCCCGCCAACGGCTGCCGGATCAGCAGCCTGCGGATCGGCGGTACCGAGCTGCTGCGGCAGGGGGAGCGGTACGGCTGCTTCCCGATGGTGCCGTGGTGCGGGCGGACCGAGAACGGGCAGTTCCGCGACGGCGGCGTCCTCCACCAGCTGCCGCTGACCGCTCCGCCGCACGCCATCCACGGCACGGGCCGCGACACGGCGTGGCACACCGCCCTGGAGAGCGGGACCCAGGCGTCGTTCTACTACGACCTGGCCGACCCCTGGCCGTATCCGGGCCGGGTGACCCAGACCTTCGAACTGGCCGAGGACTCCCTCACATTGGCCTTCGGCATCGAGACGTACGGGGACTCCTTCCCGGCCCAGGCGGGCTGGCACCCGTGGTTCCGCCGCCGCCTCGACACCGGCGAGGAGGTCCGTATCGACTTCGACGCCGCCTGGCAGGAGGAGCGCGGCGAGAACCACCTGCCGACCGGCCGCCGGATTCCGCCGCTGCCCGGCCCGTGGGACGACTGCTTCGGGATGCCGGACGGCGTCGACGTCACCCTCACCTGGCCGGAGCGGCTGGAGCTGACGGTGAAGAGCCGGTCCGAGTGGGTCGTGATCTACGACGAGCAGGACGAGGCGGTCTGCGTGGAACCGCAGTCGGGCCCGCCGAACGGGCTGAACACGGACCCGCGCTATGTCACCCCGATCGAGCCGCTGGAGATCGCCACCACCTGGAGCTGGCGCCGGCTCTGAGCGCGAGGAGCCGGCGGCTGGGCTGCGGCCGGCGGGCTGCCGCGGAAAACGCGCGCCTTATCCTCGTAGCCATGACTGACGTACGTGCTGAGCTTCTCCAGCAGATCAAGGACAAGGCCGTGGTCCACGGCAAGGTGACGCTCTCCTCCGGCCTGGAGGCCGACTGGTACATCGATCTGCGCCGCATCACGCTGGACGGCAAGGCCGCCCCGATGGTCGGTCAGGTCATGCTCGACGCGACGGCCGAGCTGGACTACGACTGCGTGGGCGGGCTGACGCTCGGCGCCGACCCGGTCGCCACGTCGATGCTGCACGCCTCCGCGGCCCGTGGCCAGGAGCTGGACGCCTTCGTCGTCCGCAAGGCGCAGAAGGCCCACGGGATGCAGCGCCGGATCGAGGGCGCGGACGTGAAGGGCCGTCGCTGCCTCGTCGTCGAGGACACCTCGACCACCGGCGGCTCGCCGCTGACCGCCGTCGAGGCCGTGCGCGAGGCCGGTGGCGAGGTCGTGGCCGTGGCCGTGATCGTGGAGCGCGGTGCCGCTCCGGCCATCGCCGAGGCGGGCCTTCCGTACGTCCACGTGTACACGGTCCCGGACCTCGACCTCGCCTGACCTGGTGGTTTGCCCGAAGGCGGTCGGTTTCACGTGAAACCGACCGCCTTCGGCGTACGCCGGAGAGCAGGGACCCTCCGAGCTCGGAGGCACCGCCGGGTGGAGCCGGAACCAGAGTCTGGGAAGATGGGGGCGACGATGACGTCGCCCCCAGGTCAGGGACCCAGCACGCACACCCGCACATCCCAAGGAGCGGACAGATGCCCATCGCAACCCCCGAGGCATACGCCGAGATGCTCGACCGGGCGAAGGCAGGCAAGTTCGCCTACCCGGCCATCAACGTGACGTCGACCCAGACCCTGCACGCCGCCCTGCGCGGCTTCGCGGAGGCCGAGAGCGACGGCATCGTGCAGATCTCGACCGGCGGCGCGGAGTTCCTGGGCGGCCAGTACAACAAGGACATGGTCACGGGCGCCGTCGCCCTCGCCGAGTTCGCGCACATCGTCGCCGCCAAGTACGACATCACCGTCGCGTTGCACACCGACCACTGCCCCAAGGACAAGCTGGACACGTACGTCCGTCCGCTGATCGACGTCTCCGCGGAGCGCGTCGCCAAGGGTCTGAACCCGCTGTTCCAGTCGCACATGTGGGACGGCTCGGCCGAGACGCTGGCCGACAACCTGGCCATCGGCCAGGAGCTGCTGGCCAAGGCCGCCGCCGCCAAGATCATCCTTGAGGTCGAGATCACCCCGACCGGTGGCGAGGAGGACGGCGTCACCCACGAGATCAACGACGAGCTCTACACGACCGTGGACGACGCGCTGCGTACCGCCGAGGCGCTGGGTCTGGGCGAGAAGGGCCGCTACCTGCTGGCCGCCTCCTTCGGCAACGTGCACGGCGTCTACAAGCCGGGCAACGTCGTCCTGCGCCCGGAGCTTCTCAAGGACCTCCAGGAGGGCGTCGGCGCCAAGTACGGCAAGACGTCGCCGTTCGACTTCGTCTTCCACGGCGGCTCCGGCTCCACCGCCGAGGAGATCGCCACCGCGCTGGAGAACGGCGTCGTGAAGATGAACCTCGACACCGACACCCAGTACGCCTTCACCCGCCCGATCGTGGACCACATGTTCCGCAACTACGACGGCGTGCTGAAGGTCGACGGCGAGGTCGGCAACAAGAAGGTCTACGACCCGCGCAGCTGGGGCAAGTCCGCCGAGGGCGGCATGGCCAAGCGCGTCACGGAGGCGTGCGCCAACCTGCGCTCCACCGGCACCAAGCTGAAGTAATCCGGTACGGATGTGTGGCGTGGGCCCGTCACCCCTCGGGGTGCCGGGCCCACGGCATGTCCGGACCCGTCACGTACGACCCGAGGGAACAGCTGTGAGTACGTCCTACGACTTCGACACCGTGATCGACCGCCGCGGAACCTGGTGCGTCCAGTGGGACGGGGTCGCGGACCGCTTCGGGGTGGACGGGCTGCTGCCGTTCACCATCTCCGACATGGACTTCGAGACCGCCCCCGAGGTGCTGGCCGCCCTGCGGGCCCGGCTCGAACACGGAGTGCTCGGCTACACGGACTGGCGGCTGGGCGACTTCCGGGCGGCCATCGCCCACTGGTACGCGACGCGGTACGGCACCGAGATCGACACCGGGAGCCTGGTGTACGGGCCGTCCGTGCTCAGCCAGCTCTCGCAGCTGCTCCAGATGTGGACGGCCGAGGGCGACGGCGTGGTCCTGCACACGCCCACGTACGACGGCTTCCGCAAGGCGATCCACGGACTCGGGCGCGAGCTGCGGGGCGTGCCGCTGGGAGACACGGACGCGCTGGAGCGGGAGCTCGCGCGGCCGGACAGCAAGGTCCTGCTGGTCTGCTCCCCGCACAACCCGTCCGGGCGGGTGTGGACGGAGGCGGAGCTCGCCGGGATGGCCGAGCTCGCCGCGCGCCACGGTGTCGCCGTGATCAGCGACGAGATCCACGCGGACTTCGTGCACGACGGGCTCCCGCACGTGCCGTGGAGCCGGGTGGGCGGCGATGCGCGCTGGGCGGTCATCACCTCGGCCTCGAAGTCGTTCAACTTCCCGGCGCTGACCGGTTCGTACGGCCTCATCGGGCGGCCGGAGGACCGGACCGAGTATCTGCGCCGGATGGAGACGGCGGAGGGCCTCGCCTCACCGGCGGTGCTCTCGCTCACCGCGCACATCGCCGCGTACCGGGAGGGCGGGCCGTGGCTGGACGCGGTACGCGCGTACGTCGTGGAGAACCTGGCCCTGGTCGCCGAGCGGCTGAACACCGCGTTCCCCGCCCTGGAGTGGCAGCCGCCGCAGGCCGGGTACCTGGCCTGGATCGATCTGCGGCGCGCGGGCGTCCAGGACGACGAGGCGTTGCAGCGGGTGCTGATCGAGCGGGAGCGCGTCGCGGTGATGCCCGGCAGCACGTACGGGGCCGACGGCTTCGTGCGGCTGAACGTGGGGTGCGCGCGGAGCAAGGTCGAGGCGGGGCTCGATGCGCTGATCCGGGGCATCGAGGCGGTACGGGTCACCGGCTGAGGGCTCCCGGTGGCCCTTCGGCCGGGGGCCGACGATGCTGAGGCCATGGAGAAGAGCGAGCCGGACGGGCCCGCGATCCGGGTGGCCTCCGCCGCCGGGCGCTGGGTCGTCCTGACGACGGTGCTCGGGTCGAGCATGGCCATGCTCGACTCCACCGTCATCAACGTCGCCCTGCCCCGCATCGGCGACGACCTGGGCACCGACCTGGCCGCGCTCCAGTGGACCGTCAACGCCTACATGCTGACCCTCGCGGGGCTGATCCTGCTCGGCGGGGCGCTAGGCGACCGCTACGGGCGCAGGCGGGTCTTCGTGGTCGGCGTCATCTGGTTCGCCGCCGCCTCGCTGGTCTGCGGGCTCGCGCCGAACGCCCCCGTGCTCATCGCCGCCCGTGCCCTCCAAGGCGTCGGCGGCGCGCTGCTGACGCCCGGCTCGCTGGCCCTGATCCAGGCGAGCTTCCATCCCGACGACCGGGCCCGCGCGGTCGGGCTGTGGTCCGGGTTCGGCGGGGTCGGCGCCGCCGTGGGGCCGTTCCTGGGTGGCTGGCTGGTCGACGGGCCGGGCTGGCGCTGGGCGTTCCTGCTCAACCTGCCGCTCGCCGCCGTCTGCGTGCCCGTCGCGCTGCGCCACGTACCGGAGTCCCGGGATCCGAACGCCGAGGGGCGCTTCGACGTCGCCGGAGCGGCCCTCGGCGCCCTCGCGCTCGCACTGGTGACGTACGCGCTGATCGCGGCGCCGGGGGAGGGCGCGTCCCCGGCCGTGATCGGGTCGGCGGTGGGCGGGGTGCTCCTCGGGGCCGCCTTCGTCCAGCTGGAGCGGCGGCGGGCTCATCCGATGCTGCCGCCGTCGGTGTTCGCGTCCCGGCAGTTCACCGCCGTCAACGTCGTCACCCTGTGCGTGTACGCGGCGCTGGGCGGCTACTTCTTCCTCTCCGCGATCCAGCTTCAGGTCGTCGCCGGCTACTCGGCACTGGGCGCCGGCACCGCGCTGCTGCCGACCACCCTCCTGATGCTGCTGTTCTCGGCCGCTTCGGGCGAGCTGGGCCAGCGCATCGGCCCGCGCATCCCGCTCACCGTCGGACCGCTGACGGCCGCCGCCGGCATGCTGCTGATGCTGCGCGTGGGGCCGGGCTCGAACTCCGTCACCGGGTACCTGACCGACGTACTGCCCGCCGTGGCCGTCCTCGGCGTCGGTCTCGTCACCGTCGTGGCCCCCCTCACCGCGACCGTCCTGGCCTCCGTCGACACGGGCCGGGCCGGGCTCGCCAGCGGCATCAACAACGCCGCCGCCCGCGCCGCCGGCCTCATCGCGGTGGCCGCGTTGCCGCTGCTCGCCGGCATGGGGCCGGAGGCGTACCGGGACGCCGGGGAGTTCGCCGCGACCTTCCGGCGGGCGATGCCGATGTGTGCCGGACTGCTGGTGCTGGGTGCGCTGATCGCCTGGGCGACCGTACGCACACCCGCGCCCGTGGACGACACCGCGCGGCCCGAGTGCGCGGTGCACTGCGGCGTCACGAGTCCGCCGCTGGAACCCGCACCGGAGGCCGCCCGTCCGGACACCACCGGCTGACGGGCGCGGGCTGTTCCCCGGCCGCACGGGCCGGGGGCCGGAATCGTGCCCACCGGGTCCTCGGCCGGTCCCGTGCCAGGCACACTGGGAGCATGTCGATCCACGAGAACCTGCTCGGGGGCCCGCCCCCGACCCACCTGCCCGACGACCCGGAGCCGCGCGAACTGCTCGCCGCCGGCACCGCGCCCGCCGATGTCGCCGCGAAGTACCCGACCTCCTCGCTGGCCTGGGCGCAGCTCGCCGACGAGGCGTTCGAGGGCGGCCGGGTCGTCGAGTCGTACGCCTACGCCCGCACCGGCTACCACCGCGGCCTCGACGCGCTGCGCCGCGCCGGCTGGAAGGGCCACGGCCCCGTGCCGTTCGAGCACGAGCCGAACCGCGGCTTCCTCCGCGCCCTGCACGCCCTCGCCCGGGCCGCGCAGGCCATCGGCGAGCAGGAGGAGTACGAGCGCTGCTCGTCGTTCCTGCGCGACTCCTCGCCGACCGCCGCCGAGACCCTCGGCTAGCAGACGCCCTACCGCAGGCCCCGCAGCTCCGCATCCGCGACTGCGGGGCCTGCGCGTGTCCGGAGCAGGCGTTTAGTATGCGAACAGGGGACCGGGGCTCCACTTCCGAGGGGAAGGGGCGGACCGCTACCCGGAAGCTCGTGTCGAGGAGACAGCGATGTCGACGATTCACCCCGACCCCGAAGCCACCGGTGCGGCGACCCCGCACCTCGACTTCGCGGGCACGACTCCGTACGAGGACTATGTCCAGGCGGATGTCCTGACCCACCTCCAGCACCTCCGCTCGGACGATCCCGGCGAGATGGTCTTCCTGGTCACCACCCAGGTCATGGAGCTGTGGTTCACCGTCATCGTCCATGAGTGGGAGACCGCCGCGCACGCGATGCGCGAGGACCGCCTGGACGTCGCGCAGGACGCGCTGAAGCGGTCGCTGCGGGAGCTGGAGGCCCTGAACGCCTCCTGGACGCCGCTCGCCCAGCTCACCCCCGCCCAGTTCAACTCCTACCGTTCCTCGCTCGGCGAGGGTTCCGGTTTCCAGTCGGCGATGTACCGGCGGATGGAGTTCCTGCTCGGCGACAAGTCCGCGTCCATGCTGGTGCCGCACCGGGGCGCGCCCCGGGTCCACGCGGAGCTGGAGAAGGCCCTCGCGGAGCCCGGCCTGTACGACGAGGCCCTGGCCCTGCTCGCCCGGCGCGGGCACGCGATCCCGGAGTCCGTGCTCGGCCGGGACCTGACCCGGAAGTACGAACCGTCGCCCGAGGTCGAAGCCGTCTGGGCGGAGATCTACGCCAACCCGGACCAGAACGACGAGCTGGTCCGCCTCGGCGAGGTGCTCACCGATGTGGGCGAACTGGTGTGGCGATGGCGCAACGACCATCTCCTCGCGACCCGGCGGGCCATGGGCTCCAAGACCGGAACCGGCGGCTCGGCGGGCGTGGCCTGGCTGGAGAAGCGCGCCACGAAGAACGTGTTCCCCGAGCTCTGGACGGCCCGCAGCCATGTCTGACCTGCAGGAGCGCGCACAGGCGCTCGACACCGAGGACGCCCTCGCACCGCTGCGCGAGCTGTTCACCCTGGACGACACCGTCTACCTGGACGGCAACTCGCTCGGCGCGCTGCCCCGCCACGTGCCCGCCCGGGTGCAGGAGGTCCTTACCCGCGAGTGGGGCGAGCTGCGCATCCGGTCCTGGGGCGAGAGCGGCTGGTGGACGGCGCCGGAACGGATCGGTGACCGCATCGCCCCGATCGTCGGCGCGGCGGCCGGGCAGATCGTCGTCGGGGACTCGACCAGCGTGAACGTCTTCAAGGCCCTCGTCGCCGCGACCCGGCTGGCGCCGGAGGGCCGCGACGAGATCCTGGTCGACGCGCAGACGTTCCCCACCGACGGCTACATCGCCGCTTCGGCGGCCCGGATGACCGGTCACCGGATCGTCCCGGTCGCTCCCGCGGACGTGCCGGACGCGCTCGGTCCGCGGACCGCCGCCGTGCTGCTCAACCACGTCGACTACCGCTCGGGCCGGCTGCACGACCTGCCGGGGCTGACCGCCGCGGTGCGGGCCGCGGGCGCGATCGCCGTCTGGGACCTGTGCCACAGCGCGGGCGCGCTCCCCGTCGGCCTGGACGAGCACGGTGTGGACCTGGCCGTCGGCTGCACGTACAAGTACCTCAACGGCGGCCCCGGTTCGCCCGCCTACCTGTACGTCGCCGAGCGCCACCAGGCGTCCTTCGACTCGCCCCTGCCGGGGTGGACGTCGCACGCCGACCCGTTCGCGATGACGCCCGGCTACACCCCGGCGGACGGCGCGGTCCGGGGCCGGGTCGGCACGCCGGACATCCTGTCCATGCTGGCCCTGGAGGCGTCCCTCGACGTCTGGGACGGGGTCGGGATCGAGGCGGTCCGGGCCAAGTCCCTGGCCCTGACGGACTTCTTCCTGGAGTGCGTCGAGGCGTACGCCCCCGAGGGGCGGGTCACCTCCGTCACCCCGGCCGCCCACGCGGAACGGGGCAGCCAGGTCGCGCTGCGGTGCGACGACGCCGAGCCCGTGATGGCCGAGCTGATCGCGCGCGGTGTCGTCGGGGACCTGCGCCGTCCCGATGTGCTGCGGTTCGGTTTCACACCGCTGTACGTGGGGTTCGCGGACGCGGAACGCGCGGCGCGGGTGCTCGCGGAGGTTCTGGGCGCTCCGGCGGCGTAGGCTGCCGCATCCGTCCGGTGACCGGCTCGCCCCGGTCACCGGACGGCGCCGTGCGGGTGCTCGCGCGGGACGGGTCCGGCGCGGTGTGCGGGCTGCCGATTCCCGGTGGGCGGGGTGGTCCGCCGTACTGGTACCGTCCCCGCAGGTCAGGCCAGTTGGGCCGGACGACAGGGAGGGTGGAGCAGGATGTCGGATTCCGCCGCGCGCGAGCGGGACGCCGCCGAGACCGAGTCTGCCTTCTCGCATCCGGCCGTCGCCCCCGACGCGTCCGCCGCCTACGGCAGCCACCCCGACCAGGTCATCGACTTCTACGCCCCGCGCGGGGGCCGCACCGGTGCGCCGGTCGTGGTCGTGCTGCACGGGGGCGCGTGGCGGGCTCCGTACGACCGGGCGCACGTGTCGCCGTTCGCGGACTTCCTGGCCCGGCACGGATTCGCCGTGGCCAGTGTGGAGTACCGGCGCGGCAGCGAGCTTCCGCAGCAGCGCGGGACCGGACCGGTCGCCGGGCGCTGGCCGGAGACCTTCGACGACGTCGCCGCCGCGATGGACGCGCTGCCGGAGCTGCTGGCGCGGGAGCTGCCCGCGGCGGACGTCCGCCGGATCGTCGTCACGGGGCACTCGGCGGGCGGACAGCTGGCGCTGTGGGCCGCCGCCCGGCACGTACTGCCGGAGGGGTCGCCGTGGCGGCTCCCTAGGCCGCCCGCGCTGCGGGGCGTGGTGGCGCTGGCACCGATCGCGGACTTCGGCTCGGCGGTCGCGCTCGACGTGTGCTCGGGGGCGATCGGCCAGCTCCTGGGGGCCGCGGAGGACTTCGCCGAGCGGAGCGCGCACGCCGATCCGTCCCGGTTGCTGCCCACAGGCATCGCGACCGCGGTCGTCCAGGGCACGACGGACCTCACGGTCCCGGCGGCCGTCTCCGAGGCGTTCGTGGACGCGGCGGCGAAGGAGGGCGAGACGGTGGGGCTGACCCTGCTGCCGGACGTCGGCCACTTCCCGCTGATCGACCCGGCCGCCGACGCGTGCGCGGTGGTCGCGGAGGAGATCGCCCAGCTCGCCTGGTAGACGTGTGGTGGCGGGCGCGTAGTACTTGCGACGGACGGCCGGGAATCCGCAACACTGCTGACGACCCGGCCCGTCGCCCCGCCTACCGTGGAGGCGTGACCGAGACCAAGACCAGAAGCCCCGAGCTACGGCTCGCCGCGCGTGCGATGGACGACCTCTGGGAAGACCTCTTCGAGGACGCCTTCGCCTACCGGCCGATGTCAGCGATGCGTACGGACGGGGCCCTGACCAGGCGGTTGCCGCGCCGCCTCGCGGCGCGGGCCGCGTGGCTCCCGCACGCGGCGGTGCTGGGCGTCGCGCTGATCATCTTCATGGCGGGGTTCGCCGTCACCGGCAACGCCGGCGTCCTGCTGGCCGGGCTGCTGCCCGCGGCCTGTGTGGCGATGACGCTGATCAGGCCGGTCGGGGCGTTCTGGATGTCGATGGTCCTGATGCCGGTGAGCGTGGTGGTGGGCGGCTACGAACCGTGGTCGGCCACCGTCTTCGTCTGCCACCTGGTGGTGCTGTTCGTGGTCGCGGCCAGGACCCGGCCGCGCACCGCCGCCTGGATGTGGGTGCTCACGCTGCTGCTGGGCCTCGTCGTGGAGGGCGTCGTCACCGGCGGGGCCGGTGGGCCGAACACCGCGGGCATGGCGGTGGTCTCGGCGTTCGCGCTGCTCGTGGTGAGCATGGTCCAGGTCCGGCGGGAGGCGCAGCGCGAGGTCACAGTGCAGCGCACCGTCACCGCCGTCGAGCGCGACCGGCGCACGCTGCTGGAGGAGCGCAGCACGATCGCCCGGGAGCTCCACGACGTGGTCGCTCACCACATGTCCGTCGTCGCCATCCAGGCCGAGGCCGCCCCGTACCGGGTGGAGAACCCGCCGCCGGAGCTGGAGCAGGCCTTCGTCACGATCCGGGAGAACGCCGTGGCCGCGCTCACCGAACTGCGCCGGGTGCTCGGCGTCGTCCGGGCCGACGACTACGAGGCACCGGACGCGCCGCAGCCCACCCTCGCCGACCTCGACCGGCTGCTCACCAACGTCGGGGACGCGGGCCTGGTGACGGAGAAGGCGGTGACCGGGGCGGTCCGCGAACTGCCCCAAGGCGTCGAGCTGTCGGCGTACCGGATCATCCAGGAGGCGCTCAGCAACAGCCTGCGGCACGCCCCGGGTGCCACGGCCAGGGTCGAGATCGGCTACGTCCTCGGCGGGCTCGGCCTGCGCGTGGTCAACGGACCGCCCACCGCTCCGGTGAAGCCGTCGCCGGGGGCCGGGCACGGGATCACCGGGATGCGGGAGCGCGTCGCGATGCTGAACGGCGAGATGACCGCCGAGCCCACCGAGGAGGGCGGCTACGAGGTCACGGCCTTCATCCCGGCCCAGCAGACGGCGCCCGGTGCGACCGGCGCCCTCAAGGAGCAGGCATGACGACGCAGCCCGCCGCCCCGCCGATCCGGGTCCTGATCGTGGACGACCAGATGATGGTCCGCGAGGGCTTCTCGGTCCTGCTCAACGCCATGCCGGGCATCGAGGTCGTCGGCGAGGCGGTAAACGGCCGCGAGGCCGTCTCCCAGGTCACCGCGCTCCGCCCCGACGTGGTGCTGATGGACATCCGCATGCCGGAGCTCAACGGCATCGAGGCGACCCGCGAGATCGTCGCCGCGGACGCGGATGCGAAGGTCCTGGTCCTCACCACCTTCGACCTGGACGAATACGTCTACCAGGCCCTGCGCGCGGGGGCCTCCGGCTTCCTCCTCAAGGACGCCTCGGCCCGCCAGCTGGCCGACGGGGTACGGGTGGTCGCCTCCGGAGAGGCGCTGCTGGCCCCCACCGTGACCCGGCGCCTGATCACCGAGTTCTCCAAGCTCGCCTCCGCTCCCCGCCCTCCGGCCCTGGCCCGGGTCGGCGACCTCACCGAGCGCGAGACCGAAGTGCTCGTCCTCATTGCCCAGGGCCTGTCGAACGCGGAGATCGCCGGACATCTCGTCGTCGCCGAGTCGACCATCAAGACCCATGTGAGCCGCATCCTGGTCAAACTCGGCCTCCGCGACCGCACCCAGGCCGCCGTCTTCGCCTACGAGGCCCGCTTGGTCACCCCTTCCTGAGCACCGTGGTCTAGCGTCGGCCCATGGACCAGCCCAGCACATCCCCCGCCCCGTTCGACCCCTGGTCGGCGGCGTTCGTCGCCGACCCGTACCCCGCCTACGCCGAGCTGCGGGCCACCGGCCGGGCGCACTACTTCGAGGCCACCGACCAATGGCTCGTCCCGCACTACGCCGACGTGTCCGCCCTGCTGCGGGACCGGCGGCTGGGGCGCACCTACCTCCACCGGTTCACGCACGAGGAGTTCGGCCGGACGCCGCCGCCCCCGGAGCACGAGCCGTTCGAGACGCTCAACGGACAAGGGCTGCTGGACCTCGAACCGCCGGACCACACCCGCATCCGACGCCTGGTGTCCAAGGCGTTCACCCCGCGCACCGTCGAACAACTCGTCCCCACGGTCCAGCGGTTGGCTGCCGGACTCGTGGACGACTTCGTGGAGCAGGGCGGGGGCGACCTGCTGGCGGCCGTCGCCGAGCCGCTGCCCGTCGCCGTGATCGCCGAGATGCTCGGTATCCCGGAGTCCGACCGGGCTCCCCTGCGGCCCTGGTCCGCGGCGATCTGCGGGATGTTCGAACTCAACCCGTCCGAGGACACCGCCCGCGCCGCCGTCCGCGCCTCCCTCGAATTCTCCGCGTATCTGCGCGAGCTGATCGCCGAGCGGCGCGCGCATCCGGGCACCGACCTCATTTCCGCCCTCGTCGCCGCCCACGACGAGGGCGAGCGGCTGACCGAGCAGGAGATGGTCTCCACCTGCGTCCTCCTCCTGAATGCCGGGCACGAGGCGACCGTCAACACCACGGTCAACGGCTGGTGGACGCTGCTGCGCCACCCCGAGCAACTGGCCGCCCTCCGCGCCGACCACGGGCTGCTGCCCACGGCGCTGGAGGAGCTGATGCGGTACGACACCCCCCTTCAGATGTTCGAGCGCTGGGTCCTGGACGACATCGAGATCGACGGCACCGTCATTCCGCGGGGCTCCGAGGTGGCCCTGCTCTTCGGCTCGGCCAACCGCGACCCCGCCCGCTTCGCGGCTCCGGACACCCTGGACCTCGCCCGGCGGGAGAACCCGCACATCACCTTCGGCGCCGGCATCCACTTCTGCCTGGGCGCCCCGCTCGCCCGGGTCGAACTGGCCGCCTCCTTCGGTGAGCTGCTGCGCAAGGCACCCGGCCTGCAACTGGCCGCCGAGCCCGAATGGAACCCGGGCTACGTCATCAGGGGCCTGAAGGAGCTGCGGGTCGAGGTGTGAGGCCGTGGGCGGGCGGCCCTCCCGTGCGCCGCCCGCCCCACCTCAGGTCACCAGGTCCCGGCGGCGCAACGCCGCCAGGGCCGCGGCCACCAGAACCGCCGACAGCGCGGTGAGGAGCGTCACCGGCCCCCACTCCATCCCCGCCCCCGGCAGCTTCGGCAGGTGCGTGAACGGCGACGCGTCCATCACCGGCTGCGGCAGGTCCAGGGCGGGCCCGATCCAGCCGAGCGCCAGGCAGAGCCCCACCACCCCCCAGCTCGCCGGGGCCGCCTTCGGTATCGCCCCGTGGAGCAGGGCCGTGATCCCGCCGAGCAGCCAGACGGCGGGCAGCTGCACCAGACAGGCGCCGAGCACGGCCGGAAGCGCGTGACCGTATCCCGCCGCCAGGCCGAGACCGCCGACCGCCATGATCAGGGCCGCCCCGCCGAAGGCGATGAGCAGATGGCCCCCCGCCCAGCGGAGCCGGCCGACCGCCCCCGCGAGCACCGGCTCCGCGCGGCCGGCGGTCTCCTCCCCGTGCAGCCGGAGCACCGACGCGGCGATGTACAGAGCGGCGACCGTGCCGAGCACGGAGACCATCGAGGCGAGGAACGCGTCGGTGAGACCGGACTGCCCGCCCATCCGCTCGAAGATCTCGCGGGCCTTCTCGTTGTCCCCGACCAGGTCCGCCGCCCCGCCGGCCAGTCCGCCGAAGACGAAGCCGACCACGGCGAAGGACACCGCCCACCCCAGGAGCGCACCGCGTTGCAGCCGTATCGCGAGGCCCCAGGCGGTGGACGTCCGGCCCCGCGCAGGCCCCGGACGCGCCGCCAGGAAGCTCATGCCGACGTCCCGGCGCCCGGTCAGCGCGTACGCCACGAGGCACTGCACCACCACCGCGCCCGCGATCAGGAGCAGCACCCACCAGCGCTCGTCCGCGTACGGCCGGACGTTCTCCGCCCAGCCGAGCGGGGAGAGCCAGGTGAGGAGGGACGAGCGGTCGTCCGTGGCCGAGTCGCCCGCCGCCTTCAGGACGAACGCGGCACCCACCACCGCCGCCGTCACCCCCTTCGCGAGGCGGCCGCTCTCGGTGAACTGCGCGGTGATCGCAGCGGTGCAGGCGAACAGGACACCGACTCCGGCGACGGCCGTCGCGAGCGCCACCGCCCCCGCGCCCCCCGCGCCCGAGCCGGCCATTCCGACGGTGATCACCAGGGCCAGACCGGCATTGGCGATCAGCGCCGCGAGCAGTGCGGCCGTGAGCGGGGCGCGACGCCCGACCACCGCCGAGGAAAGCATCTCCTGACGACCCGTCTCCTCTTCCTCCCGGGTGTGGCGCACGACGACGACCAGGCTCATCACCGCTGCCAGCGCCGCACCGAAGGCGAGCATGCGCCAGCTGACGAGCCCTCCGACGGAGTCGCCGAACACGGGCCCGTACATTGCCCGCACGGAGCTGTTGGCGTTCATCGACGCGGCGAGCTCGGCCCGTTGGGACGGCGTCTCGTAGAGCGAGGAGATGGACGTACCGACGGAGGAGAAGGAGCCGCCGAGGACGAGTACCCAGACGGGGATGACGATGCGGTCGCGTCGCAGGGCGAGTCGCAGCAGGGCACCGGTCCCGGTGAGCGAGCCGGTGGACGCGCGGCGCCGCACACCCGCCTTCGTCGCGAGGGGCACGGCGGTCATCGCGCCACCACCCCCGACGGCTGCTGCGCGTCCGCCGTGTAGTGGCGGAGGAACAGTTCCTCCAGCGTGGGCGGGGTGCACGTCAGCGAGCGGACGCCGGACGCGGACAGGGACGTGAGGACGGCGTCCAGCCGGTCCGTGTCCACCTGGAGCGAGACCCGCCGCCCTTCGACGTCGAGGTCATGGACCCCGGGGAGCCGTGTCAGGCCGTCCGGCTCGCGTATCAGCTCGGCGCTGATGTGTGTCCGCGTCAGATGACGCATGTCCGCGAGTGATCCGGTCTCCACCGTCCGGCCCTGGCGGATGATGCTGACCCGGTCGCAGAGCGATTCGACCTCGCTCAGGATGTGGCTGGAGAGCAGCACCGTCCGGCCGCGCTCACGCTCCTCGGCCACGCAGCTCTGGAAGACCTCCTCCATCAGCGGGTCGAGCCCGCTGGTCGGCTCGTCCAGGATCAGCAGGTCGACGTCCGACGCGAAGGCGGCGACCAGGGCCACCTTCTGCCGGTTGCCCTTGGAGTACGTCCGCCCCTTCTTCGTCGGGTCGAGCTCGAAGCGGTCCACGAGGTCCGCGCGCCGGCCCTCGTCGAGCCCGCCGCGCAGCCGTCCGTACAGGTCGATCACCTCGCCGCCGGAGAGGTTGCGCCACAGCGTGACGTCCCCGGGGACGTATGCCACGCGCCGGTGCAGCTCGACCGCGTCGCGCCAGGGGTCGCCGCCGAGCAGCTGGGCGGCGCCGGAGTCGGCTCTGAGCAGCCCCAGCAGGACCCGGATGGTGGTGGACTTCCCCGACCCGTTCGGACCGAGGAATCCGTGGACCTCACCGGTCTCGACGGCCAGGTCGAGCCCGTCCAGCGCCTGCGTCCGGCCGAACGATTTGCACAGTCCGGCCACGGTGATTGCCTTCGTCATGATTTTGAACGTACGCTACTTTCACAAAATTGTGAAGTTAAGGAACCATATAAACTCGAAGGAGTGACATGCAGTGGCGCACCGAGGAAGAGGAGCGGGATGAGCGGCGAATCCGCGGAGGAGAGTGCGGCCGAGGGCGCGGTCCGGGGCCCCGGGGACCGGGACGCCGAGGCCGTCGCGCGGTTTGTCGAGCGGTTTGCGTCCGAGATGACCGAGGCGGGGATGCAGCGCATGGCCTCGCGGGTCTTCGCCGCCCTGCTCGCGGACGACGACGCCTCGATGACCTCGGCGGAGCTCGCCCTGGCCCTGCAGATCAGCCCCGCCGCCGTATCCGGCGCGATCAACTACCTCACGCAGGTCAGCATGGTCGGCCGCGAGCGCGAACCGGGCTCGCGCCGCGACCGGTACCGCCTGCACAACGAGATCTGGTACACCACCTTCGCCAGCCGCGACCAGGTCCTCACCCGCTGGGAGCGCACGCTCAAGGAAGGCGCGCGCACGCTCGGCGAGCACACCCCGGCCGGCGCCCGGATCGCCGAGACGGCGGCGTTCTTCGAGTTCCTGCAGTCGGAGCTGGAGGGGCTGATGGGGCGCTGGGAGGAGCACCGCAAGGCCCTCGACCTGCCGACGGGCAGGTCCGGCGCGGGCGCCTGACCGCCCGCGCCCGCTACCCCGCCGGGAGCATCAGCCCCCAGGCCCCCGCCCGTACCGTCCACGTACGCGTCCGCACCGGCCCCGCGACCTGTATGTCCGCCCGGTAGCGGAAGTCCGCCCCCGAGACCGTGACGGCCTTGGCCTCCGTGGTGACCGGGGCGGTGTCCGGCGCGTCGATCGTCACGGCGGCCAGGCCGTCGTCGCCGCAGCCCGACGTCACCGTCACGGAGGCGACCGGGCGGTCGAGGTCGTTCAGCACGACGCCGTCGGCCTCCACGCGCAGCCGGTGCGTCGGCGGCACGGCGGCCGGTTCCGGAGGCGCGGGGCGCACCAGGGTGCGGACCAGGGAGCGGCAGGCGTCCCAGACGGAGGACACACCCGGCCGGTCGGCCGCGGTGCCGGGGGCTCCGTTCAGCGCGGGGATGCGCAGCGCGCCCAGGACCACGCCGTCGCTGTCGTCCACGAGGAGGTCGAGGCGGCGCACCGCCCCGTCCAGCGCCGTGCGCGCCGCCGCCACGGCGCCGTTCGGCACGCCGAGCGAGTGGGCGAGTTCCAGCGCGCCCGACGCGCCGACGGGGACGAGCGACAGCGCGCTCATGGCGGGCTCCCGCTCCCGGTGCAGCAGGGACACGGCGCGCCGCAGCGCGTGATCGTCGCCGATCACCACCGGGCGCCGGCCGCCCCGGCGGGACAGGGCCCGGGCGAATTCCCCGGGGCTGTCCGGGAGGCAGATCTTGGCGTGCGAGCCGGCGCTCAGCACGTCCTTCGCGATGCGGACGGACTCGCCGTCCGTCCGGCGGGCGACCGGATCGATCACCACCAGCAGGTGGGGCGCACCGTTACCGGGGGGCTGGGCAGCCGACACCTCGGTCCTTCCTCGGGTAGCATCTTGGTGCAAGAGCCCCTTGCGCTATTGCGCCAGGGGTTTCGTCTATTCCGGGGCACCCGGTTCGACGGTTCGGACTGTGCCGTACAACGACGTACGGCATGTACGGCGTTTTCGTACGCCCCCTGACCTTGGACATGCCCCGCCCGGAAGGGGTGTACGCCTGTGCCCGCACTTGTGCTGCTCGGTGCTCAGTGGGGTGACGAGGGCAAGGGAAAGGCCACCGACCTCCTCGGTGGATCCGTGGACTATGTGGTGCGCTACCAGGGCGGCAACAACGCCGGCCACACGGTGGTCGTCGGTGACCAGAAGTACGCACTGCATCTCCTCCCCTCCGGCATCCTGTCACCGGGATGTACCCCGGTCATCGGTAATGGTGTCGTCGTCGACCCGGCGGTCCTGCTCTCCGAGCTGAGTGGGCTGAACGACCGCGGCGTGGACACGTCGAAGCTGCTGATCAGCGGCAACGCTCATTTGATCACCCCGTACAACGTCACCGTCGACAAGGTGACGGAACGGTTCCTCGGGACGCGCAAGATCGGCACCACCGGCCGCGGCATCGGCCCGACGTACGCCGACAAGATCAACCGGGTCGGCATCCGCGTCCAGGACCTCTACGACGAGTCGATCCTGGAGCAGAAGGTCGAGGCGGCCCTGGAGCAGAAGAACCAGCTTCTGGCCAAGGTCTTCAACCGGCGCGCCATCGAGGCCGGCAAGGTCGTCGAGGACATGCTCCAGTACGCGGAGCAGCTCAGGCCCTACGTGGCCGACACGACGCTCGTCCTGAACAACGCCATCGACGAGGGCAAGGTCGTCCTGTTCGAGGGCGGCCAGGGCACGCTGCTCGACGTCGACCACGGCACGTACCCTTTCGTGACCTCCTCGAACCCGACCGCGGGCGGCGCCTGCACCGGTGCCGGGGTCGGTCCGACCAAGATCAGCCGGGTCATCGGCATCCTCAAGGCGTACACGACCCGTGTCGGCGCCGGTCCGTTCCCGACGGAGCTGCACGACGAGGACGGCGAGGCGCTGCGGCGGATCGGCGGCGAGCGCGGTGTCACCACCGGCCGTGACCGCCGGTGCGGCTGGTTCGACGCGGTCATCGCGCGGTACGCGACCCGGGTCAACGGCCTCACCGACTTCTTCCTCACCAAGCTGGACGTGCTGACCGGCTGGGAGCAGATCCCGGTGTGCGTCGCGTACGAGATCGACGGCAAGCGCGTCGAGGAGCTGCCGTACAGCCAGACCGACTTCCACCACGCGAAGCCGGTCTACGAGATGCTTCCGGGCTGGTCCGAGGACATCACCAAGGCGAAGACGTTCGCCGACCTGCCGAAGAACGCGCAGGCGTACGTGAAGGCGCTGGAGGAGATGTCCGGCGCCCCGATCTCCGCGATCGGCGTCGGCCCCGGCCGTACCGAGACCATCGAGATCAACTCGTTCCTGTAGTCGTACGGGAGCGCAGGAGGGCCGGGGCGGCGGATCAGCCCCGGCCCTCCGGCATGTGCGCGCCCAGCGGGGTCGTCTGGTCTAGACCTTGACAGGTTCAGACCAGCGACGGTTGGGTGCAGGGATGCCCGCACGGCCCGCCCGCCGAGGTGTGCGGCGCACCGTGCCCGTCCTCGCAGAAGGAGTGAGCAGCGCTGAACCGCATCAAGAGCATCCTGACCGTACTGAGCGCGGTCGTCGCCACGGCGGCCTTCCTGCCCGGCGCCGCCAACGCCGCACCGGCCGCCTCGGACACCGCAGGCTCCGCGTCGTGCGCACCCCTGTGGAACTCCTCGACCGCCTACACGGCCGGCGGCACGGTCTCGCACCACGGCCGCAACTGGACGGCGAAGTGGTGGACGCAGAACGAGAACCCGGGCGCCACCACCGTCTGGGCGGACGAGGGCGCCTGTGCGGGAGGGGTCTCCGACTTCGTCATCAGCGAGGCGGAGTTCGACGCGATCTTCCCCGAGCGCGACCCCTTCTACACCTACCAGGGGCTGATCGACGCGCTGCACGCGTATCCCCGCTTCGCCAACATCGGGACCGAGGAGACCAGGAGCCGGGAGGCCGCGGCGTTCCTGACGCACGCCGACTTCGAGTCGGTCGGGCTGCAGTACGTGAAGGAGATCAACGAGGCCAACTACTGGATCAAGTGCGACTACAGCCAGCCGTTCGGCTGCCCGGCCGGCCAGTCCGCCTACTACGGGCGCGGCCCGATCATGTTCAGCTGGAACTTCAACTACAAGGCGGCCGGAGACGCGCTCGGTCTCGATCTGCTCAACGATCCGTGGCTGGTGGAGCGCGACCCGTCCGTCGCCTGGCAGACCGCGCTCTGGTACTGGAACACCCAGAACGGTCCCGGAACCATGACCTCCCACGACGCCATGGTCGGTGGGGCCGGCTTCGGCGAGACCATCCGCTCGCTCAACGGCTCGCTCGAGTGCAACGGCGGAAACCCTGAGTCGGTCCAGGCCCGGGCGGCCAAGTACGAGCACATCACGGATGTCATCGGCGTCGACCCGGGTTCGCACCTCACCTGCTGACGCCGCCTCGAACCCCGGTGCCCCTGCGGTCTTCGTGCCGCGGGAGGGCCCCGGGGTTCTCGCGGCGGAAGAGGTTCCGTTTTTTGGTCTAGACCTTGACAGGTCCAGACCAACCGCGCTTGAGTGGCGGCAACCCCCCACGGCGGTGCGCCGCGACGATCGGTGCGCCGCGACGAAGGAGTGTGCAGATGTTCCGTCGCATCATGGGCCTGCTCGCCGCGCTGGGCGCGGTCGTCGCAGGGCTCGTCGTACTCCCCGCCACCACCGCGTCGGCCGCCGACTGCGCGGCCGCCTGGAACGCCTCGTCCGTGTACACGGGCGGCGGCTCCGCCTCGTACAACGGGCACAACTGGACCGCCAAGTGGTGGACTCAGAACGAGACGCCGGGCAGCTCGGACGTCTGGGCCGACCAGGGCGCCTGCGGAAACGGAGGCGGCACGGACCCGGGTGACCCGGGCTCGTCCTCCGGTTTCGTGGTCAGCGAGGCGCAGTTCAACCAGATGTTCCCCGGCCGCAGTTCCTTCTACACGTACAGCGGGCTGGTCGCCGCGCTGGACGCGTACCCGGGCTTCGCCAACACCGGCAGTGACACCGTCAAGAAGCAGGAGGCCGCGGCCTTCCTCGCCAACGTCAGCCACGAGACCGGCGGACTGGTGTACATCGTCGAGCAGAACACCGCCAACTACCCGCACTACTGCGACAGCAGCCAGCCCTATGGCTGCCCGGCGGGCCAGGCCGCGTACTACGGGCGCGGCCCGATCCAGCTCAGCTGGAACTTCAACTACAAGGCCGCGGGCGACGCGCTCGGCATCGACCTGCTGGGCAACCCCTACCTGGTCGAGCAGGACGCCGCGGTGGCCTGGAAGACCGGCCTCTGGTACTGGAACACCCAGAACGGCCCCGGCTCCATGACGGCCCACAACGCCATGGTGAACGGCGCCGGATTCGGTGAGACGATCCGCTCCATCAACGGCTCGATCGAGTGCAACGGCGGCAACCCCGCCCAGGTCCAGAGCCGCATCGACAAGTACCAGGCGTTCGTGCAGATCCTCGGAACCACGCCTGGTTCCAACTTGAGCTGCTGACCAGGGCTTTCGCCCGGCAACTTCACTCGTGTGGGGGACGCCTCCGGCCTCGTGGCCGGAGGCGTCCCCCTCTCGTTGTCAGTGGTCGCCTCTAACGTCGAAAGCGTCGGGACCGCAGGCGGTCGGCGCATGAGGAGAGGGCATCACGATGGAGTTCCGGATCGAACGAAGCGAGCTGACGGACGCCGTCTCCTGGGCCGCCCGCGTTCTGCCCACCAGGTCGCCCGTGCCCGTCCTGGGCGGGCTGCTGCTGGAGGCGGCGGACGACAGACTGAGCATCTCCGGCCTGGACTACGAGGCGTCCGCCCGCATCGAGGTCGCGGCGCGGACCGAGCGGCCCGGGAAGGTCCTGGTCATGGGCCGCCGCCTGCTGGACGTGTGCAAGGTGCTGCCCGAGGGACCGGTGGAATGCGCGGTCGAGGGCTCACGGTTCACGGTGACGGGCGGCGGCGCCGGGTTCGGCCTGTCCGTCCTGCCGCTGGACGACTACCCCGCGCTGCCGCCGCTGCCGGAGATACTGGGCGAGGTGGACGGGCAGGAGTTCGCGGCAGCCGTCGCCGACGTCTCGGTGGCCGCCGGCCGGGACGACACCCTCCCCACGCTCACCGGAATCCGCCTGGCGCTCGACGGCGAGCGGATGACCCTCGCGGCCACCGACCGCTACCGCTTCGCCGTCCGCACGCTCGACTGGCGGCCCACGGGCCACGGCGTCACGGCCGACGTCGTCGTCTCGGCCCGTCGGCTCACCGAGATCGCCCGCTCGGTCGGCAGCCGCCCCGGTACGGTCCGACTCGCCCTGGACGGCGGTTCGGCGGGCTTCGAACGGGAGGGCATGCGCACCACGGTCCGCCTGCTCGACGGCCGCCTCCCGCGCCACGACAAGCTGTTCGTGCTGAGCGGGCCGGTCACGGCAGTGACCGAGCGCGAACCGCTGGTCGAGGCGGTGAAGCGGGTCGCGGTCGTGGCGGACGGCGACAGCCCGCTCCAGTTCGCCTTCACCGGGGACTCCGTCCTGCTCCAGGCCGGGTACGAGGACGACGTGGCCTCCCAGCGCCTGCCCGCCGGGCTCCTGGGCGCCGAGGAGATCACCGTGGGGTTCAACCCCTCCTACCTGATGGACGCGCTGGCCACATTCGACGCCCCGGTGGTCCGGTTCCAGCTCATGGGTCAGGGCCAGCGCGCCATGATCACCGGGCACCGGGACCACGAGGAGGCGGCGGCAGCGGCGGACGGGGTGGGGGACACGATCCACCAGCACCTGCTCATGTCGCTCCGGCCGCTGGTCCAGTGAGTCCGACGGCGGGGCAGCCGTGTGCGCTCATGGGCGGCCTCGCCCGGACCGGAGGGTCAGCCAGACTTCGTGTACGTGAGCTTCTCGCCGCTCGACGTGTTCTCACGGCTCAGGGTGCCGTCCGGGAGCAGGGTGAGCGTGGTCGGAGCCCCCGGAGTGCAGGAAGCCGCCGGTTCGCCCTCCGTGACGGTGGAGGGGCCGATGCGGACGGACTCGCCGTCAGCGGCCTCGGCGCTCAGGGTCGCCTCGAAGACGCAGCGGTAGGTGCCGCCGCTCGCGAGGGGGCCCTCGGCGGTCAGGGTGAGGATCGTGTCGCCCACCTCGCCCTGACGGATGACGAGTTCACGGGTGGAGTGGCCGGTGGCGTTGTCGATGCTGCCCGACCAGGAGCCCAGGTAGCCGTCGGGGACGGCGCCCTCCTCGCCGTTGGCCCCGTCATCGGGCGAGGGGTCCGGGGAGACGTCGGGAGTGGGGGAGTTGTCGATGGCCTGCGACGGGGAGGGACCTGCCGAGCGGGTGGGCTTGGCCGTGGGCGTCCCGCCCTTGTCGCTCATGAGCGCGTAGACGGACCCGCCCGCGCCTATGGCGACCAGTACGGCGACGAGGATCAGCGCGATGGTCGAACCGCTGCTCCTGCGGGCCGGTTCGGGAGCGGGGGCCGGATGCTGGGTGCCCGTGGGGTACCCGGGGCCGTACGGGGGAGTGGCGCCCTGGCCGGGCTGCTGCGGGTAGCCGTACGGGTAGCCGTGGTCCGGGCTCGGCTGCTGGGGGTAGCCGTATGCCTGGCCTTGGCCGGGATGCTGTGGATAGCCGTACCCCTGGCCGGGGTTGGGCTGCTGCGGGTGGCCGTAGCCCTGGGCCTGCTGCGGCTGGGCGGCCTGGTGCGGGTAGCCGTAGCCGGGAGGCGGGGTGGCCGGGGGCGGCCCGCTCGGCGGCGTGGCGGCGGCACCGGCCGCGCCGGCGGCCGCGGTGGGGAGCGCGTGGACGGGCCCGGGCCCGGGCTGCACGGGGGACGGGAGCGGGGCGGGCGGACCGGCGGGGGCGTCGAGGACCGCGGTCTCCGGCTCCGCGGGCGGCTCGGCACCCGGTCCGGACGGGGCGCCGACGGGAGCATCGGACGGGCCGCCGGGGACAGCGTCCGACGGGGCGCCGCTCGCCGCGTCGGCGGGGGCGCCCGGCTTGGTGAGCGGGACCGCGCCCTGCAGCTTCCCGCCGACCGGGGCGGGGGCGGCGCTCGGGGTGCGGTCCGGGTCCGGCACCGCGTCCGCCGGTGCGGCGTCACGGGGCCCCGCATCGGCGGGCGCCGTGCCACCCGGCGCCACTGCGTCGGCCGGCACCGCGTCCTCGGGGTCCTCCGAGTCGAGCAGTTCCACGGCGTGGCGGCCGAGTTGGGCGAGAAGCGCACCCGGGAGCCAGGGCTCCGGGCTGTTGTCGCCGTCGGCCAGGAGCGCCAGGATGTCGTCCGTGGACGGCCGGGCCTGCGGGTCCTTGTGGAGGCAGCCGCGGATCAGGTCGTCGAGCCCCGGCGTGACCCCGGTCAGGTCCGGGTCCTCCTGCGCGATGCGGAACAGCAGGGCGTGCATCTCGTTGGCCGCGGCGCCGAAGGGAAGCCGGCCGGTCAGGGCGTACGTCAGCACAGAGCCCAGGCAGAACACGTCGCTGGCCGCGCTCACCCGCTCGCCCCGCACCTGCTCCGGAGACATGAATCCGGGCGTGCCGACCAGCGCGCCCGTGCGGGTGAGGCCGCCGTCGGTGATGGTGTCCAGGGCCCTGGCTATCCCGAAGTCGATGACGCGCGGGCCGTCGATCGTGAGCAGGATGTTGGAGGGCTTCAGGTCCCGGTGGATCAGGCCGGCCGTGTGGATGGCCTTCAGGGCGTGCGCCAGCCCGGAGCCGAGAATGCGGACGGACCGCTCCGGCAGGGGACCGTAGGCGCCGGGGGCCGGACCGGACGCGGTGCCCGGCCTGCCCGAGACGGTGGCGTGAAGGGAGGGGCCGGCCACATACCCGGTGGCGACCCACGGGACGTCGGCCTCGGTGTCGGCGTCCAGGACGGGCGCGGTCCACGTGGAACCCACCCGCCGGGCGGCCCGCACCTCCTGGCGGAACCGGTCGCGGAATTCCTGCTGCGCGGCCAGCTCCTCGCGTACCAGCTTGAGCGCGACCGTGCGGCCGCGGTCGGACCGGGCCAGATAGACCTGCCCCATCCCGCCCACGCCGAGGCGCCCCAGCAGCCGGTAGGCGCCGATGCGCTGTGGATCGGTGGACCCGAGCTTCTCCATGGTGTGCGGCCTCCCCCGTACGACAACACGCCGGACGGGGACGAGAATAGCGGCGTGGATCGTCCGACCGGGCCCCTCCGGGGCTCAGGGGCGGTACGACCCCGGTCTAAGGTGACCCGGAACCGAATGGGGGAGGGGCGCCATGTGCCCGAGCGGAGCCGTCACCCGCAGCACCCTGCGACAGCAGATCGCGGACGCGCTGCGTGACGAGGTGCTCGCCGGGCGTCTACTGCCGGGGCGCGAGTTCACCGTCAAGCAGATCGCCGAGCAGTACGGGGTGTCCGCGACGCCCGTCCGCGAGGCGCTGTTCGACCTGTCCGCGCAGGGCCTGCTCGAATCCGACCAGCACCGCGGATTCCGGGTGCACCAGTTCACGGTCGCGGACTACCGGGCGATGGTGGAGGCCCGCGCCCTGGTCATGGACGGGGTCATCCGGGGCGTCTTCCACGAACCGGTCCCGGACCGGCGGGCCGACTACCGGGACGCGCTCGTCTCCGTACGCCGCCGGGCCGAGGAGGCCGCCCGCGCGGCGCGCGGCGGCGACCTGGACATCCTCATCGGCTACGACCTGCGCTTCTGGCGCGAGCTCGGCGGGCTCATCGGCAACGGCTACATCAGCGACTTCCTGCACCGGCTGCGCGTCCAGGCCTGGGTGTTCGCCGTGCCGTACCTGCGGGGCGACGCCGATCTGCGGGACTGGCTGTGGAACGGCCACGCCGAACTGGTCGCCGCCATCACGCACCGGGACCGCGAGGCCCTGCGCGCGGTGATAGACGGTTACAACGGCCATGCGCTGAGCTGGGCCGACCGCCTGGCCGGGCTGGGGCCGTCCGGGGCGGGGACCGAGGAGCCGGTCTGAGCCCCCGGCACCGTCGTCGCCCCTCTGCGCCCCGGGCCGGTCGTGAGTGACCACTGTGCGCGCGCTGCCGGTCGCATTACGCTGTCCCGACCACCGCACGCCCCCGTTGGAGAGCGAGACTTCGTGGCCTGTGACCTGTGGCTGGTCCCCCTCGTCGATGTGCTGTGCCACAGCCCCGACAACCCCTTCGCCGAAGAGATCGCCCTCTACGACAAGGCCCTGGGCGAGGCCGGACTGCCGCCCGTCCCCGTCTACGCCTACATGCCGGGACTGACCGGAGACGTCGCCCCGGTCGCGGGCTTCGACTACGACGCCCTGCACTTCCTCCGCCGCGCCTATCTGCTCCAGCTCAGCGGCCTCGCCGTCACGCCGGTCGGTGAGCTGGGCGGGGACTACGAGCAGCTGCTGGAGATGTTCGAGTCCACGGCCCGGCAGTCGCACCTGGTGTGGCACTTCGACCACGCGGGGGCGTACGTGCCCCTCGACTTCGCCGCGCCCGTCTCCACCGACGACCTGCTGGCGGCGGGCGGACCGCTCGGTTCCGCGCACGGGCTGCTGCGAGAGTTGGAGTTCGTCGCCCCGGCCATCGGAATCGACCCGGCGAACCCGCCGGCCGCCCCCCTGCCGCCCGCCGCCCCCACCGAGCTGGAGGAACCGGCGACCTCCGTCCCGTACGACGACAACCCCTTCGCCCGGGAGCGCCACGTCTGGCTCGGCCTGCACGCCGCGGCCACCCGCAGCCTCGCCCAGGGATCGATGATCGTCTTCAGCTGACGCGTCCCCGGCGTCCCGCGCCGGAGCCCCGCACCGGCCGGCCAACGGTCAGCGCGGGGACTCCGGCGGGCGCTGCCGGGGCATGTTCGGCCGCCCCATCGACTGCAGCGGGAAGCGTCCGGGCGCAGCGCCCGGCTCCGGGCGCCCGTTCCCGGAGCCGCCGGAGACCAGGGCCTGCATCCCCAGGGGCGCGGGACCGGCCCGGAACTCCACCATCCAGTCGGCGGTCTCCGACCGTACGAGCTCCGTGATGTCCTCGGAGAAGCGCCGCAGCACGCCCAGGCACCGCTCGGTCGCCTCGCTCGCCGTGCCCTCGGCCGGGCCGAGCACCTCCCGTACGCACTCCGACGCCCAGTCGAACCGGAGCACCTGGAGCCTGCGCTGCACGGCCTGCGCGGTCGCGAGGTTCCTTATCCAGCCCGAAGTCAGGCCGAAGTAGCGGTCGCACGCCATGCACGCGGCACCGAGCAGCAGCGACAGATAGCCCCAGCCGGCCGCGCCGTGCAGCGCGCCCGTCAGGTCGAGCAGGGGCAGGGCGGCGCCCGCGACCGCCCCGGCGGCGGTGCCGATCCGCAGCGCCCTGGCGCCGCGCCGCTTCCACAGCCGGTCGTTCAGATACCAGTCGGCGGTGCGCAGCGCGTCCGCCTCCAGCCACCGGTAGAGATCGTCCAGCCGCTGGGACGGCTCTCCCCAGTCGCCCAGCGGGAACGGCTCCCCGGTCAGGTCACGGGCCCGCCCCGCACGGTCCTCGGAGTCCGTACCGGAGGGAGCGGCCGCACCCGCCGGGCCGGACGTGCCGGACTTGCGGGGCGGCACTTCGGGCTGCATCTCCGGCTGACTCACCGGGGTACTCCTCTGCATGCTGCATAGCGACGCGTGCTCTCGACCGCGTACTCGACGACGGGGCGGATCTCTGCTCTGCTCCCGGTCCCTTGACGCGACGGGCAGTCCCCCATGCGTAACCATGCGTGACGAGGGGTAGGCGCGTGCGTGCCGGGACGCATGCCCTTCCTACCGCCGAATGGTGGGGCGTGGGGTCGAAATCGCGGTATTCCCGGGTGCGCACGGCCTCTGGTCAGGTATAGGAGTCCCGGCACCGCTCCCCCGATCTCACTCGAAAGAGTTGCTCCTCGGCGGGTGGGGCGCGCCGCCCGGGGACAACGTAGGCTCGGCGTACCGAAACATTTGTCGTCGAAATGCCTGGAGTGACCGTGATTCCCGGTGGTGGTCAGCCCAATATGCAGCAGCTGCTGCAGCAGGCCCAGAAGATGCAGCAGGACCTCGCTCAGGCCCAGGAAGAGCTTGCCAGGACCGAGGTCGACGGTCAGGCGGGCGGCGGCCTGGTCAAGGCGACGGTCAACGGCTCGGGCGAGCTGCGCTCCCTGGTGATCGACCCGAAGGCGGTGGACCCGGAGGACACCGAGACCCTCGCGGACCTCGTCGTCGCGGCGGTCCAGGCGGCCAATGAGAACGCCCAGCAGCTCCAGCAGCAGAAGCTGGGCCCGCTGACCCAGGGCCTGGGCGGTGGCATGCCCGGCCTGCCGTTCTGACCGGCCGCATACCCAAGACCCTACGTACCCCCTACGGTACGTACCACGACTCAGCCGACTCAGTCAGGAAGGCGTTCCGTTGTACGAAGGCGTGGTTCAGGACCTCATCGACGAACTGGGCAGGCTGCCCGGCGTCGGTCCCAAGAGCGCGCAGCGGATCGCCTTCCACGTGCTGCAGGCGGAGCCCACGGACGTGCGGCGCCTGGCCCACGCCCTCCTGGAGGTCAAGGACAAGGTCCGCTTCTGCGCGGTCTGCGGAAACGTGGCCCAGGAGGAGGAGTGCGGGATCTGCCGCGACCAGCGCCGCGACCGGTCGGTCATCTGCGTGGTCGAGGAGCCCAAGGACGTCGTCGCGATCGAGCGGACCCGTGAGTTCCGGGGGCGTTACCACGTGCTGGGCGGGGCCATCAGCCCCATCGAGGGCGTCGGTCCGGACGACCTGCGCATCCGCGAGCTCCTCGCCCGCCTCGCCGACGGCTCCATCACCGAGCTGATCCTGGCGACCGACCCCAACCTGGAGGGCGAGGCCACCGCGACGTACCTGGCGCGGATGGTCAAGCCGATGGGCCTGCGCGTCACCCGGCTCGCCAGCGGCCTGCCGGTGGGCGGCGACCTGGAGTACGCGGACGAGGTCACGCTCGGCCGCGCCTTCGAGGGGAGGCGGCTGCTCGATGTCTGACGGTCGCGTTTCCGCATCTCACGGCGGCTTTACGTTCAGCGCGGTTATCTTCTACTCACCGTCTCCGACCGTGCACACGGGAGGTCTCCTCGATGTCTGACGCCACGTTGAACACCGTCACGCAGGACCCCGGCGATTTCGCGGTCCAGATCGCGGACCAGATCAAGACGTTCATTGTCGCGGTCACCGAGGTGTCCAAGGTCGAGGAGCCGGAAGAGGCCGTTCCGGTCCTGCTCCTCCAGGTCTCCCAGCTCCTGCTGGCCGGCGGCCGGCTCGGCGCGTACGAGGACATCCTCCCCGACGAGCGCTACGAGCCCGATCTGGGCGCCGAACCGGACGCGGACGGCCTGCGCGAGCGCTTCGCCGCCCTCCTGGAGCCGATCGACGTCTACTCCGAGGTCTTCGACCCGTACGAGCCCCGCAAGGCCCCGGTCGCCTCCCGCATCTCCGACGACCTGGCCGACCTCGTCACCGACCTGCGCCACGGCTTGGCCCACTACGAGGAGGAGCGCACCACCGAGGCCCTGTGGTGGTGGCAGTTCTCCTACTTCTCCAACTGGGGCTCCACCGCTTCCGCCACGCTCCGCGCCCTTCAGTCCCTGATCGCCCACATCCGCCTCAACCAGCCCCTCCAGGAGCTGGACGGCCTGGACACCGACCAGGACGCCGGCGACGACGACCTCGCCGAGGAGGCGGGCCGCGTCATGTTCGAGGAGATCGCGGGCCCGCTGGGCCTGCGCCCGGCGAAGTAGCGGCCCCATGTGGTCCGGCTCGTGTGTGGGCTGGGCCACAAAGGGGAATGCGTACGTGTTCGGTGGGCAGCAGGCCGGTACGAGCAGTTCGGATGCGACATGCCGATGATCACGTGGTGAGCGGGACATCTCACCATGTGGTATCAGCGGGGCGTTTCCGGGCTGCTCGTTAAACTGAGCCGACCGCAGTAATGGACTGAGCGAGGAGCGCACGTGGGCCTTGTCGTGCAGAAGTACGGAGGCTCCTCCGTAGCCGATGCCGAGGGCATCAAGCGCGTCGCCAAGCGAATCGTCGATGCCAAGAAGAACGGCAACCAGGTGGTTGTCGTGGTGTCCGCGATGGGCGACACGACGGACGAGTTGATCGATCTCGCCGAGCAGGTATCCCCGATACCGGCCGGGCGTGAGTTCGACATGCTGCTGACCGCGGGAGAGCGGATCTCCATGGCGCTGCTGGCCATGGCGATCAAAAACCTGGGCCACGAGGCCCAGTCGTTCACCGGCAGCCAGGCAGGCGTCATCACCGACTCGGTCCACAACAAAGCGCGCATCATCGATGTGACGCCGGGCCGTATCCGTACGGCGCTGGACGAGGGGAACATCGCGATCGTCGCGGGGTTCCAGGGTGTGTCCCAGGACAAGAAGGACATCACCACCCTCGGCCGCGGCGGGTCCGACACCACGGCCGTCGCGCTCGCGGCCGCGTTGGACGCCGAGGTCTGCGAGATCTACACCGACGTGGACGGCGTGTTCACCGCCGACCCGCGGGTCGTCAAGAAGGCCCGTAAGATCGACTGGATCTCCTTCGAGGACATGCTGGAGCTGGCCGCGTCCGGCTCCAAGGTGCTGCTGCACCGCTGCGTCGAGTACGCACGCCGATACAACATCCCGATCCACGTCCGCTCGTCCTTCTCCGGACTGCGCGGCACCTGGGTCAGCAACGAGCCGCAAGGGGACCAGAAGGTGGAGCACGCGATCATCTCCGGAGTCGCCCATGACGTCTCCGAGGCCAAGATCACCGTCGTCGGCGTGCCCGACAAGCCGGGCGAGGCCGCCGCGATCTTCCGTACGATCGCGAACGCCGAGGTCAACATCGACATGGTGGTGCAGAACGTCTCCGCCGCGTCGACCGGTCTGACGGACATCTCGTTCACGCTCCCGAAGGCCGAGGGCCGCAAGGCCATCGACGCCCTGGAGCGCAACCGCGGCGTGATCGGCTTCGACTCGCTGCGCTACGATGACCAGATCGCCAAGATCTCCCTGGTCGGCGCGGGTATGAAGACGAACCCCGGGGTCACCGCGGGCTTCTTCGAGGCGCTGTCCGACGCCGGCGTCAACATCGAGCTGATCTCGACATCCGAGATCCGCATCTCGGTGGTCACCCGCGCCGACGACGTCAACGAGGCCGTGCGCGCCGTGCACACCGCCTTCGGTCTCGACAGCGACTCCGACGAGGCCGTCGTGTACGGGGGCACCGGCCGATGACCGCACGCCGCCCTTCGCTCGCGGTCGTCGGTGCGACCGGGGCGATCGGTGGCGTCATGCTCCAGATCCTCTCGCAGCACGCGGACGTCTGGGGCGAGGTCAGACTCGTCGCCTCACCGCGCTCGGCCGGCCGCAAGCTGGTCGTACGCGGTGAGGAGTGCGAGGTCCTCGAACTCACCGAGGACGTCTTCGAGGGCATCGACGTGGCACTGTTCCTGGTGCCCGCCGAGGTCTCCGCGCGGTGGGCCCCGCTCGCCGCGTCCAAGGGCGCGGTCGTCATCGACGACTCCGCCGCCTTCCGGACCGACGACGACGTTCCGCTCGTCGTGCCCGAGATCAACCCGCATGCCGTACGGATGAGACCGCGCGGCATCGTCGCGAACCCGAACTGCACCACGCTGGCGCTGATCGTCGCCATCGGCGCCCTGCACGCCGAGTTCGGTCTGCGGGAGCTCGTCGTCTCCTCGTACCAGGCCGTCAGCGGCGCCGGCCGCGACGGGGTCGCCGCACTGCGCGAACAGCTGTCGATGGTGGCCGGCACCGAACTCGGTACGAAACCGGGCGACGTGCGCCGCGTCGTGGGCGATACGCACGGCGGCCCGTTCGCCGCTCCGGTCGCGCTCAACGTCGTCCCGTGGGCCGGGACGGACGCCGGTGACGGCTGGTCGTCGGAGGAGCTGGCCATCCGCGAGGAGTGCCGCAAGATCCTCGGCCTGCCGAGCCTGCGGGTGTCGGCGACCTGCGTGTACGTACCCGTCGTCGCCACGCACTCGATGTCCGTGCACGCCCGCTTCGAGAACGAGGTCGCGGTCGACCGGGCCCACGAGATCCTGGCGACCGCTCCCGGAGTGGTGCTGTACGACAGCCCGGGCGCCGGCGACTTCCCCACCCCGTCCGACGTGGTCGGCACCGACCCCACCTGGGTCGGCCGGGTCCGGCGCTCGCTGGACGACCCGCAGGCGCTGGAGCTCTTCGTCTGCGGCGACAACCTCCGCAAGGGGGCGGCGCTCAACGTGGCGCAGATCGCCGAGTCGGTGGCCGCCGAATTTCCCCGGTCCTGAGCGATCGTGATCATGAGGTCCGGATCGAACCCCTTTTGCACTTTCTGTGAACGATCTGTGAGCAACTCGCTGGTCTGAACCTCTTGAGCTGGGCAGTCGCGGTGACCGACGATGACCTTTCGGTTCGTTGCAACCGCGGGTCGGGCGCCAGGCGTCTAAGCGGTCACTTCTTGCGCGGCGGGGCGCATGTGCGGGGCATCTGGAGAAGAGCGGGTACGTATGAAGGCATATCGCAGGGCCTCAAACGCTGTGCCGTATGCGTACAACCCTGACGGGGGGAAGCGTGTCCAACTGGCGTGGCAGAGGTTCTCGATATCACAGTGGTGGGCCCCTTGCGCGGCGCTTCGGTGCGACCGCTCCGACGGGCCCGTGCAGCCGGTGGCATGCCGGTGATCGCGCCCATGCCCGCCGCGCGTCAGACGGGGCTGCCGGCGCAGCGCGAGGGTGCTGAAGAGAGCGTGGCAGCCGGAACGACCGTCGACCATCTCACCGAAACCTACCGCGCCCACTACCGTTCGCTGCTCGGCCTCGCGGCCCTGCTGCTGGACGACACGGCGTCCTGCGAGGACGTCGTGCAGGAGGCGTTCATCCGCGTGCACTCCGCGCGCAACCGGGTCCGCGAGCCCGAGAAGACCCTCGCGTACCTGCGCCAGACCGTCGTCAACCTCTCCCGCTCCGCCCTGCGCCGCCGCATCCTCGGGCTGAAGCTCCTCTCGAAGCCGATGCCGGACATGGCGAGCGCGGAGGAGGGGGCGTACGACCAGCTGGAGCGGGACGCGCTGATCAAGGCGATGCGCGGCCTCCAGAGGCGCCAGCGCGAGGTGCTGGTGCTGCGCTACTTCGCGGACATGACCGAGGCTCAGGTGGCCGAGACGCTCGGGATATCCCTGGGCTCGGTGAAGGCGTACGGGTCACGCGGTATCGCGGCCCTGCGCGTGGTGATGGAGGCGCAGGTATGACCCGGCGCGGTGAGCACCACGATCACGACCATGAACAGGACCCGCGGCCGGGGGGCCGTAACGGATTCCGGCGCGGTCCCTCGCGCGGGTTCCCGCTGGACCGGACTGGGAACGGAACTGTGAACCACGGGCCGGAGAACGCTCCGCACGCGGACCGCGACGACGACACCCTGGGCCTGGCGGCCACGGCCGGCCTGTTCGGCGGGGGAGGCTCGTCCGGCGGGGGCTTCGGCGACGACGGTGACGAGGATGCGCTGCGCCGCATGATGCGCGGTGTCGTGCAGGGCCTGGAGCCGAGCGAGGGCAGCCTCGACCGGCTGCAGCGCGCGGTGCCCGCCCGGCGGGCCCGCCGACGGCAGGCCCTGGTGGGCGCCGCCGCGGCGGCACTGCTCATCGGCACCGCGATCCCCGCGTTCGTGCACGTCGCCAACTCGGACGGCTCCAGCACGGCCAGCCCCGCCATCGCCGGCCACGGCGAGCAGGCCCAGGGCGGCAGCGGCGACGACTCCGGCGCGGACTCCGGCAACGGTGGTGGCGGCGAGAGCGGTGGCGGTCACCCCAACGGCGGCCAGGGTCTTCCGGAGAGCACCATGAGCCCGTCCGACAGCAGCGGCCAGGGCCAGGAGGGCGACCCGGCCGGGGCTTCCGCCGACCCCTCCAGAAGCGCGGTGGACGCCATGCGCCCGTGCGACCCGGGACAGCTCGGCGTGGAGTCGGCCAGGACCGGCGCGGCGGGTGCCGACGGCACGGTGTACGGGGCCTTCCGCATCGCCAACGTGTCCGGCGAGAACTGCGCGGTGCGGAGCAGCGGCACGGTGGGCTTCGAGGCGATGGGCGCGGCCGACCCGACCCGGATCGAGGTCGTGCGGCACACCCAGGGCGATCCCGCGTCGGGCCTGCCCGACCCCGCCGCCGAAGAGCCCGTCGTCGTGCTGAAGCCGGACGCGGTGTACGAGGTGCAGTTCGCCTGGGTTCCCAAGGACACCTGTCCGTCCACCGGTGGTTCGCCCTCCCCGACGCCGACCGAGGGCGCGGCCGGGACCGCCGGCGGCGGTGCGGCCGGATCCGGGGCGGCCGGCGGCAGCGGGGAGAGCGAGACGGGTACGGAGACGCAGTTCGGCGCCGACGGTGGCACCCCCGCCCAGGGCAGCATCTCCGTGCAGCACACCCCCGAGCCGGGGGCTCCGGTCGCCGCCGCGAAGATCGACAACGCCTGCGCGGGAACGATCTACCGGACGGGCGTCCTGGAACCGTCGTCGTAGGAGCGAGGGTGGCCCGTACCGCCGGGCCACCCGCTCACGTCCCCGAGCGGACCTCCGCCTCGGGAACCGACGGGGAGGCGGGCTCCGCGTCCGGGATCAAGCCGAGCCGCACGTCCCGGGCGGCCTCGGCCTCGCGCCGGAGCAGCCGGAACCACATGAAGACCACGAACCCGGCGAAGACGAACCACTCACCGGTGTAGCCGAGGTTCTGGAACGCCTTGAGATCGAGGCCGCCACCCTCCGGCGCGGTGGCCGGCACCGGGCGCAGCGCGGTCGCCTCGGACCGGGCGGCACCGCCTGCGTCCCCCGAGGCGCCCGCGGCCTTCTCGGAGCCGCCCGCACCGCTCGACGGGAGCGTCACCCAGGCGTCGTACACCTGGTACGGCACCAGGTTGACGAGCGACGCCGCGCTGATCATGCCGACCTGGCCGTCCGGCAGCCCGCCCGTCGCACCGATCCCCGCGGTGCCCGCGTTCTCCGAAGCCTGGAGGTCGCCGGTCACCGTGACCCGGCCGGACGGCGCGGGCGGCACCCGGGTCTGTCCGGGCTTCCCGGGCAGCCAGCCGCGTACCACCGGCAGGGCCTTGCCGCTGTCCGTCCGCAGCATGTCCAGGACGTAGAAGCCCTTCCGGTCGTCCAGCTCACGGCCGGGCACCAGGAAGCGGTCCGCGTACCGGCCGGTCGCGGTGGCGGGCCGGCCGGAGGTCTCCGTGTCGACGGGCAGCAGCTCGTCGAGCGGTTTGGCGGCCCTGGCGCCCGGTGCGGGCTGCTTCTCGGCGGCCTCGTGCGTGTGCACGCGGTCCTCGAAGCGGCCGAGCTGCCAGGTGCCCATGAACACGCAGAACGGGATCGCCAGCACGACGAAGAGGTTGATCCCCCACCATCGCGGGGTCAGCAGGAACCGGTACACCCCTCCACGGTACGGTCCCCGCTCCGGCCGACTGGCGCGGGGGCACCCGGAAAGCGGCCCTTTATCCGTCCCCTACGCACCGGCCGCCGCCTCCCTTACGCGCCCCTGGCCGGTACCTCCTCTACGCGCCCCCGGCCGGCGCCTCCTCGCCCTGGCCGACCGGGTCCCCGGGCCCCGCCGGCGACACCCCGGACAGGTGCCGGCGGGCGAAGTCGAGCTCCAGCCGGACCTGCTTGATCCGCTCCTCCACGACGAGCGAGCCGTGCCCCGCGTCGTACCGGTAGACCTCGTGCACGGCGGCCCGGTCCTTCAGCCGGTCCACGTAGTTCTCCACCTGGCGGATCGGGCAGCGCGGGTCGTTGACCCCGGCGGAGATGTAGACCGGGGCGCGCACGGCGTCGACGTACGTCAGGGGCGACGATGCCTCGAACCGTTCGGGCACTTCCTCCGGCGTCCCGCCCAGCAGCGTGCGGTCCATCGCCTTCAGGGCCTCCATCTCGTCGTGATACGCCGTGACGTAGTCCGCGACGGGGACCGCGGCCAGCCCGAGCGCCCAGTCGCCGGGCTGCGTACCGAGGCCGAGCAGCGTGAGATAGCCGCCCCAGGAGCCGCCGGCCAGGACGAGCTTCGCCGGGTCCGCGAGGCCGGACTTCACCGCCCACTCCCGTACCGCCGCGATGTCCTCCAGCTCGATCAGCCCCACCCGGTGCTTGAGCGCGTCCGTCCAGGCCCGTCCGTAGCCGGTCGAGCCGCGGTAGTTGACCCGGACGACCGCGTAGCCGTGGTCGACCCAGGCCGCGGGGCCGGCCGCGAAGGCGTCGCTGTCGTGCCAGGTGGGGCCGCCGTGGATCTCGAAGACCGTCGGGAACGGCCCCTCGGCGGGGGCCGCCGGACGCTGGACGAGCGCGTGGATCCGGCCGCCGGGCCCGTCCACCCACACGTCCTCGACGGGCACCGAGGCCGGGGCCTTGGCACCCGGCGGGTCGAGCACCACCGCGCCGGTCGTGGAGCGGACGACGGGCGGCTCGGCCGCCGACGACCACAGGTATTCGACCGTTCCGTCCGGGCGGGCTGTGGCGCCGGAGACCGTGCCGGTCGGCGTTTCCACCCGGACCGGCTTGCCGTCGGCTGCGGCGGGCTCGTACCGCCAGAGCTCGCTGCGGGCCTCGAAGCCGTGCTCGATGAGCAACGCGGAGCCGTCCGGATACCACTCGGCGCCCACATCGCCCGGCAGGTCGATGGCCAGGTCCGTCTGCGTGCCCGCCACCGGGTCCCAGATCATCGGCTCCCAGCGTCCGCGCCTCTGGTGTCCGACCAGCAGCCGGGTGTCCCCGGCGACCGGCGCGAAGCCGAGGACCGCGAGGCCGAGCTCCTTCGTACCCCCCTCGGTGTCGTCCAGCTCCGCGACCGTCGTCCCGTCCGGCCGGACCACACGCAGCGCGGAGTGCATCGCATCCCCGTGCTCGGTGTGCTCCAGCGCGATCAGCGTCCCGTCGTGGCTCAGGTCGCCGACCCCGGCCGACTCGCGGTGCCGGTAGATCTCCACGGGCGCCTCGCCGGGCCGTACGACGTGGACCGTCGTGCCGTCCTCGTCCGTCGAACGGCCGATCACCGCCGTGTTGTCCCGGCCGATCGCGAGCCCGGCCGGATAGGACGGGCCGAGACCGGGGGCGGCCGGGGAGGACTCGGTGTCGACGCCGCCGTGGAACGGCCGGCGCATCCACACCCCGAACTCGTCCCCGTCGGTGTCGTCGAACCACCACACGGCCTCGCCGTCCGGTGTCAGCACGCCGTCCGTCGTCCCGTTCGGCCGGTCGGTCACCTGGCGCTGCTCACCGGTCGCCCGGTCCCACGCGTACAGCTCATAGGTCCCCGTCGCGTTGGAGACGAACAACGCGCGGTCCGGCGCGTCCTCTGCCCAGTCGGGCAGCGATACCCGGGGAGCGCGGAAGCGCTGCTCCCACAGTGGAACGGATGCGGTCGTCGGCGAACCAGTGGCCTCAGTCATGACCCCATTCTGCGCAGAACCCCCGACAATCCGTTCGCTTCGTCCGCAGCCTGTGGATAACCTCGCGCACATGTCCACCGCTCCGATACCGCCCGACTGGCGCGAGGCCAACCGCAGGATGTGGGATGAGCGTGTGCCCATCCATGCAGGCGGTGACTTCTACGACCTGGGCTCCTTCCGCGCGGGGAAGGACGCCCTGAGGCCCTTCGAGCTGGCCGAGGTCGGTGATGTGACCGGCCGGTCGCTGCTGCACCTGCAGTGCCACATCGGACTCGACACGCTCTCCTGGGCGCGGCACGGCGCGGCGCAGGTCGTCGGCCTGGACTTCTCCGAACCGGCCGTCGAGACCGCCCGCGCCCTCGCCGAGGACCTGGGGCTCGGCCCCGACCGCGCGGCCTTCGTCGCCGCCGACGTGTACGACGCGGCCCAGGCCGTGCCGGATTCCTCGTACGACATCGTCTATACGGGCGTCGGCGCGCTGAACTGGCTGCCCGACATCGAGCGCTGGGCCGAGACGGCTGCGTCGCTGGTGAAGCCCGGTGGCTTCCTCTACCTCGCGGAGTTCCATCCGCTCACGGACTGCCTGGACGACGAGACGGGTTCGCGGATCGTGCACGACTACTTCAGCCGCGAGGCATGGGTGGACGAGACACCGGGTACGTACGCGGACTTCGATGCCCCGACCGTCCACAACCGCAGCGTCGAGTGGCAGCACCCGGTGGGCAGCGTGGTGTCGGCGCTGGCCGCCGCCGGTCTGCGGATCGAATTCCTCCACGAGCACGATGTCTCGCTTTTCGCGCGTTTCCCGGTCCTGAAACGAGGCGGGGACGACTTCTTCCGCTTCCCGTCGGACCGTCCGCGCATCCCGCTGATGTACTCCCTCAAGGCCACCCGCCCGGCGGCCTGACGGTGGAGCGGCGCCCCGGCTCTCCACCGGGGCGCCGCCTCCGTGTTACGCCGCCGAGCGGAACGCCGGCAGGTAGCCGCCGGACTGACCCTCGGGCTTGGGGTGGTACGAGTTGGAGACCGGGATCGAGACGCTGTGCAGCCACGGGTCTCCGGAGCACAGCTCGTGCCCGGTGAACTCGTCGGCGACCCCGGAGAAGGTGAACCCGGCGTTCGCCGCCTGCTTGGCGATGACACCGTTCAGCACGTCGGACGCGTTGTTGATGGCCGTACGCGCCTTGTCGGACAGGCCGACGACGCAGCTCCCGCCGATCTTGTAGAAGCGCGGGTACCCCAGCACCACGACATGGGCCTGCGGCGCCTTGGAGTGGATGGAGGAGTACAGCGAACTCAGCCCTGACGGCAGGGTGTTGTTCATCTTCCCGACGGCCGCGTTCACGGCCGAGATGCAGGCGGACTCGCCGGACAGTACGCAGTCCTGCATGACATCGGCGAACCCGACGTCATTGCCGCCCGCGGTGACGCTCACCAGCGAGGTAGACGAGCTGAGCGCCCCGAGCTGACCACTGGCCACGGTGCTCGAGGTGGCGCCCGAACAGGCGACGAAGGTGAACGAGGACGGCGAGTTCGCCGCCGCCCAGAGGTACGGGTACGCCTTGGTGCTGCGCTTGCAGTCACCGCTGTCGGACAGATAGCTTCCCGCGCCGACACCGGACGAGTACGAATCGCCCAGGGCGACGTACCCGCCGGCGGCGGCCGAGGAGGACGCCGAAGCCGGCTGGGCGATCCCCAGAGCGGCAGCGGCGGCGAGGAGCAGAGTGGATGCGGACGCCCAGAATCTCCGTACTGACATAGCTGTCAGCCCTCCGAAGTGTGGGGGGTGGGTGGGGGGTTGAGTGAGCGGTCCCTGTTGTAGCAGCTACCGGTACCAGTCGGTAATAGCTCTGCGAGAACCCGCCTGAATTGCCCGAATGATCGGTCGGCAGTCGTAGCTCCGCGCGTAGATAAACCCACAACTGCCCCTGAAATAAAGGTTCTAGAGCACTTGCTCCGCTACTTCGCAGGGGTGCCCTCTTCGGGGTTCCGAGCCCCGGGTGGCGTCTGTACCGGTCGAGTCGTGCCGCGTCATCGCTTCCTCGGCGTTCATCAGATCGGGGGAAGTGGATCTCGTTCCGTAGCTCGGATCGTCACTTGCGATTACTCTCAGTGACATTGCTGCTGACCAACGGCTGCCGGAGATCGGGGGAACCGCTCGCCATGGACGCCATCCTTCGCGCCACGGGCCTGGAGTTGAGCTATGGCTCACAACGCGCTGTGTCCGGAGTGGACTTCACGCTGAGGGCAGGTGAGGTGTGTGCGATCACGGGCAGCAGTGGATCAGGGAAGTCCTCGCTCCTCCACTGTCTGGCCGGGGTCGTGGCGCCCACGCGAGGGGACGTCTACTTCGGCGGAGTGGGGTTCCGGAGCCTCGGGGACGACGAGCTGAGCGCTGTGCGCCGAGAGCGGTTCGGGTTCGTCTTCCAGTACGGGGAACTGCTTCCGGAGCTGACCGTCGAGGAGAACGCCGCCCTTCCGCTGCGGCTGGCCGGGCGACGCAAGGCGGCTGCGCACGACGTGGCGGGGGAGGTGCTCGGCCGGCTGGGCCTCGCCGAGCTGCGGCAGCGCAGGACTTCGCAGATCTCGGGAGGCCAGAGCCAGCGGGTCGCGGTGGCCAGGGCGCTCGTCCACCGCCCCGCCGTGGTCTTCGCAGACGAGCCGACAGGTGCTCTCGACAGTGCCAACGCCGATGCGGTGCTGGAGGAGTTCCTGAACCTGGCGCGCTCCCAGGGCACCGCCGTGATCATGGTGACCCACGATGCCGCGGTGGCCGCCCGCGCCGACACTCGGTACACCATGACCGACGGTGCCCTGACCAGGCAGGCAGCGGCGTGAAGGCGCGTCCCGCGATCAGCCTGCTGATCGGGATCAGACTCCTGCGCGGTGCCGGCCGTGCCGGCCTGGCGCGCTTTCTTCTGATGTCCCTGGGCTGTGCGATGGGCGTCGCTTGCCTTGCCGCCGTGCTGACCATCCCCGCGATCCTGTCGGCGCACGACAGCCGGGCCGCAGCGCGCGAACCCCAGCCCGTGACCGGGGCCTTGCACGCCCGGTCCGCCGCTGACACCGTCTTCCTGACACGCCAGGACCCCTACGGCTCACAGCCGTTCACCCGGGTCTTCGTCGGGCATGTGGCCGGTGCCCACGTGCCCCGACCACCTGGCGTCGACCGCGTGCCGAGTCCCGGCGAGGTGCTCGTCTCGCCACACCTGCGAGAGGTCCTGGCCGGCCAGCCCGGACTCGCCGGACTACTTCCCGGCCGGATCGTCGGCACGATTGGACCCGCAGGGCTCACCGGGCCCGACGAGCTCTATGCCTACATCGGCCGCACTCCCGGGCAACTACCCCCCTCCGCAAGGCCGCTGGCCGGCTTCGGCTCGAAGTGGGCTCCGACTCCCGCGGTGGACTCCTCGACCCTCGACATCCTGCGCTTCGCCCTCGCCTGCCTCGTGCTGCTGCCCCTGGCCGTGTTCCTGTCCGTCTGCGCCAGGCTCTCCGCCGAGGCGCGGGCGCGCAGACTGGCCGCGCTGCGTCTGCTCGGACACAGCGTGAAGGGAACCCTGTGCGTCAACGCCGTGGAGACGGTGGCCGCCGCACTCCTGGGCGCGGTGATCGGCGTCGGCGTTTACGCGCTGGCCAACGAAGTTCTCGCGGAGGCCGGCCTGCCGGGGCTCCAGTGGTATCCGCCCGACGGACGCCCCACCACCACCGTCCTGGCCGTGTGTCTGATCGGCTGTCCCGCCCTGGCATGGTTTGTGGGACGCCACCGAGCCCGTGAGGCCGCGCTTCGCCCGCTCCAGGTACGGAGAGGGGCACGGCCGCGGTCCCCGAAGAAGTACGGGCTGCTGCTCCTTCTGCCGGGACTGGGCGTCATCTGCGGCTATTGCGTCCTCGGTGTCCTCGGCCGTGATCCCTCCGAGGGGCCGGCCAATTCGGTCTTCGTCCCCGTCGGGGTCCTGCTGACGGGGGCCGGCCTCGTCCTGGCACTCGCGCCGGTCACGGCGTGGCTCGCCCGTCGACTCGCCGGCACCACCGAGTCGTTGCCCATGGCCCTCGCCATGCGCCGCAACGAAGTCGAACCCGGCAGCTCACTGCGCGTCGTCACGGGGCTGGTCCTCCTCGTCTACGCCGCATCCCTCGCCCAAGGCCTCCTGGTCGAGCTCGCCCACATCAGCCGCCCCACCTCATCCACCCAGGAATACGCGATCCCGCTCAGCGATCTGAGTGACAGCCGCCGTGTACGGATGGGGCAGGTCGAAGGCGTGAAGGGGCAGGCGGTCGCCATGGGCTCCTGGATCCCGGATGCCGGTTCTTCCGAGCCCCGCATCACCGCCGTGGTCGCCGACTGCGCCCAACTCGCGGCGTTCAGCGCCGTGCCGCCCCGAGGATGCGTAGAAGGCAGGATCCAGCGCCTCACCGACCCCGAGGTGGCCGAGGACCCGGGCATCCGGCCCGGCCGCAGCTACCCCTTCCTCCTGAGCGGCAGCGGACGAGAGGGCGATACGGAGAAGTTCCGCGTCACACTCCCGCGCGATGCCCTCACCATCCGGGCGCATCAGCCCTCGGCCTTCGTCGGCGCCGACGTGCTCATCCCGCCTTCCGCCCTCCCCGCCGGCAGCCGGCCCACGGCGGGCAGCTTCCTCCTGCTGTCGGATTCGGACCCGGACACCGTACGCGCGGTGCTCGACGGCCTCGGAGCTCTCGCACCCACCGCCGAGGTGGAGGCGGTGGGCGTCAACGTGGAGGCGCTTCAACAGATCACCGTCGTCAAGAGTCTCCTTGCGGCCGGAATGGTCCTCGGACTCGCCATCGGTGTCGCCGCCTTCGCCGTGTCCGCCGCAGACCGTGCGATGGAGCGCCGAGGTCGGCTCGCCATGCTGAACCTCCTGGGTGCCCGTCCCCTGACCGTCCGCGCGGCCCAGTGCATCCAGGTCCTGCTCCCGCTCGCCGTCGGCCTCGTCGGTGCACTGGTCGCAGGCCGCCTGGCCGAGTCCAGCTACCTGATCACCGGAGGCGGGACCGTCCACTGGGACGCCGACGGGCTTCCGCTCCTGGTGGTCTGCACCGGCGGCATCCTGCTCGCAGCAGCCCTGGCCTCCCTGCCGCTCACCCGGCGCCACGTCGAGATCCAGCACATCCGCCGCGACTGACCGAGGTGCGCGCGAACACCGGCCGCGGGCGTTCGTGGCGCATCCCTGTCGATCACGGTCGTCACGCAGATAGACACGCACAAAGCAAGAGGGCCGGTACTGAGATCAGTACCGGCCCTCTTGCCTGCTGCTTAGCTGTCGGGGTGGCGGGATTTGAACCCACGACCTCTTCGTCCCGAACGAAGCGCGCTGCCAAGCTGCGCTACACCCCGATCGCCGCCGGTCTCCCGGCGACATCGACAACTCTAGCCCACCGGCGCCCGGAGACGAAATCCGGTTTTTGTCGTGATCGGCGGGAGCGCGGCGGTCAGGCGTCCCGGGGTGTCAGGGTGAGCAGGGTCGCCTCCGGGGGGCAGGCCACGCGGACCGGGGCGTAGCGGCTCGTACCGCAGCCCGCCGAGACGTGGAGGTAGGAGCGGTTGCCGCCGGAGTAGTGGGTGGAGAGGCCCTTCACGCGGTCCGTGTCCAGGTCGCAGTTGGTGACCAGGGCGCCGTAGAAGGGGATGCAGACCTGGCCGCCGTGGGTGTGACCGGCGAGGATCAGGGGGTAACCGTCCGTCGTGAACGCGTCCAGGGACCGCAGGTACGGGGCGTGGACCACGCCGATCGAGAGGTCGGCGCCGGTCTCGGGGCCGCCGGACACCTCGGCGTAGCGGTCGCGCTTGATGTGCGGGTCGTCCAGGCCGGTGAAGGCGAGCTCCAGGCCGTCCAGCTTCAGGCGACCGCGGGTGTTGGACAGGTTCAGCCAGCCCGCCTCGTCGAAGGCGTCACGCATCGGCTCCCACGGGTTGTGGACGACGCCGGTCGCCGGGGCGTTGCCGTTGAGGCCGTGCTTGCCCGACGCCTTCTCGAAGAGATAGCGGACCGGGTTGCGCAGCTTGGGGCCGTAGTAGTCGTTGGAGCCGAACACGTACACGCCCGGGAGCTCCATCAGCGGGCCGAGCGCGTCCAGTAGCTCCGGCACGGCCTCGGGGTCGGAGAGGTTGTCGCCGGTGTTCACCACGAAGTCGGGGCGCAAACCGGCCAGGGACTGCAGCCAGGCGCGCTTCTTGCGCTGTCCGCTGACCATGTGCACGTCGGAGACCTGGAGGACGCGCAGCGGGCGCGCCCCACTCGGAAGCACCGGGACCGTGACCCTGCGCAGGCGGAACGAGCGGACCTCGAAGCCTGCCGCGTAGGCGAGACCGGCGGCGCCGGCCGCGGCGGTGACCGCCGTGATTTTCAGGGGTACTCCGTAGCGTGCGCGCATGCGCCCATCGTCGCAGACGTCGTGCGCCCGCAGGAAAACAGGCGGGCGCCGGGCGCCCCGCACCTGCCACAATCACCTCATGACCACGCTCAAGTCCAAGCTCAAGGAAGACCTCACCACGGCCATGAAGGCGCGTGACGAGCTGACCTCGTCCACGCTCCGGCTGACCCTCACCGCGATCACGAAGGAAGAGGTCGGGGGCAAGACCGCCCGCGAACTCTCCGACGACGAGGTGCAGAAGGTGATCGCCAAGGAGGCCAAGAAGCGCCGTGAGGCCGCCGACGCCTTCGCCAAGGGCGGCCGGACCGAGCAGGCCGAGCGGGAGAAGAAGGAGGGCGCGATCCTCGACGCGTACCTTCCCCAGCAGCTGAGCGACGAGGAGCTGACCGCGATCGTGGCCTCCGCCGTCGAACAGGCGAAGGCCGCCGGGGCCGAGGGGCCGCGCGCGATGGGCGCCGTCATGAAGATCGTCAACCCGAAGGTCGCGGGGCGCGCCGAGGGCGGCCGGGTGGCCGCCACGGTGAAGAAGCTCCTCGCGGGCTGAGCGGAGCCGAAGCCGGAGCCGGACGGACCGGCCGTACGTAAGAGGGCGGGGCGCCCCGGATGATCCGGAGCGCCCCGCCCTCGTATGCGTAACGGCTGATCAGGGGCCGTTCGTACCGCCGTCGTTCTGACCGCGGCCGTGGCCGTTGTTCCCGCCGAGGATGTCCGGCGGGATGCTGATGCCGGGGAACGGGTTGTCGTCGCCGCCGGGCTTGTTGTCGCCCGGCTTCTTCTTGTCCCCGCCCTTGTTCTTGTCCTTGTCCTCCTTCTCCTTCGCCCGCGGTACGTCGACCGGGTTGAAGGAAGGGGTCTCGGACGGGCTCAGGGCGCCGGTCATCGCCGTCCGCCAGATCGGACCGGGCAGGCAGCCACCGCAGACCTTGTCGTAGTACTGGCCGCCGATGGTGATGCCGGTCATATCGTCCTGGTGGGCGCCGTCGCTGCCGACCCATACCGCCGTGGACAGGTTCGGCGTGTAGCCGACGAACCAGGCGTTCTTGCGCCCGTCGGTGGTACCGGTCTTGCCCGCGTTGTCACGGTCGCTGAGGCCGGCCTGCGTGCCGGTGCCGTCCTCGACGACGCCCTTGAGCATCTGGTTTATGGTGTCGGCCGTGTGCTCGCTCATCGCGCGGTTGCACTGCGACTTCGGTACGTCGATCGGCTTGCCGTCCGGCTTGGTGACCGAGAGGAGCGCGACCGGGGTGCAGTACGTGCCGCGGTTGGCGAAGGTGGCGTACACCGAGGCCATGGCCAGCGGGGTCGACTCCTGCCCGCCCAGCGTGGTGTTGGCGACCTGCCACAGCGGCTTGTTGTCGCCGCGTTCGTAGCCGACCTTCTTCGCCATCGCGAGCGTCTCGCAGAGGCCGGTCTTCTGTTCCAGCTTCGCGAAGTAGGTGTTGATCGACTTGCCCAGCGCGCTGGTCATGTCGAACATGCCCTTCTCCGACTCCGTCTCGTTCTGCACCTCCCACGGCTTGTCGTCCGTGGGGGCGCCCTCACAGGTGCGGAAGGCGTCGGCGGGCAGGCTGATCTTGCGCGGGGTGTCGAAGCTCTGCGCCGGGCTGATGCCCTTCTCCAGTGCCGCCGCCGCGGTGATCGGCTTGAACGTCGACCCGACCTGGAAGCCGACGTAGCTGCCGCCCATCGCGTGGTCGACGGAGAGGTTCAGCACGGTCTGGTGCTTGGAGGCGTCGAGACCGTACGGCCGGGACTGGGCCATCGCCAGGATCCGTCCGGTACCGGGCTGGACCTGGACGACCGCGTCGGCGACCTTGTCGTCCTTGTTGACCCGGGAGACGGCGGCCTCGTTGGACGCGGCCTGCGACCTCGGGTCCAGGGTCGTCTTGATGGTCAGACCGCCGGTCGCCCAGAGCTTCGCGCGGTCCTTCTCGGTCTTACCGAAGGCCGGGTTGTTCTTGACGATCTTCGAGACGTAGTCGCAGAAGAACCCGGCACCGCTCACGGCGGTGATGCAGCCGTTCTGCGGTCGCTTGACCTTCAGCTTGATCGGGGTGTTCTTGGCCTTGTCCGCCTCTTCCTGCGAGACCTTGCCGATGTCCGCCATCCGCTGGAGCACGGTGTTGCGGCGCTTGGTCGCTTCCTCCGTGTCGTTGATGGGGTCGTAGCGGCTGGGCGACTGCACGATCCCGGCCAGCAGCGCCGCCTCCTCCAGCTTCAGGTCCTTCGCCGACTTGGAGAAGTAGCGCTGGGAAGCCGCCTCGACGCCGTACGCCTGCTGCCCGAAGAAGGTGATGTTGAGGTAGTTCTCCAGGATCTTCCGCTTGCCAAGCTCTTCCTCGACCTGGATCGCGTACTTCAGCTCCTGGACCTTGCGGCCCAGCGTCTGCTGGGTGGCCTCGGCGACCTTGGCCGGGTCGTCGCCGGCCTCCTCCACGAAGACGTTCTTCACATACTGCTGGGTGAGGGTCGACGCGCCCTCCGCCGTACCGCCCGTCTGAACGTTTCGGTTGAGCGCGCGCAGGATGCCCTTGAGGTCGACCGCGCCGTGCTCGTAGAACCGGGCGTCCTCGATCGCGATGATCGCGTTCTGCATGTACGGGGAGATGCTCGTGAGCGGCACCACCGTGCGGTCGCGCGAGTAGACCGTGGCGATCAGGCCGCCCTTGCTGTCGAGGATCTTGGTGCGCTGGCTCAGCGGCGGGGTCTTCAGGTTGGCCGGGATCTCGTCGAACCCGTCGACCGTCCCCTTGGCCGCGAGGCCCAGTGCTCCGGCCGCCGGCAGCGCGATGCCCGCCAGGACGACTCCGGAGAGTGCGGCGACACCGAGGAACTTGGCGGCCTGCTGGGTCGTGGTGAGACCCCCGCCCGAGCGCTTCTTTGGCATGGGGGCAGCCTAATCCGTAGATATGAGCGTTCCGTAGGACCGGGGGTCTCTCGGAGCGTTCGCGTACCGGACCGTGACATTCGGAACCGGCGTGGGTGCCGCGCTGCGGCTGCTGGACCTGGTGGCATGGTGACGCGAGGCGGCTACGTTCCCATTCGCCGGACACACGGATATGCCTTGGCCTAAGCTGCTCTCAACTGTCACAGCAGTCCGGTTCCGTATCAACCCCCCGTGCACGATCCGGCCACACGCCCGGCGCTCCCGAATTCGCCCGGTGTGTCACCGAACGTCCGATGCGGTTCTGGCAGACTGTCCCGATTCTGACGGGATAGTCCTTCATGTCCTCACCTCACTCCCCTGGGTGATCTGCCGTATACGCATAGTCCGTTCGGGCCATTCAAGATTGGGCCCGAAGGGGGTGTTGTGCTGTCGCCACCTTCCGTAACGTCCTCAACTGGCAGCGGTGAATATGCCGCTGCCGCCGTGGGGGAGCCTCGATTCGGGAGAGGACGGCGCCGGGATGGGCTGGGTAACCGACTGGAGTGCGCAGGCAGCCTGCCGCACTACTGATCCGGATGAACTGTTCGTACAAGGGGCAGCGCAGAACAGGGCCAAGGCGGTGTGCACCGGATGCCCGGTGCGGACCGAGTGTTTGGCCGATGCGCTGGACAATCGCGTCGAATTCGGCGTGTGGGGCGGGATGACCGAGCGGGAGCGCCGCGCGCTGCTGCGCAGGCGGCCGACGGTGACGTCCTGGCGCCGGCTGCTGGAGACCGCCCGCAGTGAGTACGAGCGTGCCTCGGGCATCCTGCCCGTGGCGATCGGGCTGGAGGGCAGCGAGGAACTGCACGAGACGTTCGCCGCCGTCGGCTAGTCCCCGGCGGTCCGTACGCTGTACGGCTTACGCAGGACGAGGGGCTAGGCAGCTCCGGCCGGTGCGGAACCGGTCGCGAGGCGGTCCCCGATGGTGCGCAGGCCCGAGAGGTCATGGACGTCTCCGGGCAGCGCTGCCACGGCGGTCACGGCCACCTCGGGGTGCAGCGCGGTGAAGCGGTCGCGTGTGTTCTGTTCGCGCGCGACCACCTGCATCCGCTCGGCGTGCAGACGGAGCAGGCCCGCGGTCAGTTCTTCGGTGGTGACGGCCGCCGTGCTGTCCGGCCGGGGTTCGGAGTCCGTGGTGGGTGCGTGCCCGGCCGCGGGGGAGTCGGCGGGCTCACGAAGTCCAGCCTTCCCGGCCGCCTGATCCACAATGCCGTCGGTTTCAAGATTTTCTGCTTCAAGTTTCTCCGCGCCGGCGAGCGCCTGCTCGGCGGAGAGCCGCGCCGCCTCGCTGCCGTGGACCCGGTTGAGCACCAGCCCCGCGAGCGGCATGTCCTCCGCGGCCAGGCGCTCCACGAAGTACGCCGCCTCGCGCAGGGCGTCCCGCTCCGGAGTCGCGACGACGAGAAACGCCGTACCGGGTGCCTGAAGTAGTTTGTACGTGGCGTCCGCCCGGGTACGGAAGCCGCCGAACATGGTGTCCATCGCGGCGACGAACGTCTGTACGTCACGCAGGAACTGACCGCCCAGCAGCTTGCCCAGGGTGCCGGTCATCATCGACATGCCCACGTTGAGGAACTTCATCCCCGCGCGGCCGCCCATCTTCGCGGGTGCCATCAGCAGTTTGATGAACTTCCCGTCCAGGAACGACCCCAGACGCTTCGGGGCGTCCAGGAAGTCCAGCGCGGACCGCGACGGCGGGGTGTCCACGACGATGAGGTCCCACTCGTCCCGCGCCCGGAGCTGCCCCAGCTTCTCCATCGCCATGTACTCCTGCGTGCCCGCGAAGCCCGCCGACAGGGACTGGTAGAAGGGGTTCTCCAGGATCGCGCGGGCCCGCTCGCCGTCCGCGTGCGCCTCGACGATCTCGTCGAAGGTCCGCTTCATGTCGAGCATCATGGCGTGCAGCTCACCGGAGCCCTCGATGCCCTTCACCCGGCGCGGGACGTTGTCCAGCGAGTCGATGCCCATGGACTGGGCGAGCCTGCGGGCCGGGTCGATGGTGAGGACGACGACCTTGCGGCCGCGCTCCGCCGCCCGCACCCCGAGCGCCGCGGCGGTGGTCGTCTTGCCGACGCCGCCGGAACCGCAGCAGACGATGATCCGGATGCCCGGATCATCGATCAGGGCGTCGGTGTCCAGTACCGGCACGGGATCCGCCGCGTCGCCCCCGGCACCGCTCTCCGCCCCCGTCTTCGTGCGCGCTGTCATGAACCCGCCCCTCGTCCGGCTCCCGGTTGGCCCGCGCCCTGTTCGCGGAGTGCGGCCGCCAGGTGGTCGAGCCCGGCCCGGTCCACCCCCTCGCCGATCAGCGGCAGCTCGTACCCCGGCAGACCGAGCCCGGCCAGCACGCCGCGCTGTTCCCGCTCCAGCGCGACCCGCTGGGTGTGCTCGGCGGCCTGCTCGACCAGCGGGCGTACGAGCCCCGCCGCGCCGGTCACGCCCGCCCGCGTCAGCGTCTTGGCGATCTCCTTGCGCCGCCCGCCCACCGTGGCGCGCAGCGCGTCCCCGTCCAGCAGTTGCGGGCGCACCATGTTCACGATGACCCGGCCCACCGGCAGCTCGGCGGCGCGCAGCTCCGCGATGCCGTCCGCGGTCTCCTGGACCGGCATCTCCTCCAGCAGCGTCACCAGGTGCACCGCGGTCTCTGGCGACTTCAGCACCCGCATCACGGCCTGCGCCTGATTGTGTATCGGGCCGATCCGGGCGAGCCCGGCCACCTCGTCGTTCACGTTGAGGAAGCGCGTGATGCGGCCGGTCGGCGGGGCGTCCATGATCACGTAGTCGTAGACGAACCGGTTCTGCCGGTCCTTGCGGCGGACCGCCTCGCACGCCTTGCCCGTCAGCAGGACGTCCCGCACCCCGGGCGCGATGGTGGTGGCGAAGTCGATCGCGCCGAGCTTCTTGAGCGCCCGGCCCGCGCTGCCGAGCTTGTAGAACATCTGGAGGTAGTCGAGGAGCGCCAGCTCCGCGTCGATGGCGAGTGCGTAGACCTCGCCGCCGCCCGGAGCGACGGCGATCCTGCGCTCCTCGTAGGGGAGGGAGTCCGCCTCGAAGAGCTGGGCGATGCCCTGTCTGCCCTCGACCTCCACGAGGAGGGTGCGCCTGCCCTCGGCCGCGAGGGCGAGCGCGAGGGCGGCGGCGACCGTGGTCTTACCGGTACCGCCCTTGCCGCTGACGACCTGGAACCTGCTCACGTATTCGAGCCTAACCAGTCGCACCGCAGGCTACGCACGAGGCTGCGCGTGCCCCGGATTGTGCAGGCATTACAGTCGGGCCATGACCAAGTGGGAATACGCGACCGTGCCCCTTCTCGTGCACGCGACCAAGCAGATTCTGGACACCTGGGGCGAGGACGGCTGGGAGCTGGTCCAGGTCGTTCCCGGCCCGAACAACCCCGAGCAGCTCGTGGCCTACCTGAAGCGGGAGAAGCAGTAGTGGCGGGCGCCGTCGAGGCGAAGCTCGCCGAACTCGGACTGCCGCTGCCTGCCGTCGTACCGCCGCTGGCCGCGTACCAGCCGGCCGTGCAGTCCGGGGTGTACGTGTACACGTCCGGGCAGCTGCCCATGGTCGACGGCAAGCTGGCGGTGACCGGCAAGGTCGGCGCCGAGGTCACGGCCGACGAGGCCAAGGAGCTCGCGAAGACCTGCGCGCTGAACGCGCTGGCCGCCGTGAAGTCGGTCGCGGGCGACCTGGACCGGATTGCCCGGGTCGTGAAGGTCGTCGGCTTCGTCGCCTCGGCCACCGACTTCACCGGCCAGCCCGGTGTGATCAACGGTGCGAGCGAGCTGCTCGGCGAGGTTCTCGGGGACAAGGGTGTGCACGCCCGCAGCGCCGTGGGCGTCGCCGTGCTGCCGCTGGACGCGCCGGTCGAGGTCGAGATCCAGGTCGAGCTGACCGGAGCCTGATCCGTACCGTCTCCGCCCCTGATCCCGTCCGGCCGTGAGGACCGGGCGGGATCTTGTGTGTACACGCCATGTACGGATCCGGGGACCCCTCGAACATCGACGCGGTTCCGGATAGCCTCCGGCCATGTCCAATGGTCAGTGGTACCCCCCGGAATGGCCCGGCCGGATCAGGGCCCTCGCCGCAGGCGAGCTGACGGCCGCCGAGCCCCGGCGGGCCGCCACCGTGATGCTGCTCCGGGACGACGCCACCGGCGCGGGGGGCGCGCCCGCCGTCCACATGCTGCGCCGGCGCACCTCGATGGCCTTCGCCGGAGGGGCGTACGCCTATCCGGGTGGCGGCGTCGACCCGCGCGACGACGACCGGCTCGTCCGCTGGGCCGGGCCCGCGCTGGAGACCTGGGCGGACCGGCTGGGGGTCGGCACGCCTGCGGAGGCGCAGGCGATCGTCTGCGCCGCGGTCCGCGAGACGTACGAGGAGGCCGGGGTCCTGCTGGCCGGTCCGACGCCGGAGACCGTCGTCACCGACACCACCGGGGACGACTGGGAGGCCGATCGCACGGCGCTGGTCGCCCGGGAGCTGTCGTTCGCCGAATTCCTGGAGCGGCGCGGGCTGGTGCTGCGCTCGGACCTGCTGGGCGCGTGGGCGCGCTGGATCACGCCGGAGTTCGAGCCGCGCCGCTACGACACCTGGTTCTTCGTCGCCGCGCTCCCCGCGGGCCAGCGCACCCGGAACGCCTCGACGGAGGCCGACCGCACGGTGTGGATCACCCCGGGCGACGCGGCCGACGGATACGACCGGGGCGAGCTGCTGATGATGCCGCCGACCGTGGCGACGCTGCGGACCCTGCGGCCGTACGCCACCGCCGCGCGGGCGCTGGAGGCGGCGTCGGACCAGGACCTCACCCCCGTACTCGCGCAGGCGCGTCTGGACGGTGACGAGCTGGTGCTGAGCTGGCCGGGGCACGAGGAATTCACCAAGCACGTCTCCACGGCCGGGGCGGACGAAACGCACGGCGGGGAGAAAAAGGGCGACGCGGAAGGCGGTGCGGCATGAGTGACGCGGCGGCGCTGCCCGGACAGCCGCGCGGCAGTGTGCTGTCCGGTCCCGCCACGGCCCGTACGGTCAACGTCCTGGCGCCCAACCCCTCGCCGATGACGCTGGACGGGACCAACACGTGGATCGTCGCCGAGCCCGACTCGGACCTGGCGGTGGTCATCGACCCGGGCCCGCTGGACGACGCCCATCTGCGGGCCGTCATCGACACCGCCGAGCGGGCGGGCCGCCGGATCGCGCTGACGCTCCTCACCCACGGCCACCCCGACCACGCGGAGGGCGCGGCGCGGTTCGCGGAGCTGACCCGGACCAAGGTGCGCGCGCTCGACCCGGAGCTGCGGCTCGGTGACGAGGGCCTGAGCACGGGTGACGTGATCACGACCGGCGGCCTCGAGATGTACGTGGTGCCGACGCCGGGCCACACGGCGGACTCGCTGTCGTTCCACCTGCCGGCCGATCAGGCGGTGCTGACCGGGGACACGATTCTCGGACGCGGAACGACGCTGGTGGCGCACCCGGACGGGCGGCTCGGGGACTACCTCGACTCGCTGCGGCGGCTGCGCTCGCTGACGGTGGACGACGGGGTCCATACGGTGCTGCCCGGCCACGGGCCCGTGCTGGACGACGCGCAGGGGGCGGTCGAGTTCTATCTCGCCCATCGCGCGCACCGGCTGGCCCAGGTGGAGACCGCGGTGGAATCGGGCTACCGGACCTCCTCCGAGGTGGTGGCCCATGTCTACGCGGACGTGGACCGTTCGCTGTGGCCGGCGGCGGAGCTGTCGGTGCGGGCGCAGCTGGACTACCTGACCGAGCACGGGCTGATCTGACAGGCATGCATGAGAGAGGGGCCCGGCCGGCTGTCGGCGGGGCCCCTCACTCATGGCGTACGACGGGTCAGCGCGACCGCTTGGCCAGCCGCTCCACGTCCAGGAGGATCACCGCGCGGGCCTCCAGGCGCAGCCAGCCGCGGCCGGCGAAGTCGGCGAGGGCCTTGTTGACCGTCTCGCGGGAAGCGCCGACCAGCTGGGCCAGCTCCTCCTGCGTCAGGTCGTGCACCACGTGGATGCCTTCCTCGGACTGGACGCCGAAGCGGCGCGACAGGTCCAGGAGGGCGCGGGCGACGCGGCCGGGCACATCGGAGAAGACCAGGTCGGACATCTGGTCGTTGGTCTTGCGCAGGCGCCGGGCGACGGCACGCAGGAGGGCCGTGGCCACCTCGGGGCGCGCGTTGAGCCAGGGCTGGAGGTCGCCGTGGCCGAGGCCGAGGAGCTTCACCTCGGTCAGCGCGGTGGCGGTGGCGGTGCGCGGGCCCGGGTCGAAGAGCGAGAGCTCACCGATCAGCTCACCGGGGCCGAGGACCGCCAGCATGTTCTCGCGACCGTCGGGGGAGGTGCGGTGGAGCTTCACCTTGCCCTCGGTGACCACGTAGAGGCGGTCACCCGGGTCACCCTCGTGGAACAGCGCGTCACCGCGCGCGAGGGTCACCTCACTCATCGAGGCGCGGAGCTCCGCGGCCTGCTCGTCATCGAGCGCCGCGAAAAGCGGGGCGCGCCGCAGAACGTCGTCCACGAGTTCTCTCCTTGTCGGCCTGTTCAGGGAACCGTGGTCCCCATCATGCCGGACGGTAAAACAGTGCGATCAATCACAAACCAGTTTGACGCACGCGCGTGCCGAGGGGTACGGCAGGGGGCCGATTGGGGGCGGATCACCCGTGACCGGGGCGGATGTCAGTGCCGGGCTCTAGGCTGGCCGAGTGTCCGAATTGCCGGTGAGAGCGCAGGCCAAGGGGGCTGATGGGGTGTCGGAGGGCCGTGATTCCGCTGTGGGCGAACAGGGTGCGAGCAAGAGGAAAAACCTGAAGAAATCGGCTGAAAGCGGCTCCGAGGCGGCGAAGAGTCGGTCCGCCGGGGCGCCCGCAGCGGCCGCGCCGAAGAGGAAGCCGGGGCGGCCCGAATCGCATCTGGCCATGGTCCGCCGCGCCCGCCGGATCAACCGCGAGCTCGCCGAGGTCTACCCGTACGCCCATCCGGAGCTGGACTTCCGGAATCCGTTCGAACTGCTCGTCGCCACGGTTCTCTCCGCCCAGACCACCGACCTGAGGGTCAACCAGACGACGCCCGCCCTCTTCGCCGCCTATCCCACCCCCGAGGACATGGCCGCCGCCGTTCCGGAGAAGCTGGAAGAGATCATCCGGCCCACCGGCTTCTTCCGGGCCAAGGCGAGGTCGCTGCTCGGCCTGTCCGCCGCGCTCCGCGACGACTTCGGCGGCGAGGTGCCGGGGAGGCTCGCGGATCTCGTGAAGCTGCCGGGGGTCGGCCGCAAGACGGCCAACGTCGTGTTGGGCAATGCCTTTGGAGTGCCCGGAATTACCGTAGACACCCATTTCGGGCGGTTGGTCCGACGGTGGAAGTGGACCGAGCAGGAGGACCCGGAGAAGGTCGAGGCGGAGGTCGCGGCGATCTTCCCCAAGAGCGAGTGGACCATGCTCTCGCACCGCGTCATCTTCCACGGCCGCCGCGTCTGCCATGCCCGTAAGCCCGCCTGCGGCGCCTGCCCGATCGCCCCGTTGTGCCCGTCGTACGGTGAGGGCGAGACGGACCCGGAGAAGGCCCGCAAGCTCCTGAAGTACGAGATGGGCGGCAAGCCGGGCCAGCGGCTGAGCCCGCCGCCGGACTACCCGGGAAGCCCGGCACCTCCCCTGGGCGCCGACTGACGCGGACCGCCGCTGCGGAACGAATCGCGGGACGACGGGCGTTGTGAGACGGAGGGGTGCCTATGAAGACGCATGAGACCGGCACGGAGCGCGGTGGGCCGGACGGCCCTGCGGCCATGGTTTCGGAGGAGGGGCTGCCCGACTGGCTCGATCCCGTCGCCCGTGCCGCCCGCACGGTGCGGCCGCAGCAGCTCAGCCGCTTCCTGCCGCCGGAGAACGGGGCGGGACGCCAGTCGGCCGTGCTCGTCCTGTTCGGCGAGGGCGCGCGCGGTCCCGAGCTGCTTCTGATGGAGCGCGCCGGAAGCCTGCGCTCCCATCCGGGCCAGCCGTCGTTCCCCGGCGGCTCGCTCGACCCGGAGGACGGCGACCAGGCGACGACCGGGCCGCTCAGGGCCGCGCTGCGCGAGGCGGAGGAGGAGACCGGCCTCGATCCGCGCGGAGTGCAGATCTTCGGTGTGCTGCCCCGTCTCTACATCCCCGTGAGCAGCTTCGTGGTGACGCCGGTCCTCGGCTGGTGGCGGACGCCCAGCCCGGTCGATGTGGTCGACCCGGGCGAGACGGCGCGGGTCTTCACGGTCCCCGTGGCGGATCTCACGGACCCGGCCAACCGGGCGACGGCCGTCCACCCCAGCGGTCACCGGGGCCCGGCATTTCTGGTCGAATCAGCACTCGTCTGGGGGTTCACGGCCGGTGTGATCGACCGGATTCTGCACTTCGCGGGCTGGGAACGCCCGTGGGACAGAGCCAGGCAGGTGCCGCTCGACTGGCGCGCATGACAGGCTGACTTCCGTGCTCCGCCGATCCGGGACCGCCCGGACCACGGAGACGTACGGGCCCGGTGACGAATCTGCGAGGCTATAGACGGTGAACGTGCTGGACATCCTGCTGCTGGCCGGAGCCGTGTGGTTCGCGGTCATCGGCTATCGCCAGGGGTTCGTCGTCGGCATTCTGTCGGTGATCGGGTTCCTGGGCGGCGGTCTCGTCGCCGTCTACCTCCTGCCGGTCCTGTGGGACCAGATGACGGACGGTTCGGAGGTCTCCTCGACCGCGGCCGTCGTCGCGGTCGTCATCGTGATCGTGTGCGCGTCGATCGGCCAGGCGTTCACCACTCATCTGGGCAACAAACTCCGCCGCCACATCACGTGGTCGCCCGCGCGCGCCCTGGACGCGACCGGCGGCGCCCTGGTCAACGTGGTGGCGATGCTGCTCGTCGCCTGGCTGATCGGCTCCGCCCTGGCGGGCACCTCGCTGCCGACGCTCGGCAAGGAGGTCCGCAGCTCCTCGGTCCTGCTGGGCGTCTCCAGGGTGATGCCGCCCCAGGCGTCCACCTGGTTCACGGACTTCTCCTCGGTCCTCGCGCAGAACGGCTTCCCGCAGGTCTTCAGCCCGTTCGCCAACGAGCCCATCACCGAGGTCAGGGCCCCCGACCCGGCGTTGGTCGGCAGCCCCGTCGCCGCGCGCGCCAAGCAGTCCATCGTGAAGGTCGTGGGTACGGCCCCGAGCTGCGGCAAGGTGCTCGAAGGCACCGGGTTCGTGTTCTCCGACCGCCGGGTGATGACCAACGCGCACGTCGTCGGCGGCGTGGACGAGCCGACCGTGCAGATCGGCGGCCAAGGACGCCTGTACGACGCGAAGGTCGTCCTGTACGACTGGCGGCGCGACATCGCCGTACTCGACGTCCCGGACCTCGATGTGAAGCCCCTGCGGTTCACCGGGCCCGACAGCGACGCGGAGACGGGCGACAGCGCCATCGTCGCGGGCTTCCCGGAGAACGGCGCGTACGACGTACGCTCCGCGCGCGTCCGGGCCCGCATCGACGCCAACGGCCCCGACATCTACCACCGGGGCACGGTCCGCCGCGATGTGTACTCGCTCTACACCACGGTCCGCCAGGGCAACTCCGGCGGCCCGCTGCTGACCCCCGAGGGCAAGGTGTACGGGGTCGTGTTCGCGAAGTCGCTCGACGACCCGGACACGGGCTACGCGCTGACGGCGGACGAGATCCGCGACGACATCACGCAGGGCCGTACCGCCAACCAGCAGGTCGACAGCCAGGGATGCGCGCTCTGAAGGTCTCCGGACGGCCCGTGCGGGACCGTCGGTGCGTCAGTTACGGGGATGGCGCAGCCGCGCCGAGACCCAGCGGGCCCTGCGGCGGAGGATGCGTGAGATGCCGAGCCGAGGATCATGCATGACGTGCAAAGCGTGCACCCGGCCCTGAAGGCCGTCCCCCTCGTGAATGCCCGGATCCGCCGTGGCGGTCGAGCGACGGTTGCGTGCTGCGTCACCGAAGTCGTGCGTCCAGCCCATACCCGGACGTCTGCCCGTGCCTCATGGTCCGTAACCGCCTATCCGTCAGCCAATTGGCTTATGCGCCGGGCACGTGGCCGTTCGTAGGACATGTGTGCCAGAACGGCTAGCGATCCGGCTCGGAATCCTTGAGCCAGTTGATGAGTTCGGCCGAGAACCCCGCCGGATCCTCCTCGTGGGGGAAGTGGCCAAGACCGTCGAAAAGTCGCCAACGGTAGGGCGCCTCGACGTACTCGCCGGACCCGGCCGAGCTGCGCGTGCGGACCGCCGGATCGAGTGAACCGTGAAGGTGCAGCGTCGGCACCCGAACGGGCCGCTTCATGCGCCGGTTGAACTGGATGCCGTCCGGGCGCGCCAGCGAGCGCACCATCCAGCGGTACGGCTCGATCGAGCAGTGCGCCGTCGAGGGGATCGTCATGGCCCGCCGGTAGACGCCCAGCGTCGTCTCGTCGGGGAATTCCGCCTTGCCCGGCCCCGGCCCCGCCCACTCGCTGATCAGCCGGCCCACCAAGGCGCCGTCGTCGGCGACGAGCTGACGCTCCGGCACCCAGGGCCGCTGGAAGCCCCAGATGTACGAGCCGGCCCGGGACTGCGCGAAGTCGGAGAGCATCGAGGAGCGCCACCGCCGCGGGTGGGGCATCGAGGAGACGACCAGTCGGCGCACCAGCTTCGGGCGCATCACGGCGGCCGTCCAGGCCAGGTATCCGCCCATGTCGTGGCCGACGAGGGCGGCGTCCGGCTCGCCGAGGGACCTGACCACGCCTGTGATGTCGAGCGCCAGGTTGGCGGGGTCGTAGCCCCGGGGCGTGCGGTCGCTGCCGCCGACGCCGCGCAGGTCCATCGCCACGGCCCGGAATCCGGCCTCGGCGAGCGCCGGCAGCTGGTGGCGCCAGGTCCACCAGAACTGCGGGAAGCCGTGCAGGAGGAGGACCAGCGGCCCTTCACCCATTTCGGCGATGTGGAAGCGGGCGCCGTTCGCCGCGACGTCCCGGTGGGTCCAGGGGCCGTCGAGGCGGACGGGGCCGCCGGTCGGGGCGGACGGTGCGGGAACGGTCATGTGGACGAGCGTGCCACAGCCGACGCCTTGTCCTGGACCGGTGCGCTCTCGATGGCGCGGTCGGAGCGGGTGCTGCCACCCACCGGGAGGATCGCGTCGGCGGCGGTCTCGGGGCGCGGGTGCGGCTTGACGCCCTGGAGGACGGCGGCGGTCTGCTTGGCGGAGGCGATGGACTTCTCCGGCGGCTTGACCTTCTTGATCTTCGCGTACCCGAAGAGCGCGAGCAGAATGCCCAGCAGGATGAACGCGCCGCCCACGATCAGGAACGACCAGGCGAGGCCCAGTCCCAGGTTGTGGATGCCGTACGCGGCCGCGAAGCTCAGCACCGGGATCGCGAAAAGGATCAGCACGCCCGTGACGATGAACGCCACGCTGCCGATGACGCCGCGCTTGACGTCCTGCCGCACCTCGGCCTTGGCCAGGGCGATTTCGTCGTGCACCAGCGCCGACAGTTCGGCCGTCGCCGACGCGACCAGCTGGCCGAGACTGCGGTCGGCGCTGCCCGCGTAATTGCCGGGGTCGCTCATCCCTGACTCCCTCTCCTGTTCAACACGTCCGATGTCAGATCATGCCGGACTGTCCGGCCTGTTGCTCGCTGCCCCCGCCAGTCGGGCAAGGCGGCGGTGCTCGGCCGCCTTCTCCTCGTAGATGGCGGCCATCCTCAGGTGGTAGGCCGGATCGTCCTGTTCGTAGACGTCCGGTACCCCTGAACCGTCCTCGTCGAGCTCCTCGGCGTCGGACAGTGCCCTGTATCTGCGTACCCGGAGTTTGAGCAGTACACCGGAGAGTACGGCGGCAATGAGGGAGCCGAGCAGAACCGACGCCTTGATCTCGTTGATCATGTCGTCGTCACCGGCGAACGCGAGCTCCCCGATCAGCAGCGACACGGTGAAGCCGATGCCGGCGAGAGTGGCGATCGCGAAGACGTCCGCCCAGGCCAGGTCCTTGTTCAGTTCGGCCTTGGTGAGCCTGGTGGTCAGCCACGTACCGCCGAAGACGCCGATGGTCTTGCCGGCGACGAGACCCAGGACGACCCCGAGGGTCTCCGGGCGGTCGAACACGGAGGCCACCGCGCCGCCGGCGAGGGAGACCCCTGCGGAGAAGAGCGCGAAGACCGGCACGGCGAAGCCCGCCGACAGCGGGTGCACCAGGTGTTCGATGCGCTCACCGGGCGAGTGCTCCTCGCCCTCGCGGCGGGTGCAGCGCAGCATCAGGCCCATGGCGACACCGGCGATGGTGGCGTGGACGCCGCTGTTGTACATCAGCCCCCAGATGACCAGGGCGAGCGGTACGTAGACGTACCAGCCGCGCACTCCGATGCGGAGCAGCAGATAGAAGAGGCCCAGGCCGAGGAAGGCGCCGCCGAGCGCGAGGAAGTCGATGTCCTCGGTGAAGAAGACGGCGATGATGAGGATCGCGAAGAGGTCGTCCACGACGGCGAGCGTCAGCAGGAAGGCCCGGAGCGCGTTGGGCAGCGAGGCGCCGATGACGGCGAGAACGGCGAGCGCGAAGGCGATGTCCGTGGCGGTGGGGACGGCCCAGCCGCCCTTCGAGCCGTCGCCGAAGACGTTCACCAGGGTGTAGACGAGCGCAGGGACCGCCATGCCGCAGAGCGCGGCGGCCACGGGGAGCGCCGCGGCCTTGGGATCGCGCAGTTCTCCCGCTACGAGTTCGCGTTTGAGCTCGACGCCCGCGACGAAGAAGAAGATCGCGAGCAGCCCGTCGGCGGCCCAGTGCTCCACGGAGAGGTGCAGACCGAGGGTCTTGGGCCCGATATGGAAGTCACTGACGGCCGAGTAGCTCGAACCCGCGGTGTTCGCCCACACCAGCGCGGCCACGGCCGCGACCAGCAGGATGACGCCCCCGACGGTCTCCGTACGCAGGGCGTCGGCGACGTAATTGCGCTCGGGGAGCGGCAGCCGCCCCAGAAGGGTGCGGCGCGGGCCGGCAGGCGTAGGGGTGGGTGTGGCCACGGGGGGAGACCTCCGGGTCGGTACGGCAGCGATGGCATGGCTGATGCACTTGCCGACCAGACTTCCCGGCACCCCTGTGAAGATTTTCTTATCGTGTTGTCGATCAGCTGCCACTGTACCCGCGGGGCGTGGCGGTGAGGATGCTTGGGAGCGGTGCTCTCACCGTAAGCGCCCGAAGGGCACCCGGCGCGCTGCCGGGTGCCCTTCGGATCGTGCGTCGCTGTCAGTCCTCGGAGGAGGCCGACGGCAGCTGGCTCTGGATCAGATCCATGACCGAGGAGTCGGTCAGGGTCGTGACGTCGCCCAGGGCCCTGTTCTCCGCCACGTCACGCAGCAGACGGCGCATGATCTTGCCGGAACGGGTCTTCGGCAGCTCGGCCACCGGCATGATGCGCTTCGGCTTGGCGATCGGGCCGAGGGTCGCCCCGACGTGGTTGCGCAGCTCCGCGACCAGCTCGTCGGAGGCGGTCGCGGTGCCCCGCAGGATGACGAAGGCGACGATGGCCTGACCCGTCGTCTCGTCGGCGGCGCCGACCACGGCGGCCTCGGCGACCGAGGGGTGCGAGACGAGCGCCGACTCGACCTCGGTGGTCGAGATGTTGTGACCGGACACCAGCATGACGTCGTCCACCCGGCCGAGCAGCCAGATGTCGCCGTCCTCGTCCTTCTTGGCACCGTCGCCGGCGAAGTACTTGCCCTCGAAGCGCGACCAGTAGGTGTCGAGGAACCGCTGGTCGTCGCGCCAGATGGTGCGGAGCATCGACGGCCACGGCTCGGTGAGGACCAGGTAGCCGCCTCCGCCGTTCGGGACCTCGTTGGCCTCGTCGTCCACGACGGTCGCGGAGATGCCCGGCAGGGCGCGCTGGGCGCTTCCCGGCTTGGTCTCGGTGACGCCGGGAAGCGGCGAGATCATCATCGTGCCGGTCTCGGTCTGCCACCAGGTGTCCACGATCGGGCACTTGTCGGCACCGATGTGCTTGCGGTACCAGATCCACGCCTCGGGGTTGATCGGCTCACCGACCGAACCGAGGACACGCAGGGACGACAGGTCGAACTTGGCGGGGATGTCGTCCCCCCACTTCATGAACGTACGGATCGCGGTCGGCGCGGTGTAGAGGATCGTGACCCCGTACTTCTGGACGATCTCCCAGAAGCGCCCCTGGTGCGGGGTGTCGGGGGTGCCCTCGTACATCACCTGCGTGGCGCCGTTGGCCAGCGGTCCGTAGACGATGTAGGAGTGCCCGGTCACCCAGCCGATGTCGGCGGTGCACCAGTAGACATCGGTCTCCGGCTTGAGGTCGAAGACCGCGTGGTGGGTGTACGCCGCCTGGGTGAGGTAGCCCCCGGAGGTGTGCAGGATGCCCTTGGGCTTCCCGGTGGTGCCCGACGTGTACAGGATGAAGAGCGGCTGCTCCGCCTCGAACGCCTCGGGCGTGTGCTCGGCGGACTGGCGGCCCGTGATCTCGTGCCACCAGACGTCCCGGCCCTCGGTCCACGCGGTGTCCTGGCCCGTACGGCGGACGACCAGGACGTGCTCCACGCTGTCGATACGGGAGACGGCGTCGTCGACCGCGGGCTTGAGCGCGGAGGGCTTGCCGCGGCGATAGCCGCCGTCGGCGGTGATGACGACCTTCGCGTCCGCGTCCTGGATGCGGGCGGCGATGGCGTCGGCGGAGAACCCGCCGAAGACCACCGAGTGCGCGGCGCCGATGCGGGCGCAGGCCAGCATCGCGAAGGCGGCCTCGGGGATCATCGGAAGGTAGACGGCGACCCGGTCACCCTTGCCGACACCGAGCTCGGTGAGGGCGTTGGCGGCGCGGGAGACCTCGTCCTTCAGCTCCGCGTAGGTGATGGCGCGGCTGTCGCCGGGCTCGCCCTCGAAGTGGATGGCGACCCGGTCGCCGTTGCCCGCCTCGACGTGACGGTCCACGCAGTTGTACGCGACGTTGAGCTCGCCGTCCGCGAACCACTTCGCGAAGGGCGGGTTGCTCCAGTCGAGGGTTTCGGTCGGCTCGGTGGCCCAGGTCAGGCGGCGGGCCTGCTCGGCCCAGAAGCCCAGCCGGTCCGCTTCGGCCTGCTCGTACGCCTCTGCGGTGACGTTGGCGTTGGCGGCCAGCTCGGCAGGCGGAGCGAACTTCCGCTCTTCCCGAAGCAGGTTGGCCAGGCTCTCGTTGCTCACGACTTCTCCCAGTCCCAGGGTGTCCGTTGTGTCCCGGGGCATAGCTCATCAGTCCCAAGGCCAGGTGACAAGTGTCTGCCGGGAATTGGTTTAGACCTGTGTCTCGTGTATAGAGGCATGATCCCGCCTCCACGCCATGGCGGCGCGGTGGAGCACACCGTCGGTGCGGGCGCCGCCGACACGGAAACGGGATCACCAGGTCTTACGGATCTGAGCTGCCTGCGGTTCAGCCTCCGGTACGGGCCAGCTCGGCCGGGTCCGCCGATGCGGCCGGGTCCGCTGGTGTGATCGGGTGCGTCGGCGTGGCCGGGTGCGTTGGTGTGGCGGGGTGATCCGGTGCGATCGGGTCGAACACCTCGGCCGTGCCGCTCTGCGTGCTCGCGCCCTCGTCCAGCAGATACGACTGGGCCTCGGCCACGTGGAAGTACATGCCGTGGAGCTGAAGGGTGCCGTCGGTGATCCGGCGCGCCACCGATGGGTGGGCCCTCAGATGGTCGAGCTGCTGGACCACGTTGGTCAGGCAGAGCTGCTCCACCGCGTCGGCGGGCAGCCGTCCGGAGAGCCGGACCGGGGCGTCGCCGGCCGAGGTCACCCGGGCCAGGCTGGGCAGCCCATGCCGGAGCCAGCGCCACAGCGAGGTGTCCGGGGCTTCCGGGGCGGCCCCCAGCAACGCGTTCATCGCGCCGCAGTCCGAGTGGCCGCAGACGGTGATGGACTCGACGCCGAGCACGTCCACCGCGTACTCGATCGCGGCCCCCACAGAGTGGTCGCCCTCCTCGGCGTCGGGTGGTGGCACCAGGTTGCCGATGTTCCGCACGGTGAACAGGTCGCCCGGGCCGCTGGCCGTGATCATGCTCGTCACGAGGCGGGAGTCCGCGCAGGTGATGAAGAGTTGCGAGGGGCGTTGGCCCTCCCTGGCGAGCCGCGCCAACTCCCCCCGGACCAGGGGCGCCGTGTCCCGCTGGAACGAGCTGAGACCTCTGACCAGCCGGTGATCGCGGGCGGGGCGCGTGGGCCGGTCGGTGGATGCGGGCTGCCCGGTGGGGGCGGATTGGGCGGGGCGATCCGCGGGCGGGGCGGTGAGTGCTTGGGGGGAGGGGGCTGCGGGGGTGGCGGCGGTAGAGGTGCTGCTGCCGGTGTGAGGCGGGACGGGGGCGCGGCTGCCCGGGGCCGGGCCGGTGGAGGTTGCGATCCCGGTGGGGGTGGCTGTCGCGGGCCCGGTGGTGGCTGCGGGGCTCGGCGGGTGGACCATGCCCGGGGCGTTCGCCGGGTGCTGCGGGACCTCGGTCGCGGTGGCATCCGCGCCGGTGTCGGCCTCTGCGGGAGGGGCATGCTCGGGCTGGTCGTGGCAGTGGTGGTTGCGCCAGGGGGTCCATGGCCGGCAGCAGGAGTGGGCTGCCACGGCGGGCTCGGCGATCCTGCCGCCCGACCTCCCGGCGAACGCCACCTGGCCGCCGTGGGCCGCATGGGCGCTGGACCAGTCCTGGATCGTCTCGTATGCGGCGTGGTCCATGAACGACCCGTCCAGTTCCAGGACCACATCGGCATCCTGGGGGAGCCGGCCCAGTACCCGGCTGAGGCGAGGGACGGCCAGGAAGGTCAACTGGCCCCGTACGACCACGAGATGCTGCCCGTTCCGTTCGGACACCGAGATCCGGGTCTGGCCCAGCCGGTGCAGGGCGACGGCCACCGCTACGGCGATGCCGATCACCACGCCCTTGAGCACGCCGACGACCAGCACCCCGGCGATGGTCGCGCCGTACACCAGGAACTCCCGGTGCTTATGGACGTTGCGGATGTGCGCCAGGCTCACCATCTTGAGGCCGACCATCATCACCAGGGCCCCCAGGGCGGCGAGCGGGATGCGCTCCAGCAGGGTGACGAGCAGGCCGGATGCGACCAGGATCCATACGCCGTGCAGCACGGTGGATGCGCGGCTGGTCGCCCCGGCTCTCACATTCGCCGAACTGCGCACGGCGCCACCGGAGACCGCGAGTCCTCCCAGCAGGCCCGATACCGCGTTGGCGACGCCTTGTGCGCGTAGCTCCCGGTCGAGGTCGGACCGTTTGAGCAGGGGTGGCGCGGGTCGCTTGGTGCCGTCCGGGCCGGCGTGGGTGGTGGCTGCCCCGGAAGCGGCCGGGCGGTCCCCGTTGTCGCGGGCCGCGTCGCCTCGTACCTCACCGGGCCGCGCAGGAGAGTCTGCCGAGTGGGCGCGGCTCCGGTCAGCGGCCAGTTTGTCCACGGCGACGGCGGCGAGCAACGACTCCAGGCTGGCCACCAGCATCATCGTGAAGACGGCTGTGGCCAGGCCGAGCACCGGTCCATGCGGCATTTCCGGGAGGGCGTGCGAGCGCCAGGACGGCAGATCGACCCGGGCGATCGACGGTGCCGCCCACGCGGCCACGGCCGTGGCGAGGCCCACAGAGGCCAGGGCCGCCGGAACGCGGCGCAGGAGCCGCCCGGTCCGGCCGGGCAGCAGTGGCCACAGGACCAGGACGGCCACGGTGAGCGCGCCGATCAATGGGGCGGCGGGACTGACACGTGCAAGTTGGTCGGGGAGATGCAGCACGTTGGAGATCGCCGAGCTCTGCGGGGAACCGCCCAGCACGATGTGCAGTTGAGCCAGTGCGATGGCCACGCCGATACCGGCGAGCGTGCCGTGGACGATGGCGGGGCTGACGGCGAGTGCGCTGCGGGCCGCCCGCAATGAGCCGAGCGCGAGCTGAAGCAGGCCCGCCCCGATGGTGATGGCGCAGGTGGTGCGCCAGCCGTAGATCTGGATCGTCTCGGCGGTGACCACGGTCAGTCCGGCGGACGGGCCGGAGACCTGTAGGGGGGTGCCGCCGAGGAGTCCGGCGACGATGCCGCCGACCGCGGCGGAGATGAGGCCCGCCTCCAGAGGGGCTCCCATGGCGACAGCCAGACCGAGCGACATGGGGATGGCGAGCAGAAAGACAGTGATGGACGCGGACACGTCGGCGCCCGAGATGCGGAACCGTCCGCCGCGCGGCGGCGGTGGCGGGCTGTGTGGTCGCTTGACTCCCGAGGACCGGGAGGGGCGCGAGCTGCGGGATGAGTGGTCGTGGCGAGTGGGTACGCAGGCAGACATATTTCCCGTCTCTTCCTGGGCAGCGCGGTCGCGGAACTCGATGACGCGGCCGTGGGTCATGGCATGCAGCGGCGGGATTTCTCAACTCTCAGTAAACAGACAGTAATGGAGAGTAAAGAGGGGTGTCCAGGATTAAGGGCAAATGGGCCATCCGGCCACTCATTCCGGTGAATAGTCAGCTTTTCATTCGGCCTGTCGTGCTGGCTCTTGGACAGTGCGTGCGACTTTGGCGGCGCCGTGTCGGCACCCGGCGCAAGCTACCTGCGAGAAAGAGGTGGGCGGATGATGGCCGCCGCGAAGAAGTCGATGGGCGCCACGAGAAGGATCGGCCTGGGCGTCGTCACCGTCGTACTGGCCGTGGGGGCGGCCGGGTGCGCGGGGACCGGCTCCGGCGCGGAGGGCTCCGGCCTCGGGGCCGTGAACGGCGCTGCGGGAGAGAAGAAAAAGGGTGCTGAAGCCGCACCCAAGCGCGTGTTCCGGGCCATTGGCGATGGTTCCACCGCGTTCACGGGTGTCCAGCCCAAGCAGCCGGCGGTGGCGCGCCTGACGACCGGCCAGAAACCCCCGCAGTTCGTGGTGTTCTCGTGGGACGGGGCGGGCGAGGACAGCCAGCGGCTCTTCTCGCACTTCCGCGAGGTGGGCAAGAAGTACAACGCCGCCATGACGTACTTCCTCAGCGGCGTATATCTGCTGCCGGAGGGGAAGCGGGACCAGTACGACCCGCCCAAGCACAACGCCGGGGCCTCGGACATCGGCTTCAACGACACCAAGGGCATCCGCGACACCCTGACCCAGCTCCGCGGCGCTTGGCAGGACGGCGACGAGATCGGTACCCACTTCAACGGGCACTTCTGCGGGAAGGACGGCGGCGTCGGCACCTGGTCCGTCGAGGAGTGGAAGAGCGAGATCAGCCAGGCCAAGTCATTCGTGAAGGGCTGGAAGACGAACGACCCGGTCCTCAAGGACGAGAAGGCGCTGCCCTTCGACTACGACAAGGAGCTCGTCGGCGGCCGTACCCCCTGCCTGGAGGGTCAGAAGAACATGGTGGAGGCGGCCCGCACCATGGGGTTCCGCTACGACTCCAGCGGTGTCAACGACCAGGTGTGGCCCCAGAAGAAGAACGGTGTCTGGGACCTCTCCATGCAACTGGTGCCGGTCCCGGGGCGCGCGTTCGAGACGCTGTCGATGGACTACAACTTCATGTTCAACCAGTCCGGAACGACGCAGGGCGACCCCGACAAGCACGAGTACTGGGGGAACCAGATGCGGGACGGCCTGCTCCAGGCGTTCGACCGCGCGTATGACGGCAACCGCGCGCCGCTGATCATCGGCAACCACTTCGAGTCCTGGAACGGTGGCACGTACATGCGGGCCATCGAGCAGACGATCGCGACGGTCTGCACCAAGAAGGACGTGCGCTGTGTCTCGTTCAGGCAGCTGGCGGACTGGCTCGACGCCCAGGACCCGGAGACCCTGGCGAACCTCCGGACGCTGAAGGTCGGCCAGGCGCCCAAGGCCGGCTGGCCCGCCTTCCTCGAGGCAGGCCGGGAGCAGTCGCCCTCAAAGGCTCCGGCCGCTGCCGCGGGCAACCCGGCCGGTCGTTAGATCCGGTGGCTCCGGGCGCCGGGCAGGAGACACGCCCGGCGCCGTCCGGTGCGCCTCTCGGAGCCGCGGCGGCGCCGCGACCGGCCCGCCCGGGACCTCAGTCGCTCACGCGGGCTGGGCGGCTTCGGCGCGGATGAAGCGTTCGTCCAGTACGAAGCCGGGGTCGACCTGCGCGGCGAGGTCGGCGCCGGTCTTCTCGTTCCCCCAGCTCTCCGCGTTCCTCAGGTGGAAGTGGACCATCTGGCGCGTGTAACGGCCCCAGTCCCGGCGCTCGTACGAGTCCTCCGCCGCGTTCTGCAGGGCCTGCAGGGCCATCCGGTTGTCCGCCTCGAGCAGCTCGAAGCGAGCGGGACGGCCCTTCTCCATGGCCCGCACCCAGTCGGAATGGCCGACGGTCACCAGCAGGTCGTCGCCCACCTCGGAGCGCAGGAAGTCCAAGTCGTTTTCGTCCTGCACCTTGTTCCCGACGACCTTCAGGTCCACGCCGAAGTCCCGCGCGTACTCCTTGTACTGGCGGTAGACGGAGACGCCCTTGCGGGTCGGTTCGGCGATGAGGAACGTCATGTCGAAGCGGGTGAACATCCCCGAGGCGAAGGAGTCCGAACCGGCGGTCATGTCGACCACCACGTATTCGTCGGGGCCGTCCACGAGGTGGTTGAGGCAGAGCTCGACCGCTCCGACCTTCGAGTGGTAGCACGCCACGCCCAGGTCCGATTCGGTGAACGGCCCCGTGGCCATCAGCCGGATGTCTCCGTCGTCGAGCCGGACCGTACGGGCGCAGGCGTCGAAGATCGGGTTGTCCTCGCATACGCGCAGGAGGCGGGAGCCCTCACCCGGCGGCGTCGTCTTGATCATCGTCTCGGCCGAGGCGATGCGCGGATTGCTGCCGCGCAGATACTCCTTGATCAGGGGCAGCTGGGCGCCCATGGCGGGCAGCGCTGCGGATTCGTCCTCGTCGAGGCCGAGTGCGGCCCCGAGGTGCTGGTTGATGTCGGCGTCCACCGCGACGACGTGGGCTTCATTGGCTGCGAGGTGGCGGATGAAGAGCGAGGACAGCGTGGTCTTTCCGCTGCCGCCCTTCCCTACGAAAGCGATCTTCATGTTCACCTAGGGTAGTCGATTGCTCGCTATGAGTTGTGTGGTTTCGTGAAGAAGGCCACTCCCGGCGGGTAGGCGGGCGGGAGGCGCGTAGCCTCGCTACTTATGAGTACGACTTCCTCGGACCCGCTCGTCGCTCTGGGCGCTCTGCCGGGCGTGACCGACGCGGTGGACTCCGTACGCAAGGCGGTGGACCGCGTCTACGGCCACCGCGTGATGCGGCGCCGCAGCAACGAGGTCACGGCGGAGGCCGCTCTGCGGGGCGCGCGCGGATCTGCCGCCCTGTCCGGCGCCGATTGGAACCTCGAAGAGGTGCGCCGGCGCACCGATTTCAGCAGTGACGACGAGGCGCGTGTCGTCGGAGCCGCGCTTCGCCTGACGGCGGAGGCGGGGCAGCTTCTCTCCATCTGGCGGCAGTCGCCACTGCGGGTACTGGCCCGGCTTCACCTGGTGGCGGCCGGCAGCGCGGCCCCGGAGGATGCGGTCGGACGGCCCCGGCTCGCGGGCGAACCGGTGGACGAGCCCCTGATCGAGACACCGCTGCCGAACGCGGACGAGGTCGCAGGCCGACTGGACGGCCTCAGCAGGATCATCCTTTCGGGGAGTGAGGCGCCCGCTCTGGTGACCGCCGCCGTCGTCCACGGAGAGCTGCTGGCGCTGCGTCCCTTCGGTTCGCACAACGGCCTGGTGGCGCGGACCGCGGAGCGGATCGTGCTGATCGGAAGCGGGCTCGATCCCAAATCGATCTGCCCGGCCGAGGTCGGGCACGCCGAGCAGGGGCGGGCCGCCTACGTGGCCGCCTTCGACGGCTACCTGTCCGGTACGCCGGAAGGCATGGCGGCCTGGATCGGTCACTGTGGACGCTCGGCGGAACTCGGCGTCAGGGAATCGACAGCGGTGTGCGAGGCGCTGCAGCGAGGGGCTGCATAGGGCGGGCCGCCACGCGCCACCGGCGCGGGGCGGTGACTGCCCTGTACGGGGCGTCGCTGTCGTATGGGTCGAGCATTGTTGCGGCGGTACCGGTCCCGGTACCGCCGCTGGCACGTCCGCCCAGTTACCAAGCGTCCTCGATATGTGCCCATCAGGGCGGAGTCTTTGCCCGCTCCTGGTGTGGCTGGCCCGTAATCGACGGGTCGACGTCGCGTGGGTGCCGGGTTTTCATGCGCGGTCCGTGGGGCCTTTGCTGCGTAATTCAGGTCATCCTCGCGGATGTCCTTGGTCTCGCGGGCAGTGAATCCTTTGTACTCCAGGGGCCCGTGGAGCGGTAGTGGTGGCCGCACTTCTTTACTTTTAGGTTCAATTACGGACGAGTTGGTTCAATCGGTCGGTCGGGTCAAGCGGTAGCGGCGCCGGCCCGTCGGCGGGCCGCGTACCAGACAGCTCCCGCCGTCAGTGCGGCCGCGCTCACGGCAGCCGCGGCCACAAGTGCCGGTCGGGGCGGCAGGGAGAACGCCGAGAGGCGCTGCTTGAGGCGGACGGGCCGGTCGAAGGCGAGAATCGGCCACTCGCGGAGCGTGGCCTCCCGTCGCAGCGCGCGGTCCGGGTTGACCGCGTGGGGGTGTCCGACGGATTCCAGCATCGGGACATCGGTGGCCGAGTCGCTGTACGCGTAGCAGCGGGCCAGGTCGTATCCCTCGGACTCCGCGAGCGCCTTGATGGCTTCGGCCTTCGTGGGGCCGTATGCGTAGTACTCCACCTCGCCCGTGTAGCAACCGTCGTCACCGACGACCATGCGGGTGGCGACCACGCGGTCGGCGCCGAGCAGCTCACCGATCGGTTCGACCACCTCGGCGCCCGAGGTCGAGACGATCACGACATCGCGGCCGGCGGTGTGGTGCTCCTCGATGAGGGTCGCCGCCTCGTCGTAGATGATGGGGTCGATCAGTTCATGCAGGGTCTCGGCCACGAGTTCCTTGACCTGCTGCACGTTCCAGCCCTTGCAGAGCGCCGAGAGATATTCGCGCATCCGCTCCATCTGGTCGTGATCCGCGCCCCCGGCAAGGAACACGAACTGTGTGTACGCGGTACGCAGCACCGCGCGGCGGTTGATCAGCCCGCCGTGGTAGAAGGACTTGCTGAAGGTCAGTGTCGAGGACTTCGCAATGACCGTCTTGTCCAGGTCAAAGAAGGCGGCTGTGCGCGGCAAGAAGCGGTTTTCCACACGGCAGAGCATAGGGGCCCGCCATTCGGCGTAAACCCCGGCGCGTGGGTTTGCTTGAGAAGGGCCTCGGGTACACCATGGAAGTCACGGATCGTTCGCGACCGTGCTAACCCGGTCCGGCTCCTCCCCCCCCGAGTCGGCCGTGGGGACGACCCCCGCTCTCCCCCCCGGCGGGGGTCGTCGCATGTCCGGACGCGGTTTCTTGCGCGGAATCGACCATTTCTCCTCCTTCTGCTCTCTGTTGGGCCGTGTCCGCGCCCGACTCACTTCAGCGTGCACTGTGACGCTGGGTAGCGAAAGAGTCGCACCGGGAAGTCACCGGTATGAGCGACGAAGTTATTCACAACCACTGAGTTGTCCACGGTTTTTGAGCAAGATCCACATGATTTCCGGAAGCGCTGCACCTTGATTCCACCCGCGAACTCCGCGGGTACCGGAATCACCGTTCTCGGACGGGCTCCGAGATCGCCGCGACCCGCGGTGAAGGTGAGTGATGGAGGGGGAGAGCGTGGCTGAATCCAGTGCGCAGGGTCGATGGGCGGGCGTCACCACGCGCAGGGGTGGACCGCTGATCGTGACCGAGGACGTGGACCTGCTCGACGACCTGCTCAGGCTGTGTGCCGCCGCCGGCGCGGAACCGGAGGTGCATCACACGCTGCCGGACCATCGAGAGGGGTGGGAGCAAGCACCCCTGGTCCTTGTCGGCGACGACGCGGCCGCACGGTGCCACGGTGCGGCGCGCAGGCGGGGCGTCATGGTCGTGGGACGAGGCCGGGACGTGCCGGACGTGTGGCGTCGCGCCGTTGAGATCGGCGCCGAGTGCGTGATCCGCCTGCCTGACTCCGAGAGCTGGCTTGTCGACCAGATCGCCAACGCGTCGGAAGGCGTCGGCCGGCCGGCGGTCACGGTCGGGGTGATCGGGGGCCGGGGCGGTGCGGGAGCGTCCACGCTGGCCTGCGCCCTCGCGGTGACCGCGGCCAGGGCGGGGCAGCGGACCATGCTCATCGATGGGGACCCGCTGGGGGGCGGCATTGATGTGCTGCTCGGCGGCGAGCGGGCGGACGGCATGCGGTGGCCGGATTTCGCCCACTCCAAGGGCCGGGTCGGCGGAGGCGCGCTGGAGGAGTCGCTGCCCGCGCTGCATGGGCTTCGGGCGCTCAGCTGGGGCCGTGACGACTGGGTGGTGATCCCGCCACCCGCCATGCGGGCGGTGCTGGCCGCCGCGCGCCGGCTCGGCGGAGTGGTGGTGGTCGACCTGCCGCGCCGGGTGGACGAAGCGGTGGCCGAGGCCCTTGCCCAGCTGGACCTGGGGCTTGTGGTCGTTCCCGGCGAGCTGCGCGCGGTCGCGGCGGCGAAGCGGGTGGCGTCGATGGCGGGGATGGTGCTCAACGATCTGCGGGTAGTGGCGCGGGGTCCGTACGCGCCGGGGCTCGACGCGCAGTGGGTGGCTCGAGCGATGTGCCTGCCACTGGCCGGTGAGGTGCCGCTGGAAAGAGGTCTGTCGGCCGAGCAGGACGCCGGCGAGCCGCCCGGTGGCAACGCGCGCGGCCCGCTGGCCAGGTTCTGTGATGCCTTCTGGGAACAGGCCCTCGTGGGGGAGACCGTCAGCGGCCCGGCCGTCGGGGGCACCTCATGACCGAGGCGCTGCTCGATGCGGTGAGGCAGCGGCTCGCCTCCAGCGGCACTGCTCCGACCCCGGCCGGGGTTGCCGCCGCTCTGCGAGCCCAGGGACGACTGCTCGGTACTTCTGAGGTGCTCGGACGTGCGGACGAACTGAGGGGGGAGCTGATCGGGACCGGGGCGCTGGAACCGCTCCTCGCCGACCCCGAGGTCACGGACGTTCTGGTGTCCGCGCCCGACCGGGTCTGGGTGGACCGGGGCGGCGGACTCGAACTCACCGAGGTGACCTTCGCGGACGCGGCTGCGGTCCGCAGGCTGGCCCAGCGGCTCGCCGCCGTGGCGGGACGACGGCTGGACGATGCCAGGCCCTGGGTGGACGCGAGGCTGCCGGACGGCACCCGAATGCACGCCGTGCTTCCTCCGGTATCGGTCGGGTCGACATGCCTGTCGCTGCGGGTGGTCAGGCCCCGGGCCTTCTCACTGGCGGAGCTGGTCGCGGCCGGGACCGTGCCGCCCGGAGGCGACCGGGTGCTGAGGGCTCTGGTGGAGGCGAGGGTCTCCTACCTGATCAGCGGCGGGACGGGGGCGGGGAAGACGACCCTGCTTTCGAGCCTTCTGGGTGCGGTGGGGGAGCGCGAACGGATCGTGCTCGCCGAGGACTCGGCAGAGCTGCGACCGGACCATCCGCACGTCGTACGGCTGGAGTCGCGCCCTGCGAATCAGGAGGGTGCCGGACGGGTGACCCTTCGGGACCTGGTGCGACAGGCCCTGCGTATGCGTCCCGACCGGCTCGTGGTCGGGGAGGTACGTGGAAGCGAGGTGACCGAGCTCCTGGCTGCCCTCAACACGGGACATGAGGGAGGCTCGGGAACGGTCCATGCCAATGCCGCCGGGCACGTTCCGGCACGGTTGGAGGCGCTCGGAACCGCGGCCGGGCTGGACCGGCTGGCGCTGCACAGCCAGTTGGCGGCGGCCCTGTCGGTCGTGGTCCACCTTGTACGGGACCGGACGGGACGCAGGCGGATCGCGGACATCCATGTGCTGGAGCGGGACGCGGCCGGGCTGGTAGTGACCGTCCCGGCGCTGCGGTGGGGTGTCACGGGCTTTGAGCGGGAGCGGGGCTGGGAGCGGCTGCGCGAGCTCATTGGGGGTGCGCTGTGACCGTGGAGTCGGCGCACGTCGGGGTGCCGGACGTGGTGCACGCCGCGGCGCTGTGTGCGGCGATGGCGGCGTGGCTGGTGGTGATCGGACGCAGTCGGCCGCTGCGCCGGGCGCGAGCGCTGCTGACCGACGTTGGCGAGCGGTCAGCGGCCGGGGAGAGGTGGTGGAGGGTCCGCAGCCGGATCGAGAAGCGGTTGCGTGGGCGGTGGGAGTGGCTGTGTCTCCCGGTGGCTTCGGTGCCGGCGGTGCTCGGGCAGTCCGTACTGCCGTTGATCGCGGGGGCTGCCGCCGTTCCGCTGGCACGGAGATGGCTGCTGAAAAGGCGGTCACGCGAGGAACAGGAGGCTCGGGCGAACGGGGTCGTCGACCTGTGCGGTGCGCTGGTCGGCGAGCTCAGGGCCGGCCGCGAACCGGGGGAGGCGCTGCTCGTCGCGGTGCGCGGCACGGACGTCATGGGCGAAGCCGGATTCCGGGTGTCGGCCGCCGCGCGGTTCGGGGGCGACGTGCCGCGAGCTCTCGTCCAGGCGGCAGGGGAACCGGGGCTGGCTGGGCTGGCCGGGGTTGCCGCCTGCTGGCGGGTGGCGGTGGGCAGCGGGGCCGGGCTCGCGGCGGGCCTGGGGCGGCTCGAAAGCGCTCTGCGCGCCGAACGCCGTCAGCGGGATGAGCTGCGCGCGCAACTCGCGGGGGCGTGGTCGACGGTCACGGTGCTCGCCCTGCTCCCTGTGGTCGGGCTGGGGCTCGGCGCCGCGCTGGGCGCGGACCCGTTGGGGGTGTTGCTGCACAGCACCGCCGGTCTCGTCTGCCTGGTGGCCGGCCTCTTGCTGGAGGCGTGCGGTCTCTTCTGGGCTGCCCGCATCGTCCGGGTGGGGGAAGCGGGATGAGCGCTTCGGCCGAGGGGATGGTCCAGGCGGCGGAAGTCGTTGCGGTGGCGTTGGGCCTCCACTCGCGCGTGGTTCTTCCTCTGGCGCGGCGGCAGGCCGGCCGGCGGGTACGGCGTCGGGGTGAGCGGCTTCTGGCGGTAGGACCGGCGGTTCCCGGGGTCTGGACGGGCCCGCTTCGGTCCGGGCCCCGGGTGGGCCGGATGGTCTCCGTCGGCCCGGTCCGGCAGTGGGTGGTGCTGTCGGCGGTCGTGCTGACCGGGTGGTTCCTCGTGGGCGGCCTGGCGGGATGGGCGGTCGGCCTGGTTTCGGCCTGCGGTGCGCGGCGGTGGCAGCGGCAGAGGCTCGGACACGCCTCGCTCCTCGCCGCCGAGAGCAAGGCCCGAACGGCGGAGACCGTACGGCAACTCCCCATGGCGGCGGACCTGCTGGCGGCCTGCCTCTCCGCCGGTGCCGGCCCGGTGGAGGCGGCCCAGGCGGTGGGGGAGTCCCTGGGCGGTCCGGTGGGCGATCAGCTCGCCCGGACCGCGGCGGAGATCCGGCTCGGCGGAGACCCGGCCGTCGCCTGGGGGAGGTTCGGCGGGATACCGGGGGCGGCCGCCCTGGCCGGCTGCCTGGACCGGGCGGGCTCGACCGGGGCCCCGGCGGCGGAGCCGGTGGCCCGGATCGCCGAGGCACTGCGGGCCGAGCGGGCGAGGGCGGCCGTGGCGCGGGCGCAGAGAGCCGCCGTGATGGTCACCGCGCCCGTGGGGCTCTGCTTCCTTCCCGCGTTCCTGGCGGTGGGGGTGGCGCCCGTGGTGATCGGGCTGGCCGGGGGCCTGCTCCAGCCGGCGTAGTCCGGAAGGCCAAGACGTAAGAGCAGTTCAGCCGTGTTGTACGTAACCGATGTATCGGGGGTTTGAAGTGATGCGCAAGATCAAGAACTGGACGCGGTCCGTGGTCCGTCTCGCACGGTCCCGGGCCGACAGCGGAATGACGACGTCCGAGTACGCGGTGGGCACGATCGCTGCCTGTGCGTTCGCTGCCGTGCTCTACAAGGTCGTCACCAGTGCCGCGGTGATGTCCCAGCTGCAGTCGCTGCTGAAGGGCGCGCTCGATGCGAAGTTCTGAGGCCGTTGCGGGGGTGACAGGGGCCGGGCCCGGAGGCCGGGCGGGACGAGGGGAGGGCGGACGGTGCGGGGGCGCCGTGCTGGGCGGCAGGAGGTTTGGCGATCGGGGAGCGGTGACGGCGGAGGCCGCCATGGTGATTCCGGTGCTGGCGGTGTTCGCCCTGGCCCTGCTGTGGGCGCTGATGGCCGCGTCGGCCCAGATTCGCTGTGTGGACGCGGCCCGGGCCGGCGCCCGTGCCGCAGCCCGTTCGGAGCCGGCACCCCAGGTGCGGGAGGCCGCTCTTTCCGCCGCGCCCGGCGGGGCTTCGGTCGAGGTGGAACAGGCCGGAGAGCTGTGGCGTGTGACGGTGACCGCTCCGACGCCCGGGCCCGGGCGCCTCGCCGTGACGCTGAGAGCGGCCGCGGCGGCCGCGGCTGAAGACGCCCCGGTGCCTGCTGCTGCGACCGCCGCGGGCGCGCCGGACCCGGCGGTGGAAGGGCACGGCCGGTGAGGGGGCGGCGCCGGTGCCGGTGGGTCGGGGCTCCGGTCCGGTGGTGGGGGCGGCGTCGGATGCCGGTGGGGGATCAGGGGTTGGCGACCGTTTGGGCGGCGGTGACCACGACGACGCTGTGCACCGTGTTCGCGGTGGTCCTGGCGCTCGGGCAGGTGGTGGCCGCTCGGCACCGGGCCGGGGGCGCGGCCGACCTGGCGGCGTTGGCGGCGGCGGACCGGGCGCTCGAAGGCGTGGAGCAGGCCTGTGCGTCGGCCGAGGAGGTGGCCAGGGTGCAGGGGGCGGAGGTGGTGCGGTGCGCGGTGCTGGGGGAGGTCGCCGATGTGACGGCCCGGGTGCGGTTCGGGCCGTACGCACCGGAGGTCAGGTCCCGGGCGGGGCCGGCGGAGGCTGTTCCTCCGGCGGGCGTGCCGCCGCCCCGGGCGGGCCGGGATCAGCGCGGTGGCCCGGACCGGATTCAGCCGGGTGGCCCGGGCCCTCCGCCGTAGCGCGCCGGTTCTCCGGCGGAACGCCCGGGCCCTGGGGCGCCCCACCAGGCCCCTGATCCGCCCCGCCCGGCCCCTGATCCGCCCCGCCCGGCCCTTGGGCCGCCCCGCCGAGGCCGCCCAGCGCACCCTCCCGGCCCTCCGCCGCATCCCCCGGCTCGTCGGCCCCGACCGCCCCGCTCGTCTCCCCGCCCGGCGCGGAGCGGAGGAGTTCCGTGAGGAGGCGGACGGCGCCTCGTTTGTGCAAGGGGTCGTTGCCGTTGCCGCACTTGGGGGACTGGATGCAGGACGGGCAGCCCGCGTCGCACTCGCAGGACGCGATGGCCAGGCGCGTGGCGGACAGCCACTCGCGGGCGGTGTGGAAGGCGCGCTCGGCGAATCCGGCGCCGCCCGAGTGGCCGTCGTACACGAAGACCGTGGGCAGCAGGGTGTCGGGATGCAGGGGGACGGACACCCCGCCGATGTCCCAGCGGTCGCAGGTGGCGAAGAGCGGCAGCATGCCGATCGAGGCGTGCTCGGCGGCGTGGAGCGCGCCGCCGAGGATCTCGGGGTTGATCCGGGCGGCGTCGAGCTGGTCCTCGGTCACCGTCCACCAGACGGCGCGGGTGCGCAGGGTGCGGGGCGGCAGGTCCAGCTTGGTCTCGCCGAGCACCTCGCCGGAGATCAGCCTGCGGCGGAGGAAGGAGACGACCTGGTTGGTGACTTCGACGGACCCGTAGCAGAGGCGGCCGTCCCCCCAGGGGGTCTCGGTGTCGGTGTCCAGGACGGCGATGGAGGTGGTGTCGCGGGCGGTGGTCGAGTACGGCGGGTCGGCCTGTTCGACCAGGGCCACGGAGTCCTCCAGGTCCAGTTTGCGGACCAGGTAGGTGCGGCCCTGGTGGAGGTGGACGGCCCCCTCATGCACGGCGCTGTGGGCGGCGGACTCGTCCACGGTGCCCAGGAGCCGGCCGGTGCCCTCTTCCACGATCTGGACGGGGCGGCCGCCCTCGCCCCGGATGTCGGTGAGGTCGGCGGCCCGCTCGCGCCGGGTCCAGTGCCAGCCCGACGGCCGTTTGCGGAGCAGCCTGGCGGTTTCCAGCTGGGGGAGGAGCCCGGGCGCGGCCGGCCCGAAGAGCGGGAGGTCGTTCTCGGTGAGCGGCAGCTCCGCGGCGGCGGCGCAGAGGTGGGGTGCGAGGACGTACGGGTTGTCCGGGTCCAGGACGGTCGACTCCACGGGCTGCTCGAACAGGGCCTCGGGGTGGTGGACGAGGAAGGTGTCCAGCGGATCGTCGCGGGCCACCAGGATGGCGAGGGCGCCCTGACCCGCCCGCCCGGCCCGGCCCGCCTGCTGCCAGAGGGACGCCCTCGTCCCCGGGTAGCCGGATATGACGACGGCGTCCAGCCCGGACACGTCGATGCCGAGTTCGAGGGCGGTGGTGGCGGCGAGGCCCAGGAGGCTGCCGGAGTGCAGGGCGCGTTCCAGGGCGCGGCGTTCCTCGGGGAGGTACCCCCCGCGGTAGGCGGCGACCCGGGACGGCAGGGTGCGGTCGACCTCGGCGAGGCGCTCCTTGGCGATGACGGAGATCAGCTCGGCGCCGCGCCGGGAGCGTACGAAGGCGACCGAGCGGACGCCCTGGACGGTGAGGTCGGTGAGCAGGTCGGCGGTCTCGGCCGTGGCGGTACGGCGTACGGGAGCCCCCTTCTCGCCGTGCAGCTCGGTCAGCGGGGGTTCCCACAGGGCGAAGACCAGTTCGCCGCGCGGGGAGGCGTCGTCGGCCACCTCCGTGACGGGGAGGCCAGTGAGGCGGCCGGCCGCGAGGGCGGGCTCGGCGGAGGTGGCGGACGCGAGGAGGAAGACGGGATCAGAGCCGTAGCGGGCGCAGAGGCGGCGGAGCCGGCGCACCACCTGGGCGACGTGGGAACCGAAGACGCCCCGGTAGGTGTGGCACTCGTCGATGACGACATAGCGCAGGGAGCGCAGGAAGGAGGACCAGCGGGGGTGTGACGGGAGGATGCCCCGGTGCAGCATGTCGGGGTTGGTGAGGACGTAGTTGGCGTACTGGCGCACCCACTCGCGTTCCTCGACCGGCGTGTCGCCGTCGAAGACGGCGGGCCGGATGCCGTTGCCCAGCGGGGCCGCGAGTGCCTTGACCGAGCGTCGCTGATCGGCGGCCAGGGCCTTGGTGGGGGAGAGGTAGAGGGCGGTGGCGCCGCGCCCGTTCGGGGCTTCGGAGCCGTCCAGGAGGGCGCTGAGGACCGGGGCGAGGTAGGCCAGGGACTTGCCGGACGCCGTTCCGGTGGCGATCACGACCGACGTGCCGTCCAGCGCGTGCTCCGCGGCGGCCGCCTGATGGGCCCAGGGGTGGTCGATGCCGGCCTTCTGGATGGCGGCGATCACTTCCGGACGGATGCGGTCGGGCCAGACTGCATGGGTTCCCGCGCGCGGGGGCAAGTGCTCCGTATGAGTGATGCGCGCGGACCGGCCCGCCCCTGCGGCGAGCCGGTCGAGGACCATGTCGGGAGAGGGGCGGGAGCCCCCACTCCCCGGGGGTCGACTGGGGCGTTGATTCTTGGCCATCGGCACCGAGTGTGTCACTGGCGAGGCGGACAATGGTCCGAAGGCGTCGTGCATGGCTGCCGGTAAGTGATTGAATGCCATCGCGGCTGGCGATCCGTCCCCCGGCTCCGCCGGGGAGACCGAGGGGCGACCGCTCGATAGCAAGGTGCTGGAGGATCCGTGGACCTGTCCTTGTCGACTCGCAATGTGTCCGGCCCTGGTGGCGACCGTACGGTCGTCGAGGTCGGTGGCGAGATTGATGTGTATACCGCGCCCAAGCTGCGCGAGCAGTTGGTCGAGTTGGTGAATGACGGCAGCTACCACCTGGTTGTCGACATGGAAGGCGTCGACTTCCTCGACTCCACCGGCCTCGGCGTGCTCGTGGGCGGCCTGAAGCGAGTGCGGGCCCATGAGGGCTCGCTGCGCCTGGTGTGCAACCAGGAGCGCATTCTCAAGATTTTCCGGATCACCGGTCTGACCAAGGTGTTCCCGATCCACACCACGGTCGACGAGGCCGTCGCGGCCACCGACTGACGTCCGGCCCGGCGCCGGGCCGGTTCGTGCCGGTCCGGCGGCGGCCCCGCCCGCGGCGGCTCCGCAGGGAGCCTGCCGGGGCGGTAGTCCCTGTTCCGCCGTGACCGGTGGGGCGTGCCCGGGCTGCCGGGATCACCCGGTCGGCGGCCGTGGCCGATTTATTTGTCAGCTGTTGTTCGTCAGCCGCCCGATCCGTCGGGGAGAGTCCGCCCGGCGCCGGGAGCCAGGGTCCCCAGAGGGAGCCGGGGCTTCGGGCCGCGCGGCCTGTCCCTGGCATGCACATACGTACGTTCGAGGGGGATCGCATGGCCACCGTTGAACTCCGCTTCAGCGCCCAGCCCGAACACGTCAGGACCGCCCGTCTCGTGGCGGCGGCCGTGGCGCGCAGGGCCGGAGTGGACGAGGCCGTGCTTGACGAGGTCCGCCTCGCCGTGGGCGAGGCGTGCAGCCGCGCCGTCGGCCTGCACCGCAGCCACGGCATCACGGCTCCCGTCACGGTCCGCCTGATCGAGGAGGAGAAGACCTTCGCCATCGAGGTCGGGGACGAGGTGCCGGGCCCCGGCGCCGACGGCTCCGTTCCCGGTGGGGCCTCAGGGCGAGGCGGCACCTCCAGCGGAGGACCCGATGAGGCCGAGGCCGACGAGGAGGACGAGATGGGCCTCGCGGTCATCAGCGGCCTCGTTGACGACGTGGAGGTCAGGTCCGGTGCGGATGGCGGGGTCATCCGGATGAGCTGGCCGAAGACACCGGTCGCCGTTCTTCCCTGAGCGGTGCCGACGCGCGTCGCGAACGACGCACGCTCAGTTCTCCTCCCTGCGCGCTGTTCTGACGTCGCGTCCGCCCGGTCGGTCTCCCACGAGAGTGAAGAATCGTTCGCGTGTTCCCCTCGGTGAGGGCTGTCCGGGTGAGTTGCGTATCCCTCATTTCCCTTGGTGCAAATGGCTGCAAAAGCCTGCCTAACGGACGCCTGGCACCCGGATGGAGGGCGTTCGACGTGTAAGTTCCGGGGCCGAGAGCCTTGGAAGGGACCAAACCGGTGAACAAGAAGCTTGCAGCCGCGCTGTCCGGCGGTGCGGTACTCGTACTGGCACTGTCGGGCTGCAGCGACGACAGCGACGACAAGGTGAACGACTGGGCGAAGAAGGTCTGCGAACAGGTTCAGCCGCAGCTGCAGAAGATCGCGAACGCCAACGCGTCCATCCAGCAGCAGACCTCCGACAACAGCAAGCCCGCGGACGTCCAGAAGACCGACTCCGCAGCCTTCCAGCAGATCTCGCAGGCGTACAAGGCGCTGGGCTCGGCCGTCGACTCGGCGGGTCCGCCGCCGGTGGACGACGGCGAGACCACGCAGAAGGAGGCCGTGAAGGAACTCAACGCCTCCTCCGCGGCCTACGCGAAGCTCCAGGAGAAGGTCGACGACCTGGAGACGAAGGACCAGGGCAAGTTCGCCGACGGCCTCAAGGGCATCGCGGAGGAGCTGAACAAGATCAGCACCAGTGGTGACCAGGCGCTGCAGAAGCTCCAGTCCGGCGAGGTCGGCACCGCGATGGCCAAGCAGGAGGGCTGCCAGAAGCCGACCGCCTCGGCGTCTCCCTCGGGCGGCTCGTCGGACGACTCCGAGCCCTCCTCCAAGCCTTCGACCGAGCCGTCGAAGGAAGCGTCTCCCTCCGCGTCCGCCAGCAAGAAGGCGTAATCGGGCGGTCGGCGTCACGGCCCGCGGAGAGCGGACGGAAACCGGGTGAGCGGCCCGGCCACCCCGGGGATACCCGGTGCGGTGGCCGGGTCGCTGCCGTTGTCAGTGGGAGCCGTCACAATGGACCACGTGAGTAAGACCAGCCTTTTCGCAGCAGACCTTCCCGCGGCGGACCACGCGCACCGGTTCCGCGAGGCCCTGCTCGCGGCCGCGTTCACGGCCGACGGGCTCCTCGACCGGCTCGGCGGGTCCGCCTACGCCGCGCTGGCGCGCAGCGAGACGGTCCCGGCGCTGCGGGCCACCCGTGGCGACGCGCCGCTCGACACGCTGGTGCGCCTCTTCCTCCTCCAGCGCCCCGTGCCCGTCGAGCGGGCGGCGGGCGTGCTCCCGCTGAAGGAGTGCGTGGCGGACGGCTGGCTGGCCGAGACAGCCGGCGAGGTGCGGGCGACCGTCGATGTGCGGCCGTACGGCGGGCCGGACGGCGAGGACTGGTTCATCGTCTCCGACCTCGGCTGCGCGGTGGGCGGCGCCGGTGGGATCGGCTCGCACGAGAAGGGCGTCGTCCTCGGGATCGGCGGGGCCTCCACCACCCTGGCCGGGATCACCGTCCGCAAGCCCGTCGGCTCCGCCCTCGACATCGGTACGGGCTCCGGCATCCAGGCGCTGCACGCCGCACAGCACGCCACCAGGGTCACGGCGACCGACCTCAATCCGCGCGCCCTCGCGTTCACTCGGCTCACCCTCGCCCTCTCCGGCGCCGCCCCCGCCGACCTGCGCGAGGGCTCGCTGTACGAGCCGGTCGGCGCCGAGACCTTCGACCTGATCGTTTCCAATCCGCCGTTCGTCATCTCCCCGGGCGCCCGGCTCACCTACCGCGACGGCGGAATGGCCGGTGACGACCTGTGCCGGACCCTGGTGCGGCAGACCGGCGACCGGCTCAACGAGGGCGGCTTCGCGCACTTCCTGGCCAACTGGGAGCACACCGAGGACGAGGAGTGGCAGGACCGGCTGCGCACCTGGGTCCCGGAGGGCTGCGACGCCTGGATCGTGCAGCGCGAGGTGCAGGACGTCACGCAGTACGCCGAGCTCTGGCTGCGCGACAGCGGCGACCACCGCACGGACCCGGCGGAGTACGAGGCGCGTTACGACGCCTGGCTGGACGAGTTCGAGGCGCGGCGGACGAAGGGCGTCGGCTTCGGCTGGATCACGCTGCGCAAGTCCGCCGCGGCCGCCGCCGGGAAGCCCTCCGTCGTGATCGAGGAGTGGCCGCACGCGGTGGAGCAGCCGCTCGGCCCCGCCGTCGAGGCGCACTTCGCCCGCCAGGACTATCTGCGCGAGCAGGACGACGCCGCGCTCCTCGCCGCCCACTTCACCCTGGCCGCCGAGGTGGTACAGGAGCAGGTGGGACTCCCCGGCGCGGAGGACCCGGAGCATGTGGTGCTCCGTCAGAACCGGGGCATGCGCCGGGCCACCAAGGTCGACGCGGTCGGCGCCGGGTTCGCCGGTGTCTGCGACGGCTCGCTGCCCGCCGGGCGCATCCTCGACGCGATCGCCCAGCTGATGAACGAGGACCCGGTGCTGCTCCGGGACCGCACCCCGCAGGCCATCCGGCTGCTGGTCGAGGAGGGCTTCCTGGAGCCGCTGCCCCCGGGCGGGCGGTGACCGGATGATCCGGATCGAGCTGGACGAGGCGTCGCTCGGCGCGACCCGTATCGCCATCAGCCCGCTGTGGGACGCCTTCTGCAGCCTCCACCTCGCGATGCCGCACCGCCACCCCTCCCGCCCGTACGAGGAGTGGGTGGTACGGGCCCGCGAGGTGCTGCGCGAGGACGAGCGGACGCATGCGCTCCGGCTGCTGATCGACGGCCCGCTCCAGTTCCCCGACTTCATGCTGCCCCGGCCGGTCGGCGCCACCTCCGTCGGGGCGGAGCTCGACGCCGTACGGACCACCCCCGCCGATGCCGTACGCGCGGGGATCGCCGAGCACTACGCGGGGCTGGAGGACCATCCGTACGTACGCCCCTATCTCGTCGATCCCGAAGGCGCGTGCGCGGCGCTCGCCGATGCGTACGCGGCGTACTGGGAGGGCGCGATGGCAGCCCACTGGCCCGTCATGCGCCGCCTTGTCGAGGACGAAGTGCTCATCCGGGCACGGACCTTCGCCACCGAGGGCATCGACGCGCTCTTCACCGGCCTGGAGAGCCGGGCCAAGTGGCAGCCACCCGTCCTGGAGCTGACGAAGCACATCGACGCGGAGTACCGGGCGGGCGAGCGGCGGCTCCTGCTCGTGCCCCTCGTCTTCGCGGAGGGCTGCCGCCTCTACTCCACCGACGACCCCGAGGTCCTGACGGTGTCTTTCCAGGCGCGCGGCGCGGGCGCCCTGCGCGAGCGTCCGGTGGAGCGCGCCGACAGTGGCGACCGGCTCGGACTGCTGCTGGGCCGGGGCCGGGCCTCCGTACTGCGCCAGCTCGGCGGACCGCTCACCACCGCCGGGATAGCCGACCGGCTGGGGCTCGCGCCGAGCACGGTCTCCGAGCATCTGTCGGCCCTCGCCGAGGCCGGTGTCGTCACCCGGCACCGGATAGGCCGCAGCGTCTACTACCAGCTCACCGACACCGGCCGCGCCCTCCTCGCGCTGCTCTCCGGGGAGGACGTGCTGCGCGCGGTCTCGTGAGCGCGAGCGCGGACGATTCGGGGGGTTCCGAATCGATGGCAGGGCGGCAGCGGCGGACCTAGCGTCCGGGCCATGCTTGCGATCGAGGCGAAGAACCTGCGCCGCACCTACACCAGCCGGACCGGCTTCCTGCGTCCGCGCCGCACCGAGACCGAAGCCGTGCGGGGGATCACCTTCGAGGTGGCGCGCGGCGAGCTCTTCGGGCTGCTCGGGCCGAACGGCGCGGGCAAGACCACCACCATCAAGATGCTCAACACCCTGCTGCTGCCCACCTCCGGCACGGCCCGGGTGCTGGGGCACGACGTGGCGTCCGACCCGGTCGCCGTACGCCGCCGGATCGGGTACGTCTTCGGCGGCGACCGGGGGCTGTACGACCGGCTCTCCGCCCTCGACAACCTGCGCTATTTCGCCGAGCTGTACGGAGTCGAGCCCCGGGACCAGAAGCGGCGGATCGCCGCCCTCCTCGACCTGGTCGGCCTCGCCGGGCGGGAGAAGGAGCGCGTCGAGGGGTACTCGCGGGGCATGCGGCAGCGGCTGCACATCGCGCGCGGCCTGCTGCACAGCCCCGACGTGCTGTTCCTGGACGAACCCTCCATCGGCGTGGACCCGGTGGCGGCGCGCGACCTCCGCCGCACCGTCGCCGACCTGCGCGCCGACGGCACCACGGTGCTGCTGACCACGCATTACATGGCCGAGGCCGACGAGCTGTGCGACCGGATCGCCGTCATCGCGGGCGGCACCATCCGGGCGCTCGGCACCCCGGACCGGCTCAAGTCCCGCGTCCAGGAACGCGGCATCCTGGAGATCGAGGCCTACGGGGCGGGCGAGGACCACCTCGAACGCATCCGCGCCGTGGCCGGTGTGCAGGGGGTGGCCGCCGAGGACCGGGGCAGCCGACAGGCCGTCATCGTGCAGACCGAGCGCGGTGCCGACCTGCACGGACAGGTCCTGGCAGCGCTCGACGGAGTCCGCCTCGGACGGGTCGTCACCCGCGAACCCACGCTGGAGGACGCCTACATCGCGATCGTGGAGGAGGCGGACGAGCCCTCCCGCGCGGAGCCCGCACCGACCGGGCCGGGCCCCGCCGAGCAGGCCCCCGGCGCCGGAACGGACCGCCACCTCGACGGCGAGGTCGCCGCATGACGCCCGCCCGGGCCCTGCGCCTGACCGCCGTCGGCGTGCGGACGCACGTGTCGTACATGAGCCGTTCGCCGCTGGAGATCACCTTCGCCGTCCTCGTGCCCCTGGTCTACGCGACGCTCTCCGTCTACCTCTTCCGCGCCGCCGACGACCCCGACCGGCTGCTGACCGCGGCCGTCGGCGCGGGGCTGATGGGCATCTGGTCCTCGGTCCTCTTCGGATCCGGCGGGGCCGTGCAGAACCAGCGCTGGCTGGGCACCCTGGAAACGCTCGTTGCCTCGCCCACCCCGCTCGCCCTCGTCCTGCTGCCCATCACCCTGGCCACCGCCGTGATCGGCACCTACTCCATGGGCGCGACGGTGCTCTGGGGCGCCGTGCTCTTCGACGTGCCGCTGGACTTCGCGCATCCGGTGCTCTTCCTGGCCGCCGTCCCGGTCTGTGTGCTCTCGCTCGGGATGATGGGGCTGCTGCTCGCGGCCACCTTCGTCCTGCTGCGCAACGCGAACGCGCTGGCCAACCCGCTGGACGCCCCCGTGTGGCTGCTCTCCGGAATGCTCGTGCCGATCACCGTCCTGCCGGACTGGACGCGTCCGGTCTCCTGGGCGCTCCCCACCACCTGGGGCTCCCGCGCGGTCCACGCGGCGACCTCCGGCGGCGCGGGTGCGGCCGAGGTGCTGGCCTCGATGGGCGCCGCCCTCGGACTCGGGGCGCTCTACGCACTGCTCGCCGTCCTCGTGCTGGGACGCGTCGAACAGCGGGCGCGGGCCGCCGCGACCCTGGCCCTGGCCTGACCCGGCGCGCCGCCCGCGCCGACCCTGCCCTCCCCGCATCCCCTTCCGTCACACCCCCAGGAGTTGCCGCATGCCCGCCCGTATCCCCCACGCGGATTCCGGTTCCGCGCCCGGCCTCCGCCGCCGGATCGTTTCCTCGGCCAGGCTCGTGGTGATCGGCGGCGCGCTCTCGTACCGGGCGCTCTTCAACTGGACGACACCGCCCATGTTCATCGGCACCCTGCTCGTCGGCCCGCTGCTGCAACTCCTCTTCTTCGTCTTCCTGGGACGACAGCTGGGCGTCGCCGACGACCGCTTCTACCTGCTCGGCAACGCCGTGATCTCCTCGTCCACAGCCTGTGTGTACGGCGGCACGATGGCCGTCGCCAACGAGCGGCGCTACGGGACGCTCGGCGCGGTCCTGCTCAGCCCCCGCCACCGTGCTCCGCTCTGGTTCGGCCGGGCCCTCCCGTATGTGCTGAACGGTCTCGTCATCAGCGTCTTCACGCTCTCCGCCGCCTGCCTCCTGCTCGGCCTGCGCATTCCGCTTGGGGCTCTTCCCGGGCTCGGCGCGGTGCTGCTCGCCGCCGCTGCCGGATGCTCCGCGTTCGGCCTGGCGCTGGGGGCCCTGGGGCTGCGCTTCCGGGACGTCTTCCTCGTATCGAACGTGGCCGCTTCCGTACTCCTGCTCCTGACCGGTGCGAACGTGCCGCGGGAGACCCTGCCGGGCTGGATGCGGGCCGTCGGGGACGTACTGCCGCTGACTCACGCCGCCGACGCCGCGCGCCAGTTGTCCGCCGGGGCCGGGCTCGACGGCCGGGGCATCGCCGCGGAACTGCTGACGGGCGCCGGGTACGCCCTCCTCGCCGTCGTCCTGCTCGCCCTGTTCGAACGGGGGAGCAGGCGGCGCGCGACGCTCGACGTGATGTGACGCGCCCTGCTGTTCACCCCGCGTTGGCGTCCGCGACGCTCCGCGGTGGGAGCCTCCCCGCGTATCCGAGATGTGGCAGGGGAAGAGGGAGGCGTACGGAATGGAGAGCGGGCCCGCTGTCCTCGCCGGAACGACGTTCGCACTGTTCGGCGCGGCGCTGCTGCTGTGGACGGGGGCGCGCGTGCTGAACCGCGCGCCGGTGGCGTACGGGGTGCGCCCCCTCGTCTCCACCGCACTCGCCACCGTGTTCGGCGTACTTTTCCTCGTCCTCGGGGTGTGGTGCTTCGGTCGCGCGTGAGTACGCCGGTGCGGCAGGTGTACGAGGCCGGGCCGCTCCGGGACCCGGTGGTGAGGCCGGAAACACGCCCGGGCCGCGTGACCCTCGCGCCCCGCACCCGCAGGGCGGTCCGGACCGTACCGAAACCCGCAGGCCGTGGCCGTGCGCGCGGCGGACCGAGCGGGCCGGGCGGCAGGAATGGCGGAAGTCGGGTTACCGTTCGAGTGGCCGTTGCGGGCTTTTGCCGTTTGACACGGGGGCGGGTTGTACCGTCACACTCCGCAGCGACAGCACTGTCGGCAGCGCCCTCGCGCTGCCCCGGATGCCCACCGAGCGTCGACCGGAGAGAAGAGCGAAGTTGTCCCCGACCAGCGAGACCGCACAGGGCGGCCGCCGACTCGTCATTGTCGAGTCCCCTGCCAAGGCGAAGACGATCAAGGGCTACCTCGGCCCCGGATACGTTGTCGAGGCGAGCGTCGGGCACATCCGCGACCTCCCGAACGGTGCCGCCGAGGTGCCCGACGAGTACACCGGTGAGGTGCGCCGTCTCGGCGTCGACGTCGAGAACGACTTCGAGCCGATCTACGTCGTCAACGCGGACAAGAAGGCCCAGGTCAGGAAGCTGAAGCAGCTGCTGGCCGAGTCCGACGAACTCTTCCTCGCCACCGATGAGGACCGCGAGGGCGAAGCCATCGCGTGGCACCTCCAGGAAGTCCTGCGGCCCAAGGTCCCCGTCCACCGGATGGTCTTCCACGAGATCACCAAGGACGCGATCCGCGCCGCCGTCGCCAACCCGCGCGAGCTGAACCAGCGCATGGTCGACGCCCAGGAGACCCGCCGCATCCTCGACCGCCTCTACGGCTACGAGGTCTCGCCGGTCCTCTGGAAGAAGGTCATGCCGAAGCTCTCGGCGGGCCGCGTCCAGTCCGTCGCCACCCGCCTCGTCGTCGAGCGGGAGCGCGAGCGCATCGCCTTCCGCTCCGCCGAGTACTGGGACCTGACCGGAACCTTCGCCACCGGGCGGGGCGGCGACGCCTCCGACCCCTCGACCTTCACGGCCCGGCTCAGCGCCGTCGACGGGCGCCGCATCGCCCAGGGCCGCGACTTCGGCGCGGACGGGCAGCTGAAGTCCGGCTCCGGCCAGACGCTGCACCTGGACGAGGCGAACGCCCGGGCCCTGGCCGCCGCGCTCGCGGACTCCTCGTTCGCCGTGCGGTCCGTCGAGTCGAAGCCGTACCGCCGCTCCCCGTACGCGCCCTTCCGTACGACGACCCTCCAGCAGGAGGCGAGCCGGAAGCTGGGCTTCGGGGCGAAGGCCACGATGCAGGTCGCGCAGAAGCTGTACGAGAACGGCTTCATCACCTATATGCGTACCGACTCCACGACTCTCTCGGACACTGCGGTCTCCGCAGCCCGGGCGCAGGTCACGCAGTTGTACGGGGCGAACTACCTGCCCGAGAAGCCGCGTACGTACGCCGGCAAGGTCAAGAACGCGCAGGAGGCGCACGAGGCGATCCGCCCCTCCGGCGACCGCTTCCGCACGCCTGCCGAGACCGGCCTCACCGGTGACCAGTTCCGGCTGTACGAGCTGATCTGGAAGCGGACCGTCGCCTCCCAGATGAAGGACGCGACCGGTAACTCGGTCACCGTCAAGATCGGCGGCCGGGCGAGCGACGGGCGGGACGCCGAGTTCTCCGCGTCCGGCAAGACGATCACCTTCCACGGCTTCATGAAGGCGTACGTCGAGGGCGCCGACGACCCGAACGCCGAGCTGGACGACCGCGAGCGGCGGCTGCCGCAGGTCACCGAGGGCGACGCGCTGTCCGCCGAGGAGATCTCGGTCGACGGCCACGCGACGAAGCCGCCCGCCCGGTACACCGAGGCGTCGCTGGTCAAGGAGCTCGAAGAGCGCGAGATCGGCCGGCCGTCGACGTACGCCTCGATCATCGGGACGATCCTCGACCGCGGCTATGTGTTCAAGAAGGGCACGGCCCTGGTGCCGTCGTTCCTCTCGTTCGCCGTGGTCAACCTGCTGGAGAAGCACTTCGGCCGGCTCGTGGACTACGACTTCACGGCCCGCATGGAGGACGACCTCGACCGCATCGCACGCGGTGAGGCCCAGTCCGTGCCGTGGCTGAAGCGGTTCTACTTCGGTACGCAGGAGGGCGACGACGCGGCCGGTGCGGGGGCGGCCTCCGACGCGGGCAACGGCGACGGCGACCATCTCGGCGGGCTCAAGGAGCTCGTCACCGACCTCGGGGCGATCGACGCGCGGGAGATCTCGTCCTTCCCCGTCGGCAACGACATCAAGCTTCGCGTCGGCCGCTACGGCCCGTACATCGAGCGCGGCGAGAAGGACTCCGAGGGCCACCAGCGCGCGGACGTCCCCGAGGACCTGGCCCCCGACGAGCTGTCCGTCGAGTACGCGGAGGAGCTGCTGGCGAAGCCGAGCGGCGACTTCGAACTCGGCGCGGACCCGGTCAGCGGGAACCAGATCATCGCCAAGGACGGCCGCTACGGGCCGTACGTCACCGAGGTGCTGCCCGAGGGCACGCCGAAGACCGGCAAGAACGCGGTGAAGCCGCGGACGGCCTCGCTGTTCAAGTCGATGTCGATCGACACGGTGACGCTGGCCGACGCGCTCAAGCTGATGTCGCTGCCGCGGGTGGTCGGCGTGGACGCCGAAGGAGTCGAGATCACGGCGCAGAACGGGCGCTACGGGCCGTACCTGAAGAAGGGCACGGACTCGCGGTCGCTCACGTCGGAAGATCAGATCTTCGACATCACGCTCGAAGAGGCGCTCGCGATCTACGCGCAGCCGAAGCAGCGGGGGCGGGCCGCGGCCAAGCCGCCGCTGAAGGAGCTGGGCACGGATCCGGTGAGCGGGGCTCCGGTCGTCGTGAAGGACGGGCGGTTCGGTCCTTACGTCACCGACGGGGAGACGAACGCGACGCTGCGTACCGGGGACAGTGTCGAGGACATCACGCCGGAGCGGGGGTTCGAGCTGCTGGCGGAGAAGCGGGCCAAGGGGCCGGCGAAGAAGAAGACGACGAAGAAGGCCGCGGCGAAGAAGGCGCCGGCGAAGAAGGCTGCTGCGACGAAGAAGGTTGCGGCGAAGAAGACGACGGCGAAGAAGACGACGGCGAAGAAGGCTGTCGCCAAGAAGGCTGCGGCGGAGGAGTAGGCGGCTGGGTGGGGTGGGGCGCCTGCGGCGGGCGCCTTCCCCCACCCGCCCCTTCCCGAAACCGGGGCTCCGCCCCGGACCCCGCGCCTCAAACGCCGGCGGGGCTGGATGGTGCGGCGGGGTGGGTTTCGGGGCTCTGCCCCGGGCCCCGCTCCTCAGACGCCGGAGGGGCTGGATTGGCGGGCGGGGCACGGGGGATGTGGGTGGGCCGTTAGGCTGGGCGGATGACGCGAGCCGAGCAGCCTACGGTCGTGAGCCCCACCTCCGACGCACTTGCCGCAGACTCACGCGAGCGCGCCGTGCGAGCCCTGTTGCGTGTTCCTCCGCTGAAGCGGTTGTGGAGCGCCCAGCTCGTCGGCAGTACCGGCGATGCACTCGCCCTTCTCGTGCTGGTGCTGCTGTCGCTGCAAGCGGCGGTTCTCGAGGGCTCATTCGGGACCGGATACCGGGGGGCGGCCTTTGCCGTCGCCGCCGTGTTCGGGGCCCGGATCATTTCCACCCTGCTCTTCGGAGCCGTACTTCTGGGGCCGTTGACGTCGCTCACGGCGCCCGGCGGCCCGGTCGACCGGCGGTGGCTGATGATCGGCGCCGACGGGTTGCGGCTCCTGCTGCTCGTCGTGGCGCCCCTGTGGATCGACTGGACGCCCGCCAACGCGCTCACGATGATCCTCGTCACCGTTTTCGTGGCCGGGGTGGCCGAACGGCTCTGGACCGTCGCCAAGGAGAGCGCGGCGCCCGCGCTGCTGCCCGCCCCGCTGATCGAGGGCGCCGCCGTGCGCCCCCTGCCGGACCACCTCGACGCACTGCGCCGGCTGTCCCTGCGTACGGACTTCGCGGCCGTTCCGCTCGCCGCGGCCGTTCTGCTGGTCGCCACGGTGATCGGCAGCCTGCTGGGCTCCGGCCTGGACTGGTTCTCCTTCCACCAGGCGGCCCTCGGTTCGTACGTCGCGGCCGGGCTGTTCTCCGCCTCCATCTCCACCCTGTACTTCCTACAACTGCCCGCTACGCAGACGCCCCGCCCGCGCTCGCCCCTGGAGGGGTTGCGCCGGCCGTCCGCGGGGAACGGCCCCGACAAGGGCCGCACCGGTTCCATCCCGCTGATCGTCGCCACCTGTGCGGCGGTCGCCGGAGCCATCGCGGCCGCGGCCGCCGTCGCCGTGCTGCACGCCAGCGACCTCGGCGGCGGGCCCGTCACGCTCGCCCTGCTGGTCCTCGCCCTCACCGGCGGTACGGGTGTGGGCATCCGTACGGCGGGGAAGGTGCTGCCCACCCTGTCGCGGCGGCGGATGCTCTCGTTCGCCACCGCCGTCACGGGCATCGCACTCCTGGCGATGGGCCTCGTCCCGGACACCGCGACCGTCGTCCTGCTCGCCGTACTCGCCGGATACGCGGCGGGCGTCGCCGCGAACACCGGTCACGTCCTGGCCGACCAGGAGACCGAGGAGGCCCGCCGGACCCGGATCACCGAGCACCTCCAGGCCGTCGTCCGGATCCTCATCGCGCTCGGCGCGGTCGGCGGCCCCCTGGTCGCCGCGGCCATCGGCACCCACCGGCTGACCATCGGCGACTTCGTCTTCGCGCACGGCGGCGCCGCGTTCACCCTGATGCTGGTCGGCGCCCTGCTGCTGCCCGTCGCGGTCATCGTCCTCGCGAAGACGGACGACCGTTCCGGCGTACCGCTGCGGCGCGATCTGCGCGAGGCGCTGCGCGGCGGCGACCCGGCCGTCGCGCCCGCCGCGAACGGCTTCTTCATCGCCCTGGAGGGCGGCGACGGAGCCGGGAAGTCCACCCAGGTCGAGGCGCTCGCCGAGTGGATCCGGGCCAAGGGCCACGAGGTCGTCGTCACCCGTGAGCCGGGCGCGACCCCGATCGGGAAGCGGCTGCGGTCCATCCTGCTCGACGTGTCGTCGGCCGGGCTCTCCAACCGGGCCGAGGCCCTGCTGTACGCCGCCGACCGCGCCGAGCACGTCGACTCGGTCGTCCGCCCGGCCCTGGAGCGCGGCGCGATCGTCATCTCCGACCGCTACATCGACTCGTCCGTCGCCTACCAGGGCGCGGGCCGCGATCTGGCCCCCACCGAGATCGCCCGCATCTCGCGCTGGGCGACGAGTGGCCTCGTACCGCACCTGACCGTCCTCCTGGACGTCGCGCCCGAGACCGCGAGGGAACGGTTCACCGAGGCGCCCGACCGGCTGGAGTCCGAGCCGCCCGAGTTCCACGCCCGGGTGCGTTCCGGCTTCCTGACCCTGGCCGCCGCCGACCCGACGCGCTACCTCGTGGTGGACGCCGCGCAGGAACCTGAGGCCATCACCACCGTCGTACGCCACCGCCTCGACCAGGTCCTGCCGCTCTCCGAGGCCGAGATCAAGGCCCGCGAGGAGGCCCGCAAGGCCGCCGAGGAAGAGGCCCGGCGCCGCGCCGAGGAAGAGGCCGCCCGCAAGGCCGAGGAGGAGCGCCTGGAGCGCGAGCGGCAGGAACAGCTCGCCAAGCTCCGCGCCGAGGAGGAGGAGCGCAAGCGCCGCGAGGAGGAGGAAGCCCGCCGCCGCGAGGCCGAGCGCCAGGCGGAAGAGGCCCGGCAGCGCGCCGAGGAAGCCAGGCTCCGCGCTGAGGAGGAGGCTGCCCGCAAGGCCGAGGAGGAGCGGCAGCGTGCCGAGGAGGCCCGCCGCGTCGCCGAGGCCGAGCGTGTGCGCCGCGAGGCCCAGGAAGCGGCGTACGAAGCGGAGCAGGCCCGGCTGCGCCGGCAGGCGGAAGAGGAAGCCCGGCTCCGCAAGGAGGCCGAGGCCGCGCGGCTGGAGAAGCAGCGCAAGGCCGAGGAGGCCCTGCTCCGGGCCGAGGCCGCCCGCCGTCAGGCCGAAGCGGAGGCCCAGGCGAAGGCTCAGGCCGAAGCGGATGCCGCCGAGGAGCGTGCCCGTGAGCGGGCCGCCCGCGAGGAGGAGGCCCGCGCCCTGGCCGCACGGCAGGAGGCTCGTACCCGGGCCGCCCGGGAGGAGGAATCCCGGCTGCGGCAGGACTCCGGGGGTTCGTCGGAGGCCAAGGGTTCCGGCAGCGGCGACCGGCCCGCCGGGCCCGACAACGAGTTGACCGTGCCCACGCCGATCGTGGACCCGAACGAGATCACGCAGCCCGTTCCCGCGCCCGGGGATCCGGAGTCCGGCTCCGGCCGGGGGCCCTGGCCGTCCGACCAGGACGAGACGACCGTGATCCCGAAGTTCTCGGACGACTCCGAGGAGACGACCGTGCTGCCCGCCGTGCCGGACACCGGGCGCGGTGCCGGCGTACGGGACTCCGACCCGGCCGACCGGGTGCCGCGCGGCATCTTCCGGGACGAGCGGCAGCCGGAGGGCGACAACGAGCGCACCCGTGAGCTGCCGCAGATCACCGACCCGCACGCGGAGCAGCAGCGGCCCCGGCGCCCCCGGCCCGACTGGGCGGAGGAGACCCCGCTGGACGACCTGCCCAGCCTGGCCGACGAGCTGCTGGGCGGTTACGACGACGAGGGCCCGGAGTCCTCGGGCGGCCGGGGACGACGGCCGCGCCGCTGACCGGGACACCCTTACGGGACGACGCCGATGGCCCCGCACCTTTCCCTGGTGCGGGGCCATCGGCGTCCGAGTTGTCAGACCCGTCCCTCACAATGGGAGATCGGAGCGACGGGAGCCACGCGTCGAGCGAAGCGGAAAGGCGGTGCCCCATGTCCGTGTGGGACGACCTGGTCGGCCAGGACCGGGTGCAGGAGCAGCTGGGCGCCGCCGCCCGGGACGCCGATGTGCTGGTCACCGCCGACGCGGCGGGGGAGCCGGTGCCGCCCGGCTCGAAGATGACGCACGCCTGGCTGTTCACCGGCCCGCCGGGCTCCGGGCGCTCCACCGCCGCCCGGGCCTTCGCCGCCGCGCTCCAGTGCACGAGCCCCGACCGCGCCCTGGGCGGGGCGCCGGGCTGCGGCTTCTGCGACGGCTGCCACACCAGCCTCATCGGTACGCACGCGGACGTCGACGTGATCCGCACCGACCTGCTCTCCATCGGTGTGAAGGAGACCCGTGAGCTGGTGCGCCGCGCCCAGCTCTCGCCGGCCGTCGGGCGCTGGCAGGTCATCGTCATGGAGGACGCCGACCGCCTCACCGAGGGCGCGGGCAACGTTCTGCTGAAGGCGGTCGAGGAGCCCGCCCCGCGCACGGTGTGGCTGCTTTGCGCGCCCTCGCTGGAGGACGTGCTGCCGACGATCCGGTCGCGGTGCCGCCACCTCACCCTGCGTACGCCGCCGGTCGATGCCGTCGCGGACGTCCTGGTGCGCCGGGACGGCATCGACCCGGAGCGGGCCGCCGCCGCGGCCCGTGCGACGCAGGGGCACATCGGCCGGGCGCGCCGCCTAGCCACGGACGAGCGGGCCCGGGCGCGGCGGGCCGCGGTGCTGAAGCTGCCGCTGCGCGTCGAGGACATCGGGGGCTGCCTGAAGGCGGCTCAGGAGCTGATCGACACCGCGACCGAGGACGCGAAGCAGGCGTCCGAGGAGGTGGACGCGAAGGAGACCGAGGACATGAAGGCGGCGCTCGGGGCCGCCGCCGGAGGCCGGATGCCGCGCGGCACGGCCGGGGTGATGAAGGAGCTGGAGGACAAGCAGAAGCGGCGCAAGACCCGCACCCAGCGCGACAGCCTCGACCTGGCGCTCACCGAGCTGACCGGCTTCTACCGCGATGTGCTCGCCCTGCAGTTCGGCTCGCGGATCGCGATAGCCAACGCCGACGCCGAGGACGCCCTGGACCGCGTCGCCCGCGCGTCCACCCCGGAGCGCACGCTGCGCCGGATCGAGGCGGTGTCGGCCTGCCGCCGCGCCCTGGACCGCAATGTGGCGCCGCTGCTGGCGGTGGAGGCGATGACGATGGCGCTGCGCGCCGGCTGAGACGGCGTGCCCGTACACCTGCCGAATCACCCGAAAGAGCGCGGAATCGGGTGAACGACCGGGCTGCGGCTACGCTCCGGGCATGGACACCAGGCGCCCGTTCCGCACTCTCGCCCTCGCGCTCGGCACTGCCGGCCTGCTCGTCTCCGGGTGCAGCGGCGGGGATTCGTCGTCGGGAGCCTCGTCCTCCGCCGACGCGGCGTCCGCGTCGCCCTCGGCGGTCCCGGCCGCTCTGAAGCCGTACTACGCGCAGCACCTCAGCTGGCGGGACTGCGGAGTCAGCGGCTTCCAGTGCACGACGATGAAGGCGCCGCTGGACTACGCGAAGCCGGACGGCGGCGACATCAAGCTGGCTGTCTCGCGCAAGAAGGCCACCGGCCCCGGCAAACGGCTCGGCTCCCTCCTGGTCAACCCGGGCGGCCCCGGCGGATCGGCCATCGGCTACCTCCAGGGCTACGCCGGGATCGGCTACCCCGCCCAGGTGCGGGCCCGCTACGACATGGTGGCCGTCGACCCGCGCGGGGTGGCGCGCAGCGAGCCCGTCGAGTGTCTGACCGGGCCGCAGATGGACGCGTACACGCAGGTGGACCAGACCCCGGACGACGACGCCGAGGTCACGAAGCTGAGTGACGCCTTCCAGAAGTTCGCCTCGGGCTGCGAGAAGCGCTCGGGCGAGGTGCTGCCGCATGTCTCGACCGTGGAGACCGCCCGCGACATGGACATGCTGCGCGCCCTGCTCGGCGACGAGCGGCTGAACTACGTGGGGGCGTCGTACGGGACGTTCCTCGGCGCCACGTACGCCGAGCTGTTCCCCGGCCGCACCGGCCGCCTGGTCCTCGACGGGGCGATGGACCCCTCGCTCTCGTCGGTGGAGATGAACCGGGCCCAGACGGCGGGGTTCGAGACGGCGTTCCAGTCGTTCGCGAAGGACTGCGTGAAGCAGGCGGACTGCCCGCTCGGGAGCACGTCCGCCTCGGATGCGGCGGACCGCCTGAAGAAGCTCTTCGCCGACCTGGACGAGAACCCGATCCGCACGGGCGAGTCCCGCGAGCTGGGCGAATCGCTCGCCACGACGGGCGTCATCGCCGCGATGTACGACGAGTCGGCCTGGCCCCAGCTCCGGAGCGCGCTGACCGGTGCCCAGTCGGGTGACGGTGCCGGGCTGCTGGCCCTGGCCGACAGCTACTACGAGCGGGAGCCGAGCGGTAAGTACACCAATCTGATGTTCGCCAACGCCGCGGTGAACTGCCTCGACCTCCCGCCCGCCTTCACCAGTCCCGAGGCCGTCGAGAAGGCGCTCCCCTCCTTCGAGAAGGCGTCCCCGGTCTTCGGCAGGGGCTTCGCCTGGGCGGCCCTGAACTGCGGCCACTGGCCCGTCCCCGCCACCGGCACCGCCCACCGCATCGAGGCGAAGGGCGCCGCCCCCATCGTCGTCGTCGGCACCACCCGCGACCCGGCCACCCCGTACGCCTGGGCCGAGTCCCTGGCGGACCAGCTCGCCTCGGGCACCCTCCTCACCTACGAGGGCGACGGCCACACCGCGTACGGACGCGGCAGCGACTGCATCGACACGGCGATCAACACGTACCTCCTGGAGGGCACCCCGCCCACCGCGCACAAGAAGTGCCGCTGACCTGCGCGAACGGTGCCGGAACAGGCTGGTTCGGAGCACCCCTGGAAACTGTGTAGACTTGGCGTCGCTGCTGTTCGCATCATGGTGCGAACAGGGCGCGCCGCCTTAGCTCAGTTGGCCAGAGCAACGCACTCGTAATGCGTAGGTCTCGGGTTCGAATCCCGAAGGCGGCTCAGCGAAACCCCAGGACTCACTCGCCGTGACCTGGGGTTTTGTGCTTTTCGAGATCAATCCTTAGTGGCGGGGCACTCCTCTAGGGGCACCATGGTCGCCTCCGGTGGACGACCGGTGGACAGGCGGACGGCGAGCGTGCAGAGCGGTGGACGAGCGAGCGACCCACGACAGGGCCGAGTCAGGAACTCATCTGTGGTTCAGCACCGATGGTCTTGCGGGAGGGTTCCGGGAGTTCCTATAAGACGGAGGCTGAGGTGCGAGCGATGGATCCGTATGCGTCGGCAACTGGCCAGTTCTATGGGTGATTCGGGCAGCGCGGTCGTGGAGGAACGCCTCCTGCCGGTACTCCTGTCCGACCTGGCCTGTAGCGGAGGCCAGGGCAGCGGTCCGGGACGGCGCCGCAGGGATGGCCGGTCGGGCGGTCGCCGAACGCTTGCGTACAGTGACCGCGGCGACGTGCCTCGGACTCATTCAACTAGGGTGTGCTCGCAGTGCGTGCAGGCCCCTCGCGCAGCGTGGACGGGGCTGGACGGTAGTCGGGACGGAGCAGACGGCGGATATGGCGGACGAGCAGCTGGGCCTTGGATTTTCCGTGCCGGAGGAGCCCAAGAAGCGTTCCGAGGCGGCCGCACCGCCTCGTGCGCTCGGGGATGACGAGACGATCGACTACATCACGGGCAAGGACATCCTCAAGCTGACCGAGGCCGAGAAGGTCCGCCAGCACATCGCCCGGGTTCTTGTGCACCAGTACGGAATCAACCCCGATGACATGAAGCGGGACTACACGATCGAGATTCCGGCCCCTGATGGCGGCCGCAAGACCCGCAAGAAGGTCAGCATCGCGGTCTTCGCGCCGGGCGAGGCGAAGACCCCCGATCATCTGCGGCGCATCGTCATGACCAAACCGCGTCCCAGGACCGGCCGCACCGTCACCAAGATCCGTACGCACGAGCAAGCGACGAGCGACATCGAGGAGCTCCAGTTCCTGATGAGCGTGGCAGGGCCGGAGTGTCATCTGGGGCTGTGGACCGACGACATCGACCTGTACTTCGTGGAGAAGCTCAAGCGCGACGACGAAGGGCGGAAGGTCCGCTTCGAGGACAGGTTCCGGCCGCTGCCGAACTGGCCCCGAGGGGACGACTCGGCCTTCGACGCCACCGGTGACGCGACCTCGCTGAAGGAGATCAGGCGGGCGGACAAGTACATGCTCCGTTTCGCCTTCCGGCGCTGCCACAACTACATCCACGGCAACGAGGGGCTGCCCAAGGATGCGGCGTTCTGGCAGTTCCTCTACGTCCTCTTCGCGAAGATCTACGACGAGCGCCAGGTCCGCGAGGAGGGCAGGGACTCGCGCTTCCGTATCGACATTGCGGACCTGGTGCGGACCGAGACGACCGCCACCGGGGCCAAGCGCAGGTCAGGAAGCCCTGAGGTGGCAGGCCGGGTCAAGGAGCTTTTCCAGGAGGTGAGGGAGTTCTACAAGGACCAGAAGCTCTTCGACCACCGGGACGAACTCAGCCTGACCGACCAGGCGCTCACCTTCATCGTCGGTGAGCTGGCCCCCTACGACTTGGGAAGCACCGACATCGACGCCAAGGGCGTCGCCTATCAGGAGTTGGTCGGCGACAATCTGCGCGGCGACCGAGGTCAGTACTTCACGCCCAACGAAGCGGTGAAGCTGGTCGTCGACATCCTCGACCCGAAGGAGCACGAGACCGTCTTCGACCCGTGCTGCGGCACGGGAGGTTTCCTGCGCGAGACCCTGAACCATCTGCTGCGCAAGTGGCAGAAGGCCGAGGAGGACGGCGCCACCTTCACCAACGCCAAGGAACTGGCGCTGAAGATGGCCGACCACCGCCGGAAGCTGGCCGCCTACGCGGACGAGCACCTCTTCGGCGCCGACTTCGACCCCTTCCTGCGCCGGGCCACCGTGATGAGCCTGATGACGCTCACCGACACGGCCGGACACGCCTTCCACATGGATTCGCTCGCGTTCCCGGACAGTCACCTGGCGGGCAACGACGAGGCGATGCGTTTCCCGCAGATACAGCTTGGCAAGCTGGATGTACTTATGACGAACCCGCCGTTCGGTTCGGACATCCCGGTGTCCGAGGACATGATCCTCACGAAGTTCCGCAAGACCGGAGGCCAGTTCGGCGTCGCCTACAACTGGACCCGTGACAAGGACACCGGGAAGCTGGTCAGGGCGGGCGAGTCGACCGCGGTCTCGCCGGAACAACTTTTCGTCCAGCGGGCTGTGGAGTGGGTCAGGCCCGGCGGGCGTATCGGCATCGTCCTGCCGAACGGCATCCTGTCCAACCCAGGCCCCTCCGACGAGGCGGTCCGGCGCTACATCCTCGACCAGTGCTGGGTCCTGGGCAGCGTGGAACTCCCCGTGGAGACCTTTATCGCCGAGGCCAACGTCAACATCCTCACCACCCTGCTCTTCCTGCGCCGCAAGACGGTCGAGGAGCGGCAGGAGGAGGTCGAGTTCGGCAAGGCCGACTACCCGGTGTTCATGGCCGTCGCCGAGAAGGTCGGCATCGACCGCCGAGGGAACAAGGTCTACGTGCGCACCCCGGACGGCGAGATCGTGACCGAGGAGAAGACGGAGCACGAGATCCTGCGGATCGGCGGTGCCGAGGTGCGGCGCAGTATCAGCCGCCGCGAACCCGTGCTCGACAACGACCTGCCGAAGATCGCCGAGGCGTACCACGAGTTCTCCGAGCGCCACGCTCACGAATTCCCCTGGAACGCGCGCTCGTGATCACCCGTATCGAGGCCTACAACTACCGCTGCTTCGAGAACCTTGCCGTCGACCTGGCCGGTTTCCATGTGCTGGCCGGTGCCAACGGCTCTGGCAAGAGCACGCTGCTCGACATTCCGCTCCTGCTCGCCGAGCTGCTCGGCGCCGAGCGGATCGAGGACGCCTTCCTGCGTCCGTCCACCCGCACCGGCCGGCCGCCGCGCGCCCAGTCGCTTAGCGAGCCCGCGCACCGGGGCCGGGCCGGCGGTTTCGGCTTCGCGATGGAGGCGCGGCTCCCGGCGGAGATCACCGAGCTTCTCGCCGAGGCCACCCGCAACCCGCGCCTTCCGCTCCCCACCCACCTGCGGTACGAGTTGCACCTCGCCCCGGTCGAGGGCGGCCGGGGGGTCGAGATCGCGGGGGAGTACCTGGTGCTGTTCCCCGAGGAGCATCCGGTACGTCCGGTGCCGGGGGAGCGGGCCTTCGAGGACCCGGACGAGACCGTGACCACCGGGCGGGGTGGCAGTCGCCGGGTCCGGTGGGCCTGGGAGGAGAACTGGCGCCCGGTGATCGCCCGCACCGGCGGTCCGGTGGCGCGTTTCACCTCTGAGACCGGGGGACAGCCCCCGCTGACCTGGCAGAGCCCGCACAGTCGGCTCGCGCTGGACACGGTTCCGTTCGACGAGGCGCAATTCCCGGTCGCCCTGTGGTTCCGTTCCCTGCTGAAGGAGGGAACGCTCGCCTACGCCCCCGACTGGGCCGCGCTGCGCCAGGCCGCCCCACCCGTCGGCCGCAACCCCCAGCTCGATCCCGTCGGTCGCAACACCCCCTGGCTGGCCCTTCGCCTCAAGGGTGAGGACAAGGAGCTGTACGACGCTTGGGTGGACCTGGTCCGGATTGCGCTGCCGCAGGTCCAGGCCATCGACGTCGTGGAACGCCCGGACGACCACCACGCCTATTTCCGCGTGACGTACGCGGGCGGCCACGAGGTCACTTCCTCGGGCCTGTCCGACGGCACACTGCGCGTCTTCGCCCTGACGCTGATCGCCTTCATGCCCGACCCGCCGGCCCTGCTCGTCACGGAGGAACCGGAGAACGGCATCTACCCGCAAGCCATCGAGATCGTCACGCAGGCGCTGCAAGCCGTACGGGACTGTCAGGTGCTGGTGGCCACACAGTCGCCGCTGGTCCTGGCCAACGTGGAGCTGCCGGACGTGCTCGCCACGCGTGTCGACTACGCCACCGGTGCGGTGACCGTCGTGGGCGGGGACCGGCATCCGCGGCTGGCCGACTGGCGGGGAGATCTTGATCTGGGGACGCTGTTCGCGACAGGGGTGTTCGAGTGAACAAGGGGGCTGGGTCGAGGGCAAGGCGCGGTGGGAGAACGACCGCTCCGGTTCCTCGGCAGGCGACCGCGCCCGAGGCCGCATCTGGGAAGCGGGATGTGGTTTTCTTCGTCGCGGACCGGGGGATGAAGGCCATGATCGGCGCCTTCCTCGACCGCAAGGACATCCACCGCAAGGTGGGGTGTGGTCCCTTCGTCTTCGACGGTGAGCGGGACATCAAGGTCAGTGACAACAAGGACTCAGAGTTGCCGGTACGGGCTGGCGCGCTGCTGCAACCGTGGCGGGGCGAGTACGAGCGCGCGATCGTGGTTATGGACCACGCCTACGCGGGCGCGCCACCCGTTGTCGAGATTCGCAAGCGCATCAGCAAGCAGCTGGAGGACTTCTGGCCGCAGTACGAGGTTGTGGTCATCGAGCCGGAGCTGGAGAACTGGTTCTGGTCGGACCACACCGAGGTGATCAAGAAGGCCCTCGTGTGGCGGCCGAGGAAGGGCGACGAGCGCACGCCGCGTCAAGTCCTGGAGGACGCCGGCCTGTGGATTCAGGGCAGGGACAAGCCCGACGATCCGAAGGGGGCCGTCGAATACCTGCACAGGCTGAAGTACACGGGCCCTAAGAACAACGGCATCTTCCGGCGCTTCGCCGAGCAGGTTCCTTCCGTACGGGGGTGCACGGACGCGTCGTTCAGGCAACTCACGGCGACTCTTGCGGCCTGGTTCCCGCCGATCGGTACCACGACCGCATACATGACGACCACGACGACGGAGCACGGGCAGTGAAGATCGCGGCGAAGGACAATCCGGTACGGCTGGGGTGGCTGCGCGAGCAGGGGCTTCGGATGGACGCGGCGCCGTATCTGTCGGGGGCGTTCGAGGCACGGAAGTTGTTGGAGCGGTTGCCGCGTACGGTGCTGTTGCGGGAGGTCACCCGGGGCGGGGCAGGGATCTTCCATGCGGGGCGGCCTTTGCGGCGCTGGGTCACCGCGCCGGAACACGGGGTTCGGTTCTTCTCCAGCACGGACATCATGGAGGCGGACTTCTCGAATCTGCCGTTGATCTCCAAGACATCCGTCGCGCTCAATCCGCGCCTGACGATTCGGGCGGGCTGGACTCTGATCACGCGCTCAGGAAACGTCGGCCGTATCGCGTACGCCCGTCCTGACATCGACGGATACACATGCAGCGAGCATGTGATGAGAGTCGTACCTGGCCAGGGACTCATTCCCTCTGGGTACCTCAACACGTTCCTACGCAGCCGCTTCGGTGTTCCGATCGTTGCCAGCCAGGCGTACGGCGCGATCATTCAGCACATCGAGCCGCATCACATCGAAGGGCTTCCGGTTCCGCGCTTTGATTCGGCGCTCGAAGAGGAGATCCACGACCTTGTCGAGGAGTCGGCCAAGCTGCGGGCCGAGTTCCAGGCGGGTGTGGTCGGGGCGACCGAGGATCTGTTCAGGACAGCGGGGCTTGAGGAACTGATCGACCTGAGGTGGCATGACCAACCTCGGGATCTGGGCTTCGAACAGCGGAAGTTGACGCCTACGACGCTGCGGGCGTTGAACTATCAGCCGAAGGCTCGGCGGATTTTGGACGCGTTGCGTGATGTGGGCCATCGAACGCTTGGTGAGATCTGCAAGGAGAAGGAGGAGGGGGGGCAGCTCAGTCGGGGCCTGCGCTTTATGCGTGTGGACGGAGCAGAAGATCCTCGCTACAGCTATCAGCTTGTGGGGCAGAGGCAGGCGTTTTGGCTGCGGCCAGAGGGGCGTTGGATCAGTAAGGCAAAGACGTCGCGTGAGGTGCTGGCCAAGGATGAGACGATCCTTGTTGCCTCTCAGGGCACGCTGGGTGAGAACGAGGTGTACTGCCGACCGATCTTTGCCACCGGAGCATGGCTGTCGTACGCGTACTCGGAACACTTCCTCCGGATCAGGAGCGGCGATCCCGACATCCCAGGCGCCTACCTCTTTGCTTTCCTCCGCTCCGAAGCTATGTTCCGCGTCCTGCGTTCCATGTCCACCGGCGGGAAGCAGCAGGACATTCACGAGACGCTGCGCGCTCAGATCCCCGTTCCTGTCCTCACCGCACCTGACCGAGAGCGCATTGCAGAAACGGTCCGTAGCGCCTTCCGGAAGCGGGATGAGGCTGACAAGAAGGAAGACAGGGCTCTGGAGCTGTTGGAACAGGCGGTGTTGGCGCACAGCGCGTCTTGAGTCGTGGTCAGCTCTGTTCCGTCTGACATGGCGGAACAGAGCTGGATAACTCGGCTCGCCGAGCGTTGTGGGACCGGGGCGTCAACAGAACGGGTCAGATGGTGCGTTCCGCGCTGTTCTTCACCGACGTAATGAACGCGTCCCATGGGCCTGGGGTGAAGAACAGCGCGGGGGCAGCGGCGTTTTGCTGTCACGTACGGGAACCAGACCATCGAGGCCGTCGGCCACTTCGGCACACTCGCTTCCGCTATCGCCTGTGCTGTAGCCGGACTTGCGCCAGTGGGCGACGCTCAGGTCTGGGGTAGCTCGCATGGCTTCAAGTTCTCCATCGCCGCTTCGATCAATGTTGCCGACGCCTCCGGCGAGAGAGCGCAGGCTTTCGTGCGATCGTAGTCTCGAAGTCGCTGACCGACGGTCGCCCGGTCGTCGAAGATATCTCCGCTGGCCCCACCTTCCTGATGGGCGGTGGTGGAGTTGTCGGGCAAGGTGAGCAGGATAGTGATGCCGTTCATCCCTGCGTACTCTCCGGCCTCGAAAGGGATGACCTGGATCGTCGTGCGCTCAGTGTCCACAAGTGGGGAGTAGCGCTGCGAGTTGCTCGCGCATCACAGCTGGCCCGCCTACTGTGCGGCGTAGGACTGCGCATTAAGAATCGCCTAATAGTCTGGTGGGTTGTCACTCCGCAGAACCTCCTGGCGGCTCATCTGGTCCGCTGCCAGGCTGGCGATCTTCTCTGAGGTAGCAGACGGATGGGAACGGCGGAAAGCGGCGCGGGCGTACGCTGGCGTCTGGAGCAGCCCCGGCACAAGCGTCGCCCCGTACGCTTGAAACCGCGCCGCCTTCGCCTCCAGCTCCAAGCAGTGGTCGAACCGCCTCGGCGTGTGCTCCTGCTTGACGCCCTCCACAACCCCTGGAACAACTCCCCCGTCCCAAACGCCACATCCAGCTTCTCCGAGAGCGGCGGCAACGGAAGTCGTTCCGCCGTCTCCACCCCGTGCAGGTGCGTCTTGATGTAGTTGACCACGTACGACAGGCCGTCCAGGGACATCCGCGCGATCTGCCGCTGGCGGTGCAGCTCGGTGCCGTACAACTCCCCGGCCGAACGGGCAGGTTTCAGGTCACGTGCGCCAATGGCCATTGGGAGCGCACCCCCGGTCAGGTGCCCCTCCGGCGGTGGACCGCGCGGCTCGAGCACGTCGAACTCGTAGGTGCAGGCGCGGCGTTGAGCTCACAGGTGGCGCGCGTCGACGCCCGCAGCCCGCAGGAGGTCCTGTGACCCGGCCGCCGTGCAACTGACGTACGACCGGAAACGCCACCGTGCCCAGGACGGCCGTACCGTCGTCCGAGCCCCGGACCTTCCGAAACCCAACGCCTACGACCCGCCCGTCGGTCTTCCCGGCCTCTTCGTCGGAGCCCTCGTGCTCGACCAGGAGACCGGACGCGACGGCACCTTGCGGGACGTGGTCCTCTATCTGCCCGCCGACGTTCTGCTGGGCCCAGAAACACGCCCTGCCCGCCGGCTTGCCTTTCTCCGTCCGGTGGGCGGAGGCAGAGAGTGGACCACCGAGGTGGACCAGGTGGTTCCGGCGAGGCGTTTCCGTACCCACCGTGTGTCCGAGCCGGAGCCGGACTGAGCGCATCGATCAGCTGTACGCGGTGTCTAGCTCAAGCTCACCCCTCCGCGTCCAACTCGTCCTCGGCCCGCAGTTCTGCCGCCAGGTCGACCAGTGAGCCCTCCCCCGGGATGTGCCAGTACAAGGTGCCCTGGACCTGCTGGCTCTTGCCCATGGCGTCCTTGCGCATCTTACGGACCAACGTGCTCGGCGCGTACGCCTCGCCGTCGACAGCCCAGATCAGCGGCTTGGACGCACTGGTGCCCCAGGTCGCACGGGCCCGGTCGGGGTTCTCCGAGAGCCATTCGGACAACCCCTGCCGGTCGGGCCTGGTGACTGGGCGGAACTCCAGCGTCGTACCGACCGGAATCCGCTCGGCCTTGACGATGAGGCTCACCGCGTTGGTCGACCGGGCCGGGCTGCCCTGCACCCGCTCTTCGACGCGGTAGTCGGCGTTGTCGGGCGCAGGAATGCCGGCAACCATGGCGCTTAGGACGCGGCGCGAGATCACGCGGACGCGTTCCGGGGTGCGCACGCTGGTCAGGATCTGGCTGTTGCGGCCGTATGCCTTGTCGATCGTGTCCACCAGCCAGCCGAGAGCCTGCTCGACGAGGTCCGGCACTTTCGCCAGCTCGGCGTCCCAGTCCTTGTCCTCGCTGTCGAGACCGTCGCTGTCCAGGTTCTGGAAGACGACGTGGCTGATCAGCAGGTCGCCGTTGCTGGCGGTACTGGCGGCCCGGCCGAACAGGTTCTCGCTCTGCTCAGCGAGCGCTGCCGCCACGGCGCGTACGAGTTGTACGCAGCGCCACACTCGCTGGGCGCTCGGCGCCGTGTTGAGTGCCTTGCCGAAGATCTCCTGGTAGTTCGCCTTCTCCCAGAGAAGCGACGGGTCTCGCTTGGCCTTCGCGCCGAGCTCTGGGAAGCGGTGGGTCGCAGCGAGGGCTATCGCGGCCTCGGTCATGGTGCAGCCGCTTTCCGGGGCGGGCTCGGACTCGCCGCGCTTCAGCACGTAGGTGCGGCCGAGAGACAGCGAGAAGTCGTCCCGCAGACCCGCCTGGATCGGGTCACGGGACTTCCAGTCCCGCTCTTCGATGGGATTCTGTGTGTTGGTGTTGAGCGTGACCTGGTCACCGAATCCCTCGGGGCAGTTCTCCAGGGAGATGATGCGGACGAGCACCCGACCACGGCTGGCCGACGTCGGGTTCCGCTGCATCGCGCGGTGCATTGCGCTGACGGTTTGCGCGCCGTTGACGATGCTCGCCCCCTCCAGGACGAAACCGGCTCCCGCGCCGGGGGCGAACGCCCCCTTGCCCTTCTTGCGGATACGGTCGCAGAGCAGGGTGATGCCGTTGCTGAAGTACCAGAAGTTCTCGGGCTCCTGGAGAAGAGTGGCGCGGATCTTGTCGTTGACGTCGCTGTCCAGCGAGTCACGGATGTTGCGGGCGAAGAGGTGCCGGTCGTGTGTCTCGTACCACTCGGCCACCTCGGCCGCCGAGAGCGTGCCGTAATAGGCGGTGAAGGGGTGTTCCTCGCGGCCGACGCCCTCGACCCAGGCCTCCAGCTCGATCTTCCGGTCGGCGTGCTCACCCAGGATTTCCTGGTACAGGCCCCGGAGGTCGAGAACGCGCCACTCCACCATGTCCTCGGCCCAGTTGCGTTTCTTGACCTCGGAGTCGAGCAACGTCCGGATGTCCCGATGCAGTTCGGTGTCGGTCACCAGGGCCAGCAGCAGTGTGATCTTGGGGGACCCGCTGTCCAGGGCTTTATCGAGTGCCTCGACGTGATGTTCGATGCGCTTGTTGAACCGGTTGAACTCCAGGTTCATCAGATAGTCGAGACCGCGGAAGAGACGGTCCACCTCGCTCTGCCCGAAACCGGCGGTGGCGTTCTCGCTCCACTTCGCCTGGGCCAGAGTGATGTGCGGGCGGCCGCCCTGGCCCGAGGCGGACAACTCGACCGCGATCGCGTCGATTCCCCAGTCGTCACGGCCGTCGATGATCGACAGAGCCGCGTCCCGGTCTGTGCAGCCGGTCTCACGCTTGATGGCGAGGGCAGCCACTCCCCGACTCAGGAACTTCTCTTCTCTCTTCTTCTCGGACGCCCCGGGTTCGTCCGACATATCGATCAGAGTGTCGAAGCGTTCGAGGAGTCGTTTCTTCAGATTTCGGATATGGAACGAATGCGACACATGCCCTCCCCGTAACCGGCTGACCGACAATCACCCTAACCAAGAAGGGGGTGTCGTCCCCTGGTACTAAAGTGACCCTGGCACATTGCGGTGCGGCTCACTCACAACCGTCCGCACTTGACCGAAACGGACGGGGGCCCGGGTACTCATGGCGCGCATCATCAAGGTCGGCGACCCCGTCAACGACGCCGAGCGCATGGTGTTGCGTCACCTTCGCGACCACGCCCCCGACGACTGGTCCGTGATCTCCAACTTCGAGATCTACCGGGGCCGCCAGTGCTTCGAGGTCGACCTCGCGATCCTCACCGACGGGGCCTGCTATATCGCCGACACCAAGGGCACCCACGGGCGCATCGAGGTCTGGGGCAAGAAGTGGTATCCGCAGGGGCGGCAGCCGTTTCCGAGCCCCGTCAAGAAGCTCCGTGAGCACGCCAAGACCGTCGGGAGCTTGTTGCGGCAGTCGCACCTCTCACCGCTGATCGGCTCGGTGTGGTGCGAGGAGCTGGTGATCCTGCCGTACGACGACGCGCTGTTCGTCGACCACGACGGGAAGGACGAGAGGAACACGGTCCTGCTGAAGGACCTGGTTTCCTTCCTCTCCGCCCACCGGCCCTCCCGGCTCGCGCCGAACACGCCGGAGATGCCAATCACCGGCCTGCACGACGATGTCGCCCGCGCGTTGAACGCGGTGTCGCGGGCCCCCTCGGGACGGCGCAGGTTCGGGATCTACGAGGCCCGCGAGACCCTCGTAGAAGCGGACCCCCAACCGGAGGCCGGCCCGGAGGCCGACGCAGAGGACCGGGTGTCGGTGTACCGGGCGGTGCAACCCGACCAGCCGAACGCCGGGACGTACCTCATTCAGGTGCACACTGTGGACCCACTGCTGCCCGAGGCGGAGCACACCCGCGAGCGGGAGCGGATCGGCAATCCCCTCCAGGCGCTGAACAAGCTGCCGCCCAATCCGCACATCGTGCCGTGCGTCCAAGTATTGCCGCTTGAGGACGAAACCGGATACTTCGTCGTCCTCAAGGACGTACAGGCCGAGGCGCTGAGGGTGCGTATGGCGGACGGACCCGCAGCGGTCGGGGCGGACGCCCGGCGCCGCATCCTGTCCGGTGTGCTGGCCGGTCTCGCGCTCGCCCACGCGTACCGGGTGGTGCACCGCCACCTCTCCCCGGACACGGTCCTGGTCGCGCGCAACGGCACTGCGATGCTCACTGGCTTCGACTTCGCGCACACCGGGCAGAAGCGGGCCGGGACCGTCGCAATGGACGCGTACGAGCAGGCCGAGGCCACTTATCTCGCGCCCGAGTGTCTGGATGAGCCCGGACGGTTCTCGGCCGCCTCCGACATCTTCGCAGCGGGAGTGCTTTTTCATGAGCTGTACACCGGAGAGTTGCCTTCCGTTACCGGTGGGGCGCGGCTTGTGGACAGCCTGCACTCGGCCGAGATCAGCCCGGAGATCAGGGAGCTGATCCGGCGGATGCTGGCCGCCGATCCGGCACTGCGGCCGACCGCCCGCGAAGCGATCGCCGAGCTGGAGCCGCTGCTGCGTGGCGGTTCGGGCGGTGGTACCGGTGGCTTCAGCGGTAACGCGACCGCGGGCGCTTCGCCCGAGGACCCCTTCGACTGGGGGAACCCGTACAGCTACCGGAACCTGCCCGACGGCTTCCGGCTCACCGAGAAGTTCCAGGTTCGAAAGAAGCTCGGGCAGGGCAAGTTCGGCGTCGTCTATCAAGTGTTCAACACCCTCGACGACACCGACGAGGTCCTGAAGATCATTACCAGTGACCCGGAATCGGTAGGAGTCCGACTCAAGGGCGAGTACCGGATCCTGCGTCAGCTGCCCACCCATCAGAATTTGGTCCGTGTCATCGACGCCGACTGGATGCCTAAGGGCGGATTCCCCTATATGCGGCTGGAGTTCGCAGAGGGGCAGGACCTTCAGGCCTCGGTCACCCGGGAGCACCGCCTGGGCGCCGCCGACGTCGTACGGCTCCTGGAGGACTGCCTGGCCGGGCTGGGACATCTCCACCACAACGGCGTTTACCACTGCGACATCAAGCCCAGCAACCTGCTGTGGACGGCGGACGGCATCAAACTGCTGGACTTCAACGCGGCGGTCTCCGTCGACTCCACGCTGACGCCCACCCTGGGCTCGCTCCGCTACCAGGCCCCGGACGCGGTGCTGCGGCAACGCCCCACCCGGGCGGAACTCGCCGACCTGGACCTGTACGCCCTCGGCGTCTCCGCCTACCTCGCGCTGACCGGCGCGTACCCGTGGCCAGGGCTCGCGCAGCCACCGAAGGACGAGGAGGCGCTGGACCCGCGGAAGATCAGCGGCCTGGGTGATCTGAGCCGTCCGTTCGCCGATGTGCTGCTGCGGTCCATCGCGCCGCGCCGCGCCGACCGTTTCCCCGACGCGGAAGCATTTCTCTCGGCTGTACGGACCATGGGGGAGGTCCGCCGGACCCGGGCCAGTGAACAGGACGACCAGCCCGAGCCCGAGCCTGTCTGCGCGACAGACGCCGGGCAGTACGGCACCAACGCCTTCGTCAGCCATCTCCAGACCCTCTACAGCCAGAATTCCCGCACCAACGCGGGTACGCGAGGGCTCGACCCCGCACAGTTCCCGTTGTACGTGGCCACCGCCCTGGACACCGCGCTCCGAGACGACGTCCTGAGCGGCGTCCACCGCCTGGTCGTCATCACCGGGAACGCCGGTGACGGGAAGACAGCCTTCCTGGAACAGCTGTCCGTCGAGGCCCTCAAACGCGGTGCCGAGCCAGGCCAGAAGCGCGTCAACGGTGACGACTTCGTCTACCGGGGGCGTGCCTTCCACACCAACCACGACGGCAGCCAGGACGAAGGGGGCCAGAACAATGACGCCGTACTCGACGCCTTCCTCGCGCCCTTCCAGGGAGAAGTCGCCGACGCCTGGCCCCAGAACCAGACGCGGCTCATCGCCGTCAACGAAGGGCGTCTGACCGACTTCATCACCGCCCACGCCAGCCGCTACCCGCTTCTCGCGCGCACCATTCGGCAGGGGCTGGCGAACGGCGCCGCAGACCACGGCATCGCCGTCGTCAACCTCAACACCCGCGACGTCGTCGCCGACCCGGCGGGCACCAGGGACTCCATCCTGCACCGCATGGCGCAGACGCTGACCGACCCCAAGCGCTGGAGCGGCTGCGCCTCCTGCGACCTGGCACCCCGCTGCTACGCCCGGCACAACGCGCAGACCTTCGCCCACCCGACGGCCGGGCCCGTTGTCATTGAGCGGCTCGCTGCCCTGTACCGGATGACGCATCTGCGCGGACGACTCCACATCACACTGCGCGATCTGCGCTCCGCCCTGGCCTACATGCTTACCTCCGGCCGGGACTGCACCCAGATCCATGAGCTCTACCAGCGTCCGGAAAGCATCCAGGAGCGTCTCGACAGCTTCTACTTCACCAGCTGGACGGGTCTGCACACAGGTGGTGAGCACGAACAGGACCGCCTCCTGACACAGTTGCGTGAGCTGGACGTGGCGACCGTGGCCGATCCGCAACTCGACCGCAAGCTGGACTACACGGGCCCAGACGGCGGTCACAGCCTGATCTCTGTCGACCAGCGGGGCAGCCATGACGCGGAGCTGCTCGCCGAACGATTCGGGGCGCTGCCCCGCACCCCGTCGGCAGACCAGGCGGAAGCCGTCACGCACCGTTCCTACCTCGCCGCCGCGCGCCGCCGCTTCTTCTTCGAGAGCCTGGACGGCGAGCGCTGGAAGTCCCTCCTCAGTTACCGCGCGGGAGGCAGGTTCCTGGACCTGCTCGCCGGGAGTGAACCCGTACAGGCCGAGCTGGGCCGGATCATCGAGGCCGTCAACCGGGGCGAAGGACTGCCGGGGGCACTGTACGACGGCGAGCGGGCCCTGGCGCTCCAGGTCAGGTCCGTGCCTGGTGGGACCGTCCGCAGTCACCGGCTGTTCCCCGCCGACCGCTTCACCATCGAGGTCGGCAAGCCCGCGGCCTCCGACTACGTGGAGACCAGCCCCCGCGAGATCGTCGTCCGCTACCGGGGGCGGACGCCGGACGGATCAGCCGAGCACCGTGCCGAGCTGGTGGTCCGCCTCGACCTGTACGAACTCCTCGACCGGTTGCACGCCGGCCATCAGCCGGGTGTCGAGGACCGCCAGGGACAGAACCTGGCGCTGGCTGTGTTCAAGAATGCGCTGTCGGCCACCTCGTACCAGGAGGTTCTGCTGACCGCGCCGGGCAATGCGCCGCACCGCATCACCAGGCTGCCGGACGGAACGCTCCGGCTGGGGACCGAAAGTGAGCACGGCGGCATCGCGGCGACGAGGGAGAAGTGATGGCGCTGCGCAAGCGTGACAGCGAGTTCCGGCATCTGGGCGTGTCCTACCTGGACTTCAAACGCATCGAGATGGACAGGGTGTTGACCGGGTTCCTGATGAGGGTCAACCACAACGGCCAGACCAGCAAGCTCGCGCGGGGCAGGGCACTTGCGGACGAGTTCGTGGAGGAGTTCCTCGCCGAGGAGCACTCCGGGAAGTTCCAGGGGTTCCGGGACTCCCCGGACATCGCGCAGCGCTGGATCGAGACCCAGCTCCTGGACATGGTCAACCGGGGAAAGCCCAACCAGGCCGTCGCGGGTCTACGCCCGCTGCACGGACTGACGTACAAGTTCCGTAACTACAACCACTCCCGCGCTTACGGAGCCGACGCCCAGCTCTACGAGATGCTGCGACATGCGCGGGGCGGGCGCGGCGCACTGGCGCTGGACCGGATCCGCGCGTTCTTCTTCACCGGCCTCGACCCCGCCCTGGGCACCCAGCTGCCCGGCACCAGCGTCGATATCGAGACCCAGGCTGTGCTCCACCTCAACAGCCAGGTGAAACAGGACTCCCCGACGAGCGTCAAGGGTTGGTACTCGGCTCCGCCGCTGTGCGTGGGACAGTCCGACCTGCTCGCCGATGATGTCCTACGGCTGCTTTCCCTACAGGACCTGCTGCCCCGAATCGTCATGGTCGAGCACCTGAAGATACTCTTCGCGTTCCACTTGGCCCTGGGTCAGCTCAAGGCGATGAAGCTACTGCCAGCCATCGTGGCACGCCTCGCCGCCGAGCCGACCTGCGGACCCGAGAACTGCCCCTCGGGTGATGGAGGTTCGGGCAAGGTTTTGGGCAACTGCCCCTTCGAAGTCGGGCTTCTGGTCGATGCGGCAGGTGTGCCTGGCACCCCCGTCGCTGCCCTCGCGGAACACAGCGCGGACGTGTGGCTGCGGCGCATCCCCGGTTTCGTACGGGCCGGGTACATGGTGCGCAAGCTGGGCGAGTTCGCCGATCACCTCGCCGACAGCAAGGAGATCACCAAGCCGTCCCGAAGCTTCTTCACCGTAGCCGAACTACTGCGGTACGCCGGCGAGGGCTACAGGGAGCGGCGCGAGCGGTTCTTCGCGGCCCGCATGGACACGCTGCTCGACGAGACTCCGATAGACGAACAGCCCGAGGGTGTACGACCTCTGCTGGGCGCGGGAATGGGGCTCGGCGCCTTCGAGCAGTACATCGAGCTAATCATGGCGTACCGGGGTAAGTACCACTACGACTACATCGTCGATGCCATCGACTCGCTGCTGCTGAAGAATCGCCCCGGTGCGGTCATCACCCAGCCCCATCGTGGCCGGCGCCGCTTCGTCATGGACAGCGCGCTCCTGGAAGTCCTGGTCCAGATCGCGCTGCTGCGGCCTAATCCGCGCGGCACGAAATCGCGGTTCCCTTACCACACCGAGCAGTTGAGGCTGGACGAGTTCATGGACACGCTGCGCACTCGCTACGGCCTGCACGTCGACCGGCTGCCGACCGACGACGGTTTTCCCACCGCCGGGTTCGAGGAGCAGGCGGTACTTCGGGCGAACGCCGAGGCGTTCACCACCCGGATGCGAGAAATCGGCTTCTACAGCGATCTGTCCGACGCGTACCTCACCCAGGTGATCACACCCAGATTCGCGATCGCCATGGACGGCACGGTCACGACCGATGGAAGGTGACGGGGATGGCACGCGGACTGACCGAGCTCACCGAGGCGCAGTGGCGGGACGCCCTGGAGCATGCCCTGCTGCCACGGTTGGCCGCCGTACTGCGCGGCAGGCAGGCCGGGCACTGCATGCGCCTGGGCGATCTGGACACCAACCTTGCCGCACGGCTGGTGGGGGGGCTGCGCACCCTGGTGCCCGACGCGCAGGTGTTTGTCCTGGGCGAGGGAGACGGGACGATCCCCACCGGTGCCACAGTGACCAGTACTAAACTCGTCGAACTGCGCAACCCCGACGAGGAAGGCGGGCTCCGCCCGCCGCTTCTCGTCTTCGTACCGCCCGGCACCCGGGCCAGCGCCGAGGACTCCTTCGGTATCGCCACCTTCGAGCAGCTAGCCCTGGACGACGTGCACGCGAAGCTCAAGGCGTCGCTCCTGCGCGAGTTGCCCGACAAGTTGCGCCCGAGCGTCACCGAACTGCTGGAGAGGCAGGCCGAGGAAGGTAGCCTTGTCGCGGACGACCGGGCCGCCGTGCGCTACCTGTTGACGCTACGGGAGAACGACCACGACCCCGAGGCGGCAGGGGCCGCTGTTCATCTGCTCGGGCTAATCCCCGACTTCGGCCTGTACCAGGATCCGACCCTGGTAGGCCGCAAGGCTGACCGTAACCGCAGGACCGTCGCCAAACTTACCGAGGCGACGACCACCGACCGCCAGCGGGTCCTGAGCCTCGGGTTGCCCCAGAACTCCCCGGCGGCACAGGAATTCCTCCGCCGGTTGGTGCGGTTCGCCTCGCGCACCGGCCTGGACACCCCCTCACGCTGGTGCCGGGCGATCGCCGTGGACCCTGACAACTGGCCGCTCGCTTTCCATCACTGGCCACAGGAGAACGAGCTCGGTGACGAGCGGGTCGGCATCGAAGTGCACGAGCTGGCTGTCCTGCCCAAGGCGGGTCAGAACGAGGACGACCTACGCAATCACCCGGCGCTGGAAAGGCTCTTCGGTGGACAGTATCTGCTGCCCGGCGGACTCACCTCGCTTCCCGTCTTCTTCACTGTCGACCCCGATCCTCGCCACGTCGCGGGCCTCATGCGTTTCTCAGTCCAGATCCTCTCCGAGAGTGAGACCGACGAGGACCGCGGTGCCACCACGGTCAGTCCGACCGGTTTCACCAGCACGGTCGCGGTGGCCAAGGTCGCCAAGACGGTCTACCGGGCGACCATCAAGCTGAAGAAGGGCCGCAAGGCCGACTGGGAGGAGGGGTGGCACTTCGTCCGGGTCACCCCGCTCGACCGCAATGGCGATCCCATGCGAGTGGCCGGTGCGGAAGGCGCGCACCGGCCCCATGAGAGCGACCGTTTCTATGTCGTCCCCGACGGTGAGTTCGACGATCCTCCCGTCCAGCGTTCCCAGCACGCACCCGGGCTCGCCCAGGCGATCAACCGGCTGCGCTTCACCGCGCGTGCCGAGGGACGCGATCCGTGGCGGGTGTCCTGTCGCACCGTGGGCTGGGGAGCGCGAACGGCCAAGACCTGGCCGCTGCGCGCGGGATTCGGGCCGGCGGGTCTGATCACCGTCGATCTGCCCATTCCGCTCGCGGAGGCCGAAGAGCGGATGCTGGCCCGGCCGCACGCCCTCGAAGGGCCACGACTGAACGTCGATGCCTCGGGGCGCTGGCACCTCAGTGACGACGAACCTCTGGCCGTCACGCCCGCCGACGGCAGCGAGCTCGACGGCTTTCTCCAGGCGCGCACCACGCTGTTTGCCGCGGTACGAGCCGACGCAGACGGTTCCGTGCCGCTGGTCCTGGAAGGCACCGACCCCCGCGCCATCCGCCAGGAGGCGGAGGCCTGCGCGGAGGCGTATCTGAGAGCGGTCACCCGATGTGTGCGTGCGCTTGAGAACGCCCGGGGCAGTACGGGTGGGCAGGATCGGGCCGAACTCGCGTTGCTGCTGCGTACTGACACCGTGCCGGTGGAGCTGGCAGACGCGCAGGGCGGACATCGCCGGATGGTGCTGATCTCGCCCACCCATCCGCTGCGGGTGCTGTGGTGGTGCGGGCAGGCGGCGCTGGCCGACCACTGGCTCGATCGTACCGAGGGCCAGGACAAGGGCCGGGTTATGGAGACCCTGCACAGCCTTGTCGAGCGGCTCGCCCCGCTGGGGTTCCCCCTGGTCGTGCCACTCACCACAAGCGAACTAGCATTCGCGGCTGGGCAACTGACCGACTACTGGCAGGTCTGCCTGCCCAGCGAGACCGCCGACCCCAGGGGAACGGTATCCCGGCTGGCCTCCGCCCTGGGCGTCAGCGACAGCTCCACCACCTCCGGTGTGGTCACTGGTGCCGACCTCGCGGACCGCGTCGAACGCTATGTGCGGCTGCACCCTTATGCTGACTCCCTCGTCATCAACGCCCTCGGTGTTGGCCGGGGCGAGGCGCTGGTCACGATGCTGACTGAACTCCAGAGCCGCAGACACCTGGCTCATCTGCGCTATACGATCCGCCTCTTCACTGACCACCCCCGGGAGCCATGGGTGGGCGAAGCGCTCACCGACCTGTTCTCCCCGGGGTCCGGACCGCGCGCCGCCGCCGCCGAGGCTTTCGGCACGCCTGGAGACCCGCTGCGGCCGAAGCTCGCCGTCGTGGTGCGAGACGCTGCAGACCTCCGGACCCGCGCGACCGACTTCCCTGCACATCTGACAGTCCTGTTCGATCCCTTCGGCGGCGAGCAGTTCGACATCGCGCCGGGCGCACGCACCTCGGGCCGGGCAGCGGCACACGGTCTGGTGCAGGAACTGACCAGCTATTACGCCGAGGACGAGGAGTTCGTGTCCTGGAGCCGCCAGCCTCGGCACGGTGCCACGGATCCCGTGCCCGGAGCCGAGGAGACTGGGGACCTGATGGCAGCGCTGCCGGAGGTCCTGTCGGCCGCCGTGGTGACCATGACATCCGGGGAACCGCGTCCTGGACAGCTGCCGCAGATAACGCTGCGTCTCTCAGCCCGTGACAAAGCCCTGCTCCACGATGTGCACCAGGCCAGTGACTGGGTCGTCACGGTGGACCGGACCCTCGGAGTGGAGTACTTCGACCACGGCCGGACCGACCGGCCCGAGTACGTCATCGACTACTCGGCGACCGCGCAGACCGGTATGGGCCATCACATCGTGGTCTCGTCGCGGTCGGTCGAAGAGTTGCGCGCGCTGATAGGACCAGTCCTCGACGACCGGCAACTGAACCTCGAACCTCGCCATGTAAGGACGTTCTTCGACCAACTGAGAGAGCTCTCGGGCAGCTTCGCCTTCAAGCTCGCCGCGCTCGGCAGCAGCAGTCGCACCGAGGTCCTGGGTCTTGCTCTCGCCAGGCTGTACCTCGGATACCAGGGCGCCCTCCACAACCAGGTACTCATCCCCCTGGACGCGCACACCGACCTCTACGGCGAGGCGCAGCGCCGTATCAGCGTCGGCGACGGTGCCATTCGGCTGCACCGGACGGACCTGGCGCTGTTCGACCTGGATGCCGAACGCAGAGCCGTGGTCTGCCGGCTGGTTGAGGTCAAGTGCTTCACCGGGGTGGGTGGCCTGGGCGCTTACGACGCCAAGAAGAAGCAGATCAGCCAGCAGATCGACAACAGCAGGACGATCCTGGCCGCGCAGTTCGACCCGCTCGTCGAGCGGCCCGACCGTCCCTTGCAGAACCTGACGCTCCGTTCGCTGCTCGACCACTACCTCGCGCGCGCCAACCGTTACGGCCTTTTCAACGAGAAGGGGTACGACGAGGCGCGCTGGCTTCTCGATCACCTTGACCACGGTTACACACTTGAATTCGCTGGTACCGGTCTCATCTTTGACCTGAGCGCTGATGGCACGGACATTGAGACCGACGGCGGAATCACTTTCCACCGGATCGGCTGTCAGCAGGTGACCGAACTGCTGGGCGCCGTGGAGACCGAGTACCTCGGCGGAGCGGTGCGCAGCGCGCCTCATCTGCTGGCGGAGGCGGAACTGGAGGGGATCGGGCGTGGCGAGGCCACTCGCAGCCTGTGCCCCCGTACTCGCGGTCGCGAACTGCCGGAGGAGCCGGCCCCGCTCAGCGCGGTGCTGGATGACGAGGCCCCGCCGACGGCGGCCGATCGAGCGGAGGTCGCACGTGAGGCGGCTGAGGCTGAGGCACCTCAGGTCCCGTCGCGGCAGGTCTCCGACAGCTCTTCCGACGGGGAGTGCTCCTCAGGCTCGCCGGACGCCCGCGCCACAGGGACGGAGTGTGTCGCCATCGTGATGGAGGCCGAGGGCTCGGTGGCAGGCGCGGAACCAGAGACACCGGCCTTGCCCACCCAGGAAGGCACGGCAGAGCCGACGGACAGCTCACCGGAACCCGATGTCTTCCTCGGGGTCTCGAAACCGACCGGGCAGTACGGCCTGCTCGGCGTGAGCGCGGGCCGGAAGGTCGCCCTGGACCTCAACGAGACTCACACCATTAGCCTGTTCGGTGTGCAGGGTGGAGGAAAAAGCTACACGCTCGGGTCGATCCTGGAGATGGCAAGCCTGCCCGCCCCTGGCGTCAACCAGCTCTCACATCCCCTGGCCAGCATTGTCTTCCACTACAGCGATACGGAGAGCTACGCGCCCGAGTTCACCAGCATGACCCGCCCCAACAGTGACCGGGATCAGCTGGCCACACTCCGGGAACGTTACGGAGCCGAACCCGCGGCGCTGTCCGATGTCCTGCTGTTGGCCCCCGCCGACATGGTGGAGGAGCGGAAGGGCGAGTTCCCTGATCTGGACGTACGGCCGCTGAAGTTCTCCTCCTCCGAACTGAAGGCAGCTCACTGGCGGTTTCTGATGGGAGCTGTCGGCAACCAGGCGCTCTACATCCGCCAGCTCGGAAGAATCATGAAGGCCAACCGCGACAACCTGACACTGGACGCGATCCGGCTCGGGGTGGAGCAGTCCTCCCTGTCCGACTCGCTCAAGCAACTGGCATACGACCGGCTGGAACTGGCCGCCGAATATATCGATGACGACGCCCGGCTGCAGGACCTCGTACGACCTGGCCGGTTGATCATCGTCGATCTCCGTGACGGCTACATCGGGGAGGACGAGGCGTTGGGGCTGTTCGTCGTCCTCATGCAGCTGTTCGCTGATGCCCGCCACGAGGGGCACGCGTTCAACAAGCTGGTCGTCTTCGACGAGGCACACAAGTACATTCGCAGCCCCGATCTTGTGGACGGCCTGGTCTCCAGTGTCCGCGAGATGCGGCATAAGGGAATGTCCATTCTCGTGGCCAGCCAGGACCCGCCGTCCGTGCCGATCTCGCTGATCGAACTGTCCAACCACATGGTGCTGCACAAGTTCACCTCGCCTGCGTGGCTAAAACATCTGCAGAAGGCGAATGCCGCCCTCTCCGCCCTGACGGCGGCGCAGATGGCGGCGCTGAATCCCGGTGAGGCCTTCGTGTGGTCGGGTAAGGCCACCGACGACGCCTTCACTCGAGGCGCTGTGAAGATCCGGTGCCGGCCGCGTGTGACGAGTCATGGAGGGGCCACCAAGACGGCCATCGTGTGACAGCGGCGTGGGCGCCCTTATGCCGCACTGTGGTAGGCGACGGGTTGACCGGGCCAGGGTGGAAGGCGGCCGCCGTACCGTTGCCAGAAGAGGGGACGCCTTGACCCTAAGTGTGCCGTCGTGTCGAAGAATGTTGTTCGCCACACCTTCGCTGACCTCGGACGACCGCCGAAGCGCCCCGACACCGGTGGAGGCGCGGGCAATCAGAGCCGGAGCGTTTCATCACGAGGTTGTGGGTGGGGCAGGTCCAGCCGACGGTGACGAGGTGAAGGTTCACTGACCGTGACTATAAGTGATCGACAACACGTGAGTCGTGGAACTCTGGTTCCTCCAGCGAGCCCAGAGGTGGCCACGGGATGGCCGGACACCTTCGGACGGTGCAGCACAAGGTATGGAGAGCGGCGAGGTCTGTGTCGGGGCCGAAGTCGATCTCTAGAATGTGCTTGCCGGGCCTAGGAACGAGGTCGGTCCGGACAGCGGTCGCCGTCGTCGCTGATGTCGTTTGAAGGCGGCCAGGTCGCCACTGGCCGAGATCACTCGTATGGGTGAATCGGTCAGTCAGGGAGTTCTCTTCGCGCGCTTCGGTAACGCTGGGTACCAGCGCGGGGGCGGAAGAAGATTTGGTGTCACCCCCGGCGGCGTTGGGAGGGCGCAGTGACTGAAGAACCCGGAGTAATTGACGATGCGGCCCTTACCCGCAGGTACGTGCTGGCACTACCACCTACGGTGAGCTTGCAGACGGCCAACAGAATCCTTTCGCTGGGGAGAAGCACCGGCTACGGTCTGGCGAAGCGTGGCGAGTATCCGTGCAAGGCGCTGAAACTGGGTAATGCCTACCGGGTAGTGACCGCCGACCTTCAGCGTCTACTGGCGCTTGATGAGGCGGCAGAGGAGCTTGTGCCGACGCTGCCGCCGCAGGTTCAAGGGAGTACTCCCACGCGTGAGGAAGCGACGAGGGATTGCTGCTGCCATTGCCGTTGTTGATTCCTGCAGGATTCGTAGGCAGAGCATTGGGTGTGGCCCATCCCTCGCTTGTTGGGTTGCTACAGCCGGTGTGACGGGAGCATGAAGCCGGTATCACTCGTGGCCGGGGTGCTCCTGGTGGCCGCCCGGTGGCCGGACGCCTTTGGACGTCGTCATACGAGGCAACGTAGGACAACCGGCTGTACATGCCCTGATCAGGCTAAACGTCACTCAGCAGCACGACGCGGCATTGGGCAACATGAATGCTTCTGGTCTCGTAATGCGTAGGTCTCGGGTTCGAATCCCGAAGGCGGCTCCGTTGAGAACCCCAGGTCACTTTCGTGACCTGGGGTTTTTGGTTTCGGGCCTGCGGGTCAGGTCGTCAGGTGGTGGGCGAGGCGGAGGGCCAGGGCTACTACCGTCAGGGTGGGTGGGGCATAGCCGCCGGTGGGGAAGGTGGAGCCGCCCGCGATGTGTAGGTTGGTGACGTCGTGTACGCGGCTGTCGCTGTTCACCACGCCCTCGGACGGGGAGTCGGCCATGCGGGTGGTACCCAGGTGGTGGGGGCCGCCGACGGTGTCCAGGGACCAGGCGTTGGGGCGTATGCGGGCTTCGGTGGCGCCGAGGGTGTGCAGCAGGTCGCGGGCGGCAGCCGCCGCCACGTCCACCGTGCGGTGGTCCGTGTCCGTGAGCTCCCAGTGGACGACCGGCTTGGGCACTCCGTAGCGGTCGCGGTCCTCGCCGAGGACGACGCGGCTGTCGCGGTTCGGGATCTGCTCGGTCACCGCGACGAGGGCCAGTTCGTCGCTCGTGGCGGGCACGCTCTGCTTCAGGTGGACGGGGCGGTCCCGGTGCTCCACGGCGATGCGGTGCTGGGTGTGGGCGCCCACCTCCTCCAGGAACAGCTGCGCCCTGCCCACCCCGGCCGCGCGGCAGGCGTCGTCCGAGAGCATCAGGGCGCCGGTCGTGGACATGGGCTGTCCGTCACGGGACGTCCCGGCCGGTTCGCCCGCGAAGAAGCCCAGGTCGAAGTCGGCGGCGTTGCCGCGGAAGCGGAGGATGTCGACGTGAGGGTGCTCCATGAAGTAACGGCCCACGATGTCATGGCCGTTGCCGAGACCCTCGGGCCACTGACCGTTCGCCGAGGCGAGGAGCAGGCGGGGTGTCTCGAAGCCGCCCGCGGCCAGGACGAAGGAGCCGCCGGTGACGCGGCACTCGCCCTTCGGCGACGCCACGACCAGGTGGTCGACGCTCGACCCGTCCGGTGACGTCACGATCCGCGTCACCGTCGCGTCGAGCAGGAGGTCCGCCCGGCCCGTCGTGAACATCCCGGCGTGCCGGTGGCCGAGCTGGACGGCCCCGAGCGCCGGGAAGCACCGCGACTCCAGCGGGGAGCCCGCCGTACGCGCCTCGTCCTGGCGCTTCCAGGACCTGAGGTCCACCTTGTCGGGCACCCCGCAGAAGGCGAGCGCTTCGGAGTAGTACGGCGCGAGCTCCGCGTGGTCCAGGCACCAGCCGGACGCGCCGGTGACCTCGGGGCGGTCCTCGAAGTCGATGGGGTCGAGCGGTTCGATCCAGCCGCCCCACAGCGTCGTGCTGCCGCCGAGACCTCGCGGCCGGCACGCGGCGAGGTTGTAGTACGGGTTGCCGCCCTCGATCCGGCCGCCGCCCAGATCGGGGTCGGGGGCGGGGCGGAAGGCTCCGCTGTCGAGTACGAGGACGCGGCGGCCGGCTTCGATGAGTCCGGAAGCCACCGCCATCCCCGCGGGGCCGGCGCCGACAACGACTACGTCCGCTTCGAGCGCGGGCTGCTGCGGATCGATGGTGGAGATCACCGGACTCGTTCCTCGTGTCTCGTATCAGGGGTGGGCGGAGGTGGGGTCTATTCGGCTTCGGTACGGATCTCCGGGCGCCCACCGGCGTACGGGCCCGTGAGCAGCTGCCGCTGGCGCGGGGTCCAGGGCTGGTCCAGGTTGGCCCAGGGGGATGCCTTCTCCCACTGGATGTGCCCGGGGGCGTACTTGCAGAGAACCGCGCGCCGGTCGTGCCCGGCGGCCCAGGGGAGCGATCCGTGGGTGACGGCCTCGGTGAAGATGACCGCGTCGCCGGCCTTCATGGGCACATGGACGACGGGCGGTTCCTCGCCGGTGATCGCACGGATCTCGTCCGGGACGGGGAACGACGACTTGTGGCTGCCGGGTATGACGCAGAAGCCTCCGTCGCCCGGGTTGACGTCGCTCAGCGCGAAGGACACGACCACCAGGCCGTTGTACATGCGGCCGTCACGGACGAGGTAGTACTGCGAGGGGTCGAACGGCGTGGCCCCGTTGTGCAGGTGGTGCGGGGTGCCGTCGCCGGCGCCCGCGCGCATGAAGATCGCGTAGCTGTGGTCGATGCGGAGCTGGGGGCCCAGGAGCTGTTCCAGGGCCGGCAGGATGCGCGGGTGGTCGACGAGGTCCCGGAACGGCTTGCCCCAGTCGCTGAGGAGACCATTCGTCAGGTCGACCGGGCCCATGGCCTCGTCGTCGTTGCCCTCCTCGGAGTCGGGGAACCCCGTGTGGATGTAGTGCGTCTTCTCCAGGAGTTCGGGTACGCCGGCCTCGTCGACGCCCGCGTTGAGGGCGGTCAGCTCCTCCTGGCTCAGCACATCGCGCAGCACGATGTAGCCGTTGAGGTCGAAGAGGTAGCGCTCGGTCTCGTTCAACGGATGTCCTTCGGTAGTGACGTGTGAGGGAGGCCGCGGTACTTCCCGGGCCTTCCGAGTACTGCCGGTGCTACTTCGGGGCGAATTCCGCCCGCAGGACGCATTCCTGTCCGGCCCCGGCATCGAGTTTGTAGAGCTCGTCACCGCGCCCGGTCCGGAGACGTGCGCAATCGCGCGCGGTGAGTTGTCCGAGCGTTTCTTCCAGCAGGATTCTTCCCGGACTGTACTTTCTGAAGTCCGTGGAATAGCTGCGCATATAGAGAAGAGGATCCTCCGGTGGGCCGACATGCAGGTCCTCGGCTATGCGGAGGCCGTCCAGTTCGAGCACCCATAGCCTTGCCATATTGCGCTGTGCCAGCCCGCACATCATGGTTCCCATGAAACGGGGAAATCCGGGGAGGCGTTCGACCGCGGGAAGCTGATCGATGCGTCCCTGCCGGGTCCAGTTCTCGAATCTGGTCCGCAGGAACCTTTCGCCCTCGGCGACCGTCAATTCGTCCCCGGTGACGACGCCGAAGGTGAGAGGCCCCCGGCCGCCCAGATAGCGCATTCTTCGTGCATGTCTCGCGGCGTTGACGCGGGCCAGCGCCGGCGTGATGACGGGCGCCGCCTCCGCCTCCAGGGCCCACTGCGGGGACCCCCGCAGCTCCCGGGTCAGCCGGCCGTCCGGCGCCAGGGCGTCGAGCGTGACCTTCATGCTGTCCTCGGCGGCGATGTCCTCCAGCAGTCCCACCAGTGCGTTGACCAACTCGCCTGCCCGGTGGGGGCGGTGGAGGACCAGGTCGTGCTCGTCCCCCAGCGGTTGGCCGGCGAAGGTGAGCGTGCCCGCGCCCGGCCCGCCGGCTTCGGTGAGTGCCACCGCGGCCCAGGCGTCGTCGTCGCGGACGACCGCCACGGCGGGCTTCCCGAGTTCGGGCAGGTTGTTCCATGCGGAAAGGACCCATTCGGGCCGGCAGAACTCGGTCGCGATGATCCCCGCGGGCCAGTTATTGACGAATTCGACGGCGTCGGACGAACGAAGCACTATTGCAGAATGCAATTGTTCTGACACCTCCCCCGTGTCTGCGTTGATACTACCCAGCAAGATCGCGCCGTCAAGCGTCATTCGTGGTGGGCTGCGGGTGCGCGCGGCACCTGCCTCGTTGCCCATGACGCCATGTCAACTACCTGCGGTTCCACCGGTGGTGGGATCGGTGGTGTAACGCACAGCACATGCCCCCGGCATCCGCAGGGCGGTGATCGAGATGTCTTCTATGTCGTTTTGATCGGACTTTTTCTTCCGTCCTGAAGGCGCCTTTGTGTGCTTCACTGTTTGCCGACTGAAGATCTGGTCACCTCACAAGGGGGATGTAGTGACGGACGCAGCCGATCTGATTCCTGCCCTGCCCGACATAACCGATGACCTCGGCACTGCCATCGAGCACGTACGCGCATACGGATGCGCACGATTGGCCGGTGCGCTGTCCGAGGAAGAAGTCGGTGAGCTCCGCGAAACAATTCACGCGGAAGCGGCGAAGGACTTGGCCGACGACAACGATCACATCTATTCCGACGGGTCGAACCAGCGCGTCTGGGCGCTGTTCAACCGCGGTGAGTCGTTCCTGAAGCTCGCCGAACACCCGACCGCCCTCGCGCTCATGGAGTCCTGCCTGGGGCCGGATGTACGCATGTCCAACCTGAGTGCCAACATCACCGGTCCGGGTGGCGGTGCCATGACGCCGCACTGGGACCAGGACTGGGCGGCACGTCCCTGGCCGCAGGCGCTCGCGGCCCATGTCATCTGGATGGTGGACGAGTTCACGGAGGAGAACGGGGCCACTCTGGTCGCGCCGGGTAGCCATCTGCTCGACGGCCCGCCGCCGGAAGGTTCGATGGTGCCCGCCACCGGCCCCGCCGGCACCGCCCTGGTCATCGACGGCCGGATCTGGCACGGCACGGGGGCCAACCGGTCGGCCGGCTCCCAGCGCACCGGCGTGCTCGCGTACTACTGCCGTCCGTACATCCGCCAGCAGGAGAACTTCCAGCTGAGCATGGCCCCTCGGTGCGCGATTCGCTGTCGCCGGAGCGCCGCGACTTCTACGGCTTCGGCTTCTACGAGTACCTCAACATGATCAGCGGACCGCCGCGCGACCTCGACCGCTACTGAGCAGGGGGAAGAACGGAGTGAAGGTCAGTATCGGCATCTTCGCCCACAACGAGGAACACACCGTCGGCCGCGCGATCGAGGCGATGCTCGCGCAGGAGCCGGAGCAGGCGAAGATACTCGAGATATTCGTGCTGTCCTGCGCGAGCACGGACAGCACCGTCGCGGCCGCCGAGGCCTACGCCCGCCATGACGCCCGCCTCACCGTGGTGAACAGACCGAAGCGCGAAGGCAAGCTGGCCGCCATCAACGACTTCCTCGCCCGGGCCACGGGCGACGTCCTGGTGATCGCCGGGGCGGACCTGGTGGTCGCGCCGGGTCTCGTGGAACGCCTCGTCGAGCCCATGAGGCGCGATCCGCGGTGCGGGATGACCGGACCCCGAATCGCCACCCACGGCACGGCGGGGCTGACCGGGCGGATGCACGATCTGCTCTGGCGCATGCACCACGAGATCGCCTCCATGCAGCCCAAGCTCGGCGAAGTCGTCGCGCTGCGACGTGAGTTCGTGCCGGAGGGGCTGCCCACGGGCATCCACTGCGACGAGGTGGTGATGGAGGCCGAGGTGATCCGGCGGGGCGGCCTTCTCGCGTACGTCTCCGAGGCGGAGGTGCGCAACTTCCCGCCGAGCGACGTCCGCGAGTTCTACGGCCAGCGGCGCCGCATCGCCTGCCAGCACCGGGCGGCGGACCGTCGGCTGTCCTACCGGCCGGCCACCCTGAGGAAGCGGAACGTCGTGCGCGCCGCCCTCAACGTCGTGCGCGAGGACCCGGGCCGGGTGCTCACCCTCGCCTCGCTCTGCGGAGTCGAGCTGGCCGCCCGGATGCAGGGGGCCATCGATGAGCGGCGCGGGCGCACGTACCAGGTCTGGAGCCCGGTGCTGCGCGAAGTCCGGGTCAACGCCACCCAGCCCAACTGAACCGCCCGCAACGTGAGGTGAAGAGAGACATGCCCGAATACGCGGCACAGCAGTACTGGGACGAGGTGGCCGGCCACATCGGAGTCCGCTCCGACGGAGGCGGTGTCGTCGCCGGGGACGACACGGAGTTCTACCGGCTCAAGCGCTCCATGTTCATGCGGCGGTTCCTGGGCCCGGCGCTGCGGGACGCGGCCACGGTCCTCGAAGTCGGCTGCGGCCCCGGCGGCAACGTCCGGTGGCTGACCGAGCAGGGCAAGAAGGTCGTCGGCGCGGATCTTTCGGAGACCATGCTGCGACACGCCGGGCGTACGGTCGACGCCGAGTTCGTCCATATCGACGGCCGGACCCTGCCGTTCGAGGACCGCCGCTTCGAGGCGGTGTTCGTCGCCACGGTCCTCCAGCACAACCCGCCCGAGGACGCCCGCTCGCTGCTCCTGGAGATGGCCCGGGTCGCCGAACGAGACGTGCACCTCTTCGAGGACACCGCCGTGCTCCCGGTCCACGACCGGTCTTCGCACTGGCTGCGGCGGCCCTCGTGGTACGCGGCGACGCTCCGCGACGCCGGTTTCACCCCGGTGGCGACCGAGCGGCTGAGGCTGAGCGCCCAGGAGGTGTCCGCCGCGCTGGTGCGCGCCGCCGCGTCGGGCGGGCGGCACGAAGGAGCGAGGGCCACCCGGCGGCACATCAGGGCCGAGGCAGCCGTGCTTCCGGTGGCGCGGGTGGTGGACGCGGTGGTGCCGCCGGCCGTGGGGCTGACCCGTATGTCGTTCCGGCGGGTCCGGTAAGGAGCGGGTGCGCCCGTCCTTCCGGGCGTCAGCGCGAGAAGCGGTTCAGCGAGCGGCGGTAGGTGCCCATCCCGATGAGCAGGGGCTTGGCGGGGGTCCTGGGCGCCTGGCGCCGCTCGTCGCTCTGCCGTTCCTGCGGCGTCCCGGGCTCCTGGGACGCCGGGGATTCCTGCGGCCTCCGAGACTGCTGCGGCTCCTCGGTCTGCTGCGAGGGCTCGGGGCCGGTTCGCCGGTCGCCGATGAAGACCGTGGCCGGGTGGCCGTTGACCAGGATCTCGTGCGTCTGACGGACCGCGAGGCCGGCGTCCGTGAGCGCCGCTTCGAAGGCGGGCGCGCCCCGGCGGGCGCAGAGCAGCACGTACCGGCCCTTCGCCGGGTTCAGTACCCGGGCCAGGGAGAGCCCCGTGGTCCTGGCGAACTCCTCGTACGGAACGGGCAGTTCCTCGTGCTCGCCCCACGGCGGGTCCGTCACGACGGCGTCCACCGAGCCGTCGGCGATGGACGGGAGGTCCATGGCGTCCTCGTCCAGCAGCCGCAGCCGGCGGTCGCGCAGTGCCTCGCCGGGCAGGAGTTCGCGGTGGTCCGCGAGGTCCAGGTCGGAGTAGACGACCTCCCGGGCCGGCAGGGAGAGCCGGGCGACCACGAAGGAGCCGCTGCCGGCGAACGGGTCGAGGAAGGTGTCCTCGGGGCGCGGCTCGGACGCCAGGACCAGCATGGACGACAGCTCGTGGGAGAGGGCGCCCCGGGCCTTCTTGGGGCGGGCGGGCTTGGGCAGCCGGGCGCAGAACATGAGGTCGCGCATGTCCAGGCGGCCGATGACCCAGTACTCCTGGCCGCGGCCGCTGGGTTCGAGCCGCATGCCCGTGCAGGCGGAGACCGTGCGCTCGATCTCCCGCTTCGGGGCGCCCGCGACGGACGCCAGTTCGCCGTCGACGTGGACCATCACGCGGAAACCCCGGGCGCGGGGACCGGGGAGCGGCGGGAATTGCGATTTCTTCAGCGAGCCCGCCAGCTGCGCCACGTTCGTATTGATGTCGCCGCGCCGGATTTCGGAGATCACCGCAAAGGCGTTTTTCGCGAAGGGAATGTCCGCGACGCGTTCCATCGGTGAACTGGACGAGAAGAGCATGGCGCTGTCGTCCTGGTACTCCGCCCGGAAGTCGTCGACGAAGTGCGACATGGCATCCGCGACGAGGTCGCTGGTGCCGGCGGGGTACTGGATGAAATAGCGCATCCGGGAAGCGTACCGGAACCGGGGGCCGCCGGAGGCGGCCGTCTTCGGGGTGCGGAGGGCCCCGCGCCCCGGTCCGGTCCGGGGCGCGGGCGGCCCTTCCCGGCCGCGTAACCGCCGGTGAACCGCCCGCTCCCCGGCACGGCCCCGCGGTCAGCGGGAATGCGACGCGGCAAGGGGCCAGGCGGTCGACGTCGCCCGGGCGTATACCTCGCTGATTTCCGCCCACATGCGGGCGACGCCGAATTCCTCCAGGGCGCGGAGCCGGCCCGCCCCGCCCATTTCCCTCGCCTTCCCGGGTGTCTCCAGGAGGGTCCGCAGCGCATCGGTGAGCTGGGATTCGGAGCCCGCGTCCGTCAGCAGGCCCGTCGTGCCGTCGGCCACCAGATCGGGAAGTCCGCCGACCCGGGTGGCCACCACGGGCAGCCCGGCCGCCATGCCCTCCACGACGGCCCGGGGCGTCCCCTCGGTGTCCGAGCAGCACACGAGGATGTCGGCGCCGGCGAGCAGATCCGGGACGTCCCGGCGCAGGCCCGTGAAGTGGACGCGGGCGGACAGCCCGAGGTCCGCGGAGCGCTTCTCGTACTCCGCGAGCAGCGGGCCCGCCCCGATGACGACGAAGGACACATCGGCACGCTCCCGCGTCAGGGTGCGCGCCGCGCCGAGGAAGAGATCGGGCCGCTTCTCCGGGGAGAGACGTCCTACGTACACGACCTTGGGGCCTTCGGGGGGCAGGGGGAGTTCGTCCATGGGGAAGGACTCCCCGCCGCCCGGCGCGGCCCGGACGCCGTTGGCCACGTACTGGACGTCGGCGTGGCCGAGCGCGCGCAGCCGGGTCGCCTCCGCGGCTCCGGCGGTGATGATGGCGTCGGCGAAGCGGAGGCAGCGTTCGTTCAGGACGGTCATCGCCCGCAGTTTGATCCCGGTGCGTATGAAACCGTGGCCGGAGATGACGTAGGACGGGAATTTCCCTTTTCCCGTGCCGGACATCACCTTCAGGGCAGTCGTCACGTAGTCGGCGTCGTAACCGTGCGAGTGCACGAGCGTGGGGCCGATTTCTTCGAAGTACGCCCGGAGGTGCCTCGTCCAGCGGCGCAGTCCGTCGGCCGGCAGGCCGGAATTCTCGATGCCCCGGGCGTCCAGGAGGGCCCCGTACTCGGGATTTCCGTAATGGCAGACGAGTGCGCGTGCCCCGGTGCGGTTCTGTTCCTCGGCGAGGTCGGCGATGTGCAGGTCCGCGCCGCCGACCTCGCCGGGGGGTTGCGGGCGGATGACGTGGAGGACGGTCGGCAGGGTCACGGCCGCCACCAGTAGCGCTCGGCCGGGGTTCCGTCGCCCAGGGCGGTCGCGTGCGCGGTGATCTCCTCGCGGCGGGAGTCCGGTTCGAACCAGAGAATGGGGTGCTGGGACGCGTAGCAGTCGATCGCGTCGAGCTTCCGTTCCCAGTTCTCGCGGGAGTACCGGCTGATCAGCGGGGTGCCCGGGGCGATCTCCGCCTCCCAGCCCGCGCAGTGGTCGTAGAGGATGTACGGCAGTTCCTCGTACCAGAGGACGGAGTCCCGGGGGCGGTCGAGCCGGCGGGCCGCCGCCGCCACCAGGAGGTGGTCGGCGTGCCGGCCGACGCCGAGGGGGGCGAGGACGAGATCGGCCCGCTGGACGGCGGGCAGGGCCGCGAGGGCTTCCGCCAGCCGGCCGGTCAGTTCCGGTTCCAGGTCCCGGGCCTGCTCGGGGACGAAGATGTCCTGGTCATGGGGGTAGAGGTGGCGTCCCGACGCGTCGCACCGGTACAGCGCCTCCGGCATGCCCAGTCGCGTGGAGCCGACGCCGAGCAGACCGTGCGCCCTGTCGTCCTCGGCCTCACGCGGTCCCATGGGATCGTCGGTCAGGCCGATCGACTCGTGGAAGCTCAACGCGGCCTCGGACAAAGGGCTTTCGGGCATCCCATTGAATACGGTGACGGTCGTGACGCGGGAGCCCCATTCGGCGCAGGACGACAGGAGCGCGCCGCAGGACAGGACCGCGTCGTCCAGGTGGGGCGAAAGGACCACGAGGGAACGGCCCTTGAATATGTCCGGGTCCTTCCCGGCGCCGGGAATCGGCTGAATGGCTGCGGACGTCATGCTTTCCCCTTGTGCATGTGTTTCTGAACTACCCTTTTATTGAGCGTACTTGAGGTATCGGTGCCGGAAGTAAGGAATATGAGTTGACGGGCTTCGACCGGATTGAGGTCGCCGGCTTCAACCTTCACTGGGGGTGTGGCGGCGACGGGGTTCCCTTCGACGTGACGGCCGCGTGCGCGGCTCTCGGCGCGGATGTGATCGCCCTCCAGGAGGTGTGGACGCCCAACGGCCGGCCGAGCATCGCAGCGCGGGCCGCCGAGGAGCTGGGTTACGGGATCAGGGAGCTGCCCCTGACCCGCCTGGCGGACATCGACGGGTTCCGGGTCGTGGAGCGCGAGCAGGAGGCCACCGGGTCGTGGGGCCTCGCCCTCCTGACCCGCTTCCCGGTCACCGGCCACCGCGTCCTGGACCTCGGCCGCGCGGCGGGTGACACGGTGCGCCGGGCGGCGCAGTCCGCCATGCTGGAGCTCCCCTCGGGGGGCACGCTGCACGTGGTGAACACCCACCTGACGCACCGGCTGCACGCGGGCCCCCGGCAGTTGAGGCGGCTCGTCCGCGGGCTCGGGCCGCTCAGCGGGGCCGTGGTGATGGGCGACCTGAACATGACCGGCCCGGTTGCCGCCGCCCTGGCCCGTCGGCGGCGCGCGGTAACAGGGCGGACCTGGCCGGCCGGGCGACCGGTCGCCCAGCTCGACCACATCCTCGTACCCCGCGGATACGAGATCGCCCGGGGAGAGGTGCTTCCCGGTCTCGGCTCCGACCACCGGCCCGTCCGGGCGGCGCTGCTGCCACGCGCACAGTGATCACTCGTCCTCCGCGGGAAGCGGCTGCGGTGCCCAGGTGCCGCCCGCGTCCCGCACCAGGAGGACCGTCGCCGGGCGGCGGTCGTCACGTTCGCCCAGCGGGCTCGTACCGGCCCACACCAGGTGGATGAGCGCCGCGTCCGAGCGGTTGTCGTAGCGTTCCCCGACGCCCGCGCGGATGCGGCAGTCCCGCCAGCGGTCCGTGGCCGACGCGCCCTTGAAGTAGTCCGGGAAGGCCTTGCGGCCCGTGCCGGTGACGTCGGCGAGCAGGACCTTCCCGCCGAGGTCCACGAGGCGCTCCTCCAGCGTGGGCGGGATGTTCGCCTGGCGGGTCAGCCGCAACGAGTGCAGCAGGGCCGCGTCGCTGACCGACCCCGCCAGGTCGTCGCCGTCCCGGGGCGCGGAGGCGGACGGGGACGGCGACGGCGATCCTGCGGTGCGGGACAGGCTGGGCGTCGGCTTCGGCCCCACCGTGGGCGTGGCCTCGGGCGAGGGGGCGGCCGTCGTGGGCGACGGGGCCGGTGAGCTGACCGGGGGCCGGGCCACCGGGGCCCGGCCGCCGCTCATGTCGGGCCAGAGCAGCGCGACGCCGACCACGGACAGCACCGCCGCCATGGCGAGCATCACGAGGCCGGAGCGCTCCGCGCCGGTCACTTCAGGTGTCCGATGCTGTCGAGCGAACCCATCCGGACGTCGGACTCCTTGACGAAGTCGTTCGGTTTCGGCGCCTCGATCTGTCTGTTGCCGCCCAGATAGATGGACACGTGGAAGATCCCCTTCCCGCTCCCCGGGTTGTCCGAGAAGAACAGGAGATCGCCCGGCTGCGCGTCCTTCAGGTTCCGCTGGTGGGTGACCCGCACCTTCCCGCTGTCGTGCTGCGCCTGCGCGGTGCTTCCGATCATGATGCCCACCCTCCCGTAGGCGTACTCGGTCAGACCCGAGCAGTCGAAGCCCTTGATGCCCCGGCCGGAGTGGCCGCCCGGGGAGCAGCAGATGCCGTACGAGGGGCCCAGGGTGTCCCCGCCGCCCCAGGAATAGGGCTGGCCCGTCTGCGACTTGGCGGCCTGGATGATCTGCTTGGCCTTTCCGGAGGCGTTGACGGGACCGGAGATGTCGCCCAGGGCGTCGTACTCCGCCTTGGCGTTCAGGACGTCCTTGACGTACTGCTCCGAGTGGTTGTAGCGGAAGATCGCGTCGTGCTCGGTCTTCGCGTCGGACATGTCGACCTCGCCCTTGCCGCACAGGAGCGCGGCCGTGCTCAGCGCGGAGTCGAAGACGTTCTGCGGGTCGGTGTCGCCGTCGTCGTCACCGTCCTGGGCGACGCTCTCCCAGGTCTGCGGGATGAACTGGGTGGGGCCGACGGCCCGGTCGTACGTGGTGTCGCCGTCGTACTTGCCGTTGTCGGTGTCGTAGATCCGCTGGGTGTTGTGGGTGCCGTCCAGGACCGGGCCGATGACCGGCGGTTCCACGTTGCCGTACTTGTCGCCGTACTTGTCGATGACCTTGCGGCCCATGAACGTGCCGTGGTGGGACTCGATCTTGCCGATCCCGGCCAGCAGGGTCCAACTGAGGTTCTTGCACTTGGGGCGGACTTCCTTGATCTTCTCCTCCGCCGACAGATACGCCTCGCAGGTCGGCTTGGGGATGCCGGACACCTTCACGCAGCTGACCGCGACGGGGACCTTCTCCTCGCTCGACGCGCCGCCGGGCAGCATGCTCGCCGCGATGAAGGTGGCGATGATGAAGAAGATCCACGGGGCGAAGGCGGTGATGGCCAAGCCGATGGCCCACTTCTTGCCACTGCTCATCGGCTCGGCCTTGGCGGCTGCGCTCACCTGCCGTTACCTCCGCCGCCTCCTCCGCGTGGCGTGCGGCGGCCGTTCCGGCCGGAGGAGCGCCGGGCGTTGCGCTGCTGGTTGCGGCGGCTGTTGACCGTACCGTTCACCTGCTGGCTGCCGCTGCGCTGCCGGCTCCTGGTCTGGCGCATCCGCCGGGCGGCGTCCCGCTGCGAGTCGCGGGCGCGCTCGCCGTCGGTCGGCGGGACGCTGTCCGCGAGGTTGCGCCGCTCGGCTGCCGCCGCGTTCCGGAACCTGCTCCGGGTGATGGGGGCGTCGTTCTTCAGGTACCGGCCGGTGCGGGCGGCCGTGAGGGTGGCCCGGCCGACGCGGTTCTTCTGGAGCCGGTTCGTCGCAGCCTTCTTGAGGCGGGCCTTGAGGGCGGCCTTCGCCGTGGCCTGGACCGCGGCGCTGGTGCCGCCGGAGCCGACGGCCGCCGCGACGGTGGTGCCCAGCTTGACGGCGCCCTGGACCCGGTCCTTGAGGCTCTTCTTCGTCTTGCCGGAGCCGGCACCGCCGCCTCCGCCGCCTCCGCCGCCCGATCCGCCCCCGCCGCCCGGTGCCTTGCCCTTCCAGAGGTCGCGGGCGCGGCCGCCGACCTTGCTGAGGGTGGCCCCGTCGTCCTTGAGCTGTTCCAGCCCGGACTTGCCGTTCTCGGTGGCGCTCTGGAAGGCATTGGGGGGTGCGTCGTCGGGATCGACACCGTTGCCGGTCTTGGAGGCCATCCGCTGGCCGAAGTTGGAGGAGATGTTCTTGGCCGCCGCGGTGATCTTCTTCCGGAAGATCAGGAAGGCCACGGCCAGGAAGTCGATGGTCAGGAACTTGACCGTCATGACCTCGCCGGTGTCGGCGTTCAGCAGGGCGATGACCATGACGAGGAAGAACGCCAGGAACATCACCGACAGGAAGATGGCCAGGATGACGCGTACGACCCCCGACACCCAGTTCCACATGGCGGTCCGGCCGCCACCGGGCAGGATGCCGGCCACCAGCGCCGGCTGGGCGCGGATGACTTCGATCGCCATCCACACCTGGGAGATCAGGAAGGTGCAGGAGACCGCGACCACCAGCACCACGACGATGATCGCGGCGAGGGCGATGAACCAGACGCTGAGCAGGTTGTCGAGCGAGGCGGAGATCTGCTGGTCGTCCATGGGGACGTCGCCGCCGCACGCCTTCTGGACCTTCGGGTCGGCCGCCTGGTCGGAGCCGTTCTTGCCGCTGATGTAGGTCTTCCAGGCTTCGGTGCCCTCCGCCTTCTTCTTGAACTCCTCTACGGCTTCCTTCTGTTCACCCTTCACCACGGTGTAGATGGCCCAGGGGTTGCCGGTGGCGATCAGCAGGCTGTCCTTGAGCCCGTCGAGGGAGAACACGTCGCTGAACGCGTCACCGAGCTTCTCCATCCAGCCCTTGTTGTTCTCCTCCTCGATGAGCCGGGGCAGGACGAGCCGGTTGAAGTTGTAGCGGGCGAGCGTCGCCTTGCCGTACGCGGCGCTGCACGCGCCGTCGATCGGCTTCTTGGTGTAGAGCACCCACACCGGGCGCTGGATGAAGGCGTCGACCAGCCCGTCGGTGATGGGCCGGGCGACCGAATCGCTCTTGGACTTGCCCTTGCCCTGGCCGTCGCAGGTGGTGGCCTGGCCGTCCTTCTCGGCCGGGGTCACCCCGTCCGCCGCGCACCGGTCCTCCAGGATCACGTCGGCGATGTCCAGGGAGAACTGCTTGGTCTTGCCCAGCACGCCGGTGTCGTCGGCGTTGCCGATGAGGAAGGTGCCCGGACTGGCCAGCGTGACCGTGGCGATGGAGGCGATCACGAGGGAGGTGCAGATCTCGATCCAGCCCTTGGACCGCTGCTTGAACAGGATGAGGTAGCCGGCGTACACGGCGACGAGCGTCAGGAAGAGGATCTTCAGGCCGAGGCTGTCGATCACCTGGGCCTTGATCGTCGCGGCGACGTCGGACACCGGGTTGAGCAGCTGCTTCGCCAGACCGAAGTCCAGGGCCCAGTCCACCAGCCAGCACGCGAAGCCGATGACGGTCCGCAGGACGCTGAAGCCGACGCCGATCAGGAACGCGATGATCTTGCTGATGACGTCGAGCATGCCGCCCTGGTCGACGTTGAGACCGTAGGCGCTGATCGGGACGCCGTTCTTGTCCACCACATCGAAGATGCCGAGGACCTTGCCGTTGTCCTTCGGCTTCGGCGGCTCGCAGAAGAGGTTGGGAACCTCGTCCTTCGGGCTGCAGTTGTCCGCCCAGGCGTGGTGCGAGAACAGCAGCGTGAGCAGGATCGGCACGCCGACCAGCACCAGCAGCCGCAGCCAGGTGCGGCGCTGCTGGATCACCCCCGTGAGTGCGGTCATATGCGCTGCGCCTCCACCGCTTCCATGGCGTCGGCCGCCTCGATGGCCTCGGCGGGCTCGTCGAGCGTGGCGCGGCCCGGGGTCGTGTGGATGGCCTCGGCCGCGTGCTCGTCCGCCGGGATCAGGACCTTCATGCCGCCGATCCGCTTCTTCAGGTCGTAGTAGAGGCACTCGCCGGAACGCAGCAGCCGCTCGTCGTCGGAGACGTTGATCGGCGACAGGTTCTCGGTGACCAGCTTCAGCAGCTCCGGATCGGTGCCGTCCAGGCCCAGGAACTCCAGGCCGCGCGCCGCCAGTTGGCGGTTGCGGTGGCGGAAGAGGAAGCGGTGCGAGACCAGGCCCCGGATCTTCTCGCCGTACTCGGAGTTGGCCGGGCCGACGTCGTACGGGTCGTGGGAGCCGGCGAAGGCGCCGCAGCCGTGCTTACGGCCGTCGTTGATGATCTCCAGGAGCAGTTCCGTACCCTCGGCGGACGAGGTCAGCCACCAGCACTCGTCCAGGAAGACGCCGACGAACTCCTCCGGGTCGGCGAAGGCGATCTCGCGGCAGAGCGCGGCCACCAGGTACATCAGGCGCCAGCCGAACTTCTTCTCGACCTCCAGGCTGGACAGCCGGTGGCCCTCCAGCTCGGTCTTCTTGGGCAGACCGATGTTGGCGGCGGAGAAGATGATCGTGTCGGCGTCGGTGATCTCCACGATCGGCAGGCTCGGGTCGAAGATCACCCGGCCCAGGTCCTTCTTGGCCAGCGACCGCAGCTTCCGGGCCAGTTCGCTCGCCGCCGCCCGGACGTTGTGGTCGTCCGGGTCCAGCGGATCGGGCGTCTGCGCGCGCTCCGTCAGGGTCTCCAGGAGCAGCCGCATGCTGGGCTCGGGCGCCTTGTGCGTGGCGTCGATGGCGTCCGCGAGCGTCACGCCCTCGGTGGACATCGAGGCGATGTCCAGCAGCGGGGTCAGGAAGGACTCGGTGTAACGGGCGGCCCGCGGGCCCTTGAAGACGCGCAGCGGGTCCAGCGACACCGAGGCGTCCTCGTCGACGGTGATCACCTGGGTCTCGCCGGGGCAGGCGCGCGCGAACCGGGCCCATTCCTGCTGGGGCGTACGGTCGATGGCCAGCGCCCGGCCGCGGCTGCGGGAGCGCCCGACGCGCCGGCCGGTCGTCAGGATCGAGTACATCGCGGTCTTCATGGCGACCGACTTGCCGGAGCCCAGCTCGCCGATGAACACGGCGGACGCCGAGGCGTTCATGCGCGGGCCCAGACTGAAGTCGACCAGGACCGGGCGGGCGCCGCCGCCGTTGAGCTGGAGGCCGAAGAGCGAGCCGCCGTCGTCGCCGAGCGCCTGTCCGCAGAACGGCAGGGACATCGCGAAGTCCCGGGCCAGCAGGAACTGGGCGTAGTCGTTCATCACCCGGGGCGTGGGCGTGCCCGGGAGCATGCTGTGGAAGAGGGACGTCTGCTCACCGATCGGGCGGACGAGCGTGTAGTCGTTGCCGCCGAAGTGGTTGATCAGCGCGGCGGCCTTCTCCTCGGTCTCCTCGGGTGTCCCGCCCCATACGCAGGTGACCACGCTCGCCCTGATCTCGACCTCCGTCGAGGACGAGGTGAGCCGGGAGCGGTACTCGTTGAGCGCGCTGCTCGCCTTGTCCAGGCTGGCCGGGACGCCCGCCGTCTCGCCGTCGTACTCGCCGCGCTGGTGGGCGAGTTCGCGGGCCTGGCGGCGCGACTTGGGCTCGGCCTTGGAGCCCTGCTCGATGTGCAGCCGGACCGCCCAGTCCACCGGGAACCCGAAGTCGTCCAGGGCGGCCAGGTATTCGCTGCCGGGGAAGGCGAAGGAGTCCGGCATCTCGGCCAGGATCGAGAACGACTGGTAGCTGTCACCGAATTCGGTACTGGACTTCACATAGCGGTGCCGGAACGGGTTGAGCGGGACGCCGCGCCGCTCCTGGATGCCGTCGCCACGCCCGCCCTCGTCCAGGATGACCTCGCTGTACGCGGCCACGGGGCGCCCGCGCCCCACCACCGAGCGCGGTTCGTCGTGCTCCGGGAGCAGCGGCTCGGCCAGGCCGCGGCGCGCGCAGTGGCCGTAGATCCACAGGATCTCGCCCTCGGTGGCGGGCCGGAGCCGGATGGCGCTCGGCCAGGTCGCGGCGAGGTGCCGGGCCTGCTCGATCCGGCGCTCCTCCTCGGCCCTGCCGACCGGGGTGGTCGGAAGCCCGAGGGTGTTCATGACCTCGTAGTGGGCGGAGGACAGGACCGCGAACGCGCCCTGCTTGAAGTCGGTGTGCTTCATCGGGACGGCCAGGAAGTCGACCCGTCCCGAGAGCTCCATCTCCTCCAGCTCGTCCAGGACCCGCAGGGACAGGTCCACGTACTCCGGGGACGCGTCCAGGTCGATCCCCGCCGTCATGCGGGTGACCACACTGGCCGCGTCCACCTGCGGGCAGAGGCTGAGCAGCAGGGCCTCGCCCTTGATCGCCTTGAACAGGGACTCCAGGGCGTTGAGCCGTTCGTGCTTGGCCGCCTTGGAGGCGTGGCTGTAGTTGTCGGAATCGACCCGCCACACGGCCCACACCGTCGCGTTGGTGGTCCAGATCAGATGGCCGCTGATGTGGCGCACGGGAAGACGCATGGCAGTTCATCCATCCTTCGGTTCAGTGCTGCCGCTCTGCTTCGTCGAGCAGTTCCTGGAGGCGGGTACGGGGCCGGGCCGGCGCGGAGCCGGCTGCGGGCGGTGCCGCCTCGGCAGGGGGCCCACCGGTACGGCCCGTCGTGGTGACGAGCCGTACCGGGCGGGCCTCGGGGGCGGGGGACGGTGCGGGCTCCGCGGGGAGCCGCACGTTGACGGTCACCCGTCCCGTCACCAGCTTGGTCTTGAAGGTCCGTTGCGGGCGGCCGGCCAGCCGGCCCCCCGGCGGCGAGGTGCCGTAGGTCAGCAGTCCGAGCAGGGCCCGCGCGGGGTCACGGCCGTCCATCCGGGCGTACCGCATCAGCCACGCGAGTCCCCACGGGACGACGACCAGGACCAGGGCGTTCCCGAGTCCGAAGAACGCCCACAGATCCCGGAGGCCCAGCAGGAGTACGAAGACCCCCACCATGGTCACGATCTGGGTGATCGTGTACGGGCCGCCGGGAATCCGTCCGCCGCCGGGGAGCTTGCCGATGACGAGAGGGTGCTTCCGTGCCCGGGTGTACGAACGCCCGATCAGCGGCTTCCCGTCGGACGGCTGCCCGCCGCTCACAGCAGGTCGGCCTGGCCCACCGCGGTGGCCGGCGGCTCATAGGGCTGGACCACGGAGATCGCGTCCTTCGTCGGGGCGTCGGGCACCTCGCTGTCGACCATGTTGCTGAGCGCGTCCATGTTGCCGACGGCGAAGACCACGACGGCGCCCAGGATGGCGGCGGTCAGAGTGCCCGCCCAGGACTTCGTCTTCACGTACGCCATGACCGTGCCGACGATCGCCATGGCCAGGGCCGCGGAGACGGCGAGAGTCTGGACGTTGTCGATCGTGTCCGAGACCCAGTCGAAGATCTTGCCGTCGGCCGCAAGTTGCACCATATCGGTGTTCGCGTAACTCACTTGTGCTTCCCCTCGTGTGATCAGCTGGGTGGTGTGTCGCTCCCCGGCGTTGTCCGCCGAGGCGTCTGAGGACTCGTCCGACTAGGCGTCCGGCGTGGCCCCGGAGTCGTCGGCGACCGGTCCGGTCTGGTCCGGGGACAGCGCCGGGGCGGTGTCGAACGACGCCACCTCCCAGCGCCCGTCCCGGGTGGTCAGGGTGAGTGCGTAGCTGAGCAGGTAGTCCTGGCCGCCGGTCGTCGCGCTCACGGAGACCAGTACGTGCCGCTGCGTGCCGTCCTCGGGGACCGCGTCCGCGTCGTCGCTGTCGGCCGGCTGGTCGTCCCGGACGCCGGTGAGCAGCGTGGACTCGTACGGGGCGGGCGTGATCGCCGCGACCTGGAGGCCGGGGGACACGTAGCGGTTGAGCTCGCCCTGACCGGTCAGGTAGGCCGCGAGGAAGCGGCTCACGGTGTCGGTCACGGGGTTGTCCGCGCTGACGCCCCGGTCCGATCCGTAGGCCAGGTCGCCGTGCTCGGCGGAGGCCGGGGCGTTGACCTCGGCCGGGAGGGAGGTCGCCGCGTAGAGCGCCGCCGGGCCCCGGGGTGCGGGGGCCGGGGCGGAACCGCTCGGCTCCGGCGACGCCTGGGCGGCGGGCGAGGACTGCGCGGGGGACGGGGCCGGGCCCGAGGCGGCCGGGGACGCAGGCCCCTCGGCGGTCTTCGACGGGTCGATCGTGCCGCCCGCCTCCGGTGTGCCCGAGACCTGGACGCCGACCCGGTAGTAGTGCATGCCCCGGTCCTTCATCTTCCCGGCCTTGTCCTTCGCCGCGATGCGGGCCGCGACCGTCACCGACCAGTAGCCCTTCTCCGCCTGCTGGGCCGCCACGGTGACGACGTTCGACGCGGAGCGCGAGCCCGGTTCGTTCGCGAGGGTCACCGGCTCGGAGTAGTACGGGAGCAGGTCCTCCTCCGTGCCCTCGCCCGCCGCCAGATACGCCGCCACGTACAGCTCGGCGAACCCCGACGGCCCGGTGGCGGACGGGGCGGAACCGGTCCCGCCCTGCTTGCCGGTGGTCGTCGGTGCCTGCGAGGAACTGGCCACCGCGACCGCGAAGAACCCCAGCAGCGGTCCGGCGACGACCATGATCCAGACGACGACGGTGACCAGCTTGGTGAGGCCCGCCATCTTGACGGTGGTCTGCTGCCAGCCGGTGGCCGCCTCGTCCAGCTCGTCGGTCTCCTCCTCGGCGACTGCCTCGGCGGGCACCGCCCGGGGAGCCGTGGCGTAGCGCGAGGTGCGCGTGGCCTTCGGCTTCGGCGGTGCCTGTTCGGTGGTCTTCTGCTTCTTGTTCGCCAGCCTGAGGCCGCGCTTCATCGCATGTCTCCCTGAGCGGTCCGCAGCATCGGGTGTGCACGGGGCAGGTGGATCCGGCCGTACGGGTGTGACGTCAACAGGCCACCATCCTGGGTGACTTGTGTCACTGGATCGTCACTTCGCTGTCGCGAACCTGTCAGGGGTCGCGAACCTCCCGGAGGCGGCTGCCGTGAGCCGCCGGACGGCCCTGCTCCGCCGCTGCCGCTGCCGGGCGCCGTCCCGCGCGGAGGGGCGCGGGGTGACCGGATGACCGGCCGGCCGGTCCCGGTAGTAGCCGGTGATGAGGCGCGCGTCCTCCACGTCCAGCGCGCCCGACTCCAGGGCCCAGACGAGGAGTTCGACCAGCTCCGCCCGGGCGTCCCAGCCCGCCGCGCGCCCCGGTTCGTCCTCGGCGAGCAGCCGGTAGTCGGCGGCCCTCGCGAGGAGCAGGGTCAGTTCGGCCTGGGAGGCGGGCGAGGGGTCGGCGGTGGAGATCCCGGCCGCGCTGTCGGGGTCCAGGGGCACGGCGGACGTGTCGTGCCCGATCAGACGGCGCGTCAGGCGCAGGGTCTCCAGCGAGAGGTTGGCCGCGATGCGCCGGGGTCGGCGGTGGACGGGATAGGTCCGGACGACCTCGTAGAGGGCGCCGACCGTGAGGGAGACCGTCTCCTCCCAGTCGTACTGCGGGCGCAGCTGGCTGCGGGCGATGCGGATCGCCTTCGGGAGCATCGTCTGCACCACGGTGCGCGCGGCGAGCGGGCCGCCGGGGCCGCCCGTGACGGCCGCCCTGAGCAGCGGGAGCAGGATGCGGTCCTGGGCGCCGGAGGTCCGGCAGGCGCGCAGGGTGTCGAGCAGGGACTGCGGGCCGGTGGGTGCCGGGTCGCCGTACCAGTGGCGCAGGTGCAGCCGGAACGTCTCGTCCTGGCTCAGGTCCGCCCACTCGGTGTTGAGGCGGCCTATGAGCCCTTCGCTTCTGGTGGGTGGTGGTGCGTGGGTGCGCATTGGATCGTCTCCCCCTGGACGCGCTGTGGAACACGGCTGATGGTGCGCCTCACCCCTTGACCGCCCCCTTGACCGCGCGACGGACCCTTCTGGACAAGGGTGGTTGGCGGTGCGGGCAAGGTCTTGACCGGCCAACTCGAAGCCGCCTCCGGATCGTTGGCAGGGATGTGATCGGTGTGGCGGGTGAGGTGATCAGATTCTGCTCATACGCAGGTCATCAACCGGCCCTTCTGTCACCGCAGTCGGACATAGTTGTGACAGAACGGCGCCCGTTCGGCCCGGGGCCGTGATGCAGAATGACGGCACATCACTTTCCGGACGCAGACGACGATGCGCACCACGGCGCATGACCAGGGGGGTCCGATGGCACGCGGGAAGAAGGCCGGCCTGATGGCCTGTTCGGGGATGGCGGTCTGCCTCCTCGTACTGGCCACGGGCTGTGGTGCGAAGGACGAGAAGAAGCCCGCCGAGCCCACGGCGAGCGCCACCAAGGACGACGGCGCGACGAAGAAGCGCGCGGCCGCCGAGCGGGACGCGCTGGCCGCGTACCGCGGGATGTGGGAGGCGCAGACCAAGGCGTACTCCACGGGCAGCATGAAGGACGTGAAGCTCAGCGAGTACACGACCGGCAACGCCGCGGCGAACATCATCGAAGGGTTCACGTACTACCAGAAGACGGGCATCGCCTTCACGGGCCCGCCGGTCATCTCGCCGAAGGTCACGGCCGTCGATGTGGACTCCTCGGTGCACACCGCCACGATCACCGACTGCGTCGACGTGACGGGGATCGTGGTGCGCCGGGCGACGGGCAAACCGATTGCAGGTGTGAAGGAGGACGACCGTCGCCCCTGGACCGCGAAGGCCACCACGGCCAAGGACGGCAAGGGCGGCTGGCGGATTGTCGACTACACGATCGACAAGGACCGGACATGCTGACCCCGGGGCGATACGCGCGCGGCGTGCTCGTCGCGCTGGCCGCCGGGGCCCTGGCGCTGGCCGGCACGCAGGCCGCCGTGGCCGACGGCGACGTGAAGTGCCCGCCCGGAACGCAGGTCTGCGACATCACCGCCGAGGACCCGGGCGAGCCCGGCGACGGCGGCTCCGGCGGGGGCACGGGCGGGGGTTCCGGGGGCGGCCGGAAGTGCCACCGGGAGAACGGCCAGGAGATCCCCTGCTACGTGCCGGGGCTCGGCTTCTGGAACGAGTCCTGCTACTGGACCCTGCTCGACCCGCAGCCCCCGGCCGACGACTACATCATCTGGGGCAACCACAAGCCCGACGAGGGCGACATCTACCACCCCACGAACTGCCCCGACTTCCCGTACAAGGGCGCCGGGACCTTCGTACCCCGTGACACGTTCTTCCCCAACGGCACGATCGGCAAGGACGCCGGGCCCACCCCGGCCGAGCTGGCCGAGCGCGCCGTCGCCCAGATGACCCTCAAGGGCGCCGACATCGGCATCGCGCCGGAGCCGGGCCGCACGGGTCTGGTCGGGCTGCCGGTCTGGATGTGGAACAAGCAGCACCCCAACACCACCGGACCGCAGGCCAGGACCGTCACCGCCGGGGCCGTCTCGGTCACGGCCACCGCCAAGGTGTCGAAGGTCGTGTGGAACATGGGCGACGGCTCGTCCGTCACCTGCACCGAGCCCGGCGAGCCCTACCGGGCGTCGTACGGGAAGCGGGAGTCGCCCGACTGCGGGCACGTCTACCGCCACACCTCGCGCGGCGAGGCCGGAAACAAGTTCAAGGTCACCGCCACGTCCACGTGGACCATCCACTGGGAGGGCGGCGGTGAGAGCGGCGACCTGACCGAGACCCGGGAGTCCGCCACCACCGTGGCCATCGGCGAGCTCCAGGTCGTCGGCTGACGACCGGGAAGCACCACCGCCCGATGACGAGCGCGCGCAGCGAAAGCACTGCTGGAGGCACCCATTGAGCAGGACCAAGACCGCCGCCCCGCCCTACCAGGGCGGCGCGCCGGGCACCCCCACCCCCGTGGCGCCCCCGCGGGCACTGAAGCAGCGACGGCGCCGCCCGGCCCTCATCGCCCTGTCCCTCGCCCTGACCGCGGTCGGCGGGCTCTCCGGCGCCCTGCTGTTCACGGCGACCGGCGAGCGCACCGACGTGCTCGCCGTCACCCACGCGGTGGCCGCCGGCGAGGTCATCGAGGACGGCGACCTCACCGAGGTCTCCATATCCCTGGACCCGGCCCTCAAGCCCGTCAAGGCGGCGGACCGGGGCGGCGTCGTCGGCAAGCGGGCGGCGGTCTCGCTCACCCCGGGCGCCCTGCTCGCCCGCGACCAGTACACCTCCACCAGCCTCCTCAAACAGGGCGACACCCTCGTCGGCGTCGCCACCAAGCCCTCCCAGCGGCCCACCTCCGGGCTGTTCCCGGGGCGCAAGGTCCTCATCGTCAGCACCCCGGGCGAGAACGACGAGACGTCCGACGCCCCGCCGCAGACCATCGCGGCCACCGTCGTCGCGGTCGGCGACCCCGCCGACGCCACCGGGGTCGCCACCATCGACGTGGCCGTCCCGGCGACCGACGGACCGGCCCTCGCGGCGCGGGCCGCCACCGGCCGGGTGGCGATCGTCGTGAAGAGCGGGAGCGGTTCCTGATGTCCGTGATCGCGCTGGCCGGCGGGACCGGGGCGCCGGGGGTGACCAGCTCGGCGCTCGCCCTGCTGCTCGCCTGGCCCCTGGGCCCCGGGCGCCGGCTGATCCTCGCCGAGTGCGACCCCGACGGCGGGGCCGTCCTCGCGGGCGCCCTCCAGGGCCGCATGGACGCCCGCTACGGGCTGCGCAACCTCGCCGTGGCCCAGCGGAAGGACGAACTGGTCGAGGCGTTCTGGCGGCAGCTGGTCGACATCTCCGAGGACAACAGCAGCAGCCGGCTCCTGCTGCCCGGGATCACCGACCCCGCGCAGGCGGCCGGGCTCGACCCCGCCTGGGGCAGCCTCGCCGAACTGTTCGCCCGGATCGAGGACCACCAGCACGACGTCCTGGTCGACCTCGGCCGGCGCGGCGCGTTCGGAGCCTCGGCGGTGCTCGCCAGGCGGGCGGACGTCGTCGTGATGGTCGTCCGCAACACCCTGCGCGGGGTCCAGAGCGCCCAGGTCCGCGTCGAGGCGCTGCGCAAGTCGCTGGCCGGGCCCGGCGGTACGGGCGCCGACGCGCTCGCCGTCCTGCTGGTCGAGGGCGGGCCCTACACGTCCGGCGAGGTCGAGAAGGCGCTCGGGGTGCCGGTGCTCGCCAGGATGCCCTGGCGGCCCAAGCAGGCCGAGGTGCTGTCCGACGGGGTGGACGGCGGCAGCCGCTTCGACCGCTCCGACCTGATGCGCGCCGCCCGGGCGGCCACCGGTCCGCTGCGCGAGCGGGTCGCCCTGCGCCGCGACCGCCTCGCACCCCGCGCCCCGGGCCCGTACCACCAGGGCGCCTACCAGCAGCAAGGACCGTACGGGGAAGGGGAGAAGGCCGATGCGCGCTAACCCGCTCCACCCCGACCCGGTGATGCACCCCAACCCGGCGGCCGAGCACACCGTCGCTTTCAAGCGCGGCGAGTTCGGCCCGCCCGTCCCGCCCCGGACCGACCCGCGCACCGCGCAGCGGCCCACCGCCGGGGTCTCCTCGATTCGGGCGATCGGCGAGACGCACCTCCCACAGGCCACCGTGGACCACCGGGTCGCCGGCGAGATCAAGAAGCGGGTCGCGGACCGGCTCGCCCAGGAGATCAAGGCGTCGGCCCGGATGAGCCCGGAGTCCCAGGCCCAGCGCGGCCGCGCCCTGATCAACGAGGCCGTCGCCGTCTGGTCCGACGCCATCGCCGTCGAACGCGGGGCGAGCACCACCCAGGCCGAGGACGCGGCCCTGGCCTCCGCCGTCTACGACATGCTCTTCCGGGCCGGACGCCTCCAGCCCTATCTGGACGACGAGCGCGTCGAGAACATCCTCATCAACGGCTACGACGAGGTGTGGCTCGACTACGGGGACAGCGGGCGGGTCCGGGTCGCGCCCGTCGCCGACTCCGACGAGGAGCTCCAGGAGATGCTCCGGGACCTGGCGCGCCGCACCGGGCAGAGCGAGCGGACCCTGTCCACCGCCGACCCGTTCCTCGCGCTGCGCCTCGCCGACGGCTCCCGGCTCCAGGCCGTCACCGGGGTCACCCCGAAGACCTTCGTCACCATCCGCAGGCACCGCGTCAAGGACGTCGACCTCGACGGGATGATCCAACTCGGCGCCATCGACGAGACGTTGGCCGCCTTCCTGGCCGCCGCCGTGCGCGCCGAGAAGAACATCATGATCACGGGGGAGCAGGCGGTCGGGAAGACCTCGCTGCTGCGCGCCCTGCTCAAGGAGATCGACCCGGACGAGCGCTTCGCCACCATCGAGACCGAGTTCGAACTCTTCGCGCACACCAACGGCTTTCACCGCCAGGTCGTGCCGATGGAGTCCCGCGAGTCCAACGGCGAACGCGGCGCCGACGGCCGGGGCGCGGGCGAGATCACCCTGCTCGACCTCATCCACCGCGCGCTGCGCATGTCGCTGTCCCGGGTCGTCGTCGGCGAGGTCCGCGGCCAGGAGATCGTCGCCATGATGCAGGCGATGACCAACGGCAAGGGCGGCAACCTCTGCACGATCCACGCCCGCCGCCCCGAGATCGTCTTCGACCGCATCGCGGAGCTCTACCTGCTGGCCCAGGACAACATGACCGAGCAACTGGCCTACCGCCAGGCCGCCAACGGGCTCGACTTCATCGTGTTCGTCTCGATGCGCGACGAGACCCGCATCGAGGGAAAGCGCCACCGGTTCGTCTCGCACGTCCTGGAGGTCACCGGCATGGGCGAGAACGGCCGCCCCGCCACCAACCGGATCTTCGCGCCCCGCCCCGGCGAGCCGCGGGCCGTCCCGCACATGCACCCCTCCTGCCTGGAGGACCTGGTCCGGGTCGGCTTCCCCGTCCACCTGCTGGACCATCCGCACGGCTCCTGGCAGCGCCCGCTGGATCTCCAGGTGATGGCCGGATGAATCTCATGCTGATGTGGGTGCTCGCCGGACTCGCCGTCGCCGGCGGCCTGGTGGGCCTGGTCGCGGGCCTGGTCGGCACGACGGCCCCGCGCCCGGTCCGCCGCTCGCGCAAGGGCCTCGGCGGCAGCGTGGCGCACGACGCGGCCATGCGCCGCCGGACCCGCTGGGCGGCGGGCGGCGTCCTCGCCCTGGCCGTCTGGGTGATCACCGGCGTCTTCACCGGCGGGCTGCTCGTCGGCGCCGCCGTCGTCGGGGTGCCCTGGCTGCTCTCGCCCACGAAGAACGCGACCGTGCGCATCGACAAGCTGGAGGCGCTCGGCGAGTGGACCCAGCGCCTGTCCGACGTGCTGCGCCTCGGCATGGGCCTGGAACAGGCGATGATCGCCAGCCGCCGCGGCGCGCCCGCCGACCTGGAGCACGAGATCGCCGACCTGGCCGACCGCCTCCAGGTCGGCTGGCGCCCCGCCGACGCGCTGGAGTCGTTCGCCGACGCCCTGGACGACGTCACCGCCGACAAGGTGCTCGCCGCGCTGATGCTCTGTGCCTCGGACCGGGGTCCCGGCCTCGCGCAGGCGCTGGAGGACCTGTCCGAAGCGGTACGCGAAGAGGTCGGCAAGCGCCGCCAGATCGAGGCCGACCGGGCCAAGCCGCGCACCACCGTGCGGTGGATGACCATCATCACGCTCTGCGTGGTCGGGGCCGGTTTCCTCGTCCCCAGCTACACCGCGCCCTACGGCACGCTCCTCGGACAGCTCGTCCTGGCCCTGCTGACGGCGGCCTTCGCCGGGGTGCTGATCTGGATGCGCTCGCTGGCCGACCACCGCCCGGTGGCCCGGTTCCTGATCGCCGATCCGCGCAGCCGGGTCAAGCTGCCGGAACCGCCCGAACCGCTCCAGGAGGCCCAGTCGTGATACCCCCGGCCGCGATCTTCGCGGGCCTCGCCGTGGGCGGCGGCCTCGCCCTGCTCATACGGGAACTGGTCGGCCCGCAACCCGACCTGGCGGCCAGCCTGCGCCGCCTGAACGCCACCGCGCCGGAGCCGGACCAGGAGACGGGCCCGGTCAGCCGGGACGACGAGTGGGGCGCCTGGCTGCTCGAACACCTCCAGGGGCTGCCCGGGGTCACCATCCCGCGCAAGGACCTGGCGCTGGTCGGCCAGACCCCCGAGCGGTTCCTGCTGCTCAAGGCGGCGCTGGCGGGCGGCGGACTGCTGATCCCACCGTTCGTCGTGGGCGCCTGGACGCTGATGGGGCTCGGCGTGCCGTTCTACCTGCCCGTCGCGGTGGGTCTGGTGCTGGGCGTGCTGCTCTGGTTCATCCCCGACCTGTCCGTACGGGACCAGGCGGCGCGGGCGCGCGAGGAGTTCTCGCACGCGATCGCCGCCTACCTGGACCTCGTCGCGCTCAAGCGGGCCGCCGACTCCGGGCCGACCGAGGCCCTGGAACGGGCCGCCGCCGTCGGCCGGGGCTGGGCCTTCACCCGGCTCCAGGAGGCGATGATGCGGGCCCGTGTGGACAAGGTCCCGCCGTGGGAGGCGCTGGTCCAGCTGACCCAGGAGCTGGACCTGCCGGTCCTGGAGGACGTCGCCGAGATCATGCGGATGTCGGCGCACGACGGCGCGGCCGTCTACACGACGCTGCGGGCCCGGTCCAAGTCCCTGCGGACCGAACTGCTCGCCAAACAGGCCGCCGAGGCCAACGAGAACAGCGAGAAGATGACCGCCCCCGGCGCGCTCCTCGCCGTGCTCGTGATGCTGATGGTCGCCTTCCCCGCGGTGATCAACATCATGGCCACGTAACAGCGGTAACAACCGGCTACGCGCCGAACCGGCGTGACGGCCAACGGCGTCTCCTCACAAGGGAGTCGACGCTTACGAAGAGAAGGAACGAGGAGGCTCGCAGCATGAACGCGATCAACAAGCTCACGAACCGGGCCGCTGTATCCCTGACCCTGGTCCTGGCGGTGCTGGCCGACCGCGTCGAGCAGGGCGCCAAGGACCCGGACCGCGGTGACGTCTCCATCACCACGGTGATCATCTGGGTCGCCGCCGTGACGGGCGCCCTGCTCATCGCGGGAACCATCGCGACGGTCATCGCCCGGTACAACGGCAAGCTGGCGGGCATCTGATGAAGCCCGCGGTCGTCGCGCGTCGCCCGCTGGACGACCGCGGCGACACCTCGGTCCAGATGGCGATCGTCTTCCCGTTCATCATCCTGCTGACGATCGCCGTGGTGCAGGTGTCGCTCTGGTACTACGCGCGCAACGTGGCCCTGACCGCCGCGCGCGAGGGCGTCGCGGCCGCCCGGGTCTACGAGTCGGGCCCGGGTGCCGGGGCGGAGCGCGCGCAGGCGGTGCTCGGCCGGATCGCGGGCAACACACTGCTCGGCCCGTCCGTCTCCACGGGCGGCAGCACGGCGGAGCGCATCCGCGTCCAGGTCACCGGACGCGCCCCTTCGCTGCTGCCCGGGGTGCCGGGGCTGACGATCACTCAGAGCGCGTCCGGGCCCGTGGAGCGCTGGACCACCGGGGGATGAAGTGAACTGGGACGACCGGGGGAGCGAGGCGATCCAGGCCGCGATCGTCACGCCGTTGATGATCATTTTCCTCTGCCTGGCCCTCGCGGGCGGCCGGGTGGTGACCGCCGGGAACAAGGTGGACGCCGCCGCCGAGGACGCGGCCCGCGAGGCGTCCATCTCGCGCACCGCGGGGGCCGCGCAGAGCAACGCCCTGGCCGCCGCGCAGGAGACCCTGGCGGACCAGGGCCTCACCTGCTCCGGCACCAGCGTCAGCGTGGACGCGTCGGGGCTCAACGCCCCCCTGGGCACGGTCGGAACGGTCCGTGTCACGGTCGCGTGCACCGTTCCGCTGTCCGACCTGATGCTGCCGGGCGCCCCCGGCAGCCACACCCTCACGTCGACGTTCACCTCGGCGGTCGACGCGTACCGGGAGCGCGACTGATGCGTACGTACGACGACCGCGGCGGCATCGCCGTCTACAGCGCCATCATCACCGTGGCGCTCCTCGCCGTCATCGGGATCACCGTGGACGGCGGCGGCAAGCTGCGCGCCACGGAGCGGGCCGACGCCATCGCGATGGAGGCCGCCCGGGCGGGCGGCCAGGCGATCGACCCCGCGCAGGCCATCCCGGGCAAGGCCGTCGTCGCCCAGCCCGCCGCCGCGCAGGCCGCGGCGGCGGCGTACCTCTCGGCGGCCGGGGCGCACGGCAGCGCGACGGTGTCGGCCGACGGGAAGCGGGTGACGGTCACCGTGACCGGCACGTACGACACCCGCTTCCTCACGGTCGTCGGCATTTCCTCCATGTCCGTCCACGGGGAGGGGCACGCCACGCTCATCCACGGTGTCGTCGCCCCGGAAGGGTCGTGATCGCGGTGCGTACGGTCGGCAATCTGATACGGGCCCTGCTGAGCCTGCTCGTCCTGGCGGCGCTGCTCGCCGGGCTGCCGGTGCTGCTCTGGTGGGCGACCGGTGTCGTCCTCGGCAACGGCATCGAGGACCTGACCCACCTGTTCTCCCGGCAGGACACCGGGGGAGCCTTCCTGCTCCTGCTCGCCGCCGTCGGCTGGGTCGGCTGGGCGGGCTTCGCCTTCTCCGTGCTGCTGGAGATCCCCGCCGGGCTGCGCGGCCGCACGGCCCGGCGGCTGAGCGGCCTCGGGGCGAGCCAGCGGGCCGCCGCGACCCTGATCGGCTCCATCCTGGTGCTCCTGCCGACGGCCGGATCGGCCCTCGCCGCACCGGCCGCCGCCCCGGTCTCCGTCACCCAGTCGTACGCCCACACCGGCGCCCAGGACACCGCGCACGCCTCGGACGCCCGCACCACGCGGCAGGCCGCGTCGGCCGACTCGTACACCGTGCGGGACGTCCGTCCGGCCGAGAGCCTGTGGAGCATCGCGGAGGACCGGCTGGGCGACGGCAACCGCTGGCAGGAGATCGCCGCGCTCAACGAGGGCCGGGTGATGACGGACGGCACGGTCTTCCACGCCCAGGGCTTCCTCCAGCCCGGCTGGAAGCTGCGGATGCCGGCCGGGACGGGGGCCGCCCCCGAGGCGGCGGCGTCCTCCGGGGGGACGGCGACCGTCCGCCCCGGCGACTCGCTGGGCGCCATCGCGGACCGCGAACTCGGCGACCCCGCGCGCTACGGGGAGATCTTCGATCTCAACCGGGGTACGGAGCTGCCGGGCGGCGGCACGTTCACGAACCCGGACCTGATCATCCCGGGCCAGAAACTGAAACTCCCGGCCTCCGGCCCGGACGAGGCGGACCCGGCGAAACCGAAGCCCGCGGACCCGGCACCGGACGAGTCGGCCCGCCCCGCCCCGGCCAAGCCCGCACCGGCCAAACCCGCCGAGACGGCGAAGCCGAAGCCCGCCGAGACGGCGAAGCCGCACCCGGCCGAGAGCGCCAAGCCCGCACCGGCCAAACCGGCGGAGACCGCCAAGCCGAAGCCCGCCGAGACGGCTCCCGCGAAGCCCGCCGAGACCGCCAAGCCGAAGCCGGAGGAGTCGGCCAAGCCCGCCGAGTCCGCCAAGCCCGCGCCCGCCGAGTCGGCGAAGCCGACCCCCGGGCGGGAGAAGCCCGAGACGGCCGCCCCCGCCCCCGCCGACACCGCCTCCGGCGGCGAGGACGCCGGGTTCTCCGCCCGTACCGGCGCCGGAATCGGCGCCCTGCTCGCCGCAGGGGTGCTCGGCGTCCTCGGCACGCGCCGCATCGTGCAGCAGCGTCGCCGGCGCCCCCGGCGCCGCATCGCGTTGCCCGAGGGCGATGCCGCCGTGCTGGAGAGGGAGATGCGGGCGGCCTCGGCGGACGTGCCCGAGGGGCTCGACCTGCTGGACCGCGCCCTGCGCACCCTCTCCGCCGAGCTGGCCCGCGAGGGCACCGCGCTGCCGCGGCTCGACGCCGTCGTCGTCACCCCGGACGGGGCCGCGCTCCACCTCTGCGAACCGGCCGTTCCCGTCACGCCGTTCGTGCCCGTGGTGAGCGGGGAGGAGATCTGGTGGTGCCCGAAGGACTCGGGGGCGCTGCTGCCTGCCGAGGGGGCCTCGGCCACCGCGCTCCCGTATCCGGCGCTGATCAGCCTGGGCACCAGCTTCGAGGGGTTCCCGGTCCTGGTCGACCTGGAGCGGATCGGGATGCTCCGGCTCGACGGCGAGACGGACGACGTACGGTCCGTGCTGCTGGCGCTGGCCGTGGAGCTGGCCTCCGACTCGCTGCACGCCGAGCACACGATCCGGCTGGTCGGCTTCGGCGAGGAGCTGAAGACCGCGTTCCCGGGCCGCGTCGTGCACCACGCGACCCTGGAATCCGCCGTCACCGGCCTCCGGAGCCACGACGAGGCGCAGCGGCGGGCGCTGGCCGAGAGCGGGGCGGAGAGCCTGCGCGAGGCACGGCTGATGGGGGCCGGGGCGGACGCCTGGGCACCGCAGATCGTGCTGTGCGCGCTGCCGCTGACCGGCTCGGACCCGAGCGCGCTCGACCTGCTCGACCTGACGGCGGCGCAGCCCCGCACCTCGCTGGCCGCCGTGACGAGCGCCGACGCCGGGCTCGGACTGCCCGAGACGTGGAGCGTCGACGCGGCGCCCGGCGTCGTCGTGACGATTCCGGAGACGGACCTCGAAGTGATGCTGCAACGCCTCGAACCCGCCCAGTACGCGGCCCTGTTGGAGCTGATGGCGGTCTCCGGGCAGCCCATGGACGAGCCGACGCCCGACTGGGCCCGGCCGCAGGACCCACGACTCACGCTCGCCGTCATGGCCGCCCCGGAAGCGGAGGCCGCCGGGAAGGACGGGAACCCGATGCACGCCGTCCCCGTGGAGGAAACGATCACCGCTGCGGCACCGATACCAGCCCACCCGTACATCCGGGTGCTCGGGCCGGTCGGGATGGAGTCGGCGGAGGGGCCCGTCGAGTCCAACCGCCGCGGCCGGCTGACCGAGATGGCCGCCTGGCTCGTCCTGCACCCGGGCCTGGAGCACCGCGCGCTGGACGAGGCGATCTGGCCGGGCCGGGAGGTCGGGCACTCGCTGCGCAACTCCAATGTGAGCAAGCTGCGCGCCTGGATGGGCGGCCAGTCCTACCTGCCGTTCGTGACGGACGGGCGGTACGCCTTCGCCCCGTACGTGCGGTGCGACTGGCTGGACTTCCAGGAGCTGTACCAGGAGGGCATGCACGCCCGGGGCGCCGCGGCCGACACCGCGCTGGCGCGGGCGCTCTCGCTGGTCCGGGGCACCCCGTTCGCGGGGACCAACCCGCGCAACTACCTGTGGGCGGACACCATGTTCCACGACATCGTGTCGTCGGTCGTGGACGTCGCCCACGAGCTGGCGGAGCGGTGCCTGGCGGCCGGTGACCTCACCGGCGCCGTCGCGGCGGCCACGCGCGGCCTGGTCGCGTCGCCGGAGAGCGAACTGCTCACCCGGGACCTCTTCCGGGCCCACGCGGCACGCGGCGACCGGTCCGCCGTCATCGAGGCGGCGGACCGGCTCAACCGGCTCAACGAGGAGCTGGGGACCGACGCGGAGGACGAGACGATCGACCTGCTCCGCGACATCCTGAAGGCCCTCCCCGACACGCCCGCCGTGGGGGCCACCTCGGCCGCCTAGAGCGGTTCGTACGTGAACCAGTCGAAGTGCACCGTGCCGCTCGCCGCGTACAGGCCGATCACCCGGCCCGTGAAGCCGCCGGTCACCTCCGTGGAGAGGTAGCGCCCGTCGAGGGAGCCGAGCGCGGTGAACGTGCCGTCCGGCTCCTCGACGCCCAGGGTCACCGTGTCCGGTCCCGTGCACGGGTCGAGCGGGGCCCGGGTGGGCACGATGTCGATCCCGAGCACCACCGGTCCGGCGGGCGCCGGGCGGGACGCGACGACCGTGCGGAGCGGGCCGATCCGGGCGATGAGCCGGATCTCGCCGCCGCCCGCCTCGACCGCGTAGTGATGCGCCTCGTCGAGCCGGACCGCGAGCCCGCCGTGCCCGTCCGCCGCGTCCACCGACGTGCGGGCACGGCAGGCCAGGTGCTGCTGGCGGCGGCCGGTGAACACCGCGTCCGGGTCGTCCAGCGTGCCGCCCCGCCCGTGCAGGGTCAGCCAGCCGGGGCGCTCCTTCGTCCCGGCCCGCCCGGCGGTCGAGCGGCGGGGCGAGATCCAGTACGGGCGCGGCTCGGCCTCCTCGAAGTCGTCCCGGGCCGGGGCGTCGGGTACGGGCGTCAACGCCCAGGGCAGCACGGGGAGTTCGAGGGACACCTCGCCGACGACGGGCCAGCCGTCCACCCAGGTCACCGGCGCGAGGAAGGTCTCCCGGCCGAGCACGTGCCAGCCGGGGGTGCCGCCGCCCGGCCGCACACCGAGGTGCACCAGCCACCAGGAGCCGTCCGGCCCCTGCACCAGGTCGCCGTGGCCGGTGTTCTGGACGGGGTGCTCGCGGCCCCGGTGGGTGAGCACGGGGTTGTCCGGGCACGGCTCGAACGGCCCGGCGGGCGAGGGCCCGCGCGCGACGGAGACGGCGTGCCCGCGCTCGGTGCCGCCCTCCGCGATGACCAGGTACCAGTGGTCGCCGATCCGGTAGAGGTGCGGAGCCTCCGGCGCCTTCGCCCCGGGCGCCCCGGACCAGATGCGGCGCGGTTCGCCGAAGGTCTCGCCGGTGTGCGGGTCGATGCGGACCTGGGAGACCCCGGCCACGGTGCACCAGCAGCTGCCGTCCTCGTCCCAGGCGAGGTCCGGGTCGATGCCGGGGACGCCGGGCAGCGGGACCGGGTCGGACCAGGGGCCGGCCGGGTCGGTGGTGGTGAACAGCAGGTTGCCCACCTCGACATTGGTGACGACGAGCCAGAACCGGCCGTCGTGGTGCCGGAGCGTCGGCGCGTAGATGCCGCCGGAAGCCCGGGTCCCCGGGGTCAGGTGCAACTGCTCGGGACGGTCGAGGACGTTGCCGATCTGCGTCCAGTGGACCAGGTCGCGGCTGTGGAAGAGCGGGATGCCCGGGAAGTACTCGAAGCTGGAGCACGCCAGGTAGTAGTCGTCGCCCACGCGGCAGACGCTGGGGTCGGGGTGGAACCCGGGGATCACCGGGTTGCTGACGGTGGTGCCCGTCTGGTTGCGGACTGGCATGGCATCCGTTCCTGTACGTCGCGCGTGCTGCCGGAGGGGGCGTCGAGGCGTGTCTGTCGAAGCGCTTCGACACCGAGGCGACCCTAATGACCGGGTGGGCGCGCGACAAGGGGTGCAGTGGGTCTACGCGGCTCCGCCGTTGCTCTTGAGCAGCTGGCCGTTGACCCACTGGCCCTGCGGTGAGCACAGGAAGTCCACCAGGTGCGCGGTGTCCTGCGGGGTGCCGAGCCGGCCCAGCGGGGTGCCCAGGCGCAGCTCCTCCGCCAGCTCCTCCGTCATCCACCCGGTGTCCACGGGCCCGGGGTTGATGACGTTGGCGGTGACCCCGAGGTGCGCCAGTTCGCGCGCGGCGGCCAGGGTGATGCGGTCCAGGGCGCCCTTGCTGGCCCCGTACGGCAGGTTGCCGACCGTGTGGTCGCTGGTGAGCGCGACGATCCGGCCGGTACCGGCGGGGGCGCGGAAGCGCAGCGCGTACTCCCGTATCAGCAACCAGGTGGCGCGGGCGTTCACCGCGAAGTGGCGGTCGAAACTGGCGAGGGTGGTGTCCAGGAGCCCGGAGTCCACGGATTCGGCGTGGCTCAGCACGAGCGCGGTGACCGGCCCGATCCGGCGCTCGGCCTCGTCGAAGATCCGGGTGGGCGCGTCCGGGTCGATCAGGTCCGCCTCGATCGCGGCGGTGCGGGCGCCGTGCGCGGCGAGCGACGCCTCGATGGCCGCGGTCGCCCCGCGCTCCTCGCCCCAGGTCATGCGGCGGTCGTAGGGCGTCCAGTAGGTGAACGCGATGTCCCAGCCGGACGAGGCGAGTTGCCGGGCGATCCCGGCACCGATGCCGACCGTGCGGCCGACCCCGGTGATCAGCGCGAGGGGGCGGGGCGGGACGGCGGGCGAGGGCGTTTCGGTGGTGGTCACGGGGTCCGATCCTGCTCGACAACCCGGGCCCCGGGCAATGGGATTCGGGGCCGTACCCCTGGCCGTCCGAGGGGCCCGTACGGGCAGTACGGACGGGCAGGCCCACGGACCATGCCGGGCCGGGCAGCCCGAAGAGGGAGCTGCCGGGGCGGCGGCGGGAGCGGCAGGCTGAAGGCATCGCACCGCTCCCCTTCCCTTCTGCTCCGAGGAGTCCTCCCATGGCACTGACCGCCGACCGGCCCACCGCGACGCAGGACACGACGGGCCCGCGGGCCACCGGCCGGCCGGACCTCGCCGTCCGCTCCCGGCTCGCCGCGCTCAACGCGTTCCTGATGAGCGGGCTCACCCTGTGGCTGGGCCTCGTCACGCTCAACAACCTCAACGACTTCGGCACCAACAAGGCGCTCATCGCCTCGATGCTGACCATGCGCGACCTGGTGAAGGACCCGATACGGGGCAACGGCCTGGAGTGGCGCGCGATGCCCGAGTCCATGGCCACGCCCGCGCTGATCGGCGTCATCGTCTACGAGCTGCTGATCGTGGCCCTGCTGGCCCGGGCGGCGTACGGGCTGTGGCGCAGGGCGCGCGGTCTGGAGACCGGGATCGTGGTGACGCAGCGCGCCAACATCGCGCTGGGCGCCTTCGCCGGGCTGTTCCTGCTGTTCCTCTCGGGCGGCATGTTCTTCGGCTACTGGATCTACATCGGCGCCGCCCAGCAGGTCCACTTCACCGGCCTCATCATCGGCCTGCTCGCCGCCCTGCTGGTCAACCTGCCCTCGGTGACGGGCGCCCAGCGAGAGAACTGACGCCACGTCAACTTGCTTGACTCCACTGCCCCGTCGGCGGTCCTTCCGATACGGCCCCTTCCCCAAAAGGGGTATCGGAACGCCCGCCGATGGGGCATGTGTGTGTCCGGGGCCCGTCATTAATGTCCCTGGTCATGGGGGCATACACCGCACAGATCAATTCCGGGACACCGACTTCCACCCTGCGGATCGCAGGTACGGCACGCGCCGCCGTCCTCTTCCTCGAAGAGGCGCGCGTCAGCGTGCAGATCGTCTTTCTGATGCGTTTCCTGGCCGCGGCCGCGGTCACCGCCGGGGGCGGGCTCGCGGGGGCGGCGCCCGGGCTGGTCGCCCCGGCGGTCAGCTGGGTCCTGGCGACCCTCTTCACGTACGGCATCAACGGGGTGTCGGACGTCCAGGAGGACCGGCTGAACCGGACCGGGCGGCCGATCGCCCGGGGCGACCTCTCGCCGACGGCGGCCGCCCGGCTGACCTGGCTCTCCGCGGCCGGATCGGTCATCATCGCGCTGGCCTGCAACAACATCCTGCTGATCACGTTCGTGCTGGCGTTCCTCTTCCTCGGTTACGCCTACTCCGCGGCGCCCTTCCAGCTCAAGCGCAGCGCCGCCGGCACCTCGGGGTCCGTCCTGCTGATGGGCCTGCTGACGTACGCGGCGGGCTGGACGGCCGCGGGGGAGGGCAGGCCGCCGGGCGCGATGCTCGTCCTGGCCGCCGCGATGTCGCTGTGGATGTGCGCGGTGGGCGCCGTGACCAAGGACTTCTCGCACGTCCGGGGCGACGCCGCGGCCGGCCGCCGTACGTCGGTGACCGCCTGGGGCGACACCACCGCCCGGCTGGTGGGCGGGGCGGGCGCCCTCCTGACCGGCGGGGGTTTCCTGGCCGCCGCGCTGACCGGCTGGCCGACGCTGCTGGGCCCGGCGGCCGCGGTCCTGGCGGGCGGGTCCCTGGTGGTGGCGGTGCTCTGCTGGTCGACGCGGGGCGACGCGGCCCGGGGCCGTACCCCGTACCGCGCCTTCATGGTGACGCAGCACCTGGTCCATCTCACCCTGTTCGCCGGGCTGTTCGTCACCGCCTGACCCTGCCGTCCGCACCCGCCCCGCACACGCCTCGTGTGCGGGGCCGAGCCGTTCTCAGAAGCGGCGGCGGGGCTGTTCGGGCTGGGGGAGCAGGCCGCGCTCCACGGCCTTGTTCACGGCGTCGATGCGGGAGACGGCGTCGAGCTTGGTGAAGATGTTCCGCATGTGCCGCTTGATGGTCCCCTCGGCGATGCCGAGCTTCACCGCGATCTGACGGTTGCTCATGGCCTGGGCCACCAGGGCCAGTACCTCCGCCTCGCGTTCGGAGAGGCCGCCCGCGCCGTCGGGTGCGGGCTGCGGGGCGCGCAGGCTGTCGGGCGAGACGGAGACGGTCACGGTGCGCAGCTCGCCGCCCTCGCGGGAGCGGACGGCGGAGATCAGGGTCTCGCGGCCGGTGCTCTTGTGCAGATAGCCGCTGATGCCGAGCTGCAGCAGCTCCTGCACCAGCTGCTGGCCGTCGTACATGCTCAGCACGATGATCCGGAGGCCCGGATCGCCCTGGAGCAGTCTGCGGACGGTGGCCGGGGGGTCGTTGCGCGGCATCTCGATGTCGAGCAGGACGACGTCGGGGCGGTGCGCGGCGGCGAGCCGGATCGCGTCCTCGCCGTTGCCGGCCTGGGCCACGATCTCGAAGCCGGGCTCGGAGCGCAGCAGGTCGCACAGGGCCTCGCGCAGCAGCGTGTGGTCGTCGGCGACGAGGATGCGGACGGATTCGGGGGCGGTCTCGTTCATCGGAGAGCCCGGTCCTCCTTGATCGGTATCCACATGGTGACGTGCGTGCCCCGCCCGGCCGACGAGCCGATGTGCAGGGTGCCGCCGAGCAGGTCGGTGCGTTCCTGGAGGCCGGTGAGGCCGTTGGTGCGGTCCCCGGCGAGGACCTGCTCCACGTCGAAGCCGAGGCCGTCGTCGATGATCTCGCTCTGGATCTCGTGCGGGGCGATGTCGATGTGGACGACGATGTTGCCCGCCTCCGCGTGCCGGAAGGCGTTGCGCAGGCACTCGCGGACCATGACGAAGACCTCCTCCGCCACGGGCGCCGGAATCCACTCGTCCAGGCCCCGCACCCACAGCTGTACGGGGACGCCCTCGTCCCCCATGGAGGCGACGAAGTCGGCGAGCGCCGCCTCCAGGCAGCCCGTGATGGCGGGGCGGCGCAGTTCGGTGACCAGTTCCCGGGTGTGCGCGAGGGTCTCCAGGATGGCGTCCTGGGCGGCCCGCACCTCCTTGGGCACATCGGCGTTCTGCCGGGCCACCTGGAGCTCGTACAGCTCCAGCTGGCGCATGGCGAGGCTGAGGGAGTTGCCGATCTGGTCGTGGATCTCGCGGGCCAGCTTGCGGTGGCCCTTGTCGTGCACCTCGCGGACCCGGGCGAGCATGAACGAGTCGTACGCGATCGAGCCGACCTCCAGGCGCCTGCCGATGCCCTGCTGCAGGGCCCGGATGGCGGCCGCGTAGGCCCGGTCGGCGCCCTCGACGCCCACGGTGCACTCCAGCAGGCGTTCCAGGACGGTGTCGAAGAGGATCACCCCGGCCCGCACCGAGTGCGTGAGGTGGACGCCCTGCTGGACCCGGGCGCTGCCGAGGTCCACGACCTCGGCGATGTGGCTGTCGGAGACCTCCGTCAGGCCGGCCTCCAGGCTGTCGGCGCAGTCACGGAAGACCCGGCGGCCCTGTAACTCGCACTGCGCCCAGACCTCGTCGTCGGCGGCGAGCGGACTGCTGATCCCGCGGAGCCGGGCGTGGTAGAGGGCGATGACCTCGTCCTCGTACGCCCTGAAGCGTTTCACGGGCGGGCCGCCCTGGCGGCTGCCGAGGCGGCTCTGCGCCGGTTCTCTCATCACGCTCTCCTCCCCCGGTGCTCAACTGCTTCTCTAGCGCTGAACCGGTGCAGGATAAGCCGATTTGCGGACTGCGTGGCGGTGATGGCTGGAATCAGCCATTGCCGCACGGCTCAGCCGCGGCGGCGCAGGACGGCGGCGCGGACCTTCAGGAGGTTCGGCACCAGCGTGTACACGACCGCCGGCACGACGATCCCGGTGATCACCAGGGTGCGCAGAAGCATCGGGAAGCCCTTGACGTACGGGCCGACGAGCAGCTGCACCACGGTCAGGGCGGAGAAGACCGCGATCCAGGTGAGCAGGGCACGCATGTGGACGGAGGGCAGCGCGGCCGGCTGGGCCGGGGCGGCGGAGCGGGGCTGATTCCGGTCGGCGGCGGAGGTGGCGGAAGCGGCGGCGGGGCGGGCGACGGTGGTCATGAGAAGTCCCATCCAGGTAGGTGTGCGGTGCGTACGGAAGGCGGTACGGGCAGTGCTGTCGCTGGTCCTGTCCTGGGGCCTGGGCGGTGGTGCTGCCCTCGGCGACGTGTTCCACTCTGCCAACCAACTAGTTGGATGTCAACCATCCAGTTGGTTGGCATCTGCGGGAAGCCGTTCTACGCTGGTGGCATGACCTCGGACACGACCCACACCAAGGAACGGCTCCTCGCTGCGGCGAAGGAGGAATTCGCAGCTCACGGCATTGCCGGGGCGCGCGTCGACCGCATCGCGGAGCTGGCCGGCGTGAACAAGGAACGGATCTACGGCTACTTCGGCAACAAGCAGAAGCTGTTCGACGCCGTCGTGGGACGCGCGCTGGACGAGCTGGCCGCGGCCGTCCCGCTGAAGGGCGGCGACGACCCCGCCGAGTACGTGGGCCGGGTGTACGACTTCCACCGTGACAACCCGGTCCTCGTCCGGCTCTTCTTCTGGGAGGGCCTGCACTACCGCGACGGCGTCCTGCCCAACGAGGAGGGCCGCCGCAGCCACTACGAGGAGAAGATCGCCGCCCTCGCGGAGAGCTTCGGGACCGAGGCGTCGCCGCAGGTCGCGGCCTGTCTGCTGAGCCTGATCGGGCTCGCCGCCTGGCCGAATGCGGTGCCGCAGCTGGCCCGCCTGATCATCGGCCCCGACGCGGAGGCGGCCGGCGGCCTCGACCTGCGCGCCCACGTCGTGGCCTTCGCCCGCCAGGCCCTCTCCGACGTCCCGCTCGCGGCCCCGGCGGCTTGAGGAGCAGCCCCCCAGCGGCCGGATACCCCCGAGGTATCCGGCTACTACTTTCGGTCCGCGGCCACCCGGACTAGGAGGCAGTGACGGCCTCCGCGGCCCTTCGCGCGTCTAGCGTTCCTTGCATACGGGTGGCCCCAGCGGTCACCGACAAGGACCCCTGGGGGTAAGGGCAATGTCGCAGAACCGCGCGGCTCTCGCAGTCGCCGCTCCGCCGGTACGTTCCACCTCGCCGCTGGTCCCGCAGCAGGCGACCGATGTCATCCTCTCCGTCCGCGACGACCTTCAGCGCTACGGCCTGGAGCGCATGCTCGGTGCCGTGGACGCGGTCGGGAGCTGCCGCGCCTTTCCGGAGCTTTCGGCGGCCGTGGACGCGGTCGGCGACCCGGCGACCGATGTGCTGCTCATCGTGCCGGAGCCGGCCGACCTGGACGGCGACTCCGTGCTGCACCGCGTCGCCGCGTACGGCGTGCGGGTGCTCCTGCTGCTGCCGGACACCCGGTCCTTCGACCTCGACCGGGTCGCCTCCGTGGCGGGCGCCTCGCTGCTGTTCTCCGACGGCCTCGACGCGGCGGCCCTCGGCGACGTGCTGGGCGCGATGCGGGCGGGCGAGGCGCGCATACCGGCCGCCCTGACCCGGCCCCTCCTCGAACTCGCCGGGCGCGGCGCCCGCGAGGTCCCGGCCGCGCCCCGGCTCACGCCGCGCGAACGCGAGGCCCTGACGCTCGTCGTGGACGGCCTCAGCAACAAGCAGATCGGGCGCCGGCTGCGGATCTCCGAGCACGGCGCGAAGCGGCTGGTCGCCAACATCCTGGCCAAGCTCAACTGCCCCAACCGCACGCTCGCCGCCGCCCGCGCCCTGCGCGAGGGCCTGTGCGGCCCCGCCCCGCAGGCCGCCGCCCACGCGCCGGCCTCCCCCTACGGAACCGGCTGGTGAACGACATGACGAATCCCGCGCACGCCACCCGCGCCGCCTTCTTCGACGTCGACGAGACGCTGATCAACACCAAGAGCATGTTCCACTTCCTGCGGTTCTGGATGGCCCGCCACGGCGACGACGGCTCAGGGCACGCCGCCGTGATGGCGGGCGTCCGCGAGGCCGCCGCCTCCGGCGTGCACCGCTCGGAGATCAACCGCCGCTACTACCGCCGGTTCGCCGGGGTCCCGATGGAGGAGCTGCGCACCGCCGGGCGGGAGTGGTACGAGGAGTACCGGCGCGGGCCCGCCGCCGTCACCGTCGCCACCTGGGCCGCCGCGAGCCGGCACCGGGAGGCGGGGGACCTGGTGGTGCTGGTCTCCGGCTCGTTCCGGGGCTGCCTGGACCCGCTCGCCGAGGACCTGGGCGCCGACCTCATCCTCTGCTCGGAGCCGGTCGTCGGCCCCGACGGACTGCTCACCGGTGAGGTGGAGCGCCCGATGATCGGCTCCGTGAAGGCCGACGCGGTCCGCGAGACCCTCGCCCGACTCGGCCTGGACGCCGGGGAGTCGAGCTGTTACGGGGACCACGCGAGCGACCTGGACATGCTCCTCGCGGTCGGCCGCCCCGTGGTCGTCGGCGGCACCGACCGGGTCCTGATGGAGCACGCCCAGCGCCTCGACTGGCCGGTCCTCCCGTCGGCCCCGGGCCAGTTGCGTACGGCGGGCGCCTGGGCGGCGGCGGAGCTGACGGGCCTCGCGGACCGGTCCACGCTCACCGCCGCCCTCACCGCCCCCGCCGCAGCGCGATCGCGGTGAGCACCAGCCCCTCGCGCACCGCCCAGTGGCCGGTGAACCAGCCCAGGCGGGCGCCGTCCACCACCGGCCCCGGCACCATCAGCCGGGCCCGGAAGGTGCCCGCCTCCGGGTCGAACGCGAGCCGGGCGTCCCGGAAGCCGAGCCAGCGCCCGGTGAGCGGGAACCACGTCTTGTAGACGGCCTCCTTCGCGCTGAACATCACCGTGGGCCAGTGCACTTCGGGCCTGGCCCGGGCCAGCGCGGCCAGGTGCTCGCGCTCGGCGTCCACGGAGATGTGCCGCACCATCCGCTCCTCCAGGGGCGCGTGGCGCTCCGCGTCGATCCCGACGCTGTGGAACCGGTCGCTGCGGGTCAGCGCCGCCGCCCGGTAGCCGTCGCAGTGGGTCATGCTGCCGGTCACCCCGGCCGGCCAGCGCGGTTCGCCCTTGGCGCCCGGGAGGACCGGGGCGGGGGCGACCCCGAGCGCCGACATGGCGCGGCGGGCGCAGTGCCGGGTGGTGGTGAACTCCCGGCGCCGCTGCTCCACGCACTTCGCGAGCAACGGCTCCTCCTCCGGCAGGACTTGGGCTCCCGGCAGGTCGGCGGTGGTGTCGGCGCAGGCGACGGCGGACGGCAGGATCTGCTGGATCACTTCTGCTCCTGGGGGCGAACGCGCCGGAGAACCGGCGCACCGGGGCCGGCCGGATTCGGCGGCCCGCTGCCATCCCAGGACAGGTCACGGCAGTCGTGCGTTACGCCTCCGAGCATGCGCCGTCGATGCCTCTTCCGCTACATGCCCTTTCGGCTACCCCGTACCCCTGCCCGAAGGGGCGCACCGAATGGCCACCCCGCACGACCGCCCCGTACGAGGGCTCATAAAAGCCATATTGAGCGGCGAATTGCCGCGTACTAGCTTCGAGTCATCGAGATCCGAAATCCTTCGAAATCCAGGAGAAAGCAATGCCTCACCCTTTTCTGGCCCGACTGGAATCCTTCCGGGATTCCGAGGCCGTCGCCTTCGAGGGCCGCAGTTACCGCTACGAGGACCTGCTGAGGCTCGTGGACGAGTGGCGCGGCTTCCTCGACCGCCACCAGGTCCGCCCCGGCGAGGTCGTGACGCTGGAGGGGGCGTACTCCCCGCAGGCGTGCGCCGGTCTGCTGGCGCTCATCGAGCGCGGGGTCGTCGTCGTCCCGCTCACCGTCCTGCCCGCCGCCAAGCGCGCCGAGTTCCTGGACGTGGCCGAGGTCGAGGTCGTCGTCCGGGTGGACGAGGGCGGCGTGCACCGCTGCGAGCGCACCGGCCGCCGCGCGGACCACGCCCTCTACGGCGAGCTGCGGGACGCCGGCCGGCCCGGCCTGGTGCTGTTCAGCTCGGGCACCACCGGCCGCAGCAAGGCGTCCGTGCTCGACTTCGACAAGGTCCTGGCCCGCTACGGCGAGCCGACCCGCCCCTCGCGCATCCTGTCCTTCCTCAGCCTGGACCACATCGGCGGCGTCAACACCCTGCTGCACACGCTCAGCCAGGGCGGCACCGTGGTGACCGTCGCGGAGCGCACCCCGGAGGCCGTCTTCGCGGCGATCGCCGAGCACCGGGTGCAGATCCTGCCGACCACGCCCACCTTCCTGAACATGGTGCTGATCTCCGGCGCCCACGAGCGGTACGCCACGGACTCGCTGAAGCTCGTCACGTACGGCACCGAGCCCATGCCGCTCCAGACGCTGCGGCGGCTCGGCGAGGCGCTGCCGGGCGTCCGGCTCAAGCAGACGTACGGGCTGTCCGAGCTGGGCATCCTGCCGACCCGGTCGCGCGGCGACGACACCCTGTGGGTGAAGCTCGGCACGGCCGGATTCGAGCACCGGATCATCGACAACATCCTGTGGATCCGCTCCGAGATGGCCATGCTCGGCTACCTCAACGCGCCCGCGCCCTTCGACGAGGACGGGTTCTTCAACACCCAGGACGTGGTCGAGGTCGACGGCGACTGGGTGCGCATCCTGGGCCGCAACTCCGAGATCATCAACGTCGGCGGCGAGAAGGTCTACCCCAGCGAGGTCGAGAGCGTCCTGCTGGAGGTCGAGAACATCGCGGAGGCCACCGTCAGCGGCCGCCCGAGCCCGGTCACCGGCATGGTCGTCAAGGCCACCGTGCAGCTGGTCGAGGACGAGGACCGGCGCTCCGTCACCCGCAGGGTCCGCGAGTACTGCGGCCGGCGCCTGGAGGCGTACAAGGTCCCGGTGCTCGTGGAGGTCTCCGCCGCCCCGCAGCACTCGGAGCGGTACAAGAAGATCCGGAGCGCGGCATGAGCGCCGGGGAGGCCCAGGAGGCCCCCGGGGAGGACCGGGTCGCCCTGGTCAGCGGCGGCAGCCGCGGGCTCGGCCGGCTCCTGGTCGAGCGGCTGCTCGCCGAGGGGTGGCGGGTCGCGACCTTCAGCCGGTCGGCCAACGACTTCGTCAAGGACCTCCAGGCCGAGCGGGGCGACCGCTTCCTCTGGGAGGCCGCCGACCTCGGGGACCCGGACGCGCTGCGCGGGGTCGTCCGCACGGTGGTCCGCCGCTTCGGCCGGGTCGACCTGCTCGTCAACAACGCGGCCGTGCTCCACCAGGAACTCTTCCTCACCACCTCCCGCAAGCAGACCGAGACGCTGATCGCGAGCAATCTGCTCGCCCCGATCACCCTCGCCCAGGCGTGCGCCCGCGCGATGACGCGCCAGGGCGGCGGCCAGATCCTCAACATCTCGTCCATCAACGCCATCCGCGGCTACCGGGGCGTGGCGGTCTACGCCGCCACCAAGGCCGGGCTCGACGGATTCAGCCGCAGCCTGGCCCGGGAACTCGGGGCCTTCAACATCCGGGTGAATTCGCTGGTGCCCGGATTCTTCGACAGTGACATGACCGAGGAAGTCACCGAGAAGAACCGGGAACGCATTCAGCGCCGCACCCCGCTCGGCCGGCTCGGCACCATGAACGAAATCGCCGACGCCGTTCTCTATCTCATTTCGCCCGCCTCTTCATTCATCACCGGACAGTCGATCGTCGTAGACGGAGGAATCACATGCTGATCGCAGCCGACATCACCGCCCTGGTCCACCAGGAGATCAACGCCCTGCTCGCCGAGGCCGAGCGCCCGACGCACCCCACGCTCACCGGCTCGGAGTTCCTGCACGAGCTGGGGCTCAACTCCCTGCTGCTGGCCCGCCTCGTCATCCAGCTGGAGATGGAGCTCGGCGTCGACCCCTTCGAGGAGGAGTACGTCATCTCCGACGTCCGCACGGTCGGCGCCCTGTCCGACGCGTACGTCCGCACCGTCGAGCAGCTGGCGGCCACCGCCGTCTGAAACGCACCGCACCCGCCCGCACCAGCCCCACATCCTGGAGGGATCGACATGTCGCACGAAGCACTCATCGCCGTCGGGGACCGTTTCGAGGACTTCCTCGCCAACCGGGGGACCGTCCCCGTCTCCGAGCTGATCGCCCGGCTGCGTGCCGGGGAGCTGGCCGAGAGCCTGTCGGTGAGCATCGGCCAGGGCCTCAGCGCCGGCCAGCTCGCCGAGATACGCGCCCTGGCCGAGGCGCACGGACCGGCCGTCTCGCTGGGCAAGGGCGGGGTCCCGGAACCGGCCGACCAGCGGCTCACCCACAAGCACGACGCCAAGAACGTCCTGATCGGCCCGGTCGGCCAGACCGGTGAGAAGCGCTTCGTCGCCGATCTCGTCATCGACGAGCGCGTCGAGGTCCTGGAGGACCACCTCACCGGGCAGCACATTCCGGCCATCACCCTGCTGGAAGCGGCCCGCCAGATGTGGACGGTCGTCACCGAGCAGTTCTTCGTCACCGGCCCGGAGAAGACCCGCTTCGTGATCGGCTCGGTCAACTCCGAGTTCCACAGCTTCGTCTTCCCGCTGCCCGCCACCGCCCAGTACGAGTTGCTCGAACACACCCGCAGTCCGGTCGGCTCGGTCTTCCGGTGCCGGATCGGCTTCCACCACGGCGAGAAGCTCGCCAGCGTGGTCGAGGCCGAGTACCGGGTCATCCCCGAGCGGTTCTCCGTCAAGCAGGAGAAGCTCGCCGCCCGCCAGGCCGTCGTCAGCGAACTGACCCGGCTCCGCGAGCAGTCGGCCCCCGCCATCAGCGCCGAACGCGCCGCCTGAGCGGGCCCCCCGCACGACCGACGGAAGGAGAAGGACATGTTGTGGGCGATCCACTGCCTGGACGCACCGGACACCGCGGAGCTGCGCGCCGCCCAGCGCCCGGCCCACTCGGCGCGGCTGCGGGAGGCGAGCGTACGACCCGTGCTGTACGGGCCGTTGACGGCCGCCGACGGCACCACCGCGGTCGGCAGCCTGATCGTGGTCGAGGCCGCCACCCGGGAGGAGGCGGAGGAGTTCGCCACCGGTGACCCGTTCGCCGTCTCCGGGGTCTGGGAGCGCATCGACGTCCAGGCGTTCGTGCCCTCGGAGCGGTCCCCGGTCCGGATCGGGGCAGGCACGCCGTGAAGGTCCGCCGGCTCCCGCCCGGGGTGGACGGCCGGGACTTCACCCGGGCCCTGGCCGCCTTCCGGGTGGCTCTGGGCCCGCGGTGGGTCCTGACCGAGGGCGCGGTCGGCCTCCCCGGCTACACCGACCCCCAACCCGTCCTGGAAGAGGGCCACTTCGGGGCCTCCGCCGCCCTGATGCCCGCCACCGTCGAGGACGTACGGGCGGTGGTGCGCATCGCCGGGGCGTTCGGGGTGCCGCTCTCGCCGGTGCTGCCCGGTCGGGACCCCAGCTTCGGCGGCCCGGCACCCCGGCTCCCGGGCGCGGTCGCGGTCGACCTCGCCCGGATGAACCGGGTGGTCGAGGTGGACCCGGCGGGCGGATACGCGGTCGTGGAGCCCGGGGTCACCTTCCACGACCTCGCGGGGCGCATCGCTGAACTCGGCCTGGACCAGCGGGTGGACCTCGAAGGCCCGCGCTGGGGCAGCGTCCTCGGCGAGGTCCTGGAACGCTCCACCGGCGGCCCCGGCTACGAGGGCGCCGACGCGGCCCCGTACGGCATGGAGGTCGTGCTCGCCGACGGGGAGGTGGTGCGCACCGGGGCGGCCGCCCTGACCGGCCCCGGGCCCTGGGCGCCCTACGGCTGCGGTCCGGCCCTCGGCGCGATGTTCGCCCGGTCCGCGTTCGGGATCGTCACCAAGCTCGGGGTGCGGCTGCGCCCCGAACCTGCGGCGCGCCGGGCCTACGCGGTCGCCGTCCCGGCCGAGGACGGCCTCGGGCCCCTGGTCGACGCCCTGCGCCCGCTGCTCAGGGACCGCACCGTCACCGGCACGCCGACCGTCCGCAGCGTGCTCCTCGACGCGGCGGCGGCCGGCAGCCGCGCCACGTACCACCAGGGCCCCGGGCCGGTCCCGGACAGCGTCGTCCGCACGCTGATGGCGGACCTCGGCATCGGCCGCTGGAACCTGTACGGGGAACTGGCCGGGGCGCCCGCCGTGATCGACGCCCAGTGGTCCGTCCTCCGGGACGCGCTCGCCGCCGTCCCCGGCGCCCGGTTCTCCCGCGCCGGGGCGGCGGGCGGCGAGGCGGGACACGTACGCCCGGCGGACGAGGCCGACGGCTGGCTGCCGTACGCGGGGCGCCTCGACCTCACCCCCGTGTCGCCGGTGACCGGCGCGGACGCCCTCGCGCAGTACGCGCTGGCCAGGGACCTCGCGCACGCCCACGGCACGGACTACCTGGGCGCCTTCGCGGTCGGGGCGCGGGCCCTGCACCACCGGGTCACCGCCGTCTTCGACACCCGGGACGCGGACGACCGGGCGCGCGCCCTGGCGCTGTGCGAGGCACTGGTCCGGGGCGCGGCGGAGGCCGGTTACGGCGTCCAGCGCGCCCATCCCGCGCTGATGGACCGGGTCGCCGCGACCTACGGCTTCAACGACCACGCCGTGCGCAGGCTCGGCGAACGCATCAAGGACGCACTCGACGCGGAGGGCATTCTCGCCCCCGGCAAGCACGGCATCTGGCCGCGCCGCTACCGCGGCCTCGGCCTCTGAAACGGCTGAGCAGACAAGGGAGTCGAACCGTGGAAACCCAGACACTGGCCGAGCTGGAGGAGGAGTTCGCGGCGCCCGCCGCGGTGCTCTCGCTCCGCACCCGCACCGCCGAACTGAACGGCCTGCACGCCACCGTGGCCACCGGGGACGCCGCCGCCACCGAACGCCAGCACGCCAAGGGCAAGCTCACCGCCCGCGAACGCATCGAGCTGCTGCTCGACCCGGGCACCTTCCAGGAGGTCGAGCAGCTGCGACGGCACCGCGCGACCGGCTTCGGCCTGGAGGACCGGCGCCCGCACACCGACGGCGTCGTCGGCGGCTGGGGCACCGTCGAGGGCCGCACGGTCTTCGTCTACGCCCACGACTTCCGGATCTTCGGCGGGGCGCTCGGTGAGGCGCACGCTGCGAAGATCCACAAGGTGATGGATCTGGCCCTCGCGGCCGGCGCCCCGCTCGTCTCGCTCAACGACGGCGCGGGCGCCCGCATCCAGGAGGGCGTCACCGCGCTCGCCGGATACGGCGGGATCTTCCAGCGCAACACCCGCGCCTCCGGGGTCATCCCGCAGATCAGCGTCATGCTCGGCCCCTGCGCGGGCGGCGCCGCCTACTCCCCGGCGCTCACCGACTTCGTGTTCATGGTCCGCGAGACCTCCCAGATGTTCATCACCGGCCCCGACGTCATCCAGGCCGTCACCGGCGAACAGGTCACGCAGAACGGCCTCGGCGGCGCCGACGTCCACGCGGGCACCTCGGGCGTCGCGCACTTCGCGTACGACGACGAGGAGACCTGCCTGGACGAGGTCCGCCACCTGATCACCCTGCTCCCGGCCAACAGCACCGAGGAACCGCCCGCCGCGCCCTGCGACGACCCGGCCGACCGCCCCGGCGACACCCTGCTCGACCTGGTCCCGGCCGACCCGCAACGCCCGTACGACATGCGCCAGGTGGTCCGCGAACTCCTGGACGACGAGGACCTGATGGAGGTCCACGAGCACTGGGCGGGCAACGTCATCTGCGCGCTCGGCCGGATCGACGGGCGCACGGTCGGCGTCGTCGCCAACCAGCCCATGGTGCTGGCCGGGGTGCTCGACATCCACGCCTCCGAGAAGGCCGCCCGCTTCGTGCAGCTCTGCGACGCCTTCAACATCCCGCTCGTCACGCTGGTCGACGTGCCCGGCTTCCTGCCCGGCGTGGACCAGGAGCACGGCGGCATCATCCGGCACGGCGCGAAGCTGCTGTACGCGTACTGCAACGCGACCGTGCCCCGCATCCAGGTCATCCTGCGCAAGGCGTACGGCGGCGCGTACATCGTCATGGACTCCCGGTCCATCGGCGCGGACCTCTCCTACGCCTGGCCCGCCAACGAGATCGCGGTCATGGGCGCGGAGGGCGCCGCCAACGTCGTCTTCCGCCGCCAGATCGCGGCGTCGGACGACCCGGAGGCCACCCGGCAGCAGCTCGTCAAGGAGTACAAGGCGGAGCTCATGCATCCGTACTACGCGGCCGAGCGCGGGCTCGTGGACGACGTCATCGACCCCGCGCACACCCGGGCCGTCCTCGCGGCCGGTCTCGCCATGCTCCGGACCAAGACGGTGGCCCTGCCGCACCGCAAGCACGGGAACCAGCCGGCATGACCATCCGCCTCCTGTCCGGAGACCCCACCCCCGAGGAACTGGCCGCCGTCCTCACCGTCCTGCACGCCTTGGCCTCCCACCGCGCCGAGGCCCTGCCCGCCGACGTGGTCCGCCCGGCCCCGTGGGCGCGCGCGGGCCGCCGCGTCCGGCCCGGCGGCCGCGGCGAGGCCGGCTGGGCGCGCAGGTCCGGAGGGGTCAGCCCCTGAGGTACGCGAGCACCGCGAGCACCCGGCGATTGGTGGTGTCGTCCACGGACAGGTCCAGCTTGCCGAGGATGGAGCCGAAGTGCTTGCTCACCGTGCCCTCGCTCACCGAAAGGGCCGCCGCGACCGAGGCGTTGGACTTGCCCTCCGCCATCAGGGCCAGCACCTCCAGCTCGCGCGCGCTCAGCCGGGACAGCGGGTCCCGGCGGTGCCGGATCAGCTGCCGGACCACCTCCGGGTCCACCACGGTGTCCCCGGCGGCGACCCGGGCGAGGGCGTCCACGAACTCCTCCACGTGGCCGATGCGTTCCTTGAGGAGATAGCCGACGCCCCGCCCGTCCGCCGAGTCGAGCAGATCCTCCGCGTAGGTGCGCTGCACGTACTGGCTGAGCACGAGCACCGGCAACCCGGGCTGCTTCGCGCGCAGTTCGAGCGCGGCACGCAGGCCCTCGTCGGAGAAGCCGGGCGGCATGCGGACATCGGTCACCACGATGTCCGGGCCGTGCTCGGCGACCGCTGCGATCAGCTCTTCCGCCGTCCCCGCGCCCGCCACCACCTGGTGGCCGAACCGTTCGAGGAGACCGACGAGCCCTTCGCGCAGGAGCACGCTGTCCTCGGCCAGTACGATCCGCACGCTCAGGGCCTCCCGCTCGCGCCCGGTACGGGGACTTCCAGGCGGAACACCGTGGGCCCGCCGGGGGGACTGGACAGTACCAAACGGCCGTCCAGCACCGAGAGACGGTCGGAGACGCCCTGGAGCCCCGTCCCGTCCCCGGCCGAGGCGCCGCCGTGCCCGTCGTCCGCCACCTCCACCACCAGCCGCCCGCGCGCCACCTGCCCGGACACCCGGACCCGCTCCGCCCCACTGTGTCTGGCCGCGTTCGCCAACGCCTCGCACACCGCGAAGTACACCCCGCTCTCCACGGCCCCCGGCAGCCGCTCCGGCAGTTCCAGCTCCACATCGACCGGTATCACCGAGCGGTCCGCGACGTCCTCCACGGCTGCTTCCAGCCCCCGGTCGGTGAGGACCTGGGGGTGGATGCCCCGGATCAGCTCCCGGATCTCCACCAGCGCGGTGTCCGCCTCGCCGTGCGCCTTGGCCAGCAGCCCGGCCAGCGGCTCCGGCGGGCCCTCCAGCCGGGCCAGTCCGAGCGTCATCGACAGGGCCACCAGCCGCTGCTGCGCCCCGTCGTGCAGATCGCGCTCGATGCGCCGCCGCTCCGCCTCGAAGGCGACCACCAGCCGGGTGCGCGACCGGTCCAGCTCCCGCAGCCGTGCCCCGGCTTCGGAGTCCGCGAGCAGCGCCCGGGCCAGCGTCGCGCGCCAGGCCGCCAGCACCCCCACCGGATACGCGAACACCGGGAGCAGCACCAGCCCGGCGAGCAGCGTCCCGAAGGCGGCCGGATAGGAGTGGACGATCCACAGCTTCAGCACCCGGGCCTCCTCGCCGCCGCTCACGGCCAGCACCACGGGCGCCGCGATCAGCCCGCCGCACACCGTGAGCGCCGCCCCCACGGTCACCGCTTCCAGCGGCCACAGGACGACCGCGGTGAGCAGCGCGTACCCCAGCTCCCGCCAGGTCGCCCGCTCCCGCAGCCGGGTCCGCAGCCAGGCGGTGAGCCCGGTGCCGTCCGGTTCGCCGTGGACCGGGGCGAGCCGGCGGGGGTCCACCAGCCGCAGCCTGCGTCGCTCCAGGGCGGCGAGCGGGATGCCGGAGAGGGCCAGGGTGAGCAGGAGCGGGAGGCCGACGAGGAGCACGGCGAGCGCGCCGCCCGCGACCGCGAGCAGCAGGAGGACGGCGAACGCCAGGACGCCGACGAGTGTGCCGGTCAGCAGGTAGAGCGCCGCCCGCCACGGCCAGGGGCCGCGCAGGTAGCGCCGCTGCCACAGGGCCTGGTGGAGGCCGGAGGACGAGGACATGGGGGAACCGTAGGCGCCGCCCACGGACCCGGACCACCCAGCGGTTTCCACTTCTGAGGTAGAGGTAGCTCCACCTCAGAAGTGGAAACCGCTGCGATGTGCCGGGCGGCCGACGGCGGTTGGCTGAAGGCATGAATCACGCAGCCGTCCGACTCCGCTCGGTCACCCGGTCCTACGCCGGGAAGTCCGGTGCCGTCACCGCGCTCGACGCGATCAGCCTGGACATCCCCCGGGGCTCCTTCACCGCCGTCATGGGCCCCTCCGGCTCCGGCAAGTCCACCCTGCTCCAGTGCACCGCCGGGCTCGACCGGCCCACCGCGGGGCAGGTGTTCCTCGGCGACACGGAGCTGACCGGGCTGAGCGAACGCCGGCTGACCCTCCTCCGCCGCAGCCGCATAGGCTTCGTCTTCCAGGCGTTCAACCTGCTCCCCGCCCTCACCGCCGAACAGAACGTCGCCCTCCCGCTGAGACTCGCGGGCCGCCGCCCGAAGCGCGCCGACGTCCTCGGCGTCCTGGACCGGGTGGGCCTCGGCGGGCGGGCCGGGCACCGCCCCGGTGAGCTGTCGGGCGGCCAGCAGCAGCGGGTGGCGCTCGCCCGCGCCCTGGTCACCCGGCCCGACGTCCTGTTCGGCGACGAGCCGACCGGCGCCCTGGACTCCACGACCGGCCGCGAGGTGCTGACGCTGCTCCGGACCATGGCGGACGACGGCCAGACCGTGATCATGGTGACCCACGACCCGGTCGCCGCCTCCTACGCGGACCGGGTGCTGTTCCTCGCGGACGGCAGGGTGCGCGACGAGCTGCACGCCCCGGCGGCCGAGGAGATCGCGGCCCGGATGACCCGGATGGGAGCCGTCCCGTGCTGAAGCTCGTCCTTCAGGGCATACGGACCCGCTGGGTCACCCTCGCCGGCTCCTTCCTCGCGCTGGCCCTCGGCGTGGGGATCATCGCCACGACGGGGCTGGCCCTCGCCGCCACCTTCGCCGGACCGGACCAGGCACCGGAGCGGTTCGCCGCCGCGCCGGTGGTGGTGCGGGGCGCGGACCAGGTGCGCGTACGCACCCCGATCGGCGTCCGTACGCAGAAGCTCACCCATCCCCGGCCCGTTCCGGCCGAGGTGGCCGAGCGGCTGGCGGGGCTGGGGCGGACCGCGGTGGACCGTACGTTCCCCGTGGCGGCGGGGGACGGGTCCGGCGAGGCGGCCGGGCACCCCTGGCCCGTCGCCGCTGCGGCCCCGTACCGGTTGCTCTGCGGCCGTCCGCCCGCCGCGTCCGGCGAGGTCGTGGTCGCGGCGGGGGAGGGGGCCGTGGGGGACCGGATCACCCTCACCACGCCGGCGGGCAAGGGGCGTTGGACGGTGACCGGGACCGTGCGCCCCGCCCCCGTCGAGCGCGCGGTGTTCTTCGGCGAGGCGGAGGCCGCCCGGCTCTCCCCGGACATCGACGCCGTCGTGGTGCACGCCGACCCGGCCGCCGTGCGCGCCGCCGTCGGCCCGGGCCTGGACGTCCTCACGGGCGACGACCGGCGCAGGGCCGACCCCGACCCGGACCGGGACGCCGAGGCCCTGGTCTCCGTGAACGCCCTGCTGGGCACCGCCGCCGGGATCACCGCCTTCGTCTCCGTGTTCGTCGTCGCCTCGACGTTCTCCTTCGCCGTGGCCCAGCGCCGCCGTGAGTTCGGCCTGCTGCGCATGGCGGGTGCGACGCCCGGGCAGGTGCGCCGCCTGGTGTACGCGGAGGCCGTGCTCGTCGGCGTCATCGCCTCGGCGGCGGGCTGCCGGCTGGGGCTCTCCGGGGCGCCCCGGCTCGCGTCCTGGATGGTCCAACAGGGCCTGGCTCCGGCCTGGTTCGCCATAGGGGATCAGAACTGGCCGCTGCACACCGCCTTCTGGACCGGCCTCGCCGTCGCCCTCGCCGGAGCGGTCGCCGCCGCGCACCGCGCCGGACGGGTCCGCCCGGCCGAGGCCCTGCGCGACGCCGCCGTGGACAGCGGCACGATGCCGCCGGTCCGTGTGGTGCTGGGCGCCGCCGTCCTGCTCACCGGGGCGGTGCTGGTGGTGCTCGGGCTCGTCCAGGACCCGGCGGGGCTCCTCAAGCGCAAGACGTACACCACGCAGCCGATGCTCCTGATCACCGGATGCGCCCTGTTCGCGCCCGTCCTGGTCCGTCCCGCGATCCGCCTCCTGGCCTCGCTGCCCGCCCGGCTGCCGGGCGCCACCGGCCTCCTGGTCCGGGAGAACGCCTCGGCCGGGCTGCGCCGGACGGCCGCCGTCGCCGCCCCCGTGCTCGTCACCGTCGCCCTGGCCGCCTCGCTGATGGGCACCAAGGCCACCATCGACGCGGCCAAGGCGGCGGAGGCGCGCGGCCAGGTCACGGCGGACTTCGTGGCTGTGGGCGAACGTGCCGGCATACCAAGGGAGTTCGTGGACCGGGTCCGGCGCGTCGAAGGCGCCCGGGTCAGCGCCTCGCGCACCACCTCCGTCACCGTCCTCGAAGAGGGCACCGCCCTCGTCCGCTCCGAAGCCCGGGCGGTGGACCCGGCCGACGAGGCCGCCGTGTCCGCGCTGCCCGTGGTCGCCGGACGGTTCGCCGACCTGGACGACCGCTCGATCGTCGTCAACGAGGAGTGGGCCGTCCACCGGGTCGGCGCCCGCGTCCGCGTCTGGCTCGGCGACGGCCGCGAGGTCACCCTGCGCATCGCGGCCGTGCTCGCCGTCGGCACCGGCGACAACGGCGTCTACCTCACCCCGCGCAACGCGGCGGGCGCCCCCGTCGACCGCGTCGGGACAGCCGTACGCGCCGGGGCCGACCGGCAGGCCGTCGAGCGCGGGCTGCGCGCGGCCGGGCGGGCCACCGGCACCGAGGTGCTGACGCGGGAGCAGTGGGCCGCGACCCTCGCCCCGGGCGGCGGCTCCACCCGGACCGGGCTGCTGATGATCCTCGCCATCGCCCTGGTCTACACGGGGATCGCCCTCGCCAACACCCAGGTCATGGCCACCGCGGACCGGGTTCGCGACTTCGCCGTGCTGCGCCTCGCCGGGGCGACGAAGGCCCAGGTGCTGCGGCTGGCCGGGGTGGAGGCGCTGGCCGTGGTCGCGGTGGGCGCGGGGCTCGGCGGGGCGGTGGCCGCGCTGAACCTGCTGGGCGTACGGGCAGCGCTCGGCCGGCTCGATGTCCCGGCGGTGGTCGTCGTGCCGTGGGAGGCGGTCGGGCTCGTGGTCGCGGTGAGTGCGGCGCTCGCGGTGGTCTTCGCCGTACTGCCCGCCCGGCTCGCCCTGCGTACCCGGCCGGTGGAGCTCGCCGGTGCGCGGGAGTAGGACGCGCTACCGGCCCGCCAGCGCGGTGACCAGGGCTGCCGCCTCGCCGATCCGGGCCTTCTCGGCCGGGCTCATCGTCGGGTTGAGGGTGCGCCGGGCGGCCGCGTCGGCGAGTTGGCGGGCGGGGATGCCGTCGTCGGCGGCCAGGCGCGGCACCAGCACGGTCACCAGCTCCCGGGCCCCGTCCGCCGCCGGGTGGCCGGGGTCCACCGCCACCTGCGCCAGGATCAGCGCCGACATGGCCCGGTCCAGGGCGGGCGGGCCCTCCTCGGTGTTGCTCCAGTCGATGACCACGGGTCCGTCCGCCGTCATCATCACGTTGTCCGGGTGCAGGTCCAGGTGGAGCACCCGGTCCTCGGGGTCGGGCGAGAGCCGGGCCGGGACGGTGTGCAGCTCGGCGAGGAGCCCGGTCAGCAGCTCCGCGCCCTCCTCGGCGCCGACCGCCCCGGACAGCAGGGACTCCAGCATCGTCGGCCCGTGCAGGCGCTGGAGGACCAGATCGCCGGGCCCGGCCGACGGGGGCTGCGGGCCCAGCCGGGGCACCGGGTAGCCGGAGGCGGACAGGTAGGACATGACGGGCAGTTCCCGGGAGGCGTCCATCCCGTCGCGGTAACGCCGCAGCACCCACGCCTCGTCCAGCTCGTACACGTCCGCGTTGCGTCCACTGCCCAGCAGTCGGCCTATTCGCATGAGGGGAACCTACTCGGGCGCCGTATACAAAGGGAGTTCGGGCCCGGACCGGGCGCCCCATAACGCGACGCGATGGGGCGGACGGGATCTCCTGGAGCTGACGTGTACGCGGCTACCTTGGCGGCGAATTCCCCCGCACCGCTTCCCCCGAAGCGATCCTCCCCCAAGCGATCCCCGAACAAGGAGAGTTCCGTGGAGAGATCCATGCTCCGCAGACGGGCCCTGGCCGCGTGTACCGCCACCGTGGCCGTCGGCGCGCTCGCACTCGCCGGTCTGACCGGCACCGCGTCCGCCGACCCCGCCTCCACCGCCCCCACCCCCGCGGCGGATTCCGCCCACCTCTCGCCCGGCCTGCTCAAGGCCATGCAGCGGGACCTCGGACTCACCGCCGCCGAGGCCCGCGTCCGCATCGCGGGCGAGTCACGTGCCGCCGCCCTCACCGCCGGGCTGCGGTACTCGCTCGGCGAACGGTTCGCCGGTGCCCGGGTCAGCGGTGACGACGCGGACCTGACAGTCGCTACCACCGACGCCTCGGACGCCGCCCGCATCACGATGGCGGGCGCCCGCGCCCAGGTCGTCGACCACAGCCTCGCCGAACTCGACGCCGCCAAGGCCGCGCTGGACGCGGTCGCGCTGCGCACCGCGCCGAAGGGCATACCCGCCTGGTACGTCGACGTACGGACCAACCGCGTCGTCGTCCAGGCCGGGAAGGCCTCCGCTGCCGACGCGTTCCTCGCGAAGGCCGGGGTCTCCGGCGACCTGGTGACGGTCGCCCCGTCCACCGAGCAGCCCCGCACCTTCACGGACCTGCGCGGCGGCGACGCGTACTACATGAACGGCTCGGGCCGCTGCTCCATCGGCTTCCCCGTCAAGCGCGGCACCCAGGGCGGCTTCGTCAGCGCCGGGCACTGCGGCACCCCGGGCGTCTCCACCAGCGGCTACAACCAGCAGGCCCAGGGCTCCTTCCAGGGCTCCACCTTCCCCGGCCGCGACTACTCCTGGGTCGCCACCAACACCAACTGGACCCCGCGCCCGCTGGTCAACGGCTACGGCAACGGCGACGTGACGGTCACCGGCTCCACCGAGGCGATCGAGGGCTCCTCGGTCTGCCGCTCCGGCTCCACCACCGGCTGGCACTGCGGCACGGTCCAGCAGCGCAACAGCAGCGTCACCTACCAGGAGGGCACCGTCTCCGGGGTGACCCGGACCAACGTCTGTGCCGAACCCGGCGACTCCGGCGGCTCGTTCATCTCCGGCAGCCAGGCCCAGGGCGTCACCTCCGGCGGCACCGGCAACTGCTCGCAGGGCGGGGTGACGTACTTTCAGCCGCTGAACCCGGCGCTCCAGGTGTACGGGCTGACCCTGGTCACCAACGGCTCCACCACCCCGCCGGACCCGACCGACCCGCCGACCAACCCCGGCGGCAGCTGGGCGGCCGGCACCACCTACGCGGCCGGTGACGTCGTGACGTACGGCTCGGCGAGCTACCGCTGCCTCCAGGGCCACCAGGCCCAGCCCGGCTGGACCCCGCCGAACGTCCCCGCGCTCTGGCAGGCCGTGTAACACCGCCCCGCACCACCACCCCCTCAGGCGATCGAGGAACGGCCCGGGGCGACCGACACCGCCCCGGGCCCCGCACCGCGCACGTGCCCCTTCCCCCACCATCCCGAGGAGTCCGTCAGCCATGCCCCCCGCATCCCCCGAGAGCAACGAGCCCGCCGCCCAGGCAGCAGGCGGTCCGGCGATCAGCCGCAAGTCCCTCCTCAAGGCGGCGCTCGTGGCCACCGCCGTCCCGCTGTTCGCGGGCGGCGGGGTGGCGCTGGCGCGCGACGCCGGGAACACCGGCCGGCCGCTCGCCCCGACCCCGGACTGCGACGACGGCGACGAGCCGACGCACGACCAGATCGAGGGCCCGTACTTCAAGCCCAACTCCCCGCTCCGCACCAGCCTGGTGACCTCGTCCACGCCCGGAGTCCCGCTCACCGTCAGCGGTTACGTCTTCGGGCGCGAGTGCCGCCCCATCCCCGGGGTGCTGCTCGACTTCTGGCAGGCCGACACCAACGGTGCGTACGACATGAGCGGATTCAACTTCCGTGGCCACCAGTTCACGGATCAGAACGGGGCGTTCACGCTCACCACGATCGTGCCCGGCCTCTACCCCGGCCGCACCCGGCACATCCATGTGAAGGCCCAGGCCCCCGGCTCGGGCATCCTCACCACCCAGCTCTACTTTCCGGGCGAGCCGCGCAACAGCACCGACATGCTGTACGACGCGGCGCTGCTGATGAACGTCCGGGCGGTCGGCTCCGGCAAGGAGGGCACCTTCGACTTCGTCCTCGACGTCGCCCAGGACCCCACGGACCCGACCGATCCGCCCACCGACCCGACCGACCCGCCGACCACCCCGGGCGGCACCTGGGCGGCCGGGACGGCCTACACCGCGGGAGACCGCGTCACATACGGCGGGGCCGCCTACCGCTGTCTGCAGGCTCACACCGCCCTGACCGGCTGGGAGCCGCCGAATGTCCCCGCGTTGTGGGAACGCGGGTAGACACGCAGACCGGCGGGGGCGGCCGTAACCGCCGCGCCCACGCGCCCCGGGCTCTCTCCCCGGGGCGCGTACGGCGCACGGCCCGGGCCGGAGGGGGTTCGGTCCCGGGCCGTTTCACCCGTTCATTTCGCGTCCGAGTAGCGCTCCACCACCGCCGTCGTGAACGGGAAGCGCACCGGTGTCTCCCCGAAGGCCGTACGGCCGGCCACCCCGGCCGCCTCCCGGAGCGCCGCCACGACCGCCTCCGTCTCCGCGAGCGGGCAGTGCACGATCACCTCGTCGTGCTGGAAGAAGACCAGCTCCGCCCGGAGCCCGGCGACGGCGACCGCCCGGCGCAGCGCCGCCAGGAGCAGCAGCGCCCACTCCGCCGCACTGCCCTGGACCACGAAGTTCCGCGTGAACCGGCCGCGCGCCCGCGCGTCGGACGAGGCGTAACCGGGTGTGAAGTCCGCGCGCCCCCCGTCCTCCTCCTGCGGGATCCCCGCCTCCTCGTCCTCCCCGTGCCCGGCCGCCGGCGGACTGGTCCGGCCCAGCCAGGTGCGTACGAGACGACCCTCCTCGCCCGCCTTCGCGGCGTCGTCCACATAGGCGACCGCGCGCGGGAACCTGCGGCGCAGGGCCGCCAGATTCTTCAGGCCGTCCCCGGAGGTCTGCCCGTAGACGGCACCGAGCAGCGCGAGCTTGGCGTGGTCGCGGTCGCCGTGGAAGGCGCGGTCGGACAGCGCGGTGTAGAGGTCGCCCTCATGACCCGCGACCTCCATCAGGCCCGGGTCCCGGGAGATCGCGGCCAGCACCCTCGGCTCCATCTGGGCGGCGTCCGCGACGACCAGGCGCCACCCCTCGTCCGCGACGACGGCCCGCCGGATCACCTTGGGGATCTGGAGCGCCCCGCCGCCGTTGGTCGTCCAGCGCCCGGAGACCGTGCCGCCCGGCTGGTACCCGGGGCGGAAGCGGCCGTCGCGCACCCAGTCCTGGAGCCAGCTCCAGCCGTGCGCGGTCCAGATCCGGTACAGCTTCTTGTACTGGACGAGCGGCGCGACCGCCGGGTGGTCCAGGGTCTCCAGCTCCCAGCGGCGCGTCGAGCGGACCTTGATCCCGGCCTGCGCGAACGCCCGCACCACATCGGCCGGGAGATCCGGGCGCACCCGGCGGCCGAAGGCGGCGGACACCTCATCGGCCAGCTCGGCGAGGCGGCGGGGCTCGCCGCCGCCCGCGTACCGCTCGCCGAGCAGTTCACGCAGCACCTCGCGGTGGACGTCGGCCCGCCAGGGCAGGCCCGCCCGGTTCATCTCGGCGGCGACCAGCATCCCCGCCGACTCGGCGGCCGTCAGCAGCCGCATCCGGTCCGGCCGGTCCGTCGCGTCGTGCCGCGCGAGCTGTGCCGCGTACACCTCGGTCAGCGCGTCGAACGGCAGCTCCGGGCCCGCGGGCGGGTCGAACAGGGAGGACTGGGAGCCGGGCTCCGCCGAGCGGGGCGGTGGATCGGGCGGCACCGGACCGCCGCGCAGCCGGGCGAGCGCGGCGGCGGCCGAGCGGGGCTCGCCGAGGCGGCCCTCGTGCCCGAGGAGCAGGGACTCGGCCGCCTCCACGTCGTAGGCCCGCTCGACCCGCACCCCGGCGGCCAGCAGCCGGGGGTAGACCTCGGCCGTCGAGCGCCACACCCAGCGGGTGACGTCCGGCCGGGAGCGGACCGCCTCCGCGAGGTCCGGCTCGGCCAGGACCGGGCCCGCCGGACGGCCGACGCGGTCCAGCGGGGCGAGGCGCGCGCCCCCGCCCTCCGTGACGGCCAGCGCCCAGCGTTCGGTCATACGGCCGAGTCTGGCACCCGGCACTGACAACGCCCCGGAGCCCGTGTTTCGTGCGCGCGTTCGATATCCACAGCCTGTGGAGACCGCTGTGGACAGGGCCTGCTTACGCTGACCTCATGGAATCGGTGATCGACCAGGCGTTCGCGGCCGCCCTCTACACGGAGGGCGACGCCGGTCTCGACACCGGCGCCTCGTTGCTCGCCGCCGCCCCGCAGGCCGACGCGGAGCTGGTGCGCCGGGGCGAGGAGTTCGTCCGCCGGGCCTGGCAGCGCGGCTGGCTCCCCGCCGACGTCGTCCGCCTCGTCCGCCGCGACCTGGACGAGCACGCGGCGGGCCTGGCCGCCGGGCTCATCGCCTCCGAGGTCCGCCGCTACGACGAGCTGCCGCCGCGCTGGCGGTCCCAGCTGGACGAGCTGCCCGCCGCACCGCCCGCGAACCGGCCCGACCGCTTCTCGTACGCCTCCGCGTTCCTCGCCCTCTGCCGACTGCTGCTCGCCCTCCCGGCCATCGAGCCCGTCGGGCCCCCGCCGGGCGCGGCGCGCGAGGCCCTGACCCGGCCGCCCGCCGCCGGGGAGCCCCGCATGCTCACCCGCATCCGCGCCCTGCTCGCGAAGGCGGAGGCGACCGGCTATCCGGAGGAGGCCGAGGCGCTGACCACCAAGGCGCAGGAGCTGATGGCCCGGCACAGCATCGACGAGGCCCTGCTCGCCGCCCGTACGCACGGCGACCGCGCCCCGGGCGCCTGCCGGATCGGCGTGGACGCCCCCTACGAGACGGCCAAGGCGATCCTGCTCGACGCGGTGGCCTCGGCGAACCGCTGCCAGGCCGTCTGGAACAGCGACCTCGGCTTCGCCACGGTCATCGGCTTCGAGGCGGACCTGGAGGCCGTCGAACTGCTCCACACCTCACTGCTCGTCCAGGGCACGGCCGCGATGACCCGCGCGGAGGCGGGCCAGCGGGCCGGCGGACGCAAACGGACCAAGACGTTCCGGCAGTCCTTCCTGATGGCCTACGCCCAGCGCCTGGGCAGCCGCCTCGCCGACGGCACCGCCCGCGCCACGGCCGAGGCGGAGAGCGACGCGGACGGCGGCGCGCCTGGAGGCACCGCGCCTGGAGGCGCCGCGCTGCTCCCCGTCCTCGCCGCCCGCGACCTGGCCGTCACCGAGGCCGCCGAGCAGATGTTCCCCCGCACCACGACCACCCGGGTCAGGGGCGCGACGGACCTGGACGGCTGGACGCACGGCACCCGGGCGGCGGACCGGGCCCGGATGGGCGGGGAGGCGCGGGGCATCGGGCGCTGAGCCCCGCCTTCAACTGGGCGCCCACCTTCAACTGAGCGTCCCGCCCTCAACCCCCACAACTCGGGCAAAACGGCGATTCCGGTTAGGCTCGGCACATGAGCTGGCTCCGGGCGCTGAAGGAGACCGCCCGCACCGGCCTGAAGATCGAGCGGCGGCGCCTCGAACCCCTGGTCGCGGTGCGCGGCGCGGCCGGGCTCGCCCTGGTCATCGGGGTGAGCCTGGCGCTGTTCGGTCCCGTGGTCGCCGCCAGCTCCGCGTTCGGCGCGTTCCAGGCCGCCATCGCCACCTTCCAGCGCAGCTGGCGCCCCCGCCCTTTCCTCGCCCTGGTCTCCGGCATCAGTCTCGGCCTGTCCACCTTCGTGGGCTATGTGACCGGCACCCATCTCCTGCTCTTCGTGGCCCTCCTGGTCGTCTGGACCTTCCTCGCCGGGCTCGCCTGGGCGGCGGGCCCGACCGGCGGGATCATCGCCGCGTCCAACGTCGCGATCATGCTGGTCACCATCACCCTGCCGACCTCCGTCGCCGAGGCGGCCCTGCACGGAGCGATGATCATGTTCGGCGGGGTCGTCCAGGCGGCGCTGATCGTGCTCTTCCCGATCCGCAGATGGGGCGCCCAGCGCGACGCGCTCGCCGACGCGCTGGCCGCCGAGGCCGACTACGCCCGGCGGCTGCGCCACGACCCGGTCGCCCACTTCGACCCGGAGCCGCTGATGGTCGCGCGCCGGGCCGCCGCCGTCACCGCCCGCGAGGCCCGCCGCCGCCCCGCCGAACTGCACGGCTCACGCGGGGTCGCCGAACGCATCAGGCCGGTCCTGGCCTCGCTCGCCGACCCGGCCATGGGCGTGCCCGCCGAGGGCCCCGAGCGCGACCGCGTCCGCGAGCTGCTGGCCGCCGCCGGATCGCTGCTCGACGCGGCCGCCCGGGCGATCCGCAAGGGCGACCCGGTCAAGCTGCCCGCCCCGGCCGTCGCCGCGCTGAAGACCCCCGACACCGGGGCCCTGCTCACCGGCCCGCCGCTGCGCGCCGCCGACCGGCTCGCCGCCCTGCTCTCCGACGTCATCGAGGCCGCCGAGGGCGACGGCACCAAGGAGGAGCGGGCCGGGGCCGAGGAGGCCGCCGACGCCATCAAGGAGAGCCGGCTCCCCGCCGAGCACCACCCGCGCCCCGGACTGCTGCGCCTCGCACCGGTCGTCATCGGGGCGATGCGTCGCGAGGCGCACCACGGCTCCCCGATCCTGCGGCACGCGATCAGGCTCGCCGCCGTCGCCGCGGTCGGCTACCTCCTGGGCCGCCTGCTGCCGCTCGGGCACGGCTACTGGGCGCCCCTGGCGGCGGTGATGGTGATGCGGCCGGAGTTCTCGCAGACGTACTCCCGCGCGGTCGCCCGGTTCGGCGGCACCCTCGTCGGCGTCTTCCTCGCCTCCGCGATCGTCCAGGCCGCGCACCCGGGCACCGGACCGCTCGCCGCCCTCGCCGTGGTCTGCGCCCTGCTGATGTACCTGCTGATGCGGACCGGCTACGCGGTCGCCCAGGCGTGCGTCGGCGCCTATGTCGTCTTCCTGCTCGGCATGGCCGGGGACGACCTGGGCCAGACGGTGTTCGAGCGGGTGCTCCTCACCCTGGCCGGCGGGCTCCTGGCGATGATCTCGTACGCCGTCTACCCGGCCTGGGAGACCCCGCGCCTGCGGACCCGGCTCGGCGACTGGCTGAAGGCGGACGGCCGGTACGCGGCGGCGGTCGTGGACCAGTACGCGGACCCGGCCGAACGCGGCCGGGGCGATGTGCGGCACGCCCTGCTCGCCACCCGCGAGGCCCGGGTCGCCTGGCAGGAGGCGGTGGCGACGGCCCGGCACGAACCGGTGCGCCACCGGGGCCTCTCGCACGCCGCCGCCGACGCCACCCAGCACTCCCTGGCCCAACTCGGCCGGGTCGCGATGCTCCTGGAGGCCCACATCCCGCGCCGCGGGGCCACGCCCGTGCCGGGGGCCGCCGCGCTGGCCGACGCGCTGCGCCGGGCCACGGACCGGGGTGCCAAGGCGGTGCGGGAGCGGCGGGTGCCGGACTGGACGCCGGTGCGGGAGGCGCTGGACCGCTGGGACGCGGAGTGGCGGGCGCGCGAGGAGGAGGCGGCGGAGGGCGGTGCGCCGCCCCCCGCCGGGGCCGGACTCGTACGCAACAACGTGGCCCTGCTCCTCGACGCGCTGGAGGACTTCTCGCGGGGCCTGACCTCCTAGGGCGTGCCCGGAAAGCCCCCTCGGCGTCACGGCGTCACGGCGTCGGCAGATCCGACATGCCGGGGATGTCGGGGATGCCCTCCAGTGCGTCCGAGTCGGTCTTCTTCAGCGTGTCCTTCGTTCCGCTGCCCCACGCGACCACGACGGTCTTGCCGTCGTTGGACTCGACCTCGCCCGTGATCCGGGTGGTGTCGCCGTCGGCGCACTTCAGCTCCAGCGCCGGCTTGCCCTCGCCCGAGACGGTGCCCGTGCAGACATGGGCGTCGGCGAGGACGACGGCCTGCCCGGCGGCCACGGACAGCACCACCGGCTGGCCGTCGTCGGTCTTGCCCGACCAGGCGCCCTCCAGCGCCTTCGCGTCACCGGCGGAGCCGCCCCCGGTGCCGCTGTCCGCGTCGCCGCCGCCGCCCGCCGTGGGGCTCGCGCTGGACCCGGAATCCTTGCCCGAGTCGTCCTTGTCGCCGTCGCTTCCGCAACTGGTGAGCACGAGCGCGGTCAGCAGACCGGTCGCGAGGACTGCGCCGGTACGTGCGATTTTGTACATGTGGAATTCCCCCTGGAAGACGAATGGCCATCCAAGCTACCAGTGGGTCGCAAGGGGCGCCGAGAAGTCAACTCCCGGAATCGGGAGCCTGAGAGGCCGTTCACGCGTCTCTGCCTGTGGGACCTGTAATCGCGGCGACACCCCGCGTGCACGTGCATCTGCTTGTGCATCCGCTCATGCACCAGAAATTGAACACAGCTATGATCCGGGACAGTTGACACTTGCACCTTGCAACTCGGGGAGCGTCCTGTGCACCACGTGTACAACGGCATGGCGGCCACAGAGCTTCGCGGAGTCGTCTGGCAGAAGAGCAGACACAGCAACTCCCAGGGGTCCTGCGTGGAGTTCGCGAAACTGCCCGACGGAGATGTGGCGATGCGCAATTCGCGCCACCCGGACGGGCCGGCGCTGGTCTATACGCCGGCCGAGATAGAGGCGCTGCTCCTCGGCGTGAAGGACGGCGAGTTCGACCACCTGGTGGGCTGACGGCCCGTACGCACCACAAAGGGCCGAACCCCGCTCGATCCAGCGGTGTCCGGCCCCAGGGCGGTGTGCCACGCGGTGCGCCGGCCGGTCGCACCGCCCCCGTTCACACCGGGTCGGTCAGTCTGAACAGAGCCCAGACGACCTTGCCTCGGGAAGCCGCCGTGCCCGGCGCGCTCTCGGCGGTCAGTACGGGGGAGGGGTGCCAGCCCCAGCAGTCGCTGAAGGACTCCACCAGGAACAGCCCCCGCCCCGACTCGGCGGAGTCCGCCGCCTCGGAGGCGACCGGGCTCGCCTGACTGGGATCGCGCACCGCGCACACCAGTCGCGACGTCCAGCGCATCAGGTGCAGCCGTACGGGCGGCTCCTGGGGCTCGCGCGGGGCGTCGGCCGGCAGGGCGTGCCGCAGGGCATTGGTGACCAGCTCGGAGACGACGAGGGCGACATCGTCGAAGCGCTCGCTCAGCCCCCATCCGCCCAGCGTGGACCGGGTGAACTGCCGCGCGCCGCCGACCGCTTCGTAGTGCGGTGGCAGGGTGCAGGTGGCCGACCCGGAGACGGCCGAGGGGTCGATGGGAGGAAGCCCCTGCCGTAACGGCTCGAGCATCGTCGATCCATTCGTCCCCATGCGAGGCACTCCCGGGAATCGCGGCTGGACCGGTACTCGGTACCGGCGACAGCGGCACAACACGAACGAGAACGCAGGTGCGCGGGCTCCATGGTTCCGAATGCGCACAGCAGATGCAAGGGCAGATGCACGTGCACGCGCCGGACCTGTCCGACGCCGTCCGGTTCTTGCTCATTTCTTCCCCGTCCCGGTTTCGGCGTCTTCCCAAGCTCTTCCCATTTCCGTAATCGAATGAGTACGGGGCGAAGCGTTTTGATGGCAGAATCCGGCACTTGGGGTTCAGGGGGAGCCCCGATGCCAGGAAGCGATGGGGAGGGTTGGGACCAGTGGCGGCAGGCGAGTCGAGTGGGTCCGTGGTGCGGCGCATCCTCCTGGGCTCTCAGCTCAGGAGACTGCGTGACTCGCGAGGCATCACGCGCGAGGCGGCCGGCTACTCGATCCGGGCCTCCGAATCGAAGATCAGCCGCATGGAGTTGGGACGGGTGAGCTTCAAGGCCAGGGACGTCGAGGATCTGCTCACGCTCTACGGCGTCACGGACGAGGCGGAGCGCGACTCCCTGCTCGCCCTGGCCCGCGAGGCCAACGTGGCGGGCTGGTGGCACAGTTTCGGGGACGTACTGCCCGGCTGGTTCCAGACGTACGTCGGCCTGGAGGGTGCGGCCTCGCTCATCAGGATCTACGAGGTCCAGTTCGTGCACGGGCTGTTGCAGACCGAGGACTACGCCCACGCGGTCGTCTCCCGGGGCATGCGCGGCGCCCCGCCCGCCGAGATCGACCGCCGTGTCGCCCTCCGTCTGGAACGGCAGAAGGTCCTCGTCTCCGAGCGGGCGCCCCGCTTCCACGCCGTACTGGACGAGGCGGCGCTGCGCCGCCCGTACGGCGGACGCGAAGTGATGCGGGCGCAATTGCGGCATCTGATCGATATGTCGGAACAGCCGAACATCACGCTCCAGGTGATGCCGTTCAGTTTCGGCGGGCACTCCGGCGAGAGCGGATCGTTCACCATGCTGCGATTCCCGGAATCCGATCTGTCGGACATCGTGTATTTGGAGCAGCTGACAAGCGCGCTCTATCTGGACAAGGACGAGGAAGTCGCCCAGTACGAAAAGGCGATGACGCGTCTCCACGAGGAGTGCCCGGACCCGGAGGAGAGTCGTGACCTGCTCCGAGGACTTCTCCAACTCTCCTGAATTTTCAGTACGATGACACTCCTACAGGAGTCTGCACCTGAGTTAAGGGATCGCATGTCCTTCTTCCAAGAGCTGGCCGGCCAGTACATCGACGGTGAATGGCGGACGGGCACCGGCTCCTGGGACATCATCGATTTCAATCCGTACAACGGCGAGAAGCTTGCCGCGATCACCGTCGCCACCGCCGCCGAGGTGGACAGCGCCTACCGCGCCGCCGAGCGCGCGCAGGGCGAGTGGGCGGCGGCCAGTCCGTACCGCCGCCGGGACGTCCTGGAGCGCGCGTTGCGGGTCACCGAGGAGCTGGCCGACGAGATCACCGACGCGATCATCGAGGAGCTGGGCGGCACCCGCACGAAGGCCGCGTACGAGCTGAGCCTCACCCAGGAGTTCCTGCGCGAGGCCGCCCGGCAGGCGCTCTCCCCGGAGGGCCGCATCCTGCCCTCCGCCGCGGACGGCCGGGAGAACCTGCTCTACCGGCTGCCCGTCGGGGTCGTCGGGGTCATCAGCCCCTTCAACTTCCCGCTCCTGGTGACGGTGAAGTCGGTCGCGCCGGCCCTCGCCCTGGGCAACGCGGTCGTCGTCAAGGCCAACCAGAACTCGCCCGTCGTCGGCGGCGGGCTCGTCGCGAGGATCTTCGAGGAGGCCGGGCTGCCGGCCGGGCTGCTCAACGTGGTCGTCACCGACATAGCCGAGATCGGCGACGCCTTCATCGAGCACCCCGTGCCGCAGGTGATCTCCTTCGCCGGATCGGACCGGGTCGGCCGCCATGTCGCCGCCACCGCGGGCGCCCTCTTCAAGCGGACCATCCTCGAACTCAGCGGCAACAGCGCCCTGGTGGTGCTGGACGACGCGGACATCGACTACGCGGTCGACGCCGCCGTCTTCAGCCGGTTCATCTACTCCGGCCAGGTCTGCATGGCCGCCAACCGCATCCTGGTGGACCGCCCGGTGGCCGCCGAGTTCACCGAGAAGTTCTGCGCCCGCGTCGCCGCCCTGAAGACCGGCGACCCGCGCGAGCCGGACACCAGCATCGGCCCGGTCATCAACACCTTCCACGCCGACTCGCTGGCCGCCCTGGTCGACCAGGCGATCGCCGAGGGCGCCGAGGCGCCGGTGCACGGACGGGTGCGCGGCAATCTGGTCGAGCCGACCGTGCTCACCGGGCTGCCCGAGGACTCCCCGCTGCTGCATCAGGAGATCTTCGGCCCGGTCGCGCTGCTGGTGCCCTTCGACGGCGAGGACGAGGCGGTGCGGATCGTCAACGACAGCCCGTACGGCCTCAGCGGCGCCGTGCACACCGCGCGCACCGGCCGGGGCGTCCGGTTCGCCCAGCGCATCCGCAGCGGCATGTTCCACGTCAACGACTCCACCGTGCACGACGACCCGGGCATCGCGTTCGGCGGCGAGAAGGACTCCGGTCTGGGCCGGATGAACGGGGACGCGGCGGTGGACGCGTTCACCACCCAGAAGTGGATCTCCGTCCAGCACGGCCGCAGCGTCTTCCCTTTCTGACCTCGCCCTACACCGCCCGCTAGGGCCTGTCTGACCATTCCCGTCGTCCGCCCGGAGGGCGGGCCGGGCGGCGTCAGGTGCGTGCTCTCGGCGTGCCGGCCCCAGACCCCTGTACTGGATGTACTGGGGTCTGGGGCCGGTGCGGCGAGAGTGCGTGCATGGCGTCGCCCGGCAGACGGGAATGGTCAGACAGGCCCTAGGCTGGTCGACGGGTTGACCAGAGAGGTGGAGGGCATGTCCGCGATCCGGCTGCTGGTCCTCGGCGCCGTGCGCCAGCACGGCCGGGCCCACGGCTACCAGGTCCGCAACGACCTGGAGTACTGGGGCGCCCACGAGTGGTCCAACGCCAAGCCCGGCTCCGTCTACCACGCGCTGAAGCAGCTCGCGAAGCAGGACATGCTCCTCGCCCACGAGGTGGCCCCGAGCACCGCGGGCGGCCCGCCGCGCATCGAGTACGAGATCACGGGGCGCGGCACCGAGGAGTACTTCGCCCTGCTGCGCGCCTCGCTCACCTCGTACGACCAGAAGATGGACGTCCTCTCGGCGGGCATCGGCTTCATCGTCGACCTGGAACGCGCCGAGGCGGTCGCCCTGCTCCGGGAGCGCCTGGAGAACCTCGCGGCCTGGCGCTCCGCCGTCACCGAGCACTACCTCCCCGAGGGCGGCCCGGAGCAGCTGGGCCACATCGGCGAGGTCATGAACTTCTGGGTCCACTCGGCGGACGCGGGCGCGGAGTGGACGCGCGGCCTGATCGCCCGGATCGAGGCCGGCGCCTATGTCTTCGCGGGCGAGGGCGACGCCTTCGTCGGCGTACTCGCGGAGGGCGAGGAGAACCCGTACGCGACGGGCTAGTTCAGTGGTGGAAGGACGTCGCCGCGTTCTGGTCCCGGGTCAGCGGGTGCGGCTGGGCGCGGAGTTCGGGCATCAGGAGGCGCAGGTCCTCCAGGAGCAGTTCCGCCAGGTCCGACGAGAAGCCGTTGCGGCACACGATCCGGAGCACCGCCAGGTCTTCCCGGTTGGCGGGGAAGGTGTACGCGGGCACCAGCCAGCCGCGTTCGCGCAGTCGCCGTGACACGTCGAAGACGTCGTACGCCGTCACCTCCGGCTTGGTGGTGAGCGCGAAGACGGGCAGTTGGTCGCCCCGGGTGAGCAGCCGGAAGTCGCCCAGCTCCTCGATCTGCGCGGCGAGCCCGGTCGCCACGTCCCGGGCCGCCTGCTGCACGGCCCGGTAGCCGTCCCGGCCCAGCCGCAGGAAGGTGTAGTACTGCGCGACGACCTGGGCACCGGGCCGGGAGAAGTTCAGCGCGAAGGTGGGCATGTCGCCGCCCAGGTAGTTCACCCGGAAGACCAGCTCCTCGGGCAGCTCCTCGGACGAGCGCCACAGCGCCCAGCCGACCCCCGGGTAGACCAGGCCGTACTTGTGGCCGGAGGTGTTGATGGAGGAGACCCGGGGGAGCCGGAAGTCCCACACCAGGTCCGGGTCGAGGAACGGCGCGACCATGCCGCCGGAGGCCCCGTCGACGTGGACGGGGATGTCGAGACCGGTGCGCTTCTGGAGGTCGTCCAGGGCCGCGCACAGCTCCGCGATCGGCTCGTAACTGCCGTCGAAGGTGGAGCCGAGGATGCCGACGACGCCGATGGTGTTCTCGTCGCACAGCTCCACGGCGGCCTGCGGGTCGAGGTGGAAGCGGTCGCCCTCCATGGGGACGAGGCGCGGCTCGACCTCCCAGAACGTGCAGAACTTCTCCCAGCACACCTGCACGTTCACCCCCATCACGAGGTTGGGCTTGGCTCTCGCCGGGTAGCGGTCGGCGTTCCTGGCCGACCAGCGGCGTTTGAGCGCCATCGCGGCGAGCATGCACGCCTCGCTGGACCCGGTCGTGGAACAGCCGACGGCCGCCGAGGGGTCGGGTGCGTGCCAGAGGTCGGCGAGCATCGACACACAGCGCCGCTCCAGCTCGGCGGTGCGCGGGTACTCGTCCTTGTCGATCATGTTCTTGTCGCGGCACTCGCCCATCAGCACCCCGGCCTGGGGTTCCATCCAGGTGGTGACGAAGGTGGCGAGGTTGAGCCGCGAGTTGCCGTCCAGCATCAGCTCGTCGTGGACGAGCCCGTACGCGGTGTGGGGCGGCAGCGGTCCGTCCGGCATCCGGTGCCGGGGCGGGGCCGCCTCCATTCCGGCGACCGGGTCGGCGACCCCGTAGAACGGGTTGAGCGCCAGTTTGCGCTGCTTGACCGACGGTTCGACCTCGTGCGCGGAGCCCCGGTGGAGCGGCATCACGGACCTGCCCTTCTCGGCTCGCGCCCGCGAGACCGGACGAATCCGACGATACGGACGGCTCCGGCGCCCGACACCCGGTGCTGGTCCGTCCGGCTCAGCGCAGCGGGGTGCCGTCCTTCCGCAGCTGCATCAGCGGCCGGCCGGTGACCAGCAGCCAGGCGGGCAGCGAGGCCACGCACAGCACCGGCAGCAGGGCCGTGTCGAAGCCCAGCACCGCCGCCGTGAACAGGCTCAGCCAGCCCTGCCGGGTGACGGCCAGCAGGACGCCCAGCACCCCGCACGTCGCCGCGAGCGCCACCGGCACCCCGTCCACGAGGGCGTGGGCGCACAGTCCGAGCGCGACGCCCGAGAACACCGCCGGGAAGATCCGGCCGCCCCGGAAGCCGCAGGTCGCGGCGATCACCAGGGCCGCCGTCTTCACCACCGCCATCGTCCCGAACTCGGCGGCCGACCAGCCGTCCGGATCGGCGGCGATCGTCTTCACCTCGTCCAGCCCCTTGAACAGCGTCAGGTGCCCGCCGAGCGCCCCGAGCAGGCCGAGCGCGAGGCCGCCCAGGGTCAGGGCGAGCACCGGATGCGGCAGGGCCCGGAAGAAGCGGTGGACCAGCGGGAACGCGTACACCGCCGCGAGGCCGAGGACCGCTCCGGCCGACGCGATGACGAGAGCGGCGAGCAGGTCGCCCCAGCCGGTGTGCGTGTACGGGGGCAGCGACAGGTCGAAGCTGGGGTGGGCGGCCAGCGACATGGTGAGGGAGCCCGCCGCCCCGGCCGCCAGCGGCCCGAACAGCTTGTCCCAGAGCGCACCGGGGGCGGGCGTGGCGGCCAGCGTCTCGGTGAGGATCAGGGCGGCGGCGACCGGGGTGCCGAAGAGGGCGCCGATGGTGCCGGCGGCGGCGAGCGCGAGCCACAGCTCACCGGGCGCGCCCGGGGCGATCCGGCGGCCGGCCCAGGCGGCCAGGGCGATGTTGGCCGCGGTGATCGGGTTCTCCGGGCCGAGGCTGACGCCGCCCGCCAGGGCGAGGACGGTGACCACGAGCAGACCGGGCACCACGTAGGGCGGCAGCGGAGGGTCGACCAGGCCCATGGTCGCCGGGTCCGGGCCGCCCCGGCCAGGTACGGCGCGCAGGACCAGGCCGGTCACCAGGCCCATGGCCGTGAGCATCACGATCATCCACAGCGAGGAGTACCGGCCCACGGACAGAGCGTCGGGCAGGGTCTCCCACAGCACGTCCTGGAGCTGCTCCGCGAGCAGGCTGACCCCGAGCAGGACCAGGGCCGAGGCCACGCCCACGGCCAGGGAGGGCACGATGAGCACGAGGAGCCGGCGGGCGGGGGCGGGCTCGGCGGCGGCGACGGAATCGGTCGGCATCGGCACACCATAGCGACGCGAAAGCCGTAAAACCGTTCAAAAGGTGCGGGCGGCAGGCGGGACTTGCACCTCACGCGGCGTGAGGGCCGAGGCTCGTACCCGTACCCACACAGGAAGGAGCGGGGAGCCATGGAGCACTCCGTGGGACAGGTCGCCGGTTTCGCCGGGGTCACGGTGCGCACCCTGCACCACTACGACACCATCGGCCTGCTCTCACCGGGCGGGCGCAGCCACGCGGGCCACCGGCGCTACGACGACGCCGACCTGGACCGGCTGCAGCAGATCCTCTTCTACCGGGAGCTCGGCTTCCCGCTGGACGAGATCGCGGACCTGCTCGACGACCCGGACGCGGACCCGCGGGAGCACCTGCGCCGCCAGCACGCGCTGCTGTCGCACCGGATCGAGGAGCTCCAGCGGATGGCCGCCGCCGTAGAGACAGCGATGGAGGCACGCAGGATGGGCATCAACCTCACCCCCGAGGAGAAGTTCGAGGTCTTCGGCGACAAGGACCCGGATCAGTACGCCGAGGAGACCGAGCGCCGCTGGGGCTCCACCGAGGCCTACGCCGAGTCGCAGCGCCGGACCGCCCGCTACAGCAAGGAGGACTGGCAGCGGATGAAGGCCGAGACCGACTCCTGGAGCGAGCGCTACACGGCGCTGATGGAGGCCGGCGAACCGGCCGACGGCGAGCGCGCCACAGACCTCGCGGAGGAGCACCGGCTCCAGATCTGCACCTGGTTCTACGCGTGCGACCACGAGTTCCACCGGTGCCTCGGCGGGATGTACGTCGCCGATCCGCGGTTCAAGGCGCACTACGACGCCATGCGGCCGGGCCTCGCCGAGCACCTGCGCGACGCGATCGAGGCGAACGCGCGCCGCCGGGCGTAAACGGTCACGGAGGCGGGTGGAACCCGGGGCCGCCCCAAGGCGTTGATAGCTTGGGGCGGCCACGCAGCCGCCCATCGACCTCATCCTGGAGCCCGGACCCTTGAATACGCTTGCGCTCGGACCGAGCTGGCTGGACCCGGACTATCTCATCGGACAGTTCGGCCTGGCCGGTGTGCTGGTCATCGTCTTCGCCGAGTCCGGGCTGCTCATCGGCTTCTTCCTGCCCGGTGACTCCCTGCTGTTCACCACGGGCCTGCTGGTCACGACCGACAAGCTGCACACCCCGCTCTGGCTGGTCTGCGTCCTGGTCGCGCTCGCCGCGATCATCGGCGACCAGGTGGGCTACCTCTTCGGCCGCAAGGTCGGCCCCTCGCTCTTCAGCCGGCCCGACTCCCGCCTCTTCAAGCAGGAGAACGTCGAGAAGGCCCACGAGTTCTTCGAGAAGCACGGCCCGAAGTCGCTGATCCTGGCCCGCTTCGTGCCGATCGTGCGGACCTTCACTCCGATCATCGCGGGCGTCAGCCGGATGAACTACCGCTCGTTCATCGTGTTCAACGTGATCGGCGGCGTCCTCTGGGGCGTCGGCGTGACGCTGCTCGGCGCCGCCCTCGGCAACGTCGAGTTCGTCCACAAGAACATCGAGGCGATGCTCGTCCTGATCGTGCTGATCTCGGTCGTCCCGATCGCCATCGAGTTCCTGCGCGCCCGGAGCAAGTCCAAGAAGGAGGGCCCCGCCGCCGAAAACGGCGAGGTGCCCCCGCAGGACCCGGCCGGCGGCCGCCGCGGCCGCCACGCCAAGCGCTGAGCGCCGTACGCCCCCCAGGGCCTGTCCGAGGTCAGAAGCCGCGCGTCCGCTTGGCCGCGCGGCGGTTCGCGCCGCCGACCGCGCCCGGCACCCGCATGAACAGCCGCGAGATCTCGCTCCCCAGGTTCACCCCGATGGCGATGGCCAGCGCCGTCGCCACCGCCGTGGACAGCGAGGCGAGGCCCCGGTCCAGCTCGTTCTGCGCGACGCCCAGCAGACCGAAGTACGTCGCCGAACCGGGCAGCAGCGGCCCGATCGCCGCCGTGATGTACGGCAGCGAGGACGTGTAGCGGTACCGCGAGAACAGCTGCCCGAACAGCCCGACGAGCCCCGCCGCCGCGGCCGTCGCGGCCACCGCCGACAACTTGCCCGTCTGGGCCATCGCCCCGTAGACGATCCAGGCCACGCCGCCGTTCAGGGTCACCGCGAGCACCGTCGCCCGCTCCTGCTGGAGCAGGATCGCGAACGCCAGGGTCAGCACCATCGACGCGACGGTCTGGATCACCGGCCGGTCGTGCGTGATGAACCGCGCCTCCGGGTCCAGCTCGGCCCCCAGCTGAAGCCCCCCGTACAGCGCCAGCAGCACCCCGGTGACGATCGCGATGAAGAAGTACAGGACCTCCAGGAGCCGTGCCGAGGCCGTGATGTAGTACCCGGTCAGACCGTCCTGCACGCCCGCCACCAGCGCCCGCCCCGGCAGCAGCGCGAACAGCCCACCGGTGATCACCGCCGACGGCCGTACGTCCGACCAGTGCGTCAGCGTCAGCGCCACGCCCATCGCGGCCGGCGGCATCGCCGCCACCACGAACTGGTAGAACTCCGGCAGCCCGCGCCCCGCGCACAGCCAGGCCAGCCGGTCACCGAGCATCGCCCCGAGCGCCGCGATCAGGAACACCAGCGGACCACCGCCGACCAGCACGGACGCCGCCCCGGCCAGCCCGCCGGCGGCCAGCGTGAGCACCCAGCCGGGATACGGGTGCCGGTTGCGCCGGATCTCCGCGAGCCGCCGGTACGCCTCCTCCAGCGACACCTCGTCGTCGGCCGTCGTGATGTCGTCGATCAGCCGGAAGACCGCCGCGAGCCGCGTGTAGTCGGTGCCCCGGCGGCGTACCGTACGGCTCGCCGTCACCGGGTCGTCCACCAGCGACGGCTGGTGCGAGATCGACAGCAGCGTGAACGTCACGGTCGGCTCGCAGCGGTCGAGCCCGTAGCTCCGCATCACCGCGAACATGGCCGCCTCGACGTCCTCGGCGCCCTCACCGCCCGCGAGCAGCAGCTCCCCGATACGCAGCGTCAGGTCGAGCACGCGCGGAACCGGGGGCCCGGCCTCCTCGTCGTGCCGCTGGACCGGCTCCGGGGCCGGGCGCTCGGCGACCGGCATCCGCAGCATCGTGCGCATCCGGTCCTGCCAGGGCGCCTCCTTGGTCAGCCGGACCATCGGCACCCCGTACGCCGGGGTGAACGCCGGCGGGGAGTCCCGGAAGCTGTACGTGCTCGGCGTGGCGAACGCCGAACCGGTCGTCTCGGACCCGGAAGCGGAACCCGTACCGGAACCGGAACCAGGGGCCGGCTGCTCCGGCGTCACGCCCTCCGGAAGGGCGAACTCCGACGTCGGGTGGTCCTCCTCGGGCGGCGCCACCGGTTCGGTCCCGGCCGGCCACGAGAAGGCGCTGTGCGCCTCATCGGACTGGGGCTTCTCGTCCTCGGGCCCGCCCGGTTCCGCCACCACTCGACCTCGCTCCTCCTCGGCTGCGCGTCCTCGGGCGCACTCCTGCCCAGTATGGCCACGCCCAAGGGAGGGCACACGGAACGGGCGGCACACCCGCGTGGGTGTACCGCCCGTTTCGTAGCCCGCTCACACGAAGCGGAACGTCAGTGCGCGCCGCCCTGCGCCTCAAGGCGCTTGCGGGAGGCGACGATCTCGGCCTCGGCCTCGGCGCGGCCGACCCAGTCGGCGCCCTCGACGGACTTGCCCGGCTCCAGGTCCTTGTAGACCTCGAAGAAGTGCTGGATCTCCAGGCGGTCGAACTCCGACACGTGCTGGATGTCCTGGAGGTGCTCCACCCGGGGGTCGGAGGCCGGGACGCACAGCAGCTTGTCGTCGCCGCCGGCCTCGTCGGTCATCCGGAACATGCCGATCGCGCGGCACTTGATGAGGCAGCCCGGGAACGTCGGCTCCTCCAGGATGACGAGCGCGTCCAGCGGGTCGCCGTCCTCACCGAGGGTGTCCTCGACGAAGCCGTAGTCCGCCGGGTAGCTGGTCGAGGTGAAGAGCCGACGGTCCAGACGAATCCGGCCGGTCTCGTGATCCACCTCGTACTTGTTGCGCGAACCCTTCGGGATCTCGATAACGACGTCGAACTCCACGGGTGGCTCCTCCATGATCAACACATACGACTGGTGGTTAAGTGTCCCTCACGCAGATGTGTGCTCGCGAAAGGGGCTGGTCAACGGTGGCCGAGCCGGTGGAAAGACCGTCGACGGAACCGCCCGGCACGCCCGGCGGCGGTATCGCGGCCCGTCTGGGCGTACGCGGCGGAGTGAACGACTGGCAGTTCACGGCCGTGTCCGCCGTCGTCGGACTGGCCCTCGCGGCCGGCGCCGTCCTCGCCGCCGGACCCTGGGACTCGGGTCAGCGTAAGGCCGAGCGGGACCGGGCGGTCGCCGCCGAAGGAACAGGTGGCGTACATCACGACGGCGGCGACCCGGAGGGCCCCGCCCCCGCTCCCAGCGCCCCCGCCGTCCTCGCCGCCCTGTCCGCCACGGGCACCGGCCCGAAGGACGCCCCGGCCGGTGCCACCCGCGACCTGCGCGCCGTCCTGGAACCGCTGCTGGAGAACGACGCGCTCGGCACCCGGCGCGCCGCCGTCGTCATCGACACCGCCACCGGCAAACGGCTCTACGGCAAGGGCGCCGACGCCCCCATGACGCCCGCCTCCACCGTCAAGATCGCCACCACCGTCGCCGCCCTCGGCGCCCTCGGCCCCGCCCACCGCATCCCCACCACCGTGCGCGCCTCCGACGACCTGCGCACCGTCACCCTCGTCGGCGGCGGCGACCCCACCCTCGACAAGGCCGCCCTGCGCGCCCTCGCCACCGAGACCGCCCGCGCCCTCAAGACCGGCAAGGCCCCCTCCGTACGGCTGCGCTACGACGCCTCCGCCTATTCGGGGCCCACGCACCACCCGATCGGCCCCAACGAGAACATCGCGCCCATGAGCGCCCTGATGCTCAACGAGGGCCGCCAGGACGACTCCACCAAGGGCCCCGCCACACGCACCGAGGACCCGGCGGGCGACGCCGCCCGCGCCTTCGCCGGATACCTGAAGGACGCCGGGGTCACCACCAAGGGCGCGCCCGCCCCCGGCCGCCCCGCCAAGACGTCCCGTACGGTCGCCACCCACCTCTCCGCCCCCCTCTCCGGCCTGGTCGAACGCGCCCTGACCAACAGCGACAACGACATCGCCGAGGCCCTGGCCCGGCAGACCGCCATCGCCGCCGGGCAGCCCGCCGACTTCACGGGCGGCCGACGGGCCGTCACCGCCGGTCTGAAGAAGCTCGGCCTGCCCCTCAAGGGCGTGAACATCGCCGACGGCAGCGGGCTCAACCGCGAGGACAAGGTGACCGCGGCCCTGCTCGCCGGGCTCCTCGCCCGGGCGGCCGACCCCGCCCACCCCGAACTGCGCGCCGTCCTCACCGGCCTCCCCGTGGCCGGATTCAGCGGCACGCTCAGCAGCCGCTACACCAGCGAGGCCGGCGGCACCGGCTTCATCCGCGCCAAGACCGGCACCCTCACCGGCGTCAACAGCCTCGCCGGGACCGTCGTGGACACCCAGGGACGACTGCTCTCCTTCGCCTTCCTCGCCTCCGGCACCACCGCCCCCACCGAGGCCCAGAAGGCCCTCGACAAACTCGCCACCGCACTCGGCGCCGGGAAGCGATGAGCGCGTCAACACCGCACCGCATCAAGGGGCGAGCACGTACGGTTGACGCATGACGAGCATCGGTGGTGCAGGGATGGTCGACTGGAACCTCGCGGTCGCGACCGCGACCCGGCTTGTGCGGCCGGGTCCCGAGATCAGCCGCGAGGAGGCCCGCGAGGTCGTCGCGGAGCTGCGCAGGCACGCGAAGGCGGCGGAGGAGCACGTCCGCGCCTTCACCCTGATGATCCCCGAGGGAACAGAGCCGGAGGACACCCCCGTCCTCGTCGTGGACCGCACCGGCTGGATCAGGGCCAACGTCGCCGGATTCCGCGAACTGCTGCGCCCCCTCCTGGAGAAGATGGAGGAACGGCGCTCCGGCGGCGCGGGCGGCGCCGTGCTCGGCGCGGTCGGCTCCAAGGTCACCGGCGTCGAGGTCGGCATGCTGCTGTCCTTCCTCGCCTCCCGCGTCCTCGGCCAGTACGAGACCTTCGCCCCCGCCTCCCGCGAGCTCCCCGCCTCCGCCGACGGCGGCGGACGCCTCCTGCTCGTCGCGCCGAACATCGTCCACGTGGAACGCGAGCTGGACGCGGACCCGCACGACTTCCGGCTCTGGGTCGCCCTCCACGAGGAGACCCACCGCACCCAGTTCACCGCGGTGCCCTGGCTCCGCGACCACCTCCAGGGCGAGATCCAGTCCTTCCTGGACGAGACCGACGTCGACCCGATGACCTTCCTGGAGCGGCTGCGCGAGGCCGCCCAGTCCCTCGCCGGCGGCCGGCCCGAGGGCGAGGAGGGTGAGGACGGCGGCCGCAGCCTGGTCGAGCTCGTCCAGACCCCCGCCCAGCGCGAGATCCTCGGCCGCCTCACCGCAGTCATGTCCCTCCTGGAAGGACACGCCGACTACGTCATGGACGGCGTCGGCCCCGAGGTGGTCTCCTCCGTCGCCGAGATCCGCGAGAAGTTCCAGCAGCGCCGCGCCCAGGGCGCCGGACGCCTCGACCAGGCCCTGCGCAAGCTGCTCGGCCTCGACGCCAAGCTGCGCCAGTACCGGGACGGCGAACGCTTCGTGCGCGCCGTCGTGGACGAGGTCGGCATGGACGGCTTCAACCGGGTGTGGACCTCGCCCAACACCCTCCCCACCAAGGCGGAGATCGCCCGCCCCGCGGACTGGATCGCGAGGGTGCACCGTAAGGCAGAGTCGTGATCAAGGTCCCCGGTACGAAGGCAACGCGCCGGTAATCACCCATCCGAGGGACCGTAGGGGCATGGGAAGGCGTGCAATGCTCGATGAACGGCATTGCTCTGTCACCATCGACGCACTCTGAGTGACGGCACTCCTTCCCGTCCCGGCACTCCGAGACACCCCTCAAGCTCCTCACGAAGGGCACCGGACATGGGTCCCCATCCTGCGGTCGCGGCGATACGCCTGGCGGTCCGCCGCGTACTCCACGACGTCATCGCCGAACACGCCGAACAGACCGAACGCGCCGGGCACGCCCCGCACCCCGAGCTAGCCGGGGCCGGCGGGGGCAGCCGCCTCGGCACGCTCCCCGACCGCCCCGACACCCCCCTGGTGCTCGTGGCCTGCTCCGGCGGCGCCGACTCCATGGCGCTCGCCTCCGCCCTCGCCTTCGAGGCCCGCAAACTCCCCGTCCGAGCCGGCGGCATCACCGTCGACCACGGCCTCCAGGACGGCTCCGACCTCCGCGCCGCCGAGGTCGCCGCCCGGCTCGCCGCCATGGACCTCGGCCCCGCCGAGGCCGTCGCCGTCCACGTCGGCCGCGACGGCGGACCCGAGGCCGCCGCCCGCGACGCCCGCTACGCCGCGCTCGACGCCGCCGCCGAACGCCACGGCGCCGCCGCGGTCCTCCTCGGCCACACCCGCGACGACCAGGCCGAGACCGTCCTGCTGGGCCTCGCCCGCGGCTCCGGCATCCGCTCCCTGTCCGGCATGGCCGCCGCCTCCGGCCCGGCCGGCCGCTACCGCCGCCCCTTCCTCCAGCTCGACCGGCAGACCGCCCGCACCGCCTGCCTCGCCCAGTCCCTGCCCGTCTGGGACGACCCCCACAACATCGACCCCGCCTACACCCGCTCCCGGCTGCGCCACGAGGGCCTGCCCGCCCTGGAGAAGGCCCTCGGCAAGGGCGTGGTCGAAGCCCTCGCCCGTACGGCCCAGCTCTCCCGCGACGACGCGGACGCCCTCGACACCTGGGCCGCCGCCGCCGACCGTGACGTACGCGACGACGCGGGGCGGCTCGAATGCTCCAAGCTCTACGCGCTGCCGCCCGCCGTACGCCGCCGGGTGCTGCGCCGGGCGGCCATAGAGGCGGGTTCCCCGGCCGGTTCGCTCTTCGCCCGGCACATCGAGGAAGTCGACCGCCTGGTCACCGGCTGGCGCGGCCAGCAGGCCATCAACCTCCCCGGCCGCGTCGAAGCCCTGCGGCAGGGTGGCAGACTGGTCATCCGGCAGAGCTGACGCACGAGCGGCTGACACGCAGGGCGAGCGGCCGCGCAGGTCCGGGACTCCACCCCCGGACCCGGCAGGCACAGAAAGAGACGCGGGTGAACGAGAAGGACATGGGCACCGACCTCCAGTCGGTGCTCCTCACCAAGGAAGAGATCGACGCGAAGCTCGTGGAGCTGGCCGCGAAGATCGACGCGGAGTACGCCGGCAAGGACCTGCTCCTCGTCGGGGTCCTCAAGGGCGCCGTCATGGTCATGGCGGACCTGGCGCGTGCGCTGTCCACCCCCGTCACCATGGACTGGATGGCCGTCTCCTCGTACGGCGCGGGCACCCAGTCCTCCGGTGTCGTCCGGATCCTCAAGGACCTGGACACCGACATCAAGGGCAAGCACGTCCTGATCGTCGAGGACATCATCGACTCCGGCCTGACGCTGTCCTGGCTGATGTCGAACCTGGGCTCGCGCGAGCCCGCCTCGCTGGAGATCTGCACCCTCCTGCGCAAGCCGGACGCGGCCAAGGTCGCGCTCGACTGCAAGTGGGTCGGCTTCGACATTCCCAACGAGTTCGTCGTCGGCTACGGCCTCGACTACGCCGAGAAGTACCGCAACCTCCCCTTCGTCGGGACCCTCGCCCCGCACGTATACGGAGGCTGAGGGCCCGCGGACCCGCCGCAGGGCCCGCCGGGAACCCTCACGGGCCGCCCGCCGTTGAGCCTTCGAGGCGCGATTGCCGGACGTCCGAGGCGGACGCCGGTGACCATGCTGGGGTACCGTCCGAAGAACAGTCTTTACTCACAGCAGCATTTACCTACGGGCAGGAGGGACGGGGCGTCTTCGCCTCGTATGGATGGACGTGAAGCGATACTTCCGTGGGCCGGTCATGTGGATCGTGCTGGCCGTCCTCGCCGTGGTCGTGTTGATGAATGTCGTCGGCTCGGGCGGCGGCTACAAGACGGTGGACACCGGACAGGTGATCCAGGCGATCAGCAAGAACCAGGTGGACCAGGCCAAGCTCACCACCGGTGACGATCACATCATCAAGGTCGAACTGAAGGACGGTCAGAAGCTGTCCGGCGAGTCCGGCAGCAAGTTCCAGGCGAGCTACATCGGCAACCAGGGCGTCCAGCTCGCCGACATGCTCCAGAAGAAGTACGAGAGCGGCGACATCAAGGACGGGTACACCGTCTCGCCCTCGAAGCAGTCCCCGTTCGTCTCGATCCTCTTCTCGCTGCTGCCGTTCGTCCTCATCGTGGTCGTCTTCCTGTTCCTGATGAATCAGATGCAGGGTGGCGGCTCCAAGGTCATGCAGTTCGGCAAGTCCAAGGCCAAGCTGATCACCAAGGACACCCCGAAGACGACGTTCGCCGACGTGGCGGGCTCGGACGAGGCGGTCGAGGAGCTCCACGAGATCAAGGAGTTCCTCCAGGAGCCGGCCAAGTTCCAGGCCGTCGGCGCCAAGATCCCCAAGGGTGTCCTGCTCTACGGGCCTCCCGGTACGGGCAAGACCCTGCTCGCGCGCGCCGTCGCGGGCGAGGCGGGCGTCCCGTTCTACTCGATCTCCGGCTCCGACTTCGTGGAGATGTTCGTCGGTGTCGGCGCCTCCCGGGTCCGCGACCTCTTCGAGCAGGCCAAGGCGAACGCCCCGGCGATCGTCTTCGTGGACGAGATCGACGCCGTCGGCCGCCACCGCGGCGCCGGTATGGGCGGCGGTCACGACGAGCGCGAGCAGACGCTCAACCAGCTCCTCGTGGAGATGGACGGCTTCGACGTGAAGGGCGGCGTCATCCTGATCGCCGCCACGAACCGCCCGGACATCCTCGACCCGGCGCTGCTGCGCCCGGGCCGCTTCGACCGGCAGATCGCGGTCGACCGGCCGGACATGCAGGGCCGCCTGGAGATCCTGAAGGTCCACCAGAAGGGCAAGCCGGTCGCCCCGGACGTCGACCTCGGCGCCGTCGCCCGGCGCACGCCCGGCTTCACCGGTGCCGACCTGTCGAACGTGCTGAACGAGGCCGCGCTCCTGACGGCGCGCAGCAACCAGAAGCTCATCGACAACGCGATGCTGGACGAGGCCATCGACCGTGTCGTGGCGGGCCCGCAGAAGCGGACCCGGATCATGTCCGAGAAGGAGAAGAAGATCACCGCGTACCACGAGGGCGGACACGCCCTGGTCGCGGCGGCTTCCCCCCAGTCGGACCCGGTCCACAAGATCACGATCCTCTCCCGCGGCCGCGCCCTCGGTTACACGATGGTGCTCCCGGAGGAGGACAAGTACTCCACGACGCGCAACGAGATGCTCGACCAGCTGGCCTACATGCTGGGCGGGCGCGCGGCCGAGGAGCTGGTCTTCCACGACCCGACCACCGGCGCCGCGAACGACATCGAGAAGGCCACGGCGACGGCCCGCGCGATGGTCACGCAGTACGGCATGACCGAGCGGCTCGGCGCGATCAAGTTCGGCGGCGACAACACCGAACCGTTCGTGGGCCGCGAGATGGGCCACCAGCGCGACTACTCGGAAGAGGTCGCCGCGCTGGTGGACGAAGAGGTCAAGAAGCTCATCGAGACCGCGCACAACGACGCGTGGGAGATCCTCGTAGAGAATCGCGACGTGCTCGACACCCTGGTGCTCCGCCTTCTGGAGAAGGAGACCCTGGGCAAGGAGGAGATCGCCGAGATCTTCGCCCCGATCGTCAAGCGCCCGGCCCGCCCCGCGTGGACCGGCTCCGCCCGCCGCACCCCGTCCACCCGCCCGCCGGTCCTCTCCCCGAAGGAGCTCGCCCTCACCAACGGCGCGAGCACGGCCGCCGCCCCCGTCACGGACGCCGTGCCGGGCACGGAGGCCCTCCCCGAGGAGCGTCCCGAGAGCTAGTCACCGACCCGGTGTGTCCCCCGTCACGGGGCTCCCACCAGGCCCGGAATGGATGCCGCGTCCCCCAGGTTCTAGCCTGTTGGGGGCGCGGCTTTTCCGTACACCTGCGCGGATGCCCCCGCAGCGACAGCTCAAGGAACGAGGCACACATGACCGACCCGGTGACGCTGGACCCCCAGGGGCCGATCGGCGAGTTCGACGAGAAACGTGCCGAGGCCGCCGTCCGGGAGCTGCTGCTGGCCGTGGGCGAGGACCCCGACCGCGAGGGCCTGAAGGAGACGCCGGGGCGGGTGGCGCGGGCGTACAAGGAGATATTCGCCGGGCTCTACCAGCAGCCCGAGGACGTCCTGACGACCACGTTCGACCTGGGCCACGACGAGATGGTGCTCGTCAAGGACATCGAGGTGTTCAGTACGTGCGAACACCACCTGGTCCCGTTCCGCGGGGTGGCGCACGTCGGGTACATTCCGGCCACCAGCGGCAAGATCACCGGCCTGTCGAAGCTGGCCCGGCTGGTGGACGTCTACGCCCGCCGGCCGCAGGTGCAGGAGCGGCTGACCACGCAGATCGCCGAGTCCCTGATGGAGATCCTGGAGCCGCGTGGCGTCATCGTCGTCATCGAGTGCGAGCACATGTGCATGTCGATGCGCGGCATCCGCAAGCCTGGGGCGAAGACGCTGACCTCCGCGGTCCGCGGACAGCTGCGCGACCCCGCGACGCGCGCCGAGGCCATGAGCCTCATCATGGCGCGCTGACCCCGCTCCCCGCCCGTCCCCGAGCCAGACCCGGAAGCGGCGTTACGCAGCCGCCGCGTCCGGCTTGTTGTCGTCCTTGTCGTCCGGGAGCTTGCAGACGTGTTCCAGGAAGAGGGCGGCGGCGATGACCGCGATGCCGGCCAGGACCGCGAAGGCGGCGTAGATGGCCTGGTCGCGGCGGGGCGGGTTGTCCAGGGAGCCGAGCAGGAAGACGGCCGTGCCGCCGTACATGCCGGAGACCAGGGCGACGACCAGGGCGCTCGCCTGGGCGAAGACCAGGGCGCGGGCGGCCATCATGGGCTCGACGCCCTTCGCGTCCGGGCGCCGTTCGCGCTGGGCGCGCAGGCGGGCGCGGAGGGACAGCGCCGTGGCCAGCAGGACGACGGCGATCAGCGCGAGGACGATGGGCGCGAAGAGCGGGACGCTGGGCAGCGTGCCCAGGGAGTCCCAGAGGCGGGCGGCGCCCCAGGACAGGACTCCGGCGGCGGCGAAGAGGCCGGCCAGGACTCCGAGCCGTAGTGGCTTCACCCCGTGCGCCGCCCTTCGCCGCCTGTGTCCGTCGTGCTGTGTTCTGTGAGCCTAACGACTACTCGGGCAGCCGGAGTTCCAGGTCGGCCCGGGGGAGCACGCCGTCGCGCCCGACACCGGTCAGCAGATCGGCGACCGGGCCCGCGCCGGGCAGCTGGGCCTCGGGGTCCACGTCGTGCCAGGGGGCGAGCACGAAGGCGCGCTCGCGGGCCCGGGGGTGGGGAAGGGTGAGCACCGGGTCGTCGGAGACGACATCCGCGTACGACACGATGTCGACGTCGATGGTGCGCGGACCCCAGCGCTCCTCGCGGACCCGTTCGAAGGCTTCCTCGATGGCCTGGCCGCGCTCCAGGAGCGAGGACGGGGGCAGCGTCGTCTTCACGACGATCACCGCGTTGAAGTACGAGGGCTGGGAGCCCGGGTCGACGCCCCAGGGCTCCGTCTCGTACACCGGGGAGACCGCCTTGACCCGGAGGCCGGGCGTGTCCTCCAGGGCGTCGATGGCGCCCTGGAGCGTCTCCAGGCGGTTGCCCAGGTTGGCGCCGAGCGAGAGCACGGCCATTTTGGGGTTGGAAAGGGTGATGTCCGCGGCGTCCACCTGCTCGACCACGGAGGCGGGCACCGGCTGTACGGTCGGGTCGCTCTGCCCTTCGGTGGAAAATGCAGTCATGCTCGGCTCCGGGTGATGGTGATGGTGACGTCGTCGAACGGGACGGTGATGGGCGCGTCCGGCTTGTGCACCACGACCTCCACCTCCTCGACGCCGTCGTGCTTGAGGCACTGCTGGGCGATGCGCTCGGCGAGCGTCTCGATCAGGTCGACCGGCTCGCCCTGGACCACCGAGACGACCTCCTCCGCGACCACGCCGTAGTGCACGGTCTTCGTCAGGTCGTCGGTGGCTGCCGCGGGGCGGGTGTCGAGGCCGAGCACCAGGTCCACGATGAACGTCTGTCCCTCTTCCCGTTCCCGGGGGAAGACGCCATGGTGCCCGCGGGCCTTGAGGCCGCGCAGCGCGACACGATCCACGCGAATCACTCCTGCTGTCGTTGGTCCGGGGGCACGGGGCCGCGTGCGGGCGGCCGGGTGCCCGATTTCGAATCTACCTGCGAGCACCGACAGCCCTTCCCCGTGGGGGCCGGGCCTGCGGGCGCGGAACAGATAGCCGCTGATACCCCGATGTGGCGGGGTCCAATCACCCGGGACGGGCTTTCGTGCCCGAAAGAGGGTCGGACCGGCTCAGGACGTGGGGTCTTCGTCCTCTTCCTCACCGGTTTCGGCCAGTACGGGCGAACCGTGGTGCGACCAGAGCTTCCAGCCGTCCGGAGTGCGGCGGAACACATTCGTGGCGACGACGAGCTGCCCGACGAGCGGGCCGAGCGAGGCACCCTCCTCGGCGGGGCCGCCGCTGAGGATGTTCTCGGTGCAGGTCACCAGCGCGGTGTCGGCGGTCATGGAGACGCTGACGTCGGTCAGGAAGAACTGGATGTACTCGGTGTTCGCCATGATCAGCGCGTAGCTGCGCAGCACCTCGCGCCGCCCGCTGAGCACCGGCCACCCGGGGTGCACGCAGGAGACCGTCAGCTCCTCGTCCGGCAGCCAGGCCGAGGTCAGCGCGTCCAGGTCGCCGCGCTCCACCGCCTCGTAGTACGCGGTGTTGGCCTGCTCGACGGCCGCGATGTCGGCGGCGGCGTCCGCGTGCTCGTCGCCGCGCCCGGCCAGCTCGTCGCCCGGCCCGGTCACGCGGCTCCCTCGATCGCGCGGGCGACCCGGACGGCGTCGGCGGTGGCCCGGACCTCGTGGACGCGGACCGCCCAGGCGCCGGCCCGGGCGGAGAGGGCGGAGACGGCGGCGGTGGCGGCGTCGCGCTCGCGGGCGGGCGGCGGTGCGGCGCCCTCGCGGGCCAGGACGTGGCCCAGGAACCGCTTGCGGGACGCGGCGACCAGCAGGGGACGGCCGAGGGCGTGCAGCGCGTCCAGCCCGGCCAGCAGCGCCAGGTCGTGCGGGGCGTCCTTGGCGAAGCCGAGCCCGGGGTCGATGACGAGGCGTTCCGGGGCGATGCCGCCGGCCACCACCGCGTCCATCCGGGCGCGCAGCTCGTCGGTGACCTCGGCGACCACGTCCCCGTACACCGCCCGGCTGTTCATCGACTCGCTGAAGCCGCGCCAGTGCATGACGACGAACGGCGCGCCGGCGGCGGCGACCACGGGGACCATGTCCGGGTCGGCCTGGCCGCCGCTGACGTCGTTGACGAGGACCGCCCCGGCGGCGACGGCCTGCTCGGCGACGCGGGCGCGCATGGTGTCGACGGAGACCGTGACGCCCTCCGAGACCAGGCCCCGGACGACCGGGATCACCCGGCGCAGCTCCTCGGACTCGTCCACCCGGCTGGCGCCGGGGCGGGTGGACTCGCCGCCGACGTCCACGAGGTCGGCGCCCTCGGCGACCAGGTCGAGGCCGTGCTTGACGGCCTTCGTGGTGTCGAACCAGCGGCCCCCGTCGGAGAAGGAGTCGGGCGTCACGTTGACGACGCCCATGACCGCGCAGCGGTCCCACTCCGGCAGACCCTGGACCGTTCCACGCAACGTACTCATATGACCAGCCTAGGCCCGTATCGCGAGGCTCTATGCCGTACGGGCGTCCTGGTCGCCCGCCTGGGGGCGTGCGTGGGCGCAGGGGCGGCGCGGGGCGAACCGGAGGGGGCGGGGGAGCGCCAGGTGCACGAAGCCCTCGGCCTGCATCGCGGCGAAGGAGATGCGGGGCAGGTCGCGGGCGGTGCGGTAGACCACGAAGCGGGGCTCCCAGCGCGGCCGGAACTTGGCGTTGAACTTGTACAGCGACTCGATCTGGAACCAGCGCGAGAGGAAGATCAGCAGCCCGCGCCAGACCCGCAGGACGGGCCCCGCGCCCAGCTTCTCGCCCCGGGCGAGCGCGGAGCGGAACATCGCGAAGTTCAGCGAGACGCGGCTGATGCCGAGCCGGGGCGCGGCCTGGAGGGACGCGACGATCAGCAGTTCGTTCATGCCGGGGTCGGCCGAGCGGTCGCGGCGCATGAGGTCGAGGGACATGCCGTCGCGGCCCCAGGGCACGAAGTGGAGCACGGCCTTCAGGTCGCCGTACGGGGAGCCTTCGGCGTGCTCGTCCGCCTTGTGGGCGGTGGCGACGAAGCAGTCCTGGTCGGAGGCGTCGCCGATCCGGCCGAGCGCCATGGAGAAGCCGCGTTCGGTGTCGGTGCCGCGCCAGTCGGCGGCGGCCCGGCGGATGCGGGCGAGTTCGGTCTCGCCGATGTCGGCCACGCGCCGGACGCGGGTCTCGTAGCCGCCCCGCTCAATACGCTTCACCATCTGGCGTACGTTGCGCATCGCGCGTCCGGCGAGGGAGAAATCCGCGACGTCGACCACCGCCTCGTCGCCCAGCTCCAGGGCGGTGAGTCCGGTCTCGCGGGTCCAGACCTCGCCGCCGGTCTCGCCGCATCCCATGACGGCGGGGGCCCAGGAGTGGGCCCGGGCCTCGTCCATGAAGCGTTCGATGGCGCCGGGCCACGCCTCCACGTCGCCGATCGGGTCGCCGCTGGCGAGCATCACGCCGGAGACCACGCGGTAGCAGACGGCGGCCTTGCCGCTGGGCGAGAAGACGACGGCCTTGTCGCGGCGGAGCGCGAAGTGGCCGAGGGAGTCGCGTCCGCCGTGCCGTTCCAGCAGGGCGCGCAGCCGGGCCTCGTCGTCCTCGGTGAGCCGGGCGGCCGGGTGCTCGGGGCGGAAGGCCAGGTAGATGGTGGTGACGGCGGTCAGCAGGCCGAGGGCGCCGAGTGAGCAGCCGACGGTCCAGGAGGTGTCCCCGGAGTAGTCGACGGGCCCCTCGAAGCCGACCAGGCCGTACAGCACGTGCTGGAGGCGGTCGGCGATGCTGGGGCTGCCGACCATGCGGCGGGGGTGGGCGCTGACGATGACCAGGCCGAGGCCGAGCGAACCGGCGCCGAGCAGGACGAAGTTGGCCAGGGCACGCCAGCGGCTGCGCGGGTCGGGCAGGGCGGCGAACTCGCTCCGGTGGCGCACCAGCAGGTAACACAGCGTCAGCGAGACCAGGGCGCCCAGGATCGAGTGCCGGTAGCTGAACTGGGCCAGCGCGCCCGCCGGGAGCAGGACGACCGCGGCCCGCCAGGCCCGGCGCTTGTGCCGCTTGAGGCCGTGGGCCAGGAGCAGCAGCAGGACCCCGGCGCTGAGCGAGAGCGCGGCCGCGAACGGGCCGAGGGCCCCGGGAAGGACCTCGGCCAGACTGTGCATGCGGCTGTGCCGGAAGCGCGGGAAGACCCCGGCCGCGACGTCGATCAGTCCGACGGCGGTGCAGGCCGTGCCGACGAGCGCGGGCACGGCCTCCGGCCGGGGGCCGCGCACGAACGCACGTGCGCGAACCGGAACCGATCCTGATTTATCCCCATCTACCGTGACAGACATCGCTTCCCGTGGTTCCGCGAGAGATTCCTGGAGTCCGGCGGCCGGAGCCCTGCGGACGATGTGCGACCTCTAGGACGATCCTTCCGGGCCGCGGGTTCACCCGCTGCCCGGAAATTTCCTGACAGAAAGTTCACCGGTCATGGGCCTTACGGGCAAGCCTCTGCTGATCCTCGCGATCGTGGTGGCCGTCGTGCTGTTCACCCTCACCGTCTGGTGCTGGCCGAGGCTCGCCCGGCGCAGTGCGCCCGCGGTGGCCGGCCGGGTGGGCATGCTGCTCGCGACCCAGGTGGCGGTGTTCGCCACGGTCGGCCTGCTGGCCAACAACAGCTTCCTCTTCTACGGCTCCTGGGCCGACCTGTTCGGCCGCAAGCAGGAGCTGGGCGTGGTCACCGACCATGCCGCCGGGACGCTGGCCGCGAAGAACATCGTCCGGGTGGGCACGCAGCGGCCCGACGTGCCGGGCGGGGCGCTGCCGAGGATGGGCGGCCGGATCGACAAGGTCGTGATCGCGGGGAAGCACTCGGGCATCGAGAGTTCGGCGTACGTCTATCTGCCGCCGGAGTACTTCCAGCCGGCGTTCGCCCGGCGGAAGTTCCCGGCGGTGGTGGTGCTCACCGGCTACCCGGGCACCTCGGAGAACCTGATCAAGGGGCTGCGCTATCCGCGTACGGCACACGAACGGGTGAAGGCCGGACGGGCGCAGCCGATGGTCCTGGTGATGCTGCGTCCGACCGTGGCGCCGCCCCGGGACACCGAGTGCGTGGACATAAAGGGCGGCCCCAAGACGGAGACGTTCTTCGCGGAGGACGTGCCCCGGGCGGTGTCGGCCGGGTACCGGGTCGGCAAGCGGGCACGTAACTGGGGCATCATCGGCAACTCGACGGGCGGCTACTGCGCGTTGAAGATCGGGCTGCACCACCCGGGCCGGTACGCCGCGAGCGCGGGGCTCTCCGCGTACTACAAGGCGGCCGAGGACCCGACGACCGGTGACCTCTTCCACGGCGACCGGGCGGCGCGGCACCGGGCGGACCTGCTGTGGACGCTGGACAACCGGCCGCAGCCGGACTCCTCGTTCCTGGTGACGACCTCGCGCCACGGTGAGGCGAACTACGCCGACACGCAGAAGTTCGTCGCCAAGGTGAAGCAGCCCGCGCAGGTCTCCTCGATCGTGCTGGACAGCGGCGGGCACAACTTCAACACCTGGCGCCGGGAGATCCCGGCGGCGCTGGAGTGGCTGAGCAGTCGGCTGAGCGAGAGTTGAGCGTACGGCCCCGCCTTCTCAGAGCCCGGCCGCGCCCGCCACGCTCTCGACCTCGACCTCCGCGCGGGGGACCGCGCGGCCGTCCGCGCCGACCGAGCGGCGCAGCGCCTCGTGCAGCCGGGCCGGGGTGAGCACGCCCAGGAAGCGGCCCTCACCCGCCTCGTCGATGACGGCGATCCAGCCGGCGTCGTGCTGGAGCATGGTGGCGAAGGCCTGTTTGAGCGGGGCGCCGAGGGGGAGCCACGCCTCCATGCGGCGGGCGTGGTCGCGGACGGTGCCCTTGGCGGTGCGCGCGTCGTCGGCGGGGATCCAGCCGTGCAGGTGCTCGTCGCCGTCCAGGACGACGGCCCAGCGGGCGCCCTCCGCGCGGAGGCGTTCGGTCGCGGTGGACAGCGGGTCGTCCAGGTGGACGACGGGCGGGCGGTCGAGGTCGCTCTCCTCGACGGGGGTGACCGAGAGCCGCTTGAGGCCCCGGTCGGCGCCCACGAAGTCGGCGACATAGGCGTTGGCGGGGGCGCCGAGCACGGTCGCGGGGGTGTCGAACTGCTCGATCGAGCCCTGCCCGTAAACGGCGATGCGGTCGCCGAGACGGACCGCTTCCTCGATGTCGTGGGTGACGAACAGGACGGTTTTGCGGACCTGTTCCTGAAGCTTCAGGAATTCGTTCTGAAGGTGCTCGCGGACCACGGGGTCGACCGCGCCGAACGGCTCGTCCATCAGCAGGACCGGCGGGTCGGCGGCCAGCGCCCGTGCGACGCCGACGCGTTGGCGCTGGCCGCCGGAGAGCTGTTCGGGATAGCGGTCGCCATAAACGGAAGGATCGAGTCCGACGAGGTCGAGGAGTTCCGCGGCGCGGGCGCGGCCCTTTTGGCGTTTCCAGCCGAGGAGATGGGGAACGGTGGCGGTGTTCTCCAGGACCGTCTTGTGCGGGAAGAGGCCTACTTGCTGGATCACATAGCCGATGCGGCGGCGCAGTTGCACGGGGTCGATGGCGGATATGTCGTCCCCGTCGAGGAATATCCGGCCCTCGGTCGGTTCGATCAGCCGGTTGACCATCTTCATGGTGGTCGTCTTGCCGCATCCCGACGGTCCGACGAGCGTGACCAGTTCACCCTCGGCGACCTCGAAGGAAAGGTCGTCGACGGCGGTGGTGCCGTCCGCATACCGCTTGGTGACGTGCTCGAAACGGATCATGGTTCCCCATTGTCGCGGGTGTTCTGTGAAGGACATGTTGCTGGAACACAACGGCTCCGGCGATTGTCAGTGGTCGAGGATAGGCTCGCCGGACATCAGTACGAGAAAGCGAACGGGAGGTGGGGGGACGGATGGCCGGACAGAACTGCCTGGTGACGAACGACTGGATCTGCGGGGAGTATCTCCGTTCCCGGAGCCAGGAGTTGACGGACGCCACCGTCCAGCACATCTGGATCACCGCCGTCTCGGTCGTGATCGGTGTGGCCGTCGCCTTCCCGCTGGCGCTCCTCGCACGCAGGGGCCGCGGATTCGCCGGGCCGGTCCTCGGGCTGACGACGGTGCTCTACACGGTGCCGTCGCTCGCGATGTTCTCGCTGCTGCTGCCCTTCTTCGGGCTGTCCGCCGCCCTGGTGGTCACCGGGCTCGTGCTGTATTCGCTGACCATCCTCGTACGCAACATCCTGGCGGGCCTGGAAGCGGTGCCCGAGGAGGCGAAGGAGGCCGCGCACGGCATGGGCTACGGGCCGGTCCGCCTGCTGTGGGAGGTGGAGCTGCCGCTCGCGCTGCCCGCGCTGATGGCGGGGATACGGATCGCCACGGTGTCCACGATCGCGCTGACCACGGTCGGTTCCATCGTCGGCCGGGGCGGCCTGGGCAATCTCATCGAGGACGCGCTGCCGAGCTTCTTCAAGGCCCAGGTGCTGGCCGCCTCGGTGCTCTGCGTGCTGCTCGCGGTCGTCGCGGACCTGCTGCTGCTCGGGGTGCAGCGGCTGCTGACGCCCTGGACGCGCATACGTGCCGCCGCATCCGGCCCGGCGAAGGCGGAGGCGGTCTGACATGGGAGTTCTCGGGGACGCCTGGACCTGGCTCACCACCGGTGCCAACTGGTCGGGGGAGAGCGGGGCCGGCCACCGGCTGAGCGAGCATCTGTACGTCAGCGGGGTCGCCCTCGCCCTGGCCTGCGCCATCGCCCTGCCCCTCGCGCTGTACCTGGGCCACATCAGGAAGGGCGGCGCCCTCGCGGTCAACCTGGCCAACGTGGGGCGCGCGGTGCCGGTCTTCGCGGTGCTGGCCCTCTTCATGGTCTCGCCCCTGCGCAACGCGGGGTACATACCGACGATCATCGCCCTGGTGCTGTTCGCCGTGCCGCCGCTGCTGACCAACGCCTACGTGGGGATGACCGAGGTGGACCGCTCGGTGGCGGAGGCGGCGCGCGGGATGGGCATGTCGGGCGGCCAGCTCTTCCTGCGCGTCGAGCTCCCCCTCGCCTACCCGCTGATCATGACCGGGCTGCGGTCGGCCGCCGTCCAGGTGGTGGCCACGGCGACCATCGCGGCCATGGTCGGCCAGGGCGGCCTCGGCCGCATCATCACCGCCGGTTTCAACACGTACGACACCGCGCAGGTGGTGGCGGGGGCCCTGCTGGTCGCCGTGCTCGCCCTGCTCGTGGAGGCGGTCCTGGTGGCCGTCGACCGCCTGCTGTCCCCGCTGCGCCGCCGCCGGACCGCGTAGGGACAGCGGCTCGCCCCACCCGTAAATCCTGTCGCATACGCACCACTTGTCACATACGGCCTCGCCGCCGTGGACGGAGAAGAACATGACCAGCACCTCACGCATGGCCGGCGCCGTCATCGGCATCCTCGCGCTGGCGGGCTCGCTCGCCGCGTGCGGCGGGGACAGCCTGGAGAAGGACAAGGGCGCCCCGGCCGGAGGCCAGGACTCCGGCAAGAAGGGCTCGCTGGTCGTCGGCGCCGCCGCCTTCACCGAGTCCAAGGTGCTCGCCGAGCTGTACGCGCAGGTCCTCGGGGACGCCGGATACAGCACCTCGGTCACCACCGTGAAGAACCGCGAGCTGTACGAACCCTCCCTGGAGAAGGGCGAGATCGACGTCGTACCGGAATACGCGGCGACGATCGCGGAATTCCTCAACGCGAAGGTGAACGGGGCGAAGGCCGCCGAGTCGAAGCCCGTCGCCTCGGGCGACACCGCCGCCACCGTCGCCGCCCTGAAGAAGCTCGCCGAGCCGCGCGGACTGAAGGTCCTTCCGGCCGGGAAGGCCGTCGACCAGAACGCGTTCGCGGTGACCAAGGAATTCGCCGACAAGCACAAGCTGAAGACCCTTTCGGATCTCGGCGCGGCGAAGATCGGCGTCAAGGTCGCGGCGGGCGACGAGTGCGAGGTGCGGCCCTTCTGCGCACCCGGCCTGAAGAAGACGTACGGCATCGACGTCACCGGAATCGACCCGAAGGGCGTCGGCACCCCGCAGTCCAAGCAGGCGGTGAAGGACGGCAAGGACCAGCTCGTCCTGACCACCACCACCGACGCCGTGCTCGACACCTACGACCTGGTGTTCCTGGACGACGACAAGAAGCTCCAGAACGCGGACAACGTCCTGCCCGTCCTGAACGCGAAGGACGCCGGCGACCAGGAGATAGCCGACGCCCTCGGCAAGCTCACCGGCGCACTCACCACCGACGACCTCGCACAACTGAACCGCAAGGTCGACGCGGAGCGCGCCAAGCCGGCCGATGTGGCCCGCGAATATCTCCAGTCGAAGGGCCTGATCAAGAAGTAGAAAGGCCCCCGGGGAGGCGCCCGGAGATCGGGCAGCGGGAGCCGCCGGGTAACTTGCCGGGCACAGATTGCCGGGCGGCTCCCCAAGTACGCCGCGTACACGGTAAATTTCGGGCCATGCCCCGTGGACGCCATCGCCATTCGCCACCACTGCACAGAATCCTTCCGCCTTCGGCCGTCGCCGGAGCGGCGGTGGCCTGTGGAGCGGGGGCCTGGCTGCTGACCGAAACCATGGTCCTGCGCGCGCTGGTCGCGGCCGCCGCTGCGGCCGCCGTCACCGGCGCCGTCCTCATGCGCGGCTGGGACCGCGAGGCGGGCCGTCGCGTCGCCGAGCTGGAGCGCGCCCGGGCGAGCGACGAGTGGCGCGCCGAGGAGCGCGCGGCGGAGCTCGAAGCGGACCTGGAGGAGGCGCGGGAGATCCGCGCCCGCCTGGAGACGAAGCTGCGCCGCAAGCGCGTCGAGCTGGCCGGGCTGCGGGGCGAACACGCCGCGCTGCTGCGCCGGTACGCCAACGCGGAGACCGAGCGCGCCAGCGTCCTGGAGAGCCGGCGGCAGCTCGCGATCGAGGCGTCCGCGCCCGCCCGCGCCCTGCCCCCCGCCCGCTCCACGCCCACCCCGGACTCCTACGCCCGCGCCGCCCAGGCACTGGCCGACCTCCCGCGCAACGCGGCGCTCCAGAAGGCCCGCCGGATCGCGGACCAGGCGCAGCGGGACCTCGCGGAGCGCGCCCGGGAGGAGAAGCAGGCGCAGGACGCCCTGCCCGCCGCCCGGCCCGCCGTTCAGCCGCCCGCGATGCGCCCGGTGCCGGCCGCCAGCGCGGTCGTCCCGTACGCGGGGTCGCGCCGCCAGCCGGTGCCGCAGGGCAACTTCGACTTCTTCGGTACGCAGAAGGCCGTGCCCGCCGCGGCCGAGCGCGCCGCCATCGAGTCCGTGCAGAACGAGGACCTGGCCGACGTGGTCGGCGAGGAGGTCCTGGCCGCGCACCGCCCGGACGCGCCGGAGGACCGCGCCGTCGGCAAGGTCATCGACCTCACCGCGCACGACGAGACGGAGCAGCTGGACGTCGCACAGCTGCGCAGCGCGATCTCGTAACGCGGGGGCGCCCGTTACGTGGCGGTGGCGCCCTACTTGTCGATGTCGCCGACGACGAAGAACAGCGAGCCCAGGATCGCGACCATGTCGGCGACCAGCGTGCCCGGCAGCAGTTCGGTGAGCGCCTGGATGTTGTTGAACGACGCCGAGCGCAGCTTCAGCCGGTACGGGGTCTTCTCGCCCTTGGACACCAGGTAGTAGCCGTTGACGCCGAGCGGGTTCTCGGTCCAGGCGTACGTGTGGCCCTCGGGGGCCTTGAGGACCTTCGGCAGCCGCTGGTTGACGGGCCCCGGCGCGAGGTCCGCCATCCGGTCGAGGCAGGCGTCGGCGAGGTCCAGGGCGTTGTGCGTCTGCTCCAGCAGGCATTCGAACCGGGCCAGGCAGTCGCCCTCGGTCCGGGTGACGACCTTCAGGGTGTCCCGCAGCTCCCCGTACGCGAGATACGGCTCGTCGCGCCTCAGGTCGAAGTCGACGCCCGAGGCACGGGCGATCGGCCCGGACACCCCGTACGCGTGCACCGCCTCGGCGGACAGCACGCCGACGCCCCGGGTGCGGCCCCGGAAGATCTCGTTGCCGAGGACCAGTCCGTCGTACACGTCCATCCGGGAGCGGACCGAGGCGACGGCGTCCCGGGCGCGGCCGAGCCAGCCCGCCGGCAGGTCCTCCTTGAGGCCGCCGACCCGGTTGAACATGTAGTGCATCCGGCCGCCGGAGACCTCCTCCATCACCGCCTGAAGCTCCTCGCGCTCCCGGAACGCGTGGAACACGGGGGTGATGCCGCCGAGTTCCAGCGGGTACGAGCCGAGGAACATCAGGTGGTTGAGGACCCGGTTCAGCTCGGCGAGCAGAGTGCGGGTCCAGACCGCGCGCTCGGGGACCTCCATGCCGAGCATCCGCTCGACGGCCATCACGACGCCCAGCTCGTTGGAGAACGCGGAGAGCCAGTCGTGGCGGTTGGCGAGCATGATGATCTGGCGGTAGTCGCGGGCCTCGAACAGTTTCTCCGCGCCGCGGTGCATGTAGCCGACGACCGGTTCGGCGTGCTGGACGCGTTCGCCGTCCAGGACGATGCGGAGGCGGAGCACGCCGTGGGTGGAGGGGTGCTGGGGGCCGATGTTGAGCACCATGTCGGTGCTTTCGGCTGCGCCGCCGATGCCGATGGTCGTCTCCGTCATGGGGCGATTATTGCGTGCCGCGCCGTTGCTCGGGGCGCTGCCCCGGACCCCGCTCCTCGATCGCCGGGGGCTCAGAATTTCCGCTGCTCCAGCCAGCCGAAGTCGCCCAGGCCGCCCCTTGCCGTCAGTTCCGCTGCCTCGCCCGCCGTGGACAGGGCGCGGAGGTACGCCGTCGGGTCGGTCGACGCCAGGGCCAGAGGCGGGCGTCCGCCCGTGATGCCCAGGGCGGACAGGGCCTCGCGCTGGGTGCGTACGGTCGCGTCCGGGGCGGCCGCCGCGCACGCGTCCAGGGCCACGTGGGCGGTGAGGTCGCAGCTCCCGTCCGGGACCGGCCGGACCTCGCGGCCCGCGCGGAAGCCGGTGAGCGTGCCGAAGGGCGGGCGTTCCCCGCGTACGTGCGCGTAGTCCACCGCCACCGCGAGCCCGGCGGACAGCGTGGAGACCGCCGCCGCCCACGCCTCGTCGCGCGGGCGGCCGATCTCCGCCCGGCTGCCCGGTCCCGCCGACGGCCACCAGCGGCGCAGCCACTCCGCGTCCGCCCCGGTCACCGGAGCGCCCAGCCGCTCCGCGCCGTCGGAGGCGCGCACCTCGACGTACCGTTCGACGCCCTCGGCATCGGTCTCCGCGACGGGGAGCGGCACATTGTCCAGCCACTCGTTGGCGAAGAGCAGCCCGCGCGCCCCCGGCGGCGGTGCCGCGCACCACTCCACCCGGGGATCCAGGCCCTCGGGGCGGGCGGCGAGCTCCACCGCGTACGCGCGCACCGCGAGATCCGCCCCGCCCTCGGCCGGGAGCGCGGCGAGGACGCCGGTGACGAGTTCCCCGCGCCCGGCGCCCATGTCGACCAGGTCCACCCGGGCGGTGCCGAGCTCCGCCGCCGTACGGACCAGGAGCCGGGCGACGGCGGCGGCGAACAGGGGGGAGGCGTGCACAGAGGTACGGAAGTGGCCCGCGGGGCCCTCGGGGCGCCGGTAGAAGCCCTCGTCGCCGTAGAGAGCGGTCTCCGCCGCCTCCTGCCACCCACGCCACGCATCCGTCACGGGCCCAGTCTCCACCTTGGGGAGTACGGTCCGGGGACCCGGATCGGCCCTCCGGTTGACCCGGCGGCCTCCGGCCTTCTTTACGCTGGGTTACGTGCAACGCCTCTACGATTTCATCCGCAGACACCCGACGGGCGTCGACAGCTTCTGGGCTGTCTTCCTCCTCGGGCTCTCCGGCATGACCATCGTGGTGGGCGACGTCGGGCACGGCGGCCGTCTCGAACGGATCGCGATCGTGCCGGTCGTCCTGGGGCTCTGTCTCGTCGTCGCGCTGCGCCGCCGTGCGCCGGAGAAGATGCTGCTGCTCGCCATCGCGATGGGCGTTCTCCAGCTGATCTGCGGCGTCCGGCCGAACGTCGCGAACTTCGCGATGCTCGTCATCACCTTCACCGTGGCGACCGTCGGTGAGCGCTGGGCCTCCCGGCTCGCCCTGGCGTGCAGCCTGACCGCGGCCGCGATGTCCCAGCTCCGCTGGCCGAACGAGGAGGGCGACCCGCGCAACTGGGCCCAGACGATCTTCGTCGTCGTCGTGCTCACGGTGCCCTTCGTGCTGGCCTGGGTGCTCGGCGACTCGATGCGGACCCGGCGGGCCTACTTCGACCAACTGGAGGAGCGGGCGGCCCGCCTGGAGCGGGAGCGCGAGGCCCAGTCGAAGGTCGCGGTGGCCGCCGAGCGGGCCCGTATCGCCCGCGAACTGCACGATGTCGTCGCGCACAACGTCTCCGTGATGGTGGTCCAGGCCGACGGCGCCGCCTACGTCATGGACGCGGCGCCCGACCAGGCCCGGCAGGCACTGGAGACCATCTCCAGCACCGGCCGCCAGGCGCTCGCGGAGATGCGGCGGCTGCTCGGGGTGCTGCGGACGGGCGACGCGCAGGAGAGCGGGGAGTACGTCCCGCAGCCCGACGTCGAGCAGATCGAGGAGCTGATCGACCAGGTCCGCAAGGCCGGCCTGGCGGTGGACTTCAAGGTCGAGGGGACCGCCCGCCCGCTGCCCAGCGGCGTCGAGCTGACCGCGTACCGCATCGTGCAGGAGGCCCTGACCAACACCCGCAAGCACGGCGGCCCGCATGCCGGGGCCAGTGTGCGGCTGGTCTACTTCGACGACGGGCTCGGCCTGCTGGTCGAGGACGACGGCCGGGGCGCCGCGCACGAGCTGTACGAGGACGGGGGCGCCGACGGCGCCGGCCACGGCATGATCGGCATGCGGGAGCGGGTCGGCATGGTCGGCGGCACACTGGACGCCGGGCCGCGCCCCGGCGGAGGATTCCGGATCAGCGCGCTGCTGCCCCTCAAGGCCGCCGACCGCTGAACGAACGAGGAGAGAACAGCCCCCATGGCGATCCGCGTGATGCTCGTCGACGACCAGGTGCTGCTGCGCACCGGCTTCCGGATGGTGCTCGCCGCCCAGCCCGACATGGAGGTGGTCGCCGAGGCCGGTGACGGTGCCGAGGCGATCGACATCCTGCGCGCCACCGCCGTGGACGTGGTGCTGATGGACGTCCGCATGCCGCGGCTGGACGGCGTCGAGGCCACCAGCCGCATCTGCGCCCAGCCCGACCCGCCGAAGGTGCTGATCCTGACCACGTTCGACCTGGACGAGTACGCGTTCTCCGGGCTGAAGGCCGGGGCCAGCGGCTTCATGCTGAAGGACGTGCCGCCGGGCGAACTGCTCGCCGCGATCCGCTCCGTGCACAGCGGGGACGCGGTCGTCGCCCCGTCCACCACCCGCCGGCTGCTCGACCGGTTCTCGCCGATGCTGCCCAGCGGCACCCCGGAACCGCAGCACAAGGACATCGCCAAGCTGACCGAACGCGAGCGCGAGGTGATGCTGCTCGTCGCGCAGGGCCTGTCGAACGGCGAGATCGCGGGGCGCCTGGTGCTCTCCGAGGCGACCGTGAAGACGCACGTCGGCCGCATCCTCACCAAGCTGTCGCTGCGCGACCGGGTGCAGGTCGTCGTCCTCGCGTACGAGACGGGCCTGGTCCGCGCCGGCGGCGGCGCGGGCTGAGCAAGCAGCCCTAGCGCAGGATCCCTTCCAGGAAGTCGCTGCCGAGCCGGGCCACCACGGTCAGGTCCAGCTGGTGCAGCACGTACCGGCCCCGGCGCCGGGTCGTGACCAGACCGGCCTTCTTGAGCACGGAAAGATGGCGGGAGACCTCGGGCGCGGTGATCCCGTTCGTGTCGGCGAGTTCACCGGTGGTGTACGGGGAACGCGCGATGTTCCGGCACAGCCGCATCCGCATCGGGTGCGCCAGCGCCTCCAGCCGCAGCTGGAGCAGCTCCACCGACGCGGGCGCGGGCAGCTCCGGCCGGTGCACCGGGTAGTGGATCACCGGACGCCAGCCCGGGGCGTGCAGCACCATCAGATGCGGCCAGCCGAAGCTGGTCGGGATGAACGTGAGCCCGGGGCCGATGGCGGGGTCCGTCGCGGTGGTCGCCCCCTCGGCCAGCTTGTCGACGCTGATCCGGCCGCCGTCCGCGTCGAGCGAGAGCGCGGGGGAGACCGCCCGTATCGCCTCGGCGAGCCCCTTGCGCCGCAGCAGGTCCGTCTTGTGCCGCGCGTCCGCCACCAGCTGGACGCGCGTCCGCTCCCAGGTGTCCGCGAAGAACGCCTGGTCGCAGTCCTCGAACAGGCGGCGCAGCCAGCGGCGTACGGGAGCCGGGTCGGCCAGCAGCCGCTCGGTGAAGTCCACCTGGCGCGGGCCGCGCGCCGCCGCCATCTCCAGCGCCCGGCCGCGCGCGTCGGTGTTGCGCAGCGGGGAGGCCGCGCCGGTCCCGTAGAACGCGGCGCAGGTGAACTCCAGGGCGGCGGAGACGAACCGGTCGTCGTCGAGCCGGTCCAGGATGTCCAGCTCGGCGGCGAGGCTGTCGCCCGGCAGGCCGTCGCCCCCGACGACCCCGGCGGACGGCATGAAGATGTCCGAGAAGGTGTTCCGCCACAGGAACTCCGCCTCGTGCAGCCGGTCGGCGAGATCCGGCTCCAGGGCCGTGGCGGTGGCCGTGGCCCAGCCGTGCAGGCCCGGGTGGTGGCCCGGCTCGGAGAGGGCGTGCAGCGCGACGCCCAGCTCCACGAGCGGGGAGGTCCGGAAGACGATGCGCTCGGGGTCGAGCCCCGCGATGCCGATGGTGACGCTCACCGCTCCATGGTGCCTTCCAGCCGCTCCAGGAACGCGGCCACCGCGTCCCGTACCTCGTCCGCGCTCCACTCCAGCCCGGCCTCCGTCACCGTGACCTCCGTGAACGCCACCCCCGGCGCCCCCGCGTCCGGGGTGAACCAGCGGCGGAAGAGCACCGTGCCCGTCTCCTCCGCCTGCCGCACCGATGCCTCCGTCAGCACGTCCGCGTCGTACGGCAGCCACACCTGGAACTGGTGCGTGTGCGGCACCTCCGGATGCACCCGGAACCAGCCCGCGCCGGCCGCCTCGAACCCCTCGGCCAGCGCCCCGGCGACCACCTTCGCGTGCGCCACGTACGACGGCAGCTTCGGCAGCTCCCGGTCGAGCCCGGCCAGGGCCGCGACCGCCGCCGGGAACTGCTGGAAGAGCTGACCCCCGTACCGGTGCCGCCAGAGGCGGGCCTCCTCGACCAGCGAGGCGGAACCGGCGAGCACGGCCCCGGAGATCCCGCCCAGGGACTTGTAGAACGACACGTACACGCTGTCCGCGAGCGCCGCGATCTCCGGCAGCCCGCGCCCGAAGCGCGTCGCGCACTCCCACAGCCGGGCCCCGTCGAAGTGGACGACGGCGTCCCGCTCCCGGGCGGCGGCCACCACGGCCTCCAGCTCCTCCCAGGTGGGCAGCAGGAATCCGGCGTCCCGCAGCGGCAGCTCCAGCATCAGGGTGCCGAAGGGCTCCGGGAAGTCGCGGACCTCCTCGGCGGTCGGTAGCCTCGGGTCGGTCGTCGGGTGGACCGTGCGCAGCCCGCTCACCGTCCCCAGGGCGCCGCTCTCGTGCACCTCCGGGTGGGCGAGCGGGTGCAGGGCGACGACGGGGTTGCCGGTGCGGGCGGCCCAGCAGCGCAGCGCCACCTGCTGGGCCATGGTCCCGGTCGGGAAGAACACGGCGGCCTCCGTGCCCAGCAGCCCGGCGACCCGCTGCTCCAGCTCGCCGACGACCCCGTCCCCGTAGATGTCCGCGGGGAGCCCCGGGTCGGTGACCGTCCCGGCGTCCGCCGCCAGGGCGGCCAGCTGCTCGCCGAGCGTGCGGTCCTGCGGGAGACGGGACAGGGCGCGCCCGGCTCGCCGCCATGCGGTGAGCCTGCGCAGCCGCGCCGCCTCCTCGCTGTCCGGCTCCGCCGTCCCGTCCGTCACCTGCGTGTTCATGTCTGCCATGGGACGATCATCACGCAGAACGCCGGACCTGCCCACCGCGTTTCCAGGGGCCGCCCGGAGCGGTATCCACAGGCTGTGGACAAGCCGGGAGGGCGGGGCGGCCGCTGGCGTAGCATGCAAGGGAATCGTCCGGTACCCCCCGCGGACTGGAACGGAAGGCCCGCAGTGTGAACGCAACAGCTCCCAAGGACCCGCTCGACGCCAGGGACCGCCCCGCCCGGCTGACCGTCGGCGTGGTGGGGGCGGGCCGTGTCGGCCCCGCCCTGGCCGCCTCCCTCGCCCTCGCCGGGCACCGCCCGGTCGCCGTCTCCGGAGTCTCCGACGCCTCGCGACGGCGCGCCGCCGACCTCCTCCCCGACGTCCCGCTCGTGACGCCCGCCGACGTCTTCGCGCGCGCCGAGCTCGTCCTGCTGACCGTCCCCGACGACGCCCTCCCCGGGCTGGTCGAGGGCCTGGCCGAGACCGGGGCGGTCCGCCCCGGACAGCTCCTCGTGCACACCTCCGGGCGGTACGGGACGAAGGTGCTGGACCCCGCGCGCCGGGCCGGCGCCCTGCCGCTCGCGCTGCACCCCGCGATGACGTTCACCGGCACCTCCGTGGACGTCCAGCGGCTGGCCGGCTGCTCCTTCGGGGTCACCGCCCCCGACGAGCTGCGGCTCGCCGCCGAGGCGCTGGTCATCGAGATGGGCGGCGAACCGGAGTGGATCGCGGAGGAGTCCCGTCCGCTCTACCACGCGGCCCTCGCCCTCGGCGCGAACCACCTGGTCACCCTGGTCGCCCAGTCGATGGAGCTGCTGCGCACCGCCGGGGTCACCGCCCCCGACCGGATGCTCGGCCCCCTGCTCGGCGCCGCCCTGGACAACGCCCTGCGCTCCGGCGACGCGGCGCTCACAGGACCGGTCGCGCGCGGCGACGCCGGCACGGTCACCGCACACCTGGGCGAGCTGCGCGCCCACGCCCCGCAGACGGTCGCCGGTTACGTGGCGATGGCCCGCGCCACGGCGGACCGCGCCCTCGCCCACGGCCTGCTCAAGCCGGAGCTGGCCGAGGACCTGCTCGACGCCCTGGCGGACGGCGCGTCCGGCCCGTCGCGGCCCGGCTCCCACGGCAGCGGACCGGAGGAGTCCTGATGACCGTCACCACATCCACCCCGGCCGTGCTGCACACCGCAGCCGAGCTGCACGCGTACGCCCCCGAGGGGCGGCGGGCCGTCGTCATGACGATGGGCGCCCTGCACGAGGGCCACGCCTCGCTCATCCGCGCCGCCCGCGCCCACGCGGGCCCCGCCGGGCAGGTCGTCGTCACCGTCTTCGTCAACCCGCTCCAGTTCGGCGAGGCGGCCGACCTCGACCGCTACCCGCGCACGCTCGACGCCGACCTCGCGGTGGCCGGCGCGGCCGGCGCCGACGTGGTCTTCGCGCCGTCCGTGGACGAGGTCTATCCGGGCGGCGAGCCGCAGGTCCGGATCTCGGCGGGCCCGATGGGCGAGCGGCTGGAGGGGGCCTCGCGCCCCGGCCACTTCGACGGCATGCTCACCGTCGTCGCCAAGCTGCTCCACCTCACCCGCCCGGACACCGCGTTCTTCGGGCAGAAGGACGCCCAGCAGCTCGCCCTGATCCGGCGCATGGTGCGGGACCTCAACTTCCCGGTCGAGATCAACGGCGTCGAGACGGTCCGGGAGCCGGACGGCCTCGCGCTGTCCAGCCGCAACCGCTTCCTCGACACCCATGAGCGCCGCACCGCGCTGGCCTTGTCCCGGGCCCTGTTCGCGGCCCGCGACCGGCTCGCCGCCCAGACCGCCCTGCACGCCCGCGCACAGGCCACCGGCGCCACCGAGGACCGGGCCGCCGGGCTCAACCGGCTCGGCGAGGCCCGCCTCGCGGCCGACGCCCAGGCGGTGGCCCGGGCCCGCCCGGACGCCGGACCGGCCGCCGTGCGCGCCGCCGCCCGCACGGTCCTGGAGGAGGCGGAGGCCGCGAGCCCGCCGCTCGCCCTGGACTACGTGGCGCTCGTGGACCCGGCCGACTTCACCGAGATCCCCGACGACCGCGCGGCCGGTGAGGCCATCCTCGCCGTCGCCGCCCGGGTCGGCGCCACCCGCCTCATCGACAACATCCCCCTCACCTTCGGAGTGACCCCGTGACCGGAATACGGCTGACAGCCCCCGCACCCGGCTGGTCCATCGACGCCGACGTGGTGGTCGTCGGCTCCGGCGTCGCCGGGCTCACCACCGCCCTGCGCTGCGCCGCCGCGGGCCTCGCCACCGTCGTGGTGACCAAGGCCCGCCTGGACGCCGGTTCCACCCGCTGGGCCCAGGGCGGCATCGCGGCGGCACTCGGCGAGGGCGACACCCCCGAACAGCACCTGGACGACACCCTGGTCGCCGGCGTCGGCCTCTGCGACGAGTCCGCGGTGCGGGCCCTGGTCACCGACGGCCCGGGCGCGGTGCGCCGCCTGATGGAGACCGGCGCCCGCTTCGACACCGTCGAGGACGGCTCCGTCGCCCTCACCCGCGAGGGCGGCCACCACCGCCGCCGCATCGTCCACGCGGGCGGCGACGCGACCGGCGCCGAGGTCTCCCGCGCCCTGGTGGAGGCGGTCCGCACGGCCGCCCTGCACACCATCGAGAACGCCCTCGTGCTCGACCTCCTCACCGACGCCGAAGGCCGTACCGCCGGGGTCACCCTGCACGTCATGGGCGAGGGCCAGCACGACGGCGTCGGCGCGGTCAACGCCCCGGCCGTGGTCCTGGCCACCGGCGGCATGGGCCAGGTCTTCGCCGCCACCACCAACCCCTCGGTCTCCACCGCCGACGGCGTGGCGCTCGCGCTGCGGGCCGGCGCGGAGGTCTCGGACGTGGAGTTCGTCCAGTTCCACCCCACCGTGCTCTTCCTCGGCGCCGGCTCCGAGGGCCAGCAGCCGCTGGTCTCCGAAGCCGTACGCGGCGAGGGCGCCCACCTGGTCGACGCCTCCGGTACGCGCTTCATGCTCGGGCAGCACGAACTGGCGGAGCTGGCCCCGCGCGACATCGTCGCCAAGGGCATCACGCGCCAGATGCAGCTCAACGGCACCGACCACATGTACCTCGACGGCCGCCACTTCGGCGCCGAGATGTGGGAGAACCGCTTCCCGACGATCCTGGCCGCCTGCCGGTCCCACGGCATCGACCCGGTCACCGAGCCCATCCCCATCGCGCCCGCCGCGCACTACGCGTCCGGCGGCGTCCGCACCGACCTGCGGGGCCGTACGACCGTCCCCGGCCTGTACGCCTGCGGCGAGGTCGCCTGCACCGGGGTGCACGGCGCGAACCGGCTGGCGTCCAACTCGCTGCTCGAAGGACTCGTCTTCGCCGAGCGCATCGCCGCCGACATCGTCGGCGACCGCCCCCGCTCCGGCGAGGCCGTCGGACCCGACGGGACGCCCGCCCCGCTCCTCGCCCCCGAGACCCGGCTCACGATCCAGCGCGCCATGAGCAGGGGCGCCGGGGTGCTGCGCTCCGCCGAGAGCCTGGCCACCGCCGCCGCCGAGCTGGAGGAGCTGCGGCTCGGCGCCCGCGCGACCGGGGCGGCCGAGGCGAAGCCCGCGGTGCCCGGCGTCGAGGCGTGGGAGGCCACCAACCTGCTGCTCGTCGCCCGGGCCCTGGTCGCCGCCGCCCGCGCCCGCGAGGAGACCCGAGGCTGCCACTGGCGCGAGGACCGGCCCGAGCGCGACGACGCGAACTGGCACCGCCACCTCGTCGTACGGCTCGGTCCGGACGGCGGTCTCGTCCTCCGTCGGACGGATACCGAGGCATTCGGGCCCGTGGACGCGCCCGGGGCACCAGACTGCGCAGCGACGAGCACCACCCACCCCACTCCCGAGGAGCCGTAACCGTGAGCACGCCCGAAGAGAATCCGCGCCCCACTCCCGTGGACGTACCGCTGATCCGGGTCGGTGCGCCCGCCCCCGCCGCGGGCGGCTGCGGGGACGGCTGCGGCTGCGGCGGCGACGAGGAGTACGAGGAGTGCGGGCTCGACCCCGCGCTCGCCCAGCTCCTCGCCGAATCCGGCCTGGACCCGATCCAGGTCGAGGACATCGCGCACCTCGCCATCGCCGAGGACCTGGACGGCGGGGTGGACGTCACGACCGTCGCCACCGTCGCCGAGGACGCCATGGCCACCGGTGACTTCACCGCCCGCGAGGCCGGTGTGGTGGCCGGGCTGCGCGTGGCGGAGGCGGTCCTGTCGATCGTCTGCACCTCCGAGTTCGAGGTCGAGCGGCATGTCGAGGACGGCGACCGCGTCGCCCCCGGCCAGAAGCTGCTGACCGTCACCACCCGCACCCGCGACCTCCTCACCGGCGAGCGCAGCGCCCTCAACCTCCTCTGCCGCCTCTCCGGCATCGCCACCGCCACCCGCGCCTGGGCCGATGTGCTGGAGGGCACCAAGGCCGAGGTCCGGGACACCCGCAAGACGACTCCGGGGCTGCGCGCCCTGGAGAAGTACGCGGTGCGCTGCGGCGGCGGCGTCAACCACCGGTTCTCGCTGTCCGACGCCGCGCTGGTCAAGGACAACCACGTCATCGCGGCGGGCGGGGTCGCCGAGGCGTTCAAGCGGGTCAGGGAGGAGTTCCCGGAGCTGCCGATCGAGGTCGAGGTCGACACGATGGACCAGGTCGCCGAGGTCCTGGAGGCGGGCGCCGACCTGATCCTGCTGGACAACTTCACCCCGTCCGAGACCGCCGAGGCGGTCGCCCTGACCGGCGGCCGCGCCTTCCTGGAGTCCTCCGGCCGGCTCACCCTCGACTCGGCCCGCGCCTACGCGGAGGCCGGGGTCGACTACCTGGCCGTGGGCGCGCTGACCCACTCCTCGCCGATCCTGGACATCGGCCTGGACTTCCGCGACACCGACGGGGCCGGCGCCTGATGCTGCTCACCATCGACGTCGGGAACACCCACACCGTCCTCGGCCTGTTCGACGGCGAGGAGATCGTCGAGCACTGGCGGATCTCCACGGACGCCCGCCGCACCGCCGACGAGCTCGCCGTACTGCTCCAGGGCCTCATGGGCATGCACCCGCTGCTCGGCATGGAGCTGGGCGACGGCATCGAGGGCATCGCGATCTGCTCCACGGTCCCGGCCGTGCTGCACGAGCTGCGCGAGGTGACCCGCCGCTACTACGGCGACGTCCCCGCCGTGCTCGTGGAGCCGGGCATCAAGACCGGGGTGCCGATCCTGATGGACAACCCGAAGGAGGTCGGCGCGGACCGCATCATCAACGCGGTCGCCGCCGTCGACCTGTACGGCGGTCCGGCGATCGTGGTCGACTTCGGCACGGCCACCACCTTCGACGCGGTCTCGGCCCGGGGCGAGTACACCGGCGGTGTCATCGCGCCCGGCATCGAGATCTCCGTCGAGGCGCTGGGCGTCAAGGGCGCCCAGCTCCGCAAGATCGAGCTGGCCCGGCCGCGCAGCGTCATCGGCAAGAACACCGTCGAGGCCATGCAGGCGGGCATCATCTACGGCTTCGCCGGCCAGGTCGACGGGGTCGTGGAGCGGATGAAGAAGGAGCTGGCGGCCGACCCGGACGACGTCACCGTCATCGCGACGGGCGGCCTTGCTCCGATGGTGCTGGGCGAGTCCTCCGTCATCGACGAGCACGAGCCCTGGCTGACCCTCATCGGGCTCCGCCTGGTGTACGAGCGCAACGTGTCCCGGCTGTAGCGAAGGGCCTCTGACCGGCGGCTCCGGGGGTGACGACGCTCCGGGGCCGCCGCGCCACCGACGACCAGTTAAGCCGATTTTGTCCCTTTAGCACGTATTGTCGCGTCATGCCCACGCCCTACGGATCACGCGGCGGTATGGCCTTCAGCGCGGACGAGCTGCGAGTGCTCCGACGCGCCCTCGCCTTCGCGCTGCACCCCGCGCCCCTGCCCGACGAGGATGTCCAGGACTGCCTGCGGCTGGCGGGCAGCGTGGACGAGGCCGTCGCCGAGGCCGGACGGCTGCGCGCCTTCCTCCTCGCCGACCTCGTCCGCTACCGCGACGCCCTTCCCGGCTCCCTCACCGGCTATCTGGAGCTCCTCCAGGACGCCCTGGCCGCCGGATACGACCCGCTCCCCGAGGACCTGGCCGCGCTGCGCGCCCTGCGCGGCGGCCCGGTCGCCGCGGCCCTCCTGGAGCGCTGCCAGATGATCGCGGAGCGCTCGGTGCGCGCCCGGCTCGCCGGACGCGCCGTGCACGCGACCGCCCCGGCGCCCCGCAGCAGGCTGCTCGCCCTGCCCGGCGGGCGCGCCGCCGAGCCGGACAAGCCGAAGGCGCCGCCGGCCCCGGCCCGCCCCGTGCCGCCGTCCGAGCGCCCGGCGCCGAAGCCCTCCGAGGTCTTCCCGCCGCGCCGCCCGGTGCCCCAGCCGCCGCAGCGCCGCGCGGGGTAGGGCCTCTCCGGAGGCCGGGAGGCGGCTCGCTACTCTGGAGGGCATGGACTACGTATCCGCGCTCGTGCCCCCCGTGGTGATGGCCGCCTTCTTCATCGGCCTGGTCGTGACGATCGTCAAGAGCCAGGGCGGCCCCAACAAGGCCAAGGAGGACGCGGCCGTGGACGCGGCGATCAGCCGCGCCGAGTCGGTTCAGCAGACCCCGCGCACCGAAGGGGCCTGACCCCTCCGGGGTGCGCCAGGCGCCCCCGTATACGAAAAGGCGTACGACTCCCGAGGAGTCGTACGCCTTTTTGCTGTGTGAATAGCTACGCATTCCAGACATCTGGCACTAAGGTGACGCTGTGCCCCGTCAATTGGGAGAGCTCGAAGACGCCGTGATGACACGGGTCTGGGAATGGAACCGTCCGGTCACTGTGCGGGAAGTCCTGGAGGACCTTCAGCAGGAGCGGTCCATCGCCTACACCACCGTCATGACGGTAATGGACAATCTCCATCAGAAGGGCTGGGTCCGCCGCGAAGTGGAGGGCCGCGCATATCGATATACGGCCGTCTCCACCCGCGCCGCATACGCCGCCGCCCTGATGAACGAAGCCTGGTCGCTCAGCGACAACCCGGCGGCCGCGCTCGTCGCGTTCTTCGGGATGATGTCGGCCGAGCAGCGCGAGGCTCTGCGCGACGCGATGCGGATCGTTCTGCCCGCTCTTCCCGAGGACGGCGCGGCAGCCGCGGACGAAGCCGGGGAGGGCGAAGCCCGTGAAGCGGGCGATGACGCGGAGCCGGAGACCGGGCGATAGCGTCTGCGTATGTCCTCAGAGCTTCCGCAAACCGATTACCGGACCGAACCGTCGGTTATAAACGTGGCCATCACCGTCCGGCGTGCACGGACGAGCGATGTGCCCGCCGTCCGTCGTCTCCTCGACGGCTACGTGCAGGAAGGCATCCTCCTCGACAAAGCCACGGTGACGCTTTACGAGGACATCCAGGAGTTCTGGATCGCCGAACGCGACGAGGACGCCTCGGTCGTCGGCTGCGGTGCGCTGCACGTCATGTGGGAAGACCTCGCCGAAGTCCGCACGCTCGCCGTCGACCACGGCCTCAAGGGCGCCGGAGTGGGCCACCAGGTCCTCGACAAGCTGCTGCGGACCGCCCGCTGGCTGGGCGTCCGCCGGGTTTTCTGTCTCACCTTCGAAGTCGACTTCTTCGCGAAGCACGGCTTCGTGGAGATCGGAGAGACGCCCGTCGACGGAGATGTCTACAGCGAGCTGCTGCGTTCCTATGACGAGGGAGTCGCGGAGTTCCTCGGTCTCGAACGAGTGAAGCCGAACACCTTGGGCAACAGCCGGATGCTTCTGCACCTGTGACCGCGCGAAGAGCCGGAAGAGGGGGCCGAGCCCCTATGTCCGAATCGCGCATGTTTCCCGTCTCCTTGAGCTGCTGAACCTCTCCCGGGGGTTTGTGTTTTCCGAGGAAAAGCGGTTTCCTTTCCGCGTACTCCATTTTCGATGAAAGGAAATCCGGTGGCACAGAAGGTTCAGGTCCTTCTTGTTGACGACCTCGACGGTGGCGAGGCGGACGAGACGGTGACGTTCGCGCTGGATGGCAAGACGTACGAGATCGACCTCACCACCAGCAACGCGGACAAGCTGCGTTCCCTTCTCGAGCCCTACGCGAAGAACGGCCGGCGTACCGGTGGCCGTGCGGCGTCGGGTCGTGGCAAGGGCCGCGCCGTCTCCGGTGGCAACAAGGACACCGCCGAGATCCGTAAGTGGGCCCGCGAGAACGGCCACAATGTGAATGACCGCGGCCGCGTTCCCGCCGAGATCCGCGAGGCTTACGAGAAGGCCAACGGCTGAGCCACGGGCTCATCGTGGAACAAGCCGGCCCGGGCACGTGCCAGTCGGGCCCGGTGGCATTCCGTCGCCACGGCGTCCACGAGCCGGACGAGGTCGGGGGCATCGGTACGCCTGCTCCCGAAGCCGGAGAATGCCGGGAGCACCGGCGCTTCGTCCAGTTCCCGTGACGGCCTGGGGGGCCGCAGCCAGGAGGCGGCCCCCGGCTCCGCCGGACGCCCCGGCGGCGGCGGAGCGGTGATCCGCCCGCCCGCGCCCAGCCCGGTCAGCGACAGCGCGACCCCGCCCCACTCCAGCCAGTCGAGCAGCCCCGGCAGCTCCTCCGCGCTTCCCGGCGCCACCAGCAGGCTCATCCGCAGCCCCATGAGCGCCACCGGCCCCGTCGGGCCCACCCGCCGCAGTGCCGCGTGTCCGGCCACGGCGGGGACGACGAGCACGTCGAACCGCAGCCCGGTCAGCAGCCGCACCGGAGCACCGCCCGCGGTGGCCCAGCCCAACTCCCGCTCGTACCACCCGGCCCAGCCGTCGCACGGCTCGCCCCGGGCATCACCGCCCAGCTCGACGGCGGGCGGGACACGGGGCGGCGGGACGGTGAGGGTCATGACGGAACAACCCCCGACCGGCCCACCAGGTTACGTAGCGCGTACGCGCGACCGCGTAGGGTGTCCGGGTTGGGGGCGTACGGGCGCATTCAGGAGTACGAAGATGTTCGCCCGTAGCGGAGGGAACCCGCGTACGCCGCATGGACTGTCTGTAATTGCGGGTAAGACATCCCTAGTGGGGAGGGGCGACACGCACGCCATGCACGTCTCACGTTCGCCATCGGCGTACTGGCGACTGGGGTATTGGCCTGGCCTGCGGGAACATCGTCTCGCACCATCGGGTTGGAGCAGTTGTCGGCGTTCGGGGCGGGCGATCCCCCGGGAAGCAGGGCCGGGTGTCGGCAGTTGAAATGAGCGGTCCCCGCTTGCGGGACTAAGCTGCGGAAGGACAGGGAGGGGACCGACCCCTTACTGCCTGACCGCTCTGAGGAGCGATTAACGATGTTCGAGAGGTTCACCGACCGCGCGCGGCGGGTTGTCGTCCTGGCTCAGGAAGAAGCCCGGATGCTCAACCACAACTACATCGGCACCGAGCACATCCTCCTGGGCCTGATCCACGAGGGTGAGGGTGTCGCCGCTAAGGCCCTGGAGAGCCTCGGGATTTCGCTCGAGGCGGTCCGCCAGCAGGTGGAGGAGATCATCGGCCAGGGCCAGCAGGCCCCGTCCGGCCACATCCCCTTCACGCCCCGAGCCAAGAAGGTCCTGGAGCTGTCGCTCCGCGAGGCCCTCCAGCTCGGCCACAACTACATCGGCACGGAGCACATCCTGCTCGGCCTGATCCGCGAGGGCGAGGGCGTCGCCGCCCAGGTCCTCGTGAAGCTCGGCGCCGACCTGAACCGGGTGCGCCAGCAGGTCATCCAGCTGCTGTCCGGGTACTCCGGCGGCAAGGAGGCGGCCACCGCAGGCGGCCCCGCGGAGGGCACGCCCTCCACGTCGCTGGTGCTCGACCAGTTCGGCCGCAACCTCACGCAGGCCGCCCGCGAATCCAAGCTCGACCCGGTCATCGGGCGCGAGAAGGAGATCGAGCGGGTCATGCAGGTGCTCTCCCGCCGCACCAAGAACAACCCGGTGCTCATCGGCGAGCCCGGCGTCGGCAAGACCGCGGTGGTCGAGGGCCTGGCCCAGGCCATCGTCAAGGGCGAGGTGCCCGAGACCCTCAAGGACAAGCACCTCTACACCCTCGACCTCGGCGCGCTGGTCGCCGGCTCCCGCTACCGCGGTGACTTCGAGGAGCGCCTGAAGAAGGTCCTCAAGGAGATCCGCACCCGCGGCGACATCATCCTGTTCATCGACGAGCTCCACACCCTGGTGGGTGCGGGTGCCGCCGAGGGCGCGATCGACGCCGCGAGCATCCTCAAGCCCATGCTGGCGCGAGGCGAGCTGCAGACCATCGGCGCGACCACGCTGGACGAGTACCGCAAGCACCTGGAGAAGGACGCCGCTCTCGAGCGCCGCTTCCAGCCGATCCAGGTCGCGGAGCCGTCGCTGCCGCACACCATCGAGATCCTCAAGGGTCTGCGCGACCGCTACGAGGCCCACCACCGCGTGTCCATCACGGACGAGGCGCTGGTCCAGGCCGCGACGCTGGCCGACCGGTACATCTCGGACCGCTTCCTGCCGGACAAGGCGATCGACCTGATCGACGAGGCCGGTTCCCGGATGCGCATCCGCCGGATGACCGCGCCGCCGGACCTCCGCGAGTTCGACGAGAAGATCGCGGGCGTGCGCCGCGACAAGGAGTCGGCCATCGACTCCCAGGACTTCGAGAAGGCGGCCTCTCTCCGCGACAAGGAGAAGCAGCTGCTGGCGGCGAAGGCCAAGCGCGAGAAGGAGTGGAAGGCCGGCGACATGGACGTCGTGGCCGAGGTCGACGGCGAGCTCATCGCCGAGGTCCTCGCCACCGCCACCGGCATCCCGGTCTTCAAGCTGACCGAGGAGGAGTCCTCCCGGCTGCTGCGCATGGAGGACGAGCTCCACAAGCGCGTCATCGGGCAGAAGGACGCCATCAAGGCGCTCTCGCAGGCGATCCGCCGTACGCGGGCCGGCCTGAAGGACCCGAAGCGCCCCGGTGGCTCGTTCATCTTCGCCGGTCCGTCCGGTGTCGGTAAGACCGAGCTGTCCAAGACGCTCGCCGAGTTCCTGTTCGGCGACGAGGACGCGCTGATCTCCCTCGACATGTCGGAGTTCAGCGAGAAGCACACGGTCTCGCGTCTCTTCGGTTCGCCCCCCGGCTACGTGGGCTACGAGGAGGGCGGCCAGCTCACCGAGAAGGTGCGCCGCAAGCCGTTCTCCGTCGTCCTCTTCGACGAGGTCGAGAAGGCCCACCCCGACATCTTCAACTCCCTGCTCCAGATCCTGGAGGACGGTCGCCTGACCGACTCCCAGGGCCGGGTCGTGGACTTCAAGAACACGGTCATCATCATGACGACCAACCTCGGGACCCGGGACATCTCGAAGGGCTTCAACCTGGGCTTCGCCGCCCAGGGCGACGTCAAGACGAACTACGAGCGGATGAAGGTCAAGGTCAACGAAGAGCTCAAGCAGCACTTCCGGCCCGAGTTCCTCAACCGTGTCGATGACACCGTCGTCTTCCACCAGCTCAGCCAGGAAGACATCATCGAGATCGTCGACCTGATGATCGCGAAGGTGGACGAGCGGCTCAAGGACCGTGACATGGGCATCGAGCTCAGCACGGAGGCCAAGAAGCTGCTCGCCAAGAAGGGCTACGACCCCGTGATGGGCGCCCGGCCGCTGCGCCGGACGATCCAGCGCGAGATCGAGGACGTCCTCTCGGAGAAGATCCTCTTCGGCGAGCTGCGCCCCGGCCACATCGTGGTCGTCGGCAGCGAGGGCGAGGGTGACGACGAGAAGTTCACCTTCCGCGGCGAGGAGAAGTCGGCTCTGCCCGACGTCCCGCCGATCGAGCAGGCGGCGGGCGGCGGCCCGAACATGACGAAGGAAGCGTGACAGGCGCCTTCTGCCCCTTCCGGCAGTAGCGTCCGAGCGTCCAAAAGGGGCGGCCCCGACCGGTTTCGACCGGCCGGGGCCGCCCCTTTTCGCGTCGCGGACACGGTGACAGCGGCGTCACAGGAACGTTCCGGTCGCGTTCGCTACGCGCATGGAGCGAAAATCGCTCGTTAGTCTGGCCCCGCTTCGGGCGGTCGGCCCGAGTGGGGCTTTTCGATTGCGAACGAGGAGCCCGGGATCGCGTCAATGAACGAGGGGGACGGGCACGCCATGGGCAGAGGCGAAGTGTCGCGCAGGCGGATGATCAAGCTGGCCGGAGCCGGGGCGGGGCTGGCCCTGCTGGGCGCCGGGACCGCGGCCTGCGGCCCGGTCGAGGAGCCGGTCGAGGGCGGCGGCTCCGGTTCGCCGAAGCCGGGGGAGTCCGCGAAGCCCGGGGGCGACGTCCCCAGGCCGGGCGGGACGCCGAAGCCGGCCTGGCAGCACACCACCACGTACGACGGTCTGGCCTGGATCTCCGCGGTCGCCGTGGTCGACAACGTGGTGCTGGTCTCCGGTGACCCGCTGGTGGCCCGCGACCTGACCACCGGCAAGGAGATCTGGTCGCGCGCCGAGGTGACCACCCCGGGCGCGAGCATGCTGATCGCCGACGGGACGCTCTACCTGGCCAGCGCCCACTACGACGGCAACATCATCGGGCTCGACCCCAAGACCGGCAAGGACACCTGGCGCAGCCGCCTCGGCGACAAGGAGTACTCCCAGCCCCGGGTCATCGCCGCCGACGCCGACCACGTCTACGTCGTCGCCGGGATCCTGGACAAGGACTTCCGCACCCCGGACAACGTGATCGCCGCCATCGACACCTCCTCGGGCAAGGTCGTCTGGCGCGAGCAGCGCGACCACGGCACCGAGGCCAACGGCCTCACCGCGCGGGTCTCCGGCAGGCGCCTCGTCTACACCGACTTCCGCGAGAACCTCACGGTCCGCGACACCGCGACCGGCCACCAGGTCTGGACGAAGAAGATCGGCCGCAGCAGCAACCGCGGCTTCGAGGTCCACGAGGGCCTGGTCATCATCGCGACCGGCGAGCAGATGCGCGCCTTCGACCTGGAAACGGGCGCCGAGCGCTGGTCCTTCGCGACCGAGAAGTACAGCCGGTTCAACGACCCGGCCGTTCTGGACGGCGTCCTCTACGCCTCGGACACCGTGCACGGCCTGTGGGCGGTCGATCCGGCGACCGGAAAGCGGCGCTGGCACAACCCGGAGAGCCTGGACATCGACGCCCCCTGGCAGTTCGCCAAGGTGGGCGGCGTCCTCTACGGGGCCACCCAGTTCGACAAGAACGGCGGCATCCACGCCTTCGACCCGGCCGACGGCAAGCTGCTCTGGACGTACAACGACGGCTCCGGCGACATCGACCGCTGGTATCTGGCCGCGGGCGCCGAGCACGTGGTCGCCGTGCACGCCAAGAAGGTGACGGCGCTGCCCGTCGCATAGCGATCGGCACCGGGTCGAAGGTCCCGAAACGGACGGCCTTCGGTCCCACCGCCGGTGACAAGGCGCACAGGCCATTCGAGGCCTACTAGCCGCCTTAGGAGCAACGGGCCCGATCCGTCGGGGGCCTTTCGGCCCTGCGGCGGACGGGCCCTCGGCGTATGCGGGGGTGTATGCCCACACAGAGGGCGTATGTCCGTTTGGGGCGGTTTGGAACTGGGCCTAAACCTGTTCCGGGGAGGACTTTCGAGGGTCTTCCGGAGGGGGTCGGGCGGGGGTCCGCCGGGCGAATTCCCGGGGCGCTTTCTACGGCTTTTGATCGTAGATGGGGTGTTTGAGCGCCGGCGGGGGTGCGGGTTACCAAGGTATGGCCAGCCCGGCACACCGCCGGGTCCAGTCATCTCCGGAGGATTTCCGCTTATGTCGAAGCGCGTTACGTTCCAGTCCCGCCGCCCGTCCGTGTCCCGTATGCGTGGCGCCGTGGTGGCAGCCGGTCTGGGGACATCGATGGTTCTCGGTGCGGGTGCTGCGTTCGCGGCCGGCACTGCGGACGCCCCCCAGGCCCCGGCCCTGGCCTCCTCGGCCACCGCCGAGTCGGTCGCCCAGCAGGCGACCGCGCAGGGCAAGGCCGCGGCCAAGCACGCGGCCGAGAAGAAGGCCGACGCGGCGAAGAAGAAGGAAGCCGCGAAGAAGAAGGCCGCGGCCAAGAAGAAGGCCATCGCCAAGCTTCCGTGGGAGACCCCGGTCAGCAAGTACGAGCTGAGCGCGAGCTTCGGCAACGACGGCAGCCGCTGGGCGCACAAGCACTCCGGCCAGGACTTCGCCGTGCCGATCGGCACCAAGGTCGAGGCCGCCCACAGCGGCACGATCGTGAAGGCCGGCCCGAACGGCGGCGGCGACGGCCCCGCGTACGGCAACGCCATCGTGATCTCGCACGGCAACGGCACGTACTCGCAGTACGCGCACCTGTCCAAGATCGACGTGCACATCGGCCAGCACGTGAAGAAGGGCGAGAAGATCGCCCTGTCCGGCAACACCGGCAACTCCAGCGGCCCGCACCTGCACTTCGAGATCCGGACCACCCCGAACTACGGTTCGGCGGTCAACCCGGTCAACTTCCTGCACAAGCACGGCATCAACGTCTGATCCGCCCTGTGCCCCCGGCCCCCCGGCCCCTGCTCCCGAGCAGGGCTACCGGGGGGTTTCCGGGTCGTGGGCCCGGGTGACCAGCTCGACGGCGACCTCCAGAGCGGCCTTGCGCTTCTCCTCGGGGTCGCCTTCGACGTCCCTGAGCGCGAGCATCCCGGCGTGCAGGGTGAAGAGCGCGCTGAAGCACCGCACCTGGTCGGTGAGCGGGGCGTCCGGTTCCTTGATCAGGTCGACCAGGCCCAGGACCCGGTGCTTGATCGTGTCGCCGATGCTCAGATCGCGGACCGTCGCCTGGTTCTCCTGCATGAAGCGGAAGAGCGGGGCGGCGTCGGCCATCGCGTCGCTGTAGCGGCGGAGCAGCTCCGTCTTGGTCTCCAGGGTGCGCGGCTGCGTCTCGCCCCAGGCGATCAGCTCTTCCACCGGCCGGTTCAGGTCGTCGAAGATGCTGACGAGGATGTCTTCCTTCGTCTTGAAGTGGTAGTAGAGCGCCGCCTTGGTGACGTCCAGCTTCTCGGCGATCTCCCGCAGCGAGGTCTTCTCGTACCCCTGCTCGGCGAAGAGGCCCAGGGCGACGTCCTGGATGCGCTGGCGAGTGTTGCCCCGGCGCGGCTGCGACGTGCTGCCCATGCTGCTCTCCCAATTAACTTACTTGACGCCCGGCTAGTTACGGGGCTACCTTCCTCCAGTGTAAGCAACTAGCCGGGCGGCAAGTAAGGGCCCGGTGGCAGGGTGACTGGGGAGTTGGGGAAGATGGCGGACCTGATCAAGACGGCGGACGGGAAGGCGGACGGACCACCGGCCACGAAGGCGGAGCCGTCGGCTCCGCCGCAGCGCAGCGTCCGGGTGGTGGTGCTCGCCCTGATGATCGCCATGCTCCTCGCGATGCTCGACAACCTGATCGTCGGCACCGCGATGCCGACGATCGTGGGTGACCTCGGCGGTCTCGAACACCTCTCGTGGGTCGTCACGGCCTACACCCTGGCCACCGCCGCCTCCACGCCCATCTGGGGCAAGCTCGGCGACATGTACGGACGCAAGGGCATCTTCCTCACGTCCATCGTGATCTTCCTGATCGGCTCGGTCCTCAGCGGCATGGCCCAGGACATGGGCCAGCTCATCGGCTTCCGGGCCGTCCAGGGACTCGGCGCCGGCGGTCTGATGGTCGGCGTCATGGCGATCATCGGCGACCTCGTGCCGCCCCGCGAGCGCGGCAAGTACCAGGGCATGATGGCCGGTGTGATGGCCATCGCCATGATCGGCGGACCGCTGGTCGGCGGCACCATCACCGACCACCTCGGCTGGCGCTGGAGCTTCTACATCAACCTGCCGCTCGGCGCCGTCGCACTGATCATGATCACCGCGGTCCTGCACCTGCCCAAGCGGGAGCGCACCAAGCGGAACGTCGACTACCTCGGTGCCGCGCTGCTCACCATCGGCATCACCGCGATCGTGCTGGTCACCACCTGGGGCGGTTCCGAGTACGACTGGAACTCCGCGGTCATCATGGAGCTCATCGCGATCGGCGTTGCCGCGCTGGCCGGCTTCCTCTTCGTGGAGACGAAGGCCGCCGAGCCGATCATCCCGCTCCACATCTTCCGCAACCGCAACTTCACGCTCATGTCCGTGGTCGGCTTCATGGCCGGGTTCGTGATGTTCGGCGCGGTGCTGTTCCTGCCGCTCTACCAGCAGTCCGTGCAGCACGCCTCCGCGACCAACTCGGGGCTGCTGCTCCTGCCGATGCTGCTGTCCATGATGGTCGTCTCGCTGGTCGTGGGCCGGGTCACCACCAGCACCGGCAAGTACAAGATCTTCCCCATCGTGGGCTCGGTCCTCATGGTCGTCGGCCTCTTCCTGCTCGCGCAGATGGACACCGGCACCAGCCGCTTCACCTCCGGGCTCTACATGGCGGTGCTCGGCGCCGGCATGGGCTTCCTGATGCAGATCACGATGCTCGTCGCGCAGAACAGCGTCGAGCTGAAGGACATGGGCGTCGCCTCCTCCTCGACCACCCTGTTCCGTACGCTCGGCAGCTCCTTCGGCGTCGCCATCATGGGCGCGCTGTTCACCGGCAAGGTCCAGGACGAGATGGCGGCCCACGGCGGCGGCGCGGCCACCGCGCACTCCGCCCAGCTGGACGCGGCGAGCCTGGCCAAGCTGCCGGTGCCGGTGCGCGAGGCGTACGAGTTCGCGGTGTCGTCCGGCACCCACGTCGCGTTCCTCGTCGGCGCCTCGGTCGGCCTGATCGCGGTCGTCGCCTCCCTGTTCGTCAAGGAGGTCCCGCTGCGGGGCGCCGGCCCCGAGGCCAAGCCCGCCCCGGCGGTCGCGGAGATCTGACCGGCACGGCTGTACGCGGAGGGCCCCGGGAGCACACGCCCCCGGGGCCCTCTCCCGTGTCAGCTCCCCGGCTCCGGGCTGCGCTGCTCCGCGAACTGGAGCATCGGATAGCTGCCCGTGGCCGTCGGCGCGTGCTCCGGCAGCCACAGCACCGCGACCGCCCCGCCGCTGCCCTCCGCCGCCCCCTCCGGCGCCGCGTTCCGGAAGGTCAGCCGGGCCCCGAGCACCCGGGCCTGGCCCGCCGCGATCGTCAGCCCGAGACCGTGCCCGTGCCCGGCCCGGTCGGTCGAACCGGTACGGAACCGGCTCGGCCCCTCCCGCAGCAGCGCCGCCGGGAACCCGGGCCCGTGGTCGCGGACCCGGACCACCCGGCCCTCGACCGTGACCTGCACCGGGGTCGACCCGTGCTTGGCCGCGTTGCCCAGCAGGTTGCCGAGGATGCGCTCCAGGCGGCGCGGGTCCGTGTTGACCCAGGAGTCGTGGACGACCTGCACCCGGACCTCCGGGTCCAGCAGCGCCACCCGCCGGCTGACGAACTCGCCGAGCGCGATCTCCTGGAGCTCGGCCCGCTCCGACGCGCTGTCCAGCCGGGCCACCTCGAGGACGTCCTCGACCAGCGTGCGCATCGCCTGCGCCCGGTCGCGCACCAGCTCCGTCGGGCGGCCCGGCGGCAGCAGCTCGGCCGCCGTCAGCAGCCCGGTCACCGGCGTACGCAGCTCGTGCGCGATGTCCGCGGTGACCCGGCGCTCCGCCTCGATCCGCCCGTTCAGCGCGTCGGTCAGCGCGTCCACCGCACCGGCCAGCTCGTCCGTCTCGTCGCGCACGACACCGCCGACCGCGTCCCTGACCCGGACGTCGGTGTTGCCCTGGGCGACCTTCCCCGCCGCCGCGGCCGCCTTGCGCAGCCGCCGCGAGAGCTGGCCGCCGATCAGCACGCCCAGCGCGGAGCCGCCGAGGACCACCGAGACCGAACCGATGATCAGGGCCCGGTCCAGATCGCCCATGATCGTGGTCGAGCGGTCCGCGAACCGGGTGTGCAGCGACAGCACGTTCCCGTTGCCGACCGGCACGGCGGCCCAGACGTCGGGCACCCCGCCGGAGTCGTCCACATGCGTGGCGCGGCGGTTGCGCCGGATCTCCTCGCGCAGGCTCTGCGGCATGGTCGGGTCGTTGAGCTTCGCCCCGAACCGGGGGTCGGCCTTCTTCGTCTTCTTCGCCTCGTACAGCAGCTGCGCGTAGGTCAGCCGCTCCAGCTGGACCTCGCGGGCGTTCTCCAGCATCGAGACGCGGGCCGCGTTGTGCACCACCAGGCTCAGCGCGATCGCGATCAGCGCGCCGACCGCCGCGATCGCGATGCTGATCTTCCAGCGGACGCCCGTCCGCAGGGAGGGCCGCCTCATGCCCGGAGCTTGTAGCCGAAGCCGCGGACCGTCTCGATCCGGTCCTGGCCGATCTTCGTGCGCAGCCGCTGCACATGGACGTCCACGACCCGGGTGTCCCCGCCCCAGCCGTAGTCCCAGACCCGTTCGAGCAGCTTGTCGCGGGAGAGCACGGTGCCGGGCGCCGAGGAGAACTCCAGCAGCAGCCGCATCTCGGTCGGCGTCAGCCCCACCTGCGCACCGCCCCTGCGGACCTCCATGCCCTCGGTGTCGACCTCCAGGTCCCCGAAGACCAGCACCCCGCCGACGGCCTCCGGCTCCGGCTGCCCGCCCCCGGCCCGGCCGCCCGACGCATGGCCGAAGCGGCGCAGCACCGCCCTGATCCGGGCCACCAGGACCGCCCCGTCGAAGGGCTTGGTGACGTAGTCGTCCGCACCGGCCTCCAGGCCGAGGACGACATCGATCGAGTCGGCCCGCGCCGACAGCATGATCACGGGGACCGTCGACTCGTCCCGGATGCGGCGGCACAGGCTGACGCCGTCCAGACCGGGGACCATGACGTCGAGCAGCGCGATGTCGGGCCGGTCCGCCCGGAACGCTTCGAGGCCGGCCAGCCCGTCGGGCACCGCGGTGACCGCGAAGCCGTCCCGCTCCAGCGCGAGCTGGGTGGCCTCGCGGATGACGTCGTCGTCCTCGACGAACAGCACATGGGTCTCGGCCATCGGAAAGCTCTCAGTTCCTGGGCGGTTCCGAGGGCTCGGGAAGGTCCCCGTCGCCCGCGCCCACGGCTCGGTTGAAGTCGTTGCGCACCCGGTCCTCCTCGTTGAACCGGCCGCTCGCCCAGTGGTACGTGATCACCTCGTCGCCCGAGGGATAGGCCACCGAGTCCTTCTTCTCGTACACCTGGGTCGTCACGACCAGGTCGCCCCGGTCGATGGTGCCGTAGACGGCGGGCTGCTCGACGGCGAAGACGTTCTCGTACGTGCCGTCGGTGCGCGGCCGGTACACATAGGTGCCGACCCCCACCGAATCGCCGCAGGTCATCACGTTCACCACGACGTCGGCGGACGGGCCGCCGGTGATCCTGCCGTACGAGGTGTCCACCGGATACTCGTCGCCGCTGCACGCCTTCAGGTCCATCCGGACCCGCCCGCTCACCTTCGGGTCGGCCTTCAGCAGCGCCACGGCGTCCACCCGGGGCGCGGGCTTCGCGGTGGCGGCGGCCGTCGTGCTCGGGGTGACCTGGACAACCGGCTCGGCGCCCGCCGGGCCCTCGTCCCGGGTGCCCGTGCCGCCGGTGGAGCAGCTGACGGCGAACAGCCCGAAGGCGGCGAGGCCGGCCAGTGCCGCGCTGCTCGCCGCCCAGCCGGTCAGCAGGCGTCTGCTCGTGCCCGCCCGTCCCCCGCCGGTCGTGCCGATGACCGTGTCGTCGTCACCGCTGCCTGTCAGGCCGCGCACCGCTCCCGCCCCCGCTTCTCGGCGAGCCGGGCCTCCTGGCTCGCCGCTTCCCTGTTCTCCAGCTCCTGGCGCAGTCGTGCCAGCGCACGGTGCAGCGTGCTCTTCACCGTACCGGCCGACATGCCGAGCGCCGCGGCCGTCTCCTCCGTGCTCATCTGCTCCCAGTGTCGCAGGACGACGACACTGCGCTGCTTGGGAGCGAGCACGCCCAGGATGTCCATCAGCAGGGCGCGGTCGGCGCGCTGCTCGGTGCCGTCCTCGATGCTGGCGTCGGGCAGCTGCTCGGTCGGCACCTCGTCGAGCTTGCGGGCCCGCCACCACTCGGTGCGGGTGTTGATCATGACGCGGCGCAGATAGGCGTCGGCGAGGGACTTGTCCTCGATGCGGTCCCAGCGGCCGTAGGTCCGGGCCAGCGCGGTCTGGAGCAGGTCCTGCGCGTCCACCGGGTCCGGGACGAGCCGGCGCGCACTGCGCAGCAGCGCCTCCTGCCGGGTCCGTACGTACTCCTCGAAGCCGAGCACCTCGCCCTGCGCCATCACAACCGCCTCCATCCCCGTGGATCCCCGTGGACCGCTCGTACCGCTGTCCGCCGGTGGTCGTTCCGGCTGACGTCGCAGACGCTACGGAGCGGTTGTCACGAGGCTGTGCGGGGCAGCCGTACGCGGGCGCACGGCTGTCCATCGGTTGTGTAACAGCGCGGGGAGGAGACCGGACAAACGATCCCGCGCCGGACGCGCGAAGGGCCCGCCCGCCCCGTCATTGTCACGGGGCGGACAGGCCCTGCCCGCCGTTGTTACGAAGGCGGGCGACCGCTGTTACGCGGGTGGGACGGCCCGGTCGCTCAGGTCAGCGGCAGCCGGTAGCGGCCGCCGGCCAGCGGCTCGACCAGACCGTCGGCCACCAGCCCGTCCAGCGAACGGGCCCGCTGCACCGGCTCGTCCCACACCGCGTCGAGCGCCGCCTGCGGCACCGGGCCGACCGCGTCGCGCAGCACGGCGAGGAGCCGGCCGCGCACCTGCCGGTCCGTGCCGGCGTAGGTCTGGCCCCGGCGCGGCGGCCCCTGGTGCGCGGGCTTCCCGGCCAGCCGCCAGGCGCACTGCTCCGCGATCGGGCAGCGCGAGCAGTCCTCGTTCTTCGCGGTGCAGACGAGGGCGCCCAGCTCCATCGTGGCCGCCGCCCAGCGGGCCGCCCGCTCGTCCTCGTCGGGCAGCAGCTCCCGGGCGAGCCTGCGCTCGGCGGCGGTCGTCGCGTTCGGCGGGTACTGGATGCCGGTCGCGGCCCGTGCGAAGACCCGGCGGACGTTGGTGTCGAGGACGGCGTGACGCTGCCGGTACGCGAACGAGGCCACGGCCGCCGCCGTGTACTCGCCGATGCCGGGCAGGGCGAGGAGCTGGGCGTGCTCACTCGGTACGTCTCCGCCATGGCGTTCCGTTATCGCCTGGGCGGCCCCGTGCAGGCGCAGCGCGCGGCGCGGGTAGCCGAGCCGGCCCCAGGCGCGGACCGCCTCGCCGGGCGGCTCGGCCGCGAGGTCGGCGGGGCGCGGCCAGCGGGCGAGCCACTGCTCGTACACCGGGAGGACCCGGTTCACGGGGGTCTGCTGCAGCATGAACTCGCTCACCATCACGCCCCAGGCACCCGCTTCGGGGCGGCGCCAGGGCAGATCGCGGGCGTGCTGGTCGAACCAACCGATCACGGGGGCGTGGAGGGAGGCGGGGGGCGTCTGTGTCGCAGTCGTGGCAGTCATCGCACCATCGATCCTGACACGGCGTTCCGCTTGGAGGCCCCACGCCCCGCGAGCCGTTGCGGCAACTGGCCGATGGGCCGATTTCCGCCCGGCCGGAGGTGTTGACCATGCGCAAACGTTTCGTCGCGCACGGTCACCTCGCGCGCTTCCGGCGCCCGAACTGCCCCTCGCAGGATGATGATCCGCAAAACTTGGGGATCAAGGCGGCGGGTGGGGCGGGAGTTGGGCCGGATCTCTCGTACAGTTTGGGCCGTGGGATCTCTGCGCAATCCGATCGGTCCGCTACCCTCCAGCATCTACTGGCGACGGAGGGCGGTCGCGGCGGCCCTGGCCGTGCTGATCGCGCTGCTGATCGCCTGGGCCGTCACCTCCGGTGGCGGCAGCGGGGATCACCACGACGACTCCAAACCGCCCGGCTCCGGACCCGCCGGCTCGATCACGCCCGGACCTTCCGGTTCCGGCCCCGCGATCAGTGAACAGCCCGGCGGCAGCGGCGGATCGGACGGCTCCGGCGGCAGCAGCGGTGACGAGGACGGCAGTTCGGGCGGCGGCTCCGCCGGTACGGGCGGCTCCTCGGGCTCCTCGGACGCCAACGGCGGTGGCCAGGACACCGGTTCGGGTTCCGCTTCCGGTTCCACCGGCTCCGGAACGGGTGAAGGGGCCGAGGCCGCGCGCCCGGTCCCGGCCGGCTCCTCGCTCGCCGACTGCGCCGCGGGCGCGATCCGGATCGGCCTGAAGACCGAACTCAGCTACGCCCCCGACGAGAAGCCGAAGTTCCGGCTGTTCGTCACGAACAACTCGTCCACCGCCTGCAAGGCCGACTTCGGGCCGAAGAGCGCGGTGCTCACCGTCACCGAGGCGGGCGGGGACGACGACGAGGTGTGGTCGTCCAAGGACTGCCCGCGCAACCCGAAGCCCGTCCTGATCGAGGTGCCCGCCGGGAAGACCGTCGTGCACACCGTGGAGTGGGACCGCGACCGGAGCGCCCCCAAGTGCGCGACGCCGCCCGCGGGCAAGGCCAAGCCGGGCACGTACCTCGTGGAGGCCAAGGCGCCGGGCCAGCCCGTGCAGCGCGCCTCGTTCGTCCTCGCGAAGGACTGAGCGCGGGGGCGGGCGCCCCGGGGGAGTGCCGGGGGCTTACACGTACCGTTCGAGGATGGACGACTCGGCCAGCCGGGACAGGCCCTCGCGCACACTGCGCGCCCGGGCCTCGCCGACCCCGTCGACCGTCTGGAGGTCGTCCACGCTCGCCGCGAGCAGCTTCTGCAGACCGCCGAAGTGCTCCACGAGCCGGTCGATGATCGCGCCGGGCAGCCGCGGCACCTTCGCCAGCAGCCGGAAACCGCGCGGCGACACCGCCGAGTCCAGCGTCTCGGGCGAGCCGCTGTAGCCCAGCGCCCGCGCCACCACCGGAAGTTCGAGCAGCTCGGTGTGGGTCAGCGAGTCCAGCTCGGTCAGCGCCTCCGCCACCGTGCGCGAACGCTTCGCGGTCGGCTCCGGCACGTAGTCCCGCACGACCAGCTCGCGCTCCGGCTCCACGCCCGCGATCAGCTCGTCCAGCTGGAGCGACAGCAGCCGCCCGTCGGTGCCGAGCTCCACCACGTACTCCGCGATCTCCGTCGCGATCCGGCGGACCATCTCCAGGCGCTGGGCCACCGCCGTCACGTCCCGGACGGTCACCAGGTCCTCGATCTCCAGCGCGGAGAGCGTCCCGGCGACCTCGTCCAGCCGCAGCTTGTACCGCTCCAGCGTGGCGAGGGCCTGGTTGGCGCGGGACAGGATCGCCGCCGACTCCTCCAGGACCCGCCGCTCCCCGTTCACGTACAGCGCGATCAGGCGCATCGACTGGGAGACCGAGACGACCGGGAAATTGCACTGCTTGGAGACCCGGTCCGCGGTGCGGTGCCGGGTGCCGGTCTCCTCGGTGGGGATCGACGCGTCCGGGACCAGCTGCACCCCGGCGCGCAGGATCTTCGTCATGTCCTTGTCGAGGATCAGGGCGCCGTCCAGCTTGGCCAGCTCCCGCAGCCGGGTCGCGGTGAACTCCACGTCCAGCACGAAGCCGCCCGTGCACATCGACTCGACGGTCTTGTCCATGCCGAGCACGATCAGACCCCCGGTGTTGCCGCGGAGAATGCGCTCCAGGCCGTCCCGCAGGGCCATTCCGGGCGCGACGGCGCTCAACGAGGCGCGCATCAGCGCCTCGTTGCCCGTGGTTTGGCCGGACTTTCCGGGCGATGCTGCCCGGTCGCTGGCTGCCACTGCACTCCTCCGGTCACAGGTTGCGGTGCCCTCGTGGCCTGTCGGTCGGAAACAGGCCGGATCCGATCGAAGGACCCAGGGGGTGTCTGACGCACCCCCTGGTCCCCCGTACCGTTCGTACGGACGGGCGAGACCAGGGCAAAGTCTACCGGCGTGCGTCGTCCTCCCGGGGGGCCTGTGCGCGGGTCCGGCGCGGGAGCGCCCTGAGCGCGTCGCCCATGTCGGCCACTTCCGTCACCTTCATACCGGCCGGGACCTTGCCCGGATCGGTCGGGACCAGGGCGTGCGTGAACCCCAGCCGGTGCGCCTCGGACAGCCGGCGCTGCACCCCCGTGACCCGTCTGACCTCGCCCGCGAGCCCCACCTCGCCGATCGCCACCAGGTTCTTCGGCAGCGGTGTGTCGCTCGCCGCGCTCGCCAGCGCCAGCGCGATCGCCAGGTCGGCGGCCGGCTCGGACAGCTTCACCCCGCCCACCGTCGCGCTGTAGATGTCCCGCTTGCCCAGCGAGCTGATCCGGCCGCGCTGCTCCAGGACCGCGAGCATCATCGAAACCCGGGACGTCTCCAGGCCCGACGTGGTCCGCCGCGGGGACGGGATCTGCGAGTCCACCGTCAGCGCCTGCACCTCCGCGACCAGGGGCCGCTTCCCCTCCAGCGTCACGGTCAGGCAGGTGCCCGGCACCGGCTCGTCGCGCCGCGTGAGGAACAGGCCGGACGGATCGGCGAGCCCGGTGATCCCCTCGTCGTGCAGTTCGAAGCAGCCGACCTCGTCGGTCGCCCCGTACCGGTTCTTGACGCCGCGCACCAGGCGCAGCCGGGCATGGCGGTCGCCCTCGAACGACAGCACCACGTCCACCAAGTGCTCCAGGAGCCTGGGCCCCGCGATCGCGCCCTCCTTGGTGACGTGGCCCACGAGCAGCGTCGACATCGCGCGCTCCTTGGAGGCCCGGATCAGCGCCCCGGCCACCTCGCGGACCTGCGCCATCCCGCCCGGCGCGCCCTCGATCTCCGGCGAGGCCACGGTCTGCACCGAGTCCAGGATCAGCAGCGAGGGCTTGACCGCGTCGAGGTGGGCGAGCACCGCCGACAGATCGGTCTCCGCCGCCAGATACAGGTGGTCGCTGATCGCGTGGATGCGGTCGGCCCGCATCCGGACCTGGGACGCGGACTCCTCGCCCGTCACATACAGCGTGCGGTGCTCGTCGGTCGCCGCCTTGGCCGCGACGTCGAGCAGCAGCGTGGACTTGCCGACGCCCGGTTCGCCCGCGAGCAGCACGACGGCCCCGGGCACCAGACCACCGCCCAGCACCCGGTCCAGCTCGCCGACGCCGGTCGGCCGGGCGGTGGCCTGCCGGCTGTCCACCTGGCCGATGGGCAGCGCGGCGGTGGAGACCCGCCCCGCGGCCGTGGTCCGGACGGCGGGGGCGCCGCCGAACTCCTCGACCGTCCCCCACGCCTGGCACTCGGGGCAGCGCCCGAGCCACTTCGCGGTGGTCCAGCCGCATTCGGTGCAGCGGTAGGACGGCCGGTCCTTCGCGGATTTCGTACGGGCAGCCATGGCGCCACCGTATCGGTGGGGTCTGACAGCGCGGCCGGGAACGCCCGCCCTTTATCGCGTCATACGTTCACCCGTAAGGGTTAAATCTACTCAAGCGGCGCGAGCGGGTGAGGCGTCGCGCCTACGGTCGCAAGGTGACGAGCAGCAGGCTGGAGACTCCGACGAACACCCCCGGCGCGCACCGGGGACAGCATCGCGCGCCCCACTCCTCGCACGCCGCCCCGAAGAAGCCGCCCGCCCGTTACGAGCCGCATCTCGACGGCCTCTTCACCTACTGCCTCTCCGTCCTCTGCGACCACGACGCCGCCACCGAGGCGCTGGGCGGTGTCCTGGCCCTCGCCGAGCGCCAGGGCTCCCGCTGCCCGGCCGACGAGGAGGAACGTAAAACCTGGCTGTACGCGCTGGCCAGGTGGACGTGTCTGCGCCGCCTCACCGAGCAGAAGCGGGGCCGCCGCGCCCACCGCCGCCCCGACCCGGCCCGCCCGCCGCACCGCAGGCCCCCCGACGAGGACCGGCACGCCCCGGCGGCCGCCCGCCCCACCCGCCGCGCGACGCGCCCCGCGTCGTCGCCGTCACCCGCCCCGCACACCGCCGCACCGGCCTCCGTATCCGCCGCACCGGCATCCGCCCCCACGCCCGCCCCGCCGCAGAGCCCCGCCGCACCGGAGAGCGCCCCCGCCGCCGAGGCGCACCGCCGGGAGCTGGCGCAGCTGGCCTGGCCCGAGGCCGCGGGCACCACGCCGGAGCAGCGCGAGGCCCTGGAGCTCGCCGTCCGGCACGGGCTGACCCCGCGCGCCGTCGCCGCCGTCCTCGGCCTCGACCGCACGGCCGCCCGCGAGCTGCTGGCCGGCGCCGCCTGCGAGGTCGAGCGCACCCGGGCCGCCCTCGCCGTGGTGGAGACCGGCAACTGCCCCACGGCCGGCCGGCTCACCGGCGACCACCGCGCGTTGCTCTCGCCCACCCTCCGCCGCGAGCTCGTCCGGCACGTGGACGACTGCCCGCGCTGCCGCCGCGCCGCCGAGCGCGCCGGGGCCGACGGGCCGTGGCCCGGGAAGACGGTGGCCCCGGCCGCCGTGCTGCCGGTCGTGGAGGCCCCGAGGCCGTCCGCGTACGTGGCCATGCTGCACGCGCAGAAGCATCAGAAGAATCGGTCCGCCACACCGCGCTTCGACCGCACCGGCTTCCCCATGGACCCCAAGGACCACGCCGCGCGCCGCGATCGGCTGCGCTCCCGGGTCATGACGACGACGGTCGTCGCCACGGTCGTCGCCGCCCCGGTCATCGCCCTGTGGTCCGCCTACCGGGGCGCGCCCCTCACCGGCGAGGGCCACGACGGCCCGGCGGTCAGCGCGGCCGACAAGGAGACCGGCGGCGCCGAGACCCCGTACGCCCCCTACGAGAACGCCGGGAACGCCCGCCCGGACGGTTCCCGCTTCACCGGCAAGGACTCCCTGCCGGAGGTCTCCGCGGAGATCATCAGCAAGGGCGCCGACCCCTCCGGCAACCCCGCCGCGCACGGCGAGGGCCGGCTCACCGTGCGGACCTCCGCCGCCGGTTCCGCGACCCTGATCACCCTCACCGCCTCGCAGGCCGGACCGGTCTCCTGGTCCGCCGCGACCGACCGGTCCTGGGTGAGCCTGAGCCGTACCTCGGGGAAGCTCCCGGCCGGTGGCAGCGTCACGATCCGCGCCTTCGTGGACCACGCGCGGCAGCCGGCGGGCCCCTGGACCGCCCACCTCACCGTCGCCCCCTCGGGCGCGGTCGTTGCGCTGCACGGCTACGGGGCCAAGGCGCCCACCCCCGGCGCCACGCCGCGCGGGCTCCACCCGCGCCCGGCCGGGCCGAGTGCCGGTGCGCCGGACCCGACGCCCACGCCGGACCCGTCCACGCCGACGCCGGACCCGACGGACCCCACGCCCACGCCCACGCCGACGGAGACGGACCCGAGCCCGACCCCGGACCCGACCGGCTCATCGGAGCCGCCCGCCCCGCCGAAGGGCCCGAGCACCCCGCCCCGTGCCGACTGACCTACGCCGGGTCCGCCGGGTGCGGGGCCATCGGCAGCAGCGAGGCGAGCCGCTGCTCGCACAGCTCGGTCAGCGTGGCGTACGCCTCCTTGCCCATCAGCTCGATGAGCTCCGGCCGGTACGACACGTACACCGGCTCACCGGCCCCGTGCGCGGAGGTCGCCGACGTGCACCACCAGTGCAGGTCGTGGCCGCCCGGGCCCCAGCCCCGCCGGTCGTACTCACCGATCGACACCTGGAGCACCCGCGTGTCGTCGGGCCGGTCGATCCACTCGTACGTACGCCGCACGGGCAGCTGCCAGCACACGTCCGGCTTGGTCTCCAGCGGCTCCCGGCCCTCCCGCAGCGCCAGGATGTGCAGCGAGCAGCCCGCCCCCGCGGGGAAGCCCGGCCGGTTCTGGAAGATGCACGAGCCCTGCCAGCGCCGCGTCTGGCGGTCCCCGTCGTCGTCGGTCTGGGTCCAGCCCGTCTCCGTACCCACGTCGTGGAACTGCCACAGGTCCGGAGTGAGGCGCGCGACATGACCGGCCACGCGCTTCTCGTCGTCCTCGTCCGAGAAATGGGCGCCCAGCGTGCAGCAGCCGTCGTCGGCGCGGCCCGCCTGGATGCCCTGGCAGCCGCTGCCGAAGATGCATGTCCACCTGGACGTCAGCCAGGTCAGGTCGCAGCGGAAGACCTGCTCGTCGTCGGCGGGGTCGGGGAACTCCACCCAGGCGCGCGGGAAGTCCAGCTCCGTCTCGTCGGAGGGATCCGGCTCCGCCGCCGGGGTGTGCATCTCCACCTTCTCCACGTGCTTGATGTCCTGCGGGGTCTCCGCCCCGATGTCCCGCTGCTTCGTGGCTTTGCCCGGCTTCGCCTTTTTCGTCTTTGGCACGCGCCCAGAGTAAGGCCGACCGTCAACTGGAGGGCGGGTCAAGGAGCGGGGCTGGGTGCGTGCAGCTGCAAGGCGGAGGATTGAGGCATGGCGGAGCCATGGTGATTGACGACAACGCCGCAGATGTGCGTGCCCAGCCCCGCGACGCCGCCCTCCAGTTGACGGTCGGCCTGAGTCCGCCACCCGCAGTAGCGTTCGCGGTATGAGACTCGGAGTCCTCGACGTGGGGTCGAACACGGTTCATCTGCTGGTGGTGGACGCCCATCCCGGCGCCCGCCCGCTGCCCGCGCACTCGCACAAGGCCGAGCTGCGCCTCGCCGAACTCCTCGACGAGGACGGCGCGATCGGCCCGCTCGGCGTGGACCGGCTGGTCGGGACGATCGCGGGGGCGCTCGAAGCCGCCGAGGACAAGGGCTGCGAGGACGTCCTCGCCTTCGCCACCTCCGCGGTACGCGACGCGAGCAACGCCGACCAGGTGCTGGAGCGGGTACGGGAGGAGACGGGCGTCGCCCTCACGGTCCTCAGCGGTACGGAGGAGGCCCGGCTCACCTTCCTCGCCGCCCGCCGCTGGTACGGCTGGTCCGCGGGCAAGCTGCTGGTCCTCGACATCGGCGGCGGCTCGCTGGAGATCGCGTACGGCATGGACGAGGAACCGGCCGCCGCGGTCTCGCTGCCGCTGGGTGCCGGGCGCCTCACCGCGGGCTGGCTGCCGGGCGACCCGCCGGACCCGGCCGAGGTCAAGGCGCTGCGCCGGCACGTACGGGCGCGCATCGCCCGCAGCGTCGGCGACTTCACCCGCATCGGCCGCCCGGACCATGTGGTGGCCACCTCCAAGACGTTCAAGCAGCTGGCCAGGATCGCGGGCGCGGCGCGCTCCGCCGAGGGCCAGTACGTGCCGCGCACCCTCAGCCGCAAGGCGGTCGAGGAGTGGGTGCCGAAGCTGGCCGCGATGACCGCCGAGGAGCGCGGGACCCTGCCCGGCGTGTCCGAGGGCCGGGCCGCGCAGCTGCTGGCCGGGGCGCTGGTCGCGGAGGGCGCGATGGACCTGCTCGACGTGGACGAGCTGGAGATCTGCCCGTGGGCGCTGCGCGAGGGCGTCATCCTGCGCCGCCTGGACCACCTGCCGTCGGGCGGGGAAGCGGCGCTGGACTGAGGGCCGGGAGCCGGTGGTGCGGCCCTTCTCACTTTCCGCCGCTCTCCCTCGGCGGGGCGCACCACTGCCCGTACGCTGTCTGCGTGGCAGAACCAGTGGTGCGCGTCCCGGATGCGAAGGTCGCCCTGTCGACGGCCTCGGTCTATCCGGAGTCGACGGCGACGGCCTTCGAGATCGCCGCGCGCCTCGGCTACGACGGCGTCGAGGTCATGGTCTGGACCGACCCGGTCAGCCAGGACATCGAGGCGCTGCGCCGGCTCTCCGACTACCACCAGGTGCCGATACTCGCCGTGCACGCGCCGTGTCTGCTGATCACCCAGCGGGTCTGGTCGACCGATCCGTGGGTCAAGCTCCAGCGGGCGCGCGCCGCCGCCGAGAAGCTGGGCGCGTCGACGGTCGTCGTGCACCCCCCGTTCCGGTGGCAGCGCAATTACGCCCGCGACTTCGTCAGCGGAATCTGGCGGATGGCCGACGAGACGGACGTCCGGTTCGCCGTCGAGAACATGTACCCCTGGCGCTACCGGGACCGCGAGATGCTCGCGTACGCCCCCGACTGGGACGTCACCAACGACGACTACCGGCACTTCACGGTGGACCTGTCGCACACCGCCACCGCGCGCACGGACGGCCTGGCCATGGTGGACCGGATGGGCGACCGGCTGGCCCACGTCCACCTGGCCGACGGCAAGGGTTCCAACAAGGACGAGCACCTGGTGCCCGGCCGGGGCGACCAGCCCTGCGCGGAGCTCCTTGAGCGGCTGGCCGGTTCCGGCTTCGACGGGCACGTGGTCATCGAGGTCAACACCCGCCGCGCGATGTCCACCGCCGAACGCGAGGCCGACCTCGCGGAGGCGCTGGCCTTCACCCGGCTCCACCTCGCCGCGTCCACCGAGCGCGCTCCGCGCTCATGACGCCCGACGCACCGGGCCCCAGGCGCCGGGGCCGCCCCGCCCGCGCCGCGTCGGACACCGGCCCGGACGCGCGCACCCGCATCCTGGAGGCCGCCCGCACGGAGTTCGCCGAGCGCGGGTACGACAAGACCTCGGTCCGGGGCATCGCCCGTGCGGCCGGCGTCGACTCCGCGCTGGTCCACCACTACTTCGGTACGAAGGACGAGGTCTTCGCCGCCGCGATCGAGCTGTCCTTCGAGCCCGCCCTGCTCGTCCCGGCCGTCCTCGAAGGCGACACGGATGACGTGGGGGAACGCCTGGCCCGCGCCTTCATCGGCATCTGGGAGAACCCGACGACCCGGGCCCCCCTCCTCGCGGTCCTCCGCTCCGCCCTCACCCACGAGGCCGCCGCGAAGGTCCTCCGAAGCTTCGTCCTGCGCCGCCTGCTGGAACGCGTGGCGGCGAGCCTGGACATCCCGGACGCGACGTTCCGCGCGGAGCTTGCGGCTTCGCACATGGTGGGCATCGCGATCGTGCGGTACGTACTGAAGGCCGAGCCACTGGCGTCCGCTCCGCCGGAGAAGATCGTCGCGATGGTGGCCCCGACGCTCCAGCGGTATCTGGCGGAGCCGTCCGCGTAACCCTTGCTCATAGCCCCGCCGGCGTTTGAGGCGCGGGGTCCGGGGCGGAGCCCCGGTTTCGGGAAGCACCCCCGCCCACCCCAAGGCTTCCGCATAGCGGACACCCGGTCCACATCCTGGCACCGACGGCGTACGCTCAAGAGCAGTCTTCAACGCAGAAGGAGCGAAAAGACGATGCCCACGCTGAGGTCCCGCACAGTCACCCACGGCCGCAACATGGCGGGCGCCCGCGCCCTTATGCGCGCCTCCGGGGTACCCGGCGCGGACATCGGCCGGAAGCCGATCATCGCCGTCGCCAACAGCTTCACGGAGTTCGTGCCGGGCCACACGCACCTGGCCCCCGTCGGCCGGATCGTCAGCGAGGCGGTCGTCGCCGCCGGAGGCATCCCGCGCGAGTTCAACACGATCGCCGTGGACGACGGCATCGCCATGGGCCACGGCGGCATGCTCTACAGCCTCCCCTCCCGCGACCTCATCGCGGACAGCGTGGAGTACATGGTCGAGGCGCACTGCGCCGACGCCCTGATCTGCATCTCCAACTGCGACAAGATCACCCCGGGCATGCTCAACGCGGCCCTGCGCCTGAACATCCCGACCGTCTTCGTCTCCGGCGGCCCGATGGAGTCGGGCCGCGCCACGCTGGTCGACGGCACGGTGCGCACGCTCGACCTGGTCGACGCGATGTCGGAGGCGGTCAACGACAAGATCTCCGACGAGGACATCCTCCGCATCGAGGAGAACGCCTGTCCCACCTGCGGGTCCTGTTCCGGCATGTTCACCGCCAACTCGATGAACTGCCTGACCGAGGCCATCGGCCTCTCCCTCCCCGGCAACGGATCGGTCCTGGCCACCCACACCGCGCGCAAGGCGCTGTACGAGGACGCCGCCCGCACGGTGCTGGACCTGACCCGCCGCTACTACGAGCAGGACGACGAGTCGGTCCTGCCCCGCAACATCGCCACGGCCGCCGCCTTCGGGAACGCCATGGCGCTCGACATCGCGATGGGCGGCTCCACCAACACGATCCTGCACCTCCTGGCCGCCGCCCAGGAGGCGGGCGTCCCGTACGGCCTGACCGAGATGGACGCCCTGTCGCGCCGCGTTCCGTGCCTGGCCAAGGTCGCCCCCAACGTCGGCAAGAACCGCACGTACTACATGGAGGACGTGCACCGCGCCGGCGGCATCCCGGCCCTCCTCGGCGAACTGCACCGCGCGGGCCTGCTCAACGAGGACGTGCACTCCGTGCACAGCCCGTCGCTGGCCGACTGGCTGAAGACCTGGGACGTGCGCGGCGGCTCCCCGGCCCCGGAGGCGGTCGAGCTGTGGCACGCCGCCCCCGGCTGCGTGCGCTCGGCGGAGGCGTTCTCCCAGTCCGAGCGCTGGGACAGCCTGGACGAGGACGCCGAGAGCGGCTGCATCCGCTCCGTGGAGCACGCCTACTCCAAGGACGGCGGCCTCGCGGTCCTGCGCGGCAATCTGGCCGTGGACGGCTGCGTCGTGAAGACGGCGGGCGTCGACGAGTCCATCTGGACCTTCGAGGGCCCGGCCGTCGTCTGCGAGTCGCAGGAGGAGGCCGTCCAGAAGATCCTCACCCAGCAGGTCAACGAGGGCGACGTCGTCGTCATCCGTTACGAGGGCCCCAAGGGCGGCCCCGGCATGCAGGAGATGCTCTACCCGACCTCGTACCTGAAGGGCCGCGGCCTCGGCAAGACCTGCGCCCTGATCACGGACGGCCGGTTCTCCGGCGGCACGTCGGGCCTGTCCATCGGCCACGCCTCGCCCGAGGCCGCGTCCGGCGGCGCGATCGCGCTGGTCGAGGACGGCGACCGCATCCGGATCGACATCCCGAACCGCTCGATCGACCTCCTGGTCCCCGACGAGGAGCTGGCCACTCGCCGCGAGGCCCTGAACGGCGTGTACGCCCCGAAGAACCGCGACCGCAAGGTCTCGGCCGCCCTTCGCGCGTACGCCGCGATGGCGACCAGCGCCGACCGGGGCGCCGTCCGCGACGTCTCGAAGCTGGGCTGACCCGAGCAGCACCGGGGGGCCGCAGACACGGCCCCCCGGCCGCTCCGGAACCTGCGGGATAATCGACCCCGTGAGCGAGAACAGCGAGACCCCCGAAGGCGCGGCCCCCGGCCCGTCCGAGCCCGCGACCCCGCAGGGCCCGCAGCCCGAGCCCCTCCGCTTCTTCGGCACCACCTGGGTCGCCCACGACGGCCACTACGGACTGCGCCGCGTTGGAGCAGCCGTCGGCTCCCTCCTCGCCGCGGCCGCCGCCTGCCTCGTCCTGCGCTTCGCGTACCAGGGCCTGGAGATCGCCGACGTCGGCGGTTTCGTCGGCGTGCTGGTGGTCGCGATGTTCGCCATCTGCAGCGCGATCGCCTTCCGCAAGACCTGGGAGGGCTTCAGCAGCCGCCCGGCCGACCCGGCCCGTGAGGAGAACCTGCGCGGCCTGAAGGCCATCGGCTTCGTCGGCTCGCTGCTCGCGTACTTCTTCCGTACGTTCACCGAGGCGCCCGGCGAGAAGCTGCGGCGTACGGAGTACGAGGAGGCCGTCGCCCGGTACGCGAAGCGCCGCGCCTCCCGCACCGGCAACCCGGCCGCCCGCAAGAAGAAGGGCCGCCGCGGCTGACGCGTGCGCCCACCGGGCACGATGGCCGCATGACCACGACACACTCACCGGACGCCGTTCCGGGCCCCTCGCGCGCCCTCTCCTTCGACCGGGCCGCCGCCCAGTACGCCGCCGCCCGCCCCAGCTACCCGGACGCGCTGTTCGACGCCGTCGAGGACATCGCGGGACGCCCCCTGCGAGGTGCCCGCGCCCTGGACGTGGGCGCGGGCACCGGCATCGCGACCCGCCGCCTCCTCGACCGGGGCGCCCGCGTCGTCGCCGTCGAACCCGGACCCGGCATGGCCGCCCAGCTGCGCCGGGACCTCCCGGACGCCCCGCTCGTACAGGGCGACGGCAACCGCCTCCCCTTCGCGACCGCCTCCGCCGACCTGATCACGTACGCCCAGTCCTGGCACTGGACCGACCCCGCCCGCGCGGGCGCCGAGGCCCGGCGCGTCCTGCGTCCCGGCGGCGCGCTCGCCCTCTGGTGGAACGTCACCGACAACACGGTCCCGTGGCTCGCCGCCCAGGAGGAACGGCTCGTCCGGTTCTTCGGCGTCGGCGTGGAACAGCTGGGTGCCAGGCGCGCGGCCGCCCAGGACCGCGCCCTGCCGCCGGACCTCGACTTCACGTACCGCCGCGTCCCGTGGACCCGGCGCGTCCCCCTCGCCACCCACCTCGACAACCTCGGCAGCCACTCCGCGTTCCTGACCATCGACGACGAGGCGGCCCGGGGCTTCCTCGCCGAGGAGCGGGAACGGCTCCTCGCGGAGTTCCCGGACGGCACGGTGGAGGAGGCGTACGTCGTGGAGCTGCACGCGGCCGTGCGCTGAGCCCTCGGTCCCGCCCCGTCCCTTGACGGCGATGCCCCGTCGGAGCCAATATTCATCACATGATGAATTCTTCGGGCGTCGCCGTCGAGGCCCGTGGCCTCACCGTCCAACGAGGCAGCCGCACGGTCCTCAAGGGCCTCGACTTCACCGTCGAACCCGGCAGGATCACCGGCCTCCTCGGCCCCTCCGGCTGCGGCAAATCCACCCTCATGCGCGCCGTCGTGGGCACCCAGGCCAAGGTCACCGGCACCCTCCAGGTCCTCGGCAGCCCCGCAGGACACCCCTCCCTCCGCCCCCGCGTCGGGTACGTCACCCAGGCGCCGTCCGTCTACACCGACCTCACCGTCCGCCAGAACCTCGACTACTTCGCGGCGATCCTCCAGCCGGGCCGCGCCCACCGCGACGCCCGCCACGAGGCCGTCACCCGCGCGCTCACCGAGGTCGACCTGACCAGCCACGAGGACGCCCTCGCCGGCAACCTGTCCGGCGGCCAGCGCACCCGCGTCTCGCTCGCCGTCGCCCTCCTCGGCACTCCCGACCTGCTCGTCCTGGACGAACCGACCGTCGGCCTCGACCCGGTCCTGCGCCGCGACCTGTGGCAGCTCTTCCACACCCTCGCCGCCGGACGCGGCACCGCGCTCCTCATCTCCTCCCACGTCATGGACGAGGCCGAACGCTGCCACCGCCTCCTCCTCATGCGCGAGGGCGAGATCCTCGCCGACGACACCCCGGACGCCCTGCGCACCGCCGCCGGCACCGACACCGTCGAAGCGGCCTTCCTCCACCTGGTCGACGCGGCCGCCACCCGCAAGGAGAACGCCCGATGAGCACCACGGCCCCCACCACCACCGGCACCGCACCGCTGAGCCCGGCCCGCACCCTCGCCACCGCCGCCCGCGTCCTGCGCCAGCTCGCTCACGACCCCCGTACGGTCGCGCTGCTCCTGCTGATCCCGGTCGTCCTGATCACGCTGCTGCGGTTCGTCTTCGACGGCAGCCCGCAGACCTTCGACTCGACCGGCGCCTCCCTGCTCGGGATCTTCCCGCTGATCACGATGTTCCTGGTGACCTCGATCGCCACCCTGCGCGAACGCACCTCCGGCACCCTGGAACGCCTGCTCTCGATGCCCCTCGGCAAGGGCGACCTCATCGCGGGTTACGCGCTCGCCTTCGGCGCCGTCGCCGTCCTCCAGTCGCTCCTGGCCACCGGCCTGTCGGTGTGGGCCCTCGGCCTGGACGTCATGGGGTCGCCGTGGCTGCTGCTCCTGGTGGCCCTGCTCGACGCGCTGCTCGGCACGGCACTCGGGCTGTTCGTCTCGGCGTTCGCGGCCTCCGAGTTCCAGGCCGTGCAGTTCATGCCCGCGGTGATCTTCCCGCAGCTGCTCCTCTGCGGCCTCTTCATCCCGCGCGACCAGATGGCGCCGGCCCTGGAGGGCGTCTCGGACGTGCTGCCGATGTCGTACGCCGTGGACGGGATGAACCAGGTGCTCCACCACACCGACGTCACCGGCGACTTCGTCCGCGACATCCTCATCGTGGCGGGCTGCGCCCTGCTCGTCCTGGCCCTGGGCGCGGCCACCCTCCGCCGCCGCACCGCCTGACGGGGCGGTGCGAAGATGGCGCCGACGAGCACTGAGCACCGCGCACATCGAGCACCGCCCGGAGGGTGAACGGCATGACCCAGACAGTTGCAGTCCTCGGTACCGGCAAGATCGGCGAGGCCCTGCTCAGCGGGATGATCCGGGCCGGCTGGCGCCCGTCGAACCTCCTGGTCACCACCCGCCGCTCGGACCGGGCCGCCGAACTGCGCGACCGCTACGGCGTGGACGCGGTCACCAACGCGGAGGCCGCCAAGCGGGCCGACATCCTCATCCTCGCGGTCAAGCCCCAGGACATGGGTCGCCTCCTGGACGAGCTGGCCCCGCACCTCACCGCGGACCGCCTGGTCATCAGCGCGGCGGCCGGCATCACGACCGCGTTCATCGAGGACCGCCTCACCGCCGGCACCCCGGTCGTCCGCGTCATGCCGAACACCCCCGTCCTGGTGGACGAGGGCATGTCCGTCATCTCGGGGGGCAGCCACGCCACGGGGGACCACCTCGCCTCGACGGACGCGATCTTCAAGGGCGTGGGCAAGACCCTGCGCGTCCCGGAGTCCCAGCAGGACGCGGCCACCGCCCTGTCCGGCTCGGGCCCGGCGTACTTCTACTTCCTGGTCGAAGCGATGACGGACGCCGGCATCCTGCTCGGCCTGCCGCGCGCCCAGGCCCACGACCTCATCGTCCAGGCCGCGATCGGCGCCGCCGTGATGCTCCGGGACAGCGGCGAGCACCCGGTCAAGCTCCGCGAGGCCGTCACCAGCCCGGCCGGCACGACCATCAGCGCCATCCGGGAGCTGGAGAACCACGGCGTACGCGCGGCCCTCATCGCCGCACTCGAAGCGGCCCGCGACCGCAGCCGCGAACTGGCCTCCGGCAACGGCTGACACCCACGCGTCGGCCCCGGTCAACCCCGGGGTTGACACGCCCCCTCCCGATCCGTAGTGTGCTCCGAGTTGTCCGACGTGAGCGCCGACCCCGGTCGGTCCCCGGACAGCCATTCCGCAAGAAACACAACGAGCACGCGACGGCTGTCGCATGTCTTGGCGTGCGCTTATGCGAAATGAGGAATCCGCGTTCGAAAGGGCGCGACCCCGATTGGCGTCGGGGCCCAGGATTCCGCTAATGTCTCACTCGTCGGAACGGCCCAACGGCCGGGAAGACAAGCCCCGCTGACTGGGAATCAGGCCCGAAAGGATCTGATAGAGTCGGACTCGCCGGAAAGGGAAACGCGAAAGCGAAGAACTGGAAAGCGAAAATCGCTTGACCCGCTTCGACCGGGAATCGGACACGAAAGAGTCTGATAGAGTCGGAAACGCAAGACCGAAGGGAAGCGCCCGGAGGAAAGCCCCAGAAAATGTTCTGTGGGTGAGTACAAAGGAAGCGTCCGTTCCTTGAGAACTCAACAGCGTGCCAAAAGTCAACGCCAGATATGTTGATACCCCGGCCTGCTTCGGCAGGTTGGTGGTTCCTTTGAAAGCCCTGCACGGTCCCTTGGGGATCGGGTAGGCAAAACACAGCGAGGACGCAGTGGACGACGGGTCATATTCCGACCTTGTCGTTCCGCTCTCGTGATGTGTCTCCCGATGACGGGAAAACATTCACGGAGA
>NZ_LISW01000005.1:0-27923 GCF_001905735.1 Streptomyces sp. CB01249
ACGCTTCCTTTGTACTCACCCGCAGAACATTTTCTGAGGCTTTCCTCCGGGCGCTTCCCTTCGGTCTTGCGTTTCCGACTCTATCAGACTCTTTCGTGTCCGATTCCCGGTCGAAGCGGGTCAAGCGATTTTCGCTTTCCAGTTCTTCGCTTTCGCGTTTCCCTTTCCGGCGGGTCAGACACTATCAAACCTTTCCGGTCCCCCTGACCGGCCCCCCGCAGACATGCGGGTGCCCGATTTCGGGTTAGGGTTTGGGCTCAATAGCCGTTGCCGACCCCCGACTCAAAGTCGCGTTGGGGCCAGGCAGGAGTACGACAGTACAGGCAGCCGGTAGTCGAGGCAAATCGTTTCCGGTGCGCCCCTAGGTCCTCGAACCGTCAGGACTCGGGCGGAACCGGGACTTCTTATGACTTACGCTGCTGAGCAGTACGCCGTCCTCCTGTCCAGCCGTGGCGGCACCTTCGAAGCTCCACTGGGAGGCCCCCCATGACCACTGTGACGTCCCCTCTTGCCGGACGTGCCGTTGGGCTCGCTGCCGTACCCGACCCCGTCTTCGCGGGCGCGATGGTCGGTCCCGGCACCGCTATCGACCCCGTCCGCGAGCCCTCCGAGGCGGTCTCCCCCGTCGACGGAGTCATCGTCTCCCTCCACCCGCACGCCTTCGTGGTGGTCGACAGCGACGGGCACGGTGTGCTCACGCACCTGGGCATCGACACGGTCCAGCTCAACGGCGAGGGCTTCGAGCTGCTCGTGAGCAAGGGCGACACCGTCACCCGCGGTCAGGCCGTCGTCCGTTGGGACCCCTCCGCCGTCGAGAAGGCCGGCAAGTCCCCGGTGTGCCCGATCGTGGCGCTGGAAGCGACGGCCGAGTCCCTCTCGGGCCTCGTGGAGTCCGGCGACGTCGCGGCCGGCGACGCGCTGTTCGGCTGGCAGTAACGCGATCGGCGCAGTGACAGCCGACTGGATATCCACCACCGCGGAGGCAACGGCCACCGCACGACCGGAGACGGGTGAAATGGAGACAACGCTGCGAGGCGTAGGCGTGAGCCACGGTGTGGCGATCGGCGAGGTACGGCACATGGGCACCGCGGTGCTCGAACCGCCGGCCAAGCAGATCCCCGCCGAGGAGGCCGAGCGCGAGCAGGGGCGGGCCCGGCAGGCCGTGGAGGCCGTGGCCGCCGACCTCATCGCGCGCGGCAACCTGGCCGGTGGCGAGGCCCAGCACGTGCTGGAGGCCCAGGCCATGATGGCCCAGGACCCCGAGCTCATGGCCGATGTCGAACGCCGCATCGCCGTCGGGAGCACCGCCGAGCGCGGCGTGTACGACGCGTTCGCCTCGTACCGGGCACTCCTGGCCGGCGCCGGGGAGTACCTGGCGGGCCGGGTCGCCGACCTCGACGACGTCCGGAACCGCATCGTGGCGCGCCTGCTCGGTGTGCCGATGCCCGGCGTGCCGGACAGCGACGAGCCCTACGTCCTGATCGCCCGGGACCTCGCCCCCGCCGACACGGCGCTGCTGGACCCCGCGCTGGTCCTCGGCTTCGTCACCGAGGAGGGCGGGCCGACCAGCCACAGCGCCATCCTGGCCCGGGCACTCGGTGTCCCGGCCGTGGTGGCCCTGCCCGGGGCCGGTGAGCTGGCCGAGGGCACGCTCATCGCCGTGGACGGCAGCACCGGCGAGATCTTCGTCGAGCCGAGCGACGCCAAGCGGGCGGAGCTGGAGAGCGCCGCCGCCGCGCGCAAGGCCGCGCTGACCGCCGCGACGGGCCCCGGTGCCACGTCGGACGGTCACAAGGTGCCGCTGCTCGCCAACGTCGGCGGTCCCGCCGACGTGCCGGCGGCCGTGGAGGCGGGTGCGGAGGGCGTCGGCCTGTTCCGTACGGAGTTCCTCTTCCTGGACGACAGCAAGCAGGCGCCGTCCGAGGAGAAGCAGATCGCCGCGTACCGCGCGGTGCTCGAAGCCTTCCCCGAGGGCCGTGTCGTGGTGCGTGTGCTGGACGCGGGCGCGGACAAGCCGCTCGACTTCCTGACCCCGGCGGACGAACCCAACCCGGCGCTGGGCGTGCGCGGGCTGCGGAGCCTGCTGGACCACCCGGATGTGCTGCGTACCCAGCTGACCGCGCTGTCGAAGGCTACCGAGGGGCTGCCCGTCTACCTCGAGGTCATGGCGCCCATGGTGGCCGACCGCGCGGACGCCAAGGCTTTCGCCGACGCCTGCCGCGAGGCCGGGCTGAACGCGAAGTTCGGCGCGATGGTGGAGATCCCGTCCGCCGCGCTGCGGGCGCGCTCGGTGCTGCAGGAGGTGGAGTTCCTGTCGCTGGGCACCAACGACCTGGCGCAGTACACCTTCGCGGCCGACCGTCAGGTGGGTGCCGTCTCCCGGCTCCAGGACCCGTGGCAGCCGGCGCTGCTGGATCTGGTCGCGCTGTCCGCCGACGCCGCGAAGGCCGAGGGCAAGAGCTGTGGTGTCTGTGGTGAGGCGGCCTCCGATCCGCTGCTCGCCTGTGTGCTGACGGGTCTGGGTGTGACGTCCCTGTCGATGGGTGCGGCGTCCATTCCCTACGTCCGCGCCACGCTGGCCAAGTACACGCTGGCGCAGTGCGAGCGGGCCGCTGCGGCCGCGCGTGCGGCCGATTCCGCCGAGGAAGCGCGCCGGGCGGCGCAGGCGGTGCTGTCGGGCGAGTAGTCCGGGAGCGGACGACGCGAGGTGAAGGGGCTTTCCGCCGGGGACCGGCGGAAAGCCCCTTCGTCGTGTCAGCGGTGCTCCTCCGGTTCGTCGGCGCCGATGTCGAAGCCCGCGCAGTACTCCACACCGGACTCGGGGGCGACGGGCTCGCCCGTGTCCGCGTCGGTGCAGTAGGCGCTGAAGACCTCGCCGGCGGTGAGCGGGTCAAGGTTGCCCCGGGTCAGCCGCCAGCCGTGCACCCGGTCCGGAGCGCCGGGGTTGCTCGTACGCAGGACGACTCCGCCGTGGCTCTCCAGGGCGACGGCGACGGCGAGGACGCTCACGAACTCGGCGCCCTCCGAGGTGTCGAGCAGGACGGCCCCGGCGGTGGCACGGTCGGTGTGCAGGGCGGCGAGCAGCTGGTCGTTCTCCGTGGGGGTGCTGCACACCAGGTGGTGGGTGCCGGGTCCGGCCGCCTCCAGGGTGCGTTCCAGGAGGTGGGAGGCGCGGTCGAAGGCGGCTTGGCCGATGTCCCGGCCGCAGTCCGCGCAGTCGCCGAGGCCGGCCAGGAGCATGGTGGCGTACTCCCAGGTGGCCCGGCGGACCGCGCGGCCGACGAGCACCTGGATCAGGGCGTCCAGGGGCTGCCCCTCGTAGGTGACGGTGGCTCCGCAGGCGGCGATCTCCGCGGTGAAGCGGCTGCGGCCTGCCGGGGTGTCGGGGGCGATCCCGGACTCCGCGCAGTACTGCACGTACTCCAGGGGGTCGAAGAGGGCGACCGTCGTGTGCACGCCCTGTGCGGTGAGGGCCTTGAGCAGGGCCTCGACCTGTTCCAGATAGACGCCGTGGTCGTCGAAGGTGAAGGTGCGGAAGCGGCGCATGGCCGCGAAGTCCTCCTCATCGGTCAACAGGCCGATGGTGGTGGGTGCTTCGCGGCGCAGCGTGCGTCGCATGGTGGTGGTCACGGTCCGTCCGTGGACGGTGGTCCGCTTGTTCCTTGTCTGCGCCATGATGTCCCCCAGTGCGCTGTCGATCATTGCTCACTCAGAGTAATCAGGGGCACTGACAATGGGTCGGTCAGCGGCGTTCGCGGGCCAGCTTCTCGTAGAAGTGGAGGAGTTCCAGGTTGTCGATGGAGCCGGGGTTGACGGCCTTTTCCAGGGCTGTTCCCTGGAGCAGGCGCTTGACCGGAACCTCGATGCGTTTGCCGGTGAGGGTGTGCGGGATGCCGGGGACCTCGATGACCTCGTCGGGGACGTGGCGAGGCGAGAGGTTCTCGCGGATGGTGCGCTTGATGCTGTCGCGGAGGGCGTCGTCCAGGGTGGCGCCCTCGGCGAGGTGGACGAAGAGCGGCATCCAGTAGCCGCCGTTCGGTTCCTCCAGGCCGATGACGAGGGATTCGCGGATCTCGGGGAGGCGTTCGACGGCCTCGTAGATGTCGGCGGAGCCCATGCGGACGCCCTGCCGGTTGAGGGTGGAATCGGAGCGGCCGTGGATGACGACGGACCCGCGCTCGGTGAGGGTGATCCAGTCGCCGTGGCGCCAGACGCCGGGGTACACGTCGAAGTAGCTGTCGTGGTAGCGGCTGCCGTCGGGGTCGTTCCAGAAGCGGACCGGCATGGACGGCATCGGCTGGGTGACGACGAGCTCGCCGACCTCGTCGGTCAGGGGTTCGCCCGCCGGGTCCCAGGAGTGGAGGTCCACGCCGAGGCTGGCGGCCTGGAGCTCGCCGATGTGGACGGGGAGGGTGGGCACCGCGCCCGCGAAGCAGGTGCAGACGTCGGTGCCGCCGCTGACCGAGGCGATCCAGAGGTCGTCGGCGACCTCGTCGTGGAGCCAGCGGAAGCCGTCCGGCGGGAGCGGGGAGCCGGTGGTGGCGACGCACTGGACGCGGGAGAGGTCGAAGTCGCGTCCCGGGTGGATGCCGGCCTTGCGGCAGGCCATGACGTAGGCGGCCGAGGTGCCGTAGAGGGTGGCGCCGGTCTGTTCGGCGACGCGCCACTGGGCGCTGACGTCCGGGTAGCCCGGGCTTCCGTCGTACAGCACGACGGTGGCGCCGGTGAGGAGGCCGGAGACGAGGAAGTTCCACATCATCCAGCCGGTGGAGGTGTACCAGAAGAAGCGGTCCTCGGGGCCGAGGTCGCAGTGGAGGCCGAGCTGCTTGAGGTGTTCGACCACGATGCCGCCCTGGGACTGGACGATGGCCTTGGGCAGGCCGGTGGTGCCCGAGGAGTAGAGGACCCAGAGCGGGTGGTCGAACGCGACCTGTTCGAAGACGGGCTCGGTGTCGGCCGCGACGAGGGAGGCCCAGTCGAGGGCGCCTTCCGGGGCCTCGGTGCCCAGCAGCGGGATGTGCACGACGGCGCGCAGGGTGGGCAGTTCGCGGCGGAGCTCGGCGACGGTGTCGGCGCGGTGGTGTTCCTTGCCGCCGTAGCGGTAGCCGTCGACGGTGAACAGGACGACGGGTTCGACCTGCTGGAAGCGGTCGAGGACGCTGCGGGCGCCGAAGTCGGGGGCGCAGGAGGTCCAGACGCCGCCGACGGCCGCGGTGGCGAGGAAGGCGACGACGGCCTGCGGGATGTTGGGCAGGTAGCCGCTGACGCGGTCGCCCGGGGTGACGCCGAGGGCGCGGAGTTCGGCGGCGAGCGAGCCGACCTGGCGGCGGAGCTCGGACCAGGAGGTCGGGACCTGGGTGTGGGTCTCGTCCACGTGGATCAGGGCGGGCGCGTCGGCGCGCAGGGGGTCCTCGGAGGCGCGCAGCGCGTGCTCGGCGTAGTTGAGGGTCGCGCCGGTGAACCAGTTGGCGCCGGGCATCGAGCGGTCGCCGATGACCTCTTCGTACGGGGTGGAGAAGCGCACGTCGAACCACTCGGCGACGGCCTTCCAGAAGGTGGCGAGCTCGTCGACGGACCAGCGGTGCAGACTGGCGTAGCCGCCCTCGGCGGGGGCGCCGTGGTGTTCGGCGGCCCAGCTCTGGAACCGGGTGACGGCGGCGGCCGCGATGCGGTCGGGGCCGGGCTGCCACAGGGGGGCTTCGTCGGCTGCTGAGGTCATGGGGGCGGCTCCCTGGCTGTAGCGGGTACGCGGTGTGTGCGCAGGTCGCGCGCACGTGCGGGGTGTGCGCGTGAGGCGACGTCACGGACGATGCCATGTGATCGTCCCCAGCACCAGGGTTGCCCGTACATGGTTCCGTGTCCCGGTATGTGCTCCCGCCACGTCCGGTGCGGGGTGAACGGAAGTTGAACGGCGCTTGTTCGCGGCCGGGCGGGTGGCAGGGTGAGCGGCATGAACGGTCGTGACCTGGTGCGCTCGGTGAAGCTGGTGGGTTCGAAGCGGGGGCTGCGCACGGTGCGCTCGGCGTGGCGCCGGGCGCGTGCGGACGCGCGGGCGTTGCCGGGGCGCGGGGCGGAGCGGGCGCGCATGCCGGGTCCGGTGACGGGGGCGGAGCCGGGGCCCGGGGGCGGGGTGGTGCGGTTCGCCCGTTCGGAGCTGCGGATCCGGGTGGCGGTGGGCGGGGCGGTGTTCTGGGGGTGGGACGGGGCGGGGCCCAGCCCTTCGTACGCGGTGGACGGGGAGGCGCCCGCCGCCGATCCCCGGGCGGTGCTGGAACCGGGTACGGACGGCGGCTGGCAGGTGGTGGCGGAGCGGCTGACGGTCGCGGTGTCCCGGCACGGGGCGGTGGAGTTGCGGACGCCGGGCGGGGTGGTGCTGCGCCGGGAGCTGCCGCCGCGCTGGTGGGAGCCGGTGGCGGGCGGGGAGGCGCGGTGGGTGCAGCGTTCGGAGGTTCCGGCGGACGCGCGGTTCTTCGGTCTCGGTGGGAGGGCGGCGGGGCCCCGGCTGTGGGACAGGTCGTACGCGCTGTGGAACACCGATCCGGGTGGGCGGTTCGGGCCGGGGGACGATCCGCTGTATCTGACGATGCCGGTGCAGCTGGTGGTGGCGGACGCGGGGACGCACCTGGTGTTCTACGACAACTCCTGGTCGGGCCGGGTGTCGTTGCGGGAGGGGAAGGAGGGCGCGGGGTCCGGGCACGACCGGCCCGGCGCTTCGGAGGTGCGGGTGGACGGCGGGCCGTTGCGCTGCTGGGCGGTGGCGGGCACCCCGGCCCGGGTGCTGGCGGGGTGGTCGGCGCTGACGGGGGCGGCCTCGGTGCCGCCGTCCTGGGCGCTGGGTCCGCAGCACGCCCGGTGGGGGTTCGGGTCGGAGCGGGAGGTCCGGCGGATCGTGGCGGGGTACCGGGAGCGGGGGCTGCCGTTGTCGGCGCTGCACCTGGACATCGACCACTACGACGCGCACCGGGTGTTCACCGTGGACCGCGGGCGGTTCCCGGATCTGCCGGGGCTCGCCGGGGAGTTGCGGGAGGCCGGGGTGCGGCTGGTGTCGATCGTGGACCCGGCGGTCGCCGCGGTCCGGGGGAACGCGGTCTACGACTCCGGCCGGGCGGTGGGTCCTTCGGGGGCGTTCGTCCGGGATGCCCGGGGGCGGGAGGTGCGCGGGGAGGTGTGGCCGGGTGCGTGCGTGTATCCGGACTTCACGGATCCGGGGGTGCGGGAGTGGTGGGGCGGGCTGTACGCGGAGCGGCTGGCGCAGGGGTTCTCCGGGGTGTGGCACGACATGAACGAGCCGGTGTCCTTCGCGGCGTTCGGTGATCCGTCGTTGCCGCGTTCGGCGCTCCACGCGCTGGAGGGGCGCGGCGGTGACCACCGGGAGGCGCACAACGTGTACGGGCTGGCGATGGCGCGGGCCGGGTACGAGGGGCTGGCCCGGCTGCGCCCCGATGAGCGGCCGTTCCTGTTCTCGCGTTCCGGCTGGGCGGGGATGCAGCGGTACGGGGGCACCTGGTCCGGTGATGTGGCGACGGGGTGGCCGGGGCTGCGGGCGTCGTTGGCGCTGGTTCTGGGGCTCGGGCTGTGCGGGGTGCCGTACTCGGGTCCGGATGTGGGCGGGTTCGACGGGTCGCCGTCGCCCGAGCTGTATCTGCGGTGGTTCCAGCTGGGCGCGTATCTGCCGCTGTTCCGTACGCACGCGGCGATCGACGCGGGGCGCCGGGAGCCGTGGGAGTTCGGTCCCGAGGTGCTGGCCGGGGCGCGGGAGGTGCTGGCGGAGCGGGAGCGGTTGCGGCCGTACTGGGTGACCCTGGCGCGGCTGGCGGCGCTGACGGGTGCGCCGTACGTACGCCCGCTGTGGTGGTCGGCGCCCGGGGACCGGGGGCTGCGGGACTGCGAGGACGCGTTCCTGCTGGGTGACGCCCTGCTGGTGGCGCCCGTGCTGGAGCCGGGGGTGGTGCGGCGGGCGGTACGGCTGCCGCCGGGGCGCTGGTACGACACGGTGAGCGGGGCGGTGTACGAGGGGCCGGGGCGGGTGGTGGTGGAGGCGCCGCTGTCCCGGGTGCCGGTGCTGGCGCGGGCGGGGGCGGTGATTCCGGTGCGGGGTGCGGACGGCACCGTGGAGTTGGAGGTGTGGGCGCCGGTGGCGGGGCGTCCGGGTGGCGGGACGGTGGTCCCGGACGCGGGTGACGGCTGGGAGCCTGTGGAGGCCGAGCGGTACACGTCCCGGCTGGAGGGCGGGCGCGTCATGGTGGAGCGGGACGGCGGGGCGGTGGACCGCCCGGTGCGGGTGCGGGGCGGCAGGGCTCAGCGGTAGCGGCCGGCGAACCAGCGGTGGACGGCCTCGGTGTGCAGGGGGAAGGCGAGCGGGGCGGGGGCGGTGAGCAGGCTGTGGCCGGACGTCTCGTCGGTGGGGGCGGAAGGCGGGAGCGCGGCGGCGGGCCGTTCGGGGAGGAGCCCGAAGAGGAGCAGGTGTCCGGCGGGTGAGCTGAGGGCGTCGGCGAGGCGGACGTCCTCGGGGCGTGCCTCGATGCGGGTCTCCTCGCGCAGTTCGCGTACGACGGCGTGCTGCCAGTCCTCGGCGTGGTCGATGAAGCCGCCGGGCAGGGCGAGGCCGCCGCGTGCGGGTTCGATGGTGCGGGTGATGACGACGAGGCCGGTGGTGTCGCCGTCGGTGACGGGGAGCAGGGCGACGGCGACCGGGAGCGGGTTGCGGTAGGCGGTCTCGCCGCAGGCGGCGCAGGTGCGGGGCCAGGTGTCGGGGGACGGCAGGCCGGTGTACGCGGCTCCGCAGGCGGGGCAGTGGGAGTACGTCACGGGCTGCTCCGTTTCCTCGGGGGCCGGGCCGCGCTCGTGGTGACCGGGCGTGGGACCGGTGGCGGACACGCGCGGACTGTACCGGATCTCCTTTCCGGCGGCCCCGGACCGTGGAGGATGTGCTCATGACAGCCATCGCGACCGCTTTCCGTGCCCTGGCGGCCTCCGCCGCCGCCCTGCTCGCCGTGACCGTCACCGCGCCGGTGGCGCAGGCGAGGCCCGAGCCGAAGGCGCCCCGGGAGTTCGTCTCGCTGCGTTCGGTGGACCCCACGATCCTCCAGGAGATGCGCTACCCGACCGCCCACGACTTCATGGGCGAGCCCGTGGACGGCTACCGGCAGCCGCTCTGCATCCTGACCCGGCCGGCCGCCGAGGCCCTGCACCGCGCGCAGCTCCGGCTGCTGCGGCAGGGCTACTCGCTGAAGGTGTACGACTGTTACCGCCCGCAGCGGGCCGTCGACCACTTCGTGCGGTGGGCGAAGGACCTGGACGACGAGACGATGAAGGGCGAGTTCTATCCCCGCGTCGACAAGTCCCGGCTCTTCGCGGACGGTTACATCGCGGAGAAGTCCGGGCACAGCCGGGGCAGCACCGTGGACCTGACGCTCGTACGGCTTCCCGCCGCGCCGACCAGGCCGTACCGCCCGGGCGAGAAGCTGGTGCCGTGCTACGCGCCGCAGGCCGACCGTTTCCCCGACAACTCCGTGGACATGGGCACCGGGTTCGACTGCTTCGACACGCTCTCGCACACCGATGATCCCCGGATCCAGGGGGTGCAGCGCGCCAACCGGCAGTTCCTGAAGAAGACGCTCACCGAGGCCGGATTCGTGAATCTGGCCGAGGAATGGTGGCACTACACCTTCCAGCCCGAGACGTTCCCCGACACCTATTTCGACTTCCCGGTGGCCCACAGGCCGGTCGCCGGGCACTGAGCCGGTCGCGCGGGAACGGGCGGCCGGGACCACCCCCGTGGGTTCCGGCCGCCCGTTCTCCTTTTCGGACGCGGCGCAGCGGTTTCCGGTTGCCGGATCAGCCATTACGGTGCCCGTATGTCACAGCAGACGTTCGATTCGTACGAAGAGTTCTGGCCGTACTACGTCGCGATGCACTCGCGGGCCGCGACCCGCTGGGTGCATCTCACCGGCACCCTGACCGGTCTCGCGATCAGCGCGTACGGGCTGGCGCGCGGCCGGAAGCGGTATCTGGCCGCGCTGCCGCTCATCGGCTACGGCACGGCCTGGCCCGCGCACTTCCTGATCGAGAAGAACAACCCGGCCACCTTCGGCCACCCGGCCTGGTCGCTGCGCGGTGACGTGCAGATGATCCGGATGATGCTGGCCGGGCGGGACCACGAGCTGGCGCAGACCGCCGAGAAGTGGCTGGCGGAGAACGGGCGTTAGGTGGTGACGGGCTCGCGCGGGCGGTCCGCGCGGGCCAGGGCGTGTTCGACCACGGCCACCAGCACGTCCCGGGCCGAGGCCCGGTCCCGCGCGTCGCACATCAGGAGCGGCACCTGCGGGTCCAGGTCGAGCGCAGCCCGTACCGTCGCCTCCGGGAACAGGTCCGCGCCCTCGAAGCAGTTGACGGCGACGGCGAACGGGATCTCACGGCGCTCGAAGTAGTCGACGGCCGCGAAGCAGTCGGCCAGGCGCCGGGTGTCCGCGAGCACGACCGCGCCCAGCGCGCCCTGTGCCAGCTCGTCCCAGAGGAACCAGAACCGGTCCTGTCCCGGCGTGCCGAAGAGGTACAGCACCAGGTCCTCGCGGAGCGTGATCCGCCCGAAGTCCATGGCCACGGTCGTCGTGGTCTTCCCCTCGACGCCGTCCAGGTCGTCCACCGGACGGCCCGCCTCGGTCAGCCGTTCCTCCGTGCGCAGCGGCCTGATCTCGCTGACCGCGCCCACCAGCGTCGTCTTGCCCACGCCGAAGCCGCCCGCCACCAGGATCTTGAGGGTGACGGGCTCCACGGGCCGCCTGCTGCGGCTAGAGCGCCCGAAGGCCATTGATCACCTCACGGAGAATGTTCACGTCCGGCAGCTCGGCCGGCGGAACGGGACGGGTCACGTGGACCAGCTCGTCGTCCACGAGATCGCCGACCAGCACCCGTACCACGCCCACGGGCAGGTCCAGGGACGAGGCGAGCTCGGCGATCGACTGGGGCAGCTCACCGCAGAGTCCGAGGATCTCGACGTGTTCCGGGGTGAGCAGCTGGTCGTTGTCCGGATCGTCGGCCGCGGGTTCGGGCACGACGATCGCGATCAGGTCGAGGCGGTGGCGGGACGCGCTGCTGGTGCGCCCGCGGGTCATCGCGTAGGGGCGGACGACGGGCCCCGCGTCGTCGTCGTACCAGCGCGGGGTCCGCGGCCTTTCCGGGGTCTCCGGGGAGCCGGGCGATGCGGCGCTCATGGCGTCCGCTCACCCCCCGGAGGGCTGACCGGCCGTCCGGGGCGCGTTGGCCAGGTGGCTGCCCACGCGCTTGACCATGAGCGTCATCTCGTACGCCACCTGCCCCACGTCCGACTCGGATTCGGCCAGGACGGCGAGGCAGCTGCCGTCGCCGGCCGCCGTGACGAAGAGGAACGCCTCGTCCAGCTCGACGACGGTCTGGCGGACCCTGCCCGCGTCGAAGTGGCGGCCGACGCCCTTGGCCAGGCTGTGGAAGCCGGAGGCGACGGCGGCCAGGTGCTCGCTGTCCTCCCGCGTCAGGTCCTTGGACGCGCCGGTGGGCAGGCCGTCGCTGGAGAGCACCAGCGCCTTGCGGATGCTGGCGACGCGCGCGACGAGTTCGTCGAGGAGCCAGTTGAGTTCGCCGGACCCCTGGCGTGCGGTGTCGGCTTCGGCGGCGTTCGGTGCGGTCATGGACCGTCCCCTCCCGGTGTGGTTCCTGGTGCGGTGTCGCCGGGGCCCATCGGGTCCTCGGCGTTCTCCTGGCGGCCGCGCTGCCAGCCACGCTGGAGCGAAGCCATACGGCTGCGTACCTCTTCGGCGTCCCGTTCGATGTCGTCGGCGCTCTCCACCGGTGCGGGCCGCGCCGTGCGGGCGTCCGGGCCCTCGCGCAGCTGCGGGGCGAGGCTGGCCTGCCGGACGCGGCGGGGCAGGCCGCCGACGGTGTCGGGGGCGGGCTCGGGCGCACGGGGTGCGGGGACGGCGGGACGGCGGTCCAACGGGCGGGCCGGTTCGCGGTCCTCGGAGGCGGGGTGGGCGCGGCCTCCCGCTCGGTCTCCCGCGCGCTCTCCCGCACGGTCCCCGTCGACCCGGCGGCCGCGGTCGGTGACCAGCGTCGGCGGGCGGCGCCTGCGGGGCAGCGGCCGGGTGCCCTCGGGGTGCAGGGCGCGAACCCCGTCGTCGGGGGCCTGCTGGTGCTGCTCGCGCTCACCCTCGCGGCGCAGGGCGCGGGCGCGGAAGATGCCGCCGCGTTCGCTCTCGGTGTCCTCCAGGTCGGCGACCCCGTCGAGCACGGAGTCGAGCCCGGGGCCGGACACCGCTTCGAGGACCGGGTCGCGGGTGAAGTCCAGCGGTTCGTCGCCCTCCAGCTCGACGGGGCCGTTGAGCAGGGCCGGGTCGACCAGGCCGGTGGGGACCGGGGAGAGGCCGCTCGGCCGCCCCGGCACCGGGTCGTCGGCCTCGGGGCGCCGGGTGTCGCCGTCCGGCGTGCCGGCGGCGAGGGCCTTCTCGGCCCGGCGGTCGAGGCGGAAGCCGGTGCCGTGCGATTCGGGGGCGTCGGTGAGGAGGGCGGCGGGGAGGAAGACGACGGCGGTGGTGCCGCCGTACGGGGAGGTCTGGAGGGAGACCCGGACGTTCTGCCGCTGAGCGAGGCGGCTGACCACGAAGAGGCCGAGGCGGTCGGTGTCGGACAGCTCGAACTCGGGGGTCTCGGCGAGCCGGAGGTTGGCGTCGAGCAGGACGTCGGGGGGCATGCCGAGGCCCCGGTCGTGGATCTCCAGGGTGAAGCCGTTGGCGACACGCTCGCCGTGCACCTGGACCGCGGTGTGCGGGGGCGAGAACACCGTGGCGTTCTCCAGGAGTTCGGCGATCAGGTGGGTGAGGTCGGCGACGGCCGGGCCGCCGACGCCGATCCGGGGCAGCCGTCGGACCTCGATGCGTTCGTAGTCCTCGACCTCGGCGACGGCGGCCCGGACCACGTCCATCAGCTGGATGGGCTTGCGCCACTGCCGGGAGGGGGCGGCGCCGGAGAGGATCACCAGGCCCTCGGCGTGACGGCGCATGCGGGTGGTGAGGTGGTCGAGGCGGAAGAGGTCGGCGAGTTCGTCGGTGTTCTCGGTGCGGCGCTCCATGGTGTCCAGGAGCGTGAGCTGGCGGTGGAGCAGGACCTGGTTGCGGCGGGCGAGGTTGACGAAGACCTCGGAGACGCCGCGGCGCATGTCGGCCTGTTTGACGGCCGCCTCGACGGCGGCGCGTTGCAGGGTGTTGAGGGCCTGGCCGACCTGGCCGATCTCGTCGCGCTCGTACTGCAGGTGCGGGGACTCGGTCTCCACGTCGACCTGTTCGCCCGAGGCGAGGCGGCGCATCACGCTCGGCAGCCGGACGCCGGCGACCTCGTGGGCGTCCTTGCGGAGCCGGGTGAGGTCGCGGACGAGCTCGCGGCCGATGCGTACGGAGACGAAGACGGAGACGACGAGGGCGAGGAAGCCGAGGACACCGGCGATGCCCGCCTTGATCAGGATGCCGTAGCCGGCGGGCTTGCCCCGGTCGTTGAAGCGGTTGTTCATCTCCGTCGAGTCGTTGGCCAGCCGTTCCAGGGCGGCCGGGGCCACCTCCTGCCAGCGGGCGGCGTCGGCGGTGCGCGGACTGCTGGTGGGGCCGCGGGAGATGATCCCGTCCTCGGCGGAGCGCAGCGGTTCGCTGTCCGGGCCCTGCCAGTACTCCTGGACGCGGCGGCGTTCGGAGGCGGGGAGGAGGTCGAGGTTGGTCTCGTAGAGCAGGCCGCGCTGGGCGACGAGGTCGGATATCTGGCGGAGTTCGGGGGCGGTGAGGCGGCCGGCCAGGAGTCCGGAGGCGACCAGGGCGTCTTCCCGGGAGAGCATCTCGCGGGCGCGGGACATGCCGGTCAGTGCGCGGACCTGCCGGTCCATGGAGACGTTCTCCATGGTGTGCAGGCCGGTCAGGAATCGGTAGCAGGGGTCGATCAGGCGGTTGTAGTAGGTCATCGCCTTGAGCCGGCCGATGGTGCGTTTGTCGACGGAGTCGCGCAGGGCGTCGAGTCCTTCGACGGCGCCGAGTATCGAGCCGAGCTGCGTTTCCGCGGTGGCGCCGAGTGCGTCGCGGATGTCCTTCTGTCCGGCGCTCTCGCGGACCTCGGCCACGACCCGGTCGGTGGCGGCGCGTTGGCGGCGCAGTACGGGCAGGGCGTCGGAGGCGCGCGGGTCGGCGAGGAAGACCAGGGTCTGGCGGCGTTCGCTCTGGATGACCCGGACGGTGTCCTCCAGGGGGTGGCCGACCTTCTCCACGACGGTGCTCGCGCCGAGCAGTTTCCCGGCCTCGCGCCCGGTGAGATAGGTGGCGAATCCCCAGAGGGCGGTGAGCGATACGAGGGGCACCACGAGCAACGCCACGATCTTCCTGCGGATGGACTTTCCGCGAAAGCGCATGCCTCCCCCAGGTCATCCCCGCGGGACCGGGGACGGGTTTCGTCAACAAACGGCGCGAGCCTACTACCGACGGACAGACAACTCGAAGGCATGTCCGGACGATTTTCAGCCGCCTTACCGGGAGTTGACCATGGCTTGTCCCGGTATTCCGGGAGATGAAATTCACGAAAGCGACAGAAGAGGCCCCGGGGCATGGCAGGTTCCTTCACGTCCCGGTTGGCTGGAATTCTTCGTTTCGTGACGCCTGGGAGGAATCTTCACCGCTGACCACTCGTCTGTCTGTACGGGGGTAGGGGGACCAACGGGGCACGCTCGGGCGGACGGGACGGACCGTCCGCGTAGAAAGGGTGTATGCCGGGCAGCAACCCTGAAGTCGGACAGCGGTGGGAGTGAACGGCCTTGGACACACAGGAGCGTGAGGGCGCGGTGGAGTCTGCGGGGGATGTGAGCGAGCCGGGGCGGCCGCCTCTGTGGGTGGAGGAGCCCGCGACGCGCAGGCGCATGCCCGACCCGGTGCGGACGGCGGCGGTGCGGGCGGTGATCGTCATGTCGCTGACGATGATCCTGGCGATGGTGGCGTTCCTCACCGCGCTGGCGGGGTCCTGGCTCTCCTTCCCCATGGTGCTGAGCGGGGTGGCGAGCACGGTGGTCGCGACCTGGGCGGTGCTGGACGTCTGGGTCACCCGCCAGGTGTGGAACCAGCGCAACGGCGTGGTCTCCGAGCCCAGCAGCTCGGCCCGTGCTCTGCGGCGCGAGCGGCGCCGGGCGCGGCGTGAGGCCCGCACCGCGCAGCGGGACGCGGCGCGGATAGGGCACCGAGGCGGCGCGGACCGGCTCTCGCGGGCCTGACCGCGCCCGGCAGCCTCAGGGGGCCCTGGTCTCCTCGATCGTCTCGGACGCGTCCGGGGTCCGGGGCGCCGGGGCGCCGCGCTTGAACATGCGGGTCGCGGTGATCTCGCCGTGCACGGTCTCGCTGCCGGGGTCCTGCTGCGGCAGCCCGGGGCGCAGGTGCTCCTCGACGCTGATGTACTTCAGCCCGGCGCGCAGGTCCGCGTCGTTGCGGAGCCGGATGACGAGCGGGAATTCCGCCAGGGCCGTCGTGTCGAACAGGCCGGTGGTGTACAGCAGTTGTACGCCGAGCGCGTCGGCCACCGCGCGCTGGAGTTCCAGCAGATAGGTGGCGTTGGCCCGGCCGATCGGGTTGTCCAGGAACAGCGTGCCCGCGTGCCGGTGCTCCGCGCGGTCGCGCCCCCGGTCGTTGCTGCGCAGGGCGGCCATCGTGCAGTACAGGGCGATGGCGGCGGTGAGCAGCTGGCCGCCGGAGAAGACGTCGCCCATCTGCCCGACCGGCACGCGCTCGGCGCGCAGCACGGCGTCGGGCTTCAGGATCTCGACGGCGACGCCCTTGGGTTCCAGCGCCGCCCCGACCCCGCGCAGGAGCAGCGACATGCCGTCGCGGCGCAGGTCGGAGTTCTTCCTCAGGGCCGCCCTCGTCGCCTCGTCCACGACCTCGCCGAGCCGTTCGGTGAGGGTGGCCTGGTCGGGCTCCTCGAAGCGGATGCGGAGGAATTCCTGCCCGGACCACTCCCCCAGGCCCTCGGGGAGCCGGGAGAGCCGCTGAGCGGAGCGGAGCGTGGTGAGCGCGGACTCCACCAGGCCGCGCAGCCGGTCCACGATGGAGTCGCGGTTGCGCTCCAGCTGGGCCAGCTCGTCGGTGAGGACGCGGAGCCGGGGCGCGAAGGCGGCGGCCCACTTCTCGGCGTGCTCGGGGAGCGCGGCGGCGGGCAGTTCGCGGATCTGCTGCCGGGCCGGGGTGCGGACCTGCTCGTAGCGGGTGGAGTTGGCGTGCCGTACGAGGACGTCGCTCGCCTCCCGGACGGCCGCCTCGGCGGCGGAGAGGTCGGCGGCGCAGCCGCGCAGCGAGCGGCGGGCCTCGGCGGCGGACTGCCGGGCCTCCTCCAGGCTGCCCGGGTACGGCTCGGGCTCCTCCGGGTCGTCCTCGGCGCCGTGGTCCCTGAGCAGGTCGCGCAGCAGGGCGGCCGTCTCGTCGAAGCCGCCCGCCGCGTCCTCGGCCGCGCGGTGGGCGTGCAGCAGCTCGGCGTGGGCGGCACGGGCGGTGTCCAGCGCGGCGTTGGCGGCGGCCAGCTCGGCGGTGGCGGTCCGCAGGAGGGCCTGGGCCTGTTCGGCGTCGGCGGGCACCCGGTCGTCGGGCAGCTCGGTGTGCAGGCTCTCGCCGTCGGCGGGCGCCAGGCGTTCGGCCTCGCCGCGCAGCCGGCCGAGCTGCTCGCTGGCGGCGGAGGCGCGGGTCTCCAGGAGCTGGACGAGGGATTCGGCGCGGGCGGCCGCCGCCTGCCGGGACGGGCCGTCGGCGCCGTCGGTGCCCTCCAGGAGCTGGGCGGCCCGGGTGCGGACCTTGTTGGTGAGGCGGTCCAGCTCGGCGAGGGCGGCGCTCTCGTCGCTCTCGGCGCGGGCCTGCTCGGCGCGCAGGTCGGCGCCGACGCCCACCTTCTCGTACAGCTGGGACGCCGCCCGGTACGCCTCGCGCAGGGCGGGCAGGGCCTGGCGCGGGGCGTCCTCGCCGGGGTCGGGGAGGTGTTCGGGGGCTCCGGCGATCTCGGCGCGTTCGGCGCGCAGGGCGCGGGCGGTGCGGCGGGCGTCGTCGGCGGCGCGCTGGGCGGCGCGGCGGTCCTCATCGGCGGCCCGGGCGCGCTCCAGGAAGACGGTGGCGCGGGCCTCGCTCTCCGCCGCCTCGTCGGTCAGCTCGCGCAGCTTGGCCTGCCAGCCGGCCCGTTCCCGCAGCCGGAAGGCGAGTCCGGCGAGCGCGTCGGCGGCCCGGCGGGCGCGCTGGGCGGCCTCCTGGCGCTCCTCGCGGACCCGGGCGGTGTCGGCGGCGGCCTCGTCGGCCTCGGCGCGGACCGTGCGGGCCTCGGCGAGGACGGCTTCGGCGGTCTCGGCAGTGGTGCGGGCGGTACCGGCGGCTTCGGCGAGCTCGGCGAGCATGCCGGGCGGGCAGTCGGCGCGCCAGGAACCGATGCGGGCGGCGAGGGCGCGGTCGGCGCCGAGGCGGGCGGCGAGCACGCGGATGTCCTCGTCGCGGGCGGCGGCCCGGCTGCGCAGCGCCTGGCGCTCCTCGTCGGCGGCGTGCTCGTCGTGCATGGCCGGGTTCGGCGGTACGAGGAAGACGCCCTCGCCGGTGCCGGACGCGCCGGTGCCGGGGTCGGGCACGGGTGCGAGGAGGGCGGCGGCGGTGCCGACGGCGACGGCGGACCGGGGCAGCAGGGCGGCGGCGCCGAGGACGTCACGGGCGCGGGCATGCGCGTCGGGGTCGGTGATGACGACGCCGTCCACGAGCTCGGGGCGGGCGGCCAGGACGGCGGCGTGGTCGGCGGGGTCCACGGCCTGGGCGAGGTAGCGCCAGCCGGGGAGGGCGGGGATGCCCTGTTCGCCGAGGAATTCCACGGTGGCCAGGACGTCGGGGCTCGGCGGGAGGAGGCCGCCGTCGCCGAGCGCGCCCAGGATGCGGGCGTCGTCGGCGGCCGCGGTGCGCAGTTCGAACAGGCGCCGTTCGGCGGTGGCGACGCTCTGGTCGAGCAGGTAGCGCAGTTCGTCGGCGGCGCGGTCGAACTCGTCGGCGGTGAGGGGCCGGGGGCGGTCGGCGTCCGCGGCCTCGTCGGTGCGGTGCGGGTCGTCGCCGGCCGCTTCGGCGCCGCGCGCGGCCTGGCGGGGCAGGGGGACGGCGCCGGGCAGGCCGAGCAGTTCGGCGAGGCGGGGTTCGGCGGCGATCGAGTCGGCGGCCCTCAGCTCCGCCTCGTACGCCTGCTCGGCGGCGCGGGCGGCGTCGGCGGCGCGGGCGGCGGCCAGTTCGGCGCGGGACTCGTCGGCGGCGGCCTGGCGGGCCCGGTCGGCGGCGGCTCCGGCGGCCTCGCGGGCGGTGTCCCAGGCGGCCACGGCGGCCTGTTCGGCGTCGTTGGCGGCGAGGGCGGCCCTCGCCGGGTCGGCGTGCGGCGCGGTGTCGTCCAGCCACCCGGCCCGGACGGCTTCGGCGGTCTCCTGCTCGACCTCGGCGAGGCGCTGGCGCAGGTGGCCTGCCTCGCTGCGGGCGCGCTGCGCCTCGGTGGCGGCGGTGGTGGCGTCCCGGTGGGCGGCCTCACCGGCGCTCTGGAGGGTGTCGGAGCGCTCCTCCTCCTCGTTGGCCCGGCTCTCGCCCGCCTCGGCGGCGGTGTGCAGCGCCCGTACGAGGTCGGCGGCGGCGCTCGCGCGGGCGGCGAGGGCGGGGGCGGCGTCGCGCTCGGCCTCCCGGATCGCGGCGGCGACGCGGGCGGAGCGGTCGGCGGCGGCGCGGTGGCGCAGGACGGCCTCGGCGGCCTGCCAGGCGGCGTGCAGGGTGCGCGCGTCGCCCAGTTCGCGGCGCTGGGCGGCGGCGCCCTTCTCGGCGGCGGTGAGCGCCAGCGAGGCGTGCCGGTAGGCGAGTTCGGCGGCGATCAGGGCGCTGCGCCCGCGGGTCTCCTCGGCGCCGGTGACGGTGTGGGCTGCGGAGGTGACCTGCTGGGCGAGCTCGGCGGCCCGGCCGCGTTCCGCCCCGGCGCGGGCGGAGAGGCGGCGGGCGAGGGTGCGGGTGCGGCGCTCGGATCCTGCGTGGATGTCGCGGGCGCGGGCGCGGGTCCCGGCGGCCTCGACGATGCGGCCGAGGAGGTCGACGGAGCCGGCGGTGAAGTCGCGTTCGGCGGTGAGCTCGGCGCGGCGGCCGAGTTTGTTGCCGAAGCCGCTGACGAGGTCGGCGAGGCCGTCCGTGTCGCGGGTGTCGGTGACGGCGCGCAGCAGCAGGTCGGTGAAGTCGGAGTCCTTCTTGACCGCGAAGAGTCCGGCCGCCTCGCCCTCGTCGGCGTTCATCTCGCGCTGGTAGCGGAAGAGTTCGGGGTCGAGGCCCAGGTCGCCCAGGTGCTCGTTCCAGCGGTCGTGGATCTCCTCCCAGTGCACGTCGAGGTGCTGGTAGAACTTCCCGGCCTCGGTGAGCGCGTCGCGGAAGCCCTTCATGGTGCGGCGTCGGCCGCGCGCGCCGGAGACGCCTTCGGCGGGGCGACCGACGGCGGTGGACTCGGCCACGGGCAGCGAGTCGAGGCCGAGTCCGGGGCCGGGCCGGAACGAGTACCACGCCTCGGCGAACTTCCGGGGGTCGTTGGAGACCTGGCGTCCGCGCCACTCGCTGACCTTGCCGACGACCACGCACTCGCCGGTCAGGGTGTGCTGCCACTCCAGGGCGACATGTCCGCAGTCGTCGGCGAGCAGGAACTTGCGGAGCACGCCGGAGCTGGCGCCGCCGAGGGTGTTGCGGTGGCCCGGGAGCATCACCGAGAAGATCAGCTTCAGCAGGACGGACTTGCCGCCGCCGTTCTCCAGGAAGAGGACGCCCGCGGGGGCGGGGCGGCGCGGCGGGCCGACCGGCTCGTCCTCGAAGAACTCCGCCTGCGCCGGGGCGGGGCGGGGCACGGGCGCGCCGACTCCGCGCAGGTCGAGCACGGTGTCGGCGTAGCGTGCGCCGGCCGGTCCGATGGAGTAGAGGCGGACCCGGGACAGCTCGTACATGGCGGCGGACTCTCGTCGTTCTGGGAGCGGAGGGAAGGCGTCGGTGACGGGCGGCGGTCAGCCGTGGAACGGCAGGCCCGCGTCGGCCACCAGTTCCAGGTCGTCGGGGTCCGGGGGCGGCAGCAGCGTGGCGCTTCCGTCGGTGACGGGGACGACGCCCAGGTCGAGGAGCTCGGCCATGGCGGCGGTCCCGGCCATGTCGCGGACCTGGAGCTGGTAGCGGGCGGTGGTGCGGTACGTGCCTCCGGCGTCGTCGCCGGTGCGCTGGAGGAAGCCGGAGTCGGTGAGGAAGGCGACGGCCTTGCCGATGATGCCGGTGGTGGAGCCGGCGAGGCGGCGGGCGTCCTTGGTGGCGCCGGTGGCGCTGCGCCGGGCGTAGACGCGCCAGCCGGCCTCCAGGCCCGGGGCGTCGCTGGCCGGGTCGGTGTTGTCGCCCTGCTCCTCGGCGCGCTGCTCCAGGCGGTCGCACGCCTGGCGTACGAACGCGTCCACGCCGTTGACCGTGATCCGGCCGATGTAGGCGTCGTCGGCGAGGTCCTCGGGGCGCGGGAAGGCCATCGCGGCGACGGCGAGGTGGGCGAGACCGTGCAGGAAGCGGTCGGCGCTGTCCGAGGAGGCGCGGCGCGCGTAGTCGCCCATGCGGACGGCGAAGACGGAGTCCTCGCCCGCCGTGACGGCCATCCCGGCCCGGGGCGAGACCTCCAGGACGATGAGGCCGAGGCCGGTGGCGACGGCGTCGGCGAGCCGGGCGAAGGCGGGGTCGTCCCGGTAGCGGCGCAGCAGTTCGGCGTACTCCGCGTCGCGGGCGGGGAGCAGCTTGGGCTGGAGGCCGAAGGCGACGAGCCGGGCGGCGTCGGCCGCGTCCGCCGGGGTGACGGCGGCGGGTGCGGGCGCCGGGCGGTCGGGCTCGTAGCCGGGGGCGGGCCGGTCGGCGGGCTCGCTCCACGCGTCGGCGTGCTCTGCGCGGTGGTCGCTCACGACACTGGCTCCTCGGTGCGGAAGGCGTTGCGGGTGGTGGTACGGGGACCGGGGGCGGTCACGGCGCCTCCGTACGGTCGGCCGCCATGCCGGCGGCGTCGAGCAGGGCCGTGCCGACGATGAGGTCGGCGCCGCCGAACTCCTCGTCGTCCAGCGGGGTGCCGTCGTCCACGGAGAACAGCAGGCGGCGCTCGCCCTGGCGGTAGGCGGTGCCGACCGGGGGGCTCGCGGCGTGCACGGCGAGCAGGGCGACCAGGTAGGGCAGGTCGGGGTCGCGGCGGCGGGCGTCGGCGAGGAGGCCGGAGAGCCGGCGCGGCGCGTCGTGCTCCAGGTCGAGCAGTTCCATCGCGGCGGCCAGCTGCTCCTCGCTGAAGCGGCTGTCGTCCGGGGTGGCGATCAGGTCCGGCTCGGGCATCTCGGCGCCGAGGTGTTCGCGGGCCGGGGGCGGGCTGAGGAGCAGGTCGACCAGGTCGCCCACCCGTACCGAGACCGGGGTGCGCAGGCCGGTGCCGTGGGCGAAGAAGGCGTCGGTGGCGCGGCTCGCCCGTTCGACCGGGAGCGGCAGCAGCGGGGCGAGGAGCTGCCCGTAGAGGTCGAGGCCGGTGCGGGCGGCGGGGGCGGCGAACGCCTGGCGGTCCTGCTCGGCGCGGAAGAGCGGTCCTGCTTCCAGGAGCCGGGACTGGAGCTGGGTGTGGCGGCGGATGCAGTCCTTGACGATGTCGACCAGTTCGGCGGCGCGGCGCTTGTGCTCGGGGTCCTCGGCCTCGTCGCGGGCCTTGCGGATGTTGGTCAGGATCGCGTTCTCGTGGCGGTAGCGGTCGGCTACGTGGTCCAGGGCCTCGGCGATCATGTCGGGCACGGCGTTGAGCCAGTCGACCGCGCGGACGTTGCGCCGGGTGGCGTCGAGCGTCTTGCGCAGCGTCTCCGCGTACTGCACGGTCCGGTAGCGGGCCTGTTCGGCGGCGAGCTGGGCGTCGGCGAGGCGGCCCCGGCTGATCAGGACCTCCAGCTTGACCTCGGCGGCGATCTGGGCGCTGGTGACGTCGGTGTCGAGGGCGCCGACCAGGACGTTGACCGCCTCGTCGGTGGCCCTGAGGTAGACGCTGCCGCCGTGCCCGGGGACCTCCTCGATGAGCTTGAAGTCGTAGTCGCGGCGGACGTAGACGCCGTCGGGCCCGAAGGTGCCGTAGACCGCGCGGAATCCGCGGTCCACGCTGCCGACGTTGATCAGGTTCTCCAGGACCCAGCGGGCGACCCGTTCGTGCTCGGCGGCGGGGCGGGCGGGGGCCTGGGCGGCGACGCGCGGGAGGAGCCTGGTCACTATCTGGTCGTGGTCGGCGCCCGTGTCGAAGTCCATGTTGAGCGTGACGTGGTCGATCGCGGCGAGGGCGACCTCGGCCATCGCGTAGCCGCTGTACTCACCGGCGAGGTTCGCCTTGCGCACGTCCAGGTCGTGCAGCGGCGCGGTGCAGGCGAGCGCGCGCAGCCGCCGGGACAGCCCCTCGTCGGCGGCCGGGCCCGGTGCGGGCCGCGGCCCCGCGCTGAGCTGGGGCGCAGCGTTGTCCGTGTAGGCAGGCGAAGTCACGGTGCACAGATTAGGTCCTCGCACCGACAACGGTCGAAACGGCGCAGAAGGGCCGCTCCCGGCGGACCGGTCAGGCCTCCGCGTTCTCCCCGGCCCGCTCCCCGTAACCCCCGCCCCCGGGCGTACGCAGCACCAGCACGTCGCCCGGCCCCGCGTCCGCGCTGTCGCAGGCGGCCAGCTCCGTGCGGCCGCCGTCGGCGCGTTCGATGTGCTGGCTGCCGAGGGCGCCGGGTTCGCCGCCCGCCATGCCGTACGGGGGCACCCGGCGGTGTCCGGTGAGCAGGGCGAGGGTGACCGGTTCGAGGAAGCGGATGCGGCGCTCGACGCCGGAGCCGCCGCGGTGGCGGCCCGCTCCCCCGCTGCCCTCGCGCACCCGGAAGCTCTCCAGCAGGACCGGGTAGCGCCATTCCAGGATCTCGGGGTCGGTGAGCCGGGAGTTGGTCATGTGGGTCTGGACGGCGTCGGTGCCGTCGAAGTCCTCGCCCGCGCCGGAGCCGCTGGCGACGGTCTCGTAGTACTGGACGCGGTCGTTGCCGAAGGTCAGGTTGTTCATGGTGCCGGAGCCCTCGGCCTGGACGCCGAGGGCCGCGTACAGCGCGCCGGTCACCGCCTGCGAGGTCTCGACGTTGCCGGCGACGGTGGCGGCGGGCGGGACGGGGGCCAGCATGGAGCCCTCCGGGATGCGGATCTCCAGCGGGTTCAGGCAGCCGCTGTTGAGCGGGATGTCGTCGGCGACCAGGGTGCGGAAGACGTACAGCACGGCGGCCATGACCACGGACTTCGGGGCGTTGAAGTTGCCCGGCTGCTGCGGGGACGTACCGGTGAAGTCGATGACGGCGCCGCGGGCCTCGCGGTCGACGGTGACGGTCACCTCGATGACGGCGCCGTTGTCCGTCTCGTACCGGTAGTGGCCGTCGCCGAGCCCGGCGACGATGCGGCGCACCGACTCCTCGGCGTTGTCCTGCACATGGCCCATGTAGGCGTCCACCACCTCGGTGCCGAACTGGTCGGTCACGGCGCGCAGTTCGGCGATGCCCTTCTCGTTGGCGGCGATCTGGGCGCGCAGGTCGGCGAGGTTGGTCTCGGGGTCGCGGGAGGGGTACGGGGCGGTGGTGAGGTGGTCGCGGGTGGCGTCCTCGCGGAAGGCGCCGTCCCGGACGAGGAGCCAGTTGTCGAAGAGGACGCCCTCCTCGTCCACGGTCCGGCTGAAGGCGGGCATGGAGCCGGGGGTGATGCCGCCGATCTCGGCGTGGTGGCCGCGCGAGGCCACCAGGAAGCGCAGCACCGGTCCGTCGCCGGTGGTGTCGAACACGGGGGTCACGACGGTGACGTCGGGCAGGTGGGTGCCGCCGTGGTACGGGTCGTTGATGGCGTAGACGTCGCCGGGGCGCAGGGTGTCGGCGTTGCGCCGGAGCACTTCCTTGATCGACTCGCCCATGGAGCCGAGGTGGACGGGGATGTGGGGCGCGTTGGCGATCAGGTTGCCGTCGGCGTCGAACAGGGCGCAGGAGAAGTCGAGGCGCTCCTTGATGTTGACGGAGCGGGCGGTGTTCTCCAGGGTCACGCCCATCTGCTCGGCGATGGACATGAAGAGGTTGTTGAAGACCTCCAGCATCACCGGGTCGACCTGGGTGCCGACGGCCTGCCGGGCGGGGCGCGGGCGGGCGCGGGTGAGGACGAGGTGGCCGGTGGCGGCGAGTTCGGCCTGCCAGCCGGGGTCCACGACGGTGGTGGCGTCGGCCTCCGCGATGACGGCGGGGCCGGTGACGACGTCGGTGGCCCTGAGGTCGTCCCGGCGGTGGAGCGGGGCCTCCTGCCAGTGCCCCTCCGCGAACATGCGGGCGGTGTCGTGGGGGCGGGGTGTGGTGGGGGCGCCCTCGTCGCGTGCGGGCGGCCGGATCTCGGCGTGGCCTCCTGCGGCCCCGGTGGCCTCGACGGAGACGGTCTCCACGACGAGCCGCCGGTCGGCCGTGAAGCCGTAGCGGGCGCGGTGCTCGCGGGTGAAGGCGTCGGTCATGGCGGCGGCCGTGTCCAGGGCGACGGGCAGGCTCGCGTCGGTGCCCTCGTACCGCAGCAGGACCCGGGCACGGGTGCTGATGGCGTCGGCGGGCACGCCGTCGGCGCGCAGGTCGGCGCTCGTACGGGCGGCGAGCTCGTCGCACAGCTTCCGGACCCGGGTCTCGGAGTCCGGGTCCAGGGCGGCTTCGAAGGACTGCTCGCGCATGGCGGTGGCGTCGGCGAGCCCGATGCCGTACGCGGAGAGCACCCCGGCGAGCGGCGGGACGAGGACGGTGTCGATGCCGAGGGCGTCGGCGACGGCGCAGACGGCCTGGCCGCCGGCGCCGCCGAAGCCGGTGAGGGCGTAGCGGGTGATGTCGTGGCCGCGCTGTACGGAGATCTTCTTGACGGCGTTGGCCATGGAGAGGACCGCGATCTCCAGGAACCCGGCCGCGGTCTCGGCCGCCGTCCGCTTGGTGCCGGTGGCCCGGGCGACCTCCTCGGCCAGCTCCTCGAAGCGCTCGCGCACGATGTCCGCGTCGAGGGGCCGGTCGCCGTCCGGCCCGAAGACGGCGGGGAAGTGGGCGGGGCGGATACGGCCCAGCATGACCTGGGCGTCGGTGACGGTGAGCGGCCCGCCCCGGCGGTAGCAGGCGGGGCCGGGGACCGCGCCCGCGGAGTCCGGGCCGACCCGGTAGCGCCGGCCGTCGAAGTGGAGGACGGAGCCGCCGCCGGCCGCGACGGTGTGGATGTTCATCATGGGGACGCGCATCCGGGCACCGGCGACTTCCGTGCCCAGTTCGCGTTCGAACTCGCCCGCGTAGTGCGAGACGTCGGTGGAGGTGCCGCCCATGTCGAAGCCGATGACCCGGTCGTGGCCGGCCTGGGCGGAGGTGCGGACCATGCCGACGACCCCTCCGGCGGGCCCGGAGAGCACCGCGTCCTTGCCGCGGAAGTGGGCGGCCTCGCGCAGGCCGCCGTTGGACTGCATGAACATGAGCCGGATGCCGGGGAGTTCGGCGGCGACCGAGTCGACGTACCGGCGCAGGATCGGCGAGAGGTAGGCGTCCACGACGGTGGTGTCGCCGCGCGGGACGAGCTTGATCAGCGGGCTGACCTCGTGCGAGCAGCTGATCTGGGTGAAGCCCGCGGCCCGGGCCTCGTCGGCGACCGCCTGTTCGTGGGCCGGGTGGCGGTAGCCGTGCATCAGGACGACGGCCGCGCTGCTCAGCCCGTCGGCGCGGGCCTCGCGGAGCAGGCGGGCGACTTCGTCGCGGTCGAGCGGGGTGAGGGTGCGGCCGTGGGCGTCGATGCGCTCGGGGACCTCGATGACCCGGTCGTAGACGGCTTCCGGGAGGAGGATGCGGCGGTCGAAGAGGCGGGGACGGTTCTGGTACGCGATGCGCAGGGCGTCCCGGAAGCCTTCGGTGATGACCAGGACGGTCGGTTCGCCGCGCCGTTCCAGCAGGGCGTTGGTGGCGACGGTGGTGCCCATCTTGACGGCGGCGACCCGGTCGGCGGGGACCGGCTCGTCGGGTCCGAGCCCGAGCATCAGCCGGATGCCGGCGACGGCGGCGTCGCGGTAGCGGTCCGGGTCGTGCGAGAGGAGTTTGCGGGTGACGAGCTCTCCGTCGGGGCGCCTCCCCACCACGTCGGTGAAGGTGCCGCCACGGTCGATCCAGAACTCCCAGCGCCCGGTCATGCCCCCATACTGGCCCGCCGTCCGGTGATCGCGGAACAGGGCGGGGAGCGGCGCGCCCCCGACGCGCTGCACTCCTGTGGTACTACGGGGTGTCCGGCCGGTCAGACCGCCGGGGCGTCCGGGCCGATCCTGCTGCGTACCGCCGACTGGACCTCGGCCTCCTCGGCGGGGTCGGCGGCCAGGCGGCGCAGCCGCTCGGCGACGCGCAGGTCACCGGTCTCGGCGTGGCGGGCGGCGACCTCGCGGGTCGTCTCCTCGCAGTCCCACAGGCACTCGACGGCGAACCCGGTGGCGAAGGACGGGTCGGTGGCGGCGAGGGCCCGGGCGGTCCGGCCCCGCAGCTGCGAGGAGGACGTCTCCCGGTAGATGTGGCGCAGTACGGGTGCGGCGCAGGCGATGCCGAGGCGTCCGGCGCCGTCCACGAGCGCCCAGAGCCGTGGCGCGTCGGGTCCGTCGCCGCGTACGGCGTCGCGCAGCGCACCGAGCACCGCCGGGGCGTCCTGCGGTCCGCCGCGTCCGGCCAGCACTCCGGCGGCGGACGCTCCGAGCGCGTCGGGCCTGCGGGCCCAGCGGCGGGCGCGCTCCACGGCGTCCTCGCCGCACATGCGCTCGAAGGCGGCGACGGCAGCGTCGGCGACGGTGCCCCGGGGCTCGGCGGCGGCGGTCTCGATCAGGTCGAGCACGACGGGGTCGCGGACCTCGGCGGCCAGGTAGTGGAGGGCGGCGCAGCGGGCGGCGTCGGGTCCGCCGTGGGCGGCCGCGACGATGTCGGACCGGTCCTCGGGGCCGGCGACGGCGGCGAGGCAGCGGGCGGCGGGCACGTGGAGCACGCTGCCGCGCTCCAGGCCCTGCTGGGCCCAGTCGAAGACCGCCTGGACGCTCCAGCCGGGCCGGGGCCCGCCGGGGCGCATCTGGCGCTGCCAGCGGTCGAAGGAGCCCTGCTCGGACGCGGCCCGGACGCGGGCGCCGACGGCCTCGCGCGGGTCGTCGGCCCAGAGGCGCCAGGGGCGGGGCTCGTAGGCGTCCCGCACGGTCGCGGCCAGCTCGGCGCGGCCCTCGGGGTCGTCGGGGAAGCGGGCGAGCACGGGCTCGGCGAGGGAGCGGAGTCCGGCGTCGTCGTCGCGCAGGGCCAGCTCGTCCAGGGCCCAGGCCCAGTTGGAGCCGGTCGCGGCGTAGCGCCGCAGCACGGCGAGGGCGTCGGCGCGCCCGTAGGAGGCGAGGTGGCCGAGGACGGACAGGGCGAGGCCGGTCCGCGAGTCCTCGGTGTCGAGGTGGTCCTCGGGGTCGGTCAGGTGCCGCTCGATCTCCTCGACACCGCCGTCGAGGTCGAGGTAGAGCCGCGCGTAGTAGAGAGAGCGGTTCTCCACCTGCCAGTCGTGGCGCGGGTCGCTCAGGACGCAGTGGTGGAGAGCCGCCAGGGCCTCGGAGCGCGGTGCGGCGAGCGCGTGGAGCGTGCCGTCGCCGCGGCCTCTCTGGAGCAGGCCGAGCAGGGTGCCGCTCGGCGCTATGAACGGATCGAACATGGGGAAAGCCTCACATCAAGCTGTCGACACAACCGGGACTGTGCAGTTCCACGTGCTCCGGGACGAGCACTGGGGCGAGCCCTAGGGCGTGTCCGGCGGATCAGGGCCGGGGTCTCGGCGCCTGGCACGGCACCTCGC
>NZ_LISW01000005.1:27968-483425 GCF_001905735.1 Streptomyces sp. CB01249
ACGCCGCGCCCTACCCGACCCCGATCCGCCGGACACGCCCTAGCCCGCACAGCAACATGATTCGCCGACCGCCGTCTTCCGCCTGGTGTAGAGCATCTTCCTCTGCCTCTCGTCGGGTGGCCCTGATCGGGCCCGCGACGTCATGATGACCCAGCCATTTCGCCACCGCGACCACATTTACGACGTACCCGTTCAGCGGGCGCCGAAGAGTTCCAGCAGGTCGTCCTTGCCGAACATGCGTGCGGTGTCGACCGCAGAGGGGGTTCCGGCGGCCGGATCGGCGCCCGCGTCGAGGAGGGCGCGGATCACCGCCTCCTCGCCCTTGAAGACGGCTCCGGCGAGGGGGGTCTGGCCCCGGTCGTTGGCCCGGCCCGGGTCGGCGCCGCGGGCGGCGAGGGCGGTGACCGCGGCGGCGTGGCCGTGGTAGGCGGCGAGCATCAGCAGCGAGTCGCCCCGGTCGTTGGTGAGGTTGGCGGGCACTCCGGCGTCCACGTAGGCGGCGAGGGCGTCGGCGTCGCCGGCGCGTGCCAGGTCGAACACCTTGGAGGCCAGCTCCACGACCTCGGGATCGGGGACGTCGCTCATCGGGGTACCGCCTTCCTTGACCGTCCGGGCCGCCGTCGGCGGCCGGCCCGTGCACGGCGGGGGCCGTGCGAGTGAACCGACAGGGTACTGCCCGGGCGGGTTCATGATCAGGCCCGGGCTTCCCCTCCGCCGATCGGGTGGATAATCACCCTTTTCACCCGATTACGCCTTTTATCTTACGGATACTTGGGGTGAGCCTGGAAGGACTCATGGTGACCGTCCCCTCCAACCAGGAGAACACTCATGATCCTTTCCATGTCCGGCGTCGTCATCCTCGGCATCATCGTCTTCCTGTTCTTCAGGAAGGACGGCCTCAAGGCGTCGCACGCCCTCGTCACCGCCCTGTTCGGCTTCTACCTGGCCGGGACCGCCATCGCACCGAGCATCACCGCGGGCGGAGCGAGCCTGGCCGGACTCCTGGGCGGGATCAAGTTCTGACCCTCCGCCTCCGCACCGACCCCTTCAGGAGACAGACGTGGCCAGGCGACCACTCCCCCGCATTCTGAGCAGCGGCAGCGCTTCGATCACTCGCAGTCGAGAGTTCGCGCGCACGGCCGCCGACAGCGCCACCGATGTGCTCCATCCGCTGATCACGCTGACGCGCGGTCTGCGGCTGCTGGCCGGCGCAGGACGGCAGAAGTGGGCCGCGACGCCCAAGGACCGGCGTGGCCCCACGCTGTTCCTCGTCGCGGCCTGCGTACTCGTGGTCGCGCTCATCCCGTACGGGCCGGTGCTGGCCCTCGTCACGGTGATGGGCGCAGCCGCATGGATGGGGCGCGACCGCACTCCCGTCAGGACCGGCCCCGACGAGGCGGAGACCGCCCGTCTGCGGTCCCTGTACGAAGCCCTCGTGCCGTATTTCTCGACGGCCGAGGACCCCGAGCCGCTGTTCAGCCACGGCGGCGAGTGGGACAAGGTCTTCAGCGGTTACGCGTTCGACGGCGACGGCCGCGTCTCGCGCCTCCAGGTCGCGTATCCCGCGTACTTCACCGACAGCGAGCCCGAGTCCCGGGCCCGGATCGAACAGCTGCTGCACGCCAAGTCGGGCCGGGGCCGGGAGTACCGGTTCAGCTGGGACGAGGAGGGCAACCGGCTGGTGATGAGCGTCCTGGACGCCCTGCCGACCTCGCTCACCGCCCAGCGCTTCGTCACCGCCCCCGGCGAGACCGTCCTCGGCTTCACGGACGAGGACGCCGTGCCGCGCACCCTCCCGGTGAGCGACAACGCCGGCACCCGGGACGCGCCCGGCGTCGTCTGGCGCACCGGCCCCCGCTCCACCGAACCGCACCTGCTCGTCGCCGGGCAGCCCGGCAGCGGCACCACCACCCTGCTGCGGTCCATCGCCCTCCAGGCGCTCCAGCAGGGCGACATCCTCGTCGTGGAGGGCAGCGGCACCGGCGAATACGCCTGCTTCACCGGGCGCGAAGGCGTCCTGGCCGTCGAGTGCGGGCCCGCCGGCGCGCTCTCCACGCTGGAGTGGGCGGCCAACGAGACGGAGCGCCGGCTGATCGAGGCGAACCGCGCCCGGCAGGCCGGGGACCCGGTCCCCGAGGAGCTGACGCGGCCGCTCTGGATCCTGCTGGACCGGCCGAGCGCGCTCGCCCGCCCGTCCGGCGACGGCACGCCCGACGCGCAGGAACTGCTCCAGATCCCGCTGCGGCACGGCCGGGCCGCCCATGTCGTCGTGGTCCTCGCCGAGGCGTTCGACCACCTCGACGGCCTCGGCGAGACCGTCCGCACGCACACCAGGGCCCGGGTGGTGCTCGGCGAGTGCACCGCCGCGCAGGTCGAGTCGGTGCTCGGCACCGGACCGCACACCACCCCGCCGCCGGACGCCCCGGCCGGCCGCGGCTACGCCCGGTTCGGCGCCGGTCCTGTGCTGCGCATCCAGGTCCCGGCCACGCCCGACCCGTACGACGACGCCACGAGCGAGGCGCAGCGCGCGGCGGTGCTGAGCCTGCTGCCGGAGCGGCGCACGGCGGTCGAGGCGGGGGCGCCGGAACCGGCACCGGCCGAGGCCGTGGAGACGCCGGTCGCGCTGGAGTCCGTGACCGTCGGCGACTGAACGCGTGACGGCGACGGAGGAGGGCCCGGCAGCGTGCCGGGCCCTCCTCCGTTCACGCCACGAACGTGCGCGGTGCCTCCACGCCCGCCCCGCCGCCCGCGCCGACGAGCCGGGCCGCCTGGGCGAGACGCTGGGCCGCCTCGTCCGCGACCGGGCCGCCGACCGTGAACGGCAGCCGTACGTAGCCCTCGAAGGCGCCGTCGACCCCGAACCGAGGGCCGGACGGCACCCGCACCCCGACGCCTTCCCCGGCGACCGCGAGCCGGGAGCCGGAGAGGCCGCCGGTGCGCACCCAGAGCGTGAGCCCGCCGGCGGGCACGGAGAACTCCCACTCCGGCAGCTCCCGGCGCACGGCCGCGACGAGCGCGTCCCGGTTCTCCCGGGCCTGTTCCCGGCGCAGCCGCACGGCCTCCTGCCAGCCGCCGGTGCGCATCAGCCAGTTCACCGCGAGCTGTTCGAGGACGGGGGTGCCCATGTCGGCGTACGCGCGGGCGGCGACCAGGCTGCGGATCACGTCGGGCGCGGCCCGTACCCAGCCGATCCGCATGCCCGCCCAGAACGCCTTGCTGGCCGAGCCCACGGTCAGGACCGTGCTGCCCGCCGGGTCGAACGCGCAGACCGGGCGCGGCATCGCCACGTCCTCGTCGAGGTGCAGCTCCCGCATCGTCTCGTCCACGACGAGCACCGTGCCGGCCGAGCGGGCGGCGTCCACGAGTGCCCGGCGGCGCTCCTCGTCGGCCAGCGCCCCGGTCGGGTTGTGGAAGTCGGCGACGACGTAGCCGAGCCGGGGCGCCGCGTCGCGCAGGACCTGGCGCCACCGGTTCAGGTCCCAGCCGCCGAGCCCCTCCTCCATCGCGACGGGGACCAGTCGGGCGCCCGCCTCGCGCATCAGCTGGAGGATGTTGGCGTAGCTCGGGGACTCCACCGCGATGCGTTCGCCGCGTCCGGCGAAGAGGTGGCAGATGGCGTCGATGGCGCCCATCGCGCCGGTGGTGACCATGATCTGCTCGGGCATGGTCGGGATGCCGTCGGCGGTGTAGCGGTCGGCGATCATCTGGCGCAGGGCGGGCAGCCCGGCGGGGTAGTCGCCGTGGGTGTGGGCGTACGGGGGCAGCTCCTCCAGGGCGCCCTGGACGGCCCGGGTCAGCCAGGGCTCGGGTGCCGGCAGCGAGGCGCAGCCCAGGTCGATCATGGAGCCCAGGGCCTCGGGCGGCAGGGGTTCCAGGCCGCGGGCGGGCAGTGGGTTGCCCGCCGGGACCGCCGTCCAGCTGCCCGCGCCACGCCGGGACTCCAGGAAGCCCTCGGCCCGCAGCGCCTCGTAGGCGGCGGCGACGGTGGTGCGGCTGACGGCGAGGGCGAGGGCGAGCTCGCGTTCGGCGGGGAGGCGGGCGGCGACCGCGACCCGGCCCTCCAGGACGAGCAGCCGGATGCCGTCGGCGAGGGCGCGGTAGGCGGGCGGGCGGCGGCTGCCGGGTCCGGCCGGCCGCTGCTGCTGGGCCTGGAGCTGCCGGGCCAGCTGGGCCGCGCCGACCGCCGAAGTCCACTGCGCCATGAGAATCAGTCCACCTTCCTCGGATTGGCCATGGTTGGCGGCCAATCCCCTGCCACAGAGTGACACGGAGCGGTCCAACACCACCACACCAGGGGGCACTCCTTGTCCAACACCCTCGTCCCGCAGGGGGCGCACCTCACCCGTCGGCTGGTCCAGCTGTACGCGGGGCTCGCGCTGTACGGGGCGAGCTCGGCCCTCCTGGTCGTCGCCGGTCTCGGCCTGGAGCCGTGGGGCGTGCTGCACCAGGGCCTCGCCGAGCGCACCGGGATCAGCATCGGGGTGGTCTCGATCATCATCGGGGCGATCGTGCTGCTGCTGTGGATCCCGCTGCGGCAGCGGCCGGGTCTGGGCACGGTGTCCAACGTGTTCGCCGTGGGGATCGCGATGGACGGCACGCTCGCCCTGGTCCCCGAGGTGCACGGCCTGGTGGCACGGGCCGGGGTGATGGCGGCGGGGATCGTGCTGAACGGTGTGGCGACGGGGCTGTACATCAGCGCCCGGTTCGGCCCCGGCCCCCGGGACGGCCTGATGACCGGGCTGCACCGGCGGACCGGCCGGTCGATCCGGCTGGTCCGCACCGCGATCGAGATCGCCGTCGTGGTCACCGGATTCCTGCTCGGCGGGTCCCTCGGCGTCGGCACGGTCCTGTACGCCCTGGCCATCGGCCCGCTCGCCCAGGTCTTCCTGCGGGTCTTCGCGATCCCCGGGGAAAGCGCCCCCTCGGCCGGGACGTCCGCGCCCCGGCGGTCCATACTGCGGCGGTGACCTCCGAACGCCACCCCTATCTGGACCACCCCGTGCCGCTCGCGTTCGCCCACCGGGGCGGGGCCGCGGACGGCATCGAGAACACGGCCGCCGCCTTCCGCCGGGCCGCCGACGCCGGGTACCGCTACTTCGAGACCGATGTGCACGCGTCGGCGGACGGCCGACTCGTCGCCTTCCACGACGCCACGCTGGACCGGGTGACGGACGCCCGGGGCCGCCTGGCGGAGCTGCCGTGGAGCGAGATAGGCCGGGCCCGGGTCGCCGGGCGCGAGCCGCTGCCGCTGTTCGAGGAGCTGCTGGAGACCTTCCCCGAGGCCCGGTGGAACGTGGACGTGAAGGCGGAGGCCGCCCTCCTGCCGCTCCTGGAGCTGATCCGCGCGGCGGACGCCTGGGACCGGGTGTGCGTCGGCTCGTTCTCCGAGGCCCGGGTGGCCAGGGCGCACCGGCTGGGCGGCCCGCGCCTGGCCACCTCGTACGGCGTGCGCGGGGTGCTCGGCCTGCGGCTGCGCTCGTACGGCATCCCGGCCGCGCTGCGCGCCGGAGCGGTGTGCGCGCAGGTGCCGGAGAGCCAGAACGGCATCCGGGTGGTCGACCGCCGCTTCGTGCGCGAGGCCCATGCGCGCGGGCTCCAGGTGCATGTGTGGACGGTGAACGAACCGGAGCGGATGGCCGCTCTCCTGGACCTGGGGGTGGATGGCATCATGACCGATCACATCGAGACGCTGCGCACGGTGCTGAGCGAGCGGGGGGCCTGGGCCTGACCCGCCGCCGCCCGGGTGGGTGTCTTCACGGGGAGATTTCCAGGGGGCGCCATGACGGCCGACACCGCAGACACCACCGGGCCGGCCGAGGGCGCGACCGGCCCGGACGCGCGGCGCCGGGAACAGCGCGGCTGGTACTTCTACGACTTCGCCTGCTCCGTCTACTCCACGAGCGTCGTCACGGTCTTCCTCGGCCCGTATCTGACCTCGGTCGCCAAGTCCGCCGCGGACCCGGACGGCTTCGTCCACCCGCTCGGCATCCCGGTGCGCGCCGGATCGCTGTTCGCGTACGCGGTGTCGGCCTCGCTCGTCCTGGCGATCGTCCTGATGCCCGTGGTGGGCGCGGCGGCCGACCGTACGGGCCGCAAGAAGCCGCTCCTCGCGGTGACGGCCTACACCGGGGCCGCGGCGACGACCGCCATGTTCTTCCTGGACGGGGACCGCTATCTGCTCGGCGCCTTCCTGCTCATCGTGGCGAACGCCGCGACGGCGGTGGCGATGATGGTCTACAACTCCTACCTGCCGCAGATCGCGGAGCCGGAGGAGCGCGACGACGTCTCCTCGCGGGGGTGGGCGTTCGGCTACACCTCCGGGGCGCTCGTCCTCGTACTGAATCTGATCCTGTACTCGGGCCACGACTCCTTCGGCCTCTCCGAGTCCCAGGCGGTGCGGATCTGCCTGGCGTCGGCGGGCCTGTGGTGGGGCGTCTTCACCGTCATCCCGCTGCGCCGGCTGCGCGACCGGCGGGTGGCGCCGGGCGGCCGGGGCGCGGCGACGGGCTCGGGCTGGCGGCAGCTGCGGGCCACGCTGGCGGACATGCGGCGCCATCCGCTGACCCTGTCCTTCCTGCTCGCCTACCTGGTCTACAACGACGGCGTGCAGACCGTGATCTCGCAGGCGTCGGTGTACGGCTCCGAGGAGCTGGGCCTCGGCCAGTCGACGCTGATCACGGCGGTGCTGCTGGTGCAGGTGCTCGCGGTGGCCGGGGCACTGGCGATGGGCCGGATGGCCCGGGTGTACGGCGCGAAGCGCACGATCCTGGGTTCGCTGGTGGTGTGGACGCTGATCCTGGTCGCCGGATACTTCCTGCCCGCCGGGTCGCCCGTCTTCTTCTACGTGCTGGCGGCGGCGATCGGCCTGGTGCTGGGCGGCAGCCAGGCACTGTCCCGGTCGCTGTTCTCGCATCTGGTGCCGCGCGGCAAGGAGGCCGAGTACTTCTCGGCGTACGAGATGAGCGACCGCGGCCTGAGCTGGCTGGGGCCCCTGGTCTTCGGTCTCGCCTACCAGCTGACCGGCAGCTACCGGGACGCGATCATCTCGCTGGTGGTCTTCTTCGTCGTGGGTTCGGTACTGCTCGCGCGGGTCCCGCTCAGGCAGGCGGTGGCGGCGGCGGGAAACCCCGTGCCGGAGCGGATTTAGACGTTGAAGTAAAAGGCCGGTAGTGTACGCCTTTGGCCTGCCCCGGGTGACCGTTACGGCGAGTGGAACTTCGCGAACCGTTGGGTGACAACTTCCGTCAAAGGTGACAAACCGGGTATGGGCGGGTACTTGAACCCTGGGAAACCTGAAAATCAGCGGTTCGACGGGCGACGCATGACCGGCAACGGGAATCTTTGCCGCCGACCGGACGTTGACCGATTGACGACGACAGCGACACCTGTCCTGTGGGCGACAAGCCCGGGAGGCACGATTCATGAGTGAGCGAGCTCTCCGCGGCACGCGACTCGTGGTTACCAGCTACGAGACGGACCGCGGCATCGATCTGGCCCCGCGCCAGGCGGTGGAGTACGCATGCCAGAACGGACATCGATTCGAGATGCCGTTCTCGGTAGAGGCCGAAATTCCGCCGGAGTGGGAGTGCAAGGCGTGTGGCGCCCAGGCACTCCTGGTGGACGGGGATGGCCCCGAGGAGAAGAAGGGCAAGCCCGCGCGTACGCACTGGGACATGCTCATGGAGCGGCGCACGCGCGAGGAGCTGGAGGAGGTGCTGGCCGAACGGCTGGCCGTCCTGCGCTCCGGGGCGATGAACATTGCTGTGCACCCTCGGGACAGCAGGAAGTCTGCTTGACCGAGCAAAAACCGCGGGCCCCGACACAGAATCTGTGTCGGGGCCCGCGGTTTTTGTCACGGCGTGAGCGGCGGGCGGGGGTCGTCGTTCGGGCCCGGGTGGTCGCGGGGCGGTTCGTCGCGGATGACCTCGCCCTGGACCACCTTGCCGTCCGGGCGGTGGATGCGGGCCTGCTGGAAGGCGTCCGAGAAGCCACCGGGAGCGGCCCTCCGCATGCGGCGGTCCAGCGAGCGTTCCGCGTAACGGCTGAGCGCCGTGCGCACCGGCGGGATCAGGAGCAGCAGCCCGGCCACGTCCGAGATCAGGCCGGGGATCATGATCAGCAGCCCGCCGAGCATCAGGAAGCCGTTGCCCCGGCCGCTCTCGGGGTCGACGGGCGAGGAGCCGTCCGCGCCCGGCTGCCCCGGCATCCGCTGAAGCGTCTCCGTGAGGTTGCGGAAGGCCCGGCGGCCCGCGCCCTTGATCACCGCGGCGCCGAGCACGATCCCGGCGGCCAGCAGGATCACGACGGTCAGCCCGCCCGCGACATCGGCCACCAGGATCAGCAGCCAGATCTCCAGCACCGCCCAGGCGGCGACGGCGAGAGGTACGAAGGTCCGGGCGCGCGAGCGCCTGCGGGCGGTCGGGGGCGGTGTGCCGGTCGTCATGCCCCCAGTGTGCCTGGCCGCGCGTCCGTACGCCGTAAGGGGGTGAGGGCGGACCTCAGGGGGTACGGCGGCCGAGCACCTTGTTCGTCCGGCTGGTGACGCCCCAGGCGGTCACCCGCCACAGCGCCTCGACCAGGATGTCCTTGCTCATCTTGGAGTCGCCGACCTCGCGGTCCACGAAGGTGATCGGCACCTCCACTACGTGGAAACCGGCCTCGATCGCGCGGCGGGCCAGATCGACCTGGAAGCAGTAGCCCTGCGAGGCGACCGCGTCCAGACCGATGCCCTTCAGGGTCTCGGTGCGGAAGGCGCGGTAGCCGCCGGTGACGTCCCGGGTCCGCAGGCCCAGCATCAGCCGCGAGTACGTGCTGCCGCCGCGCGAGATGAACTCGCGGGACTTGGGCCAGTTCACCACCCGGCCGCCGGGCACCCAGCGGGAGCCGAGGACCAGGTCCGCGCCCTTGAGCGCGGTGAGCAGCCGGGGCAGCTCCTCGGGCTGGTGGGAGCCGTCGGCGTCCATCTCGACCAGGACGCCGTAGTCGTGGTCCATGCCCCAGCGGAAGCCGGCGAGGTAGGCCGCGCCGAGCCCTTCCTTGCCCTTGCGGTGCAGGACGTGGACGTGGTCGTCGTCCGCGGCCAGCTCGTCGGCCAGCTTGCCCGTGCCGTCGGGGCTGTTGTCGTCGGCGACGAGAATGTGGGCCTCCGGCACGGCGGCGCGCACCCGGCTCACGATCGGCTTGATGTTCTCGGCCTCGTTGTAGGTCGGGATGATCACCAAGACACTGCCGAGCGGACCGAATTGCCGCTGACCGCCGTCGTTCACTTACTGCCCCTCACGTCCGTACGCAGGTGCACACCATATCGAGCGCGGCGGGGCGGGACGCCGACCCGGTCGGGGTGGCGCGGGAGCCGCGGCGGACAGAAGAGCGGAATCGGGGACAGAAGTGCGGATCGGGGCCCGGAGTCCTTCGGGCCGACCTGGGACCCGCTGGCTGCGGGTCGACCTAGAGCCGTTGTCTACTGAACGTCCGGGCCCCACCCGGGTCGCACCCTCCGTCCGGCTGAAACCTTCCCTCGCCCCCGAGGCGCGGGCGCTGAACCTGGCTGTCAGTGGCGGTGCGCCGGTGCGGCACACCACCCCGTGACCCAGCGGCGTTCGACGACTGCGTGGAGGTTTTACCGGTCGGACGTCCTGTGGTGGACTCGGCCGAACCTACCGGCCGATGGCCGCATTCTGTCAATACTTGCCTGACCTGCGTCGATTACCGAAATTGCCTGGTCAGTCCCGAAGATCCCCAGGTGGCGGAAGAGCGGACCGGCCTTCGATCGGCGGACCGGAATGTCCGCACGTCACTCGTTCGGCCTTACGTAGACAGTTTGTCCGAGGACCACGGTGCGCAGGCAGACCGGCAGGTCGGCACCGGGGCTGAGGTCGGGCAGTCCCGGCGTCCCGGACCGGGGGTCGGTCGACCAGCGCGCCACCCGGTCGTCGGGCGCCTGGACCACCAGCTGGTCGGTGCGCCACACCGCGTAGTCGGCCGGGGCGCCGGGCACCAGGGTCCCCGCGTCGTCCCGCCCCAGGGCCCGCCAGCCGCCCCGGGTGTGCGCGGTGAAGGCGGCCCGGACCGAGACGCGGTGCTCCAGCGTCCGGTGGAAGGCGGCGGCCCGTACGGTCCCCCATGGGTCCAGCGGGGTCACCGGGCTGTCCGAGCCGAAGGCGAGCGGCACACCGGCCCGCAGCAGCGCCGCGTACGGGTTGAGGGTGGCGGCCCGGCCGACGCCGAGGCGCTGGGCGTACATGCCCTCCTCGCCGCCCCACGCGGCGTCGAAGGCGGGCTGGACGGAGGCGGTGAGGCCCAGCTCCGCGAAGGCCGCGACGGTCTCCGGGGTGAGCATCTCCGCGTGCTCGACGCGGTGCCGGGCGGCCCGCACCCGGGCCAGGCCCACCTTCTCGGCGGCGGCCCTGACGCCCTGGACGACCGACGAGAGCGCCGCGTCCCCGATGGCGTGGAAGCCCGCCTGGAGCCCCGCCTCGGTGCAGGCGGCGACGTGGGCGGCGATCCGGGCGGCGTCCAGGTGGGCGGTGCCGGTGTGCGGGGCGTCGGCGTACGGCTCGTGCAGGCAGGCGGTGTGGGAGCCGAGCGAGCCGTCCACGAAGAGGTCGCCGGCCGCGCCGACGGCGCCGAGCTCGCGGATCCGCCGGGCGTCCTTCTCGTCGGCCACCTCCTGGGCCCAGTAGCCGAAGACCCGGGGCCCGGGCTGCTCGGCGGCCACCTTCAGCAGCCCGGTGAAGTCGTCCTCGTCGGAGATGTCGGGGCCGCCGCACTCGTGGAGCGAGCCGATGCCGAGGGAGGCGGCGTGGCGCAGCGCGGCACGCTGCGCCTCGGCGCGCTGGGCGGGCGTGACGGCGTCGTGGGCGGCCGCGCGCACGGCGTGGTGGGCGGCGGCGGTCAGCGGTCCCTCGGGGTCGTATCCGGGCATCGTGGTGACGCCGGGGACGAGGTCGAGCAGGGCGGTGCTGACGACCGCGGAGTGCACGTCGACCCGGGGCAGGTAGACGGGCCGGCCGGCCGCCGCCTCGTCCAGCTCGGCGCGGGAGGGCGGCCGCTGCTCGGGCCAGCGGGTGGCGTCCCAGCCGTGTCCGAGGACGACCCGGTCGGCGGGGTGGGCGGTGACGTGGGCGCGGACGCGGGCGAGGGCGTCGCCGAGGGTGCGGGCGCCGGAGAGGTCGAGCCCGGTGAGGGCGAGACCGGTCGAGGTGGTGTGGACGTGGGCGTCGGTGAACGCGGGGGTGACCAGGGCCCCTTCGAGGTCGATCACCTCGTCGACGCCGCTCGCGAAGGCGTCGGCGGCGCCTTCGGAGCCCACCCAGGCGACATGGCCCCGTTCGACCACCATGGCGGTGGCGAAGGGGTCGGCGGGGCTGTGGACGTCTCCACCGCGCAGCAGCACGGTGCGGTGTTCGCTCTGGGGGGCGGTGCTCTCGGTCATGAGCACCAGTCTCCCGCCTGCCGGGACCGCCCCCGTGCGCGCCCCCCTGGAGGGGGTGTCTGATGGGTCCCCGCGGCGTCGCGTCGCCTGGCACGCGCGCTCGCCGCGTTGCCGAAAAGCCCTAGTAGCTCCGCTACGAGGACTTCCCGGCGCCTTGCGATCGCACGCACCAGACGCCGCTCCTTCCTCCACGGGGACCCATCAGACACCCCCTAGATCTGCGGCGGGCGTGCCTCGTACGGGGTGGACAGGACGACCGTGGTGCGGGTGGAGACGCCGGCGAGCGAGCGGATGCGGGTGAGCAGGTTCTCCAGCTCCAGCGGGGTCGCCACGCGGACCTTGAGGATGTAGTTCTCGTCGCCGGCGACGCTGTGGCACGCCTCCAGCTCCGGGACGCCGGCGAGCCGTTCGGCGATGTCGTCCGGGGCGCTGGGGTCGAACGGCTTGACGGAGATGAACGCGGTCAGCGGCAGGCCGACCGCCTCCGGGTCCACGACCGCGGCGTAGCCGCGGATCACCCCGCGCTGCTCCAGCCTGCGGACGCGCTGATGAACCGCCGAGGTGGACAGGCCGGTGGCCTTGCCCAGGTCGGTGTAGCTCATCCGCCCGTCCTTGACGAGCAACTCCACGATGTGACGGTCCAGCTCCTCCATATGGATCAATCTATGGCCATGAGTCGTTCCCGGCACAGCTGCCCAGCCCTTGGGACGGCACCTGCGCCGGGCATGTGACCAACGCCACAGGTTTACGCGACAGTAGGGGGACACGGAACGGTTACGGCCGATCGGTGGCGGGAAGTGCTTGCTGTGGCCGAGGCCACAGCGTCATGCCGGCCCATCCGAGGGGGGATTTCCCATGCCACACCTGAAGCTCACCGGACGTACCGAACCGGAGCCCGTTGATCCGTTCGAGGACTCCGCTCCCGACGCGTACGACACCTTCGAGATGTACCGGGTCGTGTGCCCGGACTGCGCGCAGCCCATCGCGCTCCTGGCGGACGAGGACGTGCTCCCGGAGCACGCGCTGTGCCCGTCCCCGTGGAACCCGTTCGTGCTCACCGTGTGCCCCGGTACGGGCCGTGCCGCCGGGGACCCGCCGGCCGAGGCGGACGGGGTGCAGGAGCAGGAGACGGCGCTGCTGCTGACGCTCCCGCAGGGGCTGGACTGGCGGACGCAGCCCTTCTCGCACGCCGGCGGTGCCGGTTCCCGCCCGATCCGGGTGGCCGCTCCGCTCCGGCGCGAGGCCGCCTGAGCCTTCCTTCCCGAACGCGCGGCCGGGGTGCGGGAGCAACCCGGCAGCCGGGGGGAACCGGGTGAACATTCGCCCGAATCGAACAGCCAGTGACCCCGCCGCACCCCACGGCGTTGCCCCGGTATGACCCCGCTGCATTCCACGGCCGGCCCCGGGCGCCGCCGTCTCGCCGCTCCGCCCTCCGAAGAATCGGTTCCGCAGTCCGGTTCCGTACCGGCGTCCCGGTCCGAACCGCCCCGGTCCGCGCCGCGCGCGGTGCCCCATTCGAGCGATCCGCCGATCTACCGGGCGCTGCTGCGGCACTGGGAGAGCACGGGCCGGACCCTGCCAGGCCGTCATGACCAGGACTGGAACCGGATCATGACGACGCCCGTGTGGTCCGAGCGGCCGCTGCGGGTCAGCGGGACTCAGGGCCCGCGAGGTGGCGCGCGATGACCATCCGCTGAATCTGGTTGGTGCCCTCCACGATCTGGAGCACCTTGGCCTCGCGCATGAGGCGTTCGACGGGGAAGTCCTGCGTGTAGCCGTAGCCGCCGAGCACCTGGACGGCGTCGATGGTCACCTGCATCGCGGCGTCCGTGCAGAAGAGCTTGGCCATGGCGGCCTGGCGCGAGAAGGGGCGGCCCGCGTCCCTCAGCCGGGCGGCCTCCAGATAGAGCGCGCGGCCGGCCTCGATGCGGGTCGCCATGTCGGCGAGCATGAAGCGCAGGCCCTGGAAGTCCGCGATGGGGCGGCCGAACTGCTTGCGGCCGGTGGCGTAGTCGAGGGCCGCGCCCAGTGCGGCCTGGGCGACGCCGATGGCGCAGGCGGCGATGCCGAGGCGGCCGGAGTCGAGGGCGGACAGGGCGATCGCGAAGCCCTGGCCCTCCTCGCCGATCCGGCGGGCGTCGGGGATGCGGACGCCGTCGAAGTGGAGCTGGGCGGTGGGCGAGCCCTTCATGCCCATCTTCTTCTCGGGGACGGCCGCGCTCAGCCCGGCGGCGTCACCGGGGACGAGGAAGGCGGTGATGCCCCGGGCGCCCTCGGCGCCGGTGCGGGCCAGCACGGTGTAGAAGTCGGCGATGCCGCCGTGCGTGATCCAGGCCTTGGTGCCGGTGATCACCCAGTCGTCGCCGTCCCGTACGGCCTTGGTGCGCAGCGAGGCGGCGTCGGAGCCGGAGGCCGGTTCGGAGAGGCAGTAGGCGCCGAGCAGGCCGCCGGAGAGCATCGACGGGAGGTGTTCGGCGCGCTGCTCCTTGGTGCCGTAGCCGGCGAGTCCGTGGCAGGCGAGGGAGTGGACGCTGACGCCGAGGCCGACGGTGAGCCGGGCGGCGCTGAGCTCTTCGAGGACCTGGAGGTAGACCTCGTACGGCTGGTCGCCGCCGCCGTGTTCGGAGTCGTAGGGCAGGCCGAGCAGGCCTGACTCGGAGAGCAGGGTGAAGACCTCGCGGGGGAAGCGGCCCGCTTCCTCCTCCTCGGCCGCCCCCGGGACGATCTCCCGCTGGGCGATGTCCCGTACGAGGTCGATCAGCTGGCTGGATTCCTCGGTGGGCAGACGGCGTTCGACCCACTGCGGGGCACGGTCGGACATGACGGCGCTCTCCTCCCTGTCGGGCGTTGCGGCGGTCGCACGCGCGGGGTGTGAGCGGCGCCGCCGGGGGGGGATCTCCGGGCGATGCCCGAAATCACTGCTGCCCAGCCGATGTTGCCCTCCCGGATTACGAGAGGCGCAGGCAGGCGGCTGTGGCGGGACGAGTATGCCCGATCGGATGGCATCCGTCACCGGTTGACCGAACATATGGATGACCGGGTGTCCGGAACCCGGCTCCGGACACCCGGAGATCATCGATATTGGTCCGAACCATTGACCCAACTGGTCTAGTCCATCTACCGTTCCCGGCGAACCGGCTTTCCGCGTTCATGCCAAATCTGAGCGCCGGAAGCCGGTAGTCCATTGGCACGTCCCCTCCCCCACGAGGAGCAACCATGACCGGACTGCATCGCCCGGGAGCCCGTCTGCGGGCCCTCGCCGCTGCCGCGTGTACCGCCGCTCTGGGCGCAGCCCTGCTCGGCGTCGCCGGCACCGGTTCCGCCGGCGCGGCCCCCGCCGCGCCCCGGGCCGCCGCACCGGCAGCAGCACCCGCCGCCCCCACAGCGGCCGGTGACAAGGTGGTCGGATACTTCACCGAATGGGGTGTCTACGACCGCAATTACCACGTCAAGAACATCGAGACCTCGGGCTCGGCCGACAAGCTCACGCACATCAACTACGCCTTCGGCAACGTCCAGGGTGGCAAGTGCACGGTCGGTGACTCGTACGCGGACTACGAGAAGGCGTACACCGCCGACCAGTCCGTCGACGGCGTCGCGGACACCTGGGACCAGGAGCTGCGGGGCAACTTCAACCAGCTGCGCAAGCTGAAGAAGCTGCACCCCAACCTGAAGGTGCTCTGGTCCTTCGGCGGCTGGACCTGGTCCGGCGGCTTCGGTGAGGCCGCGCAGAACCCGGCCGCGTTCGCCGATTCCTGCTACAGCCTGGTCGAGGACCCGCGGTGGGCCGATGTGTTCGACGGCATCGACATCGACTGGGAGTACCCCAACGACTGCGGCCTGACCTGTGACACGAGTGGCCGGGAGGCCTACGGCAACCTGCTGTCGGCGCTGCGTACGAAGTTCGGCGGCGACAACCTGGTCACCTCGGCGATCAGCGCGGACGGTTCGGAGGGCGGCAAGCTGGACGCCGCCGACTACGGCGGCGCGGCGCAGTACGTCGACTGGTACAACCCGATGACGTACGACTTCTTCGGTGCCTGGGACGCGAAGGGCCCGACCGCCCCGCACTCCCCGCTGACCTCCTACGAGGGCATCCCGAAGGACGGCTTCAACAGCGAGGCAGCCATCGAGAAGCTGAAGGCGCAGGGCGTCCCGGCCTCGAAGCTGCTCCTCGGCATCGGCTTCTACGGGCGCGGCTGGACCGGCGTCACGCAGGACGAGCCGGGCGGAACGGCGACCGGCGCGGCCGCGGGCACGTACGAGGCGGGCATCGAGGACTACAAGGTCCTCAAGAACACCTGCCCCGCCACGGGCACCGTCGCGGGCACGGCGTACGCGCACTGCGGCAGCAACTGGTGGAGCTACGACACCCCGGAGACCATCGGCACCAAGATGGCGTACAAGAACCAGCAGGGCCTGGGCGGCACCTTCTTCTGGGAGCTGAGCGGTGACACCACCGACGGCGAGCTGATCAAGGCGATCGACTGACCCGGTAGCGCGGTGAACGTCGGGGGCGGGGAGCCGGTCGGGCTCCCCGCCCCCGACGCGTATGCGCTAGAGCAGGCCGAGCTGTGTGACGAGCATGGCGACCACGACCACGAGGGTCCAGCCCACGATGTGCTCCAGCAGCTGGGGGCCGTCGTCGGGGCCGCCGGTGCGGGCGCGGCGGCGGGCGGCGGTGAGGGTGGCGGCAGTCGCGCTCATGGCATCTCGTTCGGTCGGCCGGCAGAAGGTGTACCCAGCACCCGGCCGGGACCCGACCACAGTGCCAGCCCGGCGGGTCCGGGGGTAGAGACGTCCGTCACTCCCCCGGGCGCCCGGCCCCGGCACCGCCCCCACGACGTGCGCAAACCGTACGCGGGGGCGGTGCCGGGTGTGCCGGAGACCACACCGCGCGGTCAGCGCACCTCGTACGCCCTGATCATGGTCTGGCTCACCCGCGCCCCCTGCTTGTCCGTGAGCGTGACCTTCAGGTGGACGAACGTTCCGGCGGGCGCGTCGCCCGGAAGGCGAGCCTGCCGGCCGCTACCGGTGGACGTGACGCGGGCCTCGTGCCAGCCGGTGACCGCGTCGACGGTGGACTCGGTGCCGTACGCGTACTCCAGGCTCACCTTCCGCAGCGTGGCGGGCCGCGCCGAGTCGTCGGTGACGGCGCCGAGGCCGATCGTGGTCGACTCCCCCGCAGGGCGGGAGTTGCGCAGGTCGGACGGTACGTCGAGGACGGGGACGAGCAGGTGCTGGGCGCCTTGGTCCGAAGCGTCGGTGGTGAAGACCCACTCGGTGGCGTAGGCGAGGCCGGTGCGGTCCATGGCACCGGCGCGGCGCTGCCACTGCTGGCGGAACGTCACTTCGGCCTTCTCCTGCGGAAGGTCGAAGGTGCCGGAGACCAGGTTCTGCGGCTCGCCGTCGAGCAGCAGTTGCCGGGTGCCGTTGTCCGTCGACCCGAGGGTGGAGTCGTGCCCGCCCGCGTCGCCGAACGGGGCGATCGTGAAGCCCAGGCGGCTGCTCTCGCGGTTCATCAGGGGCTGGGCGTAGGTGTTGCGGACCGGCCCGTAGGGCGACTTGTACCACTGGGACGTCGTACGGCCCTTGTCCAGTTCGCGCGGCCCGTCGTACGAGGTGCTGCCGTACGGGCCGAGGTCCCGGCGCATCAGCGTGGTCCACGTCAGCCCGTCGCGGCCTGCCGGGGTGAAGTACTCGGTGCGCTGCTGGGGCGCGTGCAGCGGCAGGGTGGTGCCACCCGCCCAGACTGCTGGGATGCCCGGCAGGCCGACCTTGACGTCCGACCAGTACGTCGCGTCGTCCGGGCCCTGGACGTGGTAGCGGGCGTCGGTGGCCGCGAGGTCGCGGTCCCGGACGCGCCGGGTGCCGGTGACGATCGAACCGTGCGACGTGGAGGCCAGGTTGTACACGTACGGGCTGCGGTCGGTCGCGGTGCCGGACCAGGACAGACGGACGTCGCCCTTGTCCAGTGCGGCCTTGATCGCCCGTGAGTCGGCCGCCGTGATGGTGGCCTGCGGGATGCCCTCGGGACCGGTGATCTGGAACCGCCCCTCGCTCTCCGGGACGGCCGCCAGCACGCCCGTAGCGCCGGCCTTCCTCGCGGCGGTGTCCCAGGTGAAGGCGTTGCCGCCGCCGGTGCCCGCGTCCACGAGGGCGATGCGGCCCGTGAGGTCGTGGGCGGCGAAGTTCGCGTCGGTGCCCTTGCCGATGTACGTCACCGGCGCGGAGCCCTTGCCGTCGAACTCGGTCCCCTTCTGCACCGGGAGCGAGTCCAGGACCCGGCCTCCGGTGACGGTCAGCACGGCGCGCGGCGCGGTCTGCCGGGCGGCGGCGAGGAACGTCAGCCGGTCGTCGCCGTGCACCGGCTGGGCGTAGATCCCCTTGACGTACGACGGGACGGTGGTGAGGTATCCGGCCTGGAGGCGGCGGGAGTCGTCCAGGCCGATCGCGAGGCCGAGGGCGAACCCGGCGCTCTGGCTGGGGCGTTCGGTGTCCCAGGAGACGCGGCGCGCGTCGCGGGCGTCGAGCGTGACCTCGGTGTCGCCGGAGACCGTCAGCTTCTCGCGGTAGAGCTGGCTGACCGAGTCGACGCTGCCGATGCCGCCGGGCTCGTCGCGGGTCATGACGAGGCCGCTCAGCGCGTACGTGCCGAGGGGCACCCGGATCGTGGTGCTGCCGGGCTCGGGGTAGCCGAGGGTGTAGCGCTTCGCCGTGTCGCGGTGGTCGTCGAACAGCTGGAAGGCGGACGGGGACGACGCCGGGTCGCCGTGCCGGTCGAGGCCCTTGACGGTGAGGTCGGCGGACGGGACCTCCATGTGCACACCGAACGGCACGGTGACGCGGACCCCGTGCGACCCGGTCGCGACGAGGCGGCCGGTGACCGTGCCGTACGCCCCGGCGCTCAGCCGGGCGCCCGGGTCGATGCGGACCGGCACCTCGGCGGTCCCCCGCGCCGGGACGGTGACCGTGGTGCGGGCGGGACGCGCGAAGCCGGAGAGGCGGCTGCCGTCGTCGCCCCGGACGTCCTCGACGCGCAGGCCGAGCCGGACGTCCTTGCCGGTGAGGTTGGTGAGGGTGACCGTGCGGTCCACCGGGGCGAGGTTCCGCTGCGGGTACGCGAAGTCGCCCAGGAGCGGCACGGGCGGGGCGGTGACCGGCTGGGACACCGCGCGGGCCACGTCCATCGGGCCCGCGCCCTGCTCCAGGACCGCCGCGTCGGTGGACCGCGCGGACGAGGTGAGCAGGGCCTTGAGCCCGGCCGGGGTCAGCTCGGGGTGCTGCTGGAGGAGCAGGGCGGCGCCGCCCGCGACGTGCGGGGTCGCCATCGAGGTGCCGGACATCTCCTGGTACGCCTGGGCGCCCCGGCCACCGGAGTTGGCAGCGACGACGCCGACGCCCTGGGACGCGATGTCGGGCTTGGCGCTCACACCGTCGACGGAGGGGCCCCGGCTGGAGAAGGAGGCGGTGGCGTTCTCGCGGTCGACCGCGCCGACGGTGAGGGCGCTGGGCGCGCAGCCGGGGGTGGAGACGGTGCCGCGCAGCGAGGCGTTGCCGGCGGCTATGACGAACAGGGCCTGGTCGCTGAGGCGTTCCACCGCGTCGACGCCGGGTCCGGCGCAGGCGGTGTCGCCGTCGGAGCCGAGCGACATGGAGACGACGCGGGCGCCCTGGCCGACCGCCCATTCCATGCCGTTGACGATGCCGCTGATCGAGCCGGAGCCGTCGTCGTCCAGCACCTTGCCGATGAGCAGGTCCGCCTTGGGGGCCATGCCCGCGTACGTGCCGTGGGAGGCGGCGCCGGTGCCGGCCACGGTGGACGCGGTGTGGGTGCCGTGGCCGGTGCGGTCGTCGGTGGCCGGGGTGGAGACGAAGGTCGCGCTTCCGGCGACGCGCCCGGCGAGGTCGGGGTGGCCCGCGTCGACCCCGGTGTCCAGGACGGCGACCTTGACGCCGGAGCCGTCGAGCCCGGCCCGGTGCGCGGTCGTGGCGCCGGTGAGGGGCACGGTCGGGGTGCCTGGGGCGCTGACGGCGGTGCCCCGGATCTTGGCGTCGAGCCAGACCTTGCTGACGGCGCCGGTGTTGGTGGTCCGGGCGGCGGGGTGCCCGGCTGCGGGCTGCCCGTCGCTCGGGGTGCTCGGCGCGAGCTGCTGCCAGGCCTCGGCGGCCGACTTCTTGCTGACGGCCAGTCCGGCGCCGCCGATGGACTCCAGGGTCGCGGTGGTCCGGGTGCCCGGGACGGCGGCGGCGCGCAGGCCCCGGGCCGCGCCGCCCGCGTACTCCACGACGACGGGCAGGGTGTCCGTGTGCGCGTCGTCGTAGCCGTCGGCGACGAGGCGCCCGATGTCGAAGAGCGCGGCGTCCACGAGCCCGGCGTCCACCAGGCGCTCGACGCCCTGCGGGAACACATAGGTCCGCCTGCCGTCCTGCCAGGTCGCGGCGGCGTGGTCGGTGCCGTCGGTGCCGCGCAGGGCCGCCGAGAGGACCCGGCCGGTGCCGTCCACCTGGGCCTCGACCACGTCGCCGGTGATCAGGGTGACGGTGACCGCGCGGCCGGGGCCGTCGGTGAGCGGCCGGGTGGCGTCCGCCGGGGTGCCGGCGGAGGCGGCGGGGGCGGCCGCCGCGAGCAGGGCGGCGGTGGCGAGCCCTGCGGCTGTCCGGCGCCATGGCCTCGTACGTCTCATCGTTGGTCTCCAGGAGGGAAGGGGTCCGGCGACCTCGGAGGGAGGGGCCCGGTGAGCAGCAGCGTGGCCAACACCGGCGCGCCGTGGGGCCCTTGGGGCTGGCGAGTGGCTGCCATGGCGTAATCCCGACACCTGCGCGGAGCCGGTCGCCGCCACCGTGCGGGGGGTCCGTTGCCAGGCCGAGCCGCAGGTGGCGACACTTGAGCCATGTCGTCCCGTCCAGAAGTGCCACCGTCCCCGCGGGCAGAGCCGTCCCCCGGCCCGCCCGCCTCCGTGCGCTCCTCCCTGATCCGGTTGCAGGAGGACCTGCGCCGGGCCGATGACTCACTGGTGCGGCTGCTGGGGGCGTGGCGGCCCGACGGCCTTGAGGTGCCGGGGCAGTTCGTGGAGTTCTGGGAGGGGCGCGAGGCCCAGGCCCGTCGGCTGTACGAGCTGGAGTACGGGGCCCGGACGTCCCTGATGGGATTTCAGTCGGGGGCCAACACGGTCGCCCCCGTCCCGTCCACGCTGGCGGACCCGGAGGGCGTGAGCGCGGCGGAGGGCGAGGCGGAGGGGGCGCAGGAGGCGGAGGCGGAGCCGCCGTGGCGCAAGGACGGCAATCCCCACGCCGCGTACCGCGTGGTCGTGGACCGGGCCTTCCTCACCGAACCGGCGGCGCTGCGGGCGCTGGACGAGCGGCTGGCGGCCGGTCATCAGGTGCGGGTGGTGGACCAGCCCCTGATCAAGCTCCTCATAGCCGACGAGGAGACCGCCATGGTGCAGTTGGAGGCGGGCAGGTCGATGGTCCTCGGGCCGCCCCTCGTACGGCTGGCGGTCGAGTTGTTCGAGTCGGTGTGGCAGCGCTCGCGCCCCTATCTGCGGGAGGACGGCGACCTGGATCCGACCGACCGCAGGCTGCTCCAGCTGATGCTGTCCGGCCTCACGGACGCGGCGACGGCCCACCAGCTCGGCACGTCGCCCCGTACGGTCCAGCGCAGGCTGCGCGCCCTGATGGACGCGGCCTCGGTCTCCTCGCGGGTCCAGCTCGGCTGGTACGCGATGCGCAACAACTGGGTGTGAGCGGGACGTTGCCCGGGGCGCCGCACGCGCCCCGGGCGGCGGTCGTCACATTCGGGCGGTGTAGTACTCCAGCGTCCGGCCGTGCAGGCGCTTCACCGGGTCGGTGAAGCGGTCCGCCATGGTGTTCTGCTGGAGGTAGTTGGTCACCACCCAGGTCAGGTCCTTCCCGTCGACGGTCCCGTCGTGGTTGATGTCGGCGGAACGCCTCGCGGTCCCCCGGGCGTCGTACACGGCGGCGGCGTCACGTACGTCGATGACGTCGTCCCCGTTGACGTCACCCGCGACCAGGGACGCCACGGACGAACCGCTCGTTCCGGCCACGGCCCCGTAGCCCGTGAGGCCGAGATCGATGTCCTCGGTCCAGGTGAAGTGGCCGGGTACCCGGACCTCCAGGCGGTACGGCTTCTCGGCGGGCGCGAGATCCCCGGCCGAGACCCGGGCCGCCGCGTCGGCGTCCAGGGTGCGCCGGGTACCGTCCGGCGCGGTCAGCTCGGTCCGGATGCCGTCGAGGCGGTAGTCGCGCTCGGTGTCGTACGCGTAGTCCTTGGTCAGCAGCGCCTCGGCGGCGGGCCGGGCGGTGAAGGAGGACTGCGCGTTCAGCATCCTGACGCCGCCGTAGAACTGGATGTTCAGCGGCACCTTGGTGCCGGTGGTGTCCATGGCGCTGGTGGTGCCCGTGGTGAGCCCCGCCGTCGCCGTCCAGTGCTCGCCCGTCACCTCGTACGACACCTTGAGCAGCGGCATCGAGTCGTCGGTGAGCCCTTCCGGGTCCGAGACGTCGAAGTTGACGGTGGTGTACGAGGACGCCCCGGCCGACACCTCGGTGGTGGTGATCTTCGACGGGCCGTGGGCGGCCAGTTCGGCGGTCGGCTCGATGCCGGTGATCCGGATGTTGCGGTCGTCGTAGCGGATCTGGGAGGTGAAGGACTTCCAGTTCTTCAGGTGGTGGGCCGTCAGGGTGTACGTGACCCGGTCGCCGTCGCGCGCGGCCACCTGGTCGGCGTCGGCGACGACGTACGGCATGCCTTCCTTCATCAGGTTGATGACGCGTACGTCCCCGATGTTCCCCGCGGCGTCCGCGGGCCACAGCTTGATGTAGGCGGTCGGCGGTCCGGCAGAGATCGGAATGCGGAGGTCGACGTTGCCCTCGGCGTCGGCGTTGACGTGGCCGGTGGGCGAGTTGGGGCTGTAGTTGGAGTAGTACAGCGCGTTGTCGTCCTGGCCGATGTCGAGCCCGGCGGCGTGGATCGCGTCGGCCTCCGTGTCGCGAAGCCGCCCCCTCAGCTCGAACGATGTGGCGTCCGCCGGGCGTTCGACAACCACGGGGTGCGAGGTGTCCCAGGCGCCGTACGCGTCGTCGTAGGCGGGGGCGTGGGAGTCCACGTAGATGTCACGCAGCACGGAGTCGGTGGAGCCGAAGGCGTCGGTGCCCACGATGCGCAGCTTGTAGTGGCCGTCCGCGATCCAGCGGCCCCGGGGGTCGAAGGGAGTGGCCGCGCGCCCGGTCACCGGGTGGTACCAGGCGCCGACCGTCGCGGGACCGTAGAGGACGCCCTCGGTCAGACCGGTCGTGTTGATCCCGCCGATGTAGCCGAGGTCCCTGCCCCGTGTGTCGGCGAGGAGCACGTCGACGCTCGTCAGCTGCCCGGCCATGCGCAGGTTGAACGTGGCGGCACCGCCGCCGACGGACCCGGCGTCGGAGAACTGGTTGGTCGAGAGGACCGGCTTCGTCATGTCGACCTCGGCGAAGCCGGACTCGGCGACACGCAGCCCGAACGGCATGCGCAGGGTGTGAAGTCCCTTCCCCTGTACGGGGGTCAGGGTGACGAAGCCCTCGTAGTACCCGGCCGGGGCGTCGGCCGGAACGCGCAGCGTGGTGCGGACGGGCGTACTGCCGTGCGGCTTGCCGGTCACCTGGCTGTCGGCGGACAGGGTGATACCGGCGGCGCGGGCGTCCCCGGAGGCCCCGTTGCCCCGGGTGAACGCGACGCCGACCTCGTAACGCCCCTTGGAACCGCTGTCGTTGACCAAGTCGAGCCGCTTCTCGACCCGGGTGGAGCGGCCGACCGGGAGCACCCCGAGGTCGAGGGCGCCGGTGCGGTGGTCCAGCTCGGACCGGGTGCCGTCCAGGGAGACGTACGGGGTCTTCGCGGCCACCTGGAGGGAGGTCCCGGTGTGCACGGCGGCGTACGGGTCGACCGCGCCGGCGCCCGCGTCGAAGACGCTCACCTTGCCGGGCATCGGGCGGGCGGTGTTCATCAGGGCCGCCTTGACCCCGTCCGGCGTGAGCCGGTGGTCGTGCTGGAGCAGCAGCGCGGCGGCCCCGGCGACGTACGGCGAGGCCATGGAGGTGCCGCTGAGGCGGGCGTACGCGGCGGAGTAGTCGCCCGTCTCCGGCGCGACGGTGTCCGCCGGGACGGAGGAGAGCACGCTGACGCCGGGCGCGGTGACCTCGGGCTTGATGGCGCCGGTGCCGTACGCCGGGCCGCGCGAGCTGAAGTCCGCGAGCGCTCCGCTGCCGAGCACGAAGGTGCCGCCCTCGGTGAACGTGAGGCGGGCGGTGGCGTCGGCGGTCCCGGCGGCCAGCGCGGCGCCCTCGGCGGCAGTGAGCGAGAAGGCCGGGGCGTAGGCGGGGCTCTCGCCGATGTAGTTCGGGATGTGCCCCTCGTCCGCGTTGTCGTTGACGAGGAGGACGGCGACGGCGCCCATGGTGGCGGCGCGGCGCACCTTCTCGTCCAGGGTGATCCCGCCGCGCTTCACGAGCACGGCCGCGCCCTTGACGTCCTTGCCGCTGTACCCGGCCGCGGTGCCGGTGCCGACATCGGCGACCGGGTAGGTGCCCGAGGTCAGGCCGGGGAGCGCGTCGCCGAACGGGCGGGCGAGCAGCCGCCCCGTGGCGGTGGTGGTGCCCGCGGCGATGCGGTACTCCGGCAGCGTCATCGGTTCGTCGTGCGCGCCCACGGTGAGCGGCAGCGCGGCGGCGCCCGGGGTGCCCAGGGTGTTGCCGCCCGGGCCGCTGTTGCCGGCGGCGATGACGGTGGTGATCCCGGCGAGCACGAGGTTGTCGGCGGCTATCGCCTGCGGGCTCATCGGGTCGTTGACCGCCGCGCCGAGCGACATGTTGACGACGTCCATGCCGTCGTCGGCCGCCCGGTCCATCGCGGCCATGATGTCGCTCGTACGCCCGCTGCCGTACGGGCCGAGCACCCGGTACGCGTACACGGAGGCGCCGGGCGCCACGCCGTGCGCGGCGCGCTCCTGCGAGGAGTCGCCCCGGCCCGCGACGATCCCGGCGACGTGCGTGCCGTGCTCGGTGTAGTACGTGGAGCCCTGGTTGGTCTCGGCCTGGCCGGACGCCTTCCAGTCCGCGTACGTGGTCTCCATCGGGTCGGCGTCGTCGTCCACGAAGTCGTAGCCGCCCTTGTAGGCGGCCTTGAGGTCCGGGTGGTGGTAGTCGATGCCGGTGTCGATGATGCCGACCTTGACGCTCTTGCCGGTGATGCCCTCGGCGTGCAGCCGGGCCACCCCGTCGTCGTCCTGCGCGGTGCCGGGAGCCCCTCCCCCGCCGCCGTCGACGGGGGAAGGGCGGTCGAGGGCCTTGACCGTGGTGTCCGGCCAGACGGCGGTGACCTCGTCGTTGTCGAGGAGTTCGGCGACGCGGTCGCCGGGGATCCGGAGGCTGACCCCGTCGAAGCTGTGGGTGTAGGTGCGCCCGGGCTTCGGTGCGGCGGCCGCCTTGGCGCCGCCCTTCGCGAACATGCCGTCAAGCCCGGTGCGGAAGCGCTGGTGCGCCTTGGTCACGGCGTCCCGGGCGGCGGACTCGCTGACCGTGCGGCCCTCCGCCGCGGCGAGCAGGCGGGCGGTCCTGGCGGGCGGGGTCTTCAGCTGGACGATGACGTCGACGGGCTTGCTGCTGCGCAGCGCAGCCTTGTCGGTGATGTGCAGGCCGCCCAGGTCCAGGGCGGCCATGCGGTGCAGGGCTCCCCGCTCCTGGTCGTCCAGCGAGGCGAGCAGCGCACCGGCGTCCGGCGTACCGGACGGGGAGGGTGCGGCGAAGGCGGCGGGGGCGGTGGCCGCGAGGGTGGCGAGCACGGTTGCCGCCGCGGCCAGGGCCAGGTGTCTGCGCCCCAGGGCTTGCGTCATGATGCGTGGGCTCCGCTCTGGCAGGGGACGGACGGGGTCCCCCTCGCCTCATGAGCTGCGGGGGACGGCATCGCGATCGTCGGCGCGTGGGCCTCCGGTGGGAACGGGATACCGGTGGCGAGATTCCGCCTGTCGTCAAGTCGCCATCGGGGACGGGCCGGTTCGGGATGTGGCGACAACACGTCGTGTCATGCATCCGCCACGCACGTGTGCTGCGGCGCCCCGGCCGGGCTCGGTAGACCCGTGCCACGACCTTTCGCCGGTGCCCGGGGTTCCGGCGGGAGATCCCCGACGCGGTCCCGGTCCTGCCGAGGCCCCCGCCACGCGAAAGGGCACCCATGTCCCGCCCCATCACCACGCGCCGCAGACGCCGGTTCACCGCCGCCGTGCTCGCGGCGGGCCTGACCGGCTCGCTGCTGAGCCTGTCGGCACTGCCCGCCCAGGCCGCCGACGTACCGCACCCGTTGGGCGCGGCCGTCCCGGACGCGCCCAAGAAGGCCCTGACCGCCCCGCGCGACAAGCTGGGCGCCCACGACCGCACGCTGCTCCAGAAGGCCGAGAGCAGGAAGGCCAAGACGGTCACCGTCCTGCTGGCCACCCGGGAGGGCGACACCGGGGCGCTGCGCAAGAAGGTCGCGGACCTCGGCGGCCGGGTCGCCAGGGCCGACGACAAGCTGGGCTACGTCCGCGCCACCGTGCCGACCGGCAAGGTCACCGCCCTCGCCGCGCTCTCCTCGGTCCGGGCTGTCGACCTCAACGAGACGTACAAGATCCCCGACCCGTCGCCGGTCACCACCGAGGACCGGGAGAAGGACAAGCAGGGCCACGACGGCCACGGCCCGGCCACGCCGAAGGCCCCCGGCCGCACCACCCCGGCCGACAACCCGTACCTCCCCGTGGCCGAGACCGGGTCCACCGGCTTCACCGAGGACCACCGCACCTGGGACGGCCGGGGCGTCACCGTCGGCATCCTGGACACCGGCGTCGACCTCGCCCACCCGGCCCTGCGCACCACCACGACCGGGCAGCCGAAGATCAAGGACTGGGTCACCGCGACCGACCCGGTGACGGACGGCGACCCGACCTGGCTGGAGATGCGGCTCAAGGTCACCGCGAAGGACGGCACCTTCCGCTACGGCGGGGTCGACTACAAGGCCCCCGACGGCGACTACGAGTTCCAGCTGTTCAAGGAGTCCGACACCTGGGGCGGCGAGCTCGAAGGGGACGTCAACCGGGACGGCGACTACAAGGACGTGTTCGGCGTCCTGTACCGCAAGGCGGACCACCGGGTGTGGGTCGACGCCGATCTCGACCGGACCTTCGGCGACGCCGACGTGGTCGAGCCGTACGCGAAGTCCGGCAAGTGGGCCACGTTCGGCAAGGACGACCCGGACACGGCCGTCGCCGAGTCCATGCCGTTCACCGTCGAGTACCGCGACGACGTGGACCTGTCGGCGCGGGGCGGCACGAGCGTCGGCAAGAAGGCGGACTTCGTCAGCATCGGCATCGTCTCCGGCGCCCACGCCACCCATGTCGCGGGCATCACCGCGGGCCACGGGCTGTTCGGCGGGACGATGGACGGCGCCGCGCCCGGCGCCCGCATCGTCTCCGAGCGCGTCTGCCTCTTCGCCGCCGGCTGCACCGCGTACGCCCTCACCGAGGGCATGATCGACGTCGTCGTCAACAAGGGCGCCGACGTCGTCAACCTGTCGATCGGCGGGCTGCCCGCGCTCAATGACGGCGTCAACGTCCGCTCGGTTCTCTACAACCGGCTGATCGACCAGTACGGCGTGCACATCGTCTCGTCGGCCGGCAACGACGGCCCCGGCATGAACACGGTCTCCGACCCTGCCGTTGCCGACCAGGTCATCGCGGTGGGCGCCTCGGTCAGCAAGGACACCTGGTGGGCGGATTACGGCTCCGAGGTGAAGGACCGTCAGTCGCTCTTCCCGTTCTCCGCGCGCGGACCGCGCGAGGACGGCGGGATGAAGCCGGAGATCGTCGCCCCGGGCGCGGCGGTCTCCTCCATCCCGACCTGGCTGCCCGGCGAGGGCGTGCCCCAGGCCGGTTACGAACTCCCCCCGGGCTACGGCATGTTCAACGGTACGTCGATGGCCTCGCCGCAGGCCGCGGGCGCCGTCGCCGTCCTGCTCTCCGCCGCGTCCGCCTCGCACGTCAAGGTGTCGCCCGCCGGGATGCGCACCGCGCTGACCAGCTCGGCGACGTACCTGCCGGACCAGCCCGCGTACGCACAGGGCGCCGGGCTCGTCTCCGTACCGGCGGCGTGGAAGTTGCTGGCGAAGGGACCGAAGCCGACGGCGTACTCCGTCGAGGCGCCGGTCTGCGGTGTCCTCGCGGGCATGCTGACCACCCCCGAGTCCGGCACCGGGGTCTACAACCGCTGCTCCCCCGTCGACGGCGGGCAGCCGCTGCACCGCCCGAAGAACTACACCGTGAAGCTGACCCGGACCGGCTCCGGCAGCCGTGAGGCCCGCCTGTCCTGGCTCGGCAACGACGGTACGTTCAGCGCCCCGCGCTCGGTCCGGCTGGACCAGGACAGGGCCACCTCCGTCACCGTCCGCGCCCAAGCCAAGTCCACCGGCGCGCACTCGGCGCTGCTGCGCGTGGACGACCCGGCCACCCCCGGCACCGACCTGCTCGTCCCGGTCACCGTCGTGGCCGCCGCCGACCCGGCGAAGCCGTCGTACGCGGTGTCCACCGCGGGCACGGTCGACCGCAACGCCACCCGCTCGTTCTTCGTCTCCGTGCCCAAGGGCGCGGCGGCGCTGAAGGTGGACCTGTCCGGCGTCTCCCGGGACAGCCAGACCCGGTTCCTGGCGGTCGACCCGCAGGGCCTGCCGGTCGAGGACACCGCCGTCAGCCGCTGCTACACCCACTTCTCGGACGAGGCCGACTGCACCTCGGGCTCGCGCACGTACGCGCAGCCGATGCCCGGTGTCTGGGAGTTCGAGGTCGAGGCGCGCCGCACCTCGCCGCAGCTCACCAACCCGTACCGGCTGACCGCGACCGTGCAGGGGGCCACGCTCGACCCGGCGTCCTCGGTGATCGACGAGGCGGCGCTGCACTCGGCGACCGAGAAGAGCTTCACGGCCGTCAACCGGTTCGCGCCGGTGACCGCGCACGCGGTGGGCGGCGCCCTGGGCGCACTGTCCGAGGCCCATCCGACCGTCGCCGACCAGCAGATGACCGGCAAGCAGGTCACGGTCCCCCGGGACGCGACGCGCTTCGAGGTGTCGATGGGCAACGCCTCCGACCCGGACGCGGACCTGGACCTGTATCTGCTGGCCCAGTCGGGGCAGCTCATCGCCTCCTCGACCAACGGCGGCTCCCGCGAGTCCATCGTGCTGGACAAGCCCACGCCCGGCTACTACCTGCTCTACATCGCGGGTACGGACGTGCCGTCGGGCAGCACCGAGTTCGACATCCAGGACACGATGTTCTCCTCGTCGCTCGGCTCGGTGACCGTGGACCAGGACAAGCCGGTCAAACTCGGCACCGGGAAGTCCACGAAGGTCAGCGGCCGCCTGGTCGCCGACACCATGCCGCCGTCGGGCCGCCGTCTGGTGGGCCGGTTCACGCTGGCGAGCGACACCGGCACCCCGCTGGGCAGCGCGGACGTGCTGATCGGCAAGGTCGTCACGCCGCACGCGGAGATCACGTCCTCGTTCGGCCCGGCCCTCGCCTTCAGTCTGGACGACAACGGTCGCATGGCCGGATCGAAGCAGGTCTCCGGGCAGAGCCGGCCGATGCGCTGGGACGCGGCGAACGGCGTCACTCTGCTCGACAACGCCGGCGCCCGCGACGGCCACGTCCTCAACCAGAGCGGGTCCAAGGGGTACGCGACCGGGCAGCTGACGCTCCCCGATGAGGGCACCCGGGCGGCCTTCTGGGACGCGGACGGGAAGCTCACCACCCTGCCGCTGCCCGACTGGGAGACCTACCGCTTCGCGCGCGGCTTCGCCGTCAACGACTCCGGTACGGTCGTGGGCAACGCCACGGGCAACATCACCGACCCGGCGACCGGCCGCAGCCTTGAGGTGAACGAGGGCTTCGTCTGGAACGCGGCCACCGGATTCCGCAGGCTGCCGCACCTCACCGAGGGCCGGAACCTGACGGAGCCGCTCGCCGTCAACAACGCCGGCACGGTGATCGGCCACTCCTCCAAGGACGGCCGGCGCCGCGCCGTGAAGTGGGACGCGGACGGGAAGATCACCGACCTGGGCACGCTGCCGGGCATGGCCGACAGCTACGCCGAGTCGGTCAACGCCTCCGGTGAGATCGTCGGGACCAGCGGCGACGACGCGTTCGTCCTGAAGCCCGGTGGCACCATGACCCGGCTCCCCGACTTCGGCTTCGACGCCCACGCGCTGAAGGTGAACGACGCCGGCTGGATCATGGGCACCGCGCAGACCGCGCCGGACACGGAGACCGCCGTGGTCTGGGACCCCCAGGGCCGCATGTACGAGCTGTCGGCCATGACCGGCACCACGCGCTTCGTGCCGCTGGAGGGCATCTCCCTCAACAACCGGGGCGAGGTGGCCTACTACGCCATGGACATCCAGGAAGGGGGCTCGACCAAGGTCGTCCTGGCCGAGCTGCCTTCCTGACCCCCTCGTCCGCCCTCCCCGCCGCCGGGTGTCCGGTGGCGGGGAGGGCGGCGCGCTCTCAGGCCCTCAGCCGAGCGGCGATCGGGCAGTCCTCCACGGCGCACACATCGCAACCGAGCTCCGCCGCCCGGAGCGGGACCTGGGCAGCGCCGCCCCGCAGGACACCGCCGGCCCCCGCCGGACCGTCGAACTCCAGGAGCAGCAGAGCCGAATCGTCCGCCCCGCACGGCGCGGCGTGCCGGTGCACGTCCTCCCGCATCCTGGCCAGGCAGCGCTCGACCGGCGCGTCGCGCAGCAGTCCGCTGTGCGAGCCGAGCGGGTAGAAGCGGCCGTCCTCGTCCCGGGCCTCGGCCAGTCCGTCGGTGTGGAACAGCACGCGGTCCCCGTCGTGCAGCAGGCCCCGGTGACGTCCTGGCCGGCCGTCCCCCAGGGCATCGAGCCCGAGCGGCATCCCGGGCCGGTCCGGCTCGGTCCACGTCACTCCGCCGCCCGCCCGGACCACCAGCGGCGCCGGATGGCCGTAGTTGAGCACGGTCATCCGGCCGTCCGAGGTCAGCTCGGCGAGCACGGCGGTGGCGAACCGTTCGTCGTCGGGCCGGCGGGCCAGGGCGCACGCCAGGCGCACACCGACCTCGTCCAGGCTCGGCGACACCGCCGCGTACTCCCGGAACGCGCCCAGCAGGGCCGCCGCGAGCCCGGCGGCCCGCAGCCCCTTCCCCTGGACGTCCCCCATCAGCACCCGGACGCCGCCCCGGACGGGCACCACCTCGTAGAAGTCGCCGCCGATCCGCGCCGCGTCCGCCGCGGACTCGTACGACGCCGCGAGGTGCACGGGCCCCGCCGTCTCGGGGACCGACGGGGCCAGGGCGTCCTGGGCGGTGGCGGCCACGTCGCGCATCACGGCGTGCCCGCTCTCGTGGCCCTGCCGGATGCGCGCCGCCACGGTGGCGACGGCGGTGACGACGGCGACGGCCAGCAGCGACACCGCCGCTCTGGGGGACGTGAGCACGTCGTCGTGGTACGCCAGCACCGTGGCCCAGACCGCCGCGAAGAGGCCGGTGCCGACGACGGCCGGAGGGCGCCCGCGTGCCGAGGCGACGACCGGGCCCACCGCGTAGAGGGCGAGCAGCTTCACCTCCTCCCCCAGCACCAGGTCGAGCAGGGCGATGCCGAGTACGGCCCAGGCGCCGCCGCAGTCGAGATGCTTGAAGGTCGGCATTCTCGGGTTCTTCATGACTCTCCCTCTACGGATGCCCCGGTCCCGGGACGTCTCAGACCTCGATGGCGACCCTGCCGTCGGCCGCGGTCTCGGCGTTGCGCCGGGTCTTCGCCCAGCCCGTACGGCCCCGCAGCAGCCGGACGAAGCCGCGCGCCGAGACGATGAACAGGTGGTACGCGTACAGCCAGAGCGCGATCCCCCAGAGCACCCCGGTGAGCCGCGACCGTTCGGGGGCGAACTCGCGGCGGTAGACCGGGCCCCACAGCACGAACGGGACGACCGACAGGAGGCCCAGGGCCAGCGCGACCGGCCAGGCGGAGAGCACCACATGGGCGGCCTCGCCGTCGATGACGAGCGCGGTCAGCATGAGGACGCTCAGCAGCAGGGTCGCGAGATGGGCGACCGGCTGGAAGAAGGTGTACAGGCACTCCAGCACGCCCTTGGCCGAGTAGTGCCGGGAGCCGGTGATCCGGCCCGCGTACCGCACGCACTGGATGTTGCCCTGAGCCCAGCGGGTGCGCTGGGTGAGGAAGCGCCGGGTGCGCGGCAAGGCCTCCTGGGTGACCCAGGTGTCCGCCAGATGGGTCACGCCGTAGCCGGCCAGCCGCATCCGGACGCCCAGCTCGTAGTCCTCCAGGAGCGCCGCGCGCGCCCAGGGGCGGCCGTGCTCCGCCGCGATCCGGTCGAGCGCGGTGAGCCGGGTGAACTGGCCGTTGCCGCCGAGGCCCACGGAGCCGGTGCGGCGGCGCAGGAGTTGCATGCCGGTGTTGGACACGGCGAACTCCGCGTCCTGCATGCGGATCAGGAGCCGGGCACAGGCGTTGGCGAGCCTGCCCCGGCCGGGCAGCGGGCGGGCGTCCTCGACGTTGCGCATGCGGACGCCGATCTGCACCCCGCCGGTCTCCGGGTCGCCGAAGCCGTCGGGGCCCGCCGCGTGGGCGAGCGCGTCCGGCGACAGCCTGCCGTCGGCATCGACCACACAGACGACGGCCCGGTCCCGGCCGGGCTCCCCGGAGAGTGCCGCGTACGCGGCGTTGAGCGCGGCGCCCTTGCCTTTGCGGGCGTCGGGCAGCCGCCGGGAGACGAGGTGCACCCGGTCGTCACGGGCGGCGAGCGCGCCCACGATCGCGCCCGTCCGGTCCTCGCTCGCGTCGTCGATCACCCAGACGTGCCCGCCCGGGAAGTCGGCGCGCAGCCGGTTCACGGTGGTCCCGATGACGGCCTCCTCGTCACGGCAGGGCACGAAGAAGTGCCAGCCGAAGGCGTCGGGATCGCCGGTACGGGAGGGCCGCCGGCGGGCGTAGGCCCGGCGGGCACCGGCCCAGTAGAGGAGGAAGCAGGCGAGCAGGAGGAACGGGAAGACATAGAGGAAGAGATCGAGGACCATGCGGACGCTCCTGGGAGGCGGCGGGCGGTGGCGGACGCTCCGGGGCTCAGACGGGCACCGGGCCGGGCACACCGCCCGGCAGCGCCACGTCCGCGGTGAGACCGGCGATCCGGCGCGAGGCGCCGCCGTCGCCGTACGGGCTGGGCAGTCCGGCGAGCCGCCGCAGGCCGTCCGGACCCTCGGCGAGCCTGCGGCGCGCGGCGGTCTCGATACCGAGGCCGGGCTCCACGAGGTCCGCGAAGTCGGTGAGGGATTCGGGCCGTTCGGTGGACCGGCGGACGACGACGAGCGGCCGGCCGAGGACGGTGGCCTCCTCCTGGATGCCGCCCGAGTCGGAGATGATCAGCGCCGCGTGCCGGGCGAGGGCCAGGAAGGTGCCGTAGCCCGTCGGCGGCACGACGGTGACCGGGTCGAGCAGCGGCCACAGTCCCGCCTCCTCGATACGGGCCCGGGTACGCGGGTGCAGGGGCATGACGACCGGCAGCCGCTTGGCGAGGCCCGCGAGTTCGCCGAGCACGACGGCCAGCACGGCTGGGTCGTCGGTGTTCTCCGGGCGGTGCACGGTGGCCAGGACGTAGCCGTCCGCGTCGAGCCCGTGGTCGGCGAGGAGGCGGGACCGCTCGTCCGGCGGCGGCAGATGGTCGTGGACCGCCTCGACCACGGTGTTGCCGGTGACGGCGATGCGGTCCGTGTCGATCCCCTCCTCGATGAGGTGGGCGCGGTTGTCGGGGGTGGCGGCGCACAGCACGTCCGCCAGCCGGTCGATGAGGACCCGGTTGTGTTCCTCGGGCATGTTCCGGTCGTGGCTGCGCAGCCCCGCCTCGACGTGGACGAGCGGCAGCGAGCGGGCGTTGGCGGCGAGGGCGCCGGAGAGGGCGGCGTTGGTGTCGCCCTGGACGACGACCGCGCGCGGCGGGTCGGCCGCGAACCGCTGGTCGAGACCGGTGAGCGCGGCGCCGACCTGCACCGCCCTGGGCCGCCCGCCGACACCGGTGAGGAAGCGTGGCTCGGGCAGCCCGAACTCTTCGAGGAAGCCTCCGGACAGGCCCCCGTCGTAGTGCTGGCCGGTGTGCACGACCCGGGCGGCGGGCCCGAGCACCCGGATCAGCTCGGCGAGTTTGACCAGCTCGGGGCGGGTGCCGAGGACGACGGCGACGCTGTGGGAAGGAAGAGTAGCCATGCCCCCGAGTCTTGATGAACATGGTTGCCAAAACAGCTGCGACAACGTTGTCGAACGGTTGCTTCCGGTGCGGGGCGGCCATCGGGGACGTACGACAGGGTCGTTCTGCCCTCCCGCGGACTCACTCGGCTCCGCCGACGAAGCGGTAGCCGACGCCCCGCACCGACTCGACCGGGTCCGGCACTCCGGCACCGGCCGCCGAGGTCAGCTTGCGGCGGACCCGGAGCACGGCGAACTTCACCCGGTCCCGGCCGAGCGCGGTCGTGTCGTGCCACACCCGGTCGAGCAGGACTTCCGTGGTGACGACGGCGCCCCGGTTGCGTACGAGCAATTGCAGCAGCCGGTACTCGATGTCGCTGAGGCGGACCTCGGCCCCGTGCCACAGGACGGTCCGGCGGTCCGCGAGCAGCCTGAGGTGGCTGCTCACCTCGTCCCCGACCCGCCCCGCACCGGACCGGCGCAGCAGGGCCTCGACCCGGGCCAGCAGCTCCTCGTTCCGGAACGGCTTGACCACGTAGTCGTCGGCGCCGCCGCGCAGCCCGCGCACCAGGTCCGCGAGGTCGTCGCGGGCGGAGAGGACGATGACCGGGAGGTCGCTCATGTCCCGGGTCCGGGCCAGCACCCGCCAGCCGTCCAGCCCGGGCACTCCCAGATCGAGCAGCATCAGGGCCGGCCGCTCCTCGAACAGCAGCCGCAGCGCGTCCCGGCCGTCGGCGGCGTGCAGCACCTCGTACCCGTCCCCCGCGAGCAGCTCGCGCAACGCCAGGGCCGACGCCGGGTCGTCCTCCACGATCAAGAGTCTCGGCATCGCGGACCGTCGCCCTCCAGGCAGTCCGTCCCGCGCCGGCACGTGCGCGGCGCGGGCGGGCACGTACTTCGAGTGAACCAGCAATGCCCGTCCACCGCCCACCGCGCACGGAAAGCGGAACGGCCGCCGCGCGGGTAGACAGGGCGTATGCAGACCTTTCTCCCCTACTCCGGCTTCACGGAGTCGGCCGCCGTCCTGGACGCCAGGCGGCTCGGCAAGCAGCGGGTGGAGGCTCTGCAGGTGTTCCGCGGCCTGACCGTGCCGGGATACGGGTGGCGCAGGCATCCGGCGGTGCGGATGTGGGCCGGGTACGAGGAGGCGCTCGTCCGGTACGGGCTCGACGTCTGCGCGGTCTGGACGGCCGAGGGGCGCGCCGACACCTGCGCCGGCACCCTCGTCCACGACTACCGGGCCCACACGGACGGCGCGCCGGTCCGCCCGCAGCCCGAGCTGGCGGCGGAGGGGGAGCTTCCACCGTGGCTGGGGGACCCGGATTTCCACCGGAGCCATCAGTCGGCGCTGGTCCGCAAGGACCCGGAGCACTACCGGGGCCGGTTTCCCGATGTGCCGGACGACCTGCCGTACGTGTGGCCTTCGTCGGACCGGGCCTAGGGCGTCAGCGGCCTCAGCACCCTCAGCCGGTCGGGCCGAACCGCCGCAGGTAGGCGTCGAGGCCGTCCGGTGTGGTGCCGGTCCAGCCGATGTACCCGTCCGGCCGTACGAGGAAGAGCCCGGTGCCGTACGCGCCGGGCGCACTCCCGCTCACCACCCGGGCGACCGGTCCGCCGGGGGCGGCGGGTGCGTCGGTCCCGAGCGCGAGCAGCGTCCAGTGCGGACCCCGGAAGGCGTCGAAGAGCCGTACGCCGTCCACGGTCCCGTCGGGGGCGCGGTCGCCGGCCCGGAGCGCGCCCTCCGGGACCGTCTCGCGCGTCTCCTCGGTGAGCGGCGACTCGCGGTATCCGAGGCCCAGTTGGCGGGTGGCACCGCCTCGGCGGACCTCGCCGCGGTGGACGCCGGTGGACAGGTCGAGCATCTGGGCGGCGACCGGGCGCCGCTCCTCCTCGTAGCTGTCCAGAAGCGCGGCCGGGGCGCCGCCCGTCAGGACCGCGCCCAGCTTCCAGCCCAGGTTGTAGGCGTCCTGGACGCTGGTGTTCAGGCCCTGGCCGCCCGCCGGGGAGTGCACATGCGCGGCGTCCCCGGCGAGGAAGACCCGGCCCGCCCGGAAGCGGTCGGCCAGGGCGGCGCGGGGGCGGAAGTCCGAGGCCCAGCGCACCTCGGTCACGGCCTCGGCGGAGAGGTGCGAGCGCTCGGCGACGACCTTGCGGATGCCGTCCGGGGTGAGGTCGACGTCGGCGCCCTCCGCGAACCGGGCGGTCACCTGGAAGTCCTCGGTGCCGGCCAGCGGCCAGATCGCGAGGTGGTCGTCGCCGTCGCGGGGCGGGAAGATGTGCCAGTTGTCGCGGTCCAGGCCGGTGATCCGGACGTCCGCGACCAGCATCGGGTTCGGGTCGACGGTCTCCCCCGTCATCCCGATGCCCAGCGCGCGGCGCACCGCGGACCGGCCGCCGTCGGCGGCGACCAGATAGCGGCCGCGCACCGTACCGCCGCCGGAGAGCCGCACGGTGACGCCCTCCGCGTCCTGCGTGAGGCCGGCCGCCTCCCGGCCGGAGGCGACCTCGCCGCCCAGTTCGGCCAGCCGCGCGGCCAGGATCTCCTGGGTGCGCCACTGCGGCACCATCCACGGTGTGTTGTACGGCGAGTCCTCGCTCGGCTCGACCGGGTCGAACAGGTGGTGCTCGCCGACCCGCTCGCCGTCGCGCCAGACCATGCCGACCGGGTAGGTGCCGCCCGCCGCGTGGATCGCGTCGATGACCCCGAGGTCGTCGAAGACCTCCATGGTGCGGGGCTGGAGGCCCTTGCCCCGGGAGCCGGGGAACAGCTCGTCCGCGCGTTCCAGGACGAGCGCGTGCACGCCGCGCCGGGCCAGGTCCACTCCGAGGGCCAGACCGGTGGGGCCCGCGCCGACGATCACGACATCCGCGTCCATGACGATTCTCCTTAACGCTGTTAAGTGCTCGGTGGTTCCGAGGATGTCCTTAACGGCGTTAAGCTGTCAAGCGTGAGTACCGAACGACGCGCCCCCCTCGACCGCCGACGGGTCGCGGACACGGCGTTGAGCCTGCTGAACGAGGTGGGCCTGGACGGGCTGACCCTGCGCGCCATCGCGAAGGAGCTGGACGTCAAGGCGCCCGCCCTGTACTGGCACTTCAAGGACAAGCAGGCGCTGCTGGACGAGATGGCGACGGAGATGTACCGGCGCATGGTCGCCGGGACCCCGCTCGACCCGGGCGACACCTGGCGGGAGCGGCTGCGGAAGACCAACCACGCGCTGCGGACGTCGCTGCTCGGCTACCGGGACGGCGCCCGGGTGTTCAGCGGTTCGCGCTTCACCGGCGCGGTGCACGCCGAGCAGATGGAGGAGAGCCTGCGACTGCTCACCGCCGCCGGGTTCACCCTGGCCCAGGCGGTGCGGGCGGCCACGACGACGTACATGTTCACGCTCGGCTTCGTCATCGAGCAGCAGGGCGTCGAGCCCCTGCCGGGCCTGCGCCGGGAGGGCTTCGACGTGGCCGAGCGCGCGCGGATGCTGGCCGCCTACCCGCTGACCGCCGCGGCGGGCGCGGAGATCTTCGCGGACTACGAGCGGCATTACGAGGAAGCGCTCGACCTGGTGATCGCGGGCGTCGCGGCGGCCTACGGCGTCGACTGACGGCGCGCGCGGCGCCCCGGACGCCCCGGGCGTCAGTCGAGATCGATGACGACCTTGATGTCACCCTCCTGGGGCGTGAACGCGTCGGCGGCGTCCCGCAGCGGCACCCGCCGGGTGATCATCCGCTCCAGCCAGGCCGGATCGGCGCGGCGGAGGGCTTCGGCGCCCGCGTGGTAGTGGCGCAGATCGGCGTTGACGGAGCCCACCACGGCGATGTTTCCCCGCACCAGCTCGTTGTTGAGCGCGCCCGCCGCCACCGGCAGCCGGTGGGCCTCGGGCGACACACCGATCAAGCAGACGATCCCGTAGCTCGCGGTCCCCCGCATCGCGCCCAGGACCACGTCCCCGGCGCCCGTCCCCTCGATCACGAGGTCGGGCCGGAGGGCGGAGGCGACGTCGTCGATGGAGCCGCTGTGGTACGTGGCGCCCAGGGCGGCCACCAGACCGGGCTTCGGCCCCGAGGTCACCCGGTCCAGGACGTGGACGTCGAGCCCGCGCTGCGCGCCCAGCAGTGCGGCGAGCAGGCCGATCGGCCCGGCGCCGGTGACCAGGACCCGCTCCGGCGCGAACCAGGAGCGCGCGCCGATCCGTTCGACCTGCTCCCACGCCTTGGCGAGCACGGTGGCCGGTTCGAGCAGGACGCCGACGCGCTCCAGGGACGGGTCGAGCCGGACCGCGTAATCGCTCTCGACGGTCCAGAACCGGCTGGCGTACCCGTGCCGTTCCTTGATCCCGCGCTCCGTGTAGCGCCCGTTGCGGCACATGTCGAACGCGCCCCGGGCGCAGGCGCCGCACGGTTCCGGATCGGGGCGCCGCACGACGCCCACGACCAGGTCACCGGCGGCGAAGCCGCTGCCCGCGGGCGCCTGCCGCACCCGGCCCAGCGACTCATGGCCGATGACCAGCCGGTCCTCGCCCCGCGGCGCCGCCCCGAGCGCACCGGCCAGGATCTCCCGGTCCGTGCCGCAGACCCCCACGGAGATCCCGTCGACCAGGAGCTCCCCCGCACCCGGCACCGGGTCGGGGACCTCGCGGACCTCAAGGCTGTTGCCGGCCGAGGGCCGGACGGTCACGGCACGCATGGGTCCCCTTCCCGGAGCGCCGGGCTCAGATCAGCCCGAACGACCGCAGCGCCGACCGCTGCGCCGGGGTCGGGTGGGCCGGCCAGTAGACGTAACAGACCCCGCCCGTCCCGCTCTTGACGTTGCCGCTCGCGTCGTACCGCTTCGTCCGCAGCCAGATGGTCTCCCACTCGTGGCGCTTGTAGACGTGGCGGACCGCGTCGTCGTTCGGGGACGCGGGGTCGTTGGCGATGACGTCGCCGTCGGCGGTGAAGCCGATGACCGTCATCAGGTGGCCCGAGGTGCCGTAGCCCGCGCCGGTCAGCTCCTCCTTGAGGAAGGACTGGGAGGTGATGACGGGGATGCCCGCGCGGACCAGCGTCTCCACGTCGTTGAGGGAGCCGAGCCGGGTCACGGCGGAGCTCATGTCGGGGTACGTGGCCGCGTAGGCGGCGTTGAACGGCCAGTTGCCGCAGCCCTCGTACTGGTTGTCGTACGTGAAGCGGGCGGCGTGGCAGACCGAGGGATCCTGTATGCCGGGCTCCACCCAGGCCAGGTCGGCGGCGGAGGGCTTGCGGCCCCAGTACTCGATGATCATCTGCGAGGAGGTGGGGCTGCACCACGCCTCACCGCCGTTGTCGTACTCCGGGTACTGGCCGACGTGGACGTTCTGCGAGTAGCGCGGCACCGGCAGCTCGCGGACCAGCCCCGGGGTGCTCGCGGGCACCGTGAAGCGGTCCGGGATGTCCGAGGCCATCGCGCCCACCCGCCACACCGTCGGCGTGAGGCGGCTGCCGGGGGTGCGGTACAGGGTCAGCCGGAGGCGGTACGTGAACAGGCGCAGGCCGCTCGCCACGTCGTCCACCGAGAAGGTGTCCGTCCAGATGGAGCTCTTGCCGTCGCTCTGGTCGTCCACCGAGGTGCGGCGGATGTCCGCGTCACCGGCGGCCCAGCGGCCCATCACGTACCACGGGGTCTCGGTGCCGTCCGAGTAGCGGCCGCACAGCTCGACCTGGATCCAGGTGCCGGCCGGGGTCTCCGCGTTCCAGGAGGCGATCACCTCGGTCGCGGGGACGCGGGAGCGGTGGACGGGCGAGGTCCAGGTCGCGTACTCCCAGGCGGCGGTGGTCCCGGTGTGCGGGTCGGTGTAGTCCGTGCTGCCCAGCGGGTGGGCGATGACCAGACCGGCACGGCGGCCGGCGACCGCGCGGGTCCCGGCACGGTCGCCGCAGCGCCAGTCGGTGTACGTGGTCCAGGCGTGGTGGTCCACGGAGGGCGGCGCGGGCCGGGCGCGGCGCGGGGCCGCCGCCGCGGAGGCGGCGGACGAGAGCGTTCCGGCACCGGCGGCCGCCACGATGGCGGCGGCGAGCACGGTGCGGCGTGAGGTGGGACTGGGCATGGGCGAGACCCCCGGTCGTCGTCTGCGGAATGGGGCTGCGGTGCACGACAGTGGGCCAACTATCGCGGGTCGCGTCCCGGTTCGGCCAGCGATTCGACCCGTGCCGATCAACCAATATTGGTCTGCACCACTGGCGTGACCTGCGGCTGGGCCGAACGGGCTACCGCGCGCCCCGGCTCGTAGGCTGGGCGCATGAACGATCTCGCGCTCCATGCCGCGCGGCTCTCCGCCCTCCCGCCGTCCTGCGGACCGGTGCGGCTGGTCGCCGTCGACGGGCACGCGGGATCGGGCAAGAGCACCTTCGCCGGACGGCTCGCGGCGGCGCTCGGCGGGGCGCCCGTGCTGCACCTGGACGATCTGGCCACGCACGAGGAGCTGTTCGCCTGGACCGGCCGGCTGCGCGAGCAGGTGACGGGGCCACTGTCGCGCGGCGCACCCGCGCGCTACGCGCCGTACGACTGGACGGCACGGGCCTTCGGGCCGGTCAGGACCCTGGAGCCCGCGCCCGTCGTCCTGATCGAGGGCGTCGGCGCGGGCCGCAGCACCCTCCGGCCCCTGCTGGCGCGGCTGTTGTGGATGGACCTGCCCGCCGAGGAGTCCTGGGCGCGCGGCCGACGGCGCGACGGACCGGCGCTGCGCTCCTTCTGGGACGGCTGGACGGCGGCCGAGACCGCTCACTTCGCGGCCGACCCGTCGCGCCCCTGGGCGGACGCTCTGGTACGGCAGTTGCCCGAGGGGTACGCGTGGCTGGAGGGACCCTTGCGGCAGCGGCGCTGAACCGTTCCGTCACCCGGTGTGACCGGCTCGCACCGCCCTCTCGCGCCGCCGGAAAACGACTCGGAAGTACCTCAACTCCGCTTGACCCGGGGGCGGTACAGGTCTTACGTTCTCAATGTGCGGCTTTTCGGAGCCCCCGCAGACACGAAGCCCCCGGTTGTTCCCCCGTGACCGGGGGCTTCGTTCTGTGCTCCCGGCGCCCTTCCGGCGCCCTCTTCCTCACCCTGGGTCACGGCTCCTCTTCGGCCCGCGGCACCCTTCGTCGGATACGCACCGCACAGGTACGATGCCTCTCGGTGCGGTCAATTCCCGTCCACGGCACAGCGATTCGGCGCGCCTCGGCGGGCTTTCGGGCGGGACATCCTGGGGGCACGTTTGTGGGGGACCTGATGGACTTCGGTACGCAGGGCGCGCAGGCCCCGGCCGACCTCGCCTGGCTGCGGGGCGTGGACGCCTACACGATGGGCGCGTATCCGCAGGCCGAGGAGGAGTTCCGGGCGGCCGTGGGCCAGGACCCCGGCATGGCGGACGCCTGGCTCGGACTGCACGCGCTGCGCGTCGACACCGCGTCGGCGCTGCTGCACATGCACCGCCACCGCGACCGCTTCGGCGAGCAGCGCACCCGCTACCGGCGCACGCTCAACTCCTGGTACTGGCTGGGCTGGTGGGTGCAGCCGGTGCTGGAGAGCCCGCGCGACCTGCTGCTCGCGCACGCCTCGCACTGGCTGGACGGCCGCCATGTCGCCGAGCTGGACCGGGCGCTGGCCGCCCTGCCGCCGGTGGAGACCGACCCCCAGGTCCGCTTCCTGCACGCCTGCCGTTCCTACCTGGTCAAGGACTGGGAACAGCTCGTGCGCCACACCGAGCAGCTGATCGAGGACCCCCTGCTGGGCATCGAGGCGGGGCTGTTCGGCGGGATGGCCCGGGTCCGCCTCGAGATGTACGGGCAGGCGGAGCCGATGCTCGCGACGGCCCTGATGCGGTGCCGCAGCGAGCAGCCGCAGCGCAAGGAGCTGCGCTACTGGCTGGCCCGCGCCCACGAGGGCACCGGCCGCAGCGCCGCCGCCCTCCCCCTCTACCGCGCCGTGCACCGCATCGACCCGGCCTTCATGGACACCTCCGCGCGCCTCGCGGCCATCGCGGACTACGACGGACTCGACGGCTCCGAGGACGTGCCGGGGCTCGCGTCCGTCTCCCTGACCGGGGTGGAGGCGGACGCGCTCTACGCGGAGGGCGCCCCGCCGCCGGGCGCCGACCAGGCGGACGGGCGGGAGCTGCCGCCCGGCGGTGAACCGCAGGACGTGCCCGGTGCCGGGGGCGCCCCAATGCCCGGCGGGGTGCGGGCGAAGTCCCGGGCGCCGCAGCCGTTCCCGGCCGGGCCCAGCGACCCGGCGCTGCTGGCCGAGGCGCTGGCCGAGCTGGAGCGGATGGTCGGTCTGGAACCGGTGAAGCGCCAGGTCAAGGCCCTCTCGGCGCAGCTCAACATGGCGCGCCTCCGGGCGAACCAGGGGCTGCCCGTACAGCCGCCGAAGCGGCATTTCGTGTTCTCCGGACCGTCCGGCACCGGCAAGACGACCGTGGCCCGCATCCTGGGCCGGGTCTTCTACGCGCTGGGGCTGCTCGGCGGCGACCACCTCGTGGAGGCGCAACGGGCGGACCTGGTCGGCGAGTTCCTGGGCCAGACCGCCGTGAAGGCGAACGAGCTGATCGATTCGGCGCTGGGCGGGGTGCTGTTCGTGGACGAGGCGTACAGCCTGTCCAACACCGGGTACAGCAAGGGCGACGCGTACGGCGACGAGGCGCTTCAGGTGCTGCTCAAGCGGGCGGAGGACAACCGGGACCACCTGGTCGTCATCCTGGCCGGCTATCCGGAGGGCATGGACCGGCTGCTGTCCACCAACCCCGGGCTCTCCTCGCGCTTCACGACCCGGGTGGACTTCCCGAGCTACCGGCCCCTCGAACTCACCGCGATCGGCGAGGTGCTGGCCGCCGAGAACGGCGACGTGTGGGACGAGGAGTCGCTGGACGAGCTGCGCTCGATCAGCGGCCATGTGGTGGACCAGGGCTGGCTGGACGAGCTGGGCAACGGCCGCTTCCTGCGGACGCTGTACGAGAAGAGCTGCGCCTACCGCGACCTCCGGCTCTCCGGCTGTACGACCCTGCCCACCCGGGACGACCTGGCCACGCTGCGGCTGCCCGACCTGATGCAGGCGTACGGCGAGGTCCTGTCGGGGCGCGGACCGGTGGGCCGGGGGCAGCAGGAGCCGCCGGGCCTGTGAGGAACGGCGCTCCGGCCGCCGGAAACCCTCCGGCGGCCGGAGCCCGCCTCAGCCCACCAGGGCGCCCGCTCCGTCCGGGTCCGTCGTCCGCTCCTCCGTGCGGCGCGGCTCCGCCACCCGGTGCGCCGGGTCGCGGACCTCGCCGACCAGCGTCTCCAGGACGTCCTCCATCGCGACCAGGCCGAGCACCCGGCCGGAGGCGTCCGCGACCTGGGCGAGGTGCGTGGCGGCGCGGCGCATCACGGTGAGGGCGTCGTCCAGCGGGAGTTCGGCCCGGACGGTGGCCATCGGGCGCCACAGCTGCTGCGGCACCGCGCGGTCGCCGTCCTCCAGGTCGAGGACGTCCTTGACGTGCAGGTAGCCCATGAAGGGGCCGCCGCCCTCGGCGCAGACCGGGAAGCGCGAGAAGCCCGTGCGGACCGTCAGCTCCTCGATGCGGCGCGGGGTGACCGACGGGTCCACGGTCACCAGGGACGCCCGGCGCAGCAGGACGTCGGTGACGGGGCGGCTGCCCAGCTCCAGGGCGTCCTCCAGGCGTTCCTGCGCCTCGGGCTCGATGAGGCCGGCCTGCCCGGAGTCCTCCACGAGGCGGTTGAGCTGCTCGCTCGTGAAGACGGCTTCCACCTCGTCCTTCGGTTCGACGCCGAAGAGGCGGAGCACCAGCCGGGCGCAGGCGCCGAGCGCCGCCGTGACCGGGCGGCAGAGGCGGGCGAAGCCGACGAGGCCGGGGCTCAGCCAGAGCGCGGTCTTCTCGGGCGCGGCCATCGCCAGGTTCTTCGGGACCATCTCGCCGATGACGAGGTGGAGGAAGACGACGAGGACGAGCGCGAGGACGTAGCCGAGGGGGTGGATCAGCCCCTCGGGCAGGTGCACGGCGGCGAACACCGGCTCCAGGAGGTGGGCGACGGTGGGTTCGGCGACGGCTCCGAGGGTCAGGGAGCAGACGGTGATGCCGAACTGGGCCGCCGCCATCATCTGCGGCAGGTTCTCCAGGCCGTACAGCACCTGGCGGGCGCGGCCGGAACCGGCGGCGGCGAGGGGGTCGATCTGGCTGCGGCGGACGGAGACGAGCGAGAACTCCGCGCCGACGAAGAAACCGTTCGCGAGGACCAGGAGTCCGGCGAAGACCAGCTGGACGAGGCTCATCGCGCCGCCTCCAGGACCGCCGGCTCCGAGGCGTCCGCACCGGCGGCGGCCGCCACCCGGACGAAGCGGACCTTCTCGGCCCGGTAGTGGCCGACCTGGCGGACCGCGATCCGCCAGCCGGGGAGCTCGGCCCGGTCGCCGGGGGCGGGGATGCGGCCCAGCAGATCGGCGACGAGCCCGGCGACCGTCTCGTACGGGCCGTCGGGCACGTCGAGTCCTATGCGGCGCAGGGTGAGGACCCGGCAGCTGCCCTCGGCGTCCCAGGCGGGGCTGCCGTCCTCGGGCGGGGCGGGGGCCAGCTCGGGGCGGTCGGCGCCCTCCGCGTCGTGCTCGTCGCGGACCTCGCCGACCAGCTCCTCGATGATGTCCTCCAGGGTGACGACCCCGGCGGTGCCGCCGTACTCGTCCACCACGACGGCGATCGGCTGCTCCTTGCGGAGGCGCTGGAGGAGCTGTTCGACGGGCAGCGTCTCGGGGACCAGGAGCGGCGGCACGGCGATCCGGCCGGCCGTGGTGCGCAGCCGGTCGGGGGCCGGGACGGCCAGGGCGTCCTTGAGGTGGATCATGCCGACGACCTCGTCGATGCGTTCCCGGTAGACGGGGAAGCGGGACAGGCCGGTGGCGCGGGTGAGGTTGAGGACGTCCTCCGCGGTGGCGGAGGTCTGCAGGGCGCTGACCTTCACGCGCGGGGTCATGACGTGCTGGGCGGTGAGCCCGGCGAGCGACAGGGTCCGTACGAAGAGGTCGGCGGTGTCCTGTTCGAGGGTGCCCGCCTCGGCGGAGTGCCGGGCGAGGGAGACCAGCTCGCCCGGGGTGCGGGCGGAGGCCAGCTCCTCGGTGGGCTCGACGCCGAGCAGGCGTACGAGACGGTTGGCCGCGGTGTTCAGGGCGCCGATCACCGGCCGGAAGAGCCGGGTGAAGCGGGCCTGCGGTCCGGCGACGAACCGGGCGACGGTCAGCGGGCGGGAGACCGCCCAGTTCTTCGGGACGAGCTCGCCGATGACCATCTGGACGGCCGCCGCGAGCAGCATGCCGGTGACCACGCTGACGGTGGGCACGGCGCCGTCGGGCAGCCCGGTCAGGGCGAAGGGTCCGTCCAGCAGCTGGGCGAGCGCCGGTTCGGCGAGCATGCCGACCACCAGGGAGGTGATGGTGATGCCGAGCTGGGTGCCGGAGAGCTGGAAGGAGAGCTCGCGCAGGGCGTCGGTGACGGTGCGGGCCCGCCGGTCGCCCTCGGCGGCGGCGCGCTCGGCGTCCGCGCGTTCCACGGTGACGAGACCGAATTCGGCCGCCACGAAGAAGCCGTTGGCGAGGATGAGAAGGAATGCCGCGCTGAGCAGCAAGAGGGGGGTTGTCATGCCGCCGCCTCCGCGGAGGGGGCGGCGCAGGTACTACCGGACGATCCGTCCATTGCTGGAGGGAGTCACTCCTCGGGTCGCAGGAAAATCCCCGCCGGCCGCAGGGGCCTTCGGGCGGGGCGGGGCGCGCACGGGGCGCCACCGCCCTCCAGAGTAATCAACGGGAGGCCGTACGGGGCAAGGGGCTCAGCCGTTGTCCGTGCCGGTGCCGTGGTTCTCGGCGAGGGCGCGCAGGGCCCGGGCGTCCTGGATGGCGCGCTTTTTGGCGATGCCGGGCTGGATGCCGAGGGCGGGCATGCTGGTGCCGTCGCTGAGGTCGAGGAAGACCCACGGGTCGCCGACCCGCAGGTTGACGCGGACGATCTCGGCCCAGGAGAGACGGCGGCTGCGCGTGAGGTTGACCACCGTCACGCCCTCCTCGTCCGCGACGACCTTGGGACGGCTGAGCAGCGCCAGGACGCCGAAGAAGAGCAGCGCGGTGAAGACGAAGCTGACCCGCTCTCCCCCGCTGAGCTGTTCGAGGGTGAAGGCGACGACGGTGATGACGGCGAACATCACCGCGCCGACGGTCAGCAGGACCACCCGAGTACGGGTCGGCCGGAAGGTGACCGGCAGGGCCGGCGGGCCGGGCGGCGGTGCGGGGGCTGACATCGTGCTCTTCTTCCGTCCCCCGCCGTCAGAGACGGCAGGCGTGGATCGCGGTGGTGAGGATGGCGCGGGCGCCGAGGTCGTACAGGTCGTCCATGATCCGCTGCGCCTCGGCGGCGGCGACCATGGAGCGGACGGCGACCCAGCCCTCGTGGTGCAGCGGGGAGATGGTCGGCGACTCCAGGCCCGGGGTGAGGGCGACGGCGCGCTCCAGGTGCTCGACGCGGCAGTCGTAGTCCATCATCACGTAGCTGCGGGCCACCAGGACGCCCTGGAGGCGGCGCAGGAACTGCTGGACCTTGGGCTCGTCGGCGGGGGCGCCGGTGCGCCGGATGACGACGGCCTCGGAGGTCATGATGGGCTCGCCGATGACGTCGAGGCCCGCGTTGCGCAGGCTGGTGCCGGTCTCCACGACGTCCGCGATGACCTGGGCGACGCCGAGTTCGATCGCGGTCTCGACGGCGCCGTCGAGGTGGACGACGGAGGCGTTGACCCCGGCCTCGGCGAGGTGCTTGGCGACGATGCCCTCGTAGGAGGTGGCGATCGTCAGGCCGTCGAAGCCCTCGGGGCCCGCGACGGTCCCGGGCTTGGTGGCGTAGCGGAAGGTGGAGCGGGCGAAGCCGAGCTGGAGGATCTCCTCGGCCTCGGCACCGGAGTCCAGCAGCAGGTCGCGGCCGGTGATGCCGATGTCGAGGCGGCCCGAGCTGACGTAGATCGCGATGTCGCGGGGGCGCAGGTAGAAGAACTCGACCTCGTTGGCCGGGTCCACCAGGACGAGTTCCTTCGACTCCTTGCGCTGCTTGTAGCCCGCCTCATGGAGCATCGCCATCGCAGGCCCGGAGATAGCACCCTTGTTGGGGACGGCGATGCGCAGCATGAGGTCGGGTTTCCTTTGCGAAAGGGGTGGCGGGATGACGTACGGGAGGGTTCGGGGCCTGGCTCAGAGGTGGGCGTAGACGTCGTCCAGGGAGATCCCGCGCGCGACCATCATCACCTGGACGTGGTACAGCAGCTGCGAGATCTCCTCGGCGGCGGCGTCCTTGCTCTCGTGCTCGGCGGCCATCCAGACTTCGGCGGCCTCCTCGACGACCTTCTTGCCGATGGCATGGACCCCCTTCTCCACCAGTTCGGCGGTGCGGGAGGTGGAGGGGTCGCCGTTGGCGGCCTTGAGCTGCAGCTCGGCGAAGAGCTCTTCGAAGGTTTTGTTCGCCATGATGTGCTCAGAATACGGGGTGCCGCGCCCGCACTCAGCGCCAGGGTTCGCTGACCGAGCGCAGTGTGGCGGCGGTGGCGACTGCGGCGGTGACCGCTTCGTGCCCCTTGTCCTCGTTGGACCCTTCGATGCCCGCGCGGTCGAGCGCCTGCTCCTCGGTGTCGCAGGTGAGGACACCGAAGCCGACCGGGACTCCGGTGTCCACGGCGACCTGGGTCAGGCCGTTGGTGACGCCGTGGGACACGTATTCGAAGTGCGGGGTGCCGCCGCGGATGATCACGCCGAGGGCGACGATCGCGTCGTACCCGCGCCCGGCCAGCACCTTCGCCACGACGGGGAGCTCGAAGCTGCCCGGGACCCGCAGCAGGGTGGGCTCGTCGATGCCCAGCTCGTGCAGGGCGCGCAGGGCGCCGTCGACCAGGCCGTCCATGACCTTCTCGTGCCACTGCGCGGCTACGACCGCCACACGCAGGTCACCGCAGTTGCGTACGGACAGTTCGGGTGCGCCCTTGCCGCTCATGTCTCTCCTGGGTTCTCTGTACGGGTGTGCTACTGGTTGCCGCAGGCGGACGCGGGGACCGCGTCGAGCCAGGGCAGGTCGTGTCCCATGCGGTCGCGCTTGGTGCGCAGGTACCGCAGGTTGTGCTCGCCGGCCTGGACGGGCATCGGCTCGCGCCCGGTGACGGTCAGGCCGTGCCGGGTGAGCGCGGCGGTCTTGTCCGGGTTGTTCGTCATCAGGCGGAGGCTGCGCACGCCGAGGTCCGCGAGGATCTGCGCGCCCGCCGCGTAGTCCCGGGCGTCGGCGGGCAGGCCGAGCTCCAGGTTGGCGTCGAGCGTGTCGACGCCGCGCTCCTGGAGCTCGTACGCGCGGAGCTTGGAGAGCAGGCCGATGCCCCGGCCCTCGTGGCCGCGGAGATAGACGACGACACCGCGTCCCTCGTCCGTGATCCGCTCCATGGACGCGTGCAGCTGGGGGCCGCAGTCGCAGCGCTCGGAGGCGAAGATGTCGCCGGTCAGGCACTCGGAGTGGACCCGGACCAGGACGTCCTCGCCGTCCCCGATGTCGCCGTGGACCAGCGCGACGTGTTCGACGCCGTCCACGGTGGAGCGGTAGCCGTACGCGGTGAACGCGCCGAAGCGGGTGGGGAGCCGGACCTCGGCCTCGCGGCGGACGGTGGGCTCGTTGCTGCGGCGGTACGCGATCAGGTCCTCGATGGAGATGATCGTGAGGCCGTGCTTGCGGGCGAACGGCACCAACTGGGGCAGCCGGAGCATGACCCCGTCCTCGCCCGCGATCTCGACGATCGCCCCGGCGGGCCGGAGCCCGGCGAGCCGGGCCAGGTCGACGGCGGCCTCGGTGTGGCCGTTGCGCACGAGGACCCCGCCGGAGCGGGCGCGCAGCGGGAAGACGTGGCCGGGGCGGACGAAGTCGCCGGGTCCGGCCACCCCGTCGGCGAGCAGCCGGAGCGTGGTGGCGCGGTCGGCGGCGGAGATGCCGGTGGAGACGCCGTGGGCGGCCGTGGCGTCGACGGAGACGGTGAAGGCGGTCTTCATCGACTCGGTGTTGTGGTCCACCATCTGGGGCAGTTCGAGCCGTTCCAGCTCGTCGCTCTCCATGGGCGCGCAGATCAGTCCACGGCACTCGCTCATCATGAACGCGACGATCTCGGGCGTGGCCTTCTCCGCGGCGATGACGAGGTCGCCCTCGTTCTCGCGGTCCTCGTCGTCCACGACCACGACGGGGCGGCCCGCCGCGATGTCGCGGATGGCCTGCTCGACGGGGTCCAGGGCCAGGTCCTCGACGGGCACTTCGTGTTCCCGGTGCAACCAGGTGGGCTGGGCAGTCATGCCGTGGCTCCTTCCAGAGCGGGTGTCCGCGTACGCAGCCACCAGTCGCGCATGCCCCACAGGACGAGGGCGCCGTAGACGACGTAGATGAGACCGGAGAAGGCGAGCCCGCTGTGGAAGTTCAGCGGGACGCCGACGAGGTCGACCAGGAGCCAGGCGAACCAGAACTCGACCATGCCGCGCGCCTGGGCGAGCATCGCGACCAGCGTGCCCGCGAAGATGTAGGCGTCCGCCCAGGGGCTCCAGGAGAGCGAGGGGAAGGCGGTGAACAGGCCGCCGACCGCGAGGGTGCCGAGGGCCGCCCCGCCGACCAGGTAGCCGCGTTCGCGCCAGGTGGCGAACCGGACCGCGATGGAACCGTCCTGGGCCTGCTGACGGCCCCGGGTCCACTGCTGCCAGCCCCAGACGGCGACCGCGATGACGATGACCTGCTTGCCGACGCTGCCCGCCTGCTGGACGGAGACGTTGGCGGCGACCAGCACGACGCCGGACAGGAGCTGGGCGGGCCAGGTCCATATCGAGCGCAGCCAGCCGAGCGCGAGGGCGATCAGGCCGACGGTGTTGCCGATCATGTCGGACCAGATGATGTGCTGGTCGAGGACGGTGAACGCCTCGGAGTTCAGCCAGTGCAGGGCGCTCACTTCGCCTCCTCCCCGGTCTCCGGCGTGCCGTGGCCGAGCAGCCGCTCGACGTACTTCGCGATGACGTCCACTTCGAGGTTGACCGGGTCGCCGGGCCCCTTGATGCCGAGGGTGGTCAGCGCGAGGGTGGTGGGGATGAGGCTGATGGTGAAGTAGTCCGGCGCGGCGTCCACCACGGTCAGGCTGACGCCGTCGACGGTGATCGAGCCCTTCTCCACCACGTACCGGGTGAGGGCGTCCGGGAGCGAGATCTTGACGATCTCCCAGTTCTCGGAGGGCCGCCGCTCCAGGATGCGGCCGGTGCCGTCGACGTGGCCCTGGACGATGTGGCCGCCGAGCCGCCCTCCGAGCGCCATGGGGCGTTCGAGGTTGACGCGGGAGCCGGTCGTCAGGGCGCCGAGGCTGGAGCGGTTCAGCGTCTCGGCCATCACGTCGGCGGTGAACTCGTGCTCGCCGAGGTCCACGACGGTCAGGCAGACGCCGTTCACGGCGATGGAGTCCCCGTGCTTGGCGCCCTCGGTGACGACGGGTCCGCGCAGGCGGAAGCGGGAGGCGTCGTCCAGTTGCTCGACGGCGGTGACCTCGCCCAGTTCTTCGACGATTCCGGTGAACATTCAGTTTTCCTTCCGGGCGGGGCCGGGGACGGCGGTGACGCGCAGATCGGGGCCGATGCGGACGGTCTCCGTCACGTCGAGGCGCAACGCCTCGGTGAGCGTGGAGATTCCGGCGTCGGCGAGGGCGGCGGGGCCCGCGCCGATGAGGACGGGGGCGAGATAGCCGACGACCTTGTCGACGAGTCCCGCGGCGACGAAGGCACCGGCGAGGACCGGGCCCCCTTCGAGGAGTACGGAGCGGACACCGCGCTCGTGGAGGGCGGCGAGCAGGGCGGCGGGATCGAGCCCGGGCCCCTCGGCCGCGCGGGGCAGGCGCAGGACCACCTCGTCGGGCAGGTGGCCGGTCTCCGCGTCCTCGGCGACCGCGACCAGGGTGGGCGCGGTGGCGTCGAGGACCCGGGCGCCGGGCCGTACGGCGGTGGCGCGGGTGTCCATGACGACGCGCAGGGGCTGGACCGCGCCGTCGACGCCGCGCACCCCGAGCTGGGGGTCGTCGGCGCGGGCGGTGCCGGAGCCGACGAGGACCGCGTCGGCCTCGGCGCGCAGCCGGTGCACGTCGGCGCGGGACTCGGCGGAGCTGATCCAGCGGCTGGTCCCGTCGGCGGCGGCGACCCGGCCGTCGAGACTGGCCGCGTACTTCCAGGTGACGTGCGGGCGGCCCCGGCGGACGGAGGTGAGCCAGGCCGCGTTGCCCGCCTCGGCCTCGTCGGCGAGGAGGCCCGCCTCGGCCCGGACTCCGGCGGCGCGGAGCGTGTCGGCGCCGCCGGTGGCCTGCGGGTTCGGGTCGCCGACCGCGTACACGACACGGGCGATCCCGGCCTCGATGAGCGCCTGGGCGCAGGGGCCGGTGCGACCGGTGTGGTTACAGGGTTCGAGGGTGACGTAGGCGGTGCCGCCCCGGGCCCGGTCGCCGGCCGCGCGCAGGGCGTGGATCTCGGCGTGCGGGCCTCCGGCGCGCTGGTGGAAGCCCTCGCCCGCGGTCGCGCCGGCGGCGTCGAGGACGACGCATCCCACGACCGGGTTGGGGCTGGTGGAGCCGAGGCCGCGGGCGGCGAGCGTGATGGCTCGGCGCATGGCGGTGATGTCGGCTGCGGTGTCCACCGGGTCCTCCTGCCTCTTCGGGCACGGACTCCGGGGCCTGTCGATGACGACAGAAGAAGCGGAACGCACGACAGGGACGCCTCAAGCCGGAAAACACGGAGGAATCCGGTGATCCGGAACCTCCGCCGACGGCGGCGTACCCGCGAAACGGCCCGCCGCGCACTGCCTCCCATCCGGACTTTAACCGTCGGTCCAGGAATTTCACCTGGTCAACCGGCCGCTGGATGCGGACGGGTCGCGGACTGTAACCGCCGGTTCGGAATTGCACCGACCCCGGAGTGCGCTGCTGCTGGTACACGATCAGTGTGCCACGACCCGGCAGGGGCCAACCGGGTGAACGCTGTGGAGTGGCTCACAGACAGCACGTGACAAGAACTCTTTCGGACATCCGTACAGGAATCTATCGCGATTGGTCCAGACCTATTGACGCACTGGTCTAGTCCTCTTAATCTCTGCGTCACCTCCGAGGAGCGGTTCCGCGGTGTGCGCACGCCCGGGACCAGGCACGACCCACCCCCTTGTTCAGTTGTGTTCTGCCGACCTCCCCAGGAGGAACCGAACGTGCTGTCCCCCACCCGTGCGAGAGCCACGCTCCTCGCCGCCGGCGCAGGCATCGCCGCGCTGCTGATCGGCTCGCTCGCCGCGACGCCTTCGCAGGCCGCCGACCAGGAGTCCTGTCGCCCCGACGGGCTCTACGAGACGCCGGGCGTCTCCGTCCCCTACTGCTCCGTGTACGACTCCGAGGGCCGCGAGAAGATGGGCGCCGACCACCCCCGGCGCGTCATCGGCTACTTCACCAACTGGCGGACCGGCAAGGACGGCAAGCCCGCCTACCTGGCCTCCGACATCCCCTGGGACAAGGTCACCCACCTCAACTACGCCTTCGCCCACATCGACGGGGCCAACAAGCTCTCCGTGGGCGCGGATGGGCCGGAAAACGCCTCCACCGGGATGACCTGGCCGGGCGTCAAGGGCGCCGAGATGGACCCGGACCTCCCCTACAAGGGCCATTTCAACCTGCTCAGCAAGTTCAAGAAGCAGTACCCGAACGTGAAGACGATGGTCTCCGTCGGCGGCTGGGCCGAGACCGGCGGCTACTTCGGCGACGACGGCGAGCGGGTCGGCTCGGGCGGCTTCTACTCCATGGCCACCAACGCCGACGGCTCGGTCAACCAGGCCGGGATCGACACCTTCGCCGACTCGGCGGTCGACTTCATCCGGAAGTACGGCTTCAACGGCGTCGACATCGACTACGAGTACCCGACGACCATGAAGGACGCGGGCAACCCGCTGGACTGGACGCTGTCCAACGCCCGCCGCGCCGGTCTGGTCAAGGGCTACGCCGCGCTGATGAAGACCCTGCGCGAGAAGCTGGACCGGGCCTCCGCCGCCGACGGCCACCACTACCTGCTCAGCGTCGCCGCCCCCTCGTCGGGCTACCTGCTGCGCGGCATGGAGACGTTCCAGGTCCAGAAGTACCTGGACTACGTCAACATCATGTCGTACGACCTGCACGGCGCCTGGAACGAGTACGTCGGCCCCAACGCCGCGCTCTACGACGACGGCAAGGACGCGGAGCTCGCCCAGGCGAGCGTCTACTCGACCTCGCAGTACGGCGGCACCGGCTACCTCAACACGGACTGGGCCTACCACTACTTCCGCGGTTCGATGCCGTCCGGCCGGATCAACATCGGCCTGCCGTACTACACCCGCGGCTTCAAGAACGTGCAGGGCGGCACCAACGGCCTGTGGGGCAAGGCGGCTTCGACCGACTGCCCGGCCGGAGCGGGGCTGACCAAGTGCGGTGACGGTGCCGTCGGCATCGACAACCTCTGGCACGACCTGGACACCAACGGCAAGGAGTCGCCCGCCGGGTCCAACCCGATGTGGCACGCGAAGAACCTGGAGAAGGGCATCGTCGGCGACTACGTCACGGATTACGGATTCCCCGCGGACACGAAGCTGACCGGCACCTACGTCCGCAACTACGACTCGACGCTCGTCGCGCCGTGGCTGTGGAACGCCGACAAGAAGGTCTTCCTCTCCACCGAGGACGAGCAGTCCGTGCAGGCCAAGGCGGACTACGTGGCCGACAAGGGCATCGGCGGCACGATGATCTGGGAGCTGGCCGGGGACTACGGCTGGAACGCGGCCAAGGGGCAGTACGAGCCCGGCTCCACGCTCACCTCGACCATGTACGACACCTTCAAGACGGCGGCGCCGTACGGGGCGAAGCGCTCCACGATCGACCTGCCCACCCAGGCGCTGGACATCGACGTGTCGTTCGGCCAGTTCCCGCTGGGCGACTCCAACTACCCGATCAGCCCCAAGCTGACGATCACCAACAACACCGAGGCGACGCTGCCCGGCGGTACGGAGTTCCAGTTCGACTACTCCACCTCGGCGCCCGCCAACGCCAAGGACCAGTCGGGCTTCGGCACGACGATCGTGCGCAGTGATCACACCGCCGCGAACAACGTCGGCGGGCTGAAGGGCGACTACAACCGCGTCTCGCTGAAGCTGCCGTCCTGGCAGAGCCTGGCGCCCGGCGCGTCGGTCCAGGTCGACTTCGTGTACTACCTGCCGACGTCCACGCCGTCCAACTGGACGGTGACCTTCGGCGGGAAGTCCTACGCGCTGGCGGCGGACCTGGCCCGGGGCACGACCGTGGTCCAGCCGGGCACGGGCTCGACCCCGACGCCCGACCCGTCCGGCTCCACCGGCCCGAGCCCCGACCCGTCGGGCGGCACCTGCGCGGCGGCGGCGTGGAGCGCGAGCGCGGAGTACGGCGCCGGTACGACGGTGAGCCAGGACGGCCACCAGTGGAAGGCGAAGTGGTGGACGAAGGGCGAGAAGCCCGGCTCCACCGGTGAATGGGGCGTCTGGCAGGACCTCGGCGCCTGCTGAACCCCGCCCGTCGAGCCCGTCCGGCGAACCGGTTCCGTCCTCACACGCCGGACGGGCTCGACTGCGGCGCGAAGATCGCCTCCTGCGCCGCATCGCGCGCCGCGAGCAGCGCCCCCCGGCGCACCGCCGTGCCGCCCAGCAGCCCCGCCCGCACCCCGGTGCGCAGCGGGGACATCGCGGCCAGCCGCTCCTCGACCCGGGCGGCCAAAGCGCCGCCCCCCGCGTGGCCCACCTCGCCGGAGAGCAGGACGAGCCCGGGGTCGAGGACCGAGGCCACCGCCGCGGCGCCCACCGCGATCCGGTCGGCCAGGGCGCCGAGGAAGCCCTCGCTGTCGCCCTCCCCCGCGAGCGCCGCCCGGACGGCCACCGCCGCACCGGGCTCCTGACCCTGCTGTGTCACGACGATCCCGTATCGCGCGGCCAGTTCGCAGAGCGGCGCCGAGCCGACCAGTGAGTGGAAGCCCCCGTCGCAGTTGACGGCCGAGGGCGTGCCCGCCGTGCCGGGGACCGGCAGGAAGCCGAGTTCGCCCGCGCCGCCCGAGGCCCCCCGGCGCACCTTCCCGTCGAGCATGACCGCCGCCCCCACCCCGTGGCCCAGCCAGAGCAGGACGAACGTGTCGTGGTCGCGGGCCGCGCCGACGCGGTGCTCGGCGACGGCGGCGAGGTTCGTCTCGTTCTCGACCAGCACCGTCGCCGGAAGCCGCTCCTGGAGCGCCCGGACCAGGCTGCGGTGCCAGGCCGGCAGCCCGCTGCTGTCCCTCAGTTCGCCCGTGACCGGGTCGATCAGCCCGGGCGCGCCGATGCCGACGCTGTGCAGGGGTGCGCTTCCCGCGTTGCGGACGGTGGACGCGAGCAGCGCGACGGCCCGCTCCACGGCGTCGTCCCCCTCCGTCTCGCCGACCGGCAGCGTCGCCTCGGCCAGCGTCGCGCCCAGCAGATCGGCGATGACGACGGCGACGCTGTCGGTGCGCACGTCGAGCCCGGCCAGCAGCGCGCGGTCCGCGACGATGCCGTAGAGCCGGGCGTTGGGCCCCCGGCGGTCGGCCCCGGTCTCGCCGACGACATGGATGAGGCCCGCGCCCTGGAGGCGGTCGACCAGGTCCGCGACGGTGGGCCGGGAGAGCCCGGTCAGGGTCTTCAGCTGCGTGGCCGTCAGGGGGCCGTCCTGCTGAAGGAGCCGCAGGGCGAGCCGGTCGTTGATGGCCCGGGCGGTGCTCGGTGATGCGGGCATGCCGGAATCCTTCCAGATCACCGCCGGACCGGAGTCGTACGGACGGTCTATTTATCAGGCAGGGTTCCTGATAGTTTATCGCCCGCATCGTGGCACAGGACTTCAGGGGAGGGCACGGCGGTATGACAACCACATCCACGGCTACGGTCTTCGGCACCAAGGAGGTGCGGCGGGCCAGGTATGCCATCGCGGCGGTCTTCACCGTGCACGGGTCGGTGACCGGCAGTTTCGCCACCCGGGTCCCCTGGATCCAGGACCACGCGGGCGTGAGCGCGGGCCAGCTGGGCCTCGCGCTGGCCTTCCCCGCCATCGGCGCCTCGGTCGCGATGCCGCTGGCCGGCGCGGTGAGCCACCGCTTCGGCGCGCGGACCGCCCTGCGCGGGCTGCTGTCGCTGTGGACGCTGGCGCTGATCCTGCCCGCCCTGGCGCCCAACCTGCTCACGCTCTGCGCGGCGCTGTTCGTGTACGGGGCCTCGTCCGGCATGTCCGACGTGGCGATGAACGCGCTCGGCGTCGAGGTGGAGAACCGGCTCGACAAGTCGATCATGTCCGGGCTGCACGGCATGTGGAGCGTGGGCGCCCTGCTGGGCTCGGCGGCGGGCACGGTGGCCGCCCACGCGGGCACGGACGCCCGGCTGCACCACGTGATAGCCGCCGCGGTGCTGACCCTGCTCGGCCTGACCGCCTGTCAGTGGGTGTTCGACCTGCGCAGCGAGCCGGACGAGGAGCCGCCGCCGCGTTTCGCGCTGCCGCCCAAGTCGGCCCTGATCATCGGTGCGGTGGGCTTCTGCGCGGTCTTCGCCGAGGGCGCCAGCCTCGACTGGTCGGCGGTCTACCTCCGCGACACGCTGGACAGCTCAGCCGGTCTCGCGGCGGTGGCCACCACCGCGTTCGCGCTGACGATGGCGGTCGCCCGGATCGCCGGGGACCGGGTGGTCGACCGCTTCGGCGCGGTGCGCACCGTACGGGCCGGGGGCGTCCTGGCCACGGTCGGCGGGGTCCTGGTGGTCACCGCCCCGCACGTGGCCCTCGCGATGTGCGGGTTCGGGCTGATGGGGCTCGGTATCGCCGTGGTGGTCCCGCTCGCCTTCGCGGCGGCCGGGCGCAGCGGGCCCAAGCCCGCCCAGGCCATCGCGGGCGTCGCGACGATCACGTACACCTCGGGCCTCATCGCCCCGTCGGCGATCGGTTCGCTGGCCGAGGCGACCTCGCTGGTCGTGTCGTTCGGCCTGGTGTCGGTGCTGGCGTTCGGCCTGGTCCTGGGCGCCGGAGTGCTGCGGGCCGGCGACCGCAAGCCGACGTCGCAGGGTGCGGCGGTCCGGGACGCGGCGGCGGAGCCCGGCGCCTGACCCCTCCCCGGGGCGCCGCGACACCGGTGAACCGGAACGGGTGGGTCCGGCCGGGGCGCGCGGGCCGGGCACCACTAGGCCCTGTCGTCACATTCCCGTCGTCCGCCCGGAGGGCGGGCCGGGCGGCGTCAGGTGCGTGCTCTCGGCGTGCCGGCCCCAGACCCCTGTACTGGACGTACTGGGGTCTGGGGCCGGTGCGGCGAGAGTGCGTGCATGGCGTCGCCCGGCAGACGGGAATGTGACGACAGGGCCTAGCATGGCGCTGATCTTTTCCGCGATGAGCGCCATGCCCGGCCGGCACGGGCTCACGCACCTACACACAGGGAGCAACCATGGGCCTCGGCGTGCGCTGGACCTTGCACGGCGACGGGAAGACGCCCGCACCGGGAGCGGTGGTCCGCCCCGACGAGCGGCTCTCCTGGCCCCGCACCTTCGGGCTCGGCGCGCAGCACGTGGTCGCCATGTTCGGCGCCTCGTTCGTGTCGCCGGTCCTGATGGGCCTCGACCCGAACCTCGCGATCATGATGTCGGGTGTCGCGACGGCCATCTTCCTGCTGGCCACGCGCGGCCAGGTGCCGAGCTATCTGGGCTGTTCGCTCTCGTTCGTCGGGGTCGCCGCGACGATCCGGGCGAGCGGCGGCGACAGCGCGGTGGTGACCGGCGCGGTCTTCGTGGTCGGCGTGGTGCTCTTCCTCGCCGGTCTCGCGGTGCAGCGGTTCGGCGCGCGGATCATCCACGCGGCGATGCCGCCGGTGGTGACGGGCGCGGTGGTCATGCTCATCGGGTTCAACCTGGCCCCGGTGACCGCGTCGACGTACTGGCCGCAGGACCAGTGGACGGCCCTCCTGGTGATGCTGTTCACCGGTCTGGCCGTGGTGTGCCTGCGCGGCTTCTTCTCGCGGATCGCGATCTTCCTGGGGCTGGTCTTCGGCTACGTCCTGTCCTGGCTGCTCGACCTGGTCTTCGGCAAGATCCACTCCCCCGCCGGGGGCGCCGAGTCGGTGGACCACTGGCGGCTGGACCTGTCGGGCGTCGGAAAGGCCGACTGGGTCGGGCTGCCGTCGTTCCACGCGCCGAGCTTCGAGTGGTCGGCGATCCTGGTCGCCCTGCCCGTCGTCATCGCCCTGATCGCGGAGAACGCCGGGCACGTGAAGGCGGTCGGCGAGATGACCGGCCGCTCGCTGGACGGCAAGCTGGGCACCGCCATCGCGGCGGACGGCGCCGCCTCGATGCTGTCCACGGCCGTGGGCGGCCCGCCGAACACCACGTACTCCGAGAACATCGGCGTGATGGCCGCGACCCGCGTGTACTCCACCGCCGCCTACTGGGCCGCCGCCTGCTTCGCCCTGCTCTTCGGCCTCTGCCCGAAGTTCGGGGCGGTCGTGGCGGCGATCCCGGGCGGGGTGCTCGGCGGCATCACGGTCATCCTGTACGGCATGATCGGCCTGCTCGGCGCCCAGATCTGGCTGAACGCCAAGGTGGACCTGCGCAATCCGCTGAACCTGGTACCGGCCGCAGCGGGCATCATCATCGGCGTCGGCGGGGTCAGCCTGAAGATCACGGACAACTTCGAGCTGAGCGGGATCGCCCTCGGCACCATCGTCGTGATCACCGGCTACCACGTGCTGCGCGCCTTCGCCCCGGCGCACCTCAAGACCCAGGAGCCGCTGCTCGACTCGGGCACCTCGGCGTACGACGAGGAGTCCCCGGCGAAGGATTCCTGACCGGGGCCCCGCTCAGTCCTCCGGGAGTTCCACCGGGGCCAGCTCGTCGAAGCGGTCGCCGGGGCCGGGGTTGGTCGCGTCGGTCGCGCCGCCGAAGTGGGTCATCACGCCCCACACGGCGTTCAGCGCGGTCTGCACGGCCCCCTCGGCCCACCCGGCCGTCCAGGAGATGTCGTCACCGGCCAGGAACAGGCCCCGCTTGTCGGCGGGCAGCCGGTCCTGCATGAAGTGGGTGAACAGCCGCCGCTGGTAGCGGTAGTGGCCGGGCAGGTTGGCCTTGAACGCGCCCATGAACCAGGGCTCGTTCTCCCAGGAGACGGTGACCGGGTTGCCGGTGATGTGGCTGCGGATGTCGACGTTCGGGTAGATCTCGCCGAGCGACTTCAGCATGACGTCCATCCGCTCGGTCGCCGAGAGCGGCAGCCACTTCAGGCTGTCGTCGCACCAGGTGTACGAGAGGCAGATGCTCGCCGGGCGGTCCGGCCCGTCGTCCAGCAGGTACGTGCCCCGGGTCATCCGGTCGGTCAGCGTCATCGACATCGTGTCGCGGCCGGTCGTCTCGTCCTTGTCCAGCCAGAACGGCCGATCCACGGGAACGAACAGCTTGGACGACTCCATGTAGTGGGTGCGCTCCATCGCCGTCCAGTGGTCGATCGGGAAGAGCGCGTCGTCGCAGGCGATCTTGGAGAGCAGCAGCCACGACTGCCCCGTGAAGACGGCCGCCCGGAAGGTGCGGATGTCGCCGGAGGCGTCGGTGACGGTGATCCGGTTGCCGGCCGTACGGTTCAGCCGGGTGACGGCCCCGCGCGGCTCGCCGCCGTGCAGCGAGGACAGCGAGGTGCCGAGCGGCCAGTGCGTGATCTTCCGCGGCTCGCGGTCCCACAGGCGCAGCGGGAGCTGCTGGCTGCCGCCGACGATGGAGCGGTGGTGGTCGTCCGCCTCGGTGTAGACGACGCGCAGGATCTCCAGGATGGAGTTGGGGAAGTCGGTGTCCCAGCCGCCGGTGCCGAAGCCGACCTGGCCGAAGATCTCGCGGTGCCGGAAGGACTTGAAGGCGTCGGAGTCGCAGAGGAAGCCGTAGAAGGTCTGGTTGTCCAGCTTCTCGACCAGCCGGGACCAGATCTCCCTGATCCGGGGCACGTCGCGCTCGCGCATCGCCCGGTTCATGTCGGAGAAGTCGGCGCCCTCCTCCAGGCAGCGGTTCCAGGCGTCCATCACATCGCGGTAGACCTGCGGGAGTTCATCGATGGTCGTGGCGTAGTGCGACTCGCCCTTGAGGTCGACCACGGTCGAAGGGGTGGCCGGGCAGAGCGGGTTGGGGAACGCCTTGGTCTCCAGGCCGACGAGGTCGATGTAGTGCTGGAGGGCGGTCGAGGAGGGCGGGAAGCGCATCGCGCCCATCTCGGCGGTGAGCGGTTCGCCGTCGGTGGCGCAGCCCTCGAACTCGACGGTGCGCAGCCGTCCGCCGATGCGGTCGGCCTCGTAGACGACCGGCTTGAGGCCCATCTTCATCAGTTCGTACGCGGTGATGATGCCGGAGAGCCCGCCGCCGATGACGGCCACCTCGGTGCCGTGCTCGGTCGCCGGTATCTGGCCGAGGCCCGCCGGGTGGGCGAGGAAGTCGTCGTACGCGTACGGGAAGTCCGGCCCGAACATCGTGATCGGCGGGGCCGCTTCCTCGGTGTGCTGGACGGCGGGGGGCACGGCGGTCATGGGGTACGGGCTCCTTGCGGGACGGGCGAAGACGTGAAGGGGGGGCGGACCGGCTCAGACGAGGGAGCCGTACAGGCCGGGGCGGCGGTCGCGCAGATACGGGTTGGCGGCCCGGGAGGCGGCCAGCAGGGCGAGGTCGACGTCGCCGGTGACCAGCTCCTCGCCGCGCCCCGCACGGGCACGGACCGTGCCGTCAGGACCGGCCAGGCAGCTCAGCCCGGTGAAGTCGAACTCGCCTTCCGGGCCGGTCCGGTTGACGTACGCGAGGTACAGCTGGCTCTCGAAGGCGCGGACCGGGACGAGGGATTCGGCGACGAACGAGAAGGGGTGCATCAGCGCGGTCGGGACCAGCAGGAGATCGGTACCGGCCAGGGCGTGCGCCCGTACGTTCTCCGGGAACTCGACGTCGTAGCAGGTCAGCAGGCCGATACGGACCCCGTCCAGCTCAGCCTGGACCACGGGCTGCCCGCCGGGGGTGAACCAGCGCTGCTCGAAGTCCCCGAAGAGGTGGGTCTTGCGGTAGTTGGCGAGCGTGATGCCGTCGGGGCCGATGAGCTGCGCGGAGTTGTACAGGGTGTCGCCCTCGCGCTCCGGGTAGCCGTAGTGGACGGCGATCCCGTGCCGCACGGCGATCTCGGCGACGGCGCGGGCGGCGGGCCCGTCGGCGGCCTCGGCCAGCCGGGGGACGTCGTCGCCGATGGCGTACCCGGTGAGGTACAGCTCGGGGCAGACCAGGAGCCGGGCCCCGGTGGCGGCGGCGCGGCGCGCGGCGTCCGCCAGCAGCTCGACGGACCCGGCGACCGAGCCGGGACGCCCGGAGCTCTGGAGCAGGGCGGTGCGCAACGACGGCATGGCTGACCTCGGACGATACGAGCGGGGCGGGGACGTAGAAACGGTACGTTCCACGCTTCGGCCCGAACAAGACGCGACCGTTGCGCACCGACGGCCGATCCGTTGCGCGGATCGCACGGGGAGCGGCGATTCATTGCGCGACACCAACGGCCATCCCGGCCCATCGCGGCCATCCCCGCCCGTCGCGCCCACCCCAGCCCGTCCGGCGTTTGAGGACGGAACCGACGCCGGAGGACCCGGCCCACCGGGCGGACGGCCGCTACCCCGGGGACCCCGACGAATACCGCCGCAACAGCGGCGAGAGAACCAGCACGGACTTCGTCCGTTCGACGTACGGCTCCCCCGCGATCCGCTCCAGCACCTGCTCGAAGTGCCGCATGTCCGCCGCGAAGACCTGCACCAGCGCATCCGCGTCGCCGGTGACCGTGGACGCGGAGGCGACCTCGGGATAGCGGGCGAGCCCCTGCTTGATGGACTCCGGGGACGTGTTGCGGCTGCAGTAGATCTCGATGTACCCCTCGGTCTCCCAGCCGAGCGCCGCCGGGTCAACGCGCACGGTGAACCCGGTGATGGCCCCCTCGGCGCGCAGCCGGTCGACCCGGCGTTTCACGGCGGGCGCGGACAGGCCGATGATCGAGCCGATGTCGGCGTAGGAGCGGCGGGCGTCCTCGGCCAGGGCGTGGACGATGCGTTCGTCGAGGTCGTTCAGTCGCACGTCGTACGGGTCACTTCTCTGCGGTGGCCAGGCCGGAGCCGGGCATGATTGTGCCGGAGGACGACGCGTGCCGTCCCCCGGCAGTAGACCACGGGTCACCCGGGGCCGGGCGAACCCCGGCCGGAGGCCCTAGCTCCAGCTGGCGTGCAGCGGCTTGCCCTCCGCGTAGCCGGCGGCGCTCTGCACCCCGACGACGGCCTTCTCGGCGAACTCCGCGAGGGAGCCCGCGCCCGCGTACGTGCAGGAGGAGCGGACGCCCGCGATGATCGAGTCGATCAGGTCCTCGACGCCGGGGCGCGCCGGGTCCAGGAACATCCGCGAGGTGGAGATGCCCTCCTCGAAGAGCGCCTTGCGGGCGCGGTCGTACGCGGACTCGTCGGAGGTCCGGTTCTTCACGGCGCGCGCGGACGCCATGCCGAAGGACTCCTTGTAGAAGCGGCCGTCGGCGCTCTGCTGGAGGTCGCCCGGGGACTCGTAGGTCCCGGCGAACCAGGAGCCGATCATCACGTTGGACGCACCGGCGGCGAGCGCCATGGCGACGTCGCGCGGGTGGCGGACCCCACCGTCGGCCCAGACGTGCTTGCCGTACTTCTTCGCCTCGGCGGCGCACTCCAGCACGGCCGAGAACTGGGGGCGGCCCACGCCGGTCATCATGCGGGTGGTGCACATGGCGCCGGGTCCGACGCCGACCTTGATGATGTCCGCGCCGGCCTCGATGAGGTCGCGCACCCCCTCGGCGGCGACGATGTTGCCCGCCACGATCGGCACCTGCGGGTCCAGCGCCCGGACCGCGCGCACCGCGCTGATCATGGACTCCTGGTGACCGTGCGCGGTGTCCACGACGAGGGTGTCCACACCCGCGTCGAGGAGCTGCTTCGCCTTGCCGGCCACGTCGCCGTTGATGCCGACGGCGGCGGCGATCCGCAGCTTGCCGTCCGCGTCGGTGGCCGGGGTGTAGAGCGTGGCGCGCAGGGCGCCCTTGCGGGTGAGGATGCCGACGAGGCGCCCGTCCGCGTCGACGGCGGGGGCGAGCTTGCGGTTGGCGCCGTCCAGCTTGTTGAAGGCGTCGCGCGGGTCGATGTCCGCGTCCAGGACGACCAGGTCCTTGGACATGACCTCGGAGAGCTGGGTGAAGCGGTCCACGCCGGACAGGTCGTGGTCGGTGACCACGCCGACGGGCCGGCGTTCGGCGTCCACGACGACCCCGGCGCCGTGCGCGCGCTTGTGCAGCAGGGACAGCGCGTCCGCGACGGTCTGGCCGGGCGACAGCTCGATGGGCGTGTCGAGCACCAGGTGGCGCGTCTTCACCCACGCGACGACCTCGGTGACGACCTCGATCGGGATGTCCTGAGGGATGACGACGAGGCCGCCGCGGCGGGCGATGGTCTCGGCCATCCGGCGGCCCGCGATCGCGGTCATGTTCGCGACGACGAGAGGGATGGTGGTGCCGCTGCCGTCGGGCGAGGACAGGTCGACACCCTGGCGCGATCCGACCGCCGACCGGCCCGGGACCATGAAGACGTCGTCGTACGTGAGGTCGTACGGAACGGAGGGGGACTCTGTATAGCGACCGGTGCCGGGCTCAAGAAAACGCATAACACTCATTTTTTCATACGAAATGGCGCAGGTCGCTTCCACGAAGACACAGCAAATGACTCCCACGCTCGTATGTTCCTACGAAAGGGCCGCTGCGGGAGTCCCGGGCAAGTGCCACCTGCCTTACCCCCGGACCTTACCCGAACAGCTTTCAACCATTCCCGATCATCTGCCCTGGACCTGGTGACAGGGGGTCAGGTAGCTTCAAACCCGCAGGTCCCGTGGGTCACCACAACGCCCCGGATGAACGGACGGATCATGCTCAACTTCCGTCACCCGTACGACCGGAGAGGATCACGACCCGCCCGTGGAGAACGAACTGCCGGACATCTACTGCCCGTTCCCCCAGCGGACGAACCCGCACGTCGCCCACGTACGGGATCATCTGGACACCTGGACCCGCAACACCGGTCTGGTGCACCGGGATTCGGCCAGAGAGCGCTTCGAGCAGGCGGACTTCGGCGCGTTCGTCGGCATGGTCTACCCGACCGCCGACAGTGAGAATCTGGACCTGGTCGCCGACTGGTTCGTCTGGCTCTTCCTCGTGGACGACCAGCTGGACGACGGCCATCTCGGCCGGAGCCCGGAGCGGGTGCGGGACGTCGTCGCCCTGATGCTGGCCGTGGTCGAGGGCACCCGCACCGGTGTGCTGGAGAACGAGGAGCTGCCCGCCGCCGTGGTGGCCCTCATCGACCTGTGGCAACGTACGACGCCGACCGCAGCGGTGCACTGGCGGCGCAGGTTCGCCTGGCACCTGAAGAAGTACCTCACCACCGCCACCACCTGGGAAGCCGGGAACCGGGCGGCGGGCGTGGTGCCGTCGGAGGAGCTGTACATAGAGAAGCGCCGCCACACCGGCGCGATCATCGTCTGCATGGACCTGATAGAGATCGTCGCGGGCATCGAGGCACCCTCCTCGATCCACAACGACCCCCGGTTCATCACCGCGCTCGAAGCGTCCTGCAACCACGTCTGCTGGGCCAATGACGTGTACTCGTACGAGAAGGAGCAGGTGCTCGGCGAGATCCACAACCTCGTCCACCTGGTCCGCCACCACCGCGGCTACGGCAAGCAGGAGGCGCTGGAGCACGTCTGCGCGGAGATCGCCGTCGAGACGGAGCGCTTCCTGACGGCGGAGACCGAGCTGCTGGAGGCGTATCCGCAGCTGACGCCGATGCTGGAGCCGTATCTCGACGGCATGCGCAGCTGGATGCGCGGCAATCTCGACTGGTCCCGGCAGACGCCCCGCTACAACCCGGCCGACGTCAGCCAGTACGAGCAGCCGGAGCAGTATCTGGAGTCCACGGTCCTGGGCCTCTCCCAGGACTGAGCACCGGAAATACGGGAGAGGGGCGAGCGGTCACGGACCGCTCGCCCCTCTCCCGTACGACCGTGTGCCCTTACGGCTCAGTCGCCGTCCGGGTCCGCGCGCTCCAGGGCCGGGCGGCGTGGGGCGGCGGACTCGGTGAGGAGGTAGTCGGCGGCGGCCGTGTCCGTCACCAGGCTGGTGACCAGGCCGGACCGCAGCACCGCGCCGATCGCGGCGGCCTTGCGCTGCCCGCCCGCGATGGCCACCACCTCGGGGATCCGGCGCAGCCGGTCCGCCTCGACGGTGATGCACCGCTCGCCGAGGTCCCGGCCGACCCGGCGGCCCTCCGCGTCGAAGAGGTGGGCGGACATCTCCGCGGCGACACCGAGCGAGGCGTAGTGCCGGCGCTCCTCGTCGGAGAGCATGTCGTGCACGGTCGAGATGCCCGGCTCCCAGGAACCGATGGAGACGGCCGCGACCGTCACCTTGTCGAAGTACTCGAAGGCCCGGGCGATCCCCGTCTGGTGGCGCAGCGCGGCGGCGGTCGCCGGGTCGGGCAGCAGCATCGGCGCGTAGATCGGGTGCGCCTCGCCCCCGGAGACCTGGGCGGCGCGCCGCACGGCCTCCACCGAACCGCGCTCGGCGGTGCCCGCGTCGTACACCCCGGTGAGCTGCACGACCGTGCACGGGGGCAGCCGGTCGAGGGCGGCGGCCATGTGGATGGTGGAGCGGCCCCAGGCGAGCCCGAGCACATCGCCCTCGTTCACCAGTTCGCCGAGCAGGTCGGCCGCGACCTCGCCCAGGTTCTCCGGGTCCGCCGCGTCGTCCTGCTCCTCCGCCGGGGACTCCACGACGACCGCGTGGCGCAGCCCGTAGCGGGCCCGGAGCGCGTCGGAGCGCTCGGCGTCCAGCTCGGCCGGGACCCGGATCTCGATGCGTACGAGGTCGCGCTCCAGGGCGGTCTCCAGCACCCGGGCGACCTTGAAGCGGCTGACGCCGAACTCCTCGGCGATCTGGATCTTGGACTTGCCCTCGAGGTAGAAGCGGCGGGCCATGGCCGCCGCCTGCACCAGCTCCGCGGGCCCCATCCGCAGGGCGGACCGGCCCGCCGACATTGCAGACACCGCGTTCTCCTCACTGCTGTTCACGCTCTTGATACGCCGTTCATCCTGTCAGATACGGCGATCCCTGACCGGTCCCGTCGGACCCCGTTCATCTGCCCTTGGCCGGGGCGCCGCTCGCCCGCTCCGGCCGCCCCGGACTCAGTGCGCGCAGGCCCAGCCGGCCGCGCCGATCGCCCCGTCGGCCTTGGCGCGCAGGGCCCGCACCGCGGCGGCGGGGTCGCCCGCCCCGTACACCGCCGACCCGGCGACGAAGACATCGGCGCCGGCCTCGGCGCACCGCTCGATGGTGGTCTCGGAGACGCCGCCGTCGACCTGGAGCCACAGATCGAGCCCGTGCTTGGAGATCAGCTCACGGGTGCGGCGGATCTTCGGCAGCATGATGTCCAGGAACGCCTGGCCGCCGAAGCCCGGCTCCACGGTCATGATCAGCAGCATGTCGAGCTCGGGGAGCAGGTCCTCGTACGGCTCGATGGGCGTCGCGGGCTTGAGCGCCATGGAGGCGCGGGCGCCCTTGGCGCGGATCTCCCGGGCCAGCCGCACGGGGGCGGCGGCGGCCTCGGCGTGGAAGGTGACCGACCCGGCCCCCGCCTCGACGTACTGCGGTGCCCAGCGGTCCGCGTCCTCGATCATCAGGTGGCAGTCCAGCGGCGTGTCCGTGGCCCTGCTGAGCGATTCCACGATCGGAACGCCGAGGGTCAGATTGGGCACGAAGTGGTTGTCCATGACATCGACATGGAGCCAGTCGGCACCTTCGACGGCCTTGGCCTCATCGGCGAGGCGCGCGAAATCGGCGGAGAGAATACTCGGGTTGATCTGGGCCATGGGCCAAGCCTGCCATGTTCTGCGTCACTTCCCGGCCTCGGTGCGCTCCAAAGGCTCACGGGATCATTACGGTTCGCACATTCCCGGCGTTTCGCCCCGGTGAGGGGCCTGCGGTCAGGCGGTACGGCGGAGCAGCGCCAGATACATCGCGTCGGTGCCGTGCAGATGCGGCCAGAGCTGAACGTCGGGTCCGTCGCCCAGCGCGGGCACGCCCGGCAGCAGCGGACGGGCGTCGATCCACTCCGCCTCGACGGGCGCCCCGCCGCGCCCCTTGAGCACGTCCTCCACGACGACCCGGGTCTCCGCGAGGTGCGGCGAGCAGGTCGCGTACCCGACGACACCGCCGACGCGTACGGCCTTCAGCGCCTCGCGCAGCAACCCGCGCTGGAGGGGTGCGAAGCCTTCCAGGTCCTCCGGGCGGCGGCGCCAGCGGGCCTCGGGGCGACGGCGGAGCGCGCCGAGCCCGGAGCACGGCACGTCCATCAGGACCCGGTCGAAGCTGCCGGGGCGCCACGGCGGGCGGGTGCCGTCGGCGGTGATCACCTGGTACGGGCCGGGGTTGCCGGCCAGCGCGCGTTCCACGAGGCGGGCGCGGTGCGGCTGCTTCTCGGCGGCCAGCAGGGCGGCGCCGCGGTCGGCGGCGAGGGCGGCGAGCAGAGCCGCCTTTCCGCCGGGGCCCGCGCAGCCGTCGAGCCAGCGGGCGTCGCTGCCCTCCAGCGGGGCGGCCGCCAGGGCGGCGGCGACGAGCTGGCTGCCCTCGTCCTGGACCCCGGCCCGGCTCTCGCGCACGGCGGTCAGGGCGCCGGGCTCGCCGCCCTCGGCCATCCGCACGGCGTAGGGCGACCAACGGCCCGGGAGCGAGTTGTCCTCGCCCAGCTCCTCGATGAGCTCGTCCGTGGTGGAGCGGCCGGGGCGGGCGACGAGGGTGACCTCGGGGCGCTCGTTGTCGGCGTCGAGCAGGTCCTCGATCCCGGCGCGGCCGCCGCCGAGCGCGTCCCAGAGCGCGGAGACGACCCAGCGCGGGTGCGAGTGGACGACCGCGAGATGGTCCTCGGCGTCGTCCTCGTAGGAGGGGGCCACCTTCTCGACCCAGCCGTCGAGGTCGTCGGCGGACACCTTGCGCAGGACGGCGTTGACGAACTTGGCGCGCCCCTCGCCCAGCACCACCCGGGCCAGCTCCACGCTCGCGGAGACCGCCGCGTGGGTCGGGATACGGGTGCCGAGGAGCTGGTGCACGCCCATGTTCAGCACGTCCAGGACCGGCGGGTCCACCTCGCGCAGCGGCCGGTCGATGCAGGCGGCGACGATCGCGTCGTACGTCCCCTGGCGGCGCAGCGTCCCGTAGACCAGCTCGGTCGCCAGGGCGGCGTCGCGGTGGTCGAAGTCGCCCTTGGCCCGGGCCTTCTTCAGCAGCGGGGGCAGGACGAGGTTCGCGTACGCGTCGCGCTCGTCCACGGCCCGCAGGACCTCGAAGGCGAGGAAGCGGACCGGGTCCTTCTGGGGACGGCGGTGCGGCTTGGCGGGACGGCGACGCGGCTGGTCGTTCACGTGAAAGGTGCTCCGCTGGAGGTGAGAGGACGAACCCTCCCAGCCTACGTGCCGCCCCGCGGCTCTCAGCTCCCGACCAGCTCGCCGGGGACGATGCGCACCCCGCGCGCCCAGTCGGCGGCGCGCATCGGCTTCTTGCCCTGCGGCTGCACCCACAGCAGCTCGACGGCGTGCGACCCGGTGCCGACGAACACGTTGTTCTTGCCGGCCGACAGCTCACCGGGCGCCAGCTCGGACCGGTCCACGGCGGGGGTGGCCTGGACGAGCTTCAGGCGCTCGCCCCGGAACAGCGTCCAGGCGCCCGGCGCCGGGGTGCAGGCGCGGATGACGCGGTCGACGCGGAGGGCGGGCGCGGACCACTGGACCTGGGCGTCCTCCACGGTGATCTTCGGCGCGAGGGTGACCCCGTCGGCGGGCTGCGGGACGGCGTGCAGGGTGCCGTCCTCGATGCCGTCCATGGTGGCGGCCAGCAGCCCGGACCCGGCGAACGCCAGCCGGGTCAGCAGATCGCCGCTGGTGTCGGTCGGGCGGACCTCCTCGGTCAGGACGCCGTAGACCGGTCCGGAGTCCAGACCCTCCTCGATCAGGAAGGTGGACGCCCCGGTCACCTCGTCGCCGGACATCACCGCGTGCTGCACGGGGGCGGCGCCGCGCCAGGCGGGCAGCAGCGAGAAGTGCAGGTTGACCCAGCCCTTCGCCGGGATGTCGAGCGCCACCTTGGGCAGCAGCGCGCCGTACGCGACGACCGGGCAGCAGTCCGGGGCGATCTCCCGCAGCCGCGCGAGGAAGTCCTCGTCCCGGGGCCGGGCGGGCTTCAGCACCTCGATCCCGGCCTCCTCGGCGCGCTCGGCGACCGGGCTGGCCACCAGCCGCCGGCCACGCCCCGCGGGCGCGTCGGGCCGGGTCACGACGGCGGCCACCTCGTGCCGGCCGGAGGCGATCAGGGCGTCGAGTGCGGGGACGGCTACCTCGGGGGTGCCTGCGAAGACGAGCTTCATGGGTGGCTGACTGCCTCTCAGGCCGGACTCTCAGGCCGAAACGTTACGGTGACGAGCAACGCACAAGTCTATGGGGCGGCGGGCCGGGGGGCGTACGCACAGTCGCGCGCCCCTCGCAGGTGCGCATACGCCCCCCGAGCGTGACCAGATCCCCCGGTGCGGCGTTGGTCAAGAGAGATTGACCGAAGCGAGCCGCCCTGGTGCGGCCCGATCCCTTTCAACGCCGGTTCGAGAGGCTTCTTCATGGCCGACCACGCAACCCACGACGCCCAAGCGCGGGCCAGCCTGCATCTCCTGGTGCGGGACATCGAGCGGGTCCGGCGGCAGGTGGACGCACTGCGCACGCTCACCGCACAGCTGGGCAACGTCTACCGTCCGCGCCGCTCCGGCCCGTCCGCGGGCTTCGTCGTCTACGGCAGGGCCCCGGCCCCGACGGTCAGACTGGCCCAGGAACTGCGGGACAGCGTCGAGACGCTGGTCACGGCGGCCGTGGACTTCGACCGCTCGCTGGGCTTCTCCTGGGACGCGGTGGGCTCCGCGCTCGGGGTCACCAAGCAGGCCGTCCACCGCCGTTACGGCTCACGGCGCACGACCCCGCAGCCCACGGCCCCCGAGTCCGCGGAGGTCATCCCCCAACGCGGCCCCACGGTCCCCGCAGCCCGAGCCCCCCAACCCCCCGCAGACCGCCCCAACCCCTTCCCGGGACCCCGCAACGGTTGACCCGGGGCTGAGCCGGGTCGTCCCCTCACACACGCGAGGGGACGACCCGCCTCACGCATCAAACGCGCCCGCACTCACACGTCAGTCGCGCCCGCGCAAAACAAGCACGTCAGCCAAAATCAAGCCCGTCCGGCGATTGAGGACAAACACCTCAACCGATGTCCACCGGATCCACCCGCACCCGAACCGCCCCCCCACCCCCACCGCGCGCCACGCGCGCAGCGCGCAACGCCGCAGCCAACGCCGCCCCACTCCCGGGCGGCACCCGCACCAGCGCCCGCTCCCAGACCTCCCCCGCCGGCGCCTCGAACGCCCGCCGGGGCCGCCCCGGCTCCGCGGCCGGCACCGGCACGGGCCCCAGCACCTCCGCGTCCCCGGGCAACCGCGCCCCCGCGAAGAACGCGGCCAGCGCCTCCGGCTCCCCCGTCACCGACGCCATCCGGGACACCGGCGGAAAGCCCAGCTCGGCCCGCTCCGCCAGCTCCCGCCGGGCGTGCCCGACCGGGTCCCAGCGGACCAGCGCCTGCACGGGCCGCAGCGTCGGCTCGGCGACGACCACCACCGTGCCGCCCTCCGGCCTCCCCCGGACCAGCGCGGCGGCGGACGTCCACCGGCGCAGCGCCTCCTCACCGGCGCGCAGGTCGGGCCGGCCGACCATCGCCCAGCCGTCGAGCAGGAGCGCCGCCGCGTACCCGCCCCCCTCGGCGACCGGCTCGGCGCCCGGCGTGCTGACGACCAGCGCGGGCTGGTCCGGCACCGAGTCGAGGACATGGTCACGCCCCGACGTCCGCACCGGCACCGCCGGGAACGCCCGGCCCAGCTCCTCGGCCGTGCGCCGGGCCCCCACGATCTGGGCGCGCAACCGCCGCCCCCCGCAGGCCACGCAGTGCCAGGACGTCTCGGCCCGCCCGCACCACGCGCAGTTCAGGTCCTGCTGGTCCGGCGCCTCCAGCGGCCCCGCGCACTGCCGGCAGCGGGCGGGCTCCCGGCAGCGTTCGCAGGCGAGCCGGGGGGCGTAACCCCGCCGGGGCACCTGGACCAGCACCGGCCCGGTGCGCAGCCCGTCCCGGACGGTCTGCCAGGCGAGGCTGGGCAGCCGGGCGGCCCGGGCAGCCCCGTCCCGCGCGAGCTCGCCGTCGCCCACGGTGCGGATGACGGGCGCCGCCACCCGCACCTGCTCCCGGTCGGCGCGCAGCGGCAGCGCCCACCCGCTCTCCACGAGCTGCGCGGCCTCCACCGTGCAGCTGACGGAGCCGAGCAGAAAGGCGCACCGGCCGTGCGTGGCCCGCAGCTCCAGGACCTCGCGGACATGCGGGAAGGGAGCGCGGTCGTCGCTGTGGCTGGAGTCACCGTCGTCCCAGACGACGACGAGCCCGAGGTCGGCGACGGGCGCGAACATCGCCGCCCTGGTCCCCACCACCGCCCGGACGGAGCCGCGCCGCACGGCGAGCCATTCCCGGTACCGCTTCCCGGGCCCGGAACCGGCGGTGAGCAGCGCGTGCCGCCCCTCGCCGAGCAGGGCGGTGAGCGCGGCGTCGACCCGGGCGGCGGTCCGCCCGTCGGGGACGACGACGAGGGCGCCGCGCCCGGAGGACAGGGTCGCGGCGACGGCGGTGGCGATCTCGGCGGGCCAGTGCGGTCCGGGCAGCGCGGTCCACACGGCCCGGGGGGCGCCCCCGCCGGCCAGCGCGGAGAGGAACGCGGGCCCCTGCGCGTACCGCTCCCAGCTCCCGGGGGCGGGGGGCGCGGGGGCGGGCAGGGGCGCGGGCGACGGCTTCGCCTCGGCCTGCGCGTTGCGCGGGGGGACGGCGAGCTGGAGGACGTCGGCGAGGCTGCCCGCGTACCGGTCGGCGACGGCGCGGGCGAGGGCGAGGAGGCCGGGGCCGAGGACCGGCTCGGGCGAGACGACGGAGGCGAGGGCGGCGAGCGCCCCGTTGTAGTCGGACTCGGCCAGCCGCTCGATGAGGAAGCCGTCCACGAGCCCGCCTCCCTCGCGCCGCCCGCCGCGCACATTGCGGCCCCCGGCGCCGAAGCGGACCCGGACGCGGACCCCGGGCTGCGCGTCGGCGTCCAGCTCCTCGGGGACGGCGTAGTCGAAGTACTGGTCGAGATGGAGCGCGCCCTTGTTGACGAGGACGCGGGCGACGGGCAGCTCCTTGGCGAGGGCGGCACCGCGCCAGGTGCGCGGCTTGGCGCGCGGCACGTCGGCCCGGCGGACGGCCTCCCGGATCAGCGCAAGCTGTTCCGGCGCCCCCGGCTCGTCGGACCGCTCGTTCTCGCTGCTCACAGCTCCATCCCTACCAGACGCCTCGGACAACGGCGCCGCCCGTCCCCGTACCCCTCCGCCGTGAAACGCCGGAGCCCGGACACCGTGACGGCGTCCGGGCTCCGGCGGATGACCGGCGTTGCGGTGCTTACAGACCGGCGGCGGCGCGCAGCGCGTCCACCCGGTCCGTGCGCTCCCAGGTGAAGTCGGGCAGCTCGCGGCCGAAGTGGCCGTACGCGGCGGTCTGCGCGTAGATCGGGCGCAGCAGGTCGAGGTCGCGGATGATCGCGGCCGGGCGGAGGTCGAAGACCTCGCCGATGGCGTGCTCGATCTTCTCGGTCTCGATCGCGGCGGTCCCGAAGGTCTCCACGAAGAGGCCCACCGGCTCGGCCTTGCCGATCGCGTACGCGACCTGGACCTCGCAGCGGGCGGCGAGACCTGCGGCGACGACGTTCTTGGCGACCCAGCGCATGGCGTAGGCGGCCGAGCGGTCCACCTTCGACGGGTCCTTGCCGGAGAAGGCGCCGCCGCCGTGGCGGGCCATGCCCCCGTAGGTGTCGATGATGATCTTGCGGCCGGTGAGACCGGCGTCGCCCATCGGGCCGCCGATCTCGAAGCGGCCGGTCGGGTTGACCAGCAGGCGGTAGCCCTCGGTGTCGAGCTTGATGCCGTCCTCGATGAGCTGGTTCAGCACGTGCTCGACCACGAACTCGCGGATGTCGGGCGCGAGCAGCGAGTCGAGGTCGATGTCGCTGGCGTGCTGCGAGGAGACGACGACCGTGTCGAGGCGGACGGCCTTGTCACCGTCGTACTCGATGGTGACCTGGGTCTTGCCGTCGGGGCGCAGGTACGGGATGGTCCCGTTCTTGCGGACCTCGGACAGCCGGCGGGAGAGCCGGTGCGCGAGGAAGATCGGCAGCGGCATGAGCTCGGGGGTCTCGTCGCAGGCGTAGCCGAACATCAGGCCCTGGTCGCCGGCGCCCTGCTTGTCGAGCTCGTCCTCCTTTTCTCCGCGGGAGGACCCCTCGACCCGCTTCTCGTAGGCGGTGTCGACGCCCTGGGCGATGTCCGGGGACTGGGCCCCGATGGACACCGAGACGCCGCAGGAGGCGCCGTCGAAGCCCTTCTTCGAGGAGTCGTAGCCGATCTCCAGGACCTTGTTGCGGACCAGCGTCGGAATATCGGCGTACGCCTTGGTCGTGACCTCACCCGCGACGTGCACGAGACCGGTGGTGATCAGGGTCTCGACGGCGACGCGGGAGGACGGGTCCTCGCGCAGGAGCGCGTCGAGAATGGTGTCGCTGATCTGGTCGGCGATCTTGTCGGGGTGGCCCTCGGTCACGGACTCCGAGGTGAAGAGACGGCGGGACACATCGCTCCCTGGGGTTGCAGCGGCTGCTGGCTGATCATTGGCCGGACGGTCCGGGAGCTGCGCCCGGCACGGTCCAGGGAGCAGTTTATCGGTCGGCTCCGGCCGGCGGACAACGTGTCTCGCCCTTTGGCCGTCCTGTGACGCGTTCCACCAGGTCCGGAAGGCCCCGGAAGCCTGTTGCCGCAAGGTCCGGGACCGTGTCGCGGGGGTGTTGGCGGCCCCGGCGTGTCACCTGAAATTCATCCGAGGCGCGCCGCGACCAGGTCCCACACCGTGTCGGCCAGGGCCTCCTTGGGCCCGTACGGGACGGGGGTCTCGGTGCCGTCGGCGGCGAGCACCACGGCCTCGTTCTCCTCGGAGCCGAAGGTCTTGCGCTCCCCGACCTCGTTGACCACCAGCAGGTCGCAGCCCTTGCGGCGGAGCTTCTGGCGGCCGTTGGCCAGGACGTCGTCGGTCTCGGCGGCGAACCCGACGACGATCTGCCCGGGCGTGGCGCGCTCGGCGGAGACCTCGGCGAGGATGTCCGGGTTGCGGACCAGGGCGATCGGGGCGGGCTCCTGGCCGTCCTTCTTCTTGATCTTGCCGGTGGCGTACTCGGCGGGCCGGAAGTCGGCGACGGCGGCCGCCATGACCACCACGTCGGCGTCCCGGGCCGCCTTCAGCACGGCCTCGCGCAGCTGGGTCGCGGTTCCGGCGCGGACGACGTCGGCGCCGGACGGGTCGGGCAGCCCGGTGTTGGCCTCGACCAGGGTGACCCGGGCGCCGCGCGCGACGGCGGTGCGGGCGAGCGCGTAGCCCTGCTTGCCGGAGGAGCGGTTGCCGAGGTAGCGGACCGGGTCGAGGGGTTCCCTCGTACCGCCGGCGCTGATCACCACATGGCGGCCCGCGAGGTCGGGGGCGGCCGTGCCCCGGGCGAGGACCCGGCGGCAGACCTCGTAGATCTCGCCCGGGTCGGGGAGACGGCCCTTGCCGGTGTCGACGCCGGTGAGGCGGCCGACGGCGGGCTCGATGACGACGGCGCCCCGGCGGCGCAGCGTCGCGACGTTCTCCTGGGTGGCCGGGTGCTCCCACATCTCGGTGTGCATGGCCGGGGCGAAGACGACCGGACAGCGGGCGGTGAGCAGGGTGTTGGTGAGCAGGTCGTCGGCGAGGCCGTGGGCGGCCTTGGCCAGCATGTCGGCGGTGGCGGGAGCGACGACGACGAGGTCGGCGTGCTGCCCGATCCGGACGTGCGGCACCTCGTGGACGTCGTTCCAGACCTCGGTGGAGACGGGGTGTCCCGAGAGCGCCGACCAGGTGGCGGCGCCGACGAAGTGGAGGGCGGACGCGGTGGGGACGACCCGTACGTCGTGGCCGGACTCGGTCAGCCGGCGCAGCAGCTCGCACGCCTTGTACGCGGCGATGCCGCCGCTGACCCCCAGAACGACCTTCGGCTTGTCCACTGCGTCTCCCCGCACTCGGTTACGCACCCTGCGTACGTACGCCTCCATGCTGCCTCACGGGTACGCGCACCGGACGGTCGGCCCGGAGACACACCTCGGGCCCGGCGGATGTCCGCCGGGCCCGAGGTGAAGGTGCGTCTTCGCTGCTTACTGCGCGGGGCCCTCGATGGCCTCGGACGTGAGCAGGCCCGCGTTGATCTCGCGGAGCGCGATCGAGAGCGGCTTCTCGTGCACGTGGGTGTCGACGAGCGGACCGACGTACTCGAGGAGGCCCTCACCGAGCTGCGAGTAGTACGCGTTGATCTGGCGCGCGCGCTTGGCGGCGTAGATCACGAGGCTGTACTTCGAGTCGGTTGCTTCGAGGAGCTCATCAATCGGCGGGTTGATGATGCCCTCGGGCGTGGTGATGGAAGAGGACACGCTCTGCCTTCCGAAGGGGATGAAGATCAAAGAATTCTTTGACAGTCAGGGGCTTTGGTGCCGGGCCCCCGCTGCCGGTGTTTCACTCGCCGGCGGCGCGGTGGCCGGAAGCCTCCAGCATCAAGGCTAGCAGCTCACGTGCCACGTCCTCGACGGAGGTGTTGACGAGCGTCGTATCGAACTCCGCTTCGGCGGCCAGTTCCACCTTGGCGGCACCGAGCCGGCGTTCGATGACCTCGGGCGCCTCGGTCCCTCGGCCGGTGAGCCGGCGGACCAGCTCCTCCCAGCTCGGCGGGGCGAGGAAGACCAGCTGGGCGTCGGCCATCGACTGGCGGACCAGCCGGGCGCCCTGGAGGTCGATCTCCAGGAGCACCGGCTCCCCCGCCTCCAGCCGCTCCTGCACGGCGCGGCGCGGCGTGCCGTAGCGGTTGCCGGCGAACTCGGCCCACTCCAGCAGCTCACCGTTGGCGATCAGCTTGTCGAACTCCTCGTCGTCCACGAAGAAGTAGTGGACGCCGTTGCGTTCGCCGGGGCGGGGCTTGCGGGTCGTCGCCGACACCGAGAGCCACACCTCGGGGTGGACCTTGCGCATATGTGCGACGACCGTGCTCTTGCCGACCCCCGAGGGGCCGGAGAGCACGGTCAGCCGCGGACGTACGTCCGGGGGTACGGGGGACGTCCCCCGGGATGTTGCAGCCATGGAGCGATTATCCAGGTTCTCAGGGGTGCCTGAGAACGTCAGGCGGCGGTGCCGCCGAACTCGCGCTCCAGGGATGCGATCTGGTTGGAGCCAAGACCCCGCACACGACGGCTCTCGGAGATGCCGAGCCGCTCCATGATCTGCTTGGCACGGACCTTGCCCACACCGGGCAGGGACTCCAGCAGGGCGGAGACCTTCATCTTGCCGATGACGTCGTTCTCCTGGCCCGACTTGATGACCTCGTGGAGGGAGGCGCCGGAGTGCTTGAGTCGATTCTTGACCTCGGCCCGCTCCCGGCGAGCCGCGGCGGCCTTTTCGAGCGCGGCTGCGCGCTGTTCAGGGGTAAGGGGCGGAAGAGCCACGCCTACGTCACCTCGGATGTCGATCTGTCGGATACGGACCGGTGAGGCGGCGGGATCGCCCCTCACCTGCTGAGCCGCGAACACCCCGTGCGCGTCGGCTCTCGACGGAGACTAGCGGCCAAGGCCGCCGGAGTCAGCGAGAACAGACGAAAAGTCCTGGTCAGCCTCTGCCGACCAGGACTTTTCAGGCATAACCACCGAGTTTTTTCGTCAGGATTCCGTCAACACACGGTTACGTGGCAGGGTCAGCGGTCCGAGACGGCCGCGCGGACCTCGTCCGCGAACCGTCCGGCGGCCTCGCGCAGCCCCGCCACGTCCGGGCCGTGGCGCAGCACGCCCCGGCTCACGCTGGGCACCACATTGCGGACCGCGTCGCCGAAGACGCCCGGCAGATCGGCCGGGGTCGCCCCCTGCGCGCCGATGCCCGGGGCGAGCAGCGGCCCGTTGATCGCGAGGTCCACGCCCGCGTCGCCCAGCGTGGCGCCGACGACCGCGCCGACCGAGCCGAGCGGGGCGGCGCCCGCGTTCTCGGCGGCCATGTGGTCGAGCATCAGCTGCGCCAGCGGACGGCCGTCGGCAGCGGTGGCGCGCTGCACCTCGGCGCCCTCCGGGTTGGAGGTCAGCGCGAGGACGAAGACACCGGCGCCGGAGACCGCCGCCGCGTCGAGCGCGGGCCGCAGCGAGCCGAAGCCGAGGTACGGCGAGACGGTGACCGCGTCCGAGAACAGCGGCGAGTCCTTGTCCAGGTAGGTCGCCGCGTAGGCGCCCATGGTGGAGCCGATGTCGCCGCGCTTGGCGTCCATCAGGACCAGGGCACCGGCCGCGCGCGCCTCCTCGACGGCCTTCTCCAGGACGGCGATGCCGCGCGAGCCGAACCGCTCGAAGAACGCGGACTGCGGCTTGAGCACGGCGACCCGGTCGGCCAGCGCCTCGACGACCGTACGGGTGAAGCGCTCCAGGCCCGTCACGTCGTCGGGGAGCCCCCAGGCGCTGAGCAGGGAGGCGTGCGGGTCGATGCCGACGCAGAGCGGGCCTCGGGTGTCCATGGCGTGGCGCAGCCGGGCGCCGAAGGGTTCCAGGGTCATTTCGCTGCCTTCCGGGATTCCGCGCCGACGGCGTCGGCGAGCGTGGCGTACGGGGAGGCGGCCAGGCGCGCGGCCAGGCCCTTGTGGATCGCGCGGGCGTAGAACGGGCCCTCGTAGATGAAGGCGCTGTAGCCCTGGACGAGGGTGGCCCCGGCCAGGATGCGCTGCCAGGCGTCCTCGGCGTTCTCGACGCCTCCGACGCCCACCAGGGTGATCCGGTCGCCGACGCGGCTGTACAGGCGGCTCAGGACCTCCAGGGAGCGTTCCTTGAGGGGGGCGCCGGACAGGCCGCCGGTCTCCTTCACCAAGGACGCCGGGGACTTCAGGCCCAGGCCCTCGCGGGCGATGGTGGTGTTGGTGGCGATGATGCCGTCCAGGCCCAGCTCGACGGCCAGGTCGGCGACCGCGTCCACGTCCTCGTCCGCGAGGTCCGGGGCGATCTTGACGAGCAGCGGGACGCGGCGGTGGGTGACGGTGCGGTCGGCCGCCTCGCGCACGGCGGTGAGCAGCGGGCGCAGCGACTCGGTGGCCTGGAGGTTGCGCAGGCCGGGGGTGTTGGGCGAGGAGACGTTGACGACGAGGTAGTCGGCGTGGGCGGCCAGGCGCTCGGTGGACTTCACGTAGTCGGCGGCGGCGTCGGCCTCGGGGACGACCTTGGTCTTGCCGATGTTGACGCCGACGGTGGTGCGGAAGACCGGGTTGCGCGCGGCCAGGCGCTCGGCGACGGCGGCCGAGCCCTCGTTGTTGAAGCCCATGCGGTTGATGAGCGCGCGGTCCGCGACCAGGCGGAACAGCCGCTGCTTCTGGTTGCCGGGCTGCGGCTCGCCGGTCACGGTGCCGATCTCGACGTGGTCGAAGCCGAGCATCGCCATGCCGTCGATCGCGACCGCGTTCTTGTCGAAGCCGGCGGCGAGCCCGAAGGGGCCGTGCATCCGCAGGCCCAGGGCCTCGGTGCGCAGCTCCTTGTACCGGGGGGCGAGGGCGGCGGCCAGGAAGGTGCGCAGCACGGGGACGCGGGCGGCCAGGCGGATCCAGCGGAAGGCCAGGTAGTGGGCCTGCTCCGGGTCCATGCGCTTGAAGACCAGCTGGAAGAAGAACTTGTACATCACGGTGTCCTCATGAAGAGGGGGACACCGTTTCCGGTGTCCCCCTGTGGGCTTCCTAGTCGCGGGCCGCGGTCAGATGTTCCGCGTGTTCCTGGAGCGAACGGACGCCGACGTCTCCGCCGTTGAGGGCGTCGATGCCCTGGACGGCCGCGGCGAGCGCCTGGACCGTGGTCAGGCAGGGCACGGAGCGGGAGACGGCCGCGGTGCGGATCTCGTAGCCGTCGAGCCGGCCGCCGGTCCCGTACGGGGTGTTGACGATGAGGTCGACACCGCCCTCGTGGATCAGCTGGACGATGGTCGGCTCGCCGTTCGGACCGGCGCCCTCGGACTGCTTGCGCACGACCGTGGCGTTGATGCCGTTGCGCTTGAGGACCTCGGCGGTGCCGGAGGTGGCCAGCAGCTCGAAGCCGTGGGCGACCAGCTCGCGGGCCGGGAAGATCATCGAGCGCTTGTCGCGGTTGGCGACCGAGATGAAGGCGCGGCCCTTGGTGGGCAGCGGCCCGTAGGCACCGGCCTGCGACTTGGCGTACGCGGTGCCGAAGACCGAGTCGATGCCCATGACCTCGCCGGTGGAGCGCATCTCCGGGCCGAGGATGGTGTCGACGCCGCGGCCGTGGATGTCGCGGAAGCGCGACCACGGCATGACGGCCTCCTTGACGGAGATCGGCGCGTCCAGCGGCAGCGTGCCGCCGTCACCGGTCTTCGGCAGCAGGCCCTCCTCGCGCAGCTCGGCGACGGTCGCGCCCAGCGAGATCCGGGCGGCGGCCTTGGCGAGCGGGACCGCGGTCGCCTTCGAGGTGAAGGGCACGGTCCGGGAGGCGCGCGGGTTGGCCTCCAGGACGTAGAGGATGTCGCCGGAGAGCGCGAACTGGATGTTGATCAGGCCGCGGACGCCGACGCCCTTGGCGATGGCCTCCGTGGAGGCGCGCAGCCGCTTGACGTCGTGGCCGCCGAGGGTGATCGGCGGCAGCGCGCAGGCGGAGTCGCCGGAGTGGATGCCGGCCTCCTCGATGTGCTCCATGACGCCGCCGAGGTAGAGCTCGGTGCCGTCGTAGAGGGCGTCGACGTCGATCTCGATGGCGTCGTCGAGGAAGCGGTCGACCAGGACCGGCCGGGTGGGGCTGATCTCGGTGGACTCGGAGATGTACGCGGAGAGCCGGGCCTCGTCGTACACGATCTCCATGCCGCGCCCGCCGAGCACGTACGACGGGCGTACGAGGACGGGGTAGCCGATCTCGTCGGCGATCGCCTTGGCCTCGGCGAAGGTCGTCGCGGTGCCGTGCTTGGGGGCGGGCAGGCCGGCCTCGGCCAGGACGCGGCCGAAGGCGCCGCGGTCCTCGGCGGCGTGGATCGCCTCCGGGGAGGTGCCGACGACGGGCACGCCGTTGTCCTTGAGCGCCTGCGACAGGCCCAGCGGGGTCTGGCCGCCGAGCTGGACGACGACGCCCGCGATCGGGCCCGCCAGGGACTCGGCGTGCACGATCTCCAGCACGTCTTCGAGCGTCAGCGGCTCGAAGTACAGGCGGTCGGAGGTGTCGTAGTCGGTGGAGACCGTCTCCGGGTTGCAGTTGACCATCACGGTCTCGTAGCCGGCGTCGCTGAGCGCGAAGGAGGCGTGGACGCAGGAGTAGTCGAACTCGATGCCCTGGCCGATGCGGTTGGGGCCGGAGCCCAGGATGATCACCGCGGGCTTGGTGCGGGACGCGACCTCGGTCTCCTCGTCGTACGAGGAGTAGAAGTACGGGGTCTTCGCGGCGAACTCGGCGGCGCAGGTGTCGACCGTCTTGTAGACCGGGCGGATGCCGAGCGCGTGGCGGACCTCGCGGACGACGTCCTCGCGCAGGTCGCGGATCTCGGCGATCTGGACGTCGGAGAAGCCGTGCCGCTTGGCCTCGGCCAGCAGCTCGGGGACGAGCTTGTCGGCGGCGGCCAGCTCGTCGGCGATCTCCTTGATCAGGAAGAGCTGGTCCACGAACCAGGGGTCGATCTTCGTGGCGTCGAAGACCTCCTCCTGGGTGGCACCGGCCCGGATCGCCTGCATGACGGCGTTGATGCGGCCGTCGGTCGGGCGGACCGCCTCGGCCAGCAGCTCGGCCTTGTCGCCGGGGTCGCCGGTGAAGGTGAACTGCGAGCCCTTCTTCTCCAGGGAGCGCAGGGCCTTCTGGAGCGCCTCGGTGAAGTTCCGGCCGATCGCCATGGCCTCGCCCACCGACTTCATGGTGGTGGTGAGGGTGGAGTCGGCGGAGGGGAACTTCTCGAAGGCGAACCGCGGGGCCTTCACGACGACGTAGTCGAGGGTCGGCTCGAAGGAGGCCGGGGTCTTCTCGGTGATGTCGTTCGGGATCTCGTCCAGCGTGTAGCCGACGGCCAGCTTGGCGGCGATCTTGGCGATCGGGAAGCCGGTGGCCTTGGAGGCGAGCGCCGAGGAGCGGGAGACGCGCGGGTTCATCTCGATGACGATGACGCGGCCGTCGGTGGGGTCGATCGCGAACTGGATGTTGCAGCCGCCGGTGTCGACGCCCACCTCGCGGATGATCGCGATGCCGATGTCGCGCAGCCGCTGGTACTCGCGGTCGGTGAGGGTCATCGCCGGGGCGACGGTGATCGAGTCACCGGTGTGGACGCCCATCGGGTCGAAGTTCTCGATGGAGCAGACGACCACGACGTTGTCGTTGCGGTCGCGCATCAGCTCCAGCTCGTACTCCTTCCAGCCGAGGATGGACTCTTCGAGCAGCACCTCGGTGGTCGGGGAGAGCGTGAGGCCCTGGCCCGCGATGCGGCGCAGCTCCTCCTCGTCGTGGGCGAAGCCGGAGCCGGCGCCGCCCATGGTGAAGGAGGGGCGGACGACGACGGGGTAGCCGCCGAGCGTGTCGACGCCGGCGAGGACGTCGTCCATGGAGTGGCAGATGACCGAGCGGGCGGACTCGCCGTAGCCGATCTTCGCCTTGACGGCCTCCACGACGCCCTTGAAGAGGTCGCGGTCCTCGCCCTTGTTGATGGCCTCGACGTTGGCGCCGATGAGCTCGACGCCGTACTTCTCCAGGACACCGTTCTCGTGCATGGAGATCGCGGTGTTCAGCGCGGTCTGGCCGCCCAGGGTGGGCAGCAGCGCGTCGGGGCGCTCCTTCGCGATGATCTTCTCGACGAACTCCGGGGTGATCGGCTCGACGTACGTGGCGTCGGCGATCTCCGGGTCGGTCATGATCGTCGCGGGGTTGGAGTTGACCAGGATGACGCGCAGGCCCTCGGCCTTGAGCACGCGGCACGCCTGGGTGCCGGAGTAGTCGAACTCGGCGGCCTGCCCGATGACGATCGGGCCGGAGCCGATGACCAGGACGGACTGGATATCGGAGCGCTTAGGCACGCTGGCCCTCCATCAGGGAAACGAAGCGGTCGAAGAGGTACGCGGCGTCGTGCGGGCCGGCGGCCGCCTCGGGGTGGTACTGGACGCTGAAGGCCGGCCGGTCGAGCAGCTGAAGGCCCTCGACCACCTGGTCGTTCAGGCATACGTGGGAGACCTCGGCGCGCCCGTAGGCGGTGTCGGAGACCTTGTCGAGGGGGGCGTCGACGGCGAAGCCGTGGTTGTGCGCGGTGACCTCGACCTTGCCGGTCGAGCGGTCCTGCACGGGCTGGTTGATGCCGCGGTGGCCGTACTTCAGCTTGTACGTGCCGAAGCCGAGCGCGCGGCCCAGGATCTGGTTGCCGAAGCAGATGCCGAAGAGCGGGGTCTGCCGCTCCAGGACGCCCTGCATCAGCGCGACGGGGTGGTCGGCGGTGGAGGGGTCGCCGGGGCCGTTGGAGAAGAAGACGCCGTCCGGGGCGACCGCGTAGACCTCCTCCAGGGTGGCGGTGGCGGGCAGCACGTGGACCTCGATGCCGCGCTCGGCCATCCGGTGCGGGGTCATGCCCTTGATGCCGAGGTCGACCGCGGCGACCGTGAACTTCTTGGTCCCGATCGCGGGGACGACGTACGCCTCCTTGGTGGCGACCTCCGCGGACAGGTCGGCGCCCTTCATCTCGGGGGCCTCCTGGACGCGGGCCAGCATCGCCGCCTCGTCGGCGACCGCGTCGCCGGAGAAGATGCCGACGCGCATGGCGCCGCGCTCGCGCAGGTGGCGGGTGAGGGCGCGGGTGTCGATGCCGCTGATGCCGACGACGCCCTGGTTCGCCAGCTCCTCGTCGAGGGTGCGGCGGGAGCGCCAGTTGGAGGGGGTGCGGGCGGGGTCGCGGACGACGTAGCCGGAGACCCAGATCCGCTTCGACTCGGGGTCCTCGTCGTTGACGCCGGTGTTGCCGACGTGCGGGGCGGTCATCACGACGACCTGGCGGTGGTACGAGGGGTCGGTCAGCGTCTCCTGGTAGCCGGTCATGCCGGTGGAGAAGACCGCCTCGCCGAAGGTCTCCCCCACAGCCCCGTAGGCGCGGCCGCGGAAGATGCGGCCGTCCTCCAGGACGAGTACGGCGGGAACCTGGGCTCCCCGGGTGGAGGTCGTCATCGTGCGATGCCTTCCGTAGTGCTGGTGAGGTGGTTGACGGCGTCGACCCAGGCGGGGTGTTCGGCCGAGTGGTCGGAGCGGAATCCGGAGTCGATCAGCCGGTCGCCGAGCGCCCAGGTGATGACGAGGAGTCCGCCCTCGGGCAGGACCTTGCCCGCCAGTGCCTTCTCGGTGCGGGCGCCGCGCAGGTCGGCGGCCGGGACGAAGAAGTCCGCGGCGCCGGGCCGTACGACGTCGAGCCCCTCGGCGGTGAGGGTGAGCTCGACGCGGCTGCGGGTGCCGAGGCCGTGGGCGACGATCCGGTCGAGCCACTGCCCGGCCGTGGTCGACGCGTGGTAGCGGCCGGAGAGGGTGAGCAGCTTCTCGCCGTCCGCGAAGCCCTCGGGCGCGGTGGCCGGGGCGGGCAGGTCGGACTGGAGGTTTCCGCGCCACTTCCAGCCCTGGCGCATCAGCCAGTAGACGAACGCGACGAGGACGAGGAGTCCGATCACCCAGCTGATCCGGGCGGACCAGTCGGTGACTTCCGCCGACTTCTGCTCGGCGGCGAGTTGGTACAGGGTCTGTGTTGTCACGCGAGCTTCCCGTCGACGACCGTGGCACGGCCCCGCAGGAAGGTGTGGGTCACTCGGCCCGGCAGCTCGCGCCCCTCGTACGGGGTGTTGCGGCTGCGGGAGGCGAAGCCCGCGGGGTCCACCTCTCCACGGTATGCCGGATCGACCAGCGTGAGGTTGGCAGGCTCACCGGCCGAGACGGGGCGGCCGTGTCCGTCGAGCCGTCCGATGGCCGCGGGACGGGCCGACATGCGGTCGGCGACGCCGGCCCAGTCGAGCAGCCCGGTCTCGACCATCGTCTGCTGGACGACGGAGAGCGCGGTCTCCAGGCCCACCATGCCCATGGCGGCCGCGGCCCACTCGCAGTCCTTGTCCTCGTGCGGGTGCGGGGCGTGGTCGGTGGCGACGCAGTCGATCGTGCCGTCGGCCAGCGCCTCGCGCAGCGCCAGCACGTCGGCCTCGGTGCGCAGCGGCGGGTTCACCTTGTAGACCGGGTTGTAGCTCCGGACGAGCTCGTCGGTGAGGAGCAGGTGGTGCGGGGTGACCTCGGCGGTGACGTTCCAGCCCTTGGACTTGGCCCAGCGCACGATCTCCACGGAGCCCGCGGTCGACAGGTGGCAGATGTGGACCCGGGAGCCGACGTGCGCGGCGAGCAGGACGTCGCGGGCGATGATCGACTCCTCGGCGACGGCGGGCCAGCCGCCGAGGCCCAGCTCGGCCGAGACGACGCCCTCGTTCATCTGGGCGCCCTCGGTGAGGCGGGGCTCCTGGGCGTGCTGGGCGACGACGCCGTCGAACGCCTTCACGTACTCCAGGGCGCGGCGCATGATGACCGCGTCGTCCACGCACTTGCCGTCGTCGGAGAAGACCTTCACCCCGGCGGCGGAGTCGTGCATGGCGCCGAGCTCGGCGAGCTGCTTGCCCTCCAGGCCGACGGTGACGGCCCCGACGGGCTGGACGTCGCAGTAGCCGGACTCCTTGCCGAGGCGCCAGACCTGCTCGACCACACCGGCGGTGTCGGCGACCGGGAAGGTGTTGGCCATGGCGTGGACGGCGGTGAAGCCACCGGCCGCGGCGGCCTTGGTGCCGGTGAGGACGGTCTCGGAGTCCTCGCGGCCGGGCTCGCGCAGATGGGTGTGGAGGTCGACCAGGCCGGGGAGCAGGACCTGGCCCGCCGCCTCGATCACGGTGGCGTCGCCGGCGTCGAGGCCGGTGCCGACGGCGGCGATGGTCTCGCCGTCGATGAGGACGTCCTGCGGGTCGCCGCCGAGTACCTTCGCACCGCGGATAAGGATCTTGCTCATGGTTACTTGTTCTCCTCGGTACGGGCGGCGGTGGGGGCGGCTGACTCGTAGCCGCCGAGCAGCAGGTAGAGCACGGCCATGCGGATGGAGACGCCGTTGGCGACCTGCTCCACGACCGTGCAGCGGTCGGAGTCGGCGACCTCGGCGGTGATCTCCATGCCGCGGACCATGGGCCCGGGGTGCATGACGACGGCGTGCTCGGGCATCCTCGCCATCCGCTCGCCGTCCAGGCCGTAGCGGCGCGAGTACTCGCGCTCGGTCGGGAAGTAGGCGGCATTCATCCGCTCGCGCTGCACACGGAGCATCATCACAGCGTCGGACCGGTGCAGCACCTCGTCCAGGCTGTAGCTGACGTCGCAGGGCCACTGCTCGACGCCGACCGGGACCAGGGTGGGCGGGGCGACGAGGGTGACGTGGGCGCCGAGCGTGTTCAGCAGGTGCACGTTGGAGCGGGCGACCCGGCTGTGCAGGATGTCGCCGACGATGGTGATGCGGCGGCCGTCGAGGTCCTTGCCGAGCCCGGCGTCGGGGCCGACGAGCCTGCGGCGCATCGTGAAGGCGTCCAGGAGGGCCTGGGTGGGGTGCTCGTGGGTGCCGTCGCCCGCGTTGACGACGGCGCCGTCGATCCAGCCGGAGGTGGCCAGCCGGTACGGGGCTCCGGAGGCGCCGTGGCGGATGACGACGGCGTCGGCGCCCATCGCCTCCAGGGTCAGGGCGGTGTCCTTGAGGGATTCGCCCTTGGAGACGGACGAGCCCTTCGCGGAGAAGTTGATGACGTCGGCGGACAGCCGCTTGGCGGCCGCCTCGAAGGAGATGCGGGTACGCGTCGAGTCCTCGAAGAAGAGGTTGACGACGGTCCGGCCGCGCAGGGTCGGGAGCTTCTTGATCGGCCGGTCCGCGACCCTGGCCATCTCCTCGGCGGTGTCGAGGATCAGGACGGCGTCGTCGCGGGTGAGGTCGGCGGCCGAGATGAGGTGACGCTTCATCTGGGTGTTCTCCGGGTGGCTGGAGGTTTCAGGCATGCGGGCGCGCGGAAGCCGCCGCACGGCGGGCGGGCCGTACGGGCAGGAGAGCTAGCGCTCGACCGCGGGGGCGGCCTGCTCGACCCCGAGCAGCACGGCGTCGCGGCCGTCCTCCTCGGCGAGCTGGACCTTGACCGTCTCCCGCAGCGACGTGGGGAGGTTCTTGCCGACGTAGTCGGCGCGGATCGGCAGTTCGCGGTGGCCGCGGTCCACGAGGACCGCGAGCTGCACCGCGCGGGGCCGGCCGATGTCGCCGAGCGCGTCGAGGGCGGCGCGGATCGTGCGGCCGGAGAAGAGGACGTCGTCCACGAGGACGACCAGTCGGCCCTCGATGCCCTCGCCGGGGATCTCGGTGCGGGCCAGGGCGCGCGCGGGGCGCAGCCTCAGGTCGTCGCGGTACATGGTGATGTCGAGGGAGCCGACCGGGATCGTGCGGCCGGTGATCTCTTCGAGTTTGGCGGCGAGCCGCCCGGCGAGGAAGACCCCGCGGGTCGGGATGCCGAGGAGCACCACGTCGTCGGCGCCCTTGGCGCGCTCGACGATCTCGTGGGCGATGCGGGTCAGGACCCGGGCGATGTCGGGAGCCTCCAGAACGGGGCGTGCCGCATTGCCGGTGGCGTCGTACTGTGCGTCCATAAGAAACGGACCTCCTTCTCCGCCTCACGGGACGGACCTTAAAGGACGTCGAAATTGCGTCATCCACGTTACCAGGGCCCGTACCGGAGCTCGTCCCCACCCCCGGGGAAAGCCGGTACGGACCATCTCAGCTTGACGCGACCAAGTAACGCTGCGTAACCTCACAGTGAGTTACCAGCCACGCGGCCCAGCCGCGTACGTTCCAGCGTCCGGGGAGCCTTATGTCCAGCGAATACGCAAAACAGCTCGGGGCCAAGCTCCGTGCCATCCGCACCCAGCAGGGCCTCTCCCTCCACGGCGTGGAGGAGAAGTCCCAGGGCCGCTGGAAGGCCGTCGTGGTCGGTTCGTACGAGCGCGGCGACCGTGCCGTGACCGTGCAGCGCCTTGCCGAGCTGGCGGACTTCTACGGCGTCCCGGTCCAGGAGCTCCTGCCGGGCACGACGCCCGGCGGTGCCGCCGAGCCGCCGCCGAAGCTGGTCCTCCAGCTGGAGCGCCTGGCGCACGTGCCGCCGGAGAAGGCCGGTCCGCTCCAGCGTTACGCGGCGACGATCCAGAGCCAGCGCGGCGACTACAACGGCAAGGTGCTGTCGATCCGCCAGGACGACCTGCGCACGCTGGCCGTGATCTACGACCAGTCGCCCTCGGTGCTGACCGAGCAGCTGATCAGCTGGGGCGTGCTCGACGCGGACGCGCGCCGCGCCGTCGCCCACGACGAGGGCTGAGCAGCCCCCGGAGAAACGTGCCGCCGGGTTCGGCGGGGCCCCGAACGGGTGCCCCGCCGGGCCCGGCTTTTTTGTACGCGCTACGCCCGGGAGCCGTGCCCGGGCATGCCGAAGGGCCCACGGCTTCAGCCGTGGGCCCTTCGGCGGCGGAACGCCGCCGGGTCACTGCTCCCGGCGGAGGTTCGGCTTGAGGTCCTTGAAACGGGCCAGCAGGCCGTTCACGAAGGACGGGGAGTCGTCGGTGGAGAACTCCTTGGCGATCTGCACCGCCTCGTCGATGACCACCGCGTCCGGGGTCCCGTCGACCCAGATCAGCTCGTAGGCACCGAGCCGCAGGATGTTCCGGTCGGCGACCGGCATGCGGTCGAGCTCCCAGTCCACGGCGTAGGTGACGATGAGGTCGTCGATGCGGTCCGCGTACTGCGCGTACCCCTCCACGAGCTCCATCGTGTACTCGGTGACCGGCGGCTGGCGGGTGTCGGACCGCGAGTGCCGTACCCAGTCCGCGAGGACCGTCAGCACGGACTCGTCGCGCTGGTCGGCCTCGAAGAGGATCTGGAAGGCGCGCTTGCGCGCCGTGTTACGAGCAGCCACGACTACTTGTTCACCCGGCTGATGTACTCGCCGGAGCGGGTGTCGACCTTGATCGTCTCACCCGTGGTGATGAACAGCGGGACGCCGATCTCGTAACCCGTCTCCAGGGTGGCCGGCTTGGTGCCGCCGGTGGAGCGGTCGCCCTGGACGCCCGGGTCGGTGTGCTGGATCTTCAGCTCGACGGCGGCCGGCAGCTCGACGTACAGCACCTCGCCGTCGTGCTGGGCGACGGAGGCGGTGAAGCCCTCGATCAGGAAGTTGGCGGTGTCGCCGACGGCCTTGCGGTCGACCATCAGCTGGTCGTACGTGTCCATGTCCATGAAGACGAAGTAGTCGCCGTCCATGTACGAGAACTGCATGTCGCGCCGGTCGACGGTGGCCGTCTCGACCTTGATGCCTGCGTTGAAGGTCTTGTCGACGACCTTGCCGGAGAGCACGTTCTTGAGCTTGGTGCGCACGAAGGCCGGGCCCTTGCCGGGCTTGACGTGCTGGAACTCGACTACGGACCAGAGCTGGCCCCCGTCGAGCTTGAGCACCATGCCGTTCTTGAGGTCGTTCGTGGAAGCCACGGTTGCGGAATCTCCTGGGCTGAAGCTGGTGGAACGACCGAGGGACGCGCGCTAGAGCGCGAGCAGCTCCTTGGTCGTAATGGTGAGTAGCTCGGGTCCGCCGTCCGCCTCGGGGCGCACGACGAGCGTGTCATCGATCCGGACCCCGCCCCGGCCCGGGAGGTGGACCCCCGGTTCGACGGTGACCGGCACACAAGCGTCCAGTTTACCCATGGCGGCGGGTGCCAGCTGCGGGTCCTCATCGATTTCGAGCCCCACCCCGTGGCCCGTGAAGGGCGCCAGGCCCTCACCGTGGCCCGCGGAGTCCAGGAGATGGCGGGCGGCCCGGTCCACGTCGCGGTACTCGGCGCCGGGCAGCAGGGCCTCGCGGCCGGCCCGCTGAGCGGCGAAAACCAGCTCGTACAGCTCGATCTGCCAGTCGGCGGGAGCCGTTCCGATGACGAAGGTCCGGCCGACCTCGCAGCGGTAGCCGCGGTAGTTGGCGCCCAGGCAGACCGAGAGGAAATCTCCCTCCTCGACCCGCCGGTCCGAGGGCCGGTGGCGGCCCCGGCCGGAGTTGGGTCCGGTGGCGACGGAGGTCGCGAAGGCGGGGCCGTCGGCGCCGTGGTCGACCAGCCGGCGTTCCAGCTCCAGCGCCAGGTGCCGTTCGGTGCGGCCGACGAGGATCGATTCGAGGAGTTCGCCCAGGGCCTGGTCGGTGATCTCGGCCGCGATCCGCAGGCAGCCGATCTCCTCCTCGTCCTTGACGATGCGCAGCTGCTCGACCGTCGCGCCCAGATCGGCCAGCCGCAGCTTCGGGGCGACCGAGGCCATGGCCCGGTGCCGGGCGACCGTCAGGTCGTGCTCCTCGACGGCCAGCGACTCCGCCCCGGCCGCCGCGGCCAGGTCGGCGGCGGCGACCACGGGGTCCCCGCCCGCCACCGGCAGCGAATCGACCCGCACGTGCTCGTCGGTGCGCCCGTCGGCCGGATCACCGGTCGGTGGACGGGGGCAGAGCAGGACGTCCTCGCCGGGGCCGAGCAGCAGCACGGCACCCGGGGGCGCTCCCCCGGCCAGGTAGCGGACGTTGGCGGGGCGGGAGACCAGGGCGGCCGCGGATCCGACTGCGGCGCACCGGTCGCGGAGCAGCCCGCGTCGGACGGCGTACACCTCTGACATGCGTCGAGCGTACGAGCGCGGCGCCGGGCCCGCCCGGCGGGCGCATCCGACCGGGGGTCGGGCCGGGCGCCGCCGGCTACCAGGAAGGGGGGCTGGCCAGGGACCGGGCGAGTATGTCGTCCAGGACCCGGGCGGTGGTCTCCACGTCGTACGTCGAGTTGTCGATGATCGGCAGCCCGGAGCCGTACCAGCCGGCCATCCGGCCGTGGATGCGGGCGACCTCCTCGTCCGAGAGGCGGCGGTTGCCGCTGCGCTCGGCGTTGCGCTCCAGGACGATCTCCAGGCCGGGCAGCAGCACGACGGGCAGGAGTCCGGGGCCGACGTGCCGCTTCCAGCCGCCGAGGCCGACGACCGGCCGGTCCGGGAAGACGGCGTCGTCCAGGATGCAGGAGATCCCGTTGGCCAGGAAGTTGCGGGCGGCGAAGCCGCAGGTGCGGCGGGCCAGCCGGTACTGCGCCTCCGACTGGTCGTTCCACCCGGCCTGCGGGTCCGCGAAGCCGGAGCAGACCCACTCGCGGACGTCGTCCAGGCTGACGTGCGCGGTGGGCACCCGGCGGCGGGCCGCCCAGAGCCGGGCCACGGTGGTCTTCCCGGCGCCCGCCGGGCCGATCAGGAGCACCGCGAGCGTCGCGTTGCCCGTGCCGGGCTCGGCGGGCGGCGCCGGAAGCGGTACGGGTCTGCCGGCCGGCAGCTGGATGTGCCCGGTGGTCTCGCGGGAGACCGGGGCCGGGGCCTGCTGCGGCGCCGGTCCGTTCCAGCCGTGGCCCTGCGGCGCGGGCGGGCCCGCGGGCGGCGGGCCGGGGTGCCCGGCGGGCGGACCGGCCGGGGGCTGGTGCGGCGGGCCGGGGTGCTGGGCCTGGTGCGGCCAGCCGACGGGGCCGTTTCCGGGACCCTGGGGCGGAGGCAGCGGGGCCCCCACTGCGTGCTGCATCCGGTGCAACTCCGTCTCGTACAGGCAACTGGCGCTGGTGCAACGGCAACCGTACCTTCCCCGGCCGCCACACGGACAACGGCCGGGGAGGGTCCGGAGTGCCCGGAGCTCCGTGACGCGCCTGTTCAGTCCGCGAGTTCGTCCGCCAGGGCGCGCAGGGCGAGACGGTAGGAGCCGATGCCGAATCCGGCCACGGTCCCGGTGGCGACCGGGGCGATCACCGAGGTGTGGCGGAATTCCTCCCGTGCGTACGGGTTCGAGATGTGGACCTCGATCAGCGGGGCGGTGCGCTGGGCGGCCGCGTCCCGCATCCCGTACGAATAGTGCGTGAAGGCACCCGGGTTGATGACGACCGGAATCGATCCGTCGGCGGCCTCGTGGAGCCAGCGGATCAGCTCGCCCTCGTCGTTGGTCTCGCGCACGTCGGCGTCGAAGCCGAGTTCCTTGCCGAGGGTGCGGCACGCCTCCACGAGCCCGGCGTACGACGTGGAGCCGTAGACGTCGGGCTCACGGGAGCCGAGCCGGCCGAGGTTGGGGCCGTTGAGCACGAGGACCCGGCGGGTCATGCCGCGACCTCCCCGTAGGCGGCGAGCAGGACGGCCGGGTCGGGGCCCTCCAGGACGGCGGGCTTGCCGAGGCCGTCCAGGACGATGAAGCGCAGCAGGTCGCCGCGCGACTTCTTGTCGACCTTCATGTTCTCCAGGAGCTTGGGCCACTGGTCGCCCCGGTAGGTGAGCGGCAGCCCGACGGATTCGAGGATCGCGCGGTGCCGGTCGGCGGTGGCGTCGTCCAGGCGGCCGGCCAGTCGGCCGAGTTCGGCGGCGAAGACCATGCCGACCGAGACGGCGGCACCGTGGCGCCACTTGTAGCGCTCGTTCTTCTCGATCGCGTGGCCCAGGGTGTGGCCGTAGTTCAGGATCTCGCGAAGACCGGACTCCTTGAGGTCGCTGGAGACGACGTCGGCCTTGACCCGGATCGAGCGCTCGATGAGCTCGGCGGTGTGCGGTCCGGCGGGCGTACGCGCGGCCTGCGGGTCCTCCTCGATCAGGTCGAGGATCACCGGGTCGGCGATGAAGCCCGCCTTGATGATCTCGGCCATGCCCGAGACGTAGTCGTGGACGGGCAGCGAGTCCAGGGCGGCCAGGTCGCAGAGGACCCCGGCCGGCGGGTGGAAGGCGCCGACGAGGTTCTTGCCCTCGGCGGTGTTGATGCCGGTCTTGCCGCCGACGGCCGCGTCGACCATGCCGAGCACGGTCGTCGGTACGGCGATCCAGCGCACCCCGCGCAGCCAGGAGGCGGCGACGAAGCCCGCCACGTCGGTGGTGGCGCCGCCGCCGACACCGACGATGACGTCGGTGCGGGTGAAGCCGGTCTGGCCGAGCGCCTTCCAGCAGTAGGCGGCGACCTCGACGGTCTTGGCCTCCTCGGCGTTGGGCAGCTGGATCGCGATGGCCTCGTAGCCCTGCCCGGCGAGGTCCTGGCGGACCGCCTCGCCGGTCTCGGCGAGCGCCTCGGGGTGGAGGACCGCGACGCGCTTGGCCCGCTCACCGATGAGCCCGGGCAGCTCGCCGAGGAGCTGCCGGCCGATCAGTACCTCGTACGCGTCGGTGCCCGCGCTGCCGGCGATGCGGACGCGGATGGGTGCCTGCTGGGTCATGGTGTGTTCTCCCGGCCGGACGGGGCCCCGTCCGGCAGCTCCAGTGCGTCGAGGACCGCCTGGGCGACCTCTTCGGGTGTGCGCTCGTCGGTGGCGACGACCGTGCGGGCGACCTCGGTGTAGAGGTGGCGGCGGGCCTCCATCAGCTCGCGCCACTGCCGGCGCGGGTTGACCGCGAGCAGCGGGCGGGCGGTGTTGAGCCCGACCCGCTTGACCGCCTCGTCCACGTCCATCGAGAGGTAGACGACCGGGTGGCCGGCGAGCAGCGCGCGGGTCGACTCGTCCAGGACGGCCCCGCCGCCGAGCGAGAGGACGCCGGTGTGCTCGGCGACGGCGGCGCGGACGGCGTCCCGCTCCAGCGCCCGGAAGTGGTCCTCGCCCTCGTCGTAGAAGATCTCGGCGATGGGCTTGCCCGCGGTCGCGACGACGTCCGCGTCGGTGTCCCGGTAGCCGGTGCCCAGCCGGCCGGCGAGCAGTTCGCCGACCGTGGACTTGCCGACGCCCATGGGTCCGACGAGGACGACCAGGGGACCGCTCACCGGATCTGGAGGTGGTCGAGGTACGACGTCACGTTGCGACGGGTCTCGGTGACGCTGTCGCCGCCGAACTTCTCCGCGACGGCGTCGGCCAGGACCAGGGCGACCATCGCCTCGGCGACGATGCCGGCGGCCGGGACGGCGCAGACATCGGAGCGCTGGTGGTGGGCCTTGGCGGGCTCACCGGTCACGACGTCGACGGTGGCGAGGGCGCGCGGCACGGTGGCGATGGGCTTCATCGCGGCGCGGACGCGCAGCAGCTCACCGGTGGTGAGGCCGCCCTCGGTGCCGCCGGCCCGGCCGGAGGCGCGCTTGATGCCGTCCTCGGTCACCAGGATCTCGTCGTGCGCCTTGGACCCGGGCACCCGGGCGAGGTCGAAGCCGTCGCCGACCTCGACGCCCTTGATGGCCTGGATGCCCATGAGCGCCCCGGCGAGGCGGGCGTCGAGCCTGCGGTCCCAGTGCACGTGCGAGCCGAGACCGACGGGCACGCCGTACGCCAGCACCTCGACGACGCCGCCGAGGGTGTCGCCGTCCTTGTGGGCCTGGTCGATCTCGGCGACCATCGCCTTGCTCGCGTCGGCGTCGAGGCAGCGCACCGGGTCGGCGTCGAGCCGCTCCACGTCGGAGGGGACCGGGTAGACCCCGTACGGCGCCTTGGCGGCGGCCAGCTCCACGACGTGGCTGACGATCTCGATGCCCGCGGTCTCCTTGAGGTAGGACCGGGCGACGGCACCGAGGGCGACCCGGGCCGCGGTCTCCCGGGCGCTGGCGCGCTCCAGGACCGGGCGGGCCTCGTCGAAGCCGTACTTCTGCATGCCGGCGAGGTCGGCGTGGCCGGGGCGGGGCCGGGTCAGCGGGGCGTTACGGGCCTGCTCGGCCAGCACCTGGGGGTCGACCGGGTCGGCCGACATGACCTGCTCCCACTTGGGCCACTCGGTGTTGCCGACCATCACGGCGACCGGGGAGCCCATGGTGAGGCCGTGCCGGACACCGCCGAGGAAGGTGACCTCGTCCTGCTCGAACTTCATCCGCGCACCGCGGCCGTAACCGAGCCGTCGCCGGGCGAGCGCGTCCGCCACCATCTCCGTGGTGACCGGGACGCCGGCGGGAAGGCCCTCCAGCGTCGCCACCAGTGCGGGGCCGTGCGACTCCCCCGCGGTCAGCCAGCGCAACCTGCTCAACGGTGCTCCTCATGCTCGCGCCTGAAATCCAGCGGCGCGACCGGGTGCGCGGCCCTGGCCCGCCGCCTCCGATCCTCCCACGACCGGGGCCCCCGCCCCGCCGCCGGTCCAGCAGACGGACGGCGCGGCCGGGCCCGGGCGGGCGTCAGCGGGCGGCCAGCGCCTCTTCCCCGGCCTTCCGCATGGCGGCGAGCGGGGCGGGCGAGCGGCCCGTCATCTGCTCGACCTGGAGGACGGCTTGGTGCACGAGGAGGTCGAGACCTCCGACGACTGCGCCGCCGCGGTCCGCCCAGGCGGAGGCGAGCCGGGTCGGCCACGGCTCGTACAGCACGTCGAAGAGCGTGCCGGGCCGCTCAGGGACGGCCCCGCCCAGCGCGTCGGCCGCGCCCGCGGGGGTGGTGGCGATGACGAGGGGCGCGGCCAGTGCCCGGTCGGCCTCGGCCCAGTCGGCGATGCGGATGTCGACGCCGAGCCGTTCGCCCCAGCCGCGCATCTCGTCGGCGCGGGCCGCGCTGCGGACGTACGCGGTGACGGGTCCGGCGCAGATGCCCGCGAGGGCCGCCAGCGCGGAGGACGCGGTGGCGCCCGCGCCGAGGATCGCGGCGGACTCCACCTTGTCGACGCCGCGCTCGCGCAGGGCGGCGACCATGCCGGGGATGTCGGTGTTGTCGCCGGTGCGGCGGCCGTCCTCGCCGAAGACCACGGTGTTCACTGCCTCGACGGAGGCGGCGGTGTCGGTGATCCCGTCGAGCAGCGGGATGACCGCGCGCTTGAGCGGCATGGTGAGCGAGAGCCCGGCCCAGCTCCCGTCCAGCCCCTCGATGAACCCGGGCAACGTCTGCTCGTCCACCTCGAACCGGCCGTACGACCAGTGGTCGAGGCCGAGTTCGGCGTAGGCGGCCCGGTGCAGGACCGGGGAGAGCGAGTGGGCGATGGGCGAGCCGAGGACGGCGGCGCGGTGCCGCCGGTCATTGGAGGCCATGCTGTTCCTTGAACTTCTCGTTGAGCTTCTCGTGCTCGGCCGCCGTCTTGGTGAACTGGGTCTTCTTGCCGTCGAGCGAGATGAAGAACATCCAGCCGTCGCCCGTGGGACTGAGGGTCGCGCGCAGAGCCTCGTCGCCAGGGTTGCTGATGGGGCCGGGCGGCAGACCGGGGTGGTAATAGGTGTTGTACGGATCCGGGTTGGTGCGGATCTCGTTCGAACCGATCTTGATCTTGCTCTGGTTCTTGAGGTAGTTGAACGCGGAGTCGAACTCAAGCTTCCGGTTCGTGATCGTGTTGTTCGGCTTCAGCCGGTTGTAGACGACCTCGGCCATCTTGCGGAAGTCGTCGTGCGTCAGACCCTCCGCCTGGACCAGGCTCGCCACCGTGAGCACCTGCCACGGGCCGTCCAGCTTGTACTTTTTCGCCGTTCCCGTGAGGTCGAGCTTCTTGTATTCGTCGTTGGACCGCTCGACCATGCTCTTCAGGATCGCCTCCGGCTTGGTCTCCTTCGTCAGCGGATACGCGGCCGGATAGAGGAAGCCTTCGAGCGGGTCCTTGATGTCCTTGTTCTTGCTCGCCCAGTCGGGCAGACCCAATTCGCCGCTCTTGGACTTCGCGACTTCCTTGGTCGTGCCCTTCTTGAGGCCGAGCCGCTTGTCCACGAGCGCGTAAACAGCGGCATTCCGGTAGCCCTCCGGAATCACCAGAAGATTCTGGCTCTTCGGGTCCACCATCATCTTCACGGCCTCGGAGGCCGACATCTGCGAGTGGAGGAGGTAGACCCCGGCCTGGATCCCCTTGCCCTTCGGGTTCTCGTTCTGCGCCGAGACGAAGGCGTCGACGCTCTTCACGACGCCGGCCTTCTTGAGGATGTTGCCGATGTCGTACCCGAACGCGCCCTTCGGGATCTCCACCTCGACCGAGCCCGAGCCACTGCCCGAGTAGTCCGGGGCGGGGCCGAAGCGGTCCTGGTAGAACGAGTATCCGAAGTAGCCCGCGCCACCGACGCCGGCGACCAGGACCAGGGAGACGACCAGGCACGCGCAGCCACTGCGGCCCTTCTTCTTCTTGCCCTTGCCCCGGCGCTCGCCGCCGCCGCTGTCGCGGTCGTCGTCCTCGTCGTCGTAGTCGTCGTCCCGGGGCTTCTTGCGGTCGTCCTTCTCGTCCACGCCCGTGAAGAAGGGGTGGGTCTCCTCCGGCGGCTCCTCCGGGTCCCAGTCCGGGGCCGCCTCGGGCGCCTCGGCGGGAGCGGCCTCGCGGCGGCCCGGGGGCTGCGGGGGCGGGTACGCCTCAGGGGTGCCGTAGTAGTCGTTCGTCTCGCCGTAGCCGTACGTGGCGACGGGCTGGCCCTCGTACGGCGGCACCGCCTGCTGGCCCGTGTCCCAGCCGGTGTCGTAGCCGGGCTGCGGCTGCTGGGGCTGCTGCCCGTACGGGTCCTGCGGGTGCTGGTTCCCGTACGCCTGCTGCTGGTACTGCTGGGCGTACGGGTCCTGCTGCTGATGGTGCTGCGGCTGCTGCTGGTACGGGTCCTGCTGCTGGTACTGCTGGCCGTACGGGTCCTGCGGCTGCTGCTGGTACGGGTCGTACTGGCCCTGCGGGTACTGCTGCTGGGCGCCGTACTGGTTCGTGCCGTCGTACTGGTTCTGGCCGTCGTACTGGGCCTGGCCGTGGGCAGGCTGCTGGCCGCCCCACCCCTGGTCCCCGTACAGGGGATCCTCGGGATGCCATGGTTCGGAGCCGGGGCCCCGGCCATACTCAGTCATCGATCCCCTTGAGCCGCGAGACGATGTTCCGTCTCTTTGCTGTGCGGTGTTTGTTCGAACACCGCCGCATCGCGCGGAACGTTACCGTATTGCGATCAGACCACTACTTCGACGGCCTCGCCCGGCGGATTGCCCGAAGAGCGCTCCGACTCCAGAGCGTTCTGCAGGATCACCACAGCGGCAGCCTGGTCGATGACGGATCGGCCCTTTTTGGACTTCACGCCCGAGGCACGCAGCCCCTGGCTGGCCGTCACTGTGGTCATCCTCTCGTCCAGCAGGCGCACCGGAATGGGTGCGACCGCTCGGGCGAGCACATCGGCGAAGGCGCGGACCTTGGCGGCGGCCGGACCCTCTCCGCCGCCCAGGGAGCGCGGCAGTCCGACGACGACCTCGATCGGTTCGTACTCCGCGACGATCTGTCCCAGCCGCCGGTGGGCGGCCGGGACATCGCGTCCCGGCACGGTCTCCACCGGCGTCGCGAGGATCCCGTCGGGGTCGCACGAGGCGACCCCGATCCGGGCGTCCCCGACGTCGATCGCCAGCCGGCGACCGCGGCGCATCTCCGTCATGCCCGGCGTCACGCCGTCTCGGTGACGAGGCGTTCGACGGCGGCGACGGCGTCGCCGATCGCCTCCGGGTTCTGGCCGCCGCCCTGGGCGACGTCCGGCTTGCCGCCGCCCCCGCCGCCGAGGGTCTTGGCGGCGGTACGGACGAGGTCGCCGGCCTTGAGGCCGCGCTCGCGGGCCGCCTCGTTGGTCGCGATGACGGTCAGCGGGCGCCCGTTGGCCGTCGTGAACAGCGCGACGACGGCCGGGCGGCCGCCCTGGATGCGGCCGCGCACGTCGAGGACGAGCTTGCGCAGGTCGTCGGCGGAGGTGCCGTCCGGCACCTGGCCGGTGACCAGGGCGATGCCCCGGACGTCGATCGCGGAGTCCACGAGACCGGCGGCGGCCGCGAGGACCTTCTCCGCGCGGAACTTCTCGATCTCCTTCTCGGCGTCCTTCAGCTTGCCGAGCATGCCCGCGATCTTCTCCGGCAGCTCCTCGGGGCGGCCCTTGACCAGCTCCTGGAGCTGGGCGACGACCGTGTGCTCCCGGGCCAGGAAGTTGTACGCGTCGACGCCGACCAGGGCCTCGATGCGGCGCACGCCGGACCCGATGGAGGACTCGCCGAGCAGCTTGACCAGGCCGAGCTGGGCGGTGTTGTGGACGTGCGTACCGCCGCAGAGCTCCTTGGAGAAGTCCCCGATGGTGACGACGCGGACGCGCTCGCCGTACTTCTCGCCGAACTCCGCGATGGCGCCCTGCTTCTTCGCCTCGCCGATCGACATGACCTCGGCCTGCACGTCGAGCTCGCGGGCCAGGACCTCGTTGATCTTCTGCTCGACGTCGGTGAGGACCGTGCCGGGAACGGCGGCGGGCGAACCGAAGTCGAAGCGGAAGCGGCCCGGGGAGTTCTCCGAACCGGCCTGGGCGGCCGTCGGGCCGAGCGCGTCACGCAGCGCCTGGTGCGTGAGGTGCGTGGCGCTGTGGGCGCGGGCGATGGCGCGGCGGCGGGTGGAGTCGATGGCCGCGTACGCGGACGCGCCGACCGTGACCTCGCCGACCTGGACGGAGCCCTTGTGCACGGAGACGCCCGGGACCGGCTGCTGGACGTCGCGGACCACGATCACGGCGCCGCTGTCGAGCCGGATGCGGCCCTGGTCGGCGAGCTGGCCGCCGCCCTCGGCGTAGAACGGGGTGCGGTCGAGGACGACCTCGACCTCGTCGCCCTCGGTGGCGGCGGGCGAGGGGACACCGTCCACGAGGAGGCCGACGATGGTCGACTCGCCCTCGGTCATGGTGTAGCCGGTGAACTCGGTGACGCCGGAGTTGTCGGCGACCTCGCGGTAGGCGGAGAGGTCGGCGTGGCCGGTCTTCTTGGCCTTGGCGTCGGCCTTGGCCTTGGCCCGCTGCTCCTGCATGAGGCGGCGGAACCCGTCCTCGTCCACGGAGAGCCCCTGCTCGGCGGCCATCTCCAGGGTGAGGTCGATCGGGAAGCCCCAGGTGTCGTGGAGCAGGAACGCCTTGTCGCCGGCGAGGACCGTGCCGCCGGAGGCCTTGGTCTCGGTGACCGCGGTCTCCAGGATGTTGGTGCCGCCCTTGAGGGCCTTCAGGAACGCGGCTTCCTCGGCGAGCGCGACGGTCTCGATGCGCTTGCGGTCGGTGATCAGCTCCGGGTACTGCTGCCCCATCGTGTTGACCACGACGTCGACCAGCTCGCGGACGACGGAGCCGGTGGCGCCCATCAGGCGCATGTTGCGGATGGCGCGGCGCATGATGCGGCGCAGCACGTAGCCGCGGCCCTCGTTGCCGGGGGTGACGCCGTCGCCGATGAGCATGACGGAGGTGCGGATGTGGTCGGCGACCACGCGCAGGGAGACGTCGGTGGCGTCGGCCGCGCCGTAGCGCACCCCGGTCAGCTCGGTGGCGCGGTCCATGACGACGCGCAGGGTGTCGGTCTCGTACATGTTCTGCACGCCCTGCAGGATCATCGCGAGGCGTTCGAGGCCGAGACCGGTGTCGATGTTCTTGGAGGGCAGGTCGCCGAGGATCGGGAAGTCGTCCTTGCCCTCGCCGGCGCCGCGCTCGTACTGCATGAAGACCAGGTTCCAGATCTCCACGTAGCGCTCGTCGTTGACGGCCGGGCCGCCCTCGACGCCGAACTCCGGACCGCGGTCGTAGTTGATCTCGGAGCACGGGCCGCAGGGGCCGGGAACGCCCATGGACCAGAAGTTGTCCTTCTTGCCCAGGCGCTGGATGCGCTCGGCCGGGACGCCGATCCTGTCGCGCCAGATTGCCTCGGCCTCGTCGTCGTCCAGGTAGACGGTGATCCACAGGCGCTCGGGGTCGAGCCCGAAGCCGCCGTCCGCCACGGAGCTGGTCAGCAGCTCCCAGGCGTACTCGATGGCGCCTTCCTTGAAGTAGTCGCCGAACGAGAAGTTGCCGCACATCTGGAAGAAGGTGCCGTGCCGGGTGGTCTTGCCGACCTCCTCGATGTCCGGCGTACGCACGCACTTCTGCACGCTGGTGACGCGCGGCGCGGGCGGCTTGACCTCACCGAGGAAGTAGGGCTTGAAGGGCACCATGCCGGCGGGGACCAGCAGCAGAGTCGGGTCGTCCGCGATGAGCGACGCCGAAGGGACAACGGTGTGACCGCGCTCCTCGTAGAAGCTCAGCCAGCGGCGACGAATTTCTGCCGACTCCATCAGTGGTCCTCATTCCGGTTGTACGAGTGGTAGGGAAGCTTGCGGTAGGTGGCGGGGGCCGGGTCCGCGTCGGCCGCCTCGATGGCCGGGCGGCGCGCCGGGGGCAGTTCGCGGGGGTCAGCCGCTTCGAGGCCCAGCGCCTCGCCGAGTTCGGCCTCGCGCCTGACCATGCCCTCGCGGACGTCCAGCGCGAAGTCCTTGAGCTTGTGACCGGCCACGATCGCCTTGTCGGCGGCCTGCGCCGCGAGGCTTTCGGGGGTCAGCTGCTTGATCTTCCGGTTGACCTTGGTGGTGGCCCATACCCCGGCGGCTGCGCCGGCGGTGAACCAGAACGTACGGCGGAACATCGCTGCGTCAGTCCTTAGATCCGCGGGAATTTCGGCCGCCGCGCTTCCTGCCGCGCGCGGACGGGACGGTCCGGCCGACGATCACCGAGCGCCGGGACCGCGCCTCCGGTTCGGGCGCGGACCGGCGGCCGATGGCCTGCCGGACCCCGTAGCCGAACGCGGCGACCTTGACCAGCGGCCCGCCGAAGGTGGAGGCGACCGTGGTGGAGAGCGCGGAGGCGTTGGAGGTGACTTCCTGCACGTCCGTCGCGATGGCGTCGACCTTGTCCAGCTGGGTCTGCGCGGAGCGTACGGTCGCGGAAGCGTCCGCGAGCAGGGGGACGGCCTGTTCGGTCACGTCCGCCACGAGTTTGGTGGTCGCCCTGAGCGTCTGGGCGAGCCTCACCAGCACGACGGCGAGGAACGAAACCAGGATCGCCCAGAAGACGGCCACGATGATCCCGGCCACCTCACCACCGGACACAGTGCACCGCGCTCTCTGGCTTGTCGTCAGTCTCTGTCTTGTTCTCCTGCTCTGCGGCGAGGGCCGTCACGGCGGCCGGTTCGCCTTCCCCCGAGCCTATCGCGCCGGGGCTCACGCCCCGCACCGCATCGACGGGGCGTGCGGCGGGGATGAGCGGGACGAGATTGTACGGAGCGCTTTCAAGCCAGTACTCTGCGTGTCTCATGCGACGCCCTCAGAATCCGCACCCGGGCAATCTGCCCGCCGAGCTGAACGACTTCGTGGGCCGGGAGAGCGAGTTGGCCGCTCTCGCCCGCTCCCTCGACGAGTCCCGGCTCGTGACCGTGACCGGGGTGGGCGGAGTCGGCAAGACCCGCCTGGTCACCAGAGCCGCGGCGCTGTTGGAGAAACGGTACTGCGACGGGGTGTGGCTGGTGGAGCTGTCCGCCGTCCACGACGCCGATCTGCTGGAACACGCCGTGGCCGAGGCGCTGGGGCTCACCGACCACACCGCCCGGCCGCCCCGCGCGGCGATCGTGGAGCACTGCGCCGACCTCGGCCTCCTGCTGGTGATCGACGGCTTCGAGCACCTGGTGGACGAGTGCGCCGCGCTGGTGCGGGAGCTGCTGCGCCGCGCCCCGCGGCTGCGGGTCCTGGCGGCGGGCCGGCTGCCGCTGGAGCTGGCGGGCGAGGCCGTCCACCCGCTCGCGACCATGACCGACGAGGACGCGCTCCGGCTGTTCGCCGAGCGGGCCGCCGGGGTGCGCCCCGACTTCCGGCTGACCGAGCGCGGCCGCGCCCACGCCCGGGAGCTGTGCCGCCGGCTCGACGGGATCCCGCTGGCCCTGGAGCTGGCGGCGGGGCGGCTGCGGGCCCTGTCGACCGAGCAGGTGCTGCAACGGCTGGACGACCGCTTCCGGCTGCTGACCGGGGGCAGCCGGGGCGCGCTGGAGCGGCACCAGACGCTGCGGACGGCCATCGGCTGGAGCCATGAGCTGTGCGCGCCGCCGCAGCGGCTGCTGTGGGCCCGGCTCTCGGTCTTCGCCGGGCAGTTCGACCTGGAGGCCGTCGAGTACATCTGCAGCGGGCCCGACCTGCCCGCCGATTCGGTGCTCGACGTGCTGTCGGGGCTGCTGGCCCAGTCCGTGGTGCTGCGTGAGGACTCCCCCGCTGGGACCCGCTACCGGATGCTGGACACCGTGCGCGAGTACGGGGCCGAGTGGCTGGCCGCCACCGGGGACACCGACCGGCTGCGCCGCCGTCACCGCGACTGGTTCCTGGGGCTCGCGACCTGGTGCGAGCTGGACTGGTTCAGCCCCCGGCAGGCAGAGGTGGCGGCCCGGGCCGAGAGCGAGCTGCCGAATCTGCGCCGGGCCATGGAATGCTCCCTGGAGTCCCCGCAGGAAGCGCATCTGGCGCAGTACCTGGCGGGCACGCTGTGGTTCCTGTGGGTCGGCTGCGGGCGCCTCTCGGAGGGCCGGCACTGGCTGGAGCACGTACTGGAGGAGGAGACCCCGTACGACTCCTCGCGGCTGAAGGCCCTGTGGGTGCTGGGCTACGTGGCCGTCCTCCAGGGGGACCCGGTGGGGGCGATCTCCGCACTGACGGAGTGCCGGGAGGAGGCCGAGGCGGCGGGCGACGCCACCGCCGCCGCGTACGCCGTGCACCGCACCGGATGCCTGGCCCTGGTCACCGACGACATGGAGCGCGCCCGGGGCCTCCTGGACGACGCGCTCGCCCGCTACCGGGAGCTGGGCGAGCTGAACAGCAACGTCCTGATGGCCCAGGTCGAACTGGCTATGGCCACCGGCTTCCTGGGGGACGCGGAGCGGGCCGTCGCGATCTGCGAGGAGGTCCGGGACATCTGCGAGGACCACGGCGAGCGGTGGGCCCTGAGCTACGCGCTGTACGTCCTGGCCTACGCCGCCCTGGAGCGGGGCGACCCCGAGCGGGCCCGGGGGCTGCTCCTCGAATCGCTCGCCATCAGCCACGGCTTCCACGACCTGCTCGGCACGGTCCTGGTCCTCGAACTGCTGGCCCTGGTCACGGTCACCGAGGGGGACGCGGCCGAGGCGGCGCTGCTCCAGGGGGCGGCCGACCGGATCTGGCCCTCGGTGGGGCTGCCGCTGTTCGGCTCGGCGTACTACGGGGCGCCGAGGGCCCGCTGCGAGGAGCTGGCGCTGCGGGAGCTGGGCGGGGCGCGGTACGCGGCGGCGCTCGGCGCGGGCGGTGAGCTGGCGCCGGACGCGGCGGTCGCCCGGGCGCTGCTGGGGCGGGAGAACGCGAAAGCCCGCCGCCTCCCCGGGGACCGGGAAGGGGCGGGCCTGAGCGCCGGTGAAGAGCGGCTACGCCTGGATCAGCGGGCGTAGTACTCGACGACGAGCTGCTCGTCGCAGATCACGGGGATTTCCTTGCGGTTCGGGTCCCGGTCAAGGCGGAAGGCCAGGGCCTTCAGGTTCACCTGCAGGTAGCGCGGGGTCTCACCGTCGGTGTCGTAACCACCCTCGCGAGCAACCTGGAAGGGGTGCTTGTCGCGGCTGCGCTCACGGACCATGACGATGTCGTCCGGACGGACGCGGAACGACGGCTTGTCGACCTTGCCACCGTTGACCTCGATGTGGCCGTGGACGACCATCTGGCGCGCCTGGTAGATCGTCTTGGCGATACCGGAACGCAGGACCAGCGCGTCGAGGCGGCGCTCGAGCTCGACGACCAGCGCCTCGCCCGTCTTGCCCTCGGCCTTCTTGGCGCGGTCGTAGGCACGCGCCATCTGGCGCTCGCTGATGTCGTACTGCGCACGCAGACGCTGCTTCTCGAGCAGACGGACCTTGTAGTCCGAGTTCTGCTTGCGGCCGCGGCCGTGCTCGCCCGGCGGGTAGGGGCGGGCCTCGAAGTACTTGACCGCCTTCGGCGTCAGCGCGATGCCGAGCGCGCGGCTCTTCTTGACCTTGGGACGCGACTGATTAGGCACGTTCTCCAGACCTCCGTTGTAGGTTAGGTTAGGCTCACCTTACTCAAGGAGATCGCATGTCTCGCCCTGGGAACACCACACACGTCACGGACAGCACAGACAGCATCGACGCGCCTGATGGCGTCGAGATGACGGAGGACCGATCAGATCGTGGTCAGCCGCGTCCCAGCGGGCTTGAAATCACACGGATGCCGTCAGCAGCCGAGCGCACACGAACTCTCGTACAGAGTACCTGCTCCGCGGTACTGCTCGTTCCCGGGCTCGAAGCCGCGGGCTCGGACCAGCTCATGCCGCTTTCCCGGGGCGTGGGACCGGACGGCGATCTGTTCCTGGAATTCCCCGCGGACTCCCCGGCCGTACGGGCCGCGACGCACGCCCAGGACGACGAGCTGCCGGCCGTGCTGGAGGTCACGGACGTCGCCCCGGTCTCGGTACCCCACCGGATCCGGGGCCGCGCCCGAGTCAGCGGCTGGCTGACCGCCGTCCCCGGAATGGCGGGCCCCGGCCGGATGATGCTCCGCCTGGAGACCGACGAGGCGCACATCGACGACCTGTGGGGCGTGGAGGACGTCGAGGCCGAGAGCTTCCGCGACGCCGCCCCCGACCCGCTCGCCCTCCACGAGGCCGAGCTGCTCCAGCACCTCTACTCCTCGCACACGGAGGAGCTGGCGTCGCTGTGCGAACTGCTCGGCGAGCGGGCCGTGTGCTCCTGCCCCGAGCACCGGCCGGCCGTGGTGCCGCTGGTGCTTGACCGGTTCGGGCTGCGGGTGCGCTTCTGCGAGCAGGAGGGCGGCTGCTTCGACGCCCGCTTCGAGTTCCCCGAGCCGGTGCGGGACGTGGTGGAACTCAGCCACGCCATGCACACGCTCTTCGCGGCCGCCGGTCACTGAGGAGCGCGTCGGACGCCCGCCGGGCACGGACTCAGGCCGTGCCCGTCCCGTCCTCGCCGTCCGCCCGGCCCAGCCGCTCCCTGACCCGGTCCACCACGTCCGCGCACCGCGCCTCGGCGCCGTAGCGGGTGGGGCGGTAGTACTGCTTGTCGCTCACCGCGTCCGGCGCGTACTGCTGGGCGGCGATGCCACCGGGCACGTCGTGCGGGTAGACGTAGCCCTGGGCGTGGCCCAGCTTGGCCGCGCCCTTGTAGTGGCCGTCGCGCAGATGGGCCGGGACCGGGCCGGCCAGCCCCTTGCGGATGTCCTCGCGGGCGGCGGAGATCGCCAGCGTCGCCGCGTTGGACTTGGGGGCGAGGGCCAGCGCGATGGTGGCGTGGCTGAGGGTGAGCGCCGCCTCGGGAAAGCCGATCAGGGCCACCGCCTGGGCGGCCGCGACCGCGGTGGGCAGCGCCGTGGGGTCGGCGAGGCCGATGTCCTCGCTGGCCGAGATCATCAGCCGCCGGGCGATGAAACGCGGGTCCTCCCCCGCCTCGATCATGCGGGCCAGGTAGTGCAGGGCCGCGTCGACGTCGGAGCCCCGGATCGACTTGATCAGGGCGCTGGCCACGTCGTAGTGCTGGTCGCCGTCCCGGTCGTACTTCACGGCCGCCCGGTCGACGGTCTCCTCCAGGGTGAGGAGCGTGATCTCCTCCTCCTGCTTGGACAGCGCGGCCCCGGCGGCGGCCTCCAGGGCGGTCAGCGCGCGGCGGGCGTCGCCCCCGGCGATGCGCAGCAGGTGCTCCTCGGCGTCCTCCGGCAGGCCCACCGCGCCGCCGAGCCCGCGCTCGTCGGTGAGGGCGCGGCGCAGCAGGCCGCGCAGGTCGTCGTCGGTCAGGGGCTCCAGCGTGAGCAGCAGCGAGCGCGAGAGGAGCGGGGAGATGACGGAGAAGTACGGGTTCTCCGTGGTGGCGGCGATCAGGGTGACCCAGCGGTTCTCGACGGCGGGGAGCAGGGAGTCCTGCTGGGCCTTGGAGAAGCGGTGGATCTCGTCCAGGAAGAGGACGGTCTCCTTGCCGTACCCCCCGGTGGCGCGGCGGGCGCCCTCGATCACGGCGCGGACTTCCTTGACGCCGGCGGTGATCGCGGAGAGCTCCACGAACCGCTTGTTCGTCGCCTTGCTGACCACGTACGCGAGGGTGGTCTTGCCGGTCCCGGGCGGGCCCCAGAGGATGACCGACGAGGGGCCGGCCGGTCCGCCGCCGCTCTCGCCGACCAGGCGGCGCAGGGGCGAGCCCGGCTTGAGCAGATGCTGCTGGCCGACGACCTCGTCCAGGGTACGGGGACGCATCCGGACGGCCAGCGGGCTGCTGGACGGATCCTTCTCCTGGCGGTCTTCGGCAGCGGCGGTAAAGAGGTCGGGCTCCACGTCTCGAAGCCTATGTCACCGCACTGACAACGCCTCCGGGCCGGTCGTCCGGCCCGGCGGTACGGCGCGGGTCAGCTGGTCCAGAAGTCCCACCAGCGGGTCAGGATCAGCATGCCGATGATGCCGATCCACAGCACCGGGGGAACCCAGTGGAACTCGGTGAGGCCGTTGCGCAGCCAGGAGGGCGCGGGGATGATCCGGTGCCGGATGTTGTGCGTGGTGACGTAGCAGAACATCAGGATGGTGGCGACCCAGGCCAGGCAGCACCACAGGCACAGCGAGTTGATGTTGTACAGCGACTGGTACTGGAGCCAGGTGCAGAAGCCGACGCCGAACAGCGTGCCCGCGTTCATGCCGAGCCAGTACCAGGGGCGGAAGCGGGCTCCGGCGAGGATGGCCAGGCCGATGGCGATGATCACCGGGTAGGTGACCATGCCGAGCCAGGGGTTGGGGAAGCCGAAGGCGGACGCCTGCTCGCTCTTCATGATGTTGCCGCAGGCGACCACGGGGTTGAGGCTGCACCCGGGGACGAAGGAGGGGTCCTCCATCATCTTGAGCTTGTCGAGCGTGATGACCCATGCGGCGAGCGTTCCGGCGGCGCCCGTGATCATGAGCAGGATGGCCAGCGCGCGGCTGCCGCCGATGGTCCGCTTCCCGCCCCTCTCGTCCTGGTCGGAGGAGGGATGGTCAACCGCTGCAGTCGTCATATCGCCGTTTCCGTCACTGAGTAGCCTGCTGGGGCAGGGTCATTGTGCCGCACGGCCGGGCCGCTCTTCCGTTCGATGCACATAAAGACGTACGCACCCGAGCGGCCCGGTCCCGGAGCGGATCCCGGGCCCCGCAGCCGCGACGAGGTCCCTCACACCCCGCAGGCCTCTCACCCCGGCGTCACCTCCCGCACAGCCGGAATCACCGTGCGGGATGAATCCGCGCCCACCACATTGACGCGAGGGGGCGGGCCCACCGCCCGCCCCCCGCACGTCTCAGGCGAGGCGCGCGCGGACCGTCTCGACCACGTCGGAGACGGGGACCGGCATCTGCTCGCCGGACTCCATGTCCTTGAGCTGGACGTGGCCCTCGGCCAGGTCGCGCTCGCCGGCCACGATCGTGAACCGGGCGCCCGAGCGGTTGGCGCTCTTCATCGCGCCCTTCAGCCCCCGGCCGCCGTACGCGAAGTCCGCGGCCACGCCCTCCCGGCGCAGCCGGGTGACGACGCCGAACAGGACCCGGCGGGCCTCCTCGCCGAGCGGGACCGCGAAGACGCTGGTGGTGGAGGGCAGGTCCAGCTCGATGCCCTCGGCCTCCAGGGCGAGGACCGTGCGGTCCACGCCGAGCGCCCAGCCGACCGACGGGAGCGCCGGGCCGCCGATCATCTCGGAGAGCCCGTCGTAGCGGCCGCCGCCGCCCACCGCGGACTGCGAGCCGAGGCCGTCGTGGACGAACTCGAAGGTGGTGCGCGTGTAGTAGTCGAGGCCGCGGACCAGCTTCTCGTCGTCCTCGTAGATCACCCCGGCCTCGTTGAGCAGGTCGCGGACCTGCTCGTGGTACGCCTTGCACGCGTCGCAGAGGAAGTCGCGCAGCACCGGGGCGCCGGTCAGCTGCTTCTGGACCTCGGGGCGCTTGTCGTCCAGGACGCGCAGCGGGTTGATTTCGATGCGCCGGCGGGTCTCCTCGTCCAGGTCGAGTTCGCGCAGGAAGCCCTGGAGCGCGTCCCGGTAGACGGGGCGGCACTCCTTGTCGCCCAGCGAGTTCAGCAGGATCCGGAACTCGCGCAGGCCCAGCGCACGGTACGCCTGGTCGGCCAGGATGATCAGCTCGGCATCGAGCGCCGGGTCCTCGGCGCCGATGGCCTCCGCCCCGACCTGCGAGAAGTGGCGGTAGCGGCCCTTCTGCGGGCGCTCGTAGCGGTAGTACGAGCCGGAGTACCAGAGCTTGACCGGCAGGTTGCCCAGCTTGTGGAGGTTGGCCTCCAGGGCCGCGCGGAGCACCGAAGCGGTGCCCTCGGGGCGCAGGGCGAGCTGGGAGCCGCCCTTGGTGGTGAGGGTGTACATCTCCTTGGTCACGATGTCGGTGGACTCACCGACGCCGCGCGAGAAGAGGGCCACGTCCTCGAAGCCGGGGGTCTCGATGTAGCCGTAGCCGGAGTTCTTCAGCGGGGCGGCGATCGCCTCGCGCACCGCCAGGTACTTCGCGGAGTCCGGCGGCGTCAGGTCGTACGTGCCCTTGGGGGCCTTGAAGGTGCTCACGATCGCTCTCGTCACATTCCTCGTCGGGGCGCGTCCGCACCGGTCATCCCGGTCAGAAACGGGTTGGTGGCGCGCTCGCGGCCGATGGTCGTCTGGGGGCCGTGGCCGGACAGCACCACGGTCGAGTCGTCGAGCGGCAGGCACACACGGGCCAGCGACTCGAGGAGCTCGGCGTGGTCGCCGCCGGGCAGGTCGGTGCGTCCGACGGAGCCGGCGAAGAGCAGGTCGCCCGAGAAGAGGACCGGGGGGACCTCCGGGGTCTCGGGCATCCTGAACGTCACCGACCCCTTGGTATGGCCGGGCGCGTGCGCGACGCCGAACTCCATGCCCGCGAGGCTCAACCGGGCGCCGTCGGTCAGCTCCTGGACGTCGTCCGGCTCGCCCACCGTCAGTTCGCCCATGAGCGGCATCCCGATGGAGCGGCCGAGGGCCTTCTCCGGGTCGCTCATCATGTAGCGGTCCCGGGGGTGGATCCAGGCGGGGACATCGTGCGCGCCGCACACCGGGACGACCGAGGCGACGTGGTCGATGTGGCCGTGTGTGAGGACGACGGCGACGGGCTTGAGCCGATGCTTCCTCAGCGTTTCCTCGACTCCGGCGGCGGCCTGGTGGCCCGGGTCGATGATCACGCACTCCTCACCCGCGGCGGGGGCGACCAGGTAACAGTTGGTCCCCCAGGCCCCGGCGGGGAACCCGGCAATCAGCACGATCGTCCTTAAATGGTCGTCCTACGCGGAAGAGCGACCGCGAGGTCACAGCAGTTCAGAGCCTACCGGCGCTCCTCATTCCACAGCTAACCCATATACGGTACGGGGCGACCCAGGCTCGAACACACGACGTACAAGGAGAACACCCGGTGGTCACCAGCGATCAGCGGCGGCGGCAGCTCGCCCGGGAGAAGTACGAGCGGCAGCAGCGACGCCGGGAGGACGCCCGGCGGCGTACGAGGCGGCTGACGCTCGCCATCACCTCGGCGGTCGCCGTGGTGGCGGTCATCGGCGGCGCGACGTACCTCGCCACCAGCGGGAACGACGACAAGGACAAGACGGACGCGGCGGCGAGCCAGAGCCCGTCGGCCGAGGCGTCGCCCTCCCCCACGGAGGAGGCGAAGCCCGAGCCCGCGATGAAGATCGACAAGAAGGCCACGTACACGATGTCGCTCAAGACGAGCCAGGGCGACATCGCGTTCACCATGGACGCGTCGAAGACCCCGCACACGACGAACTCCTTCAAGTCGCTGGCCGACAAGAAGTTCTTCGACGGCACCAAGTGCCACCGGCTGACCACGGAGAACATCTACGTCCTCCAGTGCGGCGACCCCAAGGGCGACGGCACGGGCGGTCCGGGCTACACGATCCCCGACGAGAACCTGACCGCGCTGGGCAAGGCGGGCGCGGACGGCTCGGTGACGTACCCGGCGGGCACGGTGGCGATGGCCAATACCGGTCAGGAGCACACCGGCGGCAGCCAGTTCTTCCTGGTCTACAAGGACAGCAAGCTGCCGCCCACGTACACGCCGTTCGGCACGATGGACGCGAAGTCGCTGAAGGCCGTGCAGGCCGTCGGCAAGGCCGGAGTGGACGGCGGCGGCCCCGACGGGGCGCCGAAGAAGGCCGTGAACATCTCGAAGCTGACCGTCGACAAGAAGTGATCGAGGGGGCGGGCCCGCCGGGCGGCGAATAAATCCGGCCGTGCTGAGTGCGGACAGCCGGGCGGCCCGTCGCCTAGATTGGCGTCGTGCAGGGCGGGCGGTGCCCGCCCCAGGAAACTGTGGACGATGCCAGGGGGGTGATCCCCTCGCGGGCATCAGGTGGAGGAGGCGCTGTGAGCAGCGACCCGTGGGGCCGAGTCGATGAGACGGGCACCGTGTACGTGCGTACAGCCGACGGCGAGCAGGTTGTCGGATCGTGGCAGGCCGGTTCACCGGCGGAGGCCCTGGCCTACTTCGAGCGCAAGTACGAGGGCATTGTGGTCGAGATCGGCCTCCTCGAACGGCGGGTGAAGACCACCGATCTGTCCGCGAAGGACGCGACGACCGCCATCGAGCACCTGCGCACCCAGGTCGACGAGCATCACGCCGTCGGCGACCTGGACGCGCTGCGCAAGCGGCTGGACGCGCTCGTCGCGACGGTCGATTCGCGTCGCGAGGAGCGCAAGGCCCAGAAGGCGAAGCAGGCCGACGAGGCGAAGCACGCCAAGGAGGCCCTGGTCGCCGAGGCCGAGGAGCTGGCGCAGAGCGAGCAGTGGCGCTCCGCGGGCGAGCGGCTGCGCGCCCTCGTGGACACGTGGAAGGGCCTGCCCAGGCTCGACCGCAAGTCCGACGACGAGCTGTGGCACCGCTTCTCGCACGCCCGCTCGGCGTTCTCCAAGCGCCGCAAGGCCCACTTCGCCTCGCTGGACGCCCAGCGCGAGGAGGCCCGCAAGGTCAAGGAGAAGCTGGTCGCCGAGGCCGAGTCGCTCTCCGGGTCCACGGACTGGGGGGCCACGGCCGCCCGCTACCGCGACCTGATGACCCAGTGGAAGGCGGCGGGCCGCGCCCAGCGCGAGGCCGAGGACGAGCTGTGGAACCGTTTCCGCGGTGCTCAGGACGTCTTCTTCGCCGCCCGTGGCGAGGTCTTCGCGGAGCGCGACGCGGAGCAGGGCGAGAACCTCAAGCTGAAGGAGGAGCTCGCCGACGAGGCCGAGAAGCTGGTGCCGGTGCGGGACCTGAAGGCGGCCAGGGCCGCGTTCCGGGGCATCAACGAGCGCTGGGAGGCCATCGGCCACGTACCGCGTGACGCCCGTCCGAAGGTCGAGGGACGGATGCAGGCGGTGGAGCGGACGCTCCAGGAGGCCGAGGAGGCCGAGTGGCGCCGGACGAACCCGGAGGCGCGGGCCCGCGCCGCGGGTCTGACCGGTCAGCTCCAGGCGGCCGTGGACAAGCTGCGCGGCCAGATCGACGCGGCCCGCGCCTCGGGCAACAACGCCCGCGCGGACAAGCTGGCCCGTGAGCTGGAGGGCCGGCAGGCCCTGCTCGACCAGGCGCTCAAGGGCCTGGAGGAGTTCGGCGGCTGATCCGGCTTCCGTAGTACAGGAGAGGGGCCCTTCCGCACGGTGCGGAAGGGCCCCTCTCCTGTACGCGTGCTACGGGCGGCGGGCCGAGGTCACCCGGTAGACGTCGTAGACGCCCTCCACGCCCCGTACCGCCTTCAGGACGTGGCCGAGGTGCTTCGGGTCGCCCATCTCGAAGGTGAAGCGCGAGGTGGCCACCCGGTCCCGGGACGTCTGGACGGCGGCGGACAGGATGTTGACGTGCTGGTCCGAGAGGACCCGGGTGACGTCCGACAGGAGCCGGGACCGGTCCAGGGCCTCGACCTGGATGGCGACCAGGAAGACCGAGGACTGGGTGGGCGCCCACTCGACCTCCAGGATCCGTTCCGGCTGCTGGGAGAGCGAGTCGACGTTCACGCAGTCCGCGCGGTGCACGGAAACGCCGCTGCCCCGGGTGACGAAGCCGATGATGGGGTCGCCGGGCACGGGCGTACAACAGCGCGCGAGTTTGACCCAGACGTCGTCCACGCCCTTGACGACGACCCCGGGGTCGGCGTTGGAGCGGCGCTTGGTGCGGCTGCGGGAGGGCGGGGTGCTCTCCTCCAGGTCCTCGTTGGCCGCGTCCTCGCCGCCGAGGGCCTGGACCAGCTTCTGCACGACGCCCGCGGCGGCCACATGGCCCTCGCCGATCGCGGCGTACAGCGAGGAGATGTCCGGGTAGCGCATCTCGTGCGCCAGGGTCACCAGCGAGTCGCCGGTCAGGATGCGCTGGATCGGCAGGTTCTGCTTGCGCATGGCCCGCGCGATGGCGTCCTTGCCCTGCTCGATCGCCTCGTCGCGGCGCTCCTTGGAGAACCAGGCGCGGATCTTGTTGCGGGCCCGGGGCGACTTGACGAAGCCCAGCCAGTCGCGGGAGGGCCCGGCGCCGGCCGCCTTCGAGGTGAAGACCTCGACCAGGTCGCCGTTGTCGAGCGTGGACTCCAGCGGCACGAGCCGGCCGTTGACCCGTGCTCCTATCGTGCGGTGGCCGACCTCCGTGTGGACGGCGTACGCGAAGTCGACCGGGGTGGCCCCGGCGGGCAGCGCTATGACGTCGCCCTTGGGCGTGAAGACGAAGACCTCGTTGCGCGAGAGGTCGAAGCGCAGGGACTCCAGGAACTCGCTGGGGTCCTCGGTCTCCTTCTGCCAGTCCAGGAGCTGGCGGAGCCACGCCATGTCGTTGACGGTGTCCTGGCCGCGCCCGGTGTTCTTGGGGACGTCGGTGCGGACCTTGGAGGCGCCCGCGACGGCCTCCTGCTTGTACTTCCAGTGCGCGGCGATGCCGTACTCGGCGCGGCGGTGCATGTCGAACGTACGGATCTGGAGCTCGACGGGCTTGCCGCTGGGACCGATCACCGTGGTGTGCAGCGACTGGTACATGTTGAACTTGGGCATCGCGATGTAGTCCTTGAACCGGCCGGGGACCGGATTCCATCGCGCGTGCACGGTGCCGAGCGCCGCGTAGCAGTCGCGGACGGTGTCCACGAGGACGCGGATGCCCACCAGGTCGTAGATCTCGGCGAAGTCGCGGCCCCGCACGATCATCTTCTGGTAGACGCTGTAGTAGTGCTTGGGCCGTCCGGTGACGGTGGCCTTGATACGGGCGGCGCGCAGGTCGGCCTGGACCTCGTCGGTGACGATGGCGAGGTATTCGTCGCGCTTGGGCGCGCGCTCGGCGACCAGCCGCACGATCTCGTCGTACATCTTGGGGTAGAGGATCGCGAAGGCGAGGTCCTCCAGCTCCCACTTGATGGTGTTCATGCCCAGGCGGTGGGCGAGCGGGGCGTAGATCTCCAGCGTCTCGCGGGCCTTCTTCTCCTGCTTCTCCCGCTTGAGATACCGCATGGTGCGCATGTTGTGCAGCCGGTCGGCGAGCTTGATGACCAGGACGCGCGGGTCCTTGGCCATGGCGACGACCATCTTGCGCACGGTCTCGGCCTGGGCGGCCTCGCCGAACTTGACCTTGTCCAGCTTGGTGACGCCATCGACCAGCAGGGCGACCTGGTCGCCGAAGTCACGGCGCAGGGTGTCCAGGCCGTACTCGGTGTCCTCGACCGTGTCGTGCAGCAGCCCGGCCATCAGGGTGGCCGGATCCATACCCAGCTCGGCGAGGATCGTGGTGACGGCGAGCGGGTGCGTGATGTACGGGTCGCCGCTCTTGCGCTTCTGGCCGCGGTGCCAGCGCTCGGCGACCTGGTAGGCCCGCTCGATCTGGCGCAGCGTGGCGGTCTCGGTCTTGGCGTCGTTGCCGCGGACGATCCGCAGCAGCGGTTCGAGGACCGGGTTGTACGGGCTGGAGCGCTGGACGCCGAGCCGGGCGAGGCGGGCCCGGACGCGGTTGGAGGAGCCGCCGGAGCGGGAGGCCGGGCCGGTGGGCGAGGTGGACCCGGCGGCGGGCTTCGCGGGGGGCTTGGGCGCGGTCGGGGCGGGTGCGGCCGGCTGGGCGGGGGAAGCGGGCGCGGGGCCGTTGGCCTCGGCGGGCGCCGGGCCCGTGCCGGGCTGGGGCGCCGGAGGCTTCGGCTTCTCCGCGGGCTGCTGCTTCGCGGGCGTGGCGGAGGCGCCCCCGGGCTTGTCGGGCTGCGGGGCGGCGACTGGCTGGGCCTCGTCTGGCAAGAGCGCTCCTCGTGCGGATCCGGACACACCCGGAAGGGCCATCGTAACGACCCGGCGGCCGGTCCTCCCCCGGGGACCGTGAGAGCCCTGACAACGCCGACGGGCACCCGGTTGTTCCCGGGTGCCCGTCGGCGTCGGTGCGGCAGGTCCTCAGACCGTGATCAGGGCCTCCAGCGGGGCCCCGCGCAGGCTGTCGGCCAGGCGGGCCCGGCCGGCCAGGAAGCCGAGCTCCATGAGGACGGCGACCCCGGCGACCTGGGCGCCGGCCCGGCGGATGAGCTCCAGGGACGCGTCGGCGGTGCCGCCGGTGGCGAGCACGTCGTCGATGACCATGATCCGGTCGTCGGCGGACAGGTCCTCCGCGTGGATCTCGATCTCGGCGGTGCCGTACTCCAGCTCGTACGCCTGGCTGAGCGTGGCCCCCGGCAGCTTCCCGGCCTTGCGGACCGGTACGAAGCCGAGGCCGGCCCGGACCGCGACGGGCGCGGCCAGGATGAAGCCGCGGGCCTCCAGGCCGACGATCTTCGTGGCGCCGTGCCGCAGGCACAGCTCCGCGAGGGCGTCGGTGAGCGCCGTGAAGGCGACCGGGTCCGCGAGCAGCGGGGTGATGTCCTTGAACATCACGCCCGGCTTCGGGTAGTCCGCCACGTCACGGATGCGGCTGAGCAGCAGCTCCCTGGTGCTCTCGGTGGTGCTGGTCATCAGCGCTTCCCCGGGGTCCGGCCGTGGCCCCTCGGCTGCTGGCGCTGTCCGACGACGGCACCCGCGGGGGCGGCGTCCTCGTAGTCGCCCTCGCCTCGTTCGTCCTCCTCGGTCTCGCCCTTGGCGGCGGCGGCCGCGCGCTTGGCGAGGACCCGCTTCTTCAGGGCCTTCATCTGCGGCTCGCGTTCCTTGAGGTCGGCGACCAGCGGGGTGGCGATGAAGATCGAGGAGTACGCACCGGCCGCGAGGCCGACGAAGAGGGCGAGCGAGATGTCGTTCAGCATGCCGGCGCCGAGGACGCCGCCGCCGATGAACAGCAGGCCGGCGACCGGCAGCAGGGCGACGACGGTGGTGTTGATCGAGCGGACCAGCGTGCTGTTGATGGAGCGGTTGGCGACGTCGCTGTACGTCCACCGGGTCTGCTTGGTGATCCCCTTCGTGCCCTCCTTGAGGCTGTCGAAGACGACGACCGTGTCGTAGAGGGAGTAACCGAGGATGGTCAGCAGACCGATCACGGTGCCCGGGGTGACCTCGAAGCCGACCAGGGCGTAGACACCCACCGTGATGGTGATGTCGTGGATCAGCGCGACCAGGGCCGCGACGGCCATCCGCCACTCGAAGGCGATGGCCAGGTAGATCACGACCAGGATCATGAAGACGCCGAGGCCGGTCCACGCCTTGTTGGCGATCTGCTCGCCCCAGCTGGGACCGACGAGGTCGGCCGCGATCTTCTCGCGCGGGACGTCGAGGTCCTTGGCGAGCTTGTCCTGGATCTGGTCGGACTTCGCGGTGTCGACCTCGGTGATCTGGATGCGCAGACCGCCGTTGCCGAGCTTCTGGACGATGGCCTGGTGGCCGGAGGCGTCGGACGCCAGGTCCTCAGCCTCGGAGACGGACACGCTCGTCTTCGGGGTGGTGAAGACGGCACCGCCCTTGAACTCGATGCCCATGTTCAGGCCGCTGACCACCAGGCCGAGGATGGCCGTGATGGTGATCAGGACGGAGACGCCGTACCAGATCTTGCGCTTGCCGATGAAGTCGTAGCCGACCTCGCCTCGGTAGAGACGGGCGCCGAGATTCCCGAGTCGCGACATCTCACGCCTCCTTCGGTTCGGTGGGGGCGTTGACACGACGGGAGCGGCGCAGCGGCGGCTTCGCGCCGAGGCGCTTCGGGTCCAGACCGGACCACGGGTGGCCGCTGGCGAAGAACTTCTTGCGGGCCATGATCGTCATGAGCGGCTTGGTGAAGAAGAAGACCACGACGACGTCGAGCAGGGTGGTGAGACCCAGCGTGAACGCGAAGCCCTGGACCTTGCCGACGGTGACCACGAAGAGCACGGCGGCGGCGAGGAACGACACGAAGTCGGAGACCAGGATGGTGCGCCGGGCGCGCGGCCAGCCGCGTTCCACGGCGGGGCGCAGCGTACGGCCCTCGCGGATCTCGTCCCGTACGCGTTCGAAGTACACGATGAACGAGTCGGCGGTGATACCGATGGCCACGATGGCACCGCAGACGGCCGGCAGGTTCAGCGCGAAGCCGATGGCCGGGCCGAGCAGCGACATGATCGTGTAGCTGAGGATGCCGGAGACCAGGAGGCTGAGCAGGGCGATGAACGCCAGACCGCGGTAGTAGGCCACCAGGTAGATGACCACGAGGGCGAGGCCGATGGCGCCGGCGATGAGCCCGGCCTTCAGCTGCTCGCCGCCGAGCGCGGCGGTGACGGTGGTGACGCTCTGCTCCTTGAAGGAGAGCGGGAGCGCACCGTAGGAGAGCTGGTTGGCCAGGGCCTCGGCGGACTCCTGGTTGAAGCTGCCGGAGATCTCGGCGCTGCCGCTCAGCTGCTCGCTGACGCGGGGGGCGGAGACGACCTCGCCGTCCAGCGCGATGGCGAACTGGTTCTGCGGCTGCTGCTGCGTGGAGAGCTTCTTGGTGATCGTCTGGAACTGCTTGGAGCCCTTGCCGCTGAACTCCATCTGGACGATCCACATGCCGCGCTGCTGGTCGAAGGCGGCCTTGGCGGTCTTGACCTCGGTGCCGGAGACCTCGGCCGGGCCGAGCACGTACTTGGCGTCGCCTTCCTGGCTGCAGGCCACGACGGTGTCGCCGGCCTTGCTGCCCAGGGCGGCCTTGGAGCGGGACGCCTTGCTGGAGCAGTCGAGCGAGGCGAACTGCTCCTGGAGCTTGGCGGCGGCGGCCTGGTCCTCGGCGGACGCGGACTCACTGGCCTTCGGCGTGGCGCTGGCCTTCGGCGACGGCGAGGAGTCGGCCTTCAGGGCGCCGGTGACCGCGCGGCCCTGGGTGGTGGCGGACGCGGACGGCTTGTCCGAGGGGCTGGTGGCCTTGTCGCCGTCCGTCGCCTTCTCGGAGGCGGAGGCCTTCGGCGAGGGCGAGCTGCTGGCCTTGCCGGAGGGCGAGGCGCTGGGGTCCGGGGTGGGCGTGCCCTCGGCGACGGTCAGCACCGGCCGGAAGTACAGCTTGGCGGTGGTGCCGACCTGCTCCCTGGCCTGGGCGGAGTTCGTGCCCTTGGGGATGTTGACGATGATGTTGCTGTTGCCCTGGGTCTGGACCTCGGCCTCGCTGACCCCGAGACCGTTGACACGGCGGTTCATGATGTCGACCGCAGTGTCCATGTTGGTCTTGTTGATCGCCTTTTCCTGGCCCGGCTCGGCCTTGGCCTCCAGCGTGATGGAGGTGCCGCCCGCCAGGTCGATGCCGAGTCGCGGCGTCGGCTGGTGGGCCAGGAACATCCCGCCCGTGAGGGCGACCATGGCGATCAGGATCAGCGCCAGGGAACGCACTGGGTTCCCCTGACCGCCGGCCGCGCCTCGGCCCTTCTTCGGTGCTGCCACCTTGTTGATTCTCCCTGTCCAACCGCCCCGCGCCGGGTATGCGCCCAAGCGGCCACGAAGTTAAGTGGGGACCCGCCCCCGCGAAGGCACGCACGCACCGGGGGCCGGACGCCTGTGGGCTCTCACGGCATCCCCGGGTCGCGGTGTGCTACTTCGCGTCGGCCTCGCCGTCGGTCTTGCCCTCGGACTTCTTGTCGTCCGCGGCCTCGGCGTCGGCCTCGACGTCGTCGTCCGAGTCGGTCTTCTTGACCAGGTCGGTCTTGGCGTCGTCGGCCTCGGTCAGCGAGGAGGCGTCGTCGGGCACGACCGCGGCGTCGACGTCGAGCTCCGGGTCGTCGCCATGGACGATGCGGTTGTACTCCGCGTCGTCGAGGACGGCGCCGATCGCGTTCTTCGCGTACACGGCGTGGACGCCGGGAGCGACCTCAAGGAGGACCGTGTCGTCGTGAAGCTCCTTGACGGTGGCGTACATGCCCCCGATCGTGCGGACACCGGTGCCGGGCTGCATCTCGTTGCGCATGGCAACGGCCGCGGCCTGCTTCTTCTTGGCGGACCGCGTCATCAGGAACATGGCCCCGATGAGCACGATGAAGGGGAGGAGAAGGGACGGATTCACGGGACGAGTTTCCTTCGCACGACCGCACTGGAGAACGGCCTGGTCTACGGGGGTGGATACACCGACCCGTTACGGGCGGCATCGGCGGAGTCTAAGCGAGTCCGCATCGATGGAACAACGCCCAGCATGGCACCGTGGTTCCGCTTCCGGTCAACCTGTGACGCATCACGCCCCGAACAGGCCCTGTTGTCCCGTTACGCCGTGCTGCGGCGGGACCATTCCCAGGTGGGCCCAGGCGGCCGGGGTGGCGACCCGTCCGCGCGGCGTCCTGGCCAGCAGCCCTTCCCGTACGAGGAAGGGCTCGGCGACCTCCTCGACGGTCTCGCGCTCCTCCCCCACGGCGACCGCGAGCGTGGACAGGCCCACCGGACCCCCGCCGAACAGCTTGAGCAGCGCCCCGAGCACCGCCCGGTCCAGCCGGTCCAGACCCCGGGCATCGACCTCGTACACCCCGAGGGCCGCCGACGCGATCTCCCGGTCGATCCGGCCGTCGGCCTTGACCTGGGCGTAGTCCCGCACGCGGCGCAGCAGCCGGTTCGCGATACGGGGCGTGCCCCGGGAGCGCCCGGCGATCTCGGCGGCGCCCTCGGCGTCCAGCTCGACGTCGAGCAGGCGGGCGGAGCGGTGGATCACCCGTTCCAGCTCGGCGGGGGCGTAGAACTCCATGTGCCCGGTGAAGCCGAAGCGGTCGCGCAGCGGGGGCGGCAGCAGCCCGGCCCGGGTGGTGGCGCCGACCAGCGTGAAGGGGGGCAGCTCCAGCGGGATCGCGGTGGCGCCGGGGCCCTTGCCGACGATGACGTCGACCCGGAAGTCCTCCATGGCCATGTACAGCATCTCCTCGGCGGGCCGGGACATGCGGTGGATCTCGTCCAGGAACAGCACCTCGCCCTCCTGGAGCGAGGAGAGGATCGCCGCGAGGTCGCCGGCGTGCTGGATGGCGGGGCCGGAGGTGATGCGGATCGGGGCGTTCATCTCCGCCGCGATGATCATGGAGAGCGTCGTCTTGCCGAGGCCGGGCGCGCCGGAGAGCAGGACGTGGTCGGCGGTGGCGCCGCGGGCGCGGGCGGCCTTGAGGACGAGGTCGAGCTGTTCGCGGACCTTTTCCTGGCCGACGAACTCGTCCAGGTCCTTGGGGCGCAGCGCGGCCTCGACCGCGGTGTCGTCGCCGTCCGCGCCGGCGTCGACCAGCCGCTCGTCGAGCCGGTCGTCCATGCCGGCTCCGGTGTCGTCCCAGTTCATCTCGTCTGTCCGCCTCGGATGTATCGGTGCCCGGGCCGGGGGTGGCCGGCCGGGCGGAGAAGGGGGGCCCGTGCCGCTCAGCGCGCCCGGTTGAGGGTCTGCAGGGCGGCGCGCAGCAGCTGTGGCACGGGTGCCTGGCCTCCGGCGGCGAGGGCTTCCTCGGCCTGGGGCGCGACGGCGGCGACCGCCTCGTCGGCCTCGCGGGTGGCGTAGCCGAGGCCGATCAGGGCGGCCTGGAGCTGGTCGCGCCAGGAGGCGGAGACGGCGGTGCCGATGCCCTGGCCGGGGGCGTGGGAGCCGATCGGCTCGCCGAGCCGGTCCTTCAGTTCCAGCAGGAGCTTCTGGGCGCCCTTCTTGCCGATGCCGGAGACGGCGGTGAGCGCCTTCTCGTCGCCGGTGGCCACGGCGAGCCGCAGGGCGTCCGGGGTGTGCGTGGCCAGCATGGCCTGGGCCAGCCGGGGGCCGACGCCGCTGGCGGTCTGGAGGAGCTCGAAGACCTGCCGCTCGTCGTCGTCGGCGAAGCCGTAGAGGGTCAGCGAGTCCTCGCGGACGACGAGCGAGGTGGCGAGCCTCGCCTCCTGGCCGATGCGCAGGGCGGCCAGGGTGTTCGGGGCGCACTGGACGGCCATGCCGATGCCGCCGACCTCGATGACGGCCGTGGTCGGGGCGAGCGCGGCGACGGGGCCGGTGACGAAGGCGATCATCGGGGGACCTTCCGGACGGGTACGGCTGCGGTGCGCGGGACGCGCGGGGTGCGGGCGGCGGCCGCCGCGTGCGCCTGCTGGAGGCGGTTGAGGGCGGGGGCGCGCCAGATGTGGCAGATGGCGAGCGCCAGGGCGTCCGCGGCGTCGGCCGGCTTGGGCGGGGCGTCCAGCCGCAGGAGCCGGGTCACCATGGCTCCCACCTGCGCCTTGTCGGCGCGCCCGCTGCCGGAGACGGCGGCCTTGACCTCGCTGGGCGTGTGCAGGGCGACGGGGAGGCCGCGCCGGGCCGCGCAGAGCATGGCGACGGCACTGGCCTGGGCGGTGCCCATCACCGTACGCACGTTGTGCTGGGCGAAGACCCGCTCCACGGCGACGCAGTCGGGGCGGTGCTCGTCGAGCCATTCCTCGATGCCGCGCTCGACGGCGACCAGGCGGTGGCCGAGTTCCGCGTCGGCGGGGGTGCGCACGACGCCCACGCCGAGCATGGTGAGCGGGCGGCCCGCGACGCCCTCGACCACGCCGACCCCGCACCGGGTCAGTCCCGGGTCCACGCCGAGCACGCGCACGGTCGCCCCTCCCTGCCGATCGGTCAACTGTTCCAGTGTTTCAGCAGGCTATCGGTCGGCACCGACAATGCGGCGGGCCGGCGGGGGTGTGTCCCCGCCGGCCCGCCGCAACAGCTGTGTCGGACGCGGCTCAGGCGTCGACCTTCGCCATGACCTCGTCGCTCACGTCGAAGTTGGCGAAGACGTTCTGCACGTCGTCGCTGTCCTCCAGCGCGTCGATCAGCTTGAAGATCTTGCGCGCGCCCTCTTCGTCCAGGTCGACCTGCATGGTGGGCAGGAAGTTGGCCTCGGCCGAGTCGTAGTCGATGCCCGCCTCCTGGAGCGCGGTGCGGACCGCGACCATGTCGGTGGCCTCGCTGACGACCTCGAAGGAGTCGCCGAGGTCGTTGACCTCCTCGGCGCCCGCCTCGAGAACGGCACCGAGCACGTCGTCCTCGGTCAGCTCGCCCTTGGGGACGATGACGACGCCCTTGCGGTTGAAGAGGTACGAGACGGAACCCGGGTCGGCCATCGAACCGCCGTTGCGGGTCATGGCGACCCGTACGTCGGACGCGGCACGGTTGCGGTTGTCGGTGAGGCACTCGATGAGCACCGCGACACCGTTGGGGCCGTAACCCTCGTACATGATCGTCTGGTAGTCGACGCCGCCCGCTTCGAGACCGCCACCGCGCTTGACCGCGGAGTCGATGTTCTTGTTCGGGACCGAACTCTTCTTCGCCTTCTGGATCGCGTCCACGAGGGTCGGGTTGCCCTCGGGGTCCACACCGCCGGTGCGGGCCGCGACCTCGATGTTCTTGATCAGCTTCGCGAAGAGCTTGCCGCGCTTGGCGTCAATCACGGCCTTCTTGTGCTTCGTCGTAGCCCATTTAGAGTGGCCGGACATCTGCCTTCTCCTTCGCGTCACCAAATTCCGTACGAACCCGAGAGATCCTACCGGGATCGAGTCACCCGGCCGCGCGCACCATCTCGGTGAAGTACGCGTGGAGCCGGTGATCCCCGGTCAGTTCCGGGTGGAACGAGGTGGCGAGGGCGTTGTTCTGGCGTACGGCCACGATGTGCCCGCCGTGCTCCGCGATCACCTTCGCCCCGGCGCCCACCGACTCGACCCAGGGGGCCCGGATGAAGACGCCCTCGACCGGCCCGCCGTCGATCCCGGCGACCTCGACGGCCGCCTCGAAGGACTCGTTCTGCCGCCCGAAAGCGTTACGGCGCACGATCATGTCGATGCCGCCCAGCGTCTCCTGGCCGGACCGGGGATCGAGGATCTTGTCGGCGAGCAGGATCATCCCGGCGCAGGTGCCGTAGACCGGCATCCCGGCCGCGATGCGCTCGCGCAGGGGGTCCAGCATGCCGAAGAGGGCGGCCAGCTTGGACATGGTGGTGGACTCGCCGCCGGGCAGGACCAGGCCGTCCACCTCGGCCAGCTCCTCGGGACGCCGGACCGGCCTGGCCAGGGCGTCCGCCGAGGCCAGGGCGATCAGGTGTTCCCGTACGTCGCCCTGGAGGGCCAGGACACCGATCACAGGGGTGTCGTTCATCGGTGACTACCAGCCGCGGTTGGCGTAGCGCTCGGCCTCGGGCAGCGTGTCGCAGTTGATGCCGACCATGGCCTCGCCCAGGTTCCGGGAGGCGTCCGCGATGATCTTCGGGTCGTCGTAGAAGGTGGTGGCCTTCACGATGGCGGCGGCGCGCTTGGCCGGGTCGCCGGACTTGAAGATCCCGGAGCCGACAAAGACGCCCTCGGCGCCGAGCTGGCGCATCAGCGCCGCGTCGGCCGGGGTGGCGACGCCGCCCGCGGAGAACAGCACGACGGGCAGCTTGCCCAGCTCCGCGACCTCCTTGACCAGCTCGTAGGGGGCGCGCAGGTCCTTGGCGGCCGCGTACAGCTCGTTGTTGTCGTAGCCGCGCAGCCGGGCGATCTCGTTCTTGATCTGGCGCAGGTGGCGAACGGCCTCGACGACGTTGCCGGTGCCCGCCTCGCCCTTCGAGCGGATCATGGCCGCGCCCTCGGCGATACGGCGCAGCGCCTCGCCCAGGTTGGTGGCGCCGCAGACGAAGGGGGTGGTGAAGGCGAACTTGTCGCTGTGGTTGACCTCGTCGGCCGGGGTCAGGACCTCGGACTCGTCGATGTAGTCGACGCCGAGGGACTGCAGGACCTGCGCCTCCACGAAGTGGCCGATGCGAGACTTGGCCATCACCGGGATGGACACCGACTCGATGATCTCCTCGATCATGTTCGGGTCCGACATCCGGGCCACGCCGCCGTCCTTGCGGATGTCCGCCGGCACCCGCTCCAGCGCCATGACGGCCACCGCGCCCGCGTCCTCGGCGATCTTCGCCTGCTCGGCGTTGACGACGTCCATGATCACGCCGCCCTTGAGCTGCTCGGCCATGCCGCGCTTGACGCGGGCGGTGCCGGTGGCCGGGGCGTCGGCGGACTGCGGGGTGCTGGGAAGCGTGGACACGGATGACCTCACTGGGGGGAGCGGATGCGGACGCGCCGAATGACGCACTCCCGAGCAAACTCCCCCGCACCAGTCCACAGCAAGGGCCAATAGGAGGCCGGTGGATCGTTTTCGCCTGCGTCCCCGCGTACGGGGGCGGGGCACTGTCCGTCAGCTGCCCGGCCGGTCCGCGAGGGCCACCGGCGGCTCGTCGTCCATCTCGAAGGCCAGCGGGAACGGCGCGTGCCCGGCCAGCCGGAACCACCGCACCGTGCGATGGCGGCGCAGCGCCCGCGCCGCCCGGACCGCGTCGTTGTGGAAGCGGCGCGCCATCGGCACCCGCCGCACCGCCGCCGCCAGCTCGGACGCCGCCTCCTGGCCCCCGGGGATCTCCCGTACCGCCTCCACCTGCGCGCTCTCGCCGAACACCGCGCGCAGAGCGGTGCTCAGCTCGCTCTCGGCGACCTCGCGGTGGTCCTCGGGCGACTGCCGCGCGGCGTGCGCGGCCTCGTACAGCACGATCGACGCGGCCGGGTCGAGGACGCCGGAGGTGGCGAGCTCCTGGGTGACCGAGGCCCGGCGCAGGAGTTGCGCGTCGAGGGCGGCCCGGGCCGCGTCGATGCGGGTGTGCAGCCGGTCGAGGCGGCCGGCGGTCCAGCTGAGGTACAGGCCGATCGCGACGAGCACCACGACGGCCCAGATGATGAGGGTTACGGTCACGGGCGGCAAGGCTACCGGGGAACGGGCCCCGCCCCGGCTACTCCCGGGCCAGCCCGAACCGGGCGCGCAGCCCGGTGCGTTCGTCGGCCGCCACCGAGGCGGCGCCGTCCGTCACCGTCTCGTACACCGCGAGGATGTCCGCCCCGACCGTCGACCAGTCGAAGCGCCGGACATGGGCGCTCCCCCGCTCGCGCAGCCCGGCGCGCCGCTCCGGGTCGCCCAGCAGCCGGATCGCCGCCTCGGCCAGCGCGTCCGCGTTCTCGTTGGCGAACAGCTCGCCCGCCGCGCCCTGGTCCAGGACCTGCGCGAAGGCGTCCAGATCGCTGGCGAGGACCGGCGCGCCCGCCGACATGGCCTCGACCAGGATGATCCCGAAGCTCTCGCCCCCGGTGTTGGGCGCCACGTACAGGTCGACGCTGCGCAGCAGCCGCGCCTTGTCCTCGTCGCTCACCATGCCCAGGAACTCCACGCGCGAGCGCATCTCCTTCGGCAGCGAGGCGACGGCCTCCTCCTCGTCGCCCCGGCCCGCCACCAGCAGCCTGGTGTCCGGCCGGGCGGCCAGGATCGCGGGCAGCGCGCGCATCAGGACGGGCAGGCCCTTGCGGGGTTCGTCGATGCGGCCGATGAAGCCGATCGTGCCGCCCTGCCACTCGGGCCGGGGCTCGGCCCGCGCGAAGAAGTCGACGTCCACCCCGTTCGGGATGACCACGGCGTCCCCGCCCAGGTGCTCGACCAGGGTCCGGCGGGCGTACTCGCTGACCGCGATCCGCGCGCTGATCTTCTCCAGCGCCGCCTGCAGGATCGCGTACGCGGCGATCATCGCCCGGGAGCGCGGGTTGGACGTGTGGAACGTGGCGACGATCGGCCCCTGCGCCGCCCAGCAGGTCAGCAGCCCCAGCGACGGCGAGGTCGGCTCGTGGATGTGGATGACGTCGAACGTGCCCTCGTGCAGCCAGCGCCGCACCCGCGCCGCCGACAGGAACCCGAAGTTCAGCCGGGCCACCGAGCCGTTGTACGGGACCGGCACGGCCCGGCCCGCGGAGACCACGTACGGCGGCAGCGGCGTCTCGTCGTCGGCCGGGGCCAGCACGGACACCTCGTGGCCGAGCCGGATCAGGTGCTCGGCGAGGTCGCGGATGTGGAACTGCACTCCGCCGGGAACGTCCCAGGAGTACGGGCAGACGATGCCGATCTTCACGTCGGGTCTCCGCTCCGGTCCGCACGGGGTTCGAGGTCGGCGATCCAGAGCCGTTGCAGCATGTGCCAGTCCTCCGGGTGCTCGGCGATGCCCACGGCGAACGCGTCGGCCAGGGCCTGCGTCATCACAGACGTCCTCCCGGCCCGGTCACCTGACTCCGGCACCTCGACCGGCGGATGGATGCGCGCCTTCATCACCGGCGTGTCGTCGTACGAGAGCGTCACCGGCAGCAGCAGCGCGCCGGTCTGCTGGGCGAGCAGCGCGGGCCCGGCCGGCATCCGGGCCGTATCGCCGAAGAACGACACCTCGATGCCCGACGAGGACAGATCGCGGTCGGCGACCAGGCAGACCAGACCGCCCGACCGCAGCCGCCGGGCCAGCGTCCCGAACGCGGCACCGCCGGTGTGCGGCAGCACCTCCATGCCCAGGCCCTCGCGGTAGGCGACGAACCGGTCGTACAGCGATTCCGGCTTCAGCCGCTCGGCGACCGTCGTGAACGGCACCTTCAGGTCCGTCGTCACCCACGCCCCGGCCAGGTCCCAGTTCCCCAGGTGCGGCAGGGCGAGGATCACCCCGCGCCCCGAGTCGAGCCCGTCCGTCAGCCGGTGCGCGTCCGTGACGTCGATCGACGCCTTGATCCGCTCCGGGCTCCAGGTGGGCAGCCGGAACGACTCCATCCAGTAGCGCATGTACGAACGCATGCCGGCCCGCGACAGGGCGGCGAGCCTCGCCGGGTCGGCGTCCGGCACGACCCGCTTGAGGTTGGCCTCCAGGCGGAGCACGCTCTTGCCGCGGCGCTTCCACACCTGGTCGGCGAGGGTACGGAAGAGGGCCCGGGCGGCCGGTTCGGGCAGCGTCTTGACCGCCGCCCAGCCCAGCCCGTACAGCGCGTCGCTCAGCCGCTCCTTCGCGCCGGGCCGCGCGTCGGCGCCGGCCACGCTCACTGCCCGGCCGCGTCCGCCGCGTCCGCCTCGGCGGACTCGCGGCGCACGGTGACGACCCGCTGGACCAGCGTCACGAGGCTGCCGACGGCGACAATCCACAGCGCGATCGGCAGCAGCACCTGGATGCCCGGCACCCCGAACTTGTGCAGACCCGCGAAACCGGCCGCCACCAGCGAGATCACCAGGCGCTCGGCACGCTCCACGAGCCCGTTGACCGCCACCGGCAGCCCGATCGCCTCACCGCGCGCCTTCGTGTACGAGACGACCTGGCCGCTCGCCAGGCAGAAGATCGCCACCGCGCACAGGACGTTGTCGTCGCCGCTGCCCGCGTACCAGAGGGCGAAGCCGCCGAAGATCGCACCGTCGGCGACCCGGTCGAGCGTGGAGTCCAGGAACGCGCCCCACCGGCTGGAGATGCCCGCCTGGCGCGCCATGTTCCCGTCGACGAGGTCCGAGAACACGAAGATCGTGATGACGATCGTGCCCCAGAAGAACTCCCCCATCGGGAAGAAGACCAGCGCACCGGCCATCACCCCGGCCGTACCGATCAGGGTGACCGCGTCCGGGCTCACACCGAGACGGAGGAGCAGTGCGGCGAACGGCGTGAGGACACGCGTGAAAAAGGCACGCGCGTACTTGTTCAGCATGGCCTTCCCGAGGGGTAGCTGGGCCTGGCGACCCCGTCGGCCACCGGCTGACCCATCGTAGTCACGCTCTGCGGCGTCCACCGTCCGGGCACCCCGTGCCGGTGCGGGCGTGAGCTATGGACGCGGTGCCGAGGCAGTGCCAAGCTCGGAATACCGCGGGCGTCGCCGCTGCCGCCGCGTCGGCCCTGAGCGCGTGCCCGTGCGCCACCGACGGGAGGCATGATCATGGGCGACAAGGCACACGCACGCACCGGAGCCGCCGGAGGGACACCGGCGGCCGGCCACCACCCCCGCGCCCTGCGCAACGTGGCACTGGTCGGCCACAGCGGCTCCGGCAAGACCACGCTGGTCGAGGCGCTCGCGCAGACCGCGGGCGCCCTCGGCCGGGCGGGCCGGGTCGAGGACGGCACGACCGTCTCCGACCACGCGGAGATCGAGCACCGCCAGAACCGGTCGGTCCAGCTCTCCCTGGTCCCCGTGGACTGGGACGGGCACCGGATCAACCTGCTGGACACCCCCGGGTACGCCGACTTCGTCGGTGAGGTCAGGGCCGGGCTGCGCGCGGCGGACGCGGCCCTCTTCGTCGTCTCGGCCGCCCAGGAACCCGAGGCCGTCGCCGCGACCACCCGGGCGCTGTGGGAGGAGTGCGCCGCCGTCGCCATGCCCCGCGCCCTCGTGGTCACCCACCTCGACACCGCCCGCACCCCGTTCGACGCGATGACCCGGATCTGCGGGGAGCTCTTCGGCGGCGACGACCCCGACGCCGTACTCCCCCTCTACCTGCCCGTGCTCGGCCCCGAGGCCGCCGACGGGCACGCCCCGCTCACCGGCCTCACCGGCCTGCTCACCGAGCGCGTCTTCGACTACTCCGGCGGCGAGCGCGCCGAACACCCCCCGTCCGACGACGAGCGGGCGCCCCTGGCCGAGGCGCGCGCCCGCCTCATCGAGGGCATCATCGCGGAGAGCGAGGACGAGACTCTGATGGACCGCTACCTCGGCGGCGAGACCATCGACACCGGCACCCTGATCACCGACCTCGAACGCGCCGTGGCCCGCGGCTCCTTCCACCCCGTCCTCGCCGCCGCCCCCGCCGCCGAGGGCGCCCGCCAGGGCATCGGCACCGTCGAACTCCTCGACCTGATCACCGGCGGCTTCCCGACCCCCCTCGAACACCCGCTGCCCGCCGTCACCACCCCGGACGGCGCCCCGCTCCCCGCCCTCGACGGCGACCCCGAGGGCCCCCTGGTCGCCGAGGTCGTCAAGACGTCCTCCGACCCCTACGTCGGCCGGCTCTCCCTCGTCCGCGTCTTCAACGGCACCCTGCGCCCCGACGACACCGTGCACGTCCACGGCCACGGCCTCGACTCCCCCGCACACGAGGACCGGCCCAGCCACGAGGCGCGCACCCGCGTCGGCGCCCTCACCTCACCCTTCGGGAAGCAGCAGCGGCCCCTCGACGCGTGCGTCGCCGGCGATCTGGCTTGCGTCGCCCGACTGGAGACCGCCGAAACCGGCGACACCCTCTCCGGCACCGGCCACCCCCTCCTCCTCGCACCCTGGACCACCCCCGACCCCCTGCTCCCGCTCGCCGTCCAGGCCCACAGCAAGGCCGACGAGGACAAGCTCTCGCACAGCCTGGCCCGCCTCGTCGCCGAGGACCCGGCCATGCGCCTCGAACAGAACCCGGACACCGGACAGCTCGTCCTGTGGTGCCTGGGCGAGGCCCACCTGGACGTCGCCCTGGACCGGCTCCGCGACCACTACGGCGTCCAGGTCGACACCGTCCCGCACCGCGTCGCCCTCCGCGAGACCTTCGCCGGACCGGCCACCGGACGCGGCCGCCACGTCAAGCAGTCCGGGGGCCACGGCCAGTACGCGGTCTGCGAGATCGACGTCGAACCCCTGCCCGCCGGCTCCGGCGTCGAATTCGTGGACCGGGTCGTCGGCGGCTCCGTACCCCGCCCGTTCATCGCCTCCGTCGAGAAGGGCGTCCGCGCCCAGGCCGCCCGGGGCGTCGCCGCGGGACACCCCCTGGTCGACATCCGGGTCGTCCTTCGCGACGGCAAGGCCCACTCCGTGGACTCGTCGGACGCCGCCTTCCAGACCGCCGGCGCCCTGGCCCTGCGCGAGGCCGCCGCCGAGGCGCACGTCCGGTTCCTGGAACCCGTCGCCGAGGTCAGCGTCCTGGTGCCCGACGACTACGTGGGCCCGGTCATGAGCGACCTCTCGGGCCGCCGGGGCCGGGTCACCGGCACCGAGCAGTCCGCCTCCGGACGCACCCTCGTCCGCGCCGACGTCCCCGAACTGGAAATCGGCCGGTACGCGGTGGACCTGCGCGCCCTCACCCACGGCACCGGCCGCTTCGACCGCACGTACGCCCGCCACGAACCCATGCCCCCACAGCTCGCCGACCGCGTCCACGCCCCCCAGGGGTGACGCGGAACGGGCCACTCCCCCGCACGTTGTCCACAGGGCCGGACGGCGGACGTATCCGGACGATACGCTGAGACCCCAGCTCAGAAAGTGTGCCGGGCACGGCAGTTGGGAAACAGCCGCAGGAGCGGTTCCTCGGTGGCGAGTGGGGGCGACAGTGGCCAGCAACGGATTCGATTTCTCACCCGGAGCGCAGATTCCGCTCCAGGGGTCGGCAGGCGCGGCGGTGGCGACCAACGCCCTCGCCTCCGCCGCGTACCGCGACAGCCCGGTGGAGGAGATCCTCAAAGCCAACAGCGAGTGGCACAAGTCCGAGGTGAAGGCGGGCCGTTCCGGCTTCCTCAAGTCCGACTACTTCAAGCCCAACCTCGGCGAGGCGTTCGCCCGCGCCGTGCAGGAGCGCATGCTCGGCGGCGCCCGCAAGGACCTCATCCAGTCCTTCGGCACCGACCCGCAGACCGTGGTCGAACACTGCCTCTCCGCCAACAGCCTCCGCAAGCAGCGCGACACCCGGCTCACCGCCGTCACCGTGCTGTTCGGCTTCCTCTTCCTGCCGGGCATGCTGCTGTGGGTCATCGTCTTCCGGCTCCGCGACGGCTTCGCCAAGACCAAGGACAGGCTCCTCACCACCCTCGGAAACAGCCTGCTGCCCCTCGTCGGCATCGGCGTCGTCGTGCTGATGATCCGGCTGCCCCTGACCGGACTCCTCGCCCTCTACCTCCGCGCCATGCTCGTCGCCCCCGTCATCGGCTGGTACATCGCCAAACGGATCGCCGAAAGCTCCGCCCGGGACATGCGCGCCCGCTGGGAGGGCCTGCTCTCCGGCGGCGGCGTCACCGCCAAGATCCCCGAGTCCGTCCCGAAGAACCCCAGCGAGACAGCCCGCGAGGCCCTGCGCCAGGGCCTGGAGAAGCTCTCCGCCGAACAGCAGTCCAACTCCGTCTTCTACGCCGGCCCCAAGGGCATCCTCGGCATGGGCACCCGCTGGGGCAGCTGGCAGCTCGCCGAGGACCTCGTCCCCAAGGAGCCCGGCAAGGAGATCCACCAGTTCCGCAGCTGGGACGTCGTCCGCGTCATCCACGACCAGCTCAAACTGCTGGAACGCGGCCCGCTGAACACCGGCGGATTCCCCACCCCCTCCGTCAACCACTGGATCGTCACCCCCATCGGGGAGAACGCCGACGCCGTCACCCGCCCCCAGGGCGAGGACGTCGCCACCTACCAGATCAAGCCCCACGAGATACAGCGGATCTGCAACCACCAGCAGTTCGGCGGCGGCAACCGCCACTACCTCGGCGTGCAGTTCACCCTCTGGGACGGCCAGCTCGTCATCACCATGATGATCACCGTCACCGTCCTCTACGAGACCCTGCGCATCGAGGTCACCGGACACGCCCTCGGCCCCGTCCACTCCCTCTTCACCTCCAAGCCCGCCGCGAAGACCCGCACCGTCAACAAGACCGTCCGGTTCTGGGAGACCCGCGACATCACCCTCGCCCTCGTCGACGCCCACGAGGTCACCCGACTCGCCCTGCGCGCCCCCTTCACCTGGTATCCGCCGCTCCTCGACTACCTCGGCGGCAAGATCGCCCTGCCCGAGCCCTTCGGCCTCCGCCACGCCTGGGCCGAGAAGCCCTGGCGCCACCGCTTCATGGCCGACGACGCCATGCGCGCCGCCACCCCCGTCCTGCGCGTCGTGCACAACGCCGCCATCAAGGTCCTGGAGGAGCACGGCGTGGACACCGAGCGCTTCAACAGCCGCTCGTCGGTCCTCAGCGGCCTCGTCCAGCAGCCCAGCCCCGGCAAGGCCGACCTCTACGACGCGTGACCCCCGGGTACGCGAAAGGGGCGCCCCGGAGAGAACCTCCGGGACGCCCCACGCGTCGAGCGAGCGAATCAGTCGACCGGCCAGGCGTCCGCCAGCATCTTCCGCGTGTCCGCCAGCAGCTGCGGCAGCACCCGGGTGTGCCCCACCACCGGCATGAAGTTCGCGTCCCCACCCCACCGGGGCACCAGGTGCTGATGCAGATGCGCGGCAATGCCCGCCCCCGCCACCGCACCCTGGTTCATCCCGATGTTGAACCCGTGCGCACCCGAGGCCGCCCGCAGCGCGCGCATCGCCCGCTTCGTGAAATCGGCCAGCTCCGCCGTCTCCGGACCGTCCAGCTCCGTGTAGTCCGCGACGTGCCGGTACGGCACCACCATCAGGTGGCCCCCGTTGTACGGGTACAGATTCAGCACGGCGTACACCTTCGCACCGCGCGCGACGACGAGCCCGTCCTCGTCCGACTTCTCCGGAATCCCGCAGAACGGACAGCCGTCCCCCGCCTCCGGGCCGGTCGGCTTGTTCTCGCCCTGGATGTACGCCATCCGGTGGGGCGTCCACAGGCGCTGGAACGCGTCGGGCGTCCCCACTCCGATCTGCTGCTCCGGCTCAGTCGTCATGCCGGCCAGCATATTGCTTCACCTGTGCGGAGCGTGTCGCCGGGGCCGATCCCGTACAGGCACCGCGATGCTGGGCCGATGAGCGCGCGCACTCCGGCCCCGCCCCCTCCCGCCCTCACCCGCTGGGAGCAGCGCACCGAGGTCCCGCTCCTCGCCGCAGCCCTGGTCTTCCTCGCCGGCTACGCGTTCCGCGTCCTCGCCCCGCACGACGCCCAGCCCTGGCACGACCTCTCCCTCGCCCTCGTCGGCGCGACCTGGCTGCTCTTCGTCCTCGACTACGCGGTACGCGTGCGGCTCAGCGGCCTCGGCCCGGGCCTCCGCTTCATCCGCGTCCACTGGCTCGACACCCTGGTCCTGGTCCTCCCGCTGCTGCGCCCGCTGCGCATGGTGCAGGTCTACACGGCGGTCCAGGAGAAGCAGGACCGCCCGCGCCTCGGCCTGTACGCGCGGGTGATCTCGTACGCCGGAATGACCGCCGTCCTGCTGGGCTTCTCGGCGGCCCTCAGCGTGTACCACTGGGAGCACGACGCCCCCGGCACCTCGATCCGCACGTTCGGGGACGCGGTCTGGTGGGCGTGCGAGACGCTGACGACGGTGGGTTACGGGGACGTCGTGCCGGTGACGGCGGGCGGCCGGATCATCGCGGCGGGCCTGATGGCGTGCGGCCTGGGGCTGCTGGGGGCGGTGACGGGCTCGTTCTCGTCGTGGCTGATCCAGGTGTTCCGCAGGGAGGACGAGAAGGAGCCCCCGGCGAGCGGGTAGCTCGGCCGGGGGCTCCTGGAACGGCTCGGATCAGACCTGGACGCGGTCCTCGACGGCCTTGGCGATCTTGGCGATGGCCTCGTCCACCGGGATCCCGTTCTCCTGCGAACCGTCGCGGTAGCGGAAGGAGACGGCACCGTTGGCCATGTCCTCATCACCCGCGATGATCATGAACGGAACCTTGTTCTTCTGCTGGTTCCTGATCTTCTTCTGCATGCGGTCCGAGGAGGCGTCCACGTCCACCCGGAGCCCCTGCTTGCGGGCCTTGGCCGCGAACTCCTGGAGGTACGGGATGTGCGTGTCGCCGATCGGGATGCCGACCGCCTGGACCGGGGCCAGCCACACCGGGAACGCACCCGCGTAGTGCTCGAGCAGCACCGCGAAGAAGCGCTCGATGGAGCCGAACAGGGCGCGGTGGATCATGACCGGGCGCTGCTTGGAGCCGTCCGGACCGGTGTACTCCAGGTCGAACCGCTCCGGCAGGTTGAAGTCGAGCTGAATGGTCGACATCTGCCAGGTCCGGCCGATGGCGTCCTTGCACTGCACCGAGATCTTCGGGCCGTAGAACGCGGCCCCGCCCGGGTCCGGGACCAGGGGCAGGCCCTGCTTCTCGGCGACCTGGCGCAGGGTCTCGGTGGCCTCTTCCCAGGCATCGTCCGACCCGACGAACTTCTCCGGGTCCTTGGTGGACAGCTCCAGGTAGAAGTCGGTGAGCCCGTAGTCGCGGAGCAGGTTCAGGACGAAGGTGAGCGTCCGGTCCAGTTCCTCGGCCATCTGCTCACGGGTGCAGTAGATGTGCGCGTCATCCTGCGTGAAGCCGCGCGAGCGGGTCAGGCCGTGCACGACGCCCGACTTCTCGTACCGGTACACCGTGCCGAACTCGAAGAGACGCAGGGGCAGTTCACGGTACGAACGGCCGCGCGCGTCGAAGATCAGGTTGTGCATCGGGCAGTTCATGGGCTTGAGGTAGTAGTCCACCCCGTCGTCCAGCTGCATGGGCGGGTACATGCCGTCGGCGTACCAGTCCAGGTGGCCGGACTTCTCGAAGAGCTTGCCCTTGGTGGCGTGCGGCGAGTAGACGAACTCGTAGCCCTCCTCCTCGTGCCGGCGGCGCGAGTAGTCCTCCATGGCCCGGCGGATGACGCCGCCCTTGGGGTGGAAGACGGCGAGGCCGGGGCCGATCTCGTCGGGGAAGGAGAAGAGGTCCAGCTCGTTGCCGAGCTTGCGGTGGTCGCGCTTGGCGGCCTCCTCCAGGAACTCCAGGTGCGCCTTCAGCTCGTCCTTGGTGGGCCAGGCGGTGCCGTAGATGCGCTGGAGCATCGGGTTCTTCTCGCTGCCCCGCCAGTACGCGGCGGCGTTCCGCATCAGCTTGAAGGCCGGGATGAACCGGGTCGTCGGCAGGTGCGGGCCCCGGCAGAGGTCCTTCCAGCACAGGTCGCCGGTCTTCGGGTCGAGGTTGTCGTAGATGGTCAGCTCGCCGCCGCCCACCTCGACGTCCGCGCCGTCGTCCGAGGAGGCGGAGCCCTTGATGCCGATGAGCTCCAGCTTGTACGGCTCGTCGGCCAGCTCCTCGCGGGCGGCCTCGTCCGTCACGACCCGGCGGGAGAACTTCTGGCCCCGCTTCTGGATCTCCTGCATCTTCTTCTCGATGGCCTTGAGGTCCTCGGGCGTGAACGGCTTCTCGACGTCGAAGTCGTAGTAGAAGCCGTCCTTGACCGGCGGGCCGATGCCGAGCTTGGCCTCGGGGTGCAGCTCCTGCACGGCCTGCGCCATGACGTGCGCGGTGGAGTGGCGCAGGATGTTGAGGCCGTCCTCGGAGGAGATCTCGACGGGCTCGACGGTCTCGCCGTCCTTGAGCTCGTACGCGAGGTCCTTCAGCTCGCCGCCGACGCGGGCGGCGACGATGGTGCGCTCACCGGGGAAGAGCTCGGCAGCCGTAGTGCCCGTCGTCACCACGCGCTCTTCCCGCTCGGAATCGCGTTGGATGGTCACACGGACGTCTGACACCGGTCTCTCCTGACTCAGGGGGCGCACCGCACTCCTCTGGCGCGTGCAGAAGGAATCGTACCGAGCCGAGGGCCCCCATTGCGAAAGGCCCTGGGGCCTTCCCTTTGGGTCATGCCGGGCTCGCAGGCTCTGGCACCGCACCTCGCGGCGTTGTCGTCAATCACCAACGCTCCGCGTTGCCTCAATCCTCCGCCTTGCGATGCACGGCACCAGAGCCCGCTCCCTGATCCGGCCTGACCCAAAGGGAAGGCCCTACTCCCCCGTGCACGCCTCCTCGAAGAAGTCCACGTTCTCCTGGAGCGACTTCATGAGCCGGTCCCGTTCCTCGTCGTCCACCTGTACGGGGACGACCTGCGAGGCCCCGGTCAGCCGCCGGAAGCCGCCCCGGCTCTCCAGCCGCCCCTCCACCCGGACCGGCAGCCCGACCAGATGGGCCTGGCCCGCGATCCGGTACGCCTCCTCGTCCAGCTCGATCCGGACGTGCGGCACCTCGGCCCCGGCCAGCACCCGCAGCCGTACGGTCCCGGCCCCGCGCGGCCCGGACCGCCGCAGCCGGACGACGGCCCCGGTGATCCGTACGGCGACGGCTGGCTCGTCGCGGAGGTAGCGCGCCCCGGCCCGGCGCAGGGCGGGCAGGTCGCCCGGGGAGAACTCAACGGGTTCGGGGCGGGCGGGGCAGCCGGCGGGGGTTCCGGCGGCGGGCGCCCAGTCCAGCGCGATGGCGGCGCCCTCCGAGCCCCGGACGAGGGCGACGACCGCCTCGGTGAGCTCCCGGCTGACGCCCGCCGCGACGGCGTTGTCGAAGGCTTCCATGCCACCGGTGGCCCGTTGGTAGTCCACCGCCTCTCGGGTGGCGTGCAGGGCGTGATGGAGCCGGACGGCGACGGGGCGGCCCGGGTCGACCGGGACGAACGCGGTGAGGGAGCGGCCGCCGGGTCCGGGGCCGGTGAGCACGGGGCCGAGGGCGGCCAGGGCGCGGCTGCGGCGGCGGGCGCCGTGGTAGCCGGCCGGGCCCCGGAGGGCGAGGGCTCCGGCCAGCAGGATCTGGCGGGCGGCTCCGTGCAGCTGCTCCGCGCCGAGCCAGTCGACGGCACCGGCGGCGGGTTCGGGGACCTCGCGGTGCCAGCGGATCTCGTCGCTGGGGACGGCGAGGGCGACCAGGATCTCCCGGGCGGAGGGGGCGGCGCTGCGGGCCAGCGCGGTCAGGGCCTCGGCGAGCAGGTCCTCGCTGTCGGGGAAGGTCCTGGTGCGGGGCACGAGGAGGCTGGTGGTGCCGCCGGGCGGGGTCCAGCGGCTGTAGGGGCCTCCGTCGGTGCCGCGACGCTGCCAGCCGTGCCGGGCGAGCAGGGCGCCGAGATCGGCGGGGTCGACGCGGGCCGGGTCGGGCAGGCCCCAGGCATCCGGCACGGCCTCGCCGTGGACGCGTACGGACTCGTGCATCAGGGTCTCCCTCCCGCCCCGACGCGGTTCATGATCTCGCAGAGCGCCCGGTCGTCGAAGACGCGCGAGGTCATGAGCCGCACGGTGGTCCGGTGGCGGCCGGTCACGGGGTGTCCGGCCAGATTGGTCCAATAGCAGCAGTGCCGCAGGTCGAGGCTGTCCGGGCCGGCCCGCAGCCAGTCGTCCTGGCTGCGCGGCACGAGCATCACGACCAGGATCTTGTGCACGGACACGGGCGTCCGGGCGAGCTTCACCAGGTGGGCGTTGTCCAGCGTGAAGGCGAAGGTCGGGCCGGGCGGCCGGGCCGGTATCTGGTAGGTGCACTTCAGCTGGACCTTGATGGTCACCTCGTCGTCCACGAGGTGACCGGGGGAACCGTGGCTGACGTGCCAGTCGATGCCGTTGTCGGGGAAGGGCTGCGACAGCGAGCAGCCCGCCGCCGCGGCGACGGCGTGGAGGTAGCCCACCTGGAGGGTCTCCATGCAGGCGGTGGTGGCGAGTCCGCCGCGCAGCGGTGCGGTCCGCTGGGGCAGCAGCCCGCTCGGTTCGGGCTGCGCGAGCGCCATGGCTCCGTAAGCCTTCCGGGCCGTACCAATGGGGATGAGGTGTACCGGGCGGTCAACTTCCGCTGCCGGTACTTGTGTTGTCACCGCACGGGACCGTGCGCAAACGGCGTATCAGGCAAAGGGCGCGGGTATCACCGAACCGGGCAGAGGAATCCCGCCATCTGCCGTGCGTGCGCGAGGAGTTCGGGGATGACTCATTGGTACGAAGGGCCGCTGGCCGCTTTCGACACGGAGACGACGGGTGTGGACGTCGAGGAGGACCGGATCGTCTCGGCCGCCCTGGTGATCCAGGACCGGTCGGACGGGCCGGTGCGCGTCACCCGCTGGCTGGTGAATCCGGGGGTGCCGGTCCCTCCGGGTGCGACGGAGATCCACGGGCTGACCGACGACCACCTCCAGCGCAACGGCCGCTGGCCGGCGCCCGCGATCGAGGAGATGGCACGGGCGCTGGCCGAGCAGTGCGCGGCGGGGCGGCCGCTCGTCGTGATGAACGCGCCGTTCGATCTGACGCTGCTGGACCGGGAGTTGAAGCGGCACCGGGCGTCGTCGCTGGGCGCGTACCTGGAGCGGTCGCCGCTGTGCGTGCTGGACCCCCGGGTGCTGGACAAGCACCTGGACCGCTACCGCAAGGGCCGTCGCACGCTGACGGATCTCTGCGAGCTGTACGGCGTGCTGCTGGACGGGGCGCACGACGCGGCGGCTGACGCGGCCGCCTCGCTGGAGCTGGTCCGGGCGGTGGGGCGCCGCTTCTCGGCCCGGCTCGAACGGCTGACCCCGGCGGAGTTGCACACGCTCCAAGCGGTCTGGCACGCCGCTCAGGCGCGGGGGCTCCAGGCGTGGTTCGCGCGGAGCGGGACGCCGGAGACGGTGGACCCGGCCTGGCCGCTGCGCCCGGAGCTGCGCACGGCCGCGTGAGGCGAAGGAGTGGCCGGACATGCGAAAGCCGGTCCGTCGGTGGTGCTGACGGACCGGCTTCTCCGGGGTGGGCGATACTGGGTTCGAACCAGTGACCTCTTCGGTGTGAACGAAGCGCTCTCCCACTGAGCTAATCGCCCGGGAACGGGTTGAACCATACAGGGCCGGACGGCCGTGGTTCAAACCGCTTCCAGCCGGGCCGCGAGTCCGCGCCGCCCGGCCCGCATCATCAGGGCGTGGTTGGCGCGGAACACCGGCCGGCAGGGCACCGCGAGGACCCGCAGCAGCCTCCGGCGCACCTCGACCTCCTGCTCGTAGACGGCCCGGGTGCCGGAGCCGTGCGGTGCGACCGTCCAGCGGACCCAGCCGTCGAGATCGCCGCCGAGCGCGGCTTCGAGGACGCCGTGCGCCGGGTCGTGGCGCCGTTCACGCACGGTCGTGACGAGGTCGTACGGGAGGAGGGAACGGATCCGGGTGGTGCCGGACTCGCTGCCGGACCGGGTGACCTCGCGGACCTGCGGCCACCACCGCGGATAGTCCTGGACGCGTTCGAGCGCGGCGTACACGGCCTCGGGCGGCGCCCGGAACTCCCATACGGTGACGAATCGGTAGTGGTTCCAGTTCATGACCCCAGGATGCGCGTACTCAGACGGGCATCTGAGTACCTGGACGCATGTTCGGTCGCGTGGCGCGCAGCACACTCGCGTTCATGGAACATGTGCCGCCGCCCGCCGAGGAATTGGCGCTCCTCGATCGTGAACTGGCCCGGCTGGACGCCCGCCGGGCCCAGCTGCTGACCCGCCGCACCTGGCTGCTGCGGGCACTGGAAGCCACCGGCCCCGCCCCCTGGGGGCCGCCCCAGGCCTCTGTCACGCCCTGGGGCCCCGGCGGGTTCGGCCCGGCGCGTCCGGCCTCGAAGCGCAGTGTGCAGAACGTGCTGCTGATCCTCGGCGGGCTGCTCCTCGCGGTCGCCGCCCTCGCGTTCACCCTGGTCAGCTGGGGCGACCTGGGCATCGGCGGGCGCAGCGCGGTGCTGACCGCGGTGACGGCCGGGGCGCTGGCCGCTCCGGCGACGCTGCTGCGCCGGGGTCTGGCCGCGACGGCGGAGGCGCTGGTGGCGGTGGCGTCGGTGCTGATGGTGCTCGACGCGTACGCGGTGTACGCGGTGGCGCTGCCGGACGCGGGCGGCGCGGCGTACACGGGGACGGCGGCGGCGGTGCTCGCGCTGCTGTGGACGACCTACGGGCTGCTCCTGGGCAAGCTGCGGCTGCCGCTGCCGCTGGCGGTCGTCTCGGCGCAGCTGCCGCTGGTGCTGTGGGTGTGGGCGGCGGACGGCGGGCCGCTGTGGTTCTCGGGGGCGCTGCTGGTGACGGCCGCGCTGGACGGCGTGGTGGCGCTGACCGTCGGACGGGCGTCGGTACGCGTGGTGGCGTGCGTCGCCCTGTGCGCGACGGGCGGGGCGGGGTTGCTGGTGGCGCTCGTGGAGTCGCTGACGGCGGCCGGGCCCGCCGGTGCGGTGGCGCCGGGGGCGCTGCTGCTGGCCGGTGCGGCGCTCGCCCTGGCGGGGGCGCGCCGGGCTCCGGTGCCGTTCGCGACGGCCGGCGGCGTGGTGGCCGGTCTCGGGGCCGTGGCAGCCGTGGGCGGGGTGCCGGCGGCCGGGGTGCCGGACGGCTGGCGGGTCCTGGCGTACCTGCTGTGCGCCGGGGCGGTGCTGTTCTCCGTACGCGCTCCGCTGGGCGTCGCGGCGGCGCGGGGGCTCGCGTGGGCGTCGGCGGTCGTGGCGGCCGGCGCGGTGCTGGTGTCGCTGGTGCCGGTGACGGTGGTCGCGGCGGGCCCGGTGACGCGGCTGGGCGCGGTGTGGTCCGGTGCGCCGCGCGGCGGGGCGCGGGGCGCGGTGGGTGCGACGGACCTGCCGTGGGACGCGATGGCGTCCGCGCCGGTGGTGCTGCTGCTGGTGGCCGTTGCGCTGGGCGCCGCGTTCCGCCGGTGGGACGGTCTGCTCCGGTGGGCCGGGCCGGTGCTCGTGCCCGGGCCCGCGTGGCGGGGTGCGGCGGGGGCGGCCGGGGTGGCGCTGGGCTGGGCGGGGCTGATGGTGCTGCCGGCCGCGCTGGACCTGTCCTTCGCGGCGGCCCAGGCGGGGCAGCTGGTCCTGGCCGTGGCGGCGTTCGGCCTGGCGGTGGCCGGGCTGCGGGCCGGGGCGCGGGCCGTGGCGGTGACGGCCGGTGCGGTCGGGGTGGCCGGTGCGGTGGGCGCGGGTCTGCTGGCGCTGGCGACGGAGGCGGCCACGTACACGGCGTTCGGTCTGCTGGTGGTGGTGTTCGTGGCGCTGGCGGTGGCCCTGGACCGGCAGGAGGGCGTCTCGCCGCCGGCGGTGTCGGCGGCGGCCTGTGCGGCGGTGGCGTGCGCCGTGGTGCCGGTGGCCGCGCTGGGGTCCTCGCTGGGCCTCGCGGTGTACGAGGCGGCGGTGCCCCTGCTGGCGGTGCCGACGGCGACGGTGCTGGTGGGGGCGCGGCTGAAGGGTCACCCGGTGGCGGTGCCGGTCGAGGTGACCGGTGCGGCGGCGGGTGTGGTGGCGGTCGCCATGGCGGTGGACGACGCGCGGTTCCTGGCGCTGGTGCTGGCGCTGTGCGGGGTGCTCGCGGCGGGGACGGCGCTGCGCCCGGAGCGGCGGCCGCTCGCGGGGTACCTGGCGACGGGGCTGTTCGTGCTGGCGGCGTGGGTGCGGCTCGCGGTGTCGGGGGTGTCGGCCCCGGAGGCGTACACCCTGCCGGTCACCGTTCCGGCGCTGGTGGTCGGGGTGCTGCGCCGTCGCCGCGATCCGTCGGCCTCGTCGTGGGCGGCGTACGGGGCGGGGCTCGCGGTGACGCTGGTGCCGTCGCTGGGCGCCGCCTGGACGGACCCGCACTGGACGCGTCCGCTGCTGCTGGGGGTGGCGGCCCTGGGGATCACGCTGGCGGGGGCACGGCTGCGGCTCCAGGCGCTGCTGGTGTTGGGCGGCGCGGTGCTGGCGCTGGACGCGCTGCACGAGCTGGCGCCGTACGTGGTGCAGGTGGCGGGGGCGCTGCCGCGGTGGGTGGCGCCGGCGCTGGCCGGGGTGCTGCTGCTGGTGGTGGGTGCGACGTACGAGAAGCGGCTGCGGGACGCCCGGCGGCTGAAGGAGGCGCTGGGGCGGATGCGGTGAGGTGAGGGCGGGAACGCCGACGGCCCGGAAGCTCTTGGAGCTTCCGGGCCGTCGGTCCGGGGTGGGCGATACTGGGTTCGAACCAGTGACCTCTTCGGTGTGAACGAAGCGCTCTCCCACTGAGCTAATCGCCCGGGCGCACCGCAAACATTACCCCATGTCAGCGGCGTCCCCCGACCATCCCCGGGACCGCCCGGGGGTCACTCGTGGATCTTCCAGGGCATGACTATCCCGAACTTCCACACGTAGATCCCGACGAGCACCGCGATGATCACGAGTCCGATCACCGTGAGGATGATGTTGCGCCGCCGGACCTTGGGGTCGAGCGCCCGCTGGGCGGCCTCGGTGACCTTGCGCCGGGTCCAGCGCAGCACCAGCTGGGCCCAGACGAACTCGGTCGCCCAGATCGCCATTCCACCGAAGATCACCAGCCAGCCGGGGCCCGGCAGCGGCAGCATGATGATGCCGGCCACGACGACGGCGAGGCCGACGACGAAGACGCCGACCTGCCAGCTGATGTGCAGGGCCCGGGACGCCTTGATGAAGCCCGGCGCTCTGGAGCCGAGCGACGGGTCCTCCTTGGTCACTCCCGGTATGACGTCCCCCGTCGCGTCGCGGGGCGCTTCCCCCGCGGCGGGAGCCGGTGTCTTCGCCGCGGCGGCACCGTCCCGCTCGTCACTCTCCGCATTCATGGATCCAACCTACCGGACCGGCTCCCGTTCACTTGAATGGCCGCATGACGCAAAGTTACACACCGCTGTACGAGCTACCCGAAGCATCTCAAAACGGTCAGAGGGGTTTACAACGCCACCGTAGGTGGCATGTCGATTTCGCCGACGTGCGAATCCCCGAGCGCACACTGAGCGAAAGGCCCTGGCGCTTATGAACACCACGGTCAGCTGCGAGCTGCACCTGCGCCTCGTTGTGTCGAGCGAGTCCTCACTGCCTGTACCCGCGGGCCTGCGGTATGACACGGCCGATCCGTATGCCGTGCACGCCACCTTCCACACCGGAGCGGAGGAGACGGTCGAGTGGGTTTTCGCCCGCGACCTCCTTGCCGAGGGGCTGCACCGGCCCACCGGCACCGGAGACGTACGTGTCTGGCCATCCCGTAGTCACGGCCAGGGCGTCGTCTGCATCGCGCTGAGCTCCCCAGAGGGCGAAGCACTGCTCGAGGCCCCGGCACGGGCCCTGGAGTCGTTCCTGAAGCGGACCGACGCCGCGGTTCCACCGGGCACCGAACACCGTCACTTCGACCTCGATACGGAGCTCTCACACATCCTGGCCGAGAGCTGAGCCAGGCCCGAGAGCTGCACGACGCCGTCCGACTCGGGGAGACGGCGTCGCGCGGACAAGCCTCATACGGCTGATACCGGCGCCGGTGACCGCGGATCCACCGCGGTGACCGGCGCCGGTCCGCGTCCGGCCCGAGCCAGTAGAGTCGTCCGGCATCGGCGGGCGCCCGCACGCCGGAGGCCAGGGAGCGAAAGCGTGCTGATCCCCCACGACACCCGGATCGCCCTCGACCTAGTGGTCGATCTGGTGAACACCGCGCCGGAGAGCGAGCCGGAAGGGGGCGGGGCACCGGCCGACGGGCTCGCCGACGTCACGGCCCTCCACGCCTTCGCCGTACGCCACCGCGTGAGCGGGATCGGCGAGCTCGACCAGCAGGACCTGAAGGCCGTGCACGACGTGCGCGCCCGGTTCGCCGAGGTCTTCGCCGCCGGGGACGCGCGCACCGCCGCCGGGCTGGTGAACGCCCTGGTGGCCGCTGCGGGCACCACGCCGCAGCTCACCGCCCACGACGGCTACGACTGGCATGTGCACTACTTCTCGCCGGACGCCTCGATCGCCGACCATCTGGCGGCCGACTGCGGCATGGCCCTCGCCTTCATCATCGTGGCGGGCGAGACGGAGCGGCTGCGGCGGTGCGAGGCGCCGGACTGCCGGAACGCCTTCGTGGACCTCTCGCGCAACCGCTCCCGCCGCTACTGCTCCAGCCGCACCTGCGGTAACCGCCTGCACGTGGCCGCGTACCGGGCGCGCCGCCGGGAAGCGGCCGGCTGACGGCTCACAGCAGGAAGAGATCGTGCAACGCGGCCATCAGCAGCAGGCTGCCGACGACCGTGAGGAAGATCATCAGAGGGGGCTGGGAAAGCGCGAAGAGGCAGCCGCGCGGCTCTTCGCCAGGGGGTGCGGGGGCGTCGCCCCGAGAGGTGTCCACCATTTCGGGACGATCATGACGCAGTCCCGGGGGTGCTCCGTACCAACATGCCTCTTCACGACGGGAGTTCACTCGTCATGGGGGCCTCGTTAATCGCTCCGGCGTGCGAGCGCCCAGCGCATTTCCTAACCCCCGCTCCCCCTGCGGTCCCGGCGGCTCAGCTCAGCTCGCGCAGCTTCCGCAGCTGGACCTGGCGCTGGACGCCGGTGCCGCCCTCGTGGCCGTTCCAGGGGTAGATCTCGATCTCCTTGGGCCCGGCCCAGCGGTTGTACGCGGCGAAGACCGTGGAGGGCGGGCAGATCGCGTCCATCAGGGCGACCGAGTAGAGGGCGGGCACGGTCGCGCGGGCGGCGAAGCTGACGCCGTCGAAGTACGACAGGGTGCGGAACACCTGGGCGTCCGCGCCGTGCCGGGTGGCCAGGAACCGGACGATCTCCTGGTACGGGTCCTCATCGGTGATCTCGACGGCCCGCCGGAAGTGCGTCAGGAACGGCACGTCCACGAAGGCGGCCTGCACGTGCGGGCTGAGGGCCGCCACGGCCTGGGAGATGCCGCCGCCCTGGCTGGCGCCGTTGACGACGATGCGGGCGGGATCGACGGCCGGGTGGCTGCGGGCCACCTCGACGGCGCGCACCGCGTCGGTGAAGACCCGGCGGTAGTAGTACGTCTCCGGGTCGAGAATGCCGTTGGTCATGAAGCCGGGCGCCTGCGGGTTGGCGGCGCCGTACGGGTCCGGCGTGGCGCCCGCCGAGTGGTGGTTGACCGCGCCCTGGCCGCGCGTGTCCACGATCAGCGCGGCCCAGCCGGCCGAGGGCCACACCAGGTGGTCGTGGGGCAGCCCGCGCCCGCCGCTGTAGCCGAGGTAGTGCACGACGGTCGGCAGGGGGCCCTCGGCGCCCGCGGGGACGTTCAGCCAGGCGCGTATCCGGTGCCCGCCCCAGCCCGCGAACGACACGTCGTACGAGTCGACGGCGGCCAGCGCGCCGTCGTAGGGCGCGAACTCGGCGTCCAGCGGGTGGGCGGCGGCCTCGTCCAGGGTGAGCTGCCAGAAGGCGTCGAAGTCCTCCGGCTCGTCGGGGTCGGGCCGGTAGCCGCGCAGCTGGTCCAGGGGCAGGTCGAACAGGGCCATCGCTTCTCCGTTTCGGGCACGCGGAAGGGGGCGGCGTGCGCCGCACAGGTCCACGCGTCCCGCCCCCGGTGTCATGGGCCTCGAACGCATACGTGCGCGGCCCAGCGGGACGCTATGCGGCGCCGCCGGGCAGGGTCAAGGAATCCCGGGAGGCCCGGGCGAAACGATTCACCTGGTGAGACGGGGGCGGCCCCGCCGCGTGCTGCGACGGGGCCCGTGGGTCCGGACGGCTCCCGGTGTCAGATGCCGTGCTTCTTCAGGATGGCCTCGATGTCGCTGAAGTCGTCGCCGGTGCCGGAGGAGGCGGACTGCTTGCCCTGCTTACCGCGCGTACGCGTGGCCGCCGGGGAGGAGCCCGCGCCGAGCGAAGGGGCGGAAGCGCCCGGCTCCACGGCCTCGCCCCGGGCGGCCCGGGCCGCGCCCCGGCGCTCCTTGCGGCTGCCGCCGCCCCGGCGTTCGACCGCGCGCGTGAGCATGAAGAGCAGCCAGGCCACGCCCAGCAGGCCGAAGCCCAGCCAGACGCTCGGCTTGAAGGCGATGTCCGACACCCACTTCACGACACCCGTCAGCACCAGGCCGACCGGCACCAGCGAGTAGGCGGCGATCCTCGTCGCGGTGAGGAACCGCTTGCGGTACGCGGTGACGGCCGCGATGCCCAGGCCCGCCGCGGACACCGCGGAACAAATGGTCTCGGCAAGCATCGGTGCCTCCTGGCGCAGGGGGATACGTCCCTTCCATCCTGCACCGGACACCGGGCGGGCGGCCATGCCCCGGGCCCGTATCAGGGAGATCTCAGGGGCCGGGCTCCTCCCCAGGTGCCGGGCGGCCGCCCGGCCGTGCACCCTGCGAGACTGGCCCCATGAGCGATTCCACCCCCGCCGCACCGGTCGTCCTCGACGTCTGGTGCGAGCTCCAGTGCCCCGACTGCCACCACGCCCTGACCGATGTGCACGCCCTGCGGGCCCGGTACGGCGACCGGCTGGAGATCCGGCTGCGGCACTTCCCCCTGGAGAAGCACAAGCACGCCTACGCCGCCGCGCAGGCCGCCGAGGAAGCCGTGGTCCAGGGAAGCGGCTGGCCGTACATCGAGGCGGTGCTCGCGCGCACCGGTGACCTCGGGGCGCGGGGCGAGAAGCTGCTGGTCGAGGTGGCCGGGGAGCTGGGGCTGGACGCGGAGGAGTTCGACACCGCGCTCATCGACGGCCGCCACATGCTGATCGTGGACGCGGACCAGGCCGAGGGCAAGGCCATCGGGGTCACCGGCACGCCTACGTACGTGATCGGCGGGGAGCGCCTGGACGGCGGCAAGAGCCAGGACGGGCTGCGCGCGCGGATCGAGGAGATCGCCGACCGGCTCCTGGCCGAACGGGGCTGAGGGGCACGGCTACAGCGGTTTGGCCAGGTTGTGCTGGGTCGGCTCGTAACCGAGCGATTCGTACAGCCGCAGGGCCGGGGTGTTGGCTGTGACGACGTGCAGCCCGATCCGCGTCTCGCCCGCCGCCAGCGCGATCCGCTCGGCCTGGAGCATCAGGGCCCGCCCGTAGCCGCGCCCCCGGTACGGCTCCGCCACCTCCACGTCGAACACGTAGCCGATGCGCATCCCGGGATGCATTTCGAACGGCGCCTCCCAGACATGGCCGACCGTCTCACCCTCGCGGCGCAGGTGGTCCAGCCGCACCCCCTCGGTGGCGAGGCCGTCCGGGAGGTGGCGGGCGTGGGAGGCGCGGGCCGCGGCCGGGGCCGCCTCGCGCGGGACGCCCCGGCTCACCAGGTTCTCCGTGTACGCGGCGATGGCGTCGCGCTCCCAGACGGCGAACTCCTCGGGCGTCATCGGGTGGGCGGTGAGCCCGTCCGGGAGGGCCGGGGGCTCCTCGGGCAGCGTCTTGACCATGTTGCGGCTGCGCTCCGTGTAGCCGAGCGCGGCGGCAAGGCGTTGCCCCGCGGGGTCCCCGGCGGCCACCTCCGTACACACCTGGGAGCAGCCCCAGCCGCGCAGGATCTCCTCGGAGGCCAGGGCGGCGATGGTGCCCCGGCCGCGCCTGCGGACGGCCTCGTCGATCCGCAGGGCTCTGATCAGGCCCGTCGCCCCGCCCGCGCCCGGCTCGACGGCGAGCGCGACGGAGCCGACGGGGCGCCCGTTGTCGCACACGTCGTACGCGCGCCGCTGTGCGCCGTCGGCGCCTGACTGGATCGGCCCGGCCGGCCGCAGTGTCGTCGTCATCAGGTGGTTTCTATCCCCTGCGCGCGGGCCCGTCACCCGTATTTGCGCGGACGGGCCGTTGCCGTCACGGGTCGAGGTCGTCGGCCGCGCGCTCCTCGAAGATCCGCATCGCCTTGGCGGTGACCGGCCCCGGTGCGCCCGGCAGCTCCCGGCCGTCGATCCGGTGGACGGCCTGCACGTCGCGGAGGGTGGAGGTCAGGAAGACCTCGTCGGCCCGGTCCAGGACGTCGAACGGCAGGTCGGTCTCCTGCGCGCCGGTCCACTCCGCGGTGAGCGCCCGCGTGATGCCGGCCAGGCAGCCGGAGGCGACGGGCGGGGTGTGGAGCTGCCCGTCCAGGACGACGAAGACGTTGGACCCGGTGCCCTCGCAGAGCCGGCCGACGGTGTTGGCGAACAGCGCCTCGGACGCGCCCTGCTCGTGGGCACGGGCGAGGGCGACGACGTTCTCCGCGTACGAGGTGGTCTTGAGGCCGGTGAGCGCGGAGCGCTCGTTGCGGGTCCAGGGCACGGTGACGACGGCCGTGGTGTCGGGACGGCGGCTCACCTCACCGAGGGCGACGACGAGGCCGGGGCCCGCGTCGCCCCGGTCGGAGCCGAGGGGCGAGATGCCTCCGGTGTACGTGATCCGGAGCCGTCCGAGCCCGACCGGGTTGGCCTCCACGACGGCGGCGCAGGCGCGGCGCACCTCGTCCAGGTCGGGGGCGGGCAGGCCGAGGCCCTGGGCGGACCGGGCCAGGCGGTCGAGGTGGCGGGTGAGGGCGAAGGGGCGGCCGTGGGAGACCCGGAGCGTCTCGAAGACGCCGTCGCCGACGGTGAGGCCGTGGTCGAGCACGGACACCCGGGCGTCGTCGGCGGGGCGCAGCTCGCCGTTGACCCAGATCCTCATGGTGCGGTCCTTCCGGTTGCTTCGTATGCGCCCGACGCTACAGCGAGCAGCCTGGACGCCTTGAGTTCGGTCTCGTCCCATTCGCGTTCCGGATCGGAGCCCCAGGTGATCCCGGCCCCGGTGCCGAAGCGCAGGAGGGGGGCGGGTCCGGTGCGGTCGGTCCAGAAGGTCCTGATGCCGACGGCGAGCGAGGCGGTCCCGCGGTCGGCGTCCACCCAGCCGATGCCGCCGCAGTACGGGCCGCGCGGGGCGGTCTCCAGTTCGCGGATGATCCGCAGCGCACTGGACTTGGGGGCGCCGGTGACCGAGCCGGGCGGGAAGGCCGCGGCGAGGATCTCCGGCCAGCCGGCGCCCTCGGCGAGGCGGCCGCGCACGGTGGAGACGAGGTGGACGAGGCCCGGGTGCTTCTCGACGGCGCAGAGGTCGGGGACGGTGACCGAGCCGGTGGCGCAGACCCGGCCCAGGTCGTTGCGGACCAGGTCCACGATCATCACGTTCTCGGCGTGGTCCTTCTCCAGCAGGTCCGCCTCGGTGCGCCCGGTGCCCTTGATGGGTCCGGACTCGACCGTGCGGCCGTCCCTGCGCAGGAAGAGCTCGGGGGACGCGGTGGCGATCTCGACGCCGTGCGCGGGGAGCCGAATCGTTCCTGCGTACGGGGCGGGGTTGCCGCGCGCCAGCAGTGCGGTGAGGGCGTCCACGTCGGCCGGGCCCGGCCCGGGCAGCGGTGCGGTCAGCACCCGGCAGAGGTTGGCCTGGTAGACCTCGCCGGTTGCGATGTACGCGCGGATGCGCCGTACGCCTTCGGTGTAGGCCTCCCGGTCGAGCGAGGAGGTCCAGTCGCCGGTGCCCGGGCCGCGCCAGGCGCCGGGGACCGGGGCGGGCACGGGAGCGGGGCGCACGGTGTCGAAGCGGGCGCAGGTCAGGGAACCTTCGAAGCCCGCGCAGACGGCCCAGAAGCCGGACGAGTCGAGGGCGGCGGGATCACTGGTCACATCCCGCAGACCGGAGGCGACGAGGCCGCCGAAGCGGGCCATGGGAGCGAGGTCGTGCACGTCCGTGAGTGTAGGACGGCGCACGGTGACCCGCGCCGGGGCGAGCGCACCTCAGCACGCTGCACAAACGCGTTTTTGTACTGGCCCGGGAATCCGCTAGAGTTCAACACGTCGCCGGGACGCGCAAGCGGACCGGGAAAGACAAGCGGACGTAGCTCAGTTGGTAGAGCGCAACCTTGCCAAGGTTGAGGTCGCCAGTTCGAACCTGGTCGTCCGCTCGCAGAAGGTGGGGATCTTCACCGGTCTCCCACCCCTGGTGGAGTGGCCGAGAGGCGAGGCAACGGCCTGCAAAGCCGTCTACACGGGTTCAAATCCCGTCTCCACCTCCACGGACGATTAGCTCAGCGGGAGAGCGCTTCCCTGACACGGAAGAGGTCACTGGTTCAATCCCAGTATCGTCCACTGATCCGCAAGGATCTCCGGTCCGCAAGGATCACCCGCGCGATTAGCTCAGCGGGAGAGCGCTTCCCTGACACGGAAGAGGTCACTGGTTCAATCCCAGTATCGCGCACGCAGTACACGCAGGTTCACCTGCGCGATTAGCTCAGCGGGAGAGCGCTTCCCTGACACGGAAGAGGTCACTGGTTCAATCCCAGTATCGCGCACTGTCACGAAGCCCCGGTCGTCTCGGCGACCGGGGCTTCGTCGTGCTCGGTCAGGAGGAGAAGAGCATCCGCCCGAAGCTCTTCTGCCGGTAGTGGCCATGGTGGCCGCCGTGGTGCGGGGCGCCCCAGGCGGGCGCGGGGGCGGAGGGGTAGGCCTGCGGCGGGGCGGCCGGCGGCGGGGCCTGCTGCGTCCACTGGGACTCGATGCGGGTCAGCGTCTCCAGCTCGCCGTAGTCCAGGAATATCCCCCGGCAGCCGCTGCACTGCTCGATCTGAATGCCGTTGCGGTTGTACGTGTGCATCTGTGCGTGGCACTTGGGACACTGCATGTTCGGGCTCACTCCTCGCCGTCGGTTCGCCGTCGCCGGAATGCATGCCCGCCGACGGTCGGTTCACCCTACGACGTGTGCTGGGCCGCCAACTCGGGCGGGAGCGAGGCAATTCGGGCACAGGCGTCGATCATCACCTGTTCCACCTCATCCGGAGCCCGGCCCTCCGCCGACGACTTGGCCCAGGCGAGCGCGGCGGTCTGCACGGTCAGCGCGCGGGCCGGCACGTCGAGGGCGGGCCAGGGGTCGCCGTCGGCCGGTACGGCGGGGCCGCCGCCCGCCCGGTAGGCGTCCAGGAAGCGGAGCCAGACGTCCGGCGGGAGCAGCCCGGCGGCGTACCAGGCGGCGGGGCGCGCGAGGTCCCAGGCGGGGTCGCCGAGGCCCGCGTCGTCGACGTCGATGAGCAGCCAGGGGCCGCGCGGGGCGGGGTGGCGTACGAGCTGGCCCAGGTGGAGGTCTCCGTGGCAGAGGTACGTTCCCCGGTCGGCCGGGGGCGCCGCCTCGCCCCGCGCCCAGCCCGGCAGCCCGCGCCAGGCGGCGAGCACGGGCGCGACGGCCGGGTCGCCGGGGCGGGCGGTGCGCATCCGGGCCACGGCGAGCGCGGCCTTCACGCGCCCGCGCATGGCGGGGAGCGGCCCCGGGACCCCGGTGCGGTGCAGCCGGGCCAGGAGCGCCCCGGCCTCCTCCCAGGGCGCCGCGTCCGGGTCGCCGGGATCGACGGGCTCGCCGTGGGGCCAGAGGGTGACGGGGCGGCCGTCCAACTCGGTGAGGTGGGCGCCGGGCGCCACGGGCAGGGGCGCCAGCAGGATGCCGTCCTGCCCCGGTCCGGCCGCCAGCCGCAGCCGCGCGGCCAGAGCGGCCGTGTCCGTGTCGGCGGCGTGCGCCTTGGCGACGACGGGGCCGCTGCGGACGACGGTCCCGTCCTCGCGTTCGGCGAGCACGGACGGGGGCGGGCAGGCGCGGGGACCGCAGCCGGCCGGGTGGACCGCCCGGTGGGCGAGATCCCCCAGCGCGCGTACGAGTGCGGTGGTCACGGTCTCCCCCGGTGGCGCGGAACGGGCCGGTGGACACGGCCCGGGCAGAGCGTACGCGGAGGGGCGGTGCCGGAGCTCCGGGCCGTGGCGGCCGGAGGGATTCCGCCCCCGGAAAGCGCGATGTCCGGTCAGCTCCCCAGCTGACCGGACAAACGCTGCCGTCCGCCGCACCCCCGTCCCCACGGGGTTGTTGGCCGGATGTCCCGGTCCGGACCGCTCTTCCGGACCCGGGGCGCCGCTCAGCGCCCCAGCATCACGCCCACGGACGACGCCTGTGTGACCACTGCTTCCCAGCCGCCGAAGACGACGACCAGCAGGGCCGCCAGGGGAAGGACCATGGCGGTCGCCACCAGCGGGTGGCGGCGGCCGGACGCGGCGGACGAGCCGCGGGACCGCGTGCGGACCACCGTCCGTGCTGCCGTGTCAGCCATGGTTCCTCTCCTGACCTGATGTGGGGCGACGGGCGTTTGACCTCGGGGGACGAGTGCGACGCCCGCCGCTTGGACTCAACATTAGGGATCCGGGGAGCGGGCGGCGTCATGCCCGCGTACCGAATCCCGGGCCTCCCGGAGGATGAGCCGTGCTCGGTCGGCGTACTCCCCTGGGTGGAGACCGGGCTACGCGGGGTTGGGGTCTTCCCGGAGGGGACGCTCGGAGCCGTCCTCCCTGGGGACCGGTTGTTCGACCAGGGCGAGGACCCTGGTCGCCATGAAGCGGGCCGTGCGCACCACGGACCCGTTCCGGGTGACTTCACTCACTTCGACCACCCCTCGGCGGACCGCGGTCTCCACCCTGCGGCCTGCCCGGGAGGCCACCACCTCGTAGGTCCGGGTGCTGTCCCCGGCGTCCACCACTATCTCGACTCGATCGCCCTTCACTGATCCAATCCCCCTTCTGCGACGGACCTTTGAGATCTCGCACGGGCCGGGTCGCCTGGATCCGCGGCTCCCTGACCACTCCTCAAGTCTCCCACCCGCCACTGACAATCGAATCTCCCCGGAGGGCGCGGCCTCTGAGCACCCCGGGCGGCGGGTACGTAAGCTGTGCCTCGTCAGGCGTACCAGGCAGCGGGGATGGGCAGACATGGCGATGATGCGGCTCCGGCGCGAGGACCCGCGTGTCGTCGGCTCGTTCAGGCTGCACCGGCGGCTCGGGGCCGGCGGGATGGGCGTCGTCTACCTGGGTTCGGACCGGCGGGGCCAGCGCGTCGCGCTGAAGGTGATCCGCCCGGACCTGGCGGAGGATCAGGAGTTCCGTTCGCGGTTCGCGCGCGAGGTGTCCGCCGCCCGGCGGATCCGCGGCGGCTGCACGGCCCGGCTGGTCGCCGCCGATCTGGAGGCGGACCGCCCCTGGTTCGCCACGCAGTACGTTCCGGGGCCTTCGCTGCACGACAAGGTGGCCGAGGAGGGCCCGCTGTCGGCCGCCGAGGTGGCCTCGATCGGGGCGGCGCTCTCCGAGGGCCTGGTCGCGGTGCACGAGGCCGGGGTGGTCCACCGGGACCTGAAGCCGTCGAACATCCTCCTCTCCCCCAAGGGCCCCCGGATCATCGACTTCGGCATCGCCTGGTCGACGGGCGCGTCCACGCTGACGCACGTCGGTACGGCGGTGGGCTCGCCCGGCTTCCTCGCGCCCGAGCAGGTGCGCGGCGCGGCGGTGACGCCCGCGACGGACGTGTTCTCGCTCGGGGCGACGCTGGCGTACGCGGCGATGGCCGACTCGCCCTTCGGGCACGGCAGTTCCGAGGTGATGCTGTATCGCGTGGTGCACGAGGAGCCCCAGCTCTTCGATGTGCACGACGCGCTGGCACCGCTGGTGAGCGCCTGCCTCGCGAAGGACCCGGAGGAGCGGCCGAGCACGCTCCAACTGTCGATGCGGCTCAAGGAGATCGCGGCGCGCGAGGCGCAGGGGCTGCACGAGAGCCGGCCGCCGGTCCAGCGTTCGGCCCAGGAGGCGGACCGCCCGACCGGTCGGCTGGACGGCCCGTACACCGAGCAGCAGACCCGCCGGGCGGCCGGTCCGGCGCCGGGGTCGCGCCCGCAGAACAGGCCGTCGGCGGCACGTTCCGCCCCCGCCCGCACCGGTGGTGGCCGGCCGGTGCAGCAGCCGCCGCGCGGAACGGCGCGTCCGGCCAGGCGTCCGCAGGGCACCAACGGGACGAACGGCAGGCCGGGCACCCGGCCCGGGACCCGGACGACCTCGACGGGGCGGCGCCCGGCCAATCCGAAGCTGCTGCGGCAGCGGCTCGTCGTCTTCGTGGTGGTGACGCTGCTGGTGGCGCTGGGGATCGCGGCGGCGCAGGGCTGCCAGGGTCCGGCCCGGGGGCTGGGCGTGGACCTCGGGCACAGCCGGAGCCAGGGCCAGGTCAGGCCGTAGTTCAGCTCTCCGGACGGCCGGTGGCCACCGCGTAGAAGGCGACCGCGGCCGCCGCGCCGACGTTCAGCGAGTCCACGCCGTGGGCCATCGGGATGCGCACCCACCGGTCGGCGGCGGCGAGGGCCCGGGCGGAGAGCCCGTCGCCCTCGGCGCCGAGCATCAGGGCGACCCGGTCCATCCGGTGCGGCGCCGCCTCCTCGATGCTGACGGCCTTGTCGGCGGGCGTCAGCGCGAGCACCGTGAACCCGGCCTCGCGTACGGTCTCCAACCCCTGCGGCCAGGCGTCGAGGCGGGCGTACGGTACGGAGAAGACCGCGCCCATCGACACCTTGACGGAGCGCCGGTAGAGCGGGTCGGCGCAGTCCGGGGAGAGCAGGACGGCGTCCATCCCGAGGGCGGCGGCGCTGCGGAAGATCGCCCCGATGTTCGTATGGTCGTTGACCGCCTCCATGACGGCCACGCGGCGGGCCGTGCGGAGGAGTTCGGTGGCGGCCGGGAGGGCCTTGCGCTGCATGGAGGCGAGGGCGCCGCGGTGCACGTGGTAGCCGGTGACGCGTTCGGCGAGGTCCGGGGCGACCGTGTGGACGGGGGCGTCGCTCTCCTCGATGACGTCCCGCATCTGGTCGACCCACTTCGCCGAGAGCAACATGGAGCGCATCTCGTACCCGGCCTGCAGGGCGCGGCGGATCACCTTCTCGCCCTCGGCGATGAAGAGGCCCTCCGCGGGCTCCTTCCTGCGCCGGAGTTCCACGTCGGTGAGGCTGACGTAGTCGCTGAGGCGGGGGTCGTCGGGGGTGTCGATGGTGACGGGTTCAGCCACGGTCCGCACCGACTTCCACGACCGCGCCGATCACGATGACGGCGGGCGGGCGGACGTCCTCGGCGGCCACCCGCTCGGCCACCGTGGCGAGGGTCGCGTCCACGCGGCGCTGGGCGGCCGTGGTGCCCTCCTGGACGAGGGCGACCGGGGTCTCGGGCGAGCGGCCGTGCTCCACGAGCGTGCGGGCGATGGCGCCGATCTTGTCGACGGCCATCAGGAGCACCAGGGTGCCGCGCAGCCGGGCGAGGGCGGCCCAGTCGACCAGGGAGCGCTCGTCGTCGGGGGCGACGTGCCCGCTGACCACGGTGAACTCATGGGCGACGCCGCGGTGGGTGACGGGGATGCCGGCCGCGCCGGGGACCGAGATGGAGCTGGAGATGCCGGGCACGACGGTGCACGGGATGCCCTCGGCGGCGAGCGCCTGCGCCTCCTCCATGCCCCGGCCGAAGACGAACGGGTCGCCGCCCTTGAGCCGGACGACCGCCTTGCCGGCCTTGGCGTGCTCGATCAGCGCGTTGTTGATGGCCTCCTGGGCCATGTAGCGGCCGTACGGGATCTTCGCGGCGTCGATGACCTCGACGTGCGGCGGGAGCTCGTCCAGCAGGTCGCGGGGGCCGAGGCGGTCGGCGATGACGACGTCCGCCTCGGCGAGGAGGCGGCGGCCCCGGACGGTGATGAGGTCCGGGTCGCCGGGGCCGCCGCCGACCAGGGCGACGCCGGCGGTCCGGGTGCGGTGGTGCGGGGCGGCGATGCTGCCGTCGCGCAGGCCCTCCACGATCGCGTCGCGGACGGCGGCGGAATGGCGCGGGTCGCGGCCGTGGGCGCCGGCGGTGAGCACGGCGACGGTGACGCCCTCGCTGCGGCCGGTGGCGGGCGTCCAGGCGGTGGCCGCTTCGGCGTCGTCGCTGCGGACGCACCAGGTGCGGGTGCGTTCCGCCTCGGCGGAGGCGGCCTCGTTGGCGGCGTCGTCGTCGGTCGCGATGAGCGCGTACCAGGTGTCGGTGAGGTCGCCGTCGACGTACCCGCGGCGCTCCCAGCGGATCTCGCCGGAATCCGCCATCGCCTCGACGGAGGGGGTGGCGGACGGCGACACGAGGACGATGTCGGCTCCGGCCGCGATGAGGGCGGGGAGGCGGCGCTGCGCGACTTGGCCGCCGCCGACGACGACTACGCGGCGCCCGTTGAGGCGCAGTCCGACGGGGTAGGCGGGGCGATCGGCGTGCGTGGCCATGGTGGTGCGGGCTCCTCGGGGCGGGGCGGAAGCGCGGGCCGCTGCGGCGGTGGAGCGGCGTGGTGGGTGGTGTTCACGATACGGGGTGGCCCGGGGGCCACGGTGTGCGGTGGGCGGGGCGGGGGGCGCCTGCGGCGTGCCTTGTTCCCCTCCCCGCCCCTTCCCGAAACCGGGGCTCCGCCCCGGACCCCGCGCCTCAAACGCCGGCGGGGCTACCTATAAGCCCCTCCGGCGTTTGAGGAGCGGGGGTACGGGGGCAGCGCCCCCGCGACCAGCCGCGCTACTTCTCCGTCACGCCCGCCGAGTCGAACGTCGCCACCTCGTGCATCGCACGCGCGGCACTTTGGACGATCGGCAGCGCCAGCAACGCCCCCGTGCCCTCGCCGAGGCGGAGGTCCAGGTCGACCAGCGGGCGCAGGCCCAGCTTGTTGAGCGCGGCCACGTGGCCCGGCTCCGCGCTGCGGTGGCCGGCGATGCAGGCGGCCAGGGCCTCCGGGGCGATCGCGCGGGCCACCAGGGCCGCCGCGCCCGCGCTGACGCCGTCCAGGATCACCGGCGTACGAAGCGACGCGCCGCCCAGCAGGAAGCCGGCCATCGCTGCGTGCTCCAGGCCGCCGACGGCCGCCAGCACGCCGATCGGGTCCGCCGGGTCCGGCTGGTGGAGTTCCAGGGCGCGCCGCACCACGTCGATCTTGCGGGCGTGCATCTCGTCGTTGATGCCGGTGCCCCGGCCCGTCACCTCGGCCGGGTCCATGCCGGTGTACACGCAGATCAGGGCGGCCGACGCCGTCGTGTTCGCGATGCCCATCTCACCGGTCAGCAGGCCCTTGTTGCCCGCCGCCACCAGGTCGCGGGCGGTCTCGATGCCGACCTCGATCGCCGCGTGGACCTCCTCGCGGGTGAGCGCAGGTCCCGTGGTGAAGTCCGCCGTGCCCGCCCGTACCTTCCGGGGCAGCAGGCCCGGCATCGGGGGCAGTTCCGCGACCGCGCCCACGTCGACCACGCACACCTCGGCGCCCACCTGCGCCGCGAACGCGTTGCACACCGCGCCGCCGCCGAGCATGTTGGCGATCATCTGGCCGGTGACCTCCTGGGGCCACGCCGTGACGCCCTGCGCGTGCACCCCGTGGTCGCCCGCGAACACCGCGACGGCGGCGGGCTCGGGGATCGGCGGCGGGCACATCCGGGAGAGCCCGGCCAGCTGCGCCGAGATGATCTCCAGCATGCCGAGCGCACCGGCCGGCTTCGTCATCCGCTTCTGGCGTTCCCACGCCTCGCCGAGCGCCTTGGCGTCCAGCGGGCGGATGTTGGAGATCGTCTCCTGGAGCAGATCGTGCGGTGCCTCGCCGGGCAGGGCGCGGCGGCCGTACGTCTCCTCGTGGACGACCCACGACAGCGGGCGCCGCTTCGACCAGCCGGCCTGCATCAGCTCCGGGTCCTCGGGGAACTCGTCCACGTACCCCACACAGAGGTACGCCACGATCTCCAGGTGCTCCGGCAGTCCGAGCGCGCGCACCATCTCGCGCTCGTCGAAGAAGCTCACCCAGCCCACGCCCAGGCCCTCGGCGCGTGCCGCCAGCCACAGGTTCTCCACGGCGAGCGCCGACGAGTACGGGGCCATCTGCGGCTGTGTGTGGCGGCCGAGCGTGTGGCGGCCGCCCCGCGTGGGGTCGGCGGTCACGACGATGTTCACCGGGGTGTCGAGGATCGCCTCGATCTTCAGTTCCTTGAACTGCTTCGCCCGCGCCTTCGGCAGCGACTTGGCGTACGCCTCCCGCTGCTGCTGCGCCAGCTCGTGCATCGAGCGGCGCGTCTCGGCGGAGCGGATGACCACGAAGTCCCAGGGCTGCGAGTGGCCCACGCTGGGCGCCGTGTGCGCGGCCTCCAGAACGCGCAGCAGCACCTCGTGCGGGATGGGGTCGCTGCGGAAGCCGTTGCGGATGTCGCGGCGCTCCCGCATGACGCGCAGGACGGCCTCGCGCTCGGCGTCGTCGTAGCCGGGTGCGGGGGGCGTGGCGGGCGCCGCCTCGGGGGCCTGCTCCTGCTGTACGGGCTCGGCCTCGTCGCTCAGGTCCGGGGTCTCGATGACCTCGGGGCCGGCCTCGGCCTCCGGCTCGGGTGCGGCGGCGGGGGCCTCGGGCTGTATCGGCTGTTCGGCGACCGGGGCGATGGCCTCCGGCTCGGGAACGGGGGCGGCTTCCGGCTCGGGGGCCGGGGCGGGCTCGACCGCGGCCTCGGGGGCCGGGGCGGGCTCCTCCACCGCGACGGGCTGCGGCTCGGGGGCCGGTACGGGTTCTGCCACCGCTACGGGCTCCGGTTCGGCGGCCGGTACGGGCTGCGGCTCGGGGACCGCCACGGGCTCCACCACGGCGACGGGCTCCGGCTGCGGCTCGGGGACCGCCACGGGCTGCGGCTCAGGGGCCTGTACGGGCTCCGCCACGGCCACCGGCTCCGGCTCCACGGCCGGAACGGGCTCCGGCTCGGCCGCCTGCACGGGCTCCGCCACCGGCTCGGCGGCCGGTACGGGCTCCGGTTCGGCGGCCGGTACGGGCTGCGCCTCGGGGGCCGCCACGGGCTCCGCCACGGCGACGGGCTCCGGCGCGACGACCTGGGCGGGCTCCTCCACGGCCACCGGCTCGGGCTCCGCCACCGGCTGCTCGGCGACCGGTGCCACGGGCTCCTGCACCTCGGGGGCCGGTTCCGGTGCGGGGGCCGGTGCCTCGGTCGCCGGGGCCACGGGCGCGGGCTCCGCGACGGGCTCCTCCGGCGCCGCCGGGGCCGTCCACTGGTGGGCGGTCTGCGGCGGGATCTCGCCCAGCTGGGGGCCCGGGAGGGGCTGGTCCGCGGGCTGCGGGTCGAAGTACTCGGGTTCGGCCGTGGCCGGGCCCGCGTGGCGGGCGGGGGGCGCCCCGGCCGGGCCGCGGTCGGCGAGGGACCGGACCACGCCGGCCCCCGACGTACCGCCGTAGGACGGCTCGGGCGAGGCCGGGCCGCGGTGCAGCGGGCGGCGCGCGGGGGGCTGCGCGGCGGGGGCGGGGATGCGGACGGCGCCGAGGTCGACGGAGCCGGAGTCGCGGCCTCCGGACTCGTGCGCGCCGGGCCCGGTCTCGGGCAGCGGCGCGGCGGCGGCCTGGTGCATCGCGTACGCGGGGGCCTGCTCCTGGAGCTGGACGGGCCCCTGGGCGTGCGCCGGGTCGGCGGGCTGGGGGTGGAAGAGCGGCTGGTACGCGCCCTGCGAGGCGGGGTCCGCGTAGGGGTCCGTCGCCGGTGCCGTCGGCTGGGGTTCGCCCCAGGCGCCCTGGGCGCTCGGCATCAGGAGGAGGTCGTCGTCCTCGGGGGTGTGCGCGGAGGGTTCGAGGTAGGTGTAGGAGTCAGGCGCGGGGACGCCCGGCTGCTCCACCGTGCCCGCGTTCTCCGGCAGTCCCTCGCCCGGGATCCGGCCGGTGTCACTCATGCGTTCCCCTCGCCCATCGTCAGTGCTCCTTCGGCCCTTCGCCCGGGACGCCCGGACACGGCACGCGGTGCTCGTCCGGTGGAACGAGCGGGCGCGCCGCGCGGCACGAATCGGTCGCGGACATCCTGCATTCTCGCGGTCGTTCGCCGCCGCGGCAGCTCATTTCGCCACGGCCCGCTGTGGACTGCGCCACGTTGCGCGTCCCAGGGTTCTGCCGTACCACAACGGGGACCAAAACGGTCCCCTTTTCCGGACATTGACGAACGAAGCGACGAACGTCCGGGAGCGGTGCGACGATCGGCCAGCCTACCTCGCACCGCTTGCCGACGGGTCAGGGGGCAAGGTCCGAACGAAGTGCGGAAAGCAGAAAGACGACCGTGCGTTCGCGCTCCGACCAGGCGGTCGTGTCGAGTTCGACGGACTGGAGGAGCGAGCAGTCGACCGTGTAGCCGTTTCCGGCCAGTGCGGCACCCAGTGCCTCGGCCTCGTCGCGGGTGGAGGCGTGTGTGACGATCCGCTCCGGGCGACGGTCCGCGACGGCGGTGGCGACGGGGACACCGCCGCCTCCGATGCGTACGACGTCGGGTTCGGGCAGCCGTTCCAGTACGTGCGGGGCGCGGCCCTCGACCACCTGGAGCTGGACGCCGAAGGCGCGGGCGGCGGCCGTGGTGCGGGCGCAGGCGTCGGGGTCGCTGTCCACGGCCAGGACCGCCGCGCCGAAGCGGGCCGCCTCGACGGCCAGCGCGCCGCCCCCGGAGCCGATGTCCCAGACGAGGTCGCCGGTGCGGGGGCCGAGGTGGGCGAGCTGGGCGGCGCGCAGGACGGGGCCCTCGCCCTCGCCGCTCTCCCCCGCCGGGCGGGCGCCGGGGTCCGGGTAGGCGCCGGCGGGCAGGGCCCATCCCCGTACGCCCTGCGGGTAGGCGGGGTGGCGGCCGGCGATCCAGGCGCCCTCGGCCTGCTGTTCGGGGCCGCCGCCGATGACGATGACGACGTTGGGGTCGCGCCAGACGTGGTCGGCGGCGGTGTCCGAGGTGACGACGGTGACCTGTTCGCGGTCGGTGCCCAGTTCCTCGCAGATGACGAACGTGCGGTGGACGCCTTCGAGGAGCAGGGCCAGTTCGGCGGGTCCGGCGCCGGGCGAGGTGAGGACGGCGACCTTGTGGTGGGCGCGGCAGACGTTCACGGCGCGGCGCAGGGTGCGGGGGTGGGCGACGACCGTCTGGGCGTCCTCCCAGGGCATGCCGGCGCGGGCGAAGGCGGTGGCGACGGAGGAGACGGCCGGGACGACCTCGACCTCCAGGCCGTGCTGCGGGGCGCGCAGGGTGCGGACGACGCCGAAGAAGCCGGGGTCGCCGTCGGCGAGGACGACGGCGCTGCCGCGGTGGCCCGCGATGCGGCGGGCCGCGAGGTCGACGGAGCCGAGGCGGATGCGTTCGGCGCTCCGGGGGACTTCGGGCAGCGCGAGGTGGTGGGCGGCTCCGGCGACCAGGGTCGCGGCCGAGAGCGCTGCGGTGGCCGCTCTGGTCAGCGGCGAACCGTCCCAGCCGATCACTGTGACCCGGTCGGCCATCTTGGTGTCATTCTCCTGGAGTCGTCGCAGGCGGGGCGGGTTGCCCGGGAGCAGGCAGGGTGAGGTTACCGGGTCGCCTCCCACGGGGCACCGGGGCCCCGTCGCCGGTCAGTTCCAGTCGTTGTAGGTGCCGTAGCCGCCGGCGTCGGCGAGCTGTTCGGCGACGCCTTCGAGGTCTTCGGGGAGCAGGCCCCAGACGATGAGGTCGGTGCGGATGTCGGTCCACCCGCCGTCCTCGGTCTGGGAACGCGCTATGCGGGCGTTGCGCAGGACGCCCTCGCTGATGCAGCCGAGTTTCTGGGCGACCTGCTGGGAGGCGGTGTTGTCGGCGGCGGTGCGCAGTTCGATGCGCTCGAAGCCCTGGTCGCGGAAGAGCCACTGGGCGACGGCGAGCACGGACTCGGTGGCGTAGCCCTCGCCGCGGGCCCAGGGTGCGGTGATGTAGTCGGCCTCGGTGGACAGGGTGCGCCAGTCGGTGTTGTGGAGCCGTACGGAGCCGACGAGGCGCTGGGTGAGGAACTCGGTGACGGCCAGGGCGATCCCGTCGCCCTTGGTGCGGTGTGCCGGAGCGATTCTGCGCACCCACCGTTCGGCGTCGACCTGGGTGTAGGGGTGGGGGGCGTCGGTCCAGGCGGTGACCAGTTCGTCGTTCATCATCTCGATGTACGCGGGGAGGTCCGCCATGTCGAATGGGCGCATCACCAGCCGGTCCGTGCTGATGGAGATGTCCGGGAAGGTGGAAGTCATGCGCAGCTCCATGCCGAAGACCGTGTAAATGCACAGCATGCAGCATCGCGGGGGGCGCGTGCATGGCCGGGTGGGTACGGCGGAGCCCCGCACCCCCCGGGCGGGGTGTGCGGGGCTCCTGGCGCAAGTGCCGCGTACGGGTCAGGACTTGGCGTCACCGAAGGCCGGGACGACCGAGCCCTGGTAGGTGTCCTCGATGAACTTCTTGACCTCGTCGGAGTGGAGGAGCTTCACGAGCTTCTGGACGCGGGGGTCCTTCTCGTTGCCCTTCTTCACGGCGATGATGTTGGCGTACGGGTTGCCGTCGGCCTTCTCCAGGACGAGGGCGTCCTTCGCGGGCTTGAGCTTGGCCTCGATGGCGTAGTTGCCGTTGATGACGGCGGCGTCCACGTCGTTGAGGGCGCGCGGGACCGTGGCGGCCTCCAGCTCCTTGAACTCCAGGCCCTTCTTGTCGGTGATGTCGCTCAGCTTGGCGCTGGTGCCGACGCCGGACTTGAGGGTGATGAGGCCGTTCTCGGCGAGCAGCTGGAGCGCGCGGCCCTCGTTGGTGGTGTCGTTGGGGACGGCGATGGTCTGGCCGGCCTTGATGGCGTCGAGGCTCTTGACCTTCTTGGAGTAGAGGCCGAGGGGCTCCAGGTGGACGGTGCCGACGGAGACCAGGTGGGTGTTGTTCTTCTGGTTGAAGTCGTCCAGGTAGGGCTGGTGCTGGAAGAAGTTGGCGTCGACCTGGCCGGTCTCGGTGGCGGTGTTCGGCAGGACGTAGTCCGTGAACTCCTTGACCTCCAGCTTGAGCCCGGCCTTCTCGGCGAGGTTCTTCTTGACGAAGCCGAGGATGTCGGCGTGCGGCGTCGGGGACGCGGCGACGACAAGGGTCTTGGAGGTGTCGGTGTTGCCGCCGCTCTTGGCGGACGGGTCGGAGTCCGTGCCGCAGGCGGTGAGGCCGAGGGCGAGGGCGGTGGTGGCCGCGGCGGCGGCGGTGATCTTGATGCTGGTACGCACGAAAAGTGCCTCTTTCAGGTGGTGATGGTGGAGCGCCCGGACAAGGAGTGCGGGCTTGGTGGGGAAGGGAAGTCAGGAGGTGCGGCCCCGGCGGGCCAGCAGGCGGCCGGCGAGGTCGCCGATCAGCTGGACGAGGGTCACGATGACGATCAGGAGCGCGACCGTGATCAGCATGAAGCGGTTGTCGAAGCGCTGGAATCCGTAGGTGACGGCCTTGGAGCCGAGCCCTTCGCCGCCGACCGCGCCGGCCATCGCGGAGTAGCCGATGAGCACGATGACGGTGGTGGTGATCCCCGAGACCAGGGACGGCAGGGCCTGCGGGAGCAGCACCTTGCGGACGATCGTCGGGATCGATCCGCCCATCGACTGGACGGCCTCCACGAGCCCGTGGTCGACCTCGCGCACCGCCGTCTCGACCAGCCGGGCGAAGAACGGGATGGCGCCGACGGCGAGCGGCACGATCATCGCGGTGGGGCCGATGAAGGTGCCGACGACCCAGGTGGTGAACGGGATCAGGGCGATCAGCAGGATGATGAACGGCAGCGAGCGGCCGATGTTCACGATCACGCCGACGACCTTGTTCACCGGGGTGTTCTGGAGCAGTCCGCCCTTGTCGGTGAGGACGAGCAGGACGCCGAGGGGCAGTCCGACCAGGACGGTGACGAGGGCGGACCAGAGCACCATGTAGAGGGTGTCGACGGTGCCCTGCGTCAGCAGCGGCTGCATTTCGGACCAGGTCACTTCGCCACCTCCTTGGTGAGCGGTGCGGGGACGGACACGGGGGCGGCGTCTGCGCCATCGACGAGCTCGGCCTGGAGGCCCTGTTCGCGGAGGAAGCCGATCGGGACGACGTTCTCCTCGAACCGGCCGGGCAGTTCGATGCGCATGCGGCCGATCTGCCGGCCGCCGACGGTGTCCATGGCGGCGCCGAGGATCGAGATGTCGATGTTGTACGTACGGGAGAGCTGCGAGATCACCGGGCGGGCGGCGGCCTCGCCGTGGAAGGTGACGTCCACGACGGTGCGGTCGGGCGCGGAGGCGGTGCCGCCGACGGGGAACAGCTCGTGGGCCAGTTCGGAGCCGGGGGTGGCGAGCAGTTCGCCGACGGTGCCGGACTCGACCACCCGGCCTCCCCGCATCAGCGCGGCGGAGTCGCAGATGGTCTTGACGACGTCCATCTCGTGCGTGATGAGCAGGACGGTGAGCCCGAGCTGCTGGTTGAGGTCGCGCAGGAGCTGGAGGATGGAGCGGGTGGTCTCGGGGTCCAGGGCGGAGGTCGCCTCGTCGGACAGGAGCACCTTGGGGTCGCCGGCGAGGGCGCGGGCGATGCCGACGCGCTGCTTCTGGCCGCCGGAGAGCTGGCCCGGGTAGGACTTGGCCTTGTCGGCGAGGCCGACCAGGTCGAGGAGTTCGAGGGCCTTGCGGGTGCGTTCGCGGCCGGTGACGCCGAGGATCTCCAGGGGGAGTTCGACGTTGCGCTGCACGGTGCGGGAGGCCAGCAGGTTGAAGTGCTGGAAGACCATGCCGATGCGGCTGCGTGCCTCGCGCAGCTCCTTGCCGGCCCGGCGGCCCCGGCCCGCGAGGGCGGTGAGGTCCTGGCCGGCCACGGTCACGGTGCCGGAGGTGGGGCGTTCCAGGAGGTTGACGCAGCGGATGAGGGACGACTTGCCGGCGCCGCTGCGGCCGATGACGCCGTACACCTCGCCCTCGCGTACGTGCAGGTCGACGCCGTCCAGGGCGGTGACCTCGCGGTCGCGCGAACGGTAGACCTTCGTGAGGCCCGTCGTGGTGATCACAGGGGTTTCCGTCACTGTCGAGTGCGCGGCGCGGTGTCCGCCGGGCACGGGGCATGCGTCCGGGGGTGATCCGGACGATTTCGATCGGACGTTCCGAGCGGATTCCCGGGGCGTCCGGGCGCGGCGGTCACCGCGGGCCGGGCCCGTACGGGCGGCCGGGAAGGATCTCGCTTCGGGGCGCGAGGCTCGGTCGTGGGCCCTCAGAAGGCGCGCATTCGACCCATACAACGAGCACCGGGCGTCGTGATCGCCTCGGTCGCAAGGATGCGGCTGCTCGTCGTGGTCATGGGCACAAGTAAAACAGACGTGAGTTCACCACCGGACCGGTTGTCCGGATAGCGGACAGTCATGGATGGGGTGCTGCGACGGTCTCGTATCGGCCGAAACTTTCCAGCCATACGGCTCTGACCTGCGGTGATGCACCCGTGGTGGCCCCGGCTCCGCCACTCCCCCGGCACCCGGGAGCAGCGCGCCCTGTGGTCAAGGCCACGATCCCCGGCGAACCGGGGGCGAGGGCGGCGGGCCCGGCGCGCCGTAATACCCTCGGCTCATGCTCGACGCCCTGACGGTCGCGGTCGCCGTGGCCGCCCTCGCCCTCGCCGCCTGGTGCGGATACGCCGCCTACCGGGACCAGCCCACCAAGGACTGGCACTTCATCGGCATGGCCGTCGTCTCGCTGCTGGCCCTGGCGCAGCTGGTGACGGGGATCGTGCAGCTGGCCCGGGGCGAGCGGCCCGAGCAGGGCATGACCATCTTCATCGCGTACCTCGCCGGGGCGTTCCTCGCCGTACCGGCGGCGGGGTTCCTGTCGCTGAGCGAGCGGACCCGCTGGGGCTCGGTGACGGTGGCGGCGGGCGCGGTCGTCCTGGCCGTCCTCGAAGTACGGCTCTACGACATCTGGGGAAGCTGACCGTGACCGACACCGACACCACGCAGGCGACGGCCGGCGAGAAGCGGCCCTTCGACCTCGGCACCGGTCCCGGCCGGGTCCTCGTCTGGTTCTACGGCGTGTTCACCGTGGCGGCGGCGTCCCGTTCGATCGTCCAGATGATCCTGGACTTCGGCCGCGCGCCCCTGGCCTACGTGCTGTCGGCGGTCGCCGCGCTCGTCTACGGCTTCATCACGTACTCGCTGGTGCGCGGCGGTGAGCGGGCGCGCCGGACGGCGCTGGTGTGCTGCGCCGCCGAGCTGGCCGGGGTGCTGATCGTGGGGACGTGGACGCTGGTGGAGCCGTCCGCGTTCGCCGACGCGACCGTGTGGTCGTACTGCGGCCGGGACTACCTGTTCATCCCGGTGATCCTGCCGGTGACCGGGATGATGTGGCTGCGCCGCGCCCGGACCGCGTAACGGCGGGGCGCGGCACCCGTACCCCTAGGCGCTTGCCACGTACGCGGCCGGCGCCGGGGCCTCCTTCTCCAGCAGGATCATCATGACCCCGTCGTTGCCCGGGGCGTTGCCCACGGCGGCGTAGCCCGCGCGCTGGTAGAGCCTCAGGTTGCCCTCGCTGCGGTGGCCGGTGTGCAGCCGGAAGCGGGTGGCGGCGCGCTCGTCGGCGAGGCCGGACTCCGCCGCGCGCAGCAGCCGGGCGCCGAGGCCGTGGCCCCGCAGGCGGGGGTGGACGCAGAGCCTGCCGATCTGGCCGGTGCCCTCCTCGTCGGTCGAGCCCCGCACCGAGCCGACGACCTCGTCGCCGAGGCGCGCCACGTAGACCAGGTTCTCCGCGATCTCGGCGCGCACCGAGTCGAGGGTCTGGACGAGCGGGTCGATGCGGTAATTGCCGTACAACTCCGCCTCGCTCTGGAAACAGAGGTACTGCAGCTTCAGAATCTCTTCGGCGTCCCGCACGTCCGCCGCCGAGATGGTCACGCTCATGCCCATGTGCGCATGCCTCCCGCTCACCTGATCCGCCGGTTGTCTCCCGCTCCTTTCCCACGGTTCAGGAGCGACAACCTCCGCCGCGAGCATTCTGCGCAGACATCCAAGGCATCGGGAACGGATGGGGCCCAAACTCCCCTGTGACATAGCCAACTCCCCTGCGATGTGACGGAAGCGGGGGGCTGACGGGGAGTCGGGCCCGCCGCGTTACCTCGTCGCCTTCTTCGCCGTGAAGTCCGCCGCCGCGAGCAGGGCGGTGTCCGGGTTGTCGGAGAAGATGCCGTCGATCCCGGTCGCGAAGTACGCGGAGAACGCGCCGAACGCGTCCCCGTATGCGTTGGGATCGCTGCCGCGCCGGAAGTCGGCGGGCAGGAAGGTGTTCTCGTTGCGCATCGTGTACGGGTGGAGGACGAGGCCCTGCGCGTGGGCGTCGCGCACCAGGGTCGTGGGCTCGGTGAGCCGGCCGGCGGCGTCCTTGGGGATGATCAGGTCCAGGGTGGGACCGATGCCCTGTGCGAAGGAGGCCATCCACTTCAGGCCGGCCGGCTTCACCAGGTCGTCCGTGGTGCGCGGGTCGCCGGACACCTCGAAGTCCCAGGGCTTGGTGCCCGTGCCGGAGAGCAGGACGATGCGCGGGGTCGCGACGAGCCGGGCCAGCCGCTGGACGCTGCCGGGCTCGAACGACTGGAGGATCACCGGGGACTGGGCGCGGTGGCGTCCGTACCGGCGCAGCAGCTTGGCGAGCGGTTCCTCCAGGCCGAGCCCGAGGCCCCGGAAGTAGGTGGGGTGCTTGGTCTCGACGTACAGCCAGACGGGCTTGCCGCGGCGGCGGCCCTCGCGGTCGGCCCAGCGCAGGACCTCCTCGAAGGTGGGGATCTCCCAGCGGCCGTCGTACAGCGTGTTCTTCTGGCGGTTGGCCGGGATGCGCTCCTTGGCGCGGAGCGTCTTGAGCTCGGCGAGGGTGAAGTCCTCGGTGAACCAGCCGGTGAGGGAGACGCCGTCGACGCTCTTGGTGGTCCTGCGGTTCGCGAACTCGGGGTGCGCGGAGACGTCGGTGGTGGCGGTGATGTCGTTCTCGTGGCGGCAGACGAGGTGGCCGTCGCGGGTGGGGACGAGGTCCTGCTCGATGATGTGCGCGCCCATGTCCAGGGCGAGCTGGTAGGAGCCCAGCGTGTGTTCGGGGCGGTAGCCGCTGGTGCCCCGGTGGCCGATGACCGTGGGGACGGGCAGGTCGAGGCGGTGGCCGCCGTGGTCCCCGTGTCCGCCGTTGCGGTCGGCCGCCTGCGCCGTTGTGGTGACGCCCAGGGCGGCGGTTCCGAGGACGGCGGCCCCCGCCCCGATGACGGTCCGGCGTCCCGGCGCGGCCTGCGCACGCTCTGTCATGAATGCTCCTCGCATGTGATGTACGGCACCTGTCGAGCGAGGATCGAGCGTAGGCAGGGGTACGGTCCTGAGGGCGGCACCTGGACGAACATGGCGCGAACACATGTCAACACGGCGTATCCGGTGTGTGAACCCGATGTGCGATCGGCCGGTACCCGCGAGTATCGTCCTCACCTGCATGGACCTTTACAATCCGTCGCCCCGGCCGGCCCGGCCACTACACCGGAGGAAGCGTTGTCCCGTCTCGCACTCATCAAGGCAGTGCTCGGACCGATCCTGCGCCTGATGTTCCGTCCCCGGATGGAGGGCATCGAGAACATTCCGGGCAGCGGGCCGGTGATCCTGGCGGGCAACCACCTGACGTTCATCGACTCGATGATCATGCCGATCTGCTGCGACCGTCCGGTCTACTTCATCGGCAAGGACGAGTACGTGACGGGCAAGGGGCTCAAGGGCCGCCTGATGGCCTGGTTCTTCACGGGCGTCGGCATGATCCCGGTGGACCGGGACGGCGGGCGCGGCGGTGTCGCGGCGCTGATGACGGGGCGCCGGATCCTCGAAGAGGGCAAGGCGTTCGCGATCTACCCCGAGGGCACCCGCTCCCCCGACGGCCGCCTGTACCGGGGCCGTACGGGCATCGCGCGGCTGACGCTGATGACGGGCGCGCCGGTGGTGCCGTTCGCGATGATCGGCACGGACAAGCTCCAGCCGGGCGGCTCCGGTCTGCCCCGTCCGGGCAAGGTGACGGTGCGCTTCGGTGAGCCGATGGAGTTCTCGCGCTACGAGGGCATGGACCGCGACCGCTACGTGCTGCGCGCGGTGACCGACTCCGTGATGGCCGAGGTGATGCGGCTGTCCGGCCAGGAGTACGTGGACATGTACGCGACCAAGGCGAAGGCCGCCTGATTCGCTGACGCATACGTGAGGGCCCGCCCCCGGTCCGGGGGCGGGCCCTCACGCGTGTGTCAGTCGTGCACGATGCCCTCCTCCAGCTCCTGGCCGCGCAGCAGGAACCAGGCGGCTACGGCCGTCGCCACGAGGACGACCGCGCCGACGACGGAGGCGAGGTGCAGCCCGTCCACGAACGCGTCCTGCGCCGAGGAGACCAGCTCGTGGGCCTCGTGCGGCGGCAGCAGGTGCGAGGACTCCACGGCGCCGCCCAGCGATTCGTGCGCGGCGTCCGAGACGGCGGACGGGGTGCCGGGCGGGGCCTGGAAGCTCTTGTAGGCGCCGGTCACGATGGAGCCGAGCAGCGCGATGCCGAGCGCCGCGCCGAGCTCGTACGCCGTCTCGGAGACCGCGGAGGCGGAGCCCGCGTGCTCCTTGGGCACGCTGGACAGGATGACGTCCGACGTCACGGTGAACGCGAAGCCCGCGCCCACGCCGACGATCAGGAGCAGCGCCCCGATCAGCGGGTAGGCCGTGTCCCGGTGGACGGCGGCGACCGCGGCCAGCGCCAGGCCGATCGCGCCGAGCCCGCCGGCCACCACGGTCCGTACGGTGAACCGCCGGGCGACCGTGCCCGCCAGCAGGCCCGCGGTGACGGCGCCGATGGCGGCGGGCAGTTCGGCGAGCCCGGCCTCCAGAGGGCCGCGGCCCTGGACCAGCTGGAGGAACTGGGAGAGGAAGAAGACGATCCCGGACAGGCCGAGGATGGTCAGCAGGTCGGCGAGGACCGCGCCGGAGAAGCCCCGGTGGTGGAAGAGCCGCATGTCCAGCAGCGGGGCGGGGAGCCGGAACTGACGGCGTACGAACCAGATCAGCGCCAGCAGCCCGGCGACGCCCACCAGGGCGGGGGTCCAGCCCACGCCGTGCGCGGCCATCTCCTTGATGGCGTAGACGACCCCGATCATGCCGACCAGCGAGAGGCCCACGCTCGGCAGGTCCCAGGGCCCGGGCGCCGGGTTCTTGGACTCCGGGATCATCTTGATGCCGACCACCACGAGCACGGCCATGACGGGCAGGTTGATCAGGAAGACCGAGCCCCACCAGAAGTGTTCGAGGAGGAATCCGCCGACGACGGGCCCGACGGCGGCACCGGCCGAGGCCATCGCGCCCCAGATGCCGATGGCGAGGCTGCGCTCGCGAGGGTCGTGGAAGAGGTTGCGGATCAGCGCGAGGGTGGACGGCATCAGGGTGGCGCCCGCGACGCCGAGCAGGGCCCGCGCCACGATCATCATCTCGGGCGTGTGCGCGTAGGCGTTGAGCACCGAGACCGCGCCGAAGGCGGTGGCACCGCAGAGCAGCAGCTTCTTGCGGCCGATGCGGTCGCCGAGGCTGCCCATGGAGACCAGGAGTCCGGCGATCACGAAGGAGTAGACGTCACCGATCCAGAGCAGCTGGGTGCCGGTCGGCTCCAGGTCCTCGCTGAGGAAGGGGGTCGCCAGGCCGAGCACGGTCGCGTCGACGGCCACGAGCAGCACGGCGAGGACGAGGACGGCCAGCGCGATCCACCGCCCGGGGCGGTACGGATCGACGGGGGGCTCCGGGTGCTCTTCGACGCTGCTCATTGCTCCACGCTCCGGCGTGCGCCGCCGAGCAGCAACTCGGCGATCATGTACGGAAAGTCCCGGGCGGCCACCCGGCCCGCCTGAACGGCCCACGCCCCGCTGCCGATGAGCCCGTACAGCGCCTCGGTCAGCCAGGCCGGGGTCAGGTCGATGCGGAATTCGCCGCGCTCCTGGCCGCGCCGGAAGAAGGCGGCGACACGGGCGTCCAGCCGGTCCCAGCCGGCGTTCTGGTCGCCGTCCTCCCAGAGCTGGTTCTCCGTCACGAGAAACGAGAGCAGTCCGGCGCTCGGCTCGACGGCGACGACGAACCGGCGCAGCGCCTCCTCGCTCGTGCCCTCGTCCATCGCGGCGGCGTCGAGCGCGGCCTCGAACTCCTGGATGCCCAACTCCTCCAGCGCCCTGACCAGGGCGTCCCGCCCGGCGAAGTGGCGGTGCAGGGTGGCGCGCCCGATCCCGGCCGCCTTGGCGACCTCGTCCATGGTCGCGGTGGATTTACGGGTCAGCAGGGCGGCGGCACTGCGCAGCACCTGCTCACGATCAAGAGTCATGGGACAACACTAACCCGAATGAGACATCAACGTCTCATTCGGGTGAGTGGCGTCCCATTCCGCCGGTCAGCTCCAGGGCAGCGAGGCGCGGTGCCGCCAGTACGCCTCCGGCTCCTCGACCAGGGCCTCCAGCCTGGTCCGCCGTTCCTCGTCGAGGACGGGGACGGCCGCGTGGAGGTTGCCGGAGAGCTGGGCGACGGTGGCCGCGCCGGAGAGCACGACGCCGGCCCACGGCTGGTGGAGCACCAGGGCCAGGGCGACCGCGTCGCTCCCGAGCCCTTCCTCGTCCGCGATCTCCCGCACGACGGCGGGCGCCTGGTCACCGGCGAGCCGGCCGTTGGCCATGCCCTCCTTGACGATGACGGTGAGCCCGGCGGCGTGCGCCTCGGCAAGCGCGGGTCCCGCCGAGGTCTCCAGTGCGTTGTAGGTGGCCTGGACCGTACGGAAGAGGGGGGCGCCGTCGACCGTGACGGCGAGGGCGGCGAGGATCGCCTCGGCCTGCGCGGGGCCGCTGGTGGAGATGCCGACGCTGACGCCCTGCGCGGCCAGTTCGGCGAGGCGGGCGTGCAGCTCCTTGTCGGCGAGCGCCGGGCTGTCCGGGGTCACCGAGTGGATCTGGTAGAGGTCGAGCCGGTCACCGAGCAGGGCGGCGGTCTCGGCGCGCTGGCGCTCGAACGCGGCGAGGCTGTGGTCCTTGACCTCGTGCACCTCCGCGTCGAGGCCCCAGTCGGCGGTGTAGGTGTAGCCCCATTTGCTGCCGACGACCACGTCGTCCGCCTCGGGGTGCGCGGCCAGCCAGCCGGCCAGGAACTCCTCGGCGCGCCCGTAGGAGCGGGCGGCGTCGAAGTAGCGGACGCCCTGCGCGTAGGCGGCGTCGAGGAGTTCGTGCGTACGGTCGCGCAGGGCGTCGGGCGAGCGCTCCCCGGGCAGGTCGCGGTCGCGGTGGAGGTTGATGTAGCCGGGCCGGCCGACGGCGGCCAGGCCGAGCCCGATGTGGGCGGTGGGGGTGGTCGCTTCGGACAGTCGGGCGAACGGCATCGCGGGCTCCTCGTCGTCGGGCAGGACGCGCCTACCCTCAACGTAGCCCGCGATGCGCTTTCGACTACTTGTGCGCGTCCGCCCAGGCGTGCTGCACGGCCAGGTCGGCCTTGACCTCGGCCAGCTGGGTGGCGACGGCTGAGGGTGCGGTGCCGCCGCGCCCGCTGCGGGAGGCGAGGGCGCCGGCCACGTTGAGGACGGTGCGGACCTCGGGGGTCAGGTGCTCGGAGATCTTCGCGAACTGCTCGTCCGTCAGCTCGTCCAGCTCGATGCCGTGGTGCTCGCACTCCTTGACGCACTCACCGGCGACCTCGTGGGCGACGCGGAACGGCACGCCCTTCTTGACCAGCCACTCCGCGATGTCGGTGGCGAGCGAGAATCCGGCCGGGGCCAGCTCCTCCATGCGCTCCCGGTTGACGGTGAGCGTCGCCATCATGCCGGTGAAGGCGGGGAGCAGGACCTCCAGCTGGTCGCAGGAGTCGAAGACCGGCTCCTTGTCCTCCTGGAGGTCGCGGTTGTACGCGAGCGGCAGGGCCTTCAGCGTGGCCATCAGGCCCGTGAGGTTGCCGATGAGCCGGCCCGACTTGCCCCGGGCGAGCTCGGCGATGTCCGGGTTCTTCTTCTGCGGCATGATCGAGGAGCCGGTCGAGAAGGCGTCGTGCAGGGTGACGAAGGAGAACTCCTTCGTGTTCCAGATGATGATCTCCTCGGCGATCCGGGAGAGGTTGACGCCGATCATCGCGGTGACGAACGCGAACTCGGCGACGAAGTCCCGGGACGCCGTGCCGTCGATCGAGTTGCCCACCGAGCCCCGCTCGAAGCCGAGGTCGGCCGCGACCGCCTCCGGGTCGAGGCCCAGCGAGGACCCGGCCAGCGCGCCGGAGCCGTACGGCGAGACGGCGGTCCGCTCGTCCCACTGCCGCAGCCGCTCCGCGTCCCGGGACAGGGACTGCACATGGGCCAGGACATGGTGGGCGAAGAGCACCGGCTGGGCGTGCTGGAGGTGCGTACGGCCGGGCATGGCGACGTCCGGGTGGGCCTCGGCGAGGCCGACCAGGGCGTCCTGGAGGTCGGCGACCAGGGAGCCGATGATGCGGGCGTGGTCGCGCAGGTACATCCGGAAGAGCGTGGCGATCTGGTCGTTGCGGGACCGGCCGGCGCGGAGCTTGCCGCCGAGGTCGGGGCCCAGCCGCTCCAGCAGGCCGCGCTCCAGAGCGGTGTGGACGTCCTCGTCGGCGATGGTGCCGGTGAAGGAGCCGTCGGCCACGTCCGCTTCGAGCTGGTCGAGCCCGGCGATCATCCGGTTCAGCTCGTCCTCGGTGAGCAGACCGGCCTTGTTGAGGACGCGGGCGTGGGCACGGGAGCCGGCGATGTCGTACGGCGCGAGGCGCCAGTCGAAGTGGACGGACGCGGACAGCCGGGCCAGCGCCTCGGCCGGTCCGTCGGCGAAGCGGGCGCCCCAGAGACGTACGTCGCCGTTGCCGTTGCCGTTGCTCACTACGTGCTCCTCGGAAGTGCCACGATCAGTAATAGGCATAACTATGCAGAGCTCTGCATGGTTTGTCAAAGCGGATGCCGGGACCGCCGGGCCGCCGGTACGGTCGGTCTCCGGAACACCTGGGGGGATCATGGACCACGCGTGGACAGCGGCGCAGCGCCTCGCCGAGGGCCGGCCCGTGCGCGAAGCGCTCGGCGGGCGGGACTCCGCGGCGGACTGGGTGGCCCTCGATCTGGCGGTGCGGTACCCGCCCTGGTACGCCGCGGACCGCTGGGTCCCGCCGCTCCCGGACCGGGACGCCGCGCCGACCGAACCCGGCACCGCCCTCGCTCTGTGCCACCGCGACGGCCGGATCCGGGGGGCCGCGCTCGACCGCGTGTCCCGCTACCCGGACCTGCTGCCCCTCCTCGTCGTGCGGTGCACGGACTGGGCGGCTCCGGTACGTGAGCGGGCCCGGGCCCTGCTCGCGGAGGCACCGCCCGCCGGGCTTGTCGCGCAGGCGGAGCTGATCCTGCTCCTGGACCGGCGCGAGCGGGGCGGGTTCGCGGCGGAGCAGCTGGGCCGGGCGCTGCGCGAGGGCCCCGCCGAGGCCGTGCACCCGCTGCTGGAGAGCGCCGACCGGGCGACACGCCGGTTCGCCCATCGCGTCGCCGTCGAGCGCGGACTGCTGCCGCCGCTCCGGCTGGCCCGCATCGCCGCGCGCTCGGGGGACGCCGTCCTCCAGGACCTGTGCGCGGAGGCGGCCGTCGCCGCGGTGCGCGGGACGGGCCGCGACGACGGCGTCCTCGGCATCCTGCTGACCGGCCGCTCGGGCCGCGTCCGGGCCGCCGGAGTCACCGCGCTGCGGCGCGCCGGCCGGTACGAGGAGGCGCGGGCCCATCTGACGGACCGTTCGGGCGTGGTGCGGGCCTGCGCCCGGTACGTGGTGCGCCAGGGCGGGACCGACCCGCTGCCGCTGTACCGGGAGCTGTGCGCGGGCGAGGCCGTCGCGCCGGGCGCCGCCGCCGGGCTCGGCGAGTGCGGCGACCTGAAGGAGGACGCGGGCACGCTGTGGGCCCTGGTCCGCCACCCGGACCCGGCCGTGCGCGCCCAGGCGGTGAACGGGCTGCGGGCGCTGGACGCGGTGCGATGGGAGGGGCTGGCGCCGTTGCTGGACGACCCGTCATCCGCCGTGGTCCGGGCGGCGACCCGGGCCCTGCTCCCCCACGCGGCCGAGTTCCCGGTGGAGTGGCTGCGCGAGCGGGACAGCCCGGAGTCGCGCCGGGCGGTGCGGGTGGGGGCGCAGCGGCTGCTGCGGGCGGCGCGCTGATCCCGTATCGGAACCCTGAGCCGATCCGCCGGGTACGGCCTAGAGTCCGTGGCATGCGAAGACTTGTGACAACCGCCGCCGTTCTGCTGGCCCTCGGCACCGTCGTCGGGGCCGGGCGGCCGCCGCTGGCCACCGCCCCGCTACCGACCCGGCTCGCCGACACGGGCGGCGGCACCCAGCTGATCACCGCCATGGCGGACTCCACCTCGTCCACCGTCGGCACCCTCACCTGGTGGGACCTGCGGGACGGGAAGTGGGTCGCCGCCGGGACCGCCGCCGCCCGGTTCGGCTCGAAGGGCCTCACCGAGGGCAGCACCCGGCAGCAGAGCACGTACACGACGCCGACCGGTCTGTACGACCTGCCGTACGCCTTCGGGGTCAAGGCCGCGCCCGCGGGCACGCGCTTCTCGTACCGGCAGGCCACCACCAAGTCCTGGTGGTGCGAGGACAACGAGGCCGCCGCCTACAACCGCTGGGTCGAGCCGCTGCCCTCGGACTGCCGGGCCTCGGAGTCCGAGCAGATCACCGCGTACCCCACGCAGTACGCCCGGGCGCTCGTCATCGGCTTCAACTACGACAAGCCGGTACGCGGCCGGGGCGCCGGGATCTTCCTGCACGTCAACGGGTCCGGCGCGACCGCCGGTTGCGTCTCCGTACCGGCGGACGCGATGGACCGCATCCTGGCCTGGGCCGACCCGGCCCGCAGCCCGCACATCGCGATCGGCACCGTCGCCGGCGCGACCGCGATCACGAACTACTGACGCGTCTTCACTAACGCTCGTTCTGCGCGAGCCGCAGCAGATGGTCGGCGAGCGCCTGCCCGCCGGCCGGGTCGCGGCTGATCAGCATGAGCGTGTCGTCACCCGCGATGGTGCCGAGGATGTCGTGCAGTTCGGCCTGGTCGATGGCCGAGGCGAGGAACTGCGCGGCGCCCGGCGGCGTACGCAGCACCACCAGGTTGGCCGAGGCCTCCGCCGAGATCAGCAGTTCGGCGGAGAGCCTGCGCATCCGCTCCTCCTTGGCGGAGCCGCCCAGCGGCGCCTGCGGGGTGCGGAAACCGCCCTCGCTGGGCACCGCGTAGATCAGCTCGCCGCCGGTGTTGCGGATCTTCACCGCGCCCAGCTCGTCCAGGTCCCGGGAGAGCGTCGCCTGAGTGACGCTCAGCCCGTCGTCGCTGAGGAGCTTGGCCAGCTGGCTCTGCGAGCGCACCGGCTGCCGGTTGAGGATGTCCACGATCCGGCGGTGGCGGGCCGTGCGGGTCTGCGGCACCGAAGGCCCGCCGAACTCGGATTCCTGCGCCTCGGTCATCGTCGTCGCCTCATTCTCCGGAGCGCTTCTCGCCGGATCGTCCGTCCCCGTATGCCGCGTCGAGGGCACCCGGCAGCGCCCGGAGGAACGCGTCCACCTCCGCGTCGCCGATCGTCAGCGGCGGCATGAGCCGCAGGACGTCGGGCGCGGGCGCGTTCACCAGGAGACCGGCACCCTGAGCCGCCTGCTGCGCCTGGGGCGCGAGGGGCTCGGTGAGCACGATACCCAGCAGCAGCCCGGAGCCCCGGACATGGGAGACCAGGGGGTGCCCCAGTCCTTCCACGCCCTCCCGGATGCGCTCGCCGAGCCGCTTCACCTGATCGAGGGCGCCGTCGGCGGCGAGGGTGTCCAGGACCGCGAGACCGGCGGCGCAGGCGACCGGGTTGCCGCCGAACGTCGTGCCGTGCTGGCCGGGTGCGAGGAGGTCGGCCGCCGCCCCGAAGGCGACCGTCGCGCCGATCGGGAGGCCGCCGCCGAGCCCCTTGGCGAGGGTGACGACATCGGGCTCGACGCCCTGGTGGGCCTGGTGCTCGAACCACGTACCGCACCGGCCGATACCCGTCTGGACCTCGTCCAGGACGAGCAGGGTGCCGGTGGCCCGGGTGATCTCCCGGGCGGCCTCCAGATAGCCCTTGGGCGGGACGACGACGCCGTTCTCGCCCTGGACGGGCTCGATGATCAGGAGCGCGGTGTCGGTGGTGACGGCGGAGCGCAGCGCCTCCACGTCCCCGTACGGCACATGGGTGACGTCGCCGGGGAGCGGGGTGAAGGCCTCGCGCTTCTTGGGCTGGCCGGTGAGCGCGAGCGCGCCCATGGTCCGGCCGTGGAAGCCGCCGTCGGTGGCGACCATGTGGGTGCGCCCGGTCAGCCGGCCGATCTTGAACGCGGCCTCGTTGGCCTCGGCGCCCGAGTTGCAGAAGTAGACCTTGCCCGTGCGGCCGAAGAGCGAGAGAAGCCGTTCGGCGAGCGCGACGGGCGGTTCGGCGATGTACAGGTTGGACACGTGCCCGAGGGTGGAGATCTGGGCGGTGACCGCCTCCACGACGGCGGGGTGGCCGTGGCCCAGGGCGTTGACCGCGATGCCGCCGACGAAGTCGAGGTACTCGGTGCCGTCCGCGTCCCAGACACGGGCGCCCTCGCCGCGCACGAGGGACAGCTTCGGGGTGCCGTAGTTGTCCATCAGTGCGTGCTGCCAGCGCTGCGAAAGCTCGGCGTTGCTCATGACTCCCCCTGTGCGTCGGGCACGACCATCGTGCCGATTCCCTCGTCGGTGAAGATTTCCAGCAGGATCGAGTGCTGGACCCGGCCGTCGATGACGCGGGCGGTCTCCACCCCGTTGCGTACGGCGTGCAGGCAGCCCTGCATCTTCGGCACCATGCCGCTGGACAGCTCGGGCAGCAGCTTCTCCAGCTCGGTGGCGGTGAGCCGGCTGATCACGTCGTCGCTGTGGGGCCAGTCCTCGTACAGGCCCTCGACGTCGGTGAGGACCATCAGCGTCTCGGCGTTCAGCGCGGCGGCGAGTGCGGCGGCCGCGGTGTCGGCGTTGACGTTGTAGACGTGGTTGTCGTCGGCGGACCGGGCGATGGAGGAGATGACCGGGATGCGGCCGTCGTCCAGCAGGGCCTGGATGGCGCCGGTGTCGATGGCGGTGATCTCGCCGACCCGGCCGATGTCGACCAGCTCGCCGTCGATGGTGGGCCGGTGCTGTATGGCGGTGATGGTGTGGGCGTCCTCGCCGGTCATGCCGACGGCGAGCGGCCCGTGCTGGTTGAGCAGGCCGACCAGCTCGCGCTGGACCTGTCCGGCGAGCACCATGCGGACGACGTCCATCGCCTCGGGCGTGGTGACGCGCAGGCCCGCCTTGAACTCGCTGACCAGGCCCTGCTTGTCGAGCTGGGCGCTGATCTGGGGGCCGCCGCCGTGCACGACGACGGGCTTGAGCCCCGCGTGGCGCAGGAAGACGACGTCCTGGGCGAAGGCCGCCTTCAGCTCCTCGTCGATCATGGCGTTGCCGCCGAACTTGATGACGACGGTCTTGCCGTTGTGCCGGGTGAGCCAGGGCAGGGCCTCGATGAGGATCTGCGCCTTCGGGAGTGCGGTGTGCTTCCGCGCCGTCGTCATGAGCTGTAAGCGCTGTTCTCGTGGACGTAGTCCGCGGTGAGGTCGTTGGCCCAGATGACGGCGGACTCGGTGCCCGCGGCGAGGTCGGCGGTGATCCGGACCTCCCGGTAGCGCATGTCGACCAGGTCGCGGTCCTCGCCGACCGAGCCGTTCCGGCAGACCCAGACGTCGTTGATGGCGACGTTGAGCGCGTCCGGCTCGAAGGCGGCCTTCGTGGTGCCGATGGCGGAGAGCACCCGGCCCCAGTTGGGGTCCTCGCCGTGGATGGCGCACTTGAGGAGGTTGTTGCGGGCGATGGAGCGGCCCACCTCGACGGCGTCGTCCTCGGTCGCGGCGTTGACGACCTCGATGCGGATGTCCTTGGAGGCGCCCTCGGCGTCCCCGATGAGCTGCCGGGCCAGATCGTCGCAGACGGTACGGACGGCCTCGGCGAACTCCTTCTGCTCCGGGGCGATCCCGCTGGCGCCGGAGGCCAGCAGCAGCACGGTGTCGTTGGTGGACATGCAGCCGTCGGAGTCGACCCGGTCGAAGGTGGTGCGGGTCGCGTCGCGCAGGGCGGCGTCCAGACCGGCGGCGTCCACGTCGGCGTCGGTGGTGAGCACGACGAGCATGGTGGCCAGGCCCGGGGCGAGCATGCCCGCGCCCTTGGCCATGCCGCCGACGGTCCAGCCCTCGCCGCCGGCGACGGCGGTCTTGTGCACGGTGTCGGTGGTCTTGATGGCGATGGCGGCCTTCTCGCCGCCGTGCTCGCTGAGGGCCGCGGCGGCCTTCTCGATGCCGGGGAGCAGCTTGTCCATGGGGAGCAGGATGCCGATGAGCCCGGTGGAGGCGACGGCGATCTCGCCCGCGCTGTGGCCCTGGAGGACCTCGGCCGCCTTCTCGGCGGTGGCGTGGGTGTCCTGGAAGCCCTTCGGGCCCGTACAGGCGTTGGCGCCGCCGGAGTTGAGGACCACGGCGGAGACCTCGCCGCCCTTGACGACCTGCTCCGACCAGAGGACCGGCGCGGCCTTCACGCGGTTGGAGGTGAAGACGCCCGCGGCGGCGCGGCGCGGACCGTTGTTGACCACGAGGGCCAGGTCCGGGTTGCCGTTCTCCTTGATTCCGGCGGCGATGCCCGCCGCCGAGAATCCCTGTGCTGCCGTGACGCTCACGGTGCGACTCCGATCGTGGAAAGACCTGTGTCCTCGGGCAGTCCGAGGGCGATGTTCATGGACTGCAGGGCCCCGCCCGCGGTGCCCTTGGCGAGGTTGTCGATGGCGCTGATCACGATGATCCGCCCGGCCGCCTCGTCGTACGCGACCTGGACCTGCACCGCGTTGGAGCCGTACACGGCGGCGGTGGCGGGCCACTGCCCCTCGGGCAGCAGGTCCACGAACGGCTCGTCCGCGTACGCCTTCTCGTAGGCGGCGCGTACGCTCTCGGCGCTCGTCCCGGGCTTCGCCTTCGCGCTGCACGTGGCGAGGATGCCGCGGGGCATGGGCGCGAGGGTCGGCGTGAACGAGACGGTGACCGGCTCACCGGCGGCGGCGCTGAGGTTCTGGATCATCTCCGGCGTGTGGCGGTGGACGCCGCCGACGCCGTACGGGGACATGTTGCCCATCACCTCGGAGCCGAGCAGGTGCGGCTTGGCCGCCTTCCCGGCGCCGGAGGTCCCGGACGCGGCGACGATCACGGCCTCGGGCTCGGCGAGCTGGGCCGCGTACGCCGGGTAGAGCGCGAGCGACACGGCGGTCGGGTAGCACCCCGGCACCGCGATCCGCTTGGTGCCGGCGAGGGCAGCGCGGCCGCCGGGCAGTTCGGGCAGGCCGTAGGGCCAGGTACCGGCGTGCGGCGAGCCGTAGAATTTCTCCCAGTCGCCGGCGTCCCGGAGGCGGAAGTCGGCGCCCATGTCCACCACCAGGACGTCGTCACCGAGCTGTTCGGCCACGGCGGCGGACTGGCCGTGCGGCAGGGCCAGGAAGACGACGTCGTGCCCGGCGAGCACGTCGGCGGTGGTGGGCTGGAGGATGCGGTCCGCCAGGGGGCGCAGGTGCGGTTGGAGGGCGCCGAGGGGCTGGCCCGCGTTGGAGTTGGCGGTGAGTGCGCCGATCTCCACCTCGGGGTGGGCGAGCAGCAGACGGAGCAGTTCCCCGCCCGCGTATCCGCTCGCTCCTGCCACTGCTGCGCGTACCGCCATGAAAGCCTCCTCATCGATGGCATGACTATACGCAGTGATGCACTTTTATGCAAAGAAACGGCTTGAGGCGCCACGGGACTCTGTGACCGAGACTCCTGATTGGCACACCAAGAGAGATTGTTGGCACGCTTGCCCTGTAGCGCTGAGTAGCTAGCCGGCCGGGCCAGTCTGGACGTGATCGGCTGGACACCGAACCCGCTGCCTTGGCACAGGGGCCGGTCATCCCGTCACACCGGCGATGAACGCACAGTGCGCCACCGACAGGCAGTTTCAGCGGAACCATTGTCGCGGCCACCGCCGCGCTGAGCTGGGATTCCCAGGTACCCATACCCGTTGGCGCCTGCGGTAGGCATCGGCGGCGGGATGTAGCTGTTGCGCAGCCCGCGCGCCCGCCTGAGCCAGGGTGCCAAGCACCGGTTGATGCACAAGTCCATGCGTCGGTGGTTCCCGGCCGTCTTCTATCGAGAAGGCCCCTTCCCGCTGGACGCTCGCAGCCGTCTGCGAAGTGGCTCGGACTCGGCGGAGCCCGGCCGCGGTGCGGGCGGAAGGCCGAGGCCGCCGCGGAGGCCGGAGTCCCCGGCCGGGTGGTGGTCCGCCGCTGGGGCCAGGGTCCTGCGGGCCTAGCCGGCGAGCGTCGAATGCTCCGAGGCCGTCCGTACGACCGCCAACCGCATCCTCGGCAACGATGGACCGGACGAGCCAGTCACTCTGGGCTCCGTCCCCGCTCTCACGGCCAACCCGAGGCCCCGCGTGCCGTCCGTGCACGACGACGAGGAGGATCTGGGCGTAAGCCTCGCCGACGGAACGGGTGCGGGGGAGCGGATGGAACAGGCAGCGGCGCACCTGGTCTCACTCACGGCGCGGATCGTCGACCAAGCCCTCGTGGAAGGCCGGCCCACCGGGCTGAACTGGACGAGATGGGCCAGGCCCACGCGCTCTGGTGCGCGTGCCTGAACGAGGGCTTGCAAGGCTCCTGAATGTCAGCGGGAAGCCGTAAGGTCCTACTTACGTGCTACGCCGGACCGATCACCGAGGGGGACGCCGTGCAGGCGAAGGAGACGCTGTTCGCCGATCTCGTCCAGGGCAGAGCACAGCAGTTCCAGGTGCCGCTTTACCAGCGGACTTACTCCTGGTCGGAGAAGCAGCTCAGACAGTTGTGGACCGACATCCTGGAGCAGGCCGAGCTCGTGGAGTTCGGAGAGAAGGCGAGCACTCACTTCCTGGGGTCCGTGGTGCTCTCGCCGTCGCCGCAGAACGAAGCTACGTTCCCCCGCTGGCTCGTCGTCGACGGTCAGCAGCGACTGACCACGCTGTCGCTCGCCCTGGCCGCGATCCGCGACCACATAGCGGACGGCGAACCCGACGAGGCCGAGCGCATCGACGATGAATACCTCATCAACAAGCGTAAGAACGGCAGCGACCGCCTCAGGCTACTACCAACCCAGGCTGACCGGGCGCAGTTCGCGGCATACGTTCGGGGACCGCTCTCGGAGCAGGCGGCGGGCGGAGCCGTCGCCGCTGCCTACGGCTTCTTCCGCCGCAAGCTCGTCGAGGCCGCCGATCCTGCCGCCCCACAGGACGTGCTTCGCATCGAGGAGGCCATCACCTCCCGGCTCACCTTGGTGGCGGTTACGGCCGAACGCGCGGACAACGTGCACCGCATCTTCGAGTCCCTCAACAACACCGGCCTCAAGCTGAGCCAGGCAGACTTGCTGCGCAACTACCTGTTCATGCGGCTGCCCACCCGCGGTGAGCACATCTACGAGACCTACTGGCTTCCGCTGCAGGACAGCCTGAGCAACGACGAGTTGGAACAGCTCATGTGGCTTCAGCTGGTGCTCGACGGGGACGGCCGGGTTCGCCGCCAGGACCTTTACGCGGCTCAGCAGCAACGCTTCGAGCGGGGTGAGGTCAGCGAGGTGGAGATTGAGGCCTACATCAAGGAGCTGTACCGGCGTGGCGCCCTTTTCCGTCGGCTGCTCCACCCCGAGGAGGAGGCAAACGAAGCGGTCCGCGCCCACTTGCACCGGCTGGACACCTGGCAGGCCCAGGTCGCCTATCCCGCGCTGATGCTGCTGCTCGACCGGCGTCAGCGCGGGGAGCTGAGCTCCGCGGACACGGCCCGCGCGATGTCCTACATCGAGAGCTTCCTGGTGCGCCGGATGATGTGCCGGGTGCCGACGAACAACCTCAACAGGATTTTCCAGGCAGTGCCTGGGCAACTCCCGCTGGACGTGGCTGTCGCCGACGGGCTGCACCAGCTCCTCTCCGCAGAGAACCGCTTCTGGCCCGATGACGACGAACTGCGCGAGAAGGTCCGAAAGGCACCTTTCTACAAGTTCGGCCGCGGTCACCAGCGCAAGATGGTGCTCCAGCGGCTGGAGGAAAGCTACGAGCATCCCGAACCGATCGACTTCGCCACCGCGCAGCTCACCATCGAGCATGTCATGCCGCAGTCGCCTAGCGATGAGTGGCTCCGGATGCTGAGCGAGGAGGTGGTCGACGGCGAGAGCGCGGAGGACCTGCACTCCCGGCTTCAGCACACGCTTGGGAACCTAACACTCACCGCAGTCAACTCGGAGCTATCCAATCACCCATTCGAGCGCAAGCAGGGCTTGCTCCAGGGCAGCCATCTGGAGATGAACCGTCGCATCGCCACCACAGAGCGGTGGGGCGCGGCAGACATCCGCGCCCGTGCCGACGAACTCGCCGACCGCGCGATCACACTGTGGCCGGCCCCGCTACGCGGAGTCGGCCGAGCGGAGCGGAGCCGGGACTGGAACCTAGCCCATCAGGTGCTCGCCTCGCTCCCCCACGGCGCCTGGACGTCGTACGGAGATCTCGCGGCCTTCATCGGCTCCGGCGCCCAGGCCGTGGGTAATCATCTGGCTAATACGCCAGGGGTGGCCAACGCGTACCGGGTGCTCACCTCCGAGGGCAAGGTCTCCGACGGCTTCCGCTGGGCACCTCAAGACGCGGGAGGGGACGTTCGTGCTCGGCTCAGCGGCGACGGCGTGCGCATTACGGCCGGCGGGGCAGCCGATCCGGCGCAGCGCCTCTCCGCCGATGAGCTTGCTTCGCTGGTCAGCGAAGCCGGCGACCCGGCCGGCAGCGAGGAGGACACAACGCAGTGCGCCCCGGAGAGCCAGGGTGAGCAGACGGACGCCAACTCGTTCTACCTGCAGCTCATGGCGGACAACTCCCCCGAGAGGCGGTTCTTCCGTGACCTCGCAGAGGACAATTCGCCGAGGACGGTGGAGGCGGTGCGCGGCCTCCTTGCAAGCTGGGATGAAATCGGCGGAAAGATCTATCACCTCGGCGGCACGAAGGCCAGCGGCAGCGGTGCAACGCTCACCTTGGAGGAGACGGGCGCCCCAGACAGCGTGATCTCGCCCATGGGCATTACCTCTGGCTGCGGACTGGGCGGCACGGCCTATCTCGGCTTCCAATGGCTTTCACTAATGGAGCCGTCCACCCGCGCCACCCTGCGTCACGAATTCCTCCGGCTTCTCAATGAACTTGAAGGTATTGACCATCAGGAGAGAGAGGCGGGCCGGGGACCGGCCCCCAGCTTCCCGCTGTCCGTTCTGGAGAAGGATCGCAACCGAGAGCTGCTCGTCGAAGCTCTGATGTGGGTCCGGGACCGATGGAAAAGCCGGGACAGGGTCTGAGTCTGGATCAGCAGGACAGAACGGTCCCGTACGCGCCGCTCAATGCGGATGGCCTTGACCTGCGTGGCGAACGTGAGGCATTTGCAGCGTCGCGCCGGGTTGCCTCAGAGGGACGAGTCCTCGCCCGCAGGGGCGGCGGCCTCTTCATCCCGCAGAGCGGGCTGTTCCGTCCGTCCCCGGAAGGCGGCCCCCTTGGCTGTCCGCGATTCGACGCGTTCCACGATGCGGTCGACGACCCGTTGAGGGTCCTTCCACTTCAGCGCCAGCCGGTCGTGGTCCATCCCGTGTTCGGAGACGATGTCTCGCAATTGTTCGAGGCCGAGCTCGCTCAGGCTCGAACGCAGTCCCGTCTCGCCGGATTCGGCGAGCACCGCGAACGGGTCGATCACTCCCGGGGCTCGTCGGCTACGCCTTGGGCGTTCTGCCGACCGAGGTGCGGTCTGCGCATCGGGAGACGTCAGCGCCTTGGCCAACGCTCGGGCGAAGCGTGTCGTGCGTGCGGCTTCGGATGCCACCACGGCGAGGACACCTACGAGCGTCGCCGCGAGCTCAGGGTCGGAGGCGCCGAGCTTAGTCAGGGCTTCTTCGGCCTCCCGCACCCGTGCATTCAGGAGTCCGTTGTCATCGGGCCGACTGCCGCTCTGCTCGGTCACGCCTTCTCCTCGACCATTTCAATAAATTCCTGCGTCATACCACGGAAAGCGTCGAAACCGCCCTGGTATCCGTACTTCTGGCGCAGCGTACTGCGACCGACGAACTCCGCCGAACCGGCGATGTCGTTCTTCTCGGGAATGAAGGTCGGCAGCACTGCGGGGAGCTTATTGTCGCCCTGAAGTCGCCTGACAGTGTTCCAGTGGACTGTCGAATTTGCCTTGTATTTCGTGATGACGATACCGATCTCTTTGATGGTCTCCCCCAGGTCGTCGGCGAAGGCCCGCACCCGCCGCTGGATCTGAGGGATGCCGTAGGTGGACAGGACGTCGGGAATCGTCGGGATGATGTATCCCTCGGAGATGCGCAGACCGTTCAAAGTGACAATGCCGAGGTTGGGAGGGCAGTCGACGAGCACGTAGTCATAGTCGTCAATGATCTTCCGGATCGCCTTGCGCAGAAGATCGGTGGGGTTGTTGGCGTGGAAACGCCCCCTGGGCATGGACGCCAGGCGGTCCTGGACGTCGATGAGGTCCAGCGAGGACGGCAGGAGGTCCACCTTCGTCACCGCGTCCACGGAAGAGACATTGCGTTGGAGTGTTTTCTCCAGGTCGAACTCCAGAGGCTCGTCCTCGGGCCGAAGGGCATCCTTGAACAGAGTCGCCAGAGTGTACCCATCGTCGTTCAGTTCCCCCCACCTCTCCTCCCCGATCAAGACCGTGGTCAGATTGGTCTGCGGATCGAGATCGACTACCAGGACCCGCTTGCGGAACTCTGCGGAGAGGCACTCCGCGAGTCCGGCCGTGGTCGTGGTCTTCCCGACTCCGCCCTTCAGATTGATGGCCGAGATGACGTGGGCTTTGGATACCATGTGCTTCTTTCTCCATTTGAGGTAGTGCTGAATCTCACTCGCCCGGAAAACCGGGCCGCTCCGCAGGTCCGCGAGGGGAGCAGGGAAGTATTTGTCACGAGCGCGCCAATTCGCTACGACGGTCCGGCCAACCCCCGCCATCCCCGCCACTTCGAACAGTCCGACGAGTTGGTCTTCAGCCTCGGACATGCCCGCCATGACAGCTCCTCGTGAACGGCCTTCACGCTTACTCATCAAGCGTGAAGGCCGTTCACAATCACCGTCAATCCCCAACTTTGTTGGCTGGGAGCACGGTTACACTCACGCGCCCCCTTGCGCGCGGGTTTACGCCGGGTGCGTTCCGCCCATACCGTCTTCCGTCCGAGGTAGCGGGCTCGCAGCCCCAAGCGCCTGCGAGCGAGGCGACGAGGAGCAGATCGCATCCGGACTCGCTGCCCGCATCAGACGTCGGCGCGGGAGACGCTCCCCTCAGGCATCCATGACCTCGATGCGCAGGGCACCAGCCGTGAGGACCATGGGCAAGGCAGGCAAGGCGGCCCGTACGCGGCGAGTTCCGCAATGAGGGAGGAAACCGCAAACCGTGCCCTCGTCACTGGCTGCTATCTCCAAGCGGTCCCGCTGGTCTGCAATCCAGCGTTCGGCGGCATGGCGGGCTCGCGTGGGCGCCGTGTCTGCTGGTGAAACGTAAGGCGGAAGTGGTGAGTCGTGATGGTCGGCCCCCCGGTGACGATGATGACCTGCCGGCCCACCCCACCGAGAGTGACGAAGCACTTCTACATCGTGAAAGGTGCCGCGTGGTACCGAGAGGCGACTATCCCGGGGCGGAGGGCGGGATGTGCGCAGGTACGGCCTTAACCTGGCCGGACGTTCGACAGTTCGCCCCTGGTGCGACGGCAGTGGGCAGCGGTACGGGATGGCAGCACAGGCGGGCGGTTCGGGGGCCCACCGGCGGTGAGGCGGACGTACAGACGAGGTGGCGACCCGTTCCGGGCGCTAGGGCGGCAGACCAGGGTCGTGCGGGTACGGGCCGGGATGAGCCAGAGGGAGCTGGGCGACCGGCTCGGCTACGGGGAGGCGACTAGAGCGGGATGACGGACGCGTCAGCCCGAACTGCTGTGCACAGGGGATGAGTTGCTGGAATGCAGGGGACTACTGGCTGCGACTGCGGAGGATGTGGAGCGGATATCCCCGATCGAAAACTTGCTGGGGGACCAATGAACGATGCAGAACCCGCGCGCCATGTTTGGTTCAAGAGCAACTACAACAGCAACGAGGGCGGTGAATGCGTGGAGGTCGCCTGCTCCGGCGTCACACGCGAGATGGCGCCGACGATGGCCTGGGTCTGACCTTTCGTACGTGCCGAAGTGGTGGAGCACGTTCGCCTCGTGCAGCGGGAGGCTGCGACACGCCTTCCATTCTTCTTCGGTGCTCGGGGAACGTGAACGGGACTCGAAGATCGGGAGGCTGTTCACGTCCCAGCGTGACGTGCTGGACTACGCCGCCCAGGATCCGGCGAACCCCGCCCTGCAGCCCCTCCTCGACCTCGGCGGCCCAGCATGGAACGCCGCCCCTCAGGAGAGCGAGAGCAGACGCCGCAGACCATGATGTGCCAACTAGAATTCTCAGTGACATCGGGGATCTGCATTTAGGGTGACCCCCATGACAGAGATCAACAAGTTCCAGGTGACCTTCGACTGTGCGGACCCCGAGCGCGTGGGGCGTTTCTGGTGCGAGGTGCTGGGATATGTCGCACCGGAGCCGCCGGAGGGGTTCGACTCCTGGGACGCGTACAACGCCTCGCTGCCCGCGGAGGAGCGGAACACGTGGTTCGCGGCCTCCGACCCCACCGGGGCCGGTCCGCGCCTGTACTTCCAGAAGGTCCCCGAGGGCAAGGTCGCCAAGAACCGGCTGCACCTCGATGTCCGGGTGGGCATCGGGCTCAAGGGCGAGGAGCGGCTTGCCGTACTTGAGGCCGAGTGCGCGCGGTTGCTGCCGCTCGGCGCCAAGCGCGGGCAGTTGCTGCTCGCCGACGAGGAGAACGAGTCCTGCCTCAACATGCAGGACGTCGAGGGCAACGAGTTCTGCCTCGACTGAGATGACCGACCCCCGGCCCGACCCGGCCGCCCTGTACCCCGAGGTCGCCGCGCACGGCAGCCTCGCCGCCGCCCTGCGGGCCGTTGCGGCGGGCGGCCTGGACGCGGTCCCGCTCAGTTCGCCGGACGGAGAGCCGCTGCTCGACGCGGGCGCCGCCACCACGCTGCCGCACCGGAGGCCCTTGCGGGTCAGCGCCTGGCGGTACGAACGGCGCTGGCGCATCTCGGGCGACGACGCCTTCCAGTCGCTGCCCGTGCTGGGCGGCGAGACCGACGACCTGGCGCACGTGGCCCGGGCGGTCCGGGGCTGGCACGACGGGGAGCCCCTGGAGGACATCCACCGGGCGGCGCCCTTCGCGCGGCCGACGGGCCGGTTCGAGGTGCCGGACCTGGACCCCGGGCGCCTGGCCGAGTCCGAGTGGCAGGGGCTGCGGCAGCAGGCGGCCGGGCTCCCCTGTCCCTGGGCCCCGGCGTACCGCTCGCTGATCGAGGCGGCGTACGCCGAGCCGGTGCTGCGGGCGCTCTACCCGTTCACGAGCCACTGGGCGCTCCGGTTCTCCACCACGACGCGTCCGCTCCTGACCGTAGTCGGGCCGTCCGTCGCCGCGAACGGGGAGGGGGCGTTCGCGGTGAGCGGCGGCCCCGGCGCCGCGGGTGAGTTCGCCACCGCCCGGGCGGCCGTCGCCGCGGCGCTCGTCCGTCTTCCGGCCGACCCGGGCCCCGTAGCGCTCGGCGCGCCACCGGAGTAGGCGCCCGGCCACGTACGCTCGCGCCCATGCCCGCCCCCTCCCCCGCACCCCGTCTGCACCGCGTCGCCGTTCTCGTGCTCGACGGGGCGAAGCCGCTCGACGTGGGCATCCCGGCCCAGGTGTTCACGACCCGGGCGAGCATGCCGTACGAGGTACGGGTGTGCGGGGCGGCCCCGGGGCCGGTGACCGGGGGCGACGGGCTCGCCTACCACGTGACGCACGGGCTCGAAGCGCTGGCCTGGGCGGACATCGTGTTCGTACCGGGGTACCGGCAGCCGGACCGGGAGGATCCGCCCCGGGCCGTGATCGAGGCGCTGGTGGCCGCCCACGAGCGGGGGGCGCGGCTCGCCGCCATCTCGACCGGGGCGTTCGCGCTCGCCGCGACCGGGCTGCTCGACGGCCGCCGGGCCACCACGCACTGGCACTACACCCGGGCGCTCGCCGCGAAGTACCCGCTGGTCCGGGTGGACGAGAACGTGCTGTTCGTGGACGAGGGCAGCGTCCTCACCTCGGCGGGCGCCGCGTCCGGGATCGACCTGTGCCTGCACGTCCTGCGCGGCGACCTGGGCATCGCCGCGTCCAACCACGCGGCCCGGCGGCTCGTCGCGGCCCCGTACCGCAGCGGCGGGCAGGCGCAGTACGTGCCGCGCAGCGTCCCGGAGCCGCTGGGCGAGCGGTTCGCGGCCACCCGGGAGTGGGCGCTGCACCGGCTCGGCGAACCCCTCACGCTCGACGCGCTGGCCCGGCACGCGGCGGTGTCGCCCCGCACGTTCTCGCGGCGGTTCGCGGAGGACACCGGGTACACACCGATGCAGTGGGTGATGCGGGCCCGTATCGACATGGCCCGCGAACTCCTCGAACGCTCGGAGCGGGCCGTCGAGCAGATCGCCGCCGATGTGGGGCTCGGGACCGGCGCGAATCTGCGGCTGCACTTCCAGCGCATCCTGGGCACCACCCCGAGCGAGTACCGGCGCACCTTCACCCGGGGCGAATAGGGGCGAATGGGGGGTGGGCCGCCGCCACGCCCCGCTGGCGGGATCCTTGCGGACCGTGGCGATCCCGCCGCTGTCCGGGGCGCGCGGCGCGCGCGATCGTGGAGGGCGAAGAGAGAAGGGACATCTCACGTGACTCGCATCGCCATCAACGGATTCGGCCGCATCGGACGCAACGTGCTGCGCGCGCTGCTCGAACGCGACAGCGACCTCGACCTGGTCGCCGTCAACGACCTCTCGGAGCCCGCCACCCTCGCCCGGCTGCTGGCGTTCGACACCACCGCGGGCCGCCTCGGCCGCCCGGTGACCGTGGACGGGGACACGCTCGTCGTGGACGGCCGCCGCATCAAGGTGCTCGCCGAGCGGGAGCCCGCGCGGCTGCCCTGGGCGGAGCTGGGCGTCGACATCGCCGTGGAGGCCACCGGCCGCTTCACCTCGGCGAAGGCCGCCCGCGCCCACCTCGACGCCGGGGCGAAGCGGGTGCTGGTCGCCGCGCCCTCGGACGGGGCGGACGTGACGCTCGCGTACGGCGTCAACAGCGAGGCGTACGACCCCGAGCTGCACACGGTCGTGTCGAACGCCTCCTGCACCACCAACGCGCTCGCGCCGCTGGCCAAGGTCCTGGACGACCTCGCCGGCATCGAGCACGGCTTCATGACGACCGTGCACGCCTACACCCAGGAGCAGAACCTCCAGGACGGCCCGCACCGCGACGCCCGCCGCGCCCGCGCCGCCGGGGTCAACATCGTGCCGACCACGACCGGCGCCGCGAAGGCGATCGGGCTCGTGCTGCCCCGGCTGGACGGCAAGCTGTCGGGCGACTCCATCCGGGTGCCGGTCCCGGTCGGCTCGATCGTGGAGCTGAACACCACCGTGGCACGGGACGTGACGCGCGATCAGGTGCTGGAGGCGTACCGGACGGCCGCTGAGGGCCCGCTCGCGGGCGTACTCGAATACTCCGAGGACCCGCTCGTGTCGGCCGACATCACCGGCAACCCGGCGTCGTCCATCTTCGACTCGGAGCTGACCCGGGTCGACGGGCGCCACGTCAAGGTGTCGGCCTGGTACGACAACGAGTGGGGCTTCTCCAACCGGGTGATCGACACGCTCACCCTGCTGGCCGGCCGCTAGGAAACGGGTCGGGGGCGGCCACGGACCGCCCCCGACTCCCCTGCCCCCGCGCCGAGTTCACCTTCCGTTCGCCGTGCAACCTTCTCCGCGCCGCACGTGTCTCCTATGCGAGCCCTCACACCTCGTACGCCATTGGCTCCACGTACGCGACCAAGGAGAATTTTGTGGGCATTCGCACCATGCTGACCGTGGCCGTGTGCGCCGCCACGGCGCTGACCGGCGGCGTGGCCGTCGCGGCGCCGGGGGGCGCGCACGCGGGCACGGCCGGGGGAACGGCAACCACCACCGTCCGCGAGGACTTCAACGGCGACGGGTACCAGGACGTCGTCGTCGGCACGACGCACGCGTCGGTGAACGGGCAGCCCTACTCCGGATACCTCACCATCGCCTACGGTTCGGCGCAGGGCCTGAGCGCCGCCCGCACGACGACCATCGACCAGAGCACCCCGGGGGTGCCGGGCGAACCCAGTGAGGGCAATCTGTTCGGCCTCCGGCTGGTCCCCGCCGACCTCGACCACGACGGGCTGACGGACCTGGCGGTGTACACGTACGAAGCCCTCCCCACCAACCGGGGTTCGGTCATCGTGCTGTGGGGCCGCACCGGCGGCATCACGGGCGAGGGCGCGGTACGCATCCCCGGGCCCGAGAGCGGCGAGATGGGGAACAACGTCATCGCCGGCGACTTCAACGGCGACGGCGACACGGACCTGATGCTGGCGCACGGCTGGGGCGACGGGGACCTCGAACAGCGGAGCGTGCTGTACGGGCCGTTCAGCCGGGCCGGGAAGCCGGTCCGCGAGCAGCGGGTGACCATGTTCACGTCGGACAACTTCATGTCCGACCCGGCCGTGGGCGACTTCAACGGCGACGGCATCGACGACCTGTGCACCTTCTTCAGCTACGAGGAGCACGCCGAGGGCGGGAGCCTGTGGCTGGGCACCCCGCAGGGCCTGTCGACCACTTCCACCCGGCTGCCCTCCGGCACGTCCCCGACGGTCGGCGACTTCGACAAGGACGGCAAGGACGACCTCGCCGTCCGGGTGGTGCCGAACGGCATCTACGAGGACTTCCCCACGGACCCGGGCACCGTCAAGATCTATTACGGCTCCGCGTCCGGTCCGAGCACCACCCGGACCAAGACGATCACCCAGGACACCGCGGGCGTCCCGGGCGTCAGCGAGAAGGGCGACCAGTTCGGCGCCCGGCTCAGCGCGGGCGACGTCAACGGCGACGGCTACGACGACCTCGCGGTGGGCGTGCCATTCGAGGCCCTGGAGTCGAAGGCGGGCGCGGGCGCGGTGGTCCTGCTGAAGGGCGGGCCCGGCGGGCTGAGCGGCACCGGCTCCAAGTCGTTCCACCAGGACACGGCGGGCATGCCCGGGGTGGCGGAGAAGGGCGACCACTTCGGCGCCTCGGTGCGGCTGCTGGACGTCACCGGGGACGGCAGGGCGGAGCTGACGGCCGGTGCGCCGGACGAGGACCTGGAGGCGATCGCGGACGGCGGTGCGGTGTGGTCGCTGCGCGGCACCTCGACGGGGCTGACGACGACCGGCGCCCTCGCCTTCAACCCGGTCGACCTGGGCATCCTGGCGAAGCAGGCCCGGTTCGGCCTGAACCTGGGCGGTGACAACGGGTTCGGTCTCTACAACTGACGAGCACGCCGTGAGGGGCCCGTTCCGCCGACGCGGAACGGGCCCCTCACGGCGTCGTCGCGGGCGTCAGGCGCGCTCGTCGCGGTCCTTGGCCTCGCGCTCGGCGTTCCGCTCCTTGATGCGGATGTTCTCCTTGCGGACGTCCGCCTGGGTGGCGCGCTCCTTCTGCAGCCACTCGGGGTTGTCCTGCTTCAGGGCCTCGATCTGTTCGGTGGTCAGCGCCTCGGTGACCCCGCCGCGGGCCAGGCCCGAGATGGAGACGCCCAGCTTGGACGCGACGACCGGGCGGGGGTGCGGGCCGTTGTTCCGCAGGTCGCGCAGCCACTCGGGCGGATCGGCCTGGAGGGCCGCCAGCTCGGCGCGCGAGACGACACCCTCCTGGAATTCGGCGGGGGTGGCGTCGAGGTACACACCCAGCTTCTTCGCCGCGGTCGCGGGCTTCATCGTCTGGGTGGTCTGGTGGGACTTCATGGGGTCAAGGGTATCCAGCGCGTGCGGCGCCCTCGACCACGGCCGGTAACCTGGCGGGGTGACAGGCCCCGAAGCAACCCCCTCGTTCCGGCTGGCGTACGTCCCCGGAGTGACTCCCGCCAAATGGGTGCGGATCTGGAACGAGCGCCTGCCGGACATCCCGCTGCACCTCGTCCAGGTCCCCGCGCTCGGCGCCCAGGAGCTGCTGCGCGCCGGTGACGCCGACGCGGCGTTCCTCCGGCTGCCGGTGGAGGGCACGGACCTCAGCGCGATCCCGCTGTACACGGAGACCACGGTCGTCGTGGTCCCGAAGGACCACCTGATCGCGGCGGTGGACGAGCTGTCGGTCGCGGAGCTGGCCGACGAGATCGTGCTCCACCCGATGGACGACGCCCTGCCCTGGGAGCAGCTGCCCGGCCGCCCGGCGCTGGAGCGGCCGGCGACCACGGGGGACGCCGTCGAGCTGGTCGCGGCGGGGATCGGGGTCCTCGTGGTCCCCCAGTCGCTGGCCCGGCTGCACCACCGCAAGGACCTGACGTACCGGACGGTGACGGACGCGCCGGAGTCGCGCGTCGCGCTGTCCTGGCCGCAGGAGAAGACCACCGACCAGGTGGAGGACTTCATCGGCATCGTCCGCGGCCGTACGGTGAACAGCTCGCGCGGCCGGGCGGGGGCGGCGCCCGCCGCTCAGCCGAAGGCGAAGGCCAAGGACAAGGCGAAGCGCGCTTCCGGTACGGGGGCGGGGAAGGGCTCCCGGGGCGGCGCGGGAGGCTCCGGCGGCTCCAAGGCGGCCAAGGGCGCGCGCGGCGCCGCCGCCAAGCGCGGGAAGCCCCGCCGGAGGCCGTAGCCGGGCCGTTGTCAGACCCGCCTGGCAGCATCGGGGAGCATGACGCACACCGAACGCCCGATGCCGCCCCTCGACGCCGACGAGCGCACCGGCCTGGAGAGCTGGCTCGACTTCTACCGGGCCACCGTGGCCCAGAAGTGCGAGGACCTCACCGACGAGCAGGCGCGCAGTGCCTCCGTACCGCCGTCGTCGCTGACGCCGATGGGGCTCGTCCAGCACCTCGCGGAGGTCGAGCGGAACTGGTTCCGGCGGGTCCTGACCGGTGAGGACGTACCGTCGCTGTACGACCCGCCGGCCGGTCCGGGGGTCCACAGCGGAGGATTCGGCCTTTCCGCGGACGCCGCCTTCTCCGATGCCCTGGCGGTCTGGCGGGAGGAGGTCGCCGTGTCCCGCGCGGTCTGCGCCGAGCGCTCGCTGGAGGACTCGGCGCCCTTCATGGGCGGCGAGGTGAAGCTCCGCTGGATCTACCACCACATGATCGGCGAGTACGCCCGCCACAGCGGTCACGCCGATCTGCTCCGGGAGCGGATCGACGGCAGCACCGGTATCTGACGGGCCGGGTTTCCGGGTCGCTCCGGGGAGATGTCAGGATGGGATCCATGACGAGCCAGGTTTTCTTCGACATCACCATCAACGACGAGCCCGCCGGGCGGATCGTCTTCAATCTGTTCGACGACATCGTTCCCAAGACCGCCGAGAACTTCCGCCAGCTGGCGACCGGCCAGAACGGCTTCGGTTACAAGGGCTCCTCCTTCCACCGGGTCATCCCGGAGTTCATGCTCCAGGGAGGCGACTTCACGCGCGGCGACGGCACGGGCGGCAAGAGCATCTACGGCAACAAGTTCCCGGACGAGAACTTCGAGCTGAAGCACACCAAGCCGGGCCTGCTGTCGATGGCCAACGCCGGTCCGAACTCGAACGGGTCGCAGTTCTTCATCACCACGATCGTGACGTCCTGGCTGGACGGCAAGCACGTCGTCTTCGGCGAGGTCGCCGACGAGGACAGCATGGTCCTGGTCAAGCGCATCGAGGGCCTCGGCTCGCAGAGCGGCCGCACCCAGGCGAAGGTCACCATCGCGGACTCCGGCATCCTCTGATCCCGGATCCCCGGCTGACCGAACGCGCCGTCCGACGTTTCCCGTCGGGCGGCGCGTTTCCGCATTCGGAAACACGTTCATTGTCAACCTTCGGTTGACACTCCATGACTGTCAACTTACGGTTGACACATGACGAATCCCGTAGTGCCGTCGCAGCCCGTCCGCCTGGACGACCTGATCGCGGCCATCAAGAAGGTGCACTCCGACGCCCTGGACCAGCTTCAGGACGCCGTCATCGCCGCCGACCACCTCGGCGACGTCGCCGACCACCTGATCGGCCACTTCGTGGACCAAGCGCGCCGCTCCGGCGCCTCCTGGACCGACATCGGCAAGAGCATGGGCGTGACCCGGCAGGCCGCCCAGAAGCGCTTCGTCGCCAAGGACCCCGGCGAGGGCACCGCCCTCGACCCGAGCCAGGGCTTCGGCCGCTTCACGCAGCGCGCCAAGAACGTGGTGATGGCGGCCCAGAACGAGGCCCGGGCAGCCGGCAACGCCGAGATCGGCACCGAGCACCTCGTCCTCGGCCTGCTCAGCGAGCCCGAGGGCCTGGCGGCGGCGTTCATCAAGGCGCAGGACGTGGCCCTGGACTCCGTCCGGCAGGCGGCCACCGCCGCGCTCCCCCCGGCCACCGAGGGCGAGATCCCCGAGCTGATCCCGTACAACGGTGACGCGCGCAAGGCGCTGGAGCTGACCTTCCGCGAGGCCCTGCGGATGGGGCACAACTACGTCGGCACCGAGCACATCCTGCTCGCCCTGCTGGAGCACGAGGACGGCTCCGGCGTGCTCAGCGGTCTCGGCATCGACAAGGCAGCCGCCGAGCAGGCGATCACCTACGCGCTGTCGATCCTCGTCTCCAAGCAGCAGGCGTCCGGCACGGACAAGTGACCCCCGCCCGGTGGAACCGCGCCGTCGGCTGAACGTGTCGCACCGGCCGTCCCGCGCCCGGCCTCTACGTTCTCGGCGTGAGTACGTATGAGACAGGAGCGGGGCGGCGCGGGCGGCTCCTCAGGCTCGGTGAGTGGTGCGCCCGCCACTGCGTGGTGGTCCTCGTCCTGTGGCTGCTGGCGCTCGGCGGGCTGCACGTCCTGCAGAGCGCCTTCGGAGGCACGTACTCCGACGACTTCGATCTGTCCGGTACGCAGTCCAGCACCGGTGCCGACCTGCTGCGGGCGCACGACCCGGCCGCGGGCGGCACCGGCGCGCAGGTGGTCCTGCACGACGCGCAGAAACCGCTGACGGACGTGAGCGACCAGGTCGGCCAGGTGGTCGGGAACCTGGAGAAGCTGCCGCACGTCCTCTCCGCCCAGAACCCGTTGCCCTCGTCGTCCTCGGCCACCTCCACCGCGCTGTCGAAGGACGGGAAGACCGCGTACATCACCGTCCGGTTCGACGTGAACCCGACCTCGCTGGACGACTCCTACCTCGACCAGGTCGACACCGCGGTGCAGCCGCTGCGCAGCGCCGGGGTGCAGGTGGAGTACGGCGGTCCGCTCGGCGAGCTCGCCCGGCCCGAGACCAAGGACTTCACCAGCGAGGCCATCGGCTTCGCGGTCGCGGTGGTCGTCCTGCTGATCGGCTTCGGCAGCGTCCTCGCCGCGGGCCTGCCGCTGGTCACCGCGCTGATCGCGGTGATCGTGGGGGTGAGCTGTCTGGGGCTGCTGGCCGCGCTGACCACCTTCGCCAGTGTCTCGCCCACGCTCGCCACCATGATCGGGCTCGGCGTCGGCATCGACTACGCGCTCTTCCTGATCACCCGCCACCGCCAGCTCGTCATGGACGGCGACGATCCCGTGCGGGCCGCCGGGCGGGCGGTGGCCACCAGCGGGCGCGCCGTGCTGGTCTCCGGCTGCACCGTCGTCGTCGCGCTCGCCGGTCTCTACGTCTCGCGCGTGACGTTCATCGGCAAGCTCGGGGCCGCCGCCGCGGTCACCGTCGTCACCGCGGTCCTCGGCGCGCTCACGCTGGTGCCCGCCCTGCTGGGGCTCGTCGGCCGGCGGATCGACCGCTTCCGGGTCCGGCCGCCGGTCGCCGAGGGCGGGGCCGGGGCGGGCGTCGCCCAGCAGGGCGGCTGGCACCGCTACGCGCGCCGGGTCGAGCGCCGGCCGTGGTGGTTCCTGGTCGCCGGGGCGGTCGTGGTGGGCGTCCTGGCCATCCCGCTGTTCTCGATCCGGCTCGGGCACATCGACGACGGGGCGGATCCGACGAGCTTCACGGACCGGCGCGCGTTCGACCTGGTCTCCTCGGCCTTCGGGCCCGGCGCCAACGGACCGCTCACCCTGGTGGTCGACCAGCGCTCGGTGCCGGACGCTGACCGTTCGGCGCTCGCGTCGAACCTGAAGAAGGCGCTCACGGACGTGCCGGGCGCGGCGAGCGTCAGCGCGCTCCAGCCGACGAGCGACGACGCGCTGCTCGTCGGGACCGCGGTCTCGAAGGACGCCCCGCAGGACGCGGGGACGACGGACCTGTTCAAGCGCCTCAAGGACGACGCGCTGCCGGAAGGGGTGAAGGGCACGGCCGCCTCGGGCTATGTGACCGGGACGACCGCCGCCCAGGAGGACTTCCTCGCGATCATCGCGGCCCGGCTGCCCGGGATCATCGCCGTCGTGGTGGGCCTCGCCTTCCTCATCATCCTGATCGTCTTCCGGGGTGTGCTGGTCGCGCTGAAGGCCGCCGTCCTCAACCTCCTCTCGATCGCCGCCTCGTACGGGGTGGTGGTGGCGGTCTTCCAGTGGGGCTGGGGCGGGCCCTCGCTGGGCGTGTCGGGGACCGTGCCGATCGAGAGCTACGTCCCGATGATGATGTTCGCCATCGTCTTCGGGCTGAGCATGGACTACGAGGTGTTCCTGATCTCCCGGGTGCACGAGGCGTGGCTGCGCACCCGGGACAGCCGGGACGCGGTGGCGCACGGCCTGGAGATCACGGCCCGGGTGATCACCTGCGCCGCGCTCATCATGGTCAGCGTCTTCGCGGCGTTCATCCTCAGCGACGACATCGTGGTCAAGATGCTGGGCCTGGGCCTCGCGGTCAGCGTGCTGATCGACGCCACGGTCGTACGGCTGCTGCTCGTCCCGGCCGTGATGACGCTGCTGGGGCGCGCGGCGTGGTGGTCGCCGAGGTGGCTGGACCGGGTGCTGCCGCACATCGACACGGAGGGCTCCGACGGGTCTCCGCCTACTCCAGGCGCAGGCTCCAGCGGCGCGAGCGGCCGGTGAGGGTGACGGTGGAGAGCGGGCCGACGTCGACGTTCCAGTACGTGGACGGCGGGGCCTTCAGCGCGTAGACGAGCGCCGCCCGGACCACGGCGGGTTCGGCGACGGCGACGATCGCGCCGTCACAGGCGGGGCGGGTGTCCAGCCAGCCGCCTATCCGCGAGATGAACGCGAGCAGCGGTTCACCGCCGTGCGGCGCGGAGCGCGGGTCCGCCAGCCAGGCGTCGACGGCGGCCGGTTCGAGGGCGGTGACCTCGGCGAGCGTACGGCCCCGCCAGCGTCCCATGTCGCAGTCGCGCAGGGCCGGTTGCACCAGCGGGTGGAAGCCCAGTGCCTCACCGGTCGCGCGGCTGCGCGGGGTCGGCGAGCAGTAGCGCAGCTCGGCGGAGCCCAGCGGCGCCAGGGCCGGGGCGGCGAACTGCACCGCGTACCAGCCGGCCTCGTCGAGCGGCCGGTCGTCGTCGAAACGCTCGCCGAGCAGGGCGGAGCCGCGCGCCGCGGCGAGGAGCGTGACCCGAACACTCATGGCCGCGATCGTGGGGCGGATCGCGACGCGGGTCAAGAGGTCGTTCGGGCACTCCTACGCCCGAGTAGGAATCAGGGCGGCGGGCGTGCCCTCCCAGGCCGTACGCAGCCGGCGGACGCCCTCCGCGATCTCCGGTGGCCCGGCGACCGAGGCGAAGCTCAGGCGGATGTGCGGGGCCGGGGGTTCGGCGGAGAAGTACGGGCGCCCCGGGGCGACGGCCACGCCCGCGCGCAGGGCCTCCTGGACCATCGCGGACTCGTCCGTGCCCGCCTCGGAGCCGGGCAGGGTCAGCCAGAGGTAGCCGCCGCCGGACGGGATGTGCGGGAGGCCGAGGCCCGGCAGGGCCGTCCGCAGCGCCGCCGTCATCGCCGTACGGCGGGCGCCCAGCTCGGCGGAGACGGCGCGCAGGTGGCGGGCCCAGGCGGGCGAGCCGACCAGTTCGAGCGCGGCCTCCTGGAGCGGCCGGGGGACGAAGAAGCTGTCCACGACCTGGATGGAGCGCAGCCGTTCCAGGGCCGGGCCCCGGGCGGCGAGCGCGCCCACCCGCAGGCTGGGCGAGGCGGCCTTGGTGAGCGAACGGGAGTGGACGACGACGCCGTCGGGGTCGTCGGCGGCGAGCGGCGCCGGGAGCGGGCCCGCGTCGTCGTGCGCCAGGAGGCGGGCGAAGTCGTCCTCGATGACGAAGGCCCCCGCCTCCCGGGCGATCCGGACCACCTCGGGGCGCCGGGCCGGGGAGAGCACGGTGCCCGTCGGGTTCTGGAACAGCGGCTGGCAGACGAAGACGCGGGCCCCGGTCGCCCGGAAGGCGGCGGCGAGCAGGTCGGGCCGGACGCCCTCGGAGTCCACCGGGACCGGCACCGGCCGCAGCCCGGCCGCGCGGGCGGCCGCCAGCATACCGGGGTACGTGGGCGACTCGACCAGCACGGGCGCGCCGGGCGGGGCGAGGGCCCGCAGCGCGGTGGCCAGGGCGCTCTGCCCGCCCGCGGTGATCAGCACGTCGGCGGCGCCGAGCGAGGGCCCGATGTCCCGGGCGAACCAGGCGCGCAGCTCGGTGAGCCCGTCGACCGGCGGGCGGCTCCACGCGCCGGGGCGTCGGCCGGCCCGGGCCAGGGCGGCGGCCAGGGCCCGTTCGGGCTGGAGCGAGGCGTGCAGATAGCCGCCGTTGAGCTCGATGACCCCGGTGGGCGGGGGGACGAGGCTGACCAGGAGGCCGGAGGCGTCGACGCTGCGGGGCACCGCCTCCGGGGAGCCGTCTCCGCTGAGCGAGACCTCCTGCCAGGAGGTGTCACCGGCCGGGGGCGCCGGACGGGCGGAGGGCTGGGCCCGGTAGGCGCCGGAGCCGGGGCGGGTCACGACGAGCCCTTCGGCGGCGAGCTGGGCGACGGCCCGCGACACGGTCACGGGACTGGCCCGGAAGCGTTCCACCAGGGCACGGCTGGAGGGCAGCTTCTCACCCGGGGAGTAGCGGTCCAGCTCGGTTCGCAGGGCTGTGACCAGATCCGCCACACTGCTACGCTCATGCATGAGAGCAGAGAGTAGCGCTACCGCACCGAACACGATAGCGGTCACCCCCGCCGACGGCCGCCCGCGCCCGCCCGCCCCGGTCTCCGCCCCGGCCCGCCGGGGCACGCTGCTCGCGCTGCTGGGCGTGGTGACGTTCTCGCTGACCTTCCCCTCCACCGCCTGGGGTCTGGAGAGCTTCGGCCCCTGGTCCCTGGTCGCGCTGCGCAGCCTGCTCGCGGCGGTGCTGTCCGGCGGTTTCCTCCTCGCGGCCCGGGTGCGGGTGCCGGCGCGGGAGGCCTGGGCGGGGCTCGCCGTCGTGGCCGGCGGGGTGGTGGTCGGCTTCCCGCTCCTGACGACGCTGGCGCTGCGGACGTCCACGACCTCGCACGCCGCGGTGGTCGTGGGGCTGCTCCCGCTGACCACGGCGGTCTTCTCCTCGCTGCGGACGGGGGCGCGCCCGCCCCGGGCCTTCTGGGCGGCGGCGGTGGCCGGGGCGGCCGTGGTGATCGCCTTCACCGTGGCGCAGAGCGGCGGGGCGCTGTCGGCCGGGGACCTCTTCCTGTTCGGCGCGCTCCTGGTGTGCGCGGCCGGGTACACCGAGGGCGGCAGGCTGGCGAAGGTGATGCCGGGCTGGCAGGTGACCGGCTGGGCGCTGATCCTCACCCTGCCGCTCAACCTCGCGGGCGCCGCCGTCGCGCTGGCGTACGAGCCGGTGCGGCTCGGCGTGCACGGGATCGTCGGGCTGGTCTGGGTGGCGGCCGGCTCCACGTTCCTCGGGCTGTACGTCTGGTACCGGGGCATGGCCGAGATCGGGGTCGCCCGGGCCAGCCAGCTCCAGCTCGCGCAGCCGCTGCTGACGCTGTTCTGGTCGTTCTTCCTGCTCGGCAAGGAGGTCTCGGCGGCGGCCCCGGCGGCGGCCGTCGCGGTCCTGGTCTGCATCGCGCTCACCCAGCGCGCGACGCGGACCCGGTCCTAGACTGGTCAGCAGCACGGCACCGCACGCCACCCGCGAGGAGGTCACTCCCCATGGAGGCACACAAGGGCGACCGGCTGCTGACGCACGGCAGGACCGTGGGACAGCACGACCGGGTCGCGGAGATCGTGGAAGTGCTCGGAGACCGGGGCACTCCCCCGTACCGCGTCCGCTTCGACGACGGACACGAACATCTGCTCGCACCGGGCCCCGACACCGTCGTCCAGCACACGGGCTGCGCGGCGGGCCGGGACGCGGACATCACGTAACGGCTCAGCGCGGCGGCCTCGCGCGCGACCGGTAGTGGTCGGCGACCACCCGGTCCATCGCGCCGATCCGGTCCGCCGCCACGCTCTTCGCCGAGAAGTACGCGTGGCCGCGGACCTGGTCGTGACCGGCCGCGAGGTCGATGTGGCGGGACAGCTCCGCCGGGTCCTGCCAGGCGGCGGGCTGGGCCGGGTCGCCGCACTTGTACAGCGCCTCGCCGATGAACAGGTCGACGCCCGTGCCGCGTACCGTGTCGGACCACCACGGCACGAGCTCGGCGTAGTCGGCGGCGGCGTTGCCGATGTGCCAGTACAGCTGCGGGACGACGTAGTCCAGCCAGCCCTTCTTGATCCAGCCGCGCGTGTCCGCGTACAGATCGTCGTACGTCTGCACCCCGGCCCTCGTCCGTGAGCCCGCCGGGTCCGTGTCCGCGTTGCGCCAGACCCCGAAGGGGCTGACGCCGAAGCGGACGCCGGGCTTCAGCGCCTTGACGCGCTCGGACATCTCGCGCACCAGCCGGTCCGTGTTGTCGCGGCGCCAGGCCGCCCGGTCCGGGAACCCGGCGCCGTACTTCTCGTAGGCGGCGCCGTCCGCGAAGCTCTGGCCGGCCACCGGGTACGGGTAGAAGTAGTCGTCCCAGTGCACGGCGTCGACGTCGTAGCGGCGGACCGCGTCGAGCATCGCGTCCTGGACGAAGGCGCGGACCTCGGGCAGACCCGGGTTGTAGTAGAGCTTGCCGCCGTACGGGAGCACCCAGCCGGGATTGCGGCGCGCGGGGTGCGAGGGGGTCAGCCGGGACGGGTCGGTGTGGTTGGCGACCCGGTACGGGTTGAACCAGGCGTGCAGCTCCAGGCCCCGGTCGTGCGCCTCCCGGACGGCGGTGCCCAGTGGGTCCCAGCCGGGGTCCTTGCCCTGCGTCCCGGTCAGGCACTCGGCCCACGGCTCGTACGCGGAGGGCCAGAGCGCGTCGGCGGTCGGGCGGACCTGGAGGATCACCGCGTTCAGCTTCCGCGCCACCGCCCGGTCGAGGAGGGCGGTCAGCTCGTCCCGCTGCGCGGCGGCGGGCAGGCCCGGCCGCGACGGCCAGTCCGTGTTGGCGACGGTCGCCACCCACACGCCGCGCAGCTCGCGCCGCACCACGTCGCGCGCGGCGGCGGAGCCCGGCAATCCGCGCGCCCGCCGGGGCCGCGCGGCCGCGTCACCGGCGACCGCCGCCGCGCCCACCACCCCGGCGACCGTCCCGGCCGCACCCGTCACGAACCCTCTCCGGGCCATACCTCGCATCGCATCGCACCCGCTCTCTCTCCGTACACGTCGAAGCCCCGCCGTATGCCCGCATTCCGGGCACCGGGGGTGTCCAGAGCCGAGCATGCACGCCCCGGCCTGCTATCCCTGGTAAGGCGCGGAGTAACGTCGGGGAGTCGTGGTGGAACCCGGAACCAGACGGAAGCCGCCGAACGGGAACAGCGAAAGGCACGAGGTGACGGACTCTATGGCCGACATTGCACGCGTCGGAGTGGTGGGCTGCGGCCAGATGGGCGCCGGCATCGCGGAGGTGTGCGCGCGCAGCGGCCTCGACGTCAAGGTGGCCGAGACGACCGGCGAGGCGCTGGAGATCGGCCGGACCCGGCTCCACAACTCCCTGTCGAAGGCCGCCGAGCGCGGCAAGATCACGGCGGAGGAGCGCGACGAGACCCTGGCCCGGCTCAGCTTCACCACGGACCTCGGCGAGTTCGCCGACCGCGACCTCGTCATCGAGGCCGTCGTGGAGAACGAGCAGGTCAAGACCGAGATCTTCCAGGTGCTCGACCAGGTCGTGACCCGCCCGGACGCGATCCTGGCCTCCAACACCTCCTCGATCCCGCTGGTGAAGCTGGCCGTCGCGACCTCCCGCCCGGACCAGGTCATCGGCATCCACTTCTTCAACCCGGCGCCGGTGCAGAAGCTCGTGGAGCTGATCCCCGCGCTGACCACGTCGGACGAGACGATCAAGCGCTCGGAGGCCGTGGTCCAGGACATACTGGGCAAGCACCCGATCCGCGCCCAGGACCGTTCCGGCTTCGTCGTCAACGCCCTGCTGATCCCGTACCTCCTCTCGGCGATCCGGATGTTCGAGTCGGGCATCGCCAGCCGCGAGGACATCGACAACGGCATGGAGATGGGCTGCGCCCACCCGATGGGCCCGCTCAAGCTCGCGGACCTCATCGGCCTGGACACGGTCGCCTCGGTCGCCGACTCCATGTACGCCGAATACAAGGAGCCCCTGTACGCCGCTCCCCCGCTCCTCCAGCGCATGGTCGACGCGGGGCGGCTCGGCCGGAAGACGGGGTCGGGGTTCTACCCGTACGCGTGACGCCTCCGGCCCGTACGTGCGGGGGCCGAGAAACCCTCGCACGTACGGGGCAGGGCTCAGCCCTGTCGTAAGTGGTGCAGCATCAGCAGGGCCGCCGCCATGCCCGCTGCCGGGATCTCGCCGGTGGATATCAGGTCGGGGACCAGCTTGAGGGGGACCCACTCGCGGCGGGAGGACTCGAAGGCGTCGTGCGGATCGCCCGTCCAGTGCGCCTCCTCGGACCAGTAGAAGTGGTGCCGGGCGTCGGTGAGGCCGTTGGACGGTTCCACGGTCAGGAGGGGGTGGAGGGGGCCGGGGCGCCAGCCGGTCTCCTCCTCCATTTCGCGGGCGGCCGCGTCCGGCAGGGACTCGCCGTCCTCGACCACGCCCGCCGCCAGCTCCCAGCCCCAGCTGTCGGTGATGAAGCGGTGGCGCCAGAGCAGCAGCACCTCGTTCGCCGCGTTGACCACGGTGGCCGCCGCGACCGGGCGCAGCCGGATCACGAAGTGGTCGAGCCGGGCGCCGTCGGGGAGTTCGACATCGGCCAGGTTGACCCGGAACCACGGGTTCTCGTACACGGGTTGTTCGTTCAGGTTCGTCCACTGCACGTTTCTGCCACCTTTCGATCGTTGGTGGCGGTATCGCAGCAGACTTCGGCTCACAGCGGTACGCGCAGCGCCCCCTCCACGCGTTCGGCGGCCCGTTCCGCGTCGGCGCTCCCGCTGGCGGCCAGGTCCGCCCGGACCGCCCGCAGCCGGTCGCGCAGGCGCTGCGACTCCATGCCCCGGGCCCGGTCCGCCATCTCGACCGCCGTGGCCGCGGCCCGGTCCGCCTCGCCCCGGCGGAGCTCGACCGTGGTGAGCATGGCGAGGCGGTGGACCCGGCCCCGGTCGTGGGCGGGGGTCCGGACCGCGGCCACCGCGTGCTCCCGGGCCGCCGGCAGGTCCCCGAGGCTCAGCAGCGCCTCCGCCACCTGCACATCGACCAGACCCGGCTGCACATAGCCCGTCTCGTCCGGTTCCCGGCCCGGCCGGATGCGGGCGGCCTCGGACTCGGCGCGGCCGATGCACGCCAGCGCGCTCGCCCGGTCGCCGAGCCTCGCGTACGCCTTGGCCTGCATCGCGTGCAGGTCGGCGGCGAGCGCGGGCGTGATCTCGCGCCCGGCCGCGCGCAGAGCCGCCTCGGCGAAGGCGACGGACTGGCGGAACTCGGCGAGGAACAGCGACTGGTTGACCAGCAACGCGATCACATAGCCGCCGAGCGCCCGGTCCCCGCTCGCCTTGGCCAGCCGCAGCGCCTGGTGGAAGTAGCGCTGGGCGAGGCCGTGCGCGTCGGAGTCGTAGGCGCAGATGCCCGCGACGGCCACCAACGCGCCTGTCGCGCGGTGCAGCTGACGGCCCGTCGCATCGCTGTAGCCGCCGCGCAGCAGCGGGGCGGCCCCGGCGTTGAGGAAGCCGACGACGCGCGCCCGCGTCGCGATCCCGCCCGCCTTCCGGTACATCAGTTCGTAGTGGTCACGGGCGGCCCGCAGCGTTGCCAGGTCGGGCGCGCCGACCCTGGACGGCCCGGCCCGCGACACATCGGTGTCCTCCGGCGGGTTCTCCCACTCCCAGACGGGCATCACGGCACCGGTCCCGGTCACGGCCGGGGCGGCGACGACGTGCGGGCGCTGCTGGGCGTCGCAGCGCCACACCGCGGTGGCCCGTTCCACGAAGCCGGTGAGCGAGGAGCCCTGGACGGGCGGGTGGCCAGCGTCGGGGGCCGCCATGCCGATGTCGTCCAGTGAAACGGCCCGGCGCAGGCGGTTTCCCAGCACCTCGCAGATCAGATCGGGCACCTGGCCGCGCGGGCGCTGGCCCTTCAGCCAGCGGGCGACGGCGGTGTGTTCGTAGCGCAGTCCGAGACCGCGCGCACGGCCGGCCCGGTTCACATGGGCGGCCAGTCCGGCCCGGGAGACGCCCGCCTCCTCGATCAGGGCCTCCAGCGCGGTATTGGGCTCCTTGGGCCCCATGTCCCCCTCCGGTGGTTCGGCACGCCTGGACGTGTCGCCCCAGTGGAGCACGATTCACACGGGGTGTGAACGGAATGCCCGAACCGTCCCGCCGCGCACGCTGCCGCGGCGGCCCCGGGCTCGCTTGAATGATTCCCCTCGCAGGGCGCGAACGGGCCGTCTGCTCCCCCTCGTACAGCAGGGCGGCCCGCATCCGCGCAGTCCACCCCGCCGGCCTGCCCGACACTCCACGGCGGGGACGGACGGCGAGCACACAGGAGGGGCGCATCCGGTGGCCGGATGCGCCCCTCCTTCGTACAGCGGGGTGGTCCTACGCTCCGCGCAGCACCGCGCCCGTACGCTCGGCGGCCAGGGCCACCGCCGCGTCACGGGCGGCGCTCGCCTCGTCGACCGTCAGGGTGCGGTCGGCGGCGCGGAAGCGCAGCGCGTACGCCAGGGACTTGTTGCCCTCGCCGATCTGCTCGCCCGTGAAGACGTCGAACAGCCGCAGCGACTCCAGGAGTTCGCCCGCGCCCTCGTGGAGCGCACGCTCCACGTCGGCGGCCGGCACGTCCTGGCCGACGACCAGCGCGACGTCCTGGGTCGCCACCGGGAAGGCGGAGATCCGCGGAGCCCGCAGGACGCCGTCGACGGCCTGCTCCAGGACGTCGAGGTCGACCTCCATGGCACAGGTGCGCTCGGGCAGGTGGAGCTCCTTGACGACGCGCGGGTGCAGCTCGCCCGCGTGTCCGAACAGGGTCTCCTCGCCGGCCACGGTCACGTACAGCGCGGCGCAACGGCCCGGGTGCCAGGGGGCGTGCCGGTCGGCGCGGACGATGACCTCGACCCCGGCCTCGCGGGCGATGGTACGCGCGGCCTCGACGGAGTCCGCCCAGTCGGCCGGGCGGCCCTTGCCCCACCAGCCGGCCTGCTCGCGGGCGCCCGCGAGGACGACGGCGGCGCGGCGCGGCTGACGCGGGAGCGCGACGTTCAGCGCGGCGATGTCCGCGTCGGAGGGGCGACGGTCGACGGGCAGCCGGACGGGCTTGGTCTCCTCGCCGGTGGGCAGGAAGACGAGGCCGGTCTCGAAGAGCGCGAGGTCGTGGCTGCCGCGGCCGTCGTTGCGCCGCAGTGCGCCGAGGAGGCCCGGCAGCAGCGTGGTGCGCAGCGAGGGCTCCTCGTCGGAGAGCGGGTTGACGAGCTGGACGGTGCGGCGGCGGGCGTCGTCCGCCTCCAGGCCGAGCTGGTCGAGGACCGCCTCGCCGATGAACGGGTAGTTCAGCGCCTCGACGTAGCCCGCGCCCGCGAGGGCCCGGCCGACGCGGCGGTGCAGCCGCTGGCGGTCGGTGAGGCCGCGGCCGGAGGGCGGCGTCGGGAGCGTGGAGGGCAGGTTCTCGTAGCCCTCCAGGCGGATGACCTCTTCGGCCAGGTCGTTCGGCTCGGTGAGGTCGGGGCGCCAGGACGGCGTGGTGACCAGGAGCTCGTCCTGCCCGTAGACGTCGCAGCCGACCTCCTGGAGGCGGCGGACGACGGTCTCGCGGCCGTAGGCGACACCGGCGACCTTGTCGGGGTGGTCGGCCGGCATCGTGATGGTGCGGGGCGCGGACGGGGCGGTGACCTCGGTGACGCCCGCCTCGGCGGTGCCGCCGGCCAGGAGGACCAGCAGGTCGACGGTGCGCTGCGCGGCAGCGGCGGCGGCCTGCGGGTCGACGCCGCGCTCGAAGCGCTTGGACGCCTCGGAGGGCAGCTTGTGGCGGCGCGCGGTGCGGGCGATCGAGATCGCGTCGAAGTGCGCGGCCTCGATGACGACCTCGGCGGTGTGCGCGCCCTCGGCGGCGTCGGCGATCTCCGTGTCGGCGCCGCCCATGACGCCCGCGAGGCCGATGGGGCCGCGGTTGTCGGTGATGACGAGGTCGCCGGAGTCCAGGACGCGGACGGCGCCGTCGAGCGTGGTGAGCTTCTCGCCCTGCTCGGCACGGCGGACCCCGATCGGGCCGTCGATGCGGGACCGGTCGTAGGCGTGCAGCGGCTGGCCGAGTTCGAGCATCACGTAGTTGGTGACGTCGACGGCGAGCGAGATCGGCCGCATGCCCGCCTTCTGCAGCCGGCGCTGCATCCAGATCGGGGTGCGGGCCTCGGGCTGGAGTCCGGTGACGGTGCGCGCGGTGAAGCGGGAGCAGCCGATCGGGTCGGACACCTTGACCGGGTAGCCGTACGCGTTGGGCGCGGGCACGTCCAGGAGCGCCGGGTCGCGCAGCGGCAGGCCGTAGGCGATGGCGGTCTCGCGGGCGACGCCGCGCATGGACAGGCAGTAGCCGCGGTCGGGCGTGACGGCGATGTCCAGGACCTCGTCGCGGAGCTCCAGGAGCTCGATCGCGTCGGTGCCCACCTCGTACTCCGGCGGGAGCACGATGATGCCGTGGGTGCCGTCGTCGCCCATGCCGAGCTCGTCGGTGGAGCAGATCATGCCGTGCGAGGTCTTGCCGTACGTCTTGCGGGCGGCGATCGCGAAGTCGCCGGGCAGCACGGCGCCGGGCAGGACCACGACGACCTTGTCGCCGACGGCGAAGTTACGGGCGCCGCAGACGATCTCCTGCGGCGCGCCGGTGCCGTTGGCGGTGCCGACGTCGACCGTGCAGAAGCGGATCGGCTTCTTGAAGCCCTCCAGCTCCTCGATGGTCAACACCTGTCCGACGACCAGCGGGCCGGTGAGGCCGGCGCCGGTCTGCTCGACCGTCTCGACCTCCAGGCCGACGGCGACCAGCTTGGCCTGCACGTCACGGCCGGTCTCGGTGGCCGGCAGGTCGACGTATTCCCGCAGCCAGGAAAGCGGGACGCGCATCAGATCTCCATCCCGAAGGGCCGGGTGAACCGGACGTCACCTTCGACCATGTCTCGCATGTCTTCGACGTTGTGGCGGAACATCAGCATCCGTTCGATGCCGAACCCGAAGGCGAATCCGCTGTACTTCTGGGGGTCGACGCCGCAGGCGGTGAGCACCTTGGGGTTGACCATGCCGCAGCCGCCGAGCTCGATCCAGCCCTCGCTGCCGCAGGTGCGGCAGGGGCGGTCCGGGTTGCCGACGGAGGCGCCGCGGCAGACGTAGCAGACCATGTCCATCTCGGCGGACGGCTCGGTGAACGGGAAGAAGTTCGGCCGCAGCCGGGTCTTCATGTCCGGGCCGAAGAGCGCCTGGACCATGTGGTCGAGAGTGCCCTTCAGGTCGGCCATGGTCAGGCCCTCGTCCACGGCGAGCAGCTCGATCTGGTGGAAGACCGGGGTGTGCGTGGCGTCGAGCTCGTCGGTGCGGTAGACGCGGCCGGGGCAGACGACGTAGACGGGGGGCTCGCGGTCGAGCAGGGTGCGGGCCTGGACCGGGGAGGTGTGCGTACGCAGCACGACGCCGGACTCGTCGTTCTTCGCGCCGTCGGCGCCCTGGACGAAGAAGGTGTCCTGCATCTGCCGGGCCGGGTGGTCGGGCACGAAGTTGAGGGCGTCGAAGTTGAACCACTCGGCCTCGGCCTCGGGGCCCTCGGCGATCTCGTAGCCCATGGCCACGAAGACGTCGGCGACGCGCTCCATGAAGGTCGTCAGCGGGTGGCGGGCGCCGGCCGGGGTGCGGTCGTAGGGCAGGGTGACGTCCACCGCCTCCTCGACCAGCACGCGGGCGTCACGCTCGGCCTCCAGCTCCGTCTGGCGGGCCGCGAGGGCGCGGCCCACGGCGGCACGGGCCTGGCCGACGCGCTTGCCGGCCTCGGCCTTGGCCTGCGGGGGCAGTGCGCCGATCTCGCGGTTGGCGAGCGACAGGGGCGAGGTGCCACCGGTGTGCGCCGTCTTCGCGTGGGCGAGCGCGTCGAGGTCACCCGCGGCGGCGAAGGCGGCGAGCGCCTCGTCCCGGATACGCTCGATCTCTTCCGGTTTCAGTGCCTCGACCTCGACTGGGTCGTACGACTTGTTCGGTGCCGACATCTCTTCCCGTACTTCCGATTGGCTGAGTGCTGCGCTTGCCGGGGGATACTCCCGGACCCCCGTGACCTCGCTCGAAGACCGGAGGACGCAAAGGTGCCAAGGGTCGAGTCTAAGGGTCGCGGGGCGGGTGGGGCGCCCGTGGGCCGCTCGGGGCCTTACGCGAGGTAGGCCGGCGTGCTCACGGGCAGCATAAATCGGAACTCCGCGCCGCCTCCGGGGCCGCGGCCGACCGTGATCGTGCCGCCGTGGGCCTCGACGATGCCCTTGACGATGTAGAGGCCCAGGCCCGTGCCGCCGCGCTTGCTGCCCCGCCAGAAGCGGGTGAAGACGCGGCTCATGGACTCCTCGGGGATGCCGGGACCTTCGTCGCTCACGGTGACGGCCGCTCCCCTCTCGTCGCTCTTCGCCGGTGCGGGTGCCACGTCGATGGTGACAGTTCCCTCACCGTGCCGCACCGCGTTTTCCAGCAGGTTGCCGAGCACCTGGTCGACCTTGTCCGGGTCGGCCCACACCGCGGGCAGCGGCTGCAGGGTGCGGACGAGGAAGCGGCCGGGGTCCTGGCCGGCCGCGGTGTGCGCCTGGACGTGGCGCTCGACGGCGGCGGACAGGTCGACGGGCTGGCGGCGGAGCTCCAGGCGGCCGGAGTCGATCCGGGAGATGTCCAGGAGCTCGGTGATGAGGCGGGTGACCCGGTTGGCGTCCGCGTACACCGTGTCCAGCATCAGGCGCTTCTGGTCGTCGGTGAACCGCTCCCACTTGGCCAGGAGCGTCGCCGTGAAGCCCTTGACCGAGGTGAGCGGCGAGCGCAGTTCGTGGGCTACGGTCGCGATGAGCTCGGCGTTGCTGCGCTCGGTGCGGCGGCGGGCCTCGGTGCCGCGCAGGCTGACGACCAGGCGGCGGACCGGTCCGGCGGGGGTCTCGCGCACGTAGCGGGCGGAGACCAGGACCTCGCGCCCGCCGGGCAGCAGGAGGTTGCGCTCGGGCTGGCCGGTCCGGGTGGCGAGGCCGCCGTAGGGGTCGGTCAGCTCCCACCAGCGGCGGCCCTTGAGGTCCTCCAGCGGCAGCACCTGCTCGACCGGGCGGCCGAGGGCGGCGCTCTCCGGCACGGCGGTGATGCGGACGGCCGCGGCGTTGAAGCAGATGATCCGGCCGGCCGCGTCCGCGACGACGAGCCCGTCGGGCAGGTCGTCCGGGTCCAGCCCGAGGCCGCCCGCCGCGTCCGCGACGCCCGCCCGTGCCGCGCGCGGTCCGCTCATGCCGACAGCCATTCCGTACCCCACTCTCGACCGGTGCAGTGGGCCCCCGAGTGCGTCACCCTACTAGTCGTCGGTGACGGAGCGACACCCTGTGGCGGCTCTCCGTCGAAGTGGGGGCGCCCGCCGGGGTCAGCCGGTGGTGCGGCGGGGGCGCTGGGCGCGCGCGGAGGCGTACAGGCAGACGGCGGCCGCGGTGGCGAGGTTCAGGCTCTCCGCCTTGCCGTGGATCGGCACCCGCACCACGGCGTCGGCCAGGGCCCGGGTCTCCTCCGGCAGGCCCCACGCCTCGTTGCCGAAGACCCAGGCGGTGGGCCCGCCCATGGTGCCGGCGTCCAGCTCGTCGTCCAGGTCGTCCGCGCCCGCTCCGTCGGCGGCCAGGATGCGGACGCCCGCCTCGCGCAGCCCGCGTACGGCCTGTTCGACGGGGACGCCCACGGCGACCGGCAGGTGGAAGAGCGAGCCGACCGAGGCGCGCACCGACTTGGGGTTGTAGAGGTCGACCGAGGCGTCGGTCAGGACGACCGCGTCGGCGCCCGCCGCGTCGGCACAGCGCAGCACCGTGCCGGCGTTGCCGGGGTCGCGGACATGGGCCAGGACGGCGACCAGCCGGGGCCGGGCCGCGAGGATCGCGTCGAAGGGCGAGTCGAGGAAGCGGCAGACCCCGATGAGGCCCTGCGGGGTGACGGTCTGGGAGACGTCGGCCAGGACGTCGGCGCCGGCGAGGTGGACGCGGGCGCCGGCCGCGTGGGCGGCGTCGATGATGGCGGCGTAGCGGTCGGCGGCCTCGACGGTGGCGAAGAGCTCGACCAGGGTCGGTTCGCCGTCGTCGCCCCGGTGCTCGGCGGCCTCGCGCACGGCCTGCGGCCCCTCGGCGATGAACCTGCGCTCCTTGCCGCGGAAGTTGCGCCGGGCCAGCCGCCGGGCGGCGGCGACCCGCGGCGAACGCGGGGAGATCAGTTCGGGGATGCCCATGGTCGGCGGCGAGCCTCTCTGCGGTACGAAAAAGGTCCTGGGGGTACAACGCACCGGACCCGCAGACGGCGAGCGCCTGCGGGTCCGGCTCAAAACCGAGAAGTGCGCCCTGGGTCAGGCGGCCTTCGGGGCGTTGACGTCGCTCGGGAGGGCCTTCTGGGCGACCTCGACGAGGGCGGCGAACGCGTTGGCGTCGTTGACCGCGAGCTCGGCCAGGATCTTGCGGTCCACCTCGATGTTGGCGGCCTTCAGACCCTGGATGAGGCGGTTGTACGTCATGCCGTTCTGGCGGGCAGCCGCGTTGATGCGCTGGATCCAGAGCTGACGGAAGTCGCCCTTGCGCTTCTTGCGGTCGTTGTAGTTGTAGACCAGGGAGTGGGTGACCTGCTCCTTGGCCTTGCGGTACAGGCGCGAACGCTGACCGCGGTAACCGCTGGCCTGCTCGAGGATCGCCCGGCGCTTCTTGTGGGCGTTGACTGCCCGCTTGACGCGTGCCACTTGTTAACTCCTTGTAGCGGGGCCGTGGTCGTACTCACACGGCCCGGAAACGAATTGGTCCCGGTCGGATCGAGGGCGCGTCCCCGGACTCACCGGGGACGACGGCCTCACTTGCCGAGAAGCTTCTTGACCTTCTTGGCGTCGGCCGGAGCCGCGACGACCGTGCCGGTCAGCGAACGCGTCTTCTTGGACGACTTGTGCTCGAGCAGGTGGCGCTTGCCGGCCCGCTCGCGCAGCACCTTGCCGGAGCCGGTGATCTTGAAACGCTTGCTGGCACCGCTGTGCGTCTTGTTCTTCGGCATCGCGCCGTTCTCTCCTCGTCAGTGGCGCCCCTCTCGGTGCGAGCACCGGACTGCAGGGGCGTCAGATCTTGATGGGGGTTCCGGGGGGACCCGGGGGTGCCTGGATGGCACCCCCTGCGGTCACGCCTCGGAAGGTGTCTCGGCCTCGGCCTCGGGCGCCGCCTCGGCCGGAGCCTCGGGGGCCGTCTCCGCGGGCGCGGCGTCGGGGGTGTTGTTCCCCTGGCGCTCCGCCTTGCGGGCGGCCTGGGCCTCGCGGGCCTCGGCCATGGCTTCGGTCTTCTTCTTGTGCGGGCCCAGAACCATGATCATGTTCCGGCCGTCCTGCTTCGGGTTGGACTCGATGAAGCCGAGTTCCTCCACGTCCGAAGCAAGCCGCTGGAGCAGTCGGAAGCCCAGCTCGGGGCGGGACTGCTCACGACCGCGGAACATGATCGTGATCTTGACCTTGTCGCCCTGCTTGAGGAACCGGACGACGTGACCCTTCTTGGTGTCATAGTCGTGCGGGTCGATCTTCGGCCGGAGCTTCATCTCCTTGATGACCGTGTGCGCCTGGTTCTTGCGCGCCTCACGGGCCTTCATGGCCGACTCGTACTTGAACTTCCCGTAGTCCATGAGCTTGCACACGGGCGGACGGGCGGTTGCCGCCACCTCGACCAGGTCGAGGTCGTACTCCTGTGCGAGTTCCAGGGCCTTGGCAAGCGGCACAATCCCGACCTGCTCGCCGCTGGGACCGACAAGTCGCACCTCGGGCACGCGAATCCGGTCGTTGATGCGGGGCTCGGCGCTGATGGATCCTCCTCGGTAGCACCACGCGACCGCCTGGCGGACAGCCACGTAACGTCTGTTTCAGACAGACCAACCGCATCGGAGCAACAAAAATGCCCCGGACGGGACACAGGCGGGGCTCCTGGAAAACCGGAACACCGCCACGGTGAACCGCGGGGCGCATCGGGCGGTTCCATCGTCCGTACGGAACGATGGGGACCGCCTGACCGGTGACCCGCCGCCCTGAGGGCGGTCAGGTGGGAGAACGGAGCCTCCACTTGTGGGCCGGGCACATAGCTGTCCGGCCGGTCGTTACACAAGGTTAGCAGCTCGCCGAGGGGTGCGCGAACCACGGGTCTCATCGACTCCCACAGAACGGGGGCCGTCGCCGTGGGCCTATCGTAAGGCGCATGAGTGACGCGACCCCCAGCAGTGATTCCCCCGGCTTCGACGAGATGACCCGCGACATCGCGGAGGTGCCCGCCGTCGAGGTGATCGTGACGGTCGCCGTCAACCTGATGAGCGCCGCCGCCGTGAAGCTCGGCCTGACCGAGGACGGCGACGCGCACAAGGACCTGGACGAGGCCCGCAAGCTGATCCACGCCCTGGCCGGCCTGCTGGACGCGAGCACCACCGAGATCAGCTCCTTCCACGCCGCCCCGCTGCGCGACGGCCTGAAGTCCCTCCAACTCGCCTTCCGCGAGGCGTCGCTCGTCCCGGACGAGCCGGGCAAGGGCCCGGGCGAGAAGTACACCGGCGCGGTCTTCGGCTGAGCCGTCCGCCCGCCGCCCCTTTCCCCGTACGAGAACGAGCCCCCGCCGGTCCTCCCGGCGGGGGCTCTTCGCTTCGCGGGCGCGGGTCAGACCTCCGCGGTCGTCTCGCCGCCGCGCATGGAGGGGTGGGTCAGCCGGTGGGCGAGCGCCGCGAGGATGCCGCCGATCAGTGGGGCCACGATGAACAGCCACAGCTGAGAGAGGGCCGCGCCTCCCGCGAACAGGGCCGGGCCGAGGCTCCGGGCCGGGTTGACCGACGTGCCGGTGAGCGGGATGCCGACCAGGTGGATCACGGCGAGGGAGATGCCGATCGGCAGTCCGTCGAAGCCGACGACCGCCACCTTGTGGGTCACCGCGAGGACCACGAACACCAGCAGGAAGGTCAGCACCACCTCGGCCAGGAAGGCGCCGCCGAGGTTGATGTGCACGTCCGAGCGGCTGCCGTAGCCGTTGCTGCCGAACTTGCCGCTCGTCTTCAGCCCCGGCACCTGCTTGGCCAGCAGGAACAGCAGCGCCGCACCGGCGATGCCGCCGAGGAACTGCGCGATCCAGTACGTCACGGCCGTGCGCACGTCGATCCGCCGGGCCATCAGCATGCCGAGGGTGACCGCCGGGTTGACGTGGCAGCCGGAGATCGGGCCGAGGGCGTAGGCGAGTGCGAGGAGCACGAAACCGAAGGCCAGGGCGATGCCCAGGGTTCCGATGTAATCGACGCACAGGACCGCCGCTCCCACGGCGAAGAAGACCAGCAGCAGGGTGCCGAGGAACTCCGACACGGCTGTCCGCGCTTGCATACAACCACCTCGCGAAGATCGTTCCTTTTCTTCGCAATTCTCCGGCTGCGTACGGCTTCGCGCGCGTTGAGCCGGGCGGGTGATTCAGCGCGTGAACAGGGGCTCACCCGGTGTGTTCGCCCCGGCCGGGAGCAGCGCGAGGTCCAGGCCGCGGACCAGCCGGGCGCGCAGCACCTCGTCGGCCGCCAGCGCGCGGGCGACCCGGCCCGCCGCCTCTGCCGGTTCGGCGTCGGGGGCGAGGACCAGGGCGAGGGTGCCGTCGGCGCTGCCCGGGCCGAGGTGGGCGCGGAGCACGGCGGGCTCGGCGGCGACCGCGGCGCGGACGGCGGCGGTGACCGCGGGGTCGTCCAGCGGGTCCGCGCTGGTACGGCCCTCGGCGAGGGCGCGCAGGGCGGCCCCGGTCAGCTCGAAGGCCACAGGACCGGCGAGGTCGAGCACCACCGTGTCGGCCTTCTCGTGCGCGGCGGCCTGGAGCGCCTGGTGCAGGGGTACGGCGACGGGGCGGGCCTGCGGGTCCCACCGGGCCAGTGACGCGGTGGAGGTGAAGGCGGGCAGGGCGCGGCGGTCCCCGGCCTGGAGGGTGGGCACCGCCATGTCACTGGTCTTCTCGCGCCGGAGTCCGTTCTCGTCCTCCTCCACCTCACCGAGAACCGCCACGACGGGGACGAGGAGCCGGGCGCTCTTCAGCGCTTCGAGGACCGGCGCGACGGCGCCGCGGTCCTCGGCCCAGGCGGCGAGCGCCGAGGCCAGAGCGGGGTCGGCGGTGCCGTCGTCGTCGGAGAAACCGGGGTCCGGAATGTTCTTCTGCGCCACAGGGCGAGCGTAGTGCCTGGCCGAAGGGGCCCGGTCAGCGGTTCCGGGTGAACGGGGAGCGGCCCCGCCACAGCAGCACGCCCGCCGCCAGCAGAAGCACGCCGAGGCCACCGGCGGCCGGGGCGAGCCACCCGGCCGGTCCGTCGTCCTCGGGCTCGGGCGTGGGTCCGGCGCCGAAGTACCGCTTGCGGTAGCCGGCCGGGGCGGATTCGCCGCGCGCGTCGGCGGAGCGCAGGGCGCCGCCCGCCTCGATGGCCGCCGCCGGGTCGACGATCCCGTAGCCGCGCGCGTCGTCGCGGCCGCCGGCGGGGGCGTCGCGCGCGGTGTCGGTGAGCAGCTTCCGGATCTGCGCGGGCGTGAGCCCGGGGTGCGCGGACTTCACGAGGGCCACCGCGCCGGAGACGAACGCGGCGGCGGCGGACGTGCCCCACTCCACGTAGTACTTGTGGTCGGGCGCCGGTACGACGATGTCGTCGCCGGGGGCGCTCACGGTGGCGTACCAGCGGCGGGTGGAGAACGAGGCGTGGGTGCCGTACCGGTCCACGGCCGCGGCGGCGATCACCCCGGGGTAGGCGGCGGGGTACGAGATGTGGTCGCCCTTCTCGCCTCCGTTGCCGGCCGAGGCGACGACGACGGCGCCCTTCTTCAGGGCGTACTGGACGGCGGCGTCCTCGCCGGGCTCGGGGTGGGCGGACTCGCTGTCGTCGCCGAGGGAGAGGTTGATGACGTCGGCGCCGTGGTCGGCGGCCCAGCGGATGCCGTCGGCCAGCGCGGTGCCCCGGGTCCTGCGGGCCTCGGCGCGGTCCGGGTCGCTCGCCTCCAGGATGACGCGGACCGGGAGGATCCTGGCCTCGGGCGCGATGCCGAGGACGCCGTCGGCGCGGCCGCTGCCGTGGCCCCGGCCCGCGATGATCCCGGCCATGGCGGTGCCGTGCCTGGCCCATGCCTTGTCGCCGCGCCCGGCGCCGAAGCCGATGAGGTCCTTGCCGGGCAGGACCTGGCCCGCGAGGTCGGGCAGGCTGCCGTCGACCCCGGTGTCGACCACGGCGACGGTGACGCCCTTGCCGCGCGTGGTCTCCCAGGCCCGGTCGGTGTGCATCGCGGCCAGGCCCCACTGCTGGGCCCGGATGGTGTCGGCCGTGGCGGGGGTCGCGGGGAGCAGGGCGAGGGCGGTGGCCGCGCAGAGGACGCCCGCGGCGTGTTTCATCGTGGCTGCTCCGTGAGGTCGGCCACGTGGGTGCGCAGCGCGCGTTCGACGCCGTCGGCCAGGCCCTTGGCCTCGTGGCCGAGTCCGGCCTGGGCGGCGGGGGTCGTGGCGCCGTCGGCCATGGCCCGGTCGGCGGGCTGGGGCGGGGTGCTCGCGCGTCCGTCGGCGAACCCGGTCACGGCGAAGGCGACGACCGGGATCTCGGTCAGGACGTGGACGGACCAGCTGGCGCGCTGCCGGGCGCCGAAGGAGGCGGCCGGGCTGTCCTTCACGGGGTAGGTGCGGGGCAGCAGGTCGGTGCGGCGGTCGAGGTGCTGGTCGGCGAACCGGGCGCCGAGGGCCCGCATCGCGTCGGTGTCGGCCTCGGTGAAGGCGAGCCCCACGGTGGTGACGCTGCTGGCGGTCGCGTCGGTGTACGTGGCGCGCAGGACGTGGGCGCAGCCGACCGTACGCAGGGTCTTGGCCAGCAGCGGGTCGAGCGCGTCGGCGCAGCCGCCGTCGGGGGCGACGGCGAGCCGGGTCCAGACCCGGTCGGCGCCGCCGGGTCCGGTGCCGTCGCCCTTCAGGGTGCGGGGGAAGAGGGTGTCCACGGGGATGCTGTGCCAGGCTTCCCGGCCCACGGTGTACGCGCTGCGGGCGGCGGGGTCGTCGTCGGAGCCGCCGGTGAGCCAGCTGCCGGCGGCGGCCCCGGCGATCAGCCCGAGCCCGAGGACGCCGCAGACTCCGGCGGCCACGGTCCGGCGGGGGCGGGCGGGGGCCTCGGGGGGTGGCCAGTCGGCGGGGGGCGGCGCGGGCTCGTGGAGCGGGGGTGAGGCGGGGCGGGGTGGTACGGGGGAGCGCCGTGCTTCGGTGCTCATCCGCCCCCCTGGTCCGTTCCGTACCGCGCGTCCCTCCGCCCGCGTGGGCGGGACCCCGTTCGCCGCGTGGGCGTCACTCTACGGGCTGCGGAGACCCGGGTGGGAGCGGGTGGTCCGCGCACCGGCGGATCTGCACGGATCTTCCCCCTACCCAGCGGTAGAACCGTCTGGCAAGCTGCGGCCATGACTGCCCGAGCCACTGACCGGGCCCGTTACGACCGGGCCACCGCCCATCTCGACGCTCCCGTAGCCGTCGTGGATCTGGAGGCGTTCGACGCGAACGCGGACGATCTCGTCCGCCGGGCGGCGGGCAAGCCGGTCCGGGTGGCGAGCAAGTCGGTGCGCTGCCGGGCCCTGCTGGAACGGGTGCTGGCCCGGCCCGGGTTCGCCGGGATCATGTCGTTCACGCTTGCGGAGTCGCTGTGGCTGGCCCGGGCCGGCTTCGACGACGTGCTGCTGGCGTACCCCTCCGCCGACCGCCCGGCCTACGCGGAGCTGGCCGCCGATCCGAAGCTCGCCGCCGCCGTGACGGTGATGGTGGACGACCACGCCCAGCTGGACCTGATCGACGCGGCGCGGGCGGGCGGCACGCAGGAGATCCGGGTGTGCCTGGAGCTGGACACCTCGCTGCGGATGCTCGGCGGCCGGGTCCGGATCGGGGCCCTGCGCTCGCCGCTGCGCTCCCCCGCCCAGCTGGCCGACCTGGCCAGGTCCGTGGTCCGGCGCCCCGGTTTCCGGCTGGTCGGGCTGATGGCGTACGAGGGGCACATCGCGGGCGTCGGGGACTCGGTGGCGGGGCGTCCGCTGCGGTCCCGGGCGATCCGGCTGATGCAGGCCACGGCCCGCAAGGAGCTGGCGGCCCGGCGGGCCGAGGTGGTGCGGGCGGTCCGGGCGGTGGCGCCGGACCTGGAGTTCGTGAACGGCGGCGGCACGGGCAGCGTGCAGCACACGGCGGCGGAGGACGCGGTGACGGAGATCGCCGCCGGTTCCGGGCTGTACGTGCCGCGCCTGTTCGACAACTACACCTCGTTCACGGCCCGCCCGGCGGCCCTGTTCGCGCAGCCCGTGGTGCGGCGGCCGGGCGTGGGCGTGGTGACGGTGCTCGGGGGCGGCTATCCGGCGTCGGGCGCGGCCGGGGCGGACCGGCTGCCGGTCCCGTATCTCCCGGAGGGGCTGCGCTACGACCCGCAGGAGGGCCCCGGCGAGGTGCAGACCCCGCTGCTCGGCGCCCCGGCCGACGATCTGCTGATCGGTGACAAGGTGTGGTTCCGGCACGCGAAGGCCGGTGAGCTGTGCGAGCGGTTCGACGCGCTGCACCTGATCGAGGGCGACCGGGTGACGGCGACGGTTCCGACGTACCGGGGCGAAGGCCTTACGTTCCTCTAGCCGTACGTTTCCTCAGCCCTACGTCTCCTCAGCCGCCCGGGTGCTCGACCGCGCTGCCGACGCCGCCGTCCGTCGCCTTCGCACCGATGGGGCGGATGCCCTTCGTGACGGTGTCCATGAGGGCCAGTGACGGTCCGTCGGGGCCGGCGTCGAAGGCGAACCGCACGATGACGGGCGACTCGCTGCCGGCGGGTGACGGGAAGGCGAGCGACTCCACGTAGCCGCCGGGGCCCTTGGCGGTGGTGACCTTCCAGCGGATGAAGTAGCCGGTGCGGCCGGCGACGGTGACCTCGCCCGCGGCGGTCTGCCGGTGCGCGGTGATGCCGCCGTGGATGCGCCGCCCGACGATGTCCTCCTCGTAGGCGCGGTCGGCGGCGTCGGCGATGTCCTCCTCGGCGAGGGCTTCGGGCGTGGTGGCGTCGGTGCCGCCGGGGGTCCGGGTGGTGACGGTGCCGTGGTAGCAGTACGAGGAGGACGCGCCGGGGCACTCGTACGAGTCCTTGGTGCGCATCGTGAGCGCCTCGTCAGCGGTCCGGTCCGGCCGCTCCCAGCCGTCCGGGATGGGCAGCGTGATGCCGTTGAGCTGGTCGGTGAGCACGTTCGCGTCCTCGTGCGCGGGGGTGCCGTCCGGCGAGGAGTTGTCGTCGCCGGGCGCCCCGTCGCTGCCGGTCCGGGTGGGCGACTGCGAGGCGTGGGCGACCGGGGTCCCCGGGTCGTCGTTCCGGGTGAGGAGCACGGCCCCGGTCACGACGGCGCCGACGACGACCGCCCCGGCCACCACGAGCGCGACGGCCCAGCCGCTGCCGCCGCCCTGCGAAGCCGGAGCCGGAACCGGGGCATGGACCGGGGCCTGGAACTGCATCGGCATCGGCGCCGGGACGGGCGCGGCGGGCGCCCGGGTGTGGGCGGTCCACGCCGTCCCGTCCCACCAGCGCTCGGTGCCGGGCGCTGCGGTGTCCGGGTACCAGCCGGGCGGCGTCGGGTAGCTCATCGCTCCACTCTAGGAGAGAGGCCTACAGGGGGGTGACGTAGGCGCCCGAGATGCCGCCGTCCACCAGGAAGTCGGTGGCGTTGACGAACGAGGCGTCGTCGCTCGCCAGGAACGCGACGGCGGCGGCGATCTCGGTGGCCTCGGCGAACCGGCCGAGCGGGATGTGCACCAGCCGCCGGGCCGCCCGCTCCGGGTCCTTGGCGAACAGCTCCTGGAGCAGCGGGGTGTTGACCGGTCCCGGGCAGAGCGCGTTGACGCGGATGCCCTCGCGGGCGAACTGGACGCCGAGTTCGCGGGTCATCGCCAGCACCCCGCCCTTGGACGCGGTGTACGAGATCTGCGAGGTGGCCGCGCCCATCCGGGCCACGAAGGAGGCGGTGTTGATGATGGAGCCGCGGCCCTGGCGGCGCATGTAGGGCAGGGCGGCCTTGCAGCAGAGGTAGACGGAGGTGAGGTTGACGTCCTGGACGCGTTTCCACGCCTCCAGCTCCGTGGTGAGGATGGAGTCGTCCTCGGGCGGGGAGATGCCCGCGTTGTTGAACGCGATGTCGACGGAACCGTAGGTGTCGTCGGCGGTGCGGAACAGCTCGGCGACCTGTCCGGGGTCGGTCACGTCGACGCGTACGAAGGTGCCGCCGACCGCTTCGGCCGCCGCCTCGCCGGCCTTCGCGTCGATGTCGCCGCAGACGACGTGCGCCCCTTCGGAGGCGAGCCGGTGGGCGGTGGCCAGGCCGATGCCGCTGCCCGCGCCGGTGATGACGGCGGTGCGGCCGACGAGGCGGCGGCAGATGATCTCATCCGTGGTCATGGGCGTTTCATGCCTCCGTGCTCAGGAAGACGTTCTTGGTCTCGGTGAAGGCGGTGAGGGCGTCGGGCCCCAGCTCGCGCCCGACGCCGGACTGCTTGAACCCGCCGAACGGGGTCCAGTAGCGCACCGCCGAGTGCGAGTTGACGGAGAGGTTGCCCGCCCGTACGGCCCGGGACACCCGCAGGGCGCGCCCCACGTCCCGGGTCCAGAGTGAGCCGGCGAGCCCGTAGTCGGTGGCGTTGGCGAGCCGGACGGCGTCCGCCTCGTCCTCGAAGGGCAGCACGACGGCGACGGGCCCGAAGACCTCCTCGGTGGCGACGGGCGCGTCCGCCGGGACGCCGGTGAGGACGGTCGGCGGGAACCAGAAGCCGGGCCCCTCGGGCGCGCTCCCCCGGATCGCGGTGGCGCCCTCGGGGACGTAACCGCGTACGCGTTCGAGCTGGGTACGGGAGATGAGCGGGCCCATCCGGGTCTTCTCGTCGGCGGGGTCGCCGACGGTGTACGCGGCGACGGCCGGGGCGAGGTGTTCCAGGAAGCGGTCGTACGCGGAGCGCTGGACGAGGATGCGGGTGCGGGCGCAGCAGTCCTGGCCGGCGTTGTCCAGGAAGGAGTCGGGGGCGGCGGCCGCGGCGGCCTCGATGTCGGCGTCGGCGAAGACGATATTGGGGCTCTTGCCGCCGAGTTCGAGGGTGACCCGCTTGAGGCGGTCCGCGCACTTGGCCATGATCCGCTTGCCGGTGCGGGTGGAGCCGGTGAACACGATCTTGGCGACGTCCGGGTGTTCGACCAGGGCGTTGCCCGCCTCGTCGCCCGCGCCGGGCAGGACCTGGAAGAGGTGTTCGGGCAGGCCCGCCTCCAGGGCGATCTCCGCGAGGCGCAGCGCGGTGAGCGGGGTGGTCTCGGCGGGTTTCAGGATCACCGCGTTGCCGGCGGCGAGGGCGGGGGCGGTGCCCCAGGCGGCGATGGGCATCGGGAAGTTCCAGGGGGCGATGACGCCGACGACGCCCAGGGGTTCGAGGATCGTGAGGTCGATGCCGCCGGGGACGGGGATCTGCCGGCCGTTGAGGCGTTCCACTCCCCCGGCCGCGTAGTCGAGCAGGTCGCGGACGTTGCCGGCCTCCCAGCGGGCGTTGCCGAGGGTGTGGCCGGCCTCCCGGACCTCCAGCCGGGCCAGTTCCTCGGTGCGGGCGTCGACGGCTGCGGCGAACCGGCGCAGCAGCCGGGCCCGGTCGGCGGGAGCGAGCGCGGCCCAGGTGCGCTGGGCGGCGGTGGCGCGGACGACGGCGGTGTGGACGGCCGGGGCCGGGGTGGCGGGGACGGTGGCGACGACCTCTTCGGTCGCCGGGTTCAGGACGTGGTGCTCGTGGATCACGTGGTCCTCACAGCGGTCGTGGCCTCGCGGGCGTCGTGGTCACAGGCGTTCGAAGGAGCGGCGCAGTTCCCAGTCGGTCACGGCCGCGTCGAAGGCGTCGAGTTCGACGCGGGCCATGGTGCGGTAGTGCGCGACGACGTCCTCGCCGAACGCCTCGCGGGCGATCCCGCTCTCCTCCCAGAGCGCGGCGGCCTCGCGCAGGGTGGCCGGGACGTGGTCGTACGCGGCGGTGTAGGCGTTGCCCTCGCAGGGTTCGGGGAGTTCGAGCTTGTGCTCGATGCCGTACAGGCCTGCGGCGACGAGTCCGGCGACGGCCAGATACGGGTTGACGTCACCGCCGGGGAGCCGGTTCTCGAAGCGCAGCGAGGCGCCGTGGCCGACGACGCGCAGCGCACAGGTGCGGTTGTCGTGGCCCCAGGCGACGGCGGTCGGGGCGAAGGAGCCGGGGCGCAGCCGCTTGTACGAGTTGATGTTCGGCGCGAAGAGGAGGGCGAGGTCGCGCAGGGCGGCGAGCTGCCCGGCCAGGAAGTGCCGCATCACCGGTGACATCTCCCCGTCCGCACCGGCCATGACGGAGCGTCCGGGGTCGGTGGTGGAGCGCAGCGAGAGGTGGATGTGGCAGGAGTTGCCCTCGCGTTCGTTGAACTTGGCCATGAAGGTGAGCGCCATGCCCTCCTGGGCGGCGATCTCCTTGGCGCCGGTCTTGTAGACGGCGTGCTGGTCGCAGGTGACCAGGGCCTCGTCGTAGCGGAACACGATCTCGTGCTGGCCGGGGTTGCACTCGCCCTTGGCGGACTCGACGGCGAGGCCCGCGCCCGCCATCTCGTTGCGGATGCGGCGCAGCAGGGGCTCGACGCGGCCGGTCCCGAGGACGGAGTAGTCGACGTTGTACTGGTTGACGGGGGTCAGGTCGCGGTAGCCCCGGTCCCACGCCTGTTCGTAGGTGTCCTTGAAGACGATGAACTCCAGCTCGGTGCCGACGTGGGCCGTGTAGCCGTGTTCGGCGAGGCGTGCGAGCTGGCGGCGCAGGATCTGCCGGGGCGCGGCGGTGACGGGTGCGCCGTCGGCCCAGGCGAGGTCGGCGAGGACCAGCGCGGTGCCCTCGTGCCACGGCACCCGGCGCAGCGTGTCGAGGTCGGGGCGGAGGGCGAAGTCGCCGTAGCCGTTGTCCCAGGAGGACATGGCGTAGCCGTCGACGGTGTTCATGTCGGTGTCCACGGCGAGGAGATAGGCGCAGCCCTCGGTGCCGTGGCGGACGACCTCGTCGAGGAAGAAGGGGGCGGCGAAGCGTTTGCCCTGGAGGCGCCCCTGCATGTCGGGGAAGGCCAGGACGACGGTGTCGATCTCCCCGCCGTGCACGAGGCGGCGCAGGTCTCCGAGGGCGAGCGGGGCGGTGCGGTCGGACACGGACGGGTCCTCTCCTCGCGGGCCGGCAGGCGGGTACAAATCTATGGGCAGGGCGGGTGTTGTGGGTACGGTGCCGGGGTGTTCCGCGCGCCGTACGAGGGAGGGCACCGGTGAACCGTCCGCTGGTCGGGATCAGCACGTACCTGGTGGCTTCGGCGCGCTGGGGCGTATGGGATCTGCCGGCGGCGCTGCTGCCCGCCGGGTACGCACGGATGGTGCGGGAGGCGGGCGGCCTGGCCGTGCTGCTGCCGCCGGACGCGCCCGGAGTCGCGGCGGAGACCGTGGCCCGGCTGGACGCGGTGGTGGTGGCGGGCGGCCCCGACGTGGACCCGGCGCGGTACGGGGCCGGGCGCGATCCGCGTACCGGGCCCCCGGCGCCGGAGCGGGACTCCTGGGAGGCGGCGCTGATCGGCGCGGCGCTGGAGTCGGGGACGCCGTTGCTGGGGGTGTGCCGGGGGATGCAGCTGCTGAACGTGGTGTGCGGGGGCACCCTGACCCAGCATCTGGACGGCCACGGCGGGCCGGTGGGCGTGTTCGGTTCGCACCCGGTGACGCCGGTCCCGGGCACCCGCTACGCGTCGCTGGCGCCGGAGGTGTGCGCCGTGCCCACGTACCACCACCAGGCCGTGGACCGGATCGGCACCGGCCTGGTGGCGTCGGCGCACGCGGCGGACGGCACCGTGGAGGCGGTCGAACTCCCCGGCGACCACTGGGTCCTGGGGGTCCAGTGGCATCCGGAGATGGGCGAGGACTTCCGCGTGGTGCGGGGGCTGGTGGAGGCGGCGGGCGCTTAGAACCGCTGCTGGAGCCAGGTCAGGGCGGCGGCGCCCTGGGCCGCCTGGAAGGCCCGGAGCGTCGGCAGGCCGGGCGGGTCGGGGCGCAGCGCGTGCTCCGCGAAGTACCCGGCGACGGCGGCGAGTACGGCGGTGACGGCGGCGGGGTCCGCGTCCCGGCCGAGCGGGTGGGCGGTGAACAGGGCCTCGGGGTCGGGGCGGTCCGTTCCGGAGGCGTAGCCCTGCGCGGCCACGCACGGGAGCATCACCAGCAGGTCGAACCAGGGCGCGGCGCGCACCGCGTGCGGCCAGTCCACGAAGACGGTCCGGTCTCCGGTGAGCAGGATGTTGTCGGCGCGCAGGTCGCTGTGGGCGAGGGTGTCCCCGGCGACGGCCTCGGCCCAGCCGGATTCCAGCTCCGCGAGGAGGGCGAGGTGGCCGGCGGCCCAGGGGTGGAGGCGGGCGTCGCCGCCGGCGGCGTGCAGGGTGCGCCAGCCGTCGAACATCGTGGACTTGCCCCAGTCGGCCGCGGCCACGTCGGCCGGGGCCGGGGTGAGGGCCCGGGAGAGGTCCCCCACCGCCGCCAGGACCCGGTCCAGTTCGGCCCGGTCCCAGGGCACTCGCGGCTGGCGGCCGTCGATGTCCTCCAGCACGAGGGCGACGCAGGTGCCGTCGTCGTACGAGCCGAGCAGCCGGGGTACGGGGGCGTGTGCCGGGAGCAACGCGGTGTGCCGGATCTCGGCGCGGTGCATGTCGGGGCTGTCCGGGTTCACCTCGGCGCTCACCGCCTTGACGAAGGCCCGGCCGCCGTTCGCGAGGCGGACCCGGGCGGCGACGCCGGGCGAGAAGCCGCCGTTCTGGGTGCGGGCCTCGGTGACCGGCGCGCCGAGGATGTCCTCGACGGCCGCCCGTACGGTGGCGGGCAGTCCGGACCAGGGGTGGCGGACGCCCTGCGCGGGCGGTGCGGTGGAGGTCATCGGTCCGTCTTCCCCGTGGTGCCGGGCGTGGGGGCGGCGAACCAGCTCAGGGGCGTGGGGCCGCCGGGGTCCGCGTAGCCCAGCGCCCGGTAGAGGCCCTCACCCTCGGGGGTGGTGGTCAGGTTGATGCGGAAGCACCCGGCCGCCACGAGGTGGTCGTGGACGGCCTCGAAGGCCCGGCGGGCGTGGCCCTGCCGCCGGTGGGCGGGATCGGTGGCGACCGACGCGATGTGTCCGACGTACGAGGGGCGGCCGGGCCGGGGCAGCGACCGCGTGTACTGGCCCACCGCGCTGGACAGCAGGCGGTCCCCACCGTCGATCACATAGGCGACGAACTGCGGGTCGGTGGTCAGCCGCTCGCGGAAGGCCGCCTCGCACTCCCGTGTCCAGCCCGCCTCCGGAACGTCGCCGAGGGAGGCGAGCATGATCAGGCGCAGCCGGGTGAGTTCGGCGGCGTCGTCCGCGCCGGCCCGCCTGAGGTGCGGCGAAGTACCCATGGTTCGTCCTTTCGCTGAAGTGCCGTGCCCCGCAAGGGTGTCGTGCCCGGCCCGGCACGTCGCGCGGTTTTCCACGGGCTCCGCTTAGACCGTGCCCCCGGAGGGTTCCGACCGGGTCAGCGAGAGCAGATCGCGGGCCGGGCCCGTCGGGCGGTGGCCCGAGGGCCAGACCGCGCGCAGCTGGCGGCGCAGCCGGGCCCCGGCGATCGGGACCTTCACCAGGCGGCGGGCGGACAGCTCCTCGCCGAGCGCGAGCTCGCTCAGGACGCAGGGGCCGGCGCCGCTCTCCGCCGCGCCCTTGACCGCGGTGGTCGAGGAGAGCTCCAGGAGCGGCGGGGCCAGCGGGCCGTGGACGGCGAGCGCGGCGTCCAGGACCTGGCGGGTGCCGGAGCCGTGCTCGCGCAGGATCAGCGGGGTCGCGGCAAGTTCGCCCGGGGTCAGCGGGGTGCGGCGGCGGGCCCACGGGTGGGCGGGTGCGACCACGACGACGAGGCGGTCGTGGGCGATGACCGTGCCGTCGAGCCCGGCCGGGACGGACAGCCCCTCCACGAAGCCCAGGTCCGCCTCGCCGCTCAGCAGCCGCTCGGCGACCACCGCGGAGTTCCCGGCGAGCAGCGAGACGGCGGTGCCGGGGCGTTCGGCGCGCAGGGCGATGAGCCAGCCGGGGAGCAGGTATTCGGCGATGGTCATGGAGGCGGCGACCCGCAGCCGGGAGTCGCGGCGGTCGCGCAGCGCCTGGGCGCCCGCGTCGAACGCCTCGGCGGCCTCCACGACCCGGCGCGCCCAGTCGGTGACCAGGGCGCCCGCGTCGGTGAGCCGGGAGCCCCGGGGCGAGCGGTCGAGGAGGGCGAGGCCGAGCTGCCGTTCCATCGAGCGGACCCGGCTGCTGGCGGCGGGCTGGGTGATGCCGACGTCCCGGGCGGCCCGGCCGAGGCTGCCGTGCCGGGCGACGGCGAGGAGCAGTTCCAGTGCGCCCAGGTCGGGCACCCGGTGGGACAGGGGGGCGGGCGGTTCGCTGGACATAAGTCCACCTTATGACCTCATAGAGCGGTGATCCCTGGTGGGGTTCTGCCGCGCCGCAGAGGATCGTGGCATGGCCATCCATCTGCGGACCCGCACCTCTCCCCCGTACGCCGGTACCCTCCGGCGGCCCGCGCTGCGGCACTTCGGGCCCAACTGGTACGCCACGGTGATGGGCACCGCGATCGTCGCGAGCGCGGGCGCGGCGCTGCCGGTGCACGTGCCGGGGCTGCGCGGCGCGTGCACGGTGGTCTGGCTGTTCTCGGCGCTGCTGCTCGCCGCCGTGCTGGCCGCCCGCGCCGGGCACTGGGCGGCCCACCCCGACCAGGCGCGCGCCCATCTCGCGGACCAGGCCGTCGCGCCGTTCTACGGCTGCCTGTCGATGGCGCTGCTGGCCGTCGGGGGCTCCGGCCTGACCGTGGGCAAGGACCTCATCGGGCACCCGGCGGCGCTCGCGCTGGACGTGGTGCTGTACACGGCGGGCACGGTGACCGGTCTGGTGGCGGCCGTGGCGGTCCCGTACCTCATGATCGTGCGCCACCGGCCGGAGCCGGGCACCGCGTCCCCGGTGTGGCTGCTGCCGGTGGTGGCGCCGATGGTGTCGGCCGCGCTCGGCCCGCTGCTCGTGGCGGAGCTGCCCCCGGGCCAGGGGCGCGAGGCGCTGCTCCTCGGCTGCTACGCGATGTTCGGGCTCAGCCTGCTGGCGACGCTGGTCATGCTCCCGCTGGTCTTCGGACGGCTGGTGCACGGGGGCCCGCTGCCGCTCGCCCTGACGCCCACCCTGTTCCTGGTGCTCGGCCCGCTGGGCCAGTCGACCACCGCGGTCAACGCGCTGGCCGATGTGGCGCCGGGTGCGATCGGAAGCCCGTACGCCTCGGCGCTGCGGGCGTTCGCGGTGCTGTACGGGGTGCCGGTGATGGGCTTCGCCCTGATGTGGCTGGCCCTGGCCGTGGCGCTGGTGGTGCGGGCGGTACGGGGCGGGATGACGTTCTCGATGACCTGGTGGGGCTTCACGTTCCCCGTCGGCACCTGTGTGACGGGCGCGGCGGGCCTGGCCCGGCACACCGGACTGACCGCGTTCAGCTGGCTGGCCGTCGCGCTGTACGTGCTGCTGGTCTCGGCGTGGGCGGTGGCGGGCGTACGCACGGTGCGCGGGCTGCTCAGCGGAGTGCTGCTCGCAGCGCCGCGGGGGCCCGTACCAGCGACGGCCCGTACCAGGTGAGGTACCGCCCGTCGACCAGGGCGGCGGGCAGCCCGGGGAAGGCCTCCGGCCCGTCGTTCCGGGTGAAGCGGTAGGGCTCGTCGGGCAGGACCACCAGCTCGGCACCGGCCGCGTTGAGCTCGTCGAGCGGGACGCGCGGATAGCGCTCGGCGTGGTCCGCGTACACGTTGGCCACGCCGAGCCGGGCCAGCAGGTCACCGGCGAAGGTGTCGCGGCCCAGCACCATCCACGGCCTGCGCCACACCGGGACGATCGCGCGGCGCGGCGGGCCGGGCGGCGGGAGGGTCGCCCAGGCGGCCTCGGCCTCGTCCAGCCAGCGCGGACGGGGCAGCCCGCAGGCGCCGGTCAGCAGCCGGTCCAGCTCGCCGAAGGCGTCGTCCAGGGTGCGGACAGTGGTGACGAGGACGTCCGCGCCGGCGTCCCGCAGGGCGGCCAGGTCGGGGGCCCGGTTCTCCTCCTCGTTGGCCACCACCAGGTCGGGGCGCAGGGCCAGGATCGCGTCCACGTCGGGGTTCTTGGTGCCGCCGACGCGGGCGGCGGCGAGTCCGGCCGGGTGGGTGCACCAGTCGGTGACGCCGACGAGCAGCCCGGGGGCCGTCCCGGCGACGGCCTCGGTGAGGGAGGGGACCAGCGAGACGACGCGCACGCCTGCCCTCAGCGCCTGGGGTCGGACGTGGCGTCGATGTGTTCGGCGACCGCGACGCACAGCAGCCGGGTGCCGGGGAGGGTGGCCCGCCAGCGGTGCCGGACCCCGCCGGACAGGAAGAGCGTGTCGCCCTGGACCAGCCGGTAGGCCCGCCCCTCCGCCTCCACTTCGGCGGCGCCCTCGGCGACGTACAGGAGCTCGTCGTTGCGGTGCTGGAACTCCCGCCCGAGGTCGAGTTCCCCGGTGAATTCCAGGGCGCTGAGCTGGTGGCGTCCGCGGACCACCCGGTGCACCCCGTCCTCCTGGGCGGCGCGCACGACGTCGACCGCGCGTGCGGAGTCCGCGGCGGCGCGCAGCCGGGCCGTGGTGGTCTCCAGCGCCTCGGCGACCCGGTCGAGCGACCGGGCGCTGGGTCTGGCGCGCTCGTTCTCGATCTGGCTGAGGAACGGCACGGAAAGGCCGCTGCGCGAGGCGACCGCGGCCAGGGTGAGTCCCAGGGATCTGCGCTGTCGGCGGACGGCAGCGCCCACCCGGAGTGTTTCCTTCTCGTCCATGTCCGGCTCCCTCCCGAAACGCCATCCTTCCGGTTGTGGGGCCTTCGCGCACACCGTTAGGCCAGGACGGACCGGAAAGTGAGCACTCCGGAACGCCGGAAGGGGTGGGTCGCGCCGTCGGCGCGACCCACCCCTTCACGGGCTGCGGCCCTGGTCGGGGCCGGTGACGGCTCCTACTGGGGGGCCATCTTGTCCGCGATGCCCGGGTTCTTCTCCATCCAGGCCTTCACGGCTTCCTCTTCGTGCCCTGTACCGAGCTTCTGGATCTGGTTCTCCAGGCCGGCGAGCTGCTTCTCGCTCAGCTTGAAGTCCTTGAACCACTTCGTCAGCTGCGGGTAGTTCTCCGGGAACTCCTTGGAGGCGATGGTGTGCAGCCGGTCGCCCTCACCGAACGCCTTCTTCGGGTCCTGGAGCTTGGTCATCCCGTACTCGCTGTACGCCCAGTGCGGGGTCCACAGCAGGACGGCGATGGGCTCCTTCTTGGCGTACGCGCGCTTCAGCTCGGCGAGCATGCCGGGGGTCGAGGAGTCGACCACCTTGTACTCGTCGTCCAGGCCGTAGGCCGGGAGCACGTTCTTCTTCAGGTTCTCCATCGTGGCGGTGCCGGGCTCGATGCCGACGATCCGGCCCTTGAACTTCGAGCTCTTGCCCTTGAGGTCGGCCAGGGACTTCACGTCCTTGACGTAGTCGGGCACCGCGACCTCGATGGAGGTCGGGCCGTACCAGGAGCCGACGTCCGTCAGCTTGGAGCCGTACTTGGACCAGTAGTTCTTCTGGGTGAACGGGAGCCAGCCGTCGAACTGCACGTCGATCTGGCCCCGCGACATCGCGGTGTACATCGGACCGACCTCGAACTGCTTGAGGTTGATCTTGTAGCCGCGCTCCTCCAGGACGGCCTTCCACAGGTACGTGGCGGCGATGTCCTCCTCCCAGGGGAACCAGGCCATCTCGACCGGACGGTCGCGCTCGTCCTTGCCGTTCGCGCCCTTGGCCGGGGCGGACTTCTTCACCGGGGTCCACTTGTCGGCGACGTCCGGGTTGGCCTTCAGCCAGGTGCGGACGGCCTCCTGCTCCTTGCCGGAGCCGCTCTTCTGGATCTGGGCCTCAAGGCTGGTGAGCTGGTCCTCGCTCATCTTGAAGTCCTTGAGCCACTGGGCGACCTCGGGGTTGTCCCCGGTGAAGCCCTTGCGGGTCAGGGTGTGGATGCCGTCGCCCTTGCCCCAAAGGTTCTTGGGGTCCTTGAGCTTGGTCAGCTCGAACTGGTTGTACGCCCAGTGCGGCGACCACAGCGGGACGACGATCGGTTCCTTCTTGGCGTACGCGCGCTTCAGCTCGGCCAGCATGGACGGCGTGGAGCCGTCGACGACCTTGTACTCCTTGTCCAGGCCGTAGCCCGGCAGGATCTTGTCCTTGAGCAGGCCCATCTCACCGGCGCTGGGCTCGATGCCGACGACCCGGCCCTTGAACTGCGAGGCCTTGCCCTTGAGGTCGGTCAGGGACTTCACGTCCTTGACGTAGCTGGGGACGGCCAGCTCCAGCGAGGTGGGGCCGTACCAGGAGCCCATGTCCTCCAGGCGGTCCTTGTACTTCTTCCAGTACGAGGCGTGGGTGACCGGCAGCCAGGAGTCGGTCTCGAAGTCGATCTGGCCGCTCGCCATGCCGGTGTACAGCGCGCCGGCCTCGTACTGCTTGACGTCGACCTCGAAGCCGCGCTGCTCCAGCAGCTCCTTCCACAGGAAGGTGGAGGCGATGCCCTCGTCCCACGGGATGTAACCCATGCTGATCTTCTTGCCGGCACCGATCTTCGTGGTGTCGGAGGCCGTGGCGGTGTCGTCGTCCGAGGAGCCGAAGATCCCCATGCCGCCGGCGACGAGCGCCAGGGCGACGACGCCCGCGACGGCGACGACGGGCTGCGGGCGGTGGTGCCAGATCTTCAGGCCGCCGGCCATCGACTGCGCCTTGGCGACCGCGCGGCGGGCGAGCGGGGAGACCTCGCGGCCCAGGGCGCTGGTCATCCGGTCCAGGTACATGGCCAGGATGACGATGGAGACACCGGCCTCGAAGCCCAGGCCGACGTCGACGTTGCCGATGGCGCGGTAGACGGAGCCGCCGAGGCCGCCGCCGCCGACCATGCCGGCGATGACCACCATGGACAGGCCCAGCATGATGACCTGGTTGATGCCCGCCATGATCGTGGGCAGCGCCAGCGGCAGCTGGACCCGCAGCAGGGTGTTGCGGGAGGTGGTGCCGAAGGCCTCGGCCGCCTCGACGAGCTCGCCGTCGACCTGACGGATGCCGAGTTCGGTCATCCGGACGCCCGGGGGCAGCGCGAAGATGATGGTGGCGATGATGCCGGGAACGACACCGACGCCGAAGAAGATCACGCCGGGGATCAGGTAGACCATGGCGGGCATGGTCTGCATGAAGTCCAGGACCGGCCGGGTCACCGCGCTCACCGTCTTGGAGCGGGAGGCCCAGATGCCGAGCGGCACGGCCAGGACCAGCGTCACGATCGTCGCGACGAGCACCAGCGTGAGCGTGTCCATCGCCTCGTCCCACAGCTCGACCGAGTCGATGAGGGCGAAGCCGACGAAGGCGAGGACACCGGCGAGCAGACCGCGCAGCCACCAGGCGATGACGGCGACGATGCCCGCGAAGAGCAGGGGCGCGGGAGCGGAGAGCACGGCGGCGATGCCGTCGAACATCCCGCTCACGACGGAGCTGATGAAGTCGAAGAGCCAGGAGAGGTGGTTCTGGAGCCAGTCGACCGCGGAGTCGACCCAGTCGCCGAGATGGAGCCTAAACACCGGCCACCTTCTTCAGCGAGGTCGCGGCGTCCTGGGGAGCCTGGGCGGGGGTCATCGGCTCGCCGAGCACGGCGAGCAGCCGCTCGCGGGGCACGACGCCGAGGAGCTTGCCCTTGTCGTCGGTCACGGCGACTGCGACCCGGCTCTGCGAGCAGGGTGTGAACAGCTCGATGATCGGCGTGGCCTCGGTGACGGTGGCCGGGGTGGCCGCCAGCACGTCGTCGGTGTTCCGGATCTCCGTGCCCTTGTCGCAGAGCGTGCCGATGACGGTGTCCGTCTCGGCCATGATCGCGCCGGCGGTCAGCACCCGGGCACGGTCCACGTCCTGGGTGAAGGAGGCGACGTAGTCGTTGGCCGGGGTGACGAGGATGTCCTCGGCGGTGCCGAGCTGGACTATCTCGCCGTCGCGCATCACGGCTATCCGGTCGCCGAGGCGCATGGCCTCGTTGAGGTCGTGGGTGATGAAGACGATGGTCTTCTTCAGCCGCTTCTGGAGCTCCAGGAGCTGGTCCTGCATGTCGCGGCGGATCAGCGGGTCGAGCGCGCTGAAGGACTCGTCCATCAGGAGCAGGTCGGCGTCGGTGGCGAGCGCGCGGGCGAGGCCCACGCGCTGCTGCATGCCGCCGGACAGCTCGTCGGGCCAGGACTTCTCCCAGCCGGCCAGGCCGGTCAGCTCCAGGGCCTCGGTGGCGCGGCGGTTGCGCTCGGCGCGCGGGACGCCCTGCACCTCCAGGCCGTACGCGGCGTTCTCCAGGACGCTCCGGTGGGGGAAGAGCGCGAAGTGCTGGAACACCATGCTGATCTTGGTGGAGCGGACCCGGCGGAGCTCGGCGGGGCTCAGGGCGGTCAGGTCCTGGCCGTCGAAGAGCACCTGGCCGGAGGTGGGCTCCAGCAGGCCGTTGAGCATCCGCAGCAGGGTGGACTTGCCCGAGCCGGACAGACCCATCACGACGAAGATCTGGCCCGGTTCGACGGTGAACGACGCGTCGATCACCGCTGCGGTGGTTCCGTCGGCGCGCAGCGCGTCGCGGCCGGTGCCGCTCCGCAGCTTCTGCACGGCTTGATCGGGTCGTCTGCCGAACACTTTGTACAAGTGCTCGGCTTGCAGCCTGGACACATACACCTCACGCGTTGAACCGAGAACGGTCTGCCACCCCCGCCGGCAGACCGTGGAGCGGCACGGATTCTGTCCGCATGACACGCGCAGTAGTTGAAAATGCGACGTGGTCCGCTCCGATGGCGCGCCTGCCCCGGCTTATCCGGAGCAAACACAAGAGTGACCTGGATCACATGAAACAGCCTGGTTTTCCGGGAACCGCGTCCGCGGCGGCCGCTGTCGGTGCCGTGCGGCATCATCGGCGTGTGACGCGACGCCTGATGCTCCTCGACACCGCCTCCCTCTACTTCCGCGCCTACTTCGGCGTGCCCGACTCGGTGCGCGCGCCGGACGGCACCCCGGTCAACGCCGTGCGCGGGCTGCTGGACTTCATCGGCCGCCTGGTGCAGGACCACCGGCCGGACGACCTCGTCGCCTGCTGGGACGCGGACTGGCGGCCGCAGTGGCGGGTCGACCTCATCCCGACGTACAAGGCGCACCGGGTGGCCGTCGAGACCGGGGCGGGCGTGCCCGACGAGGAGGAGACGCCGGACACGCTGGCCCCGCAGGTCCCGGTCATCGCGGACGTGCTGGACGCGCTGGGCATCGCCCGGGTCGGCGCCGAGGGGTACGAGGCGGACGACGTGATCGGCACGCTGACCGGGCGGGCGGCCGGCCCGGTCGACATCGTCACCGGCGACCGGGACCTGTACCAGCTGGTGGACGACGCCCGCGGGGTGCGGGTGCTCTACCCGCTGAAGGGGGTCGGCACCCTCCAGCTGACGGACGAGGCGTGGCTGCGTGAGAAGTACGGGGTGGACGGCGCCGGATACGTGGACCTGGCGCTGCTGCGCGGTGACCCGAGCGACGGGCTGCCGGGCGTGCCCGGGATCGGCGAGAAGACGGCGGCGAAGCTGCTGGACGCCTTCGGCGACCTGGCCGGGATCATGGCGGCGGTGGACGATCCGGCGGCCAAGCTGACGCCCTCGCAGCGCAAGCGGCTGGACGAGGCCCGCGCCTATGTGGCCGTCGCGCCGAAGGTGGTGCGGGTCGCCGGTGACGTACCGCTGCCGGACTTCGACCCGGCGCTGCCCGCCGCGCCGCGCGATCCGGCCGCCCTCGACGCGCTCGCGACCCGGTGGGGACTGGGCGGGGCCCTCCAGCGCCTCCACTCCGCACTGCAATCCTGAGGTGTTAAGTTAGGTAACCCTAAGGCCGATGTCGGCATCGGTTGACGGTTATCCAATTCCGGCAGCAGGGAGCACACCTCGTGGCAGAACGACCGGAGCGGCGGGCACCGAAGGCTCAGGGGGCGCACGTGCTGCGCACCGAGCAGATCACCCCGCACATGATCCGGGTGGTGCTCGGCGGCGACGGTCTCGCCGAGTTCGCGCTCGCGGGCTTCACCGACCATTACGTCAAACTGTGCTTCGCCCCCGAGGGCGCGGACTACACCCACCCCTTCGACATGGCCCGCATCCGCGAGGAGTACCCCCGCGAGCTGTGGCCCACCACCCGTACCTACACGGTGCGTTCCTGGGACCCGGCCGCCCGGGAACTGGCGATCGACTTCGTGGTGCACGGCGACGAGGGCCTCGCCGGGCCCTGGGCCGCGGGCGCGAAGCCGGGCGACCAGGTGACGTTCCTGGGCCCCGGCGGCGGTTACGCCCCCGACACCTCGGCGGACTGGCACCTGCTGGTGGGCGACGAGAGCGCGCTCCCGGCCGTCGCCGCCGCGCTGGAGCAGATGCCGGCGGGTGCGGTGGTGCACGCGTACGTCGAGGTGGCGGACGCGGCGGAGGAGCAGAAGATCGCCACGCCGGACGGCGTGGAGGTCACCTGGCTGCACCGGGCCGGGCGGCCCGTCGGCGCGGCGCTCACCGAGGCCGTGACGGGGCTGGAGTTCCCGTCCGGCCGGGTCCAGGCCTTCGTGCACGGCGAGGCGGGCTTCGTCAAGGAGATCCGCCGCCACCTGCGCCTGGAGCGCGAGATCCCGGCCTCCCAGCTGTCGATCTCCGGCTACTGGCGCCTCGGCCACGACGACGAGGCCTGGCGCTCCGTCAAGCGCGAGTGGAACGAGCAGGTCGAGCGCGAGCAGGAGAGCGCGGCCTGACCTCCGTACGACATGGCTGTGCCCCGGTCCGACGGGCCGGGGCACAGCTGTTTCGTCAGACGGACTTCTGGTACGAGCGGAACGTACGGGTCGACAGCGCCACCGCGGCCGCGGCGAGCAGCACGAGCCCGCCGCAGCGGGTGAGGACCAGTTGCCAGTCAGGGTCGGGGCCGAGCGCCGAGCGACCCGCCACCATGGCCCAGTTGACCGGATTGAAGGCGGCGATGTCCCGCATCCAGCCGGGCATCTGACTGGGCGCCATGAAGGACGTGGACAGGAAGGTGAGCGGCATCAGCAGGAAGGTGTTGATGCCGATGATCGACTCCCGCTCCCGCACGATCATGCCCACGGCGTTCGAGAGCGCCCCGAAGACCGTGCCGAGCAGCACCGAGGCGGCGACCAGGATCAGCAGTCCGGCCGCGCCGCCCGGATAGCCCGCGCCCGCCGCCCAGCCGAGCAGCAGGATGGCCACGGACTGGACGGTGGTGGCGATGCCGTTCTGCACGACGTTGGCGTTCATCAGGGCGTTCCGGCTGACGGGCGTCGTGAGGAAGCGGTTGAGCGTGCCGCGCTCGATCTCCTCCAGGGTGCCCATCCCGGCCCACATGCTCGACCCGAGGGCGCTCATCACGACGATGCCGGGGACGAGGTAGTCCAGGTAGGAGGTGGTGCCGAAGCCGCCGAGCTCGACCACCTTCTTGAACAGGTTGCCGAAGAGGAAGAGCCAGATCACCGGCTGGATCAGGGAGATCGCCAGGAAGACGGGCTGCCGGAGGATCGCCATCAGCTGGCGTTGCGTCATGTACCAGGTTTCGGAGAGGACCTGACCGCTCATCGGGCACCTCCCGCGAGAGCCGGTTCGGGGGCGGTCGCCGCGCTCTCCGACTCCGCGTCCTGGAAGCGGCGGCCGGCGTACCGCAGATAGACGTCGTCCAGCGAGGGCCGGGCGACGGTGGCCGCCGCGACGGCGGCCCCGGCCCGTTCGAGGGCGGCCAGCAGCACCGGTACGGCGGCCGCGCCGTCCTCGGCCCGGACGCTGACCCGGCGCCCCTCGGCCACCGCCTCGTGCACCCCGGGCAGCCCGGCGAGCGCGGTGACGGCCTCGGCACCGGCGTCCGCGCGCAGCTCCACATGGACGGCGTCGCCGCGCAGCTCGCCCTTGAGCTCGTCGGGGGTGCCCTCGACCACGATCCGGCCGCGGTCGACGATCGCGATGCGTTCCGCGAGCCGGTCCGCCTCCTCCAGGTAATGCGTGGTGAGGACGATGGTCAGGCCCTCGTCACCGGCCAGCCGGGAGATCTCGTCCCACATCGCCGTCCGGGCCTCCGGGTCGAGCCCGGTCGTCGGCTCGTCCAGGAACAGCACCTCGGGGCGGTGCATCAGCCCGAGCGCCACGTCCAGGCGGCGCAGCATGCCGCCCGAGTACCCCTTGACCAGGCGCTTCCCGGCGTCGGCGAGGGCGAACCGCTCCAGCAGCTCATCGGCGCGGCGCTGCACGGCGGCCCCGCGCATCCCGTACAGCCGGCCCTGGAGGAGCAGGTTCTCGCGGCCGGTGGCGACCGGGTCGGCGCCGGACTTCTGGGCGACGACACCGATCGCGCGGCGCACCCGGTCCGGGTGGGCGAGGACGTCGTGCCCGGCGACGGACGCGGTCCCGGAGTCGGGGCGGGCGAGGGTGGTGAGGATCTTGACGGTGGTGGACTTCCCGGCGCCGTTGGGCCCGAGGAGCCCGAAGACGGTGCCGGCGGTGACGGTGAGGTCCATGCCGCGCAGTGCGGTGACCCCTCCCGGATAGGTCTTGACGAGTTGTCGCGCCTCGACAGCGGGCGCACGGGTGCTCATGACGGAGCTCTCCTGTGGTCGGCCGGGCGTCCGGTTGTCCGGACGCCGTGGGGCCGGTCCGCGTGGGAGTGCCGGGCTATCCTGGGTGTGCCGCACCTCGATCGCCCGGGCCGCCTCCACGGTGGTCCGGCTTTGGGGTTCGAGACCCCGGCGCGGACTGCTGCAACAGTCCCGCCGGGGTCTTTTTTCGTCTTTACTCCCGGTCGTCGAGGTCCTGCCAGTCCTGCGGGACCTCGCCGGTCTCGTGGAACGACCTCCACTCCTCGATACCGCTGATGGTGGCCTCGCCGATCTCCTGGCGGAACGCGGCGATCCACTCCAGCTCCGCCTCCAGCATGTGGAGCTGGTACTCCGTCTCCACGACGAAGACGCGGGGCAGCGAGCCCCCGAGCTGGGCGAGGACCCCGCGCAGCGCGGCAGCCCGCACGATCTGCGCCTGCTCGCGGTCCGCGAGGAGTTCCCCCACCTCCTCCGGGGGCAGCGCGGGAAGCAGGGCCAGTGCCGTTTCGAAGACCGGGTACTCCTCGGCCGGCACCGCGATCAGGTCGGACAGCCAGTGCAGCATCTCGGCGCGCCCGGCCTCGGTGAGGCCGTACAGCGTGCGTTCCGGGCGGTTGCCCTGGCGCTGGACGCCCGTCACCTCGACGTAGCCGTGCTTCTCGAGGTTCTGGACGACGGTGTACAGCGAACCGAAGTTGATCTTCACGCTGTGCTGCTTGCCGCGCCTGCGGAGGGTCTGGGCGATCTCGTACGGATGCATGGACCGCTCGGCGAGCAGCACCATCACCGTGAGCGCCAGCGGATTGCTGAGCTTGCGCCGCTTGGCCACCGCCGCCCACCTCCGTAGATTTCCTCGTTCACGAATACTCGTGGCCGAACATAGCTCGATTTCCGACGACGCGTCAACCGCGATGTATCGCGATTCTTGGAGCCGTTTCCGAGCGGGCCGCCGGGAAGTCGTGGAAGGATCCCCGGATTCCGGCCAATCCGCCAGGGCACCGGCTCCGAATCACCCCCGGAGAGCGATGACCACCGAAGGGAACCCCGCGTGAAAGAAGCCGTGTACATCAGCGGAATGGCCTCGGCGGGGCCCGATCTCCAGGAGCTGATGGGGCAGGTCGCCCGGGGCGACCAGGACGCGTTCGCCCAGGTCTACGACGCGGTGAGCGGCCCGGTGCTCGGGCTCGTCCGCAATGTGCTGCGCGATCCCGCCCAGTCGGAGGAGGTCGCCCAGGAGGTCCTGGTGGAGGTGTGGCGCACCGCGTCCCGCTTCCAGGCGGCCCGGGGCAGCGCCATGAACTGGGTGCTGACCCTCGCCCACCGCCGTGCCGTCGACCGGGTCCGCTCCGCGCAGGCGTCGGCCGCCCGCGAGCACAAGGCCGCCCTGCTCGACCGCACGCCCGCCTTCGACGAGGTCACCGAACAGGTCGAGACCCGGCTGGAACGCGAGCAGGTGCGCCGCTGCATGCGGACGCTGTCCGAGATCCAGCGCGAGTCCGTCACCCTGGCGTACTACCGGGGGCTGACCTATCGCGAGGTGGCCGAACTGCTCGCGGTACCGCTCGGCACGATCAAGACTCGACTGCGCGACGGGCTGATCCGGATGCGCGACTGCCTCGGGGTGACCTCATGACCGACGCCGGACTCCACACACTGACGGGCGCCTACGCCCTGCACGCCCTGCCGGACACCGAACGCCGGGACTTCGAACGGCACCTGGGCGACTGCGAGGCCTGCTCCACCGAGGTGCGCGAGCTCTCCGAGACCGCGACCCGCCTCGGTCTCGCCGTCGCCGCCCCGGCCCCCCGCGAGCTGCGGGAGCGGGTGCTCCGGGAGATCACGACCGTACGCCAGGAGCCGCCCGCCCTCCCCCGCCGCGGGCGCTCGCCGGACCGGCGGGGCGGGGCGGCCCGGTGGTCCCGGTTCGCCCTGGCCGCGTGCCTCGCCGCGGCGGTGGGCTTCGGCGGGATCGCCGTGTGGCAGCACCAGGAGGCCCGGGACGCCCGGCAGCGGGCGGACGCGGCCGGGCTCCGGGCCGAGCAGGTGGCCCGGGTCCTCGCCGCGCCCGACGCGAAGACCTCGTCCGGCAAGCTGGACGACGGGGCGCAGGGCACGGTGGTGGTCTCCCGCAGCGAGGACCGGGCGGTGTTCCTGGCCACCGGGCTGGCCGAGGCGCCCAGCGGCAAGGTCTACCAGCTGTGGTTCGACGACGGCGGCACGATGCGTTCGGCGGGCCTGATGCGCGCCTCGGGCCCGTCCTCGACCACGTACACGACGCTGCTCGACGGCCCGGTGGACGGGGCGACGGGCATGGGCATCACCGTGGAACCGGCGGGCGGTTCGGCGCGGCCGACCTCGGACCCGGTGGCGCTGATGGAGTTCCCGGCGTGAGGCGTGCGCCCGGGGGCGGTCCCCCGGGCGCACGGTCCGCGCGTGCGTTCAGCCCCGGCGCGGCGGGCGCGGGAAGAAGCCGCTGGTGCGCGCGGCGTACGCGGCGAAGCCGGGGCGGTCGGCCATGTGCCGTTCCAGGAGGGCCTTGCCGCTGCCGCCGATGAGCAGATACGTCATCAGGGCGGGCGCCACCAGCGTGGCAGCGGCGGCGGCCGGAGCCTGGCAGACAATCAGGAACAGGCCCCACCAGACGCAGAAGTCCCCGAAGTAGTTGGGGTGCCGGGTCCAGGACCAGAGCCCCCGGTCCATGATCGCGCCCCGGTTGTCCGGGTCGGCCTTGAACCGGGCCAGCTGGTGGTCGCCCACCGCCTCGAAGAACATGCCGAGCGCCCAGAGCGCGGCCCCGGCCCAGGCCAGGGCGTTCACCGGCCCGGTGAGACAGCCGGCCGCCTGCACGGGGAGCGAGATCAGCCAGACCAGGGCGCCCTGGAGGAGGTACACCTTCCGCAGGGCGTAGAGGTCCGGGTTGCCGGGCGCCTTCGCGAGCATCTTCGCGTAGCGCGGGTCCTCGCCGTGCCCCCGTCCGCGCCGGGCGATGTGCCACGCCAGGCGCACCCCCCAGACCGTGGTGAGCACCGTGACGAGGAGGCGGCGCGTGGCGTCCCCCTCCCCCGCCGACAGGCCGTACGAGACGAGGGCGACGGCGGCGAAGCCGAGACCCCAGGCGACGTCCACGCCCCGGTGCATGCCCTTGCGGACCCCGGCGGCGAACGCGACGAGCAGGACGACCAGCGCGGCGCCCGCGCAGGGCGCGAGGCCCCGCGCGAACGCCTCCCAGGCGAAGCCGCTCACGACGCGTCCCCGACGGTGCGCAGCGCCTCGCGGGTGGCCGGCATCCCCGACTCCCCGTCACCACCGGGCCGTACGGCGAGGATCTGGTCCACGCCCATCCGCCGCTCCGCGAAGGCGAGGGCGCCGCCGGCCAGGTACAGCCGCCACACCCGTACGGTCTCCTCGCCGACCAGGTCCGTGAACCGCGCCTCGTTCTCCTCCAGGGTCCGGCGCCAGGCGTCGACGGTTCGGACGTAGTGCTCCCGCAGCCCATGGACGTCGCGCACCTCGAGACCGGCGCCCTCCAGCAGGGCGACGGTCTCGCCGACCGGGCGCATGTGCATGTCGGGCGCGATGTACGCCTCGATGAACGCGCCGCCGCCCGGCGCCTCCCGCCCGCGCGACATCTGCTGGACGAGCACCCGGCCGCGCGGGCGGACCATGCCGTGCAGGGTCGCCGCGAAAGCCGGGTACTGGGCGTCCCCGACGTGCTCGCCCATCTCGATGGTGGACACCGCGTCGTAGCCGCCCTCGTGGTCCGGGGCGTCCGCGATGTCGCGGTAGTCGCGGCAGCGCACCTCGACCAGGTCGTCCAGGCCGCGCTCGGAGACCTGTCGGCGCACATGGGCGGCCTGTTCGGCGGCGAGGGTGACGGCGGTGACGCGGACGCCGTGACGCTCGGCCGCGTACAGCGTCAGCGAACCCCAGCCGCAGCCGATGTCCAGCAGCCGCGCACCGGGGCGCAGCCCGAGCTTGCCGCAGATCAGCTCCAGCTTGTCGCGCTGCGCGTCGGCCGCGCCGTAGCCGGGCTCCTCGCTGGTCCAGTAGCCGCAGGAGTACGCCATGGTCTCGTCCAGGAGGAGGGCGTAGAAGGCGTTGGAGAGGTCGTAGTGGTGGCTGATCGCGGCCCGGTCGCGGGCCTTGCTGTGCAGGGCGCCGTCGAGTCCGGTGGCCCGGGCGGCGGGCACGGGCGGCCGGAGCCCGGCCGCGCCGAGGCGCACGGCGGTGCCGGCGGCGCGCAGCCGGTCGCCGAGGCTCGGCCGGGGTGCGGCGAGTCCGCGTTCGCGTACGGCGCGGTGCACGGCCCGCAGTCCCTCGGCGAGGTCGCCCTCGATGTCGATGTCCCCTGTGATGTACGCCTCCGCGAGGCCGAGTTCGCCCGGTTCCCACAGGAGGCGGCGCAGGGCGCGGCGGGTCCGGACGTGGATCAGGGGGCCGTCGGCGGCGCCGGTCTCGCTGCCGTCCCACATGCGCACCCTGACCGGGAGCCGGCCGCCGAGGAACTGCTCGGCCAGGGGCTCGATGCGCTGGGCGGCCCCGTGGGCGGGGCGCTTGTCGGTGAGTGTCATGCCGTTTCCTGTTCCTGACGGGTCAGCAGCAGCTGCCGCACATCGAGGTAGCCGGAGCGGAAGCCCGCTTCGGAGTAGGCGAGGTAGAGGGTCCACATGCGGCGGAAGGTCGCGTCGAAGCCCAGCGCGTCGACGGCCTCCGCCTCTGCGGCGAAGCGTTCGCGCCACAGCCTGAGCGTTTCGGCGTAGTGCGTGCCGAAGCCGTCGGAGCGCTCCACGCGCAGTCCGGTGTGGGCGGCCGTGACCCGGTCGATGGCCTCGGTGGACGGGAGCTGGCCGCCCGGGAAGATGTACTTCTGGATCCAGGTGAAGGTGGACCGGCCGGCCCGCATGCGGTCGTCGGGCATGGTGATGGCCTGGAGCGCGATCCGGCCGCCGGGGGCGAGCAGCCGGTCCAGGGTGCGGAAGTAGACGGGCCAGAACTCCGCGCCGACCGCCTCGATCATCTCGACGCTGACGATCGCGTCGTACGTCCCCTCGATCTCCCGGTAGTCGCACAGCCGGACGTCGACCCGGTCCGCGTGGCCCGCCGCCGCGATCCGCCGGAGGGCCAGATCGCGCTGTTCCCGGGAGAGGGTGACGGAGACGACGTGGGCGCCGCGCTCGGCGGCACGGAGCGCGAGTTCGCCCCAGCCGGTGCCGATCTCCAGGAGCCGGGTGCCGGGGCCGACGGCGGCCAGGTCGAGCAGCCGGTCGATCTTGCGGTGCTGCGCGGCGGGGAGCAGGGCCGGTTCGGCGGGGAAGCCGCGGAACAGTGCCGACGAATAGCTGAGCGTCTCGTCCAGGAAGAGCGCGAACAGGTCGTTGGACAGGTCGTAGTGGTGGCTGATGTTGGTCCGGGCCCCTTCACGGGTGCCGGTCTGCGCCTCGGGGTGGCGGCGCGCCCACAGTCCGCGCAGCCGTTGCAGGGGCTGCGGGACCAGGGTGGCGACCTGCCCGGCCAGGACGGTCAGGACGCCGACGGGGTCGGGCGCGTCCCACTCCCGAGCCATGTACGACTCGCCGAAGCCGATGAGCCCGGCCGCGCCGATCCTGCGGAAGAAGGCGTCCGGGTCGTGGACGTCCATCAGCGGCCCGCCGAGCCCGATGTCCTCCCGCCCGTCGAGGCGCACCCGCAGCGGCAGCCGGGCCAGGGCGCGGCGGACGATCCGCTCGGCGACGGCCGTCCGGAGCCGGGAGGCGCGGGGCAGGGCCACGACGTCCGGCCAGCGTGCCGGGTCGATGCCCACGCGCGCGGCGGGGGCGGGCACGGACGGGGTACGGAACGTGGAGGCGGTCATCGCATGCCCTCCTGGGTGCGGTGGTGGGGGCGGGGCCGGACGGGCAGCCCGCGCAGGTAGAGGCGTATGCCGTGCAGGCGGATGGCGGCGGAGACGACGGCCGTGGACCAGGGGTGGCGCACGGCCAGGCCGAGCAGGACGCGGGCGGTCGCCGGGCGTCGCTCCCCCCGGACGGTCGCGGTGAACGGGCGGGTGCCGGAGCGTTCCAGGTGGACCGTCAGCCGCAGCTGCGGGCCCGGTTCCGGCAGCCGCATCCAGTACGCGCCGTCGGTGCCGAAGAACGGCGATACGTAGAACTCCTTGCTGGTGACCGACCGCCCCCGGTCGTCGGGGCGCAGCAGGTAGCAGTGGCGTTCGCCGTACGTGTTGTGCACCTCGGCGACCGTGCACAGCGGGGTGCCGTCGGCGCGCCGGCACCAGTAGACGGTGAGCGGGTTGAAGACGTAGCCGAGGACCCGGGCCTGGGTCAGCATGAGGACGGTGCCGTCGGCGAGGTCGACGCCGCGCGCGGCCAGGAAGCGGGCGAGCCCGGCCCGGATGGTCGGGGCGGTGCCGCCGAAGTGGTCGCGGGCGTCGAAGCGGGCGAGGAAGCGCAGGGCGCGCGGGAGCGGCGGCGGCCCGTCGGGGTCCGTCAGCCACAGGTAGGTGCGGTGCTGGAAGCCGTACCGGGTGGGCGCGGTCCGTATGTGGGTGATCGTGCACGGGTAGAGGGCGTTCACCAGTCCACCCCCAGCGCGGCCGCGGCCTCGGCACCGGAGCGGCAGCCGTCCTCGTGGAATCCCCAGCCGTGGTAGGCGCCCGCGTAGGCGGTGACCGGCCCGGACAGGGCGGGCAGCCGGGCCTGGGCGGCCACGGACTCCGGGGTGTAGACGGGGTGTTCGTAGAGCATGCGGGCCCGGACGAGGCCGGGAGCGACGCGGTCGGCGCCGTTCAGCGTGACGACGTAGGTCTCGGGGGCGTCGAGCCGCTGGAGCCGGTTCATGTCGTAGCTCACGGTGACGTGGGAGGCGTCGGCGGCGCAGTCCGGCATCAGGTAGTTCCAGGAGGCGCGGGCGCCGGGCGCCGTGGGCAGCAGCCGGGTGTCGGTGTGCAGCAGGGTGGCGTTGCGGGAGTAGCGGAAGGCGCCCAGGGTGCGGGTCTCGTCGTCGGTGGGGTCGGCGAGGAGGCGGAGGGCCTGGTCGGGGTGGGTGGCGACGACGACGTGGTCGAAGGGCTCGGTGGTGCCGTCGTCCGTGGTGATTTCGACGCCGTCCGCGTGCCGCCGGACGCTGCGGACCGGGGTGGCGGTGCGGACGGCGGAGAGCTGCTTGGTCACGCGCTCCACGTAGGTGCGCGAGCCCCCGGTGACGGTCCGCCAGACCGGGGAGCCGCCGATCGCGAGCATGCCGTGGTGGTCGAGGAAGCGGAACAGGTAGCGCGCGGGGTAGCGCATCGCGGTCCCCGGGTCGCAGGACCAGACCGCCGCCACCACGGGCGTCAGGAAGTGGGCGGTGAAGTACGGCGAGAAGCGCCCGCGCGCGGCGAACTCGCCGAGGGTCAGCGTCTCCGCGTCGGGTCCGCCGTCCCGCAGCAGCCGCCGGGCCAGCCGGTGGAAGCGGGGGACGGCGGCGAGCATCCGGGGATAGGCGGGATCGCGGAAGGACGCCGGACGGGCGAGGAGACCGGCCGGGCCGCGTGCCCCCGCGTATTCCAGGCCGCATCCCTCGCACCGGACGGACATGCTCATCTCGGACTCCTGCGTGGGCACGCCGAGTTCGGCGAAGAGCCGGAGCAGGTGCGGGTAGGTGCGCCGGTTGTGCACGATGAAGCCGGAGTCGACGTGGTGGACGCGGCCGTCGGCCCCGGGCAGGTCGTGGGTGTGCGCGTGGCCGCCCACCCGGTCGTCCGCCTCGAACAGCGTCACGTCATGGGCCCTTCGCAGGATGTGCGCGGCCGTGAGCCCCGCCACCCCGCTGCCCACGACGGCCGTGCGTCGCCGCCTGTCGCTCATTGCGCTCCTTCCGGACCGGCCCCGACGCCCTCCCCCGGAGGCGGAGGCGCGGCGGATGCCTCTTTGGAAGTGATTCGTTGCGGGCCGTCCGGCGGATTGGCGGAACCCGTCGTTCATCCGATCGGGTGACAGACCAATCCGCTCGCAGCCCGGCGCCGAATCCCCGTCGTGAGTGAAGAGCGGAACGATCCGGAGACCGGGGCAGCCGAGCCCCGGCGGTCCCGAGCGCTGCGTGCGGCCTGTGCCGCGCTCGGCGGCGTGATCGCCGGGTTCGCCTCCCTGGCCGTCGCCGAGCTGGCGGCGGCGGTCGTGCGGCCTGAGGCGGGTCCGGTGGCGGCGGTGGGCGGTGCGGTGATCGACCGCACTCCCCCGGCGCTGAAGGACTTCGCCGTACGGAACTTCGGGACCAACGACAAGCTGGTCCTGGAGCTCGGGATCCTGGCGATCCTGGCGCTGTTCGCGGTGGCGGTCGGGCTGCTGACGCTCCGCCACCGGATCGCCGGGTCGGCGGCCGTGCTGGTCTTCGGCGCGGTCGGGGCGACGGCGGCGGTCGGGCGTCCGGAGGGCCGGGTGTCGGACGCGCTGCCGTCGGTGGTGGGCGCGCTGGCGGGTGCCGGGGTGCTGTATCTGCTGTCCGGGCGGCTGGTCGCGCCCCGGCCCGCCGGGGAGCGGGCCACCGGGGGCTTCGACCGGCGCGGATTCGTCGTCGCGGCGGGTGTCGCGGCGGTGGCCTCCGCCGGGGCGGGGCTGCTGGGGCGGCGTCTCACCTCGGCCGTGCAGGCCGGGGCGGAGGCGTCCCGGCGCGATCTGAAGCTCCCCGCGCCCGCCTCGCCCGCCCCCGCCGTACCGGCCGGTGCGGAGCTGGAGGTCCGGGGGCTGAGCCCGTTCGTCACGCCCAACAAGGACTTCTACCGCGTCGACACGGCCCTGGTCGTGCCGAGGGTGGACGCCGGGGAGTGGCGGCTGCGGATCCACGGCAAGGGCGTGACCCGTCCGGTGACGCTCGGCTTCCAGGACCTGCTGCGACGGAAGGCCGTGGAGCGCGACATCACGCTGACCTGCGTCTCGAACGAGGTGGGCGGGCCGTACGTCGGCAACGCCCGGTGGCTCGGCGTGCGCCTGGCCGACCTGCTGCGCGAGGCGGGGGTGCGGCCCCCGTCCGAGGGCGGCCGGGCCGACCAGCTCGTGGCGCGTTCGGTGGACGGCATGACGATCGGCACCCCGGTCGAGGACGTCATGGACGGCCGCGACGCCCTGCTCGCCTTCGGCATGAACGGGGAGCCGCTGCCCTTCGAGCACGGCTTCCCGGTCCGGATGGTCGTCCCCGGCCTGTACGGATATGTGTCGGCCTGCAAGTGGATCAAGGACATCGAGCTGACCACCTTCGACGCGTACGACGCGTACTGGGTGAAGCGGTCCTGGTCCCGGCGGGCGCCCATCAAGACCCAGGCCCGCATCGACACCCCGCGCCCCTTCGCGTCCCCGAAGGCGGGCACGGTGGCGGTCGCCGGGGTCGCCTGGGCCCAGCACCGCGGGATCACCCGGGTCGAGGTACGGGTGGACGAGGGCCCCTGGCACCCGGCGCGGCTCGCGGCACCGGCCGGCCGGGACATCTGGCGCCAGTGGGTGTGGGAGTGGCCGGCCACCCCGGGCAGCCACACCCTGGAGGTCCGCGCGACCGACGGGACCGGCGCCGTCCAGACCGCCCGGCGCGCCGGCACCGTGCCGGACGGCGCGACGGGCCGGCACTCGGTGGTGGTCGACGTGACCTGATCCCCGCGGGCCCGCCGCCTCCCCCACGCCGTGCGCAGGTCCGCCCGGGCTTCGCGCACCCCCAGTCAACTACCGTACGCAATCAATCGGTTACTCAACAGGAGAACACCATGAAGGTCATCCACGCCCGCCGCGCCGCCCTCGCCCTCACCGCGGCGGCGATCCTGCCGCTGGCCCTGACGGCCTGCTCCAGCGACTCCAAGGACAGCGCGTCCGGATCGAGCGCCAGCTCCGCGAAGGCGCCCGCCTCGCCGTCCGCCGAGAAGTCCATGGACCCGGACAAGCCCTTCGGCCCGGCCTGCGCCTCGGTCCCGAAGAGCGGCGCGGGCTCCTTCAACGGCATGGCGAAGGACCCGGTGGCCACGGCGGCCTCGCACAACCCGGCCCTGTCCACCCTGGTCACCGCGGTCAAGAAGGCCGGTCTGGTCGACACCCTGAACAACGCCCAGAACATCACCGTGTTCGCCCCGACCAACGACGCCTTCGCCAAGGTCCCGAAGGCCGACCTCGACAAGCTCCTCGCCGACAAGGCCGCGCTCACCAAGGTCCTCACGTACCACGTGGTGGGCCAGAAGCTGACGCCGCAGCAGCTGGAGAAGGGCTCCTTCGAGACGCTGGAGAAGGGCGAGCTGACGACCTCGGGCTCGGACATGACGTACACCGTGAACGACTCGTCGAAGGTCGTCTGCGGCAACGTCCCCACGGCCAACGCCACGGTCTACATCGTGGACACGGTCCTGATGCCGCCCGCCGCCTGATCACATCCCCCGCGGTGGGCCACCGGCCCACCGCGGGCCCCGGGCGGGCCGGTGCGGATCCTGCGGAATCCCGTCGCCTTGAACCTACACATAAGCGACGGATAAGAGCAGAATGGACAGTGCGGGCCACTTCCCGCGTGTGGCGGTGACCGGGTCCGCATGATCCGAAGGGGACGAAACTCATGTCAAACGTCTCGCACGTCGGCCACGACATGGCCGGACACCCCGATGTATCGGAAATGAGCGACCGCTACGCCCGTGTGATGGGCGGCCGCGACGTGGCGCTCGTGGACGCGCCGGTCTTCCTGGTCGGTCTCTACTGCGCCGTCTCCCCGTGGGTGCTGCACTTCACCACCTCGCAGTCCGCCCTGGTGACGCACAACCTGGTCATGGGCATCGCGATCGCCGTGCTCGGCCTCGGGTTCACGGCGATGCCGCAGCGGATGTACGGCCTGAGCTGGGCCATCTGCGCCATGGGGGCGTGGATGATCATCTCGCCCTGGGTGGTGGGCAGCAGCCCGGACACCGGCGTCATCCTCAACAACGTCATCATCGGCGGACTGACCGCCCTGCTCGGACTGGTCTGCGCGGGCGCGTCGATGAAAATGAGCCGAGGCGGCCGGTCCTAGCCGGCCCTCCCCCGGAGGAAGGGAAGCCTGTACGAAAGCCGACCGGACCCGACAGGATCCGGCCGGCTTCCGCGTGTCTCAGCCCAGCGAGCTGTACGCGACGACGCCCCGCAGCACCTCTTCGACCGCCTTGCGGGCGCTCCGGGCCACCGTGCTGTTCTCGCGCGGCGCGGCGGCGGCCACCTGGCCCAGCACGTCGATGACCTGCTTGCACCAGCGCACGAAGTCGCCCGCCGGCATGTCCGCCTCGCGCAGCACCTCGTCCAGCGAGCGGCCGGACGCCCACATGTACACCGCCCAGGCGAAGCCGAGATCGGGCTCGCGCTGGCCGACCCCCTCCGCCTGGTTGATCTTGAAGTCCTCCTCCAGGGAGTCGAGCCGCCCCCAGATGCGGACCATCTCGCCCAGCGCGGTCCTCGCGGGCCCCGACGGCAGCTTCGGCGCCACCGCGTCGTCGGCCTGCCGCGCCTCGTACACCAGGGCGGAGACGCACGCCGCGAGCTCCGCCGCGTTCAGCCCCTCCCAGACGCCGGCGCGCAGGCACTCGCTCGCCAGCAGGTCCAGCTCGCCGTAGAGCCGGGCCAGCCGCTTCCCGTGCTCGGTGACCTCGCTGCCGCGCAGGTAGTCCAGCTCGGTGAGCAGGGCGACGATCCGGTCGAAGGTGCGGGCGATGGTGTTGGTGCGCCCCTCGATGCGGCGCTCCAGCTGCCGGGTGTCGCGCTGGAGCCGGTGGTAGCGCTCGGCCCAGCGGGCGTGGTCCTCGCGCTCGTCGCACCCGTGGCAGGGGTGGGCGCGCAGCTCGGCCCGCAGGCGCGCGATCTCGCGGTCGTCGGCGGCGGGGGCGCGCCCCTTGCGGTGCCGGTCCGGGACGATGTGCCCGGCCTTGGTACGCAGCGCGGAGGCCAGGTCCCGGCGCGACTGCGGCGAGCGCGGGTTGAACGACTTCGGCACCCGCATCCGCTCCACGGCCTCCACCGGCACCGGGAAGTCGATCGAGGCGAGCCGCTTCACCTGCCGCTCGGCGGTCAGCACCAGCGGGCGGGGCCCGTCGTGGTACTCCATGCCGCGGTGCCCGTGCCCGTTGGTACGCCCGGCAGCGAGCCCGGGGTCGAGGACGAGCGCGAGGCCGGCGAACTTGCCGGTCGGCACATGGATGACATCGCCGGGCTTCAGCTTCTCCAGGGACGCGGCGGCGGCGGCCCGCCGCTGCGAGGCGCCCTGCTTGGCCAGCTCCGTCTCCCGGTCCTTGAGGTCGCGGCGCAGCCGCGCGTACTCCTCGAAGTCACCGAGATGGCAGGTCATCCCCTCGCGATAGCCCTCCAGGCCCTCCTCGTTGCGCTGGACCTGGCGGGAGATCCCGACCACCGACCGGTCCGCCTGGAACTGCGCGAAGGAGGTCTCCAGGAGCTCGCGCGAGCGGTGCCGCCCGAACTGGTGGACCAGATTCACGGCCATGTTGTACGAGGGTCGGAAGCTGGAGCGCAGCGGATACGTGCGGGTGCCGGCGAGTCCGGCGAGGGCGCCCGGGTCCATGCCGCGCTGCCAGAGCACCACGGCGTGGCCCTCGACGTCGATCCCGCGCCGCCCGGCCCGGCCGGTGAGCTGGGTGTACTCGCCGGGGGTGATGTCGGCGTGCTGCTCGCCGTTCCACTTGACGAGCTTCTCCAGGACCACCGAGCGGGCGGGCATGTTGATGCCGAGGGCCAGCGTCTCCGTCGCGAAGACCGCCTTGACGAGGCCCCGGACGAACAGCTCCTCGACGATCTCCTTGAACCGCGGGAGCATCCCGGCGTGGTGCGCGGCGATGCCCCGCTCCAGGCCCTCCAGCCACTCGTAGTAGCCCAGGACGTGCAGATCCTCGGACGGGATGGACGCCGTCCGCTCCTCCACGATCTCCCGCACGAGGCGCCGCTTGTCCTCGTCGTTGAGCCGGAGCCCGGCGTGCAGGCACTGCTGGACGGCGGCCTCGCAGGCGGCCCGGCTGAAGATGAACGTGATCGCGGGGAGCAGCCCCTCGGCGTCCAGCCGGTCGATGACCTCGGGGCGCGAGGGCGTCCAGATCCGGCTGCGCTGACGCCGCTCGCGCTCGCGGTCGGCCTCGCGGACCATCTTGCCGCGGCGGCGTTCGCGGGGGTTGTACCCGCGCTGGTTCTCCATGCGGGCGAGGCGGACGAGGTCGGGGTTGACCTCGCGGCGGCCGGTGCCGCGGCCTCCGTGGTCGGTCTCCTCCTCGAAGAGGTCGTACATCCGCCGCCCGGCCAGCACGTGCTGCCACAGCGGGACGGGCCGCTGCTCGGAGACGATCACCTCGGTGTCGCCGCGCACGGTGTCCAGCCAGTCGCCGAACTCCTCCGCGTTGGACACGGTCGCCGAGAGGGAGACCAGGGTGACCGACTCGGGGAGGTGGATGATCACCTCTTCCCAGACGGCGCCCCGGAAGCGGTCGGAGAGGTAGTGCACCTCGTCCATGACCACGTGTCCGAGGCCGTTCAGCGCCTGGGAGCCCGCGTACAGCATGTTCCGCAGGACCTCGGTGGTCATGACGACGACCGGGGCGTCCGCGTTGACACTGTTGTCACCGGTGAGCAGGCCGACCTTGTCGGAGCCGTAGCGCCGGACCAGGTCGGCGAACTTCTGGTTCGACAGGGCCTTGATCGGCGTGGTGTAGAAGCACTTGCGGCCCTGCTCCAGGGCGAGGTGCACGGCGAACTCGCCGACGATCGTCTTGCCCGAGCCGGTGGGGGCGGCGACGAGCACGCCCTTCCCGGCCTCCAGCGCCTTGCACGCCTCGATCTGGTACGGGTCGAGATCGAAGTCGTACATCTCGCGGAACGGCCCGAGAGCGGTCGCCTGCTCGGCCGCCCGGAGCCGGGAAGCCTGGTAGCGCTCAGCTGGTGAGAGGTCGTCTGTCATCTTGCTGTCGAGCCTACCCGCCGCCTCCGACAGTGACGCGATCTTTAATCGCCCATGGTCCGGGCTCCGAGAACCCGTACCGCCTTCGGCACACAGGTGGCGGTCAGCGGGAGCGCGCCGAGCGGTTCGCCGTCCGCGTAGGCGGTGACGCCGACGGCTTCGAGGGTGACCGACGAGGCCCGGTGCACGGTGACGACGGGGTGGCTGAGGTGCGTTCCCTTGTACACCCGGGGAAAGACCTTGAGCAGGGTCGTACGGCTGCACTCGCCGACCACCGTGATGTCGAAGAGCCCGTCACCCATGTCCGCGTCGGCGCACATCCGCATGCCGCCGCCGTACGAGGTGCCGTTGCCCACCGCGACGAGCGTCGCCCGAAGCTCCCGGGACGGCCCCCCGTCGAGCGTCATGCGGTACGTGACCGGCTTGAAGGCGGCCAGCTCGGCGAGGATCGCCAGGTCGTACTTGAAGCGGCCGCCCCAGCGCATCCGGTTGCCCCGGTCGTTGACCCGGGAGTCGAAGCCGGAGGCGAGCACGGAGCCGAACCAGCGCTCCCCGGCCCGGCCGAGGTCGATCTCGCGCACCGGCGCCCGGCCCTTGAGCGCATCGGCGGCGAGCCGGCCCGACGCCTCCGGGTCGCGTATCGGCAGGCCCAGGGCGCGCGCGAAGTCGTTGCCGGTCCCCACCGCGACCACGCCGAGCGGGGTGAGCGTCCCGGCGACCGCCTGGAGGGCCAGCGACATGAGCCCGTCCCCGCCGACGGCTATGAGCGCGCCGGTCCCCTCCGCGACCGCGTCCCGGGCCCGGCGCAGCGCGTCACCGGCGTCCTCGCCGAGGATCGTACGTACGGAGAAGCCGGCCTCCCGCAACGCGGAAGCGGCCGGCTGCGCGGCTCGCGCGCCCCGGCCGCGTCCCGCGGTGGGATTGACGAAGAGGGTGATCTCGCTGGTCACCCGGGGACCCTACAAGGTCAGGTGATGTCGTCGTAACCGTCGCGCGCGGAGGACCGTCCGCCGTCGGACTGACCGGGCACCGTCGGAGACGCCGACACCTGCTCCATGTCGCCGATGTCCTCGGGGGTGAGGTCCAGATCCGACGCCTCGTCGTCATCGAGGTCGGCGTCCGGGTTGTTCCGCTTCCGGCGCCGGTCGTTGGCCATGCAGACGCCGAGGGCGAGGTAGTACAGCAGCACGATGGGCGCGGCCAGCGTGATCATCGTGAGCGGGTCCCCGGTCGGGGTCGCCACAGCGGCGAAGATCGTGATGCCCATGACCATCCAGCGCCACCAGGAGGCGAGTCGCTTGGCCGTGAGAATCCCGGTGAAGTTCAGCAGGACGAGCAGCAGCGGCAGCTCGAAGGCGAGGCCGAACACGACCACCATGCGCGTGATGAAGTCGAGGTACTCGTCGACCGGCAGCAGGGGCTTCGTGTCGTTGGGGGTGAACTCCTGGAGCACCGACGCGGTCTGCGGCATCAGCACGTAGGCGAGGGTCGCACCCGCCAGGAAGAGCGGCGCGCCGACGCCCACGAAGGAGAGCGCGTACCGCTTCTCGTGCTTGTGCAGGCCGGGCGCGAGGAACGCCCACAACTGGTACAGCCAGACCGGGGAGGAGATCACCACCCCTGCCATGAGGGAGACCTTGAGGGCGATGGAGAACGGGGCGACGATTCCGTTCACCGTCATCTCGGCACACGGCTTGCCGTTGAGCTGCCTCGCCTCACCATGGGCGCAGCCGACCGACTCCAGGATGGGCTTGATCAGGAAGGTGATCAGGTCCTGGTAGAAGAAGGCCGTGATCGAGGTGATCACGAGGATCGCCACAACCGCGATCAGCAGTCGGTTACGCAACTCTCGCAGGTGATCAGCGAGAGGCATCCGCCCCTCGCTGTCCTTCTCCTGCTTGCGGGCAGACTTGAGCAACCCACTTCCCTCGTCTCGTGCGGCGGCCGGCGGAGGAATCCGTCAGCGCGGTCAGCTCTGGGTGGTGGGCTTCGCTTCGCTCACCGGACGGGAGCTCGTGACGTCGCCGGGCGCGGCCTGGATCGTACGGGCGGCGGCCTGCGGGGCGTCGGCGGGGGCGTCCGTGGTGGCGGGGGCCGTCGGCTCGTCGTCCTTCTTCATGGCCTTGGCCTCGCTCTTGAGGATGCGGGCCGACTTGCCGAGCGAACGGGCCATGTCGGGAAGCTTCTTGGCGCCGAACAACAGCAGGATGACAGCGATGATCAGTACGATCTCGAGAGGCTTCAGATTGCCCATGATGTGCTTCCTTCTAGCTGAGGCGGCTGGAGGTGGGCTCGCTGCCCTTGAGTGGCGGATACACATCCGACCATTCGCCGGCAGCGATCGTAACCCGCGGGAGTAAACGCGAGGCAATGCCCGTGCATACTTTCGATAGCGGCCCGCACCTCCCTGCCTGGGCCGTCCTGCAGCAGCGTACCTCCCGGGCCCCCGAAACAGGAGGCCGCGTCCACGGGCCCTCTAGGGCCTGGCCTTCCCCGTCGCGGCGAGCCGTTCGGCCGCGCGTTCCAGGTCGTCGGCGGCGCGGTTGATGCGCTCCGTGGTGCGGGTCACCTGGTGGCCGAGGCGCTGGGCCTCGGTGAACACCCTGATGGCCAGCGTGCCGAGCACGGCGATTCCGAGGAATCCCAGGGCGATGGCGAGCATGGGCCAGAACATGCGCGAGGAGCCTTTCAGGAGCCGGTGTGCAGGCGTAGCGTGCGGACGCCGCCGTCGGTCAGGAGCTCCACTATCCGTTCCCCCGCCGGCTTACGGACGCACGCGGCGCAGTCGGGGCAGGTGAAGGAGTAGAACGTGGTGCGGCTGGTCGCGCCGATCACCAGCCGGAACTCCGCCGCCGCAAGCTCGAACCGCGCACGGCAGTCCGGGCAGGCGGCCTTGAAGCGCGCCGACTCCGGCACCGCCACGGTGGGTACGGCGGCGCGGCCCGGCAGCGCGGACAGGTGGCCCATGGGTGCGGTCGCCCCCTCAGGCCGTGCCGTCGTACGCGGCGAGCGCCGCGCGCGCCGCACTCCGCGCGCTCCCGGCCAGCTCCGGGGGCGAGACGATGCGCCCCTCCCGGCCGAGCCGCAGCGCGAGCCGGCGCAGCGAGGCCGGGTCCGGGGTGCGCAGGGTGATCCGCAGACCGCCGTCGGGCCGTTCCTCCGCCCGGTCGTGCGGGTAGTACTCGGCGACCCAGCGCCCGCCGGGGCCGACCTCGATCACGACCTCCGGGTCCTCGGCGGCCGGCTGGACGAGCCCCTCGGACAGGTCCCGCAGCTCCAGCTCGGGCGGGGCGGCGGGCTCGTCGAGGAGCCGGATCTCGGCGACCCGGTCGAGGCGGAAGGTGCGCCGGTCCTCGGAGGAGCGGCACCACGCCTCCATATAGGTGTGCCCGACGGCGAAGAGCCGGATCGGGTCCACCTCGCGCTCGGTGAGCTCGTCGCGGGCGGGCGAGTAGTAGCGCAGCCAGAGCCGGCGCCGCTCCGAGATCGCCCGGTCCACCTCGGCGAAGACGCCGCCCTCGGACTCGAAGGTGACCGAGAGCCGGGAGCTGGCGGCGCCCACCTCTCCGGCGGCGGTCTCCAGCTTGGCGGTGGCCCGCAGCAGCGCCTGCCGGTCGCTCTCGCGCAGCCCGGGCAGGGTCGCCACGGCGCGGGCGGCGACCAGCAGGGCCGTCGCCTCGTCGGCGGCGAGCCGCAGCGGTTCGGCGACGTCGTCCGCGTTGTGCCACCAGATGCGGTCGCCGTCGGTGTCGATGTCGAGCAGGTCGCCGCCCCGGAAGCTGGTCCCGCACATGGGCAGCACGTCCAGGTCGGCGATCAGCTCGTCCTCGGTGATCCCGAAGGCCCGGGCGACGTCCTGGACGTGGGCGCCGGGGCGCTCGCGCAGGTACGTCACCAGGGAGAGCATCCGGCGCGTCTGGTCGATGGCGTTCGTGGCCATGGAAGTCGGTCCCCTCAGTCCTTGGCCACGGCGCGCAGCCGGTCCACCACGTCGGCCCGCAGGTCCTCGGGTCCGGTGACGACGACGTCGGGCCCGAACTCCACGAGCCAGGCGTCCAGCCCGTGTCCGTACGGGATCTCCAACTCGTCCCACCCGTTCCCGAGTTCCCGGACCGACAGGGCGCGGGCGCGCAGCGGGTAGCCGGAGTCGGTGCGGAGCCTGATCAGGGCGGTCCGGGTGGCCGTCTCCCCGGCCCAGCTCTCCACGGTCTCGCGGACGGTGACCACGTCGGGCACCTCGGCGGTGAAGGCACCGGCCCGGGAGCGCACCTTGCCGGTGATCCGGGAGAGCCGGAAGACGCGCTCGGCGCCCCGCTCGCGGTCCCAGCCGGCGAGGTACCAGTGGCCGCGCCAGCATTCCAGGGTCCACGGCTCGACCTGGCGCTGCTCGGGCTGGGCGGCGTTGGCCTTGCGGTAGTCGAAGGTGACCGGGCGGCGGTCGCGGCAGGCCAGCATCAGGGGTTCGAACGCGGCCTCGTGGACGGGGATGCGGGGTTCGAGGGCGCTGTGCACCTCGTAGGCGTCCTCGGTCTCGGGCATCCCGGCCGCGCGCAGCTTCTGCAGCGCTCCGCTGGCCGCGCCGGCGAGGCGGGCCTGCTGCCAGACCTTGGCGGCCAGGCCGAGCGCGGCGGCCTCCTCGGCGTCCAGCGTGATGGGCGGCAGCCGGTTGCTGTCGCGGCGGGCGAGGTAGCCGGTGTCGCCGTCCAGGTTCTCCACGGTCTCGATGACCAGGCCGAGCTCGCGCAGGTCGTCCTTGTCGCGCTCGAACATCCGGTTGAAGGCGTCGTCGGAGGCCGCTTCGAGGTACGCCTCGATGGAGCCGCGCAGCTCGCGCTTGCTGAGCGGGCGCCGGGTCCCCAGCAGGCACAGCGCCAGATTCATCAGCCGCTCGGCCTTGGCAATCGCCATCGACGCCCTTTCCCTCGTGCTCTACGACGCTCGACCGTACCGCCCCGGGGTGTCCGGACAAAAGCGAGGGCCCGCACCTTGGCGGCGCGGGCCCTGCTGGTGCTACTACGCGCGGATCAGACGGCGACGAGGTCGCAGACGAAGATCAGCGTCTCGCCCGGGGCGATCCGGCCGCCGCCGGCGCCGCGGTCGCCGTAGGCGAGGTGCGCGGGGATGGTCAGCTGGCGACGGCCGCCGACCTTCATGCCCTGCACGCCCTTGTCCCAGCCCGCGATGACCTGGCCGGCACCGAGCTGGAACTGCAGCGGAGTGCCGCGGTTCCAGGAGGCGTCGAACTCCTCGCCGGTGGAGAAGGCGACACCCACGTAGTGGACGGAGACCGTCTGGCCGGCCTTGGCCTCGGCGCCCTCGCCCTCCCAGATGTCCTTGATCTCCAGGTCGGCCGGCGGCTCGCCACCCGGGAAGTCGATCTCGGGCTTCTCGATGCTCACTGACTTGCTCCTCTTACAGATGAACTGGGCAACCGGGACAGTCTTACATCTTCGCCAGGAGGTCCACGGCGAAGACCAGCGTGGAGTTGGCGGGCACGCCCGACTGCTCCTTGTCACCGAGGCCCTGGTCCGGCGGCACGACCAGCAGCACCCGGCTGCCGATCTTCTTGCCGACCAGGCCGTCCTTCAGGCCCTTGAGGGTGACCTGCGCCAGCGGGAAGGTCTGCGTCTTGCCCGTGGTGTACGTGTTGTCGAACTCCTTGCCGTCCTTCCAGAGCTTGGCCACGTAGTTCACGACGACCGAGTCGGTCTCCTTCACCACGTCGCCCTTGGACTCCAGCACGTAGTTGGAGACCAGCTTCTTCGGCGGGGTGACCTTGCTCGGGATGGTCAGGCTCGGCGCCTTGCCGTCGGTGTTGGTGCCCACCTTCGGCAGGTCCATGTTGTCCTGGGCGACGGCGGTGCCCTTGGCCGAGGCCGGGATCTGCTTCGCCTTCAGGATGTCCACGACGAAGACCAGGGTGGCGTTCGGCTTGATGTCGCCCTGGCCCTGGGCCCCGTAACCGAGGTCCGGCGGGATCACCAGCTGGACCCTGCTGCCGACCTTCTGGCCGACCAGGCCCTTCTCCCAGCCCTGGATGACCATGCCCGCGCCGAGCGTCAGGTCGAACGGCTGCTTGCGGTCGAAGCTGTTGTCGAACGGCTTGGTGGAGTCGTACGCCTGGCCGAGGTAGTTGACCTGGGTGACGTCGCCGTTCTTCAGCTTCGCGCCGTCGCCCTCGCTGATGACCTTGGTCTTCAGCTCCTTGGGCGGCGTACCCGTGCCCTTGGCCAGGGTGGGCTTCTCGCCGAACTTCTCGCCCGCGGTGATGGCGGGGAAGCCGCCCTTGGAGGGGGCGGACGCGGAGGCGGAAGCGGAGTCGGAGCCCTTGTCGTCGTCGCTGCCGCAGGCCGCTGACGACAACAGCAGCAGGGGGACGACGAGAAGGCCGGCAAGTCGGCGCACTGGTTCCTCAGATCTCAGACGGCATATGTGGGGGACGCGCCCCGGGGGTCCGGGGACCCCGCCACTCTAGGCCGTGCGAAGGGCCCCGTACGAGGAACGTACGGGGCCCGAGTCGCGCCGGCGCCGGAGCGTATCCTGCGCCTCACATACCCGCGATCAGCTTCTCCACCCGGTCGTCCACCGACCGGAACGGGTCCTTGCACAGCACCGTGCGCTGCGCCTGGTCGTTGAGCTTGAGGTGCACCCAGTCGACGGTGAAGTCCCGCCGCTGCTCCTGGGCCCGCCGGATGAAGTCCCCGCGCAGCCGCGCCCTGGTCGTCTGCGGGGGCACCGACTTGCCCTCGAAGATCTTGAGGTCGTTGCAGATGCGGGCGGCCTGCCCCTTGCGCTCCAGCAGGTAGTACAGCCCCCGCCGGCGGTGGATGTCGTGGTAGGCGAGGTCTATCTGCGCGACCCGCGGATTCGACATGGTCATGTTGTGCTTGGCCCGGTACCGCTCGATGAGCTTGTACTTCATGACCCAGTCGATCTCGGTGTCGATCCGGTCGAGGTCCTCGGCCTCGATCGCGTCGAGCGTGCGGCCCCAGAGTTCGAGGACGCGCTCGACGTTGCCGGTGCGGATGCCGCGGCGGTCCACGAAGTCCACGGCCTTCTCGTAGTACTCGCGCTGCACCTCTATGGCCGAGGCCTCCCGGCCACTGGCGAGGCGGACCTTGCGCTGCCCGGTGGTGTCGTGGCTGACCTCGCGGATCGCCCGGATCGGGTTCTCCAGGGTCAGGTCACGCATCACCGTGCCCGCCTCGATCATGCGGAGCACCAGGTCGGTCGCGCCGACCTTGAGCAGCATGGTCGTCTCGGACATGTTGGAGTCCCCGACGATGACGTGGAGGCGGCGGTAGCGCTCCGCGTCCGCGTGCGGCTCGTCGCGGGTGTTGATGATCGGGCGGGAGCGCGTCGTCGCGGAGCTGACGCCCTCCCAGATGTGCTCGGCACGCTGGCTGACGCAGTAGACCGCGCCCCGGGGGGTCTGGAGCACCTTGCCGGCGCCGCAGATCAGCTGCCTGGTGACGAGGAAGGGAATGAGGATGTCCGCGAGGCGGGAGAATTCCCCGTGCCGGGCCACGAGGTAGTTCTCGTGGCAGCCGTAGGAGTTTCCCGCGGAGTCGGTGTTGTTCTTGAAGAGATAGACGTCGCCGGCGATTCCCTCCTCGTGCAGGCGGCGTTCGGCGTCGACGAGCAGGCCTTCGAGAATGCGCTCGCCGGCCTTGTCGTGGGTGACCAGTTCGGTCAGGTTGTCGCATTCGGGGGTTGCATATTCCGGATGCGATCCCACGTCGAGGTAGAGGCGGGCGCCGTTCCGCAGAAAGACATTGCTGCTGCGGCCCCATGACACAACACGGCGGAAGAGGTAGCGCGCCACTTCATCAGGAGACAGTCGGCGCTGTCCCCTGAACGTGCACGTGACGCCGTACTCGTTCTCCAGCCCGAAAATGCGGCGGTCCATGACTGAACATTACGCCTGATGGCCCGAGCTGAAACCGGGTTCGACGGCACCGTTTCGATCATTTTCCGACCCTCGCACCGCGACGGCGGTACGGGGCGGAGCCACGAGGACCTTCCCGGTGGCCAGCAACACCAGCAGCGCCGCCACTCCACCGGCCCCCGCGACCGCGAAGCTCCATGCCGTCCCGCCCAGCTCGACGGCCGGACCGGCCACCGCCGTCCCCACGGCCGCGCCCACCCCGAAGGTCGTCACGAGCCACGAGAACGCCTCCGTCACCGTCCCCCGGGGCGCGTGCCGGTCGACCACGATGAACGAGCACGCGACGGCCGGGGCGAGGAACACCCCGGAGACGGCCGCCAGCACGGTCATCGCGACCGGCCCCGGCGTCAGCACCAGCGGCAGATAGCCCACCGCGAGCAGCGCCACGATGACCCGCAGCCGCCGCTCCGGCGCCCCCGCCCACTGCCGCGCCCCGTACACCACCCCGCCGAGCAGGGCGCCGAGGCCGAGCGCGGCCATCAGCCAGCCGTACACCGACTCCCGGCCCCGGTCGTCCGCGTACGCCATCGCGGCCACGGTGATCGAGCCCAGCGCCAGGCCCACGAAGAAGAACGAGCCGAGCAGCGCCAGCAGCCCCGGCGAGCGCAGCGCGCCCAGCCAGTGCGCCTCGCGCGGCGCGGAGCGCCAGACCCGCGAGGGCTCCGAGAGCACCACCGACAGCGCGCCGAGCACCCCGATCGCGTTGATGACCAGCAGCGCCGTGGCGGGCGACCAGAGGGCGACCAGGAGCGTCACGAGCAGGGGCCCCGCGGTGAACATGATCTCCTGCGCGACGGCGTCCATGGCGTAGGCCCGGTGCACCCGGTCCTCACCGCCCAGCACGCTCGGCCACAGCGCCCGCAGGCCGCCCTCCAGCGGGGGCGTGAAGAGCCCGGCCACCGCCACCGCCGCGTAGGCGAGGGCGAGCGAGCCGGTCCCGGCCACGGCGAGGACGGCCATGCCGAGCGCGGAGACGACGGCGGCGGGCAGCTGGACGCGCGGCTGCCCGTACAGGTCCACCGCCCGGCCGAGCAGCGGCTGCCCGACCGCCGTGGCCAGCCCGTACACCGCCGCGAGCGCGCCCGCGATGCTGTAGCTGCCACCCTCGGCCCGGACGAACAGCACGATCGCGATGCTCGCCGTGCCGTTCGGCAGCCGTCCCACCAGGGTGCCCGTCAGCAGCCTGGCGGCGTGCCGCGCCCGGAGGATGTCCAGATATCCCGCGGCCATGTCCCGCCCCTCTCCCTCGGGTGCCTGTGCGGGCCTGCGAGGTGTTACGTATAACTTCCGGGTTCATACGTACCATGAGCCCGTCCGCAGGTCCACCTCACGGGCCTGAACCGAACGGCCCGGAGGCCCGCGTGACCAGCCCCGCACCGCCCGGCCCGCCCCGGCCCACCAGCCGTGACGTGGCCCGGGCCGCCGGCGTCTCCCAGGCCACGGTCTCGCTGGTGCTCGGCGACAAATGGCGGGGCCGGGTCTCCGAGTCCACCGCCGACCGGGTCCGCGACGCCGCCCGCGGCCTGGGCTACCGGCCTAATCTCGCCGCCCGCAATCTGCGCCTGGGCCGCACCCGGACGGCGCTCCTGGTCGTCCCGGCCCTCACCAACGAGTTCTTCGCCCGGGTGTACACCGGGGCCGCCGCGGTCGCCGCCGAGCACGGCTTCGGGGTCGTCCTCTACCCCTCCCCCGACGGCACCGGCCCGGCCCGCGACCCGTTCCCGTCGGCCCGGGCCGCGCTGGACGGGGTCATCGCCTCCTCCATGGCCGCCGACGCGCTCGACGCCCTGCACGGCGCGGACGTCCCCCTCGTGATGCTGGACAGCGACCCCTCGGCGCCCGGGCCCGCCGCCCGGGTCAACCTGGACATCGCCGACGGGATGCGCCAGGTGGCCCGCCATCTGCTCGCCCTCGGCCACCGGCGCTTCCTCCACCTCGCCTCGGCCGTCGACACCTGGACCTTCGCCTGCCGGGCGGACGCACTGCGCGAGGAGCTGCGCCGGACCCCCGGCACCGAGGTCCGCACGGTGACCGCCGCACTGGACGTGCGGGCGGGGCGGGACGCCGCGGAACGCGCGCTCGGGCTGCCCGGGCCCCGGCCCACCGCGATCGTCTGCGACGACGACATCCTGGCGGCGGGCGCGTGCAAGGCGGCCCGCCGGTTCGGGCTGCGGGTGCCGGACGACGTCTCGGTCACCGGCTTCGACGACCTGGCCCTGGCCACGGCGGTGGAGCCGGAGCTGACCACGGTCCGGCTGCCCGCCGTGCAGGTCGGGGAGCGCGGGATGGCCGCTCTGCTGGCGGTCCTGGACGGGCGGGCCGCCGAGCCGGGCAGCCTGCCGGTGCGGCTGGTGGTCCGGGGCTCCACCGCCCCGCCGCCGGCATGACGGAGCCCCGGTCCGCCTGGGGCGGGCCGGGGCTCGGCGGGGCGGGTGGCGTTACTCCACGTCGCCGCCGGAATCCGTGGTGTCGGTCGTGCCCTTCGTGCCCTTCGGGTCCGTCGTGGCCGTCGGGCTGTCCGTGGACTCGCCGTCCTCGGCGTCGGACGGGGCGTCGGTCGGGGTCGACGCGTCGGCCTCCGCTTCGAGGAGCCGGGCCAGCTGCCGCCCGACGATCCGCTTGAACTTGCGCTGCTGCGGCCGGGTGCGGTCCAGGACCGCGACCTCCAGCCGGTCGGCGGGGATCTCCCGCTCGTTGCCGTTGGCCTCGCGGGACAGCGCCTGCACCGCCAGCTTCAGCGCCTCGGCGAGGGACATCCCGTCGCGGTGGCGCTGGTCCAGGAAGGTGCTGATCTGCTCCGCGTTGCCGCCGACCGCGACCGAGCCGTGCTCGTCCACGATGGAGCCGTCGTGCGGCAGCCGGTAGATCTGGTCGCCCTCGGGCTCGGCGCCCACCTCGGCGACCACCAGCTCCACCTCGTACGGCTTCTCGGCCGCGCTGGAGAAAATGGTGCCGAGCGTCTGCGCGTAAACGTTCGCCAGTCCACGGGCCGTCACATCGTCGCGGTCATAGGTGTAACCGCGCAGATCGGCATAACGGACTCCGCCGATGCGGAGGTTCTCGTACTCGTTGTACTTGCCGGCGGCGGCGAAACCGATCCGGTCGTAGATCTCGCTGAACTTGTGCAGCGCACGGGACGGGTTCTCGCCGACGAACACAATTCCGTCGGCGTACTGCAGCACAACCAGGCTGCGACCGCGGGCGATACCCTTCCGGGCGTATTCCGCCCGGTCGGCCATGGCCTGCTGAGGTGAGACATAGAACGGCGTCGACACCGGCTATCCGTCCCTTTCTGTCAGTGGCGGGAGCATCGAAGAAGGCTGGAAACGAACGCGTGCTCAGAGCAGCGCGGCGCGCGGGCCGTCGGGCTGTTCCAGGCGGCGTTCCAGAATCGAGCGGGCGATCCCGGCGGATTCCGCGTCGGTCAGCTTCCGGAAGCCCTCTTCCGTGATGACGGTGACGATCGGATAGATACGCCGGCCCACATCCGGGCCGCCCGTCGCCGAGTCGTCGTCCGCCGCGTCGTACAGCGCCTGCACGACCAGCGTGAGCGTCTCCTCCTCCGTCAGGTCGTCGCGGTAGAGCTTCTTCATCGAGCCCCGGGCGAAGATCGAACCGGAACCGGTGGACGCGTAGCCGACATGCTCCTCGGAGCGCCCGCCGGTGACGTCGTAGCTGAAGATGCGTCCGCGCTCGCGGTCGATGTCGTAACCGGCGAAGAGCGGGACGACGGCGAGGCCCTGCATGGCCATCGCCAAATTGCTCCGGATCATCGTGGAGAGCCGGTTGGCCTTGCCCTCCAGGGAGAGCTGGGCGCCCTCCACCTTCTCGAAGTGCTCCAGCTCCAGCTGGAAGAGCTTGACCATCTCCACGGCCAGACCCGCCGTACCGGCGATGCCCACCGCCGAGTACTCGTCGGCCGGGAAGACCTTCTCGATGTCGCGCTGCGCGATCATGTTGCCCATGGTCGCCCGCCGGTCACCGGCCAGGACGACACCGCCGGGGAAGGCCGCGGCCACGATCGTCGTGCCGTGCGGCGCCTCGACGGCTCCCTTCAGGGGCGGTGTCTGACGGTTGCCCGGCAGCATCTCCGGCGCCTGGTCGGACAGGAAGTCCATGAAGGAGGACGATCCCGGCGTCAGGAAGGCAGCCGGCAGACGCCCGGTGCTACGAGTGTTGGCTTCCACGCGTTTCCCTCCAGGTATGCGATGACCCTGCGCCGCATTGCAGTTGAAGCACATTACGCCCCGGACCCTACCCGCCCCGCGGCAGTGATCCACATAGAAGACGCAGGCAATCGGACGGGGGCGCGGACCGTGCCCGCGGTGTGCGGCACGGGCGGTCCGCCCGTGCCGCACACCCGCCGCCGGCCTCCGGCGCGGGGCCGGTTACTCGCCGCCCTTTTGTACGAATGACCTGACGAAGTCCTCGGCATTGGACTCGAGTACGTCGTCGATCTCGTCCAGGACGTCGTCCACGTCGTCGCTCAGCTTCTCCTGGCGTTCCTTGAGGTCCTCGGAAGCCTGCGCGTCCTGCGCCTGCTCCTCGACCTCCTCCGTGGAGCGCGTCGCCTTCTGCTGTCCGCCGCCGGTGTCCTTGGTCGCCATCTAGCTCACCCCGCTCGGTTCGAAGCACTTGATCAGACCCTACCCATGGGGTCCGACATTGGCCCGGTACTTGTCTCAACGTCCGGAGGTCATCGGAATGATTCCCAGCCGGGAGCCCTTTCAGGCGCTTTCAGCGGCCCGAGAGGACGTCGACCAGCTCCTGCGCCGTGCGGCAGCGGTCCAGGAGCGACTTCACGTGCTCCCGGGTGCCCCGCAGCGGCTCCATCGTGGGCACCCGCTGGAGGGAGTCCTGGCCCGGCAGGTCGAAGATCACCGAGTCCCAGGAGGCAGCGGCCACGTCGTCCGCGTACTGTTCGAGGCAGCGGCCGCGGAAGTACGCCCTGGTGTCCTCGGGCGGCGCCGTACGGGCCTCCTCGACCTCGCGCTCGTCCAGGAGCCGTTTCATCCGGCCCCGGGCCACCAGGCGGTTGTACAGCCCCTTGTCCTGCCGTACGTCCGCGTACTGCAGGTCCACCAGATGCAGCCGGGCGGCGTCCCAGTCCAGGCCGTCGCGGCGCCGGTAGCCCTCCATGAGCTGCCGCTTCGCCACCCAGTCCAGCTCGCCGGCCAGGCTCATCGGATCGTTCTCCAGCCGGTTCAGGGTGTCCTCCCACCGGCTCAGGATGTCCTTGGTCTGCTCGTCGGCGTCCGCCCCGTACCGTTCCTCGACGTATTTGCGGCCCAGCTCGAAGTACTCCATCTGGAGCTGCACCGCGGTGAGTGTCCGGCCGCTGCGCAGCGTGATCAGCTGCTGGAGCCCGGGGTCGTGCGAGACCTGGTGCAGGGTGCGCACCGGCTGGTCGACGGCCAGGTCGACGTTGATGAAGCCGTCCTCGATCATGGACAGGACGAGCGAGGTGGTGCCGAGCTTCAGATACGTCGAGATCTCGGAGAGGTTCGCGTCGCCGATGATCACATGGAGCCGGCGGTACTTCTCGGCGTCCGAGTGCGGCTCGTCGCGGGTGTTGATGATGGGGCGCTTGAGCGTGGTCTCCAGGCCGACCTCGACCTCGAAGTAGTCGGCGCGCTGGCTGAGCTGGAAGCCGTGCTCGCCGCCGTCCTGGCCGATCCCGACCCGTCCGGCGCCGGTGACCACCTGCCGCGAGACGAAGAACGGCGTCAGGTGGCGCACGATGTCCGAGAACGGGGTCTCCCGCTTCATCAGGTAGTTCTCGTGCGTCCCGTAGGAGGCGCCCTTGTTGTCGGTGTTGTTCTTGTAGAGGTGGATCGGCTGGGCGCCCGGGAGCTGCGCCGCGCGCTCGGCCGCCTCGGCCATGATCCGCTCGCCGGCCTTGTCCCACAGGACCGCGTCCCTGGGGTTGGTGATCTCCGGGGAGCTGTACTCGGGGTGCGCGTGGTCGACGTAGAGCCGGGCCCCGTTGGTGAGGATGACATTGGCCAGGCCGATGTCCTCGTCCGTGAGCTGGCTGGAGTCGGCGGTCTCGCGGGCGAGGTCGAAGCCTCGCGCGTCCCGCAGCGGATTCTCCTCCTCGAAGTCCCAGCGGGCGCGGCGCGCCCGGTGCATCGCCGCCGCGTAGGCGTTGACGATCTGGGACGAGGTGAGCATGGCATTGGCGTTGGGGTGTCCGGGGACGGAGATCCCGTACTCCGTCTCGATGCCCATTACTCGCCGTACGGTCATGCGGCCCTCCTTGCCCGGCGGCGCTCCCTTCCGGGGCGGCGCTCAAGTACCGCTGCTTGTTCGGTGCGTGCGCGGTCTGCCCGTCCCGCGCTGCGCGAACGGGCGGTACGCCTGAGCCTAGAACGCCCGCGTGCCGGTGGGGAGATCAATTGCGTCGTCATTGCCGCGGTGTCGCCCGCGGCTGGCCGGAAAGCAACCGGCTGCGGATGCCCGGCCGGGCATCCGCAGCCGGTACGCCTTCTACAGGTACTGACCGGTGTTGGCCACCGTGTCGATGGAGCGGCCGGTGTCCGCGCCCTGCTTTCCGGTGACGAGCGTGCGGATGAAGACGATCCGCTCGCCCTTCTTGCCGGAGATACGGGCCCAGTCGTCCGGGTTGGTGGTGTTCGGCAGGTCCTCGTTCTCCTTGAACTCGTCCACGCAGGCCTGGAGGAGGTGGGAGACGCGAAGGCCCTTCTGGCCGTGGTCGAGGAAGGCCTTGATGGCCATCTTCTTGGCCCGGTCCACGATGTTCTGGATCATCGCGCCGGAGTTGAAGTCCTTGAAGTACAGGACTTCCTTGTCGCCGTTGGCGTACGTGACCTCGAGGAAGCGGTTCTCCTCGGACTCGGTGTACATCCGCTCGACGACCGACTGGATCATGGCGTGCGCGGCGGCTTCCTTCGAGCCGGTGTGCTCGGCCAGGTCGTCCGCGTGCAGCGGCAGCGAAGGCGTGAGGTACTTCGCGAAGATGTCCTTCGCGGCCTCCGCGTCGGGGCGCTCGATCTTGATCTTGACGTCGAGCCGTCCCGGGCGCAGGATCGCCGGGTCGATCATGTCCTCGCGGTTGGAGGCGCCGATGACGATGACGTTCTCCAGGCCCTCCACGCCGTCGATCTCGGCGAGCAGCTGCGGGACGATGGTGTTCTCCACGTCCGAGCTGACGCCCGATCCACGGGTGCGGAAGAGGGACTCCATCTCGTCGAAGAAGACGATGACGGGGGTGCCCTCGCTCGCCTTCTCGCGGGCACGCTGGAAGACCAGGCGGATGTGCCGCTCGGTCTCGCCGACGTACTTGTTGAGGAGCTCCGGGCCCTTGATGTTGAGGAAGTAGCTCTTGCCGGCGGGCTGTCCGGTGACTTCGGCGACCTTCTTCGCCAGGGAGTTGGCGACGGCCTTGGCGATGAGCGTCTTGCCGCAGCCGGGCGGACCGTAGAGCAGGATGCCCTTCGGCGGGCGGAGCTCGTGCTCCTTGAAGAGGTCGGGGTGGAGATAGGGAAGCTCGACCGCGTCGCGGATCAGCTCGATCTGGTCGCCCAGGCCGCCGATCTTGTCGTAGTCGATGTCGGGCACTTCTTCGAGGACGAGTTCTTCGACCTCGCTCTTGGGCACGACTTCGTAGACGTAGCCGGAACGGGGTTCGAGCAGCAGGGCGTCGCCGGGGCGGATGGTGATGTCCAGCAGCGGCTCGGCGAGCCTCACCACCCTTTCCTCGTCGGTGTGCCCGATCACCAGGGCGCGTTCGCCGTCCTCAAGGATCTCCTTGAGGGTGACGATGTCCCCGGCACGCTCGAATTCCATGGCGTCGACCACATTGAGCGCTTCGTTGAGCATGACCTCCTGGCCGCGCCTGAGGTCTTCGAGTTCGACGCTGGGGCTGACGTTCACCCGGAGCTTGCGGCCCCCGGTGAAGATGTCGCAGGTGCCGTCCTCGTTCGCCTGCAGGAACACCCCGAAGCCGGCCGGCGGCTGTGCGAGCCGGTCGACCTCCTCCTTGAGGGCCACGATCTGGTCGCGGGCCTCGCGGAGTGTGCCGGCGAGCCGCTCGTTCTGGGCGGACACGCCTGCGAGGTTGGTCTGCAGTTCGACGATCCGCTCTTCGAGAATCCTCGTATGACGCGGAGAGTCGGCGAGCTTACGTCGCAGGACGGCGATTTCCTGCTCGAGATAGGCGACCTGGCCGGCTGGGTCGTCGGACCCCCGCCCGGGCCGGATGCCGCGGTTGATGTCGTCGTCGTGGGCTGCCACGGTCCTCACCTCCTCCAAGGGGAGCTGGACGCTTCCTGACCCTACCTGCGTGGGTGGTGATTGAAACCCCTAGATCACAAAGACTGTGAGGTGTGTCCGATCTTCACCCTTGCGCTCTCCCCCGTGCCAGGTGGATACCCACCGTTCAACATCGGAAAGCGGCCGGTTGTATCGTCAAAGCGTTCAACACCCGTCAGGGCTGGCTCTTTCCCGGTCCGGCTACGCAGGAAACGGCAGGCGACATGACCGTGCGGCAGGACTCTCCCACCGGTGGCGAGGCGCAGGACCTGGAGGTCTGGATCGACCAGGACCTGTGCACGGGGGACGGCATCTGCGTGCAGTACGCGCCCGAGGTGTTCGAGCTGGACATCGACGGTCTGGCGTACGTGAAGAGCGACGACGACGAGCTGCTGCAGGACAAGGGCGCGACCACGCCGGTGCCGCTGCCGCTGCTCCAGGACGTCGTGGATTCGGCCAAGGAGTGCCCGGGCGACTGCATTCATGTGCGTCGCGTTTCGGACAGGGTCGAGGTCTACGGGCCCGAGGCGGCCTGACCTTCCGGGGTGCCGGGCGGCGGTGCCGGGCCGGGCTCAGACGCCGGCGCCGGTGCTCCCGGCCGTATCGCTGTTCCGCGTGAAGGCGCCGTTCTGCCACTTCCAGGTGACTTTCTCCTGCTGGTCGGGGCAGCACGAGGGCACCGACGAGGAGGAGTAGCCGAGGAGCGTGGCGGAGATGACGCCGTCGCGGACCGTGAAGTCGCCGATGGTCAGCTGCTGGGCGGGGTCCACCAGGGTCGCGACGATCCTGGGTGCGGCCCCGCTCGCCTGTGTGAGGACGTAGATGCCGCTGGGCGGGGTGCCCGATCCGGCCGCGCAGTGGACCACCGCGACGGTCTCGGGCCTGCCGTCGCCGTCGAGGTCGCCGGGGGCCTGCTTGGCGACGGTGTTGCCGACGTTGCCGCAGTCCAGGGGGAAGTCCGCCTTGGCCGGATCCGGTGCTACGGCCGCTTCCTCGTGCTGCTGCTGGGCCGTCGTGCGGTGCCGGGTGGAGGCCGAGGCGCTGCTGTGGGGCTGGAGCAGACCGGCTGCCGCGATGACTGCGGCCATGGCCGCCGCGGTGGCGAGCCAGTGCATGGGCCTGGTGTCGGTGTGCGCGAGGTCCGGGAGCGCGGAGGTCTGCACGCGGGCTGTCTCCTGTGGTTCCTGTGGTGCGGCCGTCGGCGTCGGCGGTACGGGGGTGGCCAGCATCGTGCCACACCTCACACGGCAGCGGAACGGTGGGGTGCGCCGGGATGACGCGCCGCATACGGAGAAGGCGCCGCCGCCGGGTCCCCGGGTCGGTCCGGGAACTCGGCGGCGGCGCCGGTGCGTTGCCGCGAGGTCAGTCGCGGGAGGGAGCGCTCCGGCCGCCCGGGCCGTCGTAGTCCTCGCCGTAGGCGCCCTTGGAGGGGCGGCGGCGACGGGCCGGGGCCTCGACGCCGTCGGCGAGCCGGCGGGCGGTGACGAGGAAGCCGGTGTGCCCGATCATGCGGTGGTCCGGGCGCACGGCCAGGCCCTCCACGTGCCAGTTGCGGATCATCGACTCCCAGGGCTGCGGCTCGGCGAAGCAGCCGATCTCACGGATGGACTCGACCGTCCGGGAGAGCTGGGTGGTGGTGGCGACGTACGCGCAGAGGATGCCGCCGGGGACGAGCGCCTTGGAGACGACGTCCAGGCACTCCCAGGGGGCCAGCATGTCCAGCACGACGCGGTCCACGTCGGTGTCCGTGAGGTTGTCCTGGAGGTCGCCGACCGTGAGCTGCCAGGCGGGGTGCGGGCTGCCGAAGTAGCGCTCGACGTTCTGCTGGGCGATCTCGGCGAAGTCCTCGCGGCGCTCGTACGAGTGCAGCATGCCCTGTTCGCCGATGGCGCGGAGCAGGAAGGTGGAGAGCGCGCCCGAGCCGACGCCCGCTTCCACGACGCGTGCGCCGGGGAAGATGTCGCCGAAGGCGAGGATCTGGCCCGCGTCCTTCGGGTAGACCACGGCGGCGCCGCGGGGCATGGACAGGACGTAGTCGGGGAGCAGGGGGCGCAGCGCGAGGTAGGCGACGTTTCCCGTGGTACGGACCACACTGCCCTCGGGGGCACCGATCAGCTCGTCGTGCGGGAAAGAACCCTTGTGGGTGTGGAAGTTCTTTCCGGCTTCGAGCGTGAAGGTGTGGTGGCGTCCCTTGGGATCGGTGAGCTGGACCTGGTCCCCGACCTTGAAGGGCCCGCGTCGGCGGGCGGCACCGGTCGGTTCAGACATGTGACCAGCGTACCGGTGTTTCACGGGCCGCCGACCGCCGCCCGTACGGATGTACGGGGATGCGGGCGGGCGTCAGGCGGCGGGGCGGGCCATCGCGGCGACGAAGGCGCGCTCGACGTCGGCGGTGGAGAGGACGCCGTAGATCTCGCCGGTCTCCTCCACCACGAGGTACTCGGTGGCGGGGGTGGCCTTGAGGCGGTCCAGGAGGGCTTCGCCCGCGAGTTCGGCGGGGACCTTCATGCCGTCGGTGAGGTCCTGGGCGAGGCCGCTGACGGCGACCCAGGGGCGGCGGTGCTCGGGGACGGCGACGATGGACGTCTCCCGGACGAGGGCCTTGGGCTCGCCGGTGCCGTCCACGACGACGAGGGCGCGGGCGCCGGCCTCGTTGGCCCGGCGCAGCGCCTCGGAGAGCGGGGTGGCGGCCTCGACGGGGACGGCGCGGCGGGTGAGGCTGCGGGCGCGCAGCCCGGGCAGGTGCTCGCGGAGCCGGGCCATGCGCAGGCTGTTGCCGGCGCCGGTCCAGATGATGGCGGCGAGGATCGCGGCGAGCAGGGCGTCGGTGACGGTGTCCATGCCGCTGATCTCGCCGGCGTCGTTGCCGAGGGAGCCGCTGCGGGTGAGGAGCGGGAGGCCGACGAGGGTGCCGACGGCGAGCGCCCGGCCGACCCAGGCGGCGGCGACGGTGCCGCTCATCGGCTTGCCGGTGATCTTCCAGACGACGGCCCTGAGCATGCGGCCGCCGTCGAGCGGGAGGCCGGGCAGCAGGTTGAACGCGGCGACGATGAGGTTGGAGATCATCAGCCCGCCGAGCAGGACGGCCGGGACGGTGCCGCGTTCCACGAAGCGCAGGGGCACGTAGAAGAGCCCGCCCAGGACGAGCGAGAGCAGCGGGCCGACGAAGGCGAGGACGAATTCGCGGCCGGGGGTCTCGGACTCCTTCTCGATCTCCGAGACGCCGCCGAAGAACTGGAGCTGGATACGCCGGACGGGGAGCTTGTAGCGCAGCGCTGCGACCGTGTGGGCGAGCTCGTGGACGAGGACGGAGGCGTAGAAGGCGATCGCGAAGAAGAGCGCGACGAGGTAGCGGGCGGCGCCGAGGTCGGGCAGCACCCGGTCGAGCTGGCCGCCGAAGACCCAGGTGATCAGGGCCGCCACCAGGAACCAGCTGGGGGCGACGTAGACGGGTACGCCGAAGGGGCGGCCCATGAGGATGCCGCCTCCGGGCTCGTCCCGGCGCGGGGGCGCGTCCTTGCCGGGGCCGTCTCCGGGGCCGGGGGCCGCCGGGCCGGGCTGCGGTCGCCGGCCGTCGCCGCTCTCGTCCACGAGGTCCCTTCGGTTCGGTGCCATTCGGCACGATGATGCAGTGTTCGAGGGTCTGTGGTCGATGGTATGCCGGTTGGTGTCGGTGGCGGGTCGTAGGGTCTTCGCATGACCTCCGTTCCGCCGCCGTCCCAGCCGGTGCCGCAGCCGCCTTCCTCGCTCTCCCCTTCGCGGGCGAGCGATTTCATGCAGTGCCCCCTGCTGTACCGCTTCCGCGTCATCGACAAGCTGCCGCAGAAGCCCAGCGAAGCGGCTACCCGCGGCACGCTGGTCCATGCGGTGCTTGAGCGGCTGTTCGACAATCCGGCGGTGGAGCGCACGCCCGGCCGGGCGACGGCTCTGATCCCGGGGCAGTGGGACCGGCTGCTGGAGTCGAAGCCGGAGCTGGGCGAGCTCTTCGCGGAGGATCCGGGGGGCGAGCGGCTGGCGGGGTGGCTGGCCCAGGCGGAGCGGCTGGTGGAGCGCTGGTTCTCGCTGGAGGACCCGACGCGTCTGGAGCCGGCGGAGCGCGAGCTGTTCGTGGAGACGGAGCTGGAGTCGGGGCTGCGGCTGCGCGGGGTGATCGACCGGATCGACGTGGCGCCGACGGGCGACGTCAGGATCGTGGACTACAAGACGGGGAAGGCGCCGCGTCCGGAGTACGCGGAGGGCGCGCTGTTCCAGATGAAGTTCTACGCCCTGGTGATCTGGCGGCTGAAGGGTGTAGTGCCGCGCCGGCTCCAGCTGGTCTATCTGGGCAGCGGTGACGTGCTGACGTACGACCCGGTGGTGGCGGACCTGGAGCGGGTGGAGCGCAAGCTGCTGGCGCTGTGGGAGGCGATCTCGCTGGCGACGCGGACGGGCGAGTGGCGGCCGCGTCCGACGAAGCTGTGCGGCTGGTGCGACCACCAGGCGCTCTGTCCGGAATTCGGCGGGACTCCCCCGGTCTATCCGCTGACGGTCCGCCCGGCCGGTCCGGCGGAGGATGACCAGGGCAGAATGGAGCCGGTCCGGGCCGAGGCCGGCCGGCCTGTGGCCCACGACGGGCATTGAGGAGATCTGGTGGCTATCCGCGTCCTTCTGGTCGATGACCAACCGCTGCTGCGCACGGGCTTCCGGATGATTCTGGAGGCCGAGGGCGATCTGGCGGTGGTGGGTGAGGCCGGTGACGGTCTCCAGGCTCTCGACCAGGTGCGCGCGCTCCAGCCCGATGTGGTGCTGATGGACATCCGGATGCCGCGGATGGACGGGGTCGAGGCGACCCGGCAGATCACCGGTCCGGGCCGGGACGGTCCGGCGAAGGTGCTGGTGCTGACCACGTTCGACCTGGACGAGTACGTGGTGGAGGCGCTGCGGGCCGGGGCGAGCGGCTTCCTGCTGAAGGACGCGCCGGCCGATGAGCTGGTGCAGGCGATCCGGGTGGTGGCGGGCGGCGAGGCGATGCTCGCCCCGAGCGTGACGCGCCGGCTGCTCGACAAGTACGCGGACCATCTGCCGTCGGGCGAGGAGCCCGTGCCGGACACGCTGCACACGCTGACGGACCGCGAGGTCGAGGTGCTGAAGCTGGTCGCGCGCGGCCTGTCGAACGCGGAGATCGCCGCCGACCTGTTCGTCAGCGAGACGACGGTGAAGACCCATGTGGGCCATGTGCTGACGAAGCTGGGGCTGCGCGACCGGGTGCAGGCCGCGGTGTACGCGTACGAGAGCGGCCTGGTGCGCCCCGGCGCGCAGTGACACCGGGGCGCGGGGGCCGGTTCTAGTCCGTGCCCCGGCCCAGTTCCCAGAGGTGGAGGTCGGCGCCCGAGTCGACCGCCCATTCGACGCCGCTCAGGCCGTCGCGGGAGGCGACGTACTGCTTGCCCTGCCAGAGCGGGAGGACGGGCACGTCCCGGGCGACGATGTCCTGGAGCCGTTCGAAGGCGGGCGCGGCGGCGCCCCGGTCGGCCTGGCGGCGGGAGTGTGCGATGAGCTCGCGGGCCTCGGTGGAGGTGTAGGGCGAGCCGAGGAAGTTGTCCGGGCCGAGGAAGGGCGCCGTGTAGTTGTCGGGGTCCGGGAAGTCGGGGAACCAGCCCATGCCGTAGGCGGCGTAGTCGCCGCGGAGTTCGGCGGGGCGGTAGCGGCTCCACGGGGTGCCCTCGACGGTGACGTCGAAGAGCCCGGTGTCGTTGAGCTGCTTCTTCAGCGCCCGGAACTCGGTGGCGGTGTCCCGGCCGTAGTGGTCGTCGGTGTAGTGCAGGGTGAAGCGCACCGGGGTGCGGATCTTCGCCTTCTTGAGGAGGCCGGCGGCCTTGGCGGCGCTGGGTTCGCCGTAGGTGCTGTAGAACGCGTTGTCGTGGGCGGTGATCCCGCTCGGGATGAGTGAGTACAGCGGTTCGACGGTGGTGCCGTAGACCTCGCTCGCGATCCTGCCCCGGTCGACCACCTGGGCGATGGCCTGGCGGACGGCCTTGTTCCGGAGGGCGGGTTCCTCGGTGTCGAAGCCGAGGTAGCTGATGGAGAGCCCGGGCATCTCGGTGAGCCGGACCCCGTCCTCGGGCTTGTCCAGCATGCGCTGGGCCTGCCCGGTGGAGAGGGTGCGGGCCATCATGTCGATCTTCTCGGCGTCGAACGCCTTGCCCATGGCGGTGGCGTCGGGAAAGAGGTCGAGTTCGACGGATCCGCTCCGCACCTCGTAACTCCCCCGGTAATGGGGATTCCTGGTGAAGGAGATTTTCACAACCCGCCCGGATTTCACTTCCGGTTTCATGGTGTACGGCCCCGAGCCGTCCACCTGGAATCCGCTGCGGGCGGAATTCGCGGGGTACTGGTCGCGCGGGACGATTCCGGCGGGCGGGGTGGCGAGCTTGTACGGGAAGGTGGCGTCGGGCGTCTTGAGGTGGAAGACGACCCCACGGGTGCCGGCGGTCTCGACGGTGTCGATGTTGTCGAGGAGCGCGGCGGGCCCGTTCGCGGAGTTGATGCGCCGCACCCGGTCGAGGGAGTACTTGACGTCGTCGGCGGTGACGGGGGTGCCGTCGGCGAAGGTGAGCCCGGCGCGCAGCCGGCAGCGGTAGCTCTCGCTCTCGCGGTCGGTGAAACCGCAGCTCTCGGCCGCTTCCGGGACCGGGAGGCCGCCGCCGCGCGGGGTGGCCATGAGGGTCTGCACGGTCTGCCGCAGGACGTTCCAGACGCCCGCCTCGTAGCCGACGGCCGGGTCGAGCGGGGCGGGCGCTTCGGTGGACGCGGCGATCCGGTCCGTGGTGCCGACGACGACGGCGCCGGTCCCGCTCCCGGTGCCGCCCGCCGTACCGCAGCCGGCGAGCACGGGCGCCAGGATGCCCGCGACAGCCGGCAGCACCAGGGTCTTGCGTTTCATGATTGGCCGTTCTCCCTCATCGGTTCAGGGAGAAATACATTAGCGGGCCCGTTCCGCAATATGGGACGGGGGTCGTGCGCGGAATTCTTTCGCACGGCCGCCGCGAGAGCTTTTCCCTTCATTCACAGGAATACTCTCGGTGCCCGCACCGGCGCATTCAGTTGATGAGGCTCCGAAGGAATGTGAGATTCACTTCTTCCAGCGATCCCACGACCACTCGGCCCTCGGCGGGCGCGATCGGGGAGACCGAGGGCACGGCGACCACCCGGCAGCCGGCGGCCTCGGCGGCGGCCACCCCGGTCGCGGTGTCCTCGATGACGGCGCACAGCCGGGGATCGGCGCCGAAGCCGCGCGCGGCGGTGAGGTAGGGCTCGGGGTGCGGCTTGGTGCGGGTGACCTCGTCGCCGGCGACGGTGAGCGCGAAGTGGTGGTGGCCCACGGAGTCCAGGACCCGGTCGATGATGCGGCGGTGCGAGGCGGAGACGAGGGCGGTGGGGATCTCGTGGCGGCGCAGTTCGGCGAGGAGGCGGGCGGCCCCGGGCATCAGCGGCACCCCGTTGCCGATGCGCTTCTCGAACCGGTCGTTGAGCAGTACGGCGGCCTCTTCGAGGGTGATGTCCGCGCCGGTCGCCTCGATGAGGTATCCGGTGCTGCGGGACATGGGCCCGCCGACGACCACGTCGCGCCATGCCTCGTCCAGCCGGTGGCCGAGGCCGGCGAAGACCTCGACCTCGACGTCCCACCAGAAGCCCTCGGTGTCGACCAGGGTGCCGTCCATGTCGAGAAAGACGGCCTGGAGGGCAGCGCCCTCCGCCGTGCGGGTCAGGGACGCGGGAACCGTACTGGTCATCCGGCACACCTTCCATGAGGGACGAGAAGGCCGGCCACCCGTCCCGGAGGATGGGCGACCGGCCTGCGCTGGACCGACCAGTGTACGACGTGATCGGCTACGACGCGTCGAACGGAGTCTTACCGCGCGTTGAAGTACTTCGCTTCGGGGTGGTGGATGACGATCGCGTCGGTCGACTGCTCGGGGTGGAGCTGGAACTCCTCGGAGAGGTGGACGCCGATCCGCTCCGGCTGCAGCAGGTCCGCGATCTTGGCGCGGTCCTCCAGGTCCGGGCAGGCGCCGTAGCCGAGCGAGAAGCGCGCGCCCCGGTACTTCAGGGCGAACATGTCCTCGACGTCCGCCGGGTCCTCGCCCGCGAAACCGAGCTCCGAGCGGACCCGGGCGTGCCAGTACTCGGCGAGGGCTTCGGCGAGCTGGACGGAGAGGCCGTGCAGCTCCAGGTAGTCGCGGTAGGCGTTGGCCTCGAAGAGCTTGGCGGTCTCGGTGCCGATCCTGGAGCCGACGGTGACGACCTGGAGGCCGATGACGTCCGTCTCGCCGGATTCCTCGGGGCGGAAGAAGTCCGCGAGGCACAGGCGGCGGCCGCGGCGCTGGCGGGGGAAGGTGAAGCGGGTGCGTTCGGAGCCGTCCTCGTGGAGCAGGATGAGGTCGTCGCCCTTGGAGACGCAGGGGTAGTAGCCGTAGACGACGGCCGCTTCGAGGAGGTTGTCCGTCTGGAGCCGGTCGAGGAGGCCGCGCAGCCGCGGGCGTCCCTCGCTCTCGGCGAGCTCCTCGTACGTGGGTCCGTCACCGGCCCTGGCCTGCTTGAGGCCCCACTGGCCCTTGAAGAGGGCGCCTTCGTCCAGCCAGGAGGCGTACTCCTTGAGCTGGATGCCCTTGACGACCCGGCTGCCCCAGAACGGCGGGGTGGGGACCGGGTTGGTGACGGAGACGTCGGAGCGCACGCCTTCCTCCGGCTCGTTCACCTCCAGGACCGGGGTGTCGCGCTTGGGGACGCGGCGCTGCTTCAGCTCGGGCAGGGTGGCGCCGGGGACACCGCGCTTGACGGCGATGAGCGCGTCCATGAGGCGCAGGCCCTCGAAGGCGTCGCGCGCGTAGCGCACCTCGCCCTCGTAGATCTCGTGGAGGTCCTGTTCGACGTAGGCGCGGGTGAGGGCGGCGCCGCCGAGGATGACCGGGTAGTCGGCGGCCAGCTTGCGCTGGTTCAGCTCCTCCAGGTTCTCCTTCATGATCACCGTGGACTTGACGAGGAGGCCGGACATTCCGATGACGTCGGCCTTGTGCTCCTCGGCGGCCTCCAGGATCGCGGAGACGGGCTGCTTGATGCCGATGTTGACGACGTTGAACCCGTTGTTGGACAGGATGATGTCGACCAGGTTCTTGCCGATGTCGTGGACGTCACCCCGGACGGTGGCCAGCACGATCGTGCCCTTGCCCTCGGCGTCCGACTTCTCCATGTGCGGTTCGAGGTAGGCGACCGCGCTCTTCATGACCTCGGCGGACTGGAGGACGAACGGCAGCTGCATCTGACCGGAGCCGAAGAGCTCGCCGACGACCTTCATGCCCTCCAACAGCGTGTCATTGACGATGTCCAGGGCCTTGCGAGTGGTCAGCGCCTCGGAGAGGTCGTCCTCCAGGCCGTTCTTCTCGCCGTCGATGATGCGGCGCTGAAGACGCTCGTCCAACGGAAGAGCGGCCAGCTCCTCCGCCTTCCCCTCCTTCATCGACTTCATGTTGACGCCCTCGAACAGCTCCATGAGCCTCTGCAGGGGGTCGTAGCCCTCGGCGCGGCGGTCGTAGATCAGGTCGAGGGCGACCTTGACCTGCTCCTCCTCCAGGCGGGCGATCGGCAGGATCTTCGACGCGTGCACGATCGCCGAATCCAGGCCCGCCTTGACGCACTCGTCCAGGAAGACCGAGTTCAGCACGACGCGGGCGGCCGGGTTGAGGCCGAAGGAGATGTTGGAGAGGCCGAGCGTGGTCTGCACGTCGGGGTGGCGCTTCTTCAGCTCGCGGATGGCCTCGATGGTGGCGATGCCGTCCTTGCGGGACTCCTCCTGACCGGTGCAGATGGTGAAGGTCAGGGTGTCGATGAGGATGTCCGACTCGTGGATGCCCCAGTTGCCGGTCAGGTCCGCGATGAGCCGTTCGGCGATGGCGACCTTGTGCTCGGCGGTGCGGGCCTGGCCCTCCTCGTCGATCGTCAGCGCGATCAGCGCGGCGCCGTGCTCCGCGGCCAGCTGCGTGACCTTGACGAAGCGGGACTCGGGGCCGTCGCCGTCCTCGTAGTTGACCGAGTTGAGGACCGCGCGGCCGCCCAGCTTCTCCAGGCCCGCCCGGAGCACGGGCAGCTCCGTGGAGTCCAGCACGATCGGCAGCGTGGAGGCGGTCGCGAACCGGCCGGCCAGCTCGTCCATGTCGGTGACGCCGTCGCGGCCCACGTAGTCCACGCACAGGTCGAGCATGTGCGCGCCCTCACGGATCTGGTCCCGGGCCATCTCCACGCAGTCGTCCCAGCGGCCTTCGAGCATGGCCTCCCGGAACTTCTTCGACCCGTTGGCGTTCGTACGCTCACCGATCGCCAGATACGCCGTGTCCTGCCGGAACGGGATGGTCTGGTAGAGCGAGGCGGCACCCGGCTCCGGGCGCGGGTCGCGGGCGCCCGGGACCGTGCCCCGTACGCGCTCGACCACCTGGCGCAGGTGCTCCGGGGTCGTACCGCAGCAGCCGCCGACCAGCGAGAGGCCGTACTCCTGGACGAACGTCTCCTGCGCGTCGGCCAGACCCTCGGCGTCCAGCGGGAAGTGCGCGCCGTCCTTGGTGAGGACCGGCAGTCCGGCGTTGGGCATGCAGAGCAGCGGGATGCGGGAGTGCCGGGTGAGGTAGCGCAGGTGCTCGCTCATCTCGGCCGGACCGGTCGAGCAGTTCAGGCCGATCATGTCGATGCCGAGGGGTTCCAGGGCGGTCAGGGCCGCGCCGATCTCGGAGCCCAGGAGCATGGTGCCGGTCGTCTCGAAGGCCAGGGAGCACAGCAGCGGGAGGTCGCTGCCCAGGGCGTCCAGGGCGCGGCGGGCGCCGAGGACGGCGGCCTTGGTCTGGAGGAGGTCCTGGGTCGTCTCGACGATGAGCGCGTCGGCGCCGCCGGCGATCAGGCCCTCGGCGTTCGCCTGGAAGCCGTCGCGGATGGTGGCGTACGGGACGTGGCCGAGGGTCGGCAGCTTGGTGCCGGGGCCCATCGAGCCGAGGACCCAGCGCTGCTCGCCGGTGGACGCGGTGTACTCGTCGGCGACCTCGCGGGCGATGCGCGCGCCGGACTCGGACAATTCGTGGACCCGCTCGGGAATGTCGTACTCGCCGAGCGCCGCCGTGTTGGCACCGAAGGTGTTCGTCTCGACACAGTCCACGCCCACGGCGAAGTACGCCTCGTGCACGGAACGCACGATGTCCGGCCGGGTCAGGTTCAGGATCTCGTTGCAGCCTTCGAGGTTCTCGAAGTCCGCGAGCGTGGGGTCCTGGGCCTGGAGCATGGTGCCCATCGCGCCGTCGGCCACCACCACACGGGTGGCGAGTGCCTCACGGAGGGCTGCGGATCGGTTCCGGCTGTCGGCGGAAGGGGTCGGCGACGAGGCCATGGATGTACTCCCTGGGATGCGACGGCTGTCGGCTTTGCGTCTTCGGCGGAAGGCGCACCCGGCCAGGGTAGCCGGGCCGCGACCAGGGCCGTCACTCTGTCCCACGAGCCGGACGGCATCCTGATGACGGGGGCGGTTCCGGTGTCACGGGGTGCTGCGGAATTCCCCCGCGGTCGAGCACGGGTCGGCATCGGCCGATAGTGTTCAGCATTGTCGAACAAGGTGGAGGAGTACGGCGCGATGGCCAAGAACATCCAGTCGCTGGAGCGGGCGGCCGCGATGCTGCGTCTGCTGGCAGGCGGGGAGCGGCGGCTGGGGCTGTCCGACATCGCGTCCTCACTGGGCCTGGCCAAGGGCACCGCACACGGCATCCTGCGCACGCTCCAGCACGAGGGCTTCGTGGAGCAGGACGCCGCCTCGGGCCGCTACCAGCTGGGCGCGGAGCTGCTGCGCCTGGGCAACAGCTATCTCGACGTGCACGAGCTGCGGGCCCGGGCCCTGGTCTGGACGGACGACCTGGCCCGGTCCAGCGGCGAGAGCGTCCATCTGGGCGTACTGCACCAGCAGGGCGTCCTCATCGTCCACCACGTCTTCCGGCCCGACGACAGCCGCCAGGTGCTGGAGGTGGGCGCCATGCAGCCGCTGCACTCCACGGCCCTGGGCAAGGTGCTGTCCGCGTACGACCCGGTGGCGCACACCGAGGCCATGGAGGCCGAGCGGCAGCCGTTCACGCCCCGGACGGTGACCGGTGCCGAGGAGTTCGAGGCGGTGCTCGACCTCGTACGGGCCCGGGGCTGGGGGTCCGACGTGGAGGAGACCTGGGAGGGCGTGGCCGCGGTGGCCGCGCCGATCCACGACCGGCGCCGGATGCCGGTGGGGGCCATAGCCGTCACGGGTGCGGTGGAGCGCGTCTGCAAGGACGGCGAGCTGCGCCCGGAGCTGGTCGCGGCGGTCCGTGACTGCGCCCGCGCGGTCTCGCGGGACCTGGGCGCCCGTCGCTTCTGAGCCGCCCGGGTACCCGGCCGGCTTTCCCGTAACGATCGATTCGTACGTCACATCCCTCTTGACGCTGCCTTCACCCGGGAGAAACACTGCCGTTCATCGGTCGGCATTGTCGAACACTTAACGGATATTCGCGTTAGGGTGTGACGGTGCCTAGGGCCGGCCAAGCCCTCACACGAGGGCGCGGACCACCGGAGGGACCCGGGGTTCGGCTTCCTGGACGAAGGACAAAGGAGTCGCGGGTGTCCAGCTCCGACATCTTCATCGGCGAGACCATCGGTACCGCCGTACTCATCCTGCTCGGCGGCGGTGTCTGTGCCGCCGTCACGCTCAAGCATTCGAAGGCGCAGAACGCCGGCTGGGTCGCCATCACCTTCGGGTGGGGCTTCGCGGTACTGACCGGCGCGTATCTCGCCGGCGGCGTGTCGGGGGCGCATCTCAACCCCGCCGTCACCATCGGCCTGGCCATCGAGGGCGGCACCAAGTGGAGCGACGTACCGCTCTACCTGGCCTCTCAGCTGCTCGGCGCGATGATCGGCGCGGTGCTGGTCTGGCTGACCTACTACGGGCAGTTCCGGGCGCACCTGACCGATCCGGAGATCCTGCGCGCCCATTCGGGTGAGGAGGGCATGGTCGACCAGGCCGCCGCCCCCAAGGCGGGACCGGTCCTCGGTGTCTTCTCGACGGGCCCCGAGATCCGCAACGCCGTGCAGAACGTCCTCACCGAGGTCATCGCCACGGTCGTGCTGGTCCTCGCCATCCTCACCCAGGGCCTCAACGACGACGGCAACGGGCTCGGCACGCTGGGCGCGCTGATCACCGCCCTGGTCGTCGTCGGCATCGGCCTGTCGCTCGGCGGGCCGACGGGCTACGCGATCAACCCGGTCCGCGACCTCGGTCCGCGTATCGTGCACGCGCTGCTTCCGCTGCCGAACAAGGGCGGCTCCGACTGGGGCTACGCATGGGTCCCGATCGTCGGCCCGCTGATCGGCGGCGCACTCGCGGGCGGCCTCTACAACCTCGCGTTCGCCTGATCCGCCCTCACCCCACACCGCACAGACCTCCGGGAGCACACCGTGACCGACGCACACACCACCGGCAGCCACGGCGCAGGGCCGTTCATCGCGGCCATCGACCAAGGCACGACCTCCAGCCGCTGCATCGTCTTCGACAAGGACGGGCGGATCGTCTCCGTCGACCAGAAGGAGCACGAGCAGATCTTTCCCAAGCCTGGCTGGGTCGAACACAACGCGGCCGAGATCTGGGAGAACGTCCAGGAAGTCGTCGCCGGGGCGATCTCCAAGGCGGGCATCACCGCCGCCGACGTGAAGGCAATCGGCATCACCAACCAGCGCGAGACCACCCTGCTGTGGGACAAGCACACCGGTGAGCCCGTCCACAACGCCCTCGTCTGGCAGGACACCCGTACGGACGGGCTCTGCAAGGAGCTCGGCCGCAACGTGGGCCAGGACCGCTTCCGCCGTGAGACCGGGCTGCCTCTCGCCTCGTACTTCGCCGGGCCCAAGGTCCGCTGGCTCCTCGACAACGTCGAGGGGCTGCGCGAGCGGGCCGAGCGCGGCGACATCCTCTTCGGCACCATGGACTCCTGGGTCATCTGGAACCTGACCGGCGGCACCGACGGCGGCGTGCACGTCACCGACGTCACCAACGCCTCGCGGACGCTCCTGATGAACCTGCACACCATGCAGTGGGACGAGAAGATCTGTTCGTCCATCGGCGTGCCCATGGCCGTGCTGCCCGAGATCCGCTCCTCCGCCGAGGTGTACGGCGCCACCAAGGGCGGCGTGCTCGACGGGGTGCCGGTGGCCTCCGCGCTGGGCGACCAGCAGGCGGCGCTGTTCGGCCAGACGTGCTTCGCCGAGGGCGAGGCCAAGTCCACGTACGGCACCGGCACCTTCATGCTGATCAACACCGGCGAGACGCCCGTCAACTCGTACAACGGGCTGCTGACGACCGTCGGCTACCGGATCGGCGACCAGAAGGCGGTGTACGCCCTGGAGGGGTCGATCGCCGTCACCGGTTCGCTGGTGCAGTGGATGCGCGACCAGATGGGGCTGATCCAGTCCGCCGCCGAGATCGAGACCCTGGCCTCCTCGGTGGAGGACAACGGCGGCGCGTACTTCGTGCCCGCGTTCTCCGGCCTGTTCGCCCCGTACTGGCGCCCGGACGCCCGCGGTGTCATCGCCGGTCTCACCCGGTACGTCACCAAGGCGCACATCGCCCGTGCCGTTCTCGAGGCCACCGCCTGGCAGACGCGTGAGATCAGCGACGCCATGACCAAGGACTCCGGCGTCGAGCTGACCGCGCTCAAGGTCGACGGCGGCATGACCTCCAACAACCTGCTGATGCAGACGCTCGCCGACTTCCTGGACGCGCCCGTGGTGCGGCCGATGGTCGCCGAGACCACCTGCCTCGGCGCCGCCTACGCCGCCGGCCTGGCCGTCGGCTTCTGGCCGGACACCGACGCGCTGCGCGCCAACTGGCGCCGGGCCGCCGAGTGGACCCCCCGCATGGACGCGGACACCCGCGCCCGCGAGTACAAGAGCTGGCTCAAGGCCGTGGAACGCACCATGGGCTGGCTGGACGACGAGGAGTAGAGAACATGACCACCCTGCAGAGCGTCCCCGCACTCGGGACGCATCCGGCCTCCGGCTCCCTCCCGAGCCGTGCCGAGACCCGGGAGCAGCTCTCCAAGGCGACGTACGACCTCCTGGTGATCGGCGGCGGCATCCTGGGCATCTCCACCGCCTGGCACGCCGCGCAGTCCGGACTGCGGGTGGCCCTGGTGGACGCCGGTGACTTCGCCGGCGCCACCTCCTCCGCCTCCTCCAAGCTGCTGCACGGCGGCCTGCGCTACCTGCAGACCGGTGCGGTGAAGCTGGTGGCGGAGAACCACTTCGAGCGCCGTGCGGTCTCCCGCCAGGTCGCCCCGCACCTGGCCAACCCGCTCACCTTCTACCTGCCGGTGTACAAGGGCGGGCCGCACGGCGCGGCGAAGCTCGGCGCGGGCGTGTTCGCGTACTCGGCGCTGTCCGCCTTCGGCGACGGCGTCGGCCATGTGATCAGCCCGTCCCGGGCGGCGCGCGACGTGCCGGAGCTGCGTACGGACAACCTCAAGGCCGTCGCGGTCTACGGCGACGACCAGATGAACGACGCGCGGATGGCGCTGATGACGGTCCGCGCGGCCGTCGACGCGGGCGCGGTGGTGCTGAACCACGCGGCGGTGACCGGGCTGCGCTTCACCCGGGGCCGGGTGACGGGCGCGGAGCTGCGGGACTCCATGGACGGTACGGAGTTCGGGGTGACCGCCCGGCTGGTGCTGAACGCGACCGGGCCGTGGGTGGACCACCTGCGGAAGATGGAGGACCCGAACGCGGCGCCTTCCATACGTCTGTCCAAGGGCGCCCACCTGGTGCTGAAGCGGACCCGGCCGTGGAAGGCCGCGCTGGCCACGCCGATCGACAAGTACCGCATCACGTTCGCGCTGCCCTGGGAGGACATGCTGCTCCTCGGCACGACGGACGAGGAGTACGAGGGCGACCCGGCGGATGTCGCGGTGACCGAGAAGGACACCGCGCAGATCCTGGACGAGGCCGCGTTCTCGGTACGGGACCAGCAGCTCTCCCGGGACCTGATCACGTACTCCTTCGCCGGTCTGCGGGTGCTGCCGGGCGGCCCCGGCGACACCTCGAAGGCCAAGCGCGAGACGGTCGTCACGGAGGGCCGGGGCGGGATGCTGTCGGTGGCCGGCGGCAAGTGGACGACCTTCCGCCACATCGGCCGTACGGTGATGAACAAGCTGGCCGCGCTGCCCGGGCACCCGCTGGCGGAGGACATGGAGCCGATGTCCCGGCTGCCCAGGAAGCTGCCGCTGCCCGGGATCGCATCCCCGAACGCGGTGGCGCACCGGCTGCTGGTGGACGGCGGGACGCCCGGTCCCCGGATGGCCCCCGACACCGCGCGGCACCTGGCCACGCACTACGGCTCGCTCGCGTTCGACATCGCCCGGCTGGCCAACGAGAACCCGGCGCTGGCCGAGCGGATCCACCCGGACGCGCCGGAGGTCTGGGCGCAGGTGGCGTACGCCCGGGACCACGAGTGGGCCGAGACCGCGGACGACGTGCTGCGGCGGCGGACGACGCTGACGATCCGGGGCCTGGCGACGGACGAGGTCCGGGCGGGTGTGGAGAAGGTGCTCGGCGAGCGGCGCGGCTGAGCGCGGACGGGCCGGTACGGCCGGCGGACCACGAGTTGGTCCGACGGTCGTACCGGCCCTTGTCGTGGCCGCATAATGGGGCGATACATCGGATGTCTGGAGGTCGCCCATGGCTGTCACCGACGAGGCCATCGAGAAGATCAAGGGAATGATCGTCTCGGGTGCGCTACGGCCCGGCGATCGTCTCCCCAAGGAGAGCGAACTCGCCTCGGAGCTGGGGCTTTCCCGCAACTCGCTGCGGGAGGCGGTGCGCGCGCTGTCGCTGATCCGCATTCTCGACGTCCGCCAGGGCGACGGCACGTATGTGACCAGTCTCGACCCGCAGTTGCTGCTGGAGGCACTGAGCTTCGTCGTGGACTTCCACCGCGACGACACCGTGCTGGAGTTCCTGGCGGTACGCCGCATCCTGGAGCCGGCCGCGACGGCTATGGCGGCGAGCCGGATCGGCGAGGAGGAGCTGGATGCGCTGAGCGCGCAGCTCGACGCGCTGGGCGAGCGGCCTTCGGTGGAGGAGCTGGTCGCCTGCGATCTGGACTTCCACCGGGGCATCGTGCAGGCGTCGGGCAACTCGGTGCTCTGCTCGCTGCTGGACGGCCTGTCGGGGCCGACGACGCGGGCGCGGGTGTGGCGCGGGCTGACGCAGGAGGACGCGGTGAGCCGGACGCTGCATGAGCATCGGGCGATTCTGGCGGCGTTGCGGGATGGGGACGCGGAGGCTGCGCGGGCGTGGGCCACGGTGCATGTGGCTAGCGTGGAGCAGTGGTTGCGGTCGACCTTGTGACCGTTCCGGGGCTCCGCCCCGGGCCCCGCTCCTCAATCGCCGGAGGGGCTTGAAAAGAAGCGCCGGACGGGCTGAAGGAGCCCGTCCGGCGATTGAGGACCAAAAGGTTCAGTCCTGCTTCTCGCCGCTTGCGAAGCGGGAGATGACCAGGGCCACGATGATGATCGCGCCGTTCAGGAACTGGTTCCAGAGGGCCGGGACGCCGCCCAGGGTCATGACGTTGACGACCAGTTGGAGCGTCAGTACGCCGGTGAGGGCGCCGAACAGCGTGCCGCGGCCGCCCTTGAGGCTGATGCCGCCGATCACCGCGGCGGCGAACACCTGGAAGATCCAGCCGTCGCCCTGGGTGGCGGCGACCGCCCCGTAGTGGCCGGTGTAGAGAATGCCCGCGAAGGCCGCGAGCAGGCCGCCGACGGCGAGGACGATCCAGGTGACGCGGTCGACGCGGATACCGGCCGCGCGGGCCGCTTCCGGGTTGCCGCCGATCGCGTACAGCGCGCGTCCGTGGCGCAGCCAGGCGAGCGCGGCGCCGCCGGCCGCGAAGAGCACCAGGCAGATCCAGACGGCGGCCGGGACCCCGAACCACTCGCTCTTGCCGAGGTAGCGGAAGGACTCCGGCACATCGGTGATGGACTTGCCCTCGGTGATGCCGATGTGGAGGCCGCGCAGCATCGTGAGCATGCCGAGCGTCGCGATGAAGCCGTTGACCCGGAGCTTCAGCATCAGGAAGCCGTTGACGGCGCCGATCGCCAGGCCGACCAGCAGGCAGAGCGGGATCGCGGACCAGGCGGGGAGCAGCCCGAGGCCGGCGAAGCGGCCGCCGTCGGTGGGCAGCACCAGCCACATGGCGACGACCGGCGCGATGCCGATCGTGGATTCCAGCGAGAGGTCCATCCGGCCGCAGATGAGGATCAGCGCCTGGCCGAGGACGAGCAGGCTCAGCTCGGAGGACTGCTGGACGACGCTGATCAGGTTGTCGGAGGTGAGGAAGACCGGCGAGACGATGAAGCCGATCAGCATCAGCACCAGGATCACCGGCACCAGCGAGAAATCGCTCCACCGGATCAGCTTGAGCCTGCTCAGCGGGGTGTCCCCGCCCGGGGAGCCCTTCAGCTCCGTGTCGAAGTCGTCGGCCGTGGACGGCCGTACCGTGCCGGTCATTCCTTCTCCCCCACACCTTCCATGGCGGCGACGAGTTCCCCGTCGGTCCACCCGCTGTCGAACGTTGCGACGACCCGCCCGTGGAAGAGGGCGAGGACCCGGTCGCAGACCCGCAGGTCGTCCAGCTCGTCCGAGACGACGACGGCCGCGTTGCCCGCGTCGGCGACCCGGCGTACGACGCCGAGCAGGGAGTCCTTGGACTTGACGTCCACGCCCGCCGTGGGCCGGACCGCCACGAGGACGCTGGGGTCGCGGGCCAGCGCGCGGGCGACGACGACCTTCTGCTGGTTCCCGCCGGAGAGCCCGGAGACGGGCTGCTCGGGGCCCTGGGTCTTGATGTCCAGCGAGGCGATCATGGACCGGGCGAACTGCCTTGTACGGGAGGGCAGGACGGTCCCCCAGGGGCCGAGCTGGTCGGCGACCGTCAGCGTGGCGTTCTCCGCGACGCTGCGCTCCGGGACGAGGCCCTGGTCGTGCCGGTCCTCGGGGATGTAGCCGATCCCGGCGGCCAGCGCGTCCGGCACGCTGCCCGCCCGTACGGCCCTGCCCCGCACCCGGACCGTGCCGCCGCCCGCCTTGCGCATCCCGGCCAGCACCTCACCGACGGCGGTGTTGCCGCTGGCCGCCGCCCCGGCGAGGCCCAGCACCTCACCGGGGCGCACCTGGAGGTCCAGGGGCTCGAACCGGCCCGGGAGGCTCAGCCGTTCGGTGCTCAGAACGGGTTCGGCCGAGGGGTCGGGCGCCGCGTCACCGGCCGCGTGCCAGGCGGTGGCACCGGCCGCCTGCTCGCCCGTCATCGCGGCGACCAGGTCCTCCTTGGCGACCTCGGCGACGGGGGCGGTGAGGACGTGGCGGGCGTCGCGGTAGACGGTGACCGCGGTGCACAGCTCGTACACCTCCTGGAGGTGGTGCGAGATGAAGAGGAACGCCACGCCCTGGGACTGGAGTTCGCGGAGCTTGTCGAAGAGCCGCGCGATGCCCCGGGCGTCGAGCTGGGCGGTCGGCTCGTCCAGGACGATGAGGCGGGCGCCGAAGGACAGGGCACGGGCGATCTCCACGAACTGCCGCTGCTCGACCGCGAGATCACGCGCCCGGGTGTTCGGGTCGACCTCCACGCCGTACGCGGCGAGCAGCCGCTCGGCCCGCTTGCGGAGCCTGCCCCAGCTGATCCAGCGGGCGTTCTCCTCGAACCGGTTGAGGAAGAGGTTCTCGGCGACGGTGAGGTCGGGGACGACCATGGACTTCTGGTAGACGCAGGCGACCCTGGACTGCCAGGCCGTGGTGTCCCCGAAGGCGGGGGCGGGCTCGCCGCCGAAGGTGACGGTGCCCGCGTCCGCCTTGTGGAGGCCGGTGAGGACGCCGACCAGGGTCGATTTGCCGGCGCCGTTGCGGCCGACGAGCGCGTGGGACTCGCCGGGCCGCACGGTCAGCTTCACCCCGTCGAGCGCCACGGTCGGACCGAAGCGCTTGACGACGCCTTCCGCCTGTACGGCGGGTGGTGGTGCCTGAGCGTCCATGGCTAGCTCTTCTTCTCCAGCTGGTTGGCCCACAGCTTCGGGTCGTCCACGTTCTCCTTGGTCACCAGGGGTGCGGGGAGCTGGTCCTCGTAGCCGTTGGAGATCTTGATGATCGTGGAGTCGTGGTCCGTGGGGCCCTCCTTGAAGGTCTTGCCGTCGAGGGCCGCCCTCGCGTAGTACAGCGCGTACTTCGCGTACAGGTCGGCGGGCTGGGAGATGGTGGCGTCGATCTTCCCGGCCCGGATGGCGTCGAACTCCTCGGGGATGCCGTCGTTGGAGATGATGGTGATGTGGCCGTCCGCACCGGCGGGCTTGAGCAGCTTCTTCTGTTCCAGGAGGGCCAGGGTGGGCTGCAGGAAGACGCCGCCGGCCTGCATGTAGATGCCGTTGATGTCGGGGTGGGCGGCCAGCGTGGACTGGAGCTTCGCGGAGGCGACGTCGCCCTTCCAGTCGGTGGCCAGCTCGAAGACCTGGATGCCCGGGTAGTCCTTGTCCATGCACGCCTTGAACGCCTCGGAGCGGTCGCGGCCGTTGATGGAGGACAGGTCCCCCTGGAACTCGACGACCTTGCCCTTGCCCTTCAGCTGCTCGCCGAGGTACTTGCAGGCGTTGGTGCCGTACGCCTTGTTGTCGGCGCGCACCACCATGTAGATGTCGCCCTTGTCGGGGCGGGTGTCGACGCTGACGACGGGGATCTTCTTCTCGTTGAGCGTGTTGAGGGACTCGGCTATCGCGCCGGTGTCCTGCGGGGCCATCACGACGGCCTTGGCGCCCTGGTCGGTGAAGGTCTGGACGTTGGCGACGAGCTTGCCGATGTCGTTCTGCGAGTTGGTCAGCGGCAGCGCGGAGACCTCGCCGTCCTTGACGCCCTTCTTGATGTAGTTCTGGTAGGAGTTCCAGAAGTCGCTGTCGCTGCGCGGCAGGTCGATGCCGACCTTGCCGCCGCCCGCCCCGTCGTCCGACGACTCGCGGTTGCAGCCCGCGAGGGCGGTGACGGCCAGCAGTACGGCACAGGCTGCCGCACTCGTCGTACGCACTCTCATTGGTGTCCCGTTCCTGTGTGGGGTCGCGGCTCGGACCCGGTGGGCGTTGGCGGGGGTGCGGGTTCAGCTGCCGGCGGGGCGCAGGCGCAGGCCCTGCATCCCGCCGTCGACGGCCAGGGCGGTGCCCGTCACGGAGGCCGCGGCGGGTCCGGCGAGGTAGACGATCGCGGCGGCCACCTCGTCGGCGGAGACCAGCCGGCCCAGCGGCTGCCGGGCGTTGAGCGCGGCGCGTTCGGCGGCCGGGTCGTCCGCCCGGTCGAGCAGCCGGCCGATCCACGGGGTGTCCGCGGTGCCCGGGTTGACGCAGTTGACGCGGATGCCCTCGCGGACGTGGTCGGCGGCCATGGCGAGGGTGAGCGCGAGTACGGCGCCCTTGCTCGCGCTGTACAGGGCGCGCTGGGGCAGCCCGGCGGTCGCGGCGATGGAGCAGGTGTGCGTGATGGATACGGCTCCGGGGCGCTCGGCGGCCGCGCGGCGCAGGTGCGGCAGGGCGTGCCGGGCGGCCCGGACCATACCGAGGACGTTGATGTCGAGGACCCGGGCCCATTCGGCGTCGTCGTTGTCCGCGACGGTGCCGATGGCGCCGATGCCCGCGTTGGAGACGAGGGTGTGCAGGGAGCCCATGGCGGCGGCGGCCCGGTCCACCCCGGCGCGCACGGCGGCGTCGTCGGTGACGTCGGCCTCGACGGCGAGGGCGCCCCGGGGTGCGCCGGAGGTGTCCCGGTCGAGGACGGCGACCCGGGCGCCGCGTTCCAGGAGCAGGGTGGTGACGGCGGCCCCGATGCCGGAGGCGCCGCCGGTCACCAGGGCGTTCATCCCCTCGAAGTCGCGTGTGCCGGTCATCGGCTCTCCTCCTTGTCGTGGCGCCGGGCCTGCCAGACGGGGCCCTGCGGGTAGCGGTGTGCGGCGATGGACTCGGGGCGCATCCTGGCCGAGAAGCCGGGGGACGCCGGGGCGGTGTAGCGGCCGTTCACGATGACGGTCGGGTCGGTGAAGTGCTCGTGGAGGTGGTCGACGTACTCGATCACCCGGTCCTCGCAGGTCCCGGAGACGGCGACGTAGTCGAACATCGAGAGGTGCTGGACGAGTTCGCAGAGCCCGACGCCGCCCGCGTGCGGGCAGACCGGGATGCCGTACTTGGCGGCGAGCAGCAGGATCGCCAGGTTCTCGTTGACCCCGGCGACGCGTGCGGCGTCGATCTGGACGAAGTCGACGGCCCCGGCCTGGAGGAGCTGCTTGAACACGACCCGGTTGGCGACGTGTTCGCCGGTGGCGACCTTGACCGGCTGTCCGGCGCGGACGGCGGCGTGGCCGAGCACGTCGTCGGGGCTGGTGGGCTCCTCGATCCAGTGCGGGTCGTACGGGGCGAGCGCGGTCATCCAGGCGACGGCGTCGGCGACGTCCCAGCGCTGGTTGGCGTCGACGGCGATCCGGACGCCGGGTCCGACGGCCTCGCGGGCGAGCGCCATGCGGCGGACGTCGTCCTCGACCCGGCCGCCGACCTTGAGCTTGATCTGGGTGAAGCCGTCGGCGACGGCCTGCTTGGCGAGCCGGACCAGCTTGTCGTCGGAGTAGCCGAGCCAGCCGGGCGAGGTGGTGTACGCGGGGTAGCCCTCGGCGCGCAGCCGGGCGGCGCGTTCGGCGCGCCCCGGTTCGGCGGCGCGCAGGATGGCCAGCGCCTCGTCGGGGGTGAGGGCGTCGGTGAGGTAGCGGAAGTCCACCAGGGAGACCAGCTCCTCCGGGGTCATCCCGGCCAGGAACTGCCAGACGGGTCTGCCCGCCAGCTTGGCCGCCAGGTCCCAGGCGGCGTTGACCACCGCACCGGCCGCCATGTGCATCACGCCCTTCTCGGGGCCCAGCCAGCGGAGCTGGGAGTCGTGCGTGAGGTCCCGGTACAGGGCGCCGAGGGCGTCGGCCGTACGGGGCACGGGGCGCCCGGTCAGATAGGGGCGCAGGGCCTCGATCGCGGCGGCCATGACCTCGTTGCCCCGGCCGATGGTGAAGCAGAAGCCATGGCCCTCGACGGGCTCGCCGTCCGCACCGGCGGCGTCGGTCCGCAGGACGACGTAGGCGGCCGAGTAGTCGGGGTCGGGGTTCATGGCGTCCGAGCCGTCCAGTTGTTCCGAGGTCGGAAAACGGATGTCGTGGACCTCGAAATCCGTGACGGTCTGACTCATGCGCGCCCCCAGGGGAAATAACATCGGACCTCTGTTCCGGTCATCCGATGTATAGCCGCCTCCGAGGGCGCAAGTCCAGAGAGAGGTACGAATCTTCCGCCAACAGCTCGGATGTATCGGCAGTACGCTGCTGTACCAGACGAGCACCCGGCCGTGCACGGGGGCTGCGGTCCGGGAGGCCGCAGGCCGTAAGGTTGGTCCGTACGCAAGGGAACTTCGGAAGGAGGCTGGGGTGATCGAGCTCGAGGGCGTGCCCGAGCTGATCGACCCGGTCATGGTGGCCGCGTTCGAGGGGTGGAACGACGCCGGTGACGCCGCCTCCACAGCGGTCGCGCATCTGGACCGGGAGTGGAAGGGCGAGGTGTTCGCGGCGCTGGACGCCGAGGACTACTACGACTTCCAGGTCAACCGCCCGACGGTGTGGCTGGACAACGGGGTACGCAAGATCACCTGGCCGACGACCCGGCTCTCCGTGGTCCGCGTCGGCGGGGACAAGCCCCGCGATCTCGTGCTGGTCCGGGGCATCGAACCGTCGATGCGCTGGCGCTCGTTCTGCAACGAGCTGCTGGGCTTCGCGCACGAACTGGGCGTCGAGATGGTCGTGGTGCTCGGTGCGCTGCTGGGCGACACCCCGCACACCCGCCCGGTCCCGGTCAGCGGGGTGACGTCCGATCCGGACCTGGCCCGCACCATGGACCTGGAGGAGACCAGGTACGAGGGCCCGACCGGCATCGTCGGCATCCTCCAGGAGGCGTGCACCCATGCCGGGGTGCCCGCGGTGAGCCTGTGGGCGGCGGTGCCGCACTATGTGTCGCAGCCGCCCAACCCCAAGGCGACGCTGGCCCTGCTGAACCGTCTTGAGGACCTGATCGGGCTGCGCATCCCGCTCGGTGAGCTGCCGGAGGACGCGCGCGCCTGGCAGCTCGGCGTCGACCAACTGGCCGCCGAGGACAGCGAGGTGGCCGAGTACGTGCAGACCCTTGAGGAGGCCCGGGACACCGCCGAGCTCCCCGAGGCGAGCGGCGAGGCGATCGCCCGCGAGTTCGAGCGCTATCTCCGACGCCGCGAACCGGGCTCCGCGCCGCCGCCCGGCGGCCATGCCACGGAGAGCGGCGACGCGACGTACCTGCGGGACACGTCGAGCGGCCGGACGAGACCGCCGAAGCCGGTCCGGCCGGAGGCCGGTCCCGGACAGCCGGGCGGGCCGGGACAGCCCGACCCCGTGAAGCCGCCGTCCGACGGACCCGACGACCGCTCGGGCGACAGCAGCAGGGCCGACAACCGTCCCGACGACGAGCCGGACGGCGACGGCCCGGACAGCGGCCCGGCGGACGGTGACGGGGCCGACGGCCCCCACTCGCAGGACTGAGCGCGGCACGGAGCCGGGCGGGTGCGAACCCGCCCGGCTCCTGTGCGATGTGACCGTCATTCAGGAGCAGATGAAGCGCGCCGCGCCCCAGTCGCCGTGGTCACCGGTCTTGGACCCGTTCGTGTCCGTGACCTTCAGGCGTACGTGCCGCGCCCCGTCGAGCGCCACATCGACCGGTACGGTCTCGGACGCCCCGGTCACCTTCGGCGAGGTCCACAGCACCTTGCCGTCGGCCTCCACGGAGAACGCGACCTCGCCGTACCCGTTGATCTCGTCATCGATGCCGGCGTCCGCGGTGAACCGCGAGCACTGGCCGCCGAGGTAGACCTCGATGTCGGAGTCGGCGTGGGTGCCGATCCCCTTCTCGTACGTCTTCCCGGCCAGCGTGAGCGGGTGGCCGTCGGCCGCGCCCGACTCGCCGTTGCTGCGGTCGCGCTCGGCGGGTCCGTAGCCGTTGGTCGCGGTCAGCCACTCCATGTCGCTCGCCCAGGTCTCACCGGTGGGCGGGGCGGGCATGACGGAGACCGCCAGCCGCTCGGTGGCGGTGCGGGACTCGCCCGCCGACCGGTAGCGGGCGAGGGCGGTCAGCCGCTGCTCCCCCGCCTTCGCGTCCTTCGCCGGGGTGACCCGGACCTCGACGCGGCGGGTGGTGCCCGCCGGTATCCGCTTCACGGGCGCGGCGGGGGTGGCCTGCCAGCCCTCGGGGACGTCGAGCGTGACGGACGCGTCCGTGACGTCGGCCCGGCCCGCCGTCACGTCGACGGCGACGGTGCTCGGGGCGCCCGCGCCGGTCTCCTGGCCGCGCGGGGCGGTGACGGCGGCCGTGGCGGTGGCGTTCCGGCCGCCGACCGCGCTGGTGTGCTCGAGCCGCACGGAGAACTTCCGGTCCGTGGGCAGGGGTGCGGTCTTGATCTTCACCACGCCGCCCCGGTCGTCCCGGTCGTAGAACCAGCCCTGCTTCGCCTTCGCGTACGCGGCCGCCGAGGTGAGGCGGGGCAGCTTGCCCCCCAGCTGGACCGCGCTCGGCTCGGAGCCGGTGTGCACGGTGAACTCGTACGGGCGGCTGCTCTGCTTGCCCTTGAACTCCCCCTTGCTGGCGCCGATGTCCACGGTCACGTCGCCGGAGCCCCGGGACGGTGCGCGGACGTCGGCGGTCTGCGTGGCGTACGCGCCGTCGCGGTGCTCGCGGGTCACACCGTCGTCCTCGTACAGCGTGAACGAGGAGCGGCCCTGCGGGTAGATGTCCCAGGCGAGCGGGGAGTCGGCGGTGCGGTCGGTGTACGAGCGGATGCCCGGCCACATCGGCACGCTCGCCCCGGCCTTCACGAACAGCGGCAGGGTGTCCAGCGGGGCGCTGTAGTCGTCGAGGGTGACGGGGCCCTGGTAGGTGCGCCCGGTCCAGTAGTCGGTCCAGGTGCCCTTCGGCAGGTAGATGCCGTCGCGCTCGGTGCTGTCCTCGTAGACCGGCGCGACGAGGAAGTCCTCGCCCGACATGAACTCGTACTTCGCGGCGTCGGTCGCGGCCTTCGGGTCGTCCGGGTACTCCAGGACCAGCGGGCGGACCATGCCGACACCGGTCTTGGTGGCCTCGTGGGCGTAGGAGTACTGGTAGGGCAGCAGCGACTCCTTGAGCTTGAGGTAGTCGCGGTTGATGGAGGTGTACGGCTCGCCGTAGCGGAAGGGCTGCTTGTCGCTGGCCGCCCAGCCGTCCATGGTCATCGTGGTTCCCAGGAACATCTTCCACTGGAGGTCACGGGTGTACGTCTTGGCGCTGCCGCCGAAGATGCCGTCGACGTCGCCCGTGGTGTAGGCGAGGCCGGACATCGTGGCGCCCGCGTAGGTCGGGATCTGCCAGCGGATGTAGTCCCAGGTGCCGTACTGGTCGCCGGACCACTGGACCCCGCAGCGCTGCGCGCCGGACCAGCTCTCGGGGGCGTACGTGAAGCCGCGCGCGTCGCTGTTGTCCTCGATGCCCTTGTACGCGTCCTTGCAGCCGTCGAGCGCGAACTTGTAGCCGTCGCCGACCCAGGCCACGTCCAGCTTCGCCACGCGCTGCCCGGCCTTGACCTGGTCGCCGAGCTTGTCGATGCCGTCCTCGGTCCAGAGCCCGGCCTGCATGCCCCGGTCCTGGAGGCCCTTCGCGGTCTCGGCGAGATTCTCGTAACCGCAGCCGTAGCCGTCGTTGACGAGCATCCAGCCGTTGGGCATGTCGTTGTCGAGGTAGCCGTCGGCGACCTTCAGCGCGTCCAGGGTGTGGCGCTCGCCCCGGTTGGCGTTGTGCAGGTAGCAGTCGGCGTCGCCGATCTCCATGCCGTAGACGGGCGGCAGGAACGGCTTGCCGGTGAGCTGCGTGTATTGGCCGATGACGTCCTTGGCGCTGTCACCGGCGAAGTAGTACGCGTCGAAGCGCCGCTCCTTCTCGCTGGTGGTCACCGGGTCGTTGAAGGCGTAGGTGCCCGGCGCGAAGGTGTTGCGGAAGACGCCGTAGCCGGCCGAGGAGAGGTAGAACGGCACCGAGTTGGGGTGGCCGCCGTCGTCCCAGTTGTAGTCGACGCCCACCTCGACGGTCTTGTCCCGGTGCGAGGTGTTGCCCCGGCCGTTCTGCATCCCGGCGCCGTAGAACTGCTCGTTCGCGCCGCGCGCCAGGGTCTGGGTGGTCTGCTCGGCGTCCCAGCTCAGCCCCTTCGCCTCGGACCAGACCTGGCTGCCGTCGGCCCGGTACAGGGCGAACCGCAAAGGCGACTTGTAGACACGGAGGGTGACGCTCCGGGTGGACAGCTCGTAGCGGTCGCCGCGCTCCTTCCAGCGGGTGCGGGGCGGGGTGCCCTGCGGGAGCACGATGGCGTCGCCGGCCGGGTCCTCGAAGGTGCCGTCGGGTGCGAGTTCGATGCGGAAGGTCTCCTCGGAGACGAAGCTGACCCGGGCCGCGGCGTCCCCCGCCGTCAGGCGGTACACGGCCCCGTCGGCCTTGAAGCCGGTGAGATCGCCGACCGTCGTGCCGGCGGGCTCCGCCGTGTCGTCGGCGCGGGCGGCGCCCGGTCCGGTGAGTACGGCGAGGAGTCCCAGCAGCGCTGCAACTACCGCCGATCTGATGCGCGTTGATGATTGCATAGAGCGCTTTTAGCGCAGCACCGAGCATTTGACCATGGACAAAACGGAACCGGCCCCGAACTTCATGAAGAAGTCCGGGGCCGGCGAAGTCGGCTGCTACGACGGAGAGTTACGAAAAAGAGCTACAGGGCCACGCCGAGAAGCGCGTCCACGGTGCGGGAGACGAGGCCGGGCGCGCCCTCGTCCGTGCCCCCCTCGTTGGTCTGCCGCTCGGCCCAGCGGTCGACCGCGGCCAGCGCGGCCGGGGCGTCCAGGTCGTCGGCGAGGGCCGCGCGGACCTCCTCGACCAGGGCGTCGGCGGACAGCCCGTCGGGGCGGGAGACGGCGGCACGCCAGCGGCCGAGCCGGGCCACCGCGTCGGCGAGCACCTGGTCGGTCCACTCCCAGTCGGAGCGGTAGTGGTGGGCGAGCAGGGCCAAGCGGATCGCGGCCGGGTCCACTCCGTCGCGGCGGAGCGCGGAGACGAAGACGAGGTTGCCCTTGGACTTGGACATCTTCTCGCCGTCCAGGGCGACCATGCCCGCGTGTACGTAAGCCTGCGCGAAGGGGTGCTCGCCGGTGAGCACCTGGGCGTGCGAGGCGCCCATCTCGTGGTGCGGGAAGGCCAGGTCGGAGCCGCCGCCCTGGACGTCGAAGCCCATGCCCAGGTGGTCGAGGGCGATGGCCACGCACTCGATGTGCCAGCCGGGGCGTCCGGCGCCGAGGGAGCCGCCGTCCCAGCTGGGCTCGCCCTCGCGGGCGGCCATCCAGAGCATGGGGTCGAGCGGGTTCTTCTTGCCGGGGCGCTCCGGGTCGCCGCCGCGTTCGGCGGAGAGCAGGCGCATGGCCTCGGCGTCGAGGTTCGACACCTCGCCGAAGTGCGGGTCGGTGTCCACGGAGAAGTAGATGTCGCCGTCGAGCTCGTAGGCGGCGCCCGCGTCGCGGAGCCGTTCCACGAGCGGCACGATGCCGGGTATCGCCTCGACGGCTCCGATGTAGTCCCGCGGCGGGAGCATGCGGAGCGCGGTCATGTCCTCGCGGAACAGGGCCGTCTCGCGCTCCGCGAGCTCGGTCCAGTCCTGTCCGTCGCGCACGGCCCGCTCCAGCAGCGGGTCGTCCACGTCCGTCACGTTCTGGACGTAGTGAACCTGCCGCTTGGTGTCGAGCCACACGCGCTGCACGAGGTCGAACGCGTTGTAGGTCGCCGCATGACCCATGTGGGTCGCGTCGTACGGCGTGATGCCGCAGACGTAGATGCGGGCGACGGGACCGGGGTCAAGGGTGATCCGTCCGCCGGTCGCGGTGTCGTGGATCCGAAGGTCGCGGCCCTTGCCGGGCAGGGCGGGGACCTCAGAAGCGGGCCAGGCATGCATGCCACGAGCGTAACCGGATGCGGCTTCCGGATACGAACCGGAGGGGTGATCCTGACCGAAGAGGCACTCTTGCGCCGCCGCGCCCGGCGTGCATCGGGGCGGACCGGCCGTCAGACCGGCGGCCAGGGGATGGCGGGCCATTCACCGCTGGGCTCCCGGTGCAGCCCGGTCTCCCGCAGTCCGGCCACCCGGGCCCGCAGGGCCTCGGTCTCGGCCGCCGTGATGAGTTGGGCCAGCCGGGTGACCAGCGGGGCCCCGGGCTCCAGGGCGGCGGCCAGCCGGTCCAGGACCTCGACGGCCTCGGGGGTCAGGGGCTCGCCCGCCCAGCCCCAGAGCAGGGTGCGCAGCTTGTCGTCGGCGTTGAAGGTCACCCCGTGGTCGATGCCGTAGAGCCGGCCGCCGGGCGCGGGCAGCAGGTGGCCGCCCTTGCGGTCGCCGTTGTTGATGACGGCGTCCAGGACGGCGAGCCGCCGCAGCCGGGGGTCGTCCGCGTGCACCAGCAGGGCGGTCTTCCCCTCCCCCACCTCGGCGAACGCGACGGCCTTCCAGCCCTCGCCGGGCTCCTCGTCCTCGATGAGCGCGAGCAGCCCCGGCTCGTCCTCGCCCGGCTCCTCGGCCTCGATCCACAGCTGGCACATGCCCTGGCCGTACGGCCCGTCCCGCAGCACGGTCGGCGGGATCAGCCCCCAGCCCATGGCCTCGGAGACCTCGTAGGCGGCCACCTCGCGCTGGGCGAGGGTGCCGTCGGGGAAGTCCCAGAGCGGCTGCTCGCCGGCCACGGGCTTGTACACGCAGTACGCCTCCGCGCCCTCGTGGGCGACGGAGCAGTACAGCACCGCGTTGGACGCGCCGCGGACCTGCCCGAGGACGGTGAGCGTGCCCTCGGCCAGCAGGGCGACGTGCTCCGCGTCGGTCAGGCGCCCCGGCGGTATCCGTTCTGGCGCGGGCATACGTGTCCTTCCGGGTCGAGCGGCAGGCTGCACAGCGGGCAGGGCGGCCGGCCGGCGTTCACCACGTCCAGGGCGCGCTTGGCGAAGGCGCGGGCCTGGGCACCGGAGAGCCGGACGCGGAGCATCGGCGGGCCGTTCTCCTCGTCCTGGAGCAGCCGCTCCTCGGCCTCGGCCAGGTCCTCGACGGAGTCGGCGTCCAGCTCGACCAGGGCCTGCGCCTCCACGATCATGCGCTGCTCCTCGCCGTCCCAGGCGAGCGCCATGGTGCCGACGCGGAACTCCTCCTCGACGGGGACGTCGAGCGGCGCGGTGTCCGTGACGTCCATCGGGGCGACGGCGGGCACCGGGGAGTTCCCGCCGGTGCGGCGTACGACCTCGTCCAGCAGTTCGTCCACGCGCTCGGCGAGCGCGGCGACCTGGGTCTTCTCCAGGGCCACGCTGGTGACACGTCCGCCTGAGGATGCCTGCAGGAAGAACGTACGGCGTCCAGGCAGCCCGACCGTGCCGGCCACGAAGCGGTCCGGGGGGTCGTAGAGGAACACCTGACGGGACACGTCCTGTCTCCCTTGAGAGTCGACGGGCAGATGGGGTGGGCCGGAGCCTCGGAAAGCGTTCTACGGCGCGTCCACCCTACTGCGCGCGGCGATCACGGCGCCCCAGCGCCGCCCCCTACCGCCGCGTCCCCGGCGGCTCCGGCGTCCGGACCCGGTTCGCGGGGCGCGAGTCCGGCGAGGTCGCCCGTGTCGCCGAGGCGCACCAGATAGGGGCGGAGCCTCGTGTAGCGGATCGCGGTGACCGAGCACGGGTCGGCCTGGAGGCGCTGGAAGAGGTCCAGGTGCATGCCGAGCGCGTCGGCGACCAGGGCCTTGATGATGTCGCCGTGCGAGCACATGACGTACGCCGCGTTCTCGCCGTGCTCCGCCTCGATCCGGGCGTTCCACTCCCGTACGGCGTCGACGGCGCGGGCCTGCATCGCGCGCATCGACTCGCCGCCGGGAAAGGCGGCGGCGGAGGGGTGCTGCTGGACGACGGTCATCAGCGGTTCGTCGGTGAGCTCGGCGAGCTTGCGGCCCGACCAGTCGCCGTAGTCGCACTCGCTGATCCGGTCCTCGACGTGCAGCGGCAGGTCCGGGCGGGCGGCCAGCAGGGGTTCCAGGGTCTCCCGGCAGCGTTGCAGGGGGCTGCTGACGGCGGCGGCGAGCGGCAGCGCGGCCAGCCGGCCGGGGAGCGCGGCGGCCTGCGCGGCGCCACGCTCGTCCAGGGCGACGCCGGGCGTCCGGCCCGCGAGCACCCCGGCCGTGTTGGCGGTCGAGCGTCCGTGGCGTACGAGGATCAGGGTGGGCATGCGGTCCAGCGTACGGGCGCGACCCGGTTTCCTGACGGGGCCAAAGGTGCATACCGGTCCGCAGGCAGGGAAGAATGCGCGCCGTGATTGTCGACTGCGCCATTTACCGCGACGGACGCCGGACCGAGGGCCCCGCCGACTTCTCCGACGCGCTCGCCCAGGCGCGGGAGTCCGGCGACGCGTTCCTCTGGATCGGCCTGCACGAGCCGACGGAGAAGGAGTTCGACCTCGTCAGCCACGAGTTCGGGCTGCACCCGCTGGCCGTGGAGGACGCCCTCTCCGCCCACCAGCGGCCCAAGCTGGAGGTGTACGACGACTCACTGTTCGCGGTGATCAAACCGGTGCTGTACGACCACGACAGCGACACGGTCACCACGCACGAGCTGATGGTGTTCATGGGCGACTCGTTCGTCGTGACCGTCCGGCACGGCGAGGGCGCGCCGCTGGCGGCCGTACGCCGACGCCTGGAGGCCGACCCCGAGGTGCTGAAGCACGGGCCGACGGCGGTCCTGTACGCGGTGAGCGACGCGATCGTGGACCACTACATAGACGTGGCGGGCGAGCTCCAGGTGGACCTGGAGGAGCTGGAGACGCAGGTCTTCGCGCCGAGCGGTACGGACGACTCCAAGAACACCGCGGCCCGCATCTACACCTTCAAGCGCCAGGTGCTGGAGTTCCGCCGGGCGACGGTCCCGCTGACCGGGCCGATGGCCCGGCTGGCGGGCGCCGGGGTGCCGTTCGTCCAGGAGCACGCGCAGCCGTTCTTCCGGGACGTCCAGGACCACCTGACCCGGGCCAACGAGCAGGTGGAGGGGCTCGACCGGCTGCTGTCCGACATCCTGTCCGCGCATCTCGCGCAGATGGGGGTGCGGCAGAACGACGACATGCGCAAGATCTCCGCCTGGGCGGCGATGGCCGCGGTGCCGACGATGGTCGCGGGGATCTACGGGATGAACTTCGACCACATGCCGGAGCTGCGGTGGGTCGGCTCGTACCCGGTGGTGCTGCTGCTGATGGCCGGGGCGGTCGTGGGCCTGTACCGCCAGTTCAAGCGGCGCGGCTGGCTCTGACGCCCCGGCCGCCCGTCAGGCGTACTCGGGCGCGGGCGTCGCGGGTCCGCCGAGGGCGTCGCGCCGGGCGGGCGGGGCCAGGCTGACCATGCGCCGCCAGCCGCCGAGGCGTTCGTACGCGTACATGGCGTGGATGCCCGCGGCGAGCACGGCGGCCTTCGCGCGGGACCAGCCGAGCACCCGGCCCATGTGGTCCATGACGGCGAGGCTGACGTCGCGGTAGACCCGGATCTCGGCGAGGGCGCACTCGCGCAGGATGCGCTGGATCGTGCGGCCGTGCCCGGCGTACGCGAAGCGCAGCAGCTCCTCGTGGCAGTACGCGAGGTGGTTGTCCTCGTCGTTGGAGATCATCCGGACCGCGCGGCCGAGCTCGGGGTGGTCCGCGAAGTGCTTGGTCAGCAGCTGCATCTGCTCGGACGCGCGCTGCTCGGTGACCCGGCTGTGGGCCAGGTACGTGATGATGTCGCGCTCGGTCAGGGGCTCGTCGCGGCCCAGCTGCTCGTGCGCGAGTCCGATGCCGTGGCGCTCCAGGAGCATCGTGTAGTCGGTGTCCGGGGGGACGGGCCCGGGGGCCAGGCCGCGCTTCTTGAGCAGCGCGTTGAAGATTCGGCCGTGCTTGTCCTCGTCGGCGCCGTGCCGGGCGATCTTGGGGGCCAGCGGGCGCTGGCTCTCGGGGACGAGGGCCGCGATCCGGCCGTTCTCCCAGCCGCCCTGGGACTCGCCGCTGGCCGCGATGGAGCAGAACAGCCGGAACGAGTCGTCGTTGTCGAGGATCTCCTCGAACAGGTTCTTTGCCGAGAGCATCACTGCCACCTCCGTGCCGCGTCGCCGAGCGCCAGTCAAATGCGCCGGGCCGGGGCGGGCAACAGGAGCGGGCGGCGGCTGGGCCGAACGGGTGGCGGCGCGTGGAGGCTCCAGCGCGGACGGCGAACCGTTTTTGCGTACACCCGTAACCCCGCCGGGCCGCCCGCGTTGTTCCCCGTGACGGCCGTGGCGGGGAGGACCCCCCGAGCCCCCACCACGGCCGCAGAGCCTCTTCCCGTTAGGCGAGCCCGGCCCGCTCCAGCGCGTCCGTGCCGGCCCGGAGCGCGGCGATCCGCTCGTCGAGCGTGAAGCCGGCCGGGGCCAGGGTCAGGGTCGTGACCCCCACCTCCGCGTACGCCTGCATGCGCTCGGCGATCCGGTCCACGGAGCCGAGCAGCGTGGTCTGGTCGATCAGCTGGTGCGGTACGGCGGCCGCCGCGCCGCTCTTGTCGCCGGAGAGGTACTTCTCCTGGATCTCGGCGGCCTCCTTCTCGTACCCCATGCGCTGCGCGAGCCGGTTGTAGAAGTTCTGCTTGGCGCTGCCCATGCCGCCGACGTACAGCGCGGTGTAGGGGCGGAACATGTCCGCGAGGCCGGGGATGTCGTCGCCGACGGCGAGCGGGACGGTCGGGCAGACGTCGAAGCCCTCCATCGTCTTCCCGGCCTTCTCCCGGCCGGCCCGCAGGTGGCTGATCGCGGTCTCCTCCAGGTGCTCGGCCGAGGGGAAGATCAGCAGGGCGCCGTCGGCGATCTCGCCGGTCTGCTCCAGGTTCTTCGGGCCGATCGCGGCGATGTAGAGCGGAATGTGCTCGCGCTGCGGGTGCACGGTCAGCTTGAGCGGCTTGCCCGGTCCGTCCGGCAGCGGGAGCGTCCAGTGCTCCCCCTCGTACGAAAGGCGCTCGCGGGTCATCGCCTTGCGGACGATGTCCACGTACTCCCGGGTGCGGGCCAGTGGCTTGTCGAACTTGACGCCGTACCAGCCCTCGGAGACCTGCGGGCCCGACACGCCGAGGCCGAGCCGGAAGCGGCCGCCGGACAGGGAGTCGAGCGTGGCCGCCGTCATGGCCGCCATCGCGGGCTGGCGCGCCGGGATCTGGAGGATGGCCGAGCCGACGTCGATGGACTCCGTCTGCGCGGCCACCCAGGCCAGCACGGTCGGCGCGTCGGAGCCGTACGCCTCGGCCGCCCAGCAGACGTCGTAGCCGAGCCGGTCGGCCTCCTGCGCTACGGCGAGGTTGTCGCCGTCCATCCCCGCGCCCCAGTAGCCGAGATTGATGCCGAGCCGCATAGCCGAACCCCTTACCGATCAGTAACGTCCCTGAGTTCCGGACTCTAGCGCGCGGGAAGTTGATCCGGCAGGGGGCCGCCCCACGCCGGTTGTAATCTCAGCGCCCATGGAGCAGAGGCATCTGGGCCGCACCGGCCTTCGTGTGTCCAGGATCGGGCTCGGCACCCTCACCTGGGGCCGGGACACCGACGAGCACGACGCTGCCGAGCAGCTGAAGGTGTTCTGGGAGGCGGGCGGCACGCTGGTCGACACGGCCGATGTGTACGGCGGCGGCGAGGCCGAGTACCTGCTCGGGCGGCTGGTGGACGGCCTGGTGCCCCGGCGCGACCTGGTCATCGCGACCAAGGCGGGCAGCGTCGCCGACCCCTACCGCAGGGTCGACGCCTCGCGCGGACACCTGCTGGCGGCCCTCGACGCCTCGCTGAGCCGCCTCGGCACGGATTACGTGGACCTGTGGCAGCTCCACGCGTTCGACCCGGACACCCCGCTGGAGGAGACGCTCCAGGCGCTGGACCTCGCGGTGTCCTCCGGGCGCGCCCGCTATGCCGGGGTGTCCGGCTTCTGCGGCTGGCAGCTCGCGAAGGCGGCCACCTGGCAGCTCGCCGCGCCCGGGGCGCGGACCCGGCTGGCGGCGACGCAGATGGAGTACTCGCTGCTCCAGCGCGGCGTGGAGCGCGAGGTGCTGCCCGCCGCGCTCGACCTCGGCGTCGGGCTGCTGCCCTCCTCGCCGCTGGGCCGGGGCGTGCTGACCGGCAAGTACCGCACGGGCACACCGTCCGACTCGCGCGGCGCGTCCGAGCTGCTGGCGCCCTTCGTGGAGCCGTATCTGGACGAGGCGGCGGGCCGCATCGTGGACGCGGTGTCGACCGCCGCCGACGGGCTGGCCACCACGCCCGCGCAGGTCGCGCTGGCCTGGGTCCGGGACCGGCCCGGCGTCGCGGCCCCGATCGTCGGCGCGCGCAACGCGCAGCAGCTGACGGAGGCGTTGTCAGTGGAGACGCTTAGTCTTCCTGACGAGATCTGCCAGGCGCTGGACGATGTGTCGGCGCCCGTGCACCGCTATCCCGACCAGGACTGGAGCACGCTGTGACCGCGCTACCCCGGGGCGAATCCCCCGGCTCCCCGGCCACCGAGGACGACACCGTCGCCGTCCCGGACGATCCGGGCCCTGCCGGTGCCGCTGACGCGGCGAGCGAGGCGGAGCCCGGCACCGAAGGCGCCCCCGCGCTTTCCGAGGCCGAGGCCGAGATCGCCGCTCAGCGGGAGCTGCGGGAGCGGATCGAGAAGCGGAAGGCCGAGAAGGACGGGCCCATCGAGGCCGGGGGGAAGCTGAGCGGAACCGCCGCCGATCTGCTGGCGGCCGTCCGGGCCGTGGAGGGCGGGCAGAAGCCCGCCACGGCGTTCTACGACTCGCCCGCACCGACGCCCGCCCGCCGAACGTCGGCCCCCGCCCCGGCCCCGGCACGGGAACAGGCCCCCGCGCCCCGGGCCGCCTCGCCCGAGAGCGTCGCCTCCGTGGCGGCCGTGCTGTCCGCCGGAGGGGCCCCCGCCGCGCTGGGCGGGCCCGCCGCCGCGCTGCTCGGGGACCGGGCGGCCGAGCTCCTGCGCGAGGACCCCTGGCAGCTGCTGGCCCTGCCCGGCGTCGGGCCCGAGCAGGCGGACGGCTTCGCCCGGACGCTGCTCGGCCCCGCCTGCGGGCCCGACGACGAGCGCCGCGCCGCCGCCCTGACCGGCTGGGTCCTGGAGCAGGCCGCGCTCCGGGGCCACACCGCGCTGGACGCGGACCGGGTGCGCGAGGCGCTGGCCGGCCGGGGCGTGAGCGACCCCGAGGCGGCCGTGCAGCACGCCGTCGCGGAGGGCGTCGTGCTGGTCTTCCAGGACGGCCCGGAGGAGCAGGAGGAGCAGGTGGAGCAGGAACAGGGCGACGAGGAGGCGGCCGAGGCCGCCCCGCCGGGCCCCGTGCTCCTCGGCCTCGACCGGTACGCGCTGGCGGAGGAGAGCCTGGCCGACGGGCTGGCCCGGCTGGTCAACGGCGGCGACAAGGAGGCGGACTGGTCGGAGGCGGCCGCCGCCGCGCCCTCCCCGTCGGCCGCCGAGCTGATCCGCGCGACCGCCTCCCACGGCCTCGTCGCGCACACGGGCGGCGAGGCGGCCCGGGCCGAGCCCGCCGCCCTGATCGCCGCCGCCCGGGGGCTCGGCCTGCGCGCCCTGGGCGCCGCGCACAGCGTGGACGGCCGTCGGCGGCTCGCCCAGGACACCGGCGCCCCGGAGGCGGCCGTCACGCTCGCCGGGCTGCTGTCGGGTGCCGAGGGGCCGGGGCGGGACGAGGAGGGGGCGCTCGCGCTCGACCTGCTCGTCGTGCTGGACGCGCCCCAGCTGGACGTGGAGACCGGCGCGATGCTGGTGGAGTCCCTGGGCGACGGCGTCCGCCTGGTCCTCAGCGGCGACCCGGGCGTGCTGGGCTCGGCGGGCGCCGGGCAGGTGTTCGCCGATGTGCTGGCCGCCCGCGCCTGCCCCCGCGTCTCCTCCCGCACCCCGGACCCGGGCCCGGTCGGCGAGCTGGTCTCGGGCATCGGCATCGGTGAGCTGAACCAGGTGGAGGCGCCGGGCAAGGAGGTCGTCATCGTCCCGGTCCGGGACGCGGGCGAGGCGGTCCACCGCACGGTGCAGCTCGTCGCCGACTCGGTGCCGCGCGCCCTCGGGGTGCCGTCCGAGGACACCCAGGTCATCACGGTGGGCCACGGCGGCGCCGCGGGCACCCGGGTGCTGAACGAGGCCCTGAAGCAGCGGCTCAACCCGGGCCCCGGCCGCTTCGGCGGGTTCGACCCGGGCGACCGGGTCGCGCATGTCCCGGCGCCGGGGCGGACGGTGCCCGGCGTGGTCGTCTCGGCCGACGCGGAGGGGCTGCACCTGGACTGTGCGGGGACCCCCGTCGTCGTACCGCAGGACCGGGTGGCGGACTCCGTGCGCCACGCGTGGGCGCTCAGTGCCCATCAGGCGGCCGGGATGCGGTGGCCGGCGGCCGTCGTGGTGCTGCCGGGCGACGCGGCGCGCGGGCTGAGCCGGCCGTGGGTCTATACCGCGTTCGGCCGGGGCGAGCGCCATCTCTCCGTGGTGCACGGCGTCGACCAGGCCCTGCCGCGCGCGGTGGCCGAGGTGCCCGCCCAGGAGCGCAGTACGCGCCTGCGGGCCCTGCTGGAGGCGTCCCAGGAGGCCCAGGAGCCCGTGGAGCGGTGAGACGGGCCCCGGAGGGCCCCCGCGTACGCCTGGCGCGTTCGCGGGGGCCCTCCGGTCGTTCCTGGCGGGGTTCCGGTCCAGCCGGTCAGCCGGCGGGGTGCCCCGGTCCCTCCGCTTCGTCGTCGAGGTCGTCGTCGAAGACCGCGCTGACGTCGAAGCGGCAGACCACCAGCTCGGGGTCGGCGTCGTCGAACGGGGCGGCCAGCCACTCCCCCGGTTCGGGAAGTTCGTCCGCCGCCGCGACCCAGAGCGTGGAGTCGCCCTCCTCCAGGCCGAACTCCGTGTGCCGGGAGGCGATCTCGTCCGCCTCGTACTCCCCGAAGAGCACGCCGAGGGCCGCGTGCACGCTGGTGCCGACGACCGCCGCCCCGGCGTCCTCCCGCTCGTCCGGGTCGGCGTCGGCGAGGCGCTGGGCCTGGGCCAGCAGCCGCTGGGGTTCCACCACCGCGTAGTCGCGGCGGATCAGCACGCTGAGCGCGTGCGGCTCGTCGGGTCCGTTGTAGGGCGGCAGGGCGTCCTGCTCCCCCGGGATCTCGAACGGGGTGACCTCGTCGTGGCGGTCGTAGAGGAGTTCGTCGTAGACCTCGGCGGCGGCGGCCAGTGCGTTGAACGCGTCGTAGACAGCGGGATCATCGTCCCCCGACCGGCGTTCGACCGCCGCGAGGTGGTGGTCGATCGCGGCTTTGACCGCATCGGCGGCGGCGCGTACCTCGGCAGCGGTGGGCTGCGCAGCATCAGACATGGGGCAGACGCTATCCGTACCGGGGCCTTGCCCGCACAATGGATTCGATGCCGGAATACGAATTTGTCGATGTGTACGTGCCACGCGGGGTGTCCCGGAAGGACACGGCCCGCCTGTTGACCGACCATGCCGAGTACGGGCACTGGGAGCTGGACCGTCTGACGCTGCGCCGGGACGGCAGCCGCCGCGTGCGGCTGCGCCGCCGGATCATCCGTCAGCTACGGGCCACATGGTGAGCCGGAAGGACCGGCCGCAGAACGTCCGAGCACGCGAAACGGGCCCCGCGGTCGCGGGGCCCGTTTCCTTCTCTGCGTGCTCGCCGGTGCGGCGCTGCCGTCAGGCGGCGGCCTTCGCGCGGCGGTAGAGCACCGTGCCCGCGCCGGCCAGCAGCATGCCCGCGCTCGCCGGAATGAGCAGGTCGAGCCCGCCCGCTCCGGTGTGGGCGAGCTGCGGCGCCTCCGGCACGGTCTGCGGCTCCGGCGTGTTCGGAGTGGGCTTCTCGGGCGTCGGCGGCGTGACGTGGTGGACCGGAGGAGGCTCCGGAACGTCGACCGGCGGCGTGCTCTCGTTCTCGCACTCGTTGCCGAACGTGGGGTTCAGCAGGCCGACGACGTCGATGCTGTTGCCGCAGGCGTTCACGGGAATGTCGATGGGCGCCTGGATCTGGTTGCCCGAGAGCAGACCGGGTGATCCGTGCGTGTACCCCTCCGCGGTGGCCCCGCCCCCGTTGTCACCGGAGGCCCGGTGCTTGCCGGTTCCCCCCTTCGCCCCCTGACCGCGCTCGACGGCCCGGTTCCCGGCGTGGTTGCCGGACGTGCCCGACGCGGAGTCGTGCGTGCCGGCGGACGAACCGCCCGAGCCGTTCCGGCAGGAGTTGCCGAAGGTCGGGTTGAGCAGCCCGACGACGTCCACGGAGTTTCCGCAGACGTTGACCGGCACACTGACCGGAACCTGCACCGAATTCCCTGAAAGCACCCCCGGGGAATTCGAGGCGCCGCCGGACGCTCCCGCGTCGGCGTGCGCGTAGCCGCCGCCGAGGGCGAGAACGCCACCCGCGGCCGCCATGGTGATCAGGCCTTTTCGCGTGACCTGTCGCATAGGTGTTTCCTGCCTTCTACCTTCCGGAGTACCCCCGGACTACCGTGCGGAGGCAAAGGACCCGACGGCCCCGGAGCGCATGGAGTGCGGTCCGGGGCCGAGCGGGCTCAAACCCTTACGGGTTGACGCGCAACGTCAGTCGTTGACGCAGACGTTGCCGAAGGCCGGGTTCAGCAGCCCGATCACGTTGATCGTGTTGCCGCACACGTTCACGGGAACGTGGACGGGAACCTGGATGACGTTGCCCGAGATGACGCCGGGGCTGCCGATGGCAGCACCCTGGGCGCCCGAGTCGGCGACGGCCATGCCGGCGCCGGCGAGCACGAGGCCACTGGTGACAGCCGCGGCGGCGGCAATCTTCTTGATCATGATTCCTCCTAGTTGCCAAAGCGCGGTCCCAGCCGCGGACCGCACCCCCTGTAACGAGGAGGAAGTAACGGGGCTACGAGGCAAACGCCCCATTCACTCGTTCCGGTTAGAGGCGTACATCCTGGCGATTTACGCCCTCGCGGGTCAGCTGTGGTCGATGAACCGGTCCAGAACGCGGGCGCCGAACTTCAGCCCCTCGACCGGAACGCGCTCGTCCACGCCGTGGAACATGCCCGCGAAGTCGAGCTCCGGCGGGAGCTTCAGCGGGGCGAAGCCGAAGCAGCGGATGCCCAGGTCGTCGAAGGACTTGGCGTCCGTGCCGCCGGAGAGCATGTACGGCACGGCGCGGGCAATCGGGTCCTCGGCCTTGAGCGCCGTCTGCATGGCGTCCACGAGGGCGCCGTCGAAGTCGGTCTCCAGCGCCTTGTCGCCGTGCACGTCCTCGCGCCGGACGCGCGGGCCGAGGATGCGGTCGAGGTCGGCCAGGAACTCCTGCTCGTACCCCGGCAGGAAGCGGCCGTCGACGTGGGCGGTGGCCTGCCCCGGGATCACGTTGACCTTGTAGCCGGCGCCGAGCATGGTCGGGGCGGCGGAGTTGCGCAGGGTGGCGCCGACCATCTTGGCGATGCCGCCCAGCTTGGCGAGGGTGGCCTCCATGTCCTCCGGGTCCAGCGGGGTGCCGAGCGCGTCCGACAGCTCGTCCAGGAAGGACCGCACGGTCTTGGTCACCCGGACCGGCCAGGTGTGCCGGCCGAGCCGGCCGACCGCCTCGCAGAGCTCGGTGATCGCGTTGTCGTCGTTGGTCATGGAGCCGTGGCCCGCCGTGCCGTCGACGGTCAGGCGCATCCAGTGCATGCCCTTCTGCGCCGTCTCCACGAGGTACAGCCGCAGGTTCTCGTTGACGGTGAACGAGAAGCCGCCGACCTCGCCGATCGCCTCGTTGACGCCCTCGAACAGGTCGGGGTGCTTGTCCACGAGGTAGCGCGCGCCGTACGTGCCGCCCGCCTCCTCGTCCGCGAGGAAGGCGAGCACGATGTCGCGCGGGGGCTTGCGGCCGCTGCGCATGCGCTCGCGCACCACCGCCAGCGTCATCGCGTCCATGTCCTTCATGTCGACCGCGCCCCGGCCCCAGACGCAGCCGTCCGCGATCTCCCCGGAGAACGGGTGGTGCGTCCAGTCGTGCGCGTTGGCCGGGACGACGTCGGTGTGGCCGTGGATCAGCAGGGCCGGGCGGGACGGGTCCTCGCCCTCGATCCGTGCCACGGTCGACGCGCGCCCCTTGTGGGACTCGAAGATCTTCGGTTCGAGCCCGACCTCGGCCAGCTTCTCGGCCACGTACTCGGCGGCCGCCCGCTCGCCGGGCCCGGAGTGGTCGCCGTAGTTGCTGGTGTCGATCCGGATCAGGTCACGACAGAGGTCCACGACCTCGTTCTCGGCGGTCTCGCCCGAGCCGCTCCGGGCCGCATTGCTCTCGCTCACGCTGGTTCCTTCCCTGTCGCTGTGGTGCTCCCTCCCATCCTCCATCGCCGGGCCCGCGCACCCAAGGCCCCCACGGGACCGGGCGTGATCGAGCACCCTCCAATGTTTGCTATGGTTTTCCACGTCGGAACGGGCCAGGCCCGCGAGACAGACACCTTGTCCGGGTGGCGGAATGGCAGACGCGCTAGCTTGAGGTGCTAGTGCCCTTTATCGGGCGTGGGGGTTCAAGTCCCCCCTCGGACACCACGGTCAACCGACCAAATGAAGCCGGTCGAAGCGACAGTTTGTCGCTTCGACCGGCTTTGTTGTTGTGACGTGATCTGGCCCTCTGCGGGTTCGCAGAGGGCCAGATGCGTTTGCGCTGCTCAGGTGGGGTGTGAGGGGTGGGGTGGGTCAGGCTCCCGGGGTGGTGTCGGGAAGGTGGCCGCTGGGGGTCCGGATGAGTCTGCAGCAACCCTGTGAGCGTCCTTCAAGCGCTGGGAGACTTCTTCTCCCCCAAATTCTCTAGCCACAGTGCACAGGCGATCGACGACGAATTGCTTGGCGTCCGAGGCCAACCCTCCGTACCACTCGTCCAGCAGGTGGGCGGTCTGCACCCATGCTGCACCTGGGGCGTAGGTACCCACGTGCGCAGCGATCTTGGGAATCATCGTGAGGGTCTGGTCGGTGACCGCCGCAGGCGAATCAAGAAGCAGCTGCGCGAGAATCAACGTAGGGTCTTCGCGTAGCTGATCGCGGTAGGCCAGCGCCTGGACGACCTGCAGCTGCCTGAGCTCCCTGTCCGTTTGCGCGCGGGCGCGAAGGCGTATGCGGTCCTGCGCCAGATGCAGGTCCTCCGGGCTGACATAGACCTGCACAGTGGCCCAATTAACGCGGACTCGGTCGTCCGGTAGGTCCGTATGTCGGCCAAACCGGGCATTGGCACGGTACTGCAATCCCTCGGCGGTGACGATCGGGTAGGTGGCCGCCATTTCCGAGAACGCATCGACCACATGGGCTGCCGCGACCGCCTCAGGTGCGTGATGAAGTTGGCGCCCTCTTCTACGCCACTGCCCCTCCGCGTGGACGGTAAAGTGAAAGCCCTCGTCGGCGCTCGCAGCGGTGAAGTCCACAGAGAACGAACCCCGTCGCGCCGACCAGGGCCGGGTTCTACTCACCCGCCAGCTCGCCCTCGCTCTGTGAGCGACCTCGGTGCGGATCTGCTTCCCTGACACTACGCATCAAGGTGGCGTGGGACCGGTGGCGGGCCTCCCTGTTGGGTGCGTCCTCTTCAGACACCCAGTGCTCAGCAAGCCGGACTAGGTTGAGGAAGCGCAGGCCTCTCAGGTAGTCACGGGGCGAGTCATGTACTGCGCGCACCATCGTGCTGACGATCAGGTCCGCCGCACCTGGGTGCGCCACTGCCGCATCCAGCCAGGCAGCACAGGCTCGGCGCGTCAGCGAAGTGGGCTCCTCGGCTTCGAGGGCGATTCGCCACCCGCGGATCACCCAGTCCGGAATGGAGTCCTCGGAGCTACTCAGGAGAACGAGCCAGCCAGTATCATCCCGCTGCAGCGCCAGATACAGGAAGGCGCTCCCTGCAGCCTGCTGCTGCCCCTTATGGTCACTCGCGAACCAGGTGTTCAGCGTCTTGCGTAGCAAGGAGCGCAAACCGTCGTCGACCCAAAGGCCGTCGACGGCTGCGCCAACAGCGTCCGCTACGCCAGCCCTTTCTTCAATGTCGAACTGCACCCGCTGATCGAGCGAGCTCGCCAAGTCGCCCAGACGGCGAAGCATCTGCTCGGGGTGGGCCGGGGTGACGCTCTGGAAAACGTGGGCCAGGGTCTTCAGGAGAGGAGCGTTGCCCTTCTCGATCCAGTTGCTGGTGGCGTTCCGTGTGAGCTGGCCGATCTCCGAGTCTAGAGCTGCCGTGACCAATAGCCCGTGTGCATGCCTGTCCAGGAGGCCGTCCGCTGACCAGTTCGTCGCCACGACGAGCAACGTGCGTGTGGATCGGGCGGCCTGCGCATGGTGCAGGATCCACGGCGCCAGGCGCTCGGCGAGCTTCTCGGCCTTGGGTGCCGCCAAGTCAACGCACAACTGTGCTGTCCACCTGATGAACTTGTCGATGAGTTCGGGGCGGTCCATCAGAAAGTAGCGCACGATCGCTTCGGCGAAGCCGGGGCCGGGGAAGCGCAGTGTGCCATCGGGGCGGAGTTCCGCATCAAGCTGGTGGGCGAGTTGGATCAAGCCTGGCCCCTGCTGCCCCGTCAACCTGGTGGAGGTGTCGCTCTTCTCACCCAACGCACGGGCAAGGGAGAGGATCCTGTCGTGCACGTTGTCGACGGGTTCGCCGTCATAGACCGCGGCCAGGAGCAAGTAGTTGCGGTCGTAGCTGGTGCGCCCATCTTTGGAGTGCCAGTCGGTCAGCACATCCATCCAACCCGAAACGGCCTTGTTTGCAGCGTCGATAGCCTCGTTGAAGCCGTCGGACCCGGCTTCGGTACTCCGACCGGTGGTGGTCCGGTAGTCGGACTCAGCCCGTACAAGGGTCTGGGCCCACTCCCGAACTTGGCCCGGGCGCAGACCAGCCAGCTTCTCCTTGATGCGGTGGTCGTCAACCCATTGCTTCGGGTCGGCAATGCCGCCGGAGCTCAGGTACTTCAAAAGGAGCGATGCTGGTGTGGGCGGGTGCGGCCTGCGTGCGAGGTCTCCGGCGCCATACCCGATGCGGTTCCACAGGTCTGTACGCAGGATAACGACCAGGTACGAGCCGTCATCGCGCAAGTCGTCAGCCTGCATGAGCTCAAGCCCGAAGTCGCAAGAGGGGGGAATACTCTCCTCCCTCGCGCGCAGATCGAGGATCCACCCGGTGCGCTTGTGCCCCTTGAGCCCCTCCGCGCTGAAGCTGTCACCGGGTTCCCGGCGTATCCGTCGCAGCGTCAGCACTTCGCCAGGCCTGGTGGCAAGGAGATGGAGGGCTGCGGTCCAGCGGCCGCTGCCGCGGTGGTCCGCGAAAAGCACGAGGGTGCGGTTGTGCTCCAGCAGCCGAGAGAGCTCCACCTCGTTCTCGATGGAAACGTAGTCCGCGAGGTCTCGCTCTACCGTCTCCGGAGGCAAAGGCGCACCACTGTGACGCTGAACGGCCTCGAACCACTGCCCGATCTGGGTGCCATGGTTGGTATCCGCATGGACACTGGCATACGCACCGGCGGGACGGCCCGCCCGTGAGGGGGCAGGATCGCGGTCAGCCGTGGAATCGGTCTCGTCCTCGGTCGCAGCGCCGAGCTCCGCGCCCCTTCGAGGGGCTGCGGCCGAACCCGTCGCTTCCCCCTCCGCGTGCGGGCCCGCAGGATCCGCAGCCACGCCTCCGGGTGCAGCGTCCGAAGCCTGTCCTTCGCCGTCCGTCCCGCCTTCTTCCAGGTCAGGCTCGGCGGCGGTATCGGTGTTGTCAGAAGCGGGCTCGGCCATGCATGGTCTCCTTCTGGCTGGTGTGAACGGACCCGGCGTTGGGAGGGAGCGTCAGGTTCGGCCGTCGATGACCGGTGCCCGCATACCAACCACCCTTCCGCCTGGTTCCACACGCTTTGCCCTGATCACGCTCGAGGCCGAACCGCGGATCGCTTCCTCTGCCTCCAAGCCGGTCACTTCGCCGGCCACCGTGTCGTAATGCTGCTCACTGAACGGCCCCGATCGCTCGCGGGTCTCACCCTGGAAGGTGAACCGCTGACCGTAAACATCCTCCAAGGCCTCTCGCGCACGCCCCATCACTTGTAGCAGCTCGGCGTCCTCGGCGGTGATCCGTTCCGGGGCGCGCGTGTAAGGCGTCATGGCGAGGGCCAAGACCTCCAGCACAGGGAGTCGGGATGCGAGGCGGTCCGAGTCGATGCGAAGCGGCAACTCCAGATCGCCCACCAGCTCGGCAGGGATCTCCGGATCGGCCTCGGGCTCTGCCGTTCGACCGGAACGCCGGCGCTCCAAGACCGCGTCCAACCGCTGGTACAGGAACGTTAGCGTCACCGGCAAAGCACCACCGACGACTGCGGAAAAGTCCACGACACCAGACACGAGATCCCCCAAGAAGACATGGCCCCGGACATATAACGAGGTCCATTAGTACCGCGCCACCTCCGCCACGCACCCCAATTCAACCGAGCATGGCTTAAATTAGACCGCAGCAGATGATCAACACCGACATTGCGAAAATTGGTTCGAATGAGAATCGCCTGCGGCTTGTATGCGCATTGAGTTCAATCCATTCAAGGGGGAGGTGGAGCCTGATCCGTCGCGGGGTTCCGGATGACCTTCGGACTGTGGCCGTGCTCGCGGTAGCCGAGCTCATCAGGGCAGGTAGCGACCCGGATGGCTCGCCAAGCCACGTCGAACGACAAGCTCCAGTCCGACTTATGCATCATGCGGACTGTCTTCAGGCTGGTGAGCGGCGAGAGAGCGAAGCGAGTCGCGATCAATTTCATGTGGCGAGTGTGCCAGGCGGAACCAGTCTCCCCTTCGGCGTTTCCAGCCAATATCCCGCTGTAAATTCAACCTCAGGAGTTAACTGCTGTCACATAGGTGAACAACCGAAGCGCAGCGGATTCCCACTCGCACTGATTTTCTTGATCAAGACTGTGCCGTTCCACGCAGCCGACTGCCCGTTTAGTTGCGTCAGCCGAAGGGGACGGCTGCAGCCCGGCGAGTGTGTCGGTCTGGATGAGCCGAGTGGGGTGGCAGTAGGCGGTCCGCCGGGTAGCCGCACGTGCGGTCGAAGTCAGTCAGGCCATCGTCGATCCAAGGGGGTGCGGCCCCACCGAACCCACGGTTCGGCGATGCTGCGGCGTCCTTGAGCCAGATTGCGCACCGCACAGGGAGACGAGACCGCGTCTGCTTCCCGCAGCAGGATCGGAGTGATCTTCTGGGTGCGCCGAAGGCACGCACGGTTGTCCCCGAACCCGTAGGCCATGGTCATGACCGTAGCGGGCCGAGACGCATGGCCAGGTTCGCTGAGACGGGCGGCGGAACGACCTAAGTTCGTTGGGCAGACGACTCAATTTGGTGCGAGCGGTCAGCCGGGTGGGGTTGTGTCCGTCTGTGTGGCCGCAGCCAGCTCGAGTGGTTGCCGCCCCAATGGTGGTGGTGCTGGATGGTGAGCGCTCGACGACGTCCTTGCCAAGGTCGCGGTGGACTAGGTCCACGACCAGGTCGCAGCCGGTGAACTGCTTGGCGGCGTCGCATCGCAGCCCGCATCACCCGGCGGCTCACGCGTGGTGGCCAGTTTCACGGATAATCCGCCTGTACGAAGGGCGAGCCCTCAGCGCCTTCCGCATCCTCAGCGGAGGCCCCGGCCTTGATCAGGAGGTCCACAAGGACCTGGAGGTGCTCCTCCTTTGTCTTCACGCTCAGCAACTGCACTAGCTCCCGCAACCCGTGCCCGTGCTCAACTTCCTTCGCCTGCAAGCTCAGGCAACGAGTGAGGCGCTCAAGGCGGTTCGCTGGCTCCAGTAGCCATACAGCACGGGCCGAGTTCTCGAAAACACCCCGTACCAGAGAGCCCTACGCATGGAGGTGGCTCTTAGCATCGTCGCCTGCCAAGGAACTTCGGGGCTGAACCTGCCACTGGCCCTTGTTCTCCTGGGTGTACATGCCGAACCGTCGCGCGCCGTCCAGAAGTGCCAGCAGCTTGCGGAGGTACTGGCCTTCTTCGTCCGCCATGCCACTGGTGGCATGAAGAGGGCCTGGCTGTCAGGGACTTATCCCTACACCGTGCCAGTCCGGCGCCGTCGCTCAGGGGCGTCGCCGATGGATCACCGTTTGCGGCTGGGGACGATCCTGCTGGCCGCTCCAGGAAGCCTGGATATAGAGGACCGCCCTGCTTGGCAATGACCATCTGGTCGTGCCCGTGGCGCTCGGGGTTGTGAACGAACACCAAGTCCACGAGCCCCGGGTCCTTGCAGGCCAACCAGCCCTAAGTCAGCCGCCGCTCAAGCCGATTGTCAGTCACGGAACCTACTGTTCACCCATGAACGACAGCACACAGAAATCGACTCCGCGTCAGCGACCAGCTCGCTCGACCACCCATGGGACAGTCGCACCTGAGCAGCAGGAAGGCGACGGGACGGCTAAGGGCATCGCCTTGTATCACGACATGAGGGTTGAAGAGGACTTCACCAAGTGTGCTACCCGCCTCTTCTCGATACTCAAGCAAGCCGCTACTGCCACCCCAGGCGCCCCGCGATACCTATTCCTGGACGTCCAAGGACACCGCAACGCCGCCGGAGGCTTCGACACCGATGCCTTGGAGATCATCCAGGAGTTTCTGCTGGGCTTCCTCGGCCCCTACCTCACAGAGATCAGCACGCCGCTCTGCCGGGTGAGAAATCCAGGGCCGCAACGTGAGGACGTACCTGAGGTTCTGAACATTCGAGACCCTGACCGTGAACACGCCTACGACCATCGCGAGCTGCGCGTGCGGAACCGGGAAAGTAACCCCGACCAACGCCGCTCCAGACCTCCGGTCCAGGCCATCGCCGACTATCTCGGTATCGGCGAGCCGATCTGCCTCATCTGCTGGCAGGCGCCCGTGGAGAGGGCTCACGTGGTCCCGGAGTCACTCGGCGGTTCCAACGATGTCCGCAACTTTGCCCTCCTCTGCCCGCGCCACCACCGTGAAGCCCCGGACGTCGCAGACGCCGAGGCGTTCTGGTCCTGGGTCGACTACGCCTGTCACCGGGATGGCCATATGAAGTGGGAAGGCGTGGATCCCGAAATACTGGCCAAGGCAGAACGTGTCGGCCTTCGCATCGACACGTCCGGACCGGTGAGAAAGAGCCTCCACCATTTCGGTCGTGTTCGTGACGAACTCGTACGTCATTACGGCTGGGCCCCTGAGGACTTCGCTGGTGGCGACCATTGGGGTGCGCTGATGGAAGAGTTCCATACGGTGATGGATGCAGCGACCAGTACCCACTTCAATGTCGCCAAGAAGGCATCCACCGAGGCATGGGCCTTCGAGGTAGCGCGCAGACGCCTGCGAGATGGGGTGCCCGAGCCCGAGGCTGGTGATGACCAGCCGTCAGTATCGAGCCATGCGTCGGTTCAATTGGCCAAGCGAACAGTACGCAAATCGTCCCAGAATGGTTCTACGCAGAGCCTTGTCGATGCCGCGCGCCGAGCCGACATCGCCACCGAAGCGGCAGCGCTCGTGCGCGACATCATCGCCTCGGCAGGGGTCTCCAGCGCCGAGGAGGTGCTGCGGGGCATCAAAGAAGAGATCGCTGACCGCACTGCGCAGTTCGAGCGACTAACTGACGAGTTGATGCGGCACGCAGTCTGCCGACACTGCGGCCACGCTATAGCCCAAATCGGGAACGCTCTATGGCGCCATAGTGCTGCGGCGCCCATGTCCCGTGGCTGCCGGGCTGCCAGCTTCGATCGGGACGGCACCTGGGACGATTCCCTCGACCGAGCGTGGAAGGCAAGCCCGCCGCGGACGTACCCGTGAGCCGACCGCTGAGGGCGCTGCGACGGCAACTTATCGAAGCCGTTGGGTGACTCAGCTCCACCAGCAATGAAGATGCTCGACCAAATGACCGACTTACCTTGAAGGGGAGGCTTCAAGTCCCCCCTCGGACACCAGCCACAGGCCCACGGTTCCTCAGGAATCGTGGGCCTGTGTCGTTGTGCGGACCTCCCCGTCGCGGCCGGCCAGGCCGTACCAGAACGCGGCCTCCTCGTGGGCGCCCTCCGCGTCCGCCACATCGCCCAGCAGCGCGAGCAGCGCCGGTGGAAGCGGGTGCGGGGCGGGCGCGGGAGGGGTGGGGGCGGGCAGGGTGAGCGTCGGGCGGTCGGTATCCGGGGGCGCGGTGCCGTCCATGATCGTGTCTTCCTCCTCCAGCGTCACCAAGGGCCGCCATATCTCCATGGCGCGCTCCCGTTGTCCCGCGCTCAGCAGCAGCTCCGCGTACGTCTGGCGGGCGCCGGTCTCCGTATCGGCGTCCCCGGCGGCGCACTCGATGGCCGCCTCCAGCCAGGGGTACGCCTCCTCCGGGCGGTTGTCCGCCGCCAGGACGCGGCCGAGCAGCAGCAGGGCCTGGGGGCGGTGCTCGGTGTCGTCGGAGCGGGCCAGCGGCAGCAGGACCTCCTCGGCCTCGGGGAGCAGGCCCAGGCGGAAGAGGGTGCTGCCGAGGTAGCGGCGGGCGAGCGGTTCGGTCTCCGGGTCGCCCGCGGCCAGGGCGTCCGTCAGGAGTTCGCGGGCCCGGTCCAGGTCGTTGACCGAGCGCCGGACGGTGCCGAGCAGGGCGCCGATCCGGGGTGCGGAGTCCGGACCGGCCAGCTCCAGGGCCGCTTCGAGCAGTTCGCCGGCCGTCTGGACCTCGCCGGTCTCCAGCAGGTATTCGCCGGCGCCGAGGTAGCCGGCGACGATGGCCTCCGCGTCGCCGGAGTCCTCCACCCGCACCAGGAGCGCCTGCGCGGCGTCCGGGTCGCGGTGCAGCAGCCGGACCGCGAGCCAGGCCCGGGCGACCTCGGTGACCTGGGAGGGTTCGCCGTCGACCACCGTGCGGACCAAGGCCTCGGCGGCCTCGTCCTCGCCGTCGGCGGCCAGGCATTTGGCGAGGTGGAAGCGGGCGAACTGGGAGGCGGCGCCCACGTCGGCGTCGGCGGCGGCCCGCAGCTGCTCGCGGCCCTCCTCCGGGCGTTCGTTGCCGAGGTGGACGACGCCGAGGACGCCGCGCGCCCAGGCCTCGGCGCCCGGGTCGTCCGAGGCCGCGACCACCAGGAGCAGGCGTTCGGCCTCCTCGAAGTCGCCGTGGTCGGCGAGCATGACGGCCAGGTCCATGCGGGCGATCAGCGACCACTGGGGGTGGCCGGAGTCGATGGCCGCGCGGTAGGAGTGCTCGGCGTCCTCGAAGCGGCCCTCGCGCACGAAGAGGTCGCCGAGGAGGTCGGCCGCGCGGGGCCCCTGGTGGGGGTGGCCGGAGTCGATGACTGCGGTGAAGAGGTCCGCGGCCGCCGCCGTGCCGTCGCTGTCGCCCCGGGCCGCCTGGAGCAGGGCGAGTTCGATGCGGACGACCTGGGCCCAGTCGCGGTGTCCGGAGGCGACCGCGAGGCCGTACGCCCGCTCGGCGTCCTCGATGCGGCCGTCCCGGACGAGGAGGTCGCCGAGCGCGGCGGCGGCGAGCGGGGAGAGACCGGGGTGGCGGGCCTCGATGACGGTGTCCAGCAGCGCGGCGGGCCGGTCCAGGTCCTCGCCGCTGCCGGCCAGCATCAGGGCCAGTTCGACCCGGGCCATGCCGCCCCACTCCGGGTGGCCGGTGGCGATGGCCCGCCCGAAGAACTCCTCGGCGGCGGTCAGGTCGCCGTCGTTCGCGTACCACTCGGCGAGGCCGCAGAGCGCGCGCGGGCCCTGGGCCGGGTGGCCGGAGGCGGCGGCCTCGCGGAGCAGGTCCATGCCCTGGTCGATGAGCCCGCGCGGGCGCAGCGAGACGGCGAGCAGGATCTTCGCGTACGGGATGAGGAGCGGGTTGCCCGAGCCGATGAGGGCGCGCAGGACCTCCTCCGCCTCCTCGTTGCGGCCGCGGACGATCAGCAGCTCGCCGAGGCCCACCTGCGCCCGGGGCACGGCGTGGACGCGTCCGCCGGCCAGGGCGGAGCGCAGCAGCTCCTCGGCGCGGTCGACGTCGCCCTGGCCGGCCAGCAGGGAGCCGAGGCTGGCCTGGGCGACCGAAGCGACCTGGCCCGCCATGGACTCGCCGACCGCGCGGGAGAGCGACCAGGGCTGCTCGACGGGTTCGGTGCGCCCGGCCGGGGTGCCACCGGCGCGCATGGTGCCCTTGCCCTGGCCGCTGCCGGGGCGCTGTCCCGTACGCGCTCCGGCGGCGTCGCCGTCGGCGCCGCTGAGGACGCTGACCAGGCGGGCCTGGGCGAGCGGGGCCGCCTCGGTGTCGCCGGCCGCGACGATCGCCTCCAGCATGCGTTCGGCGCGGTCCTCCTCGCCGTCCGCGAAGAGCAGGGTGGCCAGGCCGACCTGGGCGACCTGGGAGAGCTGCGGGTCGCGGGCGGCGACGGCGCTCTCCAGGAGGCGGCGTGAGCGGTCGCGGTCCCCGTACATCATGAGCAGTTCGGCCAGGACGGTCTGGGCGAGCGGGACGACGCCGGGCACGGCGGACTCCGCGGCGCGTTCCAGGAGCCGGGCGGCCGCGTCGAAGTCGGCGAGGTAGAGGTGCATCTCGCCGAGCATGAGGGCGGCCCAGGCGGCGCTGTCGCGGTCGTCGGTGCCGTCCGCGATGCGTTCCAGGAGCCGTTCGGCGATCGCGGCCTCGCCCCGGACGAGGGCGGTGTAGGCACTGGGGAGGAGTGCGGCGGCGGGGCGGCGGTCGGCGAGGTACTTCCAGGCGAACCACGGGACCGGGGCGGAGGGGTCGTCGTCGCGGCTGTCGAGGTACTCCGCCAGATACGGGGTGCCGGCATAACCGCCGGGGCCGGGGGCGCGGTGGACCAGCGCGATCGTGCCGGCGACCGGTTCACGGGCCCAGGCCAGGGCGGTGCGGTAGGCGGTGTCGTCGGCGTCGAGCGCGGGGTGGTGCTCGGCCAGGTAGCCGGCGAAGAGTTCACGCAGGACGGCTTCCGGGACCGGGTCGGTGACGCCCATGCGCATCCAGTCGGCGGCGGCCCGGGCCAGGGCCCAGCCGGGCGGGCAGCTCTCGGCGCCGTCGGTGAAGCGCCGTTCCAGGCTGGGGGCGGCGACCATGAGTTCGCCGATGCCCCGGGCCGCGAAGTCCTCGCCCGGGTACAGCTCGCGGGCCGCCTCGGCGTCCTGGGGGCCCAGCAGGGTGGGCAGTTCGACGGTGCTCGCCTTGTCGAGGACGGTGCGGGCGACGCGGCCGACGTCGCTCTCCATGGCGGTCAGCGCGGCCCGCTGCTTGGCGGGGATGGTCGCCACGATCGTCACGGCGGGCCGTCTGCGGGCCAGCCGGTCCAGGATCTGGAGGTCGAGGCCGCCGGGGTGGAGGTAGCGGTGCAGGTCGTCGAGCCAGAGCACCACCGGGTCGGATCCGGTGGGCAGGCCGAGGCGGCTGAGGTCGTCCAGCGTCCGGCGGGCGGAGTCGCCGGGGCGCGGCACGAGGAGCCGGGCGTCCGGCATGGCCCGGACCAGCGCCTCGTACAGGGTGCGGGACTTGCCCGCCTTGGAGCGCCCGGCGAGGAGCACGAACCGGCGGTCGGTGAGGAGTTCGGCGAGACGGTCGTCCTGGGGCCTGCGGCGGACGTAGGGGGCGCGGGCGGGGCCGCCCCGGTCCGGGTCACTGTATTTGGAGCGGCAGACGCCGATGTCGTACGGGTCCACCTCGGCCACCCGCGGGATGCCGCCGTCCTCGGTGAGCGGGGTCCAGAGCAGGGCCTCCAGGCGGTCGCGTACCTCGGTCGTCGTCATGTCGCGGACGAGGGGGCCGAGTCCGGGCCAGTAGCGGGCCAGGGCCTCCGCCTTGATCGCGTAGGCGGTGCGCCGGTCGACGGAGGTCACCGAGTCGCGGGCGACGAGCATGCCGACGACGCCCTGCCGGTCGACGTCCCAGACGGGGCCGCCCGAGAACCCCTTCTCCAGGCCCCAGCCGGTGTGCGGGCCCGCCTCCACCTGGATCCACTCGCTGCCCGCGTGGCCGATGATCTCGCCGCGGACCGGGACGCCCCGGCGCTTGTGCTCCTCGGGGTAGCCGTAGGCGCGGAAGCGGTGGTCCCAGGTGCCGGGGTCGGTGGTGCGGAGCGGGGCGGGCAGGGCCTCGGGGGGTGCGGGCGCGGCGAGTTCGAGGACGGCGACGTCGCCCGTGCCGTCGCCGGTGTCCGGGTGCCAGCCGCCGGGGACGACCGTCGCGGGCAGCGGCTCGTGCGGGGCGGCGTGCTGGAACCGTACGAAGACGGGCCGGGCGGGCGGCTCCGGGGCCCGGCCGGGGCCCACGACATGGGCGCAGGTCACGATGTGGCGCGGGGTGACGAGGAATCCGGCGCCCACCGGGTCGCCGTGCTCGGTCCTGCGTACGCTGACCAGCCAGGGCGGGCGTTCCCAGTCCGGCGGCACCGGAGGTCAGTCCGCCTGGGGGCGGTTCCAGGAGACCTTGACCGCGAAGTGCCCCTCGATCGCGGTCTTGGCGATCACCACGCCGGACTCGGCGTTGAACTTCATCCCGAACTCGATCTCGTACGCGTCGGGGCCGAGCGCCCGCACGGACTCCATCACGGAGCGGAGGGCGGGGCGGGTCTGGGCGAGCGCGTCCTCCAGCCGCCGCCCGGCGCGCACGACCTCGCCGGAGTCGCGCGAGATGCGTTCGAGTCCGGGGGCGTCATCCGGGACCTCGACCTGGAGCGAGGCGCCGTCCGGCCCTTCGAAGGACACGACTTCCGGCATGAAGTCCCCCTGCGTTCGGGTGGGTTGTGCGTCGATCGTATCGGCCGGGACGGACCCCGCGCGGGCGTTTCGAGTGATGTGATGGTGGTGCGGATGTGCACCCGGGGGACGGAGAGGGTCGTGTACGAGGCCACGGAGGAGATCACCGCCGCGCTGTCGAGTGCCGGGTCGGACGGCCCGGAGGCGGAGGTGGCGCTGCGGGTCCTCGGCCTGGCGTTCCGGTGGGCGGGGGCGGCGCTGGGCCGGGTCGACGGCGGGCAGAGCGGTACCCCGGCCCTGGAGGCGCTGTTCGCGCTGGAGGACGCGCTCGTGGAGTCCGGGGCGCTGGCCGGGGCGCTTCCGGGGCTGCTGGCGGCGGCGATGCCGGGCGAGGCGTTCGGCGGCGGTACGGAGGAGCTGATGCGCCGGCTCGCCGCCGTACGCGAACGGGTCCGGGAGGAGCGCGAGCGGACCGATCTCGCGCACGCCGCGCTGGAGAAGCTGACGGCCGCCGAGGGGGCGCTGCGGGACCGGCTCGCCGAGCACGAGGCGCTGCGCCGCCAGGTGGACGAGTTGCGGAGGCTGGAGCGGCTGGTGCTCGCCCTGGACGCGCTCCAGGATCAGCAGGAGGTCATCGCGGAGCGGCTGGCCGCGTTGCGGGGCCGGGACGCGGGGGTCGAGGGGACGCTGCGGACCAGCAGCGACGCGCTGGTCCGGCTCTCGGAGGACCGGCTCGCGGCGCTGGCCCCGCGCACCCGGGAGGTCCTGGAGCGGGCCGAGGCGGCGCAGCGCGCGCTGGCCGATGAGGAGCGGGTGCACGGCGACGCGGCGGCGGACCTGGCGGAGCGGCAGGCCCGGCTCGAACACATCCGCGAGGCGCAGGGCGACCGGGTCGCCTCGCTGCGGCGGTACGCGGCGGTGGACCGCGACCTGGCGGGAGCGCTGGCGGCGCCCGGGGGCGCGCCGGAGGGCGTGGTGGCGCCGGAGCACCGGGTGGCGCTGGCCGAGGTGGCGGCGGCGACGGAGGAGATGGAACGGCGGCTGGGCGCGGCGGACGAGGCGCTGGGGCGCGTACTGGCGGAACGGGACGCGCGGGACCGGGGCGGGAAGTCGGTGGTGCACCGGACGCCCTGAGAGGCTCCCGTTCAGTAGGGCGGCGGTGGTACGTCCTCCGGCAGGAACTGGCTGAAGGTCCCGGGCTCGGCCCCCTCGCCGGCCCGGGCGAAGCGGGCGGCCAGGCGGGATTCCATGAGTTCGAGGAGTTTGCGGACCGTACGGGCGTTGCCGAAGCCCGACGGGTCGGCGCGGCGGGTCGCGGCCAGCCACTCCCCCGCGTGGCGGGGGACCTCGGGGTGGAGGGTGTAGCCCTGGCCCCCGGCCATCCGGCGCAGGATCTCCAGGAGGTCGTCCGGCCCGTAGTGCGGGAAGGGGACGTGCTCGGTGAAGCGGGACGGCAGGCCGGAGTTGGCGTTGAGGAAGGCGTCCATCTCACGGGGGTAGCCGGCGACGATCACGGTGAGGCGGCCGCGCCACTGCTCCATCTCCAGGACCAGGGTGTCGATCGCCTCCTGCCCGTAGCCGCCGCGCAGGTCGTGGGCGAGGCTGTACGCCTCGTCGATGAACAGCACCCCGTCCAGGGCGTCCTGCACGGCCTGGCGGACCAGCCGGGCGGTCTCGCCGAGGTAGGCGCCGACCAGGGTCGCCCGGCTGGCCTGCACGACGTGTCCCTTGCGCAGCAGGCCCAGGTCGCGGAAGAGGGTGCCGACGAGCCGGGCGACGGAGGTCTTCCCGGTCCCGGGCGGCCCGGTGAACACCAGGTGCGGGGGTGTCAGCTCGCCGGTGCCGTGGGCCTGGCGCAGCCGCTGCCGGTGGGCGAGGCCGGTCAGCACCTCGCGGACCGGGCCGAGTCCCACGTACGCGTCGAGCCCTGCGAGGAGCCGCGCGGGGTCGGGCGCGGGGCGTTCCAGGTAGGTGCGGTAGCGCTCGGGCAGGTCGTCGGGGACGACGGGTTCGTCCACCCGGCTGCGGACCCGGTGGGACCAGCGGGTGAAGACGGCGTCGGCGAGGGTGCGCATGTCGCGGGCGTTGCCGAAGGTCTCGTCGCGGGTGCGGTGCAGCTCGGTGACGATCCGCAGGAGTTGGGACTCCGTCTCGGGGGCGGGCCGGGCCCCGCGCTCGCGGAGCCGGCCGAGGGCGATGGCGTGCAGGGCGGGCGGCTCGTAGTCGGGGAAGCGCAGGATGTTGTCCTCGGCCAGCCGGCTCCGCAGGCCGGGGTTGGCCGACAGGAACTCGGTCATCTTGTCCGGGTATCCAGCGGTGATCACGACGAGCCGGCCCCGGTCGTTCTCCATGCGGGTGAGGAGCGCCTGGATGGCCTCGTCGCCGAAGCCGTCGCGCTGGTCGCTCAGTCCGTACGCCTCGTCGATGAACAGCACCCCGTCCAGGGCCCTGTCGACCGCCGCGTCCACGAGCCCGGCCGTCTGGCCGATGTATCCGGAGACCAGGTCGCTCATCTTCGCCTCGACCAGATGGCCGCGCTCCAGGAGTCCGAGGTCGCGGTAGATCTCGCCGACGAGCCGGGCCACCGTGGTCTTGCCGGTGCCCGGGTTGCCGGTGAACGCGAGGTGCAGGGAGGGCGGTTCGAAGACACCGGCCCGGCCGCCCGCGCGCAGCGCCTCCGCCGTCTCGACCTCGGCCCGCAGCTGCTCGAAGCGGTCCCGCACCAGGTCGAGCCCCGGCATGGCCGCCAGTCGGTCCCAGGGGCTGCGGGGGTCGCCCGCCGTGGCGCCGGGGAAGGCTTCGCGCACGGCCGCCGGGCCGAGGACGGCGCCCGGGGTCCCGGCCAGCTGTTCCAGCCACACCTGCCAGGCGCGCGCGGTGCGGGGGTGGCTGCCCATCGCCTTGACGACGGAGTCCAGTTCCCGCCAGTCCCCGACGCGCAGCCCGGTGCGCAGCCGTACGGCGTGGATGAGCCGTCCGACCTCGGCGGCGGGCGGGTGGCCGATCCTGGCGGTGCCGGGGCGGCCCGGGGTGGCGGCCTGCCGCCGGGTCAGGGCTTCCAGGACCGGGTAGGCGTGGCAGGACTCCACGAACCGGGCGACCTCGTCCAGTCCGGACTGGCGGAAGACCATCAGCCAGAGGTTGCCGTTGCCGTGGTCGTCGGTCCAGGCGTCCATGGCCCCGGCCAGTTCGCGCTGGGCGCGGTAGTGGAGCAGGCTGGCCTCGGCGTGCGCGAAGACCACGGCCGTACGGTGCTGGCGCTGCGTCAGGTAGCCCTTCAGGGTCATCACGGCGAACGGGTCGCTGACGCCGGGCGCGGGGCTCGGCGCGGGGCCGGGCGCGGGCAGCGGCGCGCTGTCCTCGCGGGGCGCGGCGCCGGTGACCCGGAGGTTGCCCATCGGGCCCCGCATGCCCGGCGTGCGCATGACGGGGCGTCCGGTGCCGCCGCCCGTGCGGGGGCCGGGTGCGCGGCCGCCGGGGCGGGACAGGTCGCGGGACGCGGTGTCCCGGAAGTAGACGGGGTGGTCGGTGGAGCTGAAGACGATGCGCTCGTAGCCCTCGGCGCGCAGCAGCCGCCACAGCGCCTCCTCCAGTCGGCAGACCTGGTGGGCGGTGTCCACGAAGACGTCGCCCGCGCCGGGCCCGTAGAGGAGGGTGAACGGTTCGCCGCCGCGCAGGGCCGCCGGGTCGAGGCGTTCCACGACCGGGGCGACTGCGGGGTGGGGCGGCTTGTCCAGCCGGGTCATGCGCCGCTCCCCGTCCCCCTCCGCCGGGCCTGCTCCCCGCGCCGGCGGTGGCCCTCGATGTCCAGGAAGCTCCGGTCGGGGGTGCCGGGTTCGGCCTCGGGGGCGGCCGGGGCGGCCCGGCCGTCCTCGGCGAGGGCCCGGCGGACGGCCTCGGCGCGGTCGCGGAGCTGGTCCTCTGAGGTGGTGTCGTAGTCGTAGGAGAGGACCCGGACGACCTGTTCGCCGGAGTCGGGGGCGGCCTGCGAGATGTCGAGGACGATCTCGTTGCCGTTCTCGTGGCGCAGCTTCGCGTAGTACGAGCCCCGGGGGTCGGCGTTCTCGTACTCGCCGTCCACGAAGTCGTAGTAGGCGAGCTCGCTCAGGCTGTGGGCCACGGTGTCGGCCAGGTTGACCCGGAGCTGCGAGGCGAGGTGGCGCATGGTCGCGCGTCCCACGGTGTCGCCGAGCTCGTCCTCCAGGCGGGGTGCCTCTCGGTCGCGCAGGCCGAGGAGTTCGTCGGTGCCCGTGGCGTCGTCGCGGGCGCGGGCCAGAGTCTCGGCGGCCTCGGTGCGCAGCCGGTCCCAGTCGCCTTCGGACCAGTAGGCGACGTCCACGGTGTAGTCGGGCAGGACGGCGCCGTCGGGTCCGGTGACGGGCTGTTCGCGGCTGCCCTCGATCGCGCCGGACACGGTGGCCAGGGCGTCGATGGCCGCCATCTGGGCGGTGCAGCGCTCCAGTTCGCGCTGTTCCGTGTCGGCGCGCAGCTCGCTCAGGGAGTGGCAGACCTCCTGGACGAGGGCGAGGGCGGCGTCGAACCTGCCCTCGGCGGCGTTCTGTTCGGCGGTGGCGAGACGGCCGGTCAGGCGGTCCAGCTCGCCCGGTGCGTAGCGCTCGTGGAGCCCGGCCTCGGCGAGGTCGGCGGCCAGGGCGCGGGCGTCGGCGAGCCAGCTGCGTGCCGTACGGTCCGCGCGGGCCCGGTCCTCGGTGTGCGCGCCGATCTCCCGGGCCAGCCGGGCGGTCTCGGCCCGGCGTTCGGCGCGTTCGTCCGCGAGGGCACGCCGGGTCCGTTCCTGCTGGTCGGCGAGGCGCTGCCGGGTCTCCTCGCGGATCTGCCCGGCGGACGCGGCGAGCGCCCCGCGCACCTCGGCGGCCTGGTCGCGGAGCCGGCGCGCGGTGTCGGCCTCGATGCGGCGGGTCTGCTCGCTGAGGCCCTGGACGACCGTGTCGTGCCGCTGCTGGCGCTCCTCGACCTGTGAGAAGACCCGGTCCAGGTCCTCGCCGGTCCTGCGGCGGACCTCCTCAATGAGGTCGGGGATGTTGCGCTGGACGTCCTTGAGCTGCTGGGCCTTGCGCTGGATGCGGTACCACTCGGACTCGTCGACCTGGATGCGCTTCCTACCGCTCATCGTGTTCCTGTCCTCTCACGGGGGTCGTGGTACGGGCGCGGACCGCGTCGACCGCGAGGTCGAAGGCGTCCAGCAGGCCGGGCGGCGGTACGCCGATGAGCAGGGCCTCCGGGCCGTTGACGGCGATCTCGGCGGACCGGGTGCGGTGCTCGAAGTCGTAACCCGTCTCCGTAAGGCGTCCGGTGAGGTGGTGGACGCGCTGGTTGGTGCTGCCGCGCAGCCCGCGTCCGTCGTCCAGGGCGGCCATGTACACGCCGTCGACCAGGACGTCCACCTCGGCCAGGAGCGCGGTGACGCCGGGTCCCGGGGGCCGGGCGCGGAGCCGTTCGAGCCGGTGGCCGGTGAAGCAGATCAGCGTCACGTCGCGGATCTCCCGGGCCAGCCGGGCCACTTCGGCGAGGCCGGCCGCCTGGGCCATCGGTTCGCCGCCGGAGAAGGTCAGTCCGGTCACCCGGGCATCGGCCAGCAGCTCCCGGGCCAGCTCCGCCGGTGCGGCCTGCCGGGCGGGCCGGAAGGGGATCCAGTCGGGGGCCATGCACCCGGCGCAGCTGAACGGGCAGCCCTGGACCCAGAGCGCGGACCGCACGCCGGGCCCGAGCGCCTCGGTGCCGACACGGGTGGCGGCCACGTTGAGGGCGGTGCCGGTCATCCGGGCCATCCGGGGGCGGGGGCGTGGCCGGGCCCGTCCAGGTAGGTGAAGGAGACCCCGCTGACGACGACTTCGGCGCCGGGTGCGCAGACCGCGCCGCTCTCGCGGGCGGCGGTGCCGTCCGGCGAGAACCGGATGCGCAGATCGGTGCGGGGGCCCTCGCGGGTGGACCTGCGCCTGCCGTGCACGGTGCCCCGGCCGCCGGCCGATGCGGGGCGCAGCGCCATCCGGCGGCCGCGCAGCTCGATGCGTTCGGGCAGCGGGCCGCCGAAGGGGGTGGCCAGCAGGAGCACGCCCCGCAGCGGGGGCCGGTTGACCCGCCGCCAGATCAGCCATCCGGCGAGGACGAGGACGAGGAGCCCGGCGGCCAGAACGGGCAGGAAGGCGGCGGAGCCCACGTCGGCCCGCAGCGGCAGGTCCGTCCGCTGGACGCGTATCGCGGCCGGGGTCTTCAGTTGGATGTCGGGGGCGAGGGGCCGCTGCCAGCTGGAGGTGACTCTGCCCGTCAGGTGGAAGGTGGCCGTGGCGTTCTCGGTGCGGCGGTAGGGCAGGGCGCCGCCGGAAAGCCGGCCGTGCAGCCGGAGGGTGTACGTCTGCGACTCGCCCGGTTCCAGGGCGAGCCGGTCGGGCAGTCCGCCGACGGTCAGGTCCGGGCCGGTGACGGTGGCGCGCAGCCCGGTGACGGTGAGGGGGACGTGGGCGGTGGCCGAGCGCAGGGTGAGCTTCTTGGTGGCGGAGCCGTCGCCGAGGTCGGGCGCGTCGCCGTCCTGCCAGGCGGCGGTGACGCCCTTGCCGATGTCGGGGGCGAGGAGCCGCGCGGCCTTGCGGGCCCGGGTGCGGTCGCCGGCCCGGGCGAGGTAGGCACCAAGGTCCTGGATGCCGTCGGGGCGCAGGACGGTGGTGTCGGGGACGACGTTCGCCAGGAGGCCGGCGCCGGTCGCGCCGCCGCCGAGGGGGATGGCGTATCCGGCGAGTTCGGTGCGTCCGGCGACCGCCTTGGCCCGCTTGGTGAGCGCGTCCCAGGCGGGGCCGGACGCCTTGGGGTAGCGGGAGTGGGCGGCGGGGCGGTGCTCCCCGTCGGTGAGCAGGACGACCGAGGCGACCGGGGACGCGTCGTCGCGGGCCACCTCCTTCAGGGCGGCGTCCAGTGCGGCCCCGATATCGGTGTCGCCGTCCTTGGTGGGCGCGGCCGGGAGCGCGGCGATGATCTTCGAGGTGTCGCCGGCCGGGCCCACGTACCGCGCCTCGGTGCGGGAGTCGAACGTGAACAGCGCGACGTGGTCCTCGGGGGTGAGCCCGTCGAGGAAGGGGCGCAGCGTCGCGCGGACGGTGTCGTACCGGCCCTCCTGCGTCATGGAGCCGGAGGTGTCCACGAGGATCGCGTAGTCGGCGGGTTCCTGTTCGAGTTGGAGCGCCCGGTATATCTCGGCGCGGGTGGGGTCCGGGGCGGCGGGCGCGGCCTGTGCGGGGGCGGCCGGGAGCGCGGCGAGGAGCGCGGCGGTGAGCAGCGTGGCGCAGCGCCGGAGCGAGCGCGCGGGGGCGGTGTGGTTCACGGGCCCACTTCCTTGGAGTCGGTGCCGATGTCGGCCGGCAGGGTGCCCAGCGGGAACGCTCCGGGCGGTCCGGCGCCGAGGGGGTGCAGGATCAGGGCCGCCGTCCCGTCGACGGCGAGCCGGACGCCCACGTGGAAGCGGTCCGTCTCGCCGCCGCCGGGCAGGGTGAGGGGGCCGAGGGGTGTGCCCGCGCCGCTCGCGGGGTCGGTCACCCGGACCCGCACCGGGCGGCCGGGCGCGGTGCGGACGCCGACGCGCCGCCCGCCGTCCTCGGCGTAGACGGGGGGTCCGCCCGGTTCCAGCGTTCCGGCGGCGCTGATCCGCAGCTCCCGGTCCGCGGGGCGCCCGGCCTCGGTGCGGTGGGCGCCGATCCACAGCTCGTACGGGTAGCGGTCGGCCGGGTCGACGCGTCCTGCGGCGACGAGCGCGGCGCCGAGGACGGCCGCGTGGGCCGGGTCGGTGCCGTCGGGCAGCGCGGTGAGCGGCAGCCCCGCAGCGTCCAGGTGGGGGCGGAGGGGGCCGAAGCGGGCGACTCCCCCGGTCAGGGCGAGCGGGGCGGTCCGCCCGGGGCCCAGTGCCTCGGCGAGCGCCCGGTCGAGGCCGTCGGTGAGCAGGGGCAGCGCGGCGCGGAGCGTCCCGGCGGTGACGGGGCGGCCCGCGACGTGGTGGACGGCGGTGGTCTCGAAGCGGGCGGGGTCGCGGGCGGCCCGGTCCAGGACGAGGGCGAGGCGGCGCCCGGCACCCGGCTCGGCGCGGACGGCGGCCAGGGCGCGGCGGGTGTCGTCGTCGGGGGTGAGCCCGGACCGGGTGAGGAGGGCGGCGTCGAAGCCGTCGCCGTAGCCGTCGTCGGGGGCGTGCCGGGAGGCGGCGGCGACGGCCACCGCGCCGGGGGTCACGGTGCAAACGGCCACCTCGGCGGCCGCCGCGCCGAGGTCGCACACCGCGTACCGGCCGGGTGCGAGGCCGCCGGTGTGCCGGAGCAGGGCGAGCACCGCGTGCGGGGTGGCGAGGGTGCGCACGTCGGGGGCCGGTCCCCGGGCGGGCGGGGTGGCGAGGGCGTCGGCGGCGCGGCGCGCGTGGCCGGCCCGGTCGTGCTGCGGGACGACGACGAGCAGCCGGGCCGGGGCGTCGTGGTGCCGGAGGTAGGCGTCGTACGCGGTGCGCAGGGCGGCGGCCCGGTCGCCGCGCGCCGCCTCGGGCACGGGCAGGCCCTCGCCGGGCACCGCGCCCGGGAGTTCGACGGGTTCGGGGCCGCCGGGTGCGACGCGGGCGAGGCGCACGTACCGCGAACCGGCGTCGATCGCGAGCGCCGTCATCCGTCCCCCCGTTTCTTGAACCGGAATCCCCACCGGGACGAGCGCTCCTCCTGGTACGCGGAGGCGGGCGGGTAGTCGGGGTGGCCGTCGGGCCTCGGGGGCGGGGTGCCCCGGGGGCCGCCGGGGGCGGGGGTCTGCGGCTGGGGGCCGGACGGCGGGGCGGCGGGCGGGTAGGGGCGGTGCTGGTACGGGCCTGCGGGCGGGGCGGTGCGCGCGGGGGTGCTGAGGGCGCCGATGATCCGGCGGTGGCGGACCTCCTCGTGGTTGCTGTAGCGGACGAGCCGGGCGCACAGCTCGCCGTACCGGGCGTCCCGGCCCAGTCCCTCGTACACGGCGAGGCCGAGGCCGGGCTGCTGCCGGTCGAGTTCCGTGGTGAGCGCGTAGCCGAACGCGGAGCCGTGCTCGCCGACGAGGGCGGCCACCTCGTCCAGCAGGCGGCCGGTGACCGAGCGGTGCGGGCAGCCGCTGATGATGATCCTGGCCAGTTCGTCCAGCTCCGCCCGGGCGTTGACGGCCAGCCGCAGCCGCCGGACCGCCCGGAGCCAGCCGAGCCCGGAGCGTTCCAGGCCCTCGACCAGGTCGGTGGGGAGGTCGAGGTCGAGCCAGTGGGCGTAGTCCGCGGCCATCAGCCGCCGGGACAGGCCCTCGCCCACGGTGGTCTCGATGCTGGGCCGCTGTCTCATCCACCGCGTGAGCACGGGCCAGCCGTGCACCGGGTCCGGCCGGTCCCCGAGGAGGGCCGCGATCACGTCGTCGCGCAGGGCGGGGTCGCCGTCGGTGCGGGCCACGAGCGCGTCGGCGTACCGGTCCAGGGCGGGGGGTCCGTCGGTGATGCCGCGCAGCCGGGGCAGCGCGGCCGCCGGGCGCGCCCCGGGGTCCGCCGCCCGGCCGGTGAGCCACAGCAGGTCCGCGTCGGCGGCGGCGTCCGGCGGGAGCCCGGGGTCCCCGGGGCGGGCCAGATCATCGAGCAGCGTGCGGAGTTCGGCCCGCCGGCTGCCCCGCACGACGTCTCGCAGGACGGGCCACAGCGGGCTGATGACGCCCGGCTGCACGTGGTCGCGGGCGGTCTCCAGGGCGATGCGCCAGGCTTCCTCGTTGTCCCCGACGAACGCGGTGGCGTCGGCCTCGGTGGCGGCCGCGTGACGACCGGTGAGCGCCCCGGCGAAGCGCAGCCAGCCGGGGACCGGGCCCGCGCCGGAGGCGGCCGCGAGGGCCAGCAGCCGTTCCAGGGGCCGCATGTCGCGGGCGTGGTTGGTGAACAGGCCGCGCACCCAGGCGAGTCCGGCCTCCGGTGAGGCCAGCAGGACCCGGTCGGTGGCCTCGGTACGGTAGCCGTACTCGCGTTCCGCCATGTAGGCGAGCTGTCCGGCCCAGACGGGGTCGTAGCCGGGGGCGGTCGCCAGCGCGGTGAAGAGGCGGCCGAACGCGCCGGGGCGGCCGGCCCCTTCCAGGGCGTGCGTCAGGCTCAGGTACTTCCGGGCCAGCGCGAAGGTCTCCTTGGACGCCGGCTGGGCGAGGACGTCCGCGGCGAGCAGGTCCGGGACCCGCAGGGTCCAGTGGCGGGCCAGGAGCGCGGAGGCGGCGCCGTCGTCGGGGCGCACGGCGGTGCGGGCGAGGAAGGAGACCAGCTCCCGCTGCCCCCGCTCGTCCACGGTGTCCAGGGTGTGCAGGGCGAGCAGCCGCCCGATCTCCTCGGTCTGGCCCCTGCCCTGCCGGACGGCCTCCAGGACGGAGTCGAGGAGGTCCAGTTCGCGCAGGACGCGGACGGCGTCGGCGCCCTCGCGCAGCGGGACCGGGGCGGTGGCGGCGAGCAGGTGGGCGACGACGTCGGCGGTGGACTCCCGCTTGGCGCGGACCCGGGAGAGCTCGGCCAGGTAGGTGCGGGCGACGTCGCCGCCGGGGGACGGGGCCCGGCCGGTGGCGAGCGGGATCTCCAGCTGCCCGCTGCGCGCGGACCCGGCGAACACCAGCCGCAGGGCGTGCTCGGTCTTCCCGGCCCAGGTGGCGCCGCTGAGCCAGGTGCGGCAGCCGTACGGCAGCAGCGCGCAGATGGCGTCGAGGACCCGGACCCGTTCGTCGATGCCGGGGAGGGTGCCGCCGCGCGGGGCGGTGATGACGAGGTGCCGGCCGTCGAGGAGGAGGGCGGCCGCTCCGGCGGCCCAGTCGAAGCCCAGCCGGTCGATGGTGTCGGCGAGTTCGGAGGCGGGGGTGCGCTCGGCGTGCAGGACGGCCTCGGCTCCGGGCGGGGTCTCGGTGCGGGCGGCGGCCCGGTCGAGGGAGGTCCAGGTCACCCCGGCCCGGGCGGCCGGCCGCCATTCGGTGAGCAGCAGCCGCCAGGTGTAACTGGGCGTGCCGGTGCCGTCCTTGGAGCCGTCCCAGGTGGTGTCGACCACCGCGCAGACCGGCCGGTCCTCGCCGTCCGCGGTGGAGAGGAAGACCCGCCAGGGCAGTTCGCCGTCCGGGTCGCGGCTGTCCGGGGTGCCGGTGGTGGCGGTCCACAGGTAGCGCTGGGCCCGGTCCCCGGGGAGGCTGCCGTCCAGCACCTCGTATCCCAGGGAACGGCCCGCCCGCTTGCCCAGCACGGCCCAGTCGGCGGGCAGCGGGACCGCGCCCGGGCTCTCGCTCACCGCTGCCACAGCTTCGAGCCGCCGGACCGGATGCGCTTTTCGAGGTCGATCAGCGGTTCCAGCACGTTGATGGGCACGGGCGAGGTGCAGATGCGGCGGACGCCGTCCACGACCTCGACGTTCAGGTAGTTGCGGTAGTCGAAGACGTTCTGCGGGTTGAGCCGGAAGCCGATGGCGGAGGTCGCGTAGTACGAGATGCGCGTCGGGTGGAAGAAGTTGGCCAGCCCGTCGCGCACCAGGCGGGCGCTGGCGCCGCGTACGTCGTCGCACATCCACTGGAAGAAGCGGGCCGCCTGGTGGTCGGGGACGCGCGGCAGCCGGTTGCCCTCCTGGCTCTGCGTCACCCAGCCCGCCTCCACGGCCGGGCGGAACACCTCGGGGTTGTCGAACTTGGTGATGCAGACCGACACATGGTGGGGCAGCCGGTTGCGGTGGAGCTTTCCGGCGTCCCGGACCCGGGCGTTGAGCTCGGTGAGCATCGAGTAGAGGAAGTTGAGTCCTTCCCCGGCCCGCTGGCTGTCGAGCAGCGGGTCGAAGAGGTAGATCAGCCCCTGGGAGCGGGCCAGCTGGTCGAGGACCCTGGGCCGCAGGGCGTTGGCCTCGTCGCCCCGGAACGCCTCGCCGGTGACGTCCTGGACCTCCAGGATGAAGCCGGTCTCCTTGTTCCTCCGGAACGGCCCCGCCGTCGGCTCGTCGCCCTGGAAGGACCAGGACAGCGGCTGGAGGCCCACGGTCGCGTCCGGGAACCGGCGCTGGATCGCCAGCTGGGTGACGCCGTCGTTGAGGAATTCGATGGACTCGGGGTTCATCCCGCCGATGACCCAGTTGGAGCGGCTGTGGCGCTGCTGCTGCATCGCCGCGATGGCCATCGAGGCGAGGTAGGTCGTCTTGCCGGAGCGGGGCGCCCCCCACAGCCCGATACGGACGCGGTCGGCCGCCGGGTTCTCCACGCCGGTGGGCGCGACCGGGATCGGCAGGGGTTCGAGATGCCCGTCGGCCGAGGGGTACGAGGAGGGCTCCGGCCCGTACGCGGCGGTGGGGTCGGGCTGCGGCGGCAGGCTGCCCCAGGGGGCGGTGGTGGCGTCGGGGTCGGAGGACGAGGCGGTGTGACCCGGCGGTTCGGAGGGCCCGACGACGTCCTCGGGCGGCTCGTTGGGGTCGTAGTACGGATCGGTCATGTGTCTCTCCTCGTACCGGAGCGGTCGGTCACAGCAGCGGGGTCGCGAGGGCCAGCGGGCAGGGCAGGCCGTCCCACCGCCAGGGAGGGGCGAGGGTGTCGGCGACGTCGTCGGCCGTGTCGGAGCCGGGGCGGAAGGAGCCCCCGGCCCCGAGGGCGTCCCACGCGGACGCGGTGTAGTGGTGTACGGGGCCCTTCGGGCCGGTGTCCGGGTCCGCGCGGGCGAGGACGCGCACGTCCCGGGCGCGCAGGGCGTCGAGTTCGGCGCGCCAGTCGGCGCCGAGGGGGCAGGCGGGCACCACCTCGTGCTGTTCGGGCAGTCCGGGCGGACGGCGGCCGACGACGAGCAGGACGCGCTGGGTGTCCGGGGCGCGCGCGGTGCGGGGCCGGGCCCGGACGAGCCGGCCCACTTCCTTGAGGGCGTCCTCCAGCGAGGAGGCGGTGTCCTGTTCGCGCCGTGCGGGCCGCCAGCCGGTCAGCGCGGCGAGGGCGGCCCGGGCGGGCCCGGCCGGGACGCGCAGCAGGAGCACGGGGCGGGGACCGTAGCGGTTCTCGTGGACCGCGTGGTCGTAGTGGCCGACGACGCCGACACGCAGGCCGGGTCCGTGCCGTCGGGCCAGGGTGGCGATGACGTCCCGGGCGAAGCCGAGCCGTTCGCCGGTCTCGCCCGCGTCGGCGCCGCTCATGTCGACGGTGAGGAACACGTCGAGGGCGGGCGGGTGGATGACGCGCCGGGGCAGGCTGCCCACCAGGGCGGGGATGTCGGGCAGTTCGCCCCGGCCCTCGGCGTGGGCGCCCTCGTGCGGGGTGACCTCGCCCGGGCCGTGCAGGACGAACGCGAGGCGCCGCGGTGCGAAGGCGGCGAGGTCGGTCCGCCGCGCCGAGAGGGTGACCGCGCCGCTGCCGTCGGCCCCCGGGGTGCCGGCGAGGACGGGCAGCAGCACCGGGGCGCGGGCGGCGAGTCCGCCGTAGACGGTGATCTCGGCGGTGGCGGTCTCGCCGCGCCGCAGCCGGGAACCGGCCGGGAAGAGGACCTGGGTGTGGGCGTGCACCTCGCCGGTGCGGCGGTCCACGCGGGCGAGGAGCAGGGAGTGGTCGACGGCCAGCGGTGCCGTCCGCAGCGCCGCGCGCACCGCGTCGGCGGTGTCGGTGCCGTCGTTGCCGTCGTTGCCGGAGGCGGCTTCGCCGGGCCCGGGGCCGATCTCGGCGCTCGGCCGGTGCACGGACCGCAGCAGTCCGGCGGCCCGGTCGAGGAGGACCCAGCCGCTGCGGCGGCCGAGGATCACGAGCGTGCGGGCCCGGGAGAGCGCGGGGTGGGCGCGCAGCCACTGCGTGACCGCCGCGTCGAACTCCGCACGGTCCAGGGGCTCCTGGGTGCCGATGCCCCCGGCGAGCCGGAAGCGGCGCGGTGCGGCGTCGCCGTCCAGCAGGGGCAGCAGCGCGGCCCAGTCGGTGCTCCCGGCGTCGGTCTGGCGGGGTATGCCGCTGCGGTCGGCGGCGGCCCGGATGACGTGCAGGCCGTCGGGCGTGAATTCGGCGAACACCACGTCGGGGATGCGTCCGGCGACCAGGTCGGTGAGGATCTGCTGCCAGCGCGCGGAGTCGTGCGGCGGTAAGGAGCCCCGGGGTAAGGACGGCGGCGCAGGATCCGCGGGTCCGGCCCTGAGCAGCGGCGCCAGCCGCCGTACGCCTTCCGCGCAGCCCTGCGAGAGCGTCGCGGCCCGTAAGTCCCAGGCGTGCTGGGCGGTGTGCAGGGCGGTCCGGGCGGTCTCGGTGTCCTCGTCGGTCAGGGCGCCGAGGACCGGGTCGTCCCACATGCGCCAGGAGCAGCCGTCGCACTTCCGGCCGCCCGTGTCCGGTGTCGCGCACACGGGACACACCGCACCGGTTCCCCTCGCCACACCCCGGCTCCCCTCGTAGCCCGTCGCTCACCTCCGCGCATGGTCACCGACCACAAGCGCTCGGCTCCGGGGCGTCATGGTGACACAACGGCGGGCGCGCCCGTCAGGGTTCGGAAGGATGAACCCGATCATCTCGCCGAACGCCCCGTGGTGAACCGGTTCTTCGCTCATTAGCGTGATCGCGGAGGGTCCCGCCGACGGAGGAGACGCATTGAGCCGCACCGACACCGACTCGCTCACCTGGTACGAGAATCCGTCCCCCGGCACGGGCTGTCTGCCGCCGCGTGCCTGGTACGCGGAGTCCGACGCCCGGCGGCTGTCGCTGAACGGCCGCTGGGCGTTCCGCCTCTCGCCGCGCGCGGACGGCGAGGACACCTCGTTCGTACGGCCGGAATTCGACGCATCGGGCTGGGCGACGGTCGCCGTGCCGGGGCACTGGGTGCTTCAGGGGGCGGGCGGGGCACCCGCGTACACCAATGTCGTCTATCCCTTCCCGGTCGATCCGCCGAGGGTGCCGTCGGAGAATCCGACCGGCGACCATCTGCGGGTCTTCGAGCTGCCCGGCGACTGGCCGGACGGCGGCGGGAGCGTGCTGCGGTTCGACGGGGTGGAGTCGGCCGCCCGGGTGTGGCTGAACGGGTTGGAGCTGGGCGACTTCAAGGGTTCGCGGCTGCCGCACGAGTTCGCCGTGGGCGAGCTGCTGCGGCCGGGTGCCAACGTCCTCGCGGTACGGGTGCACGCCTGGTCGTCCGGAAGCTATCTGGAGGACCAGGACCAGTGGTGGCTGCCCGGGATCTTCCGGGACGTGACGCTGCTGCACCGCCCGGCGGGGGCGCCGGTCGACTTCTTCGTGCACGCCGGTTACGACCACCGCACCGGTTCGGGGACCCTGCGGGTGGAGTGCGAGGGGACGGAGGGGCGGGTCCTGGTGCCCGGGCTCGGCCTCGACCTCGCGACGGGCGAGGCCGTGACGCTGCCGGTCGAGCCGTGGACCGCCGAGACGCCCCGGCTGTACGAAGGGGAGCTGGTGACGCCCGGCGAGCGCGTCCCGCTGCGCATCGGCTTCCGTACGGTTGCCGTGGAGGACGGTGTCCTCCGGGTCAACGGCCGGCGGCTGCTGTTCCGGGGCGTGAACCGGCACGAGTTCCACCCGGAGACGGGCCGGACGGTCGACGCGGAGACCATGCGGCGCGATCTGGTCCTGATGAAGCGCCACAACGTCAACGCCGTGCGCACCAGCCACTATCCGCCGCACCCCGCCTTCCTGGACCTCTGCGACGAGCTGGGCCTCTGGGTGATCGACGAGTGCGACCTGGAGACCCACGGCTTCGCGGAGGTGGACTGGCGGAACAACCCGGTGGACGCCCCCCGCTGGACGCCCGCGCTGCTCGACCGGGCGGCCCGGATGGTCGAGCGGGACAAGAACCACCCCTCGGTGATCGTCTGGTCGCTGGGCAACGAGTGCGGCACGGGCGCCGGTCTGGGCGCGATGGCCCGGTGGATGCGGGAGCGCGACCCGGACCGCCCGCTGCACTACGAGGGCGACCCGTCGTGCGCGGACGTCGATCTGTACTCGCGGATGTACGCGTCGCACGCCGAGGTGGAGCTCATCGGGCGGCGCGCCGAGGAGCCGCTGAAGGACCCGGAGCTGGACGCGCGGCGGCGCGCGATGCCGTTCGTGCTGTGCGAGTACGCGCACGCGATGGGCAACGGACCGGGCGGACTGAGCGAGTACCAGCGGCTGTTCGAGCGGTACGAGCGCTGCCAGGGCGGCTTCGTCTGGGAGTGGATCGACCACGGCCTCGCCCACCCGGGGCTGGGCTTCGCGTACGGGGGCGACTTCGGCGAGGAGCTGCACGACGGGAACTTCGTGTGCGACGGGCTGCTCTTCCCGGACCGCACCCCGTCCCCGGGCCTGGCCGAGTACAAGAAGGTCGTCGAGCCGGTGCGCATCGCCCCGGGCACGGCGCCCGGTTCGTTCACCGTCACCAACGGCTACGACTTCACGGGCCTGGACCACCTGGAGTTCCGCTGGTCGCACGAGGCGGACGGCGTCCTCGTCGCCTCGGGCACCCTCGCCGTGCCCCCGCTCGCCCCGGGCGCCTCGGCCGACGTCGCACCCGACGCCCCCTCCGGTGACGGGCTGTGGACGCTGCGGGCGGTCCTCGCCGAGGCGACGGACTGGGCCGGGCGCGGCCACCTGGTGGCCTGGGGCCAGGCCGAGACGGGCACCCCGGCCGCCCCTCCCCCGGCAACCGGGGAACGCCCGCGTCTCTCCGGCTCGACGGTCTCGCTCGGCCCGGGTGTCTTCGACGCGGCGACCGGGGCGCTCCTGCGCGTCGGGGACGTCCCGGTGGAGGGGCTGCGCCTCGATGTGTGGCGGGCGCCCACCGACAACGACAACGGGGCCGCGTGGCAGCCGGACGAGCGGTACGGGCTGCTGTGGCGGGAGCAGGGGCTGCACCGGATGCGCCATCGCCTGGATGCGGTGGTGGCGGGCGCGGACGCGCTGACCGTGCGCACCCGGGTGGCTCCGGCGGGCCGGGACCTGGGGCTGCGGACCGTGTACCGGTGGACGGCCGCCGGGGACCGGCTCGGGCTGACGGTGTCGGTGACGCCGGAGGGCGACTGGCGGGTGCCGCTGCCCCGGCTCGGCGTGCGGTTCGCGCTGCCCTCCGCGTACGACGCGGTGCGGTGGTTCGGCGGCGGTCCGGGCGAGGCGTATCCGGACACCCGGGCGGCCGCGATGCTCGGGCAGTGGGCCAGGGGCGTGGACGCGCTCCAGACCCCGTACGTCCGGCCGCAGGAGAACGGGGCGCGGGCCGGGGTGCGCTGGGTGGAGCTGGCCGGGGCGGACGGCGGCGGGCTGCGCGCGGAGGGCGGGGCGGATTTCTCGTTCACGGCGCGGCGCTGGACGGGCGAGGAGCTGGACGCGGCGGAGCACCTGACGGATCTGGTGGCCGGGGACCGGGTCCGGGTGGGCCTGGACCACGCGGTGCAGGGCATCGGTTCGGGGTCGTGCGGGCCGGGCGTGCTGCCCGCGTACCGCTTGGACGCGGCACCGGCGGAGTTCTCCTTCGTGTTCTCGGCGCTCGGCTGAGGTTCCGGGCGGGCCCGGTGCCGTACGGAATTGGCAACCGGGTCCGTTCTGTGCCGAGTTGGGCCCGTGCCCCCCTTCCCCGGGGCGAGTGGTGACGTCGTAGCATCGGCACTTTGCGCGATCTTTACTGCTTCACAAGGGGGAATGTGATGGGCATCGGGAGGCGACGGGCCTCGGTCATCGCCGGGGTGGTGGCCGGGGCGGTGCTGGCGACGGGCACCACGCTGTGGGCGACGGACAGCGGGCCGTTCCGGGACAGATACTGCTGGGGCGCTTGGGAGCAGAACAGCGGGCCGTCCTTCCTGGGCGACAAGGCGCTGCTGAAGTCCGGCTCCGAGCGCCGCGCCACCGAGTCCGCCGGGTCCTCGGCGGACGGCCCGCACGGCACGTGCACGGTGACCGTCAGCTCCGAGGTCGAGGACGACGACTCCGACGAGCCGCTGACCTTCAAGGATTCGGTGACCCTGGAGTTCGGGCCCGTACCCGCGGAGGTGAAGGAGCACCGGGACTGGCTGGCCCGGAACTTCCACGGCTCGGCCTCGCCGCTGCCGGACGGGCTCGACGGGCTGGTCGCCGGGGACCGGGGCATGCTGGTGCTGCCGTCGGCCTGCGACCGGGACGGCGGGCCGACCGTGGTGACGATCCGCGGCGCGAGCACGGGCGACGGCCATCTCGGCAAGGTCGCCATGCCGTTCACGATCGGCACCCGTGCGGACGTCCTGCGGATGCTGCTGGACGCCGCCGGCACCGCGATGGACAAGGCCGGATGTGCACCCGCACACCCTCTGCGCAGCAGCTCCCCAATGGTGACGGTGGCCGAGGACGAGGAGTCCGCCTCCTCCCCGCTGTGCCGGATACCGGGGATGACCTTCGACTACGGCGAGGGCTCCCGCTACGAGCAGCAGGTGGGCGCGGTCACCGACCGGTTGCAGACCTGCTCGGTGGTGTGGAAGACCGCGCGGATGCCGGACGAGCCGTCCGCGCAGTACGTGATGGCGAACGGAAGCCGTCTGGCGGACCTGTTCGAGGGCCTGCCGGAGGGGGCGAAGCAGGGGCTGGTACGCCGCAGCTGCGACGGGCGGAGGACCGTGTTCTACGGGCATGTGGAGACCGGTCTCCAGGACCGGGGCCGCCCCTCCGACCAGCGGGTGTTCGAGCGGTTCGTGGAGTCCGTGGGGACGCGCATCGGATGCGGAAGCGGTGAGGACGCGTGAGCGAGCAGAAGCCCTTCGAGGAAGAGCCCGTCGAGGAGAACCCGGTGACGGACACCGAAGCCGCGACCGACCCGGCGGCCCCCGAGGCCCCGGAGCTCCCCGAGGCCCCCCGGCCCCCGCTCGTCCGCCGTCTGCTGCGCAGCCGTACCGTGCGCGCCGCGACCGCCGCCGCGCTGGCCGGGGTCCTGCTGGGCGCGGGCACGGTCGCCTGGCGCACGGACACGCTCCCGCTGCTCGGCCCCTCCCCCTGCTGGGACTCGCTGGGTTCCGGTTCGATGGACTCCCTGTTCGGGGACCGCCGGACCGAGGTCGAGGAGCAGTCGCTGCACAACGACCCGATGGGCGACGACGGTGCGTACGGGCAGTGCCGCATCACAAGCTACGAGGGCGACCGGGCCCGCCGCCAGGTGACGGTGAACGTGCGCCGGCTGGACGGGCTGCGGGGCACCGACTCCCAGGACTGGCCGAGCGAGTTCCTGTCCTCGGGCATGGTGCCGCTCGGCGAGGGCCTGCCCGGCATGACCTCGTCCTCGCGCGCCTGGATCGCGCTGCCGCAGGCGTGCACCGGGCGCGACGAATTCACCGGGCCCACGGTGGTGGACATCGGCATGGGCCGGGCGGACTTCGAGGTGTCCTCCGAGTACACCCTGCGGGACCGCGCGGCCCTGACCGGGGCTCTGATCGACGCGGCCAACGGCGTCATCGAGGACTTCGGCTGCTCCGGCACGTACCGCGAACCGCGCGATCTGCACCCGCCCGTCCGGTGGGACACCACCCGGATGTCCGGGTTCTGCGGGATCAAGGGCCTCACCCTGCCGGCGGCGTACCGGAAGGAACTGCGGGAGACCCGCGTCAGCGGCGAGGGCGGCCCGGCCCGGATCTGCGAGGCGGGGACCGGCGTGGACCAGAAGACCGTGCGGCTGACCACGGTGACCGACCCGGTGCTGGCCTCGATCTACGGCTCGGCCGCCCTGCACTCCGGCGCATCCGTCCAGGGGACCCGGGGCTTCGGGAAGGTGGGCGGGAACCGCGCGGTGTTCCGGGCGGTCTGCCAGACGGGCCAGGTGATGTTCGTACTGGAGCAACTCCGCCCCGCGGGCCCGGGCAGCCACTTCACGTTCACCCGCGACCTGCTCCCGGCCTACGCGGCGGCCGAGGCCGACCGCATCGGCTGCGGCCCGCAGAAGCTCACGTTCCCGACGTCCTGAGCGCCGAGCGAGCGACGTCATCGGGGCCGACTCACCTCGAAGTCGGCCCCGATGACTCCTCGTAGGACGTGGACGATGTCCTCGGGCTTGAGGTCGATACCGTCGAGGCCCTCCAGGGTCAGCGGGATCTCCTCCAGCGCGTACTCACCGCGGCCTTCGGCGCTGAACTCGGGACCGGTGCGGTCCTCGAAGGACCAGGTCGCGGTGCGGGCGAGGTAGAAGAGCTGACGCTCACCATCGGACTCCATCGTGTGGAGCAGGCGGACGATGTCGGCCTTCCCCGCGATCTCCTCGTGGATCTCCCGGTGAAGCGCGGCCTCGCGAGACTCATCGGTGGGCTCGACGCCGCCGCCGGGCAGGACCCAGTACACGGGGCGCCCAGGCCTGGTGCGGCGGATGACCAGCATCGTGTGGTCGGGGGTGACGAGGACGGCACGGACTCGTTCGATCATTTCGTTGGGTCTCCTTGCTTGTTGGTGGGTCTCAGTGGAGCAGCCAGCCACCATCGACGTGGACGGACTGCCCCGTAATGAACGAGGCGGAGGGGCCTACGAGAAACGCCACCAGGGCGGCGACGGGCGGGGAGGGCGTTCTCGGCCTCTACTGGATAGCTCCGGGCATGACGGTGTTGACGCAGATCCCGAACGGACCCAGTTCGCGGGCGAGGGAGCGGTCAGCCCCAGCAGCCCGGCCTTCGCGGTGCTGTACGCGACGAGGTTCGTCCGGCCGGCGCGGGCGTTGATGCTGCCGATGTGCACGACCCGGCCTCAGCTGCGTTCGATCATGCCGGGGGTGAATGCGTGGCAGGTGCGGTAGTGGGCGGCCGCCACCTCGACGATCCGCGTGCAATCGTCTATTAGAAGGCCACCCTCGCCGCAGCCCAAGACGACGACCGCCGGATGGCAACCAAGCACCTCGCCCTGTCCGAGACCGCCATCGGGAAGCCGACCGCCGCAGCCGGCGAATCCTGGGCCGCCCACTACTCCCCCGGCCGATGGGCCCACGAATCCGGCATGATCCTCTCCCGCCTCGGCGCCGTCGACGCCGCCGAGGAACACCTCCACCTCGCCCTCGACATCCACCGCCTCGACCGCCGCCACACCCGCGCCATCGTCCTCGCCGACCTCGGCGGCGTCCGCCTGCGCCAAGGAGACGTCGACGGCGCCATGGCCACCTGGAGCGACTTCCTGGACTGCGCCGACGGCATTCGCTCGGTGAAGGTCCAAGCTGCTCTCCAGGACATGCGCGTCCGTCTGCGCCGGTACGACGGGGTCCCGGAGGCTCAGCAGCTACGCGAGCGTGCGGCCCGCGTTACGGGCTCGGGCCGTCCCCTAAAAGCTCGCCAAGCCGCTGCGGGGCGAGGGCCGTGCGACCTTGCCTATCGACGAAGGCAGGCTGAACACGCGGGCGGTGTCGAGCATCGCGGGGTTGACACTGCCTCCCTTGAGGCGGTAGTCGAGGAAAATCTTGCGGGCCTTCATGGGGGCGAAGGTGTGTTCGCCCCGGGCCCGGGCTGCTTGTGAGACCGGTTGTGCTCTTCTTTCCAATTCGGGGGCTCTGTCTGGCCGCGCTCGCGGCGGTGCGAGACGACGAGTCCGTTGTCCAGGTAGCTACCGACGGCCTGACCGGCGGCGGCCTTGGCGGTTGCCTCGACAAAGAGGTGGACTAGCGCCCGCTCAGGCCGCCAGACACCAGCTGCCAGGCTGTCCCCGCCCAGAGTCAGCCAGGGACACAACGAGCAGGGGCCGATGCTGCGTATGTACCGCCTGGCTGCGCGGACGCACTGCGCCACAAGCTCACGAACTGCAGATAACTATTCAGCGCACGAATAGAAAAACAGCGATCACCGCAATGCCAACCGCGTACATGCACCGAGTCTTCCAGTCCTGGAGCTCCTGCTCCAGCTTCTTCAGCTTCGCAGTGTACTGCCGCCTACCTTGCTCCTGCTGCCAGTGATACCTCTCTGCGAGGACCACCACGTCCAACTTGACCAGGGAATTCTTCGCTTCCGTGAGCCCTCGGTTCGCTTCGGCGATGACGGACAGTGTATCCCTCTTGGCCTCCACCAGCTTCTTCATATCCTCCAGGACCCGGCCAAGGTCCGAGATCACGGGATCGCTCTCCAGGTAGTTCACGGCCCGCGAGAATTCGTCCAGCCGTCTCGAATCCACCAGATGCGCGGTGCTGGCGAAGCCTTCGAGGACATCCATGCTCAGGCCGTTGGCCGCCTGGCTGAACATCTCGGCCATCGACCAGTTCATCTTGCTTGAAAGCGCGTTGGAGAAGTCCTTGAGGACCTTCGCGTCCAGGCGGTTGAGGGCTGAGGCTACGTCGGGGAACTCCTTCGCCACTTCGTTGATCACGATGTGGGTGTCCCAGCCGGAGTGGAAGGAGAGGTGCTTGTCGCCCATCAGAGGTTGATGGTGCCGCTGAAGTCTCTGCCCACGTTGTAGTTCGTCTGAGCGTGCACCTCGCCGAAGATCACGGTGGAGGTCGAGTTGTCGATCGTCAGGTTGTGCTGGGTGAGCCTGACCCTCCAGTAAGCGGCGATGTCTTCCAGCGGGAGAGCTTCCTCCCTGAGCAGGACCGCGTGGTCGGCGGCCTCCTCCGCGTACCGGTCCTGGACTTCCCGGGGCGCGCCGGAGACGAGCGCCTTGACGCGTTCACGTACGCGGTCCAGGAGCCCTGTGGCTGCACCTGCGGCGACAGCTTCGGTAACTGCGACTGCGGCTTCAGTGGCGTTGACCATAAGAGGAAAGTATCGAAGCGGGACATCGGTTGCAGGGCAATGCGATTTTTGACCGGCTTGGAACGGGAGCGGCTACTGGACGAGCCCGCGGCGGCTCCGGCGACAGCAAAAACGGGATCCGCCCGCCTCTCTGGTGACTGGTGACGCCTCTCTGCAGCACGGGTTGCGGACGCGGCCCGCAAGGGCCGACCGTGGAGCGTTCCGCCCAAGGACCGGGCCCTGCTGGTCGCGGCATGCTGGCGAACGGCCTCCCAATGCGTCAGATTGCCCCGCCGTTCGATTGTTGTCGGCCACTGTGTGCCGGGGCATACATCAGCTGCGGCCGCTCTTGGCGATCGAGCCCGTAGGAAGAACTGGGGACGGATCCGCTCAGCCAGGTCAGTGTTCGCGGTTAGTGAGTATGGAGGTCGCCCTCGCCACGGCGACCAGCGTTCGGTTCTTCCGGAACTCCTAGCAACCCACGCCGCATCCTGACGGCTTCGGTTCACGACCAGCCTCGCCGAGGCGGGCAGTCCGAACCCACTCTCTGGAAGGAAGCACGCGACAGGCCTCATAAGCAGGCCTGTGCCCGCGTCGAGCACGTCTTCACCCTTATGAAGACATGGAAAATCCTCCGCGGCTGCCGCCTCAGAGGTGACGGTATCCACCACACCATGCTAGGCATCACCCACCTGCAGAATCTCGCCCTGGCCCCGTGACCGGGAGGCTCACCTCCCGCTCCGCCACGTCAGAGCCAGCCGACTTCGACGGCCTCTGGTGCCCGCATTCCAGCTGGATTCCGTCGGCGTCCGTCACTGTGTACTCCAAGACGATCCTGGTCGGGTCGCCGTTCTCGTAAAGCCACACCGTGATGCCTCCCTCCCAGACGAGGGTGGAGGACCAGACATCGGCCCCCTCAGCTTCAGGTGTGATCGTGAAGACCTCCCCGGGCTTCAGGTAGAAGTCCTCACCGTACGGCTCGATGAAGAGACAGAGGTCGCCGTTGCCTGCGTTCTCCACAGGCAGCCTGTTGCGTCCCACTCCCCCCCCTAAGACCGCCGCTCCGGTGAGCCATTCCACAGTATCCGCCCACCCCAGCCTCGCCGGACTCAAACTGGCTGTCCCCCTCGGGGGCTTTATCTGTTCGCAGCTTCGCAGCTGGCGGGGCAGTCACCAGTCCGGCCCGCCTCGTGTTCGCGGGAGCGTTGCCTGTGGGCCAAGCGGCTCGACGCTGATTCTTCCTGGATAATCGACGCATGGCATCACAGCCCGGTCTTCCCGATCTACGCCGTGCCAAGTTCGCCCGGCGCCTGCCCGCAGCGCTCTCCGAGCTCGCCGGGCCCAAGCACGGCCCCGTGCGTCTGCCGCTCCGTCTTGCGTGGTCGGGGCTGACCACGTTCGACCTCGACCAGCCCCGGTTGCGGATGAGCTACTACCGCATCGTTCTGGCCGAGGGGCAGCGCGACGATCTGGTTCAGTACCTCGACCGGGACCTTCTCGTCGGCCTGTGGCCGACTTTGCGCACACTGGTCAGCCGAGATATCCGTGAAGTCTGGGAGAGCTCTTTCGGCGAGCTGGGCGGCAGCGCGCGGGCCGCTGCGTGAACCTCACCGACCTGCACCGCCGCTTGCTCGCAGACGTGCTCGCCGTGGGCGGCGCGTACCCCCTCGCACTCACCGGCGGCTACGCGGTCCAGGCCCACGGCCTGGTGGACCGGCTCAGTCAGGACCTCGATGTCGCGACCGAGAACCCAGAACGCATGGAGGACATCGCCGCCGCCGTACGGACCGGACTGGAGCAGCGCGGGTGGAACGTAGAAGCTCTGGAGGCAGACCCGCTCTCCGCGCGCTTGATCGTGACCGACCCTGCCAGCCACGAAGAGTGTGAGGTCGACATCCTCAAAGAAGCACTCTGGAGGCCTCCCGTACACACCGAGCACGGTTTGGTGCTGTCCCTCGAAGATGTCGTGGGCACGAAGGTCCGCGCCCTGGCCGACCGCGGGCTCGCCAGGGACTTGATCGACGTACAGGCCGCCACCGACCGTTGGAACCCCGTCGAACTCGAAGAACTCGGCCGGCGCCATGCCCGGGACTCCTTCGATCTCAGCGAGCTCCAAGCTCGTCTGGCCGGAGCCGACTGGGTCGATGACACGGAATTCGCCGCCTACGGACTCGGCCGGGAGGCGATCGCCGAGCTCCGCCAGTGGGCACAAGCTTGGGCCGACGACATCGGAGAACGACTTCACGAGCTCGAGTCCCCGCACGAGGATTAACGGCCTGACGATACCGGCCGCGTGACACGTTGCGACTGCACCAGGCCAAGCACCAGGGAATCCGCGTCTAGAAGCCCCCGGCTCCGTGAAAGGATGCCCGGCACCATGAGAACCATCAGATTTACGGTGTCGGGCGGCGGCCCCCGGTGAGGGGCCGGGCTAAGCCGCCGTCGGCGCCGCTTCCCCAGCGTGACGGTGTCGATCCGGTACGGGTGCGGCTTCCCGCCGACCCGGACGGGCGGTGGGCGACAGTCGGGGATCATCTCCTCGACCGGTTCGCCGGGGCGATCGGCGCGGAGCGGGTGGTGGCGCTCCTCGCGCGCGGGCGGTTCGTCTCCGCGGAGGGCCCGGTCACCGGCGACGAGGCGTACACGGCGGGGCTCTACCTCTGGTTCCACCGGGACTTCGCGCCGGAGGTGCCCGTGCCGTTCCCGGTCGGCGTGGTGTACCGCGACGCGCATCTGGTCGTCGCGGACAAGCCGCACTTCCTGGCGACGATGCCGCGGGGCCGGCACATCACGGAGACGGCGGTGGCCCGGCTCCGCCGTGAGCTGGATCTGCCGGAGTTGCAGCCCGCGCACCGGCTGGACCGGCTGACGGCGGGGCTGGTGCTGTTCGTGGTGCGGCCCGGGGAGCGCGGGGCGTACCAGACGCTGTTCCGGGACCGGCTGGTGCGCAAGGAGTACGAGGCGGTGGCCCCGTACGATCCCTCGCTCGCGCTGCCGCGTACCGTGCGCAGCCGCATCGTGAAGGAGCGCGGGGTGCTCGCCGCGCGCGAGGAGCCGGGCGAGCCGAACAGCGCGAGCCGGATCGAGCTGCTGGAACACCGGGACGGGCTCGGCCGGTACCGGCTGCTGCCCGCGACCGGGCGCACGCACCAGCTGCGGGTGCACATGAACAGCCTGGGCCTGCCGCTGGTCGACGATCCGGTGTACCCGGTGACCGAGCCGGACCCGGCGCCCGGCGACTTCTCGCGCCCGCTGCAACTGCTCGCCCGGGTGCTGGAGTTCACCGACCCGGTCACGGGAGAGCCGCGCCGCTTCGAGAGCGAGCTGCGGCTCTCCGCGTGGCCGGAAGAGGGCTAGTGGCCCCTGGCGATCCACTCGTCCAGGTGCGGGGCCTCCGCGCCGATCGTCGTGGAGTCGCCGTGGCCGGTGCGCACCTCGGTCGCCGGGTCCAGGGCCAGCAGGCGGTCCTTGATCGAGTCCACGATCACCGGGAAGGAGGAGAAAGAGCGGCCCGTGGCGCCGGGGCCGCCCTGGAAGAGCGTGTCACCGGTGAAGACCGTGGCCAGCCCGGGGGCGTACAGGCAGACCGCGCCGGGGGCGTGGCCCGGGGTGTGCAGGACGGTCAGCGTGGTCCCGGCGACGGTGATCTCCTGGCCGTCGGTCAGTTCGCCGTCGGGGGCCCGGTCCGGGTGGGTCTGCTTCCACAGCGGCAGGTCGTCCGGGTGCAGCAGGATCGGCGCGCCGGTGGCGTCGGCGAGCGCGGGGGCCGCGTCGATGTGGTCGTTGTGCGCGTGAGTGCAGATGATGGCGCGCAGCGTGCGGCCGCCGAGGGCTTCCTCGATCGCGGCCGCGTCGTGGGCGGCGTCGATGACGACGGCCTCGGAGTCGTCGCCGACGATCCAGACGTTGTTGTCGACGTCCCACTCGCCGCCGTCGAGGGCGAAGGTGCCGGAGGTGACGAGGTGGTCGATGCGGGCGGTCATCAGAACACCACCACCGAGCGCAGGACGTCGCCGTCGTGCATCCGGCCGAACGCCTGCTCGATGTCACCGAGGCCGATGGTCTCCGTGACGAACGCGGCGAGGTCGAGCCGCCCCTGCTGATGGAGGTCGATCAGCATCGGGAAGTCGCGGGACGGCAGGCAGTCCCCGTACCAGGAGGACTTGAGCGAGCCGCCGCGGCCGAAGACGTCGAGCAGCGGGAGTTCGAGCTGCATCTCGGGCGTGGGGACGCCGACGAGGACGACGGTGCCGGCGAGGTCGCGGGCGTAGAACGCCTGCTTGTACGTCTCCGGGCGGCCGACGGCCTCGATGACGACGTCGGCGCCGTTGCCGCCGGTCAGCTCGCGGATGGCCTCGACGGGGTCGGTGGAGCGGGAGTTGACGGTGTGCGTGGCACCCATCGACTTCGCCGTCTCCAGCTTGCGGTCGTCGATGTCCACGGCGATGATCTTCGCCGCTCCGGCCAGCCGGGCACCCGCGACGGCCGCGTCGCCGACGCCGCCGCAGCCGATGACGGCGACCGAGTCGCCGCGGCCGACCTGGCCGGTGTTGATGGCGGCGCCGATGCCCGCCATGACACCGCAGCCGAGGAGCCCGGCCACCTCGGGGGCGACCGCCGGGTCCACCTTGGTGCACTGGCCGGAGGCGACGAGGGTCTTCTCGGCGAAGGCGCCGATGCCCAGGGCCGGGGACAGCTCGGTGCCGTCGAGGAGGGTCATCTTCTGCTTCGCGTTGTGCGTGTCGAAGCAGTACCAGGGGCGTCCGCGCAGACAGGCGCGGCACTGGCCGCACACCGCACGCCAGTTGAGGATCACGAAGTCGCCGGGCGCGACGTCGGTGACGCCCTCGCCGACGGACTCCACGACGCCTGCGGCCTCGTGGCCGAGGAGGAAGGGGAACTCGTCGTTGATGCCGCCCTGCTTGTAGTGCAGGTCGGTGTGGCAGACGCCGCACGCCTGGATCTTGACCACGGCCTCACCGGGGCCGGGGTCCGGAATGACGATCGTCTCGACGCGGACCGGTTCGTTCTTCCCCGGCGCGATGACCCCTTGTACGTGCTGCGGCATTCCCGTGGACTCCCTTTTCCCGACTCTTCACTGAGACCGGTGCTCCCGGTTTTCGGCCGGGATCGATCACGGGCCACGGTACGCCGTGCGGAGTGTCCGCCGGACTCAGGGCGCGAGGACGTCCAGCTCGTGGAGGGCGCCGACGGCGATCTCCTTCGTCAGCCGCTCGGCCTCGTCGGCGTCGCCCGCGCGTACGGCCTCGGCGAGGCGTACGTGGAGGGTGACCGCCGCCGGGTCGGGGTCCTCGAACATCACCTGGTGGTGCGTACGGCCCGCCAGGACCTCGGCGACCACGTCGCCCAGGCGCGCGAACATCTCGTTGCCGGAGGCGTTGAGGACGATGCGGTGGAACGCGATGTCGTGTTCGAGGTAGCCCTCCAGCTGCTGGCCGCGCGAGGTGGCGACCATGCCGAGGGCGCGCTCGGTGAGCTCGGCGCACTGCTCCGGGGTGGCGTGGCGGGCGGCGAGCGAGGCGGCGACCGGCTCGATCGCGGACCGCAGGACGGTGAGGGAGCGCAGCTGGCGCGGGCGGTCGGCGCCCGCCAGCCGCCACCGGATGACCTGGGGGTCGTACACGTTCCACGCCTCGGTCGGCCGTACGGTCACGCCGACGCGGCGGCGGGACTCGACCAGGTGCATGGACTCCAGGACCCGGATCACCTCGCGGACCACCGTGCGCGAGACGTCGAAGCGCTGGGCCAGCTCGTCGGTGCGCAGCACCTGGCCGGGCGGGTGCTCCCCGGCGGCGATCTCCAGGCCCAGGGTGTCCAGGACATGCGTGTGGAGCCCCTGGGCAGGTGTGGTCATGGATCCAGGGTACGGGGCGACCTCCAGCGTCATTAAGTACGACGTTTACGTCACACCCTCTTGAATAAGTCGTACGTATAGGTTTCAGTGGCGCGACGGACCGATGTCGAGGAAGACATCGCAGAGACAGCGAGGCACCGCTATGAGCACCCCCCACGTCGTCGTGGTGATGGGCGTGGCAGGGACCGGCAAGACCACGATCGGCCCCCTGCTCGCCGACGCACTGGGCGTTCCGTACGCCGAGGGCGACGACTTCCATCCCCCGGCGAACATCGCCAAGATGTCGGCCGGCACCCCGCTGGACGACGCGGACCGGTGGCCCTGGCTCGACGCGATCGGACAGTGGGCGCACGGCCGGGCGGGGCTCGGCGGGGTCGTCAGCAGCTCCGCGCTCAAGCGCGCCTACCGGGACCGGCTGCGTGCCGAGGCCCCGGGCGCGGTCTTCCTCCACCTGACCGGTGACCGGTCCCTGATCGAGGAGCGGATGGCGGGCCGCAAGGGCCACTTCATGCCGACCGCGCTCCTCGACTCCCAGTTCGCCACCCTCCAGCCGCTGGAGGACGACGAGGCCGGCGTCTCCGTGGACGTCTCCGGCTCCCCCGAAGAAATCACCCAGCGAGCCGTCGCCGCGTTGCGCCGGCTCGACAGCTAAGGACCACCACCGTGACCAGTCTCAGCGTCGAGACGCTGGCAGCGGACGCCGTCGAACCGATCACCTCGGCCGGCAACGCGCAGTTGGGCATCGCCGTCCTGGCGGGCATCGCCGTCATCGTCCTGCTCATCACCAAGTTCAAGATGCACGCGTTCCTCGCGCTCACCATCGGCTCGCTGGCGCTCGGCTCCTTCGCCGGTGCCGCGCCCGCGAAGACGATAGCCAGCTTCACCGCGGGCCTCGGTTCCACCGTCGCGGGCGTCGGCGTCCTGATCGCGCTCGGCGCGATCCTGGGCAAGCTGCTCGCGGACTCCGGCGGCGCCGACCAGATCGTGGACACGATCCTGGCGCGGACGAGCAAGCGGGCCATGCCGTGGGCGATGGTCCTCATCGCCTCGATCATCGGCCTGCCGCTGTTCTTCGAGGTCGGGATCGTCCTGCTGATCCCGGTCGTGCTGCTCGTCGCCAAGCGCGGCAACTACTCCCTGATGCGCATCGGCATCCCGGCCCTGGCCGGCCTCTCCGTGATGCACGGCCTCATCCCGCCGCACCCCGGCCCGCTCGTCGCGATCGACGCGCTGGACGCCAACCTCGGTGTCACGCTGGCCCTCGGCGTGGTCGTCGCGATCCCGACGGTGATCCTGGCCGGACCGGTCTTCTCGCGTTACGCCGCCCGCTGGGTGGACATCAAGGCGCCGGAGAAGATGATCCCGCAGCGCCCCTCCGAGGACCTGGAGCGCCGCCCCGGCTTCGGCGCCACCCTCGCCACCATCCTGCTGCCCGTCGTGCTGATGCTGATCAAGGCGCTCGTGGACATCGTGGTGGACGACCCCGAGCAGGGGCTCCAGAAGGTCACCGATGTGATCGGCTCGCCGCTGATCGCGCTGCTCGCGGCCGTGATCGTGGGCATGTTCACGCTGGGCCGGGCGGCCGGTTTCACCAAGGCGCGGCTCTCCACCACCGTGGAGAAGTCCCTCGCCCCGATCGCCGGTGTGCTGCTCATCGTGGGCGCGGGCGGCGGCTTCAAGCAGACGCTGATCGACGCGGGCGTGGGCCAGATGATCCTGGACTTCTCCGAGGACTGGTCGATCCCCGCGCTGCTGCTCGGCTGGCTGATCGCGGTCGCGATCCGGCTGGCGACCGGCTCGGCGACCGTGGCGACGATCTCGGCGGCCGGTCTGGTCGCCCCGCTCGCGGCCGACATGTCGACCTCGCACGCGGCCCTGCTGGTCCTCGCCGTCGGCGCGGGCTCGCTCTTCTTCAGCCATGTCAACGACGCCGGTTTCTGGCTGGTGAAGGAGTACTTCGGCATGGACGTGGGCCAGACGGTGAAGACCTGGTCGGTGATGGAGACGATCATCTCCGTGGTCTCGCTGGTCTTCATCCTGCTGCTGTCACTGATCCTCTAGCCGGTCCTCCGCCCCGGGTGCCCACAGCGGGTGCTCGCGGCGGGCCCACGCCCGGCCCACCGACCCGGAGCGCATGCCGCGGCGTGCCTCCGGGTCGGCGTATGCCTTGGCGATGTGCCCGGCCAGCACCAGGCCCGCCGCGAGGGCCAGCCAGTCGTGGACGAAGGTCGCGGAGGTGCGCCAGACCAGCGGGGCGAATCCGGTGAACCACATCAGGAGCCCGGTGCCCGCCATGACGAGCACCGCTCCGGCGATCCACGCCGCGTAGAGCTTCTGCCCGGCGTTGAACTTCCCGGCCGGGCGCGCGCCGGGCCGCCGGTCGCGCCGCAGGACCGCCCGCAGCCAGGTCCGGTCGTGCGGCCCGAACCGGTTGAGCCGCCGCAGGTCCGCCCGCAGCGACCGCGCCGCGAGACCCGCGAGCAGCGGTACGGGGATGAGCAGCCCGGACCACTCGTGCACGGTCACCACGAGGTGGCGGCGCCCGACGAGTTCGGCGAGCTGCGGCACGTACAGGCAGGCGGCCGAGGCCACGCACAGCAGCATCAGCGCGGCGGTGGCCCGGTGCACCAGGCGCACCGGGCGGGCGAACCGGTGGACCCGGCCCGCCGGTTCAGACGGTGGGGGCGTCCTCGCGGCCGTTGGACCGGCCGACCCAGGCGTCGACGTCATAACCGAGCTTCTCCCAGTAACCGGGGCGTACGGAGTCCGTGACGGTGATCCCGGAGAGCCATTTCGCCGACTTGTAGAAGTACATCGGGGCCACGTAGAGCCGCACCGGCCCGCCGTGCGCGTGGGACACCGGCGCGTCGTTCATCCGCAGCGCCACGAGCACGTCGGCCCGGCGGGCCTGGGCGAGGGTCAGGCTCTCGCTGTAGGTCCCGTCGAAGCAGGTGAAGCGGACGGCCTTCGCCCCGGACCGCACCCCGGCGGCGTCGAGCAGGGCGGAGAGCCGCACGCCCTCGAAGGGGGTCTGCGGCACCCGCCAGCCGGTGACGCACTGGACGTCCCGGACCGTCCGGGTCTGCTCCATGCCGCGCAGGGCGTCCAGCGTGTACGTGGCCGGGCGGTCGACCAGCCCGTCGACCTTGAGCCGGTAGTCCGCGGCGCCCTTGGCCGGTACGGAGGAGGCCACGGAGTAGTAGCGGAAGCCGCCGCCGTTGGGCAGCAGCCCGGTGAGCCCCGTGGGGTCCTTGCCCGCGACCGCGCCGAGGCCCGATTCCAGGGTCCGTTGCAGCACGGGCGCGGCGACGAGTCCGGCGGCGCCGAGGCCCAGCATGGCCAGGACGAGGCGGCGGCCGACGGGGGCGCCGACGCCGTCCGGGCCGTCGCCGGGTGGGCCGTCGTCCTCCGGGCCGTCGTCGGGTGGGGAACTGTTCACCCGACGATTCGAGCACCCGGGGCGCCCGGACGCCAGGGGCGGCGGCGGGCCGTCACCGTCCTGTCAGATTCTGCCGCGCGCCGGTCCGGGGCCGGGTGCCAGACTGGCGCCATGCCGAACCGTGAAGCGCTCAAGCCCTTCCTGCTCGCCTTCCCCGGGCCGCTGCGCGACCAGTTGGTCGCCGCGGTTCTGGACGGGCGGAAGGTGTCGACCTCCGGACTGCTCGTGGAGTACGAGATCGAGCAGGAGGAGCTGCCGCCGGTCGGCGAGCGGTCCGCCCTCATCGACTCGGACGGCCGGGAGATCGCCGTACTCGAAGTGACCGAGGTACGGGTGCTGCCGCTGGCGGACGTGGACCTCCAGCACGCGCTGGACGAGGGCGAGGGCTATGCGTCGGTCGCCGAGTGGCGGGCGGGGCACGAGCGGTTCTGGCACAGCGAGGAGATGCGGGACGCGCTCGGCGACCCGGAGTTCACGGTGGACGACGGGACGATGATCGTCGCCGAGCGGTTCCGGGTGGTCGAGCGCATCGAGCCGGACGCGGAAGGCTGAGCGAGCCCTAGGGCCTGTCGTCAAATTCCCGTCGTCCGCCCGGAGGGCGGGCCGGGCGGCGTCAGGTGCATCCCCGAGTTCTCGGCTCCGCTCGAACAGGGGAGACCCCACTCCTCGGCGTGCCGGCCCCAGACCCCTGTACTGGATGTACTGGGGTCTGGGGCCGGTGCGGCGAGAGTGCGTGCATGGCGTCGAACGGCAGACGGGAATTTGACGACAGGCCCTAGGCCTCCGTCTCCTTCTCCCGGCCCCCGCCCTTCACCAGGCCCAGGCGGCGGCGGAAGGCGAGCATCCGGGGATGGCGTTCGTGCAGCACGGCCGAGCGGCGGTCGAGCTCCTGGCCCAGGCGCTCGGCGCGCTTCTCGATGTCGAGCTCGTCCAGGATGCGGTCCACCTCGGCGAGCAGCGCCCCGTGCAGCTGCCACTTCCGGGGGTGCTCCTGGACGGCGGCCAGCAGCATGTCCGCCACCAGGTCGCGGGTCCTGCGGCTGGTGTCGAGCGCGTCGGTGAGCCGGTCCTCGGCCTCCTCGGCGCTGGCGGCGACCGGGGTCGTGATGAGCAGCGAGAAGCTCTCGATGGCCCCCGCCATCTGCTCGAACAGCTCCGTCATGTGGGCGGCGACCTCGGGAGGGAACTGGGGTGCGTCGCCCCGGTCCTTGGCGAGGTCGGTCAGGGTCCTGGACAGCACCCGGACGACGACGGCGCAGATCTCCAGCGTGTCCAGACCGGTCCGCAGCACCACCCGGTGCAGCAGCCCCTGCCGCACCCTCGGGTTGTACATGAGGCTTTCCTCGGCCTGCCGCAGGGAGGCGTCCACCTCCACGATGTCGTGGTCGAGCCGCCGGGCCCGGTGCAGCCGCTCGGCGGCCTCCGGGACGGTGACCGGGCGGGCGAGGTCGCTGCCCAGGTCGCGGAACATCTGCCCCATCTCGCGGGCCAGTCCGTCGATGGAGGCGCCCGCGGTCTGCACCCAGACGGGCGGCGCGAACAGCAGGTTGAACAGCAGGCCCACACCGGCGCCGATCAGCGTCTCGTACACCCGCTCCCACGCCATGCTGGAGCGCGCGGACTGCGAGGTGACGCCGAGGACCAGCATGGCGCTGATCGCCACCTCGGGGACGAACTCGTCGACCCGGACCAGTCTGCCGATGATCAGCGCCGTGAAGATGGTCAGCCCCAGGCTCCACCAGGACAGGCCGACCAGGGCGCTGAAGCCGCTCGCGATGAGGACACCGACGACGACGGCCACCACACGCTTGACCGACATGTTGACGGTGGCGTAGAGGGTGACCTGGACGACGAGCAGGGCGGTCAGCGGTGCGGTCAGGGGCGCGGGCTCGGACAGCGTCGCGGTCGCCACGGCAAAGGCGATGACCGCCGCGCCCGTGGAGCGCAGGGTCTGCGCCGCCACGGGCTCCGTGGTGCGCCGGACGAGGTTGATGACGGGTTCGGCTACTCCTGGCATCTTCTTCCCATGCCCGGATAGGACCGTCTCCCCACGGTTCCGCCCCCGGAACCCCACCGGACGGACGCGCCCGGGGCGGCAGAGCCCTCAGCCGACCGCCTGCGCCGCCGCCCGGCCCGCCGCGCGGCCGGAGAAGATGCAGCCGCCCAGGAACGTGCCCTCCAGCGAGCGGTAGCCGTGCACCCCGCCGCCGCCGAAGCCGGCCGCCTCCCCCGCCGCGTACACCCCGGGCAGCGGGGTGCCGTCCCCGGTCAGGACGCGCGAGGACAGGTCGGTCTGGAGGCCGCCGAGCGACTTGCGGGTCAGGATGTTCAGCCGTACGGCGATGAGCGGCCCGGCCTTCGGGTCGAGGATGCGGTGGGGCGCCGCCGTGCGGATCAGCTTGTCGCCGATATAGCTGCGGGCGCCCCGGATCGCGGTGATCTGGAGGTCCTTGGTGAAGGGGTTGGCGATCTCCCGGTCGCGGGCGGTGATCTCGCGGCGCAGCGCGTCCTCGTCGATGAGGCCGTCCCCGGTGAGCGCGTTCATGCCGCGTACGAGGGCGCCGAGGTCTTGCTCCACGACGAAGTCCGCCCCGTTGTCCATGAACGCCTTCACGGGGGCCGGGACGTCGGCGCGGGCGCGGCCGATCACGCCGCGGACGGACTTGCCGGTCAGGTCGGGGTTCTGTTCGGAGCCGGAGAGCGCGAACTCCTTGCCGATGATCTTCTGGTCGAGCACGAACCAGGTGTAGTCGTGGCCGGTGCGCATGATGTGTTCGAGGGTGCCCAGCGTGTCGAAGCCGGGGAAGAGCGGGACGGGCAGCCGCTTGCCGGTGGCGTCCAGCCAGAGCGAGGACGGGCCGGGCAGGATGCGGATGGCGTGCTTGTCCCAGATGGGGTTCCAGTTCTCGATGCCCTCGGTGTAGTGCCACATCCGGTCCCGGTTGATGTGGTGGGCGCCCGCCTTCTCGGCGACCCCGAGCATCAGCCCGTCGACGTGCGCGGGGACGCCGGAGAGCAGCTTGGCCGGTGGGGTGCCGAGCCGTTCGGGCCACTGGGCGCGTACGAGGTCGTGGTTGCCGCCGATGCCGCCGGAGGTGACGATCACCGCCTGGGCCCTGAGCTCGAAGGAGCCCGCGGTCTCCCGGCTGCTCGCGGTCCCGCGCGGCGCGGCGCTCGGCTCCAGTATCTCGCCGGTCACGGTGTCGACGGCGCCCCCGGTGCGGGCGAGGCCGGTGACCCGGTGGCGGAAGCGGAAGGTGACCAGGCCCTTGGCGACGCCCTCGCGGACCCGGCGCTCGAAGGGGGCGACGACGCCGGGGCCGGTGCCCCAGGTGATGTGGAAGCGGGGGACGGAGTTGCCGTGGCCGTTCGCGTCGTAGCCGCCGCGCTCCGCCCAGCCGACGACGGGGAAGAACCGCATGCCCTGGGCGTGCAGCCAGGAGCGCTTCTCACCGGCCGCGAAGTCGACGTACGCCTCGGCCCACTTGCGCGGCCAGTGGTCCTCCTCGCGGTCGAAACCGGCCGTGCCCAGCCAGTCCTGAAGGGCCAGCTCGTGGCTGTCCTTGATGCGCATCCGGCGCTGTTCGGGCGAGTCCACGAGGAAGAGGCCGCCGAAGGACCAGTGCGCCTGGCCGCCGAGCGACTGCTCGGGCTCCTGGTCGAGCACGAGGACCGAGCGCCCCGCGTCCACCAGCTCCGCGGTGGCCACGAGCCCGGCGAGCCCCGCCCCAATCACGATCACATCAGCGTCGTACGCCATGGTTTCCATCCTTGTCGGGGCTCGCGAAGTTACTCGTGCGTCAGATCTTGGGCACCACCCGTCCCCGCGTCAACCGCCCGGTCGGCCGCGCCGTCGCCGCACCGGCCGGGGCGGGCGGTTATCGTCGGAACACATCACCCTCCTCCGGCCTGACGTGGGGTGGACAAGCGTGTCGGTGCTGGTCCTCGTGCTCGCCGTGACGGCCGCCTGCTGCCTGGGCTTCGGCTTCGTGTTCCAGCAGGCCGCCGCCGCGCACGCGCCCAAGCGCGACTATCTGACGTTCCGGCTGCTGCTCGACCTGATGAAGGTGCGCAGCTGGCTGGCGGGCATCGGGCTCATGGTGTGCGGCATGGTGCTGGGGGCGCTGGCGCTCGGCAAGGGCGAGGTCTCCGTGGTGGAGCCGCTGCTGGCGACGAACCTGCTCTTCGCGATGGCCCTGTCCCGGCACCGCACCGGCCAGCGCCTCGGCCGCCAGGGCTGGGCCGGGCTCTGGCTGCTGGCCCTCGGGGTCGCCGCGTTCCTGGTGGCCGGCGAGCCGAAGGGCGGCGAGGCGGTGTCGAGCCCGCTGCGGCACTGGCTGGTCGTCGGGGTGGTGGCCGGGCTCGCCCTGGTGCTGACCGCGGTCGCCAAGCGCCGCAGGTCGCGGTCGTCCCCGGCGCTGCTCGCGGTGGCGGCCGGGCTGCTCTACGGCTTGCAGGACGCGCTGACCCGGGTGAGCGGCGAGCGCTTCTCGGAGGGCGGCTGGTCGGGGCTGCTGATGTCCTGGCAGCCGTACGTGGTGCTCGTGCTCGGGGTGACGGGCCTGCTGCTGGTGCAGAGCGCCTTCGAGACGGGGCCGCTGCGGATGTCGCTGCCCGCGCTGACGGCCGCCCAGCCGCTGGCCGGGATCGCCTGCGGGATCGGGTTCCTGGGCGACCAGGTGCGGACGGACGCGGGCGCGCTGGCCTGGCAGGCCGCGGGGCTGGCGGCCATCGTGACGGGCATCGTGCTGCTGGGGCTGCATCCGGCGATGCCGGAGGGCCCGGTGCGGCGCGGTACGCACAGCCTCCAGCAGCACTGAGCGCGGGGCGGTGCCGGGCCCGGCGGGCCTGCTGTTGGATGGCCGCATGAACCCTTCTGACGAGATCCTGGACATCGTCGACGAGAACGACGTGGTGGTGGGGCAGGCCCCGCGCGGCGAGGCGACCGCCCGGGGGCTGCGCCACCGGTGCGTCTTCATCGAGGCGCGGGACGCCGAGGGCCGGATCTTCGTGCACCGCAGGACCGCGACCAAGCTGGTGTTCCCCTCGCACTACGACATGTTCGTCGGCGGGGTGGTCGGCGCGGGCGAGAGCTACGACGAGGCCGCGCTCAGGGAGGCCGAGGAGGAGCTGGGCGTCTCGGGGCTCCCGCGCCCGGAACCGCTGTTCACGTTTTTGTACGAGGACGAGGGCGGCCACCACACCTGGTGGTCGGCGGTCTACCAGGTCAGGTGCGAGCTGCCGGTGAACCCGCAGGTGGAGGAGGTCGCCTGGCACACCTTCCTGGATGACGCGGAGCTGGAGCGGCGGATCGGCGACTGGCTGTGGGTGCCGGACGGGCTGGACTGCTACCGGCGGCTGCGGGCGTTCCGGGAAGCCACCTGAGCCGGTCGGAAGCGATCGGAAAAGCGGCGGATAAGGTCCACCCGTGAACGAATTCGTACAGAGCCTGCGGCTGTGGTTCGCGCCGGAGCGCGTCCGTTCCGAGGGCGAGACCCCGGACTACCGCTTCTCGCTCGCCAACGAGCGGACCTTCCTCGCCTGGATCCGGACGGCGCTGGCCCTGATCGGCGGGGGCTTCGCGGTCGACCAGTTCCTGCCGGAGCTGTCCCGGGCGGTGCGCACGGGGCTGGCGCTCGCGCTGCTCGCGGCGGGTGTGCTGTGCGCGCTGCGGGCGGTCAACCACTGGGTGCGGTGCGAGCGGGCGATGCGGCGCGGCGAGGACCTGCCCGTCTCGCGGTTCCCGACGCTGCTGAGCATCGCGGTCGCCGTGGTGGCGGTGGCGATGGTGGTGGTGGTCCTCTTCGGCTGGGAGGGCCGGTGACCGCGGAGGAACGCGACCCGGGGCTCCAGCCGGAGCGGACCCGGCTCGCGTGGCGGCGTACGACCCTGTCGTGCACGGTGGCCGCGGTGCTGGCCGTGCGGCAGACGCTGCACGGCGGGGCGACGGACACGGGGGTCATCGCGCTGTCCCTCAGCGCCCTGGCCTGGCTGGGGTTCCTGTGGGTCGCGAACCGCCGGGTGCAGTCCATGGGCGGCGCCCGGCCGCGGCCGATGGAGGCGGCGAGCGCGCTCACGGCCGCCGCGTGCACGGTGGCGCTGGCGGTGTTCGCGGCGGCGATGCTGTTCTGAGGGCGCCCCGCTCAGCCCTCGGGCGCGTCCCAGTCCACGGTGACGACGATCTTGCCCCGGGTCCGGCCCTCCGCGTTGAGCCGCTGGGCGGCCGCCGTCTCGGCCAGCGGGAAGACCCGGTCGACGTGGACCGTGACGATGCCCTGCTCGGCCAGTTCCGCGAGGTGCGCCAGGTCGGCGGCGTCGGGCCGGACGAACGCGTACCGGCCGCCGTACGAGAAGACCTCGGGGTCCACGATGGAGGCGAGGCGCCCGTCCGGGGCCAGGGTGTCGGCGGAGGCGCGCAGGGCGTCCCCGCCCACCGTGTCGAAGGCGGCGTCGATGCCGTCGGGCGCCAGGGCCCGCAGCCGGTCCGCCAGCCCGTCCCCGTAGGCCACGGGCTCCGCGCCGAGCGTGCGCAGGTGGTCGTGGTTGCGTTCACTGGCGGTGCCGATGACGCGGCATCCGGCGTGCCGGGCGAGCTGGACGGCGAGTGAGCCGACGCCGCCCGCCGCCGCGTGGACGAGGACGGTGTCGCCCTCCTGGACGCGCAGGGTGCGGTGGAGCACCTGGTAGGCGGTGAGCCCGGCCAGAGGCAGGCCCGCCGCCTCCTCGAAGCTCAGGCGCAGCGGTTTGCGCGCGAGGGTGCGCACGGGCGCCGCTACGTACTCGGCGAAGGTCCCCCGGCTCAGGAAGTCCTCGCGCACATAGCCGATGACCTCGTCGCCCACCGCGAACTCGTCCACGGCGACGCCGGGCTGGACGACGACCCCGGAGACGTCCCAGCCGGGGATCACCGGGAAGACCGTGTCCAGGAGGGAGTCGAGCTTGCCCTCCCGGGTCGCCCGGTCGACGGGGTTCACGGCGGCGGCCCGGACCTTGACCAGGACGGTGTCGGGGCCCACCTTCGGGTCGGGCCGCTCGCCGTACTGGAGGACGTCCTCGTCGCCGAACCTGCTGTAGCTGATCGCCTTCATGCTCCGACCCTCGCGGCGGGCCGGGGCGCCCGCAACTCAGCCGGGTGTCACCAGCGGGGGATCGAGGGGGTGCGCCAGTCCGGCTCGGCCTTGCGCATCGCGGCGGCATCGTCGCGCTCGCGCATCGCGCCGTCGTCGTCCAGCCAGCGGCGGTGCAGCGCGGCGAGCCGGTCCCGGTCGAGTTCGACGCCGAGCCCGGGGGCGTCGGAGACGGTGAGGCGTCCGTCCTCGAAGACGTGGCGGGCGGTGATGACGTCCTCGGTCTGCCAGGGGTAGTGGCTGTCGCAGGCGTAGTCCAGGTTGGGGACGGTGGCCGCGACGTGCGTCATCGCGGCGAGGCTGATCCCCAGGTGGGTGTTGGAGTGCATGGAGAGCCCGACGCCGTGCAGGCGGCAGATCGCGGCGAGTTCGCGGGTGCGGTGCAGCCCGCCCCAGTAGTGGTGGTCGGACAGGACGACCTGGACGGCGTCCCGGGCGAACGCCTCGGGGACCTCGGCGAGCGTCGTGACGCACATGTTGGTGGCCAGCGGCACGTCCGTGCCCGCCGAGACGGTGGCCATCGCGTCCGTGCCGCTCGCCGGGTCCTCCAGGTATTCGAGGACGTCCTTCAGCTGCTCGGCGACGTACAGCGAGGTCTCCACGGACCAGGCGCCGTTGGGGTCCAGGCGCAGCGGCTGCCCGGGGAACGCCTCGGCGAGCGCGCGGACGGCGGCGATCTCCTCGTCGGGCGGGAACACGCCCCCCTTGAGCTTGAAGGAGGAGAAGCCGTGGTCCTGGGCGAACCGGCGGGCCTGGGCGACGACCCCGGCCGGGTCGAGCGCCGCGCCCCAGTCGTCGCGCTCCCCGCCGTCCGGGTGCTCCGCCCAGCGGTAGAAGAGGTACGCGCTGTACTCGACCCGGTCCCGGACCTTGCCGCCGAGCAGGGCGTGCACCGGGAGCCCGGTGGCCTTGCCGAGCGCGTCCAGGCAGGCCACCTCGAAGCCGGAGACCACGGAGAGCCGCAGCTTGTCCGCGGTCTGGACGCCGCGCAGCCCGCCCGCGTCGACCCGCTCGTCGGCCGCCCGTGAATCGCCGCACACCTCGTCGGCCAGGGCGAACAGCCCGTTCACATCGCTGACCGGCCGTCCGGGCAATGCGGCGGCCAGGGGCCTCGCGAGCTCCAGATACTTGCCGTCGCCGTAGGTCTCCCCGATCCCGGTGACCCCGCCACGGGTGACGACCTCCACGACGAGCCGGGGCGTGTACGGCTGGTGGACGCCCTGGGTGTTGAGCAGGGGTGGGTCGGCGATGAGGATCGGGGTCAGCCGGACTTCCTCGATGAGCAGCGCGGTATCCATACGTGAACTCTATTCAGGGATGCGATCGAGCGCCAGGGGCGGGGCGGTACCGGGACCGGAGACTCCGCATCCGGTTCCGGGGACGCACTGGACGACATACCGACTGGTCGGCATCATGAGAGCGACCGTTCGCCCACCCCGGAGGTACGCACGATGAGCCACGTCCATCCGCCAGGTCTCGATCTCGACCGGCTGCGCGGACACCTGGACCGCGAGCGCCCGGGACTGGTGAGCGGACCGCTCGACGCCCGCGTCGTGGAGGGCGGCCGGTCGAATCTGACGTACCTGGTCACCGACGGAACCGGCCGCTGGGTCGTCCGCAGGCCGCCGCTGGGGCACGTCCTGGCCACCGCGCACGACATGAAGCGCGAGCACCGGGTGATCAGCGCCCTGCACCCGACGGCGGTCCCGGTCCCCGAACCGCTGCTGCTCTGCGAGGACGACGCGGTCATCGGCGCGCCGTTCTACGTCATGGAGTACGTGGAGGGCACCCCGTACCGCACGGCGGAGCAGCTGGCCCCGCTCGGCCCGGAGCGCACCCGGGCGGCGGTCCTGGCCCTGGTCGACACGCTGGTCGAGCTGCACGCCGTCGACCCCGAGGCGGTCGGTCTCGGCGACTTCGGGCGGCCCGAGGGCTTCCTGGACCGCCAGCTGCGCCGCTGGGGCAAGCAGCTGGCCGCCTCCCGCAACCGCGAGCTGCCCGGCATCGAGGAGCTGCACGCGGCGCTCGGCCGCGCGCTGCCCGTCTCCCCCGCGCCCACCGTGGTGCACGGCGACTACCGCCTGGACAACGCGCTGATCGGCGCCGACGACGAGATCAAGGCCGTCCTCGACTGGGAGATGTCGACGCTCGGCGACCCGCTCACCGACCTCGGGCTGCTCGTCATGTACAGCTCCGACCTGGGGCTGCCGGAGTCGCCGGTCTCCACGACCAGCGGCGCGCCCGGCCACCCGTCCCCGGCCGAGCTGATCGAGCGCTACGCGGCCCGCTCCGGCCGCGACACCTCCGCCATCTCCTGGTACACGGCGTTCGCCTGGTTCAAGCTCGCCGTGATCCTGGAGGGCATCCACTACCGCTACACGCTGGGCCAGACGGTCGGCGGCGGCTTCGACCGCATCGGCGATCTCGTCCCCGTCTTCATCGAGCACGGCCTCACCACCCTCCAGGAAGGCTGAACCCCCCATGGACTTCGCATTCGACGCCCGTACCGAGGAGCTGCGCACCCGGCTCCTCGCCTTCATGGACGAGCACGTCCACCCGGCCGAGCGGATCGCGGACGAGCAGCGCGCGGAGCTGGATTCGCCGTGGCAGACCCCGCGCATCGTGGAGGAGCTGAAGGCGGAGGCCCGCAGGCAGGGCCTGTGGAACCTCTTCCTGCCGGGCACGGAGCACGGGGCGGGGCTGAGCAACCTCCAGTACGCGCCGCTGGCGGAGATCACGGGCCGCTCGCCGCGTCTGGCGCCCACCGCGACGAACTGCGCGGCGCCGGACACCGGGAACATGGAGGTGCTGGCCGAGTTCGGCACGGACGAGCAGAAGAAGCGGTGGCTGGAACCGCTGCTGGCCGGGGAGATCCGGTCGGCCTTCGCGATGACGGAGCCGGAGGTCGCCTCCTCGGACGCGACCAACATCGAGACCCGGATCACCCGTGACGGCGGTGACTACGTCATCAACGGCCGCAAGTGGTACATCTCCGGGGCGATGAACCCGGACTGCGAGATCTTCATCGTGATGGGCAAGACGGACCCGGACGGTGCGGACATCCGCCGCCAGCAGTCGCAGATCCTGGTGCCCCGGGACACCCCCGGCCTGACGGTGAAGCGCGCCATGCAGGTGTACGGCTACGAGGACCACTGGCACGGCGGCCACGCGGAGGTCGTCTTCGAGGACGTGCGCGTTCCGGCGTCGAACCTGATCGGCGAGGAGGGCGGCGGCTTCGCCATCGCCCAGGCCCGGCTGGGTCCGGGGCGCATCCACCACTGCATGCGGCTCATTGGCATGGCGGAGCGGGCCATCGAGCTGATGTGCCGGCGCGCGGTCTCCCGTACGGCCTTCGGCAAGCCGCTCGCCCAGCAGGGTGTCGTGCAGAACTGGATCGCGGACGCCCGGGTCACCGTCGAGCAGCTGCGGCTGCTGGTGCTGAAGACGGCCTGGCTGATGGACACCGTCGGCAACCGGGGCGCGCACACGGAGATCCAGTCCATCAAGATCGCCACCCCGCGCGCGGTGGTCGCCATCCTCGACCAGGCGGTGCAGCTGCACGGCGCGGGCGGGGTGAGCCAGGACTTCCCGCTCGCCGAGCTGTGGGCCTCGGCCCGCACGCTGCGCCTCGCGGATGGCCCGGACGAGGTGCACCAGCGCTCGCTGGCCCGGCGGGAGATCAAGAAGTACCTGTAGGGCTTCAATAACCCCCGTACGGTACGTGGTCGGCCAGGGCCAGTTCGCGGGCGAAGGCCCGTACCCGCAGCAGGGTGCGGGCCAGCAGCCTGACCGGGAGGGAGCGGCGGCGGCCGTAGGCCACGGTCCACAGGGCGGGGATGCGGGTGGTGCTCTGGATGTGCGCCATGAATCCAGCTTGACCCCGGTCCGGGAGGCGGTCCAACAGATGGATTCGCTGGTACCCATCGATAATGTAGATGCATGGAGATTCGCCAGCTCCGCCACTTCATGGCGGTGATCACGCACGGCAGCTTCACCGCCGCCGCCCGCGCCGAGCTGATCGTGCAGTCGGCGCTGAGCACGTCCGTGCGCAACCTGGAACGGGAGCTGGGCGCCGAACTCTTCGACCGCACCGGCCGCCGGGTCGTCCTCACCGAGGCCGGCCGGGCGCTGCTCCCCGCCGCGCGGACGGTGCTCGCCGGGACGGACGCCGCCCGGGACGCGGTGGCGGCCGTATCGGGGCTGGCCGGCGGGCGGGTCCGGGTCGGCACGATCCAGACGCTGACCTGCGTCGACCTGGCCGCCGAGCTGGCCGCGTTCCACCGGCTGTGGCCCGGGGTGCAGATCTCGCTGCGCGAGGCGACGACACCGGAGCTGGTGGCGGCGGTGCGCGCCGGGGAGCTGGACCTGGCCTATCTGGCGCCGGACACCGCGGAGCTGCCGGAGGGCATCGCCGCGTTCGCCACCTGGCACGAGGACCTGGTGCTGATCACCGCGCCCGGGCACCCGCTGGCGAAGGCGGGGCGCACCCTGATCAAGGATCTCGCCGACGAGCCGTTCGTGGACTTCCGGGCGGGCACGGGCCTGGAGACGGCGGTGCGCAGGCTGGCCGCGCACTGCGGTCTGGAGCGCAGGATCACCTGTGACGTCACGCAGATCCGGCTGCTGGTCGACCTCGTCCGGGCGGGCATCGGGGTGGCGATCGTGCCGCGCCGGATCGGCGAGGACGCGGGGCTGCCGTGTGTGGCCATCCGGCAGCCGGAGCCGGGGCGGACCGTGCTGCTGGTGGGCCGGGCGCCCCGGCCGCGCAACCCGGCGGCGGAGGCGCTGCTCGGGCAGCTGTGCGGCGAGGAGCGCGTCCCCGTTACGGTCTGAGCGCCCGGAGCAGCAGGTCGGCCAGGTGGTCGGCGACCTCCTGCGGGGTGAGGGGGCCGTCCGGGCGGTACCAGGTCGACAGGTGGTGGACCGAGCCGAAGTGGTAGTCCACGATGAGGTCCGCCGGGGTGGCGGTGGAGAAGACCCCGCTGCGCTGGCCCTCCTCGACCAGGGCGCGGAAGCGCTCGTGGTAGCGCCGCCGCTCGCCCCGTACCTGCTTGTTCTTCTCCGGGCTCAGGTGGTGCATGGAGCGGAAGAAGATCGAGGCGTCGTCCAGGTTCTCGATGGTGGTGACGACGACGTCGGCCGCCGCGTCGCGCAGCCGCTGCTCGATGGGCGCCTCGGCGTTCGCGAAGGCGTCGAGCCGCTCCTGCTGGAGGCGCAGCACCCGGGCGTACACCTCCTGGAGCAGGTCCTCCTTGGAGCCGAAGTAGTGGTAGAGCGCCCCCTTGGTGACGCCGGCCGCCTCCACGATCTCCTGCACCGAGGTGCGGTCGTAGCCCTGCTCGGCGAAGAGCCGGGTGGCGGCGGCCAGCAGTCGCTGCGGGACGGGGGTGCCGCTCCCGTCCGTCTCCTTGGCCATAGCCGCCGCCTTCCTTCCGTGCGTACGCGTATGTCTGTGCTAGCGGGCTGAACGCAGTTCCCGCCTGAGGATCTTCCCACTTGCCGTCTTGGGCAGCTCGGCCAGGATCTCGACCTCGCGCGGGTACTTGTAGGCGGCGAGCCGTTCCTTGCAGTACGCGCCCAGCTCGTCCGGCTCCACGGTCGCGCCCGGACGCAGGCTGACGTAGGCCCGGACGGTCTCGCCCCGGTAGGCGTCGGGCACGCCCACGACGGCGGCCTCGCGGACGGCCGGGTGCGTGTAGAGGACGTCCTCCACCTCGCGGGGCCACACCTTGAAGCCGGAGGCGTTGATCATGTCCTTCTTGCGGTCGACCACGTAGAGCCAGCCCTCGCGGTCCATGAAGCCGATGTCGCCGGTGCGCAGCTCGCCGTCGGGGAAGGCGGCCGCGGTGGCCTCGGGCAGTCCCCAGTAGCCGGAGACGACCTGCGGGCCGCGCACCGCGATCTCGCCCTGCTCCCCGAAGGGCACCTCGGCGCCGTTCTCGTCCAGGATGCGGACGACCGTGTCCGGCCCGGGCACGCCGACCGAGAGGGTGCCGGAGACCGGGTCGACGGGCGCCTCGCGCTCCGGGGGCACGGAGGCGCAGGGGGCGGTGCACTCGGTGAGGCCGTAGCCGTTGCGTATGTACGGGCCGAGGCCCGCCCGGAACTGCTCCACGAGCGCGGGCGGCAGCGGCGCGCCGCCGGAGGAGATGACCTGGAAGGACGCGAAGTGCCCGGGCGTCACGCCGGGGGTCGCGGCCAGCGCCATGAAGGCGGTGGAGGGCCCGACGGTGTACGCGGGGCGGTGCTCGGCGAAGGCGTCGAGGACGACCCCGGGGTGGAAGCGGTAGGCGAGGACGAGGGTGCCCGCGTTGGTGAGGCAGGCGGCCAGCTGGCAGACCATGCCGGTGATGTGGAAGAGCGGGGCGAGCGCGAAGTAGGCGGCGCCCTCGGGGACGGGGTGGCCGGTCCGCTGGCGTTCGGCGTTGACCATGATGTTGCCGTGGGAGTTCAGGGCGCCCTTGGGGGTGCCGCTGGTCCCGGAGGTGTAGCTGATCAGCGCGGTGTCGGCAGCGGTGAGCTCCCGTCCGGCGGGTGCGGCGAGGCCCTGGCGGGCGACGGCGACCAGATCGTCGGCGTCCCCGGCGACGGGCAGCCGCTCGAAGTTGAGGACCCGCTCGTCGTTCTGCGTCTGGAGGTCCAGCTCGCAGGCGGTGAGCGCGATCCGGACGCCGGGCGCGGCCGCGGCGGTGTCCCGGAGATACGCCTCCCAGGCCCGGTCGGAGCAGATCAGGGCGGTGACCTGGGCGTCCTTGAGTACGTGGCCGACCTCGGCGGACTTGTACATCGGGTTGAGCGGGACGACGGTGGCGCCGGCCTTCCAGGCGCCGAGGAGCGCGAGGACGAACTGCGGGGAGTTCTGGAGCATGATCGCGACCCGGTCGCCGCGCTCCAGGCCCCGGGCGGCGAGGTGGCCGGCCACGGAGTCGGAGAGCTCGTCGGTCTCGCGGTAGGTGAGGCGGCCGTCGAAGTAGGCGAGCGCCGGGTGGTCCGGGGCGCGGTCCATGGACGCGCGGAAGGCGTGCACCAGGGTCTCGGCGGGGTGGACGGGGGCCCGCTGGGCCTTGCTGAGCATCGGGAGCCAGGGCTTCGCCGCGTAGATGGACTCGGTCATGCTCCGGTCTCCTCCCAGGTGCGCTGAAGGCGGTTCATGCCGCGGATCCAGCGGTCGGTGTCGGCGGCCCTGGCTTCGTAGTAGCGGCCGACCTCGGGGTGCGGCAGGACCAGGAAGCGGTCCTCGGCCATGGCGTCGAACAGGGCGTCCGCGACGGCCTCGGGCTCGATGGCGCCGGGGGCGAGGACGAGTTCGCCGGCCGATCCGGCGGCGGTGAGCATGTCCGTACGCACGCCCTGCGGGCAGATCGCGTGGACCTTCACGCCCCGGTGCCGGTAGGTCAGCGACAGCCACTCCGCGAAGGCGACCGCGCCGTGCTTGGTGACGCTGTACGGGGCGGCGCCGATCATGGTGAGCAGCCCGGCGGCGGAGGCGGTGGAGACGAACCGCCCGCTGCCGCGTTCCAGCCAGTCCGGGAGCAGCGCGCGGGCCGCCCGGACGTGGGCCATCACGTTGACGTCCCAGGCCGCGGCCCAGACCTCCTCGTCGGCCATCGGGTCGCCCGGTGAGGCGAGGCCCGCGTTGGCGCAGTACACGTCGATGGTGCCGTCCAGGGCGTCCCGGGCCGTCTCCACGATCCGGGAGGCGTCCCCGGCGACGGCGGTGGCGCCGATCTCGTCGGCGAGCGCCTCGATCCGGGACGCGTCGAGGTCGTTGACGACGACCCGTGCGCCCTCGGCGGCGAATCTGCGGGCGAGGGCGGCTCCGATGCCGCCTCCGGCCCCGGTGACCACTACGCCAGCGCCCTGCACCGTACTCATCGCTCTCGCACCTCTCAGCCGACTGCACCGGCAGACTAACCAGTCGGTATGTCGTGTGGGAAGGGGTGTCGTGCGGGAAGGGGTGGCGGCGTCTCATCGGCCACTCCCGGCGCGGCGGCCCCGTCCGACACGTTCCCCCGGGCCGCTCGGCGCGCTAGCGTGCGTGGCCATGACACTCGTCGCGATCTTGGAGGTAGCCGAATGAGCCTGTCCAGGCGTGGTTTGCTCAGCGCCGGCGGTGCGATGGGAGCCCTCGCGGCCACGGCCGCGTCGGCCGGCCCCGCGGCCGCCGGTACGTCGCACGGCAAGGGCCACGGGCACGGGAACGGCCACGGGGGCGGGCAGCGGGTCCGTACCGGCTTCGACCGGCTGGCGGCCGACGGCTACGCCCTGCTGAAGGGGCAGCGCGTCGGCGTCGTCACCAACCCGACCGGGATCACGTCCGACGTCCGGCACATCGTGGACGTGATGCACCCGGACGGCCGGGTGAACCTCACCGCCGTCTTCGGTCCCGAGCACGGCTTCCGGGGCACCGCGCAGGCGGGCGGTTCCGAGGGGCGCTACGACGACCCGGCGACCGGTCTTCCGGTCTACGACACGTATCTGAAGAGCGGTCAGGCGCTCGCCGACGTCTTCACGGCGTCCGGCGTGGACACGATCGTCTTCGACATCCAGGACGCCGGCGCCCGCTTCTACACGTACATCTGGACGCTGTACGACTGCATGGAGGCGGCCGCGCTCGCGGGCAAGAAGTTCGTCGTGCTGGACCGGCCGAACCCGGTGTCGGGGCGGGCGGCGCTCGGGCCGGTGCTCGACCCGGCGTTCGGCACGTTCGTGGGGCGGCGGGAGATCTCGCAGGCGCACGGGATGACCGTGACCGAGCTGGCGCTGCTGTTCAACGGGGAGTTCCTGAAGGACCGCCCGGCCGAGCTGGAGATCGTGAAGATGACGGGGTGGTCGCGCTCCGACTTCTTCGACGCGTCGGGGTTGCCGTGGGTGCCGCCGAGCCCCAACATGCCGACGCCCGACACGGCGCTCGTCTACTCCGGCACGTGCCTCTTCGAGGGGACGAACCTCTCCGAGGGGCGCGGCACGACCCGCCCGTTCGAACTGCTGGGCGCGGAGGGCATCGACCACAAGTGGGCGGACGCGGCCAACGCGCTGGAGCTGCCCGGAGTGGCGTTCCGCGAGGCGTACTTCGCGCCGACGTTCTCGAAGTTCCAGGGCGTCACGGTGGGCGGCGTGCAGCTGCACGTCCTGGACCGCGAGGTCTTCGACCCGGTGCGTACGGGGATCGCGCTGCTGATCACCGCGAAGCGGACGTGGAGCGGGTTCGCGTGGCGGTCGGACAACTGGATCGACAAGCTGACCGGCAACACGCGGGTGCGGACGATGATCGACGCGGGGGCGGACCTGGACGAGGTCACCGGCGCGTGGGCGTCGGACCTCGCGAAGTTCCGGGCCGTCCGTAAGCGGTACTTGCAGTACCGGTGAGGTGGGCCGGGCGGGCCCGCGAGGACCCGCCCGGCCGCGGTGTCAACGGTGGCTCGGGAACTCCACCACCTGCTGGTACGTCGGGCGGTTCTGCCAGTGGATGGCCTTCTGGGCGATGCCGCCCAGCGCGCGGTGGATGATCGAGTCCGTGCACCACTGCTCGCCGGCCTTGCAGTTGTCGTCGGCCGGGTAGACCTCGGCCGCCGGCACCGCCGCCGCCTCCTTGAGCGAGGCGAGCAGCGCCGTACGGCAGGCGCTCAGGTCGCCGTTGCCGCAGTACGACTTGGCCAGCGGGCCCTTGACCTCCTGGCCGAGCACCTGGCGCAGGTCCTTGTCGGCGAAGCCCCACCAGCCGTACTGGAAGGCGGAGCCGCTGTGCGCCCCGCTCGGCCCGTGGCTGGCGGCCGGGGACTCGTCGGTGGCGAGGTTCGCGGTGAGCGCCCCGTACAGGTCGTCACCGAGACCGGGCCGGAACTCCGCCTCGATCAGCCGCGGCCACCAGGCGTCCATGATCCGGACCGCGTCGGCGTGCCCGTACGTGTGCGAGCCCGGGCTCGTCTCCTTGCGCTGGGCGCCCGACGCCCGCCAGGAGTCCAGCTGCTGGACCACCGCGTTCAGGTCCGGGTCGGTGACCGGCTGGGAGCGGATGACCTTCAGCAGCTCGGGCAGCAGCTGTTCGCCGCGCAGGTCGGTGAGGGCCGCGTCCGCCATGGCCCGGGTGAGCGAGGCGCGGGTCACGCCGCCCTCGGCGACGAGCTTGGACACCCGGTCGTCCAGCAGGTCGCCCCGGTGCACCGCGCTGAGCCCGAAGCCCGAGGCGGCGTACCCCTCGGCCTGCTTGTTGTTCCAGGAGATGTAGTAGTCCTGGCCGCTGGAGTGCGGGTGCTCGGCGAAGGCGGTGTACGAGGCGGTGTTGGCCGCCGGGTCGTAGCCCTGCCACTCGTACGCCTTCTCGGCGCGGACGGGCAGCGCCGGGTCGACGCCGGGCGCGCGCACCGGGTTCATGCCGCTGTTGTAGTAGGCGGCGGTGCGGGAGTCGGCGTAGAACCAGTTGAAGGCGTAGTCGATGCTGCTCGCCGCCTGCTGGAAGGAGGCCGCGTCGGTGACGTACGCCGGGTCGTTGAGCATCTGGAAGCCGATGATCGAGTCGGCCTCGTGCCGGTAGGTGGAGCGGAGCGTGGTGTACGCGACGGGCTTGCCGCCCACCGTGGCGCGGTGGGTGACGATGCCGTAGTTCGTGCGCCAGACCTGCATGCGGTACGAGCCCTTGGCGGTGGAGTCCGCGACGGTCGGCTTCCAGGAGTTGGACTTCTCCATCTTCTCCATCGCGGTGCAGGTGCCCCGGTAGAGGTAGTGCGTGGAGTCCTTGGTGGGCGTGGAGCCGTCGGGCTCGCAGAGGTCGATCGCGTACGTGTCGGTGATGTCCTGTCCGGCCGAGGTGGCGCTCCAGGCGTAGTCCTGGCCCCGGCCCATCTGGATGTACATCCCGACACCGGCGAAGGAGACGCCGCGCGCGCTGATGCCCGGGCCCTGGAGCTCCTGAAGCATCATCAGCTGCGGTGCGAAGTAGCCGGTCTGCGGACCGAACACGGCGACCGGGTGCCCGCTCGCGGTGCTCTTGCCGGACACCAGCAGGGCGTTGGACATCCCGCGCTTCTGGGCGCCGGAGCCGGACCCGGGCAGCGAGCCCTCCGGGATGACGCCCTTGTCGAAGATGCCCTGCGCCTTCTTGAGCGAGGCCGGTGCCTTGACGGGGGCCTTCACCCCGGTGCCCGCGGAGCCGGTGCGGTCGTAGATCAGGGGTTCGGCGGTGACCGAGCCCTGGTCCGGGAGGGCCGTGCCGACGGCCTTGTCGGGCTTGTTGGCGTACGGGAAGGAGGTGCCGTCGTGGATGGTGAGCACGGCCTCGGGGTCGTTGCGCTGGCGGAACGACTCCCAGACCTTCGTGCCCTCGGCGACGCCGTACTTCTGCTGCGCGGAGAGGAGCGACAGGGCCGCCTGCACCTCGCCGCCGCCCCCGCCGCCGAACTGGCCGCCGACGACCGAGGCGATGGAGATCAGGTCGGTGAGCTTGAACGGCTGGATCTCGCCGATGTTGGTGATGGCGTCGATCTTGCCGGTCAGGACGTACTCGCCGGGGAAGTAGCGGCCGTCCTTCGACTTCTTGCGGTAGGCGTTGATGCCGTCGACGTACGCCTGCGCGTCCGCCATGGCCTGTTCGCCCCTGGCCCCCTCATGGGTCCTGATGTATTCGACCTGGGCCTCCAGATCGGCCTCGGTGTACGGGGCCTGCGGCCAGAACTGCTGCTCCAGGCCCTGGTTGGCGAGGGCCCCGCCGGCGAACGAGGTCAGCTCGCCGCGCCCGATGTGCCGGAAGAGGTCCATCAGCCACAGCCGGTCCTGCCCGGCCGCGTACCCGGCGCCGAACTCGGTGCCGTAGCGCGTGGTGCCCTTGATGTGCGGGACGCCGGAGGACTTGTCGCGGGTGATGGTGACGTCGTCGCGCGGCGAGGTGACGGACTCGACCTGGTCCTTCGGGACGCCGAACGAGGCGTCGTTGAAGAAGTCGGTGAGCTTCTGGTCGGTGAGCCCGGTGTGCCCGGCGACCAGCCCGTCGTAGCGGTCGAGCTGGTCGTCGCTGTGCGCGGGGTGGGTGCCGAACGCCTTGTTGCCCAGGATCTCCACCAGGGTGGCGTTGCCGTTCGCGCCGGGCGGCAGGATGTCGTCGCACTGCCCCTGGCAGTAGTCGGGGACGGGATCCGCCTCGGCGGCGCCCGCGTGGGGAGCGGCGGCGAGCAGGGACGTACCGAGGGCGAGAGCCGCGGCGAGGGCGGCGGCTCTGGTGGTACCGGTGCGGGTCATACGGGTGCGTGGGGGCATGCGTACTCCTCCGAGAGGCCGATGCGCGGCAGGTTACTGGCGGTACGACCGGCCGGTAAGATGAACATCGGTCACCTTTTCCGAATCGCCACATGCCGCCGGATTCTGTGCGGCGTCTCATCTTTCGGACGCTTCGGCCTTTGGATGGAGCCGATCCGGGCAGGCGTACGTCCATCCCCTGACGCCGAAGTACGGGCGACGGAGTACGAGCGACGGAGGTGGCGGCTCAATGGCCGGTTTCCGGAGTCTGGCGAGACAGGTCCGCGACCCGAGAAGCGACCTGGCACTGCGGCGGTACTCGCTGCGCAAGTGCCTGGAACGCTTCGCCCCCTACGGGCACCGGGCGACCTGGGACCATCTGTGCGCACGGCACGGCATTGCCCCCGAGGACCGGGCCCCGGACCCGGTGCGGCTGGTGCGGGCACTGGACGAGCTGGAGCGGGCCCGCACGGTCTGGCTCGGTTACGAGGCGGGGTTCGCGGAGCGCCGCAGGCGGGAGAAGCACCGGGGGCTGCGCCGGCCCGGCGCCTTCGACGACTGGCACCGGCGCACCTGGGGCGGCAACGGCGTCGCGCGCTGCGACGACCCGGCGGTCCATCCCTCGGCCCCGCTCGCCGAGGTGCTGGCCCGTCTGATCTCGGCCCTGGAGGCGGAACCCGGGGCCGGCTGCCCGGTGTGCGGCAAGACGGGGATCACCTGGCGGCACGACCTGGACACCGAGCCGTGGTCGGGCCCGGTCTGCACGGGGTGCGGGATCGTGGTGCCGCAGCCGGTGCTCACCCCGGCGGCCCTGGCGCGGGCCCGCCGCGACCGGGCGGGCGAGCTGGCGACGGTGGCCTGAGACGGGATACGGGCGGCCCGCAGCGGGGGCCGCCCGGCACGCATCCGGTCAGCAGCAGCCCTCGGCGCTCTCCGCCGCACGGGCGGCCGGCGCGCGGTCCGCCTTGCGCTCCGCCCTGCGCTCCGGCATCAGGCGCGAGCCGCTGATCTTCTCGCCGTTGATGTCGTCCGGGTTGGACAGGACACAGGTCTCCAGCGAGAGGCAGCCGCAGCCGATGCAGTCGGTGAGGTGGTCGCGGAGCCGGCCCAGCTGCTTGATCCGGTCGTCCAGCTCGGAGCGCCAGGCGTGCGAGAGCCGCGCCCAGTCGTCGCGGTTCGGGGTGCGCTCCTCGGGGAGCTCGGCCAGCGCCTCGCGGATGGTGGCCAGCGGGATGCCCACCCGCTGGGCCGCGCGGACGAAGGCGACCCGGCGCAGGGCGTCCCTGCTGTAGCGGCGCTGGTTGCCGCTGGTACGGCGGCTGCTGATCAGGCCCTTGGCCTCGTAGAAGTGCAGGGCCGACACGGCGGCGCCGCTGCGCGCGGAGAGCTGGCCGACGGTGAGTTCGTGAAGTGTCTGCGGGATCTGGGGCACCCGTCGAACCCTACGTGGCCGGTCCCCCATGGGTCCGTCGTTGACAGGAACGCACCCGCGCACGATGCTGAGCAAGCGCTTAGAAAGCGTGGACGATCAGGAGAGCGTGAAGGGCAGGAGCAGGGACATGGCTGAGCCGAGGATCTTCGAGTCCGCGCAGGAGCTGCGGGACGGCGTGGGCGAGCAGCTGGGGTACAGCGACTGGCTGGAGGTCGACCAGAAGCGGATCGACCTGTTCGCCGACGCCACCGGCGACCACCAGTGGATCCACGTGGACCCGGAGAAGGCGGCGGCCGGTCCGTTCGGGAAAACCATCGCGCACGGCTATCTGACGCTGTCGCTGCTGCCGGTGCTCGTCCCGCAGGTCATGGCGGTCGAGGGCGCGAAGATGGGCATCAACTACGGCACCAACAAGGTCCGCTTCCCCTCCCCCGTGCCGGTCGGCTCCCGGGTGCGCGCGACGGCCGTCCTGAAGAGCGTCGAGGAGGCGGGCGGCGGCGTGCAGATCACCGCCGTCGTGACGGTCGAGCGCGAGGACGGCGACAAGCCGGCCTGCGTCGCCGAGTCGGTGTCGCGCTACTACTTCTGAGCCCGCGCCCGCGTGCGTACGTACGCGAACGCCCCCGGTCCCGCGCGAGGGACCGGGGGCGTTCGGCCGTGCTCAGCGCCCGGCGGCGACCATCCGCAGCACCAGGCCCGCGTACAGCTCGGCGACCTCGTCGGGCGTCCGGCTGCCCTGCGCGTTGAACCAGCGCGCCACGTCGATGCAGAGCGACAGCACCGCGAGCGTGGTGCCCGGCACGTCCGGTACGTCGAACTCGCCGGAGGCGACGCCCTCACCGATGATCCGGCGCACCACCGCGTCGGTCCTGCGGCGCAGCGCGATGATCTCGGTGCGGTGCTCCTCGCCGAGCGCGTCCAGTTCGTACTGGACCACGCGGGCGGTGGTGTGCCGCTCGGCGTGCCAGCGGACGAAGGAGCGCACGGCGGTGGCGAGCCGTTCGGCGGCCGTGCCGTCGCCGTCGGCGGCCGCCTCCAGCACGGCCAGGGCGCGGTCGTGGCCGATCCGGCTGATCCGGTGGAGCAGCTCTTCCTTCGTCTTGTAGTGGATGTAGAGCGCGGCGGGGCTCATTCCGGCGCGGCCCGCGATGTCCCGGGTGGTGGTCGCGTGGTACCCGCGCTCGGCGAAGGCGTCGACGGCCGCGACGAGGAGCCGCCGCGCGGCCTCGGGCGTCACCTCGGCCCACGGCGGGTCCTCGGCGTCGGTCTCCTGCGCCGTGCTCATCGTCGCTCGCCCCTCTCAGTCAGCAGGACGCACACCATACCCCGATCCTGAGCAAGCGCTTAGGGAAACTTTTCGCAGGTGGGCCTCAGAGCTTCTGGAAGGGGTCGTGCTCGGCGAGGATCTTCTCCAGCCGGGCCTGGTCGACCCGGCTGACCAGCTGGCCCGCCTCCTGCCGGTCCCGGATGACCTTGGCCAGCGTGAAGCAGGACGTGACCAGGTAGAGGACGCCGATGGCGAGGAAAGCGCGCACCCAGGCGTCGGCGTCGAGGAAGTAGATTCCGAGGGTCACCGCGGCCATCGCGATCCCGAAGGACGCGACGGCCTGCCCGAAGTAGGCGCCGGTGGTCTGCTGTTTGACCGGTGTCGTCTCACTCATGGCGCCCAGCATCCGGCGGTATGACGCACGCCACATCCGTTCGGATACTCAGAAGATACTCAGAACGCCGAAACCCCGGTCAGGGCGCGGCCGATGATCAGTTTCTGGATCTGGCTGGTGCCCTCGTAGAGCGTCATCACGCGGGCGTCCCGGAGCAGCTTGCCGACCGGGTACTCATCGATGTAGCCGTAGCCGCCGAAGACCTGGAGCGCGTTGTTGGCGGCCCGGACGGCGGCCTCGGAGGCGAACAGCTTGGCCCGGGACGCGGCGGTGGCGAAGTCCTGGCCCCGGTCGACGAGGTCGGCGACCCGCCAGGTGAGCAGGCGCGCCGCCTCGGTGTCCACGGAGATGTCGCTGATGAGTTCCTGGACGAGCTGGTAGCCCGCGATGGGCCTGCCGAACTGCTCGCGTTCACCCGCATATCCGACGGCCGCGTCCAGGGCCGCCTGGGCGATGCCGACGCAGCCGGCGGCCACCGACATCCGACCCTTGGCCAGGGCGGACATCGCGATCGAGAAGCCCTTGCCCTCGGGGCCCAGCAGGGCGCTCGCGGGCACCCGGACGTCCTCCAGGACCAGTTCGGCGGTGGCCTGGCCGCGCAGGCCGAGCTTGCCGTGGATGGTGCGGCGAGAGAGGCCCGGGGCGTCGGCGGGGACCAGGAAGGCGGAGACGCCCTTGTGGCCGGGGGTGTCGTTGGTGCGGGCGAAGAGGAGCACCACGTCGGCCCAGGTGCCGTTGGTGATGAACATCTTGCTGCCGTTGATCACGTAGTCGCCGCCGTCCCGCACGGCCCGGGTCGCCAGGCTGCCCGCGTCCGAGCCGGTGCCGGGCTCGGTGAGCCCGAAGCAGCCGACCGCGTCGCCCGAGGTGAGCCGGGGCAGCCACGCGCGCTTCTGCTCCTCGTCGCCCCAGGCGGCGACGGTCTTGGCGACCAGGCCGAGCGAAACCGAGACGATCCCGCGCACCGAGGAGTCGCCCCGGCCCAGCTCCTCGGTCACCAGGCAGTACGCGAGGTGGTCGCCGCCCGAGCCGCCGTACTCCTCGGGGACGGTCAGGCCGAGGAAGCCGAGGGCGCCGAGCTTCTTGACGATCGACTTGTCGACGTTCTCGGACCGGTCCCACTCGGCCGCGTGCGGGGTGACCTCGCGGGCGACGAAGTCCTTGGCGAGCTGCCGGACGGCCTCCTGCTCCTCGCTCAGCTCCAGGTTCATCGGCCGCACCCTCCGCCTTAATTAGCACTGCTAGTTTTCATCTGGCAGGGCCTACTATGTGCCGCATGGCCCGCCCGCGCAAGCCCCTCCTGAGCAGAGAACGCATCGTCGAGACGGCGAGCGCCCTCGTGGACGCCGAAGGGCTGGACGCGGTCTCGACCCGCCGCCTGGCGGCCGAACTGGGGGTCAGCGGGCCCTCGCTGTACAACCACTTCCGCAACAAGGACGAGATCCTGGACGCGGTCGCCGACGCCGTCTCGGCACAGGTCGACCTGTCGATGTTCGAGGAGTCCGACCCCCGGGACTGGCGGGCCGCCCTGCACGACTGGGCGGTCTCCTACCGGGCGGCGCTCGCCGCGCATCCGCACATCGTCCCGGTGCTCGCGCAGGGTCCCGGGCGCCGCCCGGCCGGTCTGCGGGTCGCGGACGCCGTGTTCGGGGCCATGGTGCGCGCGGGATGGCCGCCCGCCCAGGCCACGTACATCGGGGCGCTGATGCGCTACTTCATCACCGGCTCGGCGCTCGGCTCCTTCGCCCGGGGGTTCGTGGACGACGAGACGGCGTACGACCCCGCCGACTACCCCCACCTGGGCCAGGCGCACCTGCTGGCCGAGCGGCGGCAGCAGGTGGACGAGGGCGCCTTCGAGACGGGGCTGCGGGCGCTGGTGGACGGGCTCGCGCTGCAATACGTCCCGCCCCGGTCCGGGCGGTGACCCTTCGGCGGGCGCCGAACCTTCCCGGCCGTACGGTCAGGTCCATGACGACGCTCCCCTCCCCCGCCGCCGCGCGCCCGGCCGCCCGTGACTGGCGGGCCACGGCCGCCGCCTCCACCACCGTGGTCCTCTGGGCCTCCGCCTTCGTCTCCATCCGCAGCGCGGGCGACGCCTACTCCCCCGGCGCCCTGGCCCTAGGCCGGCTGCTGGCCGGCTCCCTGGCGCTGGGCACGCTGCTGCTCGTACGCCGCGAGGGGCTGCCGTCGCGGGCCGCCTGGCCGGGGATCGCCTGGTCCGGGCTGCTGTGGTTCGGCCTGTACATGGTGGTGCTGAACTGGGGCGAGCAGCAGGTCGACGCGGGGACCGCCGCGATGGTCGTGAACATCGGGCCCCTGTTGATCGCGCTGCTCGGTGCCCGGCTGCTCGGCGAGGGGCTGCCGCGCCGGCTGGTGCTGGGCATGGCGGTGTCCTTCGCGGGCGCGGCGGTGGTGGGGCTCTCCATGTCGGGACACGGGGGCTCGTCGGTCCTCGGCGTGCTGCTGTGCCTGCTGGCGGCGGTGGCGTACGCGGGCGGGGTGGTCGGCCAGAAGCCGGCGCTGCGGCACGGATCGGCGCTCCAGATCACCACGTTCGGCTGCCTGGCCGGGACGGTGGCGTGTCTGCCGTTCTCCGGGGCGCTGGTCTCGGACGCCGCCGACGCGCCGCTGTCCGCGACGCTCAACATGGTCTACCTCGGGCTCTTCCCGACCGCGCTGGCCTTCACCACCTGGGCGTACGCCCTCGCCCGCACCACCGCCGGGCGGATGGGCGCCACCACCTACGCGGTCCCGGCGCTCGTGGTGCTCATGTCGTGGCTGCTGCTGGACGAGGTGCCCGCCCCGCTCACCGTCGGCGGCGGCCTGCTGTGCCTGGCCGGGGTGGCGGTCTCCCGGAAGCGGACCGGTGGTGAGCAGCCGGGCGAAGCCCGCCCGGATGCTCACCACCAGCCTTCGCGCCGGAGGACCGCCGGGTCCTAGAACACCACCAGTGCCCGGCCGCCCTTGCCCGCGATCATGTTGTCGAAGGCGGCCGGGATGCCGTCCAGGCCGATGCGTTCGGTGACCATCATGGAGAGGTCGAAGCGGCCCGCCCGGATGTGGTCCGCCAGCACCGGCAGGTCGCGGGCCGGGTCGCTGTTGCCGTAGACGCAGCCGGTCAGGGCGCGGCCCCAGTGGAAGATCTCCAGGGCGTTGAAGGTGACCTGCTGATCCTTGCCGCCGATGCCGACGACCGTGGTGCGGCCGCCCCGGCGGGTGGACTCCCAGGCGCTCCGGATGGTGGCCGCCCGGCCCACGCACTCCACGGCCACGTCCGCGCCCTGGCCCCCGGTGAGCTTCCGGATGTCCCGGGGCGTGGTCTCCGAGGCGATGACGAAGTCCGTGGCGCCCGCCCGGCGGGCCAGCTCCTCCTTCTCCGGGGAGACGTCGACCGCGATGACCTGCGAGGCGCCCGCGATCCGGGCGGACTGGAGCACGGCGAGCCCGACGCCGCCGATGCCGAACACCACGACGGACTCCCCCGCACGGACCCGGGCGCTGTGGTGGACCGCACCGTAGCCGGTGAGCACCGCGCAGCCCAGGAGCGCCGCGTCGGTGAGCGGGATGCCGTCCGGGGCGGGCAGCACGCAGTTCCAGGCGACGACGGTCTCCTCGGCGAAGGCGGCGACGTTGAGCCCGGGGTGCAGGTCGGTGCCGTCGGCGGTGCGGGCGTGCAGGTCCGCCGCACCGGCCAGGGCGTTCGCGCAGAGCCACACCTCGCCGATGCCGCAGTGGTGGCAGCTGCCGCAGGAGGGCGCCCAGTTGAGGACGACGCCGTCGCCCGGGGCGACATGGGTGACGCCCTCGCCGACCGCCACGACAGTCCCGGCGCCCTCGTGGCCGAGGACGGCGGGGACGGGCACCCGCATGGTGCCGTTGGACAGCGAGAGGTCGGAGTGGCAGACCCCGGCGGCGGCGAGGCGGACGCGCACCCGGCCGGGGCCGGGCTCCGGCAGGACGATGTCGGTGATCTCCAGCGGAGCTCCGACGGCGGGCAGTACGGCGGCGCGGACCACGGACTGGCTCCTTGCTGATGGGTGGCTGGTACGGGACTCAGAACTGGAGGGACTTGGTCTGGAGGTATTCGGCCAGGCCGTGCGCGCCGAGTTCCCGGCCGACGCCGGACTGCTTGTAACCGCCGAAAGGCGCGAGCGGGTTGAAGCGGCCGCCGTTGATGTCGACCTGGCCGGTGTCCATCCGACGGGCGAAGGCCACGGCCGTCTCGTCGTCGGCGGCCCAGACCGCGCCCGCGAGCCCGTAGACCGTGCCGTTGGCGATGCGGAGCGCATCGTCCTCGTCCTCGTACTTCAGGATCGAGACGACGGGGCCGAAGATCTCCTCCTGGGCGATCGTCATCTCCGGGGTGACGTCGGCGAAGACCGTGGGGCTGACGTAGTAGCCGGTGGGCAGCGGGGCCTCGGGGCCGCCGGCGACGAGGCGGGCGCCCTCCTCGACGCCCTTCTCGATGTAACCGCGCACCCGGGCCTGCTGCTTGGCGTTGACGAGCGGGCCGACCCGGTCCCCCGGCACGTACTTGGCGACGGCCGCCGCCGCGAGTGCCACGGCCTCCTCGTACCGCTCGGCGTCCACCAGCATCCGGGTCCAGGCGCTGCACGTCTGCCCGGAGTTGGACATCACGTTGGCGACGCCCACGTTGACCGCCTTGGCGAGGTCCGCGCCGGGCAGGATCACGTTGGCGGACTTGCCGCCCAGTTCCAGCGCGACGCGCTTGACGGCGGCACCGGCCGTGGCGCCGATCTGCCGGCCGACCGCGGTGGACCCGGTGAAGGAGACCAGGTCGACGTCCTCGTGCGCGGCGAGGGCCTGTCCGGCGACCGGGCCCAGGCCGGTGACCAGGTTGAACACGCCTGCGGGCAGCCCGGCCTCGGCGACCGCCTCGGCGAAGAGCTGGGCGGTGAGCGGGGTGTCCTCGGCGGGCTTGAGGACGACCGTGCAGCCGGCGGCCAGCGCGGGGGCGACCTTGGCGACGATCTGGTGCAGCGGATAGTTCCAGGGGGTGATCGCGCCGACGACGCCGACGGGCTCCAGGTACACCGTCGAGTTGCCGTGCCGCTCCTCGAAGGCGTACGTGGCGGCGAGCTCGGCGTAGGTCCCGGCGACCAGGACCGGGAGGCCCGCGTGCACGGAGGCGGCAAGCGCGGGCGGGGCGCCCAGCTCGGCGGTGACCGTCTCGGCGATCTCCTCCGCGCGGACGCCCAGCACGTCGCGGAGGGCGGCGATGCGGGCGGCGCGCTCGGCGGGCGGGGTGGCGGCCCAGCCGGGGAAGGCGGCGCGGGCGGCGCGTACCGCGGCGTCGACATCCTCGGCGGTGCCGGCCGGGACGTGGCCGATGACCTGCTCGTCCGCCGGGTTCACGACCGCGATCGTGTCCGTTCCCGCGGCGGGCCGCCAGGCGCCGCCGATGTACATACCGTCGTGGGCCTTCATCGCTGTTCCTCCCGGGCACGGTGACGGACGGGATCGTCCGGAGCCCAAACTAGCGCTGTTAGTTTTCAGGCGCCAGAGACCCCCGTCACGGTCGGGCTCCCCCGTCTACATGTCCAGGCCCGGCACGTCCTTCGGCAGCGGGCAGATGCGGCGGCCCTGGTGGTCGAAGACGTACAGGTGCGCGAGGTCGACCAGGAGGGGCACCTGGCCGCCGGTGCGCAGCATCATGTCGGGCCCGGTCCGCACGACCAGGTCGCTGGCGGTGACGGCGGGGCGGTCCGGGCTGTGCATGCCCGGCGGCAGGTCGTCGGCCTCCGGCGCGTCCAGGACGGCGACGTTCCCGCCGACGTAGGAGCCGGCGCGCTCCCTGATCCGGTCCAGCATCCCCGTACCGCCCTGGCCGCCGCGCCGCCTGCGCACGGGTCCCCGGTCGGTGCGGGCCGATTCCAGCTCGGGGACCACGGCGGGCCGGGAGCCGGTGTTGAGGTGGACCAGCGCCTCGTGGCCCTGGTATTCGACGTGCTCCACGATGCCGCTGAGCGCGACCTCGCCCGGGCGGGCGTGGCTGGGCGGGGCGATCCGGACGGCCTCCGAGCGCAGGCCGACGATGATCGGGCGGCCCTGCTGGATGCGCAGGAGCTGGTGGTCGGGGCTGAGCGGTTCGGGCAGCGGAAGGCGCTGGCGGCCCAGGTCGATGGACATCCGGCCCTCCAGGGGCGCGTGCACCACGGCCTGGAGGAGGTTGATCCGGGGCGTCCCGATGAAGGCGGCGACGAACACGTTCTCCGGCAGGGCATACACCTCGCGCGGCGGGCTGACCTGCTGGAGGACCCCGCCGCGCATGACGGCGACCCGGTGGCCCAGGGACATGGCCTCGGCCTGGTCGTGCGTCACGTAGACGGTGGTGACGCCGAGTTCCTTGGTCAGCTGGGCGATCTCGGCGCGCAGGTGGTTGCGGAGCTTGGCGTCCAGGTTGGACAGCGGCTCGTCCATGAGGAACGCGGAGGGCTGGCGCGAGATGGCCCGCCCCATGGCGACCCGCTGGCGCTCGCCACCGGAGAGCTGGCCGGGCAGCCGGTCCAGGACGCGCTCGATCCCGAGCATCCTGGCCGTGTTCTCGATGCGCTCGTTGTGGTCCGCGCGCGGGTTCTCCAGCTTCAGCGGGAAGCCGATGTTGGCCCGGTTGGTCATGGTCGGGTACAGCGCGAAGTTCTGGAAGACCATGGCCATTCCGCGCTCGCGCGGGGTGAGGTGGTTGGCCGGTTCGCCGTCGAGGAGGATCTCGCCCTCGCTGGTGTCCTCCAGGCCGGCGATCATGCGGAGCACGGTCGACTTGCCGCAGCCGGAAGGGCCCAGCAGGACGACGAACTCGCCCGGGTCGATGGAGAGGGAGAGACGGTCGACGGCGCGCGGGGACCGTCCGTATGCCTTGCTGACGTTGTGCAGGGTGATGGCGCGAGTCATGTGGTTCCGCCCGGGAGGGTTCGTGAGGGAGCGGTGGGGAGCGGCAGCAGTGGCCCGAAATTAGCCCACAGCGCCCGGTGAGGGAATGACTCGCGCAAAGTTGGGTATCCCCCGGGCGCATTCACAGCCGGGGGAGGTTCAGTCGAGCCTCCGGGCGAGGTAGGCGTGGATGAGTTCGCGGGTCTCGGCGACGAGGGCGTCGTCGCCCGACGGGTCGCTGCGGAAGGCGAGTTTGAGCAGGGCGTCGGCCGCCTCCACGCAGACCAGGATGGCGCGCAGCAGGTCCGCGTCGGCCTCCCGGCCGAGCTGTCCGGCGAGGAGTCCGGTGAGCCGGGAGGCGACGCGCTGGTTGGCGTCGTCGGCCGGGTCCTCGTCGGGCGCGGGGGCGCCGAAGTCGACCAGGGCGAAGCCGGGGACGGTGCGCTTCATCGCCAGGTACTCGTCCAGTACGGCGTCGATCGCGCCGCGCCAGTCGGCGGTCTCGATGGCGGCCAGCCGGGCAGTGATGCGCTCGGCGTAGCTGTCCAGGTTGCGGCGGGCCAGCGCGTCGGCCAGGGCCCGCTTGTTGGAGAAGAAGCGGTAGACGGAGCCGATGGGCACCCCGGCCCGCTGGGCCACGGCCCGGGTGGACAGCTGCTCGTAGCCGATCTCGTCCAGGAGTCCGGCGCAGGCGTCGAGGATCCGGGCGAGGCGTTCGGCGCTGCGCTGCTGGACCGGGGCGCGGCGGAGGTTGTTCGTGTCGGGCACGCCTTCCATGATGCCGTGGACCTCCTGCGGCGGTGGCGGGAGCCCGGGCTCAGGCGATGAGCAGGGCGAGCCCGCCCACGGTGTACGCGATCATCAGGACGAGCAGCGGGAGTTGGCCGATGACGGCGCGCCGGGGCGGCATGAGCCGGACGGATCTGTCGTGCGCTGCGATGACCCCGAGGACGTGGCCGGTGACGATCGCGACGACCTGGAGGGTCGCGACGCCGCCCGGCCCGAGGGGCGGTTCGGGCACGGCGGGCCGGTCGGCGCCGAAGGCCAGGCGCATGGTGTGCGGGCCCTCGGTGGCGAAGAGCGTGAAGTAGTGGGCGACGAGGTAGCCGAGGGCGATCGGCACCAGTGAGTGGGCGAACGCGGTGAGCGGGTGGGGCAGGGTTCCGCAGACGAGCCGGGTGGCCCCGGCGCAGAGCCCGTACAGGGTGGCGACGAGGGTGACGGCGCCGAGCAGCCCCAGGGTGGCGGTGGTGGTACGGCCGAGCTCCGAGGTCTGCACGGTGGTGATCCAGCGCGGCGCGTCGGAGAAGCCGTCGTACGCGGTGGAGCCGAGCATCACGCAGACGGTGGCGACGAGTCCGGGGAGCCGGGGCGTGGCGTCGAGCCCGTTGAACGGGGAGCGGACGACGAGGCGGCCGTCGGCGGGGCGGCGGCCGAACGGGGAGAGCCTGCCGAGGAGGCCGGAGTAGACCTCGAAGGCGTCGGCGTGGTCGAACCAGGAGGCGCCGTACACCGCCGCGCCCGCGAGGTGGGCGGCCGCGTAGACACCGAGGAACACCAGCAGGGCGGTGGGCGAGGCGGGGTCGGGGGCGACGAGTTCCAGCCAGGTGAAGGCCAGGAGCCCGGCCGCGGCGGGCCACATCCCGAGGCGTACGGGGAGGGCGCGGCCGGTCTCCGGGTCCCGGCCCAGCGCCCGGCAGGCGAGGAGGTGCAGGGTGCGCAGGGGGTTGAGCGCCCGCCAGACGGGGCCGAGGAGCAGCGAGGCGGGGACGAGCCCGACCCACAGGAGGACGTAGACCGCGCCGGGTGCCGGGTTGCGGTCCGGGTCGGCGGGGCCGAGGAGCAGCCACAGCACGACAAGGAGCGCGGCGGCCAGGCCGAGCGCGCGGGCGGTGAGCCGGGTGGCGCGGGCGTCGGCCAGGCGCTGGACGGCGGCCGGGAGCGGGCGGCCCGCCGTGTCGCCCTTGAACCGCGAGTCCGACCACAGCAGGCCGAGCGCGAGGAACGAGACGAAGAGCGCGGCGAAGGCCCCGGCGAACGCGTAGAACGGCGAGAGGGGCAGGTCGTGCTGGGCCCCGATGCCGTGGGCGAGGACGCGCACGGCACCGGGGGTGGAGGTGCCCGTCACCGGACGACGAGCTGGGTCAGCAGGAGGTCCGACTCGTGGGTCTCCACCTCGAAGAGGCCGGTGCGGTCGGCGGTGAAGGTGATCGTGACGGTCCGTCCGGCGGGGAGCTTCGCCTCCTTGTCGTAGCCGTGGACGTGCAGGACGTCGTCGCGGTCGCTGCGGACCCGCAGGCGCACGGTGCGGCCCTTCTTGATCTCGGTGCGGCCGGGCGCGGGGCTCACCTTGCCGTCCTCGATGGCGATGTCGACGGTGGTGGTGTCGTCGTCGGGCGGGGCGGCGGGGCTCGCGGGAGAGTCCCCGAGCGTGGCGGCGGCCCGGACCGGGGCGGAGCCGACGGCCCAGGCGGTGTGGTCGTCGGCGTAGAGCCCCGCGGTGAGGTGGGTGCCGCCCCCGGCCGAGCGGAGCAGCGACTCGGGGAGGTGGAACCAGGCGCCGTAGACCCGGGCGAGCGGGTGGCCGTCCAGGAAGAGGCGGGCGTGCCCGCGTCCGGCGAGGGCGCCGCCGCCCACGCTGTCCGGGGTGAAGCGGAAGTTGCGCACGGTGAGGTGGACGTTCCAGCCGTCCTCCGAGTCGGGCCGGACGGCGAGGTCCACCTCGGGGGCGCCGTCGGCGTCGACCTGGCGGAGCCGGTGGCCGTCGCCGTCGTCGGCCTTCAGGAGGCGGCCGTTGCTGCCGGTGTCCTCGGCGTGGCTGGTGCCGGGCTTGTGGTGGGTGGTGGCCCTGCCCCCGCAGGCGCCCGCGCCGAGGACGAGGACGGCGGCGGTGAGCAGGGCGAGGGCGGGGCGGATCGCGGGGCGGGCGCGGGTCATGAGGGGTCGCCTTCCGAAGCGGTGGCGTCGGGCTTCGCGGAGGACACGGGCGCGGAGGACGCGGGCGCGGCGGACACGGGCTCCGGCACGGCGGCGTCATCCGGCCCCCTGCCGTCCCCGCCTTCGGCGCGCTCCGCGCGTCCCCGCTCCCCGTGCCGGGCGGCGGCCACGACGGCCCAGACGACCCAGACCAGGCCGAGCAGCCCCCGTACCCAGGCCGGGCTGAGCGGGATCCACGGGATCATGAACACGCCCTTGTCCAGCGCGTCGAGCAGCGTCAGCGCGCCCAGGACCACGGTCACCCAGCCGAACACCGGGCGCGCCGGGCGCAGCGCCAGCCCGATGCCGGTCCACCAGAGCCCGGTGAGCAGCAGGGCGAGGGCGGGGACGTAGCTGGCGGCGAGGCCCATGGTGGACCCGGCCACGTCGAGGCCGAGGCCGATGACGCCGAGGGCGGACGCGACCGTGGCGAGCCGGCTGGTCCGGAGCCGCCGCCACCAGAGCACCCCGCCGACGAGCACGAGGACCGCGGCGATGCCCAGGGCGGCCTGGACCTCGATGCGGGCGATGCCGCGTGCCCCGTACCAGTCGCAGCCGGCCGGGAGCCGCCGGGCGCGTACGTCGTAGTCGGCGCAGACCAGCAGCTGGGCGAGCTTGACCGGTTCGCCGAGGAGCCGGTCGGTGGAGCCGGAGACGTCGCCCCGCTTCGCGCCACAGCTGGGCAGGGAGCGCGGGGTCGAGGCGCCGGTGTCCGACTGCCAGCAGTTGCCGTCGCCCTGGCCGTCCCACCAGACGTCGGTGGCGTTGGGGCGGGACTTGCCGTTCTTGTCCTTGCCGAGGTGGTTGTCCGCGTACCGGTTGTGGTGCGAGGTGTCGGTCTGCTTGCCGAGGGCGTTCTCGCCGCGGATGAAGGCGGGGACGGCGCTCAGGAAGAACGCGGCGCGGTTCTGGCCGTAGATCCAGTTGTCCTCGTAGCGGTTCCAGTTGCCGCCCGCGGTGATGATGCCGGTGCCCGGGGGCATGGAGATCTGCGGGCAGACGACGCCGTCCTCGTAACCCCGCTCGGCGGGCGGCTTGGCGCAGGTGCCGTCGGCGACGTAGCGGTAGTAGTCGGCGTTGTTGTCGTGGATCAGGTTGCGTTCGAAGCGGGCGTGGTTCTGCGGGAGTCCGGGGTGGCCGGGGAAGGCGCTGTCCATCGAGGCGCCGCCCATGTTGTGGTCGAACTCGTTGTCGTGGACGTAGACGGAGTCGCCCGCGGTGCCGGAGTAGCCGACCATGCTGTGGTGGCTGCGGCAGCCGGTGATCTCGATCGAGTAGCGCGGGACGTCGTAGCCGTAGCCGTCGTTGATGTCGGAGGCGCTGCCCGGGTAGATGCCGGAGTCGCCGTTGCCGTAGGACTCGCAGTTCTTGTACAGGCCGTGGTCGCTGGCGAAGGTCAGGAAGCCGTACTCGTCGTTCCAGCGGGTGAGCACGTCGTCGATGACGAAGCCGTCCTGGGCGAGGACGTAGAGCGAGTTGAAGGTGGTGCGCTGGGCGGTGAAGTTCTTGAAGTAGATCCCGTCGGACTTGTCCGAGCGGATCGCGTTCAGCTTGCGGTACTTGGCGTCGATGACGACGTCCGTGCGGGCCGCGCCGGTGCCCTCGATCTGGAGGTCCTTCTTGCCGAGGATCGCCACCAGGTTCTGGTTGTGCGGGCACTTCGCCTGCTGCGCGTAGCTGAGGATCTGGTAGCCCAGCTTGGAGTCGGGCGCCTTGAGGCGGGCGCACTCCCCCTTCGGCGCGGGGAGCGAGGGCTCCTCCTCGTACAGGCCGGGCAGGATCGCGATGGTCTTCCCGGGCCCGTCGACGGCGTCGACCGCCTGCTGGAGGTGGCGGTAGCCGGAGGTGCGGCACCGTTCGAAGAGCGTGAGGTTGCGCGCCTTCAACGCCTCGGGGAAGCCCGAGATCCGGCGCTCGAAGTCGGCCCGGTCGGTCTTGCAGACCAGGAGGTCGGGCTCGCCGGTGCGGTACACGGGGACGCTGCCGGTGCCGTCGGGCAGGGTGACCGGCCGTTCCTCGTGCGCCTGGGCGGCGGGGGCCGCGAGCAGTGCGGCGGCGAGCACCGCCAGAACCGCCAAAAGTCTTCGTGTCCACGACATGTGCGGGAGAGTAGAGCATTGTTCAGCTTTTTGAACCCCTTCTGCACGACGAATGCCGTTGACGCGCCACGCTTCCATTCCTACGGTTGTGCATAGGATTCCTTCTGACGGGAGCGCACATGGGCGGCATCGAGCAGGCGAGGAAGACGGCGGAGGGGCTTGCGTACTCCACCGGATTCGGAAATCAGCACAGCTCGGAGGCGGTGCCGGGAGCGCTCCCGCACGGGCGCAACTCCCCGCAGCGCGCCCCGCTGGGGCTGTACGCGGAGCAGCTGAGCGGGTCCGCGTTCACCGAGCCCCGCGCCCACAACCACCGCAGCTGGCTGTACCGCATCCGCCCCTCGGCGGCCCACCCCCCGTTCGTCCGCACCGACAACGGCGCGCTGCGCACCGCCCCCTTCACCGAGACCGTGCCCGACCCGAACCGGCTGCGCTGGGACCCGCTCCCCGAGCCCGCGCCCGGGACGGACTTCGTGGCGGGCCTGTGGACGCTCGGCGGCAACGGCGACGCGGCGCAGCGCACCGGCATGGCCGTGCACCTGTACAGCGCCAACGCGGCGATGACGGACCGGGTGTTCAGCGACAGCGACGGCGAGCTGCTGATCGTCCCCCAGCACGGCGGGCTGCTGCTGCGCACCGAACTGGGCCTGCTGCGCGCCGAGCCCGGCCATGTCGCCCTGATCCCGCGCGGCGTCCGCTTCCGGGTCGAGCTGCTGGACGAGACCGCGCGCGGGTACGTCTGCGAGAACTACGGCCGCCCGTTCACGCTCCCGGACCTGGGCCCGATCGGCGCCAACGGCCTGGCCAACGCGCGGGACTTCCTCGCCCCGGTCGCCGCGTACGAGGACGTGGAGCGCCCGGTCGAGGTGATCAACAAGTACTGCGGCAACCTCTGGACGGCGACCTACGACCACTCCCCGCTCGACGTCGTCGCCTGGCACGGCAACCACAGCCCGTACGTCTACGACCTGCACCGGTTCAATGTCATCGGCTCGATCAGCTACGACCACCCGGACCCGTCGATCTTCACGGTGCTGACCTCGCCCTCGGACACGCCGGGCCTGGCGGGCGTGGACTTCGTGGTGTTCGCGCCGCGCTGGCTGGTCGGCGAGGACACCTTCCGCCCGCCGTACTTCCACCGCAACGTGATGAGCGAGTACATGGGCCTGATCGAGGGCGCGTACGACGCGAAGACGGCCGGAAAGGGCGGCTTCGTGCCCGGCGGCGGCTCGCTGCACAACATGATGTCCGCGCACGGCCCGGACCGGGAGACCTTCGACAGGGCGAGCGCGGCGGAGCTGAAGCCGCAGAAGATCGACGACGGCCTCGCCTTCATGTTCGAGACCCGCTGGCCGGTCACCGCGACCGCGCAGGCCGCGACGGCGGACCACCTTCAGCAGGGCTACGACGACGTATGGCAGGGTCTGAGCCGCAACTTCAGGCCGTAACCGCGCCCGCCCGGGGCCCGGCGACGACGCATGCAGGAGGATCAGGTGCCGCAGCCCGCCGCGAACAGCCCCGCGCCCCGGGGCACCGCCTTCGCGCCCGACTCGCTGGTCCTGAACCGCAAGCTGCCGCTGTGGTACCAGGTCTCGCAGTCGCTGCGGGCGTCCATACTGGGCCGCGCCCCGGACGCCACGCTGCGGCTGCCCACCGAGGAGCAGCTCGCGGCGCACTACGGGGTCAGCGTGCTGACCATGCGGCAGGCGCTCAAGGAGCTGGAGGCGGAGGGCCTGATCAGCCGGCACCGGCGGCGCGGCACGTTCATCGAGCCGCACGCCCGCCGGGGCTCCCCGGTCCGGCTGCTCGGCTCGATCGACGCGATCGTGGCCCAGCAGTCGGGCGAGCGCTCCACCCTGCTCGGCCACGGGCCGGTCCCGGTCCCGGGCGACGTGGCCGAGCACTTCCCGGGCTGCGCGGAGGTCGTCGGCTACCGCAGGCTGCGGTGCGACGGGACGACCGGCGAGCCGACGAACTGGGCGCAGAACTGGGTGCACCCGGAGGTCGCGGCGGACCTCGACCCGGCGGACCTGGACCGGTGGCCGATGACCAAGGTGCTGCGCGACCGGGTCGGCGTGCCGATCTCCCGGATCACCGACACGGTCGAGGCCCGCCTCGCCGACCCGGCCACCGCGGAACTCCTGGGCGTCCCGCTACTGAGCCCGATCCTGTACTACACGGGCATCACATACGACGAGGGCGGCCGGGTGGTCGACGTGGCCCGGATCCACTACCGGGGCGACCGGTTCTCGTTCTCGGTGACGGTGGAAGCGCACTGAGTCCTACGATGCCAGGGAAGGCGGCAGGCGGGGAGGACGACACGGTGGCAGCACCGGCAGCGGCCGGGTCCGGCGAGGGCCCGCGCGGCCCCCTCCTCGACGACCTCATGCCCTGGTCGGTCCGCCCGCTGCGCACCGGGCGCGCCTGGGTGACCGCCCCGGACGCGGCCTCCCTGCGGGCCCGCTGGGACCGCCTCGTGCGGGCGTCGGGCGAGGAGCGCGAGCGGCTGTTCGCCCCGACCCGCGCCCGTACGCAGCAGAGCGCCGTGGCCGCCCTGCCCGGCCGGTCCGGCGCCACCGGCCGCTTCGCCCGGGAGACGGGCCCCTGTCCGGAGCCGGTGCGCATCCTGCACGGGCCGTACGACGAACAGTGGCTGCTGCCCGACCACCGCCTGATCGACGTGGCCCGGCCCGAGCTGTGGCGGGTCGCCGACGACCACCAGCTCTTCCTGGTCGAGCACGGCCGGGTGCCCCACGATCCGGGCCCCGCCGTGTCGGTGACGACGCTGCTGCCCGACGGCCACTCCCCCGCCGGCCGCCCCGGCCGGGTCCGCCCGCTGTACCGCCGCCCCGGCGGCCTCGAACCCAACCTCGCCCCGGGCCTGCTGCCCGCACTGCGCGCCCGGTACGGGGACACGGTCACCGCCGAGTCGGTGCTCGCCTGGATCCTGGCGGCGGCCCGCCCCTCACCGGCCGGCTGCGTGGTCCCGCTCCCGTCGGACGCCGCGCACTGGGCGGAGGGGGTCGGGCTGGGCCGTGAGCTGCTGCGGCTCCAGCTGCGCGGGGCGCGCGGGGCGGAGCGCCCCCGGCTGCCGGGCGGGCAGCGCCCCTATGTGCGGGCGGCCGTCCCGCCGGTCCCGGTGTCCCTGGCGTACGAGGCCGAGGAGCGGGTGCTCGTGCTGGGCAGCGGCCGCGTCTCGCCGGTGCCCGCCGGTGCCTGGGACTTCCGGGTGAGCGGGGTGCGCGTCCTCGATCTGTGGTTCGAGCGCCGGGCGGCGGTGTGCGGGGCGCCGGGGGCGGAAGCGGCGGGGCTCGACGCGGTCCGGCCGCGCGCCTGGCCGCAGGAGTGGACCTCGGAGCTGCTGGAGCTGGTCACGCTCCTCGCGCTCCTCGCCGAGCTACGACCCCGTCAGGAGGCGTTGGCCGGGGCGCTGGCGGCGGGCCCGGGGAGCGGGGAGGACGAGCTGCGGGAGGCGGGGGTGCTGCCGGTCGGGGAGGCGGCGCGGCGGCCCGCCTCGGTCCTGGACCATCAGGAGGAGGGGCCGGACGGGCAGTTCGCGCTGCTGTGAGCGGGGGCGCCGGCCTGTTCGGCCAGGGCGGCCGGCCGGTCGAGGGTGCCGAGGAGGCGGACGAAGCCCGTCTCCAGGAAGGCGCGGAGCTCGTCCAGGGCGTCCGGCTCGTCCAGCGGCCAGCCGGTGGCCGCCTCCTCGGCGAAAGCGAGCCAGGAGCGGGCGGCCAGGGTGAGCCGGGGCGACGGCGCCATCCCGAGGCGGCGCTGCCCCTCCACGACCCGGCGGGCGAGAGTGGCGCGGGTGGCCTCCACGATGTCCCCGGCGGCGGGGTGGCTGCCGGCGGCGCCCCGGACGAGGGCGCGGTAGACCTTGCGGCGCCCGGTCACGTACGCGACGAAACCGGCGATGAACGCGCGCATCCAGGCGACCGGGTCCAGCGAGGCGTCCGGTGCGGTGGCAGCGGCGAACGCGTCGCATTCCCGGCGCACCACGGACCGGTAGAAGTCGCGCTTGGAGTCGAAATAGTGGAAGAGCAGGCCGCGCGATATGCCGGCCCGCCGGGCCACGGCATCGGTGGAGAGCTCGTCCAGGGAACAATCGGCGAGCATGTCCACGCCAATCGCCACCAATTGCGCCCTTCGCTCGTCGGGGCGCAGACGCGCGGCTCGCTTCTCGGGCATGGGCACAGTGTAGAAGTAGTTCGGCACCGAATTACCTCGGCACCCATGCGGGCCCGCCGGACACCGTGTGTGACCGGGTGCGGACATGGCGACGCGCCACTGCCGGCTCCGGGGATGACGGAAGAGCGGGCAGCAGCGCGCTGCGTGGATCGGGACCGCGGTCGGGTCAGTGGCGGCTGCCGAAGAGCGAGCGCCGCAGCCGGCGCAGTGGCGCGAAGAGCGACACCCGTGCGCTTCTGCTGCGCCGGGTGTGTCCGGCGTCGCGCGAGGTGAGCTCGCGCATCAGCAGCGTCGCTTCCGCCGCCTCACGCTGCGGCACGACGGGACCGCCCAGCACCGCGAGATGGCGGTCGAGGCGCGAACTCGTCGCGCTGCTCCCGCATGTAATGGCAGGCACGCGCGCCCTGCTGCGCACCGTTATCTGTTCCATGTCACTCCCCACCCGTACGAGGGCACTCGGCCCGGGCAGGTTAACCCTATCGCCTGCCACCGACACTCGTGTATCCCGGGAGCGGGATTGCGCACACATATACGGAGGTTGACGAGGCGTCGGCGAATCTGCCTGATCCCGGGGCGAGTTGGCCGACCGCTGGATGGCGCGCCCCTCGCGGGGCGCGCCATCACCCTAGTCGAGCGCGTTCAGAACCGGCAGGTAGCCGCCGGACTGCCCGGCGGCGAAGGGGTGGTACGACTCGCCGATGTTCAGCCAGTTGAGGCTGTGCAGCCAGGCGCTTCCGGAGCAGATCTCGTGCCCGGTGAAGGCGCTGGTGACGTCGCCGAAGCTGAAGCCGTGGTCGGCGGCGCGCTTGGCGGTGGCCGCGTTGAGGTAGTCGGCGGCGCCGTTGATGGCGCTGCGCACCTTGTCGCTCAGCCCGACGACGCAGCTGCCGCCGATCTTGTAGAAGCGCGGGTAGCCGAGGACGACGACATGGGCGGAGGGCGCCTTGGCCTCGATCGCGTCGTACACCGAGTCCAGCTTGCCGGGCAGCGTGCTGTCCACGTAGCTGCGGGCGGTGGCGATGCGGTTGAGGCAGGTGGACTCCGACTGGAGGACACAGGTCGTCATGACGTCGGAGAAGCCCGCGTCGTTGCCGCCGATGGAGATCGAGACGAGGTCGGTCGAGGAGTTCAGCGGCCCGAGCTGATTGGCGAGCACATCGCCCGTACGCGCCCCGGAGCAGGCCGTGAAGGAGAAGGAGGCGGGCGAGTGGGCGGAGGCCCAGAGGGAGGGGTACGCGAGGGTGCTGCGCTTGCAGTCGCCGCTGGAGCTGATGTAGCTCCCGGAGCCGACACCCGAGGAGTACGAGTCCCCGAGGGCGACGTAGTCGACGGACGGTGCGGCGTTCGCGGTGGCCGCCCCGGTCAGGGCGATGACGGCGCCGAGCAGGAGCGAGGACGAGAATGCCACAAGTCTGGACAGTTTCACGGAATCTCCCTTGAGCGACCGGCAGGATCTCTGCCTACTCAGTGGTAGCAGCGCGGACGGCCATTCCGGAAGTGTTCATGCCAAGTCAAACGGATGAGCTTTTGCCGACGGCACCGTGACGGCCTGTCAGCCGGTGACCACCCGGCTGTCAGTCGGAGAAGACCGCGCGCACCGCGTCCTCGGCGAGCTCCAGGGCGCGGGCGCGGGAGAGGCCGAGGCGACGGGCCTGTTCCGCGTACGTACGGGCCGCGGCGGCGGCGTTGCGGTCGGCGGTGTCTCCGGCGGCGGCGACGAACGTGCCGTTGCGGCCGCGGGTCTCGATGACACCGTCCGCCTCCAGCGCCCGGTACGCCTTGGCGACCGTGTTGGCGGCGAGGCCCAGCTCCTCGGCGAAGCCGCGTACCGTCGGGAGCCGGTAGCCGACCGGCAGCACGCCGGAGCGGGCCTGTTCGGAGATCTGGGTGCGCAGTTGCTCGTACGGGGCGGTGCCGGAGTCCGGGTCCACGGCGATCTTCAGGGTCACGGGCCGATTGTCCCCCACCGGCGGAAAATGGGAGGCGGACGGGTCCGGGGCGCGGCTAGCGTCCGGCGCATGACTGTCCTCGTACGCGACTTCCGGCCCGACGACGCCGAGGGGTGGGTGCGGGTGCGGCGCGCCGCCCTCCCGTACATGATCACCACGCCGGAGCAGGCCGCGGCCGAGCTCACCGGGGCCCCGGCGGCGCGGCGGTACCGGATGCTGGTCGCCGAGGAGGACGGCGAGATCATCGGGACGGCGCAGGTGGGCCTGGCCCATGAGAGCCCGGAGCCGGGGCAGGGGTTCTGCAATCCGTACACCCACCCGGAGCGGACCGGCCGGGGCGCGGGCACGCTGCTGCTGCGGACCGCCGAGGAGTATCTGGCGTCGGCCGGGGCGAGCTCGGTCCACACCTGGGTCCTGGACACGCCCGGCAACCGGGCGTTCGCCGCGAAGCACGGTTACACGCCGAGCCGCCCGGCCCACTTCCTCCATCTGGACCTGGCGAACGGCTCGCTGCCGCCGCGTCAGGAGCTGCCGGCCGGGGTCGAGCTGCGGACGGGCGCCGACTTCGCCGGTGATCCCCGCCCGCTCTTCGAGGCGGATGCCGAGGCCACGGCGGACGAGCCGAGCGACACGCCCGCCCGGCTGGACTCCTACGAGGACTGGCTCGCCGGGACCTGGAACGACCCCGGTCTCGACCACCACCTCACCTCGGTCGCCCTGGCCGACGGCGAGGTGGCCGCCTTCAGCGCCGCCCGGACCGACGGGGTGAGCCGCTACGGCTCGGCGATGACGGGCACCCGGCGGGCGTACCGGGGCCGCGGCCTCGCCAAGCTCGCGAAGAACGACTCGCTGCACCGGGCGCGCGCCGCCGGGTACACCGACGCCTACACCGGCAACGACGCCGGGAACGGACCGATGCTGGCGATCAACCGCTGGTTCGGCTACGACATCTGCGCCACGGAGGTACGCCATGCCCGCAGGCTCGACTGACTCCACTCTGACCGTCGTCCTGGTCAAGGCCGGAAAGACCAAGATCAGGTATCCGGCGGCCCTGGCCTCCGACGACGGCACCCGGGTGACCGTCCGGGCCCCCTGGGCCGCCCCCGGCGTCCGGGACTTCGGCTTCGTCCGCTTCGAACCGGGCGACGTCTTCACCGAGCACTACTGGCGGAACGCCTGGTTCGCGGTGAAGGAGGTCCGCACCGGCGCGGGCGAACTCAAGGGCTGGTACTGCGATGTGACCCGCCCGGCCGTGCTCCGGGACGGCGAACTGGTCGTGGAGGACCTGGACCTCGACCTGTGGGTGTCGGCCGACCGCTCGGAGATCCTGCGCCTGGACGAGGACGAGTTCGCCGCGAGCGGTCTGGCCGGCCGCGACCCGGAGGCGGCGGAGGCCGCGGCGGCGGCCCTGGACGAGTTGGAACGACTGGCCCGCTCGCCGGAGGGCCTGACCCCGCTGCTGACCTGAGCACCCGCGGCCCGCCCTCACCCCTCGCTCACCGGCAGCACCACCGCCCGGCGCTCGCCCTCCGGTTCGTATGCGATCGGGTCGCCGTCCTCGTGCCAGTGGATCAGGAAGCGCTCGCCCGCCCGGTAGCCTTCGAGGCCCGCGCGGCAGTAGGCGACCATGTCGTCGGGGAGCGCGTCGAGCGGATACCAGGCCAGCTCGGAGCACTTGTCCGGTTCGCGGTTGTACGGGGGCCGGGCGGGGTCGTACGCCACCTCGAAGAACCAGCCCGTGCGGGGACTGCCGCCCGGGCCCCGGTGCTGCATGACCAGCGCCACGCGCGGCTCCGCCGGGTCCAGGTCGAGGCCGATCTCCTCGGCCGCCTCCCGGATCAGCGCCTGCCGCACGTCCTCGCCGTCCTCCACATGGCCGGACGGGGCGTGCAGCAGGCCGTCCGCGTAACCCGTGCCGGACCGGCGGGCGAGCAGGACCTCGGGGCCGCGGCGGAGGATCAGGTGCACGTCGACCACCTCGGTGTGGCGGCGCGTCCCGCGCACGGGGGCGACCAGCGCGTACCGCTCGTCGTCCACGTCCTTGCCCCACAGATCGCGGTCGCCGGAGAGCCGTTCGTGGTGGACGCGCTCGGTGAGCGGGGCGAGCAGCGCGGTGAGGCGTTCGGCGGGGATTCCCGTCCCGTTCCACACGCCCTCCACCAGGACCAGCCTGCCGCCGGGGCGCAGCAGCCCCGCCCAGTGACGCAGGACGGCCGCCGGGTCGGGCAGCGTCCACACCACGTGCCGGGCGAGGATCACGTCGAACCTTCGGTCGCCGACGGGCGGCCGGGCCGCGTCCCCCACCAGCACCTCGGCGTCCGTACCGGCCAGCTTGGCGCGGGCCCGCTCCACCATGCGCGGCGCGCTGTCCACTGCGGTGAGCCGGTGGCCCTGCCCGGCCGCGAGCAGCGCCAGGCTCCCCGTACCGCAGCCGAGGTCGAGCACGTCGGACGGTCCGGCGGGCAGCCAGCTCTCCGTCCGCCGCGCCCAGGCGGCGCGGACCACCGGGTCGAGCAGCCCGTGGTCGGCCTCCTGGTCGAAGGTGTCGGCGAGGGAATCCCAGTCGGTCGTCGTCATGATCCGATCGTGCCAGCCGCCACTGACAATGCCCCTGCCCCGGCGAGGTGGGACCTCGCCGGGGCAGGGGCGCAGCGGCGTCAGCCGATGACCGAGGCGCAGTTGGTCGGGCTGGCGTGCGACGGGTCCAGGGCGTTCGCCACCTCGTGGTAGGCGACCCGGTCGATGGTCCCGATCGCCACGTGCTCGGAGAGGTCGACCGGGCACAGGTCCTGGAGCAGGACGTTGCGCACGTCCGGCCCGTCCAGGAACTGGGTTCGGTACGGGGTCACGACCTCGTCGTAGCGGGTCGCGATGACGGTGTAGTGGACCCCGGGCACGGTGTCCGGCAGGGAGTTGAGCTTGGTGATGAAGGGCGATCCGGCCACCTGGTCGGCGAGTCCGGGCGTACCGGCGTTGAGCAGGTCGCCGACGCCGGGGAAGTACGGCAGCAGCTTGGTCAGGCCGAGCAGCGTGGTGCCGTGGTTGTCGGGCGCGAGCCCGATCATGGCGTTCACCTTGGCCGCCCCGCCGAGGAACTTCAGGTAGTAGTTCGGCATCATGCCGCCCTGCGAGTGGCCCACGATGTCCGCCTTGGCGGCGCCGGTGGAGGCGAGCACCTTGTCCACGAACGTGGCGAGCTGGCCTGCCGACTTGTCGATCGGGCCGAGGCCGTTGAAGACCGGCACCCCGGGCAGCTGGCCGTAGTCCAGCGAGTAGACGCAGTAGCCCCGGTTGACCAGGTAGGGGGCGAGGACGAGCCAGTTGTCGACGGAGTTCCCGAAGGTCCCGTGGACCAGGACGACGGGGCGGGGGTGGGCGGCGGAGGGCTTGCAGGAGTAGTCGTTCCAGCCGCGCGAGGTGGTGGCCGTCGCGGCGGCGGGGGCGGCCGCCGCGGTCGCCGTGGGGGTGGCGACCGCCGCGACGGCGAGGAGCAGGGCGGCGAGTGTCCGGCGGGCGCGTGGGGAGCGCGGCGCACGGGTCCAGGGCAGCATCGTGGGGTCTCCTTGCGGCTCAAGGGAGTTGCGATGTCTGTGCACCCTGCGGCCCGGACCACAAGTTCTACTGACGTTCTGCGTGCTCATGCCAAATTACGCATGAGTAGGGTTCGGTGGGAAGTTACGCGTCGGTAAAAAGTCTGCGGGCCGCCGGACGGCGGGTTACGCGACCGGCCCGCGAGCCGTCCGGAGCCCGCGCGGCCCCGCGCGCACCGCTCAGGCCGCCAGCCGCCCCGGCATCACGGCCCGGGGGCCAAACCGCTCGCGCAGCCGGTCCGCGACCGCCTCGATCCGCCGGGCCCGCTCGTCCACTGGGTCGAAGCTCAGCTGCCGTGCCGCCCGTTCGGCCTCGCCCAGCCCCTCCGCGCGCAGCCCGATCCCCCGCACCCGGGCCCGTTGCAGGCCGAACGAGTCGTGGATGCGGTACGCGAGCGCGGTGAGCTCCGCCGAGTGCGCGGTGGGTTCGCGGAGGGTACGGCTCCGGGTCAGCGTCGAGTAGCCGGTGCGGTCGGCGTAGCGCACGGAGACCGCGAGCGCGCGGCACACCTGCCCCTCGCCGCGCATCCGCGCCCCCAGCTCCTCGGTGAGCGACATGAGCGCGCGCCGCTGCCGTTCCGGGTCCAGCTCGTCGCGCGGGAAGGTGCGCTCGGCGGCGACCGAGCGGGCGGCGGCGTTCGGCCGGACGGCGGTGCGGTCGATGCCGTGCGCCCGCTCCCACAGGTCGCGCCCGGTCCGCGTCCCGGTGATCCGTTGCAGGGTGCCGAGCGGGGCGGCGGCGATCCGGCCGACGGAGTCGAGCCCGTATCCGCACAGCGTCCGGGCCGTCGCCGCCCCGACGCCGTCCAGCGCGGCGGCCGGCCGGTCCGCGAGGAAGGCGGCCACCCCGTCGGCGGGCACCACGAAGGTCGTCCCGGGCGCGGCCTGCCGCAGCGCCATCCGGGCCAGCATCGGGTTCGGGGCGGCCCCGATCGCGCAGTCCACCCCGTGCAGGGCCAGCGCGCGGACCCGGATCACCGAGGCCAGGCCCTGCACGTCCCGCCCGAAGTAGCGCAGCGCGCCGCGCACATCGGCGAGCGCCCCGTCGGGCGGCGTCGCCTCCACGACCGGGGTGAACGAGCCGAGCAGGGCGAGCAGCCCCGCGTACCCGGCGGCGTCCGGGGACCCGCCGCCGACCCGCCGGAACCGCAGACAGAGGACGTCGGCCCCAGAGACTTCGGCCGTCCCGGCCGCCCCGTTCATCCCGCGCTCCCCGGGCTCTGGTGCCACAGCTTCCGTCCGGTGGGCAGCCCCTCGCCGGGCGGCTTGAGGTCCGCCCAGGGGTTCATCTCGTAACCGGTGGGCATCCGGATGCGCCGCCCGTCGTCACCGGGCGGCTCCGGGTCCTCCCCCGCCTCCGGCTCCGGCACCTGCGCCAGCCGCTCCGCGACCGCGTCGAGTCCGCCGGTGCGCCGCAGCTCGGCCAGCTCCGCCAGGTTCCAGGCGGCCGCGCCGACCACGCTCAGGCTGCGCGCCCCGCGCCGCTGCACCACCCCGCGCACAAGGAGCAGCCAGGAGTGGAAGACGGTGTGCGCGCAGGCGGCGTGGCTGTCGTCGAAGAAGGCCAGGTCGACCAGGCCCGTACCGTCGTCCAGGGTGGTGAAGACGACCCGGCGGCCGGAGCGGACGGGCGGGGTCTGGGTCGCCGCCTTGGCGCCCGCGACCAGCACGGTCTCCCCGTGCCGCGCCTCGCGCAGCCGCTTGGCCGAGACCGCACCGAGCTCCTTGAGGAAGGCGTGGTGATCGGTCATCAGGTGGCGCGAGACGTCCATGCTCAGCACGCCCAGCTCGGCGCTGAGCCGTTCCGCCTCGTTGAGGTCGGGCAGCCCGACGGACGCGGTGCGGCGGCCGCCGCCGAGCGGGAGCTGCGCGCCGGAGCCCGCGCCGCGCTGGGCGCGGTGCAGTTCGGACAGGTGGAGCAGCAGATCGCGCCGGTTGGCTCCGAACGCGTCCAACGCGCCGACCTGGGCCAGTCGTTCGGCGGCCGGCCTTCCCGGACGGGCCCGCTGCCAGAAGTCCAGCAGTGAGCTGTAGGGCTGGCCGTCCTCGATCCGGGCGACCTCGGCCTCGCTGATCCCGTGCACGTCGGAGAGCGCGAGCCGCAGCCCCCAGCGCTCCCTTCCCTCCCCTTCATCAGACACCAGTTCGATTCGATGGGCGGCCGCCGACCGGTTCACGTCCAACGGCAGCACGGGCACCCCGCGCCGCCGGGCGTCGGCGAGCAGCAGCCGCTTCGGGTACATCCCGGGGTCGTGGGTGAGCAGCCCGGCGTAGAAGGCCGCCGGGTGGTGCGCCTTCAGCCAGGCCGACTGGTACGTGGGCACGGCGAAGGCCACCGCGTGCGCCTTGCAGAAGCCGTAGCTGCCGAACGCCGCGATGATCTCCCAGGCGCGGGCGATGACCTCCGCGTCGTACTTGCGCGCCGCCGCGTGCTGGGCGAACCAGACCCTGATCAGGGGCTGGGACTCGGGGTGGGAGAGCCCGCGCCTGACCCGGTCGGCCTCGTCGCGGCCGCAGCCGGTCATGATGTCGACCATCTGGATGATCTGCTCATGGAAGACCACCACGCCGTACGTCTCGCTCAGCGCGCCCTCCAGGTCGGGGTGCGGATAGCGGACCGGCGCCCGGCCGTGCCGGGCCTCGATGAACGGGCGGACCATGTCGGCGGAGACCGGGCCCGGCCGGAACAGCGAGATGTCGACCACCAGATCGTGGAAGTTCTCCGGCTGGAGCCTGCCGACCAGGTCCCGCTGGCCCGGCGACTCGATCTGGAAGCAGCCCAGCGTCTCGGCCGTCCTGATCAGCTGGTACGTGCGCGGGTCGCCCGGCTCCACGGCGTCCAGGTCCACCTCGCGCCCCGAGGCCCGCTTCACCTCGGCGACCGCGTGCGCCATCGCCGACTGCATCCGTACGCCCAGCACGTCCAGCTTGAGCAGCCCCAGGTGCTCCACGTCCTCCTTGTCGAACTGGGACATCGGGAAGCCCTCGCCGCTGGTGGGCACGACGGGGGTACGGCGCAGCAGCGAGGCGTCCGAGAGGAGGACCCCGCACGGGTGCATGGCGACGCCGCGCGGCAGCGCGTCCAGCGCCTCCACCAGCTCCCACAGCCTCCCGTACGTCTCCCTGGTCCTGGCGACCTCGCGCAGTTCGGGCAGCTCCTCCATGGCCGCGCGGGCGTCGCGGGCCCGGATGTGCGGGAACGCCTTGGCGAGGCGGTCGGTCTCGGCCGGGTTCATGGAGAGCGCGGCGCCGACATCGCGGATGGCGTGGCGCACCCGGTAGGTCTCGGGCATGGCGACAGTGGCGACCCGTTCGGCGCCGAAGCGGTCGATGATCGCGCGGTAGACGTCGAGGCGGCGGGCCGACTCCACGTCGATGTCGATGTCGGGCAGCACGAAGCGGCGCCTGGACAGGAAGCGCTCCATCAGCAGCCCGTGCTCGACCGGGTCGGCGTGGGCGATGCCGAGCAGGTGGTTGACCAGCGAACCGGCCCCGGAGCCCCGCGCCGCCACCCGCACCTTCATCGCGCGTACGTCGTCCACCACCTGGGCGACCGTCAGGAAGTACGAGGCGAAGCCGTGGTGGGCGATGATGTCCAGCTCGTGGTGCATCCGGTCCCAGTACCCGGGCCTGCGGTCGTAGCCGCGCAGCACCATCCCGGCGGCGGCGCGGGAGGCCAGCACCCGCTGGGCGGTGCGCCGCTCCGCGCCGACGAGGCCGGGTTCGGGGAAGTGGACGGAGCCGAGGCCGATGTCGCCCCCGGGGTCCACCACGCACGCCTCGGCGGTGTCCCGGGTCTCCGCGAGGAGCCGCGCCCCGGCACCGGCGCCGAGCCCGGCGGCCGAGGTGATCCGCTCGGCGGTCTCCGCCATCGCACGGGCGTCCTTGAGCCAGCGCTCACCGCTGTCGAGCGGGGCGCGGCGCGGGTCGACGGGAACGAGCCGGCGGGCGGCGTCGAGCACGTCGGCGACCGGGCCCTGCCCCGGGTCGGCATACCGGACGGCGTTGGTCAGCACGGCCCGTACGCCCTGCTCGGCGGCGAGGCCGACGGTACGGGCGGCGAGCCGCAGCGAACCGGGCCCGGTGCCGGTCCGCCCGTGGTGGACGGCTTCGAGGCGCAGGCCGTCGCCGTACAGCTCGCGCCAGGGGGCGAGGAGGGCGGCGGCCAGGTCGGGGCGGCCCGCGGACAGGGCCCGGCCCACGTCGGAGGCGGGGCCGAGCAGCACGGTGAGCCCTTCGGCGGGCAGCGCGGGCCGGCCGACCAGGGGCCGCCCGCCCTCGGGGACGGCGGCGTGGGCGGCGGTGACCAGACGGCACAGCTCGGCCCAGCCCAGGGCGCCGTCGCGGGCGAGGAAGGTGACCCGGGGTGCCGATTCATCGACAAAGACACCTCCCCTGGCAGGGGTACGGGGGCGCCGGGCGGGCGCCTCCCCCGTCCCCGGTCCCACCGCGAGGTCCGCCCCGAACAGCGGGCGCACCCCTTCCCGCTCGCAGGCCCGGGCGAACCGGACCGCGCCGGCCAGGGTGTCGCGATCGGTCAGCGCGAGGGCGTCCAGGCCGCGCTCGGCGGCGCGCTCCGCCAGCCGCTCCGGGTGCGAGGCCCCGTACCGCAGGGAGAACCCGGAGGCGGTATGCAGATGCGTGAACCCGGGCACCTGCACCTCCTGAGCCGATTCGTACGCGCTGGCCACCCCCCTCGCTCTCCACCATAAACCAAGTTTCGAACACTCGTACGATACTCGGCGCCCGCCCGGTCTCCCCCGGTCACGGCCCCCTCCCCTTCCGCCGTTCGGCCGCGCCCCGACTGCGCGCGCGAGGGGCAGCCCGGAGCGTGGGGGCATGACTTTCGCCGACGAGGTGCGGAACGCCGTCACCCCCCGGGCCGCTCTGCTCGTCATCGGGGTGCTGGCTCTTCAGCTGCTGTTCATCGCGTCCTACATCGGGGCGCTGCACCACCCGAAGCCGACGGACGTCCCCTTCGGCGTCGTCGCGCCCCAGCAGGCGTCCGCCCGGCTCGTCGCCCAGCTGGACGGCCTCCCGGGCGGCCCGCTCGACCCGCGTACGGTCTCCGACGAGGCCACCGCCCGCCGGCAGATCCTCGACCGCGAGATCGACGGCGCCCTCATCGTGGACCCCCGGGGCACCCGGGACACCGTGCTGGTCGCCTCCGGCGGGGGCACCGTCCTGGCCACCTCGCTCACGAAGATCGTCAAGGAGGCGGAGGCGGCCCAGCGGCGCACCGTGCGCGCCGTCGACGTGGCCCCGGCCTCGCGCCAGGACTTCGACGGGCTGTCCGCGTTCTATCTGGCGGTGGGCTGGTGCGTCGGCGGCTATCTCTGCGCCTCGATCCTGGCGATCAGCGCGGGCACCCGCCCCGCCAACCGGCAGCGCGCGCTGATCCGGACCGGGGTCATGGCGCTGTACGCGATCGCGGGCGGCATCGGCGGCGCGCTCATCATCGGCCCGGTCCTCGGCGCCCTGCCCGGCAGCTTCTGGGGGCTGGCGGGCCTGGGCGCGCTGACCGTCTTCGCGGTCGGCATGATCACCCTCGCACTGGAGGGGCTCACCGGCATCGTCGGCATCGGCCTGGCCGTCCTGATCGTGGTCATCGCGGGCAACCCGAGCGCGGGCGGCGCCTTCCCGCTCCCGATGCTCCCGGACTTCTGGCGCGCGATCGGCCCCGCCCTGCCCCCGGGCGCCTCGACCTGGACGGCCCGCTCGATCGCGTACTTCCACGGCAACGCGGTGACCGGCCCCCTGCTGATCCTGTCCGCGTGGGCGGTGGCGGGCACGGCGGGCACGCTGCTGACGGCGATGCGCAGAACCCCGGACCGACCGGCGACGACGGAGGCGTCCCCCGGCTAGCATCGGCGCCCATGATCACACTGGCCGTCACCGTCGGGCTCGCGTTCGCCGGCTATGCGCTCACCTATCTCAACGGGCTGCGCCTCTCGCAGCGCCAGGAACGCCTCGCCCGGGTGAACCGCCAGCTCGGCGACTTCTACGGCCCCCTGTTCGCCCTCACCGAGGCCAACAGCCGCATCTTCGCCGCGTTCGTGGAGCGCAACGCCCGCCCCGACGGCAGATCCCCCTTCGACCACGAGACGCCGCCCACCGAGGAAGAGCTCGCCGAGTGGCGGCTGTGGGTCACGACCGTCTTCCTCCCGAACATCCGGGCCATGCGCGATCTCGTCCTCACCCACGCCGACCTCCTGAGCGAGCCGGTGATGCCACCCCTCCTGCTCCAGCTGTGCGCCCATGTCTCGGGTTACGAGATCACGGCCGCCCGGTGGTCGCGGGGCAACCACGAACAGCACCTCTCGGTGGTGTCGTTCCCCAGCCGGGAGATAGCCGCGTACGCGCGCAAGGGCTTCACCGAACTGAAGAAGGAACAGGCCCGCCTGCTCGGGCAGCGGCACGCCCGCTGACGCGCACCCCACGCGGCGCACAACACCGAAGAGCCACCGCACGCCCCTAGGCGTGACAGGTGCATGGCGGCATTCTGGAGCGACCTCGCACACCCGCGAGGACGGTCCAACTGCCCCTCTCCCCACGGAGGTTGTCCATGCGCCGTCGCGTCGCCACCCTGCTCGCCGCCCTCGGGCTGTCGCTCCCGCTCGCCCTGCTGCCCGTCGCGTCCGCCTCGGCGGCCCCCGCGGACAAACCCCAGGTCCTCAGTTCCTGGACGCAGACGAGCGCCGCCAGCTACAACGCGTGGAACTCCGCCCGCAACAACAAGGGCGCCTGGTCCTCGTACGGCTTCGACTGGTCGACGGACTACTGCAGCACCTCGCCCGACAACCCCTTCGGCTTCCCGTTCCAGACGGCCTGCGCCCGGCACGACTTCGGGTACCGCAACTACAAGGCCGCCGGGACGTTCTCCGCCAACAAGGCCCGGCTCGACAACGCCCTCTACGCGGACCTCAAACGCGTGTGCGCCGCCTACTCCGGGGCCAAGCGGACCTCGTGCGACGCCACGGCCTGGACGTACTACCACGCGGTGGACATCTTCGGCGTGGCACCGGCCGGGGCGGGCGCGGGAAGAGGCTGACCGGCGCACGCACATGGCCCCCGGCGGGACCGGGGGCCATGTGTCCGTACGGGACCGGGCGTCAGTTCAGCGTGACGCCGTACGCGCTCAGCGCCTCGGTGACCGGCTGGAAGAACGTCGTACCGCCGGAGCTGCAGTTGCCGCTGCCGCCGGAGGTCAGGCCGACGGCCTTGGAACCGGAGTAGAGCGGACCGCCCGAGTCGCCGCCCTCGGCGCACACATTGGTCTGGATCATGCCGTAGACGACATCACCGTTGCCGTAGTTGACCGTGGCGTTGAGCCCGGTGACGGTGCCGCTGTGGACACCGGTCGTGGAGCCCCGGCGGGTCACCGACATGCCGACCGTGGCGTTGGCCGCGCCGGTGATGGTGACGCTGCCGACCGTGCCCGGGTGGGCGAGCGAGGTGTTGTCGTAGCGCACGATTCCGTAGTCGTTGCCCGGGAAGCTGGAGCCGACCGTCGGGCCTATGTAGGTGCTGTTCGAGGAGTTGGTGTACCAGGGCGGGTTGCCGTCGGTGCAGTGACCGGCGGTCAGGAAGTAGTACGTGCTGCCGCTGTGGACGTTGAACCCGAGGGAACAGCGCCAGCCGGGTGCGTAGATCGCGTCACCGCCGGAGAGCAGCTTGTTGAACTTGCCCGGGGTGTGCTCGATGCGCAGGGCGCCCGCGTTGCCGCCCGCGGAGTCCTTGATCTGCTTGATCTCCGCCGCGGAGACCGTGCTGTCGACCGTGACGACGACCTTCCCGGTCTTCTGGTCGACGCTCCACGCCGTGCCCGCGATGTCGGCGCCGAGGACGGCGTCACTGGCGGCGGCGAGCTGGTTGGCGCTGTACGTTCCGGTGGAGTTCGCCTGGGCGGTGGGGACGGCCAGGGCGCCTATGGCCACCAGGCCCGCCGCGATGGCGAGGGCCCGAGTGCGTCTGGCGGTACCGCTGAGGGGGGTGGTGCGCTTGATCCTCACTGTCATTCCTCCCGAGGGGAATATCGGGGGCCCGCCTGTGGGGTGGTCGGACCCGTGAGGCGCAGTCAGGCACACGGCCATCCGTCCGCATTCCGGATATGCCGTGCCCCTGACAAGCGCTGCTCGGGAGTATTCAAGGCGTCAACTTCTCGCGCAAGGGTGCCTTTTGGCCTGAGCTCGCGACCGCCCTCAGCCGTCGGCCCGCTGCCGCTCCCCCGCCTCCACGGCCGCCGGAAGGGTGTTGCCCGGCGGCGGGAAGGGGCAGATGAAGTGGTCCGCGAAGGCGCACGGCGGCAGCAGCGCCCGGTTGAAGTCGACGGTCACCGCGCCGTCGGCGTCCGGTGCGGCGGGCCGCAGGAACCGGAAGCGGTAACTGCTGTTTCCGCTGGTCGCGTCGGCGAAGACGGCCCAGAGCGACCCGTCCGGCTCGACGGCGACCTGAAGCGTGTGCCCGGCCCCGTCCAGCTCGAATGCGATCTCCCCGGCGAGCCCCAGCCCGCGCTCGACACCGTCGGCGTTCTCGACCCGGACGGTGCGCGCGTCCGGGTACGGGCGGAAGGTGCCCGGCACCGCCCAGCGCGGGTCGTACGGGGTCGCGTCGATCGCCCGGAACGCGCGCCGTGCGGGCGAATCGGGGTCGAAGACGCGGACCGCCCACAGGCCCTCGCGGCTGAGCACGACGAGCCTGCGTCCCTCGTGCGCGACCCGGGAGGCGCCGATCGGCCCCTGGTCCGCACCGAGCCGGACCTCCCCGGCGAAGGGCTTCCCGTCGACGGTCAGCCCGTCCTCCGGGGCGGCGTCGAGCACCGGTGCGCCGTCCTCCTCGCGCCACCGGCCCGGGACGGCCGGAATTCGCCCCTCCGGGTAGTCCGCGAGCCAGTGGGTCCCGGTGAGGGAGAGCGGACCGTACGGCGCCGAGACCGTGGCGGTCCGCTCCTCGTGCCAGCGCTCCCAGTCCCGCGCTGCCTGTTGCTGTGCGTGCGTGCTCATGGATCAACCCTTCCATACCGGTTCGGCGAGACCGAGGTGCGACCGCAGGGTGGAACCGGTGTACGCCCGGCGGAAGACCCCCCGTTCCTGAAGGAGCGGGACGACCCGGTCGACGAAGTCGTCGAGGCCGCCGGGGGTGAGGTGCGGGACGAGGATGAAGCCGTCGGCGGCCCCGGCCGCCACGTACTCCGTCAACTGCGCGGCGACGGTGGCCGGGCTGCCGATGAACGACTGGCGGCCGGTCGCCTCGATGACCGTCTGCCGGATGGAGAGCCCCTTCTCCCGGGACAGCGCACGCCAGCGGGCCGCCACCGCGAGCGGGTCGCCCTGCCGGACCCGCCCCCGGGCCGGCTCGGCGCCGGGGTCCGGGTCGGTCGCGGGCAGCGGCCCGTCCGGGTCGTACCCGGAGAGGTCGCGGCCCCAGACCTGCTCCAGGGCGGCGATCGCGCTCTGCGGCGAGACCTGCTGGAGACGGATGGCGGCCGCATGCTCCTGCGCCTCGGCGTCGGTGTCGCCGAGCACGAAGGTGACGCCGGGCATGACCTTCAGCTCGTCGGGCTCCCTGCCGTGGGCCGCCAGCCGGCCCTTGACGTCCGCGTAGAAGGCGCGGCCCGCTTCGAGGGTGCCGTGCCGGGTGAAGACGATGTCGGCGGCGGACGCGGCGAAGTCCCGGCCCTCGGGCGAGTCGCCGGCCTGGATGACGACGGGATGGCCCTGGGGGGAGCGCGGCACGGTGAACTCGCCCTCGACGGTGAAGTGCCGGCCCCGGTGCGAGACGGGGCGCGGGGTGCCGTCGGGGGTCCAGGAGTCCCACAGTTCGCGGGCGGTGGCGACGAACTCGGCGGCGCGGGTGTACCGATCGGCGCGGTCCAGATAGCCGCCGCGCCGGAAGTTCTCACCGGTGAAGGCGTCGGACGAGGTGACCGCGTTCCACGCGGCCCGGCCGGCGCTGAGGTGGTCGAGGGTGGCGAGCCGGCGGGCCAGTTCGTAGGGCTCGTTGAAGGTGGTGTTGACGGTGGCGGCGAGGCCGAGCCGTTCGGTGACCGCCGCCAGCGCGGACAGCACGGTCAGGGACTCGGGTCTGCCGACCACGTCCAGGTCGTGGATCAGCCCCTTGTGCTCGCGCAGCCGCAGCCCCTCGGCGAGGAAGAAGAAGTCGAACAGGCCCCGCTCGGCCGTGCGCGCGAGGTGTTCGAACGAGGAGAACTCGATCTGGCTGCGGGAGCGCGGGTCGGACCAGACGGTGGTGTTGTTCACGCCGGGGAAGTGCGCGGCGAGGTGCATACGTTTCGGGGCGGCGGCCGTCATACCCGTTCCCCCACGCGTGCGTACCGGTTGGCGGGACGGGCCAGGCCCAGGTGCTCGCGCAGGGTGCCGCCCGGGTAGAAGGTCCGGAACAGGCTGCGGTGCTGGAGCAGGGCCACCGTGCCGTTGACGATCCGTTCGAGGTCGCGGGCGGGGGTGATCGGGGTGAGGTGGAAGCCGTCGACCGCGCCGGCCCGGTGCCACTCGGTGATCAGATCGGCCAGGTCGACCGGGCCGCCCCGGAAGTAGGTCCCCCGGTCGGGCGGCGGCGGCCCGGTCGCCAGCCCGGGCTCGAAGGCCGTCTCGGCGTCGCCGAGGTCCACGGTGAGCGCGGCGAACACCCGCAGCGCGTCGGGGTCCCGGCCGTGCGCGGCGGCGCGGCGGCGCACGTCGTCGCGGAGCGCGGCGGTCCGCTCGGGGGTGGTGGCCCGTACGAGGACGACGTCGGCGTGGCGCGCGGCGGCGTCCCTGGCCGGCTCGGCCGTTCCGTCGATCACGACGACGGGGTGGCCCTGCGGCGGCCGGGGCACGATGGCCGGCCCCCGGACGCTGAACGCGGCGCCCTCGAAGTCGATGTGGTGCAGCTTGTCGCGGTCGATGAAGCGGCCGGTCGCGGTGGAGCGGATCTCGGCGTCGTCCTCCCAGCTGTCCCAGAGCCGGGCCGAGACGTCGGCGCACTCGCCCGCCTCGCGCCACAGGTCCGGGGCGGACGCCGCGGGACGGCGGCCGAACAGCCGGGCCTCCGCCTCGGTCGTGGACACGCCGACGTGCCAGCCCGCCCGGCCCCGGCTGACCCAGTCCAGGGTGGCCACGGCCGACGACACGTGGAACGGCTCGGTGTGGGTGGTGGTGACCGTCGGCACCAGGCCGACGCGGCGGGTGGCGGGGGCCACCCGGGCGAGTACGGCGAGCGCGTCGGGCCCCGGCCGGGCGAACGAGTCGCCGAGGGTGACGAAATCGAGCGCCCCGCCCTCCGCGAGCCGGGCGAGCCCGGTGTGGTGCGCGGCGTCGTAGCGGGGCGGGCCGCCGATCTCGGCGGCCAGGTGGAGGGGCCGGAGAGCTGGCATGGCAAGTCCTTTCGGCGGAGCGTGGGTGCCGGCCTTGGGGCGGCACGGTGAAGGTGGGTGCGGGAGGAGGCCGCCGGTGCTCAGTCCCCCGGGTCCGGGTGGAGGCGGCGCAGCAGGACGAGGGCGGCGCGCGCGGTCGCGTCGTTCTGGCCGAACGCCGGGCCGCCGGTGCGCGGCCGGGTGAACGCCCCGCTCGTACGCGCCCCGGTGTGCGGGCCGAGCGCGAAGCGGCGCGGGTGCGGGCGTCCGGCGCGGTCCACGATCCGGCCGTCGCCGGGGTCGACCGCGAGCAGCCCGGAGGCGGTGGCGGCGGCCCCGTCCTCGTACAGCGTGCGCAGCAGGGGTGAACGGGTGCGCCCGGGTGCGGGGGCGGGGAGCCGGGCCTCGACCAGGGCGCGGGCCTCGACTCGCGCACCCGGCACGGTGGCGCTCGCCGCGCGGAAGACGCCCCGTTCCTCGTCGGCCTCGACCGTCGTGCCGGCGCCGAGGAAGCGGACGACGCCGGCCCGGGAGAGCGCGAGCAGCTGCCGCAGCCGGGGGCCGGGCGGTCCGGAGGCGAGGTAGCTGAAGAAGCCGTGCCACTCGTCCCCGATGTCGCCGAGCCGGACGAGCGTTCCGTAGACCGAGAGCAGTCCGAGGAAGACGGCGAGGTCCTCGCTGTGCCCGGGGTCGTTCCGGCGTGCGAGGTCGGCGGCGATGTGGGCGCGGACCGCTTCCTGGAGGGCGTCGGACGACGTGTGGCGGATCTTGTCCAGCGGGCGGTCGAGCGCGTCGAGATCGAGCCGGTCGGCGGGGTCGGGGACGGCGTCGGCGATCAGGTCCCGCAGTTCGGCGCTGCCCGGACCGGCCGCGGCGTACTTCTCCTCGAAGGCGGCCCGGTCGGCGGCGGTCCGCTCGGGGTGGGCGGTGAACAGCCGGTGGTAGTGGGCGTGCCCGAGCTCCTTGTCGACATGGGGCCGGATGTCCCGGCGGAAGTCGGGCGGCTGCGGCCGGTCCCGCAGCTCCGCGCTCCGCTCGGGCCCGAAGAAGCGTGGCAGCGGCGGCCGTTCGCCCTCTAACCCGTAGCCGATCTTGGCGCGGTACGGGACGCCGCGCCGCGATCCGGCGTACAGGACGGGCTCCCGGCCGGAAGGCACGTACGCCCCGTTCTCGTACCGTCCGCCGCGGCCCTCGGTGAGCAGCACCATGAGGTCGATGAAGGCGAGTCCGAGTCCTCGGACGATGACGGGTTCGCCCGCGGGCAGCGCGCTCAGGTCGCTGTCGGCGGTGAAGGCGGGCGGCAGGTGGACGAGCCCGTGCCGGTCCGCGAAGGCGGAGAGCGCGCGCTGTTCGCCGTCCGGCCCGGCGTCCAGGTGGCCGAGGGTGAGGACGACCAGGTCGGCGGCGAGCGGTGCGTCCCGGCCCGCGAGGTGGACGAGCTGGCGGCCGTCGCGCGGGCCGGTGACGCGCAGGGCCGGGGCACGGTGTTCATGGACGGTGACCGCGGGCGGGAGGGCCGCCACCGCGTGCGCGTACACCCAGCGCAGATAGGCGCCCTGGAGTCGCCGGCTCGGGAAGTCGCGCCCTCGCAGCGTCTCGATCTCGGCGCGCAGCCGGGGGTCGGCGGCCGCCTCGGCGCACGGGGTCCGGCCCTCCCGTACGTCCGCCGCCCAGGCGTCGAGCGCGGGCCCCTCCCGGACGGGGCCCTCCTGGCGGACGGTGTCGTCGGTGAACATCGTGACGTCCTGGGCCATGGAGTTCATCCACAGCAGCGGGGACTGGTCGCGGCGCCAGATCCGGCCGCTTCCGGGCGGGTGGGGGTCGATGAGGTGGAGGTCCAGCGGCCGGTCCCCGTACAGGGCGGGGGCGTTGGCGGCGAGCCGTTCGACCAGGCCGGTGCCGCGGGGCCCGGCGCCGATGACGGCCAGCGCGGGCCGGGCGCTCACCGGCGGCCCGGGGCGGCGGGCGCGCACCGGACGGCATCGTTGTCTTCGGGAAGGGCGACGGGAGGGGCGGTCTGCGCGGGCATGCGGAAGCTCCGTGGATGCGGCGGTCGAACACGGGGCGCACCCTCGGCACGGAGAACAGCAGCGTGGAACACACGACGGACGGGCCCCTCAGCCCGGTCCTCCTCCGAAGGGAAGCGCTGTCCACGCCGCACTGTCAAGCCTGTCCACACTGTGAGCAGCGCGTCTCAGGGCGGTTGACGGGCTATCGGATGCCTGTTCCACTGGGGCCATGCAATCGCAGCAGTGGCTGGTCAAGCGCTCCCACATCGACTTCGGTCGCGTGTGGTCCTGTTCCTGTTGAGCCGACGCCCTGCTCCAAGCCGCCTGCCCGCTCGCGCCGTGACCGGTGTCCGAGCCCCTGTCCAGGCGCGCCCTCGTACGTCCGGCACAGCAGCACACCCTCCCCTCGCTCCGTCCCGCTCCGCCATGCCGCGGAGCGGGACGTACAGCTGACGCCGCTTCAGCAGTCGCACCCGCAGTCACAGCCATCACAGCCGTCACAGCAGCTGCAACAGTCGCAGCAGTTGCTGCACGCATCGCAGCCGTCGCAGCAGTCCCCGCAGTCGCACTGGCTGCACAGCCCCTCTCGCCGCTGACGCGACCAGGGGTCCTCGAAGGTGCCGCAGCACATCTGGCAGGTGCAGGCGAGCCCGGCCCACACCAGGCAGCCCATGACGAGCCCGCGCCGGTCGCGCGGCGGCTCGGGCGGCCGGGGCCCGGAGGGTCCGCCCGGTCCCGTGGGCGCGTACGGATTGCCCGGCGGCGGCCCGAAGGAGCACGCGGGCCCCGTTCCTGACGGTTCGCCGGATACGGTCAGCAGCCCGCCGGACCGGTGGGAGCAGACGTCCGTGGCGAAGGCCCGGTCCACCGAGCGCCGCAGCTCGTGGGTCAGCAGCACATGGGCGAGCCTGCCGTCGGTGAACTCCGCGTCCGACAGCGCCAGCCGTACGCCCTTCAGCGCGTCGTCGGCCAGCCGCCGGGCCTCGGCGCGCGAGGTGCCGGTCGCGGTGAGCGGGTTCCAGGCACCCGCCGCGGCGTCGGCGTCCTGGTCCTCCACGGCGTCCAGCAGGTGCGCGAGGCGCCCGAAGAGGCGTCCGGCCTCGGCGAGCGGTTCGGCGTTCTCCGGCCTGCCCGCGAGGACGGCGGTGTGCGCGAAGGCCGCGGCGGTGGCGGTCTCGGTGGGTTCGGTGACCGTCAGCAGCGGGGTGCCGGGTCCGGCGAGGAGTTCGATGCCGGTCTGCCGGTCGACGGCGTCGACCAGGACCGCGGTGTCGAAGCCGAGCTGCGCGCCGGTGCGCGCCCCGGCCCGGTCCCAGCTCGCCGCGACCTTGCGGGCCGCCGCGGCGACCGGGCGCCGGGCCAACAGGCCGTCCCGGTCGGCGACGTGGTCCCGCACCTTCGCCGAGGCGAGCACCAGCGAGACGGCGGCGGCCAGCCGGGCACCCTCGCCGCGCGCGACGGGCGCGGTGCGCATGGAGCGCAGCGGGCAGGGCCCGGCCGTGCGGCGCTGCCCGGGGGTGCGTTCGGCCTGAGCCTCCGTCAGGACCGAGACGATCAGGCCGTCGTAGTTGGTGACGACCCGGGCGAACTGCCCGTGGTCGGAGCGGAGCGCCAGACAGAGCCCGCAGAGATGGGCCATCCACTCGGTCTTGAGCCTCTCGGAGAGGCGATGCGTACAGGGCCTGACTATTCCGAACACGGCCGTCCCCCGGTTTTCGTTCGCGTGTGTGCCGCGCTCGGGCGCGGATGCGACGGCATCGTATCGAGCGGCCCGTTCACCCGTACGTCCCCCATGTCACCCGTACGGCCCGGACTTCATATTTTCTTTCTTCAGGCCCCCTTACCCGTACGAAGCCTGACGAATCGCCACATCCTCTGCACCAGTACCGTCACGAATGCCCTGCGCGCCGCCTATCCCCTTGGCGCACGATCCGCATCATGGACGACCATAGGGATACGAAAGAGATGCGGAACACCAAGGAACCGCGGTGAGAGGAGGCGTCCATGGGATCGGTGCGCAAGGCGAGTGCCTGGCTGGGCCTCGTAGAGGACAACGACGAGCGGTACTACGACGACGACGAGTACGCCGAGGGTGCACGGACCGGTACCGGTCAGGCGTGGGTGACCGATCCCCGGGTGCGGGTGGCCTCCGAGACCGCCGAGGAGACGGGCCGCCGGATCGCCACCGTGACGCCGGACAGCTTCCGGGACGCCCGCGCCATCGGCGAGCTCTTCCGGGACGGCGTCCCGGTGATCATGAACCTCACGTCCATGGACTCCGCCGACGCCAAGCGCGTGGTGGACTTCGCCGCGGGCCTGATCTTCGGACTGCGCGGGTCGATCGACCGCGTCGCCACCCGCGTCTTCCTGCTGACCCCCGCCGACACCCAGGTGATGAACGGCGAAGCCGCCGGCCGGCCGGCCGACGGCTTCTTCAACCAGAGCTGACCGCCCTGCGGGCGCTCATCGGAACGCGTCCAGGCCGGTGAGCGCCTTCCCCAGGACCAGCTGGTGCATCTCCACGGTCCCCTCGTAGGTGAGGACCGACTCCAGATTGGTCGCGTGCCGCATCACCGGGTACTCCAGCGAGATCCCGTTGGCACCGAGGATCGTGCGCGAGGTGCGGCAGATCTCGATGGCCTCCCGCACGTTGTTCAGCTTTCCGAAACTGACCTGCTCGGGACGGAGCCGCCCCGCGTCCATCCGCTGCCCGAGGTGGTGGGCGAGCAGGATGCCCTTGTGCAGCTCGACGGCCATGTCGGCCAGCTTGGCCTGGGTGAGCTGGAAGCCGCCGATCGGCTTCCCGAACTGCTCCCGGGTGCGCGCGTAGTCGACGGCCGCCTCGAAGCTGGACCGGGCCGCGCCCATGGCGCCCCAGACGATGCCGTAGCGGGCGTGGCTCAGACAGCTGAGCGGGCCGCGCAGTCCGGTGACCCCGGGCAGGACGGCGTCGGCGGGCAGCCGCACCTCGTCCAGGATCAGTTCGCTGGTGACCGAGGCGCGCAGCGACCACTTGTGCCGGATCTCTGGCGCGGAGAAGCCCGGCGCGTCGGTCGGGACGACGAAGCCCCGGATGCCGGTGCCGGCCGTCCCCTCGTCGGTCTGCGCCCAGACGACCGCGACCCCGGCGACCGAGCCGTTGGTGATCCACATCTTGCGGCCGCTGAGCACCCAGTCCTCGCCGTCGCGCTTGGCGTACGTGCGCATGGCGGCCGGGTCCGATCCGTGGTCGGGCTCGGTGAGGCCGAAGCAGCCGATGGTCTCGCCCGCCGCCATGCCCGGCAGCCACCGCTGCTTCTGCTCCTCGGAGCCGTAGCGGTGGATCGCGTACATGGCGAGGGAGCCCTGTACGGAGACGAGCGAGCGGATGCCGGAGTCGGCCGCCTCCAGCTCCAGACAGGCCAGTCCGTACTGGACGGCCGTCGCGCCGGCGCAGCCGTAGCCCTGGAGGGACATGCCGAGCGCGCCGAGGGCGCCCAGTTCGCGGGCCAGCTCGCGGATGCCGGGCAGCTCGCCGTTCTCGTACCACTCGGCGATGTGCGGCAGGACGCGGTCGGCGGCCCAGGTGCGGACGGTGTCGCGGATCGCGAGGTCCTCGGGGCTCAGCAGGTCGTCGATGCCGATCGGGTCGCGGGGGTCGAAGGGCGGGAGCTTCGAGGTGGGGGCGGTGGACATGAGGGTGTGCCTCCGGCGGGGTGCGCGAAAACTAGCAGCGTTAGTTACGGTGCCTTGCCGACGTTACGACCCGGTGTGCGGGACGTCCAGAGTGTCCGGGGCCCGCACCGCCCGGCCGGCGCCGCCCGGGCACCCGGGGCGGCGCGTCGAGCCGGTCCGCGGCCTCGCTCGGCGGCGCGTCGCCGAGCCGCTCCACCGGCTCCCGGGGCTCGCAGAGCTTCGGGGCGCACTCCATCACCCGGGGCAGCCGCAGCGCGGCCAGCGCCCCGAGGAGCAGGAGCCCCGCGCTGACCAGCAGCGTCACATGCAGCCCGTCGATGAAGGCGTCCCGGGCCGTGGCGCGCAGGACGGCGCCCAGCGGCCCGCCCAGCGCCGCGGCCTCCTGGTACGCCTCGCCGAGCGAGTGCCCGGCCCCGGCGGCCGCGGAGGCGGGGACGCCGTCGGCGCGCAGCCCCGCGAGGCCGGGCGTATAGGCGGCGTTCATCACGCTGCCGAGGAGCGCTATCCCCATCCCGGCGCCCAGCTGGTAGGAGGTCTCCCCGATCGCGGCCGCCCCGCCCGCCCGGTCGGCGGGGGCCTCGCTGAGCATCGACTCGTACGCGCCGAACAGCGTGGACTGGAGGCCGAAGCCGAGGGCCACGAAGGCGACGGCCAGCAGGACGGGCCGGTCGTCGCGGCCCATCACGGTCAGGGTCAGCACCGAGGCGGCCGTCAGGACGAAGCCCCAGCCGACCATCCGGCGCGGCCCGAACCGGCGCAGCGTGTGGGAGCCGGTGGCGCCCGCGGCCATCGCGGCGAAGGTGAGCGGCAGCAGCCGGAGGCCGGTCTCCAGGGGGCTGAGGCCCAGGACGAGCTGGAGGTACTGGACGGCGACGAGCTCCAGGCCGACCAGGGCGAGCATGGCCAGGACGATGCAGCCGACGGCGGTCGAGAAGGCGGGCCGGGTGAACATGCCGATGTCGATCAGCGGGTGGGTGCGCCGTTTCTGGCGGCGCACGAAGGCGGCGAGCAGGGCGGCCCCGAGCAGCAGCGGCACCAGGGTCGCGAGGTCGGCCAAGCCCTCGCCGGTGCCGGCCCGCTTCACTCCGAGGACCACGCCGAGCACCCCGGCGGCGGCCATCAGCGCGCCGAGCACGTCCCAGGGTCCGTCGTCGTTGCCCCGGGACTCGGGGAGCAGCAGCCGGCCGACCGGGAGGATCAGGGCCATCAGCGGGATGTTGATCAGGAAGACCGAGCCCCACCAGTAGTGCTCGACCAGGAAGCCGCCGATGACCGGCCCGGTGGCGGCGCCGACGGCGGCCACGGCGGACCAGACGCCGATCGCCACGGCCCGTTCGCGCCGGTCGGGGAAGACCTGGCGCAGGATCGAGAGGGTGGCGGGCATGATCATCGCCCCGCCGACGCCGAGCAGCGCCCGCGCCGCGATGAGCACGCCCGCGCTGTCGGCCAGCGCGGCGACGGCCGAGGCGACGCCGAAGAGGGCGTAACCGAGCAGCAGGACGCGGCGGCGGCCGACCCGGTCGCCGAGGGTGCCGAAGAGGATCAGCAGCGAGGCGCAGACGAGCGGGTAGGCGTCCACGATCCACAGCAGACCGGCGGCGCTGGGCCGCAGGTCCTCGGTGACGGCGGGGACGGCCACGTGCAGCACGGTCGCGTCGAGCGCGACGAGCAGCAGGCTGAGGCAGAGGACGACCAGGACGACCCAGCGGTTGGCACCGTCGGCGGCTGCGCGCAGGCGGATTCGGGCGTTGGGCGTCCCGGTCATGCATCTACCTCCCAGATGGTTCCCTCGCTCTCGGCGGGCCCACGGGACGCGATGTCCGGGCCCGGCGTCGACGGGCGAGTGATCCGTCAGCGTACGCGAGTTCGGCCGGGCCACACGTGGTCCATCTCATACCGCCCGACCCGGTGGAGTGTGGCGTACGCCACTGCGCGGGCCGCCCGGCGGGGGCCGTAGACCCCCCGCCCGAAGCCGTACGGTAACCGGACTGACACCCTCCGTTCCGTTCCGCCGCACCGTGGATAAACACACTTCGGGATCCCCGGAATTCTTCGCAGGCGTCAGCGGATTACTTGTCGAACAGGAATCGCATAACAGGCCGAAAAGAATAGGGGAGTTATTCAGACTCCCTGGAAAAACCCGGCGGCTGAGACATACTCCACATCACATCGTCATCACAAAGCGCCCGGATCGACAGGCGCGCCCACTCACTCGCTGTAACGTCGATTGGGTGCGTACCGACTTCTTCGCCCGGCTGGACCGGGAGCCGGAACCGCCGAAGATAGAGACACCGCGGATGAGCCGTCACCGCATCGCTCTCTTCGGCGGGACGTTGGCGTTCTATCTGGCCATCGTCGTTGCCGTGCTCATGTCGTCCTGGCTGGTGGCTCTGGACTGGAAGGTCATGCTCTTCCGGCCCTACCAGCAGTGGCCCGAAATCCACGCCGCCCTCGACTACTACGTGGTCCTCGGTCAGCGCGGGCCCACCGCGGTCATGGTCGCCTGCTGGCTCGGCTGGCGCTCCTGGCGGCAGCACACCCTGCGTCCGCTGCTGACGCTCGGCGCCTCGCTGCTGCTGCTCAACCTGACGGTGGGCGCGGTCAAGATCGGCCTCGGCCGGCTCGGCCCGCACTACGCGACCAGGATCGGATCGGCCGAGCTCTTCGCCGGCGGCGATATATTTCCCTCCGGCCACACCGCCAACGCCGTCGTGACCTGGGGAATCCTCGCCTACCTGGCCGCCACCCCGCGGGCCAGGCGCTATCTGTCGGCCATGTCCGCGATCGTCTCGCTCGGCGTCGGACTGACGACGGTCTACCTCGGTACGCACTGGCTGAGCGACGTGCTCCTCGGCTGGGCGGCGGGCCTGCTGATCCTGCTCGGCCTGCCCTGGGTGGAGCCGCTGATCACCCGCGCCGAGGACTGGATCTTCGCCGCCCGTGCCCGGCTGGGCGCCCCCGGCAGCCGTCCCGCGGCCCCGGTGCCCGCCGCCGACGCCCCGGCGCCCGTACCGGCCGCACAGCCGCCCGTACAGCCGCCCGCGGAGGAGCCGGCGGCACAGAGTCCGGCGCGCGGCCAGGCGGGCCGTCCGCCCGCCGTCAACGGCCGTCCGCGCCCCCATCCCGCGCCGGCCACGGCCCACGCGGTGCGCTCGGAGCGGTCCCCGGTGACGCCGGCCGGCAGCCGGCGCCCGCCGCACGCCGACCGCGCGCCGCGCGGGGGCACGGCTCCGGCCCGGCCGGTCGCCGGCGGCTGATCCCGGCATACGCGTGAGGGGCCCCGACCGGACATGGTCGGGGCCCCTCACGCGTATGCCGGGAGTCCGGGCGGCTCAGCCGGTCCAGCAGCGCCTGACGACGCCGCCGTCGACCTCGAAGTTGATCCGGCCCACCTGGAACTCCATGGTGATGACCGTGCCCGGCGGCAGGGCCCGTACGGTGGACCAGCCGTGCTCCCGGGCCCGCTGCTCGGCGGTCTCTGCGGAGAGCCCCACATACGCGCCGGTGGCGTCGTCGGGCTGGGCGGGAGGAGTCGGTATGGGTGCCATGCCACCCACCGTAGGCGCCCGGGTGCGGGGGCGGTAGCGGGGGCCGCGCGCGGGCACACGGCATCCTCACGTCGCTCACCGGTCACACTTGTGTCACAGGATCCCGACACGTGTTCGCCACGACCCCCTTCACCCGAACGTGCGATTCACAACCGGACGCACAGTAATCGCACAGGCCGGTGGACGATCATCGGAAGGGCGGGAAAACGACGAGGATTTCCACCCGGGGGCGAGGCCGAATTCCCCGAGGGAAAACGTTCCGCAAGGACGGGCTTCGCCGGTAATTCACCCTCCCTTATCGCACCCTTATCTCCGGGACCGACAGGCATACCATCGGACGGGCCCGCCCGGGGCCGCGGGACCGTATAGCGGACAACCCGGTTCCGCGCATTCCGGCACGCGGCGGGGGTACCGCCCGCTTCGCTCGTCTACCCCGCGCCCGCCCCTCCACACCCGTCCGCGCGGGCGGTTTTCTCCTCCTTTGTCGGTTGATCCCCCACCCTCCCGGCGCGCCCGGGCCCGATTCCGTACGGCTTCCCGCGTGACCCCGGCAGCGGCTCGCCCGTTGTCATCTCTGAGCCGGGAACCCCCCGGCGCACGTACCGAGTTCGAGGAGCCACCCGTGCCGCGCATGCTCGACGTCAGCGAGGACGTACGCGCCGAGATCGGCGACGCCGAAGCCGACCGGCTGCTCGTCGGCGACAACGCCCCGGGCAGTTACGACTGCACCTCCTGCCGCACCCCCGGCGACTCCGAGCAGGAGCGCACCAGCACGGTGCTGTTCGTCGGCGACGAGACCGCCGTGCTCGCCTTCGCGCACGCCAGCTGCATCCCCTCGCAGGTCGTCCAGGTCGCCGAGGAGCAGCTTCAGGGCGCCGTCCGCAGCATCACCGGCGACCAGGGGGAGCCGGAGCGGGTCGTCCCCGAGCAGGCCGTCCTCGGCATCACCAGCGGCCTCGTCCTGATCGACGACGAGCTGCACCCGGCCCTGGTGGTCGAGCCGACCGGCGCGATCGCCCGCCCCGGGACGGACGGCCGGGACGGCGACCAGTTCCTCCAGCTCCTCCTGGAACAGGGCTTCCAGCCGGTCCACCGCATGGAGCAGGTGCCGGAGGTGCTGCACGGCTGGTCGATCCTGCTCGCCATGGGCCAGCTGCACGCCGTGCTCCAGCCGGGTACGGGGGGCGGCACCCCGGTCGCCTGGTGGCAGGCGCACGCGCCGCTCCAGGTCACCGAGGGCTGGCGGACCGCCGCCAACAAGTCGCAGACCGTGCTGGTCTACGCCGCCCCGGCGGGCTCCATCGGCCAGCAGCCCCGCGAGGACCTGCTGCGCGACGCGCTGGAGAAGGCCTCGGCCGCCGGGCTGCTGGTCGCCGCCGCGATGCCGCTGGCCGGGACCTGACCGTGACCGCGCGTCCGGAGCCCCGGCGGCGAACAGTTGTCTGCCCGACGGGTGTTTCCCCGGCGGGCCCGCATCCGACGGCCCACGCGGTCGTTGGCACCTACGTGCACTCATACGACCCCTCCCACCAGCGTCCGAGCCCGATCCCTGCGATGCGTCCCGCGCAGGACCCCTCGGGCGGCCCGTCCCACACCCCGATCTACGACGCGCTGTACTCCGAGTACCGCCGCTCGTTCCGGGCGTTGCCGGGTGACCGGACCGGCGAGGAGAGTCTGGGCCTCCAGGCCCTCGGCCTCTTCGGCTCGCGCGCCCCGCTGCGCGGCCACTCGGGCCACTCCTCCCCCGGCGGTACGGCGACGGGCGACCGCTCCGGCACGGGCGCCCGCTCCGGGAGCCTCGGCGGCTGGCAGCGGGTGGGCCGCCACGCGGGGCGCACCCGGCCCGCGGCGCTGCCGCCCGGCTCACGGGACGCCTGACCTCCCGTACGCGACAGCCCCGGACCGCTCGGTGACCGAGCGCTCCGGGGCTGTCGCGTACCGCCTCGTGCGGTTGTGTACGGGGCTTACTTCTTGCGGCCGCGCTTCTCGCGGACCCGGACCGAGATGTGGATCGGGGTGCCCTCGAAGCCGAACTCCTCGCGCAGGCGGCGCTCCACGAAGCGCCGGTAGCCGTGCTCCAGGAAGCCGGAGGCGAAGAGGACGAAGCGCGGCGGCTTGGTGCCCGCCTGGGTGCCGAACAGGATGCGGGGCTGCTTGCCGCCCCGGACCGGGTGCGGGTGGGCGGCGACGATCTCGCCCAGGAAGGCATTGAGCCGGCCCGTCGGGACGCGGGTCTCCCAGCCGTCGAGCGCGGTCTCGATCGCCGGGACCAGCTTCTCCATGTGGCGGCCGGTGCGGGCCGAGACGTTGACCCGGGGGGCCCAGGCGACCTGCGCGAGCTCGGTCTCGATCTCGCGCTCCAGGTAGTAGCGGCGCTCCTCGTCCAGCGTGTCCCACTTGTTGAAGGCGAGCACGACGGCACGGCCCGCCTCCACGGCCATGGTCACGATGCGCTGGTCCTGGACGCTGATCGACTCGCTGGAGTCGATCAGGATGACCGCGACCTCGGCCTTCTCCAGGGCGGCGGCGGTGCGCAGCGAGGCATAGTAGTCCGCGCCCTCCTGGAGGTGGACGCGGCGGCGGATGCCGGCCGTGTCGATGAACTTCCAGGTGACGCCGCCCAGCTGGATGAGCTCGTCCACCGGGTCACGGGTGGTGCCCGCCAGCTCGTTGACGACGACGCGGTCCTCGTTGGCCACCTTGTTCAGCAGGGAGGACTTGCCGACGTTCGGGCGGCCGATGAGCGCGATGCGGCGGGGGCCGCCGACGGCCGTGCCGAAGGACTGCGGCGGGGCCTCGGGCAGGGCCTCCAGGACGGCGTCCAGCATGTCGCCGGTACCGCGGCCGTGCAGCGAGGAGACGGGGTGCGGTTCGCCGAGACCGAGCGACCACAGGGAGGTGGCGTCCGCCTCGCCGCTCTGCCCGTCGACCTTGTTGGCGCAGAGCACGACGGGCTTGCCGGCCCGGCGCAGCAGCTTGACGACGGCCTCGTCGGTGTCGGTGGCGCCGACGGTGGAGTCCACGACGAAGACGACCGCGTCGGCCGTCTCGATCGCGTACTCCGCCTGGGCGGCGACGGAGGCGTCCAGGCCGAGGACGTCCTGCTCCCAGCCGCCGGTGTCCACGACCTTGAAGCGGCGGCCCGCCCACTCGGCCTCGTAGGTGACGCGGTCGCGGGTGACGCCCGGCTTGTCCTGGACGACGGCCTCGCGGCGGCCGATGATCCGGTTCACCAGGGTCGACTTGCCGACGTTGGGCCGGCCGACGACGGCGAGGACGGGGAGCGGTCCGTGACCGGCCTCGTCCAGCGCGCCCTCGACCTCCTCGGGGTCGAACCCTTCCTGCGCGGCGAGCTCCATGAACTCCGCGTACTCGGCATCGCCAAGCTCTCCGTGCTCGTGGTCCGAGCCGCCGGAGTGAATCTGGTCGTTCATGAAGTCCGTTCCTCTTTGCATCATCATCGATGGACCACGCAGCGCGCGGTCCACTACTCAAGTCTTACCCGGTGCGCCCGGTGAGGCGCCCGGCGTGCTCCAGGTGGCCGGTCAGCCGGGCCTGGATGCGCAGCGTGGCCTCGTCCAGCGCCTTACGCGTACGCCTGCCGCTGCCATCACCGGCTTCGAAGGGCTCTCCGAAGACGACGTCGACGCGGCTGCGCAGCGGCGGCAGTGCCGATATCAACCGTCCGCGGCGCTCGGTGCTTCCCAGGACGGCCACGGGGACGATCGGCGCCCCGCTGCGCACCGCGAAGTACGCGAGCCCGGCGCGCAGCGAGGCGAAGTCTCCTTCGCCCCGGGTGCCCTCGGGGAAGATCCCGAGCACCCCGCCGTCCTCCAGCACGCCGAGCGCGCGGGTGATGGCGGTGCGGTCGGCGGTCGTACGGTCCACCTCCAGCTGCCCGATTCCGCGCAGGAACGGGTCCAGGGGGCCGACGAACGCCTCTTTCTTGATCAGGAAGTGGACGGGCCTGGGCGCGGTGCCCATCAGCATCGGCCCGTCGATGTTGTGCGAGTGGTTCACCGCGAGTATGACGGGTCCGGCGGCCGGGACCCGCCAGGCACCGAGGACGCGGGGCCTGAAGAGCCCGTACATCAGCCCGATCCCGATGCCGCGCCCGACCGCCGCACCACGCGGCGAGGGCGCGCTCGTGGCGTCGGTCACTTCGCGGCCCGCTTCTCCCCGACGAGGGTGACGACGCACTCGATGACCTGCTGGAGCGTCAGCTCGGTGGTGTCCACCTCGACCGCGTCGGCGGCCTTGGCGAGCGGGGAGGTCTTGCGGCCGGAGTCCGCGGCGTCCCGCTTGATCAGCGCTTCCTTGGTGGCGGCGAGATCGGCGCCCTTGACCTCGCCGCTGCGGCGGGCGGCACGGGCCTCCGGCGACGCGGTGAGGAAGATCTTGATGTCGGCGTCGGGCAGCACGGTGGTGCCGATGTCGCGGCCCTCGACCACGATGCCCTTCTCCGCCTCGGCGGCGATGGTGCGCTGGAGCTCGGTGATCAAAGTGCGCACCTCGGGGACGGCGCTGACGGCGCTGACCTTGGAGGTGACCTCCTGGGTGCGGATCGGGCCGGAGGCGTCCTCGCCGTCGACGGTGATCGTCGGGGCGGCGGGGTCGGTGCCGGAGACGATGACGGGCTTGGCGGCGGCGGTCGCGACCTGCGCGGCGTCGTGCACGTCGATGCCGTTGTTCAGCATCCACCAGGTGATGGCGCGGTACTGGGCCCCGGTGTCCAGGTAGCTGAGGCCGAGCTGGGCGGCGACGGCCTTGGAGGTGCTGGACTTGCCGGTGCCGGAGGGGCCGTCGATGGCGACGATCACTGCGGCCGGGGCGGTCCGGACGGCGGCGCTTACGGTTTCCACGGTGGTGGACACCTTCCTGGTGCTCGGGGCGGGCTGGGCGGGACGCGTGAACCCGCCCCGCACAAGGTTACCGAGTGCGGGGAGGGGTCCGGTCCCCCCTGTGGACAAGCGTGCGACCGGCAGGGCCTTTCCTTTGGACCAGGCCGGATCAGGGAGCGGAGCCTGGTGCCGTGCATCGCAAGGCGGAGGATTGAGGCAACGCGGAGCGTTGGTGATTGACGACAACGCCGCGAGGTGCGGTGCCAGGCCCCGCGAGCCCGGCCTGGTCCAAAGGAAAGGCCCTAGTGTCCCATGGGTCCTACTGACGGATCGACCAGCCCCGGTCGCGGAGGGCCGCCGCCAGGCCGGGGGCGGCGCTGGGTTCGACCATGAGCTGGACGAGACCGGCCTGCTGGCCGCTGGCGTGCTCGATGCGCACGTCCTCGATGTTGACCCCGGACCGGCCCGCGTCGGCGAAGATCGCGGCCAGCTCGCCGGGGCGGTCGCTGATCAGGACGGCGACCGTCTCGTACGAGGCCGGGGCGGCGCCGTGCTTGCCGGGCACCCGGACGCGGCCCGCGTTGCCCCGGCTCAGGACGTCGCGGATGCCCTCGGTGCCCGCGCGGCGCTTCTCCTCGTCGGCGGACTGGAGCCCGCGCAGCGCGGTGACCGTCTCCTCCAGGTCGGCGGCGACGCCCGCGAGGACGTCGGCGACGGGACCGGGGTTGGCGGACAGGATCTCGACCCACATGCGCGGGTCCGAGGCCGCGATCCGGGTCACGTCCCTGATCCCCTGCCCGCACAGCCGCACCGCGCTCTCGTCGGCGTCCTCAAGCCGCGCCGCGACCATCGAGGAGATCAGCTGCGGGGTGTGCGAGACGAGCGCGACGGCCCGGTCGTGGGCGTCGGCGTCCATGACGACCGGGACGGCCCGGCACAGCGCGACCAGCTCCAGGGCGAGGTTCAGCACCTCGGTGTCGGTGTCCCTGGTCGGGGTGAGCACCCAGGGCCGCCCCTCGAAGAGGTCGGCGGTCGCGGCGAGCGGACCGGAGCGCTCCTTGCCGGCCATGGGGTGCGTGCCGATGTACGGGGTGAGGTCGGCCCCCAGCGCCTCCAGCTCGCGGCGCGGGCCGCCCTTGACGCTGGCGACGTCGAGGTAGCCCCGGGCCACCCCGTCGCGCATGGCGGCGGCGAGCACGGTCGCGGTGTGGGCGGGGGGCACGGCGACGACCGCCAGGTCGACGCGGCCCTCGGGCGGCTCGTCCGTACCGGCGCCGAGCGCGGCGGCGGTCCTGGCCGACTCGGGGTCGTGGTCGACCAGGTGGACGGTGACGCCCCGGCCCGCGAGGGCGAGGGCCGCGGAGGTTCCGACGAGGCCGGTACCGATGACGACGGCGGTTCTCACTGGGCGATGTCCTTGCGCAGGGCGGCGGTGGCGCCGAGGTAGACGTGGTTGATCTCGGCCTTGGACAGATAGGTCTCGACGTGCGCCAGGACCCGGACCACCCGGGGCATGGCCCCGTCGATGTCCAGTTCCTGGGCGCAGATCAGCGGTACGTCGGTGATCCCGAGGGAGCGCGCGGCGGCGGCCGGGAAGTCGCTGTGCAGGTCGGGCGTGGCCGTGAACCAGATGCTGATCAGGTCGTCCGCGACGAGTTCGTTGCGCTCCAGCACGGCGGTGAGCAGGGTGCCGACCCGCTCGTGCAGGTGCCCGGTCTCGTCCCGGTCCAGCTGGACGGCGCCCCGGACCGCTCGTACCGCCACGTCGTGCTCCTCGCTCGTTCCGTACCGCTTCGTGCGTATGCGATCAGCGTAGAGGGGCGCCGGGGTCCCGTGCCCGCCCGCCCTTTTTATGAGACGCGCCCGCGCCCGGTCCTCGCGTAGCCTCCCGGCATGATCACGCCGACCGACGAGGACCTGGTGCGCCGCCACACGGTGTACTCCTGTGTGATGGGGTCGCGCGCCTTCGGTCTCGCCACCGAGACCAGCGACACCGACCGGCGGGGCGTGTTCCTGGCGCCGACCCCGCTGTTCTGGCGCTTCGAGAAGCCGCCCACGCACATCGAGGGCCCGGCGGACGAGCAGTTCTCCTGGGAGCTGGAACGCTTCTGCGAGCTGGCCCTGCGGGCCAATCCGAACGTGCTGGAGTGCCTGCACTCGCCGCTCGTGGAGCACGTGGACGACACCGGCCGGGAGCTGCTGGCCCTGCGCGGCGCCTTCCTCTCCCGCCGGGCCCACGACTCGTTCGTACGCTATGCCCTGGGCCAGCGCCGCAAGCTGGACGCGGACGTCCGCGTCCACGGCGCCCCGCGCTGGAAGCACGCGATGCACCTGCTGCGGCTGCTGGCGAGCTGCCGGGACCTGCTGCGCACCGGCGAACTGACGATCGAGGTGGGCGACGCCCGCGAAGCCCTCCTCGCGGTCAAGCGCGGCGAGGTCCCCTGGCCGGAGGTCGAACGCCGCATGACCCTCCTCGCCGCCGAGAACGACGAGGCGGCCGCCGCCTCCCCGCTGCCCGAGGAGCCGGACCGGGCACGCATCGAGGACTTCCTCGTCCGCACGCGCCGGGCGTCGGCGGCGGCCTCAGCGCTCTGAGAGCCGGGCCCGCACCACGAGGTCGTGAAGCGCGTCGAAGCCGCCCGCTCCGTCCGGAAGCGCCGACGCCTCCTGCGCCGCGTCGAGCACCCCGTGCAGACCCGCGACGTCCCGGCCCACGGCCGCCGCGTCCACACCGTCCGCTCCCCCGTGCTCGGCCTCCGCCTTGGCCGCGATGAGGCCGGGCAGGTAGCCGGGAGCGTCCACCCGCGCGAGGAGCGTCGGCAGGTGGGCCAGCACCTCACCGCTGCGCATCAGGTGGATACCGGTGAGCAGCGCACGGAAGGTGTACAGCAGCGGTTTGAGCTCACCGGTGCGCTCGAAGAGCCGCCACTGCGTGTTGGCGAACCCCCGGTAGTGGTGGGCGTGGTTGCGGGTGAGGACCTGCGGGGCGAGGGCCACCAGCTCGGCGTGCAGCGGGGTGGTGTGCACGACCAGCGGCGAGAGCAGCTGTTCCAGCACATAGCCGTTCGGCTTCAGCATCAGCCGGACGAACTTGCGCAGGTCGTGCGTGACGAGGTCCATCTCCACCCCGTCCCGGTCCCACATCCGCGAGCGGGTCTCCTCGGGCTCCCGCAGCCCGACGAGGTCCTCTGCGGGCAGCAGATGCACCCCGCGCATGTCCACGTCCGAATCCCGGGACGGGAACCCGTACAGATGCGCCCCGGAGACCGTGGCGAACACCAGCGGGTGACGTTCACCTGCAAGGACCGGGCCGAGGTCGGTGACCGGGAGACCGGCCTCTTGGAGGAGCGTGCTGTACGAGGGCATGGCTCAATCGTCCCAGAGCGCCCCGAGCTCCAGCAGTTCGTCGCGGTACTCGATGCGCTCCACCCATGCGGCGGGCCAGGCGTCCGGGCCCAGGTGGGCGCCGGCCAGTGCGCCGGTCAGGCAGGCGATGGAGTCCGAGTCGCCCCGGGTGCAGGCGGCGCGGCGCAGGGCGGTGACGGGTTCGTCCGGGAAGAGCAGGAAGCAGTGCAGGGCGGTGGCGAGGGCGTGCTCGGCGATCCAGCCGTCCCCCGTGCGCTCGCAGGGGTCGGTCTCCGGCGAGGGGGCGCGCAGGGCGTCCTGGACGGTCTCCAGGGCGGCCAGGCACTCGTCCCAGCCCCGGCTGATGTACGCCTCGGGCGAGGCGTCGTGCGTGTGGCGCCAGAGGTCGCCGAGCCACCGGTCGAGGTAGCGCTCGCGGTTCTCGTACGCGTACGAGCGGAGCTGGCCGATCAGGCCGAGCGGTTCGGTGCCCCGGGCGAGCAGGTGCACCGCCCGGGCGGTCAGGTCGGAGGCGGCGAGCGCGGTCGGGTGGCCGTGGGTCAGGGCCGACTGGAGCTGGGCGGCGCCGGAGCGCTGCTCGTCGCTGAGGCCGGGCGCGAGACCGATGGGCGCGACGCGCATGTTGGCACCGCAGCCCTTGGAGCCGGTCCGGCTCGCCTCCTGCCAGGGGCGGTCGCCGTCGAGCAGGTGGCAGGCTTCCAGGCAGGTGCGGCCGGGGGCGCGGTTGTTGTCGGGCGAGTGGTACCAGTCGACGTACTCCTCGCGCACCGGGCGGGCCAGCCGCAGCCCGGTGAGCGGGCCCCGGCCCATGGCGGTGCGCAGGCCCCGGCCCAGCGCCAGGGTCATCTGGGTGTCGTCGGTGACGAAGGCCGGCTTCGGCAGCTCCATCTCCCGCCAGGGCCCGCATTTGGCGAGGATCGACGGCACGTCGTTGAACTCGGTGGGGAACCCCAGCGCGTCGCCGAGCGCGAGCCCGGTCAGCGCGCCGGTCGCGGCCTTCTTCGTGCGGGTCGTCGTCATGCTGGGCGTCCTTCCGGTCGCAGGAGCGGGGGGTGGAGTGCGGTGGCGTCGCCCGCCCGGTAGAGGGCGGCGGGTTTGCCGCGGCCGCCGGTGCGGCGCGGGGCGCCCTCCGCGGGCTGTACGAAGCCCGGAGTGGCGAGGACCTTGCGGCGGAAGTTGGGGCGGTCGAGCTCGACGCCCCAGACCGTTTCGTAGACCTGTTGCAGCTCGCCCAGGGTGAAGTGCGGCGGGCAGAACGCGGTGGCCAGGCAGGTGTACTCCAGCTTGGCGCCGACCCGGTCGCGGGCGTCCGCGAGGATGCGGTCGTGGTCGAAGGCGAGCGGGTCCGTCCGGGCCGCGTCCCACCAGCGCGCGCCCGCCGCGTCACCGCCGCCGCGCGGCTCGGGCAGGTCCGGGACGAGGGCGGTGTGGGCGACGGAGACGACGCGCATCCGGGGGTCGCGGTCCGGGGCGCTGTAGGTGCGCAGCTGCTCCAGGTGGAGGCCGGAGACGGTGTCGTCGCTCAGCCCGGTCTCCTCGGCCAGCTCGCGGCGGGCGGCGGCCCCCGCGGACTCGCGGGGCAGCAGGAAGCCGCCGGGGAGCGCCCAGTGGCCCTTGTACGGTTCCGCGCCGCGTTCGACGAGCAGGACGTGCAGCCGGGACGCGCGGACCGTGAAGACCGCCAGGTCCACGGTGACCGCGAAGGGCTCGAAGGCCCTCGGGTCGTAGCCCTCGGGGGCGGCGGCGCTCATCGGTGCTCCGGGAGGGGCGCGGCGAAGTCCCAGCCTTCGGCGAGCAGCGCGTCGACGGCCTCGACCGCGCGGGCGAGGCGCGCCTCACGGCTGCCGGTCACCTCGATGAAGGTCCGGCCGGTACGGGTGAGCTCGGCCCGGAAGCGGTCGGTCATCCAGGGCCGCAGCTCCTCGCCGTCGCGCAGCCCGTCGTCCTCGAAGGCGACGCCCTCGTGGTCCGTGAGCAGCCACAGATGGTGGCGGGCCCGGTCCGCGACGCGCTCGACCAGCGGGTTGCGCCCGCCCACGTACCGCTCGTGCCAGACGGTCGTCGCGAAGGAGTCCGTGTCGCAGAAGAGCACCGGGGAGCCGGTGCGGGCGGCCTCCTCCTCGCGGGCGTTCTGGACCTCGGCGATGTGCGGGAAGTCGTGGGTGGCGAGGGTGACGTCCTCCCACTGGGCCCGGGGCCACCGTTCGCGCAGCTCGGCCAGTTTCCGTTCGCTGAACTCGCGCCCGTACTCGGCCACGTACCCCGTGTGCGCCCAGATCCCGCCGCGCTGCCGGTAGTGGGCGGCGAGCGCGCGGGCCAGCGTGGTGGTGCCGGTGGACTCCGCGCCGAGGACGACGACGCGGCGGGCGAGCGCCGCCCGCACCGGCGCTTCGAGGAAGCCCCAGCAGCCGGCCGGGTCCGCGCGGACGGCGGTGCCGGAGACGGGGTACGCGGTGCGGTCGGGGTCGACGCAAACGGACTCGGCGCCGAAGCGGCGGGCCAGTTCGTCCCCGTACGACTCCGAGGTGAAGACGGCGTCCACCCGCTCGGGCACGGCCGCGGTGAAGACGGCCATGTGGGCGTCCCAGATCGCCGGGTCGTGGAGGTCCATGCGGGTGTCGTCCACGGCGCCGACCACCGTCACGTCGGGGTGCGCCTCGCGCATCCAGTCGACCCGGTCGGCGAGCGGGACGGATTCCACGGACGCGGCGCAGACGAGGACGGTCAGCCGGTCGCAGCGGGCAGCGGCGGTGCGGACGAGGTGGTGGTGGCCGGCGTGCGGCGGGTAGAACTTGCCGAGCACGAGTCCGTGCGGGTAGCGCTTCATGCCAGGGTCTCCGCGGGTCGCGGGTCGGCTGCGGTCAGGTCGCGGCGCCAGTTGCGCAGGCCGGTCAGGCACAGCGTCAGGAAGCCCACGTACAGCAGCGAGGTCAGGTACAGCTCCTTGTACGCGTACAGCGGGATGTACACGAGGTCGGCGGCGATCCACAGCCACCAGGACTCGACCAGCTTGCGGCACTGCCCGTAGGTGGCCGTGAGCGAGAGCGCGGTCGTGAGCGCGTCCCAGAACGGCACGGTCGAGTCGGTCGCCCGGTCCAGCAGGACGGTCAGCGCCGCGGTCCCCACCGCCCCCGCCACGAGCAGCCAGGTCCACTCGGTGCGCGTGGTGCGCCGCACCGGGAGGTCCGTCCCTGGTCCACCCCCGTGGGTCCAGGTCCACCAGCCGTACGCGGCGAGGGCGATGAAGACGATCTGGAGTCCGGCGTCGGCGTACAGGCCGGACTGGGTGAACAGCAGGATGAAGAAGAGGTTGTTGGCGATGCCGATCGGCCAGTTGGCGAGGTGCTGGCGGGCCACGAGCCAGACGCACAGCGCGCCGCTGCCGAAGCCCAGCACCTCGGTCCAGCTGACCGGGGTGTCCAGGACCGTCACCAGGGGCTGCTGCAGGGGATCGAGTATGTCCGCGAGACTCACGCCCGCCTCCTTAATAGTCACTATGACTATAAAGGCTCGGCCGGGCATGCGAAAGGCCCGCGGCCGGTTCCCTCCGGAAAATTCCGGGGAACCGGCCGCGGGCCTTCGAGCGCTGCGAGGGACGGGCTACAGGCCGACCTCGCGCATGAGCATGCCCACCTCGGTGTTGGTGAGCCGGCGCAGCCAGCCCGACTTCTGGTCGCCCAGCGCGATCGGGCCGAAGCCGGTGCGCACCAGCCGGTCGACGGGGAAGCCCGCCTCGGCCAGCATGCGGCGCACGATGTGCTTGCGGCCCTCGTGCAGGGTCACCTCGACCAGGTAGTTCTTGCCGGTGTTCTCCACGACGCGGAAGTGGTCGGCACGGGCGTAGCCGTCCTCCAACTGGATGCCGTCCTTGAGCCGCTTGCCCAGGTCGCGCGGGAGGGGGCCCTGGATGGCCGCCAGGTACGTCTTCTTCACGCCGTACTTGGGGTGGGTGAGACGGTGGGCCAGCTCACCGTGGTTGGTGAGCATGATGATGCCCTCGGTCTCGGTGTCCAGCCGGCCGACGTGGAAGAGCCGCGTCTCGCGGTTGGTGACGTAGTCCCCGAGGCACTGGCGCCCGTCCGGGTCCTCCATGGAGGCGACGACCCCGGCCGGCTTGTTCAGCGCGAAGAACAGGTAGGACTGGGTGGCGACGGTCAGCCCGTCGACCTTGATCTCGTCCTTGTGCACGTCGACGCGCATGCCCTGCTCGACGACGATCTCGCCATTCACCTCGACCCGGCTCTGGTCGATCAGCTCCTCGCAGGCGCGGCGCGAGCCCATGCCGGCGCGGGCCAGGACCTTCTGCAGCCGCTCGCCCTCCTGCTCGGCGCCCGGGTGCGTCTTCGGGGTCTTGATCTCGGGCTTGTTCGCGTACCGGTCGCGGTTGCGCTGCTCGATCTTGGCGTCGAGCTCGCGCGGGCGCGCCGGGGCGCCGTACGGGCCGCGCCGGGCGCCGCCCTTCGCGCCGCCGCCCTGCGGGCTCTTCGGGCCGCCCTTGGCGCCGCCCCGGGCCGCCGCGCCGCGCCCCTTGCGGACGCCGTCGGTGCCGGGCCTGTCGGAGCCCGTGTCGTAGCGGCGCTCCTCGGGCCTGGGCTTGCGGGGGCGCTCCTCGTTCCGGCGGTCCTCGCGCTCCGAGCGGGGGGTCCGCGCGTTCGGGTTGCTGTTCCTGCCGGTGCCGCTGTTGTTCCTGCCGCTCCGGCCCCCGGAGCTGCCGCCGCTCCTGCCGCCGCCGCTACCGCTGTTCCTGCCACTGCTTCGCATCAAAAGTCCGTCTTGTCGTCTGCGTGAGTTTCCGGGGTGTCCGGTGCGTCCGGATCGAACGACGGCACACCCTCTGGCGTCTCGGCCTCGATCGCGTCCGCCTCGGGGAGGAAGGGCGCGAGCTCCGGGAGCTCATCCAGGCCACGCAGGCCCATCCGCTCCAGAAAGTAGTTCGTCGTCCTGTACAGGATCGCACCTGTTTCGGGTTCCGTGCCCGCCTCCTCGACCAGACCCCTCTGGAGCAGGGTCCGCATGACCCCGTCACAGTTCACCCCGCGCACCGCAGAGACCCGCGACCGGCTCACCGGCTGCCGGTACGCGACCACCGCCAGGGTCTCCAGGGCCGCCTGGGTCAGCCGGGCGTGCTGGCCGTCCAGGACGAAGCCCTCGACCGCCGCCGCGTACGCGGGCCGGGTGTAGAAGCGCCAGCCGCCCGCGACGAGCCGGAGGTCGAAGCCGCGCCCCTGCGCGGTGTACTCGTCGGCCAGCTCCCGCAGCGCGGCGGCGACGGCCCGCCGGGGGCGCTCGAGGATCTTGGCGAGGTGTTCCTCGGTGGCGGGCTCGTCCACGACCATCAGGACGGCCTCCAGGGCGGGCTTGAGGTCGAGCTCCGCGACCGCGGAGCCGTCGGGGTGGTGCTCGCTCATGGCGTCTCGTCCTCCGGGGTCTCGGGGCCGTCCGGGGCGTCCGGGGCCTCCTGGTCGAATTCGTCCGTCACGACGGGCTCGGCGCCCGCCTCACCGGCCCAGCGCACCGTCAGCTCGCCGAGCGCCACCTCCTGGTCCAGGGCGACGGCCTTCTCCCGGTACAGCTCCAGCAGGGCGAGGAAGCGGGCGACGACGGTGAGGGTGTCCGGCGCGTCCTCGGTGAGCGCCCGGAAGCTCATCTCGCCGGCCTCGCGGACCCGGGCGACCACGATGCCCGCCTGCTCGCGGACGCTGACCAGGGGGGCGTGGATGTGGTCGACGTACACCTGCGGCGCGGGCTTCGGCTGCATCGCCTTCACGGCGAGCCGGGCGAAGCCCTCGGCGCCGATGCTGATGACGACGTCCGGCAGCAGTGCGGCGTGGTGCGGTTCGAGGCCGACGGTACGGGGGAAGCGGCGGGCCTCCGATTCGAGCCGGCCGCTGAAGATGTCGGCGACGCGCTTGTACGCGCGGTACTGGAGGAGCCGCGCGAAGAGCAGGTCCCTGGCCTCCAGGAGCGCGAGGTCCGCCTCGTCCTCCACCTCGGCGGCGGGGAGCAGCCGGGCGGCCTTCAGGTCGAGGAGGGTCGCGGCGACCACCAGGAACTCGGTCGTCTGGTCCAGGTCCCAGTCGGGGCCCATCGCCCGGATGTGGGCCATGAACTCGTCGGTGACCTTGGACAGGGCGACCTCGGTCACGTCCAGCTTGTGCTTGGAGATGAGCTGGAGGAGCAGGTCGAAGGGGCCCTCGAAGTTCGCGAGCCGGACTGTGAACCGGCCGTCGTCGGGGGCGGGCGCCGCTTCGGGGACCTCCTCCTCCGGCGCGGGCGGCTCGGCCGGCGGTGCCTCAGCCGGGGCCTCCACGGGCACGTCCCCCGCCCCCGGCCCGCGCCCCAGGGGGCGGCGGGCGGTGCGGGCGGGCTCGTCGGGTGTCGGCATGGAGATCCAGGGTGCGCGGGACGGGATACGGCGGCGGGCGGCGGCCCGTACGGAAGGGGCATGCCTTCCGGGCAGGCTACCGGCGCCGTACCGGTCAGCGGCCGCGCAGCCGTCGTACGAGGATGCTCGCGTCGCCGCGCGATTCCAGGTCCGCCAGGACGACGGCGACCGCCTCGCGGACGATCCGGCCCCGGTCCACGGCGAGGCCGTGCTCGCCGCGCAGGACGAGGCGCGCGTGCTCCAGGTCCATCAGCTCCTCGGCGGAGACGTAGACCGTGATCTTCTCGTCGTGGCGCTCGCGGCCGCTGGGGCGGCGGTTCGCACCGCGTCCGCCGCCGCGCCTGCGCTGCTGCTGCACGACGGGCGCCGGGGCGGGTTCGGCGGGCTGCTGCGGGCGGCGGCCGGCCTGGGCGGCGACGGCGACCCGGTCGGCCTCGGCGGACCGGCTGCGCGAGTCGCCCGCGTCGGCGGCGGCCGCCGCGTGCTCCGGGCGGGCGGGCGCGGTGCCGGGGTCCGGGGCGGTCTCCCCCGGCGCCTCGGCCCCGGGTTCGTTCTCACCGGCCGGAGCCGGGACCCGGGCCTCGCCGTTCGCCTTGCGCCTCCGCTCCGCGGGCGACGAGGACTGCAGCCCCATCCCCCCGGTCGTACGGAACAGTTCGTCGGCCCCGGGCAGACTCACTCGGCGTGACACCGGGCGAGCACCTCCCTGGCGAGCTGGCGATAGGCGGCGGCACCGACCGAGTTGGAGGCGTACGTGGTGATGGGCTCACCGGCGACCGTGGTCTCCGGGAAGCGGACCGTGCGCCCGATGACCGTGTGGTAGACGTGGTCGTCGAACGCCTCGACCACCCGTGCCAGGACCTCGCGGCTGTGCACCGTACGGGAGTCGTACATGGTGGCGAGGATGCCGTCGAGCTCCAGCTCCGGGTTGAGCCGCTCCTGGACCTTCTCGATCGTCTCGGTGAGCAGCGCCACCCCGCGCAGCGCGAAGAACTCGCACTCGAGCGGGACTATCACCTTGTGCGCGGCGGTCAGCGCGTTCACCGTGAGCAGGCCGAGCGAGGGCTGACAGTCGATGACGATGTAGTCGTAGTCGGCCATCAGCGGCTTCAGGGCGCGCTGGAGCGTCGACTCGCGGGCCACCTCGCTGACGAGCTGCACCTCGGCGGCGGAGAGGTCGATGTTGCTGGGGAGCAGGTCCATGTTGGGGACCGCGGTCTTCAGCAGGACCTCGTCGGCCGCCATGCCCCGCTCCATGAGCAGGTTGTAGACGGTGAGGTCGAGCTCCATCGGGTTGACCCCGAGGCCGACCGAGAGGGCACCCTGCGGGTCGAAGTCGACCAGCAGGACGCGCCGTCCGTACTCGGCGAGCGCGGCACCCAGGTTGATGGTCGACGTGGTCTTGCCGACGCCGCCCTTCTGGTTGCACATCGCGATGATCTTCGCGGGGCCGTGGTCGGTCAGCGGGCCCGGGATCGGGAAGTAGGGCAGGGGGCGGCCGGTCGGGCCGATCCGCTCGCGGCGCTGCCGGGCGGCGTCCGGCGCGAGCGTGGCCGCGTACTCCGGGTCGGGCTCGTACTCGGCGTCGGGGTCGTAGAAATGCGCCTGGGGCGTCTCGGCGAAGTCGGCGAGGGGGGCGGTGTCCCGGCCACTCTCGTTGCCGGCCATGGCGTTCACGTGTAGGCCGTCCATCATCTGGGGGGCTGTCGTCATGTGCTGGTGGGTGGAGAAGGTGCGGACAGCGACGGAGCCGACAGCCTCCAGCCCGTTCGGGCTCTGGCCCCGTGCAGGCATCCCTGGTTGAACACCCCCGGGAGTAATTGTCGACTCATTCACAAGTCGTCTTACCTCCTTGGACGTGACCAGGAAACTTATCGATAGGTCAGCGTGGCACCATGCCGACGATTGGCGACTCTATGGCGTGTCCCCTGTCCGCAGCAACACAATCCGCCGGACCCGGCCCGTTGTGTCGGCAATCGAACGCCCCGCTGTCAAGGGCGCGCAACCCTCGGTACACACTTTTCCCGAGTGTACGAAACGGTTAAAGGGTTACGTTCGAGACGAGTTGCTCGGGGGCGCGCGCGGCCCCGGCATGCGTCCGGCCGGACCTTGACGGCAAGGTCCGGCCGGACGCACGGAGTTGACGAAGCGGTTGACCCGGGTCAGCCGATGAGCGTGTTCAGGTCGACGTGGTCGAGGCCGTGTGCCTCGGCCACCTCGCGGTAAACGACCTGTCCGTCATGGGTGTTGAGGCCCTTGGCGAGCGCGGCGTCCCGGCGCAGCGCCTCCACCCAGCCCCGGTTCGCAAGCTCCACGATGTACGGCAGCGTCGCGTTGGTGAGGGCGTACGTCGAGGTGTTGGGCACCGCGCCGGGCATGTTCGCGACGCAGTAGAAGACCGAGTCGTGGACCTGGAAGGTCGGCTCGGCGTGCGTCGTGGGGTGCGAGTCCTCGAAGCAGCCGCCCTGATCAATTGCAATGTCGACAAGTACACTTCCGGGCTTCATCTTGGCGACGAGCTCGTTGGTGACCAACTTCGGGGCCTTGGCGCCGGGGATCAGCACGGCACCGACGACGAGGTCGGCCTCGACCACGGCCTTCTCCAGCTCGAAGGCGTTGGAGACGACGGTCTGCACCTTGGTGCCGAAGACCTTGTCCGCCTCGCGGAGCTTGTTGATGTCCTTGTCGAGCAGCGTGACGTGGAAGCCGAGGCCCACCGCGATCTGGGTGGCGTTCCAGCCGGAGACACCGCCGCCGATGACGACGGCGCGGCCGGCCGCCGTACCGGGGACTCCGCCCGGCAGCACGCCGCGGCCGCCGGCCGAGCGCATCAGGTGGTACGCACCGACCTGCGGGGCCAGCCGGCCCGCGACCTCGGACATCGGGGCGAGCAGCGGCAGCGCGCGGTTCGCCGTCTCGACGGTCTCGTACGCGATGGCGGTGGTGCCCGACTCCAGGAGCGCGTCCGTGCACGCGCGGGAGGCCGCGAGGTGCAGGTAGGTGAAGAGGGTCTGGCCCTTGCGGAGGCGGTGGTACTCCTCGGCGACCGGCTCCTTGACCTTGAGCAGCAGGTCGGCGGCGGCCCAGACCTCGTCGGCGGTGGGCAGGATCTCCGCCCCCGCCGCGACGTACTCCTCGTCCGTGATGGACGAGCCCGCTCCGGCGTTCCGCTCGACGACGACCTGGTGGCCGTGACGGACGAGCTCATGCACACCGGCAGGCGTGATCGCCACGCGGAACTCGTTGTTCTTGACTTCGCGGGGGATGCCGACCTTCATGTCGATCACGGTCCTTGGCTCAGAGGATAATCCGGGCACAGCAATGCAAAAAGGGTAGATGCATCGCATGTGAAGGCACCGCGAACGGCCGCGGTACAGCCAGTCTAATGAAGGGCTTCCCGCTGTCTAGCCTTGCAAAGCATTATTTTTCCGAGCAAGCACTGCCGGTTTCGCAGGTCGCGCCCGCTTCACCCAGCAATCTGTCGGCCGCACCCCGGTGCAGCCCCGCCGCCGCGGGGTCACCGAGCCGGTCCAGGGTGTCCGCGAGCCGCAGCTCAAGCGCCGCCTGCAGCCGTACGTCCTTGGCCCGCCGCGCCCACTCCACCGCCTCCCGGCAGGTGCGCAGCGACTCCTGCGGCCGGCCCGCGTACTCCTGGACCCGGGCCATCTCGCTGAGCGCCCGCGCCTGGGCCGCGAGGTCGCCCAGCCTGCGGTGGCCCGCCGCGGCGGCGCGCCAGTTCCGCAGCGCCTCGCCGTACCGCCCAGCGTAGGTGTGGACGGTGCCGAGGCGCCCGTACAGGCGCGCCGCCTCGGCGGGCTCGCCCTGGGTGAGGCGCTGGGCGAGCGCCCGTCCGTACCAGTCGGAGGCCCGGTGGTAGTCGCCCAGCTCCGCGTAGGCGCCGCCCACGGACTCCATCGCCCGCCCGGTGGCGTACGGGTCCTTCGCGGCCCGCCCGGCGTCCAGCGCGTCCCGGTAGCGGGCCAGCGCCTCGCGGGTGCGGCCGGTCCCGGCGTCCAGGTCGGCCAGGTTGAGCAGGGCCGCCGCCCGCTCGCGGGGCAGGTCGCGGCGCTCGGCGACGGCCAGCACCAGGCCGTGCAGGGCGTAGAGGTCGGGAGCTGCGGCGTCGGTGCCCTCGTGCGCGGCGAGCGCCCGCACCAGCGCGGCGACCAGGCGGCGGGCCAGCGTGTCGAGGTCCCCGTCCTCGACGGCGATCCGGGCGGAGGCGAGCAGGGCGGGCCTGCGGGCGCGCAGCCAGGCGGCGGCGGTCTCCGGGTCCGGGAAGCGCAGGGTGCGCGGGAGGCCGGCCAGCTTGCGGCGGGACGGCGAGCCCTCGGGGTCCGTGATGGCGCGGCAGGACTGGAGGAGGCGCACGGTGCGCTCCAGCATCCTGGCCCGGGCGAGCTGGATCTCGGCGGGGCGGTCCCGGTCCTCCAGGAGCGCCCGCAGCAGCCCGGCGAGGCAGCCCGGCACCTCGTACTGCGGTTCGCCGGTGCCCTCGCGGCGCAGCAGGCCGAGGGTGACGAAATCGTCCAGGGTGGTCCGGGCCGCCGAGACGGAGCATCCGGCCAGTGCGGAGGCGGTGTGGGCGTCGGCGAGGCCGCCGGGGGCGAGGGAGAGCAGTCGCAGTATCCGGGCGGGGGTGGCCGGGAGGGAGTCGTGGACGAGGCGGAAGGCGCGGGTCAGCGGGCGCGTCCCGGCGGGCAGTTCGGGGTCGTCCGGCAGCGCGCGCAGCTGCCGTCCGGCGTCGGCCACGGAGGCGGTCGGGCGGGCGGCGAGCCAGCCGCCGATGAGGACCAGGGCGGCCGGCTGCCCGCCGCACTCCTCGGCCACGGTCTGGGCGGTCAGCGGGTCGACGGTGATCCTGACCTGGCCGGTGGCGCGGCCGAGGAGCTGGACGGCGGAGCCCGTGTCCAGGCCGCCGATGGTGCAGGGCCGGACGCCGGGGATCCCGGTGAGCGGGCCCTCGGAGGTGGCGACGACGAGGCAGTCCGGGTTGTCGGGGAGGAGCGGGTCGACCTGTTCGGCGTCCGCGGCGTCGTCCAGGAGGAGCAGGACCCGGCGGACGGCCAGGGCCTCGCGGACGATTTCGCCCAGTTCGTCGGCGTCGGCGCCGGGCGGCCCGGTCAGACCGAGCCCGCCGAGGAGGTCGCGGGCGGCGCGCTCCGGAGGGACGGGGCCGCCGCCGGTCTCGGCGAGCCGGACGCGGAGCAGGCCGTCGGGGTAGTCGCCGGTTTCGAGGAGCCGGCGGGCGAGTTCGGAGGCGAGCGCGGTGCGGCCGGAGCCGGGGCGTCCGGCGATCAGGAGGACCCGGGCGCGGGCGCTGCGGCGGCCGGCCATGGTGTCGAGTCCGGCGCGCTCGATGTCGTCGCGCAGTTCCTTCAACTCGCGTTCGCGGCCGAAGAATCGGGCTGGTTCCGGCGCGGGCGGCTCCTCGGTCCCCGCTGCCTCGGCCGGGCCGCTGGTGTCCACCGCCTGATCCGTCACGGGCCACGCTCCACTTCGCTGACGCGTCGCCCTGCGGGACTCCGGTCAGGGCATTCGAAGCGTAGTTCAGGCGGATGGCCGGAGCGGGGGGAGCACGACCCGGGCATCCCCCGATCGGATCAGCATTTTTTACGATCGGGGGGTGCGCGGGAGTGACCGTACGAGGGGCCTCATCGACCGCCGGGCACGGTTTCAGACGGTCCGTCAGGCCTCGAAGGGGCGGGCCGGCCAGGGTGCGTCGGCGGGGCGCAGCGCGTCGACGCCGTCGCCCGCGAGGGCCGCGGTGAGCGCGAGCACGCCCACGACCAGGCAGCTGTTGTGCAGCTCACCGGCGAGCACCTGGCGCACGAGGTCCTGGAGCGGCACCCGGGCCAGCTCCATGTCGGCCTCCTCCTCGGAGACCTCGAAGCGCTCGCCCTCCGCCTCGGAGACGTCCCGGGCGAGGAAGATGCGTACGGCCTCGTCGGAGCCGCCGGGCGAGGTGTAGATGTCGGCGAGCACCCGCCAGTCCTCGGCCTTGACGTACGCCTCCTCGTACAGCTCGCGCTGCGCGGCGTGCAGCGGGTTCTCGCCGGGCACGTCGAGCAGCCCGGCGGGGATCTCCCACAGCTTGTGGCGGACGGGGTGGCGGTACTGGCGCAGGACCAGGACGCGGCCCTCGTCGTCCAGCGCGAGCACGGCGACCGAGCCGGGGTGCACCTGGTAGTCGCGGTGCGCGACCGTACCGTCGGGCATCTCGACGTCGTCGGAGCGGACGCTGGTCTTCTTCCCCCGGAACGGGGTCGCGCTCTCGGTGACGTGCCATTCCTCGGGCGTGTCCTGGAAACCCATCTGCGTCCTCCCACGAAAAACGGTGACCGGGGCCCGCGTCCCTGTTCGGACGCGCGCCCCGGTCAACCGTAACGCCTGCGGAGGTACCGCCTACTTGCCCTGCTCGCCTGCGGCGGCGGCGCCCGTCTTGCGGGCGACGGCCGCCTTCACCAGACCGGCGAAGAGCGGGTGCGGGCGGGTCGGCCGGGAGCGCAGCTCCGGGTGCGCCTGGGTGGCGACGAGGTACGGGTGGACCTCGCGCGGGTACTCGACGTACTCGACCAGCTTGTTGTCCGGCGAGGTGCCCGAGAAGACCAGGCCGGCCTTCTTCTCCAGCTCGGCGCGGTACGCGTTGTTGACCTCGTAGCGGTGGCGGTGGCGCTCCTCCACGTACGGCTGGTCGTCGTAGGCCTCGCGGACCAGCGAGCCCTCGGCGAGCTTCGCCGGGTACAGGCCGAGCCGCATGGTGCCGCCCAGGTCGCCGGCGCCCTCGACGTACGCGAGCTGCTCCTCCATGGTCGAGATGACCGGGTGCGAGGTCGCGGCGTCGAACTCGGTGGAGTTGGCGTCGGGGATCTCGGCGAGATTGCGGGCCGCCTCGATCACGATGCACTGGAGGCCCAGGCAGAGGCCGAGCAGCGGCACCTTGTTCTCGCGGGCGTACTGGATCGCGCCGACCTTGCCGACCACGCCGCGCTCGCCGAAGCCGCCGGGGATGCAGATCGCGTCGATGCCGGCGAGGGCCTTCTGCGCACCGGCCGGGGTCTTGCAGTCGTCGGAGGCGACCCACTCGACCTTGACCCGCGCCTTGTTGGCGAAGCCGCCGGCCCGGATGGCCTCGGTGACCGAGAGGTAGGCGTCGGGCAGGTCGATGTACTTGCCGACCAGGGCGACGGTGACCTCGTGGTCGGGGTTGTGGACGCGGTCCAGCAGGTCGTCCCAGGTGGTCCAGTCGACGTCGCGGAACGGCAGGTCGAGCTTGCGCACGACGTAGGCGTCCAGGCCCTCGGTGTGCAGCACCTTGGGGATGTCGTAGATCGACTTGGCGTCCACGCAGGCGACCACGGCGGCCTCGTCCACGTCGCACATCAGCGAGATCTTGCGCTTGATGGCGGTCGGCACGTCGCGGTCGGCGCGCAGCACGATCGCGTCCGGCTGGATACCGATGTTGCGCAGGGCGGCCACGGAGTGCTGCGTGGGCTTGGTCTTCAGCTCGCCGGAGGGGCCGATGTAGGGCAGCAGCGAGATGTGCACGACGAAGACGTTGTCCCGGCCGACCTCGTGGCGGACCTGGCGCACGGTCTCCAGGAACGGCAGCGACTCGATGTCACCGACGGTGCCGCCGACCTCGGTGATGACCACGTCGACGTCGTCGGTGGCCATGCGCCGGATGCGGTGCTTGATCTCGTTGGTGATGTGCGGGATGACCTGCACGGTGTCGCCCAGGTACTCGCCGCGCCGCTCCTTGGCGATGACCTGCGAGTAGACCTGGCCGGTGGTGACGTTGGCCGAGCCGTCGAGGTCGACGTCGAGGAAGCGCTCGTAGTGGCCGATGTCGAGGTCCGTCTCCGCACCGTCGTTCGTCACGAAGACCTCGCCGTGCTGGAACGGGTTCATCGTGCCGGGGTCGACGTTCAGGTACGGGTCGAGCTTCTGCATGGTGACCCGGAGGCCGCGCGCCTTGAGCAGGGCACCGAGGCTGGAGGCAGTCAGACCCTTGCCGAGGGAAGAGGCGACACCCCCGGTGACGAAGATGTGCTTGGTCGTCGTGGATGTGGGCTGCATAGCCAAAGGGGGCTCCCGTGGTCGCGATCATGAGGTGCGTGCCGGCTTGCCGTCCGGAGATTCCGGAGATGCCGTCGCTGCGGTTCGGGGGCCTCGTCTGCTCTCGCCGACGACCACCGGTCCACGGGCTACCAGGGTATCAGCGACAGGGGGAGACTGCTTCCGGCCACCGGCCCGCAAGCGCGGCGCAAGCCGCATATGCCACTCGCACCCCGCTAGATCGGACCACTCCGGTTGGCAAGAGGGTCGCGCGGATCACCCGGCTGCGTCGTATCCTGCTCGGACACTCGCTCGGGCGAGGCCGGAAGTTCGCAGGTCCCCCCACTACAACCCCTTGCGACAACCTCTTGACCCGCAGTAAGCGCCCTACGGGGCGACATGGCCGTTCGACTGGAGATGCACGTGGCCGGGCGCATCGAGGATTACGCACTCATCGGAGACATGCAGACCGCTGCCCTGGTCTGCCGGGACGGCACAGCCGACTGGCTTTGCCTCCCCCGCTTCGATTCACACGCCATTTTCGCGGGCCTCCTGGGCACCGAGGAACACGGCTTCTGGCGACTGGGGCCGGCCCGCCCCGAGGGCGCGGAGCCGCCCGCCGCCGACCGCCGCCGCTACCGCGGGGACTCCCTCATCCTCGAATCGGAGTGGGACACGCCGCGCGGCACGGTCAGAGTGACCGACTTCATGCCGCCGCGTGACGGCGCGCCGCAGCTGATCCGGATCGTGGAGGGCGTCAGCGGCCGTGTGCCGATGCGCTCGGAGCTGCGCATGCGGTTCAGCTACGGCCGCGTCACCCCCTGGGTGCACAAGGTGGACTCACGTACGGTCGCCGTCGCGGGCCCGGACTCGGTGTGGCTGGACACACCCGTCGACACCTACGGCGAGAACCTGACGACGTACTCCGACTTCACCGTCTCCCCCGGTGACCGGATCGCGTTCACCATCAGCTGGCAGCCCTCGCACCACGAGCCGCCCGCGCTCCCGGACCCGGACGGCTCGCTGGAGGCGACCGCGGACTTCTGGCGCGAGTGGGTCGAGCAGTGCACGTACCACGGCCCCTACCGCGAGGCCGTGGTCCGCTCGCTGATCACGCTGAAGGCCCTGACGTACGCGCCGACCGGCGGCATCGTCGCCGCGCCGACCACCTCGCTGCCCGAGGACATCGGCGGCTCCCGGAACTGGGACTACCGCTACACCTGGCTGCGCGACGCCGCGATCACCCTCTCCTCGCTGCTGCGCACCGGCTACCGCGAGGAGGCCCGCGCCTGGCGCGAATGGCTGCTGCGCGCGGTGGCCGGCGACCCGGAGAACCTGCAGATCATGTACGGGATCGCGGGCGAGCGGGAGCTGGGCGAGGCGGAGCTGGAGTGGCTGCCGGGTTACGAGGGCTCCGCCCCGGTCCGCGTCGGCAACGGTGCTGCGGGCCAGCTCCAGCTGGACGTGTACGGCGAGGTCACCGAGGCGCTGCACCTGGCGCACATGACGGGCCTGGCCCGCAACGACTACGCCACCGGGCTCCAGCTCAAGCTGATCGAGTACCTGGAGAAGCACTGGAACGAGCCGGACGAGGGCATCTGGGAGGTGCGCGGGCCGCGCCGCCACTTCGTGCACTCCAAGGTGATGGCCTGGGTCGCGGTCGACCGGACCATCAAGCTCATCGAGTCCGGCGACGCGGAGGGCCCGGTCGAGCGGCTGCACGAGCTGCGCGACGAGATCCACCGCGACGTCTGCGAGCGCGGCTACGACCCCGAGCGCAACACCTTCACCCAGTCGTACGGGTCGAAGGAACTGGACGCCTCCCTGCTGCTGATCCCGCAGATGGGCTTCCTGCCGCCCGACGACAAGCGGGTCATCGGCACCATCGAGGCGATCCAGCGGGAGCTGTCCACGGAGGACGGCTTCGTCCTGCGCTACCCGACCGCGGGCGACGACGCGGGCGTGGACGGCCTGGAGGGCGACGAGGGCGCCTTCCTGGCCTGCTCGTTCTGGCTGGCGGACGACCTCGCGATGATCGGCCGGGTGGACGAGGCGCGGCGGCTGTTCGAGCGGCTGCTGTCCCTCCGCAACGACCTGGGCCTGCTGGCCGAGGAGTGGGACGCCCGCCTCCAGCGCCAGGTGGGCAACTTCCCGCAGGCGTTCAGCCACGTCCCGCTGATCGACACGGCCCTGCGCCTGACGGCGAGCGGGGCGTACGTGGGCTGACGGACGCGGTCCGCGACCTCCCCGCCCGGCTGCCGGATCCCGGTGGCCGGGCGGAGCCGTATCGGCGCTTCTACGGGCCCGTCACGACGGGCCGGTCCAGCGGGTCCGCCGAGTGCGCCGGGTCCGCTTGGTCCGCCTGGTCCGCCTGGTCCGCCTGGTCCGCCTGGTCCGCCTGGGGCAGCCCCCACTCGCTCCACGATCCGTCGTACACGGTCAGGTCCCGGTATCCGGCCAGCTCGGCCCCCAGCGCGAGGACGCAGGCGGTCACCCCGGACCCGCAGCTGAAGTACAGCCGCTCGCGGTCACCGGCCGCCCCGGCGAACACGGCGCGCAGCGCGTCGGGCGCCCGCATCCGCCCCTCGTCCTGGAGTTGTCCGAACGGCAGGCTGACGGCCCCCGGCATATGGCCGCCGCGCAGCCCGGTCCGCGGCTCGGGCTCCGTGCCCTCGAACCGCCCCCGGGTCCTGGCGTCGAGCACGACCGCCCCCGGGTCGGCCAGGGCCTTCGCCACCTCGCCGGCACCGACGAGGAGCCCGGGCCGGGGCCGGGCCGTGAAGTCCCCGCGCCCGGCGGCAGGTTCGGGGGCGCCCTCGGTGACGGGCAGCCCGGCGGCGGTCCAGGCGGGCAGTCCCCCGTCGAGGACGGCGGCCCGGTCGAATCCCATGGCCCGGAGCATCCACCGGGCCCGGGCGCTGGAGTAGATCCCGGCCGCGTCGTACACGATCACGGTGTCCGTGTCGTTCAGGCCGAGCGCCCGCATCTCCTCGGTGAACCGGGCGGCGTCCGGCATGGTGTGGGGCACCGGCGCCGCGTGGTCGGAGAGCGCGCCGTCGATGTCGAAGACCCCGGCCCCCGTGATCCGCGTCCCGCTCCCCCGGTGCGCGCCGACCGACGCGTCGAACACCCGCAGCCCGGGGGCGCCGAGGCGCGCGGCGAGCCAGTCCACGGAGACGAGGGGTCCGGGCAACGCGCTGTCGTCCCCGTACGCCTGTGTGCCCTCGCCCATGTGTGTGTCCTCCCCAGCCGCCCGGTCCGAATTTTCCAAGATCGCAGCCGGTCGGAAGGCTGTCAACGGCCTCCTCAGCGGGCCAGTTCGTCGTACACCGCGAGCACCTGGGCCACCGTGTCGTCCTCGGTCGGCCAACTCGCCGCCTGCCGCAGGCCCTCGGCGGCCAGCCGGTCCCGCTCGGCCGGGTCCCCGAGCAGCCGGGCCACCTCGGCGGCCAGCGCCTCGCCGTCCGCGTACGGCACGAGGACGGCGGCGTCCCCCACGAGTTCGGGCGTGCCGCCGACCGCCGTGGCGACCAGGGGCACCCCGGCCCGCAGCGCCTGCTGGGCGGAGGTCGAGCGGGACTCCCAGCGGCTGGGCAGGACGGCGACGTCGGCGGCGGCCAGGACAGCGGCGGCGTCGGACCGGTCGCCGAGCAGTTCGACGGGCAGGCCCTCGGCCGTGATCCGCCGCCGCAGGGCCGCCCGTTCCCGCCCCTCGCCGACGACGGCCACCAGCGGTACGGGCTCGAGCAGGCGCCACGCGGCCGCCGCGTCGAGCAGGGTGTCGTAGCCGTGATGCGGGACGAGCGTGCCGAGCGCGACGATCAACGGCCGCTCCACCGCGCCCAGTTCGGCGCGGACCTTGGCGGCGGGCGGCCCGGCCGGGGGCGGCGTCCTGGGGGCGGCGACGGGCGCGAGCCGGGCGTCGCGGGCGCCCCGGGCGCGCGCCCGGTCGACCAGGTCGGACGAGGTGGCGAGCACGACGGCCGCCGCGCGCACGGCCCTTCGCTCCAAGAGGTGCAGCAGTCGGCGCCGGGCCCCTTCGGCGTGGGACCGGGTGTGCCAGGTGACGACCAGGGGGACGGGCCGGCGGCCGATCGCCAGGGCGGCCCGTACGGCGGCGTGCAGTCCGTGCGCGTGGACGACGTCCGCGTCGGCGCAGGCGGCGCGCAGGGCCGCGACGGCCGCCGGGTCGCTGCGCCGGGGCACGGGCGCGAAGTGGGCGCCGGTGGCGGCGAAGTCGTGGATGCGGTCCAGCGCGGCCGGCGCGCAGACGGTGACCCGCACGCCCCGGGCGACCAGCCCGGCGGCCAGCGAACCGGCGTGCGTGCTGCTGCCGGCACTGCCGCCGCCGACTACCTGGACCGTGCGCAGCTGTGACACGTCGATTGGCTCCCGGGGCTCCCGAGTCGGGGGTACGAACACCGCCAAGGATGCCAGTCCGTACGCACGTTCCGGCACGACGGAACCGTAACTCCGGGGCTCACCACGACAAATCGGACGGCCGACACCACCCGCACGGGTGAAAGCGTGTACGGCACCACGACACCCGTACGGTCGGGGCGCGCGGACGCGCCCCGACCGTCACGGCTATCCGTCGGCGCGGGCCGTGGCGAGCAGTTCCTCGGCGTGGGCGCGGGCCGTCTCGGAGTCCTCCTGGCCCGCGAGCATCCGGGACAGCTCCCGCACCCGGTCCTCGCCCTCCAGGACGGTGACCCCGCTGCTGGTCACCGAGCCGTCCACGGTCTTCTCGACCAGCAGCTGCCGGTCGGCGAACGCGGCCACCTGCGGCAGGTGCGTGACGACGACGACCTGGGCGGACCTCGCCAGCTTCGCGAGCCGCCGCCCGACCTCGACGGCCGCCTTGCCGCCGACGCCCGCGTCGACCTCGTCGAAGAGGTACGTGGGCACGGGGTCGGATCCCGCGAAGACCACCTCGACCGCGAGCATCACCCGGGACAGCTCACCGCCCGATGCGCCCTTGGCGATGGGCCGGGGCTGGGCGCCGGGGTGCGGGGCGAGGAGCAGTTCGACCTCGTCGGCGCCGGACGGGCCGTAGGCCACATTGCGGCCGCCGATCTCGATGCCGGACGCCTCGTCCGCCGCCTCGGTCTGCCGGATGTCGAAGGACACCCGGGCGTGCGGCATGGCCAGGGACGCCAGCTCCTCGGTCACCGCCTCCGCGAAGGACGCGGCGGCGGCCGTCCGGGCGTCGGTCAACGCCTGCCCGAGGCCGGAGAGTTCGGCGCGCAGGGCGTCCCGCTCGGCGGTCAGCTCCCCGATCCGGTCGTCGTCGCCCTCCAGCTCCGTGAGCCGGTCCGCGCCCTCCTGCGCCCAGGCGAGTACGGCGGTGATGTCCTCGCCGTACTTGCGGGTGAGGGCGGTGAGCGCTGCGCGCCGCTCCTCGACGGCGGCGAGCCGCAACGGGTCGGCGTCGAGCTGGTCCGCGTAACCGGACAGTTCGCCGGAGACGTCCGCGAGCAGGATGGAGATCTCGCCGACCCGGTCCGCGAGCGAGGCGAGCGCCGGGTCGTGCGAGCGCACCCCGTCCAGGGCCTGCCGGGCGGCGGCCACCACGGTCGTGGCGTCCAGGGCCTCCGGGTCCTCCGGGTTGCCGGCCAGCGCGGTGTGCGCGAGGGCGGCGGCGGAGGCGAGCGCGTCGGCGTGGCCGAGCCGCTGGGCCTCGGCGGCCAGCTCGGTGTCCTCCCCGGGCAGGGGTTCGACGGCGGCGATCTCGTTCAGGCCGAAGCGCAGGAGGTCGGCCTCCTGGGCGCGTTCGCGGGCGCGCGTCGTCAGCTCGTCCAGCTCCGCGGCGACGTCCCGCAGGCGGCGGTAGGCGGCGGCGTACTTCGCCAGCGGCACGGCGACGCCGTCGCCCGCGTACCGGTCGAGGGCCTGGCGCTGCCGGGCGGGCTTGAGCAGGCCCTGCTGGTCGGTCTGGCCGTGCACGGCGACGAGTTCGTCGGCCAGCTCGGACAGCACGCCCACGGGCACGGATCTGCCGCCGAGGTGCGCCCGGGAGCGCCCTTCGGCGGAGACGGTGCGGCTGATGAGCAGCGCCCCGTCCTCGATCTCGGCCCCGGCCTCCTCGGCGCGCAGCACCACCGCGTCGCCGTCGGCCACCGTGATCCGGCCCTCGACGACCGCGGCCTTGGCGCCGATCCGCACCAGGGCGGGGTCGGCGCGCCCGCCGAGCAGCAGCCCCAGGCTGGTGACGACCATGGTCTTGCCGGCGCCGGTCTCACCCGTCACCGCGGTGAAACCGGGTGACAGCTCCACCACCGCGTCGTCGATGACCCCGAGCGACCGTATCCGCATCTCCTCCAACACGGACATGACCATACGAGGTTTCCCCGCCCGCGTGCACACGGGTGGGGTCAGTGGGGCGCGCCCCGCCACCCCGAGACGGGCAGCGCGAACTTGGCGACGAGACGGTCCGTGAACGACGCCCGGTGCAGCCGGGCCAGCCGGACGGGCACGGCACCGCGCCGCACCTCGACCCGCGCCCCGGAGGGCAGCTCGACGGTCCTGCGCCCGTCGCACCACAGCACCCCGTGCGGGGTGTGCGGCTGGACCTCGACGGCGAGCACCGACGTGGGCGAGGTCACGAGCGGCTTGGCGAACAGGGCGTGGGCGCTGATCGGGACCATCAGCAGCGCCTCGACCTCCGGCCACACGACGGGCCCGCCGGCCGAGAAGGCGTACGCGGTCGAGCCGGTGGGCGTCGCGCACACGATGCCGTCGCAGCCGAACCCGGTCACCGGGCGGCCGTCGATCTCCAGGACGACTTCGAGCATCCGCTCGGGCGACACCTTCTGCACGGCCGCCTCGTTGAGCGCCCAGTCGGTGTGGACGACGTCCCCGTTGCTGTGCACCAGGACGTCGATCGTCATGCGCTCCTCGACCGTGTACGCCCGGGTGACGACCCGGTCGACCACCTGGTCGAGGTCGTCGCGCTCGGCCTCGGCGAGGAAGCCGACCCGGCCGAGGTTGACGCCGAGCATGGGCACGCCGGAGGCGCGGGAGAGTTCGGCGCCGCGCAGCAGCGTCCCGTCGCCGCCGAGGACGATCAGCAGCTCGCAGCCGTTGAGCACCTCGGGCGTCGCATCGGTGACGGTCTCCACGGACGGGGGCAGCGGCAGGTCGGCCGCCTCCGTGGCGAGGACCCGCACCCCCAGGCCGTTGCGCAGCAGCCCCTGCACGACGAGTTCCGCGCTGCGGATCGCGGCCGGGCGGCCGGTGTGCGCGAGAAGGAAGACTGTTCGTGCCTCATGCGTCGTCAACGGGGCCCCTCCGCCACTGCACGGTCGACATCCGCGGGATCCAGTTCCGGTGCTCCGGCCCGCAGCCACAGAAAGTACTCGACGTTCCCGGAGGGCCCCGGCAGCGGGCTCGCGGTCACGCCCCGCACCCCCAGGCCCAGCGCCCACGCCCGGCGCGCCACCTCCCGTACCGCCTCGGCGCGCAGCTCGGGGCTGCGCACCACCCCGCCGCTGCCGAGCCGTTCCTTGCCGACCTCGAACTGCGGCTTGACCATGAGCACCAGGTCGGCGCCGGTGGCCGTGCAGCGGAACAGGGCCGGCATCACGAGCCCGAGCGGGATGAACGACAGGTCGCCGACCACCAGGTCGACCGGTTCGCCGTCGATGGCCTCCAGGGTCAGTTCCCGGACGTTGGTGCGGTCCTTGACGACGACGCGCTCGTCGGACTGGAGCGACCAGGCGAGCTGCCCGTAGCCGACGTCCACGGCGACGACCTGCGCGGCGCCCGCGCGCAGCAGCACATCGGTGAACCCGCCGGTCGAGGCGCCCGCGTCCAGCGCCCGGCGGCCCTCGACCTCAAGGCCGAGCGGGACGAAGGCGGCGAGGGCACCGGCCAGCTTGTGGCCGCCGCGCGAGACGTAGTCGGGGTCGCTGTCGTCCTTGGTGACCACGAGGGCGGCGCTGGTCTCGACCTGGGTGGCCGATTTGGTCGCGGTGTTGCCGCCGACGGTCACCCGGCCCGCCGCGATCAGCTGTCCGGCGTGCTCGCGCGACCGGGCCAGCTTGCGGCGTACCAGCTCGGCATCGAGACGGCGACGGGCGACTCCTGCCACGTTCGGTTCAGCTCCTGTGGTTGTACGGGGGCACCGGTACGGGTGGTCCCGGTGCGGGGGCGGGCCCGGCGTCCAGCGCGCTCAGCGCCTCGCGCAGGCCCCTGTGTACATCCTCGTACACCTCGGTGTGTCCGTCCGCCGCGAGGTGGTCGGCGTCGGCCAGCCGCTCGAGCAGCCCGTCCACCTCGGCGCTGCCGGTGGGCGTCCGTACGACGCCGAGGGGCGCCGGGCCCGCGGGCTCGGCCGGCTCCGGCGGGGCGTCCGTCTCGGGCTCGGGCATCGCGTCGCTCATGCGGAAACGCTACCGCGAAGCGCTGGGGTAACGTCGATCATGATGGCGACCATGGCGGAGTGCCGCAGCGCACTCGACAGACTTTCCGACAACCTCGCGGGGGCCGACGGCGACGTGCGCCGCGCCGCCGACCTGGACCGCTCGCTGAGCTGCCACATCCGGGACCTGGACATCACGTTCACCGGCCGCCTCTCCGGCGGCCGCATCCGGGTCCTGGACACGCTGGAGGGCCCACCCCGCGAAAGGGCCGAGATCCGCCTCGCGATGACCGGCGACGACCTGGTCGCCATGGTCGACGGCGACCTGAACTTCGCGAAGGCATGGGCCTCGGGCCGGGTCCGCCTGGAGGCGGGCTTCAGAGACCTCCTGAAACTGAAGTCACTGCTGTAGCGAAATTCAAGCTCCGCGTGCGAACCAAGGCCGGCACATTCAAGCCCGTCCGGCGATTGAGGACGTCTTTTCGGCCCCGCGCGCCCCGCGCACCCGCGCAGCAGGTACGACCAACGGCGTCCCCGTCTCCGGATCCGGAATCACCTGACACCGCAGCCCGAACACCCGCTCCACCAGCTCCGCGGTGACGATCTCCCCCGGCGCCCCCTCCGCGACGATCTCCCCACCGCGCATCGCGATCAGATGCGTGGCGTACCGCGCCGCGTGGTTCAGGTCGTGCAGGACGGCCACCAGCGTCCGCCCCTGCGTCTCGTGCAGCTCGGCGCACAGGTCCAGCACATCAATCTGGTGCTGGATGTCGAGGTACGTCGTCGGCTCGTCCAGGAGCAGCAGCGGCGTCTGCTGGGCGAGGGCCATCGCGATCCAGACCCGCTGACGCTGACCGCCGGACAATTCATCGACATAGCGATCGGCCAGCTCACCGACGCCCGTCGCCTCCATCGACTCCTGGACGACCCGCTCGTCCTCCGGCGACCACTGCCGCAGCAGCCCCTGGTGCGGGTACCGACCCCGCGCCACGAGGTCCGCGACCGTGATGCCCTCGGGCGCGATGGAGGACTGCGGCAGCAGGCCCAGCGTCTTGGCGACCTTCTTCGCGGGCAGCCCGTGGATCGACTGGCCGTCGAGAAGCACCTGGCCCCGGCTCGGCTTCAGCATCCGGGAGAGCGCCCGCAGCAGCGTCGACTTGCCGCAGGCGTTGGGGCCGACGATCACGGTGAACGACTGGTCGGGTATCTCGACCGAAAGGTTCTCCGCGATGACCCGCTGGTCGTAGCCGAGGGTCACCGAGTCCGCGGTGAGGCGCTGCATGGTGGTACTCCGGGGGTCGGACGGTCGCGGGTCGGACAGTTGAGGAGAGGCGGCGGGGAGGCGGGATCTCATATGCGCCCCGCCTTGCGCTCGGTCACCAGCAGCCACACGAGATAGCAGCCACCGAGCACCCCGGTGACCACACCCACCGGCAGCTGGCGGTCGCCGAACGCATCGAGCGCGATCCAGTCGGCGACGAGCAGGAGCGCCGCCCCCATGAACGTCGCGGCCACCAGGTTCGGTCCGGTGGACCGGGTCAGCCGGCGTGCCAGCTGCGGGGCGCTCAGCGAGACGAAGGCGATCGGCCCGGCGGCGGCCGTGGCGACGGCGACGAGCAGCACGGCGGCGCCCATGAGGAGGAGGCGGGTGCGTTCCACCCGTACCCCGAGCGCGTACGCCGCGTCGTCGCCCATCTCCATGACGCGCAGGGCCGGCCCGTGCCCGTACACCAGCGGGAGCAGCACGGCGCAGACGACCAGCAGCGGCCAGACCTGCGCCCAGTCGCGCCCGTCGAGCGAGCCGGTCATCCAGACGACGGCACGCGTCGCGTCGACCAGGTTCGCCTTGGTGATCAGGTACTGCGTCGCGGCGGTCAGCATGGCCGCCGCCCCGATCCCCACCAGGACCAGCCGGAAGCCGTGCACGCCGCGCTTCCACGCCAGCAGGTAGACGGCGAGACCGGTCAGCAGGCCGCCGACGACCGCACCGGCCGCGACCTCCTTCGCGTCGCCCTGGAAGAGGACGATCACGGTGAGCGCGCCGACCGTGGCGCCCTGCCCGAAGCCGAGCACGTCGGGGCTGCCGAGCGGGTTGCGGGAGATGGTCTGGAAGACGGCGCCCCCGGCACCGAGCGCCCCGCCGACGAGGAGTCCGACGAGCACCCGGGGCAGCCGCAGGTCGGTGACGATGAACTCCTGCTGGAAGGTGCCGTGGCCGAAGAGCGTGGTCAGGACCTCCTCGGGCGTCATCGAGAAGTCGCCGCTGCCGATGAGGACGACCGCGGCGCCCGCCGCCACGACGGCCAGGAGCAGGACGACCAGGGCCGCCCGCACGTTCATCCGGAACGAGTACCCGCCGGTCCGCACGGCCCGTACCGGACGGACGGCGCGCGCCGTCTCCTTCGTGGTCGTGGCCTTCACAGCTGGGACATCCTCTTGCGTCGTACGAGGTAGATGAAGACGGGCCCGCCGATGAGCGCGGTGACGATGCCGACCTGGAGCTCCGAGGGGCGGGCGATGACCCGGCCGACCACGTCCGCGCCGAGCAGCAGCACCGGGGAGAGCACCGCCGCGTACGGCAGGATCCACCGCAGGTCGGGCCCGGTGAGGGTGCGCACCAGGTGCGGGATCATCAGCCCGATGAAGACGATCGGCCCGCACGCGGCGGTCGCCGCCCCGCAGAGCAGCGTCACCGCGAGCATCGCGAGCACCCTGGTCCGGGTCAGGTTCGCGCCCAGCGACCTGGCCGTGTCGTCGCCCATCTCCAGGGCGTTGAGCGGGCGCGCGATGAACACGGTCAGCAGGACGCCCGCCGCGATGAACGGCCACACCTTGCCGACGGTCTCCGTGTTCGCGGAGGCCAGCGAGCCGACCGTCCAGAACCGCAGCCGGTCCAGCGCCGCCGAGTCCAGCAGCTGTACGGCGTTGACGTACCCGTACAGCGCGGCGGTGACGGCCGTCCCGGCGAGCGCGAGCCGCACCGGCGTGGAGGACCGGCTTCCGCCGAGGAAGTACACGGCCACCGACACGATCGCGGCGCCCGCGAAGGCGAACCACACATAGCCGGTCAGCGAGGTCACGCCGAAGAAGCTGATGGCGGAGACGACGGCGGCCGAGGCCCCCGCGTTGACACCGAGGATGCCCGGCTCGGCGAGCGGGTTGCGGGTCAGCGCCTGCATGACGGCCCCGGCGAGGCCGAGCGCGGCACCCACGAGGAGCCCCAGCACGGTGCGGGGGACGCGGACCTTGCGTACGAGGACGTCGTCGCCGCTGCCCGCGTAGTGGAACAGGCCGTGCCACACGTCGGAGAGCGGCAGCGCCTTGGCGCCGATCCCGATGGACGCGAGGCACACGAGGACGAGGACGGCCACGGCCACCAGGAGCCCCGCCGCTCTCGCCGCATGACGTCTGCGGGGAGCGGCGGCCTTGTCCGGCGCGGCTATCGGGCCGGAACTGGAATCCGGGGGGCTCTCAACCAACACCCGGTTAGGTTAGCCTACCCAGCCTCCGGGATCCCGGGCCCGTCCTCACAGCCCGAGCCGGGTCACGGCCTTGTCCGCGTCCAGGTCACAGGCCCCGTCCCCGGCGTGCGACCAGGCCGCCGCGCACAGCGCCCGCAGCCCGTCGAGCGCGTCGCCGTCGCCCTCCAGCACGAGCGCGCCGCCCTCGGCGGAGGCCGTCCAGCCGCCGCAGCGGAATCCCCCGCCGTCCTCCGTCACCTCGGGCTGTCCGGTGAGCAGCCCGCGCAGGTCCGCGTCGATGTACGTCGGCCGGTGCTCGGGGACCGCGGTCACCAGCTGGGCCGCGTCGGTCACCCCGGTGAGCACGAGCAGCGAGTCGACGCCGCCGTTGAACGCCCCCTCGATGTCGGTGTCGAGCCGGTCGCCGACCACCAGCGGCCGTTCGGCGCCGGTGCGCAGCACGGTCTCGCGGTGCATCGGCGGGAGCGGCTTCCCGGCGACCTGCGGTTCGGCGCCGGTGGCGATCCGGACGACCTCGACGGCCGCCCCGTTGCCCGGCGCGATCCCGCGCGCGCCCGGGATCGTCAGGTCGGTGTTGGACGCGAACCACGGCAGCCCGCGGTTGATCGCGTACGAGGCCTCCGCGAACCGGCCCCAGGCCAGGTCCGGGCCGCCGTATCCCTGGACCACCGCGACCGGGTCGTCGTCGGCCGACTCGACGGGTTCGAGGCCGCGTTCCCGCAGCGCGACGCGCAGTCCCTCGCCGCCGATGACCAGGACCCGGGCCCCGGCGGGCAGCTGGTCGGCCATCAGCCGGGCCACCGCCTGCGCCGAGGTGATCACGTCGGTGGGCTCGGCCGGGACGCCCAGCTCGGTGAGGTGCGCGGCCACGGCGGCCGGGGTGCGCAGCGCGTTGTTGGTGACGTACGCCAGGTGCATCCCGCCGTCGCGGGCGGTGCCGAGCGCCTCGACGGCGTGGTCGATCGCCTGCCCGCCCGCGTACACGACACCGTCGAGGTCGAGCAGCGCCGTGTCGTACGCCTCACTCAGCGCGGTGCTGCTGCCGCTCGGCCTGGTCCTGCTCGTCCCGCTCATGTTCCGCGCTCCTCTTCGACTGCTTCTCCCCCGATCATCGCGCATCCGTGCACCCCACATACGATGCGTGGATGAACACACGAGGCACGACGGACCAGGGACTGCGTCTGCTTCCGTTCCGCGGCCTGCGGTACGTCCCCGAGCGGGTCGGCAGCCTCGCCGCGGTGACCTCTCCCCCGTACGACGTGGTCGTGCGGCCCGACGGGCTGCACCACCTGGAGTCGGCGGACCCGCACAACATCGTCCGGCTGATCCTGCCGCAGGCCGGCACGGTCGCCGCCCGCAACGCCCGGGCCGCCGCCACCCTGGACGACTGGCTCGCGGAGGGCGTCCTCGCCCCGGACCCCGAGCCCGCCCTGTACGTGTACGAGCAGCGCGACGACGAGATCCTGCAACGGGGCGTCATCGGCGCCCTCGCCCTCTCGGAGCCGGCCGAGGGCGTGGTGCTTCCGCACGAGGACGTCATGGCGCATGTGGTCGAGGACCGGGCCGACCTGATGCGGGCCACCGCCGCCCATCTGGAACCGCTGCTGCTGACGTACCGGGGCGACGAGGACACGGCGACGGGGGCGACCGCGGTGGTCGAGCGGACCGTCGCGCGCGAGCCGCTGTTCCGCACCACCACGGAGGACGGCTTCTGCCACCGGCTGTGGGCGGTCACCGATCCCGCCGAACGCGCGGAGATCCAGGCGGACCTGGCCCGGCACCAGGCGCTCATCGCGGACGGCCACCACCGCTGGGCCACCTATCTCAGGCTCCAGCAGGAGCACACGGACCCGGGTCCCTGGGACTACGGCCTCGTGCTGCTGGTGGACACCGCCCGCTACCCGCTCCGGGTCCGCGCCATCCACCGCCTGCTGCACGGACTGCCGGTCGCGGACGCGCTGGCCGCGCTGACCGGCCTGTTCCGGATACGGGAGGTGGCGGGGCCGCTTCCGGACGCGATGGAGGCCCTGGCCGGGGCGGCCGCCGAGGGCAACGCCTTCCTGCTCGCGGGCGACGGGGGCTTCCATCTGGTCGACCGCCCGGACGAGGCGCTGCTGGCCCGCACGGTCCCGGCGGACCGCCCGGCCGGCTGGCGCACCCTGGACGCGACGGTCCTGCACTCGGCGCTGCTCGACCGGGTGTGGCGCATCCCGGACGACCCGGCGCACATCGCGTACATCCACGACACCGCCGCCGCGGTGGAGCAGGCCGAGCGGAACGGTTCGACGGCGGTGCTGATGCATCCGGTACGCGAGGAGCTCGTCCGGGACCTAGCCCGCCAGGGCGTCACCATGCCCCGCAAGTCGACGTCGTTCGGCCCGAAGCCGGCGACGGGCCTGGTCCTGCGCAGCCTGAACCTGGGCTGAACGCCAAAGAGGGCGGCACCCGTGGCCGGGTGCCGCCCTCTTCTCATGCGTTACGCCTGGGACTCGCCGTCCTCGCGGGCGTCGTCCCGGTCCGCGTCGGCGGCGACGGGCTCGGCCTCGTCGTCGTCCAGCGCGTCCACGAACTCGACGCCGTCCAGCTCGGCGAGGCGGTCGGACGCGTCGGTGGCGCCGTCCTTGTCGGCCTCCAGCGCCTTGCCGAACCACTCGCGCGCCTCGTCCTCGCGGCCCGCTTCGAGCAGCGCGTCGGCGTACGCGTAGCGCAGGCGCGGGGTCCACGGGTGCACGGCGTTCGAGGCGAGCTCGGGGCTCTGGAGCGTGACGATGGCGGCGTCGAGCTGCCCCATGTCCCGCCGGGCGCCGGCGGCCACGAGACGCATCTCGACCTGGCCGGCCTTGTCCAGCTTCTGCACCTCGGGCTCACCGGCCATCGCCATGGCCTTCTCGGGCCGGCCGAGACCGCGCTCACAGTCGGCCATGACCGGCCACAGCTCCACGGACCCGGTCATCCGCCGGGCCGCCCGGAACTCCGCCAGGGCCTCCGCGTACTTCTGGGTCGCGTAGGCGGCGAAACCGGCGGCCTCGCGGACGGCGGCGACGCGCGAGGCGAGCCGGAGGGCGATGCGCGCGTACGCGTACGCCTCCTCGGGGTCCTCGTCGATGAGCCGGGCCACCATGACCAGGTTCCGCGCGACGTCCTCGGCCAGCGTCTTGGGCAGGCTCAGCAGCTCCTGGCGGACGTCCTGGTCGATCTCGTGACCGGTGACGTCGTCCGGGATGGGCAGCCGCTTGATGGGCTCGCGGTCGCGGTCGCGGTCGTCCCGGCGCTCGTAACCGCCCTGGCGGCCGCCCCGGTCGTCGCGGCCGCGATAGCCACCCCGGTCGTCACGGCGGTCGTCCCGCTGGCCGCGGTAGCCGCCGCCCCGGTTGTCGTCGCGACGGGGGCCACGGTCGCGGTCCCGGTCCCGGTCGTCACGGCGGAACCCGCCACCGGACGGACGGCTGTCGTCACGACGGGGGCCACGGGGGCGATCGTCACGGCGGTCATCGCGGCGGTCGTCACGCCGGTCGTAGCCGCCGGGGCGGCCACCGCGGTCGTCGTCGCGGCGGGGGCCACGGTCACGGTCGCGGTCGTCACGGCGGAAGCCGCCACGGTCGTCGTCACGGCGGGGAGCGCGGTCATCGCGGCGGAAACCGCCGCCACGGTTGTCGTAGCCGCCGCCGCGGTCGTCACGACGGAAGCCACCACCGGAGGGGCGGTCGTCACGGCGGAAGCCGCCGCCACGGTTGTCGTCGTCCCGACGGGGACCACGAGGCCGGTCATCACGACGGTCGTCACGGCGGTCATCGCGGCGGTCGAAACCACCCGGCCGGCCACCACGGTCGTCATCGCGGCGCGGGGCACGGTCATCGCGACGGAACCCGCCACCACGGTTGTCCCGGTCGTCGCGGCGGAAGCCACCACCGGAGTTGCCGCCCCGGTCGTCACGGCGGAAGCCGCCACGGTCGTCGTCACGACGGGGGCCGCGGTCGTCACGGCGGAAGCCACCACCGGAGGGGCGGTCGTCACGGCGGAAGCCGCCGCCACGGTTGTCGTCGTCCCGACGGGGACCACGAGGCCGGTCATCACGACGGTCGTCACGGCGGTCGAAACCACCCGGCCGGCCACCACGGTCGTCATCGCGGCGCGGGGCACGGTCGTCACGGCGGAACCCGCCACCACGGTTGTCATAGCCGCCGCCACGGTCATCACGACGGAACCCACCACCGGTGGAACCACCCCGGTCGTCGCGGCGGAAGCCGCCGGAGGGACGGTCGTCACGGCGCGGTCCACGATCCCGGTCGCGATCCCGGTCGTCGCGGCGGAAGCCGCCCCCGGAGGGGCGGTCGTCCCGGCGCGGAGCGCGCGAGCGGTCGTCGCGACCGCCGCCGAAGCCGCCCCGGTCACCGCCGTCCCGGCGACGCGGCTCGCGCTCCGAACGATCGTCGGGAGAGTTGGTGGACATGGGTGGAGCTCCTGTCATCGGGGTACTACAGACATTCTTGCGCAGCCGGACACCCGACGCGCTTCGGGCAAAACAAAAAGGACCCTTGGTCCCCAGCGCTGAACGCTGGGGACCAAGGGTCCTTCAAAAATTGTTCGGCGGCGTCCTACTCTCCCACAGGGTCCCCCCTGCAGTACCATCGGCGCTGAAAGGCTTAGCTTCCGGGTTCGGAATGTAACCGGGCGTTTCCCTAACGCAATGACCACCGAAACACTATCGGCCACTCCCCAACAAGGCGGAGTATCGGCACTTAGCGAACAAGCACACTTTTCAATTTAATGAATGACGCTGTTCAACCAGCACGACTGTTCGTGGCCTGGGAACAACACAGTGGACGCGAGCAAC
>NZ_LISW01000006.1:0-7283 GCF_001905735.1 Streptomyces sp. CB01249
TCTCCGGTCTCGGCTAGACGGGTAGCGAGGTTGTTGAGGGAGCGGGCCAGGCCCGGACGATAAATATGCGGATGGCTGTCGTTGAGGTCCTCGTAGAAGTCAACTGCCTCTCGCGAGTACGGCAAAGCCTCGTGGCGGAGTCCTGCCCTTGCCAGAGCGATGGACAACCCGTACAAACCCTCAGCCAGATGAGGCAGCCCACACTCTTCATCCCAAGCTGCCAACCCTCGCAGCACCTCAACCCCCGCCCCACCGCGCCCCACTGCATGCCGCACCAACCCTCTTGTCACGTATGGGTCCACACCCGACCAGTCACCGACCTCCCCCTGCTGCCTTATGAGATCCACCAGCGTCCGCAGCACCACCTCCCCCGCAGCCACCCCACCCGGCCCCTCCCGCCGCCTCAGGTGCGCAACGAACTCCCGGTGATACAGGCGATACACCGCCTGCCCCTCCTGCGCGTCCTCCACGATGTAGCGGCCGAAGGCCGACAGCACCCAGTCCACGTCGGTCTCGTCGTAGACCACGCCCCCACCCAGCGCCCCGGCCACCGCTTCCCACACCCCACCCGCAGGCATCCCCTGGCCCACCGTCCAGGCCAGGGCGGACAGCAGGTCCCAGGCCGCCGAGGGGAGGACCGTGCCGTCGTCCCGCACCCGCGCGGGCACCGCCCGCAGCTCGTTCTCGAACGCGGTGTTGATGGAGTCGGGCAGATCCGTCAGCAGAGACCCGTCCTCACCTGACGCGACCCGTGCCAGGACCGTGCTGGTGACCAGGCGGGCGAAGAGGAAGCCGCCCCCGACATCCGTGGCCCGCTCCGAGATCGCCGCGCCAGCCTCCCGGACCGGGTCCTCCGCCATCCCGGCCGCCTCGCACCGGCGCCGCACGTACTCGCCGATGTCCTCCCGCGTGTGCGGTTCGTCTTCGAGGTCGACGGTCGTCACGTGGGCCCCGATGAGACGGGCCAGAGTCTCAGGCAAGGTCTCGCGGCCCTCCTGCTGACTGCGGAACACCCGCTCCCGCGAACCCAGCAGCACCGGCACCGACCGGCTCAGCGGGAACACCAGCTCCTCGATCACGCTCTGCGTGTGCTCGGCCGGCACCTCGTCCAGGCCGTCCATGACCAGGACCGGCTGCGGCGACAACTCCCGCACCTCCGCGCGGAAATCGTCCGTGCTGCGCGGCCGGGGCAACCTCAGGGCATGGGCCAGCCGTTCCGCCGCCTGCAACGGCGTCAGATCACGCAGGTGCACCGCCGCGAGGGTGCGTTCCGCCCGGGCACCCGGGTCCGGGTCGCCGTCGCGCAGTGCGCCGCTCTCGACAGCCCGCGCCCGCTGCTCCGGGTCCGCGAGGGTAGCGATACGGCCCAACACGGCGGACTTCCCGCAACCGGCGGGGCCGGTCACCAGGAACAGGCCGGGCGCGTCCTCGTCCAGCCACTCCACGATCCGGCCCAGCACCCTCGTACGGCCGGTGAAGAACCAGCCCTCTTCCCGGTGCCCGACCCCGCGTGCGGCCTGCACCAGGTGCTCCACCAGCCGGGCCGGGGCCTCGGGGGAGTGGAGGGGGTTGGGGAAGGCGGGGCGCCAGTCGCCGGTGGTCACGGAAACCGGCGTCTGGCCCTCGCCGTCCCACTGCGTGGCGATGGCCTTCATCAGGTCCGGGCCGCTGACGAGAGCGTTGTGGTCACTCCACGCGGAGCGGTATTTCTTGCCTGCCGGACCTTTCTTCAGCACCTTCGCCAGAGCGGCCAGCAGCGGACCGCTGCCGTCCGACACCTCGTGGTCTCGGCAACTCGCAAGGAACCCGAACCATTTGCCGTGCCCGGGTGGCGCGGTCTCCTGCGCCGAGCGCTTGAGAGCCGTCTCCAAGGCCGGGACCGCGCCGCCACCCGCGTAACAGGTGTCAATGATCACCAGGACGTGTTCGGCACCCGAGCCGACGGCCTCGTTGACCAGGTCGGCGGCGGTGACGCCGTGCCGCGTCAACCGCGTCTTCCACTGCCCGGCGTCGGCGACGGACTTCAGGTCCGAGAGCACAAGCCGCGTCTGACCGTCGACCCGCACCCCATGCCCCGACCAGATGACCAGAGCCGGTTTGGCGTCACCCGTGGCCACCCACCCCTCGGACCACTCCTCGCTCTCCGTCCGAAACGCGTCCGCCGAAGGATCCCCACCCCCCACCTTCCGCGCCTCGTACCCCAGCCCCTCCAGCAACCCCACGATCTCGTCCATCTGGGCCACCGCCCCCACGAGCCGGGGAAACTTCCCCCCGTCCGCGTACTCCTCGCACACCACACAAAGCGCCGTACCCGCCGCCGCACCCGTCATCGTCAGCCCCGCTCCAGAACCAGCACCAACGCGGTCATCACGACATTGGCCGAAACACGCGTCCCGATCCGCACCCGATGCCCACCCACCGGCAGCCCGTTGATCCGGAGGCTGTACACCCCGCCACCCCGGTTCGTCATCGTCCGCATCGGACCGCCCTCCACTCCCGCGAAGACCGCGACCCGATCGTGCCCCGGCACGTCCGGGGGCACCGTGGCCCGGATCTCGTACACCTCCCCCTCCACCAGAATCTCCGGCGCCTCCACCGAGAGCGGCACATCCTCGTCCTCCGAGCCCCGGTGCACCGGCGGCTCCGGGGTGAGCGAGGCGTAGAGGCTCTGGCGGACGCCCTTGTTGTTCTGGAGGGAGCCGTGCTTCTCCCACGGGGTGTGCGCGAACCTCCTCGCCTCCGGAGGGCGGCTGGAGAGCAAGGGCACCCGCCCGTCGCCCCCCTCGTCCACCCCGTCGATGGTGAGCAGAGCCCGCAGCGTCTCGCCCTCCACCCCGGCCGTCGTCGGCGTCGGCTGCCGCACCCCGCCGACCGGCACGTACTCCACCCCGTACCGCGCCCCCGCGCCGGACTCCCGCAGATCCGCATGGAACAGGCCCGCGACGCGCAGCAGCTCCCCATCCACCCCAGGCAGCCCCGCCACCTCACGCGCGTACCGCAGCGACGCGCGCCCGCCCGTCGCCAGGCACGCGTAGTCCGGCGTGAGCTGGTGCAGCGACGGGAGGCTCCGGGCGAACGGGGTGAGGTCGAGGCCGACCGGGCCGATCCCGTAACGCATCCCATTCACCAGGTACAGCAGCGCGTCCAGCGACCCCCGGTACGGCGTCCCCAGCGTCACCACCCGGCGCGTGACCTCCGCGCCCCCGCACTGTTCGACGTAGCTCTGGGTGACCAGGCCGCCCATCGAGTGGCAGAGGAAGACCACCTTCGCGTCCCGCCGGTCTGCCCGCGACACCCGCCACCGGCCCAGCTCCTCGTCCACGCGCTCGGCCAGCCGCTCCGCGTTGTAGCGGCAGGAGAGGCGCCAGTCGTACGCGAAGCCGACCAGGTTGGCCGGGACGTCGGCCGCCTCGCCCGGCAGGCGGCGGTGAAGGGTGAAGTTCCGTTCCAGCCAGTTCAGCAGGCTGCTGTACCCGTCCACGGGCTTCCACACACCCGGCAGCGCGTGCACATCGGACATCAGCCCGGTGGGCCGTACGCCGTCGCCGGGGTGCTCGTCGCCCAGGCCGGGCGGGAGCGTCAGGCCCTTGACCGACTTCCCGAAGGTGCGGATGCCCCGCACCAGGGCCTTCCCGGAGGCCGCCCAGACCTCGTGCCCGTCCGCGTCCGCGAGCGTGCTGCCGAGGATTCCCGGGACGACGACCACCAGGTCCTCGGCCCTGCTGCGCTGCGCCATATGACTGTCCCCCGTATCCACACCGCCGAATGAGGACAGCAGCGTAGATACGGGGGACGGGGTTCCGGGCCGGTCCGGACAAAATCGGCCGCGTCCGGACCTTCCGTGTAAAGAGCCGCTACCCGCAGCACCGGCAGTCGCTACGGCAGCGCCAGCATCCGCTCCAGCGCCAGCTTCGCGTACTTCTCCGTCTCCGGGTCGACCACGATCCGGTTGACCTGCTTGCCCTCGGCGAGGGATTCCAGCGTCCACACCAGGTGCGGCAGGTCGATGCGGTTCATCGTGGAGCAGAAGCAGACCGTCTTGTCGAGGAAGACGATCTCCTTGCCCTCGGGGGCGAAACGGTTCGCCAGGCGGCGGACGAGGTTCAGCTCGGTGCCGATCGCCCACTTCGAGCCGGCCGGGGCCGCCTCCAGGGCCTTGATGATGTACTCCGTCGAGCCGACGTAGTCCGCGGCGGCCACGACCTCGTGCTTGCACTCGGGGTGCACCAGCACGTTGACGCCGGGTATGCGCTCGCGCACGTCGTTGACGGACTCGACCGAGAAGCGGCCGTGCACCGAGCAGTGACCGCGCCACAGGATCATCTTCGCGTTCCGCAGCTCCTCGGCGGTCAGGCCGCCGTTCGGCTTGTGCGGGTTGTAGAGGACGCAGTCCTCCAGGGACATGCCCATGTCCCGCACCGCGGTGTTGCGGCCGAGGTGCTGGTCCGGCAGGAAGAGCACCTTCTCGCCCTGCTCGAAGGCCCACTCCAGGGCGCGCTCGGCGTTGGACGAGGTGCAGATCGTGCCGCCGTGGCGGCCGGTGAAGGCCTTGATGTCGGCGGACGAGTTCATGTACGAGACGGGCACGACCTGCTCGGCGACACCGGCCTCGGTCAGCACGTCCCAGCACTCGGCCACCTGCTCGGCGGTGGCCATGTCGGCCATCGAGCAGCCCGCCGCCAGGTCCGGCAGCACGACCTTCTGGTCGTCGCTGGTGAGGATGTCCGCCGACTCGGCCATGAAGTGCACACCGCAGAAGACGATGTACTCCGCCTCCGGGCGGGCCGCGGCGTCACGGGCGAGCTTGAAGGAGTCCCCGGTCACGTCGGCGAACTGGATGACCTCGTCGCGCTGGTAGTGGTGACCCAGGACGAAGACCTTCTCGCCCAGCTTCTCCTTGGCCGCGCGGGCGCGGGCCACCAGGTCCGGGTCGGACGGGGAGGGCAGGTCGCCGGGACACTCGACACCGCGCTCGCTCCTGGGGTCGGCGTCGCGGCCCAGCAGGAGCAGGGCGAGCGGCGTCGGCTGGACATCGAGATCCTGGACGGGGTGGGCCGTGGTCACGTCACGCACCCTTTCTTCTGCGGACTTCTCTGTGGAGAAAGCCTTTTCGTCTAATTGACGCTATCTATCATAGCCGCTTCACGTCACTTTGACGATGCCGAAAGTGTCAATGTGACGCATCCGCCCACAGGACGGGTGTGCGAGCATGAAGGGAACAGGCAAGCGCTCGGCCCGGAATGAATCCGCGGCCCCGACGGTTGCAACGTCGGCAAGCAGTCTCCGTACAACCCGGGAGAGAAGCAGATGTCCGTATCGGACGAGACCACCACCGTGAGCGACGGCATCCTCCTGTCCGACGCCGCCGCAGCCAAGGTCAAGGCCCTGCTGGAGCAGGAAGGCCGTGACGACCTGGCACTGCGCGTCGCCGTCCAGCCCGGCGGCTGCTCGGGCCTGCGCTACCAGCTCTTCTTCGACGAGCGCTCCCTCGACGGCGACGTCGTCAAGGACTTCGACGGTGTGAAGGTCGTCACCGACCGCATGAGCGCCCCGTACCTGGGCGGCGCCTCGGTCGACTTCGTCGACACCATCGAGAAGCAGGGCTTCACCATCGACAACCCGAACGCCACGGGTTCCTGCGCCTGCGGCGACTCCTTCAGCTGAGTCGCACCACAGCGTCACGACGGCGGCCCCGGGATTCCGATCCCGGGGCCGCCGTCGTCGTATCTCGTACGGGTGGCTCAGGCGCGCGGCACCAGGGAGCCCGACGCCTCGTCCACGACCTTCCGGCCGTCCAGCGGCCGTTCCAGCGTGACCGTACGGGTCAGCTCCTTCGCGATCATCACGCAGACCTTGCCCGGCTCGGCCTTCTTCTCCTCCACGGTCACCCGGACCGTGTCCCCGTCCTCGCGCGCGCTCGCCGTGTACGTACTGCACACCCCGCCCCAGAACGTCACCGCGAGCGTCCGCCCGTCCACGCTGTACGACTGGACCGCCCGGGCCTTCGCCGTACCGTCGCCGTCCGGCGACTCGCCCGGCACCGGCTCCCGCTTCAGGTACTCCGGGTCCACCGCCACCTGCGTGACCGTGTCACCGCGGCCACCGGCCGGCTTCACCGAGAAGATCCAGGACGGTACGAGCAGCTGCTCGCCGCCCGCCGTGTGCACCGTCAGGCCGAAGACCGCCTTCTCCACCGTCACCGTCGTCGCGGGCCGCTCCGCACCGGTCTTCGCCCCGCAGCTGACCCCGTCCGACAGCGGGGCCGGTGAGGCGCACCCGCCGATCTCCCCGGCGGGCGGCTGCGCCGCGTTGAGCCGCCTCAGCGCCTCGGCCGCGCCGATCACCGGATAGGCGTCGCCCTTCTCCAGGGCCTTCAGCTTTCCGCTGCCCCCGGTCACCTGGCCGTCGGGACCGACCTGGATGCCGGTCGCCCAGCCGTACGTGGGCAGCCCGTCCACCACCGGATCGGCGTTGACCACCCGGGCCGAGCCCATCAGCTGCTGCGCGTCGAGCGCCGCGTCGTCCTGGCCCGCCGCCTTCAGCACCGGCGCGGCGGCGGCCTTCGCGGTCTTCTCGTCCACGGGCTGCCCGGAGCCACCCGGGGCCACCGCGCAGACGGCCCCCTTCTTGCAGTTGTCCGTGCCACCGGAGCCGTACCGGGTGAAGGTCCAGCTGCCCGGCGCCTGCTTGTTCACCCGCAGCACCGGACCCGAGCCGTCCCCGTCGGAGCCGACCTTCCAGGAGGTGGCCTCGGACTGCGGGGTGCCGGAGAGCCCGAGCGCCTTCGCCAGCCGGGTGACCTCGGCGGCCGTGACCGTGCCCCCGGCGCGCTGGACGGCGGCCTTCTCCGGCCCGTCCGGCAGCTTCCCGGACGCGCGATAGACCAGCCGCCCGCCGTGCGGATCGGGCTCGCCGGGGGCGATGCCCTCGCGGGACGGGGCGGTCGGCGTCGCGGCGTCGTCCAGGGTCAGGGGTGGGGGAGTGGAGCCCTCGTCGGACGCGGAGCTCCGCGTGTCGTCGCCGCCGTCCGCCGCGGTCGCGGCCCAGTACGCTCCGCCGCCACCGGCCAGCAGGACGGCGGCCGCCACCGAGGCCGCGACCAGCGGGGAACGCCGCCGGGTGGTGGTCACGTCGTTGTCGGGTCGCTCGGTGCTCACCGGATCGCTCCTTCGCCTGCATCGCCGTCGTGCGCTTGGCCGGCGCACGGCCCGCCGTGTGGGGCGGACAGGACTGGGACGGATCAGCGAGGCACCTGGTTCCCCCGGGTCTGCCTAGGGCCTGTC
>NZ_LISW01000006.1:7431-406954 GCF_001905735.1 Streptomyces sp. CB01249
GTCCTCCATCGCGTCGAGCAGCCGGGCGGAGGCGGGCGGCACGGTGACCCCGTGGATCAAGGCGGGGGCGACGCGGGTAGGGGTGGTCCTGGTGGGGGCCACCCAGTGCGGAGCCATCCGTGCGCAGTCTCCGCGCAGCTCGGCCAGACCGGTCTCGGACTCGCGCGGGGCGATGTGATTCGGCATACCGGCACCGTAGGCACCGCAGAGCCTGCGAAGAAAGCCCTACTATCGGGTAGTTTTTCCGCTTCGGGCCCGGCGGGAGCGGGTAGCGTGAACTGTCACGTCACCCCTGGGACGCGGACATCCGTTCCCCTTCGACCTCCGCAGGAGACGTCTCCCCGTGCGTATCGCAGTCACCGGCTCCATCGCCACCGACCACCTCATGACCTTCCCCGGCCGCTTCGCCGACCAGCTGGTCGCCGACCAGCTGCACACGGTCTCGCTCTCCTTCCTGGTCGACAACCTCGACGTACGCCGGGGAGGGGTCGCCGCGAACATCTGCTTCGGCATGGGCCTGCTCGGCACCAAGCCGATCCTGGTCGGCGCGGCCGGCTCCGACTTCGACGAGTACCGCGCCTGGCTCGACCGGCACGGCGTCGACACCAGCGCGGTGCGGATCTCCGAGGTCCTGCACACCGCCCGCTTCGTCTGCACGACGGACGCCGACCACAACCAGATCGGCTCCTTCTACACCGGCGCCATGAGCGAGGCCCGCCTCATCGAGCTCAAGGCCGTCGCCGACCGCGTGGGCGGCCTCGACCTCGTCTCCATCGGCGCCGACGACCCGGAGGGCATGCTCCGCCACACGGAGGAGTGCCGGACCCGCGGCATCCCGTTCGCCGCCGACTTCTCGCAGCAGATCGCCCGCATGGACGGCGACGAGATCCGCATCCTCCTCGATGGCGCCACGTACCTCTTCTCCAACGAGTACGAGAAGGGGCTCATCGAGTCCAAGACCGGCTGGACCGACGAGGAGATCCTCGGCAAGGTCGGCCACCGGGTCACCACGCTCGGCGCCCAGGGCGTGCGCATCGAGCGGGCCGGCGAGGAGCCGATCGAGGTCGGCTGCCCCGAGGAGAACGTCAAGGCCGACCCGACCGGCGTCGGCGACGCCTTCCGCGCCGGATTCCTCTCCGGTCTCGCCTGGGGCGTCGGCCTGGAGCGCGCCGCCCAGGTCGGCTGCATGCTCGCCACGCTCGTCATCGAGACCGTGGGCACCCAGGAGTACACCCTGCACCGCACCCACTTCATGGACCGCTTCACCAAGGCGTACGGCCACGAAGCCGCCGCCGAGGTCCACGCGCACCTCGTCTGAGCACTCCGTCAGGAGAGCCGGCGGACCACATAGGCCGCGCCCCGGTCCGCCGGCTCCTCGCCCACGTACTCCTGCTCGCGCATCGCGCACCAGGCCGGGATGTCCAGCCGGGCCGCCTCGTCGTCGGAGAGCACCGTCACCGTGGCGCCCACCGGCACCCCTCCGATCACCTTTGCGAGCTCGATCACCGGGATCGGGCACCGCTTGCCCAGCGCGTCGACCACCAGCGAGTCGTCCGGGGCGGGAGAGGAGGCGGGGGAGGCGGCCGTGGTCACCGGCGCGTCGAGCTTCTCGCGGACCCCGGCGACCAGGCCCGGCAGCAGCTCCAGGAAGCGGTCGACGTCCTCCTCCGCGGTGCCCCGGGGCAGCGACACGCGGACGTTCCCCTCCGACAGGACGCCCATCGCCTTGAGCACGTGGCTCGGCGTCAGCGTGCTGCTCGTGCAGGACGAACCGGACGACACGGAGAAACCGGCCCGGTCCAGCTCCCCGAGCAACGTCTCCCCGTCGACATAGAGACAGGAGAAGGTCACCAGATGCGGCAGCCGCCGCACCGGATCACCGACCACCTCCACATCGGGCACCAGCGCGGGCACCCGGGCCCGGATCCGGTCCACCAGCGCCCGCAGCCGGGCCCCCTCCGCGTCCGCCTCCGCCCGCACCGCGCGCAGGGACGCCGCCGCCGCGACGATCGCCGGCAGGTTCTCGAACCCCGGCGCCCGCCCCGACTCCCGCTCGTCCGCGGGCCCCTGGGGCGCGAACCGGACACCCTTGCGCACCGCGAGCAGCCCGACCCCGGCCGGACCGCCCCACTTGTGCGCGCTGCCCGCCAGCAGCGACCAGCCCTCCGGCACCGGGCCCCAGGCCAGCGACTGGGCGGCGTCCACAAGCAGGGGCACCCCGGCCGCCCGGGCCAGCGCGGCCGCCTCGGCCACCGGCTGCTCGGTGCCCACCTCGTGGCTGGCGGACTGGAGGCAGGCGAGCGCGGTGTCCTCGGTGAGCGCCCGCCCGAACGTCTCCGCGTCCACCGCGCCGGTCCGCTCCACCGGGACCCGGTGGACGGTGCCGCCCCGGTCCTCGTGGTCCGCCGCCGCGTGGAGGACCGACGAGTGTTCGACCGCCGACACCACCAGACGGCGTCCGACACGCCGACGTCCGGCGAGCGCGCCGGAAATTCCGGAATGCACCGCGCGGGTGCCCGAGGAGGTGAAGACCAGCTCGTCGGGGCGGCACCCGACACCCTCGGCCGCCGCCTCCCGGGCCGCGTCCAGCAGCAGCCGGGCACGGCGTCCCTCGCGGTACAGCCGGGCCGGATCGGCCCAGCCCTCGTCCAGCGCGGCAAGCAGCGCCTGGCGGGCGACGGGGTGCAGGGGGGCGGCGGACGCCGCGTCGAAGTAGGGCACCCGGTCACGCTAGCCCGGAGCGCCCCCGACGCCCCCCACCGCCCGTCGCTCCTGATGGAGGGGGCGTCAGATGGCGGCCGGAGGCGCGAATTCCACCCCTTCGGGGAGTCGGGCGGCGCGTTGGGCACCCTCCCCGCGCGACCCCAAATAGCGTCCAGTAGGGTTTGGTCCGCATAAACATCCAAACCCCTGCCCGTACAGGGCGGCGACCGACCAGCGAGACGGCCGCGCCGACCGTGCGGGCGAGACTCTCGGGAAGGCGCTACGTGAGTCCCAACGGCTCCGACCGCTCGTCGCGGCGCCCGATGCGGCGGAAGCTGCCGCAGGTGCTGACTGCGGGCCTGATCCTGGCGACCGCCACCGGTTGCACGTACAAGGACTTCCCCCGCCTTGGTATGCCCAAGCCGGTAACGGAAGAGGCCCCACGGATCCTTTCCCTCTGGCAGGGCTCGTGGGCGGCAGCGCTCGCCACGGGCGTCCTGGTCTGGGGCCTGATCCTGTGGAGCGTCATCTTCCACCGGCGCAGCCGCACCAAGGTGGAGGTACCTCCGCAGACCCGGTACAACATGCCCATCGAGGCGCTGTACACCGTGGTCCCCCTGATCATCGTCTCGGTGCTGTTCTACTTCACCGCCCGGGACGAGACGAAGCTCCTCACGCTCTCCCCGAAGCCCGCCCACACCATCAACGTGGTCGGCTACCAGTGGAGCTGGGGCTTCAACTACATCGAGAACGTGGACGGCTCCGCCACCACGGGCAACGAGGTCCCCAAGGAGCTCGACGCCATCCCGGACAGGTTCCGCAAGGAATTCCCCAAGGGTGCGGACGGCGTCTACGACGTCGGCATCCCGGGCGACAGGAATCCGGACACCGGTAACCCGGGTCCCACCCTCTGGCTGCCCAAGGGGGAGAAGGTCCGGTTCATCCTGACTTCCCGTGACGTCATCCACTCCTTCTGGGTGGTGCCGTTCCTGATGAAGCAGGACGTCATTCCGGGGCACACCAATGCCTTCGAGGTGACCCCCACCGAGGAGGGCACCTTCCTCGGCAAGTGCGCCGAGCTCTGCGGCGTCGACCACTCCCGCATGCTCTTCAACGTCAAGGTCGTCTCCCCGGCGCAGTACCAGGCGCACCTCAAGGAGCTGGCGAAGAAGGGCCAGACGGGCTACGTGCCGGCCGGCATCGAGCAGACTGACCCGGCCAGGAATGCGGAGACGAACAAACTGTGAGCATCCTCAACGAACCTCAGGGTGCCGCGGCAGCAGACGACTCGTACGAGGACGAGCTGCCGGTCCGGCGCAAGCAGCCGGGAAACGTCGTCGTCAAGTGGCTGACCACCACTGACCACAAGACGATCGGCACGATGTACCTGGTCACATCGTTCGCCTTCTTCTGCATCGGCGGCCTGATGGCGCTCTTCATGCGCGCCGAGCTGGCCCGGCCGGGCACGCAGATCATGTCGAACGAGCAGTTCAACCAGGCGTTCACGATGCACGGCACGATCATGCTGCTGATGTTCGCGACGCCCCTGTTCGCCGGCTTCGCGAACTGGATCATGCCGCTGCAGATCGGCGCGCCCGACGTGGCGTTCCCGCGGCTGAACATGTTCGCGTACTGGCTGTACCTCTTCGGCTCGATCCTCGCGGTGGCCGGCTTCCTCACCCCGCAGGGTGCGGCCGACTTCGGCTGGTTCGCCTACTCCCCGCTCTCGGACGCCGTCCGGTCGCCGGGTGTCGGCGCCGACATGTGGATCATGGGTCTGGCCTTCTCCGGGTTCGGCACGATCCTCGGTTCGGTCAACTTCATCACCACGATCATCTGCATGCGCGCGCCCGGCATGACGATGTTCCGCATGCCGATCTTCGTCTGGAACGTCCTGCTGACCGGTGTGCTGGTCCTGCTGGCCTTCCCGGTCCTGGCGGCCGCGCTGTTCGCCCTGGAGGCGGACCGCAAGTTCGGTGCCCATGTGTTCGACGCCTCCAACGGCGGCGCCTTGCTCTGGCAACACCTCTTCTGGTTCTTCGGGCATCCAGAGGTGTACATCATCGCCTTGCCGTTCTTCGGGATCATTTCCGAAGTGATCCCGGTCTTCAGCCGCAAGCCGATGTTCGGTTACATCGGCCTGGTGGCCGCGACGATCTCCATCGCCGGCCTCTCGGTGACCGTGTGGGCGCACCACATGTACGTCACCGGCGGTGTGCTGCTGCCGTTCTTCTCGTTCATGACGTTCCTCATCGCGGTGCCCACCGGGGTGAAGTTCTTCAACTGGATCGGCACGATGTGGAAGGGCTCGCTGTCCTTCGAGACACCGATGCTCTGGGCGATCGGCTTCCTGATCACCTTCACCTTCGGTGGTCTGACCGGCGTCATCCTGGCCTCGCCGCCGATGGACTTCCACGTCTCCGACTCGTACTTCGTGGTCGCGCACTTCCACTACGTCGTCTTCGGCACCGTGGTGTTCGCGATGTTCTCCGGATTCCACTTCTGGTGGCCGAAGTTCACCGGCAAGATGCTGGACGAGCGGCTCGGCAAGATCACCTTCTGGACGCTGTTCGTGGGCTTCCACGGCACGTTCCTGGTGCAGCACTGGCTGGGCGCGGAGGGCATGCCGCGGCGTTACGCGGACTACCTCGCCGCGGACGGCTTCACCGCGCTGAACACCATCTCGACCATCTCGTCGTTCCTGCTCGGCCTGTCGATCCTGCCGTTCTTCTACAACGTCTGGAAGACCGCCAAGTACGGCAAGAAGATCGAGGTGGACGACCCGTGGGGCTACGGCCGTTCGCTGGAGTGGGCGACGTCCTGCCCGCCGCCGCGGCACAACTTCCTCACGCTGCCCCGTATCCGCTCCGAATCCCCGGCGTTCGACCTGCACCACCCGGAGATCACCGCGCTGGAGCAGCTGGACCACGCCTCCGAGGGTGACAAGGCCCTCGCGGGCGGCAAGGAGGCGGGCAAGTGAAGATCCAGGGCAAGATGTTCCTCGGTCTGGCGCTGTTCATCCTCGTCATGGCCATCACGTACGGCGTGTGGTCGAAGGAGCCCGTCGGCACCACCGCGCTGGTTCTCGCGTTCGGCCTGAGCGTGATGATCGGCTTCTACCTGGCCTTCACGGCCCGGCGGGTCGACGCGATGGCGCAGGACAACAAGGAGGCCGACGTCGCGGACGAGGCCGGCGAGGTGGGGTTCTTCTCCCCGCACAGCTGGCAGCCGCTCTCGCTGGCGATCGGCGGTGCCTTCGCCTTCATGGGCGTCGTCTTCGGCTGGTGGCTGCTGTTCTTCTCGGCGCCGCTCCTCCTGGTCGGCCTCTTCGGCTGGGTATTCGAGTACTACCGCGGTGAGAACCGCACCCAGTGAGACCGGTCCGCCGGTAGCACATCGCTCCACCTGACGGGGGGCCGACACTTCGACACGAAGTGGCCGGCCCCCCGTTTGCAGTCGTCCCGCGCGCTGAAACGGACGAATGTTCTTAGCGTGAGTCCATGAACCAGATGCCGCGCATCCGTCCCGTAGTGAGCTGCACTCTGCTGGCCGCGACCTTGGTCGCCGGGGCGGCAGCCTGCGGGAGTTCCGATGGTCACCCCCTGTCGTCCCAGCCGTTCGACGCGGCCGACGAGGTCTCCTTCAACACGCCCGACGGCGGCAAGAAGGTGAACCCCGACAAGCCCCTGGAGATCAGGGTCGACGCCGACGACGGCCGGATCACCGACGTCACGGCCGTGGACGCCGCAGGACGCCATCTGGCGGGCGAACTCGACGCCGACGGACACCGGTGGCACTCCACCGCCCCGCTGGCCGCAGGGACCCGTTACACCGTCAAGGTCCGCATGGAGGACGACGACGGGGCCCCCGGCACCCGCACGATGTCCTTCGACACCGCCAAGGCCACCAAGTTCCTGAAGGTCGCCTTCGGCCCCCAGGCGGGCACCTACGGCGTCGGCCAGCCCCTCGTCGCCACGCTCAGCGCCCCCGTCACGGACAACGCCTCACGCGCCACGGTCGAGCGCGGCCTGCGGGTCCGCTCCACGCCCTCGGTCACGGGCTCCTGGTACTGGGTGGACGACAAGACGCTGCACTACCGGCCCAAGGAGTACTGGCCGGCGAAGGCCAGCATCGAGGTCAGCTCCAACCTCACCGGCATAAAGGTCACCAACTCGCTCTACGGGGCGCCCGCGAAGGCGCTGAAGATCACCACGGGGGACCGCATAGAGGCCATCACGGACGCCTCGGAGCACTCCATGACGGTGCTCCGCAACGGCGAAGTGATCAACACCATCCCAGTCACCACGGGCAAGCCCGGGTTCGACACGCGCAACGGCGTCAAGGTGGTGCTCGGAAAGGAGCAGTACGTACGTATGCGCGGGGAATCCATCGGGATCGCCGCCGGCTCCTCCGACTCGTACGACCTCGACGTCTACTGGGCCACCCGGGTGACGTGGAGCGGTGAATACGTGCACGCCGCGCCCTGGTCCACCGGCTCGCAGGGGTACGCCAACGTCAGCCACGGCTGCACCGGCATGAGCACCAGCGAGGCCGAGTGGTTCTTCAACACCGTGCGCGAGGGCGACATCGTCAGCGTCGTCGGCAGCGACGGCGAGACGATGACGCCCTTCGACAACGGCTACGGCGACTGGAACCTGTCCTGGGCCAAGTGGCAGAAGGGCAGCGCGCTGAACAACGACACCACCGCACCGAAGGTCGACAAGGTCAGCACGGCGCGGCTGCGCCCCCAGGTCTGACCGTGGGAACCGTCCGTGGGGGCTCAGGCCCCCACGGACAGCCGCGTACGCAGCAGGGCGGCCAGGGAGTCCGCGAACTCCACCGGCTCCACCGGGAGCGTCACCGCGGCGTCCGCACGGCTCCAGGTGGCCAGCCAGGCGTCCTGCGGGCGCCCGATGAGGACCAGGACCGGCGGGCAGCGGAAGATCTCGTCCTTGATCTGCCGGCAGACGCCCATGCCGCCCGCCGGAGCGGTCTCGCCGTCCAGCACGCAGACGTCGACGCCCCCGTGCTCCAGGGCGTCCAGGACGGCGGGCAGCGTCGCGCACTCCAGGAACTCCACCGGTGGTACGTCCGCCGCGGGCCTGCGCCCTGCTGCCAGCCTCACCTGCTCACGGGTGTGCGCGTTGTCGCTGTAGACCAGGACCGTGGCGGTCGGCTGCATGGTTCCTCCGTGACATCCGTGTCTTCGGGGCACTCGGGGCCCCCGGGGAACGAGAGCCGTCCGATGCGCGGATCGTACTCCGCCCGACAGCGTGTCAGTACCGGTTCGCACCGGCCTTCCCTGGGCCGTTCGGGCAGGACACACCCCTCTGACACACCGAACGGCACCCCCCGGAGTGAGGGCGGGATAAGCGACCGACATAATGTCGGTCGTGGCGACAGCAACGACAGTAGAAACCGGGCACGCGCACCCGTCGGTCAATCGGCCGAACCTCACCAGCGTCGGAACCATCATCTGGTTGAGCTCCGAGCTGATGTTCTTCGCGGCCCTCTTCGCGATGTACTTCACCCTGCGATCGGTGACCGGACCGGAACACTGGAAGGAAATGGCGTCCGCCCTGAACTTCCCGTTCTCGGCGACGAACACCACGATCCTGGTGCTCTCCTCACTCACCTGCCAGCTCGGCGTCTTCGCCGCGGAGCGGGGCGATGTGAAGAAGCTCCGTGCCTGGTTCGTGATCACTTTCGTGATGGGTTCGATCTTCATCGGAGGCCAGGTCTTCGAGTACACCGAGCTGGTGAAGAAGGACGGCCTCTCGCTGTCCTCCGACCCGTACGGCTCGGTGTTCTACCTGACCACCGGCTTCCACGGTCTGCATGTGACGGGCGGTCTCATCGCCTTCCTGCTCGTTCTGGGCAGGACATACGCGGCCAAGAGGTTCACCCATGAACAGGCGACCGCCGCCATCGTCGTGTCCTATTACTGGCACTTCGTCGATGTCGTGTGGATCGGCCTCTTCGCCACGATCTACATGATCAAGTAACCGGGCCCGAGCCCGAACCACATCCAGCATCGACGCAGAAGATCCTGACACCGGGGTAATCCGTGAAAAAGCTCTCCGCACGACGACGCCATCCGTTGGCGGCGGTCGTCGTACTACTCCTCGCGCTGGCGGCCACCGGGGGGCTGTACGCCGCGTTCGCGCCCGCGAGTAAGGCGCAGGCCGACGACACCGCCCAGTCCCTCGCCATCGACGAGGGCAAGAAGCTGTACTCCGTCGGTTGCGCCAGCTGCCACGGAACCGGCGGTCAGGGCACCTCCGACGGGCCGCAGCTTGTCGGCGTGGGCTCCGCCGCCGTGGACTTCCAGGTCGGTACGGGCCGCATGCCCGCGCAGCAGCCGGGCGCCCAGGTACCGAAGAAGAAGGTCATCTACAGCCAGGCCGAGATCGACCAGCTCGCGGCCTACGTCGCGTCGCTCGGCGCCGGTCCGGTCGTCCCGACCAAGAGCCAGGTCAGCCCTGAGGGTGCGGACATCGCCAAGGGTGGCGACCTGTTCCGTACCAACTGCGCGCAGTGCCACAACTTCACCGGCAAGGGTGGCGCGCTGACGAACGGCAAGTACGCGCCCGACCTGGACGGCGTGGACCCGAAGCACATCTACGAGGCCATGCTGACCGGCCCGCAGAGCATGCCGTCCTTCCCGGACTCGACGATGCCCGAGCAGCAGAAGCGGGACATCATCGCCTACGTCAAGACCGTGAACGGCTCCGAAGCCGAGTCCCCCGGCGGCCTCGCACTCGGTGGCCTGGGTCCGGTCAGCGAGGGCCTGTTCGGCTGGATCTTCGGTCTGGGCGGTCTGATCGCAGTTGCCATTTGGGTCGCGGCCCACACCGCTAAGGCCAAGAAGTCATGAGTAGCCAAGAGATTCCAGAAGAGAACCTGCCCGACGCGCAGGGCACCGCGCACGCCGCGGTGGACAAGGCGCACGACGACCCGTTCGCCGACCCGGGGCTGCCGGCCCACAGGCCGCGCATCCAGGACATCGACGAGCGGGCCGCGAAGCGCTCCGAGCGCACCGTCGCGACCATGTTCCTGTTGTCCATGCTGGCGACGGTGGGCTTCATCGCCTCCTACGTCATCTTCCCGGTCGACAAGATCGTCTTCATCTTCCCGTTCGGTCATGTCAGCGCGCTCAACTTCTCCCTGGGTCTGACCCTGGGTCTGGCGCTCTTCCTGATCGGCGCGGGCGCCGTCCACTGGGCGCGCACCCTGATGTCCGACGTGGAGGTGGCCGACGACCGGCACGCCATCGAGGCGTCGCCCGAGGTCAAGGCGAAGGTGCTGTCCGACTTCGCGGACGGCGCCCGGGAGTCCGCGCTCGGCCGTCGCAAGCTGATCCGCAACACCATGTTCGGCGCGCTGGCCCTGGTGCCGCTCTCCGGCGTGATGCTGCTGCGCGACCTGGGTCCGCTGCCGGAGAAGAAGCTCCGCAAGACCCTGTGGGCCGAGGGCAAGCAGCTCGTCAACATGAACACGATGGAGCCGCTGCGTCCCGAGGACGTGGTCGTCGGTTCGCTGACCTTCGCCATGCCCGAGGGCCTGGAGGAGCACGACGAGGACTTCCAGACGCAGATCGCCAAGGCCGCCCTGATGATCATCCGCATCGAGCCGGACGACATCAAGGACAAGCGCGAGCGCGAGTGGGCGCACGAGGGCATCGTGGCCTTCTCGAAGATCTGCACGCACGTCGGCTGCCCGATCAGCCTGTACGAGCAGCAGACGCACCACGTGCTCTGCCCGTGCCACCAGTCCACCTTCGACCTCTCCGACGGCGCCCGCGTCATCTTCGGTCCGGCCGGCCACGCCCTCCCGCAGCTGCGGATCGGCGTGAACAGCGAGGGCAACCTCCAGGCGCTCGGTGACTTCGAAGAGCCCGTCGGTCCTGCATTCTGGGAGCGCGGATGAGTACTGCGACGAACACACCCGGCGCAGCGGCGCCGGGCAACCGCAAGGCGCCCGCCGGTGAGCGGGTGGCCGACTGGGCGGACGGCCGGCTGGGGATCTACTCCCTCGCCAAGGCCAACATGCGCAAGATCTTCCCGGACCACTGGTCCTTCATGCTCGGTGAGATCTGCCTCTACAGCTTCATCATCATCATCCTCACGGGTGTGTACCTGACGCTGTTCTTCCACCCGAGCATGAACGAGGTCGTCTACCACGGCCCGTACGAGCCCATGCAGGGCATCCGGATGTCGGAGGCGTACGCCTCGACGCTGAACATCAGCTTCGACGTCCGCGGTGGTCTGCTGGTCCGGCAGATCCACCACTGGGCCGCGGTCATCTTCCTGGCCGGCATGTTCGTGCACATGATGCGCGTCTTCTTCACCGGCGCGTACCGCAAGCCGCGCGAGATCAACTGGCTGTTCGGCTTCCTGCTGTTCGTCCTCGGCATGTTCACCGGGTTCACCGGTTACTCGCTGCCGGACGACCTGCTCTCCGGTACGGGTGTCCGCTTCACCCAGGGCGCGATCCTGTCGACGCCGATCGTGGGTACGTACATCTCGATGTTCCTGTTCGGCGGGGAGTTCCCCGGCGGCGACATCATCGCGAGGTTCTACTCGATCCACATCCTGCTGCTGCCGGGCATCATGCTCGGGCTCGTGGTCGGCCACCTGATCCTGGTCTTCTACCACAAGCACACCCAGTTCGCGGGTCCCGGCAAGACGAACAAGAACGTCGTCGGCATGCCCCTGCTGCCGGTGTACATGGCGAAGGCCGGCGGGTTCTTCTTCCTGGTCTTCGGCTTCATCGCGATCATCGCGGCGATCGCCTCGATCAACCCGATCTGGGCCATCGGCCCGTACCGTCCCGACCAGGTGTCCACGGGCGCCCAGCCGGACTGGTACATGGGCTTCGCCGAGGGCTTCGTCCGTGTGATGCCGGGCTGGGAGATCAACCTCTGGGGCCACACGCTGGTCCTGGGCGTCTTCATCCCGCTCGTCCTGTTCGGTGTGGTGCTCGGTGCGCTGGCCATGTGGCCGTTCATCGAGTCCTGGATCACCGGCGACAAGCGCGAGCACCACATCCTGGACAAGCCGCGCAACGCGCCGACCCGGACGGCCCTCGGTGTCGCCTGGGTGACGATCTACTTCGTCATGCTGATCGGCGGCGGCAACGACATCTGGGCGACGCACTTCAGCCTCTCGCTCAATTCGATCAGCTGGTTCGTCCGTATCGCCTTCTTCGTCGGCCCGGTCATCGCGTTCGTCGTGACCCGGCGGATCTGCCTCGGCCTTCAGCGCCGCGACAAGGAGAAGGTGCTGCACGGCCGCGAGTCCGGGCTCATCAAGCGCCTGCCGCACGGTGAGTTCGTCGAGGTCCACGAGCCGCTGTCGCCGGAAGCCCGGTACGCGCTCACCGCGCACGAGCAGTACCAGCCGCTCGAGATCGGCCCGACGGTCGACGAGAACGGTGTGGAGCGCAAGGTCTCCAGGATCACCAAGGTCCGGGCGCGGCTCAGCAAGAGCCTGTACGGCGAGGACAGCCAGATCGCCAAGCCCACCGCCGAGGAGTACAAGGAGATCACCAGCGGCCACGGCCACCACTGATCACCCGTTCTGATCGCCACGGCGAGAGCCCCGTCCATTCGCTGGACGGGGCTCTTTGCCGTCCCCTGGGCTCGATAGGGTGGAGCCGATCCCTTATCGGCTGTGGACCCCAGGAGCGGACCATGAACGTTGTGACCCCGGACGGCGGCGACAGCGTGGCGGCCTTCTCCTGGCCCGGCGTGCTGACCCCCCTGCTGCGCGGCGAGGACCTGAGCTCCGACGCCACCGCCTGGGCCATGGACCGCATCATGAGCGGCGAGGCGACCGACGTGCAGATCGCCGGATTCGCGGTCGCCCTGCGCGCCAAGGGCGAGACGGTCACCGAGGTCTCCGGCCTGGTCCGCGCGATGTACGAGCACGCCACGACCATCGAGGTCCCCGGCCGCACCGTCGACATCGTCGGCACCGGCGGCGACATGGCGAAGACCGTCAACATCTCCACGATGTCCGCGATCGTCGTGGCCGGGACCGGGGCGAAGGTCGTCAAGCACGGCAGCCGCGCCTCCTCGTCGGCCAGCGGCTCGTCCGACGTGCTCGGCAAGCTCGGCGTCAACCTGGAGCTGGCTCCCCGGCGCGTCGTGGAGGTGGCCGAGGAGGCGGGCATCACCTTCTGCTTCGCGGTGAAGTTCCACCCCGCCCTGCGCCACGCGGCCAAGGCGCGTGCGGAGCTGGGCGCGCCGACCACGTTCAACATCCTGGGCCCGCTCACCAACCCGGCCAAGGTGCGCTCCCAGGCGATCGGGGTGGCCGATCTGCGCATGGCCCCCATCGTCGCGGGCGTCCTCGCCGAGCGCGGCAACTCCGCCCTGGTCTTCCGGGGCGACGACGGCCTGGACGAGCTCACCACCACGGCGACCTCGCGGGTCTGGGTGGCCCGGGACGGCGTCGTCCGCGAGGAGACCTTCGACCCGCGCGACGTGGGCGTCGAGCTGGTCCCGGTGGAGGCGCTGCGCGGCGCCGACGCCTCGTACAACGCGGATGTGGCGCGCCGGCTGCTGGCCGGGGAGAACGGTCCGGTACGGGACGCCGTGCTGCTCAACTCGGCGGCGGCGCTGGTCGCGCTGGACCCGGGCGAGGAGCCGCTCACCGAGCAGATCCGGGCCGGTATGGCGAAGGCCGCCGAGTCGATCGACTCGGGTGCGGCCGGGCGGGCGCTGGAGAGATGGGTCGTCGCCAGCAACGCGTGAGCGCATCGATGTGCGGCAGGGCGCAGTCCGGATCGCGGACTGCGCCTTGCGCGTTCCCGTAGGTATGGCAAGATGCTGGGCAGGTCATGAGTGACAGCGACTACGGCCCCGGCCCGCTGTCCGGCAACCCTCCGTCCGTGGCGGGGTGCCCCGGGTGAAGACCAGGCCGCAGGCAGCGAGGTCTGCGGCAAGCGCGGACCCCTCGACGTCGCGTGACGTCCACCCGTGGGGTCCTTGGTCCTCAGGGAGCCTCTTGTGAGCAAGCGAATGCGTTAGGGCCCGAGGCCCTTCTCCGCACACCCCTCTTCTTTCACTCCGTGCTGCCGCGTCTGTGCCGGTACGCGGAATTCGCCTGCCTGTTACGGGAGTTCGCCATGTCTGTCTTCACCGCTGCCGCCGACCAGTCGCTTTGTGCCCCGCTGCCGGTTCTGGGCGAGGATGTCCTCGTCCCGCTGGTCACCGGTGGTGAGGTCGGCTACGCGGCGCTGGACTACGCGGCGAGCGCCCCGGCGCTGAAGCGGGTCTGGGACGACGTGGCCGCGTACGCCCCGTACTACGGCAGCGTGCACCGAGGCGCCGGGTACCTCTCGCAGCTCTCCACGGACCTCTTCGAGTCCAGCCGGGCCACCGTGGCGGAGTTCCTGGGCTGCCGCCCCGAGGACCAGGTGGTCTTCACCCGGTCCACCACGGACTCGCTGAACCTGCTGGCCGCCGCGCTGCCCGCCGACTGCCAGGTCTTCGTCTTCGAGACCGAGCACCACGCCTCGCTGCTGCCCTGGCGCGACGCCCGCGTCACCTACCTGAACGCCCCGCGCACCCCCGCCCAGGCCGTCGCCACGCTGGAGGCGGCCCTCGCGGACCGGGAGCCCCACGGACCCGCCCTGGTCTGCGTCACCGGCGCCTCCAACGTGACCGGCGAGCTGTGGCCCGTACGGGAGCTGGCCGCCGCCGCGCACGCCCACGGCGCCCGGATCGTCCTGGACGCCGCCCAGCTCGCCCCGCACCACCCCGTGGACATCGCCGAGCTGGACGTGGACTGGGTCGCCTTCTCCGGGCACAAGCTGTACGCCCCCTTCGGCTCCGGCGTCCTGGCCGGCCGGGCCGACTGGCTGTGCGACGCCGAGCCGTACCTGGCCGGCGGCGGCGCCTCCCGCACCGTGGCCCGGCGCGCGGACGGCGGGGTGGACGTCGAGTGGCACACCACGGCCGCCCGCCACGAGGCCGGTTCGCCCAACGTCATCGGCGTCTACTCGATCGCCTCCGCCTGCAAGGCCCTCACCGAGGCCGGATTCGACCGGCTGGTCGCCCGCGAGCAGCACCTCGTCCGCGAGGTCCTGGCGGGGCTGGCCGAGGTCCCCGAGGTGAAGGTGCTCTCGCTGTTCGGCGACGACGCGCCGAGGGTCGGCGTGATCTCGTTCGTGGTGGAGGGCTGGAACAGCTCGCACTTCGCCGCCGCGCTCTCCGCCGAGTACGGCATCGGGGTGCGCGACGGCCTCTTCTGCGCCCACCCGCTCGTGCGCACCCTGCTCGGCAGCGACCCGGGCGAGGCGGGGGAGTGCGGCGCGCCGGAGGCGGAGCCGGGCGAGCGGTCCCTGAACGCGATCCGGGTCAGCTTCGGCGCCGGGACCCCGGACGAGCACGTCGAGCGCTTCCTGCGCGCGGTCCGGGAGCTGGTGAGCGACGGGGCGCGCTGGAAGTACCGCACCGAGGACGGCCGTTGCGTGCCGGACCGGGGCGCCGCCCAGGTCTGACGGGCCGGTGGACCTGCCGGGTACGGGATCCGTACCCGGCTTCGGCGTACGCCGTTACGCGTCCAGGCCGATGGAGAACGCGGCCTCCAGATCGTGCTGCGAGTACGTGCGGAAGGCCACGTGGGTGTCGGTCCCCTCGACGCCCGGGATCTTGCTGATCCGGCCGGGGATGACCTCGGCCAGGTCGTCGTGCTTGGCCACCCGGACCATGGCGATCAGGTCGTAGGTGCCGGTGACCGAGAAGACCTCGCTGACGCTGTCCAGCGCGGCGATGGCCTCGGCGATCTCGGGAATCCGGTCCACGCTGGTTTTGATGAGCACGATCGCGGTGATCACGGCTGTGTTTCTCCCTCGGTGGCCGTGGCTGAAGACTTCACTCTAGGGCCTCCGGTGTCGCGCCTGTAGCGGCCCCAGGCGTAGAGGAACCCGGTCGCGAAGCCGACGACATGGGCCAGGTACGCCACGCCCGGGCCGCTTCCCGCGCCCTCGGCGGCCAGCCACTGGAGCACGAACCAGAAGATCAGCACCACCCACGCGGGAAAGCGCAGCGGCAGGAACAGCAGGAACGGGAAGACGCTGGTCACCCGGGCCCGGGGGAAGAGGTAGAGGAACGCCCCGAGCACCGCCGAGATCGCCCCCGAGGCGCCGACGAGCGTCTGGTCGGACGTGGCGTGCGCGGCGGCGTACGCGAGCAGCGCCAGATAGCCGCAGCCCAGGTAGAACAGGGCGAACTCGGTGTGCCCCATGCGTTCCTCGGCCATCGCGCCGAACACGTACAGGAACAGCATGTTGCCCAGCAGGTGCAGCCAGCTGCCGTGCACGAACAGCGCGGTGAACGGGGTGAGCAGCGCGTGCGCCGAGCCGTCCCACAGCTCGCTCGGGATCACGCCCCACCGCTCGAAGTAGCCCGCCTGCGCGGCGAGCAGGGCGTCGGCACCGCCGCGCACCGGGACGAATCCGGAGAGCGGGCTGATCAGGAAGACCGCGCAGCACAGGGCGATGAGGGCGTACGTCACCGGTGGCCCGCCCGAAGTCGCCGCGCGCAGGAACCTGCCCGCCGCGGCCCGCCGATCGATCATGAACAGAGCATGACGCAAACGGAGCGAACGGGACAGACCGCCTCGCCGTGCCGACGGGATGCGCCGAGGCCGTAGGGTGACGGGTGGGCATCCGCAGTTCGACGGCGCACCGCGAGATCCTTGTCCGGCAGCTCACGGCTCGACGAAAGAGGACGCACGATGACGACCGTTCCCCAGCCGACCGACACGACCCGCTGGCGCTGCACGCTCTGCGGGAACCTCACGCGCTTCGACGTGACGCGGTCCTCGAAGGTCGTGGAGTACGTGCACCTCGACCTGGCCGGTGAGTCGAGCGTCGAGGAACGCGAGGTGGTCAGTGAGACCATCGAGTCGGTCCGTTGTCGTTGGTGCAACGCGGTGGACCAGATCGAGCTCGTCGACAGGCCGGGTGCCGACTCCTGACGGGGCCGTGCGGAGACAACACAATGGGGTGACGGATGGTGGAGCAGCCCGAGGGCGGCGCCGCGTCGGCCGACGGGGCCGACGACGCCGTGGAGGCGCTCGACCGCCCGCTGCCCGAAGGGGTACGGCGCCGGGTCGTCGCACTGGTCTCCGACGCGTTCGGCGGCCTCACGGTCGCCGAACTGCCCGCCCAGCTGAGGCAGTACGCCCGCTTCACTGCCTCCCGGCGCGCCAAGTTCGCCGGGAACGCCATGGCCGCCGCCGTGGCGAACGACGACCGGTTCCGCCGCCGCATCGGTGACCGGCTCAGGGAGGCCCAGCCGGAGCTGGCGGGCGCCCTGGAGTCCGGCGCGCCGCCCGCCGCCGCCGACCCGGTGGACGTGGCGGCGGCGGCGTACGTGCTGCGCCCGGACGGCTGGGTGAAGCTGGTCGCGGCGGCCGGCGAAGAGGTCCAGCGCGCGGACGCCGAGCGGGCCGGCGAGGAGAGCCGGCGCGAAGTGGCGCGGCTGCGCGAGGAACTGGCCGAGGCCCGGGCCCACACGAAGAGCGAGACGGAACGGCTCCGCGCCGAACTGGACGCCGCCCGCAAGGAGACGGACTCCCTCCAGCGCAAACTGCGCAGCGCGCTCAACGAGGTCAAGCGCGGTGAGGCGGCGCTGCGCCGGGGCCGGGCCGAGACCGAGGCCGTACGCGCCGAGGCGGCCGCCCAGGTGTCCGCCGCCGAGAGCGAGACCCGGCGGCTGAGGGCGAGGCTCGGGGAGGCCGAGGCGACCGTCGAGGCGAGTCGCAGGGCGGCCCGGGAAGGGCGCTCGGTCGAGGACATGCGGCTGCGGCTGCTGCTCGACACGGTGCTCGAAGCGGCCGGCGGGCTGCGGCGCGAACTGGCGCTGCCGCCCTCCTCGATCCGCCCGGCGGACAGCGTGGACGCGGTGGAGCCCGGCCGGATGTCGCCCAAGGACATCGCCGCCCGGGCCCTTTCGGAGACCGACCCGGCGCTGCTCGACCAGCTGCTGGCGCTGCCGCAGGCCCATCTGATCGTGGACGGCTACAACGTCACCAAGACGGGTTATCCGCAGATGCCGCTGGAGAAGCAGCGGCTGAGGCTGCTCGGGGGGCTCTCGGTCCTCGCGGCGCGCACGGGCGCGGAGATGACGTGCGTGTTCGACGGGGCGGAGCTGGCCGCCCCGGTGCTCCTCGCGCCACCGCGCGGGGTGCGGGTGCTGTTCAGCAAGCCGGGCGTCACCGCCGACGAGCTGATCCGTCAACTGGCGCGCGCCGAGCCGCCGGGCCGTCCCGTGGTGGTGGTCTCCACCGACCGCGAGGTGGCCGACGGAGTGGCGAAGGCGGGGGCCAGGCCCGTTGCGTCCGCCTTGCTCCTGAAGCGGCTTTCGCGGGTTTAGCGCTCCTTGCGGGGAGTTCGCCCGAGATCAGGGAACGGACCGTCAAGTCGCCGCTACACGCCGTGGGGTGTGGGTAAAGAAGTGCTGCGTGTGACGAGATTTTTCCTGTGAGGATTTGAACTGATCACAAGATGGTCACTAGGGTCGGGCCTCGAACCTTCGCGCGGTCGATCACCCATCCGGGGTGGCGGCGAAGGAACCGCCGAGTCCGTGACGTGCACGGAGCCGGGGATCCCCTCCCCCACAGATCCGGTAGGCGGCTCGAGGAAGAAGGAGCTCGCCTTCGTGGCGTCCCACCGTCGTCCCAAGCAGCCGAGCCGCACTCGTGTGACCGTGCTCACCGCGACCGCAGCCGCGGCCGTCGCCCTGTCCTCCCAGGCCGCTCACGCCGACCCCAAGCCGACCAAGAACGAGGTCAAGGCGAAGGTCGACAAGCTCTACCACGAGGCCGGAGCCGCCACCGAGCAGTACAACGGGGCCAAGGAGAAGCAGGAGAAGCTCGAGAAGCAGATCGGCGCGATCCAGGACAAGGTGGCCCGCGGCCAGGAGGAGCTCAACCAGCTCCGGTCCGGCCTCGGTTCCCTCGCCGCCGCGCAGTACCGCTCCGGAGGCATCGACCCCTCCGTTCAGCTCTTCCTCTCCTCCGACCCGGACAGCTTCCTGGACCAGGCGTCCGCGCTCGACCAGCTGACGGCCAAGCAGACCGAGTCGCTGTCGAAGGTCCAGGAGAAGCAGCGGGCCCTCGCGCAGCAGCGCAAGGAGGCCCAGGACAAGCTGAGCGACCTCGCCTCCGTCCGCAAGACGCTCGGTGAGAAGAAGAAGAAGCAGCAGGAGAAGCTGGCCGAGGCCCGCCAACTGCTCAACACCCTCACCGCCGCCGAGCGCGAGAAGCTGCGCCAGGACGAGGCCCGCGCCAGCCGCGCCGCCGGCACCCGGGTCGAACTCGGCAACGAGGTCCCCGCCTCCGGTCTCGGGAAGGCCGCCCTCAACGCCGCCGCCACCCGCATAGGCAAGCCGTACGTGCCCGCGGCCACCGGCCCCAACTCGTTCGACTGCTCGGGCCTGACCATGTGGGCCTACGCCCAGGCCGGCGTCAACATCACCCGCACCACGTACACCCAGGTCAACCAGGGCCACCGGATCGGCGTCAGCCAGCTGGCCCCCGGCGACCTGGTCTTCTTCAACGGCAACGAGCACGTCGGCCTCTACGCGGGCAACGGCCAGGTCCTGCACGCCCCGTACCCCGGCGCGTACGTCCGCTACGAGTCGATGAGCACCATCGGCAGCATCTACGCCGCCGTGCGCATCTGAACCGCGCCCGAACGGGCGAATTCCCGCGCCCCGTACTGACGCCCGCCCCGCCGGAGACCACAGGTCACCGGCGGGGCGTCACTGTGTGTGGCCCCCGCCGGTCCGGCGCGTCTTTGTCCGCTCCGTGATCACGCGGTTACTGTCTGCCTGCTGTCGCGGCTCCCGTACGTCGGTCCGCCCGTCCGGGTGGCAGGGGCCGCACGCGTCTGCGTACAGCGGAAGGGAGTGCGGCGACCTGTGGGATCCCATCGCCGTTCCACACAGCCCGGTACCGCTCGCGGTGCCCGGGCCACCGTCCTGACGGCGGCGGCCGCGACCGCGGCCGCGACGCTCGGCGCCGCCCCCGCGCACGCCGAGCCGCACGACACCCCGCAGTCCGCCGGGGCCCGCGTCGACCACCTCTACACCGAGGCCGAGCGGGCCACCGAGCAGTACAACCGGGCCGGCGAGGACGTGACCCGGCTGCGCGGCGAGTTCAGCCGGGCCCAGGACCGGGCCGCCCGGGGCCAGGAACGCATCAACCGGATGCGCGACGACCTGGGCTCCGCGGCCCGGGCGGAGTACCGGGCGGGCGGCATCGACCCCTCGCTGGCCCTGCTGCTCACCTCGGACCCCGACAGCTACCTCGACCGGGCCGCCGCCGTCACCCTGGCCGACACCCACCGCGCCACCGCCCTCGCCGAACTGCGCAGGGCCCAGCGGGCGCTCGCCCAGACCCGGGCCGAGGCCGCCCGCTCGCTGGCCGGGCTGGAGCGCCGCCGGGAGGACGTCAGCCGCCACAAGCGGACCGTCGAACGCAAGCTCGCCCGCGCCAGGCAGCTGCTGAAGGCGCTCCCGGCCTCCCAGCGGGCCGCGCTGGCCCGCGCCTCGCGTGACGGCCGCGAACCGGGCGCCGGGCTCCTGGCCGGGCTCCCCGCGGGCTCCTCCCGCGCCGCCGCGGCCGTCCTGGCCGCCCAGCAGGCGCTCGGCCGGCCCTACGTGTGGGGCGCCAACGGGCCCTCCGGCTTCGACTGCTCCGGACTGATGCAGTGGGCCTGGGCCCAGGCGGGCGTGAGCCTGCCCCGGACCTCCCAGGCCCAGCGGTACGCCGGACACATGGTGCCGCTCTCCGAGGCCCGCCCCGGGGACCTCGTCGCCTACCGGGCGGACGCCAGCCACATCGCGATGTACGTGGGAAACGGCCAGGTCATCCACGCCCCGTACCCCGGCGCCCCGGTCCGCTACGACCCCGTCGGGATGATGCCCGTCTCCTCGGTCACCCGGGTCTGAGCCCGGCGACAGCCCGTACGCTCGTCATGTGGTCGAACAGGTGCGCATACGCGGCGGGCGGCGGCGGGCGGCGGGTGCCGTCCTCGCCGCGCTGCTGTGCGCCGCCGGGTGCTCCGCCCCGGCCGACCGGGTGCCCGACAGCACCTCCCGGGACGTCCGCGCCACCCTGGACCGGCGCGCCGCCGCCGTGCTGGCCCACGACCCCGCCGCCTACGCCGCCGCCGTCGACCCGGACGCCACGGCGCTGCGCACCGCCCAGCGCCGGGAGATCGCCCGGCTGGCGGACGTGCCGCTCGGCTCCTGGGCCTACCGGCTGACCCACCTCACCCCGCACGGGGCGGACCGGGTCACCGCCGACGTCACGCTCGGCTACCGGATCGCGGGCTACGACAGCGCCCCCGTCTCCGTCGACCGGGTCGTGGACCTGGCCCGGGACCCGGCGGACGGCCGCTGGTACGTCACCGCGGACCGGGCCGCCGACGGCAGCGCCGGGCAGCTGTGGGAGCAGGGCGACATCGAGGTGGTGCACGGCAAGCACAGCCTGGTCCTGGGCGTCGGCCGCACCCGGGACGAGCTGGACGCCATCGCGGCGACGGCGGACGAGGCGGTGCCAGCGGTCTCCGCCGCCTGGCCGGAGCGGTGGGCGGGGCGCGTGGTGGTGCTGGTGCCGGACAGCGTGACGGAGATGGGCCGGCTGCTCGGGTCGCCCGCCTCGAACTACAAGGGCATAGCGGCCGTCACCACCGGCGAGACCGGCGGCACCGGGAAGGCCCCCGCCGACCGGGTGATCGTCAACCCGGAGGCGTATGCCCTGCTCGGCGGGTTCGGGCAGCGCGTCGTCCTCACCCACGAGACCGCCCATGTGGCCACCCGCAAGCGGACCTCGTCGGCCACCCCGACCTGGCTCTCCGAGGGCTTCGCGGACTGGGCGGCCTACCGGGACCAGGACCGCACCGCCGAGGAGATCGCCCCCGAGCTCGCCGACGCGGTCCGGGCCGGTGACGTGCCGGCCGGGCTGCCGGAGGACGAGGACTTCGCCTTCGCCGGGGAGGCGGACCGGCTGGCGCAGGCGTACGAGGGCGGCTGGCTGGCCTGCGAGCTCATCGCGGACCGCTGGGGCGAGGAGAAGCTGTTCGCCTTCTACCGGGCCGTCGGAGCCCACCACGGGCGCGACGGGGCGGTCGAGGACGCCCTGCACGAGGTCCTGGGCACCACCCCGCAGGACTTCACGGCGCGCTGGCGGGTGTATCTGCGCGACCGGCTCGGCTGAGCGCGGGCTCCGCCACCGCCTCCAGGACCTCCTCGCGGGCCGGAGTCCGTACCGTGTCCCGCCACAGCCGCACGGCCGCCAGCACACACGCGGCGACCAGCAGTCCGTTGCGCAGGAACATCAGCGTCAGGCCCTGCGCGTCGCTCGTCACCACATGGACGAAGCCGATCGGGAACTCCAGCTGCGTCACGCCCGTGGCCGCGACCACCAGCACGGCCGGCCACCCCATCCGGCTCTCCCGCAGCACCAGGCACACCGCCGCGAGACCGACCAGCCACAGCATGTACTGCGGGCTGATCACCCGGCTCGTCGTGGTGAACAGCAGCACCGCCGTGAACGCCGCGTCCGCCGGCGTACTCACCCCGAACGTCCGCGCCCGCAGCCGCCACACCAGCAGCCAGCCGAACGCGGCCACGCTCAGGCCCAGCGCCAGCGTGCTCACCAGCGGCACGTGCGGGCCCAGGAACTCCAGCGAGCCGTAGTGCAGCTCCACCCGGCCCTCCCAGCCGAACTGCCGCCACACATGGAAGACCAGCGCCCCCAGCGACTCGACCTCGGTGCCCCGGTCCCGCTGGAAGCCGAGGAACGCCAGCGCGCCCGGCGCCGCCGCCACGCACACCAGCAGCAGCCCGGCCGCCACGGCCGCCGCCGTCCCCCAGGCCAGCCGGGTCGCGCGCCCCCGGGCGGTCCCGGCCAGCAGCAGCGCCGGCCACACCTTCAGCAGCGCCCCGAAGGCGGCCAGCGCCCCCAGTACCCGGGGGTGCCGCAGCCCGGCCAGCAGCGCCGCCACCGCCACGGCCGTCACCATCACGTCGTACCGGGCGTACGCGGTCGTGCCGAGCAGCGGGACGCCCGCCACCCACACCCACACCCCGGCCGCCCGGCGGCCCGGACCGTCGCTCGCGCGCAGCAGCAGCCCCAGGACCAGCGCGTCGCACAGGAACGCCAGCACGAAGAAGGCCGTGGCGTAGTCCAGGAACGGCAGCAGGGCGGGGGAGAGGATCGCCAGGGCCGCCACCGGCGGGTACTGCCAGGTGACGTCGGACTGCGGGTAGCTGCCGGAGCGCAGCACCTCGGACCAGCCGTGGTAGATCACCGACACGTCGCTCGTCACGTCGAGCCCGGGCGGGGTGACCACCTTCGTCACCCAGAGCAGCAGCACCGCTCTGGTGAGCGCCCACACCACGAAGGCCGCCGGACGCGTGCCGCTGGAACCCGTCATGACCTGCCCTCACCCGTCCTGTACGCCGTACGAAACAGCCATGATGCCCGTACGGCCTGTGCGCGGGCCATCAGGCACGGCCGCCGGGGCCCGGTACTGTCGGCGGCGATGGACAAGACCTTGATCGTGACCAACGACTTCCCGCCCCGCCCGGGAGGCATCCAGGCCTTCCTGCACAACATGGCGCTGCGGCTCGACCCCGGCCGGGTCGTCGTCTACGCCTCCACCTGGAAGCGCGGGGCCGAGGGCGCGGCCGCCACCGCCGCCTTCGACGCCGAGCAGCCCTTCACCGTCGTCCGCGACCGTACGACGATGCTGCTGCCGACCCCGCGGGTGACCCGGCGCGCCACCGAGCTGCTGCGCGCGCACGGCTGCTCGTCCGTCTGGTTCGGCGCCGCCGCCCCGCTCGGCCTGATGGGCCCGGCGCTGCGCAAGGCGGGCGCCCGGCGGCTCGTCGCCACGACGCACGGCCACGAGGCGGCCTGGGCGCAGCTGCCCGCGTCCCGGCAGCTGCTGCGCCGGATCGGCGAGGGCACCGACACGCTGACCTACCTCGGCGAGTACACCCGCTCCCGGATCGCCGCCGCGCTGAGCCCGGCCGCCGCCGCCCGCATGGTGCAGCTGCCCCCCGGGGTCGACGAGAAGACGTTCCGGCCGGACTCCGGCGGCGACGAGGTCCGGGCCCGGCTCGGGCTCACCGAACGGCCCGTCGTGGTCTGCGTGTCCCGGCTGGTGCCCCGCAAGGGCCAGGACACCCTGATCCTCGCGATGCCCGCGATCCTGGCCGCCCAGCCGGACGCGGTCCTGCTGATCGTGGGCGGCGGGCCCTTCGAGGACGACCTGCGGAGGCTCGCCGCGCGCACCGGGGTCGCGGACTCCGTGCGGTTCACCGGCCCGGTGCCCTGGTCGGAGCTGCCCGCGCACTACGGGGCCGGGGACGTCTTCGCGATGCCCTGCCGGACCCGGCGCGGCGGCCTCGACGTGGAGGGCCTGGGCATCGTCTACCTGGAGGCGTCCGCGACCGGGCTGCCGGTGGTGGCCGGCGACTCCGGCGGCGCCCCGGACGCGGTGCTGGACGGCGAGACCGGCTGGGTGGTGCGCGGCGGCGAACCCGGTGAGGCGGCGGAGCGGATCACCGCGCTGCTGGGCGACGCGGAGCTGCGGCGGCGCATGGGGGAGCGGGGCCGGGCCTGGGTCGAGGAGAAGTGGCGCTGGGACCTGCTCGCGGACCGGCTGCGCGAACTGCTCTGACACGACGACAAGGGGGCCCGCACCGATGTGGTGCGGGCCCCCTCGTCGTCGTACGTCTCACGAGCGGTAGATCGACTCCACCTCGTCCGCGAAGTCCTTCGCCACCACGTTCCGCTTCAGCTTCAGCGAGGGCGTGATGTGGCCCGCCTCCTCGGTGAACTGGGCGCCCAGGATGCGGAACTTGCGGACCGACTCGGCCTTGGAGACCGCCGCGTTGCCGTCGTCCACCGCGCGCTGCACCTCGGCGATCAGCTCCGGGTCGTCGCGCAGCGACAGCGCGGTCGATCCCGCGGGCTTGCCGTGCTCCTCGGCCCAGCGGCCCAGGAACTCCTCGTCCAGCGTCACCAGCGCGCCCACGAAGGGCCGCCCGTCGCCGACCACCATGCACTCCGCCACCAGGGCGTGGCCCCGGATGCGGTCCTCGATGACGGCGGGAGCGACGTTCTTGCCGCCGGCCGTGACGATGATCTCCTTCTTGCGGCCGGTGATCGCGAGGTAGCCGTCCTCGTCCAGCGTGCCGATGTCCCCGGTGTGGAACCAGCCGTCCGCCAGCGCCTCGGCCGTCGCCGCCTCGTTGTTCCAGTAGCCGGAGAACAGGTGCTCGCCGTGGAGCAGCACCTCGCCGTCGTCCGCGATGCGCACCACGGAACCGGGGAGCGGCTGGCCGACCGTGCCGATCTTCTGCCGGTCCCACGGGTTGAAGGCGGTGGCCGCGCAGGACTCGGTCAGGCCGTAGCCCTCCAGGACGGTGAAGCCGATGCCCCGGTAGAAGTGGCCGAGCCGCTCGCCGAGCGGGGCGCCGCCGGAGATCGCGTGCTCGCCGCGCCCGCCGAGCACCGCGCGCAGCTTGCCGTAGACCAGGCGGTCGAAGACCTTGTGCCGGAACTTCAGGCCCATCGAGGGGCCCTGCGGGGTGCCCAGCGCGCGGCTGTAGGCGATGGCCGTGTCGGCGGCCTTGTCGAAGATCTTGCCCTTGCCGTCGGCCTGCGCCTTGGCGCGCGCCGCGTTGTAGACCTTCTCGAAGACGCGCGGCACACCGAGGATCAGCGTCGGGCGGAACGCGGCCAGCTCGTCGGTGAGGTTCTTGATGTCCGGGACGCAGCCGAGCTTGATCGGCGCCATCACCGAGGCGACCTCCACCAGCCGTCCGAAGACGTGGGCGGCGGGCAGGAAGAGCAGCACCGAGCACTCGCCGGTACGGAAGAGGGGCTTCAGGCGCTCCACCACGTTGCCGCACTCCGCGAAGAAGCTGCGGTGGGTCAGCACGCAGCCCTTCGGGCGGCCCGTGGTGCCCGAGGTGTAGACGATGGTGGCCGGGTCGTCGGCGCGGGCCGCCGCGCTGCGCAGGTCCACGGTCTCCTCGGAGACCGCTTCGCCCTCGGCCCGGAGCGTGTCGACGGCGCCCTTCTCGATCTGCCAGACGTGGCGCAGCCCGGGGAGCCGGTCGCGCACGGAGGCGACGGCGGCGGCGTGGACGTCGCTCTCGACCAGGACCGCGACGGCCCCCGAGTCACCGAGGATCCACTGCACCTGCTCGGGCGAGCTGGTCTCGTACACCGGCACGGTGACCGCGCCCGCGCTCCAGATCGCGAAGTCGAGCAGCACCCACTCGTAGCGGGTGCGCGACATCAGGGCCACCCGGTCGCCGGGCTCGACGCCCGCCGCGATCAGGCCTTTGGCGGCCGACCGGACCTCGGCCAGGAACTGCGTGGCGGTGACGTCCGTCCAGACGCCCGCCACTTTGCGGCTCATCACCGCGACATCGGGATGCTGAGCGGCATTGCGGCGGATGAGATCCGTCAGGTTGCCGTCCGAGGGGACCTCGTACAGGGCCGGAAGGCTGAACTCGCGCAAGACTGCTGCTCCTCATCGGGCTCCGGTGCCACGGCTCTGTGTGACGCACCGGCGCGGTCCAAGATGGCGGGTGCTCAGTGGGGTGAGCACGACTGGACTGCCCGGACGTTACCCACCAGTACTCGGTTCCGGATAGGGGGTCCCGGCCAGATGTCTTATGCGTCACACATATCGGGACGTCCTTTCGCGCACAGTAGTCCACCCATCCACACACCAGGAAGTAACCGCAGGTCCGGGGCCTCTGCACAGGCCCTAGGCTGTTTTCATGCGAGCAGGAGCGAACACCCGCGTCCATGTGGTCAGCGACGTGCACGGCAACACCGAGGCGCTGGCCCGCGCCGGGGACGGTGCCGACGCCCTGATCTGCCTCGGTGACCTGGTCCTCTTCCTCGACTACGCGGACCACTCGCGCGGCATCTTCCCCGACCTCTTCGGCGTCGAGAACGCCGACCGGATCGTCGCCCTGCGCACCGCCCGCCGCTACGAGGAGGCCCGCGACTTCGGCCGCCAGCTGTGGCAGGGCATGGACCGCAACGCCGCGATCACCGAAGCGGTGCGCCGGCAGTACGCCGAGATGTTCGCCGCGCTGCCCACCCCGACGTACGCCACCTACGGCAACGTCGACATCCCCGCCCTGTGGCCCGAGTACGCCGCCCCCGGCACCACCGTCCTGGACGGCGAGCGCGTCGAGATCGGCGGCCGTGTCTTCGGCTTCGTCGGCGGCGGCCTGCGGACGCCGATGCGCACCCCGTACGAGATCGACGACGAGGAGTACGCCGCGAAGATCGAGGCGGTCGGCGAGGTCGACGTGCTCTGCACCCACATCCCGCCCGAGGTGCCGGAGCTGGTCTACGACACCGTGGCGCGCCGCTTCGAGCGCGGCAGCCGGGCCCTGCTCGACGCCATCCGCCGCACCCGCCCCCGCTACTCCCTCTTCGGCCACGTCCACCAGCCGCTGGCCCGCCGGATGCGGATCGGGGCCACCGAGTGCGTGAACGTCGGCCACTTCGCCTCCACCGGCCGGCCCTGGGCACTGGAGTGGTGAACCGCCCCACCCTGGGACGGGCCGCCGGGCGCACGCGATAGCCTTCTGGCGGCAGGCTTCTGCCGACGGACCGGTACACCGCACTGGAGGGCCACAGCGATGGCTGAACACACCAGCTCGAGCATCACGATCGAGGCGGCGCCGGCCGACGTCATGGGTGTGATCGCCGACTTCGAGCGCTACCCGGAGTGGACCGGCGAGGTCAAGGAGGCCGAGGTCCTCGGCACCGACGAGCACGGCCGCGCCGAGAAGGTCCGCCTCGTCCTGGACGCCGGTGCGATCAAGGACGACCACACCCTCGCCTACACCTGGATCGGCGACTACGAGGTCAGCTGGACCCTGGTCAAGTCCCAGATGCTCCGCGCCATCGACGGCTCCTACGCGCTCGCCCCCCTCGGCGACGGCGACCGCACCGAGGTCACCTACCGGCTGACCGTCGACGTCAAGATCCCCATGCTCGGCATGATCAAGCGCAAGGCGGAGAAGGTCATCATCGACCGCGCCCTCGCCGGTCTGAAGAAGCGCGTCGAGTCCGTCCCGAAGGGCTGAGCGCGTGCGTACGGTCCTGGTCACCGGACCCGGCGGAGCAGGCCGTACGACCGTCGCGGCGGCCACCGCGCTCGCCGCAGCCCGCGACGGCGCCCGCACCCTGCTGATCTCCGCCGACCCGATACCCGGCTTCCCCGACGCCACCGCCCCCACCCCGGTCACCGCCGGGCTGCGGTCCGTCCGGATCGACTCCGCCGCCCACTTTCGCGGCGAACTCCTCGCTCTCCAGGAGCAGTTGTCTTCCGTCCTCGAACTGCTCGGCGGCAACCCGCTGGACGGCGAGGAGCTGACCGAACTCCCCGGCAGCGGCGAACTCGCCCTGCTCCACGCCCTGCGCCGGGCCGCCCACGGCGACTGGTCCGCCGAGGCGTACGACCTCCTCGTGGTGGACCTCCCGCCCCTGCGCGACGCGCTGCGCCTGCTCGCCCTCCCCGAACAGCTGCGCCGCTATCTGCGCCGGCTGCTGCCCCAGGAGCGCCAGGCCGCCCGCGCCCTGCGCCCGATGCTCGCCCAGCTGGCCGGGGTGCCCATGCCCGCCCAGTGGCTGTACGAGGCCGCCGCCCGGCACGACGGCGAACTGGCCCAGGTCCAGGCGCTGATCGAGGACCGGGCCACCACCCTCCGGCTCGTCGCCGAGCCGGGCCCGGCCGCCGACGAGGCCCTGCGCACCGCCCGCACCGGCCTCGCCCTGCACGGGCTGCGCGCCGAGGCGCCGGTCGCCAACCGGCTGCTGCCCGGCCACTCCCCGGACCCGTTCTTCGCCGCGCTCGCCGCCCAGCAGGAGAAGTCCCTCGGCCACTGGGCGGACGAGGGCGCGGCCCCGGTCCGGATCGCCCACCTCGGCCGCGACCCGCAGGGCCCCGACGACCTCCTGGCCCTGGCCGTCGCGGACGGCGCGGATGGTGAGGGCAACGCGCTCGCCGTGCCCGGCACCGGCGAGGAGCCCGGCCGGGCCCCGGACCCCTGGTGGACCGAGGAGGCCGGCGGGCCGGACGGCGACGGGATACTCGTCTGGTGCCTGCGGCTCCCCGGCGCCGTCAAGAAGGACCTCCAGCTCGTCCGGCGCGGCGGCGAACTCCTCCTGACCGTCGGCCCGTTCCACCGCATCGTCCCCCTGGAACCCGCCCTGCGCCGCTGCACCGTCTCCGGCGCGGCCCTCACCGACGGCGTGCTCCGGGTCCGCTTCACGCCCGATCCCGCGCTCTGGCCCCGGACGAGCTGAACGGCGTACCGGCGTTCGGGTACCGTCGAAGGTACGTGTCCGGTATGCCGGGCCGCCGGCCACGATGCCCCCAGGAGTCCGCCATGAGCGAAGCCACCGATCGCCCCGCCGACGACAACGCCTGGGCCGACGCGTGCGCCGAGGACCTCGCCGCCGAGCAGGCCCGCCGTCGCGCCGCCTACGGCCCGCCGCCCGGCTCCGCCGCCGAGGAGCTGCGCAAGCTGATGGACGCGGTGTCCGACAAGCTCGGCTCTTTCCAGGCGCCGCTTCTCGGACTGGCCGCGCAGGGTGCCGTGCAGCAGGTCATCCAGCAGGCGAAGGCGGCCGTGGAGCCCGTGATCGAGCGCAATCCGGACGTTTTCGACCACATCGCGGCGGCCGGTAACGAACTGCTCGCCGCCTACCGCTCTGCGGTCCAGGGCCAGGAAGGCCGCTGGACCCGGGGGGCGGGGGACCCCGCGGGCACCGAAAAGAAGGCGGAAGGCCCCGAAGGCCCCCGCGACGAGGGGTCCGGCGCAGGCGAACACATCGACCTCGACTGACCGGCGCCGGAGAGGACGGGGCCCGGCCTCGGGTACGGTTGCCTCAGCGGGGCTCGACCGGAACTGAGGGATTCATGGGACTCACCATCGGCGTCGATATCGGCGGCACGAAGATCGCAGCTGGAGTGGTCGACGAAGAGGGCCACATCCTCTCGACCTTCAAGGTGCCGACCCCGCCGACGGCCGAAGCCATCGTGGACGCCATCGCGGCGGCGGTCTCCGGCGCGAGCGCCGGGCACCAGGTCGACGCCGTCGGCATCGGCGCGGCCGGATACGTGGACGACAAGCGGGCCACCGTGCTGTTCGCGCCCAACATCAACTGGCGCCACGAACCGCTCAAGGACAAGGTCGAGCAGCGCGTCGGCCTCCCCGTCGTCGTGGAGAACGACGCCAACGCCGCCGCCTGGGGCGAATACCGCTTCGGTGCCGGCCAGGGCCACGACGACGTCATCTGCATCACGCTCGGCACCGGCCTCGGCGGCGGCATCATCATCGGCAACAAGCTGCGCCGCGGACGCTTCGGCGTGGCCGCCGAGTTCGGCCACATCCGGGTCGTCCCGGACGGTCTGCTCTGCGGCTGCGGCAGCCAGGGCTGCTGGGAGCAGTACGCCTCCGGCCGCGCCCTCGTGCGCTACGCGAAGCAGCGCGCCAACGCCACCCCGGAGAACGCCACGATCCTGCTGGCGCTCGGCGACGGCACGGTCGAGGGCATCGAGGGCAAGCACATCAGCGAGGCGGCCCGCCAGGGCTGCCCGGTGGCCATCGACTCGTTCCGCGAGCTGGCCCGCTGGGCCGGTGCCGGACTCGCCGACCTGGCCTCGCTGTTCGACCCGTCGGCCTTCATCGTCGGCGGCGGCGTCTCGGACGAGGGCGAGCTCGTCCTCGACCCGATCCGCAAGTCGTTCCGGCGCTGGCTGATCGGCGGCGAATGGCGCCCGCACGCGCAGGTGCTCGCCGCCCAACTCGGCGGCAAGGCAGGACTCGTGGGAGCGGCGGACCTGGCCCGCCAGGGCTGATCCACCCGCGCATCCAAAACGCCGGACGCCCGTCGCGCCCCCTGGGGGAGCGGCGGGCGTCCGCCGTATCGTGAGGGCATGGCCACGATGTCGCTGCCCGATTCGTGCACCGAGCCGGACGGCTCGGCCGTCATCCGCGTGCTCAGCTACAACATCCGCTCGATGCGCGACGACTGCGGCGCCCTCGCCCGGGTCATCCGCGCCTGCGCCCCCGATCTGGTCCTCGTCCAGGAGGCGCCGCGCTTCGTCCGCTGGCGCAAGTACGCCGCCCGGCTCGCCGCCGCCACCGACCTGGTGATCCTGGGCGGGGGCGCCACCGCCGCCGGGCCGCTGCTGCTGTGCTCGCTGCGCGCCACGGTCGAGCGCACCGAGGACATCCTGCTGCCGCGCACCCCGGGCCAGCACCGACGGGGTTTCGCCACCGCAGTGGTCCGGTTCGCGGGCGCCCGGGTCGGGGTGGTCAGCTGCCACCTGAGCCTTCAGCGGCAGGAGCGGCTGGCCCAGGCGCAGCGGCTGACGGAGACCGTGGACGCGCTGGGCGCGGCGCACGCCGTCGTCGCCGGCGACCTCAACGACGTACCGAGCGGGCGGGCCTTCCGGCGGCTGGCCGGGCGCTACCAGGACTGCTGGGAGACCAAGCCGCAGGGCGGCGAGTACACCTTCCCGGCGCACGAGCCGCGCCGCCGGATCGACGCCGTCTTCGCCACCGGCGGCATCGAGGTCCTCGGCTGCGGGGTCCCGGACGGACTGCCCGGGGTGCGCGAGGCCGACCTCAGGGCCGCGACCGACCACCGCCCGGTGCTGGCCGCGCTGAGGGTGCCCGCCGACAGGGCCTAGACCACCGCGCCCCGGCCCGGGTCGTCGTCGCCGTCCTCGTCGGAGTCCATTCGCGCCACCAGCGTCACGAAGCCGCCCAGGAAGCCGCCGACGCAGACCGTCGTCAGCCACCAGGTCATCTCCCAGGACAGCAGCACCGCGAGCAGCATCAGCACCGGCCCGCCGACCACCGCGAGCCAGGCGAACTTCGCCGTGACGTCGGCCTCCGGCAGCGGCGGCGGCTCCGGCGGCACGAAGTGCCCCTCGTCGTCGTCCCCGCCGCCCTTGACGGGCGCGTCCGGGTCGGCCGGCTCGTAGTCGCGCGGGCCCACGCCCGGCGCGAAGACCACCGAACCACCGAGCGGCCTGTCCTCGTCCGGCTTCGGCTTGGGCGGCCGCTTGCCGAGCCCCTTGTCCGAGGCCGGGGCGGTCAGCGGACCGTCGTCCGGCAGCGCCAGGTCCTCGATCGACCGGAAGGGCCGCGCGCCCGGCGGGTCCGGCGGCTCCTCCCCGTAACCCTCCACGATGGCCCGCCAGACGGCGTCCTCGTCCAGCGGTCCGTCCCCCGCACCGGCCACCGGGGCGCCGGTGTCGTCGGCGACGGCCGCCCCCTCCGCGGGAAGCGGCTCCCGCTCCTCCTCGCTGCCCGCGCGCTCCGCGTCATACTCAGCCACTGGACGTACCCCCCTCCTGATCCTTCTCGCTCGGAGCGAGGCGGCCGATGAACGCAAGGCTCTCGTCGAAGATCCGCTTCGCATCATGGTCCAACGTCGCCACGTGGTAGCTCTGTTCCAGCAGGATCTCCCGGACGTCCGTCGAGGAGACGCGGCTCAGGATGCGGGCCGAGTCGGCGGGCGGCACGACATGGTCCTGCGGGCTGTGCAGCAGCAGGAGCGGCTGGGTGACCTGGGGCAGCTCGCCGTCGACCAGCCGGAAGAACCGGCGCACCGAATGCGCCGCGTGCAGCGGCACCCGGTCGTAGCCCACCTCCGCGACGCCCTCCAGGGCGATGTCGCTGACCAGGCCCTTCGTCGTCGGCACCAGATGGCGGGCCACCGGCAGCGCGTGCGCCGCGAGGCCGTGCACCTTGTTGGCCGGATTGACGAGCACCAGACCGCTGACCGCGTCCCCGTGCTTCGCGGCCAGCCGCAGCGCCAGCGCACCGCCCATCGAGAGCCCGAAGACGAACACCCGCTCGCAGCGCTCCAGCAGCCCGCGGAGCTCCCGGTCCACCTCCGCGTACCAGTCCTGCCAGCCGGTCACCTGCATGTCCTGCCAGCGCGTGCCGTGCCCGGGGAGCAGCGGCAGCGAGACCGTGAAGCCCCGCTCGGCCAGATGGTCGGCCCAGGGGCGCAGCGACTGCGGGGAACCGGTGAATCCGTGACAGAGGAGGACGCCGACCTCTCCGCCCTCGTGGCGGAACGGCTCGGCTCCGGGAAGGACCGGCACCGGGGTCTCCAATTCATGAGGCTCGCGGGGGAGCGAGCGGGGAGCGGAAGGGGGGTTCGGAAGGATGTACGGGATACGCGAGGATTACTTCACCGTACGCGACCGGGCCGACACCGACCAGGGCCGTCACGGCCCGGGCCGCGTACGCCCTTCCGCGCCGGGCGGGAGGAAGGGGGACACGGCGGGTTAAGGTCTGTCGGACAGCACACAGGAGGCATCCGAGTTGATCTACGGCGCTATGAAGTTCTCCATCGGCGGGTCGCTGAAGCTCGCCTTCAGGCCGTGGGTGGAGGGCCTGGAGAACATCCCCGCGCGCGGGCCCGCGATCCTCGCCAGCAACCACCTGTCGTTCTCCGACTCCTTCTTCCTGCCGGCCGTCCTGGACCGGAAGGTGACCTTCATCGCGAAGGCCGAGTACTTCACCGCGCCCGGGGTGAAGGGCAAGCTCACCGCCGCGTTCTTCAAGGGCGTCGGCCAGCTCCCCGTCGACCGCTCCGGCGCGCGCGGCGCCGGTGAGGCGGCGATCCGGGCGGGCATCCAGGTGGTCGAGAGCGGCGGCCTCTTCGGCATCTACCCCGAGGGCACCCGGTCGCCCGACGGCCGCCTCTACCGGGGCAAGCCCGGCGGTCTCGCCCGCGTCGCGCTGGCCACCGGGGCGCCGGTCATCCCCGTCGCGATGATCGACACGGAGAAGATCCAGCCGCCCGGCCAGGTGATCCCCAAGCTGATGCGGCCCGGCATCCGTATCGGCAAGCCGCTCGACTTCAGCCGCTACCACGGCATGGACGGCGACCGCTTCATCCTGCGCTCGGTCACCGACGAGGTGATGTACGAGATCATGAAGCTCTCGGGCCAGGAGTACGTCGACATCTACGCGACCGCCGCCAAGCGGCAGATCGCCGACGAGGCCAAGCGCCGGTCCGAGGCCGCGAAGAAGACGGACGGCGACAGCGCCTGAGCGGCGCCGCGGTCCGCCAGGGGGACGGGGGAGAACAGCATGGTCAAACGCGTACGCGTGGTCCGGATGTCGGTGGAGCAGCCGCTGTGGCGCGCCCTGACGGCGTACCGCGTGCTGACGATGGTCTACGCGATCCTGCTCGCCGCCTTCGCCCGGCACGACTACGAGCGGCCCTGGATAGCGATCACCTTCCTGTCGCTGATGGGCGTCTGGACGCTCGCCACCCTGCCGAAGGTGGGCAGCGCCGCCGCCTGCACCAAGCGCTTCCTGGGTGCGGACCTGGCCATCGCCCTCATCGGGATCGTGGTCACCCCGCTCGCCGACCTCCAGGCGCAGCACGTCGACGGGCCGACCCTGCCGTCCATCTGGACCGCGGGTTCCGTGCTGGCCTTCGCGATCAAGGGCGGCTGGCGGTGGGCGGGCTTCGCCTCCAGCCTGGTCGCCGTCGCCAACCTCATCGAGCGCGGCGAGCCCAGCCGCGACACCCTGCACAACGTGATGCTGGTCTGGGTCGCCTCCATCGCCATCGGCTACGTGGTGGAGGTCGCCCGGGCCAGTGAGCGCACCCTCGCCCGCGCCCTGGAGATCGAGGCCGCCACCCGCGAACGCGAACGCCTCGCCCGGGACATCCACGACGGCGTGCTCCAGGTCCTCGCGATGGTCCAGCGGCGCGGCGCCGCGCTCGGCGGCGAGGCGGCGGAGCTCGGCCGGATGGCCGGGGAGCAGGAGGTCGCCCTGCGCACCCTGGTCTCCAGCGGCCTCGTGCCGCCCACCCGGCTCTCCGAGGACGCCTCCGAGGGCGCCGTCGTCCGGACCGTCGAGACGGACGACGGCGAACCGGGCGCCGGGGACGGCGGCGAGACCGACCTGCGCGCGCTGCTCGCCCCGCACGCCGGATCCCGGACCAGCTTCGCGGAGCCCGGCGCCCCGGTCATGCTGCCGTCCGCGGCGGCGGCGGAGCTGGCGGCCGCGGTCGGCGCCGCCCTGGACAATGTCCGGGTGCACGCGGGCGAGGCCGCCCAGGCGTGGATCCTGCTGGAGGACTGGCCGGACGAGGTCATCGTCACGGTCCGGGACGACGGGCCCGGCATCCCCGAGGGACGGCTCGCGCAGGCCGAGGGGGAGGGGCGGCTCGGGGTCGCCCTGTCGATCCGCGGCCGGCTGCGCGATCTGGGCGGTACGGCAGAGCTGATCTCGGTCCCCGGACAGGGCACCGAGGTCGAATTGAAGGTTCCTAAGGTTTCACGGGGGAAGGCGGGGTCGGTCCGATGAGCGCGACACACGAAGAGGGCACCGGGCAGCCGGCGATCAGGGTGATGGTGGTGGACGACCACCCGATGTGGCGCGACGCCGTGGCCCGCGACCTCGCCGAGGCCGGCTTCGACGTGGTGGCCACCGCGGGCGACGGTCCCCAGGCCGTCCGCCGGGCCGGGGCCGTCACCCCGGACGTCCTGGTCCTCGACCTCAATCTGCCCGGCATGCCCGGGGTGCAGGTCTGCAAGGAGCTCGTCGGCAGCCAGCCCGGGCTGCGGGTCCTCGTGCTCTCCGCCAGCGGCGAGCACGCCGACGTCCTGGAGGCGGTCAAGTCCGGCGCCACCGGCTATCTGATGAAGTCGGCGAGCACCCAGGAGCTGACCGAGGCCGTTCGCCGCACCGCCGCGGGCGACGCCGTCTTCACCCCGGGGCTGGCCGGTCTGGTCCTCGGCGAGTACCGCCGGCTGGCCTCGGAGCCCGCCCCGGCCGCTTCCGACGAGCCCAAGGCCCCGGAGCTGACCGACCGGGAGACCGAGGTGCTGCGGCTCGTGGCCAAGGGGCTCTCGTACAAGCAGATCGCGGAACGGCTCGTCATCTCGCACCGGACCGTGCAGAACCACGTCCAGAACACCCTGGGCAAGCTCCAGCTGCACAACCGGGTCGAGCTGGTGCGGTACGCCATAGAGCGCGGGCTCGACGACGCCTGAGCAGCGGGGCCGGGCGCCCCGCCGTATATTCGCGATGACCGGCCGTGCCCAGCACGCAGACAGGGGAGACGTCGTGGAGATCCTGGCCTTCGGAGTGCAGTCCGACGAGAAGCCGCTGATCGAGAAGGCGTTCGCCGGGAAGCACGAAGTCCGCTGCCTCGACGTCTTCCTGAACCGGGACACCGCCCCCATCGCGGCGGGCTACGAGGTCATCTCCACCAGCGTCAACGCCGACCTGGGCAGCGCGGTCCTGCAGACCCTCGCGGCCGGCGGCACCCAGATGATCGCCCAGCGCTCCACCGGCTTCAACAACATCGACCTGGACGTCGCCGAGCGCCTGGCGCTGCGCGTCGCCCGGGTCTCGTACTACTCGCCGTACTCGGTCGCGGAGTTCGCCTGGACCCTCGCCATGGCGGTCAACCGCCGGGTGATCCGGGCCGCGGGCCGCACCCGCGACTTCGACTTCCGGCTCGACGGGCTCCTCGGCCGCGACATGCACGGCCGCACGGTGGGCGTCATCGGCACCGGCAAGATCGGCGAGGCGTTCACCCGGATCGCCCACGGCTTCGGCATGAAGCTGCTCGGCTGGGACGTCGCCGAGAACCCGGCCTGCGTCGAGCTGGGCATGCGGTACGTCGACAAGGAGCGGCTGCTCGCCGAGTCCGACCTGGTCAGCCTGCACGTGCCGCTGCTCCCGTCGACGCACCACCTCATCGACAAGGACGCCCTCGCCCTGATGAAGGACGACGCGATCCTCGTCAACTCCAGCCGGGGCGGCCTCATCGACACCTCGGCCCTGGTCGGCGAGCTGCGCGCGGGCCGCTTCCTCGGCGTGGGGCTCGACGTGTACGAGGCGGAGGCCGGGCTGTTCTTCCTGGACAAGTCCCTGGAGGGCGTGGACGACGACACCCTGGCCCGGCTCGTGACCTTCCCGAACGTCATCGTCACCTCGCACCAGGCGTACTACACCGAGGACGCGGTCGGCCAGATCATCGACGCCACCGTCGAGAACGTCGGCGACTACCTGGCCGGCCGCCACAGCGAGAACGTCCTGGTCCCCGCCCGCCCCGGGACCTGACCCCGAGTCTCAGCCGCGCACCGGCAGCCCCGCCAGCAGCTCGGACACGATCGCCGCCCCGCGCAGCGTCAGCACCGACTCCGGGTGGAACTGCACCGAGGCGAACCCGGCCCCGCGCAGCGCGTGCAGCTCCCCGGACACCTCGTCCCGGCTCGCCTCGATGCCGTGCGCCGCCAGCTCCGCCGCCCCGGAGTCGTCGCAGCGCGCGGTGAAGCTGTTGTAGAAGCCGACCGTCTCGGGCCGCCCGAACAGGTCGATACGGGTCTGCGCCCCCTGGTACGGCACCGCCTTGCGGACGATCTCCAGGCCCAGTTCGGCCGCGATCAGCTCATGGCCGAGGCACACCCCGAGCAGCCCGTGCCGGTGGTCCCGGACCAGCTCGGCGGCCATCGCGCGCAGCAGCCGCATCTTCGGGTCGGCCGCGTCCGCCGGATTCCCCGGGCCGGGGCCGAGGACCACGGGCCCCTCGTGCGCCCGCACCGCGTCCCGCAGCCCCGGCTCGTCGTAGCGGCGCACGGTGACGTCGAGCCCCGAGGCGCGCAGCAGGTGCCCGAGCATCGCGGTGAACGTGTCCTCGCCGTCCACCACCAGGGCGTGGCCGGTGCGGTCGGCGGTGCGCTCCTGCATCCGCAGCCAGAACGGGGCGAGGCCGCTGCGCCGGGCGTCCAGCGCCTCCCGCACCCGGGGGTCGTCGGCCAGCCGGGGGCGCTCCCGCTCCGCCTCCGGGCGGGCCGGGCGGACGCCCAGGGCGGCGAGGACGCCGGCCGCCTTGGCGTGGGTCTCGGCGACCTCGCTCTCCGGGTCGGAGTGGCGGACCAGAGTGGCCCCGACCGGCACCCGCAGCGTGCCGTCCGCGTCGATGTCGGCGGTCCGGATGAGGATCGGCGAGTCCAGGGTCTGGGTGCCGTCGGGCTCCCGGCGCAGCAGGGCCAGCGCGCCCGCGTAGTAGCCGCGCCCGCCGTCCTCGTACCGCTCGATGACCCGGCAGGCGTTCTGCACGGGGGAACCGGTGACGGTCGCCGCGAACATGGTCTCCTTCAGTACCTCCCGTACGTCCAGCGAGGAGCGTCCGCGCAACTCGTACTCGGTGTGCGCGAGATGGGCCATCTCCTTGAGGCGCGGGCCGATCACCACGCCGCCCATGTCGCCGACGGTGCACATCATCTTCAGCTCCTCGTCCACCACCATGGAGAGCTCCTCGGTCTCCTTGCGGTCGCCGAGGAAGGCGAGCAGGCTCTCGGGGGTGGGCCCCTCGGCGGGGTAGCGGTAGGTGCCGCTGATCGGGTTCATCACGACGGTCCCGCCGGACATCCGCACGTGCACCTCGGGACTGGCGCCGACCAGCACGCGATCCCCGGTGTGCACGACGAACGTCCAGTACGCGCCCCGCTCGCCCGCCAGCAGCCGCCGGAACAGGGCCAGCGCGTCCGCCCGGTCGAAGCCGTCGATCCGGCCCCGGAACGTCCGCCGGATCACGAAGTTCGCGCCCTCGCCCCGGCCGATCTCGTCCTCGATCACCCGCCGCACGGTGTCGGCGTACTCCTCGTCACTGACGTCGAACTCCCCGTCGTCCACGCGGACTTCGTGCCGGGGGAGCGCGTCCAGCGCCTCGTCCAGGGGCATCGTGTACGTCTCGTCCGCGACCAGGACCGACAGCGGGGTGCCGTCGTCGCGTACGTCGAAACCGCGTTCCGCGATCTGCCGGAACGGCACGACCGCCAGGGACGGCAGGTCACCGACGGGAACGTCGGCGAGCCGGTCCGCCTCGTGCACCCGGCCGATCAGCACCTCGACGGTGTCGTGGTCGTGGCCGGGGGTGCGGCGGCGCAGCAGGGCGAACGGCGGGCAGTCGTCGCGCAGGAGTCGGTCGAAGCTCATGGGTCGGTTCCTTCCAGGGAATCAGCTGGGAGGAACGGCCCGTGGACACGGAAAAGGCCGCCCCTCGGGCGGCCTCTGCGTCAGTGTGTACGCGCGATCAGTGGGCCGCCGGATGAGCGGTCCACCACCAGTTACGGGTCGAGTGCGCGAACATGCCCCGTACCCTAGCCCACGCCGGACGGCGGCGGGGCCCTTTCCCACCCGGCCGGGTGGGAAAGGGCCCCGCGCGCACGAGACGTCCGGTCGGCTAGAACAGGGTGTCGTAGATCTGCCAGCCGTCCCCGACCTGCGACTTCGTCGCGAACGGGGCCGTCACCTTGCCGGTGGAGTGGTAGAACCAGAAGTCCCCGGCCGAGTCCACGCCGACCAGGTCGCCCCGGCCGTCACGGTCCAGGTCGCTCGGGCCGAGCAGCAGCTTGTACTTGCCCCAGCCCGAACCGATCTTGACCCGCGCGTCGTACGGCTTGGTGGCCGAGCCGGTGCCCGTGTAGATCCACAGCACCCCGGACTTGTCCCGGGCCACGAAGTCCGCCTTGCCGTCGCCGTTCAGGTCGCCGGTGGAGACGATCTGGTCGTAGATCTGCCAGCCGGTGCCGATCTTCGCCTTGGGGGCGAAGGGCTTCTCCGGGGTGCCCGTGCCCTTGTAGAAGTAGATGTCCCCGGCGGCGTTGCGCGCGATCATGTCGGCCTTGCCGTCACCGTCGAGGTCGCGCATGCCGTTGAGGCTGTTGTACTGGTTCCAGCCGCTGCCGACCTTGAGCCGGGCCATGTACGGCTTGTCCGGGTTGCCGCTGCCCCGGTAGTACCAGAGGACACCGTCCTTGTCGCGGGCCACGAAGTCGCCCGTACCGTCGGCGCGCAGCGCGGTCATCGCGGTCAGCGCCGTGTAGCTGCCCCAGCCGTAGCCCGCCTGGTAGCGGCGGTAGTACGGGGAGGAGGCGCTGCCGGTGCCCTGGTACTGCCAGATCTTGCCGGCGCTGTCGCGGCCGATCATGTTGTAGCGGTCGGTCGCGGAGACCGGCGCGACGCTCGTGGAGGTCTGGACGTCGCTCGCCTTCACCCACGCCTGGCGGTGGTTGTAGCGGATCGGCAGGTACGAGGTGGAACCGATGACGTCCGTCTGGGCCGAGCCGAACCAGTCGTCGCCCTTCACCTCGGCGCCGTTCAGCGCGTACCCCTGGCCCGCGGGCAGGGTGTACTTCGTCAGGTAGTCCGGGTTGTCGGTCGGGGCCTCCAGGCCCGCGGCCTCGTAGGCGGCGGTCTCCGGGTAGGCACGCCCGTAGATCCGGACCGTCACCCCGGCCTTCGCCTTCACCACGCGCGGGGCCGCCGCGAGCGGCACGGTGTACTGGCCGCCCGGGTTCTGGAACCACGCCTTCTTGCCGCCGTACCAGATCGCCGTCCAGTCACCCTTGGTCTCGGCGACGACATAGGTGTCGCCGGCGCGGACCTTGTTCGACCAGTTGGAGCCCTCGCTCCACAGCGCCGAGAAGTACGGGTCGCTGAGCGTGGTCGCGCTGGTGGACGCCGAGGTGTACAGGTAGCCGAAGTTCGCCGGCTGCTTGGTGACCGCCTTGGAACTCGCCGTCAGCTTCGGCTGGTTGGCCGTGGTGAACGGCGGCACCACGCGCACCAGCTGCCCCGCCTCGACCGGGCCGCCGGCGCCGCTCGCGCCCGTCGGGGCGCCCATCAGGCCCATGAAGTGGTTCCAGTCCCAGAACGGGCCCGGGTCCCAGTGGGCCCCCGCGAACTTGTCGTTCAGAGCAACGGGCACCGCGTCGTGGCCGATGATGTGCTCACGGTCCAGCGGGACGCCGTACTTGTCCGCCAGGAACTTCACCAGGGCGGCGGAGGACTCGTACTGCGGCTCCTGGTACCACTTGCCCTCCTTGATCGCGTAGCCCTCGTGCTCCACGCCGATGGAGTGCATGTTCAGGGTCCAGTTGCCCGCGTGCCACGCCAGGTCCTTGTTCTCGACCATCTGCGTGACCAGGCCGTCCGACGCGCGGATCAGGTAGTTCGCGCTGGCGGCCGAGCTCGGGCTGGTGAGCGTGGCGAGCGAGCTCGCGTAGTCGCCCTCGGTGTCGTGGATCACGATCTGCCGGATGTCGACGCCCTTGTCGGGGCGCGCGGCGGGCGTGTAGCCGCGCTGGCCCGTGCTCGACGTCTTGGCCTGCACGAAGTTGCAGTTCAGACCGGAGGGGCACTCCGGGGTGGGGGTCGCGGAGGTGCTCGCGAAGGACGCGGCCAGCGGCACGTTCGCCGGCTTGACCGGCTGGACCGACGGGTCGGCGGGCAGCGAGACCTGCTGGCCGTCCTGGGTGACCGCGCGCTCGCCCGTACGGATCGAGTCGAAGACGCGCTTCGCGAAGAGGTCGGCCCCCTTCTTGTCCGGGGACTGGCTGAACCGCGCCACCGCCGGATACCACTGCGAGGCGTCGTCCGACAGGGAGCCCTTCGCGTCGCGCTGGTACTCGGCGAGGAGGGCCGCGCCCGCGCGGATGCTGTCCTCGGTGTCGTCGCGTACCGAATCCGTGTCCGCGTCGATCAGGCCGGCCGCCTTGTCCAGCGTGTGCAGCCGGGGGTCGGAGGTGTCGACCGTCTTCTTCGGCAGATCGCGCAGCGCCTTCGCGGCGTCGAAGGTCTTCTCGATCTCCGGACGGCCGGACATGTTCATGTGCGCCAGACGTTCCTTGTCGTCCGGCTGCTCCACGTCATCGGGCGACACACTGGTCAGGCCCATGACGTTGAACCCGCCGCTCGTACTCGGCTCCCCGTCATGGCTCTCCCAGCGCGTCTGCCGGTACGAGACCGCCATCAGCACGCTCTGGGGCACGTCGAACTCACGGGCCGCGTCCTGGAACTGGGCCTGGAGCACGGCGGACGGCGAGGCAGGCTTGGCGTTCCCCGTGTCCGGGTCCTGCGAGGCCATGGCCAGCGTGCCGATCGTCGCGGTCGCGACCACGGCGGCGCCGGCGCCGATCAGCAGCCGTCTCTTCCTGAGGTCCCTACGGTGATTCCGCTTCAAGTCCCCACCCTCGATGTTTACTTGTCCAACGTTGTGCAACGCTGAAAGTCGCGAGGCTAGCAGGCCGCCGGAACCGCTCCCACACCGACCGTGGCGAGACGTCCGTCTCAGTGACTGGGCAACCGGGAAAAGGAGCGTGCGCGACCCCGTAATGTGGACGCCGTGACCGTGAACGCCAATACCTCCGTCGCCGGTGGCAACACCTGGCGAGACCTTCCCGCGGCGCAGCAGCCCGAGTACCCCGACTCCGAGGCCCTGCGCGATGTACTCGCGGACCTCGCGTCGTATCCGCCGCTCGTCTTCGCGGGCGAGTGCGACCAGCTGCGTGCCCGTATGGGAGCCGTCGCCAAGGGCGAGGCGTTCCTGTTGCAGGGCGGCGACTGCGCCGAGGCCTTCGACGCCGTGTCGGCCGAGCACATCCGGGCGAAGCTCAAGACGCTGCTCCAGATGAGCGCCGTCCTCACCTACGCGGCCTCCGTGCCCGTCGTCAAGGTCGGCCGGATCGCCGGCCAGTACTCCAAGCCGCGCTCCAAGCCGACCGAGACCCGCGACGGCGTGACCCTGCCGACCTACCGCGGCGACTCCGTCAACGGCTTCGCCTTCACCGAGGCCGACCGCGTCCCCGACCCCGAGCGCCTGAAGCGGATGTACCACGCGTCCGCCTCCACGCTGAACCTCGTGCGCGCCTTCACCACCGGCGGTTACGCCGACCTGCGCCAGGTGCACGCGTGGAACCAGGACTTCGTGAAGTCGTCCCCGTCCGGCCAGCGCTACGAGGCCCTGGCCCGCGAGATCGACAACGCGCTGAACTTCATGAAGGCGTGCGGCACCGACCCCGCCGAGTTCAAGGCCGTCGAGTTCTACGCCTCGCACGAGGCGCTGCTGCTGGACTACGAGACGGCGCTGACCCGCACCGACTCGCGCACCGGCCACCTGTACGACACCTCGGGCCACATGGTGTGGATCGGTGAGCGCACCCGCCAGATGGACGGGGCGCACATCGAGTTCGCCGCCCGGGTCCGCAACCCGATCGGGATCAAGCTCGGCCCGACGACCACCGTGGACGAGGCCCTGGGCTACATCGAGCGCCTCGACCCCGAGCGCGAGCCCGGCCGGCTGACCTTCATCGTCCGGATGGGCGCCGACAAGGTCCGCGACAAGCTGCCCGAGCTGGTCGAGAAGGTCACCGCCTCCGGCGCCACCGTCGCCTGGGTGACCGACCCGATGCACGGCAACACCTTCGAGGCGGCCTCCGGCCACAAGACGCGCCGCTTCGACGACGTCCTGGACGAGGTCAAGGGCTTCTTCGAGGTGCACAAGGGCCTCGGCACGCACCCCGGCGGCATCCACGTCGAGCTGACCGGCGACGACGTCACCGAGTGCGTCGGCGGCGGCCACGAGATCTTCGTGGACGACCTCCACCAGCGCTACGAGACGGCCTGCGACCCCCGGCTCAACCGCAGCCAGTCGCTCGACCTGGCCTTCCTCGTCGCCGAGATGTACCGCGACCAGTAAGGGCCGCGGCAGGCAGCACCGTACGACTGTGGGGCACGGATCGATGTGATCCGTGCCCCACAGGGCGTTCCGGGGCTTTTACCGCCCTCGCGCGACGGGTAAGGTTAGGTTAGCCTCACCGATCATCGGGGCGGCGCCCACGACCCGTCCCCGCCCGGGAGGTGAACCGCATGTACGTCTGCTCGTGCTTCGGCGTTACGGAGCAGCAGGTCAAGGACCATGCGGCGGCCGGGGCCTGCACGCCCCGCCAGATCGCCTCCGCCTCGAAGGCCGGCACGGACTGCGGCGGCTGCGTCCGCACCATCCAGGCGATGCTCGGCCGGGGCGCCTGCCCGCGCCGCGAGCTCCTGGAACGGAAGCAGACGCCCGTCACCGCCACCGCTCCGGTGGAAGGGCTCCCCGAAGCCGCCTGAGCGCGGTCAGCTCTCCGGCTGCTCGATGAGCTGCGCGATGTACAGCGGCTCGCCCAGCTTCTCGACCAGGTCGAGCTGGGTGTCGAGATAGTCGATGTGGTGCTCCTCGTCCTCGAGGATCGACTCGAAGATGTTCGCCGAGGTGATGTCGCCCTTGTTGCGCATCAGCTCGATCCCGCGCTTCAGGCGGTCGATCGCCTCGACCTCGACCTGCCGGTCGGCCTGGAACATCTCGGTGACCGTCTGGCCGACCCGTACATGGAACAGCCGCTGGTAGTTCGGCAGACCGTCGAGGAAGAGAATGCGGTCGGTCAGGATCTCCGCGTGCTTCATCTCGTCAAAGGATTCGGCACGCGTGTATTTCGCCAGCTTCGTCCAGCCGAAGTTGTCCTGCATCTTCGCGTGCAGGAAGTACTGGTTGATGGCAGTCAATTCGGCGGTCAGCTGTTCATTCAGGAACTCGATGACCTCGGGGTCGCCCTGCATCGCAGAGGCTCCTTCCAACCGGTGAACTGGGCACGTTGGCGGCATCCTTGCACCGGACCCGCTGACCGTCCAGTAAGTGCACGCTTAGTACGAGTTGCCCGAATCGCCTCTGCCCTGGTCACGACCACCCCCGCCTGTCTGTCACCATGGAGTCATGGGTCAGCCGGAAAGCCGGGAACACCGCGCGTCAGAGCAGTCCGAGCTTCCGCCGGGCCAGCGGCTGCAGCGTGGGTGGCCGGTGACCCACTACGGGCCCGTCCCCAAGTTCAAACCGGAACGCTGGGAATTCCGCGTCTTCGGTGCGACCGCCGACGGTGAGAAGCACTGCTGGAACCACGAGGAATTCTCGGCGCTGCCGTTCTCCTCGGTCGTCGCCGATCTCCACTGCGTCACGAAATTCAGCATGCTGGGTGCCGAGTGGGGCGGTGTGCTCGCGCGCGACGTGGTCGCCCTCGCGCCGCCCGCACCTCAGGTCACGCATGTGATGGTCTGGGCCGAATACGGCTTCAGCTCCAACCTCCGGCTGGACGACTTCCTCACCGACCGGACCCTGTTCGCCACCCACAAGGGCGGCGAACTGCTCACCGCCGAACACGGCTTCCCGCTCCGGCTCGTCGTCCCCCATCTGTACGCGTGGAAGGGCCCCAAGTGGGTCCGGGGCATCGAGTACATGACCGCCGACCGCCGCGGCTTCTGGGAGGAGCGCGGCTACCACAACATCGGCGACCCCTGGCAGGAGCAGCGCTACTCCTACCAGGAGGAGCCCGGGGACGGTCCCGAACTCTGAACCGGGCGCTGGACCCGCGCTGAACCGGCCGCCTCAGCCGCCGTCGCGCAGCGCCTGGAGCCGGGCCACGTCCGCCGCGTGGCCCTCCTTGCCGCCCGGTGTCTCGATGACCAGCGGCACGCCCTCGGTGGCCGGGTGCGTGAACAGCTCGCGGAACGGCTCCTCGCCGATGTGGCCCGAGCCGATGTTCTCGTGCCGGTCCTTGTGGGCGCCGGAGACGTCCTTGGAGTCATTGGCGTGGATGAGCTTCAGGCGGCCCTTGCCGACGGTCTCCACCAGCAGGTCGAGCGTCTCCTTCATCCCGCCGGGCCCGGCCAGGTCGTGCCCGGCCGCGAAGATGTGGCAGGTGTCCAGGCAGACCCCGAGCTTCGGGTGGGCGTCCAGCGCCTCGAAGTACGGGCCGAAGTCCCAGGTCCGCGAGCAGAGCGAGGAACCCTGCCCGGCGGTGGACTCCAGCAGCAGGAACGGGTCGTCGTCGTGCGTCAGCTCGTCCAGCAGCGGCCGCATGTGCGTCCGCACCTGGGCCAGCGCCTCCTCGCGGGGCCGCCCGCCGGTCGCCGACCCCGTGTGCACCACGACGCCCAGCGCCCCGATCTCACGGGCCCGGCGCAGCGAGTGGCGCAGCGACTCCACGGACCGCTCCACCGTCGCCGGGGTGTGCGAGCCGAAGTTGATCAGATACGGGGCGTGCACGTACGCCGGTACGGACTCGGCGGCGCACTGCTCGCGGAAGAGGGCGTCCTGCGCCGGATTCCCGGCCGGGGTGGCCCAGCCGCGCGGGTTGGCGACGAAGACCTGGACGGCCTCGGCGCCCATCTCGCGGGCGTAGGGGAGGCCGACCTTGGCGAGACCGCCGGCCACGGGGACGTGGCCGCCGACGGGGTTGCGCATACGGATCTCTACAGTCCCTTGGTCTTGATGGTGATGGTGCTGCCCTCGGGGGCCCGGTCGCCGCCGTCCACGGACTGGCCGGCGACCTTGTCGCTGAAGGAGAGGAAGCCGCGGTCGACCTTGACCTCGAAGCCCGCCGCCTCCAGCTCGTCGCGGGCGTCGTCCACGTTCTTGCCGACCACGTCCGGCACGCCGACCATCCGTGGACCGGAGGAGATGGTCAGTGTCACGGTGTCGCCCTCGGCCGCCTCCTCACCCTCCTCCGGTGACTGGACGGCGACGTCGCCCTCGTCCTCCGGCGAGTGCACCCGGCCGGGCTTCACCTTCACCTTCAGGCCCTCGTCGGCCAGCGTGTCGGTGGCGTCGTCGACGGAGAGCCCGGTGACGTCCGGGACGTCGATGCGGCTGCCCTTGGAGACGACGATCGCGACCGCCGAGTCCGGGTGGCGGTCGGTGCCCGCCTCGGGGTCCGTACGCACCACCTCGCCGGCCGCCACGTCGTCGTTGAACTCTTTGGTGACCATGCCCGGGAGCAGGCCCGCCTTGGTCAGCCGCTGCCTGGCGTCGGCGAGCCGGTCGCCCGCGACGTCGGGCACCTGGACGATCTCGGGGCCGCGCGAGACGACGAGCGAGACCGAGCCGTTGCCCCTGATCCGGGCGCCGGACTTGGGGTTGCTGCGGATCACCTTGCCCCGGTCCACGGTGTCGCTGAAGGCCCGCTCCACGCCCTTCAGCTCCAGGCCGGCGCCGGAGAGCCGCTCCTTGGCCGTCTTCTCGGTCTGGCCCAGCAGCGAGGGGACCTTCGTGAACTGCCCGGAGTTGATGTACCAGACGCCGCCGCCGACGCCCAGGACGACGAGGACCGCCAGGACCGCCGCGATCAGCCCGCGCCGGGCGCCGCCGAGCGGCCCGGTCCGGCGCGGCCGCTGCGGGGGCGGGGGCGGAGGCATCTCCAGCCGGCTGGTGTGGTGGGCGGTGCCCAGGTCCTTGGGCAGGACCCGGGGGATCACCGTCGTCCGGGCGTCGGAGCCCTCCGCCCCGCCGTCCGGGCCGGGCTCCGGCAGGGCCTGCGGCGGTACGGCGTCGAGCTGCGCGTCCGTGAGGGCGGCGCGCGTCCGGCGGGCCCCGGCGAGCAGCGCCACCGCGTCGAACGGGCGGGCCTCCGGGTCCCGGGCGGTGGCGCTCGCCACCAGCGCGTCCAGCTCGGGCGCGAGACCGGGGACGACGGCGGACGGGGGCGGCACGTCCTCGTGCAGATGCTGGTAGATGACCTGGGCGGGGGACTCCCCGTCACGCGGCTTGGCGCCGGTCAGCATCTCGTACAGCACGACCCCGCAGGCGTACACGTCGGCGCGGGTGTCCGCCGTGCCGTGCTCGATCTGCTCCGGGGCCAGGTACGAGACGGTGCCGAGGATCGTCCCGGTGGTGTTCGTGACCGTGTCCACGGCCCGGACCAGGCCGAAGTCGGCGACCTTGACCCGGCCGTCGTCCCCGATCAGCACGTTCTCCGGCTTCATGTCGCGGTGCACGAAGCCCGCCCGGTGCGCCGCGCCGAGGGCGGCGAGGACCGATTCCAGGATGTCCAGCGCGGCCCGGGGCCGGAGCGCGCCGCGCTCGCTCAGCACGTCGCGCAGTGTGCACCCGGCGACGTACTCCATCGCCAGGTAGACGTACTGACCCTGGGCGCCCTGGTCGAAGACCCCGACCACGTTGGGGTGGGCGAGATGCGCCACCGACTTGGCCTCGCGGATGAAGCGCTCGACGAACGAGGCGTCGGTCGCCAGCGCCGGGTGCATCACCTTGAGGGCGAGCACCCGGTCGAGCCGCGTGTCCATGGCCCGGTAGACCGTGGCCATGCCGCCCACGGCGATGCGGGCATCGACGCGGTAGCGGCCGTCGAGCAGCTGCCCGACGAGGGGGTCCTGGAGGGTCGTATCCACCATGCGAGTCTACGAGCCGCCGCGGACAGGCCCGCCGCGGTGGGGCGAACCCGGGGCAGGACTGAAGCCGAGCCGTGACAGGCGCGTGTCAGAACGCCGGCCGCTCCGGATCGAGCACCGCCCGCCCGGCCACCGGCGACGACGCCTCCGCGAAGTGGCGGCGCGGGATGCGCCCGGCCCGGTGCGCGAGCCGCCCGCCCTCCACCGCGTGCCGCATCGCGGCGGCCATCAGCTCCGGCTCCTGGGCCCGGGTCACCGCCGAGGCGAGCATCACCGCCGAGCAGCCCAGCTCCATCGCGAGCGCCGCGTCCGACGCGGTCCCGGCACCGGCGTCCAGGATCACCGGCACCCCGGCCCGCTCGGTGATCAGCTGGAAGTTGTGCGGGTTGCGGATGCCCAGGCCCGAGCCGATGGGGGAGCCGAGCGGCATGACCGCCGCACACCCCACGTCCTCCAGCTTCCGGGCCAGGACCGGGTCGTCGTTGGTGTACGGCAGCACCGTGAACCCGTCGTCCACCAGGATCTCGGCGGCGTCCAGCAGCTCGACCGGGTCGGGCAGCAGCGTCCGCTCGTCGGCCACCACCTCCAGCTTCACCCAGTCCGTGCCCAGCGCCTCACGGGCCAGCCGGGCGGTGAGCACGGCCTCCCCGGCGGTGTAGCAGCCGGCGGTGTTCGGCAGCACCCGGATGGACAGCTTCCGCAGTACGGAGAGCACCGAGCCCTGCACGGTCGGGTCGAGGCGGCGCATCGCGACGGTGGTCAGCTCGGTGCCGGACGCGATCAGCGACCGCTCCAGCACCTCCAGGCTGGGCGCCCCGCCCGTGCCCATGATCAGCCGGGAGGTGAAGTCGGTGCCGCCGAGGGTGAACAGGTCGTCGGACATCGTCAGCCCCCCTGGACCGCGGTCAGGACCTCGACCCGGTCGCCGTCGGCGAGCGCGGCGGCGGGCCACTGGCCGCGCGGCACCACGGTCTCGTTGAGCGCGGCGGCCACCCCCGCCGTCGCGTCGGTCAGCGTCCCGACGAGGACGTCCAGGGTGGTGCCCGGCGCGACGGCGGCCGGGGCGCCGTTCACGGACACGGTGAGCGGGGTGGGCTCGGTCATGCGGGCTGCTCCTGGGGTGCGGGGACCGGGGCGAACCGGCCGGGGGAGAAGGGGCGGGCCGCCTCGGGCAGCTCACCGTCGGCCAGCAGCGACGCCATGGCGTCCCCGGTGACGGGGGTGAGCAGCACGCCGTTGCGGCCGTGGCCGGTGGCGAGATGGAGGCCGGGCAGCGCGGTGCGGCCGAGCAGCGGGGCGTTGTCGGGGGACGCGGGGCGCAGACCGGCGCGGGTCTCGGTGAGCGGCAGCTCGGTGATGCCGGGCACCAGCTCGTGGGCGTCCCGCAGCAGCTCGTAGACCCCGCCCGCGGTGACGGTGGTGTCCCAGCCCATCTCCTCGGTGGTGGCGCCGATGACCAGCTCACCGTTCTCGCGCGGTACGAGATAGACCTGGCTGCCCCGGACCACCGCGCGCACGGTGCGCGAGAGGAAGGGGGCGTACGCCGGGGGCACGGTGAGGCGCAGCACCTGGCCCTTGACCGGGCGCACCGGCGGCAGGACATGGGCGGGGACCCCGGCCAGCCGGCCGCTGAGGCTGCCCCCGGCGAGCACGACCTGTCCGGCGGCCACCTCCGTACCGTCGTCGAGCACGGCGCCCACGGCCCGGTCCGCGACCACGGAGAGGCGGTCGGCGTGGCGGCGGTGGAAGACCACTCCGGTCCGTTCGCAGGCGGTGAGCAGCGCGGCGGCGAGGCGGCGCGGGTCGACCTGGTGGTCGCCGTCCACCCGGAGACCGCCGCGCACGCCCGGGGCGAGCATCGGTTCCAGGCGGCGGCACTCGCGCCCGGTCAGCCACTCCGACTCCAGGCCCGAGCGGCGTTGCAGGTCGTGGAGCTCGCGCAGATGGGCGCGGTCGTCCGCGTCGAGCGCGACGGCCAGGGTGCCGCAGCCGCGGAAGCCGATGTCCTGCCCGCTCGCCTCCTCCAGCTCGGCCGTGAACGACGGATAGCGCCGGGCCGAGGCGAGGTTGAGCCCGAGCAGCATCTCCTCGCCATAGTGCAGTTCGGTGACCGCGGCCAGCATCCCGGCCGCGACCCGGGCCGCTCCGCCGCCCGGCTCGGGGTCGGCGAGCGCGACGGCCAGACCGCGCCGGGCGGCCCGCCAGGCGGTCACGAGACCGATGATGCCGCCCCCGATGACGAGGACGTCGGACCCTTCGGTGGGATGGGTGCGCATGGGCGTCCAGCCCCTCCCTTCGCCGGCATGACCCGGATCAGGTTCGTACGGTCGGAGGCCGTCCAGCCTCCCTCTCAGCCCGGTGCGTCCGGGCTCCCGCGTGTCTTACGGTGGCCAGCCTAGACCCCGGCCCGCGGACCGGGTAGGGAGGGCCGGGGGAGGGGGCGCCCTTTCCTGATGACTCGTCAGCTACGTAAGGTGGACAGGTGAGCGAGCAGCAGCGGGCAGAGCGGACGGAACGCCGGGTCGTCGTCGCGGGCGCGGGCATGGCGGGTGTGCAGACCGCTGTCGCCCTGCGGGAGCAGGGCTTCACCGGCCCCGTCACACTGATCGGCGCCGAACCCCACCAGCCCTACGACCGGCCCCCGCTGTCCAAGGCGGTGCTGCTCGGCAAGGCCGAGGAGTCCGCCTTCGACATCGACTTCGAGGGGCTGGACATCGCGATGCGCCTGGGCTGCGAGGTCACCGGGGTCCGCGCCGCCGACCACGAACTCGATACCTCCGAGGGCCCGGTCCCCTACGACGTCCTGGTCCTCGCCACCGGCGCCGAACCCGTCGCCCTGCCCGGCTCCGCCGGGGTCCCCGGCGTCCATCTGCTGCGCACCCTGGACGACGCGGCCCGGCTGCGCCCCGTCCTCGAAGCCGGGCACCCCGTCGTGGTCGTCGGCGCCGGGTGGATCGGCGCCGAGTTCGCCACCGCCGCCCGCGCCGCCGGCTGCGAGGTCACCGTCGTGGAGGCCGCGGACCGCCCGCTGGCCGGTGCCCTGCCCGCCGAGGTCGCCGCCCCCATGGCCGCCTGGTACGAGGAGAGCGGCGCCCGGCTCCTCACCGGCGCCCGGGTCGCCCGCGTCGAGCCCGGCACGGTGGTCCTCGCCGACGGGCGCACCCTCCCGGCCGGTGCGGTCGTCGTCGGCATCGGCGCCCACCCCGCCACCGGCTGGCTCGCCGGTTCCGGCATCGCGCTCGGGCCCGAGGGCTCGGTGACCGCCGACGCGGCGCTGCGCACCTCGCTCCCCGATGTGTACGCGGTCGGCGACTGCGCCTCCTTCCCCTCGGCCCGCTACGGCACCCGCCTGGTCGTCCACCACTGGGACAACGCCCTCCAGGGGCCCAGGACCGCCGCCGCCCACATCGCGGCCGAGGGCGCCGACATCCCGCCGTACGATCCCGTGCCCTACTTCTGGTCCGAGCAGTTCGGCCGGTTCGTGCAGTACGCCGGGCACCACGCGGACGCGGACACCCTGCTGTGGCGCGGCGACCCGGCCGAGCCCGCCTGGTCGGTGTGCTGGCTGCGCGACGGCGCCCTGGTCGCGGTGCTCGCGGTGAGCCGCCCGCGCGACCTGGCCCAGGGTCGCCGGCTCATCGAGTCGGGGGCCCGGCTCGACGCGGACCGGGCCGGCGACCCCGCCGTAGCGCTCAAGGCGGCGGTCCTGCCGTAGCGGCGTGGACCTGAAGGGCCGAGTCCGGGTTTCGGCTGTCAGTCCGGGATGGCAGGCTTGTCCCGTGACCGAGATTGACGCAAAGACCGATGCACTCGTCCCCGCCTGGCTCCACCTGCCCGACATCGCGGAAATGCTCGATGTCGAGGTGACGCGTGTGCGGCAGCTGGTCAAGGAGGGCCAGCTCATCGCCGTACGCCGTGGGGAGAACCGGACGCTTCAGGTGCCCGCCGCCTTCATCGACGGCGACAAGGTGGTCAAGGGCCTCTCCGGGACCCTGACGCTCCTGAAGGACGACGGCTACTCCGACGAGGAGATGCTCGAATGGCTCTTCACCCCCGACCCGTCCCTGCCGGGCACGCCCGCGCAGGCACTGAGTGAGAATCGCGGCACGGAGGTGAAGCGCCGCGCCCAGGCGCTCGCCGTCTGACCGACCGGGAAGCGGGCCGCATCGCGCGAGCGGGCGGCCCGCTTCCTCGCGCCGCACCACCGATCCACCGTTACCGTCTCCCCGGGGGAACCGCACCATGTCCACGCCTCGCGCGCAGCTGTCCGACGCCCGTCTCTACCTGTGCACGGACGCGCGCAGGCGCCAGGGCGACCTGCCCGACTTCCTCGACGCGGTCCTCGCCGGCGGGGTGGACATCGTCCAGCTCCGCGACAAGGGCATGGAGGCGGGCGAGGAGCTCGACCACCTCGCAGTCTTCGCGGACGCCTGCAAGCGGCACGGCAAACTCCTCGCCGTCAACGACCGGGCGGACGTGGCCCACGCCATCGGCGCCGACGTGCTGCACCTGGGCCAGGGCGACCTGCCGGTGCCCGCGGCCCGCGCGATCATCGGCGCCGAGCCGGTCATCGGCCGCTCCACGCACGCCGAGGCGGAGGTCGACGCCGCCGTCACCGAGCCCGGCGTGGACTACTTCTGCACCGGCCCCTGCTGGCCCACCCCCACCAAGCCCGGCCGCCACGCGCCCGGCCTGGACCTCGTGCGCTACGCCGCCTCGCTCGCCCCGGCCCGCCCCTGGTTCGCCATCGGGGGCATCGACGCGGACAACCTCGACCAGGTGCTGGACGCCGGGGCCCGCCGGATCGTCGTCGTACGGGCCCTGACCGAGGCGTCCGATCCGGGCGCCGCCGCCGCTGAGCTGGCACGACGGGTCCGCGAGCGCGCCGGAGCCTGACGGGGGACGGCCGCCGCCGGAGGGGCGGCCCGGGACCGGGCCGGGGCGGGTCTGGGACGAATCTGTCCGAAGGATGGACAAGAATCAGTCAATTCCGGCAAATGACTCCGGTTCGGTTGGGGGGCCGCCCCGCCCTGGTTAACCTGCCCGTATGGCCCTTGGTACACCTTCCACCAGGACAGATCACGCGCGCACCGTGCGTGAGATGCTCGCGACCGGCGCGACCTCGTACTCGTTCGAGTTCTGGGCGCCCAAGACCGAGAAGGGCGAGCGCAACCTGTGGAACGCGCTGCGCCGGGTCGAGGCCGTCGCCCCGAGCTTCGTCTCGGTGACGTACGGAGCCGGCGGCTCCACCCGCTCCGGCACGGTGAAGGCCACCCAGGACATCGCCGCCGAGTCCACGCTCACCCCGGTCGCGCACCTCACGGCCGTCGACCATTCGATCGCCGAACTGCGCAACATGGTCGGCCAGTTCGCGGACGCCGGCATCCGGAACATCCTCGCCCTGCGCGGCGACCCGCCGGGCGACCCGATGGGCCCCTGGGTCGAGCACCCGCAGGGCGTGAAGTACGCGGCGGACCTGGTCCGGCTGATCAAGGAGGCCGGCGACTTCTGCGTGGGCGTCGCGGCGTTCCCCGAGCGGCACCCGCGCTCCGACGACTGGGACACCGACATCCGCCACTTCGTGGACAAGTGCCGGGCCGGCGCCGACTACGCGATCACGCAGATGTTCTTCGATCCGGAGGCCTATCTCCGGATGCGTGACCGGGTGGTCGCGGCGGGTTGCGAAACCCCGATCATCCCCGAGGTCATGCCGGTCACCAGCGTCCGGCAATTGGAGCGATTCCCCCAGCTCAGCAACGCGACCCTGCCCGACGAGCTGAAAGACGCCATCCTCGCCGCCAAGGACGACCCCGCCGCTGTACGCTCCATTGGCATCGACTTCGCAACGCGGTTCTGCGCGAAGCTGCTCTCCGAGGGCGTGCCCGGACTGCACTTCATCACGCTGAACAACTCGACTGCGACGCTCGAGATCTACGAGAATCTCGGACTGCACAAGCAGTCGTGACCGGCCGTACCCGCCACCAACCGGGGCGGTGGCCGTAGAAGGGGGCGGGCATGGGCTGGACGGTCCTCTACATCGCGTTCGGTGTCGTCGCGCTGTGGCTGCTCGGCGAAGTGCTGTTGCAGTACAAGGCGCGGCTGCGCTGGCGCCTCCTCGCCTTCACCGGCTTCCTCTGCGTGGTGATCGGCGTCCTGATGCCGTCCGTACCCGTCATCGCCCTCGGCGCGGTCGCCTTCGCCACCGGCCAGACCTACGTGACGCTCTCGTTCCGCAAGGGCTTCTCCACCGGCTGGGCAATAGGGGGCAAGCCCGGCGAGAGCCGCCGCCGGCGCGGTGCGGCCACACGCAAGCCCACCCTGGAGGTCTCGGACCTGGAGGTGGAGTACGAGGGCGGCGCCCCCGACGCCCCGGCCGCCCCGCCGTCCGCCCCCGCCGCCGTCTACGCGACCGAGCCGATGCCCGAGGACACCGGGCAGTACGGGATCTACACCGACCCCCATCCGCCCCGCCCGGCCCAGGAGCCCCAGGCCGCGCAGAGCCACGAGGCGTACGACCCCTACGGCTACCCGGCCCACCAGCCCCAGGGTCAGGACACCTACGCCGGAACCGGGCAGTACGACTACGGCACCGATCAGCAGAGCTACGCCGCCTACTCCGACCCGTACATCGGCACCACCGCGAGCACCCCGCAGTACGGCACGTACGACGGCTACGGGAACTACGACGGCTACGGCGGCCAGCAGCAGTACGCCGACCCGTACGCGCAGGGCGACGGCTACGGCTCGGAGACCCCGCCGGGCGGCGTCTGGGTGCCGCAGCAGCGCGAGGGCGAGCAGTACCCGCAGCAGCCCGCCGCCCAGCAGGCCCCGTACCCGAACGGCTACGACACCGGCTACAACGAGCAGTACCGCTACTGAGACGCCCCCCGGCTCACCGCGAGCCGCGGAAGTCCTCGCCCTCCACCACGGTGCCCGCGACCAGCGCCCCGGACATGCCCGCGTGCGCCAGTCCGCCGCCCGGGTGGGACCAGCCGCCGGCCAGCAACAGACCCGGCAGCCGGGTCCGGTTGGCGGCGTGCAGATACGCGCCCCCGGCACCGCCCAGCGACGGCGGCGGCACGGCACCGCCCTCGGCACCCGTGTCCGCGGCGGTCTCGGCGGGCGTCCGCACCCCCGTCCGCAGCACCCGCTCCCGCAGGCCCGGCACCGCCGCGCCCGCCGCCGCGGTCAGCGTCTCCGTGAACCGGGCCCGCAGCGCCTCGTCCGTCCAGTCCACCGGGCCGTGCGGGGCCACCGTCGCCACCAGCGCCAGCGCCTCGTGCTCCGCGTCGGGGCGGGTCGAGGGGTCGTCGGGGCGCAGCACGGTCACCGTCGGGTGCGCGGCGATCCGGCCCCCGAACACCGCCGCGTGCTCGGCCGCCCCGTCCGCCGGGTGCACCACGGTCCGGTGCACGGCGTCCGCGGGGCGCCCGCCGCGCAGCGACAGCATCACCACGAACCGGCCGCTCGCCCCCGCCCCGTCCGCACGGACCGTCACATCCCCGTCGGCCCACAGCTCCTGACCCGGCACCAGACCGGGCCACGGCCGGGCCCCGAGCACCACGTGGGCGGCCTCCGCGACCGTCCCGTCCGCCAGCTCCACGCCCGCCGCGCGGCCGTCCTTCTCGACGACCCGGGCCACCTCGGCGCCGAAGACGAACTCCACCTTCCGGGCCAGGCACCGCTCGTACACCGCCCGGGCCAGTGCGCGCAGGCCGCCGCTCACGTACCAGGTGCCGAACGTCTCCTCCATGTACGGCAGGAGGGCCGCGCCCGCCGGGGCGCGCGAGGGGTCCAGGCCGTACCCGAGGGCGTATCCGTCCAGGAGGGCCGCCAGCCGGGGGTCCGCCAGCTCCCAGGCGCCGACCTCCGCCACCGTCCCGGCCCGCCGCGCCGGGCGCAGCAGCCGCCGGCGCTCCTCGGCCGGATAAGGGTCACGGCCCAGCACCTGCCAGTCGGGGCGCAGGGGCTCCTCCAGGAGCGGCCGCCGCGAGCGGTCCCAGGCGTCCCTGGCCCGGTCGAGGAACGCCCCCCACCTCGCGCCCGCCCCACCGCCGAGCGCGGCGTCCAGGGCGGCGACGGTCCCGGCGCGCGAGGCGTTCGGCAGGGACACGGAGGTGCCGTCCGCGAAGAGGTGGCGGCTCGCCGGATCCACCTGGGCCAGCGTGACGCACCGCTCCAGCGGCTCCTTGCCGGTCTTCACGAACAGGTCGCGGTAGACCGCGGGAAGGTGGAGGAGCCCGGGGCCGGTGTCGAAGGTGAAGCCCTCGTCGGCGTACTGCCCGAGCGAGCCGCCGTACGTCCGCGACCGCTCGTACACCGTCACCCGGTGGCCTGCCACGGCCAGCCGGGCCGCCGCCGCCATCGCGCCCATCCCGGCGCCGATCACCGCAATTCGTGCCATGCGGCGACCTTAACGGCCGCCGCCGGCGGTCCCGCCGTCAGCCCCAGGGAGCGCCGGAAGGGGGGACGACGGGCTGCGGCACTCCGCGTTTCTCCGCGCGGCGCTGCGCCCTGCGGCGCCAGAACCGGCGGATGCGGGAGGCCAGGAAGATCACGAGCGCGAGCCCCACGACCAGGAGCGTCCCGGCGAGGGTGGCGGCGATCCACGGATGGAAGATCGCGAAGGTGACGATCCCCGCGACGCCCAGGTCCTCGACGGCGCTCAGCGCGATGTTGCTGAAGGGCTCGGGCGATGTGTTGACCGCCATCCGCGTCCCGGCCTTCACCAGATGGCTCACCAGGGCGGTCGAGCCCCCGATGGCACCGGCCGCGATCTCCGGGAGCGAACCGCTCTCGCCGGCCAGCAGGGCCGCGACCACCGCGCCCGCCACCGGCCTGACGACCGTGTGCACCGCGTCCCACGCGGTGTCGACATAGGGGACCTTGTCGGCGACCACCTCGCAGAGGAAGAGGACCGCGACGACGACGAGCACGTCGGTGCGCTGCAACGAGGCGGGCACCTCGTCGCTGACACCGGTCGCGCCGAATATGCCGAGCAGGAGGACCACCGCGTACGCGTTGATCCCGCTCGCCCAGCCGCTTGTGAACACCAGAGGGAGTACCGACACGCAGGCGATCGTAGCCAGCAGGTCTGGCCCTCCGGCAGGGCGCGGGAAACCCGGCTCTGAGTACCCGTACTCAGTGCGCGGGATGAGTAGCCGTACGGATGGGCCGTGACCTGCCGGAACGGCAGAGTGGGTGTCCACGGAAGGGGCGCCGCCCCGCCACCGCCGGCACGGGGCGGCGGAGCGGGGCGGCACCTCCCTTCCGAACGGGGGTGCGCGACGGAGGACTTCGGGACCACGGGGGACACGGGGTCACGGGGGACGGTCCTCCGGCAGCACGGAAGGCGCCGGTCGGGCGGGCTCGGGGGACGGGCCACGCGCGACCGGCGCCTTCGTGCGTACGGGTGCGGGCGCGCCCTCAGTGCCCGCTGACGCGGCCGCGCAGCAGCAGGGACAGCGCCGAGTGCACATCGTCGATCGAGCGCTCCGGCTGGAACGCCTGCCAGTCGAGGGCCGCCACCAGCACCATCCCGACGAGCGCCGCCGCCGTCAGCGGCACGTCGATCTCCTCGCTCAGCTCGCCGTTCGCCACGCCCTCCGCGATGACGCCCTCCACCACGGCGACCGCCTCGCGGCGCACCACAAGGAGCGTGGACTGCCAGGCGCGGTTGGTGCGCCAGAGCTCGGCCACGTACAGCTGGGTGAAGGCCGGGTAGCGGTCGATGAAGACGAGACCGGCCCGGATCATGGCGTCCAGCGCCTCGACCCGGCTGCCGCCGCGGGCGCCGGTCTCCTCGGCCGCCGCGCGCAACGAGGAGGTGAGCAGCCCGACGCCGTGGCGCAGCAGCTCCTCGAAGAGCTCGGTCTTGCTCTTGAAGTTGTAGTAGACCGTGCCCTTGGCGACCCCGGCCCGGTCGGCGATCTCGTCCACCGTGGTCGCCGAGAAGCCCTTCTCGGCGATGAGCGTGACGGCCGCTTCGTAGAGCCTCTGCCGGGTGGCCTGGCGGCGCGTGCTGCTACTGCTTTCCATGGACCTGATTCTCACAGGTCCCGGCACGGTCACAGGCTCAGCTCCGGATGCAGCCGCTCCAGTGTCCACATCTGCTTGCGGCGGGCCGACAGGGCGGTCAGCGCGAGCGCCCCGGCGGTGAAGGCCGCGAGCACCGCGCAGCCCTGCCAGACCGGGCCGAGCCCGCCGCCCGTGATGAGCCGGCGCAGCCCCTCCACGACGTAGCTCATCGGCAGGTACGGGTGGATCGCGTTGAAGAAGCCCGGACTGGTCTGTACGGGGTAGGTGCCGCCGGCCGAGGTCAGCTGGAGCATCAGCAGCGCGAGGACGAGGATGCGCCCCGCCGCGCCGAAGCAGGCGTTCAGCCACTGCACGATCGCCGCGAAGCAGCAGGTGACCAGCGCCAGGAAGCCGAGCGTCCCGGCGGTGTGCGCCATGTCCAGGCCGGGGCCCCAGTGCAGGACGGACATCAGCGCGGCCGTCTGGAGCAGCCCGACCCCGGCCACCGGCAGCCAGCCCGCGAGGGCGATCCGCCAGGCCGGTGCCCCGGCGGCCAGGGCGCGCCTGCTGAGCGGCTGGATCAGCATGTACGCCACCATCGCGCCGACCCAGAGGGAGAGCGGGATGAAGTAGGGCGCGAAGCCGGTGCCGTAGTTCGGGGCGGAGTGCAGCGACTGCGAGGCCAGTCGTACGGGGTCGGCCATGACCTCCGTACGGGCGTCGCGGTCCTTCTTCCCGTAGTCGGGGATCTTGCCGACGCCGTCGCCGAGCCCCTGGGCGAGCGTGGTGGACCCGTCCTTCAGGCGGACCAGGCCCTTGTCGAGGTCGGTGGCGCCCGTCTTGAGCTTGCCGACGCCCGTGTCCAGGTCGGACGCGCCGGTCTTCGCCGTGCCCAGCCCGGTGTGCAGCCGGTCCGCGCCGGTGGCGACCTTGTGCGCGCCGGTGTTCAGCGCGTTGATCTTCTTGACCGCGGCTTCCAGATCCTCGTCCAGGTGCGGGGAGCGCGTGGCGAGTGCCTTCGCCTGCTTCTCCAGCGTGGTCAGCTGGGTGCGGAGCTTCGTCAGGTCCCCGTTCTGGTTCTTGACCAGGGCGTTCACGTCGTCGGCCACGGCGGCGACGTCGTCCGCCGCCGTCACGGCCCGCTTCAGCGGCGGGCAGACGGTGGGGTCGGGGACCGGCTGCTCCTCGCAGCGGGTGCGGTGGATGTCGGTGAGGTCGTCGGCGGCGGTGTGCGCGGCGGTGGCGGCGGTGGGCGCCGCCTTCACGAGCAGGTCCAGGTTGTCCCGTACGGTCTTCGAGGTGTCGGCGACCAGCCGGGCGGTGTCGCCGATGGCCTTCCCGTTGTCCTTCAGGAACGGGCGCACGTCGGCGGCGACCCCGTTGACCTTGTCGGCGAGGAGCTGGGTGCCGTCGGCGACCTGGCGCGAACCGGTCTCCAGGTCGCCCGCGCCCTTGTCGAGCTTCACGATCCCGCCGGACAGCTTCTTGCTGCCCGCCTTCGCGTCCTTCAGCCCGTCCGCGAGGTCCTTCGAGCCCTTCTTCGCCTTGCCGGTCCCGTCCCTGAGGTCGGCCGCGCCCTTGGCCGCCTTCGCGGTCTCGTCGTGCAGGTCGGAGAAGCTGATGAAGATCCGGTCGAGGAACCCGCGCGAGGCGTTCGCGGACGCGGCCGTGCGGACCTCGGAGAACACCGTCCGGGATATCTGCCCGACGATGTAGTTGTTCGCGTCGTTGGTCCGCACCTCGAGCGCGCCGGTCTCGGGGGAGTCACCGGCGCTGGAGGCGATGCGACTGCTGAAGTCCGACGGCATGCGCAGCGAGAGGTAGTACGTGCCGTCCTCGACGCCCCGGTCCGCCTCCTCGGCGCTCACCTCGTGCCAGTCGAAGGTCTTCGAGTCGAGGAGCTTGCCGGTGATCTGGTCACCGGCCGCGATCCGCTTGCCGTCGGCGGTGGCGCCCTTGTCGTCGTTGACCAGGGCGACCGGGATGCGGTCGAGGCGTCCGTACGGGTCCCAGAAGGACCACAGGTACAGGGCGCCGTAGAGCAGGGGGAGCAGCAGGAGCGCGGCGAGCGCGGCGCGCGGCAGCCGCCCCCTGCCGAAGCGCCTCAGCTCAAGCGCGGCCAGTCTCGGCGAACGCATCGGCCGGTTCCTCCTCGTGGGTGGTGGCTTCGGTGGTTTCCGGGGCGGTGCCCGTGCGTACGGTGACGGCGTCCTCGGGGGCCTCGCTGCAGACGGCCAGGACGGTGGTGCCGGCGGCGGCCACGGAGCGCAGCAGCTCCCACACCTCGGCCCGCTCGGCGTCGGAGAGCTTCAGGTCGGTGTCGTCCACCGCGAGCAGCCGGGGCCGGCCCATCAGCGCGAGGGCCACGGACAGCCGCAGCGCCTCGGTCCGCTCCAGATCGCGTACGGCGGTGCGCTCGGCCTTGGGCAGCGTGGCGGGGTCGAGCCCGGCGGCCTCCAGGGCGGCGTCGATCCGGGTCCGGGCGGCGGCGGCCCGCTCGCGGGGGCGGCGGAGCAGGGCGCGCGGGGAGCCGTCGTAGCGGCGCAGCAGCAGGGCCCGTTCGCGCAGGTGCTCGGCGACCGTGAACGCCGGGTCCAGCTCGCTGACCCCGGGCACCGGGCCCAGGGCCGTGACGCGGCGGACGGCGGCGGCCCGGCGCGGCAGGACGAGGCCGGCGGTCGCGGCCTCGCCCTCGGTGGGGCGCATACGGCCGGTGAGGGCGAGCAGAAGACAGGTACGGCCGGAGCCGGACGGGCCTTCGACGGCGATCAGGGCGCCGGGTTCCGCGCGGAGGCTCACCCCCCGGAAGGCCCAGCCGCGCGGCCCTTCGAGCCCCAGGTCCTCGGCGGTGACGGCCGCCCCGTGCGGACTCTCCACGCACCCTACCCCTCATTTGAACTGACTGGTCAGTCCAAAAAGTAGCCCGAACTTGCGAGCGAAGCAAAAGACCAGGTCAGAGGGGTGTCCGGGTCGATTGTCAGTGGGGGCCGTCACGATGGATACAGACGGCCACAGAGCCGTTACCGAGACAGGAGGTTCTGTCATGGCCCACTCGTCCGCAGCCGCCGCCCCGCGACGCCGCGCAGACGGCCCTGCTCCCTCACCGACCGGCCCGGCCCGCGATGTCCACCCCGTCGTCCGGCGCACCACCGCACCGCCCGCCGCCCTCGATCTCCTCACCCAGGCCCGCGCCGGCCTGGACGAGGCAGCTGTCCTCTCCGTGCCCAACGAGCGGTACGCCACCGCCCACCTCGCCGCCCTGCGCACCGCGGCCGCCGTCCTCGCCGCACGGGCCCGCCCCGAGCCCGTGCGGCGGCGCAGGGAACCGATCCGCAGCGCCTGGGAAATCCTTCCGGAGCTGGCCCCCGAGCTCGCCGAGTGGAGCGCCCTCTTCGCCTCCGGCGCCGCCCGGCGGGCCCGCGCCGAGGCGGGCATACCCGGCGCGGCCAGCCGACGGCAGGCCGACGACCTGCTGCGCGACGCCGCCATGTTCCTGCGCCTCGTGGAACGGCTGCTCGTGCTCCAGCCGGTGCTGCCCCAGCCGCGCGGGGAGCGGCCCGACGCGGGGTGACCGCGTGGACGGCGCCAGGCCATAGGGTGGGCGGTACCTGTTACCTGCGCTGTTCACGCTCCGCCCCCGGGCGGCCCGTGCCGAGGAGTCAACTGCCGTGTCCGACCCGCTGCGCCCCCGTGCCTCCCTCCGTACCGCCGTGGTCTGGGAGGTCCTGAAGGACGCCCTCGACCGCCGGGTCAAGGCGACCGGCCGGGACGCCCTGGACGTGCTGGACACCGGCGGCGGCACGGGCAACTTCGCGGTGCCCGCCGCCCGGCTCGGCCACCGGGTCACCGTGGTCGACCCCAGCCCCAACGCGCTCTTCGCGCTGGAGCGCCGCGCCGCCGAGGCCGGGGTCGCCGACCGGGTGCACGGGGTGCAGGGCGACATCCTCGGCCTGTTCGACGTGGTCGAGCGCGGGGGCTACGACGCGGTGCTCTGCCACGGCGTCCTGGAGTACGTGGACGACCCCGCCGAGGGCGTACGGCACGCGGTGGAGGCCCTCCGTCCGGCCGGGGCGCTGAGCCTGCTGGCCGCCGGGCTCGGCGGCGCCGTCCTGGCCCGCGCGCTGGCCGGCCACTTCAACGAGGCGCGGCACGCGCTGGGCGACCCGGAGGGCCGGTGGGGCGACGGGGACCCGATGCCCCGGCGGTACACGGCCGAGCAGCTGGCCGAGCTGGTCACCGCCGCCGACATCGAGGTGGGCGCCGTGCACGGGGTCCGGGTCTTCGCCGACCTCGTCCCCGGGGTCCTGGTGGACACCGAGCCGGGCGCGATGGAGGCCCTGCTCCGGCTGGAGGCCGCCGCCGCCGAACTGCCCGCGTTCCACTCCGTGGCCACGCAGCTGCACGTCCTGGGCACCAAGCGGGGCTGAACCCCCCGGGGGGTTACCGGCGGGAGCGCGGCTGATCAGCGACGCAGCGGCAGACGGAGTACGCACCGACCGCCCCGTTCGGCGCTCCGGCCCCGTATGATCGGGGGACACCATCCGGCATGACGGATCGGAGGTTGGGGAATCAACTCAGCAACCGAGCCGTCGTGGCGGCCCGGACTGGCAGTTTGGCAATGAGGGCGGGTTTCACGGGGGCGATTCCCTGCCTATCCTGGAAGGGCCGCATACCGGCCGCCCCCCGCGGCCGACGACGAGGAGGACTCCGTGCCGCTCTCGGAGCACGAGCAGCGAATGCTCGAGCAAATGGAGCGAGCGCTGTACGCCGAAGATCCCAAGTTCGCGACAGCGCTCGAGGGAAGTGGGCTGCGTACGTACACCCGGCGACGGGTCTACCAGGCGATCGCTGGCTTTCTGGTGGGTATCGCGCTCCTCATGGCCGGAATGGTCGCTCAGCAGATCTGGATCAGCGTGGTGGGCTTCCTCGTCATGCTGGGCTGCGCGGTGCTCGCGGTCACGGGATGGCGCAAGGCGCCCAAGCCGGGCGAACAGCAGTCGGTGCGCACCGGTGGTGCGGGTGACCGCAGGCAGTCCCGCCAGCGCCGGTCCGTGATGAACCGGATCGAACAGCGGTGGCAGCGCCGCCGCGACGAGCAGGGACAGTAGACACAGAACGCTTCAGCCGAAGGGCGGCCGCGATGTGAGCGGCCGCCCTTCAGCGTGTGCGGGACATTGCGGCTGCGCGGCGGCGGTTCCGGGCCGGGGTGACCACCGCCCGGCCCGGGGCGGCGGGCCCCGAAAGACCCGGCCGCCCCCGGCCCCCCCTCAGCCCTCCTGGCGGGACGGGCGTCGGGTCCAGGCCGGGCGGGGCGGGAGGCGGAAGCGGGCGGAGAGGGATGCCCGGCGCTTCGAGAGGGCCCAGGCCACCCGGACGGACGAGCGGGGGGCGAGGAGCGCGCGGAGGCGGGCCGGGCGGCCGGCGGACAGGCCCAGACCGGTCCGTACCGCCTGCGCGTCCTCTGCGAGGCCCGACGCCGGGCGCGGCTCGCGGGCGTAGAGCGCCTGCTCCACCGCTCCCGCGACCCGGTGCACCGCGTCCGCCGCCTCCGTGTCCAGTCGGCCCAGACGCACCAGCCGCTCGGCGGCCCGGCGCGGGGTCAGCGCCTCGTCCGGGGGAATGCCGTGGTCCCACGCCGTGTCGGTGACCTCCCGCCACACGGCCAGCGTCCGCGCGGTCGCGTCGGCCGGGGTGCGGCCGCCCGAGGATCCCAGGCGGCGGGCCCGCGCCCGCAGCCGCCAGAACATCGGCAGCAGGGGCAGCACCAGGACGAGCACCACCCCGGCGGCCACGCCCAGCACGGTCCCCGTCGGCGTCCCCGGGTCCGTCGGCGCGGCCGCACCGGGCGCCGCCGACTGCCCGCACTCGCCCTGCCTGCGCATCTGCGCCGGGCAGCTCTCCGACGCGGAGGGCGTGGCCGCGACCGGCGCCGAGGCGTCCGCCTCCGGCCGGGCCGGGTCCGCCGGGTCACCGGACGGCGCGTCGGGCAGGGTGTACGACGGGACGGAGCCCCGCGTCGGCGTCGGCTCGAAGCGCGTCCAGCCGATGCCCTCGAAGTACAGCTCGGGCCAGGCGTGCGCGTCGCGCAGGCCGACCGAGTACGAACCGTCCGCCTGCGCGCTGCCCGGCGTGAAGCCCACCGCGACCCGGGCCGGGATGCCCAGCGTCCGGGCCATCGCCGCCATCGTGAACGAGAAGTGGACGCAGAAGCCCTGCTTGTCCTTCAGGAAGCGGGCGATCGCCGCGCTGCCCGTACCGGAGTCCACCGAGGTGTCGTACCGGAACCCGCCGTCGGTGGAGAAGTAGTCCTGGAGCTTCACCGCCCGCTCGTAGGAGTTGGCGGCCCCCTTCGTGACCTCGTCGGCCGTCCGCGCGACGACCTTCGGCAGCGAATCGGGCACCTCCGTGTACTCGCGCAGCAGCTCCGGCGGCACCGCGCCCGCGTGGGCGAGCTGGTCGGCGGTCGGCTGCACGTCGAGGCTGGTCACCGTGTACTGCGCGCCGCCGGTGGTCTCCCCGTCGTCACCGACGAGGGTGCGCCCCTCCGGCTCGAAGCGCCACCGGCCGCCGACCCGCACCTCGGACGCCGGGTACGGCAGCGGCAGATACGTCTGCTTGTAGGACGCCGACGCCGAGACGGTCGACCTGATCTCCGCGACCGCGACGGACGAGGAAAGACCGGCCGGGGTCGGCAGCCGCTTCGGCACGTCCTGGAGCCCGCGGGTCGAGGCACGCCACTCGTTCCCGTTGAACTGGTCCAGGGCCAGGATGCGCAGATAGAAGTCGCCCGGGCTGCTCGCGTCGGTGCGGTACGACATCACCTGCCGGTTCTCCGGCTGGTTGAGGTTGTCCTGGAGCGAGACCAGCGGGTTCACCGCGGAGATCGTGCCGCCCCCGCGCCCCTTGCCGCCCCCGCCGCCCGTACCGCCCAGCAGCCCGCCGTCGAGCGCGGGCAGCGCCGCGGGCACCACCAGCGCGATCCCGAGGGCCACCACCCCGATCCGGCGCCCCGTACGCACCGGCGCGAGCGCCCGGCCGCCGCCCGTGCTGTCGAGCCCGGCGGACGAAGCGCCCCGGGGCCGTGCGGCCCCCGCGAAGACCCGGCCCCACTGGGAGAGCCGGTCGCGCCCCTCGGCCAGCAGGAGCAGCAGATAACCGCAGGCGGCCAGGAGGAACCACAGCCAGCCCGCGCTGCCCTCCGCCAGCCCGGCGGCCACCGAGTACAGCGCCAGCAGGGGCAGCCCGGCGGGCGCGGCACTGCGGAACGTCACCGCCAGTGTGTCCACCAGCAGCCCGACCAGCAGGACGCCGCCCACCAGCATCAGCCGGATGCCCGGGGTCGCCGGTGCCGGGATCGCGTACTGCCCGACGTCGTCCCCGCCGGCCGTCAGCAGGTCCACGAGCTGCCGCACGGCCTGCGGTCCGGGCAGCACGCCCGCCACCGCCTGCTCCCGGGCGAACGCCACGGTCAGCAGCACCACCATGACCAGCGCCTGGACGGCGGCCGTCAGCAGCCGGGGCAACGGCACCCGGCGGCCCAGCACCCCCACCCCGCACTGCACGGCCAGCAGGAAGGCCGCCTGCACGATCCAGCTCACCGGGTCCACCAGCGGCAGCATCGAACAGGACGCCATCAGCGTCGCCGCGAAGGCGGCCAGCGCCAGCCTGCCCCGACCGCTCATGACCGCCCCCTCATGACCAACTCCCGAATCCCGCCGGACCGGCCGCTCCACCGGACCCGGCCGCCGCACCGTGCCGGCCCGCCAGCTGCCACAACTCGGCCAGCCGCGCGCCCGGCTCCACCGGCACCACCGTCCACCCCGCCTCGCGCAGCAGCCGCAGCCGCCGCTCCGCCGCCTCCCGGGAGGCGGGCGATTCGCCGTTCACCCAGGCGGCGCTGTCCAGGACGAAGGCCACGGCCCCGCCGCTGCGCTGCCGCATCCGGGCGGCCATCCCCGTCTGCTCCTCGTCCAGATCGCCGAGGAAGGCGATCAGCAGTCCCTCGCCGCCCCCGCGCAGCACGTCGTGGGCGCGGGAGAGGCCCCCGCCGTCGGAGTGCCCGATCTCCGCGAGGGTGTCCATCATCAGCCCCGCCGCGTCCGCGGTGGCCTGGGTGGCACCCGCGAAACCGCCCTCGCCCTCGCCCGGCACCGCGTTCCCCGCGTCCGTCAGCAGCCGGACCGCGAAGCCGCGCTCCAGCATGTGCACCAGCGCGGACGCCGCCCCGGAGACGGCCCACTCGAACGCGGAGTCCGGCCCCGCCCCCCGGTAGGCGGTCCGGCGGGTGTCCAGCAGGACCGTGCACCGGGCGCGCTGCGGCTGCTCCTCGCGGCGCACCATCAGCTCCCCGTAGCGCGCGGTGGAACGCCAGTGGACCCGGCGCAGATCGTCCCCGTAGCGGTAACCGCGCGGGATCACGTCGTCGTCACCGGCCAGCGCCAGGGACCGCTGACGGCCCTCGCCGTATCCGGAGGACTCACCGGCCAGCGGCACGGGCGGCAGCGGTTCGGTGCGGGGGACCACGACCAGGGTGTCGTAGGCGCTGAAGGAGCGGGTCAGCTCGCACATGCCGAAGGGGTCGCTCAGCCGCAGTTGCAGCGGGCCGAGCGGATAGCGGCCGCGCAGGTCGGACCTGACCCGGTAGGACACCTCGCGGCGCCCGCCCGCCTCCACCCGGTCCAGCACGAACCGGGGCCGCGGCCCGAGCACGTACGGCACCCGGTCCTGGAGCATCAGCAGACCCGTGGGCAGCCGCGAGACGTTGTCCATGCGCAGGTGCACGCGGGCCTCGGAGCCCGCCGGGACGCGCGAGGGGGAGAGCCTGCGGGTGCCCGTGACCCGGTAGCGGGTCCGGTAGAGCACCGTCACGGACACCAGCGGCAGCACGGCGAGCAGCAGCCCGACCCGCAGCAGGTCGCCCTGGCCCAGCACATAGGCGCAGGCCGCCGCAGCGATGCCGGCCGCGAGGAAGGACCGCCCACGGGTCGTCAGGCCGCCGAGCGCGGCGCGTACCCCGCCCTTGTCGTCGCCGCCGTCCATCGCGACGGGCCCCGACGCGGCCATCACGGACGCCGCGCGCCGGGCTGCTGCCCTCCGCCGTACGCCTGGCCCGCCGGATACGCGGGGGCGGGGGCGCCGGACCCGCCGGAGGCCGTGGGCACCGGGGTCTGCTGAAGGATCTCCAGCACCACCTGCTCGGCGGTGCGGCGGTTGAGCTGGGCCTGCGCGGTGGGCAGCAGCCGGTGGGCGAGCACCGCGACGGCCAGGGCCTGCACGTCGTCCGGCAGGCAGTAGTCCCGGCCGGCTAGCGCGGCGGACGCCTTGGCGGCGCGCAGCAGGTGCAGCGTGGCGCGCGGCGAGGCGCCGAGCCGGAGGTCGGGGTGGCTGCGGGTGGCCGCGACGAGCTGGACCGCGTATCTGCGGACGGCCTCGGCGACGTGCACCGCGCGGACCGTCTCGATCAGCTTCACGATGTCGTGCGCGTGCGCCACGGGCTGGAGGTCGTCGAGCGGCGAGAGGCCGCCGTGCACGTCGAGCATCCGGAGCTCGGCCTCCGCGCTGGGATAGCCGATCGACACCCGGGCCATGAACCGGTCGCGCTGGGCCTCGGGCAGCGGATACGTGCCCTCCATCTCCACCGGGTTCTGCGTCGCCACGACCATGAAGGGGTCGGGCAGCTCGTAGCTGTGCCCGTCGATGGTGACCTGGCGCTCCTCCATCGACTCCAGGAGCGCGGACTGGGTCTTCGGGGAGGCGCGGTTGATCTCGTCGCCGATCACGACCTGCGCGAAGATCGCGCCGGGCTTGAACTCGAAGTCCCGGCGCTGCTGGTCGTAGATCGACACACCGGTGATGTCCGAGGGCAGCAGGTCGGGTGTGAACTGGATGCGCCGCACCGAGCAGTCGACGGACCGGGCCAGCGCCTTGGCCAGCATGGTCTTGCCCACGCCCGGGACGTCCTCGATCAGGAGGTGCCCCTCCGCGAGCAGCACGGTCAGCGAGAGCCGCACGACCTCGGGCTTGCCCTCGATCACGGCCTCCATCGACCTGCGCACCCGATCCACGGTGGTGGTCAGATCTGTGAGGCTCGCTCGATCGTCATAGGTCGTCACCCCGGCCCTCCTCGGCCCCGCCCCACGCTCACCAGGAGCAGGGGATTCCCCAGTCAACGGACCGGCGCCCTCGTGCGGCCCGGCCCACCCCGAATTGCGGACACCGCGCCGGACGGGGTCCGGCGGGGTGTCTCCCACGCATTCTTGTTGCCGTTACCGCTTCGTGTCACTCGCCTGTGGACAACCGGGGGCGATATGTCGGATTGGGTGAGGATTTCGTCACCGGAAGGTGGTGGTCCGGGACCACGCGGACCTTCGGTCAGGAAGCGGGCAGGACCTCGCGAAGCTTGCCGGTGGTCACGTCGAAGACGAAACCGCGCACGTCGTCGGTGTGCTTGAGGAACGGCGAGGTGCGGGCCCGCTGCATCGACTGCCGTACGTCCTGGTCGGCGTCGGTGTACGCCTCGACGGCCCAGGACGGCCGCTGGCCGACCTCGTGCTCCAGCTCCTGGCGGAAGTCCTCCGTGATCGACTCCATGCCGCAGCCCGTGTGGTGGATCAGGACGATGCTGCGGGTGCCCAGCGCCCGCTGACTGATCGCCAGCGACCGGATGACGTCGTCGGTGACCACGCCGCCCGCGTTGCGGATGGTGTGGCAGTCGCCCAGCGAGAGGCCGAGGGCCTTGTGCAGGTCGAGACGGGCGTCCATGCAGGCGACCACGGCGACCTGGAGCACCGGCTTGGCGTCCATGCCGGGGTCCTTGAAGTCTGCTGCGTAACGGCCGTTCGCCTCGACCAGGCGGTCGGTGACGGTGGGGCTGGAGGCGGGGGAGTGCGCGGAAGTCGACATGGTCAAGACGTTAGCCCGCACCACCCGTCCCCGGGCGAGAGGGAAGCGGACAAAAAACGTCAACGGTGCTTGTTGTGAGGTAATCCACAAGCCCGCCTCCGGCCACCCGTGCGGGTGAACGCGCGACGGCCGACGCGCTGTCGGGTTGATTGATCGGGAATCGATCGAGTGGCAGGGTGGACTAAAGTGACGGGAAGTTACCGACACCCTGCACATTTCGAACTTTTACCCGTGTGCGCGGCGTACGTACGGCCCGGCCCTCTCCCGCTCGCCGGTCGGCTGACGCCCCTTCCCCGGCGCCGGCGGACCTCCCCTTCGCGAGCGGGCGGGGACCAGGCCGTACGTCCCGCCACCGGGAGCTGAGCCTGAGAGGGCGCATGAGCCAGACCCGACACGTCCCGGTGATGCTCCAGCGATGCCTGGACCTGTTGGCACCGGCTCTGGAGGCCCCGGGCCCGCAGCCCCCCGTGGTCGTCGACTGCACCCTCGGCCTCGGCGGCCACAGCGAGGCGCTGCTCTCCGCCTTCCCCACCGCCCGGCTGATCGCCCTCGACCGGGACAAGGAGGCCCTGCGCCTCTCCGGCGAACGGCTCGCCCCCTACGGCGACCGCGCGACCCTGGTGCACGCCGTCTACGACGAACTGCCCGAGGTGCTCGACCGGCTCGGCATCCCCAAGGTGCAGGGCATCCTGTTCGACCTCGGCGTCTCCTCGATGCAGCTGGACGAGTCCGACCGGGGCTTCGCCTACGCCCGCGACGCACCGCTCGACATGCGCATGGACCAGACGACCGGCGTGAGCGCCGCCGAGGTCCTCAACACCTACCCGCCGGGCGAACTGGTGCGCATCCTGCGCGCGTACGGCGAGGAGAAGCAGGCCAAGCGCATCGTCTCCGCCGTCGTGCGCGAGCGCGAGAAGGAGCCCTTCACCAACAGCGCCCGGCTGGTCGAACTCATCCGCGAGGCCCTGCCGCAGGCCGCCATGCGCACCGGGGGCAACCCCGCCAAGCGCACCTTCCAGGCCCTGCGCATCGAGGTCAACGGAGAGCTCACCGTCCTGGAGCGGGCCATTCCGGCCGCCGTCGCCGCCCTCGCCGTCGGCGGGCGCATCGCGGTCCTCTCGTACCAGTCCCTGGAGGACCGGCTCGTGAAGCAGGTCCTCGCGGCGGGCGCCGCCAACACCGCACCGCCCGGCCTGCCCGTCGTCCCCGAGCGCTACCAGCCCCGGCTGAAGCTCCTCACCCGGGGCGCCGAACTCCCCACCGAGGAGGAGGTCGCGGAGAACCGCCGCGCCGCCCCCGCCCGGCTGCGCGGCGCCCAGCGCATCCGCGAGGACGAGCGGTGAGCCGCCGGACGGCCGCGCGCGCCGGGGACGGAGCGGCGCGGTGAGCAAACCGGCCGGGCAGCCCAAGGGCCGCGTCGCACGGCTCACCCGGCTGATGCCCGCCGGGCCGAGCACCGCGGCCAGGACCCCGTTCGTCCTGCTGGTCGTGGTGCTCCTGGGCGGCGGCCTGATCACGCTGCTGCTCCTCAACTCCGCGCTCAACGAGGGCTCCTTCGAGCTGAGCGAGCTGAAGAAGCGGACCACCGAACTCACCGACGAGCAGCAGGCCCTCCAGCACGACGTCGACGCCTCCTTCGAGCCCGACGCCCTGGCCCGCCGCGCCCGCGAGCTGGGCATGGTCCCCGGCGGCAGCCCCGCCTTCCTCGACCCCGACGGCAAGGTCCGGGGCGTCCCGTCCAAGGCCGCTCCGGCCCCGGTCGTCGCGCCCCCGCCGAGCAGGCCGGCCCCCACCCCGACGCCCACGCCCACCCCCACCGGTACGGCCGCCGTCACCCCGGCGCCCGGGCCCACCGGGTCCACGCCCTCCGGCACACCGGCAGCCCAGCCCTCCACGAGCCCCGGCAGGTGACGCAGTGCCCCCCAAGGAACCGCCGCGCCGCCGGGTACCCGGCCCCGCGCGTCCCCGTAACGCCTCCGCGGCGTCCGGCCGCCCCCAGCAGCGCCGGCGGCCGCCGTCCGCCGCTCAGCGCGCCCGCTCCCGGCGGCCGCTGCGGCTGGGCAGCCCGCGTCCCCGGCTGCGGCTGGTCAGCCTCGCCCTGACGCTCGTCATGATCGCGTTCGTCGTACGGCTCCTCCAGGTCCAGGCCGTCGACGCGCACGCGTACGCCGCGAAGGCCGAGACCAACCGCTACCTGAGCTACACGGTCGCCGCGGAACGCGGGGAGATCACCGACCGCAGCGGCATCGCGCTGGCCACCAGCGTGGACGCGTACGACATCACGGCCGACCCCAAGATGTTCACGCCGGCCGACAGCAAGGCACCCGACGCCCCCCAGCAGGCCGCCGCCCTGCTCGCGCCGATCCTCGGCGTCGACGCGGACGGGCTGGTCAAGAAGCTCTCCAAGCCCAAGAGCCGGTACGCGGTCCTGGCGCGCAGGCAGACCCCCCAGGTCTGGAAGCAGATCAAGGACCTCAAGTCCGTCTTCGCCGAGAAGGCCGCCAAGGACAAGGCGGCCGGCGGGCCCGGCGCCAACGTGCTGGCGGGTGTCTTCCAGGAGGGCACCACCAAGCGGGTCTACCCCAACGGCACCCTGGCCGCCGGGATACTGGGTTACGTCAACGCCGAGGGCAAGGGCGCCGGCGGCCTCGAATCCCAGCTCGACAAGGAGCTCGCGGGCGAGGACGGCACCATCAAGTACGCCCAGTCCGGCGGCCGCAGGGTGCCCACGGCGGGCACCAAGGAGGTCCCTGCGGTCCCTGGCTCCGACATCGAGCTGACCATCGACCGCGACATCCAGTGGGCGGCCCAGAAGGCCATCTCCGAACAGGTCACGAAGTCCAAGGCCGACCGGGGTTACGTCATCGTGCAGAACACCCGCACCGGCGAGGTCCTCGCCATGGCCAACGCCCCCGGCTTCGACCCCAACGACCTCTCCCAGGCCGACGCCGCCTCGCTCGGCAACGCGGCCCTCCAGGACGTCTACGAGCCCGGCTCCACCAGCAAGGTGATGTCCATGGCCGCCGTCCTCGAAGAAGGCGCCGCCACGCCCCTCACGCACGTCACGGTCCCCAACCGGCTGCACCGGGGCGACCGCCTCTTCAAGGACGACGTCGACCACGCGACCTGGCAGCTGACGCTCAACGGCGTGCTCGCCAAGTCCAGCAACATCGGCACCATCATGGCCACCGGCCAGCTCGGCAAGACCCAACCGCAGGCGAACAAGGTGCTGTACTCCTATCTGAGGAAGTTCGGCATCGGATCACCCACCGGGCTCGGCTACCCCGGCGAGACGCCCGGCCTCCTCGCCAAGCCGCAGGACTGGTCCACCTCGCAGCAGTACACGATCCCGTTCGGCCAGGGCCTCTCCCTCAACGCCATGCAGGCCGCCTCGATCTACTCGACCATCGCCAACGGAGGCGTACGGATCCAGCCGACGCTCGTACGCGGCACCAAGGGCCCGGACGGCCGCTTCAACCCGGCCGAGGCGCCCGAACAGACGCGCGTGGTCAGTGAGAAGACCGCGAAGACGCTCGCCACCATGCTCGAATCGGTGGTCGCCGACCAGGAGGGCACCGGTACCAAGGCCCAGATCCCCGGCTACCGGGTCGCGGGCAAGACCGGCACCGCCAACCGCGTCGACCCGGTGCGCGGCGGCTACCACGGCTACACCGCCTCCTTCGCCGGTTTCGCGCCCGCCGACGACCCCCAGGTCACCGTCTACTGCGCGATCCAGAACCCCACCAAGGGCAGCCACTTCGGCGGCCAGACCTGCGGGCCCATCTACAAGCAGGTCATGGAATTCGCCCTCAAGACCCTCCAGACACCCCCGTCCGGCCACGCGCCGGCCAAGCTGCCGGTGTTCTTCGGAACCGGCGAGTGAACGCGCGGAGACCACCAGTGACAACCATCACCCCCGACCCCGGGAACCGGAACGAGAACGTCCGGTCCGCGGGCCCCTCACTTCGCGAGAGGCCGGGTGAGCCCGGTACGCTCACCGCCGTGCCCCACGCCGAACAGCCCCGAACGACCCAGAAGGACGCGCCTGTGAACTACCCGGGAGCGCCTCGCCCGGACCGCCTGCGGCCCACCTCCCTGGTCACGCTGGCAGAGCGGCTGGGACTTGAACCGCCGGGCACCGGCGACATCACCGGCATCACCCACGACTCCCGTGCGGTGCGCCCCGGAGACCTGTACGCGGCCCTGCCGGGCGCCCGCCTGCACGGCGCCGACTTCGCCACCCAGGCGGCCGGTCTCGGCGCCGCGGCCATCCTCACCGACCCCTCCGGCGCCGACCGCGCCCGGGCCACCGGCGTGCCGGTCCTGGTCACCGAGGACCCGCGCGGCCGGATGGGCGAACTCGCCGCCGAGATCTACGGCCACCCCGGCACCGGCCTCCTCCAGGTCGGCATCACCGGCACCTCCGGCAAGACCACCACCGCCTACCTGGTCGAGGGCGGCTTCCGCGGTGCCGGACGCACCTCCGGGCTCATCGGCACGGTGGAGATGCGGATCGGCGACGAGCGCATCAAGTCCGAGCGCACCACGCCCGAAGCCACCGATCTCCAGGCCCTGTTCGCCGTCATGCGCGAACGCGGCGCCGACGCCGTCACCATGGAGGTCTCCAGCCACGCGCTGGTCCTCGGCCGGGTCGACGGCTGCGTCTTCGACGTCGCCGTCTTCAACAACCTCAGCCCGGAGCACATGGAGTTCCACTCCGGCATGGAGGACTACTTCCAGGCCAAGGCCCAGCTGTTCACCCCGCGCCGCAGCAGGCAGGGGGTCGTCAACTACGACGACGAGTACGGCCGCAGGCTCGTCACCGAGGCGACGGTGCCCGTCACGACCTTCTCCGCCGAGGGCCACCCGGACGCCGACTGGCGCGCCGAGGATGTCGTCGTCGGCCAGCTCGGCTCCACCTTCACCGCCGTCGGGCCGAACGGCGAGCGGGCCACCGCCAAGGCCCCGCTGCCCGGCCCGTTCAACGTCGCCAACACGCTGGCCGCGATCGTCGCCCTCGCCGTCGCCGGCATCGACCCGCAGACCGCGGCGGACGGCATCGCGACGGTGCCCGGGGTGCCCGGCCGACTGGAGCGGATCGACGCCGGACAGCCCTACCTCGCCCTGGTCGACTACGCGCACAAGACCGACGCCGTCGAGTCCGTGCTCCGGTCCCTGCGCAAGGTCACCAAGGGCCGGCTGCACATCGTCCTCGGCTGCGGCGGAGACCGCGACACCACCAAGCGCGGTCCGATGGGCGCGGCGGCGGCCCGGCTCGCCGACACCGCCGTACTGACCTCCGACAACCCCCGTTCCGAGGACCCCCTGGGCATCCTCGCCGCCATGCTCGCGGGCGCCGCAGAGGTGCCCGTCCACGAGCGCGGCGACGTCCTGGTCGACGCCGACCGCGCCGCGGCCGTCGCCGCCGCGGTGGCCCGGGCCGAGCCCGGCGACACCGTGCTCGTCGCCGGCAAGGGCCACGAGCAGGGCCAGGACGTCCACGGCGTCGTCCGCCCCTTCGACGACCGGGTCGTCCTGCGCGAGGCCATCGAGCGCTCCCTGGGGCACGAAGGCGCCGGACCCCGTGCCTCCCACCACGAGAACAACAGTCAGGGATGACCAAGTGATCGCCCTTTCCCTCGCCGAGATCGCCGAAATCGTCGGCGGGCAGACGCACGACATACCGGATCGGTCGGCAACCGTCAGCGGGCCCGTCGTCATCGACTCCCGCAAGGTGACCCCCGGCAGCCTCTTCGTCGCCTTCGCCGGCGAACGGGCCGACGGCCACGACTACGCCGAGCGCGCCGTCGCGGCGGGCGCGGCCCTCGTCCTGGCCACCCGCCCCGTCGGCGTGCCCGCCATCGTCGTGGACGACGTCGTGGCCGCCCTCGGCGCGCTCTCCCGCGCCGTCGTCGGCCGCCTCGGCGCCACCGTCGTCGCCCTCACCGGCTCCGCGGGCAAGACCTCCACCAAGGACCTCATCGCGCAACTCCTGGAGCGCAAGGGGCCCACCGTCTACCCGGAGGGCAACCTCAACAACGAGATCGGCCTGCCCCTCACCGCGCTGCGCGCCACCGACGAGACCAAGCACCTGGTCCTCGAAATGGGCGCCCGCTACATCGGGGACATCCGCTACCTCACCGAACTCGTCCCGCCGCGCATCGGCCTCGTGCTCAACGTCGGCAGCGCGCACATCGGCGAGTTCGGCGGCAAGGAGCAGATCGCCCAGGCCAAGGGCGAGATGGTCGAGTCGCTCCCCGAGGACGGCATCGCCGTGCTCAACGCCGACGACCCTCTCGTACGCGCCATGTCCTCCCGTACCAAGGCCCGCGTCGTCCTCTTCGGCGAGGGCGCGGATGCGGACGTACGGGGCGAAGACGTCCACCTCACCGACGACGGACGCCCCGCGTTCCGCCTCCGAACACCCACCGGGTGCAGCGAGGTGACCATGCGCCTGTACGGTGAGCACCACGTGTCGAACGCGCTCGCCGCGGCCGCCGTCGCCCATGAGCTGGGCCTGTCCGCAGACGAGATCGCCGAAGGGCTCTCCGAGGCGGGCACCCTCTCCCGCTGGCGCATGGAGGTCACCGAGCGTCCGGACGGCGTGACGTTCGTCAATGACGCCTACAACGCCAACCCCGAATCCATGAAGGCAGCGCTCCGCGCGCTGGCCGCCATGGGGAAGGGGCGTCGTACGTGGGCGGTGCTCGGCCTGATGGCCGAGCTCGGCGACGCCTCGCTCGCCGAGCACGACGCGGTCGGACGGCTCGCCGTCCGGCTCAACGTCAGCAAGCTCGTCGCGGTCGGGGGCAGAGAAGCCTCCTGGCTGCAACTGGGCGCATACAACGAGGGTTCGTGGGGTGAGGAGTCGGTGCACGTGTCCGACGCACAGGCTGCCGTCGACCTGTTGCGCAGGGAACTGCGCCCGGGAGACGTGGTGCTGGTGAAGGCGTCCCGGTCGGTCGGCCTCGAGCAGGTCGTCACAGCACTGCTGGAGAACGCGACCGAGGGCGAGGTCGCGGGCCGATGAGGCAGATCCTCTTCGCGGGAGCCATCGGGCTCTTCCTGACCCTGGTCGGCACGCCGCTGCTGATCAAGCTCCTGGCCCGCAAGGGATACGGGCAGTTCATCCGCGACGACGGCCCGCGTACCCACGGGTCCAAGAAGGGCACGCCCACGATGGGCGGCATCGCCTTCATCCTGGCGACGCTCATCGCGTACTTCCTGGCGAAGGTGATCACCGGCGAGGAGATGCGCTTCTCCGGTGTGCTGGTCCTCTTCCTGATGGCCGGCATGGGACTCGTCGGCTTCCTCGACGACTACATCAAGATCGTCAAGCAGCGCTCGCTCGGTCTGCGGGCGAAGGCGAAGATGGCCGGCCAGCTGATAGTCGGGATCGCCTTCGCGGTGCTCTCGCTCCAGTTCGCCGACGCCCGCGGCAACACCCCGGCCTCCACGAAGCTCTCCTTCGTGGAGGACTTCGGCTGGTCGATCGGCCCGGTGCTGTTCGTTGTCTGGGCGCTGTTCATGATTCTCGCCATGTCCAATGGCGTGAACCTGACGGACGGTCTGGACGGCCTGGCCACCGGCGCGTCGGTGATGGTCTTCGGCGCGTACACCTTCATCGGGCTCTGGCAGTTCCAGGAGTCCTGCGCCAACGCCACCACCCTCACGAACCCGAGCGCCTGTTTCGAAGTGCGCGATCCGCTCGACCTCGCGGTCGTGGCCTCCGCGCTGATGGGCTCCTGCTTCGGCTTCCTGTGGTGGAACACTTCCCCGGCCAAGATCTTCATGGGGGACACCGGTTCGCTCGCCCTCGGCGGCGCGCTCGCCGGTCTGGCGATCTGCTCCCGCACCGAATTCCTGATGGCCATCCTCGGCGGTCTCTTCGTGATGATCACGATGTCCGTCGTCATCCAGGTCGGCTCGTTCAAGATGACCCGCAAGCGCGTCTTCCGCATGGCCCCGCTCCAGCACCACTTCGAACTCAAGGGGTGGTCCGAAGTCCTTGTCGTGGTCCGCTTCTGGATCATCCAGGGCATGTGCGTGATCGTCGGCCTCGGCCTCTTCTACGCAGGATGGGCAGCCAAGAAGTGAGCAACGTGGACTGGCAGGGCAAGCACGTCACGGTCGCCGGGCTCGGGGTCTCCGGGATCCCGGCGGCCCGGGTCCTGCACGGCCTCGGCGCCGTCGTCACCGTGGTCAACGACGGCGACGACGAGCGCTCCCGCGCCCAGGCCGCCGAGCTGGAGGCGCAGGGCATCGCCGTGCGCCTCGGCGACGGCGACACCCTGCCCGCGTCCACCGAGCTGATCGTCACCGCCCCCGGCTGGAAGCCCGGCAAGCCGCTGTTCGCCGCGGCCGCCGATGCGGGCGTCCCGGTCTGGGGCGACGTCGAACTCGCCTGGCGGCTGCGCGGCCAGGACGGCCGCGAGCCGGCCCCCTGGCTCGCGGTCACCGGCACCAACGGCAAGACCACGACCGTACGGATGCTCGCCTCCATCCTGGAGGCCGCCGGGCTGCGCACCGCCGCCGTCGGCAACATCGGCGTCTCCCTGCTGGACGCCGTCCTCGGCGAGGAGACGTACGACGTGCTCGCCGTCGAACTCTCCAGCTACCAGCTGCACTGGGCGCCCTCGCTGCGCGCCCACTCCGCCGCCGTGCTCAACCTGGCCCCCGACCACCTCGACTGGCACGGCTCCATGGAGGCGTACGCCGCCGACAAGGGCCGGATCTACGAGGGCAACCAGGTCGCCTGCGTCTACAACGCGGCCGACCCGGCCACCGAGGACCTGGTGCGCGAGGCGGACGTCGAGGAGGGCTGCCGCGCCATCGGCTTCACCCTCGGTACGCCGGGGCCCTCGCAGCTCGGGGTGGTGGACGGCATCCTGGTCGACCGGGCGTTCGTGCAGAACCGCCAGAAGCAGGCCCAGGAGCTGGCCGAGGTCGGCGACGTCAACCCGCCGGCCCCGCACAACATCGCCAACGCGCTGGCCGCCGCGGCGCTGGCCCGCGCCTTCGGCGTCGAACCCGCCGCCGTCCGCGACGGGCTGCGGAACTTCCGCCCCGACCCGCACCGCATCGAGCACGTCGCGGACGTGGACGGGGTCGCGTACGTGGACGACTCCAAGGCCACCAACACGCACGCCGCCGAAGCCTCGCTCGCCGCCTACGACTCCCTCGTCTGGATCGCCGGCGGCCTGGCCAAGGGCGCCACCTTCGACGAGCTGGTGACCGGCTGCGCCAAGCGGCTGCGGGGCGTCGTGCTCATCGGCGCCGACCGCGCCCTGATCCGCGAAGCCCTCGCGCGACACGCCCCCGAGGTACCCGTGGTCGACCTCGACCGGACCGACACTGGGGCGATGTCCGAGGCGGTCCGCGAGGCCGCGCGGCTCGCCCGGCCGGGAGACACCGTACTGATGGCCCCGGCCTGCGCCTCCATGGACATGTTCGTCAACTACAACAAGCGGGGCGAGGCATTCGCGGACGCCGTCCGCGCACGCGCCGCCGAGAGCGTCTGACGGGCCCGGCCGCCGCGCCCCGGGCACGAGCAGTGGAGGGGACAGGGACATGCCGGCCGAAGAGAGCGTGCGGGTCAGGCCCGCGGCCAAGGCCCGGCGGCCCGCGTCGGTGCGGGTCCGGAGCACCGGCGGCCCCCGCAGCCCGCGCGGCGGCGGAGTGCGGCGGCTGTACGAGCGGGCACGGCGGGCCTGGGACCGGCCGCTGACGGCGTACTACGTGATCCTGGGCGCCGGACTGCTGATCACCGTGCTCGGCCTGGTGATGGTCTACTCCGCCTCGATGATCAAGGCGCTGGAGCTCGGCAAGCCCGGCACCTACTTCTTCCGCAAGCAGTTCCTGGCCGCCGTGATCGGGGCCGGGCTGATGGCGGCCGCCGCCCGGATGCCGGTGAAGCTGCACCGCGCGCTGTCCTACCCGCTGCTCATGGGCGCCGTCTTCCTGATGGTCCTGGTCCAGGTGCCGGGGATAGGGATGTCGGTCAACGGCAACCGCAACTGGCTCTATCTGGGCGGGCCCTTCCAGCTCCAGCCCAGCGAGTTCGGCAAGCTGGCGCTCGTGCTGTGGGGGGCCGACCTGCTCGCCCGCAAACAGGACAAGCGGCTGCTGACCCAGTGGAAGCACATGCTGGTGCCGCTGGTGCCGGTCGCCTTCATGCTGCTCGGGCTCATCATGCTCGGCGGCGACATGGGCACTGCGATCATTCTCACGGCCATCCTGTTCGGCCTGCTCTGGCTGGCCGGGGCACCCACCCGGCTGTTCGCCGGAGTGCTCGCCACCGCCGGGCTCATCGGATTCCTGCTGATCAAGACCAGCCCCAACCGCATGTCCCGGCTGGACTGCATGGGGGCCAGCGAGCCGGGGCCGGGAGGCTCCTGCTGGCAGGCCGTGCACGGCATCTATGCTCTGGCGTCGGGCGGATGGTTCGGTTCCGGTCTCGGCGCGAGTGTGGAAAAATGGGGCCAACTTCCCGAACCGCACACCGACTTCATCTTCGCCATCACCGGGGAGGAACTGGGGCTGGCGGGGACGCTGTCGGTGCTCGCCCTCTTCGCGGCTCTAGGCTATGCGGGTATCCGCGTGGCCGGACGCACGGAGGACCCCTTCGTGAGGTACGCAGCGGGAGGTGTGACCACCTGGATCACGGCGCAGGCCGTGATCAACATCGGTGCGGTGCTCGGCCTGCTGCCGATCGCCGGTGTCCCGCTCCCGCTGTTCTCCTACGGGGGGTCGGCCCTGCTGCCGACCATGTTCGCCGTCGGGCTGCTGATCGCGTTCGCGCGGGACGAGCCCGCCGCGAAGGCGGCCCTGGCCGTGCGGAGGCCCGGGGTGAGATGGAAGACGATGAGACGGCGCGTCAAGAAGCGGCCGTCCGGAGAGCGGTGAAATTCGGTGCATGTCGTACTCGCCGGCGGGGGGACCGCCGGCCACATCGAGCCCGCGCTTGCCCTCGCGGACGCCCTGCGCAGGCAGGACCCGAGCGTGGGGATCACCGCTCTCGGCACGGAGCGCGGACTCGAGACCAGACTCGTACCCGAGCGGGGGTACGAACTGGCGCTGATCCCGGCCGTACCGCTGCCGCGCAAGCCCACCCCCGAACTCATCACCGTCCCGGGCCGGCTGCGCGGCACCATCAAGGCCGCCGAGCAGATCCTGGAACGCACCAGGGCCGACTGCGTGGTCGGCTTCGGCGGTTACGTGGCCCTGCCGGGCTATCTCGCCGCCAAGCGCGCGGGCGTCCCGATCGTGGTGCACGAGGCCAACGCCCGCCCCGGCCTGGCCAACAAGATCGGCTCGCGGTACGCGCACGGCGTCGCCGTCTCCACGCCCGACAGCAAGCTGCGCGGCGCCCGCTACATCGGCATCCCGCTCCGCCGCACCATCGCCACCCTCGACCGGGCCCGGGTCCGCCCCGAGGCGCGCGCGGCGTTCGGCCTCGACCCCAACCTGCCGACGCTGCTGGTCTCCGGCGGCTCGCAGGGCGCCCGCCACCTCAACGAGGTGGTGCAGCGCGTCGCTCCGCTGCTCCAGCGCTCCGGCATCCAGATCCTGCACGTGGTCGGGCCGAAGAACGAATTGCCGCGCGTGGACAACATGCCCGGGATGCCCCCCTACATCCCGGTACCGTACGTGGACCGGATGGATCTCGCGTACGCCGCGGCCGACATGATGCTCTGCCGCGCGGGCGCGATGACCGTCGCCGAACTCTCCGCCGTCGGACTGCCCGCCGCCTACGTCCCGTTGCCCATCGGCAACGGCGAACAGCGGCTCAACGCCCAGCCGGTGGTCAACGCCGGCGGCGGTCTGCTGGTGGACGACGCCGCGCTCACCCCCGAGTGGGTGCAGGGCAACGTCCTCCCAGTGCTGTCGGATCCGCACCGGTTGTATGAAATGTCCCGGGCCGCGGCCGAGTTCGGCCGCCGGGACGCCGACGATCTGCTGGTCGGCATGGTGTACGAGGCGATCGCCGCACGCCGTAACGCGTGAGGCCGACGGGTCCGGGGGCGGTGGCCCCCGGACCCGGCATAAGGAGCGAGCGTGGCCGGACCGACGACCGCCCAGCGCGGTGCAGGGAAGCAGGAGGACGCCCCGGACCGGCCGCCGCGGCCACGCCCCGAGGGGCGCCGCGTCTCCCGGCGCCGGCTGCTGCTCCTGATCGCCGGAGCCGTACTGCTGCTCGGCTCCGGCGCCGTCTGGGCGCTGTACGGCTCCTCCTGGCTGCGGGTCGAACAGGTCAGGATCACCGGAGTCGGGGTGCTGACACCGGACGAGGTGGAGCGCGCCGCGGCGGTGCCGGTGGGCGCCCCGCTCGTCTCCGTCGACACCGGCGCCATCGAGAAGAGGTTGCGCCAGAAGTTGCCTCGTATCGACAAGGTGGATGTCGTTCGGTCATGGCCGCACGGGATCGGACTTAAGGTGACCGAGCGAAAGCCGGTCCTGTTGGTGAAAAAGGGCGGAAAGTTCATCGAAGTGGACGCCGAGGGCGTGCACTTCGCAACGGTGGACAAGTCGCCCGGGCACGTGCCTCTGCTGGAAGTGGCCAAGGGCCGTTCCGCGAGCCTGCGCCGCTTCGGCAGTGACCGGCTGGTGCGGGAAGCGGTCCGTGTCGCGGGTGACCTCCCGGACGGCGTCGCCGAGGACACCCGGGTCGTCCGGGTCGACTCGTACGACGCCATCTCCCTGGAACTCAGCGGGGATCGCACGGTGATGTGGGGAAGCGGCGGAGCGGGCGCGGTGAAGGCGAAGGTCCTCACCGCTCTCATGAAGGCCGCCCCCAAAGCGGGACACTTCGACGTGAGTGCCCCCACCGCCCCTGCGGTGTCGGGTGGTTGACGCACATTTGGCCTGGCCAGCACCCTGGTTGGTCAGCGCTACGGGTGATCACATAGGGTGAAAAGAAAAACGGGAGGTTCGGCGTGTTCGTTGAACGTGCGCCACTTGTCGACTTAGTGTCCTGTTCGGAAGAGTCCATGAAGCAGACACACTGGTAACCCTAAACTTGAACGTTAGGGTTTGGGTCGGCGTTCGGACCGTCCCAATCGGCATCCGTCGTCGCGGCGGGATCACCGCGAAGCGACGACACGTAACTCGAGGCGAGAGGCCTTCGACGTGGCAGCACCGCAGAACTACCTCGCAGTCATCAAGGTCATCGGTGTCGGCGGCGGTGGTGTCAATGCCATCAACCGAATGATCGAGGTCGGTCTCAAGGGCGTCGAGTTCATCGCGATCAACACGGATGCGCAAGCCCTGTTGATGAGCGACGCCGACGTCAAGCTCGACGTCGGCCGCGAACTCACCCGCGGCCTCGGCGCCGGGGCGAACCCGGCCGTCGGTCGTAAGGCGGCAGAGGACCACCGTGAGGAGATCGAGGAGGTCCTCAAGGGGGCCGACATGGTCTTCGTCACCGCAGGCGAAGGCGGCGGCACCGGCACCGGTGGCGCCCCCGTGGTCGCCAACATCGCGCGCTCGCTCGGCGCCCTGACGATCGGTGTGGTCACCCGCCCGTTCACCTTCGAGGGCCGGCGTCGCGCCAACCAGGCGGAGGACGGCATCGCCGAGCTCCGCGAAGAGGTCGACACCCTCATCGTCATTCCCAACGACCGGCTGCTGTCCATCTCGGACCGCCAGGTCAGCGTGCTCGACGCGTTCAAGTCGGCGGACCAGGTCCTGCTCTCGGGCGTCCAGGGCATCACCGACCTCATCACCACGCCGGGCCTGATCAACCTCGACTTCGCCGACGTCAAGTCGGTCATGTCCGAGGCCGGTTCCGCGCTCATGGGCATCGGCTCCGCCCGCGGCGACGACCGCGCGGTGGCCGCCGCGGAGATGGCGATCTCCTCGCCGCTCCTGGAGGCGTCCATCGACGGCGCCCGCGGTGTCCTGCTCTCCATCTCCGGCGGCAGCGACCTCGGTCTCTTCGAGATCAACGAGGCCGCCCAGCTGGTGAGCGAGGCGGCCCACCCGGAGGCGAACATCATCTTCGGCGCGGTCATCGACGACGCCCTCGGCGACGAGGTGCGGGTCACCGTGATCGCGGCGGGCTTCGACGGCGGACAGCCGCCGGCCCGGCGGGAGAACGTCCTCGGTGCGAACAGCGCCAAGCGCGAGGAGCCGGCCCCGACGCCGGTCCGGTCCGCGCCCGAGCCGGTGCGCCAGTCCGGCGGGCTCGGTTCGGTGCCGCCGCGCGAGGAGCAGCCGGCGCAGGCCGAGCCGGTCCCGGTGTCGGGTGAGACCCACCTTCCGCCGGTCGTCTCGCCGCCGCACGTCCCGCCGGCCCGTCCCTACTCGGACTCCCAGGCCGAAGAGCTGGACGTACCGGACTTCTTGAAGTGATAGGTCCGCATGACGCAGTGAACCCGACGGTCTCTGTCTTTTCGCGGGGCGGCGCTCATTTCTCCTTCACCGACAGGTGGGGCGGAGTGAGCGCCGCCCCGTACGCGGAGCTGAATCTCGGCGGCGCGGTCGGTGACGACCCCGCCGCCGTTCTCGCCAACCGCGAACGGGCCGCGCGCGCCCGGGGGCTCGACCCGGCGCGGGTCGTCTGGATGAACCAGGTCCACGGCCGGGACGTGGCCGTGGTCGACGGACCCTGGGGCGAGGCGGCGGAGATTCCCGCCGTGGACGCGGTGGTCACCGCGCGACGCGGACTCGCGCTCGCCGTGCTGACCGCCGACTGCACGCCCGTCCTGCTCGCCGACCCGGAGGCCGGTGTCGTCGCCGCGGCGCACGCCGGGCGGCCGGGGCTGGTCGCCGGGGTCGTGCCGGCCGCGGTCGAGGCCATGGTCCGGCTGGGCGCGGAGGTCTCCCGGATCACCGCCCGGACCGGGCCGGCCGTCTGCGGGCGGTGCTACGAGGTGCCGGCGGCGATGCGGGACGAGGTCGCCGCGCGGGTGCCGGGCACCTGGTCCGAAACCAGCTGGGGCACCCCCGCGGTGGACGTCACCGGCGGGGTGCACGCCCAGCTCGCGGAGCTCGGCGTCACCGACCGGCAGGCGTCGCCCTTCTGCACCCTGGAATCGGGCGACCACTTCTCGTACCGACGCGACCGCACCACCGGGCGGCTCGCCGGATATGTCTGGCTGGACTGATAGGGCATGACGGAACGCAAGGAACAACTCGCGGCGAATCTGGCGCGGGTGGAGGAACGGATCGCTTCGGCCTGCGTCGCGGCCGGTCGCAAGCGGGAGGAGGTGACCCTGATCGTGGTCACCAAGACCTACCCCGCGAGCGATGTGCGGATTCTGCATGGACTCGGTGTGCGTCAGGTCGCGGAGAACCGCGACCAGGACGCCGCACCCAAGGCTGCGGAATGCGCAGATCTGTCTCTCTCCTGGCACTTTGTCGGTCAGTTGCAGACCAACAAGGTCCGTTCCGTGGCCGGTTATGCCGATGTCGTGCAGTCCGTGGACCGTACGAAGCTCGTCACCGCCCTCTCGGCGGCGGCCGGGCGCCGCGAGCGCGAACTCGGCTGTCTCATCCAGGTCGCGCTCGACGCGGAGAGCGGCGAGCGGGGTGCCCGCGGGGGCGTCGCGCCCGACGGGATCGAGGAGTTGGCGGACGCGGTCGCCGCCGCGCCCGGGCTCCGGCTGGACGGACTGATGACCGTCGCGCCGCTCGCCGGGCCCTTCGCCGGGCGGCAACGGGCCGCGTTCGACCGGCTGATGGAATTCTCATCCCGGCTGCGCGGGAACCATCCGGCTGCGAACATGGTCTCTGCAGGGATGAGTGCGGACCTCGAGGACGCGATCGCGGCCGGAGCGACACATGTGCGCGTCGGTACTGCGGTACTCGGAGTCCGACCCGGGCTCGGGTAACGTCGCCAAGAAGTCGGACCACAGCAGAAAATATGGTCATTACCGCCCAGGGCGGGAAGGCCGGAGTGGATCGCGGGCACTTGGTGACAGATGCCGATCCACCACAGAGCGGAGGACTCAGAGCATGGCCGGCGCGATGCGCAAGATGGCGGTCTACCTCGGCCTCGTGGAGGACGATGGGTACGACGGCCCGGGGTTCGACCCCGACGACGAATTCGAACCCGAGCCGGAGCCCGAGCGCGACCGGCGCCGGCACCAGCCCGCGCATCAGGTGGAGCGGGACCGCGAGCGCGACGAACCGGTCCGCGCGGTCCAGCCGCCGGCGCAGCGGGAGCCGGTCCAGATCCCTGCGGAGCGTGAGCGACCCGCCCGGATCGCACCCGTGGCATCCATCACACCTGAACGTCCGAACATGGAGAAGAACGCACCGGTGATCATGCCCAAGGTCGTGTCCGAGCGCGAGCCCTACCGGATCACGACGCTGCACCCCAGGACGTACAACGAGGCCCGTACCATCGGGGAACACTTCCGTGAGGGCACTCCGGTGATCATGAATCTCACGGAGATGGACGATACGGACGCAAAGCGACTTGTCGACTTTGCCGCGGGACTCGTCTTCGGTCTCCATGGCAGCATTGAGCGAGTGACACAGAAGGTGTTCCTGTTGTCGCCTGCTAACGTCGATGTCACGGCGGAGGACAAGGCCCGCATCGCAGAGGGCGGATTCTTCAACCAGAGCTGAGAACACGACACCGGGAACAACCCGGCCGAGAGGCCGGTGCTACGAGAGCCAGGGGAGAGGGAAGCGCGAGAGATGGGCGTCGCACAAAGTGTTGTCTACATCGCGTTGATGTGTTTCCTCATCGTGCTGATCTTCCGGCTCGTCATGGACTACGTCTTCCAGTTCGCACGTTCATGGCAGCCGGGCAAGCCGATGGTGGTCGTCCTGGAGACGACCTACACGGTCACCGATCCACCGCTCAAGCTCCTGCGGCGGTTCATCCCGCCGCTGCGTCTCGGGGGCGTGGCACTCGACCTGTCCTTCTTCGTTCTGATGATCATCGTTTCCATCCTGATCAGCATCGTGGTCAGGCTGTGAGCGATACGGTCTTGCCGACTGCCGACGACTACGTAGAGGTGAAGAAGAGATGCCGCTGACTCCCGAGGATGTGCGGAACAAGCAGTTCACGACGGTCCGCCTCCGAGAGGGCTACGACGAGGACGAGGTCGATGCCTTCCTCGACGAGGTCGAGTCGGAGCTGACCCGCCTGCTCCGTGAGAACGAGGACCTGCGCGCCAAGCTGGCCGCCGCCACGCGTGCCGCCGCGCAGAACCAGCAGCAGGGCATGCGTAAGCCGCCTGAGCAGCAGGACCGGCCGGGTGCCCCGGTGCCCGCCGCCATATCGGGCCCGCCGGTCCAGCAGCAGCCCCCGCAGATGGGTCCCCCCCAGCTGCCCGGTGGTGCTCCGCAGCTGCCCGCCGGTCCCAGCGGTCACGGCCCCCAGGGCCCGCACGGCCCCGGTCCGCAGGGCCCCCACGGCCCCGGCCCGATGCAGGGTGGCCCCATGGGCGGCCCGATGGGCGGTCCCATGGGCGGTCACAACCCGCAGCAGCAGATGCAGCAGATGCAGCCCCCGCCGCAGATGCAGCAGCAGGGCCCCGGTGGCGACAGCGCCGCCCGTGTCCTGTCCCTGGCCCAGCAGACCGCCGACCAGGCGATCGCGGAGGCCCGTTCCGAGGCCAACAAGATCGTCGGCGAGGCGCGCAGCCGCGCCGAGGGCCTGGAGCGGGACGCCCGCGCCAAGGCGGACGCGCTGGAGCGGGACGCGCAGGAGAAGCACCGCGTGGCGATGGGCTCGCTGGAGTCGGCCCGCGCGACGCTGGAGCGCAAGGTCGAGGACCTGCGGGGCTTCGAGCGCGAGTACCGGACGCGTCTGAAGTCCTACCTGGAGAGCCAGCTGCGTCAGCTGGAGACCCAGGCGGACGACTCGCTGGCTCCGCCGCGCACCCCGGCCGCCGCCTCGCTGCCGCCGTCGCCCTCGCTGGCTCCGGCCGGTGCGGGTGCCATGGGGCACACGATGGGCGGCAACCACGGCGGACAGCCGATGGGTGGCGGAAACCCGTCCATGGGCGGTGCCCCGTCGTACGGCGGTCAGCAGCAGATGTCGCCGGCGATGACGCAGCCGATGGCGCCGGTGCGGCCGCAGGCGCCGCAGCCGATGCAGCAGGCGCCGTCGCCGATGCGTGGGTTTCTGATCGACGAGGACGACAACTGAGCGGGGCGCGCTCGTTGAGCGCGTAGCCGTCGGCAGGCTGAGGGCCGGGCCCCGGGGTTTCCCCGGGGCCCGGCCCTTTTGCGTGCCCGATCCGCTGCGCGGGGCTTGTTCCCCACCCCGCCCCTTCCCGGAACTGGGGCTCCGCCCCAGACCCCGCGCCTCAAACGCCGGCGAGGCTGAAGGTTGCGGCGCGGCGAAATCAAGCCTCTCCGGCGATTGAGGAGCGGGGGTCCGGGGGCAGAGCCCCCGGTTCGGGAAGGGGCGGGTAGGGGAACAGGAAAGGGCCCGGCCGGAGCGGTCTCCGGCCGGGCCCCTCGGGTTACGGCTACGCCTTGCGGAGGTGGAACGTGAGGGACAGGCCCTCGTCTTCGAAGGGGGGGCCGTACGTGGTGTCCGGGGCGGACTCCGCGTAGTCCAGGGCCAGGACCTCGTCCGCGATCAGGGTCGCGTGCTCGGTGAGGGCCTCCGTCGTCGCGGGGGACGTGGAGGTCCAGCGGACGGCGATGCGGTCCGCGACGTCCAGGCCGCTGTTCTTGCGGGCCTCCTGGATCAGGCGGATCGCGTCGCGGGCCAGACCCGCGCGCCGCAGCTCCGGGGTGATCTCCAGGTCCAGGGCGACCGTCGCGCCTGAGTCCGAGGCGACGGACCAGCCCTCGCGCGGGGTCTCCGTGATGATCACCTCGTCCGGCGAGAGGGTGACCGTCTCGCCGTCCACCTCCACCGACGCCGTGCCCTCGCGCAGGGCCAGCGACAGGGCCGCCGCGTCCGCGTTCGCGACCGCCTTGGCCACCGCCTGGACGCCCTTGCCGAAGCGCTTGCCGAGCGCCCGGAAGTTCGCCTTGGCCGTGGTGTCGACCAGCGAGCCGCCCACCGCGGAGAGGGAGGCGAGCGAGGAGACGTTCAGCTCCTCCGTGATCTGGGCGCGCAGCTCCGCGGACAGGGCCTCGAAGCCCGAGGCCGCGACCAGCGCCCGGGACAGCGGCTGGCGGGTCTTGACGCCCGACTCCGCCCGCGTGGCCCGGCCCAGCTCGACCAGGCGCCGTACCAGCGCCATCTGCGCCGAGAGCGCGGGGTCGCTCGCCGCCGGGTCCGCCTTCGGCCAGGACGACAGGTGGACCGACTCCGGCGCGTCCGGGCTGACCGGCACGACCAGGTCCTGCCAGACCCGCTCGGTGATGAACGGGGTCAGCGGGGCCATCAGCCGCGTGACGGTCTCCACCACCTCGTGCAGCGTGCGCAGCGCCGCCTTGTCGCCCTGCCAGAAGCGGCGACGGGAGCGGCGCACGTACCAGTTGGACAGGTCGTCCACGAACGCGGACAGCAGCTTTCCGGCCCGCTGCGTGTCGTAGCCCTCCAGCGCCTGCGTGACCTGGTCGACCAGCGTGTTCAGCTCGCCGAGCAGCCAGCGGTCCAGGACGGTCCGCTCGGCGGGCGCCGGGTCCGCGGCCGAGGGCGCCCAGCTCGACGTACGGGCGTACAGGGCCTGGAAGGCCACCGTGTTCCAGTACGTGAGGAGCGTCTTGCGGACGACCTCCTGGATCGTGCCGTGGCCCACGCGCCGGGCCGCCCAGGGGGAGCCGCCCGCCGCCATGAACCAGCGCACCGCGTCCGCGCCGTGCTGGTCCATGAGCGGGATGGGCTGGAGGATGTTGCCCAGGTGCTTGGACATCTTCCGGCCGTCCTCGGCGAGGATGTGGCCCAGGCAGACGACGTTCTCGTACGACGACTTGTCGAAGACGAGCGTGCCGACGGCCATCAGCGTGTAGAACCAGCCGCGGGTCTGGTCGATGGCCTCCGAGATGAACTGCGCCGGGTAGCGGCTCTCGAAGATCTCCTTGTTCTTGTACGGGTAGCCCCACTGCGCGAACGGCATCGAGCCCGAGTCGTACCAGGCGTCGATGACCTCCGGGACGCGGCGCGCCTCCAGGCCGCAGCCCTCGTGCGTACAGGCGAAGGTGACGTCGTCGATGAACGGGCGGTGCGGGTCCAGGCCGGAGAGGTCCGTGCCGGACAGCTCGCCCAGCTCGGCGCGGGAGCCGACGCAGGTGAGGTGGCCCTCCTCGCAGCGCCAGATCGGCAGCGGGGTGCCCCAGTAGCGGTTGCGCGACAGCGCCCAGTCGACGTTGTTGGTCAGCCAGTCGCCGAAGCGGCCGTGCTTGACGGAGTCCGGGAACCAGTTGGTCTTCTCGTTCTCCTGGAGCAGCCGCTCCTTGACCGCCGTGGTGCGGATGTACCAGGACGGCTGCGCGTAGTACAGCAGCGCGGTGTGGCAGCGCCAGCAGTGCGGGTAGCTGTGCTCGTACGGGACGTGGCGGAAGAGCAGACCGCGGTCCTTGAGGTCCTCGGTCAGCGCCTCGTCGGCCTTCTTGAAGAAGACCCCGCCGACCAGCGGCAGGTCCTCCTCGAAGGTGCCGTCGGGGCGGACCGGGTTGACCACCGGCAGGCCGTACGCCTTGCAGACCAGGAGGTCGTCGGCGCCGAAGGCGGGGGACTGGTGGACCAGCCCCGTACCGTCCTCGGTCGTCACGTACTCGGCGTTGACGACGTAGTGCGCGGGCGCCGGGAAGTCGAGCAGGGCGAACGGGCGCTCGTACGTCCAGCGCTCCATCTCGCGGCCCGTGAACGACTGGCCGGTGAGCTCCCAGCCCTCGCCGAGCGCCTTCTCCACCAGCGGCCGCGCGACGACGAGCTTCTCCTCGCCGTTCGTCGCGACGACGTAGGTGACGTCCGGGTGCGCGGCGACGGCGGTGTTGGACACCAGGGTCCACGGGGTCGTCGTCCAGACCAGGAGCGCGGCCTCGCCGGCCAGCGGTCCGGAGGTGAGCGGGAAGCGCACGAAGACGGAGGGGTCGACCACCGTCTCGTAGCCCTGCGCCAGCTCGTGGTCGGACAGACCGGTGCCGCAGCGGGGGCACCAGGGGGCGACGCGGTGGTCCTGGACCAGCAGGCCCTTGTTGAAGATCTCCTTCAGCGACCACCACACGGACTCGACGTACTCGGGGTCCATCGTGCGGTACGCGTCGTCCAGGTCGACCCAGTAGCCCATGCGGGTCGTGAGCTCGGCGAAGGCGTCGGTGTGCCGGGTCACGGACTCGCGGCACTTGGCGTTGAACTCGGCGATGCCGTACGCCTCGATGTCCTTCTTGCCGTTGAAGCCCAGCTCCTTCTCGACCGCCAGCTCGACCGGCAGGCCGTGGCAGTCCCAGCCGGCCTTGCGGCCGACGTGGTAGCCCTGCATGGTCCGGAAGCGGGGGAAGACGTCCTTGAAGACGCGGGCCTCGATGTGGTGGGCGCCGGGCATGCCGTTGGCGGTCGGCGGGCCCTCGTAGAACACCCACTCGGGGCGGCCCTCGGACTGGTCGAGGCTCTTGTCGAAGACCTTGTTCTCGCGCCAGAAGTCGAGCACGGCGTGCTCGAGGGCGGGCAGGTCGACCTGGGCGGGTACCTGGCGGTACTGCGGCGATGTCATGTGCGGGCTTCCTCCGGCGGACGTCTTCCACTTCCGTCGGAGGGACGAGAACCGAGCCGGTCCCCGCGGTACCACCCTCCTTGGCCCCGGGCGTGCGCCCCGGGCCCCCTCATTGGGGTGCGATGCCGGTTCTACTGGCCCCTCGGGGCGTTCTTCCGGCGGCTCCGGGGTGATCTTCACGACGCGCTCGCCCCCGGGCTCCCACCGTCCCCGGGTCGCTGCTGGCTGCGTACGACGCTACTCGTCCCATCCATGCCTCTCGCTGAGGCCAGTGTACGGGCCCCGGAGCACGCCGTCCGACCGGTTTACGGAGGGCCCGGGGGTGACCCGAATGGCCATACGGGGCTTGTGCGGCCGGAGCGCGGCCCGGCGCGGGACGGAAAGCCGGATTACCCGGCGGGGAGCTGGGCACAACGGAGGCAGACACACGGTGATCCGGACACGGGGAGGCGGGATGCGGCGGCGTGCCCCGTTGCCGCGGGACCTGGGTCGACTTATCGTCCCAGCACGACTGGCGAGCAAGATCACAGTGTGTGAAGGGGCCGCGGCCATGGTGGAGAAGAAGGCGCCCGGCAAGAAGACCTCCGCCAAGAAGGCGGCGGCCCGGAAGACCGCGGCGAAGAAGACCACGCCGAAGAAGACCGGGGCCACCGCGGCCTCGGCGACCACGGGGGCGGCCGAGGCCGCCGATCAGACGGGAGCCCACACGGTGGTAGCCAAGAAGAGCGCGGCCGGTACCCGGACCGCGGGCGAGGACACGGCACCCGTGCCGCCCGCCCGGGGCGCCACGGCGCCGGGAGAGCTGGCCGTACGGCCGGGCGAGGACCCCTGGACCCCGGAGGAGGTCGCCTCCGCGCGGGACGGGCTGACCGGCGAGGCCACCCGGCTCCGCAACGAGCTGGAGGCCTCCGGTCTCGCGCTGGCCGGGCTGATGCGGGACTCCGGCGACGGGGCGGGCGACGACGAGGCCGACACCGGCACCAAGAACATCACCCGCGAGCACGAGATGCAGCTCGCCGCCAACGCCCAGGAGATGCTGGACCAGACCGAGCGCGCCCTGGCCCGCCTGGAGGCCGGCACGTACGGGCTCTGCGAGGTCTGCGGCAAGCCGATCGGCAAGGCGCGGATGCAGGCGTTCCCCCGGGCCACGCTGTGTGTCGAGGACAAGCAGAAGCAGGAGCGACGAGGCTGATTCGCACGGGCGTGCCGTACCCTCGTCCTCAGTCGGGAACTAGGTTGAGGGACTCACGTGGCAGAGGCGGAGCGCATCATCGGTACGCCGGACATCACCGGGGCTGAGGGAAGCGGAGAGACCGGGCCGGAAGGCGCGGCCGCTTCCCCCGACCAGGGTGCGCCGGAGGCTCCGGACACCGGGGCCACCGCGGCGGACGCGGACGTCGACCGCTCGCCGGCCACCCGGCGGCGCCGGGTCATCCTGCTGTTCTGCGTCGCCGTCGTGGCGTACCTGCTCGACCTCGGCAGCAAGATGCTCGTCGTGGCGAAGCTGGAGCACCAGGAGCCGATAGAGCTCCTCGGCGACTGGCTCAAGCTGGACGCCCTGCGCAACTCGGGGGCCGCGTTCGGCTTCGGCGAGGCGTTCACGATCATCTTCACGATCATCGCGGCGACCGTCATCGTGGTGATCGCGCGGCTTGCCCGCAAGCTGTACAGCCTGCCGTGGGCCATCGCGCTCGGCCTGCTGCTCGGCGGGGCCCTCGGGAACCTCACCGACCGCATCTTCCGCGCGCCGGGCGTCTTCGAGGGCGCGGTGGTGGACTTCATCGCCCCCGCCCACTTCGCCGTCTTCAACCTGGCCGACTCCGCGATCGTCTGCGGCGGCATCCTGATCGTGTTCCTCTCCTTCAAGGGCCTGGACCCCGACGGCACCGTGCACAAGGACTAGGTCCTTCCCCAGGGCCTTTCGGACCGTGGGACGGGGACCGGCGGGGGCAAGGCATACTCGACTGGTGAGTACGCAACCCGAGGTCCGCACCCTGCCCGTCCCCGATGGTCTGGAGGGCGAGCGCGTCGACGCCGCCATCTCCCGGATGTTCGGCTTCTCCCGCACCAAGGCCGCCGACCTGGCCGCCGCAGGAAAGGTGCAGGTGGACGGCTCGGTGGTCGGGAAGTCCGAGCGGGTGCACGGCGGTGCCTGGCTCGAAGTCGAGATGCCGCAGGCGCCCGCGCCGGTGCAGATCGTCGCCGAACCCGTCGAGGGCATGGAGATCGTCCACGACGACGACGACATCGTGGTGATCGTCAAGCCGGTCGGTGTCGCCGCCCACCCCAGCCCCGGCTGGACCGGCACCACCGTCATCGGCGGTCTCGCCGCAGCCGGGTACCGGATCTCGACCTCCGGCGCCGCCGAGCGCCAGGGCATCGTGCACCGCCTCGACGTCGGCACCTCCGGGCTGATGGTCGTCGCCAAGTCCGAGCGCGCCTACACCCTGCTGAAGGCCCAGTTCCGCGACCGGGTCGTGGAGAAGAAGTACAACGCGCTGGTCCAGGGCCACCCGGACCCGATGAGCGGCACCATCGACGCCCCCATCGGCCGCCACCCGAACCACGACTACAAGTGGGCGGTCGTCGCGGACGGCAAGCCCTCGGTGACCCACTACGACCTCATCGAGGCGTACCGTGCCGCCAGCCTCCTCGACATCAAGCTGGAGACCGGGCGCACCCACCAGATCCGGGTGCACATGGCCGCCCACCGCCACCCCTGTGTCGGCGACCTCACCTACGGCGCCGACCCCACCATGGCCAAGCGCCTCGGCCTGACCCGGCAGTGGCTGCACGCGGTGAAGCTGGGCTTCGAGCACCCCGCCGACGGGAGCTGGGTCGAGTTCACCAGCACCTACCCCGACGACCTCCAGCAGGCGCTGGACCGCATCGCGGAGGAGAGCCAGTGACGGCCGGGCCTCTCGCGTACACCACCAGGCCCGTCGCCGACGAGCAGGACCGCGCCGCGTGCTTCCAGGTCCGCAAGGAGGTCTTCGTCGGTGAGCAGAACGTGCCCGAGGAGATCGAGTACGACGCCCACGACGCGGACGCGCTGCACGTCATAGCCGTCGCCGCCGACGGCACCGCGCTCGGGACCGGGCGGCTGCTGCACGGCCCCGCCGCCGCCTCGCACACCGGCGGGGACCCGGCCGTCGGCTCGCTCGGCCGGCTCGCGGTGAGCAAGGAGGCCCGGGGCCTCGGCGTCGGCGCCGCGCTCGTGCGGGCCATCGAGGACGCGGCCCGGAGCCACGGCCTCACCGCCGTCGACCTGCACGCCCAGACGCACGCCCTGCGCTTCTACGAGCGCCTCGGCTACGAGCCGTACGGCCCCGAGTTCATGGACGCGGGCATCCCGCACCGGGCGATGCGCCGGACGATCTGACGCCCCGCCGCACCCCCTGAGCTCGGCCGGCGGGGGGCGCATGGCAGGGTGAGGGGCATCGGCCGGGCGTGGGACCGGGCCCCGGCCGGAGCGCTTCGGAAGGCACCCCGTGGACCAGATGTCACTGCTGCTCCTGCTGCTGCTCGGTGCCGTGGTCACGGTTCCGCTGGGGGACCGGTTGAAGCTGCCGGCGCCGGTGCTGATGACGCTCTTCGGCGTCGTGCTGGCCTTCCTCAGCTTCGTGCCGAACGTGGACATCCCGCCGGAGATCATCCTCCCCGCGCTGCTGCCGCCGCTGCTCTACGCCTCGGTGCAGCGCACCTCCTGGCGGCAGTTCGCCGCGAACAAGCGGCCCATCTTCCTGCTGGCCGTCGCGCTGGTCTTCCTGACCACGGCGGCCGTCGCGGCGGTGGCCCACTCGATCGTGCCCGGCCTGCCGCTCGCCGCCGCCGTCGCGCTCGGCGCGCTCGTCGCCCCGCCCGACCCGGTCGCCGCCACCGCCGTCGCCGGGTCCGTCGGGCTGCCCCGGCGGCTCATCTCCATCCTGGAGGGCGAGGGGCTGTTCAACGACGTCACCGCGATCGTGCTGTACCACGTGGCCATCGCGGCGGCCGTCAGCGGGACCTTCTCGTGGCCCGAGGCGTTCGGGCTGCTCGTGCTGTCCGCGGTGGTCGCCGTCGCGGTGGGCGTCGCGCTCGGCTGGCTCACCATCAAGCTGATGGGGCTGCTCGGCGACGCCACCCTCCAGGTCGGCCTGACCCTGCTGGTGCCGTTCGTCAGCTACGTGCTCGCCGAGGAGCTGATGGGCTCCGGGGTGCTCGCCGTCCTGATGACCGCGATGTTCCTCGCGGAGCACACCGCGGACGCCGACGACGTCCTCGGCCGGCTCACCGGACGCACCTTCTGGGAGATCGTGGACACCCTCGTCACCGGGATCGCCTTCGGGCTCATCGGCCTCGAACTCCACAACGTGTTCGGTACGGCCGACGGGCGCCTGCTGGAGACGGCCGGCTGGGGCCTCGCGGTCGTCGCGGTCGTCGTCGGCGTACGGCTGCTGTATCTGCTGCCGGCCACCTGGCTCGCGAAGCGGCTGCACACCCGGCGGGACGTCAGCGAGGAGATCCCCACCAGCTGGCGGGAGACCGTGATCATGTGGTGGGCCGGGATGCGCGGGGTGGCCTCCGTCGCGCTGGCCCTCGCGATCCCGCTGGAGACGGACGACGGCAAGCCGTTCCCCGGCCGCGACGAGATCGTCTTCATCGCGTTCTCCGTGATCATGGTGACCCTGGTCTTCCAGGGGCTGACGCTGCCCTGGCTGGTGCGGAAGCTCGGGGTGCGCGCGGACACGGACGCCGAGGCGGCCCTGGAGAAGGACCTCGCGATCCGGGCGGCCAAGGCGGCCCGGGAGCGGCTGAAGAAGATCGAGGCGACCGAGGACCTGCCCGAGGACGTGGTCGAGCGGCTGCACCGGCTCGCGTACGACGTGGGGGCGCGGATCAGCCCGGAGATGGTGGACGACGAACGGCGCGACGCCTACGCCAAGCGCGTCGAACGGTTCCAGGCGGTCAGCCGGATCCAGCGCGAGATGATGTCGGCCGCCCGCCACGCCGTGCTCTCCGCACGCAGCGAACCCGGCTCCGACCCGGAGGTCGTGGACCGGGTCCTGCGGCAGCTGGACGTACGCAGCCTGCGCTGAGCTCAGCCCCGGCCGGTGCGCGGGGTCCGGTTCCAGCTGCTCGCGGGCCGCTCGTCCTTGCCGTTCCCGTTCACCGACGGCCAGGCGTCGCCGGGCGGGAGCGCCGCAGGGGCCGTCGCGACCCGCGGCAGCGCGTACGGGTGGTGGTCGCGCAGCCAGCCGATCAGCTGCTCCCGGACCGCGCAGCGCGCCGTCCAGATGTCGTCCGCGTCCTTCGCCGTGACCACCGCGCGCACCTGGATCGTCGTCGGGGTGGTGTCCGTGACCGCCAGGGACCAGTTCCGGCCGTCCCAGGCGGCGCACTCGCCGAGGATGTCCCGCAGCTTGTCGCGCATCGCCTCGATCGGCGCCGAGTGGTCGAGGTGGAAGAAGACCGAGCCGGTCATCTGCGCCCCGCCGCGCGACCAGTTCTCGAACGGCTTGCCCGTGAAGTACGAGACCGGCATCGTGATCCGCCGCTCGTCCCACGTCCGCACCGCGAGGAAGGTCAGCGTGATCTCCTCGATCGTGCCCCACTCGCCGTCCACCACCACGGTGTCGCCGATGCGGACCATGTCGCCGAACGCGATCTGGAGGCCCGCGAAGAGGTTGCCCAGCGTGGACTGGGCGGCCACACCGGCGACGATGCCGAGGAGACCGGCCGACGCCAGCATCGAGGTGCCCACCGCCTGCATCTCGGGGAACGTCAGCAGCATCGCCGCGACCGCCAGGGTCGTCGCCACGGCGATGACCACGCGCTGGATCAGCGTCACCTGCGTCCGCACCCGGCGCACCCGCGCCGGGTCCCGGTTGTGGGCCGCCGCGTAGCGCGCGTACACCGAGTCCACGACCGCGATGGCGATCCGCACCACCAGCCAGGCCGACGCGCCGATCAGCACCAGCGTCAGCAGCCGGCCGATGCCCACCCGGTGGTCCTGGACCGGGCCGAGGCCCGTCCGCGCGTACGTACCGCGCAGCAGCGCCGCGCACATGACCAGCTGGAACGGGATGCGGCAGCGCCGCAGCAGGCCCCACAGCGGGGTCTCGTGGTGCCGGGCGTCGGCGCGCCTCAGCAGGAAGTCGAACAGCCAGCCCGCCGCCAGGGTGATCACCACCGAGCCGCCGAGGACGATCAGCGGCCGCAGAACATTCTCCATGCTGTCGCTCTCCATCCTTTCGAACGCAACTGGCACCATGGGCGTCATGAACATCATGCTTTTCCACTCGATGTACGGTCTGCGCCCCGCCGTGCACGCCGCAGCCGACCGGCTGCGCGCCGCCGGGCACGAGGTGCGCGTGCCCGATCTGTTCGAGGGGCACACCTTTGATTCGGTGGAGGAAGCGGAGGCGTTCCGGGAGGAAACCGGCCAGGAGGAGCTGCTCAAGCGGGCCGTGCTCGCCGCCGCGCCCTACTCCGACCAGGGCCTCGTCTACGCCGGTTTCTCGCTCGGCGCCTCGGTCGCCCAGACGCTGGCCCTCGGCGACGAGAAGGCGCGCGGGCTGCTGCTCCTGCACGGCACCTCGGACATCGCCGAGAACGCCTCGGTGGACGAGCTTCCCGTACAGCTGCACGTCGCCGACCCCGACCCGTACGAGACGGCGGACTGGCTGAACTCCTGGTACCTGGACATGCAGCGGACCGGGGCGGACGTGGAGGTCTACCGCTACCCGGGCGCCGGGCACCTCTTCACCGACCCGGGGCTGCCCGACTTCGACCGGGAGGCGGCGGAGCTGGCCTGGAAGGTCGCGATCGGGTTCCTCGCCACGCTGTGACGCGCGAAGGGCTCCGCGCGGTGGCCGTGCGGAGCCCTTCGAAGGAGCGGGTCAGCCCTTCAGCGCGGTGGTGAGCGCCGTCGTGTACTCGTCGACGGTCATCGGCGCGTTCTTGCCGTCGTTGCCGGTCACCTTCTTGTCGTCCATGACGAGGGTCGGCGTGCCCTGGAAGTCGTACTTCTTGCCGTCCTCATCGAACTTCTTGCTCAGCGTCAGGGCCCACTTGTCGAAGGTCCCGTCCTTGACGGCCTTCTGGAACGCGGAGTTCCCCTTCAGCGCGTCCACGGTGTCGGCGACCTTGATCAGGTACGAGTCGTCCTTGAACTTGTCGTCCTGCTCCTCGGGGTGGTACTTCGCCGAGTAGAGCGCGCTCTTGTATTCGAGGAACGCCTCGGGGCTCACGTCGAGCGCGGCGCCCAGCGCGCTCAGCGCGTTCCGGGAGCCCTCTCCGGGGATGTTGGTGTCGAGGAAGGTCGCTCCGACGAACTGGACCTTGTACTTGCCGTCGTCCATGTCCTTCTTCATGGTCGCGCCGACGGTCTGTTCGAGCTGGGCGCAGATCGGGCAGCGCGGGTCCTCGTACACCTTGAGGGTCTTCTTCGCGGTGTCCTTGCCGACGACGACGGTGGTGCCGTCCTTGCCGGAGGTGTTCTTGGGCGCGACGAGCTTGGCGTCCTTGGCCGCCTCCCAGTAGGCGGGCTCGTTGAGCTTCTTCACGCCGTAGGCGACACCGCCCGCGACGGCGAGGACGGCGACGACCGAGACGCCGACGATGACCTGGCGGCGGGCCTTGTCCTTCTTCGCCTGGCGCTCGCGCTCCGCGCGCAGCCGCTCGCGGGCGGCGGACTTGTTGGCCTGGCTGTTGCGCTTGCTCATGGTGGTGTTCTCCGTGGGATATGGGGCGTACGGTCCGGGGTTCGCGTTGCTCAGAGGGCACAGGCCCCGAGCGGCGGACCCCTCCGTCCCACGGAGTGCACGAGGAGGCGGGCGCGGCCCGGCAGCAGCGGCCCGGAGGCGGCGGCGCGGACCCGGGCGCGCGGCGGGCGGCCCGCCGTGCGCACCACGGCCACCGCGATCAGCAGCGGCCGGAACGCCAGCAGCGCGCCCGCCCGGAGCAGCCCGGCGAGCGCCAGCTCCCCGCGGTGCAGCCAGGCGGCGGCGAGCAGCCCGACCGTGACATGGGCGGCCAGCAGCAGCCAGGGGACCAGCGGGCCGGGGGAGGCGAGCAGTGCGGCGGCGCCCTGGCCGCCCGCGGTCACCGAGGCGAGCGGGGTGCCGACGTCGCCGAGCTGGGCCGTGCCGGGGCCGAGGTCGCCGCCGCCGCACAGGACGTCGACGCCCACCGAGCGCAGGGGGCCCGCTATCGGGCCGCCCGCCGCCCCGTAGCAGAGGTGCTGGCCGGTGGTGAAGAAGGTGTCGGCGGCCAGTTCCAGGGGGACAAGCAGCCCGGCGATGGCCCCGAAGCCGCGCTGGCGGCCGGCCAGGGTGTAGGCCGCCGCGAAGACGGCCCCGGCCAGCACGGCGACGGGGACCAGGGGCAGCGCGACCTGGGAGAGCAGGACGTGGGACGCGGCGGAGAGCGTCACGACGAGCGCTGTGAAAAGCGCCGCGCGTGCCGCTCTGAGCTGCGTCCCGGATATGTCCATCGCCCAGGAGTGTCGCATGCGAACCTGTAAGCGACCCCTAAAGGTTCCGTTCCGTCGGCTACAGCCCCGGGATGCGCCCGTTGCGGAAGAGGTCCACGAAGATCTGGTGGTCCGCGCGGGCCCGGGCACCGTAACTGTGGGCGAAGTCCACGAGGAGGTCCCCGAAGCCCTCCTCGTCGGCCGCGATGGCGGCGTCGATCGCCCGCTCCGTGGAGAACGGCACCAGCGAGTGGCCGCTCTCGTCGTCCGCCGCCGAGTGCATCGTGGCCGTGGCCCGGCCGAGGTCGGCGACCAGCGCCGCGATCTCGTCGGGCTCGTCGATGTCGGACCAGTCCAGGTCCACCGCGTACGGCGACACCTCGGCGACGAGCTGGCCGGCGCCGTCGAGCTCGGTCCAGCCGAGCCACGGGTCGGCGTGGGCCTGGAGGGCGCGCTGCGAGATCACCGTGCGGTGGCCCTCGTGCTGGAAGTAGCCGCGGACCGCCGGGTCCGTGATGTGCCGGGAGACGGCCGGGGTCTGGGCCTGCTTGAGGTAGATCACGACGTCGTTCTCCAGGGCGTCGCTGTTGCCCTCCAGGAGGATGTTGTACGAGGGCAGGCCCGCCGAGCCGATGCCGATGCCGCGCCGCCCCACGACGTCCTTGACCCGGTAGGAGTCGGGCCGGGTCAGGCTCGCCTCCGGCAGCGTCTCCAGATAGCCGTCGAACGCGGCCAGCACCTTGTACCGCGTGGCCGCGTCCAGGTCGATCGCGCCGCCGCCCTCGGCGAACCGGCGCTCGAAGTCGCGGATCTCCGTCATCGAGTCCAGCAGCGAGAACCGGGTCAGCGAGCGGGCGGTGCGCAGCGCGCCGAGCAGCGGACCCTCGGCGGTGTCCAGGGTGAAGGGCGGCACCTCTTCGTCCTTGGCGCCCGTGGCCAGGGCGCGGATGCGCTCGCGGTAGGCCGCCGCGTAGACCCGTACCAGCTCGGTGATCTGCTCGTCGCCCAGCGCCTTCGCGTACCCCAGCAGGGCGACGGAGGCGGCGAAGCGCTTGAGGTCCCAGGTGAAGGGGCCGACGTACGCCTCGTCGAAGTCGTTCACATTGAAGACGAGGCGGCCGTTGGCGTCCATGTAGGTGCCGAAGTTCTCCGCGTGCAGGTCGCCGTGGATCCAGACCCGGCCGGTGCGCTCGTCCAGATACGGGCCGCCGTGCCGCTCGCGCTCCAGGTCGCTGTAGAACAGGCAGGCCGTGCCCCGGTAGAACGCGAAGGCGGAGCCCGCCATCTTGCGGAACTTGACCCGGAACGCGGCCGGATCGGCCGCCAGGAGCTCCCCGAAGGCGGTGTCGAAGACCTCGAGAATCTGCTCCCCGCGCCGCTCCGCGCCGGTCTGCGTGTCCGACATCTGTGACTGCCTCCTGGTACCTGACCTGGCTGATGACGTGCATGACAAATGGGACGGGTGGTCCCGCCCTTCCAACGCGCGACCGTATCGCGGAGTGCCCGTCGCCGCGCTCCTCGGAGACGTAGACTTCCACGCTGTCCCCCCAGACATCCCGAGACGTCACCCGTCCCGTCATCCACATTTCCCCGGAGGCACAGCGCCGTGACCAAGCCGCCCTTCACGCACCTTCACGTCCACACCCAGTACTCGCTGCTGGACGGTGCCGCGCGGCTCAAGGACATGTTCAACGCGTGCAACGAGATGGGCATGTCCCATATCGCCATGACGGACCACGGCAACCTGCACGGGGCGTACGACTTCTTCCACTCGGCGCAGAAGGCGGGTGTGACGCCGATCATCGGGATCGAGGCGTACGTCGCGCCCGAGTCGCGCAAGCACAAGCGGAAGATCCAGTGGGGGCAGCCGCACCAGAAGCGCGACGACGTCTCCGGTTCGGGTGGTTACACCCACAAGACGATCTGGGCGGCCAACAGCACCGGTCTGCACAACCTCTTCAAGCTGTCGTCCGACGCCTACGCCGAGGGCTGGCTCCAGAAGTGGCCGCGTATGGACAAGGAGACCATCGCCCAGTGGTCCGAGGGCCTGATCGCGTCCACCGGCTGCCCCTCAGGCGAGGTCCAGACGCGGCTGCGGCTCGGCCAGTTCGACGAGGCGGTCAAGGCGGCCTCCGACTACAAGGACATCTTCGGCGAGGGGCGCTACTTCCTGGAGCTGATGGACCACGGCATCGAGATCGAGCGCCGGGTCCGCGACGGGCTCCTGGAGATCGGCAAGAAGCTCGGTATCCCGCCGCTCGTGACGAACGACTCGCACTACACGTACGCCTCCGAGGCGACCGCGCACGACGCCCTGCTCTGCATCCAGACCGGCAAGAACCTCTCCGACCCGGACCGCTTTCGCTTCGACGGCACCGGCTACTACCTGAAGACCACGGACGAGATGTACGGGGTCGACTCCTCCGACGCCTGGCAGGAGGGATGCGCCAACACCCTCCTGGTCGCCGAGCAGATCGACACCACCGGGATGTTCGAGAAGCGCGACCTGATGCCGAAGTTCGAGATCCCCGAGGGCTACACGGAGATCACCTGGTTCCAGGAGGAGGTCCGGGTCGGGATGAACCGCCGTTTCCCGAACGGCGTCCCCGAGGACCGGCAGCGGCAGGTCGAGTACGAGATGGACATCATCATCCAGATGGGGTTCCCGGGGTACTTCCTGGTCGTCGCCGACTTCATCATGTGGGCCAAGAACAACGGCATCGCGGTCGGCCCCGGCCGAGGCTCCGCGGCAGGCTCGATCGTCTCGTACGCGATGGGCATCACCGACCTCGACCCGATCGAGCACGGGCTGATCTTCGAGCGGTTCCTCAACCCCGAGCGCGTCTCCATGCCCGACGTCGACATCGACTTCGACGAGCGCAGGCGCGTCGAGGTCATCCGGTACGTGACCGAGAAGTACGGCGCCGACAAGGTCGCCATGATCGGCACCTACGGCAAGATCAAGGCCAAGAACGCGATCAAGGACTCCGCCCGCGTCCTCGGCTACCCGTACGCCATGGGCGACCGCCTCACCAAGGCCATGCCCGCCGACGTCCTCGGCAAGGGCATCGACCTCAACGGCATCACCGACCCCAGCCACCCGCGCTACAGCGAGGCGGGCGAGATCCGGGGGATGTACGAGAACGAGCCGGACGTCAAGAAGGTCATCGACACCGCCAAGGGCGTCGAGGGCCTGGTCCGGCAGATGGGCGTGCACGCCGCCGGCGTCATCATGTCCAGCGAGCCGATCGTGGACCACGCCCCGGTCTGGGTGCGGCACACCGACAACGTCACCATCACGCAGTGGGACTACCCGCAGTGCGAGTCGCTCGGCCTCCTCAAGATGGACTTCCTGGGGCTGCGCAACCTGACGATCATGGACGACGCCATCAAGATGGTGAAGGCCAACAAGGGCATCGACCTGGAGATGCTCGCCCTCCCGCTGGACGACCCCAAGACGTACGAGCTGCTGTGCCGCGGTGACACGCTCGGCGTGTTCCAGTTCGACGGCGGGCCGATGCGCTCGCTGCTGCGCCAGATGCAGCCCGACAACTTCGAGGACATTTCCGCCGTCTCGGCCCTCTACCGGCCGGGCCCGATGGGCATGAACTCGCACACGAACTACGCCGAGCGCAAGAACGGCCGCCAGGAGATCACCCCGATCCACCCTGAGCTGGAGGAGCCGCTCAAGGAGGTCCTGGGCCTCACCTACGGCCTGATCGTGTACCAGGAGCAGGTGCAGAAGGCCGCCCAGATCGTCGCCGGCTACTCGCTCGGCGAGGCCGACATCCTGCGCCGCGTGATGGGCAAGAAGAAGCCCGAGGAGCTGGCGAAGAACTTCGTCCTCTTCGAGGCCGGCGCCAAGAAGAAGGGCTTCTCGGACGCGGCGATCAAGGCGCTCTGGGACGTCCTGGTCCCGTTCGCCGGGTACGCGTTCAACAAGGCGCACTCCTCCGCGTACGGGCTCGTCACCTACTGGACCGCGTACCTCAAGGCGAACTACCCCGCCGAGTACATGGCCGCCCTGCTGACCTCGGTCAAGGACGACAAGGACAAGTCCGCGGTCTACCTCAACGAGTGCCGGCGCATGGGCATCAAGGTGCTCCCGCCGAACGTCAACGAGTCGGAGTCCAACTTCGCCGCCCAGGGTGACGACGTGATCCTCTTCGGGCTCACCGCCGTCCGCAACGTCGGCCAGAACGTCGTGGACTCGATCATCCGGTGCCGCAAGGCGAAGGGGAAGTACAGCACCTTCCCCGACTTCCTGGACAAGGTCGAGGCGGTCGTCTGCAACAAGCGGACCGTGGAATCGCTCATCAAGGCGGGCGCCTTCGACGAGATGGGCCACACCCGCAAGGGGCTCGTCGCCCACCACGAGCCCATGATCGACAACGTGGTGCAGGTCAAGCGCAAGGAGGCCGAGGGGCAGTTCGACCTCTTCGGCGGCGGCGAGGAGGACAGCGACGAGCCGGGCTTCGGGCTCGACGTGGAGTTCTCCGACGTCGAGTGGGAGAAGTCCTATCTGCTGGCCCAGGAGCGCGAGATGCTCGGGCTCTACGTCTCCGACCACCCGCTCTTCGGTCTGGAGCACGTGCTGTCCGACAAGTCGGACGCGTCGATCTCGCAGCTCACCGGCGGTGAGCACGCCGACGGCGCGATCGTCACGGTGGGCGGCATCATCTCCGGCCTCCAGCGCAAGATGACCAAGCAGGGCAACGCCTGGGCCATCGCCACCGTGGAGGACCTGGCCGGCTCCATCGAGTGCATGTTCTTCCCCGCCACCTACCAGCTGGTCTCCACGCAGCTGGTCGAGGACACCGTCGTCTTCGTCAAGGGGCGCCTCGACAAGCGCGAGGACGTGCCGCGCCTGGTCGCGATGGAGATGCAGGTCCCCGACATCTCGAACGCGGGGACCAACGCGCCCGTCGTCCTGACCATCCCGACGGTCCGGGTCACGCCGCCCATGGTCAGCCGGCTCGGCGAGGTGCTGAACAGCCACCGGGGCGACACCGAGGTGCGCATCCGGCTCCAGGGTCCCCGCAAGACCACGGTGCTCCGGCTCGACCGGCACCGGGTGAAGCCGGACCCGGCGCTCTTCGGTGACCTGAAGGTGCTGCTCGGGCCGTCCTGCCTGGCGGGCTGAGCTCCGGTACGCGTACGAGAGGGGCGGCTCCGCTTGCGCGGGGTCGCCCCTCTCGGTGTGCCGGCCTTACCGGGAGTCCGGTCAGTTGTGGCCGAAGCGCCGCTGATGCTTACGCGCAACATCGGCAGGGCTGCCCTGGGCCTGCGAATCCATCGCGCTCCGCGCCTCGGCGGCCGTCGAGCGTGCCTGCTCGGCAGCGCGCTCCGACTGCGAAGAGCGATCCTGCTGGCTGCCCTGCTTGCGGTTCTTGTTCTTGGCCATGGTGTTCCTCCTATAAGGACTCTTGGGGCCAGGACCACCGTCAGATTCACATAATCGGATAAACATCGCATGTCGGATCATTACCGTGCGTAGTGACGGGGTATGATGCGCGCTTTTCGCGATCCGCCACGCCGATGATCGAGTTCCGGCCGTTAACCCCGGCGTGGTCGGGCAGACTCGAAGGAACCCTGAGAAAACCCGATCCCGATTGCCTGGAAGAGGGTGGAACGCGTGGACCGTTGCGTCGTCCTGGTGGACGCCGGCTACTTGCTGGGCGCAGCCGCGAGTCTGCTGGCAGGAGAGCCCGCCCGGTCCCGCATCACCGTCGACCACGCGGCCCTCATCCAGCAGCTGCGCGAGCGCGCCGAGGCCGACACCGCGCAGCCGCTGCTGCGGATCTACTGGTTCGACGGTGCCCCCGACCGCGTCCCGCAGCCCGAGCACCGCAGGCTGCGCGTGATGCCCCGGGTCACCGTCCGGCTCGGCGCCCTCACCCGCAGTGACGGACGCTGGGCGCAGAAGGGCGTCGACGCCGCGATGCACGCCGAGCTGACCGAGCTCGCCCGCAACCGCGCCTGCTCCGACGTGGTCCTGGTGACCGGCGACGGCGACCTGCTCCCCGGTCTGATGTCCGCCAAGGAGCACGGCGTCGCCGTCCACCTCTGGGCCGTCCAGGCCGCCGACGGCGACTACAACCAGTCCGAGGACCTGGTCGCCGAGGCCGACGAGCGCCGCGTCCTGGACCGCGCCTGGATCACCCAGGCCGTCCGGGCCAAGGAGACCGGCGGCCTCTGCGCCCCGCCGCCCGTCCCGCGCCCCGAGATCGCCGCGATCCTCTCCGCCCCGCTGCCCGAATCGGCCCTCGCCGCCTCCGCCGAGCGCGCGTCCAGGGCCGCCGCGCAGGCCGACACGGCCCGCGACGACGAGGAGGCGGCGCCCCGGCCCGGTGAGGCCCCCGCCCCGCCCGCGCACGGCCCCGGCACCAAGGGCGTGCCCACCCCGAAGGACCTGGCCGGCACCCTGCGCGGGCCCGCCGGACCGGCCGAGCGGCAGCCCGCCCCGCAGCCCGCGGCGACCCTGCGCTGGTCGTCGGACCGGGGCTGGGTGGAGCGCGGCGGTCCGCTGGGCGAACCCCCGGAGACCGCGTCCCTGCCGACGCTCGCCCAGCTCACCAGCGCCGAACAGCGCTGGGCCGACCGCGAGGAGGACATCACCACGGTCGGCGGCGACCCCTTCGAGGTGGGCCAGGTCTTCGCCCGGCGCTGGATGGAGCGGCTGCCGGAGGCCGGCCACCTGCAGAAGCTCTCCGCCCTCTACCCGCGCATCCCGCACCGCATCGACGGCGAACTCCTGCGGTACGCGGCCCGCTTCGGCCTCCTCGCCCACAAGGACGACCAGATCGACGAGCACGACCGGTACGCGATCCGGGCGGGCTTCTGGCGCGAGATCGACGTACGGACCGCCGCCGACCACGCCCCGGCGGCCGAGCGGGCCGCGGAGAAGGCCGGGAAATCCGGGCCCGCCGGAGACTGAGTCCACATTCGCGTGAGGGCCGCTCAACCCGGCCGCCGTCCGTGGCGTTGATGTCCGATCGGTGCGGCCCCGGGCGTAATGCCGGTCCCCGGACCCCGTACCCTCGTACCTCGTGAGTACGGGGACAGTGCAGGCGCCGACGGCGAGCGCCACCGTGTGCGCGGTGCGCGATCTGGTGAAGACCTACCCCCCGGCCCGGGGCCGCCGCGGCACGCCCGCGACCCCCGAAGTACGCGCCACCGACGGCATCAGCCTCGACGTCCGGCGCGGGGAGATCTTCGGACTGCTCGGGCCCAACGGAGCCGGCAAGTCCACCCTCGTACGCCAGCTCACCGGGCTGATGCGGCCCGACTCCGGCAGCGTCGACATCCTCGGCCACGACCTCGTGCGCCACCCCGAGCGGGCCTCCCGGCTGATCGGCTACCTGGGGCAGGAGTCCACCGCCCTGGACGAGCTGACCGTCGCCCTCGCCGCCGAGACCACCGGGCGGCTGCGCGGGCTCCCGGTGCGCGAGGCCCGGGCCGAGCGCGACGCCGTCCTGGACGAGCTCGGGCTCACCGACCTCGCGGGCCGCCCGCTGAAGAAGCTCTCCGGTGGCCAGCGGCGCCTTGCCTGCTTCGCCGCCGCGCTCGTCGGGGAGCGCCCCGTGCTCGTCCTGGACGAGCCCACGACCGGCATGGACCCGGTGGCCCGGCGCGCCGTCTGGGCCGCCGTCGACCGGCGGCGCGCGGAGCGCGGCGCCACGGTCCTGCTGGTCACCCACAACGTCATCGAGGCCGAGACCGTCCTCGACCGGGTCGCCGTCATCGAACGCGGCAAGGTCATCGCCTGCGACACCCCCGGCGGGCTCAAGGAGCGCGTCGCCGGGGAGGTCCGGGTCGAGCTGGTGTGGCGCGACCGCGCCCCCCTGGAGGTACCCGAGGTCGCGGCCCTGCGCGCGCGTGCGCAGGAGTCCGGGCGGCGCTGGGCGCTGCGGCTCGCGCCCGACGAGGCGCGGGCGGCGGTCGCCGCGGTGACCGGGGGAGCGGCCTTCGCGGCGCTGGACGACTTCAGCCTGGCGACGCCGAGCCTGGAGGACGTCTACCTCGCGCTCGGCGGCGGCGCGACCAAGGGACTGGTGAAGGCATGAGCGGAATCGGTGCGGTGGCCGGGGCGGCCGCGACGCTCGCCCCCCGGGCCCGGCTGTTCCCCTCCCTCGCGGCCGTCTACCGCGCCCAGCTCTCCCGGGCCCGGGTGGCCCGCATCCCGCTGCTCTTCGTGGCGACCTTCCAGTCCATCGGCATCATGATCCTCATGCGCGGGGTGGTGGACGGCGGCTCCGAGGCGCGGGCCGTCGTCGCCGGGTCCAGCGTCCTGGTCGTCGCCTTCGTCGCGCTGAACCTCCTCGCCCAGTACTTCGGGCAGCTCCGGGCGGGCGGCGGGCTCGACCACTACGCCACCCTGCCCGTGCCGCCCGCCGCCGTCGTGCTCGGCGCGGCGGGGGCGTACGCCTCCTTCACCGTGCCCGGCACCGTCGTCACCGCGGTGACCGGCAGCGTGCTGTTCGGGCTGCCGATGGCGCATCTGTGGGTGCTCGTGGCCGTCGTGCCGCTCTCCGGCGCGGCGCTCTCGGGCCTCGGCGCCGCGCTGGGGCTCCTCGCGCCGCGCCAGGAGCTCGCCACGCTCCTCGGACAGCTCGGCATGTCCGCCGCGCTCCTGCTGGGTGTCCTGCCGGCCGACCGGCTGCCGGAGCCGGTGGGCTGGGCGCGCGATCTGCTGCCGTCCACGTACGGGGTCGAGGCGCTGGCCCGATCCTTCGGCGCCCACCCCGACTGGGCGGTCGTCGCGCTCGACCTCGCGGTCTGCGCCGTCGTCGGGGTCGTCTCGCTCGCCGTCGCCACCTGGGCGTACCGCAGGGCGGCGGTCCGGTGAGGCGCGGCTCACGGGCGCCTGGCACGATGGCACGGTGACCGCACCTCTGACGCCGCCGAACCGGCCCTCGTCCGACGACCACCACGACTGGCAGAAGCCGGGTCCGGGGGGTGAGCCGGGCGGTCCCGCCGCTGTGTACGGCTCCCACCTGGCGCCCTCGCCGGGGGTGGACCGGGAGGAGCTGCGGGCGGATCTGCGGCGGGCGGGGATCGTCGCCGCCGTGGTGACCGTCGCCGGTGTCCTGCTGGGGCTGCTGTGGCTGTGGCTGGCGCCCCGGGTGCCGCTGATCTCCGACAACACCGCGGTCTTCCTCAACGACAGCGAGGGCGAGGAGGCGATCGGGGCCGACGGCACGTTCGCCCTGCTCGGGCTGGCGTTCGGGGCGGTCTCGGCGGGGCTCGTGTTCTTGTTCCACCGGCGCGGCGGGATCTGGCTGACGGTGGGTCTCGCGGTGGGCAGCGTCCTCGGGTCGCTGCTGGCGTGGCAGCTCGGGACGCGGCTGGGGCCGACCTCGGATGTGGTCGCGCACGCGCGGGAGGTCGGCAAGGGGGTCGTGTTCGACGCGCCGTTGGAGATGCACGCGCATGGGGTGCTGCTGGCTTGGGGGCTGGCGGCGATGGTGGTGCATCTGGGGTTGACCGCGGCTTGGGGGCCGCGGGAGTTCGAGGGGGAGTGGGCGTCTTACGGGGGGTGGGGGCCCGGGGCGCCTTCGGCGCCGTCGTCCGGGGTGCCGTCCTCCGGGTCCGGCGCGCCGTCGTCCGACCAGGCTTAGGGGGCCGCTGCGCGGGGCTTTCCCCTCCCCGCCCCTTCCCGAAACCGGGGCTCCGCCCCGGACCCCGCGCCTCAAACGCCGGCGAGGCTGGATGGCTCCCCGCTCAACCCCGGCCGATGTCCGCGAACACCGCGCCCGTCAGCGTCGCCAGGTCCTCCGGGGACAGCTCCACCTCCAGGCCGCGGCGGCCCGCCGAGACGCAGATCGTGGGGTGGGTGCGGGAGGAGGCGTCCAGGACCGTGGGGAGGCGTTTGCGCTGGCCCAGGGGGGAGATGCCGCCCCGGACGTAGCCCGTGGTGCGTTCCGCCGCGGCCGGGTCCGCCATCGTGGCGCGTTTGCCGCCGGCCGCCGCGGCCAGGGCCTTCAGGTCCAGGGAGCCGGCGACCGGGACGACCGCGACCGTCAGGCGGCCGTCCACGTCGGCGATCAGCGTCTTGAAGACGCGGTCGGGGGAGACGCCCAGGGCCTCGGCCGCCTCCTCGCCGTAGGAGGGCGACGCCGGGTCGTGCTCGTACGCGTGCACGGTGAACTCCGTGCCCGCCGCCGTCAGGGCGACCGTGGCGGGGGTGCCGCCGGACGGGGACTTCTTCTGCTTCTTGGCCATGGCCTCAGTTGGGGTGCGTCGGGGCGACGGTCAGGTCCACCGCCGGGAGGGAGGGCAGATGCCGGATCACCGCCGTCTCCGCGCGCAGGATCCGCAGCTCCTCGCGGAGCCGGGTCGCGGTGTCCGGGGCCTGGAGGAGCCGCTGCTTGGCGGGGACGTCCAGGACCACCGTGGAGGCGACCAGGTAGGAGACGACCGACGGGTCGTCCGGCAGCTCCGCGCCCGTGGTGAGGGAGCGTTCGCTCGCACCCGCCAGGCGCTTCTGGTAGCCGCGGAAGGCGCGCAGGACGCCCTCGGCGAGCGGGCCCGCCTCGTCGCCCGGGTCCTCCTCCAGCTCCTCCAGCTCGGCCGTGAGGAAGGGTCCGCTCGCGTCCACGGACAGCAGCCGGACCCGGGTGGTGCCGGTGGCCAGGACCTCGAAGCTGCCGTCCGCGCGCTCCCGGACGGTCGCGGCGTCGGCGACGCAGCCCACCCGGTGCAGCGACTGGAGGGGATCGGGTCCGAAGCCGTCGGCCGGGCCGCGTTCGACGGGCTTGCGGACCGCCTCCGGCATGCCGAGCCCCGTGACGGCGGTCTCCCGGCCGTCGCGGATGGCGACCACGGCGAACCGGCGCGGTTCGTCCTCATCGATGGTCAGGAGCTCCCGCATCATGGCGCGATATCGCTCCTCGAAGACGTTGAGGGGCAGCACGAGGCCCGGGAACAGCACCGCGTTCAGCGGGAACAGGGGCAGGCGAGCGGTGGTCACAGCGGTCAAGCGTAATGGCCGCGCGCCCGCCCTCGCCCGGAGCCTTGCCTCAGCGGGGTCGCGGAGGCCACCCGGAGCCGTGCGCCGTCCCGTGCGTCCAGGAACCGGCCCAGCGGATCGCCGGACACCGAAGCCCACGGGAACGAGGACGCGTGCGGGCCGATCCGGCCGAACTGTTCCAGCGCCTCGGCCCACCGGCCCCGTACCACCAGGACGTACGCGAGCAGATTGCGGACCTCGGCCGGCCACGGGTCGCCGGGGGCGAAGGAGGCCGACAGCGAGATCGCCAGGTCAGCCGCCGCGTCGATCCGCTCCACCTGCACCGAGGTCGACCGGGTGTCCCACGGCCCTTCGGTGAGCATCGCGAACGCGGCCCGCAGCGGCAGCGCCTGCACCAGGGAGTTGGGCACCGAGTCCTCGGCGGCCCGCTCGGCGAAGTCGAAGCACTCGCGGTGCGAGCCGTACCAGGCGGCCGAGAGGTACTGGAGGGCGGCGACATGGCAGCCGTAGTGGTGCGTGGAGCGCCGGAGGGCCTCCCCCCACAGCTCCTCGAACGTGGTGTGCGTGGCCTGCGTGCCCCGGGCGTGGTCCAGCGCCAGGCGCCAGGGCACCGGGTCGCGCGGATCACCGGCCGCGGCCGCCGTGATCAGCGGCCCCACCTCGCGCAGCTGCTCCGCGCGCGCCGGGGACTCCCAGGCGCGGTCGACCGAGAGCTGCGCCTTGACGAGCAGCGCGTCCGGATCGTGCGGCGCGGCGGCCAGCCAGTCCGCGAGCCAGCCGTCCCGATTGCGGGCGAACGCGACGAGCCGTCTCAGATAGCGGTCCCGGCTCTCCCACTCGGCCGCGTCCCGGGTGGTCGCCAGGAGCTTCGCGGCCGGTTCGTACTCCCCGGCAGCGGCGGCCACCAGCGCGGGCGACAGCCGTTCGTCGGGGGCGTCGAGCAGCACGGCGTGGTCCGTGGGCAGCCCGGTGGAGAGCACCGGGGTGTGCCGGATCACGCGCGCGGTTCGGAGCAGAGCGCGGAGGAAAGGCATGGTGCAGACCATTCAAAAGCGCTGGTGGAGGCGGGCGCCAGAGGGAGCGCTGTGAAGCATTTGTGCCGAGCGGATGGGTTGCCCGGCCATCGGTCAAGGAGCGGTAAAGGAATCCGGGGATTCTGGCTGATTCTCGTTGCTCCTGGGCAGAAGGTCCGTGGTCTGCCGCGCCCTGACCGGCCGCCGTACGGCCCGCCGTCACCGGGGAGGGCCGCCCGCGCACCGGCGCCCGGCGGTCAGCCCCGGCGCAGCATCCGGGAGGCGCCCGCCGCGACCGTGGTGGCCAGTATCCAACCCACCAGGATCAGCGCGGCCGCCATCCACTGCCAGCCGCCCTCCATCCGCCAGTAGCCGTCCTGGCCGAGATCGATCACCGGGATGAGCAGATCCAGCGCGTACAGCGCCGCGTTCCACTGCGGGTGCTCCTCGCCCTTGAGCGACGCCGGGTGGTAGCGCGAGAACGCCAGCGTGCCCGCCGCCCACAGCACCGCCATCCACACCGCGGCCCGCCCCGGCCGGTATCCGTACGCCACCGTCCAGTCCTGGAGGTAGCCCCACAGCTTCCCGGCCGGCGGCAGGGTCTCGCGGCGGCGGCGCTGCTTGGCGAGCAGCACCTCCCGGGCGTCCGCGTCCTCCCCGCAGCTCCGGAGCACCGCCGCCAGCCGCTCGTACGGCTCCGGCACGTACTCCGGCGTCGCCGCCGCCACCCACTCCAGGCGCCGGGACAGCGGGAAGTGTCCGTACGGGACGAGGTTCTCGTACACGAAGCCGCCCATCGCGAGGCCGCCCGGGCCCGGCCAGCTGGACGACACGTCGATCAGCGTGACGACCTTCGCGCCGTTGAGCACCACCCGGCCGCGCACCGGGCGCTCCGGGTTGAACCGGAGCTCCGGAGTGACCGTCCGGCGCAGCGACAGCTCCTCGTGCGCGTCCAGCACGAACACCGCCTTGTGCAGGTCCACCGCGTCCCCGAACCTGCCGTCGTCCAGCCGCACCCCGCCCCGGCAGCGGAACACCTGCGAGCGGGTGCCGTGCGCCGGGGTCGGCGAGGTCGCGATGCCGTACGGGGGAGTGGTGCCCTGGTTCCCCGTGTCGACGCTGACCCACGCCTCGCTCATGTACAGCGTCCGCTCGACGCTGAGCTGCGGGGCGTTCAGCGCGCGGCGGCCCCGGCCCGCGCGCAGCCGGCTGCCGCGCAGGCTCAGCGAGCCGCCCACCTTCGCCCCGCGCAGACTCAGCTCGCCCAGCATGTCGGCCATCTCGGCCTGGAGGTCCTGGGCGACCGCGAGGCCGTCCCCGAGCAGCGCCCGCCCCTGCCGGTCCGGGCCGACCTCGATCTGGTTGACCAGCAGGTCCGTGCCGATCTGGGCGTCCGTCAGCCGGATCCCGCGCTCCACCCGGCAGCGCGGCAGATGCAGATCGCCCTCGGTGCGCAGCCGGGCCGCGTCGATCCGGGGCACCGCGCACCCCACCAGCCGCAGGGTCGTGAAGTGGCACTCCGGGAACGCCACCTCCTCGTCGAACCGGCAGCCGGTCAGCTCCACGTACGGATCGACGCGCCCGCCCGCCAGGTCCAGCTTCCCCGTGATCCGTACGCCCCAGAGCTTCAGCGCCGTCACCCGGCCCGGTCGGGCCGGCGGGCCGCTCAGCAGCAGCCGGGCGACGACCCGGGCCGCCACACTGCGCTCGGGGCCCCACTCGTGCGGGGCGAACGGATCGTCGCGGGCCCGGTCGCGGGACCGGAGGTCGTAGGTCGTGCCGTTCCGGAAGGACTGCCACATGCCCAGCTCCGCCGCGCTGAGGCCGTCCGGGAGATCATCGTCGTGCCGCTCCGTCACCGGTGCCCCTTTCGTTCGGAGGCGTGATCCCGTTATTCCCTCTGAGTGACGGAATGAACGCACATAGTCAGCCGTCACAGCACCGGCATGTATCAGCCAGTGATACGGCCGTCCGGCCGCGCGTGGCGGTCTGCGAGAATTGCGGTGTGATCTCTCGAATCGATCTGCGCGGCGATGCCCTCCCCGAGGGTGGCGCCCTGCGCGACCTGCTGCCCCGTGCCGAGTTCGACGTGGAAGCCGCCCTGGAGACGGTGCGGCCCATCTGCGAGGACGTACGCCATCGTGGCTCGGCGGCAGTGATCGACTGGGGGGAGAAGTTCGACGGCGTCCGGCTGGAATCGGTCCGGGTGCCCGCCGCCGCCCTCGCCCGGGCCCTGGACGAGCTCGACCCGGCCGTCCGCGCCGCCCTCGACGAGTCCATCCGCCGCGCCCGCCTCGTCCACCGCGCCCAGCGCCGCACCACGCACACCACCCAGGTCGTCCCCGGCGGCACGGTCACCGAGAAGTGGGTGCCCGTCGACCGCGTCGGGCTCTACGTGCCGGGCGGCCGCGCGGTCTACCCGTCCTCCGTCGTGATGAACGTCGTCCCGGCCCAGGAGGCGGGCGTCCCCGGCCTCGCCGTCGCCTCGCCGCCCCAGAAGGAGTTCGGCGGCCTCCCGCACCCGACGATCCTGGCCGCCTGCGCCCTCCTCGGCGTGGACGAGGTCTACGCGGCGGGAGGTGCCCAGGCCGTCGCGATGTTCGCGTACGGCACCGAGGACTGCCGCCCCGTCGACCTGGTCACCGGCCCCGGCAACATCTACGTCGCCGCCGCCAAGCGCCTCCTCAAGGGCCGTATCGGCATCGACGCCGAAGCCGGACCCACCGAGATCGCGATCCTGGCCGACGCCACCGCCGACCCGGTGCACGTCGCCGCCGACCTGATCAGCCAGGCCGAGCACGACCCGATGGCCGCCGCCGTCCTCGTCACCGACTCCGAGGAGCTGGCCGCCGCCACCGAGGCCGAGCTGGTCACCCAGGTCGCCGCGACCAAGCACGTCGAGGAGCGCATCGAGCCCGCCCTCGCCGGCCGGCAGTCCGCGATCGTCCTCGTCAACGACCTGGAGGACGGCCTCACCGTCGTCAACGCGTACGCCGCCGAGCACCTGGAGATCCAGACCGCCGGTGCCGCCGCGCTCGCCGACCGCGTCCGCAACGCCGGGGCGGTCTTCGTCGGCCCCTGGTCGCCCGTCTCGCTCGGCGACTACTGCGCGGGCTCCAACCACGTGCTGCCCACCGGCGGCTGCGCCTGCCACTCCTCGGGCCTGTCCGTGCAGTCCTTCCTGCGCGGCATCCACATCGTCGACTACACGCGCGACGCGCTCGCCGAGGTCACCCACCACGTGGTGACCCTCGCCGAGGCGGAGGACCTCCCCGCCCACGGCGCCGCGCTCAAGGCCAGGTTCGGGTGGAAGGTTCCCCAGCAGTGACGAACAGCAACGCGGGCGGTCCCACGGCCAACCCCTGGGACGCCCTGCCCCTCCGCGACGAACTGCGCGGCCAGTCCCCGTACGGCGCGCCCCAGCTCGACGTTCCCGTACGGCTCAACACCAACGAGAACCCCTACCCGCTGCCCGAGGCCCTGGTCGACCGCATCGCCGAACGGGTCCGCGAGGCCGCCCGCGACCTCAACCGCTACCCCGACCGGGACGCCGTCGAGCTGCGCACCGAGCTCGCCCGCTACCTCACCCGCACCGCCGGGCACCACGTCGAGGCCGCCAACGTCTGGGCCGCCAACGGCTCCAACGAGGTCCTTCAGCAGCTGCTCCAGACCTTCGGCGGGCCCGGCCGCACCGCGATCGGCTTCGAGCCCTCGTACTCGATGCACGCCCTCATCTCGCGCGGCACCGGCACCGGCTGGATCTCCGGTCCGCGCAACGAGGACTTCACCATCGACGTCGACGCCGCCCGCGCCGCCATCGCGGAGCGCCGCCCCGACGTCGTCTTCATCACCTCGCCCAACAACCCCACCGGCACCGCCGTCGACGCCGACACCGTCCTCGCGCTGTACGAGGCCGCGCAGGCCGCCAAGCCGTCGATGGTCGTCGTGGACGAGGCGTACGGCGAATTCAGCCACCACCCCTCGCTGCTCCCGCTGATCGAGGGCCGCCGCCACCTGGTGCTCTCGCGCACCATGTCGAAGGCGTTCGGCGCCGCCGGGCTCCGCCTCGGCTACCTGGCCGCCGACCCCGCCGTGGTCGACGCGGTGCAGCTGGTCCGGCTGCCGTACCACCTGTCCTCCGTCACCCAGGCCACCGCGCTCGCCGCCCTGGAGCACACCGATACGCTCCTCGGGTACGTCGCGCAGCTCAAGAGCGAGCGCGACCGGATCGTCACCGAGCTGCGCGGTCTCGGCTTCGACGTCACCGAATCGGACGCCAACTTCGTCCAGTTCGGCCGCTTCGCCGACAGCCACACCGCCTGGCGGCAGATCCTCGACCGGGGCGTCCTGGTCCGGGACAACGGCGTACCGGGATGGCTGCGGGTCTCCGCGGGGACCCCGGCAGAGAACGACGCGTTCCTCGACGCGGTTCGCGAAATTAAGAAGGAGCACGACGCATGAGCCCCCGCGTAGGCCGCGTGGAACGCACCACCAAGGAAACGTCCGTGCTGGTCGAGATCAACCTCGACGGCACCGGCAAGGTCGACGTCGCGACCGGGGTCGGCTTCTACGACCACATGCTCGACCAGCTCGGCCGGCACGGTCTGTTCGACCTCACCGTCAAGACCGACGGCGACCTGCACATCGACTCGCACCACACCATCGAGGACACCGCCCTCGCACTCGGCGCCGCCTTCAAGCAGGCGCTCGGCGACAAGGTCGGCATCTACCGCTTCGGCAACTGCACCGTCCCGCTGGACGAATCGCTCGCCCAGGTCACCGTCGACCTCTCCGGCCGCCCCTACCTGGTGCACACCGAGCCCGAGAACATGGCGCCGATGATCGGCGCCTACGACACGACGATGACCCGGCACATCCTGGAGTCGTTCGTCGCCCAGGCGCAGATCGCCCTGCACGTCCACGTCCCGTACGGGCGCAACGCGCACCACATCGTGGAGTGCCAGTTCAAGGCGCTCGCGCGCGCCCTGCGCTACGCCAGCGAGCACGACCCGCGCGCGGCCGGCATCCTCCCGTCCACGAAGGGCGCCCTGTGACCGGCCTCAACACCATCCTGATCCTGGTCGGCCTGTTCCTGGCCGGCGGGGTCTACTCCTTCTCCAAGCAGGGCATGCCCAAGGGCGTCATCGTCCTGCTCTCCATCGCATCGCTGATGTGCCTGGTGGCGGGCGTCCTGCGCATTCAAGGTCTCTGGGACTAGGAAGCGACGAGCGACACGTGGATACGAAGAAGAAGGTCGTCGTCTTCGACTACGGCTTCGGCAACGTCCGTTCCGCCGAGCGCGCCCTCGCCCACGTCGGCGCGGACGTCGAGATCACCCGCGACTTCGACGCCGCGATGAACGCGGACGGGCTGCTCGTGCCCGGCGTCGGCGCGTTCTCGGCGTGCATGGAGGGTCTGAAGAAGGCCCGCGGCGAGTGGGTCATCGGCCGCAGGCTGGCCGGCGGACGCCCCGTCATGGGCATCTGCGTCGGCATGCAGATCCTGTTCGAGCGCGGCATCGAGCACGGCGTGGAGACCGAGGGCCTGGACGAGTGGCCCGGCACGGTCGGCCCGCTGAAGGCCGACGTCGTCCCGCACATGGGCTGGAACACCGTCGAAGCCCCCGAGGACTCCCAGCTGTTCGCCGGGCTCGACGCCGGTGCCCGGTACTACTTCGTGCACTCGTACGCGGCGCACGACTGGGACCTCGAAGTCACCAACCCGAAGATCCGTGCCCCCAGGGTCACCTGGGCCACGCACGGCGAGCGGTTCGTGGCGGCCGTGGAGAACGGCGCGCTGTGGGCCACCCAGTTCCACCCCGAGAAGTCCGGCGATGCCGGCGCCCAGCTGCTGACCAACTGGATCGAGACGCTGTAATGCCGAAGCTTGAACTGCTCCCCGCCGTAGACGTCCGCGACGGCCAGGCGGTCCGCCTGGTGCACGGCGAGTCCGGCTCCGAGACCTCCTACGGCTCCCCGCTGGAGGCCGCACTCGCCTGGCAGCGCGCCGGCGCCGAGTGGCTGCACCTGGTCGACCTGGACGCCGCCTTCGGCACCGGGGACAACCGGAGCCTCATCGCCGAGGTCGCCGGCGCCATGGACATCAAGGTCGAGCTGTCCGGCGGCATCCGCGACGACGCCTCGCTCGCCGCCGCCCTCGCCACCGGCTGCCGCCGCGTCAACCTCGGCACCGCCGCCCTGGAGACCCCGGAATGGGTCGCCAAGGTCATCGCCGAGCACGGCGACAAGATCGCCGTCGGGCTCGACGTGCGCGGCACCACGCTGCGCGGCCGGGGCTGGACCCGCGACGGCGGCGACCTCTACGAGACGCTGGCCCGCCTCGACTCCGAGGGCTGCGCCCGCTACGTCGTCACCGACATCGCCAAGGACGGCACGCTCCAGGGCCCCAACCTGGAACTCCTGAAGAACGTCTGCGCCGCCACCGACAAGCCCGTCGTCGCCTCCGGCGGCGTCTCCTCGCTGGACGACCTGCGCGCCATCGCCTCGCTGGTCCCGGCGGGCGTCGAGGGTGCGATCGTCGGCAAGGCCCTGTACGCGAAGGCGTTCACCCTCGAAGAGGCGCTGGAGGCGGTCTCCGTATGACCGATTCCGCATCCGTGCGCCGCGTCTCCTCCGGCGCCCCCTGGGAGGAGAAGTTCGGCTACTCCCGCGCCGTCGAACTGCCGAACGGCCTGGTGCTCGTCTCCGGCTGTACGTCGGTGGTGGGCGGCGAGATCGCCGGGGGCGGCCCGTACGACCAGACGGTCACGGCCTTCAACGTCGCCCTCGACGCGCTGAAGGAGCTGGGCCTCGGCCGCGAGGACGTCGTCCGCACCCGGATGTACGTCATGCACGCCCGGGACACCGACGAGGTCGGCCGCGCCCACAAGGAGCTGTTCGACGCCGTGCGCCCCGCCGCCACCATGGTCGTGGTCTCCGGCTTCGTGGACCCGGGCCTGGTCGTCGAGGTCGAGGTCGAGGCCTACCGGGCGGGTGCGCGATGAGCCTCGCGGTACGCGTCATCCCCTGCCTCGACGTGGACAACGGCCGGGTCGTCAAGGGCGTCAACTTCCAGAACCTGCGGGACGCGGGCGACCCCGTCGAGATGGCGAAGCTGTACGACGCCGAGGGCGCCGACGAGCTGACCTTCCTGGACATCACCGCGTCCAGCGGCGACCGGGAGACCACCTACGACGTGGTGCGCCGCACCGCCGAGCAGGTCTTCATCCCGCTCACGGTGGGCGGCGGCGTCCGCACCCCGGACGACGTGGACAAGCTGCTGCGGGCCGGTGCGGACAAGGTGGGCGTCAACACGGCGGCCATCGCCCGGCCGGAGCTGATCCGGGAGATCGCCGAGCGCTTCGGCCGCCAGGTCCTGGTGCTCTCGGTGGACGCCCGGCGCACCCCCGAGGGCACCTTCGAGGTCACCACGCACGGCGGCCGCCGGGGCACCGGCATCGACGCCGTCGAGTGGGCCCACCGGGCGGCGGAGCTCGGTGCCGGGGAGATCCTGCTCAACTCGATGGACGCCGACGGGACGAAGGACGGCTACGACACCGAGATGATCGCCGCCGTCCGCAAGCACGTCCGCGTCCCCGTCATCGCCTCCGGCGGCGCCGGGCGGCTCGCGGACTTCGCGCCGGCCATCGACGCCGGGGCCGACGCGGTCCTGGCCGCGTCCGTCTTCCACTTCGGCGACCTGCGCATCTCCGAGGTCAAGGGCGCGCTGGCGGAGTCCGGGCACCCGGTGCGCTGACCCGCCGGTTGTGCGCGTGCACAGACATGGGGCGTCCTCCCCTGGGAGGGCGCCCCACGCTCGTCCGCGCACCTTCCGGGCCCCGGCCCGCGCGCCTAGCGTGCCGGGCGTGACTCCCCCCACGACCGTGCGCAGTCCGCTCCGGCTGTACGGCCGCAGCGGTGAAATCGCCGCCCTGGACGCCCTGCTGACGCGCCTTCACCACGGCGACGGCGGGGCGCTGGTCCTCACCGCCCCGCCCGGCTCGGGCCGCACGGCGCTCCTGGCCCACGCCGCCGCGACGCACCGGGACCGGGAGGCGGGACCCGTCCTCCACGTCGTCGCCGCCCCCGGCGAACGGTGGATGCCGTACAGCGGGCTGCACGCCCTGCTGGGCACCCCCGGCCCCGTACCGCCCGACGGTCTCCTCGCCCTGCTCCGGCGGACCGGTGGCGGGCGGCCGCTCCTCGTGTGCGTGGACGACGCCCACCTCTGGGACCCCGACTCCCGTGCCGCGCTCGCCTCCGCCGCCCGCCGGCTCGGCCCCGGCACCCCGGTCGCCGTGCTGATCGCCGCCGGGGACGGGGCCGGGTTCGCCGGGCTGCCCGCCCTCCGCCCCGGCCCCCTGGACGACGAGGCGGCCGCCGCGCTCCTGGACCGGCTCACCGGGGCGGACCGGGCCGACCCGGTCGTGCGCGGCGAAGTGCTCCGGGAGGCGGCCGGGAACCCCGGGCTGCTCACCGGTCTCACCGCCCGCCTCACCCCGGCCCAGCTCGCCGGGCGGACCCCGCTGCCCCACCCGCTGCCCGGCGGCGAGGAGGTCCTGGCCGCCCACGCCGACCGCGTCGGCCACCTCCCCGCCGCCTCCCGGACCCTGCTCCTCATCGCGGCCGCCGCCCACGCGCACGAGCCCGAGGGCGCGGGGGCGGACCTCGCCCTCGTACGCCGCGCCGCCGCGTCGGCCGCCGTCCCGCACACCCCGGGCCGGGCGACCGGCGTGCTCCGACTGGCCGGTGACCGCGTCCACTTCGGCGAGCCCCTGATGCGCCGCGCCCTTCTGCACCGGGCGCCCCCGGACCGCCGCCGCGCGGTGCACGCCCTGCTCGCCGGACTGCTCGCGCCCGGGTACGCCGCCCTGATCCAGCGGGCCTGCGCGTCCCCGGGCCCCGACGCCCCGCTCGCCGCCGCGCTGGAGGCGGCCGCCGCCCCGCCCCGCCCGCCCGCCGACCGCGCGACCGCCCTGGTCCACGCGGCCGCGCTGACCCCGGACGAGGCGGACCGGGCCTGCCGGTTCGCGGCGGCGGCCGAGCAGTACCGGCTCGCGGGCGATCCGGGGCGGGCCCGCGCCCTGCTGGCCCGGGCGGCCGCCCCACCCGGCCACGGCCCCGCCCACCGCACACGCGGCCTGCTCGCCCTCGCCGACGGGCCCGCCCCCGACGCCCAGGAGGCCCTGCTCACCGCCGCCGCGCTGCTCGCCCCGCACGATCCCGGAGGCGCCCGGGACGCCCTGCTCGGGGCTGCCGAGGCCGCCTGGGCGGCGGGCGACGCCCTCGGGTACCTCGACGCGCTGACCCGTATTCCCGCCGACGGCGCCGACCGGGACCTGGTCCCCTACCGGGACGGGATGTGCGCCGTGCTGCGCGGCCGGATCGGCGCGGGGCACCTGCTGCTGCGCCGCTGTCTCGACTCCGGCGCCCGCGATCCGGCGGCGCTGTTACGGGCCGGGGCGGCCGGTCTGGTGCTCGGCGACCTCGACGCCGCCTGCCGGGCCGGGGCCCGCGCCCTCGCCGCCGTAACCGCGAGCGGTGCCGAGGCCCTGCTGCCGCAGGCGCTGGAACACCTGGCCTACGCGGAGCTGCGCGCCGGCCGGCACGCCCGGGCCCGGGCCCACGCGCTGGACGGCCTGCGCGCGGCACGCCGTACCGGGCGGCCCAACACCGCCGCCCACCTGCACGCCGTACTCGCCCTCGCCGCCTCGGTGGAGAGCGGGGCGCGGGAGTGCGCGGCGCACGCCGGAGCCGCGCTCGCGGGCGCCGCGCCGCACGGGCTCGTCCAGGCGGAGACCCTGGCCACCTGGGCGCTGGCCCGGGCCGATCTGGCCGCCGGGCGCCCGGCGGAGGCGGCGGCGCGGCTCGCCCCGCTGGTCCGGCGCGGCCACTTCGCCACCCGGATGCTCGCCGTGCCCTGTTACGTCGAGGCGTCCGTGCTCGCCGGGCGGGCGGCGGTCCGGGGCGGGGGAGCGGACCCGGTGGCCGAGGCGGTCGCGGAGTTCGCCGTGTGGGCGACGCGCACCACGGACCCCCAGGTGCCGGCCCAACTCGCCCGCTGCCGGGCCCTGCTGGCACCGGAGGGCGAGGCCGCCGGGCGGTACGGGGAGGCCCTGGCCCATCACGACCGGGCCGGCGGCGACTTCGAACAGGCCCGGACCCGGCTGCTGTTCGGGTCCTGGCTGCGCAGGCGCCGCCGTACCCGCGAGGCCCGCGAGCCGTTGCGGGACGCCCTCGTCGGGTTCGAGCGGTGCGGGGCCCCGGCCTGGGCGGCCCGGGCGAGCGGCGAACTCCGGGCGGCCGGTGCGGCGGTGGATCCCCCGGGGTGTGCCGGGGCTGCCGCGCCGCTGGCCGGGCTCACCCCGCAGCAGGCCCGGATCGCCCGGTGCGTGGCCGAGGGGGCCACCAACCGGGAGGTCGCACGGCGGCTCTCGGTGAGCACCCGGACCGTCGACCACCACCTCCGCAACGTCTTCGCCGCCCTGGGCGTGCGCTCGCGGACGGAGCTGGCCGGACTGCTGGGGAACGGGCTCTGAGACCACCGGAGTTGCGGGACCGTGATGAGAAGGAGGCCGCACACCTCTAGGTACCGACTGGGCGGTATGTCATTCTGCGGGCGTCAGGATCATTCGCTGCGCCCGCGGCCCTGTCCTGGGCGGGGCGTGCCGGAGCCGGCCGTGCACCGAGCCGGCCGAATCCCGGTGGAGGCCGCCATGCCACAGGTCGTACGTTCGCGGGTCGGGGTGCCGCACGCTCCGCCGCCCGTCGCCCCGCCCCCGCGCCGCTTCCGTTCACTGGCCGACCGCGAGGCCGTCGCCGTCCTGCACCGGGCAGCCCGGGTCCTGGTCGCGGCGCTCCCGGAGCTGACGGACCGGATGGTGGAGGCGCTGCGGGAGCGGGAGCCCGGCTACCGCGCGGCGATCGAGGCCGACCCGGCGGAGATCTGGCAGGAGGTGCACCAGTCGCTGCGGCACAACGTCGGTTCGCTCATCCGGCCCCGCGAGTTCCGGGAGGCCGCGCACCGCACCTCGCGGCGGATCGGCGAGGTCCGGGCCGAGCAGGGGGTGCCGCTGGACGCGGTCCTGCACGCGTTCCGGATGGGCGGGGCGATGGTCTGGCAGGACCTGGTGGACGAGACCGCCCGCCGCCACCCCGAGGACATCCGGCTGCTGGTCCACGTCGCCGCGGACGTCTGGAACTTCGTGGACGAGCACTGCGGGCTCGTCGCCGACGCCTACCGCGGGGCGGAGCGCCGCCTCGCCTGGCGCCGGGAGAACCGGCACCGCCTGATGACCGCCGCGCTGCTCGACGGCACCGCCCGGGTCGCCGACCTCCCGGACACGGCGGCGGCCCTCGGCCTGCCGGAGGACGGCCGGTACGCGGTGCTCGCGCTCCGCGCCGCCCGCCGCTCCCCGCACGGCGCGGCGCACCCGCCCCTGGAGCTGCCCGCCGGTCCGGACGCCGTGTGGCACGCGGGGGCCGAGGCGGAGTACGCCGTGCTGTCGCTGGGCCGGGCCGACGGCACCGACCCGGCGGACGCCCTCGCCGAGCTGGCCGCCGGTCTGCGCGTGCCGCCCGGGGCCCGCGTCGGCATCGGTTCGGCGGTGGACGGTCTTGCGGCGGTCGGGGACGCCCGGCGCCTCGCGGACACGGCGCTGCGGGCCTGCCCGGCGGGCGGCGGGACCGTCCTGCTCGACGCGCATCTGCCCGCCGCCCTGGTCGTCTCCTCCCCGGTGCTCGGCGCGGCCCTCGCCGACCGGGTGCTCGGCCCGCTGGACCGGCTGGACGCGGCGGACCGGGACGTGCTCATCGACACGCTCACCGCCTGGTTCGACGCGGACGGCTCGGCGCCCCGGGCGGGCGCCCGCCTCTACTGCCACCGCAACACCGTCCTCAACCGCCTCCGCCGCTTCGAACAGCTCACCGGCCGCTGCCTGACCCGCCCCTCGGACGCGACCGAGGTCTCCCTGGCGCTCGCGGCCCGCCGCCTGCTGACCGGCTGAGGGGGCCGCGCCGGGGGGAGCGCGGGGCCGGACCAGATGTGCAGCTTTTCTTTCGCAAGAGATATTGCGCAACTTTTCTTTCCTATCTACGCTCCTCGGTATGGCACGCGAAGAATCACGCCGGGTCTCCGACCTCGGCACCCTCAAGGCGTTCGGACACCCCCTGCGGATGAAGCTCTACCGGGCCCTCTACATCGCCCGGCAGGCCACCGCGTCACAGCTCGCCGAGCAGGTGGACGAGGCGGTCTCGCTCGTCAGCTACCACCTGCGCAAGCTCGCCGACCACGGGCTGATCGAGGAGGCGGACCGGCAGGGCAGGGACGGCCGCGAGCGCTGGTGGCAGCCCGCGTCGGAGGGGCTGACCTTCCACGACGAGGACTTCAGCGACGCGCCCGAGAAGGCCGCGACGCACTCCGCCGTCACCCGCCTCTCCTTCGACCAGCACGTCGAGATGTACCGCCGCCACCTCGACGCGAACCGCACCTGGCCCGCCGACTGGCGCCGCGCCTCCTTCAGCTCCGAATACCTCGCCCGGCTGACCGCCGAGGAGCTCGCGGCGCTCTCCTCCGAGATGAACGACCTCATCAAGCGCTACGAGCAGCAGGGCCGCGCCCGCGAGGAGGCCGGCGACGGCGAGAACCGCGAGAACGTCGCGCTCCACGTGTACAGCTTCCCGTTCCGCACCTGACCAGGACCCCCGAGAGGACGAGACCGTGACCGCCACCCTGCCCGCCCCCGCCGAAGCCCCCGCCCGCCCGGCCCACCGCGACGGCAACATCCTGCGCTGGCTCGGCGCGTACACCGCGTCCATGATCGGCGACAGCGTCTACTACATGGCGCTCGCCTGGGCCGCCGCCCGCACCGGCAACGCCTCGCAGACCGGCCTGGTGCTCGCCGCCGGTTCCATACCCCGGGCGGTGCTCCTGCTCGGCGGGGGAGTGCTCGCCGACCGGCTGGGCCCGCGCCGCGTGGTCGTCGCCAGCGACACCGCCCGCTGCCTGGTGATCCTCGGCCTGGCCGGGGCCCTGCTGCTCACCTCGCCCACGGTGTGGATGCTGATCGCCGTCGCGCTCGTCTTCGGCGCCGTCGACGCCCTCTTCCTGCCCGCCGTCGGCGCCCTGCCGCCCCGGATCACCGCCGCGTCCCAGCTCGCCCGCGTCCAGGGCATGCGCGGTCTCGCCACCCGGACCGCCAACGTCGTCGGCGCTCCGCTCGGCGGCGTCGCCGTCGCCCTCGGCGGCCCGGTCCTCGCCTTCGCCGCGGCCGGGGTCCTCTTCGCCGTGTCGCTCCCGCTCCTGCTGGCCGTACGGATGGCCCCGCTGCCCGCGCCCGAGGCCGCCGCCCCCACCGGCAGCGCCTGGCACGAACTGGCCGACGGGCTCCGCCACATCCGCCGCCACCCGGTCCTCGGGCCCCTGATGCTCGTGGTCGCCGTCAGCGAACTCGGCTTCGTCGGCCCCCTCAACCTCGGCCTCATCCTGCTCAGCGACGAACGCGGCTGGGGCGCCTCCGGCATGGGCTGGGTCATCGCCGCCTTCGGCACCGGCGCGGGCGCCTCCGCCCTCCTCCTCGCCGTACGCGGCCGCGTCCCCAGGGCCGGACTGGTCATGTGCCTGACCGTCCTCGTCGGAGCCTGCGCCATCGCGGCCCTGGCCTACGTGCCCTCCGTACCGCTCGCCGCGGCCGTCGCGGTCCTCGTCGGACTCTTCGCCGGGCTCGGCGGCTCGCTGTGCGGCGCGCTCACGCAGACCGTCACCGAACCGGCCTACCTGGGCCGCGTCACCTCGGTCTCCACGCTCTTCACGCACGCCCTCGCGCCGCTCAGCTACCCCGTCACCGGCGCCGCCGTCGCCCTCTGGGGCACCGGCCCGGTCTTCGTCGCCAGCGCGGCCCTGTGCGCGACCGGCGTCGTCACCGGCCTCCTCATCGCCCCGCTCCGCCGGGCGGAACTCCCGGCCTGACCGGGGCCGCCCCAGCCCCTGCGCGTACCGGCTACATGCCCAGCTTCGCCGTCGTCACCCGGCCGACCGCCTCCGGCTCGCCCTCCAGCTCCACCCGCGCCGCGTCCTGCCGCCCGAACGCGAACAGCAGCAGCTCGCCCGGCTCACCGGTCACCGTCACCACCGGCGTCCCCCGGTGCGCCACCGCGGTCTGCCCGTCCGGGCGGCGCAGCACCAGGCCCACCGGCGCCTTCCGGCCCAGCATCCGCGCCGCCTTCTCCGTACGCGCCCACAGCACGTCCGCGAAGACCGGGTCCAGCTCACGCGGCGTCCAGTCGGGCTGCGCCCGGCGCACGTCCTCCGCGTGGATGTAGAACTCCACCGTGTTCGCCGCCTCGTCCAGCTGCTTCAGGCCGAACGGGGACATCCGGGGCGGGCCGGTCCGGATGAGCTGGATCAGCTCCTCGTACGGCTTCTCGGTGAACTCGGCCATGACCCGGTCCCGCCGGCCCTTCAGCGGCCCGATGAGCGTCCCGGCCGCCGCGTCCGGCCGCCGCTCCCGCACCACCACATGGGCCGCGAGATCACGGGCCGTCCAGCCGTGGCACAGGGTCGGGGCCTGCGGGCCCGCCGCCTCCAACAGGTCGGCGAGCAGAAGACGTTCGCGCTTCGCATGGGTCGACATGCCCGCCAGCGTACGGCCGCCGTCCCCCGTCCGCCCAGTGGACGCCCGCCCGGACACCCCGCGCCGCCACGGCACAATGGGGCCCATGAGCAGCACGCCCCCGCCCGGCACCCCCCGGACCGCCAGCGACCTCGACCCCGCCATCGCCGCCCGCCTCAAGCGCGGCGCCGACGGACTGGTCCCGGCCGTCGCCCAGCAGTACGACACCGGCGAGGTGCTGATGCTGGGCTGGATGGACGACGAGGCGCTGCACCGCACCCTCACCACCGGCCGCTGCACCTACTGGTCCCGCAGCCGCCAGGAGTACTGGGTCAAGGGCGACACCTCGGGCCACATCCAGCTGGTCAAGTCCGTCGCCCTCGACTGCGACGCCGACACCGTCCTCGTCAAGGTCGACCAGACCGGCGCCGCCTGCCACACCGGCGACCGCACCTGCTTCGACGCCGACGTCCTGTTCTCCGGACAGTAAGGTCTGCCGCCATGGACCTCGACACCTTCCGCAAGCTGGCCGTCGACCGGCGCGTCATCCCCGTCACCCGCCGCCTCCTCGCGGACGGCGACACCCCCGTCGGGCTCTACCGCAAGCTCGCGGGTGAGCGCACCGGCACCTTCCTGCTGGAATCCGCGGAGAACGGCCGCACCTGGTCGCGCTACTCCTTCATCGGCGTACGCAGCGCCGCCACGCTCACCACCCGCGACGGCGAGGCCCACTGGCTCGGCACCCCGCCTGTCGGCGTGCCCGTCGACGGCGATCCGCTGCACGCCCTGCGCGCCACCATCGAGGCCCTGCACACCCCGCACGACCGGGAGTCCGGCCTTCCGCCCTTCACCGGCGGCATGGTCGGCTACCTCGGCTACGACATCGTGCGCCGCCTGGAGAAGATCGGCGAGAGCGGCGGCGACGACCTGAAGCTCCCCGAGCTGACCATGCTGCTCACCTCCGACCTGGCGGTCCTGGACCACTGGGACGGCAGCGTGCTGCTCATCGCCAACGCCATCAACCACAACGACCTGGCCACCGGCGTGGACGAGGCGTACGCCGACGCCGTCGCCCGGCTCGACGCGATGGAGCGCGACCTGCGCCGCCCCGTCGAGAACGCCCCCGCCGCCCTGCCGCCCTCCGAGCTGCCCCCGTACACCGCGCTCTGGGGCGGCCAGGCGTACCAGGACGCCGTCGAGGACGTGAAGGAACGCATCCGGGCCGGGGAGGCCTTCCAGGTGGTGCCCTCCCAGCGCTTCGAGACCCCGTGCACCGCGAGCGCCCTCGACGTCTACCGGGTGCTGCGCGCCACCAACCCCTCGCCGTACATGTACCTCTTCCGGTTCGACGGCTTCGACGTCGCCGGGTCCAGCCCCGAGGCCCTGGTCAAGGTCGAGGACGGCCGGGCCATGGTCCACCCCATCGCCGGAACCCGGCACCGCGGCGCCACCCCGCAGGAGGACCAGGCCCTCGCCGACGAACTCCTCGCCGACCCCAAGGAACGCGCCGAGCACCTGATGCTCGTGGACCTCGGCCGCAACGACCTCGGCCGGGTCTGCGAGCCGGGCAGCGTCGAGGTGGTCGACTTCATGTCCATCGAGCGCTACTCGCACGTGATGCACATCGTCTCCACCGTCACCGGCAAGGTCGCCGAGGGGCGCACCGCCTTCGACGTGCTGACCGCCTGCTTCCCCGCCGGCACCCTCTCCGGCGCCCCCAAGCCCCGCGCCCTCCAGATCATCGAGGAGCTGGAACCCACCCGCCGGGGCCTGTACGGGGGCTGCGTCGGCTACCTCGACTTCGCCGGGGACTCCGACACCGCCATCGCGATCCGCACCGCCCTGCTCCGCGACGGCACCGCATACGTCCAGGCGGGCGCGGGCGTCGTCGCCGACTCCGACCCGGTCGCCGAGGACACCGAGTGCCGCAACAAGGCGGCGGCCGTCCTCCGCGCCGTCCACACCGCCAACCGCCTCGGCGGCGCCTGAGCCGTACGCCGGTGCCTCCCGGCCAGGGGCGCGGTGGGGCGTTCCGGGCCGGTGAGGGATAGTGGAGTACGTGAGTGCCGTCCCCGTACCCCAGCCCCGTACCGAAGCCGCCGCCGCGCCCGACAGTGCGGGGAGCCGCCGCACCCTGGCGGCCGGCCTGCTCCTCGGGGCGGCCGGAGCGACCGTCGTCCTGCTCGCCTCCGGGCAGACCTGGGCCGAGGGCAAGGCCTCCGTCGGCGGCGGCAGCCTGCCGCTGAGCGCCGACGGGCAGGACGTCACCGGACTCCCCGCCGCCCTCGCGATCGTCGGCCTGGCCGCCCTCGTCGCCGTCTTCGCCGTACGCGGCGGCGGCCGGCGCGTGGTCGCCGGACTCCTCGCGCTCAGCGGACTCGGCGCCGCGCTCAACGCCTTTTTCGGCGCGTCCGACAGCGGGGCGCTGGACGAGAAGGCCGCCCGGACCAGCGGCGACGCCGCCGCCGGCATCACGGCCCTCAGCCACACCGCCTGGCCGTACGTCACGGCGGCCGGCGGCCTGCTGATCCTGCTCGCCGGGCTGCTCGCCCTGCGCTACGGCAGCCGCTGGCCCACGATGTCCGGGCGCTACGAGCGCGACGGCACCCCCCGCCCCCGCAAGGCCCCCCGCCCGCTCGACCCCGACCGGCCCGAGGATCTGTGGAAGGCCCTGGACCGCGGCGAGGACCCGACGCGCGAGGCATGACCCCCCAGCTCACGTCCTACCCGTACGTACGGGACAATGACGGTGAGCTGGCACAGCGGCACGGGCCGTGGGCACAGCGACCCGAGCGATTCCAACAGCGCAACACCAACGAGGAGCAACTCATGGCGGGCAGCAGCCACGGACACACCCCGGCCGCCTGGACCGGTGTCATCATCGCCTTCATCGGCTTCTGCGTCGCGGGCGTCTTCATGGTCGCGGCCAACCCGGTCGGCTTCTGGGCCGGCATGGGCGTCGTCCTGCTCGGTGGTGTCGTCGGCCTCGCGATGAAGGCCGCGGGCCTCGGCATGCCGAAGGAGTCGGCCGAGCTGAGCGCCGCCCGCGCCCGCGCCGGACAGGCGCAGACCTCCTGACCCCCGCACCACGTACGCCGGAAAGGCGCGGCCCGGACCGGGCTGCGCCTTTCCGCGTCAGCGGCGACAATCACCGGGTGGACGCAACGCCAACGCCAAAGCCCGCCCCGGCTCCCGGGCCGCCGCCGCCCTTCGCCCCCGTGCGGGCCCCCCTCTTCCCCACGGCCCCCGCCGGCGCCTCGCGGCTGCGGCGGACCGCCGTCCCGGTGGGCGTGCTCGCCGCCGTCGTCGGCGCCTTCGGATACGTCGCCACCGTCGACCCGAACCAGCCCGGCCACTACCCCGTCTGCCCGCTGCTGCGGTTCACCGGCATCTACTGCCCCGGCTGCGGCGGCCTCCGCAGCGCCCACGCCTTCGCCCACGGCGACCTGGCCGCCGCCTTCGGCGCCAACGCGCTCGCCGTCGTCGGCTACGGGATCTTCGCCGTGCTGTGGGCCGTATGGCTGATCCGCGAGTCCCGCGGAAAGCCCCTGCGGATCGCGCTGCGGCCGGTGCACTGGTGGGCGATCGGCGCCGTACTGCTGCTTTTCACCGTCATCCGGAACCTCCCCTTCGGCTCCGCGCTCGCCCCGTGAAGTCCCAGGTAGTGGGACAGCCGCCGGGTGGATGCGGGCCCAGCGCCCTCCTGCGGATAACATCGGAGTGGCTGATCCTGTGGCCTGTTACGTTTTTTCACCGTTCCGGAAGGGGGCCGCTCGCGTGAGTGTGCTCGACGAGATCATCGACGGCGTACGCGCCGACCTCGCGGAGCGGCAGGCGCGCGTCAGCCTCGACGAGCTCAAGGAACGCGCCGCCCGTGCCCCCCAGGCCAAGGACGGCGTCGCCGCCCTGCGCGGCGAGGGCGTGACCGTCATCTGCGAGGTCAAGCGCTCCAGCCCCTCCAAGGGCGCGCTGGCCGCCATCGCCGACCCGGCCGCGCTCGCCGCGGACTACGAGGCCGGCGGGGCCTCCGTCATCTCGGTCCTCACCGAGGAGCGCCGCTTCGGCGGCTCGCTCGCCGACCTGGAGGCCGTCCGCGCCAAGGTCGACATCCCGATCCTCCGCAAGGACTTCATCGTCACCTCGTACCAGCTGTGGGAGGCGCGCGCGTACGGCGCCGACCTCGCGCTGCTGATCGTCGCCGCCCTCGAACAGGAGGCCCTGGTCTCCCTGATCGAGCGCGCCGAGTCCATCGGCCTCACGCCGCTGGTCGAGGCGCATGACGAGGAGGAGGCCGAGCGCGCGGTCGAGGCGGGAGCCCGGATCATCGGCGTCAACGCGCGCAACCTCAAGGACCTCAAGGTCGACCGCTCCACCTTCGAGCGCGTCGCCCCCGAGATCCCGGACCACATCGTCAAGGTCGCCGAGTCCGGCGTCCGCGGTCCGCACGACCTGATCGCCTACGCCAACGCCGGAGCGGACGCGGTGCTGGTCGGCGAGTCCCTGGTGACCGGCCGCGACCCGCGGACCGCCGTCGCCGACCTGGTCGCCGCCGGCGCCCACCCCGCCCTGCGCCACGGACGGGGCTGACCAGGCCGTGTCGTCCCTTCCGCATCCCGCTCCGGTGCGCTGCGCGCTGCCCTCGTGGCACCGCGGCTGCCGGGCGCCGGCGCGCCGGGTGCGCGGCCGGCGGGTGCGGTACGTGATCGGCGCCGAGCCCGGTCAGGTCAACGGCATGCGATGGCGCACGGGACGCGCGCTGTAGAGCGAGCCCGGCCGCGTTCCCGCGTGCCCGAAACCGCCCCGGTCCCGGACCGGGGCGGCGCTCCACTCACGGCGCAGACGGTGCAACCACCCCTGTGACGACGAGGAGCACGTCCCGCATGTCTTCCGACTTCTTCATCCCGGACCCGGAGGGTCTGATCCCCAGCGCCGAGGGCTACTTCGGCGCGTACGGCGGAAAGTTCATCCCGGAGGCGCTGGTCGCCGCCGTGGACGAGGTCGCCGTCGAGTACGAGAAGGCCAAGGCCGACCCCGCGTTCGCCGCCGAGCTCGGCGAGCTGATGGTCCACTACACCGGTCGGCCCAGCGCCCTCACCGAGGTGCCCCGCTTCGCCGAGCACGCCGGGGGCGCCCGCGTCTTCCTCAAGCGCGAGGACCTCAACCACACCGGATCGCACAAGATCAACAACGTGCTGGGGCAGGCCCTGCTGACCCGGCGCATGGGCAAGACCCGCGTCATCGCGGAGACCGGCGCCGGTCAGCACGGCGTCGCCACCGCGACCGCCTGCGCCCTCTTCGGCCTCGACTGCACCATCTACATGGGCGAGATCGACACCCAGCGCCAGGCGCTGAACGTGGCGCGCATGCGGATGCTCGGCGCCGAGGTCATCGCCGTGAAGTCCGGCTCCCGCACCCTCAAGGACGCCATCAACGAGGCGTTCCGCGACTGGGTCGCCAACGTGGACCGCACCCACTACCTCTTCGGTACGGTCGCGGGCCCGCACCCCTTCCCGGCGATGGTCCGCGACTTCCACCGCGTCATCGGCGTGGAGGCCCGGCGGCAGATCCTGGAGCAGGCCGGACGGCTGCCGGACGCCGCCGTGGCCTGCGTCGGCGGCGGCTCCAACGCCATCGGCCTCTTCCACGCCTTCGTGCCCGACGCGGACGTCCGCCTCATCGGCTGCGAGCCCGCCGGACACGGCGTGGAGACCGGGGAGCACGCGGCGACCCTGACCGCGGGCGAGCCCGGCATTCTGCACGGCTCGCGCAGCTACGTCCTCCAGGACGACGAGGGCCAGATCACCGAGCCGTACTCCATCTCGGCCGGTCTGGACTACCCGGGCATCGGCCCCGAGCACGCGTACCTCAAGGACGTGGGCCGCGGCGAGTACCGCGCCGTCACCGACGACGCGGCCATGCAGGCGCTGCGTCTGCTCTCCCGCACCGAGGGCATCATCCCGGCCATCGAGAGCGCGCACGCGCTGGCCGGGGCGCTGGAGGTCGGCAAGGAGCTGGGCAAGGACGGGCTGATCCTGATCAACCTCTCCGGGCGCGGCGACAAGGACATGGACACGGCGGCCCGCTACTTCGGGCTGTACGACACCGACGCGGCCGTCGAGGCGGACGCCGGCAGCCGGACCGCGGAGATCGAGGGGGACGCGCAGTGAGCGGCAACATCGAACTGCTGAACAGCACGCTCGCCGCGACGCGGGCCGAGAACCGGGCCGCGCTCATCGCGTACCTCCCGGCCGGCTTCCCGACCGTCGACGGCGGCATCGAGGCCGTCAAGGCCGCCGTCGCGGGCGGCGCCGACGTCATCGAGGTGGGGCTGCCGCACAGCGACCCGGTCCTCGACGGCCCGGTCATCCAGACCGCCGACGACATCGCGCTGCGCGGCGGCGTGCGGATCGCCGACGTGATGCGCACGGTGCGCGAGGCCCACGAGGCCACCGGGGCGCCGATCCTGGTCATGACGTACTGGAACCCGATCGACCGGTACGGCGTCGAGCGGTTCACGGCCGAGCTGGCCGAGGCGGGCGGCGCAGGGTGCATCCTGCCCGACCTGCCGGTCCAGGAGTCGGCGCTGTGGCGCGAGCACGCGGAGCGGCACGGCCTGGCCACCGTCTTCGTCGTCGCGCCCAGCAGCAAGGACGAGCGGATCGCCACCATCACCGACGCGGGCTCCGGCTTCGTCTACGCCGCGTCCCTGATGGGCGTCACCGGCACCCGTGCCTCGGTCGGCGCGCAGGCGCAGGACCTGGTCCGGCGGACCCGGGCCACCACGGAGATGCCGGTCTGCGTCGGACTCGGCGTGTCCGACGCCGCCCAGGCCGCGGAGGTGGCCGGCTTCGCCGACGGCGTCATCGTCGGCTCGGCGTTCGTCAAGTGCATGCTGGACGCCCCCGACGAGGCGGCCGGCCTCGCGGGCGTCCGTTCGCTGGCGGCCGATCTTGCCGAAGGTGTTCGAAAGCGCTGACACCTGGGGTAACCCGAACGGGTGGACCTCGGTCCGGGGAGGCACGCGAGTGCCTCCCCGGGTCGTTTGCGCGGTGTGAGCGAGAAGAACGAACAGGGTAAGAGGGCCGCGCGAGACCGGCTGATCCAGCAGCGCGAGCAGGCGAAGGCGCGCGACCGCCGGCGCCGCACGTTGATCGTGTCCACGGCCGTGGTGGGGGTCCTGGGCCTGGCCGCCGTCGTCGGCGTGATCGCGGCGAACACCGACGGCAAGAGCGACAAGTCCAAGGCGTCCGGACCCGCCGTCGCCCCGTCCGGGGCGACCGGCAAGGACGCCCTGGCCATCCGGGTCGGCGCGGACGACGCCCCGTCCACCCTCACCATCTGGGAGGACTTCCGCTGCCCGGTCTGCGCCCAGTTCGAGACCGCGTTCCGCGACACGATCCATGAGATGGAGCGCGACGGCCAGATCAAGGTCGACTACCACCTCGCCACGATCATCGACGGCAACATGGGCGGCAGCGGCTCCCTCAAGGCGGCCAACGCGGCCGCCTGCGCGCAGGACGCCGGGAAGTTCTCCGCGTACCACGACGTGCTGTACAGCAACCAGCCGGCGGAGACCGACGACGCCTTCGGCGACAACGACAAGCTGATCGAGCTCGCCAAGAAGGTCCCCGGTCTCGACACGCCCGGCTTCCGCGGCTGCGTCGAGGACGGCAAGCACGACGCGTGGGTGCAGAAGTCCAACAAGGCCTTCAGCGACGGCGGCTTCCAGGGCACTCCGACGGCCCTGCTCAACGGGGAGTCGATCTTCCCGAAGAAGGGCGACGAGGCGATCACCGTGGCCAACCTGAAGAAGTGGGTCGCCGAGGCCAACAAGGGCAAGAAACCGGCCACCCCCACGGCCACGCCGTAGGGCCCGGAGGCCGGCTCCGACGGGGCCGGCCGGGGGAATCGATGGCCCGCTCGTTACCCAGACGTTGCCGGGCGGGTTGTCCTCCCTCCCGTCCGGCAGGGTAGCGTCGACGCTGCCATGAACCTTGCCTACATTCCCAGCCCGTCGACCGGCGTGATCGATCTCGGACCGATCCCGCTCCGCGGCTACGCGTTCTGCATCATCATCGGTGTCTTCGTCGCCGTCTGGTTCGGCAACAAGCGCTGGATCGCCCGAGGAGGCACCGCCGGCACCGTTGCCGACATCGCCGTCTGGGCCGTGCCCTTCGGGCTCGTCGGCGGCCGGCTCTACCACGTCATCACCGACTACCAGCTGTACTTCAGCGAGGGTGAGGACTGGGTCGACGCCTTCAAGATCTGGCAGGGCGGCCTCGGCATCTGGGGTGCGATCGCGCTGGGCGCGGTCGGTGCCTGGATCGGCTGCCGCCGCCGCGGGATCCCGCTGCCCGCCTGGGCCGACGCCCTCGCCCCCGGCATCGTCCTCGCCCAGGCGTGCGGCCGCTGGGGCAACTGGTTCAACCAGGAGCTGTACGGCAGGGAGACCCACGTCCCGTGGGCGCTGAAGATCAGCGACGGCCCGAACCGGGTGGCCGGCACCTACCACCCGACGTTCCTGTACGAGTCGCTGTGGTGCGTCGGCGTGGCGCTCCTGGTGGTCTGGGCCGACCGCCGCTTCAAGATGGGCCACGGCCGGGTGTTCGCGCTGTACGTCGCGGCGTACTGCGCCGGGCGCGCGTGGATCGAGTACATGCGGGTGGACGAGGCGCACCACATCCTGGGCCTGCGGCTCAACGTGTGGACGGCGCTGATCGTGTTCGTGCTCGCGGTGACGTACATCGTGATCTCGGCGAAGCTCCGCCCGGGCCGCGAGGAGATCGTCGAGCCCGGGGCGCCGGAGGCGCCGGAATCCTCGGACAAGGCGGACGAGGCCAAGTCGGACGAGCCGGAGGCCGTGGAGGCGGAGGCCGATGCGAAGCCGGACGCCGACGCGGATGCGGACGCGGACGCGCCGAAGGCGGACGGTACGGCGGAGGCCGCGAAGGGCTGACGCCGCGCGCTAGCTGAGTGAGGGGCCGCCGAGGTTTTGGGCGGCCCCTCACCCATTTACAGCCCGTCCGGCGATTGAGGACAAAGCGGTCAGGTGGAGCGCCAGGTCACCGCTTCCGCTGGGCCAGCGCCAGCGTCCGCCGCGCCTGCGCAACCACCGCCGCGTCGACGAAGCGGCCGTCCGGGAGGGCCTGGGCGCCCGCCTGGTCGCGGGCCGCCTCCACGATTTGCCAGGCCGCTTCGACCTCCTGCGGTGTGGGGCGGAAGGCGCGTTCGATCACCGGGAGCTGGCGGGGGTGGATCGCCGCCCGGCCCAGGAAGCCCAGGGCCCGGCCGTGGGCGCAGGAGGTCCAGAGGCCGTCCAGGTCCCGGACGTCCGCGAAGACCGACTGCGTGGGCGGCGCCAGGCCCGCGGCCCGAGCGGCGACCACCACCCGGCTGCGCGACCAGTCGAGCCCCGCGTCCTCCCGTACGCCCAGATCCGCGCGGAGGTCCGCCTCGCCCAGGGCGATGGCCTGGACCTGGGGGTGGGCGGCGGCCACCGAGTACGCGTGCTCGATGCCGAGCGCCGACTCCAGGAGCGGGCACAGGGCCACCCCGGGGGCCCGCGCCGCGATGTGGTGCACGGACGCGGCGTGGGTGATCTTCGGCAGCCGCAGCCCGCCGAGCCCCGGCAGCCCGGCGAGCGCCAGCACGTCCGCCTCGTCGTTGACCCGCACGTGCACGGGCGGCGCCGCGCCGGACGGCGGGTCCGACAGCAGCTCCACCGTCGCCGCGCGGGCGTACTCCTTGCGGTCGGGGGCGACCGCGTCCTCCAGGTCCACGATCACCACGTCCGCCCCCGAGGCGGCCGCCTTGCGCACGACGTCCGGCCGGTCCCCGGGCACGTACAGCAGGGTGAGGGGGGCCGCCGCGCTCACAGCACCCGCTCCGCCCGCAGCGCCGAGATCTCGGGCCCGCTCAGCCCCAGCTCGGTCAGGATCTCCTCGGTGTCGGCCCCGTGCGGGCGGCCCGTCCAGCGGATCGCTCCCGGGGTCCGGGAGAGCCGGAAGAGGACATTCTGCATCCGCAGCGGGCCCAGCTCCGGGTCGTCCACCTCGGTGACCGTGTCCAGCGCCCGGTACTGCGGGTCCTCCATGACGTCCCGTACGTCGTGGATGGGCGCGATGGCGGCCTCCGCCTTCTCGAACGCGGACAGGGCCTCCTCCCGGCTGTGCCGGGCGATCCAGTGGCCCACGGCCTCGTCCAGCTCGTCGCTGTGCTCGGCGCGGGTGGCGCCCGAGGCGAACCACGGCTCCTCGATCAGGTCCGCCCGCCCGACCAGCCGCATCACCCGCTCCGCGACGGACTGCGCGGAGGTGGAGACGGCCACCCACTCCCCGTCCGAGGTGCGGTAGGTGTTGCGCGGGGCGTTGTTGCGCGAGCGGTTCCCGGTGCGCGGCTGTACGTAACCGAGCTGGTCGTACCAGAGCGGCTGCGGGCCGAGCACGGTCAGGATCGGCTCGATGATCGCCATGTCGACCACCTGCCCCTCGCCGGTCCGGTCGCGGCCGGCGAGGGCGGCCATCACCGCGTACGCCGTGGCGAGCGCGGCGATCGAGTCGGCCAGGCCGAACGGCGGCAGGGTCGGCGGCCCGTCCGGCTCCCCGGTGATCGCCGCGAAGCCGCTCATCGCCTCGGCGAGCGTCCCGAAGCCGGGCCGGTGGGAGTACGGGCCGAACTGGCCGAAGCCGGTGACGCGCACCAGCACGAGCCGGGGGTTGACCGCGTGCAGCTCGTCGGGCCCGAGCCCCCAGCGTTCCAGCGTGCCCGGCCGGAAGTTCTCGATGATCACGTCGGTGTCCGCGGCGAGCCGCAGCAGCAGATCGCGGCCCTCCGGGGCGGACAGGTCGAGCGTCAGGTTGCGCTTGTTGCGGCCGAGGAGCTTCCACCACAGGCCCACGCCGTCCTTCGCGGGCCCGTGGCCCCGGGAGGGGTCGGGGCGGACCGGATGCTCGACCTTGATCACCTCGGCGCCGAAGTCGCCCAGCATGGTCGCGCAGAGGGGGCCCGCGAAGAGCGTGGCGAGATCGACCACCCGCAGTCCGGTGAGCGGCGGCGCCGCGGGGGCGCTCACGCGCCGTCGATTTCGCTGCGGTACGGCATGGAGACCGAGGCGCCCGGCTTCTGCACGCAGAGCGCGGCGGCGGCCGAGGCCCAGGCGACGGCCTGCGGGACCGGGCGGCCCTCGCCGATCGCCACGGCCAGGGTGCCGACGAAGGTGTCCCCGGCGCCGGTGGTGTCGACGGCGGTCACGTCCGGGGCCGGGAAGTGGATGGTGCGGCTGCCCCGGGCCGCGTACAGGCTGCCCTTCGAGCCGAGCGTGATGAGCACCGCCGGGACCTGGCCGAGCAGGATCTCCGCCGCCGCGTGCGGGTCGTCGTAGCCGGAGAGTTCCGCGGCCTCGTGCTCGTTGGGGACCAGCAGGTCGACGTGGTCGAGGAGCTCGGAGGGCAGCTCCTGCACGGGGGACGGGGTGAGCACGGTCCGTACGCCCTGGGCGTGACCGGCGCGGGCGCCCTCGATCACGGCGGACATCGGCAGCTCCAGCTGGAGCAGCAGCAGATCCGCCTCGGCGATGGCGGCCACCTCGCCCGGGCCGAGCGCGGTCATGGTGCCGTTGGCGCCGGGGATGACCACGATCGCGTTGGAGCCCTTGGCGTCGACCACGATGTGGGCGGTGCCGCTGGGGCCCTCGGCGGTGTGCAGCAGGTCGGTGTCGACGCCGGAGTGCTCCAGGTTCTCCCGCATCCGTACGCCGTACTCGTCGTCGCCCACCGCGCCGATCATCAGCACGTCTCCGCCCGCGCGGGCGGCGGCGACGGCCTGGTTGGCGCCCTTGCCGCCGGGGATGGTGCGGAACTCCCGCCCGGTGACGGTCTGACCGCGTTCCGGAGCCCGGTCGACGTAGGCCACAAGATCCATATTGGTGCTGCCGAGCACCGCGATTCTGGTCATGGGCGGAGTGCCTCCTCGTGGGTGAGCCGATGGGTCAGGTCGGCCAGGGTGTCGAAGCCGGTCCCGTCGAAACCGGGGACGGACGTGGCGAGCCGGTTCTTCAGCGGGGTGGTCCACCGGTCGGGCAGCGCGTCCGGCCGCCCGGCGAGCAGTCCGGCGAGCGAACCGGCGGTCGCGCCGTTGGAGTCGGTGTCCCAGCCGCCGGACACCGCCTTGCAGACGGAACCGGTGAAGTCGCCGTCGGCGTGGGTGAGGGCGGCGGCCAGCAGGGCCGCGTTGGGCAGCACATGCACCCAGTGATACCTGCCGTACGCCGCGTGCAGCCGGTCCACGACCGTATCGAAGTCCCGTTCCTCGCGGGCGGCTTCGATGCCGTCGCGTACCGCCGCCGCGAACCGCGAGCGCGGCGGCACCACGCGCAGCCCGGTGGCCAGGCAGCCGTGCACATCGGTCTCGCCGCCGGCCGCCTCGGCCAGCGCCGCCGCCGTGAACATCGCGCCGTAGACGCCGTTCCCGGTGTGGGTGAGGACCGCGTCGCGGTACGCCTGTTCCGCCGCGCCCGCAGGGTCGCCGGGCCGGGTCCAGCCGTGCACGTCGGCCCGGATCTGCGCGCCGATCCACTCCCGGAACGGGTTGCGGTGCCGGGCGGTGTCCGGGGGCTCGATGCCGTCGAGCAGATTGCGGTACGCGACCCGCTCGGCGGTGAACGTACGCCCCGCCGGGAGCTCGTCCAGCCACAGCCGGGCCAGGTCCGCCGTGGTGAACGCGGCGCCGTGCCGCTGGAGCAGCAGGAGGGTCAGCAACGGGTGGTTGAGGTCGTCGTCCTCGGGCATCCCGTCGATGTTCTCGGCGAGCGAGGTGGCCGCGGAGCGCCGGTTCCACGGGTAGGTGGCGGCCAGCGGGGCGGGCAGGCCCCGGGCGGTGAACCAGGTGTTCAGCGGCCAGTTGCCGGTGGCCCGGGCCAGGGCGCGGATGCCTTCCAGCGGCAGCTTCTCGACCGGCTTGCCCAGCAGGCAGCCGGCGGCGCGGCCCAGCCAGGCCGCGTGCAGCCGCTCCGGGCCGGCCGGCCGCACGTCCCGGGCATGCGGCCACTGCGGGCAGGCGGCCCGGATCTCGTCCAGGCCGTCCGGCTCGTCACCGGCCAGCGGGGATTCCAGCAGGGCGAGTTCGTCCAGCAGCCGTTCGGCGACCGCGCGCAGCCCGGGCGGGGCGCCGGGGTCGGACGCGCCCGCGCGCTCCGGGGCGGGGGAGCCGCCGGCCTCGTACCACCGGCGGGCGAGGGCGCGCGCGTCGCGGCCGTCCTCGGCGGCCTGCCGCAGCTCGTGGCCCACCAGGTCCTCCGGCTGCACCCAGGTCACCCGCACCGCCGTGGTCACGGGGTGCCCGCCAGCGTCGCGAAGGCGGCCTCGTGGGCGCGGCGGCGGGCGGTGTCCCGGGCGAACACCTCGCGGGCCACCTCGGCCAGCGTCCGGGCCGGGGCGCGCAGATCGAGGCGGCTGGCCTCCGCGACCGTCGCGGCCCAGTCGGCGGGGACGGCGCTCTCGCCGTGCAGGGCGCCCGCGAGCGCGCCGCTCATGGTGGCGATCGAGTCGCAGTCGCGGCCGTAGTTGACCGAGCCGAGGACCGCCTGCCGGTAGTCCCCGTCGGCGGCGAGCAGCATGCCGAGGGCGACCGGCAGCTCCTCGATCGCGTGCAGCCGGGACGGGCGGCGGGCGCCGAGCGAGGGGGCGCGGTAGTCGGGGCCGACGGTGTCGAAGGGGGCGACGGCCGCGCGCAGCGGGACGAGCGCCGACTCGACGTCCCGGTGGCGGGAGGCCGCCTCGCAGACGGCCTCGATCGCGGCGCGGGTGCCGTCCTTGGCGAGCGCCAGGCACGCCTCCACGACCGTGGCGGGCGTCGCCCCGGGCGCGCAGGCGGCGGCGACCCCGGCCGCGAAGACGCCCGCCGCCTCCCTGCCGTAACTCGACTGGTGGGCGCCCGCGACGTCGATCGCCTCGGCGTACGCCGCCTGCGGATCGGCGGCGTTCACCAGGCCGACCGGCGCCATGTACATCGCCGCACCGCAGTTGACGATGTTCCCGGAGCCCGCCTCGCGCGGGTCGACGTGCCCGTAGTGCAGCCGGGCGACGATCCACTTCTCCGCGAGGAAGACCCGCTGGAGCGGCAGCGCCTCGGCCTCCAGCTCCGGAATCCAGCGCGGTTCGCCGATCATCTCCGGGACGAGGTGGTCGGCGACCGCGTACGCGTCGAGGTGGCCGCGCACCTTCCCGTACACCCGGACCAGCGCGTGCGTCATCAAGGTGTCGTCGGTGACGTGCCCGTCGCCCTTGTGGTACGGGGCGATCGGGCGGGCGGTGCGCCAGTCGTCGCCGTCCCAGGGGCCGACGATCCCGGTGATCCTGCCGCCGTGCCGGGCCGTGATCTGCTCCGGGGAGCGGCCCTCGACCGGGCCGCCCAGCGCGTCGCCGACGGCGGCGCCGACGAGGGCGCCGGCGATCCGGTCATCGAGCGTGGGCGCCCCGGGAGTCGCGGGCGTCGTGGCTGTCGTGGGGGAGGGGGACGTCGTGGGCGCCAGGGGCACGGTGGATGTCATGTCCGAATTGTCCACCCGTGGGGGCCGGTTCCGTGGCTGCCAGCAGTCCGGCGAGTTCCACCAGATCCGTGCCGGCGAACCGGGGGAGCGCGCAGCCGGCCAGCGTCCGGCAGGTCTCCCGCCAGCCGTCCGGCACGGAGCCGATGGTGCCCAGCGCCCCGGTCAGCGCCCCGGCCAGGGCGGGCGCGGAGTCCGCGACCCGGGACAGGCAGGCCGCCGCGGGCACGGCCTGCGCGATGTCGCCCCGGGACGCGGTGGCCAGGGCGAGGGCGACCGGTACGGTCTCGGCGGCAGCGATCCCGTAGCTGTAGACGTGGTCCACGATCTGGTGCTCCAGGACCGGGACGAGCGCGAACGCCCCGGCCCGCTCCCCGGCGAACTCCCGGGCGATCCGGACCGCGTGGGCCGCGTTGCGGGCGATCTCGGTGCCGTCCGGGAGCTGGGCCAGCGCCGCGTCGACCGCCGTGTCCACGTCCGCCCCGCCCAGCGCCTCGGCGCTCGCGGCGGCCATGGCCCGCGCCCCGTGCACCCCGTCGCCGTCCTGCGTGAAGCGCGCGTCGAACTCCGCGAGCTCCGCCGCCGCTTGCGGGTCGCCCGGGTGGACGACCGCCAGCACGGCCGCCCGTACGCACGCCGCGTCGTCGAAGTAGTGCGGATTGTCGTGCCCGGTGGCGGGCGGCCGCAGCCCGGCGGCGAGGTTCCCGAGCCCGGCCCGTACCGAGATCCGGGCCCGCAGCGGCAGCACCGCCGCCTCCACCTCGGTCGCGCGCGCCGCGGCGGCGGCGACCTCGGCGGCGAGCGCGTTCCAGGCCCCGGAGACGGCGGCGCGCACCCGCCCCGGTCCGGGGGCCGCCAGCACGGTCGCCGCCGCGAACGCCGCCCACTCGGCGTCGTCGGACGGCCCGAGCCGCAGCGGCTCGGGCGGCTGGTTGAGGGCGATGGGCACGGGGAGGGTGGTCGTCGCGTTCTGCTCGGCGAAGGCGTCCAGCTCCCGGGTCAGCCGCCGGGTCCACTCCGGCATCCGGGCCGCCCGGTGCCGGGCCGCGGGCCACCCGGCGGCGTCCCCGGCGGCCAGCCCGACGAGCAGCCCCTCGATCCGGGCGCGTCGCGTGCCGCTCATCGCCGCACCGCCCCTTCGCCACCGGCTTCGCCGTCCGCCGCGCCCGGCGCCAGCAGGTCCGCGATGTCCACCACGTGGTATCCCCGCATCGACGGCAGGCAGCTGCCGCGCACCGGGCCGATCGCGTCCGACCAGAGGCGCGGGATCGCCGACGCGCCGTGCAGCGCGCCGGAGAGGGCGCCCGCCACTGCGGCCGTCGTATCGGCGTCGCGGCCCATGTTGACGGCCATGAGCACCGCCGTACGGAAGTCGCCGCGCGCCGCCGCGAACGCGCCGAAGGCCAGGCCCACCGCCTCGGGGGCCAGGTCCGTCCAGGGGTAGCCGCCGACCACCACGGCCGAGCGGACCGCGCGTTCACCGGTGAGGCGGTCGGGGTACGGGCGCTGCGCCGCCGTCACCGCGCGGCGCAGGGAGCGGGCCGTCCAGGAGTCCATGGGGACGACCGAGAGCGCGGCGGCGATCACCGAGGTGACCGAGGCGCCGGACATCGCGGCGGCCACCCCGGCGGCCACCGCCTGGCCGCCGTAGATGCCCTCGCCCTCGTGGCTGACCCGGCCGTCGACCGCGACCAGCCGGGCCGCCTCGGCGGGGCGGCCTGCCGCGAAGACGCCGAAGGGCGCGGCGCGCATCGCCAGGCCGTCGCTCCACGCGTGCCGGTGCTGGGCGGAGATCGGCGCGGCCAGGCCCCGGCGCAGGTTCTCCAGGGTGCCGCGCTCGCTGAAACCGGCGCCCCGGAACGGCCCCTCGTCCAGATCGGCGATCCACAGCCGCCAGGCCCGCTCGACATCGGTGACGGTGAGCTCCGAGCCGTGCCGGGCCAGCAGCAGCCCGGAGAAGATCGCGTACTCCGTGTCGTCGGTGCCCGCCGGGTCGTCGCTGACGAAGCCCTCGATCCGGCCCCAGCGGCGGCGGATCTCGGAGGGCCGCATGTTCTCCGCCGGGGCGCCGAGCGCGTCGCCGACCGCGAGGCCGAGCAGCGCGCCCCTGGCCCGGTCGACGGGCCCGCCCGGTTCCGGATCCTCCGTAAGCCGTGCCGTCTGTGTGCCGCCCGCCCGCGGCGCCGTCGGATTTCCTGCGACCGTCTCCATCGCGTCGACCCTTCGCTCGTACCGAGCCAGTACTCGTGCCTGTGGGATCCGTTCCACGCCGAGCCCGGACGAAGGCCGGTTACGCACACAAAAGGGCCACTCGGATGACGCCTTCCGGACAGCAAGGCAAGCCGTACCTATCCGGTTACGCAGGGTGGTAAGTACGGCCTGCCTTGCTGGCAGGAGCGATTTTTCGTGCGTATTTTCGATGGTGTCGAGCGGGGGCGGGCGGGTAGGAGGCCCGTCTCCGGAACACCCGGACCAGGGGAGAGGGATAAGTCGTGGCCATCATCGAGACCGAAGCCGTACTGCACGAGGCGCACCGGGACAACCACACCCACCGTGACGTCAACGGCGGCTGGCTGCGCCCCGCGGTCTTCGGTGCGATGGACGGCCTCGTCTCCAACCTGGCCCTGATGACCGGCGTCGCCGGCGGCGACGTCTCGCACCGCACCATCGTCATCACCGGCCTCGCCGGACTGGCTGCCGGCGCCTTCTCCATGGCGGCCGGCGAGTACACCTCCGTGGCCTCCCAGCGCGAGCTGGTCGAGGCCGAGCTGGACGTCGAGCGGCGCGAGCTGCGCAAGCACCCCGTGGACGAGGAGCGGGAGCTCGCCGCGCTCTACGCGTCCCGGGGCGTCGAGCCCGCGCTCGCCCGCGAGGTCGCCCGCCAGCTCTCGCGCGACCCGGAGCAGGCCCTCGAAATACACGCCCGCGAGGAGCTGGGCATCGACCCGGGCGACCTGCCGTCGCCCCTGGTGGCCGCCTTCTCCTCGTTCGGCGCCTTCGCGCTGGGCGCCCTGCTGCCGGTGCTGCCGTTCCTGCTGGGGGCGAGCGCGCTGTGGCCGGCCGTGCTGCTGGCGCTCGCCGGGCTGTTCGGCTGCGGCGCGGTGGTGGCCCGGGTGACCGCCCGCAGCTGGTGGTTCAGCGGACTGCGCCAGCTGGCGCTGGGCGGCGCGGCCGCCGCGATCACGTACGGCCTGGGCGCCCTGTTCGGCGTGGCCATGGGCGGCTGACCCCGCCCGCTTCTCCCTCGCGCTTCCTCCGCGTAACGGGCCGGTTCACGCAATCGGCCCGTTACGCGTACGCCACGCGTGTGACGTACGTCTTGGCCCGCGCCTCTGGGCGCGACCACGCCGCGCACCGTAAAATGAGTCTCTATGCAGGGCTGCACATAAGTAGCCACTACCCGGCGGTTTCGTTTTCCCCGCCACCGGGCATGAGCCGTAGACACCGCAGGCAACGACGCCTGCTCTCCGCGTCTCCCGGGCGCCGATCCTCCGACAGCGACCCACTCCACCGTCGTCGACGGTGTCCGCATGTTGGAATGGTTCATCCGCTTTTTGAGAAGCGCCCCATCATGTAATCTGCACGAAATTTCGCAGAGGGCCAACGTCGTCCCTCGGCACTGCATATGCCACGACGACGACGGGAGAGCCGATGCGCACCGACGCCTGGTCGCCCATGGACGGTCGCCCCGCCCCCCAGGGGATGTACGACCCCCGCAACGAGCACGACGCCTGTGGCGTGGGGTTCGTAGCCACTCTGACCGGTGTGCCCGGCCACGAGATGGTCGAGCAGGCTCTGACCGTGCTCCGTAACCTCGAACACCGCGGTGCCACCGGATCGGAGCCCGACTCCGGTGACGGTGCCGGCATCCTGCTCCAGGTCCCGGACACGTTCCTGCGCGCCGAGGTCCCCTTCGCGCTCCCCGAGGCCGGTGGCTACGCCGTCGGCATCGCCTTCCTGCCCGCCGACGACTCCACCGGGGCCGTCCGCGAGCTGGAGAAGATCGCCGGCGAGGAGGGCCTGACGGTCCTCGGCTGGCGCGAGGTCCCGGTCACCCCGGACATCCTCGGCAACGGCGCCCGCGCCACCATGCCCGAGTTCCGCCAGCTCTTCGTCTCGGACGGCGAGAGCACCGGCATCGCCCTGGACCGCAAGGCGTTCCTGCTGCGCAAGCGCGCCGAGCGCGAGGCCGGGGTCTACTTCCCGTCGCTCTCCGCCCGCACCATCGTCTACAAGGGCATGCTCACCACCGGTCAGCTGGAGCCCTTCTTCCCGGACCTCTCCGACCCCCGGTTCGCCACCGCGGTCGCCCTGGTCCACTCGCGCTTCTCGACCAACACCTTCCCGAGCTGGCCGCTCGCCCACCCGTACCGCTTCGTCGCGCACAACGGCGAGATCAACACGGTCAAGGGCAACCGCAACTGGATGAAGGCCCGCGAGTCCCAGCTCGCGTCCGGCCTCTTCGGCGACGCGCCGCTCGACCGGATCTTCCCCGTCTGTACGCCGGACGCCTCCGACTCCGCGTCCTTCGACGAGGTCCTGGAGCTGCTCCACCTCGGCGGCCGCTCGCTGCCGCACTCGGTGCTGATGATGGTCCCCGAGGCGTGGGAGAACCACGACTCCATGGACCCGGCACGCCGCGCGTTCTACCAGTACCACTCCGCGATGATGGAGCCCTGGGACGGCCCGGCCTGCGTCACCTTCACCGACGGCGTCCAGGTCGGCGCGGTCCTCGACCGCAACGGTCTGCGCCCCGGCCGCTACTGGGTCACCGACGACGGCCTCGTCGTGCTGTCCTCCGAGGTCGGCGTCCTGGACATCGACCCGGCCAAGGTCGTCCGCAAGGGCCGCCTGCAGCCCGGCCGCATGTTCCTCGTGGACACCGCCGAGCACCGCATCATCGAGGACGACGAGATCAAGGCGTCCCTCGCTGCCGAGCACCCCTACCAGGAGTGGCTGGAGAGCGGTGAGATCGAGCTGGAGGACCTCCCCGAGCGGGAGCACATCGTCCACACGCACGCCTCCGTCACCCGCCGCCAGCAGACCTTCGGGTACACCGAGGAGGAGCTGCGCGTCATCCTCGCCCCGATGGCCCGCACCGGCGGCGAGCCCCTGGGCTCCATGGGCACCGACTCGCCGATCGCCGCGCTCTCGGCCCGCCCCCGGCTGCTGTTCGACTACTTCACCCAGCTGTTCGCGCAGGTCACCAACCCGCCGCTGGACGCCATCCGCGAGGAGCTCGTCACCTCGCTGCGCTCCGTGCTCGGCCCCTCGGGCAACCTCCTGGAGCCGGGCGCCGCGTCCTGCCGCAGCGTCGCGCTGCCCTTCCCGGTGATCGACAACGATGAGCTGGCCAAGCTCATACACATCAACGCCGACGGTGACATGCCGGGCATGAAGGCCGCCACGCTCTCCGGCCTCTACCGGGTGCACGGCGGCGGCGACGCGCTGGCCGCCCGGATCGAGGAGATCTGCACCGAGGTCGACGCCGCCATCGAGGACGGCGCCCGCCTCATCGTCCTCTCCGACCGGCACTCCGACGCCGAGCACGCGCCGATCCCGTCGCTGCTGCTCACCTCGGCCGTCCACCACCACCTCATCCGCACCAAGCAGCGCACCCAGGTGGGCCTGCTGGTCGAGGCCGGGGACGTCCGCGAGGTCCACCACGTCGCGCTGCTGATCGGCTACGGCGCCGCCGCGGTCAACCCGTACCTCGCCATGGAGTCCGTCGAGGACCTGGTCCGGGCCGGCACCTTCATCGAGGGCATCGAGGCCGAGGACGCCATCCGCAACCTGATCTACGCGCTGGGCAAGGGCGTCCTGAAGGTCATGTCCAAGATGGGCATCTCCACGGTCGCCTCCTACCGCGGCGCCCAGGTCTTCGAGGCGGTCGGCCTCGACCAGTCCTTCGTGGACCGCTACTTCAACGGCACCGCCACCAAGATCGGCGGCGCCGGTCTCGACGTCGTCGCCAAGGAGGTCGCCGCCCGGCACACCAAGGGCTACCCCGCCTCCGGCATCTCCGCCTCGCACCGCGCGCTGGAGATCGGCGGCGAGTACCAGTGGCGCCGCGAGGGCGAGCCGCACCTGTTCGACCCGGAGACGGTCTTCCGCCTCCAGCACGCCACCCGCAACCGCCGGTACGACATCTTCAAGAAGTACACGGACCGGGTGAACGAGCAGTCCGAGCGGCTGATGACGCTCCGCGGCCTGTTCGGCTTCACCTCGGACCGCCCCTCGATCGACATCGAGGAGGTCGAGCCCGTCTCGGAGATCGTCAAGCGGTTCTCCACCGGTGCCATGTCCTACGGCTCCATCTCGCGCGAGGCCCACGAGACCCTCGCCATCGCGATGAACCAGCTGGGCGGCAAGTCCAACACCGGTGAGGGCGGCGAGGACGCCGACCGGCTCTACGACCCGGCCCGCCGCTCGTCCATCAAGCAGGTCGCCTCCGGCCGCTTCGGTGTCACCAGCGAGTACCTGGTCAACGCGGACGACATCCAGATCAAGATGGCCCAGGGCGCCAAGCCCGGCGAGGGCGGCCAGCTGCCCGGCCACAAGGTCTACCCGTGGGTCGCCAAGACCCGGCACTCCACCCCGGGCGTCGGCCTGATCTCCCCGCCGCCGCACCACGACATCTACTCCATCGAGGACCTGGCTCAGCTGATCCACGACCTCAAGAACGCCAACCCGCAGGCCCGCATCCACGTGAAGCTGGTCTCCGAGGTCGGCGTCGGCACCGTCGCGGCGGGCGTCTCCAAGGCGCACGCGGACGTGGTCCTGATCTCCGGCCACGACGGCGGCACGGGCGCGTCCCCGCTCACGAGCCTCAAGCACGCGGGCGGCCCCTGGGAGCTCGGCCTCGCCGAGACCCAGCAGACCCTGCTGCTCAACGGCCTGCGCGACCGCATCGTGGTGCAGACCGACGGCCAGCTCAAGACCGGCCGCGACGTCGTCATCGCCGCGCTGCTCGGCGCCGAGGAGTTCGGTTTCGCGACCGCGCCGCTCGTCGTCTCCGGCTGCGTCATGATGCGCGTCTGCCACCTCGACACCTGCCCCGTCGGCATCGCCACCCAGAACCCGGTGCTGCGCGACCGCTTCTCCGGCAAGGCCGAGTACGTCGTCAACTTCTTCGAGTTCATCGCGCAGGAGGTCCGCGAGCTCCTCGCCGAGCTGGGCTTCCGCACGATCGAGGAGGCCGTCGGCCACGCCGAGCTGCTGGACACCGACCGCGCCGTCACGCACTGGAAGGCGCAGGGCCTGGACCTCGCCCCGCTGTTCTACGTCCCCGAGCTGCCCGAAGGCGCGGTCCGGTACCGGAGCACCGAGCAGGACCACGCCCTCGACAAGGCCCTCGACAACGAGCTGATCAAGCTCGCCGCCGACGCCCTCAAGGCCGACAGCCCCGAGGCCGCCCAGCCGGTCCGCGCGCAGATCGCGATCCGGAACATCAACCGGACCGTCGGCACGATGCTCGGCCACGAGGTCACGAAGAAGTTCGGCGGTGCGGGCCTGCCCCAGGACACCATCGACATCACCTTCACCGGCTCCGCGGGCCAGTCCTTCGGCGCCTTCCTGCCCAGCGGGGTCACCCTGCGCCTGGAGGGCGACGCCAACGACTACGTCGGCAAGGGCCTGTCCGGCGGCCGCGTCGTCGTCCGCCCCGACCGCGGCGCCGACCACCTCGCCGAGTACTCCACGATCGCGGGCAACACCATCGCCTACGGCGCGACCGGCGGCGAACTGTTCCTCCGCGGTCGCACCGGTGAGCGCTTCTGCGTCCGCAACTCCGGCGCCACCGTCGTCTCCGAGGGCGTGGGCGACCACGGCTGCGAGTACATGACCGGCGGCCACGCCGTGGTGCTCGGCGAGACCGGGCGCAACTTCGCGGCCGGCATGTCCGGCGGTGTCGCGTACGTCATCGACCTCAACCGCGACAACGTCAACGCCGGCAACCTCGGCGCGGTCGAGGAGCTGACCGACACCGACAAGCAGTGGCTGCACGACGTCGTGCGCCGCCACCAGGAGGAGACCGGCTCCACCGTCGCCGGGAAGCTCCTCGCCGAGTGGGACACCTCGGTGGCCCGCTTCAGCAAGATCATCCCGTCCACCTACAAGGCAGTGCTCGCCGCCAAGGACGCCGCTGAGCTCGCCGGTCTCTCCGAGCAGGAGACCACCGAGAAGATGATGGAGGCGGCGACCAATGGCTGACCCCAAGGGCTTCCTGACCACCGGCCGCGAGGTCGCGCAGACCCGCCCGGCCGGCGAGCGCGTCAAGGACTGGAACGAGGTCTACGTTCCGGGCTCGCTGCTCCCGATCATCAGCAAGCAGGCCGGCCGCTGCATGGACTGCGGCATCCCGTTCTGCCACAACGGCTGTCCGCTCGGAAACCTCATCCCCGAGTGGAACGACTACGCCTACCGCGAGGACTGGACCGCCGCGTCCGAGCGCCTGCACGCCACGAACAACTTCCCGGAGTTCACCGGGCGGCTCTGCCCGGCGCCCTGCGAGTCCGCGTGCGTGCTCGGCATCAACCAGCCGGCCGTCACCATCAAGAACGTCGAGGTTTCGATCATCGACCAGGCGTGGGACCGCGGCGACGTAACCCCGCAGCCGCCGGAGCGCCTGTCCGGCAAGACCGTCGCCGTCATCGGCTCCGGTCCGGCCGGCCTCGCCGCCGCCCAGCAGCTCACCCGGGCCGGTCACACGGTCGCCGTCTACGAGCGCGCGGACCGCATCGGGGGCCTCCTCCGGTACGGCATCCCCGAGTTCAAGATGGAGAAGTCGCACATCAACCGCCGCATCGAGCAGATGCGCGCGGAGGGCACCAAGTTCCGCACCGAGACCGAGATCGGCCGGGACATCGACGCCGCGAAGCTGCGCCGCCGCTACGACGCCGTGGTCATCGCCGCCGGTGCCACCGTCTCGCGCGACCTGCCCGTCCCGGGCCGGGAGCTGAACGGCGTGCACTACGCGATGGAGTACCTGCCGCTCGCCAACAAGGTGCAGGAGGGCGACCTGACGGTCTCCCCGATCACCGCCGAGGGCAAGCACGTCGTCGTCATCGGCGGCGGCGACACCGGCGCCGACTGCGTCGGCACCGCGCACCGCCAGGGCGCCCTGTCCGTCACCCAGCTGGAGATCATGCCCCGGCCGGGCGAGGAGCGGAACGCCAACCAGCCCTGGCCGACCTTCCCCATGCTCTACAAGGTCACCTCCGCGCACGAGGAGGGCGGCGAGCGGGTCTACTCCGTCTCGACCACCCACTTCGAGGGCGACGAGGACGGCAACGTCCAGGCCCTCCACCTGGTCGAGGTGGAGTTCAAGGACGGTAAGCTGGAGCAGAAGCCCGGCACCGAGCGGGTCATCCCCGCGCAGCTGGTCACGCTCGCGATGGGCTTCACCGGCACCGACCAGGCCAACGGTCTGGTCCAGCAGTTCGGTCTGGAGCTCGACGAGCGCGGCAACATCGCCCGCGACCAGGACTACGCGACCAACGTCGACGGCGTCTTCGTCGCCGGGGACGCGGGCCGCGGCCAGTCCCTCATCGTGTGGGCCATCGCCGAGGGCCGCTCCGCGGCACGCGGCGTGGACCGCTTCCTGACCGGAGCCAGCGCCCTGCCGGCCCCGATCCGCCCGACGGACCGTGCCCTGACGGTCTGATACGGCACACAGACGTCCCGCACAACGGCGTGCGGAACTGAACGCGGCGCCTGCCCGTCCCCGACCGGACGAATCGGCAGGCGCCGTGGCGCATTCGGAGGCAGGCGACTCAGGCGGTCAGCGCCAGCGCGCAGGTCGCCGCCGCCGTCGCCGTCACCGCGAGGACCAGGCCGGTCAGCGCGAAGCGCCGTACCCCGATCCGCGTCCCCTGGAACCGGCACCGCTCGAACCACAGCAGCGTCGCCAGCGACCCCCACGGGGTGACCAGCGGGCCCGCGTTGACCCCGATCAGCAGGGCCAGCAGCTGATGGTGGTTGTCCGCCGGGACGACCGCCTCGCCCGCCACGTACGCCGGAAGGTTGTTCAGTACGTTGGCGAGCCCCGCGCCCACCCCGGCGGTGCGGAGCATGCCCGCGAGGCCGTCGTCCGAGCCGAGCGCCCGCACCAGCAGCTCGTGCAGCCCGTGCGCGTTGACGGTCTCCACCACCAGGAACATCCCCGGCACCAGGACGAGCAGCCGCCACGGGATCAGCGAGAGCCGCAGCTCCTCGCGCCGCCGCACCGCGTACGCCACCACCACGACGACCATCGCCACCAGCGAGGCCGACCACAGCGGCACGTCCACCACCAGGATCGCCAGCAGGAACCCGGCGCACGCCACCGAGCAGACCCCCAGCAGCACCCGGTCCTCGGGCGAGGGCACCGGCGGCGGGGTGTACGTGTCGGCGCCCCGCCGCCCCCGGCGCCAGTAGAAGACCCACAGGCACAGCGCCGTCATCCCGATCGCGGCCAGCTGCGGCAGCCACATCACGGCGGCCAGACCGGCCGGGGACAGCGCCACCCGGTCCGCCGCCAGCAGATTGGTCAGATTCGATACGGGGAGCAGCAGGCTCGCCGTGTTGGCCAGCCAGACCGTGGTCATCGCCAGCGGCACCGCCGCGATGCCCACCCGCCCGGCCAGCGCCAGCATCACCGGGGTGAGCAGCACGGCCGTCGTGTCGAGGTTCAGGGTGATCGTGGTCAGCGAGGCGAACGCCACGCACAGCGCGAACAACAGCGGATACCGCCCGCGCCCGGCCCGCGCCACCCACGCCGCGACCACGTCGAAGACCTGCGCCCGGCCCGCCAGCTCCGCCAGCACGATCACCGTCGCCAGGAACGCGAGCAGCGGCCCGATGCGCCGCAGCTGGTCCTGCGCGGGCCCGGACGGCAGCAGCCCGGTCGCCGCGAAGACCACTCCGAGCAGGAGCAGACCGCCGGCCAGCCAGTCCAGGGGATGCAGCCGCCGCACCAGGGCACGCGAGCGCTCCGTGAAGTGATCATTCCGCATGCGCTCATCGTGTCAGACCCGAATACCTGACAGAGGATGACGGGATTCTCCGGTTCCATGGCCTCATGACCACCAGCACCTGGACCGACTTCCGCACCGCCGAGCCCGACTTCGCCGACACCGTGCGACGGCGGTTCGCGCCGTACAAGCACCATGTCCTCGCCACCCTCCGCAAGGACGGGTCGCCCCGGCTCACCGGCCTGGAGGTGGACTTCTGGGAGGACGAGCCGCACCTCGGCATGATGCCGAACTCCCGCAAGGCCCTCGACCTGCGCCGCGACCCCCGCTTCTGCGTGCACGCCAACCCCGGGCCCGACGCCGAGATGGCCGACGGGGACGTCCGGATCTCCGGGCGCGCCGTCGAGGTGACCGACCCCGCCGTCCTCGCCCGCTTCATCGGGGAGCGCACCCCGCCCGAGCCCTTCCACCTGTTCCGCGTCGAGCCCACCGAGGTGGTGCGCGTGGGCCTGGAAGGAGGCGACACGCTCGTCATCAGCACCTGGCGTCCCGGCCGCCCGCTGCGCACGATCCGACGGGGCAACGACGACTGACCGACCCTCCTCCCGACATCCGGCGGCGGCTCGTGCTACGGTGGTCGTGTTGCAGTTTTGGTACCCATGAACTTTATGTGCGCCTGACGGGAATGCTTCGTCAGGCGCTTTATTGTTTTCCGGCTTTCTCCGGATGGGGCTCAATGCGGCGACTTGGAATTCGTAAAGTGCGAATTTCCGGCACTGCACCTCCTTAGGAGATCGACATGGCTACTGGAACCGTGAAGTGGTTCAACTCTGAAAAGGGCTTCGGCTTCATCGAGCAGGACGGCGGCGGCGCCGACGTCTTCGCCCACTACTCGAACATCAACGCCCAGGGCTTCCGTGAGCTCGTCGAGGGCCAGAAGGTCAGCTTCGACGTCACGCAGGGCCAGAAGGGCCCGCAGGCGGAGAACATCGTCCCGGCCTAATTTTCGCCGGACGCGTACCTCGCAGCCGGGGCCCGCACCATCAAGGTGCGGGCCCCGGCTCGTGCTGTCCCAGGAGGACAATCCCGATATGACCCGCTCCGAACGCCAGGACCGTCCCGCTCGCAACCGCCCGTCCAGGGCGCGCGGCACGGACCGGGCACAGGCAACCGCACAGGGTTCCGGCAAGGGAACCGGAAAGGCGTCGCCCCGTCGCAGGGCCACGCCGCCGCAGGGCGAATTCGCGCTGCCCGAGACCATCACCCCCGCACTGCCCGCCGTCGAGGCGTTCGCCGAGCTGGACATGCCCGCAGCCCTGCTGAAGACCCTTGCCGCGCAGGGCGTGACCGAGCCGTTCCCGATCCAGGGCGCCACGCTGCCCAACTCGCTGGCCGGCCGTGACATCCTCGGCCGGGGCCGCACCGGCTCCGGCAAGACCCTCGCCTTCGGGCTCGCGCTCCTGGCCCGCACCGCCGGCCGCCGCGCCGAGCCGAAGGCACCGCTGGCCCTCGTCCTCGTCCCGACCCGCGAGCTCGCCCAGCAGGTCACCGACGCGCTGACCCCGTACGCCACCTCGGTCAACCTGCGCCTGGCCACCGTCGTCGGCGGCATGTCGATCACCCGGCAGTCCGCCACGCTGCGGCGCGGCGCCGAGGTGCTGGTGGCGACCCCGGGCCGGCTCAAGGACCTCATCGAGCGCGGCGACTGCCGCCTGGACCAGGTCGCGATCACGGTCCTGGACGAGGCCGACCAGATGGCCGACATGGGGTTCATGCCCCAGGTCACCGCCCTGCTCAAGCAGGTCGAGGCGGGCGGTCAGCGGATGCTGTTCTCCGCGACCCTGGACAAGAACATCGACCGCCTGGTCAAGATGTTCCTGACCGACCCCGTCGTGCACTCGGTCGACCCGTCCGCCGGTGCGGTCACCACCATGGAGCACCACGTCCTCCATGTCCTGGACGAGACCGACAAGAAGGCCGTCGCGACCCGGATCGCCGCCCGCGAGGGCCGCGTGATCATGTTCGTGGACACCAAGCGCGCGGCGGACCGTTTCGCCAAGCGGCTCCTCGCCAGTGGGGTACGCGCTGCCGCGCTGCACGGCGGGCGCTCGCAGCCGCAGCGCAACCGGACCCTGGACCAGTTCAAGAACGGCCAGGTCACGGCCCTCGTCGCGACGAACGTGGCGGCCCGTGGCATCCACGTGGACGACCTCGACCTCGTCGTCAACGTGGACCCGCCCACCGACCACAAGGACTACCTCCACCGGGGCGGCCGCACCGCCCGGGCCGGGGAGTCCGGCAGTGTCGTCACCCTCGTCCTGCCCGACGAGAAGCGCGACATGACCCGTCTGATGCGCGACGCGGGCATCGACCCGCGCACCACGCGCATCCGCTCCAGCGACGAGGAGCTGACCCGCATCACGGGCGCCCGCGAACCGTCCGGGGTCGCGGTGGTCATAGAGGTTCCGCAGCCGACGCAGCCGAAGCCGCGGCCGGCGGGAGCCCGCTCGGGCAGCCGGGGCCGAGGCCGGGGGGCGGGTGCGTCCCGGGGCTCCGCCCCACGGACAGGGGCCGCTCGCGGAAGCGCACAGCGCACCCGCCGCGCCGCGTAACACCCGTCGCCGGAGGGGCCGAAATCAAGCCCCTCCGGCGATTGAGGAGCGGGGGTCCGGGGGCAGCGCCCCCGGGACGGTGACCGGTCACGTCGTGCAGTCCAGTACCGCGCGACACAGCGCGCACCGCACCCGTACCCGCCCCCGCACCGGGACCCGGTTGCGCTGGTGGCAGACGGGGCACGGGAACGCCACCCGCAATCCGTCCGCCGCCGTCTCGAAGGCGTACGACCCGCCGGGCCCCTCGGACCCGGTCCGTCGGTCCAGTGCGTAGCGGCGCCGCCCCGCCCACCCCGCCGCCGTCAGCGGCGCCCGCGCCGCATCGCGCAGCGCTCGGGCCCGCCCCTCCGCGTACGCGGTGTACGCCTGCGGACTGGTGAACCAGGGCGAGGGGTCCTCGCCGAACACCAGCGCGCGCTCGGCCAGCACGTACCCGAACTCCTCCGGCGTCAGGTACCCCAGCTTCTGGCTGGACGTCGCGTCCTCGCGGAACGCGTCGAGGAGCAGCCACCCCGCCCCCAGGTAGGCCGCCGCCGTGTCGGTCAGGATCTCGTTGTCGCGGGTGCCGGGGAACTCCAGGCCCAGCCGGTGCAGCAGCACATGCGCGACCTCGTGCGACAGGGCCGCCCCGATGTCCCGGCGATGGGTGCGGAAGCGGTCGTTCAGCTCCACGAAGTACTCCGGCCCCGCCGCGAGTTCGACGCTGCCCGCGTGCTCCATCGACCGGAACGCCACGATCACCCGGGCATCCGGCAGCCGGTAGTGGTGCACCATCGCCCGCGCCACCCGCTGCGCGCCCAGGTGCAGATCGTCCGCGTCGGCGAACGCGGCGTCGACCGGGGCGAGGCTCGTCGCGAACCGCTGGACGCCGTCGGCCGACAGCCTGCGGTACAGCGCGGTGATCGCCGAGCGGACCGTCTCCAGATGCGGGAACCCGTGCTCGACCGGGCTGCGGCGGGGGCTGTCCGGCACGTTCGTACCCCCGCTCGTCCGCCAGGCCGACTCCTCACCAATGTAGACCGGGAAGAGCGCCCCGGGGTTGTCAGCCGCCGGTCCGGACCGGCAGCCCCGGGCCCAGCCGGACGAACGGCGCGCCCGCGCCCTCCGTCTCCAGCACCCACACCTCGTTGACCCCGTCCCGCAGCACCGGCCCCGGCACGTACAGCGTGTGCTGCGGGCCCTCCGACCAGTACCGGCCCAGGCAGAAGCCGTTCACCCAGACGAACCCCCGCGTCCAGCCCGGGAGTTCGAGCCCCGCGTGGTCCGCCCCGGCCGTCAGCTCGAACGTGCCCCGGTACAGCCCCGTCCCGCCCTCCCCGTCGACCGGTGCGAACGGCACCCCCGCGACCGCGCCCGGCTCCTCGAACGCGTCCAGGCGCAGCGCCCGCGCCCGCACCCCGTGCAGATACTGGCGCTCGTGCAGCACGCCCCCGGTGATGCCCTTCGGCTCGCCCAGGCGCGGCCCGTAGTTGACCCGGCCCAGCGACTCCACCCACAGCTCCACCTCGGCGGGCCCGGCCACCGGCTCCTCCAGGGTGGCGGCCCCCTCGCTCAGGACGCCCCGGCGCACCCCGTCCACGTACACCACCGCACGGTCCCGCAGCCCCGAGACGCCCAGCGGGTACGGGCGGCGCGGCCCCGGCACGGCGACCCGGTAGCGGACCAGGCCGCGGTCCACGCCCAGCTCCTCGAACGTCGGCGGCACCCCGGACTCCGCAGCCTCCTCGTCGCCCAGCGCCTCCAGCACCGTGCGCAGCGGCGCCCACTCGGTCAGCTCCGCCCGGACCGGGGCGGCGAGCCCGGCCGGCTCCGGCGGCAGCGGGGGCAGCGGCCCGTCCGCGTAGGCGGCGAGGACCTTCCGGAACAGCCGGAACTTCTCCGTGGCCCGGCCGTACTCGTCCACCGGCGCGTCGTAGTCGTACGACGTCACCGTCGGCAGCAGCTCCTGGTCCTGGAGCGGGCCGGAACGGTTCGCGCCCGCCCACCCGGCGAAGTTCGTGCCGCCGTGTGCCATGTAGACGTTCACCGACGCCCCGCACTCCAGGATCTCCGCCAGCGCACCGGCCGCCTGCGCCGGATCCCGGACCACCGGCGGCGCGCCCCAGTGCTCGAACCAGCCGCACCAGAACTCCATGCACATCAGCGGGCCCGACGCCTGGTGGCGGCGCAGCACCCGGAACGCCTCACGGGCGCCCGAACCGAAGTTGGCGGTGGCGAGCAGCCCGGGCACCGAGCCGCCGGTGAGCATGTGGTCCTCCGGCCCGTCCGAGGTGAACAGCGGCACGCTCACCCCGTACGCGCGCAGCAGCTCCGCCACCCGGCGCAGATACACGCCGTCCGTGCCGTAACTCCCGTACTCGTTCTCGGCCTGCACCATGATCACCGGGCCGCCGCGGTGGATCTCCCGCTCGGCGACCTGCGGCAGCAGCTCCGCGAACCAGGACCGGACCGCGTCGAGATACCCCTCGTCGCGGGTCCGCACCCGGCGCTCGAACCGCCCGGTCACCCACGCGGGCAGACCGCCGTTCTCCCACTCCGCGCAGATGTACGGGCCCGGGCGCACGATCGCCCACAGACCGGCCCGGTGCGCCGCGTCCAGGAAGCGGCCCAGCGCCCCGGTGTCCCGGAAGCGGCCGGGCACCGGCTCGTGGAGATTCCACGGGACGTACGTCTCCACGCAGTTCAGGCCCATCGCGCGCAGCATCGCGAGCCGGTGGTCCCACTGGCCCTCGTGCACCCGGAAGTAGTGCAGGGCCCCGGACAGCAGCCGTACGGGCTTCCCGTCGATCCGGAAGCCGTCGTCCTCGACGGTGAAGTCAGCCATGGTGCCCGTTCTCCTGATGCGCGGAATGTCTCGGTCCAGCCTCAGCCCTGGCGTGCGGCCGGTCCATGGACAAAGATCTTGGCTGTTTGGACGCGAGTTGCCCGGACCGGGCGAGAGGGAGCCCATGTACCACACCTGGATGCGCTTCTTCACGCCCAGCCCGCTCCACCACCGCCTGGGCCTGGTCTGTCTCGGCGTCGGCCTCCAGCACGGCACCCTGCCGACCGTCGGACCGCGCACCCTGGACCACCATGTGGCCGTCGTCGTGCACGCGGGCAGCGGCTGGTTCGCCGGGCCGGACGGGCGGCGGGTCCCGGTCACCGCGCCCAGCCTCATCTGGCTGACCCCGGGCACCCCGCACCACTACGGCGCCGACCCGGGGACCGGCTGGGACGAGAGCTTCGTGGACTTCACCGGGCCCGCCACCGCCACGTACACCGAGCTCGGCTACATCGAGCCCGACCGCCCCCTGGTCCCCCTCGCCGACACCGCCGCCCCGCGTGCCGCGATCGGCCGGATGGTCCGGGCGGCCCGGCGCGGCAACCCGCTCCTGGAGGTCGAGACGGGGGCCGCCGTGCACGAACTCCTCGTCGCCCTGCGCCGGGCCCGCGCCGACGTCGGCCCCGACGGCGACCCGGTGCTCCAGGCGCTCGCCCGGGACGCCTTCCAGCCGCTGTCCGTCGCCGAGCACGCCGCCCGGCACGGGATGACCTCCGCCGAGCTGCGGACGGCGGTGCGCCGGGGCGCGGGATGCAGCCCGAAGGACTACCTCCTCACCATCCGGCTCGGGCGCGCGAAGGAGCTCCTGGCCACGAGCGACCTGCCGGTCGCGGCCGTCGCCCGCCGCGTCGGCTACGACGATCCGGCCTACTTCTCCCGGCTCTTCGCGCGGCGCGTCGGCATCGCCCCGGTCCGCTTCCGCGAACAGCAGGGGCGTACGGTGCCGGGCGGCTGGAGCGACCGCGTCCCGGACCCCGAACACCCGCCGACGATCTCCTCGTAGCCCCGTAAGCTCGCTGCCCATGACCACGAACGACATCGACGCCTCCGTACGCGTCGAACTCGACCGGCTGCGCCAGAGCATCGACAACATCGACGCCGCCGTCGTCCACATGCTGGCCGAACGCTTCAAGTGCACCCAGCAGGTCGGCCACCTCAAGGCCGCCCACCAGCTCCCCCCGGCCGACCCGGCCCGCGAGGCCCGCCAGATCACCCGTCTCCGCGAGCTCGCGGAGAGCGCCCACCTCGACCCGGCCTTCGCCGAGAAGCTGCTCAACTTCATCGTCGCGGAGGTCATCCGCCACCACGAACGCATCGCGGAGGAGTCCGCGAACGGCACGGAGGCGACCGGGGGGCGTTAGGGGTTTTGCGCCCCGGCCCCGGCCGCCTCCGCGCCCGCGTTCCGCCTCCGTCAGGGGGAGATCTCCTCCAGGGGCCGGTTCGCCGTCTCCTCCGCCAGGGTGCCGGCGACCACCGCGCCGAGCACCGCCACCGCGGCGAGCATCACGAAGACCGCGACCACGCTGTCGTTCGCCGCGTAGACGACGCCGACCAGGATCGGGCCGAGGATCACGCCCAGGCGGTTGACCGCGCCGCCGACGCTGCATCCGAGCGCCCGCATCCGGGTCGGGTACAGCTCCGGGGTGTACAGGTACAGGCAGATGTTGGAGCCGAAGAAGCCGACCGCCGACAGCGAGGTCCAGATCAGCACCTGGACGGGGGAGCCGGCGCCGAGCGCGGCCAGGGTGAGCAGCAGGGCGGCCGAGGCGCCGAGGCAGATCGCGAAGACCTTGCGGCGGCCCAGGACGTCCACGGTGAGCGCGACGATCAGGCAGCCGAGCAGTCCGGCGACCGAGGTCACCGTGGAGTAGAGGAGGGCGTCGGAGAGGCCGAGGCCGTACTCGTCCTTGTAGATGCTCGGCAGCCAGGACGTCACGCCGTAGTTCACGAAGTAGCCGGTGAACCAGATCGCGCCGACGACCAGGGTGCGGCGCCGGTAGCGGCCGGTGAACAGGCCGCGCACGCCGGTCGCGGCCCGCTCCGCCGCGGTGGCCGCGGCGGATGCCTTCTCCGGAGCCCGCACAGCGCCCGGCGCCGGGAGCGGCCGGCCCGTCGCGGCCGCCACCTTCGCCTCGATCCCGGCCATCACCGCTTCCGCCTCCGCGAGGCGGCCCCGGTCCGCGAGCCAGCGCGGGGACTCCGGGACGCGGCGCTGCACGAGGAAGGCCAGCAGGCCGGGGACGGCGGCGACCACGAACATCGTGCGCCAGCCCGCGGCCGGGACGACCCAGGCCGCGACCAGCGCGCCGACGGTGAGCCCGGCCGGGAAGACCAGCTCGTACAGCAGGACGAAGCGGCCCCGCTTGAAGCTGCGGGTGATCTCGCTGATGAAGGCCGCCGCCACCGGCACCTCGCCGCCGATCGCCAGCCCCTGCACGAACCGGAGCGCCAGGAACGGGGTGAGCGAGGTGCAGGCGGTGAGGGCCAGGCTCACCAGGCCCGATACGGCGATGCAGTACGCGATGACCTTCACCCGGCCGTAGCGGTCGGCCAGCCGCCCCGAGAGCAGGGCGCCGACGAGCATCCCGACCGAGCCGACGGTCAGGACGGCCGTGGCGTCGCCGGTGCTGAGGTGCCACTCGTCCCGGAGTTCGGGCAGCGCGTAGGCGATCAGGAGCTGGTCGAACGCCTCGAAGAAGGTGACCACACCCACGATCAGGCGGACGGTGACGTGCCAGCGGGACGGCGGCAGCCGCTCGAACCGGGCCGCGATGGCGGTGCGGGTGGTACCGGCGGGCGAGGGGCCCGGCGCGGCGTCCTGTGAGATGTCGGTGCTCATCCAGGGTTCCTCCTGCTCCGCGGGGGGCCCGGAGCGGTTGGGGGAGCCAGGTGTACGTGTTCGCAGAGGATGCGGTGGGCCGAGCGTACGGGTGGGGGAGCGGCACGCGGTGCCCGTGAGGCGGTGACATCGCCCACGAACCTCTGTAAGCACCTAGCTTCTTAGGGCTTAAGTTCTACCGGTCCGGGGGCGGCGGCCGTCAAGGGCCGGGGAGCAAAAGACTTTTTGCCCGGGCTTTTTGTCCAGGGGGGCTTGCGGGCAATTACTTAAGTGCTTAGCTTTTTAGGCCTGAGGTACCGGCTCCGGCCGGACCGGGAACCGATCACGACCGCAGGAGGCCAACCGATGCTTGCCGACGAGGTGTTGGTCGCAGGACAGTGGCGCCAGGGCCGGGGCGCCCCCATCGAGACCGCCGACCCGGCCACCGGCCAGGTCATCGCCACCGTGCACGCCGCGTCCCTCGAAGACGTCGAGGAGGCCGCCGCCGCAGCCGCCCGGGCCGCCCGGGACCCCGCCTGGCGCGACCTGCCCGCCCACCTCCGCGCCCGGCTGCTGCACCGCGTCGCCGACCTGATCGAGCAGGGCGCCGACCGGCTCTCCGCCCTCCAGACCGCCGACACCGGCAAGTGCCGCACCGAGACCCGCGCCCTCGTCCTCAGCGCCGCCGGCACCTTCCGCTACACCGCCGCCGCCCTGGAGACCGCCGAGGACGCGCTCACCCCGGCCCGCGGCCCGTACGTCACGATGAGCGTCCACGAACCCCTCGGCGTCGTCGGCGCGATCACCCCCTGGAACTCGCCGATCGCCAGCGACGCCCAGAAGCTCGCCCCCGCCCTCGCCGCCGGAAACGCCGTCCTCCTCAAGCCCGCCGAGTGGACCCCGCTCGTCGCCCTCGCGCTCGGCCGCCTGGTCCACCAGGCGCTCACCGAGGCCGGGCTGCCGACCGCCCTGCTCTCCGTCCTGCCGGGCCGCGGCAGCGTCATCGGCGACGCGATCGTCCGTCACCCCGCCGTCGGCAAAGTCACCTTCACCGGCGGTACGGAGACCGGCCGCACCCTCGCCCACGCCGCCGCCGACAAGCTGATGCCGCTCTCCCTCGAACTCGGCGGCAAGTCACCGACGATCGTGCTGGAGGACGCCGACCTCGAACAGGCCCTCGCCGGCGTCATGTACGGGATCTTCTCCTCCAGCGGCCAGAGCTGCATCGCCGGTTCCCGCCTCTTCGTGCACCGCTCCCGCTACGAGGAGTTCCTCGGCGAACTCGTCGCCCGTACGGAGAAACTGCGCGTCGGCCCCGGCACCGACCCGGACACCCAGGTCGCCCCGCTGGTCCACCACCGCCACCGCGACAGCGTCGCCGCCTACGTCGACCTGGCCCGCGCGGAGGGCGCCACCGTCCGGTGCGGGGGAGCGGCCCCCGAGGGCGAGCGCTACCGGGACGGCGCCTACTACCTGCCCACCGTCCTGGACGGCCTGCCGAACACGGCCCGGGTCTGCCGGGAGGAGATCTTCGGACCGGTCCTGGTCGCCCTGCCCTTCGAGGACGAGGACGACCTCGTCGCCCAGGCCAACGACAGCGTCTACGGCCTTGCCTGCGGCATCTGGACCCGCGACCACGCCCGCGCCTGGCGCCTCGCCCGCCGCATCGACGCGGGCACCGTCTGGATCAACACGTACAAGCAGTTCAGCATCTCCACCCCGTTCGGCGGGCTGAAGGACAGCGGCATCGGCACCGAGAAGGGCCGCGACCTCATCCGCGGCTACCAACGGCAGAAGTCCCTCTACTGGGCCACCGACACCACCCCGCTGCCCTGGGCCGCCGCCCACTGACACCGCACGCGCCCCACCCAACCGAGCGGGAGGCACCATGCCCCACGACCACCCCCACGACCGGCCGATCGCCCGGCTCCGCGCCCTGCGCTCCGTCGAACTCCACACACCCGCCCTCACCGAGTCCGCCGACTTCTACGCCGAGGTCTGGGGCCTGGACCCCGTCGAACGCGACACCGACGCCACCTGGCTGCGCGGCACCGGCGAGGAACACCACGTCCTGCACCTCACCCGAGCCGAGCGCAACGGCCTCGGCCGCATCAGCTTCGCCGTCGCCACCCCCGCCGAGATCGACGAGGCCGCCCGCCGCCTCCTCGCCCGCGGCATCGTCCCCGTCGCCGGACCCGGCCCCCTCGACCAGGTCGGCGGCGGCTACGGACTCCGCTTCACCGACCCCGAGGGCCGGCTGATCGAACTCAGCGCCCAGACCCACGCGGTCACCCCGCGCGGCCGGGACGGCGCAGTCCCCGTCGGCGTCACCCACACCGTCCTCAACACCACGGACATCGACGCCGCCGTCGCCTTCTACACCTCCGTGCTCGGGCTGCGGGTCTCCGACTGGTCCGAGCACCAGATGGCCTTCCTGCGCTGCAACGCCGACCACCACTGCATCGCCTTCAACCAGGCCGAGTGGGCGTCCCTCAACCACGTCGCCTACGAGATGCCGTCCGTCGACCACTTCATGCGCGGCCTCGGCCGGCTCCGCCACCACGGCATCACCCCCCAGTGGGGCCCCGGCCGCCACGGACCCGGCAACAACACCTTCTCCTACTTCACCGACCCGGCCGGACTCGTCTGCGAATACACCTCCGAGGTCGCCCAGATCGTGGAGGACGCCTGGATCGCCAAGGTCTGGCGCCGCACCCCCGACCTCTCCGACCTCTGGGGCACCGCCGGACCCCCGTCCCCCGCAATCCGCCGCCACATGGCCGGCACCCCCGACCCCGGCCCGCTCGCCACCACACCGGAAGAGGTGACCGCGTGACCACCGTCCTCAACTCCCGCCCGGACACCCCCACCCGCCCCGGCCCCACCGTGCGCCGCGTCGGCCTCGTCGGCTGGGGCGCCATCGGACGCGTCGTCGGCACCGCCCTCGCCGAGGGCCGCATACCCGGCGCCGAACTCACCTGCGTCATCGACAACCGGCCCCTCGTGGACGCCCCCGCCCCCCAGCTGTCCTTCGAAGACGCCCTCGCCGTCTGCGACCTCGTGGTCGAAGCCGCCGGCCAGGCCGTCGTACGGGAATGGGCCGAGCGCGTCCTCACCAGCGGCGCCGACCTCCTCATCGCCTCCACCGGCGCCCTGGTCGACCCCGAGCTCACCGCCCGCCTGCGCGCCGCCGGACCCGGCCGCGTCTACTTCACTGGCGGCGCCGTCGGCGGCCTCGACCTCCTCCAGGCCGTCCGCGGACTCGGCCCCCTCACCTCCGTCACCCTCACCACCACCAAGCTTCCCGCCACCCTCCACCAGCCCTGGATGGACGACGCGCTCACCACCCGGCTGCGCACCACCACCGAACCCGTCGAGGTCATGCGCGGCACCGCCCGCGACGTCCCGGTGAAGTTCCCCAAGTCGACCAACGTCGCCGCCTCGGTCGCCCTCGCCACCGGCGACCCGGACCTCGTCGAGGTCGTCGTCGTCGCCGACCCGGCCGCCACCCTCACCCGGCACGTCATCGAGGCGGCGGGCCCGCACGGCAGCTACCGCTTCGAGGTCGCCCACCGTCCCGACGCCGCCAACCCCGCCACCAGCCAGGTCGTCCCGCACGCCGTGCTCCGCAGCCTCGGCGCCGTCGTCGGACGGGCGGGGCAGATCCTGTGACCGCCGCGACGCTCACCGCCGGGGCCGTCCACACCCGCGAGGCCGGCGACCCGGACGCCCCGCTCCTGCTCTGCCTGCACGGCATCGGCTCCTCCTCCGCCGCCTTCGCCCCCCAGCTCGACGGCCTCGCCGACCAGGTCCGCGTCGTCGCCTGGGACGCCCCCGGCTACGCGGACTCCGCCGACCCGGACCACGCCCCCGGCCTCGACGGCTACGCCGACACCGCCGCCGCCCTCATCCGCGAACGCGGCGGCCCCGCCCACGTCCTCGGCGTCTCCTGGGGCGGCGTCATCGCCCTGCGCCTCGCCACCCGCCACCCCGACCTCGTCGCCTCCCTGATCGTCGCCGACTCCAGCCGGGGGTCCGGCACCGACCCGGACAGGGCGAAGGCCATGCGCGGGCGCGCCGGACAATTCGCCGCCCAGGGGCCCGAGGCGTTCGCCGCCGCCCGGGGGCCCCGGCTCGTCTCGGACGGCGCACCCCCCGAACTCGTCGCCCGCGTCGTCGCCACCATGGCCGGCTCCGTCCGCAGCCCTGGCTACGGCTACGCCGCCGAGGCCATGGCGGACGCCGACCTCACCGACGACCTGCCCGCCATCACCGCCCCGGCCCTCGTGCTGTGCGGCGAACAGGACACGGTCACTGGCACCGACGAGTCCCAGGCCATCGCCGGGGGCCTGGCGAAATCCGTCTACGTCACCCTCTCCGGCGCCGGACACCTCGCCAACCAGGAACGCCCCGAGGCGTTCAACGCCTGGGTCCGCGCCCACCTCCACGTCGTCGCCCGCGTACCCGCGTAACGACGAACCCCCCACCCATCCCGACCGAACCCAGGAGCATCCCGTGCCCATCGACAAGGCCCCGTACGAGAACAACGGCGACCTCGCGAAGTTCACCGACTCCCTCATCGCCACCAAGGACTCCCGCGAACCCGACTGGAACACCCTCTCCTTCCAGGAGAAGGCCGGCGCCCAGTACCGCCGCGCCCAGATCCGGTACGTCGGCTCCGGCGCCACCGGCAACCACGAGGGCGACAACCGCATCCTGCCCTCGGGCGGCTTCACCCTCTCCAACATGCTGCTCCCGCCGGGCGCCGAGGGCCCCGAGCACACCCACCACGACGTGGAGGAGGCGTTCTTCGTCCTGGAGGGGCAGGTCAGGGTCGGCATCCACCGCGGCGCCGACGAGACCGAATACCGCACCCTCGGCTACCGGGACATGATCGTCGTCCCCGCCGGAGTCGCCCGCTCCCTGAAGAACGAGGGCGACACCGACGCCCTGTTCTGCGTCATCATCGGCACGCAGAAGCCGCAGGTGCCGACCTACCCCGAGCACTCGCCGATGCACGGCGTCACCCGCGACTGATGGCCGCCGACGACACCCCCCGCACGGTCGTCGTCACCGGCGCGGGCCGCGGCCTCGGACTGGCCGCGGCCCGCCGGATCGGCGGCGACGGACACCGCGTCGTCATCGCCGAACTGGACGAGGCCACCGGCCGGCAGGCGGCCGCGACCCTGCGCGCCGACGGCATCACCGCGGACTACCACCCGCTCGACGTCGCCGACCCGGACTCCGTCGCCGCCCTCGCCGACACCCTCGCCCGTGCCGGCAGCCGGCTGTACGGGCTGGTCAACAACGCCGGACTGGCCAACGCGGTGGGCGGCAAGCCGTTCCACGAGATCGACGTCGAGGCGTGGGACCGCATCATGACGGTCAACGCGCGCGGGCCGTGGCTCGTCGCCCGCGCCCTCCTCCCGCTCATGCGGGACCACGGCGCCGGACGCATCGTCAACCTCGCCTCGGACGCCGCGCTCTACGGCTCGCCCCGGCTCGCCCACTACATCGCGTCCAAGGGCGCCGTGATCTCCCTGACCCGGGCGATGGCCCGCGAGACCGGCGACCACGGCATCACCGTCAACGCGGTGGCGCCCGGCCTCACGGAGGGGGAGTCCGCTGTGGACATCCCCGCCGAACGCCACGAGCTGTACCGGCTGAACCGGGCGATCTCCCGCCCCCAGCAACCGTCCGACCTGGTCGGCCTCATCGCCTTCCTCATCGGCGAGGAATCCGGCTACATCACCGGCCAGACGTTCGCCGTGAACGGCGGCTTCACGATGCAGTGACGAATCAAAGCCCGTCCGCCATCTCCAAGCCTGTCCGGCGATTGAGGACACCACCCACCGCCCGCACTCACCCGCAAGGAGCCCGCACCCATGGACCTCCAGCTGAAAGGCCACCGCCTGCTCGTCACCGGCGGCAGCTCCGGCGTCGGACTCGCCACGGTCCGCGCGCTCCTCGCGGAGGGCGCCCGCGTCGCCACCTGCGGCCGCCGCCCCGACACGCTCGCCGCCGCCCTCGACGGCCTCGCCGGACCCGACACGCTGTACTACGCCCCCTGCGACGTCACCGACGAGGCCGCCGTACGCGCCTTCACCGACGCCGCCGCCGACCACCTCGGCGGACTCGACGGCCTCGTCAACAACGCCGGCGCCTCCCGGATGAAACCCTTCGCCGAGACCACCGCCGCCGACTGGCGCGAGGAGCTGGAGCTCAAGTTCTTCGGCGTCCTCAACCCGCTGAACGCCGCCCTGCCCCACCTCCGCGCCTCCGGCGCCGCCCGCGCCGCCTCCGTCGTCAACATCAACGCCGTCCTCGCCAAACAGCCCGAGACCCGGCTGATGACCACCAGCGCCGCCCGCGCCGGCATCCTCAACCTCTCCACCTCACTGTCCAAGGAACTGGCCCCCGACGGCATCCGCGTCAACTCCGTCTGCCTCGGCCTCATCGACACCGGGCAGTGGGAACGCCGGTACGCCGCCTCCGGTTCCCCGCTGGACTACCCCGCCTGGCAGGCGGAACTCGCCGCCGACCGCGGCATCGCCCTCGGCCGCCTCGGCAACGCCGACGAAGTCGCGTACGCCGTCACCGCCCTCCTCTCGCCCCGCGCCTCGTACATCACCGGCACCACCGTCGACGTCTGCGGCGGCGTCAACCGCGCCGTCGCGTAACCCCATCCGCCACCCCTCACCAGGAGCACCCGACATGACCCGACCCAACGGCGGCGACCTGCTCGTCGAGACGCTACGAGGACTGGGCGTCGACACGGTGTTCGGCATCGTCAGCGTGCACAACCTGCCGCTCGTCGAAGCCGTCGACCGCGACCTGCGCTTCGTCCCCGTCCGCCACGAGGCCGCCGCGGTCAACGCCGCCGACGGCTACGCCCGCGCCACCGGCCGGCTCGGCTGCGCCCTCACCAGCACCGGTACGGGGGCGGGCAACGCCGCCGGTTCCCTCATCGAGTCCCTCAGCTCCGGCACCCCCGTCCTCCACGTCACCGGACAGATCGACAGCGCGTACCTCGGCTCCGGGCGCGGCTTCATCCACGAGACCAAGGACCAGCTCGGCATGCTCCGCGCGGTCTCCGCGCACGCCGTCACCGTCACCGACGCCGAGAGCGCCGGGGACCTGCTGCGCGAGGCGGCCGCCCGCGCCCTGACCGCCCCGCACGGCCCGGTCAGCGTCGAGTGGCCCATCGACCTCCAGTTCGCCCCCCAGCGGCTCACCGGCACCCCCGTCCCCGCGCCCGCCGCCCCGGCCCTGCCCGACGCGGCGCTCCTGGACGAGGCGGCCGCCCTGCTGTCCGCCGCCCGCCGCCCCCTCCTCTGGGCCGGCGGCGGCGCCAACACCGCCCGCCCCGAGGTCGCGGCCCTCCTCGACGCCCTCGACGCCGGGCTCGTCACCTCCAACTCCGGGCGCGGCGCGGTCCCCGAGTCCGACGAGCGGGTCCTCGGCAACTACGCCACCGCCCCGGCCGGCCGCGCCCTGCTCGCCGAAGCCGACGTCCTGCTCACCATCGGCACCCACTTCCGCTCCAACGAGACCGCCGACTACGCCCTCGAACTCCCCGCCACCCACCTCCAGATCGACCTGGACCCGGCCGCCCCCGGCCGCGTCTACCCGGCGACCGTCGCCCTCCACGGCGACGCCTCCGCCGTCCTCGCCGCCCTCCTCGGCCGCGTCACCAGCGGCAGTACGGAGACGAGCTGGCCCGGCCGCGTACGCGAGGCCCGTACCGCCGCCCGCGCCGCGCAGCGCCACGCCATCGGCCCGCAGGCCGCGATCAACGACGCGATACGCGACGCCTGCCCGCCCGGGTCCGTCATCGCCCGGGACGTCACCATCCCGTCCTCCACCTGGGGAAACCGGCTCCTGGAGATCACCGACCCGGCCACCAACGTCTTCCCGCGCGGCGGCGGCATCGGCCAGGGGCTCGCCATGGGCATCGGCGCCGCACTCGGCCGCCCCGGCACCCCCACCGTCGTCATCGCCGGCGACGGCGGCCTCGCCGTCCACCTCGGCGAACTCCTCACCCTCGCCCAGGAGAAGCCCGACCTCACCCTCCTCGTCTTCAACGACGGCGGCTACGGCGTCCTGCGCAACATGCAGGACGACCACTTCCCCCGCCGCTCCGGCGTCGACCTCGCCACCCCCGACTTCGCCCTCCTCGCCGCCGCCACCGGCATCCCGTACGCGCGGATCGCCGCCGAGGCCGACGCCGGACCCGTCATCAAGGAAGCCACCACGACCCCGGGCCCCACCCTCGTGGAGATCGACCTCACCGCACTCGGCCCGATGAACACCCCCTTCACCCCGCCCGTCAAACTCCCCGCCGCCGCCACCGACACCCCCGCAGAAGGAGGCAACCCGTCATGACACCCGCCGAGGAGCCCCGGCTCGACCTGCTCGTCCACCGCATGACGTGGGAGGCCGACGGAGTCCTGAGCATCGAACTCACCCACCCCGACGGCAAACCCCTCCCCGCCTGGCGGCCCGGCGCCCACATCGACGTCCACACCGGCGGCCACGTCCGCCAGTACTCGCTGTGCTCCGACCCCGCCGACCCCACCCACTGGCGCATCGGCGTCCTGCGCGAACCCGCGTCCCGCGGCGGCTCCGCCCACATCCACAGCGAACTCCGCCCCGGCCGGACCGTCCACGTCCAGGGCCCCCGCAACCACTTCGCGCTCGACCCCGACGCCCCCGGCTACCTCTTCGTCGCCGGCGGCATCGGCATCACCCCGCTCCTGGCCATGGCCCGCGAGGCCGCTCGCACCCGCACCCCCTGGCGCCTCGTCCACGGCGGCCGCACCCGCGCCTCCATGGCCTTCACCGCCGAACTCACCGCGCTCGCCGGACAGCCCGGCGGCAGCGTCGAGTTCATCCCCCAGGACGAACAGGGCCACCCCGACCTGGACACCCTGCTCACCGGCCTCGCACCCGGCACCCAGGTCTACTGCTGCGGCCCCGAACCCCTGCTCGCCGCCGTCGAGGAACGCTGCCCCGACGCCCGTACCGAACGCTTCGCCGCACCCGCCGCCGCACCCCGCGACGGCGAGGACACCGGCTTCGACCTCGTCTGCTCCCGCACCGGCCGCACCGTCGAGGTCGCCCCCGGCACCTCCGCGCTCGACGCCCTGGAGAACGCCGGGATCCCCGTCGCCTCCTCCTGCCGCGACGGCATCTGCGGCACCTGCGAGACCAAGGTCCTCGAAGGCACCCCCGACCACCGCGACTTCCTCCTCAGCGAGGGCGAACGCGCGGCCGGCGCCTCGATGATGCTCTGCGTCTCCCGCTCCCGCACCCCCCGCCTCGTACTCGACCTCTGACCCGCCCGAAGGGAGCCGACATGACCGGCCCGCAGTACCTCGACCCGCACCAGGCCCGCACCGCCGAGCCCACCCCGTACGAGAAGAAGCTCGCCGCCGTGATCGAGGAGGTCTTCGGCGGCGGGGCCCACGACCTGCCCGGACTCGTCGCCGGACTCAACGCCCGCGACCTGCCCGCCCCCGACGGCAGCCCCTGGACCGAGGACACCTTCCGCGCCGAGATGCGCCGACTGGGAGCGTGAGACAGCCATGACCACCGCCACCACCCGCCCCTCCGAGGTCGCCCGCCCCGGCGACCGCACCGCCGACCGCCTCTTCGCCACCGGCATCCGCAACCAGTGGTACGCCGTCTGCCCCTCGGACTTCGTGCCCGCGGGCGGCATGAAACGGCTCACCCTCCTCGGCGAGGAATGGCTCCTCTTCCGCCGCGCCGACGGCACCCTCCACATGCTGGAGGACCGCTGCCCCCACCGCGGCGCCCGCCTCTCCCTCGGCAAACACCTCGGCGACCGCATCGCCTGCTGGTACCACGGCGTCCAGGTCGACGGCACCGGCACCGTCGCCGCCGTCCCCGGCCTCCCCGGCTGCAACCTGGAGGGCAAGCAGCTCGTCGCCGCCCCCCACCTCAGCGAGACCGGCGGCGCGATCCTCGCCTACTTCGGCGACCACGCCCACGCCGAACCCGTCCCGCTCACCCTGCCCGAACCCCTCACCGACCCCGGCACCTCGGCGTTCCTCTGCTACGCCGAGTGGAACGTCAACTGGCGCTACGCCGTGGAGAACCTGCTCGACCCCATGCACGGCTCGTTCCTCCACCGCGACTCGCACAGCATGGCCGAGGGCCAGACCACCGCCCGCTTCCGCATCCGCGAGACCGAACGCGGCTTCTTCTTCGAGAAGACCGACCAGAGCGGGGTCAACTTCGACTGGGTCGAGCTCTGCCGTACCGGCGTCGACTGGGTCGACCTCACCATCCCCTACCCGCCGACCGCGGGCCCCGGCGGACCCTTCGGCATCGTCGGCATGGCCACCCCCATCGACGAGGACCGCTGCGCCGTCTTCTTCTGGCGCTACCGCAAGGTCACCGACTGGCAGCGCGACACCTGGCGCTTCCTCTACAAGACCCTCCTGGAGGACCGCCACTGGGAGGTCCTCGAACAGGACCGCGTCATGCTGGAGGACCTGCGCGCCGACGCCGACCAGGCGGAGAACCTCTACCAGCACGACCTGGGCGTGGTCCGCGTCCGCCGCATGTACCGCACGGAGGCGGAGTCCCAGGCCACGGCCTCCTGACACCGGCGGGGGTGTCCTCCTTCGAAGCCCGTCCGGCGATCGAGGACATCCCCGCACCGGGATCCCGGAGCGCCTACTCCCCGCCCTCCGCGGAAAGCACCGACCGCTCCAGCTTCCCCAGCAACCGCGCAAGCTCCACGCACTCCGCCTCCGACAGCCCCGCCAGCATCCGCCGCTCGTTCTCCAGATGCTCCGAGAACAGCGCGTCGATCAGCGACAACCCCTCGTCCGTCAGCCGCGAGTGCACCACCCGCCGGTCCTGCGGATCACGCTCCCGCCGGATCAGCCCGTCCTTCTCCAGCCGGTCTATCCGCAGCGTCACGCCCGCCGAGCTGATCAGCCCCGAATCCGCCAGCTCACCCGCCGTGCGCCGGAACGGCGCCCCCGCCCTGCGCAACGCCGTCAGCACATCGAAACCGGCCATCGACAGACCCTTGCGTTCCACGGGCCGCGAGATCGCCGTGCTGTACCGCAGGAACGCCCGGTGCAGCCGGCCGAAGACCTCCAGGGGAGCCGTGTCCAGCTCCGGCCGCTCCCGCTGCCAGTCCGCCACGATCGACGCCACCGCGTCCGCCTGCTCCGCCATCCCGGCCACACCTCCGTGCAGGTACACCATGGGCTAAGAATCTTAGCCCTCAAAGGACCCCGGGCGGCCGTCCGCCCCCAGCGGAACCCGCCTGCGCGCCGCCCGGGCGATACGGCAGCATGTCCCCATGTCCGTACTGACGCGCGATGAAGCGCAGGCCCGAGCCCAGATCCTCGACGTACAGCGATACACGATCGAACTCGATCTCACCGCGGGGGAGGAGACCTTCGACTCCCGTGCCGTGATCGAGTTCACCGCCCGCGCGGCCGGTGACACCTTCATCGAGCTCAAGCCCGCCACCCTGCGCTCCATCAGCCTCGACGGACAGCCGCTGGACCCCGCGGACCTCACCGGGAACCGGTACCCCCTCACCGGCCTCACCGAAGGACCGCACGAGATCCGCGTCGACGCCGCCATGCGCTACTCCCGCACCGGCGAGGGCATGCACCGCTTCACCGACCCCAGCGACAACGAGACGTACGTCTACACCCAGCTCTTCATGGAAGACGTCCAGCGCGTCTTCGCCGCCTTCGACCAGCCCGACCTCAAATCGGTCTTCGCCCTCACCGTCACCGCCCCCGAAGGCTGGACCGTCCTCGGCAACGGCGTCACCGAGCACACCGGAGACGGCCGCTGGACCATCGCCCCCACCCCGCCGCTCTCCACCTACCTCGTCGCCGTCGCCGCCGGCCCCTGGCACTCCGTGACCACCGAGCACGCCGGACTGCCCTTCGGCATCCACTGCCGCCGCTCCCTCGCCCCCCACCTCGACGCCGACGCCGACGAGATCCTCGACATCACCCGGGCCTGCTTCGACCGGTTCCAGGAGAAGTTCACCGAGCCGTACCCCTTCGACTCCTACGACCAGGCATTCGTCCCCGAGTTCAACGCCGGCGCCATGGAGAACCCCGGACTCGTCACCTTCCGCGACGAGTTCATCTACCGCTCCGCCGTCACCGACACCGAACGCCAGACCCGCGGCATGGTCATCGCCCACGAGATGGCCCACATGTGGTTCGGCGACCTCGTCACCCTCGCCTGGTGGGACGACATCTGGCTCAACGAGTCCTTCGCCGAGTACATGGGCTACCAGACCCTCGCCGAAGCCACCCGGTTCACCGACACCTGGGTCGACTTCGGCGTCGCCCGCAAGGGCTGGGGATACGACGCCGACCAGCGCCCCTCCACCCACCCCGTCGCCCCCGACCCGGCCGACGTCCCCGACACCGCCTCCGCGCTCCTCAACTTCGACGGCATCTCCTACGCCAAGGGCGCCTCCGCCCTGCGCCAGCTCGTCGCCTGGCTCGGCGAGAAGGACTTCCTCGCGGGCATCAACACCCACTTCGCCCGCCACAAGTTCGGCAACGCCACCCTCGCCGACTTCATCGACAACCTCGCCTCGGCCACCGACCGGGACGTCCACGCCTGGGCCGAACAGTGGCTCCGCACCACCGGCGTCGACACCCTCGCCGCGCACACCACCGAGGCCGACACCACCTGGTCGCTCACCGTCGACCACCGGGGCACCCGCCCCCACCGCATCAGCGTCGGCGTCTACGACCACAGCCTCGACACCCAGCACGGGCCCACCCCCCTCGTCCTGCGCGAACGCTTCGACGCCGGCATCCCCGAGGAAGCCCCCGTCACCCGCCCCGGCCGCCGCCCCGCCCTCGTCGTCCCCAACGACGAAGACCTCACCTACGCCAAGATCCGGCTCGACCCGCACTCCTGGAACACCGTCCTGGACAGCCTCTCCGGCATCCCCGACGCCCTCACCCGCGCCGTCGTCTGGAACGCCGCCCGCGACATGGTCCGCGACGGCGACCTCGCCCCCAGCACCTACCTCGAAGCCGCCCGCGCCCACCTCCCGTACGAGACCGACCTCGCCCTCCTCCAAGGCGTCCTCGCCTTCGCGGACACCCAGGTCGCCGGCCGCTACACCGCCCCCGAGGACCGGCCCGCCGCCCTCGCCACGATCACCTCCCTCTGCCGCGACCTCATCCGCCGCACCGAGGACGGCACCCACCCCGGACTGCGCCTCACCGCCGTCCGCCACCTCATCGACGCCGCCACCCAGCCCGACACCATCCAGGGCTGGCTCGCCGACGACACCGTCCCCGGCGGACCCGAACTCGACCCCGAACTCCGCTGGCGCATCCTCACCCGCCTCGCCGTCCTCGGCGCCACCGACGACGCCGCCATCGACGCCGCCCTGGAGGACGACCCCAGCGCCACCGGCCAGGAAGGCGCCGCCCGCTGCCGCGCCGCCCTCCCCACCCCCGAGGCCAAGGCCGCCGCCTGGGACGCGATGTTCCACGACGACAGCCTCTCCAACTACCTCTTCACGGCCACCGCCCAGGGCTTCTGGCAACCCGAACAGACCGACCTCGTACGGGCATACGTGCCCCGCTTCTACCCCGAGGCCGCCCAGCTCGCCGCCCGCCGCGGCGCCGCCATCGCCGAAGCCGCCGGGCGCTACGCCTTCCCCGCCCACGCCGTCGACGCCGACAGCCTCCGCACCGGCGAGGAAGCCCTGGCCGACCCCGCCCTCACCCCGGCCCTCCGCCGCAAGCTCATCGACCAGATCGACGACCTGCGCCGCGCCCTGCACGTACGCGACGCCAACTGACCCCACCCGCACCACCCGTGCCCGGCCCGCCCCTCACCACGAGGGGCGCGCCGGGCACGGCCATACCACCCCGGCCCCCGACACCGCGCCCCCATCCGCACCCCATCACCCTTTCGAGTTCAGATCACCCGGTCCCCGGCCGCGCCCCCCGAAACCCGGACAAGCTGGCACGCACACCTATGCCCGCCCCCGTCCCCGCGCGCCCGAAGGACCCCCGACCCATGCCCGTACCGCCCCTCGCCGGGTCCACCACCGGACCCGACGCCCTGCGCCCCCTCCTCGACACCGTCCTCACCGCCCTCACCGAAGGCGCCCGACGCCGCGACGGCCCCCTCCCCGCAGGCGGACCCGACACCGTCACCCCCCGCACCCGCACCGCCCTCACCCCCCTCATCCCGGACCAGGGCACCGGCGCCCACGACGCCCTCGCCACCCTCGTCCAAGCCCTCACCGAAGGCGCCGCCGACCCCGCCGACCCCCTCTGCGCCGCCCACCTCCACACCCCGCCCCTCGCCCTCGCGGCCGCCGCCGACCTCGCCGCCTCCGCCCTCAACCCCTCCATGGACTCCTGGGACCAGGCCCCCGCCGCCTCCACCCTCGAAGCCGACACCACCGCCGCACTCGCCGCCGAGGTCTACCCCGGCCACCCCGCACCCGACGCCCTCATCACCACCGGCGGCACCGAGGCCAACCAACTCGGCCTCCTCCTCGCCCGCGAACGCCACGGCCCCGTCCAGACCATCACCGGCGCCAACGCCCACCACAGCTTCACCCGCGCCGCCTGGCTCCTCGGCCTCCCCGAACCCCTCACCGTGCCCGCCCCCACCGGCACCATCGACCTCCACGCCCTCCACGACACCCTCGCCCGCAACCACGGACAGGGCCCCCTCCTCGTCACCGCCACCGCCGGCACCACCGACACCGGCCAGATCGACCCCCTCACCGACATCGCCGACCTCTGCGCCCACCACGGCGCCGAACTCCACATCGACGCGGCCTACGGCGGACCCCTCCTCTTCAGCCCCGCCCACCGCCCCCTCCTCGACGGCCTCGACCGCGCCGACAGCGTCACCCTCGACCTCCACAAACTCGGCTGGCAGCCCGCCTCCGCCGGCATCCTCGCCGTCCCCGACCGCCACCACCTCCACGCCCTCCACCACCAAGCCCCCTACCTCAACGCCGACGACGACACCGAAGCCGGCCTCCCCGACCTCCTCGGCCGCTCCCTGCGCACCACCCGCCGTCCCGACGTCCTCAAGATCGCCGTCACCCTCCGCGCCCTCGGCCGCACCGGACTCGCCGACCTCATCGACCGCACCTGCGCCGCCGCCCACACCCTCGCCGACCTCATCACCGCCACCCCCGGCCTCGAACTCCACCACCGCCCCACCATCAGCACCGTCCTCTTCCGCCCCACCGACGCCGACGACCACACCGTCGCCACCGTCCGCCGCACCCTCCTCACCCGAGGCCACGCCGTACTCGGCCGCACCCACACCCACGGCCGCCTCTGGCTCAAGGCCACCCTCCTCAACCCCCACACCACCCCCGACGACCTCCAACGCCTCCTCACCCTCGTCACCCACCTCACCGCCGAACTCAAGGAAGGCAGCACCCTCCGATGACCGCCGCCCCGGCCACCCCCGACCCCCTCCGCACCCACGACCTCGTCGGCATCGGCATCGGCCCCTTCAACCTCTCCCTCGCCGCCCTCGCCCACGGCCTCCCCACCCCCCTCACCACCGCCTTCTACGAACAGCGCCCCGCCTTCCACTGGCACCCCGGACTCCTCATCGAAGGCGCCACCCTCCAAGTCCCCTTCCTCGCCGACCTCGTCACCCTCGCCGACCCCACCAGCCCCTGGAGCTTCCTCAACTACCAACGCACCCAGGACCGCCTCTACCCCTTCTACTTCGCCGAGCGCTTCCACATCCACCGCGCCGAATACGACGCCTACTGCCGCTGGGTCAGCACACAACTCCCCGGACTCCACTTCGGCCACCAGGTCGACGCCATCCGCTGGGACCCCCAGAACGCCCGCTTCGACGTCGACCACACCCAGCTCGACGCCCACGGCGAAGCCGAATCACTCGGCCGCACCCACACCCGCCACATCGCCCTCGGCGTCGGCACCGAACCCCACATCCCCGAACCCCTCAAACCCCTCACCGACACCGGCAACGCCCCCGTCATCCACTCCGCCGACTACCTCCACCACCGCGACCGCCTCCTCCAGGCCCGCCACATCACCGTCATCGGCTCGGGACAGTCCGGCGCCGAGATCTTCCTCGACCTCCTCCGCGCCCGCCCCACCGGCAACGAAGGCCTCCACTGGCTCGCCCGCACCCCCGCCTTCGCACCCATGGAGTACTCGAAACTCGGCCTCGAACACTTCACCCCCGACTACACCCGCTACTTCCACGCCCTCCCCGAAACCGTCCGCGACACCCTCGTCCCCCAGCAATGGCAACTCCACAAGGGCATCGACCACGACACCATCGCCGCCATCCACGACGAGCTCTACCGCCGCACCCTCCACGGCGGCTGGCCCGACGCCACCCTCACCCCCGGCGTCAGCGTCCGCACCGCCGGACGCGTCGCCAACACCCGCGTCGAACTCCACCTCGAACACACCCAGCAATCCACCCGCACCCGCCTCACCACCGACGCCGTCGTCCTCGCCACCGGCTACCGCGAACGCCCCCTCGACACCCTCCTCCACCACCTCGCCCCCCACCTCCGCCGCGACACCGCAGGCCGCCCCCGCGTCGACGCCCACCACCGCCTCGACCTCGGCCCCGCCGTCACCGGCCACATCTACGTACAGAACGCCGAACGCCACACCCACGGCGTCGGCGCCCCCGACCTCGGCCTCGCCGCCTGGCGCAGCGCCACCATCCTCAACGACCTCACCGGCACCACCCCGTACCCCCTCCCCAAACGCACCGCCTTCACCACCTTCGGCCTCACCCAGCCCGCCATCCCCACCCAGCAACCCACCCTCGTCCCCCTCGCCCACCCCTGACCAAAAAAAGGCGGCCGCCCCACCTCCCCGACCAAGGGGAGGCGGAACGACCGCCCTCGCCGAACCCGCGCCTAGAACACCGGCACGCCGTCCCGCGTCAGCTTCCAGTCCACCGAAGCGAACTCCGCCGGATCCACCGAACCCTTCGCCTGCACCCAGGCGATGATCGTGTTCCGGATCTCCTCCGAATTCGCCCACAGCTGCTTCGCCGCCGGAACATGCGGGAAATTGCCGCCACCGCTCGCCCGGTAGTTGTTCACCGCCAGCACGAACTGCGCCTTCGGATCGATCGGCTTCCCCTCGAACGACAGATTCACGATCCGCGAACCCACCGGCTTCGCGATGTCGATCTCATACGTCAGACCCGACACCGCGTCGTAGTTGTAGTCCGGCGTGCTGTCCGCATTCGTCAGCTTCTCCGGATCCACCGGAGCACCCGCCGCCGTCTGCACGTAGTACTTCGCCGAGAACTCCAGGTACTCCAGGACCTGCGCACCCGTCACCAGACGCGCCTCCAGCGTGTTCTCGAACGGATACAGACCCGCCGCGTCCTTGATCGTCACGTTCCCGGCCGGAATCCGCGCCGTACGCGAGAAGCACGACGCCTGCGACAGCACCGGAAGCTCCGCGTACTCACCACCCGCCAGCGCCGCCTTCACCGTCTCCGCCTGCACGACGTTGATCAGATCGATGATCGGCTCGTCCTTCCACGCCGCCTCCGCCGTGGTCATCTCCGACGCCGCCGTACCGATCACCTGATTGACGTACGCCACGACCTTCTTGTGCTCGTCCGCCAACAGCCTCGTGATCTTCCGGTCCTCCGCCGCCGTGTTCGAGTTCAGCACCCGCGAACCGGCCTTCTCGACCACCCAGCGGCCCTTCTCCCACACCACCTCGAAGTCGAACAGCGTCAGCCGCTGCCCCCACTTCAACGGCTCCGAGAGCACGACCTTCTTCCCCGTCTCCTTGTTCTCCACGAAGTACTCGGGAATCTCCAGGTGCGCGTGACCCACCAGAATCGCGTCGATCCCCGGCACCTGCTCCGCCACCAGACCCGCCGCGTTCTCCACATACGGAATCTGGTCCCCGTACGACGACGTCCCGCTGTTCCCCGAATGCGCCGACACGATCACCACATCCGCGCCCATCGAACGCAGCCGCGGCACATACTTCGCCGCCTGCTCCTCCAGACCCGGGAACACCATCTTCCCGCTCACGTTCGCCTTGTCCCAGATCGCGATCCCCGGGTTCGTCAGCCCCAGAATCGCCACCTTCACATCACGCCCGTGCGGCGTCCGCAGCTTCTTGATCACATACGGCGCGAACGCCGGCCGCAACGTCTTCGCGTCCAGCGCGTTCGCCCCGAGCAGCGGGAAGTCACACTGCTCCTCGAACTTCCGCAGCACCGGAATCCCGTAGTTGAACTCGTGGTTCCCCAACGCCGCCGCGTCATAGCCGATCGCGTTCATCGCCTGCGCCATCGGATGCACCGGACCGCGCTTCGCCGTGATCGGGTCGATCTTCGCGTAGTAGTACGAAAGCTGCGTGCCCTGGATCGTGTCACCCGCGTCGATCATCAGGGTGTTGTGACGGCCCTTCTCACGCCGCACCTGCTCCACCAGCGTCGAGATCTTCGCCAGACCGACGTCGTTGTGGTCCTTGTCATCGAACTCGGCATCCGTGAAGTAGTCCCAGTTGAAGACGTTCCCGTGCAGGTCCGTCGTCCCCATCACGGTGAACGAGTACCGCTTCTGCGGACGCCCGTGACCATGACCGTGCCCACGCCCGTGCGCCTGGGCGGGCGACGCGCCGCCACCCACCACCACCGCACCCGCGCCGGCCGCGGCCGATGTCCCCAGGAACGTCCTTCGGTTCAGCGGCATCTCGTCTCCCACATTTCGGTTCACTTGGTGCGAAGTTCTGTCGTACGCCGTCCAACAACGCGCGTAGATAATCACCCACGCACCACCTCCGGCAACACCCCCGGCAGGTTTCCGTTCCATGACCACACATCGACAGGACGGCGTCCGCCCACGAACACCCCCACTGTCACACCCGGATGCCACAGTGGACCCATGACCGAGCCCGCGCAGCCCTTCGGCACCCCCGACCAGCCCCGCATCGCCGTCCGAGGCGAAGCCCGCCTCGAAGTCGACCCCGAAATCGCCCGCCTCTCCCTCACCGTCACCGCCCGCGGCAAGGACCGCCGCGCCGCCCTCGAAGACCTCACCCGGCGCAACGCCACCGTCCTCGAACTCGCCCGCACCTACGGAGACGCCGTCGAGAAGATCGAGACCGGCGCGCTCTCCATCCACCCCGAACTCGTCCACCGCGGCCGCGACGAGAAGATCCGCGCCTACCACGGACGCGTCTACATCACCGCCGTCCTCAACGACTTCACCGCACTCGGCGAATTCATCACCCGCGTCGGCGACCTGGAGATGACCCAGGTCAACGGACCCTGGTGGGCCCTGCGCCCCACCTCGCCCGCGCACGGCGAGGCCCGCCGCCAGGCCGTCCGCGAAGCCGTCCAGCGCGCCCGCGAGTACGCCGGAGCGCTCGGCTCGGAGCTCGCCGCCCTGGTCGAACTCGCCGACATAGGCGCGGAGAACGCCGCCCCGCCGGTCGCGTTCGCCAGGACCGGCGGCTACGGCGCCCCGCCCCAGGCGCCCGGTGCCGCCGCCGGAGGCCCGCCCGCCATCGACCTCGAACCGCAGCGGCAGACCGTGTACGCGCAGGTGAACGCCCGCTTCACCATGACCCCGCCGAAACTCTGAATTACCGCCCACGGGGACACCGGCGCGTGCTCATCCGAGCACGCCGCCGCACAATTCAACACTTGTCAATAACCCTTCATGCAAAGGTGGTTGGACAGTCATACAGAGCCAATTACCTACCCATAGGTAAGGTCTAGGCTCGAACCATGCGCCGAGCCAAAATCGTTTGCACCCTGGGACCCGCAACCGACTCATACGACCAGATCAAGGCCCTGGTAGAGGCGGGAATGGACATCGCCCGCCTCAACCTCAGCCACGGCAGTTACGCCGAACACGAAGAGCGCTATCAACGCGTGCGCAAAGCCTCCGACGAGGCGCACCGCAGCGTCGGAGTCCTCGCCGACCTTCAAGGCCCGAAGATCCGCCTCGGACGCTTCCGCGAAGGACCCGTACTCCTTGAACGCGGCGACGACTTCACCATCACCGTCGAGCCGATGGAGGGCGACCGCAACGGCTGCGGCACGACGTACGACGGCCTCGCCGCGGACGTCACCCCCGGTGAGCGCATCCTGATCGACGACGGCCGCGTCACCCTGGAGGTCATCGAGGTCGACGGCCCCCGCGTCCGCACCACCGTGGTCGAGGGCGGCATGGTCTCCGACCACAAGGGCCTCAACCTCCCCGGTGTCGCCGTCTCTGTCCCCGCGCTGTCCGAGAAGGACATCGAGGACCTGCGCTGGGCCATCCGCACGGGCGCCGACATCATCGCCCTCTCCTTCGTCCGCAGCGGCCGCGACATCGAGGACGTCCACCGCGTCATGGACGAGGAGGGCCGCCGCCTCCCCGTCATCGCCAAGGTCGAGAAGCCGCAAGCCGTCGAGAACATCGAGGACATCGTCGCCGCGTTCGACGGCATCATGGTCGCCCGCGGCGACCTGGGCGTCGAAATGCCGCTGGAGCAGGTGCCGATCGTCCAGAAGCGCGCGGTCAAGCTCGCCAAGCGCAACGCGAAGCCGGTCATCGTGGCGACGCAGATGCTCGACTCGATGATCGACAACTCCCGGCCCACCCGCGCCGAGGCGTCCGACGTCGCGAACGCGATCATCGACGGCACGGACGCGGTGATGCTCTCCGGCGAGACGAGCGTCGGCAAGTACGCGATCGAGACGGTCCGCACGATGGCCCGCATCGTGGAAGCGGCCGAGGAGGACATCCTCGCGAAGGGGCTGCCGCCGCTGACGGAGCGCAACAAGCCCCGCACCCAGGGCGGCGCGGTGGCCCGCGCGGCGGCGGAGATGGGCGACTTCCTCGGCGCGAAGTTCCTGGTGGCCTTCACGCAGAGCGGCGACACGGTGAAGCGGTTGTCGCGTTACCGCTCCCCGATCCCGCTTCTGGCCTTCACCCCGGACCCGGCGACGCGTTCGCAGCTCAACCTGACCTGGGGCGTCGAAACGTTCCTGGGTCCGCACGTGGACTCCACGGACGCGATGGTCGCCCAGGTGGACGAGGAGCTCCTGAAGATCGGCCGCTGCCAGAAGGGCGACGTCGTGGTCATCACGGCGGGCTCCCCGCCGGGTGTCGCGGGCTCCACGAATCTGGTGCGCGTGCACCACATCGGCGAGGACGACAGCCCGAAGTAGGGTTGTTCGCTCAGTATTTTGGCCCGACGTGTGCATCCATGAGGGCTACGGATGCCCGTCGGGCGACGGAGATGTTGAACGGGGCGCTGCCCCGGGCGAGCGTGGTCCACTCGACGCCTACGGCGGTGAGCGTGTCGCTGAAGAGCTTGCGGATGTCGTCCGATTTGTTGCTGAAGAAGTACCGGGGGTACTCGTAGCGCTTCCGTTCGCCTCCGACGAGGCGGGTGGTCCAGTTGGTGATGCGGCATCCGTCGGAGTGGAACAGGCCGCGGATGAACTCCCATCGGTGAGCATCGACGATGCTCTGTTGCCATGGTTCAAGAGCGATGGTGCGATCGTGCTTCCTGCCGACGCCGTGTTGGGGGAACAGGCACGGCCAGTGCTTGCTGAAGCAGGTGACGTTCTGACAACCCGGACGCTGCACGCGGAACACTTTGTTGGCGGGCCGAATGGCCTGCATGGCTTCGGCGCAGGCGTCGATGAGACCGGGCCAGGCGTCGGCACAAGCGATGCGAAGGAAGTACACGCCGCGCTTGGCCGAACTGATCCAGCCGTCTCCGAGGTAGAGGCCCAGTAGATACGAGTACGAGGCCGGATCTTCGGGCGGCCGGGGTGTCTCACCACACCGGGGACAGTCGCGACCGCGTGCGTATTCGAGGGGTTCTATTCGGACGAGCCAGGACCGGATGGCGGCTCGGGAAATGCCGGTCTGCTTGCTCACAGCGTTCAGGCTGAGACCCTGATCGAGGAGGTTCAGCGCGTGCCGGCGCGTCTCAATGTCGTACACATGGCCGAGCTTGAAGAAGTCTTCGGCCTCGGTGGCGGAATCGGCATCGGAGTCACACGATCATGTGAATCCGGGCCGTTCTCATGCGACCTTAGAATCGAAGGAAAAGTGCCCCAGGTGGGATTCGAACCCACACTTTCGGCTGTTTGAGAGCCGCCTCTCTAACCAGTTGGAGTACTGGGGCCTTAGAAAGGAAGGGCCGTGAGCGCCCTGTGTAGTGACACCATACCGTAGCTAGGTAGGCTCATGGAGAGCCGTATGCCCTGAACGAGGAGCCCCGTGACCACCCCCGAGTCGCCCCAGCCCGTCGCCGATGACGACAAGTCGCACGTTCCGCCGCTGACGACCCGTGTCGTCATCGCCGAGGACGAGGCACTCATCCGCCTCGACCTCAAAGAGATGCTCGAAGAGGAGGGGTACTCCGTCGTCGGGGAGGCCGGGGACGGGCAGCAGGCCGTGGAGCTGGCGCGGGAGCACAAGCCGGACCTGGTCATCCTCGATGTGAAGATGCCGGTCCTCGACGGGATCTCCGCCGCCGAGAAGATCGCCGAGGAGTCCATCGCCCCGGTCCTCATGCTCACCGCCTTCTCGCAGCGCGACCTCGTGGAGCGGGCCCGGGACGCCGGGGCCATGGCGTACCTCGTGAAGCCGTTCAGCAAGAGCGACGTCGTCCCGGCGATCGAGATGGCCGTGTCCCGGTTCTCCGAGCTGAAGGCCCTGGAGAACGAGGTCGCCGACCTCGCCCAGCGGCTGGAGACGCGGAAGCTGGTGGACCGGGCGAAGAGCATCCTCCAGACGGACTACGGGCTCTCCGAGCCGGAGGCGTTCCGGTGGATCCAGAAGACGTCCATGGACCGCCGGCTGTCGATGCAGCAGCTCGCCGAGGCCCTCATCGAGGACGCCGAGGAGAAGAAGAAGGCCGCCGAGTAGGCCCCGTACAGCACAGGAAAGGCCCGCGCCACCGAGGCGCGGGCCTTTCTCGTGCGCGTAAGGGCTCAGTCCTCGCCCAGGTACGCCTTGCGGACGGACTCGTCGTGGAGGAGGTCCGCCCCGGTGCCGGAGAGGACGATCTTGCCGATCTCCATGACGTGGCCCTGGTCCGCCAGTGACAGCGCGGCCTGGGCGTTCTGCTCGACCAGGAGGATCGTCGTACCGGAGGCACGGAGTTCCACGATGGTCTCCATGATCTTCTGCATCATGATCGGCGAGAGCCCCATGGAGGGCTCGTCCAGCATGAGCAGCTTGGGCTGGGACATCAGCGCCCTGCCCATGGCGAGCATCTGCTGCTCGCCGCCGGAGAGCGTCCCGGCGGCCTGCTTCCGGCGTTCCCCGAGGATGGGGAAGAGGTCGTAGGCGCGCTGGACGTCCTTCTCGATGCCCGCCTTGTCGTTGCGGAGGTACGCGCCGAGCAGCAGGTTCTCCGCGATCGTCAGCCGGGGGAAGATGTGGCGGCCCTCGGGGGAGTGGGCGAGGCCCAGGGAGACGATCTTGTGCGCGGGGATGTTGGTGAGCGGTTTGCCCTCGAAGAGGACGCGTCCGGCGAGGGGTTTGAGCAGCCCGGAGAGGGTGCGCAGGGTGGTGGTCTTGCCGGCGCCGTTGGTGCCGATGAGGGTGACCACCTGGCCGGCCTCGACGGTGAACGAGATGCCCTTGACGGCTTCGATCTTGCCGTAGGCGACGCGGAGGTCCTCGACCTCCAGCAGTGCGGTCATCGGTTGTCCTCCTCTTCCGTGCTCGTGGTGGTGGCGGCGCTCGCCTCGGCCTTCTCGACCTCGGCGACCTCGTCGGCGCCGGGGGCGCCTTCGAAGGGGGTGCCGAGGTAGGCGGCGATGACGCGCTCGTCGCTCTGGACCTCGGACGCGGTGCCCTCGACCAGCTTCTCGCCCTGGACGAGGCAGGCGACGCGGTCGCAGAGGTTGAAGATGAAGCGCATGTCGTGCTCGATGACGAGGACGGCGATGCCCTGGTCCCGGATCGCGAAGATGAGCTCTTCGGTGACGCGGGTCTCCTGCGGGTTCATGCCGGCGGTGGGCTCGTCCAGGAGGAGGAGTCCGGGGTCGCTGGCGAGGGCGCGGGCGATCTCCAGCTTGCGCTGGTCTCCGTAGGGGAGGTTGCGCGCGAGGTGGTCGGCCTTGTCCTGGAGGCCGATGAACTCCAGGAGCTCCATGGCGCGTTCGCGGCTGGAGTTCTCCGCGGCCCGGTAGCCGGGCAGGTGGAGCAGCGCCGACCAGAGGCCTTCCTTGGTCCGGGTGTGGCGTCCGACGAGGACGTTCTCCAGGACGGTCATGTTGGCGAAGAGCCGGATGTTCTGGAAGGTGCGGGCGATGCCGGCCTTGGTGACGAGGTGGGGCTTGGGCGGCAGGACGGTGCCCTTGTAGCTGACCTTGCCCTCGGTGGGGACGTACAGGCCGGTGAGGCAGTTGAAGAAGGTGGTCTTGCCGGCGCCGTTGGGGCCGATGAGGCCGACGATCTCGCCGCTGTTGACCTGGAGGTCGACGTCGCGGACGGCGGTGAGGCCGCCGAAGCGCATGGTGACCCCGCTGGCGTCCAGGACGGTCGTCCCGGTGGCGGTTTCGGTGGTGGTGGTCATGGTGTTACGCCCCCGCCTTGGCGATGCCGGCGTCCGTCTCGTCGGACTTCCGGGGTGTGGGCACGTCGAGCTGGTCGTTCTCGTGGAATTCGAGCTGCTTCCTGCGGTCGGCGACCAGGCCCTCGGGCCGGAAGCGCATCAGGAGGACGAGCGCGATCCCGAAGAGGAACAGCTGGTAGTCCTGCATGAACTGGAGCTTCGCCGGGATGAGGTAGAGCAGTGCGGCGCCGACGAAGGGTCCGCTGAGGGTTCCCATGCCGCCGAGGATGACGGCGGCGAGGAGGAACGCGGAGTTCGGCGGCACGGAGCCGGCGAACTGGTACTGCTCGGGCGTCACGGTGTAGTTGACGTGGGCCTGTACGGTGCCGGCGAGGCCGGCCAGCGTGGCGCCGAGGGCGAAGGCGAGCAGCTTGAGCCGGAAGGCGTTGATGCCCATGGCGGTGGCGGCGGTCTCGTCCTCGCGGATGGCGACCCAGGCGCGGCCGATGCGGGATTCCCCGGAGCGGCGGAAGACGAGCACGACGACGGCGGTGAAGACGAGCATCAGCAGGTAGTAGTTGGCCGGCCTGCTGAGGGTGAAGGGCCCGATGTCGTGGCTGAGGGCGAAGTCGATCCCGAACAGGTTGAGGTCCGGGATGCTGGGAATGCCCTGGGAGCCGTTGGTGAGGTCGGGGCCGCTGTTGCCGTTGAGGGCGTTGACGGTGACGCGGAAGATCTCTCCGAAGCCGAGGGTGACGATGGCGAGGTAGTCGCCGCGCAGCCGCAGGGTCGGGGCGCCAATGAGGACGCCGAAGATCATCGAGACGACCGCTCCGGTGAGGACGGCGGCCCAGAAGGGGAATTTGACGCCGATCGCGGAGAGGGGTGCGCCGGAGACGAGCGCGGCGGTGTAGGCGCCGACGCCGAGGAAGGCGACGTAGCCGAGGTCGAGGAGGCCGGCGAGGCCGACGACGACGTTGAGGCCCAGGGCGACGGTGGCGAAGATGAGGATGTTGACGCCGATGAGGGCGTACTCCGCGGTGTCCTGGGTGAAGGGGAAGCAGAGGGCCGCGACGAGGGCGGCCGCGAGGGTGACGTTGCGGTGCTTGGTGGTCAGCGCGGTGAGCCGGGCGATGAGTCCGGCGCGGTTGAGTGCGGTGACGGCGAAGCCCGCGGTGATGAGGAAGCCGATGAACTGTTCGGAGTCCTCGGTGGGGATGTCGATCCCGTAGGTGAAGACGTAGAGCCCGAGGCCGAAGGCGACCGCGATGATGATGATCTCGGCCCAGCCGGGGAGGGCCTTGGCGCGGGGCGCCGAGGGGGCGGCGAGGCTGTTGCGGAAGCGCTGCCAGGCGTTCGGCGCGGGGCCGTCGTCGGTGAGCGGGACGTCGTAGGGGAGGGCGAGGGAGGCGATGACGGCGACGAGTGCGCCGATGCCGCTGACCCAGGCTCCCGGTTCGAGGTTGACGACGCCGCCGAGCTCGTAGGAGATGGCGCCCATGGCGTAGCCGGTGGTGCCGAAGGTGGCGAGCGCCAGGAGGCGGACGGGGCTGTGGGTGCCGGCGGGGGAGAGCCAGCGCAGTCCGGGGATGCCGTAGCCGGTGAGGGCGAAGAGCAGGGTGAGGATCGCGCCGGTGAGGGTGAGGACCTGGAGGCCGCCGGGGTAGCCGGTGACGGTGAGGTCGCCGGGGAACTCGGAGGTCCAGGTCCAGGGGAGGAACGTGCCGGCGAGGGCGGCCGCGGCGCCGGCGAAGGTGGCGATGCGGGCGGCGGGGGCGGGGAGGGGGAGCAGTGCGGTGGTCATCCGTATCACGCCCTGTCCGCGACGCGTTCGCCGAGCAGGCCCTGGGGCCGCAGCAGCAGGACGATGATGAGGAGGGCGAAGGCCCACACGTCCTTCCAGGCGCCGCCGCCGAAGAGCTCCATGCCGGGGACGTCGCTCATGTAGCCGGTGGCGAGGGATTCGGCGACGCCGAGGACGACGCCGCCGAGCATGGCGCCGTAGATGTTGCCGATGCCGCCGAGGACGGCGGCGGTGAACGCCTTGAGGCCCATGAGGAAGCCCATGCGGAAGCCGATCTGGCCGTTCTTGAGCCCGTAGGCGACGGCGGCGACGGCGGCGAACGCGGCACCGATGGCGAAGGCCATGACGATGATGCGGTCGGTGTTGATGCCCATGAGCTTGGCGGTGTCGGGGTCCTGCGAGGTGGCCTGCATGCCGCGGCCGGCCCGGGTCTTGGAGACGAAGAGCCCGAGGGCGATCATGCAGACGGGGGCGGAGATGAGGACGAAGAGGTCACCGCGCTGGACGTGGGCACCGAAGAGTTCGAAGGCGTTGCCCTTGAACTGCGGGAACGGGTGGTCCTTGGTGGCGTCGGGGTACCACTTCCAGATGGCCTGCTGGAGCGCCAGGGAGAGCCCGATCGCGGTGATCAGCGGGGCGAGCCGGGGGGCGTTGCGCAGGGGCCGGTACGCGAAGCGTTCGGCGGCGACGCTGACGGCGACGGAGCATATGACGCCGCCGATGATCATGAGGGGGACGATAGCGAGGAGGTTGGAGCCGGCCGGCATCCAGAGGTACACGGTGAGAGCTCCGAAGCCTCCGATCATGAAGATCTCGCCGTGGGCGAAGTTGATGAGCTGGATGATTCCGTAGACCATCGTGTAGCCGATCGCGATGAGTCCGTACATCGCGCCGAGGATGAGTCCATTGGCCAGCTGTTGCGGCAGTTCGTGCACCGCAGGGCCTCCGTGGAGTGGTTCGGATATGGCACCGCGCGGGAGTGCTCGTAGCGCTCCCGCGCGGTCTGGGGTCGGTCGGGGCGTGCCCGGGAGTTACGGCTTGTAGGCCTCGCTGAGCTTGGAGACCCACTTGCCGCCGTCGACCTGGTAGGCGGTCATCATGGTGTTGGTGGTGTCGCCGAACTCGTCGAAGGAGACCGGACCGGTGACGCCGTCGAACTTGACCTTGCTCATGGCGGCGAGCACCTTGGCGCGGGCGTCGTCGGGGAGCTTGCCGTCGTTCTCGGAGACGGCGAGCTTGACGGCCTCGATGATGGCCCAGGTGGCGTCGTAGGTGCCGCCCCCGTAGGCCTCGTAGGCGTCCTTGTAGCCGGCGGTCTTGTAGTCCGCGATGAACTTCTTGGCGGAGTCGAGCTCCTCGACGGGCTTGCCGACGGAGGTCGCGATGTCGCCCTGGGACTTCTTGTTGAGCTTGATGAAGTCGGCGCTGTACATGCCGTCGCCGCCCATGAGCGGGATCTGGACGCTGTCCTTGAGCTGCTGGCTCAGGGGTGCGCCGGCGGGGTACTCACCGCCGTAGTAGACGGCCTTGGCGCCGGACTTCTTGACCTTGGTGACGACGGCGTTGAAGTCGCGGTCGTCGGGGTTGACGTGGTCGGAGCCCACGATCTTGCCGCCGAGGTCGGTGAAGGTCGCCTTGAAGGAGGCGGCGAGACCGGCGCCGTAGGGCTTCTGGTCGTCGATGAGGTAGACCTGCTTGATCTTCGCGTTGTTGTACAGGTACTTCGCGGCGAAGGCGCCCTGGATCTGGTCCGTGGTGGCGGTGCGGAAGTAGGTGGCGAAGGGGCGCTTCTTGTCGCCGGTCTTCCAGTTGTCGCCCTGGGTCAGCTCGGTGCCGGTGTTGGCGGGGGAGACCTGGGTGAGGCCGGCGTCGTTGAGCGGCTTCTGCATCGACTGGGCGACGCCGGAGTTCAGCGGGCCGACGACACCGACGACCTTCTTGTTGTCGATGAACTTCGTGGCGTTCTGCTGGCCGACGGAGGGCTGGGCCTGGTCGTCGAGCGGCTGCACCTCGAAGGTGATGCCGGGGACCGTCTTGTCCTTGTTCGCCGTTTTGGCGGCGAGGTCGGCGGAGTTCTTGATGCCGAGGCCGAGGGCGGAGAGGTCACCGGTGAGCGGTGCGTCGACGCCGATGACGACGGTCGTGTTGCCGCTGCCGCTGTTGCCGTCGCTCTTGTTGTCGTCGTCGCGCGACCCGCAGGCGGTGAGCGTCAGTGCACCGGTGGTGAGCACTGTGGTGAGGATGAGCAAAGAACGGTGTCGCACGAAAGGTCCTTTCCCTGGCGCGGCCTCCTCGCTTGAGGTGCCGTGTCGTTCGCCGGGCCGTACTGGGTTGGTACAGGGCCGTGCTTGCAGACGCGCCCGGCGGCGCGGTGACTGGCCGTGACTCTAAGGGCAGTGGTGGGGGTCGGGAGGGGTGCCGGCCAAGGATGTGACTGTCTTGTTATGCCCTTGAGCAAGGCTTGAGGTGGCTGGGCGGACATGTACGGCTTTTTACCGGACCGTGAAGTGACCGCAATGTGAGAACGCGCAGCTCTGCTAAGGGGCTTGAGGTGATCTTGCTGCTGTCGCCCGGCGGGGGCCCGGTGCGGGGGTGCGGGGGCATGCCGGAGGGCCCGGTGGCGTCGGGGCCGGGCTGATCGCGTCGCGGAGGGGCGCGCCACCTCGGGCGTTGGTTACGCTGCGTTACGGTGGTGGGGGTGCGGCGACGCGGTGTGGTGGTGGGGGTGGGTGAGGTGTGGGCAGCTGAGTGGGCCATGGAACGGGGCGTCGGGTCAAGGGGGTTGACGCCGTGTGCCGCTCAATTTCCTTGATCATGGCGGTGGTTGTGCCCGGATATGCCGCTGCCCGGCCGTTTTGGGTCACGGCCGGGCAGGGGTGGTGGAGCGTGGCGCGGGGTCAGGACGCTTCGGGTGCGGGGGCCTCGCGCAGCAGGCAGGTGAGGCGCGCGGTGCAGACCCGCTTGCCCTGCTCGTCGGTGATGGCGATCTCGTACGTGGCGGTGGTGCGTCCCCGGTGCACGGGGGTGGCGGTGCCGGTGACGAGGCCGCTTCGTACCCCTCGGTGATGGGTGCAGTTCAGGTCGACGCCGACGGCGAACTTGGACGGGCCGCCGTGCAGCATCGATCCGACGGAGCCCAGGGTCTCGGCGAGGACGGCGGAGGCGCCGCCGTGCAGGAGTCCGTACGGCTGGGTGTTGCCCTCGACCGGCATGGTGCCGACGACGCGCTCGGCGGAGGCTTCGAGGATGCGGACGCCCATGCGCTCGCCGAGGTGGCCGGCGGAGAAGAGGGCGGGCAGGTCGACGCCGAGCGCGGCGTACTCGTCGATGATCTCCTGGGGGAACGTGGGTGTGGTGTGCTCGCCCATGGGTCCGCCTTTCGTCTCGGTGCGGTGCTCGTATGCGTCGTTCTTATCAGACGCCTGAGCGGGCGCTTAGCTCGCGGGCTCGAAGCGCACCACGACGGACTTGGAGGCGGGGGTGTTGCTGGTGTCGGCGGTGGAGTCGAGGGGGACCAGCACATTGGTCTCCGGGTAGTACGCGGCGGCGCAGCCCCGGGCGGTGGGGTAGTGGACGACGCGGAAGCCGGGGGCGCGGCGCTCCACGCCGTCCTTCCACTCGCTGACGAGGTCGGTGTAGGACCCGTCGGGCAGCCCGAGGGCTTGTGCGTCCTGCGGGTGTACGAGGACGACGCGGCGGCCGCCCTTGATGCCCCGGTAGCGGTCGTCGAGGCCGTAGATCGTGGTGTTGTACTGGTCGTGGGAGCGCAGGGTCTGGAGCAGCAGCCGGCCCTCGGGGAGCTCGGGGAACTCGACCGGTGCGGCGGTGAAGTTGGCCTTCCCGGTGGCGGTGGGGAAGCGGCGGGAGTCGCGGGGGCCGTGCGGGAGGGTGAAGCCGCCGGGGTGGGCGATGCGGGCGTTGAAGTTCTCGAAGCCGGGGACGACGCGGGAGATGCGGTCCCGGATCGTGGCGTAGTCCTTCTCGAACTCCTCCCAGGGGGTGGCGGATTCGGGGCCGAGGACGGCGCGGGCGAGGCGGGCGACGATGGCGGGTTCGGAGAGCAGGTGCGGGCTCGCGGGGGTGAGGTTGCCGCGCGAGGCGTGGACCTTGCTCATGGAGTCCTCGACGGTGACGAACTGCTTGCCGCCCGCCTGGACGTCCTTGTCGGTACGGCCGAGGGTGGGCAGGATCAGCGCGCGGGCGCCGGTGACGGCGTGGGAGCGGTTGAGCTTGGTGGAGACGTGGACGGTGAGGCGCGCGTTGCGCATGGCGGCCTCGGTGACGTCGGTGTCGGGGGTGGCGGCGACGAAGTTGCCGCCCATCGCGAAGAAGACCTTGGCCTCGCCGTCGCGCAGGGCGCGGATCGCGCGGACCACGTCGTAGCCGTGGTGGCGCGGTGAGGTGATCCCGAACTCCTTGTCGAGGGCGTCGAGGAAGGCGGGCGCGGGCCGTTCGAAGATGCCCATGGTGCGGTCGCCCTGGACGTTGGAGTGGCCGCGCACGGGGCAGACTCCGGCGCCGGGGCGGCCGATGTTGCCGCGCAGCAGGAGGAAGTTGACGACCTCGCGGATGGTCGGCACGGAGTGCTTGTGCTGGGTGAGGCCCATGGCCCAGCAGACGACGGTGCGCTCCGATTCCAGGACCATCGCGAGGGCCTGCTCGACGGCGGCGCGGTCGAGTCCGGTCGCGGCGAGCGTCGCGTCCCAGTCCGCCTCGGCCGCGGCGGCGGCGAACTCCTCGTAGCCGTGGGTGTGTTCGGTGACGAACGCCTGGTCGACGGCGCCCTCGGTCTCCAGGATCAGTTTGTTCAGGAGGCGGAAGAGGGCCTGGTCGCCGCCGATCCGGATCTGGAGGAAGAGGTCGTTCAGCGGGGTGCCCTTGAGCATGCCCTGCGGGGTCTGCGGGTTCTTGAAGCGTTCGAGGCCGGCCTCGGGCAGCGGGTTGACCGAGATGATCTTCGCGCCGGCCGCCTTGGCCTGCCCCAGGGCGGAGAGCATCCGGGGGTGGTTGGTGCCGGGGTTCTGCCCGGCGATGATGATCAGGTCGGCGTGGTGCAGGTCCTCCAGGGACACCGAGCCCTTGCCGACGCCGATCGTCTCGGTGAGCGCGGAGCCCGAGGACTCGTGGCACATGTTGGAGCAGTCCGGCAGGTTGTTGGTGCCGAACTCGCGGGCGAAGAGCTGGAGGAGGAACGCGGCCTCGTTGCTGGTGCGCCCGGAGGTGTAGAAGACGGCCTCGTCGGGGGAGGCGAGGGCGCCCAGCTCCTCGGCCATGATCTCGAAGGCCCGCTCCCAGGTGATGGCCTCGTAGCGGTCGGCGCCCTCGGGCAGGTGGACGGGCTGGGTGACACGGCCCTGCTGGCCGAGCCAGTAGCCGCTGCGCCCGGCGAGGTCGGAGACGGGGTGCTCGGCGAAGAAGTCCGGGGTGACCCGGCGGAGCGTGGCCTCCTCGGCGACGGCCTTGACGCCGTTCTCGCAGAACTCGGCGGTGTGCCGCTTGTCGCCCTCGGGCCAGGCGCAGCCGGGGCAGTCGAAGCCGTCCTTCTGGTTGACCTTGAGGAGGGTCTGCGCGGTGCGGCGCAGGCCCATCTGCTGCTGGGCGACGCGCAGGCTCTGGGCGACGGCGGGCAGCCCGGCGGCGGAGTGCTGGGCCGGTCCGACCCGGGGGGCGTCCTGGACGGGGTCTCCTGCGGGCGGCTTGCTGGCCATGGTGCTCCCCTTCGAGCCGGCTGCGGGCCCCCGGGAGGTGTCCCGCGGGTCCGCCGTGTGTGTTTCCTTCTCCCTGTCGATCCTGGCACGCGTTCCGGGCCGGGTGCCCGGTGAGGCGTCGCGGGCGGTGGCCGGTCCGGATTGTCAGTGGTCCGTGGCAGGATCGGGGTGTGGCTGAGACGGCATCGAAGAAGACGGCAGACAACCGACCGCGCCTGCTCCTCATGGACGGGCACTCCCTGGCGTACCGGGCGTTCTTTGCGCTGCCCGCGGAGAATTTCACGACGGCTGCGGGTCAGCCGACGAACGCGGTGTACGGCTTCATGTCGATGCTCGCGAACACGTTGCGTGACGAGGCGCCGACGCACTTCGCGGTGGCGTTCGACGTGTCCCGCAAGACCTGGCGGGCGCAGGAGTTCCCCGAGTACAAGGCGAACCGGTCGAAGACCCCCGACGAGTTCAAGGGCCAGGTCGAGCTGATCGGCGAGCTGCTGGACGCGATGCACGCGGACCGGTTCGCGGTGGACGGCTTCGAGGCGGACGACGTCATCGCGACGCTGGCGACGCAGGCCGAGGCGGCCGGTTTCGAGGTCCTGATCGTCACGGGCGACCGCGATTCGTTCCAGCTGATCACGGACAACGTGACCGTGCTGTACCCCACCAAGGGCGTCTCCGAGCTGACCCGGTTCACCCCGGAGAAGGTCGTGGAGAAGTACGGCCTCACCCCCCGGCAGTATCCGGACTTCGCGGCGCTGCGCGGTGACCCGTCGGACAACCTTCCGAGCATCCCCAAGGTCGGCGAGAAGACCGCCGCGAAGTGGATCAACCAGTTCGGCTCGTTCGACGAGCTGATCGCGCGGGCCGACGAGGTCAAGGGCGTCGCCGGGCAGAATCTGCGCGACCACCTGGACGCGGTGAAGCTGAACCGCGTGCTGACCGAGATGGTGCGGGACGTGGAGCTGCCGAAGACCCCGGAGGGGCTGGAGCGCGCCCCGTACGACCGCACGGCGGTCACCGGCATCCTCGACATACTGGAGATCCGCAACCCGAGCCTGCGCGAGCGGCTGCTCGCGGTGGACCCGGGCGCGGCGGAGGCCGAGCCGCCCGCGCCCGCCGCCGGGATCGAGCTGGACGGGGCCGTGCTGTCCACCAGAGAGGTGGGCCCCTGGCTGGCGGAGCACGGCGCGCAGCCGCTGGGCGTCATGACGGTCGACACCTGGTCGCTCGGGGTGGGCACGGTCACCGAGATCGCGCTCGCCGCCGCCGACGGCGCGGCCGCCTGGCTGGACCCGGCGCAGCTGGACGAGGCCGACGAGCAGGCGTTCGCCGCCTGGGTCGCGGACCCGGCCCGGCCCAAGGTCATGCACAACGCGAAGAGCGCGATGCGGGTCTTCCCGGAGCACGGCTGGCACCTCGACGGCGTCACGATGGACACCGCCCTCGCCGCGTATCTGGTGAAGCCCGGCCGCCGCTCGTTCGCGCTGGACGCGCTGGCCGTGGAGTATTTGGGCCGCGAGCTGGCCCCGGCCGCGGCGGCCGACGGCCAGCTGGCGTTCGGCGCCGACGACCGGGCGGAGGCCGACGCCCTGATGGCGCAGGCCCGCGCGGTCCTGGATCTCGGTGACGCGTTCACGGAGCGGCTGAAGGAGGTCGGCGCGGCCGAGCTGCTGCACGACATGGAGCTCCCGACGTCGATCCTGCTCGCCCGCCTGGAGCGGCACGGCATCGCGGCGGACCGGGCCCATCTGGAAGGCATGGAGCAGCAGTTCGCCGGGGCCGTCCAGCAGGCGGTGAAGGAGGCGCACGCGTCGGTGGGCCGGGAGTTCAACCTCGGTTCGCCCAAGCAGCTCCAGGAGGTCCTGTTCGGCGAGCTGGGCCTGCCGAAGACCAAGAAGACCAAGACCGGTTACACGACGGACGCGGACGCGCTGGCCTGGCTGGCCGGTCAGACCGAGCACGAGCTGCCGGTCCTCATGCTCCGCCACCGCGAGCAGGCGAAGCTCCGGGTCACGGTCGAGGGCCTGGTGAAGACGATCGCGGCGGACGGCCGCATCCACACCACGTTCAACCAGACGGTGGCCGCGACCGGCCGCCTCTCCTCCACCGACCCGAATCTGCAGAACATCCCCGTCCGCACGGACGAGGGCCGGGCGATCCGCCGGGGCTTCGTCGTCGGCGAGGGCTTCGAGACGCTGATGACGGCCGACTACAGCCAGATCGAACTGCGCGTGATGGCCCACCTCTCCGAGGACGCGGGCCTGATCGAGGCGTTCACCTCCGGCGAGGACCTGCACACCACGGTCGCCTCGCAGGTCTTCGGGGTCGAGAAGACGGCGGTCGATCCGGAGATGCGGCGCAAGATCAAGGCGATGAGCTACGGCCTGGCGTACGGGCTGTCCGCCTTCGGTCTCTCCCAGCAGCTGAACATCGAGGCGGGCGAGGCCAGGGTCCTGATGGACACCTACTTCGAGCGGTTCGGCGGGGTGCGGGACTATCTGCGCCGCGTCGTGGAGGAGGCCCGGGCGACCGGTTACACGGAGACGATCTTCGGCCGCCGCCGCTATCTCCCCGACCTGAACAGCGACAACCGCCAGCGCCGCGAGACCGCCGAGCGGATGGCGCTCAACGCCCCGATCCAGGGCACCGCCGCCGACATCGTCAAGGTCGCCATGCTCCACGTCGACCGGGCGCTGACCGAGGCGGAGCTGAAGTCCCGGATGCTGCTCCAGGTGCACGACGAGATCGTGCTGGAGATCGCCGCGGGCGAGCGGGAGCAGGTCGAGGGCATCCTGCGCCACGAGATGTCCACGGCGGTGCAGTTGCGTGCCCCGCTGGACGTGTCGGTCGGCGTCGGCGGCGACTGGGAGTCAGCGGCCCACTGACCGCGGGTGGCCGGGGTCCGCGGGGGCCCCGGCCGGCTCCGCCTCCCGCCGCGCCGGCGACAGCCGCACCGCCGCCGCGTACAGCAGGAGCCCCGCCGCGAGACCGGCGCCCGCGCCGAAGCAGGCCGTCGGGATGATGTCCAGCGGCGTATCGATGTGCCCGTGGTACGCGTACCAGCGGGCGCACCGGTGGGCGGTGCCCAGCACGGCGCACATCCCGATCGAGGTGAACGCCCAGCCCCGGACCCGCGCGGTCAGCACCGGCACCGTGGCGGGCACCGGCCGGTCCCCGGTCCGCCGCAGCCCCGATGCCGTGAACCAGGCGAGCAGCAGCAGCGCCGGGGCGGACGTGCCGTACTGGACGAGCGTGAAGACGGGGTATCCGGCCACGCTGCCGTCGAGCCCGGGCACCAGCCGTACGCCCCACCGGTCGTGATGGGTGAAGGCGTCCCACACGACATGGGTGGCGGACCCGATCACCGCCGACACCACGAACCACGCGGCGTCCCGCGCCCCGAGTCCCCACCGCCCGGGGCCCGTCGGCGCCCCGCCGCCCCGCAGCCAGGCGTGCACCCGCCCCCGCCACCGCTCCGGCAGCAGCGCCACCAGCGGGTCGCGCAGCAGCAGCCACAGGCCGAGCGCCAGCGCGGTGATCAGGATGTCCACGGTGACGACACCCCACACCGCGTGGGTGACCTCGCCGAACTCCATCGCGCCCGGAATCACCGAGTCCGCGAAGTACGTCAGGTCGGGGGCGAACGAACCGGCGACCAGGGCCGAGGCGAGCAGCGCACCACGGCCCGTGCCGTCGCGCCGTATCCCCGGGAGCACGGCGGCGGCATGGCTGAGGGTGAAGGGCATGCGGGCAGTATGCGTGACCCGGAGGGGCAGTCCCGGGGTGGCCCGGCGGGCAGGAAGATCCGTCACGGGAATGTCCGCACGTGGACAACTTGTGTTCAGGAAGGTGAGAAAGCGGTAAGAACCGCCACGCCCGCTGTGTGCGCGCCGGAGGAGTTGCCGTAGGGTCGCCTGAGTCCAGGCGCAGGGGAGCGCCGACAGCGACGAGGGGGAGGGCCCACACACCATGGCAGCGCAATTCGGTCGCCGACTGTACAGAGGAGCGGCCACCACCGCCGTGGCTGCCGTGGCCGTGGCGGCGCTCTCCGCCTCGCAGGCCCCCGGCGCCCCGTCCCCGGTCGTCGCGGCGGACGGCGACCAGCCGGCCGCGGGCTCCTCGACCCCCGCGGACCAGGGCGGCGGCGTCTCCGGCGACTCGCCGTACTACACGGACCTGCCGCCGCTGAACACCCCGGACAAGCCGGGCAGTTCGGCCGACCTGCCGGTGACCGGCCCCGCCGAGTCCGGCATACCCGCCTCCGTCCTGGCGGCGTACAAGAAGGCCGAGCGGACCGTCGCGGGCACGGACGCGGCCTGCCGGCTGCCGTGGCAGCTGCTCGCCGCGATCGGCAAGGTCGAGTCCGGGCAGGCCAGGGGCGGCCGGGTCGACGCGCAGGGCACCACGCTCTCCCCGATCCTCGGCCCCGCCCTCGACGGCAACGGCTTCGCCCTGATCAAGGACACCGACAACGGCGCCTACGACGGGGACCGGACGCACGACCGGGCGGTCGGCCCGATGCAGTTCATCCCGTCCACCTGGGCGACCTGGGGCCAGGACGGCAACGGCGACGGCCGCAAGGACCCCAACAACGTCTACGACGCCGCGCTCGCCGCCGGGCGCTACCTCTGCGCCGGCGACCGCGACCTGTCGACCGCCGCAGACCTGGACCGGGCGGTCCTGAGCTACAACCACTCCGACGTGTACCTGCGTACGGTCCGCTCCTGGTTCACGTACTACAACCGCGGCACGCACGAGGTCCCCGACGGCACCGGCGTCCTCCCGACCGGCCCCACCAGCCGCAACCCCGGCCCCGGCCGGCCGGACGGCGGCCCGTCGAGCACCCCGTCCCCGACGCCCTCGCCGTCCGACACGCCGAAGCCGGGCACGTCCACCAAGCCCACGAAGCCCACCGAGCCGTCGGAGCCCAGCCCCGAGCCCTCGAAGCCGAAGCCCCCGACGCACACCCCGACCCCGGCGCCCACCCCGTCCCAGAAGGTGACGGCGCTTCAGAACGACGGCACCGGCACGCTGACCGCCACCGCCGGCGAGAAGTTCGACGGGACCGTCAAGGTGCGGGCGCACGACGCCCTCGGCAAGCCGGTCGCCAAGGCGCAGGTGACCTTCACCGTCGTCGGTGACACCGACGCCGCGTTCGACGGCGGCTTCAAGGCGGTCACGCTCGACACCGGGGCCGACGGCAAGGCGTCCTCGCCGGTGCTCCGCGCGGGCGAGAAGACCGGCGAGTTCACCGTGCGGGCCACCGTGAAGGGCACCTCGGTCGCCACCACCTTCAAGGCGACCGTCACCGCCCGTCAGGCCGACGCCATCGCCAGGACCGGCACCACCGAACTGACCGCCGTCGCCGGTGAGACCTTCGACGACATCACCGTCGCCGCCACCTACAAGGGCAAGGCCGCGGGCAAGGTCGCCGTCACCGCCACCATGATCACCGACGGTGACGACCCGGCCGTCAACGACAAGGGCCCGTACTGCACGGACGACGACGGCAACCCCGTCCGCACCATCGAGCTCACCACGGCCGCCGACGGCAGCCTGAAGCTCCCGAAGTTCTACGCGGACGGCCCGGCCGGCACGTACAAGCTGCGCCTCACCACCGAGGGCGGCGCCACGGTCACCATCGACCTGACCGTTGAGGAGCGCACGGCCTCCGCCGCCTCCTGACACCACGCCGCAGCCCCTCCGCCCGGCGGAGGGGCTGCGGCGTGCTCACTCCCGCTTCAGCCGCGCCTTCGTGAAGCGGGTCGCCTCCATCGTCGTCGGGTCCTCCGGCCACGGGTGCTTCGGATAGCGGCCGCGCAGTTCCGCCCGGACCGCCTTGTAGCCGTCGCGCCAGAACGACGCCAGGTCCGCCGTCACCGCCGCCGGCCGCCCGGCGGGGGAGAGCAGGTGCACCAGGACCGGAACACCCGCCACCTCCGGGGTCTCCTGGAGCCCGAACAGCTCCTGGAGCTTCACCGCGAGCACCGGCTGGTCCCCGCCGTACTCCACCCGGATCCGCGAACCGCTCGGCACCTCGATCCGCTCCGGCGCCAGCGCGTCCAGCCGGACCGCCTCGCCCGTCGCCCACGGCAGCAGCCTCCGCAGCGCCTGCCCCGCGTCGATCGCGGCCAGGTCCGAGCGCCGCCGCGCCCGGGACAGCTCGGGCTCCAGCCAGGCCCCCGGGTCCGCGAGCAGCGCCCCGTCCGACACGTCCGGCCACGGCTCGCCCAGCACCCGGTGCAGGAAGGCCAGCCGCTCCCGCAGCTGCCCCGCGTCCCGGCTCCACCGCAGCAGCCCCGGGCCCTCCCGCCGCAGCCCCTCGACCAGGGCCTCGCGGACCAGCGCCGGATCGGGCTGCTTCAGCGGGCGCGCGGCCAGCTCGACCGCCCCCAGCCGCTCCACCCGGCGGGCCACCACGTCCCGGCCGTCCCAGCGGACCTCCTCGCCCGCGAACCGCAGCGGCCCCGCCGCCAGGAGCGCGGTGTCCTCGTCGATGACGGCCGCCAGGCGCACCCGGGCCGACGCCGCGTGCGCGGGCCGGTCCGCGACCGCCACGGCCAGCCAGGGCGCCCCGCGCAGCCCGGAGCCCTCGCCCGGTTCCGCGCCCGTGCCCGACGCCATCAGGAACGCCCCGCCGCCCCGCGCCCGCGCCACCCGCTCCGGGAACGCCAGGGCCGCGACCAGCCCCACCGCCGCGTCGTCCGCGACGCTCCGGCCGGAACCTCCGTCGCCCTTCAGCGCGGACGACAGGCGCCGCACCTCCTGGCGCCAGCGCCCCGCGTAGGCGTCCTGGCCCCGGCGCGCGGTGCGCAGCGCGGCCGCCAGATCGTCCCCGTAGGCGCGCGGCGGTTCCTCGCTCAGCAGCGCCACCACCTCGGCGGCCCGGCGCCCGCCCACCTCGGCCGCCCCGTCCAGCAGCGCCCGGGCCAGCCGGGGGTGCAGCCCGAGCCGGGACATCCGCACGCCCCGCTCGGTGACCCGGCCGTCCGGCCCCACCGCGCCGACCGCGCCGAGGACCTCGCGCGCGGCGGCCATCGCCCCCTCCGGCGGCGCGTCGAGCAGCGCGAGCCCGGTCGCGTCCGGATCACCCCAGCAGGCCGCCTGGAGGGCGAACGCCGTCAGATCGGCCACCCTGATCTCGGGGGCGGGGAACCGGGCGAGCCGGCCGTCCTCGGCCCGGTCCCAGCAGCGGTACACCGTCCCCGGCGCCTCGCGCCCCGCCCGGCCCGCGCGCTGCCGGCCCGCCGCCTGCGACGCCCGTACGGTGGCCAGCGCGCTCAGCCCCCGGGCGTGATCGGTGCGCGGCTCCCGGGCGAGCCCCGAGTCGACCACCGTCCGCACCCCGGGGACCGTCAGCGACGACTCCGCCACCGAGGTCGCCAGGACCACCCGGCGCCCCTCCGAGGACCCGGCCAGCACCGCGTCCTGCACGGCCGCCGGGGCCCGCCCGTGCACCTGGAGCACCTCGGCTTCCACGCCCGCGAGTTGCCCGGCCACCCGGCCGATCTCGCCGACGCCGGGCAGGAAGCACAGCACGTCGCCGTCCCGCTCGGCGAGCGCCCGCCGCACCACCGAGGCGACATGGCTCAGCAGCGCCGGATCGACCCGCATCCCGTGCGGCGGCCGCACCGGCACCGACGGCGGGGCCCACACCACGTCCACCGGGTGCGACACGCCCTGCGCCTCGACCACCGGGGCGTCCCCGAGCAGCCGCGCCCAGCCCTCCGCGTCCGTCGTCGCGGACGCCGCCACCAGGCGCAGGTCCGGGCGGATCGCGGCGCGCACGTCCAGCAGGAACGCCGCCACCGTGTCCGCGTCGAGATGGCGCTCGTGGCACTCGTCGATGATCACCGCGTCCACCCCGGCCAGCTCCTGGTCGCGCTGCAACCGCTGGAGCAGCACGCCGGTGGTGACGACCTCCACCACGGTGTCCGGGCCCACCACCCGCTCGCCGCGCACGGTGAACCCGACGCGTTCTCCGGTCCGCTCGCCGAGCAGCCACGCCATGCGCCGGGCCGCCGCGCGGGCGGCGATCCGGCGCGGCTCGGCGACGACGACCCGGCGCACCGGGCCCTCCCCGGTCAGCCCGGCCAGGGCGAGCGGGACGAGGGTGGTCTTGCCGGTGCCGGGGGGTGCGCAGAGCACCGCGGTCCCGTGGTCGTCCAGCGCCTGCCGGAGGGCGGGGACGGCGGTGCGGACGGGCAGCCGGTCGAGGGCGTCGGTGCGGATCACGCCCCCAGTCTCGTACGGAGGGCGCCCGCGCCCCGAACCGGCCGGTGGCTCAGTCCCGTACGCAGACGAAGATCGCGGTACCCGGGATCAGGTTGCCGCGCAGCGGGGACCAGCCGCCCCACTCCTGGTCGTTCCAGGAGGGCCACTCCGGCTCGACCAGGTCCACCAGCCGGAAGCCGCCCGCGACCACGTCCCGGATCCGGTCGCCCAGCGTGCGGTGGTGCTCGACGTAGACCGCGTTGCCCTGCTCGTCCTGCTCGACGTAGGGGGTGCGGTCGAAGTAGGAGGCCGCCACCGACAGGCCCTCGGGGCCCGGCTCGTCCGGGAAGGCCCAGCGGACGGGGTGCGTCACGGAGAAGACCCAGCGACCGCCGGGGCGCAGCACCCGGCGGACCTCGCGGAAGACCTGGACCGGGTCGGCGACGAAGGGCACCGCGCCGTAGGCCGAGCAGGCCAGGTCGAAGGAGGCGTCGCGGAACGGCAGCCGCCCGGCGTCCGCCTCGACCAGCGGGACGTCCTCGCCGATGCGCAGGGCGTGCTGGAGCTGGCGGTGGGAGAGGTCCAGGGCGACGGGGCGGGCGCCCTGCGCGGCCAGCCAGCGGGAGCACTGCGCCGCGCCGGCGCCGATCTCCAGGACGTCGAGCCCCTTCAGCGCGGTGGCGGGGCCCAGCAGCCCGGCCGTCTCCTCGTCCAGGCCCTCGGGACCCCAGACGAAGCGGTCGTCGCCGAGGAAGGCGCCGTGGTCGCTCTGGTACTCGTCGGCGTTGCGGTCCCACCAGCCCCGGCTGGCCCGGCTGCTCTCGGCGGTCCCGGCGCTGCGGCGGGTCGCCTCGGGTTCGGCGGCGTACATCTCTTGGCTCATCGTGTCCGTCGTTGTAGTTTGCCTTCACCCCGTCGTACGCGGTACGTACCAAGGGGGCCTGCGCAGCGCTGCACCGGTGTGTCCGGACGTTGCCGGACACGATCTGGCCTCGGTGAACCCGAGTTGTGCCGGATATGGGGCTTTCCGCCCCTGGTGTCCGCCTTCGCGCATTGACCGTGCCCTGCTGCCCCCGTATGCTACAAGTTGCGCTGCGAGCCTGCGCTCCTCAGACCTAGCAGGCCGCGCTCGCATCTGTTGCTAGTCCCCTCGGTTCACGAGGCGCCTTCCGGTCACGGAATTGGCGCTTCCCGGGCTGTCCGGCTTAGGCAGAGGCGATACGGGCTTTCGGCGTAGCAGTACCTACGACTCACTGTCCGTACCGGAGCCCTTTCCCACATGACGAGCAGCACCGAGACCACCGCCACCACTCCGCAGGTTGCGGTCAACGACATCGGCGACGCGGACGCGTTCCTCGCGGCGATCGACGAGACGATCAAGTACTTCAACGACGGCGACATCGTTGACGGTGTCATCGTCAAGGTTGACCGGGACGAGGTTCTCCTCGACATCGGTTACAAGACCGAAGGTGTCATCCCGAGCCGCGAGCTCTCGATCAAGCACGACGTCGACCCGAACGAGGTCGTCAAGGTCGGTGACGAGATCGAGGCCCTGGTTCTCCAGAAGGAGGACAAGGAAGGCCGCCTGATCCTCTCGAAGAAGCGCGCTCAGTACGAGCGTGCCTGGGGCACCATCGAGAAGATCAAGGAAGAGGACGGCATCGTCACCGGTACCGTCATCGAGGTCGTCAAGGGTGGTCTCATCCTCGACATCGGCCTCCGTGGCTTCCTCCCGGCGTCGCTCGTCGAGATGCGTCGTGTCCGCGACCTCCAGCCGTACGTGGGCAAGGAGCTCGAGGCCAAGATCATCGAGCTGGACAAGAACCGCAACAACGTGGTCCTGTCCCGCCGTGCCTGGCTCGAGCAGACCCAGTCCGAGGTCCGCCAGACGTTCCTCACGACCCTCCAGAAGGGTCAGGTCCGCTCCGGCGTCGTCTCCTCGATCGTCAACTTCGGTGCCTTCGTGGACCTGGGCGGCGTCGACGGTCTGGTGCACGTCTCCGAGCTGTCCTGGAAGCACATCGACCACCCCTCCGAGGTTGTCGAGGTCGGCCAGGAGGTCACCGTCGAGGTCCTCGACGTCGACATGGACCGCGAGCGCGTCTCGCTGTCGCTCAAGGCGACGCAGGAAGACCCGTGGCAGCAGTTCGCCCGTACGCACCAGATCGGGCAGGTCGTCCCCGGTAAGGTCACCAAGCTCGTTCCGTTCGGTGCGTTCGTCCGCGTGGACGAGGGCATCGAGGGCCTGGTCCACATCTCCGAGCTGGCCGAGCGCCACGTGGAGATCCCGGAGCAGGTCGTCCAGGTCAACGACGAGATCTTCGTCAAGGTCATCGACATCGACCTCGAGCGCCGTCGCATCAGCCTCTCGCTGAAGCAGGCCAACGAGGCGTTCGGCGGCGACCCGGCCTCGGTCGAGTTCGACCCGACCCTGTACGGCATGGCCGCGTCCTACGACGACCAGGGCAACTACATCTACCCCGAGGGCTTCGACCCCGAGACCAACGACTGGCTCGAGGGCTTCGAGGCTCAGCGCGAGGTCTGGGAGACCCAGTACGCCGAGGCGCAGCAGCGCTTCGAGCAGCACCAGGCCCAGGTCATCAAGTCCCGCGAGGCCGACGAGGCCGCTGCCGCCGAGGGCGCTGCCGCCCCCGCCGGCAACGCCCCGGCTGCCTCGGGCGGCAGCGGCGGCGGCTCCTACTCCTCGGAGTCCGCGGACAACTCCGGCGCCCTGGCGTCGGACGAGGCCCTCGCCGCGCTCCGCGAGAAGCTGGCGGGCGGCCAGAGCTGACGCTCTGTCCCTCCGGCCGGTCATCGGCTGCGGTAGGTAAGTGACCGTGAGGCCCGCTCCCTTCGGGGAGCGGGCCTCACGTGTTTCCGGCGTGAAAGAGCGCGTACGGGGAATGACCGGGGTACCCCGGGGCGTTCTTCTCCAGGAACACAAGGAGGAGCGGTAACCGTGCCTGATCCGCAGAGTTTGTACGAATGGGAGCCGAAGGGCCTGGCTGTGGTCGACATGGCGCTCGCCCAGGAGTCGGCCGGCCTGGTCATGCTCTACCACTTCGAGGGCTACATCGACGCGGGTGAGACCGGCGAGCAGATCGTGGACGGCCTGCTCGAATCGCTGCCGCACCAGGTCGTGGCCCGCTTCGACCACGACCGCCTGATCGACTACCGCGCGCGGCGTCCGCTGCTGACGTTCAAGCGCGACCGCTGGGCGGCGTACGAGACGCCCGCCCTGGAGGTCCGCGTCGTCCAGGACGCCACGGGCGCGCCGTTCCTGCTGCTGTCCGGACCCGAACCCGACGTGGAGTGGGAGAGGTTCGCCGCCGCCGTCGAGGAGGTGGTCGAGCGTCTGGGCGTCCGCCTCGCGGTCAACTTCCACGGCATCCCGATGGGCGTCCCGCACACCCGCCCCGTCGGCATCACCCCGCACGGCAACCGCACCGACCTCACGCCCGGCCACCGCAGCCCCTTCGAGGAGGCGCAGGTCCCCGGCTCCGCCGAGGCGCTGGTCGAGTACCGCCTGATGGAAGCGGGCCACGACGTGCTCGGCGTCGCCGCCCACGTCCCGCACTACGTCGCCCGCTCCGCCTACCCGGACGCGGCGCTCACCGCGCTGGAGGCGATCACGGCCGCGACCGGCCTGGTCCTGCCGTCCGTCGCCCACGCCCTGCGCACCGAGGCGCACCGCACCCAGACGGAGATCGACCGCCAGATCGGCCAGGGCGACGAGGAACTGGTCTCGCTGGTCGAGGGACTTGAGCACCAGTACGACGCGGTCGCGGGCGCGGAGACCCGGGGCAACCTGGTCGCCGAACCGGCGGACCTGCCGTCGGCCGACGAGATCGGCCTCGAATTCGAGAAGTTCCTCGCCGAGCGCGAGGGCGACGTCTGAGCGCCGCCCCGTCCTCGTGCCCGCTGCCCGTGGCCCCGCCTGCCGGGGTCACGGGCAGCGGGCATTAGGCTGCCGGGCATGCTGAGAGTGGGCCTGACCGGGGGCATCGGAGCCGGTAAGAGCGAAGTGTCGCGGCTGCTCGTCGGGCACGGGGCCGTCCTGATCGACTCGGACCGCATCGCCCGTGAGGTGGTCGAGCCCGGCACCCCCGGACTCGCCGCCGTGGCCGAGGAGTTCGGCCCCGGCATCCTGGCCCCGGACGGCACCCTGGACCGGCCCGCGCTCGGCGCGATCGTCTTCGCCGACCCGGACCGCCTCGCCGCGCTCAACGCGATCGTCCACCCCCTGGTCCGCGACCGCTCCGCCGAACTGGAGAAGGCCGCCGGACCGGACTCCGTGGTCGTCCACGACGTCCCCCTCCTCACCGAGAACGGCCTCGCCCCTCTCTACGACCTGGTCATCGTGGTCGACGCCGCCCCGGAGACCCAGCTCGACCGGCTCGTCCGGCTGCGCGGCATGACCGAGGCGGACGCCCGCGCCCGGATGGCCGCCCAGGCCACCCGCGAGCAGCGGCGGGCCGTCGCCGACCTGGTCATCGACAACGACGGACCGGTGGAGGGGCTGGTGGCCCGGGTCCGCGAGGTCTGGGCGGAGCTGAGCCGCCGGGCGGCGGCGCAGGGCTGAGCCAGGGCCGCGCCACGAGGTCGTACCGGAATACCCGTGGCCGCCCCCGTGTTCACCTCGGGACGGACCAGGGAAGGATGCCACCGTGCCCGAGAGGACCCCGGAAACCGACGTCATCGACTTCCGTGCGGCCGAGCAACTGCTCGCTGCGCGCGATCCCCGGGGCGCCGTGCGGCTGCTCGACTCGGTGATCGCCGCCCACCCCGAGAACACCGCCGCCCGGCTGCTGCGCGCCCGCGCCTTCTTCGCGGCGGCGCAACTGCGCCCCGCCGAGCTGGAATTCGAGCTGGTGCTGGAGCGCGAACCGGACAACGCCTTCGCGCACTTCGCCCTCGCCCGCACCTTCGAGCGCTCCGGCCACCCCGAGCGCGCCACCCGCCACTTCCGGCTGGCGGCCGCGCTCGACCCGAAGCCGGAGTACCTGCGCGCCGCCCGCTTCGACAGCTAGGGCGCACCCGGCGGAGGGCCCTTGCCGCCGCGCGGGCCGTGGTCGGGGTCGTACGGCGGGATCGAGCGGCCCGGCTGGTAGTGCGCGCCCTGGCGCATCCGGTGCACGACCACGCACAGGTCCACCAGGACCAGGACGAGCAGCACCCCGCAGACGGCGGCCCAGCCGGTGCGGCCGTTCACGGCGAAGGCCGTCACCCCGAAGACGGCCCAGGCCAGGCCCCATAGACTCAGCCAGAGCCGCATCCGCAGCGGACTGCGGGCGGTCGTCGGTTCATTGCCGGTACGCATGGCATCGCCTCCCTACCAGCATGGACCCACGGCCGGACAGGTGCGGCGCGAGAGGGCGGGGGCCGACGGTGACCGGTACGACGACAGGGGCGGACCTCGCGATGCGCAGGTCCAAGGTGCGCGGGTGCCTGCTGGGCGGGGCAATCGGGGACGCCCTGGGCAACCCGGTCGAATTCCTGTCGCTCGCGGGCATCCGGCGCGCGCACGGCGAGCAGGGCGTACGCGGCATGACCCCGGACGACGAAGGGGTCGTCGGCCGGATCACGGACGACACCCAGATGACGCTGTTCACCGCCGAAGGGCTGATCCGGGCGCACTCCCGCGCCATGGCCAAGGGCATCGGCGGCGCCGAGACGGGCATCGTCAGGAACGCGTACCTGCGCTGGCTGGACACCCAGAACCACCCGGCGCCGCCCGCCGCCCCGGCCGAGCACCCCGTCCGCAACGGATGGCTCAGGCAGCAGCCCTGGCTCTACGCCCAGCGGGCCCCCGGGAACGCCTGCCTGAGCGGCCTCACCGCAAGCCACATCCCGGACCCGAGGGGCCAGGTCGGTGAGCCCGGCCCGGTCAACACCGGCTCCAAGGGCTGCGGCACCGTCATGCGGTCCGCGCCCTTCGGCCTGACCGGCGAGGACCCGGCCACCGGCTTCGGGCTCGCCGCCCGGTGCGCGCAGATCACCCACGGCCACCCCACCGGCGCCCTGGCGGCCGGGGCGCTCGCGGCGATCGTCGGATACCTCCTGGAGGGCGACTCGCTGCCCGGTGCCGTGCTGCGGGCCATGGACCTGCTCGCCCGGCACCGGGGCCACGAGGAGACCACCGCCGCCCTGCGCGCGGCCGTCGATCTGGCCGCGCGGGGCGGGCCGAGCGCAGAGAAGGTGGAGTCGCTGGGCCAGGGCTGGGTGGCGGAAGAGGCGCTGGCCATCGCGGTGTACTGCGCGCTCGTCCTGCCCCGCGCGGACCAGGTCGCCGAGGCCCTGCTGCTCTCGGTCAACCACTCCGGCGACAGCGACTCCACCGGCGCGGTCTGCGGCAACCTGCTGGGCGCCCACCACGGCGACACCCGCCTCCCTCCGCACTGGCTGGTGCTGACGGAGGGACGCGGGGTGATCGCCGAGGTGGCCGACGACCTGTGCCTGGAGTTCGCGCACGCCGTCGAGTGGCCGCAGGACCGCTACCCGGGCTGCTGAGTCAGTCGGTCAGCAGCTTCGCCCGCAGCGCCGCCACGGTCGCCCCGTCGAGCTTCAGCCCCTCACGTACGTACGTGTCGAAGTCGCCGTAGATCTGGTCCACCTCGGCGTACGCGGCGCGCAGCCAGCTCAGCTCCACGGCCTTCGGGTCGCCGGTGTACTGGTTGCTGGCCAGGAAGTCCGCCTCGACCGTGGCCCGGGGGACGCCGAGCAGGGTGAGCAGGACGGCCGTGCCCCAGCCGGTGCGGTCCTTGCCCGCGCTGCAGTGGAAGACCGTGGCGCCGGAGGTGTTGGAGGCGACGGCCGTGACGAGGTCGTGGAAGGCGTAGTCCGCGCCCACGAAGTTGACCATGAACGGGTAGCCGATGGACTGGCCGAGGTCCGAGGAGCCGGAGAAGAGCCCGGCGGCGATGGCCTCCGCCAGGGTCATCAGGGCCGAGTCGTGGAAGCGGATGCCGTGGGCGAGCGAGACGACGTCCGCGACCTGGTAGCGCACCCCGGCGGGCAGCCGGTCCGGGTCGTCGTGGCGCTCCTGGGCGTTGCGCAGGTCCACGTCGAGCGTGAGTTTCTGGGAGACCAGCCGCTGCTGGTCGGCGTCGGTGAGGCCGCTCAGCTTGTTGGAGCGGTAGACCAGGCCCGGCCGCACCCAGTGCCCGTCCGTGGTGCGGTAGCCGCCGATGTCCCGGAAGTTGCGGGCGGAGGCCAGGCCGAGCGAGCGGTCGGCGACGACGAGCGGGCTGCCGCTGTCCGGGACCAGCCGGAAGTACCAGCGCCCGGCCTCCGGGAGCGTGCCCGGGGCGACGGTCAGCGAGCCGGTGCCGGGGGCGGTGCCGAGTGCGGTGCCGGTGGTGGCGTCGGGCGAGGTGACGGCGGTGACGGTCACCGATCCGGCGGGGGAGGCCCAGGACAGGGTGTGGCCGCCGTCGGCGGTGCGGGTGGCGGTGGCCGCCGTGAACGGGACGGCGGACTGCGCGGCGGCGGCCGAAGCGGTCGCGGGCGGTGCGGCGAGGGCGGCCGGGGCCATGACCGTACCGGTGAGAAGGGCGGTGGCGAGGACGGCTCCGGCGATGCGGTGCGTACGCATGGTGCTCCTTGTCGTGACCCTGCGGGGCAGGGGAGGCGTCAGGAGGTCGGGGTGGCGGTGCACGGGGTGGTGCCGCAGACATTGATGACCCGGCCGGTGGTCAGGAAGGTGGCCTTCTGCTGACGTGCGGCGGACGAGTTGCGGGGATCTTCGTGCGGGTCGTGCCCGTACGCCGGTCCGGCGGGCGGGGTGTTGGTCACCGGGGGCGTGGGCGTACCGCTGTCCCACACGGTCATCGCCGAGCCCCGGTAGGGCAGTTGGTGCGGGCCGATGCGCCGGATGCCCCAGTACGGGACGGCGTCCGGGCTGCGGCCCGGGGCGAGCGCGGGGGTGAGCAGCCGGGCGCCGATGGTGCGCGCCTCCACGTCGGCCGCCGCGTTCGCGACCTGGTGGTCGCCGTACGCGAGGTGCATCAGGATCTGGTGGCGGTCGGTGAGGTGGTTGGCGTACGCGTCGGTCTCGCCCCGGTCCCAGACCATCTGGAAGAGCTGGAGGACCAGTTGCTGGTGCAGCTTGTCCGGGTAGGCGGCGTCCAGGACCTGCTGGAACGGGGCGAAGTCGGCGCTGCGGTTGAGCAGCAGGCCGTAGTTCATGCCGGTGACGCCGAGCACCCCGCGCCGGATGTCGGTGGAGGCGGCGACGAGCGCACCGCCGAGGATGCCGCCCTGGCTGTTCCCGTCGTACGCGAGTCCGTGCCGGGTGTCCACGAGCGGGCGCCCGTCGGCGGTGCGGAACGCCGGGTCGGTGGTCAGGCCCTGGGCGTGGATCAGGGCGCGGCCGAGGAACAGGGCGTTCAGCATGCCCTGTTCGCTGCGCTCGGGGACGGCCGGGAAGAGGCTCGGATCGGCGAGCGCGGCGACCACGACGGGGATGTCGTCCTTGGCCATGCCGATCCAGTCCGTCGCGCAGAACGTGAAGTCGTGCTCGGCGGCCATGTCCCGGACGTTGCCCGCGCCGACCTCGTTGCGTGAGCCGAGCAGCCCGTGCCCGTACAGCGAGGGGTGCGACGGGCTGCGGAAGGCGGCGCGCGGGATCTCGCAGCGGAACGCGGCGGTCTGGGCGCTGCCCGGGAGCGCGCGCGGGGTGCCGTTCCGGTCGCGGTTCAGCACCGCGCCGGGCGGCCCGCCGGGCGCGTCCAGATAGCCCGGGACGGTGATCTCGCCGGTGACCTCCCGGGCGATCCGGGCGTCCTGCTCCTGGGTGAAGTCGGTGACCCCGGTGACCGTGAAGGCGGGCGAGCGGTCGCCGAGCCTGCGGAACGCGTCGTCGCGGATCGTGAACAGGTCGCCGGTGAGGCTGCGCGTCGAGGCGACCGTGAAGTCCCAGGCGAGGTGGAGCCCCTGGGAGGAGACGCCCGCCCGGCGCAGCGCGGACAGCGCGGGCCGCAGCCGGTCCTGGCGGGCGCGCAGCGGATCGTGGGCGGGCAGCCGCTTCCCGGCGACGGCGGCGAAGGGGGCGGCGGCCGGAATCGTACGGCCCGACCCGTCCTTGAGGTGGCGCAGCGCCACGGCGTAGTGGTGGCCGTCCTCGAAGTTGCGGGCCGGGTGGATCAGCAGGGCCCGGCGCGCGGGGTCGGTGGCGTTGCTGTCCGGCTCGGCCCAGTACGGCCACCGCTCACCGGTCGTGGTGTCGAGCAGGACGAGGGGCGCGTCCCGGTCCAGGGAGCGGCCGATGTCGGTGAGCGGGGCCGCGCCGGTCCGGGCCAGGTCGAGCCCCGGGACCTGGGCGATCAGTGTGGAGCCGGGGGAGAAGCCGTCGGACCGGTTCCAGGCGGCCGGGTCGACGGCCTGCCCGGTCGCGGGCCGGGGCAGCACCGAGGCGTCGAAGGCCACCCGGCGGCCCGTGTCGGTGCGCGGGTCCGGCCGGGTGTACCAGTCGTTGGGGAACGGCAGCAGGCACTCGGCGGGTGCCAGCGGGTCGCAGCTCCGCGCCGGGGAGGGGTCCGCCGGGGCCGCTTGGGCGGGCGGGGCGAGGAGCGCGGCCGTGCCGAGCGCCACCGCGAGCAGTCCGGCGAGCATCCGCTGCCGCACGGCTCAGCTCCCCTGGAGGTGGGCGCCGATGATGCGCGCGTAGGCGGCCTCGCCCCGCTGGTTCGGGTGCAGCGGGGCGGCCGACGCGGTCGGCACGTATCCCTCGACCCACTTGTCGGACGGGGCCTGGCAGGCGTCGTGGCCCTTGCTCGGCGTGGCGACGTCGATGTACTCGGCGCCGTGCGCGGCGCTCTGCTCGGCGATCACCGCGTTCATCCGGTTGACGCTGCCCTGGAGGAAGTCCGCGTCGACCGGCAGCACCGGCTGCAAGGGCCAGCAGCCGCCCGGCTTGATGTAGAGCCCGTAGCCCGTCACGAGGACCCTGGCCTGCGGCGAGCGCTGGTGGATTCCGTCCAGTACGGCTCCGAGGCGCGGCGCGAAGGCGTCGATCCGCTGCGCCACCTGGTCGACCCCGCCCTCGGTCAGCTTCTCCTTGCACGGGGTCGCGGTCGGGTCGAGCTGCATGCAGTCCTGCGCGATGCCGACGAGCCCGGCGTCGTTGCCGCCGATGGTGAGGGTCACCAGGTCGGTGTCGGCGCGCAGCGCGTCGAACTGGGGCGCCGCCGAGCCCATCGGCACGTCGAGCAGCGACAGCGACTGCTTCTCCGTCATGTGCTTGGACTGCGCCCCGCTGCACGTGACGTCGCGCAGCGAGGCACCGATGCTCGCCGCCAGCTCGTGCGCGTAGTTGTGGGTGGAACGGCCGCAGGCCAGCGGTCCGGTGATGCCCGGGATGAGCGGGCCCGAGGCCATCGAGTCGCCGAGGGCCACGTACTGCACGGGGTCGTCGGCGCTCGCCGCCCAGGCGCCGGAGGCGGTGGTGCCCACGGCCAGGGAGGCCAGGGCGGCGGCGGTGGCGGCTCCTCTGACCGTACGACAGAACGTCTTGTTCCGGGACGAGTTCATGACGACCTCCGGTGCGCTATGAGTGGGGGCATGGCGGGTGTCGCCGGTCATCATGCAGACTCGAACGCCGTCGTTTAACTGGTGGGTAACGCAGACTTCGCCGGGGGCTTTTGTGACGCGTGACAAAGAACGGGCCGCAGGGCAGCGGCCGTTGGCCATCGCCGGACGTCCGGTGGCGGTACGGTTACGGGCCCGCGTCCCCGCCCTGACCACCCGGGTGGTCGCCCGTCTTCTCAGTGACCTCCCGGTCTACGCGGAGCTGCCGCACGAGGAGATCGCGGGCGACATCGCGGACATCGTCCAGCACAATCTGCGGCTCTTCGCGGACGTCCTCGAACACCGCAGGGCCGCCACCGACGGCGAACTCGCCCAGCAGCGCGACTCGGCGGCCCAGCGCGCCGAGGAGGGCGTGCCGCTGGACGCCATCCTCACCGCCTACCAGGTCGGCGTCGCGATGTGCTGGGAGGAGACCGCGCAGGACGCCGGGCCCGGGGACCTGCCCGCCGTGCTGGAGATCATGGACCGCATCCTCGTCCTCCAGCAGCAGCTGACCTCCGCGGTGAGCGGCGCCTATCTGGAGGCCCGGCAGATCCTGGACAGCCAGGAGCACGGCGGCCGGCACGCCCTGATGGCCGCGCTGCTGACCGGTGAGGACCTGGACGGCTTCACCCGCCGCACCGGCCTGCGCCCGGCCGCCCGCTATCTGACGATGACGCTCGCGCTGGCCCCGCACCCGGACGAGACGGGGGCGGGACCGGCGCGGGGGGCGGGTGCGGGCGTGGCCGCCCGGCGGAAGATACGGCGCATCCGGACGACCCTCGACCGGTTCGCCGGGACGCCCGCGCTGACCGCCCTGGACGCGTCCGGCGGGACCGTGCTGCTGCCCGTCGCGGAGCCGCCGCGGTGGGACGGGCCCGGCGGGCTGTGCGACCTGATCGCCGAGGCGACCCGGGCGGCGGGGGTACCCGTCACGGCCGCCGCCGAGACCGCCGCGCCGGACGGGGTGCCCGCGGCGGTGGCCCGTAACGGGGAGATCGTGGACCTGGTGGCCCGGACCGGCCGGGCCCCCGGCCTCTACCGGCTGGCCGATGTGCTCCTGGAGTACCAGCTGAGCAGGCCCAGCGAGGCGCTGCGCGGGCTCGCGGGGCTGCTGAGCCCGCTGGACGCCAAGCCGGAGCTGCTGCACACGCTGGAGACGTACCTCGCACACGGCCTCGACCGCCGGGCCGCGGCGGCGGCGCTGCACGTCCACCCCAACACCGTCGACTACCGCATCCGCCGCATCGACCGCCTCACCGGCCTCTCCCCGGCCCGCCCCGCCGACCTCCAGCACCTGAGCGCCGCCCTCGTCGCGCGCCGCTCCGTGTGAGGAGCGGGAACGAGCGCCCCCGTACGGTCGTTCGGTGGGTATGAGCGGACAACTGGTGCGTGAGGGTTACTCAGGGGCCGGGCCGGGCGCGATCACCCCGGACGGCTGCGCGGTCGAGCTGTACACCCGGCTGCCCGTGGGCGACGAACCGGACGTGATCGAGGCGGCCGTCCCCGCCGGTGCGCACATCCTGGAACTGGGCTGCGGGGTGGGCCGGGTGACGCATCCGCTGATCGAGCGCGGCTTCCGGATCACGGCGGTGGACGAGTCCCCGCAGATGCTGGAGCGGGTGCGCGGCGCGCGGACGGTGTGCTCCCCGATCGAGTCCCTGGACCTCGGCGAGGAGACCTTCGACGTCGTCATGCTCGCCTCGTTCCTCGTCCACGCGGGCGACCCCGGGGTGCGCGACGGGCTGCTGCGGACCTGCCGCCGTTACGTACGCGACGGGGGCGTGGTGCTCCTCCAGCGCGAGGGGGCGGACTACCACGGCGGGCTCCCGCGCGAGCGCGTCGACCCCGCCGGTCACACCGTGCGCATCGTCTCCTCGGAGCCGGTCGGCGACGGGGTGCGCTCGGTGCGCGCGGAGTACGAGTTCGCCGACGCCCGGTGGACGCAGACCTTCCGGTCCCGGCCGCTGACGGAGGAGGAGTTCGAAGGGCACTTGGGCGCGGCCGGGCTGAAGGTGGACCGCTGTCTCACGGACGACGGCGTCTGGGTGCGGGCCGTGCCGGTGTAGCGGCCGCCCGGGCGGTCAGTGGATGGTGCTGAAGCTGCGCCAGGGGCGCGCGTTCGGCGCGTTGACGTCCGAGAACGTCGTGGCGACGTACGTCGTGCCCTTGCCGGTGCAGTCGGTCGTCCGGTACAGCACGATGTCGACCAGCGTCTCGTTGGCCACCGCCTTCGCGCCCGCCGGGGCGAGCCGGTGGCAGCCCTTGACCGAGGGGCTGTTCACCTCGACCACGGCGTCCCGCTCGGTGGTGTAGATGACCGGGCCGACCGCGGTCCGGCCGAGGCCCGAACAGCCTGCGACGGTGAGGGTCAGGAACACGGCCTGGGCGGCGATGCCGAGCCGGCGGCGTCGGCGGTCGATCACGGGCATGGGCGGATCCTCGTCTGTCTCGTCACCACGCACACCGCGGGTGTACGTGCCGGTGCCGCTCACCCTGCCCGCTTCCCCGGGCCCCGGCATCCGGGAAGCGGCCGGGCGGGGGAGCACGACCGCACCCGGCGTACCCGCGGACGCTCGACCCCGAGCGGAACCGGGCATACCGTGGTATTAGCGCACGAATGAGGTGCGAGGCCGAGAGCCGGGGATGTCCGGCTGGCAGGGGGCCGTCATGGTCCAGGACCTCTTGATCGCGGTGGTCGCGGCAGCGGCGGTGGGCGCGCTGTACCTGGCGGCGGCCGCCAGGGTCGTCAGGCAGTACGAACGGGGCGTGGTCCTCAGACTGGGCCGGCTCCGCGACGAGGTGCGCCCGCCGGGCTTCACGATGGTGCTGCCGGGCGTCGACCGGCTGCGCAAGGTCAACATGCAGATCGTGACCATGCCCGTGCCGGCCCAGGACGGGATCACCCGGGACAACGTCACGGTCCGGGTGGACGCCGTCATCTACTTCAAGGTCGTCGACCCGGCGAGCGCGGTCGTGGAGGTCGAGGACTACCGCTTCGCGGTCTCGCAGATGGCGCAGACGTCCTTGCGTTCCATCATCGGCAAGAGCGATCTGGACGACCTCCTGTCCAACCGCGAGAAGCTGAACCAGGGCCTGGAGCTGATGATCGACAGCCCCGCGGTCGGCTGGGGCGTCCAGATCGACCGGGTCGAGATCAAGGACGTCTCGCTGCCGGAGACCATGAAACGCTCCATGGCCCGCCAGGCCGAGGCCGACCGTGAGCGGCGCGCCCGGGTCATCAACGCGGACGCGGAACTCCAGGCGTCCAAGAAGCTGGCCGAGGCGGCGTCGGAGATGTCCACCCAGCCCGCCGCGCTCCAGCTGCGACTGCTCCAGACCGTGGTGGCCGTGGCGGCCGAGAAGAACTCCACCCTGGTGCTGCCGTTCCCGGTGGAGCTGCTGCGGTTCCTGGAACGGGCCCAGCAGGGGGCGCCGGGGGCGCCCGCCCCCGAGGTCGCGCAGACGCCGGACGCCGGGGCGCGAGTGGAGCCGGCGGGTCCCGGTGCGTCCGCCCCGGAGGGTGCGCGGCCCCCGGACTCCGGTGCGTCCGCTCCGGAGGGCGAGCTGCCTTCGGACTCCGGTGCGTCCGCCTCGGACAGTGCGCGGCCCCCGGACTCCGAGGCGCCGGACCCGCGTCCGGCCGTCTCCTCGAAGCCGTACGCCCACCACTGACCGCTCCGCGCGGTCGCTGCCCGGCCGCCGCCCGACCCGTACGAGCTGCGGGAACGGCGGCGGCCGGGCCTCGCCGGAGCCCGTTGTCAGAGCCCCCGCCTAGACTCGCGGAGCAGTGGGATCAGTCCGGGCCGTCCGTGCTGACCAGGGACGAAGCGCGTGAGGGGAGGGACCGGTGAGCACCGCACCGCCGCCGCAGGACGCGGACGACAGCCGTCTGCTGCGCTGCGCCGCCGTCTTCCTGCCCGGTACGCCGCCGCGCCGCGGCCGCGTCGCCTTCTGGGACCCGCTCGACGCCCCGCTGCCCGGGACCGAAGGTGCCCGGAGAGAGGAGATCACGGTCGTCCGGCCGTACGGCGCCGGGGGAGAGGTCCGCCCGCAGGCCGTGCCCGCGCTCCTGCTCACCGTCGCCGACGCCCTGCCCCTGCTCGCCCGCGCCCGCCACCTGCGCTCCGCCCACCCGGCCACCCGCGCCTGGGGCGCCGCCGCCCTCCACGCGCTGCACCTGGTGGTCGGCGGCCGCATGCTCCCCGGGCTGACGGCCGACGACCACGACGCCTGGCGGGCGGGCCCGCGCGACGCCGGGGACGTCGCCCACCTGCGCGCGGTGGCCGCCGCCCTGCCCTGGGAGGGGCACGCCGTCCCGCTGCCCGGCCCGACCCCGCCCCGGCTGCCCGACCCCGAGGCGCTGATCGGCGCCTTCCTCGACGCCGTCGCCGACACGCTGCCCCGGACGCCCGCCGCCGCGTTCGCCATGGGCGCCCCCTTCGCGGCGGCCGAGCCCCAGCATCTGCCCGGTGCCCGTGACTGGGCCGTCGAGGTCGCCTCGGGCCTGGACGCCGGAGTCCGGGTCTCGCTCCGCCTGGACCTCTCCGCGTACGAGCTCTTCGACACGACCGGTCCCGACGAGACGGCGCGCACCCCCGAGCGGCACGCCGCGGCCGCCGTCACCCAGGTGCACAGCCTCGCCGACCCCACCTACGTGGTCGACGCCGCCGCCCTGTGGGCCGGAGAGGCGGGCGAGCCGTTCGGGCCCCGGGCCCGGGTCGACACCGCGCTCGCCCTGCGCCGCGCGGCCCGCGTCTGGGCCCCGCTCGAACGGCTCCTGGACCAGCCGGTCCCCGACGTGCTGGCCCTCGGCGAGGACGAGCTGCACGAGCTGCTGGGCGTCGCCGGGAGCCGCCTCGCCGCCGCCGGGGTGAGCGTCCACTGGCCCAGGGAGCTGGCCCGCACCCTCACCGCCGCGGCCGTGGTCAGGCCCGCGCCCGGCACGGCCACGGACGGCACCGCGTTCTTCGACGCCGAACAGCTCTTCGCGTTCGACTGGCAGCTCTCGCTCGGCGACCAGCGGCTCACCGAGGCCGAGATGGACGTGCTCGCCGAGGCCCACCGCCCCGTGGTGCGGCTGCGGGACCAGTGGGTCGTCGTGGACCCCGCGCTCGTCCGCAAGGCCCGCAAACGGGAGCTGGGCCTGCTCGACCCGGTGGACGCCCTGGCCGTCGCCCTGACCGGCAGCGCCGAGGTGGACGGCGAGCAGGTCGAGGCGGTGCCCGCCGGGGCGCTCGCGGAGCTGCGCACCCGCCTCCTCACCGACGACGCCCCGCTCGCCCCGCCGCCCGGACTCCACGCCACGCTCCGGGACTACCAACTGCGCGGGCTGGCCTGGCTGGACCGGATGACCTCCCTCGGCCTCGGCGGCTGCCTCGCCGACGACATGGGCCTCGGCAAGACGATCACCCTGATCGCCCTCCACCTCCACCGCGCCCACCCCGCGCCCACACTCGTCATCTGCCCCGCCTCCCTGCTGGGCAACTGGCACCGCGAGATCAACCGCTTCGCCCCCGGCGTCCCCGTGCGCAGATTCCACGGCACCGGCCGCAGCCTCACCGGGGCGGACCGGGGCTTCGTCCTCACCACGTACGGCACGATGCGCTCCAGCGCCGCCGAGCTGGCCGCCCACGGCTGGGGCCTGGTCGTCGCCGACGAGGCGCAGCACGTCAAGAACCCGCACTCGTCCACCGCGAAGGCTCTGCGCACCATCCCGTCCCCGGCGCGCGTCGCCCTCACCGGCACCCCGGTGGAGAACAACCTCTCCGAGCTGTGGGCGCTGCTCGACTGGACCACGCCCGGACTGCTCGGCCCGCTCAAGGCGTTCCGGGCCCGCCACGCCCGGATCGTGGAGAACACCGGCACGGCGGCGGGACTCGGCAACGACGAGGCGGTGGAGCGGCTGTCCCGGCTCGTGCGGCCGTTCCTGCTGCGCCGCAAGAAGTCCGACCCCGGGATCGCGCCCGAGCTGCCGCCCAAGACGGAGACCGACCACCCCGTCTTCCTCACCCGCGAGCAGGCCACGCTGTACGAGGCCACGGTGCGCGAGACCATGGCGTACATCGAGGCGTCCGAGGGCATCGCCCGGCGCGGCCTGATCATGAAGCTGCTGGCCTCGCTCAAGCAGATCTGCAACCACCCCGCGCAGTATCTGAAGGAGGACGCCGCCCGGCTCACCGGACGCTCCGGAAAGCTCGCCCTCCTGGACGAACTGCTCGACACGATCCTCGCCGAGGACGGCTCCGTGCTGGTCTTCACCCAGTACGTGACGATGGCCCGGCTGCTGTCCGCCCATCTGACCGCCCGCGCGATCCCCTGCCAGCTCCTCCACGGCGGTACGCCGGTGCCCGAGCGGGAACGGATGGTGGACCGCTTCCAGTCCGGTGAGGTCCCGGTCTTCCTGCTCTCCCTCAAGGCGGCGGGCACCGGGCTCAACCTCACCCGGGCCGCCCATGTCATCCACTACGACCGCTGGTGGAATCCGGCGGTCGAGGAGCAGGCCACGGACCGGGCCTACCGCATCGGCCAGACCCAGCCCGTCCAGGTGCACCGGCTGATCGCCGAGGGCACGGTGGAGGACCGGATCGGCGAGATGCTGCTCGCCAAGCGGGCCCTAGCCGACGCCGTCCTCGGCAGCGGCGAGAGCGCGCTCACCGAGCTGAGCGACCGCGACCTGGCCGACCTCGTCTCCCTCCGGAGGCCGTCATGAGCCCCGCCCCCCGCCGCACCGGCGCCCCCCGCCCCACCACCGGACCGCTCGCCGCCCGCCGGGACGCCGGCCGCCCCGGCGCCCGCTCCCGCCCCGGCCCCGACGACCTGCGGCGCACCTTCGAGGCCGTCCCGGCGCGCACCTCCGGGGAGGGCGAGCCGTTCGCGGAGAGCTGGTGGGGCCGGGCCTGGGTGGCGGCCCTGGAATCCCTGTCGATGGACGGCCCGCGCCTCGCCCGGGGGCGGGACTACGCGGACGGCGGCCACGTCGCCGCGATCACCGTCACCCCGGGGCACGTCGTCGCGTACGTGCACGGCAGCCGCCCCCGCCCGTACCGCGCGGAGCTGCGGCTGCGCACCTTCCCCGACCCCGACTGGGACACCCTGCTCGACGCGGTCGCCGCCCGCCCCGGCCACCTCGCCGCGCTCCTCGCCAAGGAGATGCCGCACTCCCTGGCCGACACGGCGACCGACGCCGGGATGACCCTGCTGCCCGTCCCCGGCGACCTCGACCCCGCCTGCACCTGCCCCGACCGGGGCCGGCCCTGCAAGCACGTCGCCGCCCTCAGCTACCAGATGGCCCTCCTGCTGGACACCGACCCCTTCGTCCTGCTCCTGCTGCGCGGCCGGGGCGAGCGCGAACTCCTCGAAGAGCTGGCCCGGCGCAACGCCGCGCACTCCGCCCGCGAGCGGCCCCCCGCCCCCGACACCCCGTCCGTCTCCGCCGAAGAGGCGCTGGCCGGCCGCTTCCTGCCCCCGCTGCCCGCGCCCTTCCCCGTCGACCCGCACCCGGGCCGCCCGCCCGCCTACCCGGTCCTCCCCGGCGCCCGGGACCCGCTCGCCCTGGACCAGCTCGCCACCGACGCGGCGGCCCGCGCCCACGCCCTGCTGACCACCGGCCACGACCCGCTCGCCGGGCTCACCACCTGGCAGGACGCCGTCCGTCTCGCCGCCGCCGGACCCACCGCGGGGCTCACCGCGACGACCCGCGCCCTCTACCGGGAGCTGGCCTCCGCCACCGGCCGCAACACCACGGACCTGGCCCGCGCCGTGGCCGCCTGGCGGCAGGGCGAGGCCGAGGGGCTGGCGGTCCTGGAGACCCCGTGGGACCCCCCGGCCGGCCCGTTCGACCGTGCCCGCCCGGCCCTCGCCGCCGCCGGCTTCCCCCGCTTCCAGCCCTGGCGCAACCACCTCACGCACCCCGGCGGCGCCCTCCAGCTCCGCTTCGGCCGCGACGGCCGCTGGTACGGCTACGAGTCGGACCCGGGCCAGGACGAGTGGTGGCCGCGCGCCGCCCCCGACCACGACCCGGTCGGCGCGCTCCTGGAGCTGACCGGCGGCAGCTGAGGGGCCCGCCCGCTGCTCAGCCGCCGTACCCGGGCGGCAGCACCGCGTCGACCACGGCGGCGGCGAATCCGGCCGGTACGGGCTCGTTCCTGAGCACCGCCCGCACCCACACGGCCCCGGCGATCAGGTCGAGCAGCAGCTTCGGGTCGGCCCCCGGGGGCAGCTCCCCGCGTGCGGCGGCCCGGGCGAACACCGGCTGCTCGCGAGCGAACCGGTCCGCGAAGAAGTCCCGGGCCAGCGCGGCGAGTTCGTCGTCGGCCAGCCCCGTCCCCGAGGCCAGGGCCCGCACGACCGCCCGCGTCCGTACGCCGGTGATCAGGGCGGCCACCTGCTCGGTGAGCGCGATCAGGTCCCCGCGCAGCGAACCGGTGTCGGGTACGTCGATGTCCAGCACCCGGGCCCGGAGCAGCGCCGCCCGCAGCAGCGCCGCCTTCGACGGCCACCAGCGGTAGATCGTCGTCTTGTTGACCCCCGCCTCCTGGGCGACGGCCTCGATCGTGAGCCCCGCGTACCCGCGCTCGGCGAGCAGCCGCAGCGTGGCGTCGAAGATCGCCTCGGCGGCGCGGGGCCCCTTCTCGGGGCGGGGGTGCGGGGCAGGGGCGGACATGGCGGCTCCGGGGAAAAGTGCAACGCAACGTTGCGTTGCATTATAGGCTGCGGCCGATCGTCGGCACACAACACGCAGGGGGATGCCATGAAGCACCACGACAGGGTTTCCGGAGCGGTGACCTGGGGGCTGCTGGCCGCCTGGGCAGCCAACGACCTGGAGGAGATCGCCACCATGGCGGGCTGGCTCCGGACCGCGCGGCCGAGGCTGAAGGAGCGCCTGCCGTGGGTGCCCGACCGGGTGTGGGACCGGGCTGACCTCTCGCAGCGCGAGGTGAACACGGCCATCGGCCTGATGGGCGTGCTCATCGCGGCGGCCGCCGCCGACGGGGCGCGCACGGGCGGCCGCAGCCCCTTCTTCCGTACCGTCCTGGCCGGATTCGGGCTCCACGGGGTGGTGCACCTCGCGCAGTCGGCGGCGTACGGCGGCTACACCCCGGGCGTGGCCACCTCGCCGACCGTCGTCATCCCGTACTCGCTCTGGGCACTGCGCCGACTGCGGGCGGCGGGCATCCCGGTCGGCGGCGCCCGCGAGGCGGCGGCCGGACTGGCGCTCCTCCCGGCCGCCGTGGCGGGCGCGCACGCGGCGGCCAGGGTGCTGGCCCGGCCCCGTACGACCGGCGCGTGAAACGCCTGGGCCGGACCTGTCGAGCCGGTTCTCACAAGCCGGCCCTCGCAAGTCGGTCCTCGGAAGCCGGACTCAGAAGTCCGCCGTCAGCCGCTCCTCCAGCCGCCCCACCGAGTCCTGGGCGTACTCCTTCTCGTACGCGTCGCGGATGCGCTCGATCTGGCGGCCGCGCAGCCGGGCCTCGGAGGCCGGGTAGAGCAGGGTCAGCTCGTAGCTGCGCTCGCGCTCGATGACGCCGTGGGAGTCGCGCCACTGACCCCGGCCGTCCTGGATGGTCAGCCCGTTCGGGAAGCGCGGGGTGACCTCCTCGTCGATGAAGGCGAGGAACTGCCGGTCGGTCACCACCGGCCCGCCGTCCGGGCGTTCGGTGCCGAAGAGCAGCCGGGTCTCGATGTAGTCCTTCCCCAGCACGGCCCCCGCCACCGCCGGGCGCGGCTCCGGCGAGGCGCCCGAGCCGAGCGTCGCGTACGCGACGGGAGTGCCCACCGCCAGGACGGCGAGCCCCGCCGTGGCGGCGACGAGCGCGGTCCGGCGGCGCGGACGGCGACTGTCGGGGGAACCGGCCGGCTCGCTCGCGGCGGCGGTGCGGGACAGGAGAGGCATGGCGGAGCCCTTCGATCCGGATACGGGAGAGGCGCGGAAGCGCGGGCCTCACTGTCGCAAGCGGGCCCCGGCCGAGGGCGGCGGAAGCGGGGCGTCACCGGGATTCCACCCGATCGGGCGGGCGTGCACCGGCGCGCGCAGGGGCACCGGCCGTACCGAAAAACCTTTGGCCCAGGGATCGTTGGCGCTGCTAGCTTCCTGGACGTGGCGAAACTCAATCAGATCATCGCAGTGGAGAAGGGCGTCAAGTCCAAGGCACACCAGGACCTGACGGCGGCACATCACGGCCTCCAGAAGGTCGGACTCCTGGCCGGGATCTCCCGGACCTACCAGCCGAAGGACGAGGAGGGCGAGCAGCTGCCGCCCGAGTCGACGCCGGTGCAGGTCAAGGCCGAGGACGTGCTGCGGGAGACCGCGAAGACGCTCACCCGCCTCTTCGACGTGACCGCCACGAAGGACTGGGCGAACTGCACGGCCCGCGCCGACGTCACGGTCGACGGCCGCGTCCTGGTGAGCGACGTACCGGTGTCCTACCTGCTCTTCCTGGAGAAGCAGCTCATCGACGTCAACACCTTCGTCCGCAAGCTGCCGGTGCTCGACGCCTCCGAGGCGTGGGCCCAGGACCCGTCCACCGACGCGTGGAAGACCGAGCCGGTCCGCACCCTGCGCACCAAGAAGGTGCCCCGCAACCACGTGAAGGCGGAGGCCACCGAGAAGCACCCGGCGCAGGTCGAGGTGTACTACGAGGACGTGCCGATCGGCTACTGGACGACCGTGAAGTTCTCCGGGGCGCTGCCCGCGCGCCGGGTCAACGAACTGCTCGACCGGGTCGAGAAGCTGCAGCAGGCCGTCAAGTTCGCCCGCGAGGAGGCCAACGGCGCGGACGTCACGGACCAGAGGGTGGGTGACGCCGTCTTCGGTTACCTCTTCGGGTGACCGACCATGGATTCCCCGGCGGCCGTCGAAGCCGTCGGGGTGCGCGAGGAGCGCAAAGCTGAAACTGAAGTTTGTCGTGACGAAGCGGACTCCGGTGGAGACCGTGATCAATCTCAGACTCTCGCTCCAGGCTCAGCATGCGCCGCCTATCGCCGGATCAGACGGGCCCGTGCCCGTGGGCGTCGAGATGCCGGTTCGACTCCGGCCCGTGGAGCTTCGGTCCGCGGTCGTCTAAAGGCAGGACGCGACGACATAAAACTGATACGGGACCTTAAACGTGCCGGCGTGCCATGCAGGCGGCATCACAGGGCTCGGGGGCCGGCTACGCCCCCGGGCCCGCTCCTCATTCGGCGCGGACTCACTGCCGGTACCCCGCCAGGAACCGCCCGATCCGGCTGATCGCGGCGTCGAGGTCGTCCGCGTGCGGCAGGGTGAGGATGCGGAAGTGGTCGGGGCGCGGGTAGTTGAAGCCGGTGCCCTGCACGACCTGGATCTTCTCGCGCAGCAGCAGGTCCAGCACGAACTTCTCGTCGTCCGCGATCGGGTGCACCTTCGGGTCGATGCGCGGGAAGGCGTACAGCGCGCCCTTCGGCTTCACACAGGACACGCCCGGGATCTCGTTCAGCTTCTGCCAGGCCCGGTCGCGCTGCTCGTACAGCCTGCCCCCGGGCACCACCAGGTCCCGGATCGACTGCCGGCCGCCGAGCGCGGCCTGAATGGCGTACTGGGCGGGGGCGTTGGGGCACAGCCGCATCGAGGCCAGCATCGTCAGCCCCTCCAGATAGCTGCGGGCGTGCTGCTTGGGGCCCGACACCACCATCCAGCCGGAGCGGAACCCGGCCACCCGGTACGTCTTCGAGAGCCCGCTGAAGGTGAGGCAGACCAGGTCCGGGGCGAGCACCGCCACGCTGTGGTGCTCGGCGTCGTCGTAGAGGATCTGGTCGTAGATCTCGTCGGCGAACACCATCAGACCGTGCCTGCGGGCCAGGTCGAGGATGGCCTCAAGGACCTCGCGCGGATAGACGGCGCCGGTCGGGTTGTTGGGGTTGATGATCACGACGGCGCGGGTGCGGTCGGTGATCTTCGAGGCCATGTCGGCGACGTCCGGGTTCCAGTCGGACGCCTCGTCGCAGGTGTAGTGCACGGCCTTCCCGCCGGCCAGCGTCGTGACCGCCGTCCACAGCGGGTAGTCCGGGGACGGGATCAGCACCTCGTCGCCGTCCTCCAGGAGCCCCTGGACGGCCATCGAGATGAGCTCGGAGACGCCGTTGCCGAGGAAGACGTCGTCCACGCCGACCTCGGTCAGGCCCATCGCTTGGTAGCGCTGCACCACGGCGCGCCGGGCGGACAGGACGCCGCGCGAATCCGTGTAGCCGTGGGCCTGCGGGAGCATCCGGATCATGTCCTGGACGATCTCCTCCGGCGCCTCGAAGCCGAAGAGGGCCGGGTTGCCCGTGTTGAGCCGGAGCACGCTGTGGCCCGCCTCCTCCAGGGCGTTGGCGTGCTCGATGACGGGGCCCCGGATCTCGTAGCAGACCTCGTTGAGCTTGCTGGACTGGCGGAATTCCATGCGGTGCCTCCCCGACCCGATTGCGATACTTGGTTTTACCAAGCTCGGGCTTGGAAAGTCCAACAACATGTCTAGACTGCGTCGCATGCCACGTCAGACACAGCCGGCCACCCGCCCGGCCCGCCGCCGGAGTTACGACCAGTTCTGCGCCGGCGCCCGCGCCCTGGACGCGGTCGGCGACCGGTGGACCCTGCTGATCGTCCGTGAACTGCTGGCCGGTCCCCGCCGCTACACCGATCTCCACGCCGACCTGCCGGGCGTCAGCACGGACGTCCTGGCGTCCCGGCTCAAGGACATGGAGCAGGGCGGCCTCGTCACCCGCCGCAAGCTCCCGCCCCCGGCCGCCGCCACGGTCTACGCGCTCACCGCGCGCGGCCACGGACTGCTGCCGGTCCTCGCCGCGCTCGCCGAGTGGGGCGCTCCCGCGCTGGCCGAGCGACGCCCCACGGACGCGGTCCGGGCGCACTGGTTCGCGCTCCCGCTGCTGAGCGCCCTGAAGGGGGCGGCCACGGGCGTGCTCGATGTCCGGCTGGACGAGGGCGAGTTCCACATCCGTACGGGCGAGGTGGCGGCCGGTGAGCCGGTGTACGGGGACGGGCCCGCCGCCGACGCCGACGCGCGCATCGTCCTCGACGCGGAGCTGTGCCTCGCCCTCGGGCGCGGCGAGCCGACGTTCGCGGAGGCGGTCGGGGACGGCCGGATCGAGGTGTACGGGGACGGCGCGCTGGCCGAGGAGCTGCGCGGCGCCTGACGGCCGGCCGGGCTGGGCCGGATGCCGGTGGCGTGATTCCAGCGGTCCTCTTCCGGGTAGCGTCCGGGTATTTGAGATGTCCGTGACACCCGAGACAGGAGAGAGCCATGGGGAACGGCGTACAGCGGGTGCGGCAGAACCGGCTGGGCAGGGCGTTCGTCGTCGCGGGGTGCGTGGCGGCGCTCGCGTTCGTGCCGACGGCGGCCGGTGCCACGCCCGGCAGCGGGGTGACCGCGACCGTCGTGGCCAAGGGCACCTCGGCGGGCAAGCTGAAGGTGAAGGCGCCGAAGGGCCGGGCGGACGTCACCTTCCGCACGATCACCATCGAGCCGGGCGGCTCCACCGGCTGGCACACCCACAGCGGCCAGCTGATCGCCGTCGTGAAGTCCGGCACGCTGACCCGCACCCTGGACGACTGCTCGGTCGAGGTGTCCCCGGCCGGCACCTCGTTCATCGAGCCGTCGGGCAAGAAGCACCGCCACATCGGCCGCAATCTGGGCACCGAGCCGGTGGTCCTCTGGGTGACGTATCTGCTGCCCGAGGGCAGCGAACTCTCGGACGACGCCGACGCGGTGGACTGCGGGCCGGGGAAGTGACACCACCCGGGGACACCGCCCGCCGAAGTCAGCGGGCGAGTGTCTCCCCGTACGCGCCGAGCCCGGCGATCACCAGCCCGTCGCGGAGGGTCAGCACCTCGTAGACCCGGCCGCCGATCTGGTTGCGGTAGTCGATCACCAGCGTGTCGACGCTCGCCCGGACGTCCATCACCTCGAACTCCAGGTCCGGGATGAGTTCGAGCCCGCGCTTCCAGTACGCCCGCAGGGCGTCCTTGCCGCGTACGGTCCCGGAGGGGTCGCCGGTGAACCGCGCGATCATCGGGGAGCTGAAGGTCACGTCCTCGTGATAGTGCGTCAGGATGCGTTCCAGGTCGTGGGAGTTCCAGTCGTCCTGCCAGCGCGCTGCGAACTCACGGGCGAATTCAAGATCCATGGCCACGACCGTAATCCTCGCGGCGGATTCCGGCGGCGGTATTCCGGCATCCGGCCACCCGGCGGGACGCGCGATGATGGACCGGTGCGATTCGAAGCGATCACCCGGGACCGGCTGACGGACGCGCTCGCCGCGCACGCCGACTCGCTGGAACCGGCCGACGGCGGGCCCTGGCTGAAGATCGCCGTCGACGGCGCCCCTGCCGCCCGCCCCGCCGACCTGGCCGAATCCGTCGCCGAGGCGCTGCGCCTCCGGGGCCGCGCCGTGCTCCCCGTCCCCACCGCCGGATTCCTGCGGCCCGCGAGCCTGCGGTACGAGTACGGGAAACAGGACCCGGACTCGTACTTCGGCAGCTGGTTCGACACCGGCGCCCTGTGGCGCGAGGTGTTCGGCCCTCTGGAACCGGGCGGCAGCGGACGGGTGCTGCCCGACCTGTGGGACCCGGCGACGGACCGGGCCACCCGCAGCCCGTACCAGCCGCTGCCGGAGGGCGGGGTGCTGATCCTGCACGGCCCGCTGCTGCTCGGGCACTGGTTCCCCTTCGACCTCGCCGTCCACCTGCGCCTCTCGGCGGGCGCGCTGCGGCGGCGCACGGCGGAGGACGAGCTGTGGACCCTGCCCGCCTTCGAGCGGTACGAGGACGAGGTGGCGCCCGCCGACAACGCGGACGCGGTGGTGCGCGCGGATGACCCGGGGCACCTGGCGTGGACGGGGCTGCGGTGAGGCGTGCGGGTCCGGGTCCCGCTACTCGCCCGGCAACGGCGGCCGCCCGCCCACCGTCGCGACGGCCTCCGCCCCCGCCCGGCACCCCGCCGCCGCGGCCGCCGCGTCGTCCGCGCCCGCCAGCCGCGCCGCGAGGAAGCCGCCGGTGAACGCGTCGCCCGCCCCGGTCGAGTCCACGGCCCGGCCGGCCCTCGCCGCCGGGACCAGGCCGGTCACCGTGCCCCCGGCGGCGAGCAGCGCCCCGCCCTCGCCGAGCGTCACGACGACCCGGCGGTCGGGCATGCTCAACTTGGCGGCCGCGTCCGCCGGTTCCGGCAGGCCGGTGAGCAGCCGGGCCTCGTCCGCGTTGGGCAGCAGCAGGTCCGCCCGCTCGGTCAGGGCGAGGAACCGGTCGACGCCGAGACCGGCCAGGAAGCCCGCCGACGCGGGGTCCACGCTCACCGGAACCTTCCGCCGTACGGCCTCCCGCAGGGCGAGCAGGGCCGTCACCCGGCTCGTATCGGCGAACAGCAGATAGCCCGACAGGTGGAGGTGGGCGACCCCGTCGAGCAGCGCGGGCGACCAGTCATCGGGGGAGAGCCGCAGCACCGCGCCGCTGTCGGTGAGGAAGGTGCGCTCGGCGGCGGCGTCCACCAGGGCCACGACGGTCGCGGTCGGCGCTTCCTCGTCCACCGCGAGCAGCCCGCGCACCCCCGCCCGCCGCAGCAGACCGCGGTGCCAGTCCGCCGAGTCGGCGCCCACCCGGGCCAGCAGCCGCACGTCCCGGCAGCCCGCGCGCGCCGCCCAGCAGGCCACGTTGGCCCCCGCGCCGCCCGCCCGGGTCCGGATCACGGCGGCGGTGTCCGTGCCGTGGGCCAGCGCCGAGCCGTGCCGGGCCACCACATCGGTGACCACGTCCCCGACGACGAGGAGGCCGCCGCTCACCGCGCCGTCCAGGCCGTCGCGATACGGGCGGCGAGCGCCACATTGCCCCGGACCGCGGCGAGATTGGCCTCCAGCGAGGCGCCCCCGGTGTGCCGCACCAGCCGGTCCAGCAGGAACGGCGTGACCGCCTGCCCCGTGACCCCCTGCTCCCGGCAGGCCACCAGCGCCTCGGCGAGCACCCGGTCGTGCAGCCCGGGGTCCAGCTGCTCGTCCTCCGGTACGGGGTTGGCCACGATCAGCGCCGCCTCGGGGCCGCCCAGCGCGTCCTGGGCGCGCATCACCTCGGCGACCTCCTCGGGCGAGGTCACCGTCCAGTCGACCGGCTCGCCCGAACCGCTCAGGTAGAACCCGGGGAACGTGTCCGTGCCGTAGCCGAGCACCCCGACCCCCAGCGTCTCAAGGCGTTGCAGTGTGGCGGGCACGTCCAGTATCGACTTCACGCCCGCGCAGACCACGGTGATCCCCGTACGCCCCAGCAGCCGCAGGTCCGCCGACTCGTCCTGCGTCTCGGTCCAGCCCCGGTGCACCCCGCCCAGCCCGCCGGTCGCGAAGACCCGCAGCCCGGCCCGGGCCGCCAGGAAGGCGGTCGCCGACACGGTCGTCGCCCCGCTCGCCCCGGCCGCCAGTGCCGGGGCGAGGTCGCGGTGGCCCAGCTTGCGCATCCCCGGGTCCTCGGCCACCCGTTCCAGCTCGGCCTTGTCCAGACCGACCCTGGCCCGCCCGTCCAGCACCGCCACCGTCGCGGGCACGGCCCCGGCGGACCGCACGAGCCCCTCCAGCTCCCCGGCGACCCGCAGATTGCGGGGGCGGGGCAGGCCGTGGGCGATGATCGTCGACTCCAGGGCGACGACCGGCCGGTGCGCGGCGAGGGCGGCCCGCACCTCGGCGGAGAGGACCGGCGCGTAGGGGGTGGCGTCGAGGGGCGCGTTGAGTGACATGTCCACATCCCTGGCGCGGGTGGGCGGCACTCAAACGTCGCTGGGCCCGCCCCGGCCCGGCGGGTGGCGCGAAACCGCCCGTCGGTGGCCGCGCACGAGGGCGCTAGGGTCGCCCCATGCCCTCCGCGACCGGTCAACCCGCCTCCTCCGTACGTGACTTCTACGACGACCTCGCCTCCGACTACGACCTCATGTACGCCGACTGGCAGGCGAGCATCGAGCGCCAGGCCGCCGCGCTGTCGGACCTGATCACCACCGCGCTCGGCGCGGGCGCCCCGTACGACGTGCTGGACTGCGCCTGCGGCATCGGCACCCAGGCGCTCGGTCTCGCCACGCTCGGACACCGGGTCACCGGCAGCGACCTGAGCCCCGCCGCCGCTGCCCGCGCCGCGAAGGAGGCGGCCGCGCGCGGCCTGGACCTGCGCACCACGGCCGCCGACATGACGCGGCTGCCCTTCGGTGACCGCTCCTTCGACGTCGTCGTGTGCGCCGACAACTCGCTGCCGCACCTGCTCACCCCGGAAGCGGTGGAGGCGGCGCTCGGCGAGATGCGCAGGGTGCTCCGCCCCGGCGGCGTACTCCTGGTCTCCACCCGGCCCTACGACCGGCTGCGCCGCGAGCGGCCCGCGTCCACACCGCCGCAGGTCAGGGAGGAGACCGGCGGCCGGGTCGTCACCTTCCAGCTGTGGCACTGGCGCCCGGACGGCGAGCGCTACGACCTGGAGCACTTCCAGCTGCACCCCGCGGCGGACGGGGGCGCGGCCTGGGACGTGCGCACGCGCCGCACCTCGTACTGGGCGCTCGGGCAGGACCAGCTCACCGGATTCGCCCGGCGGGCCGGTCTCACGGAGCCCGCCTGGCACGAGCCGGAGGCCACGGGCTTCTTCCAGCCGGTGCTGGTCGCGCACCGGCCGGACACGGACCCGGACCCCGCCTGACGGCACCGCTCAGAACAGCGGCTCCGGCAGCACCCCTTCCAGCGCCAGCAGCTGCCGCTTGGTCTCCAGACCGCCGCCGAAGCCGCCTATCCCGCCGTCGCTCTCCACCACCCGGTGGCACGGCACCACCACGGGCAGCGGGTTGGACCCCATCGCCGCGCCCACCGCCTGGGCCGCGCCCGGCTGTCCGACCCGCTCGGCCAGCTCCCCGTAACCGGCGACCGCCCCGTACGGCACGCCCCGGGCCAGCTCCTGGAGCACCTGGCGGTTGAAGCCGGCGGTCAGCGACCAGTCCAGGCCGAGCGAGAACTCCCGCAGCGTCCCCGCGAAGTACGCCTCGAACTGGCGCACCGGCTCGGCCAGCCGGGCGGAGCCGGGGGCCTCGGCCGGCTCCGCGCCGAGCCGGCCGCGCAGCCGGTCCAGCGCCCTGTCCCGTATCTCCGGGCGGGCGTGGAAGACGACGCTCACCAGCCCCGTCTCCGTCGCGGCCAGCATCAACGGACCGATGTCGCTCCCGACCACGGTCCACTCGACGACCCCGTTGCTGTCCATGCCACCACCGTACGGCGGCCCACTGACAACGGGGCCCGGCGGACTCAGCCCCGTGTGGCCGCGCGCACCACGTCGGGGGTGTTCGTGATGATCCCGTCCACCCCCATGGACTCGACCCGGCGCGCGGCCGCCGCGTCGTTCACCGTCCAGGAGTTCACCTGGAGCGTCTTGCCGTGCGGGCCCTTCAGGGCGTGCACCGCCGTCACATAGCTGCCCGACAGGCCCGTGTACGAGGGGTTGATCTGGTCGGCGAACGCCGCGTACGCGGGCAGCTCGGAGACGGCCGGGGCGCCGAGGAAACCGGTGACCAGGTCCGGGCGCAGGGAGTGCACCGTACGCAGGCTGTCGGCCCCGAAACTCTGGATCACCAGGCGGCTGCGGACGTGGCTCGTGTCCAGCCAGCCCTCCTCGCCCAGCACCCGGAGGGTCGCCCGCTCGATCCCCGGGTAGCTCTCCGGGCTCTTGATCTCCAGCAGGAGGTTCTGCTTGTTGTGGCCGAGCCGCTTCAGGTACTGGTGCAGGGTCGGCACCCGGGTCCCGGCGTACGCGGGCCCGAACCAGCTGCCCGCGTCCAGTCGGGAGATCTCGGCGGCCGTGAAGTCCTTGACCGCCCAGGGCGCACGGTCCGGGAACACCTCCTCGGCGTTCGTCGTCCGCTTGAGATCGGTGTCGTGGATGACGACCACCACCCCGTCCCTGGTCAGCTGGACGTCGTTCTCCACCCAGTCGAAGCCCAGCGCGTCGGCCTTGTCCACGGACCTGAGCGTGTTCTCGGGGGCGTACGCCGAGGCGCCCCGGTGGGCGTAGACGCGCGGGTGGTCCGCCGCGGCGTCGGAGGCCCGGCGGACCGGGGCGACCTGTTGGACCGGGTGCCGGGTCAGCGGGGTGTCCGCGACCGGGGTGCCCGGTTGCGGCATCAGCAACGTGCCGGCGCCCATGACGGCAGCGGCGGCGACGGAGGCGGTAGCGGTGCCTGCGTACACGTGGACTCCTTGCGTCAGAGTTGCGGACGGCCCGAGCGTCCCAGCCGGCCCCGAACACGGGACAGGCGCAGGATGGCCACTGTGTGAAGGGACCGCGTCACCCGCTGTCGGCCCGGTCGATAAGATGCGGCACTTCTGTTGTGTCTGCCGGGCCCCGCGCCCGGACGACGGGCCCTGGGATCGTCCCGACCCGGGCTTGCTGCTGCGAAGGGCGTACAAGGATGCAGGGCACGATCGACGGCTTCAGCTACGGAGCGGTGACCCCTGCGGCGGCGTTCCTGATGGCGTGCCTCGGTGCGGCGCTGGGCCTGCGCTGCACCACGCGGTCACTGCGTACCGAGCGTTCCTTCCGGGCCGGCTGGCTGGCTCTCGGGGCGACCTCCATAGGTTCGGGCATCTGGACCATGCACTTCATCGCGATGACGGGCTTCTCCGTCGAAGAGGTGCCGATCGGCTACGACAAACCGATCACCTTCGCCAGCCTCGCCGTCGCGATCGTGATGGTCGGCATCGGGATCTTCCTGGTCGGTTACCGGGGCGCCACCCGCATGGCCCTGGTGACGGGAGGCACGATCACCGGGCTCGGTGTGGCCTCCATGCATTACCTCGGCATGGCGGGAATGCGTCTTGATGGGCAGTTCGAGTACGACACGGTGACCGTCGCCCTCTCCGTGGTCATCGCCGTCGTCGCCTCGACCGCCGCGCTGTGGGCCGCCGTCTCCATCCACGGCTTCCTGCCCAGCCTCGGCGCGAGCGTCGTGATGGGCGTCGCCGTGAGCGGCATGCACTACACCGGGATGGCCGCGCTCCGGGTCCATCTGCACCCCGCCGCCTCGACCGCCGCCCACGCCCCCGGCGACAGCGCGGGCTCGCTGCTGGTGCCCCTGCTGCTCGGCCCCGCCTGCTTCCTGCTGCTGGCCGCCGTCGTGGTCATGTTCGACCCGCTGGTGGTCATGGGCACGCCCGACTGGGACGACCCGCGCGCCGCCCGGACCCCCGGCATCCCGGCCCAGCGCCAGGTCCCGCGCTTCGGCACCCACGCCGATCCGGCCTCCTTCCACTCCCGCCCGCGCGACGCCGTGGGGCCCGCGGACCGGTGAACCGGGCCCGTTGTCAGTGGCGGGTCGTACGGTGGTTGCATGCGGCCAGTCTCGAAGATCGAACGTACGGTGGCGCCTTTCGAGGTCATCAGTCCCTATCAGCCCAGCGGCGACCAGCCCACGGCCATCGCCGAGCTGGAGAAGCGCGTCCGCGCAGGTGAGAAGGACGTCGTGCTCCTCGGCGCGACCGGCACCGGTAAATCCGCGACCACCGCGTGGATGATCGAGAAGCTCCAGCGCCCCACGCTGGTCATGGCGCCGAACAAGACGCTCGCCGCCCAGCTGGCCAACGAGTTCCGCGAGCTCCTGCCCAACAACGCCGTCGAGTACTTCGTCTCGTACTACGACTACTACCAGCCCGAGGCGTACGTCCCGCAGTCGGACACCTACATCGAGAAGGACTCCTCGATCAACGAGGAGGTCGAGCGGCTGCGCCACTCCGCGACCAACTCGCTGCTCACTCGGCGCGACGTCGTCGTGGTCGCCTCCGTCTCCTGCATCTACGGCCTCGGTACGCCGCAGGAGTACGTGGACCGCATGGTCCAGCTCAAGGTGGGCGACGAGGTCGACCGCGACGCGCTGCTGCGCCGCTTCGTGGAGATCCAGTACACGCGCAACGACCTGGCCTTCACCCGGGGCACCTTCCGGGTGCGCGGCGACACCATCGAGATCTTCCCGGTCTACGAGGAGCTCGCCGTCCGCATCGAGATGTTCGGCGACGAGATCGAGGCCCTGTCCACGCTGCACCCGCTGACCGGCGAGGTCATCAGCGAGGACCAGTCCCTCCACGTCTTCCCCGCCAGCCACTACGTGGCGGGTCCCGAGCGCATGGAGAAGGCCGTCAGCGGCATCGAGCGGGAGCTGGAGGAGCGCCTGGCCGAGCTGGAGAAGCAGGGCAAGATGCTGGAGGCCCAGCGGCTCCGCATGCGTACGACGTACGACATCGAGATGCTCCGCCAGATCGGCACCTGCTCCGGCGTCGAGAACTACTCGATGCACTTCGACGGCCGTTCCCCCGGCACCGCCCCCAACACCCTCCTCGACTACTTCCCGGAGGACTTCCTCCTGGTGCTGGACGAGTCGCACGTCACGGTCCCGCAGATCGGCGCCATGTACGAGGGCGACGCCTCCCGCAAGCGGACCCTGGTCGACCACGGCTTCCGGCTGCCGTCCGCCCTGGACAACCGCCCGCTGAAGTGGGAGGAATTCCTCCAGCGGATCAACCAGACGGTCTACCTCTCCGCCACCCCGGGCAACTACGAGATGTCCCGTGGCGACGGCTTCGTGGAGCAGATCATCCGCCCGACCGGCCTGGTCGACCCCGAGGTCGTCGTCAAGCCCACCGAGGGCCAGATCGACGACCTGGTGCACGAGATCCGGACGCGCGCCGAGCGCGACGAACGGGTCCTGGTCACCACGCTCACCAAGAAGATGGCGGAGGACCTGACCGACTACTTCCTGGAGCTCGGCATCCAGGTCCGCTACCTCCACAGCGACGTCGACACGCTGCGCCGCATCGAGCTGCTGCGCGAGCTGCGCTCCGGCGAGTACGACGTCCTGGTCGGGATCAACCTCCTGCGCGAGGGCCTGGACCTGCCCGAGGTGTCCCTCGTGGCCATCCTCGACGCCGACAAGCAGGGCTTCCTGCGCTCGGGCACCTCGCTGATCCAGACCATCGGCCGCGCGGCGCGCAACGTCTCGGGCCAGGTCCACATGTACGCGGACAAGGTCACTCCGGCCATGGCGCAGGCCATCGACGAGACCAACCGCCGCCGCGAGAAGCAGATCGCGTACAACACCGAGCGCGGCATCGACCCGCAGCCGCTGCGCAAGAAGATCAACGACATCGTCGCCACCATCGCGCGCGAGGAGATCGACACCGAGCAGCTGCTCGGCACCGGCTACCGCCAGGGCAAGGAGGGCAAGGCACCCGTGCCCGCCCTCGGCAAGCACGCCGTCCCCGGTGACGGCAAGGCGGCGACGGCCGGGAAGTCCGCGAAGGCCGGCAAGGCGGGCAAGGCCGCCGCGGCGGTCACCGACCGCCCGGCGACCGAACTGGCCGGGATCATCGAGGAGATGACGGACCGGATGCGCGCCGCCGCGGCCGACCTCCAGTTCGAGGTCGCCGCCCGGCTGCGCGACGAGGTGGGCGAGCTGAAGAAGGAGCTCCGCCAGATGCGCGAGGCCGGTCTGGCCTGACCGGCCGGGGCGCTTCGGGCGGCATGTTGCAGGACCGACACAAAACGGCCCAGGCCCTCCGCGCGGGTGACACCACTGCGTAGGGTGCTGGGAAACCGCACAAGGACGGTTGCGGGGAATGCGGAGAGGGGACAGCGCGTGACGGTCAATATGACCAAGGGTCAGGCCATCAGCCTGCAGAAGAGCGACGGGGGGACCCTGACCGCGGTACGGATGGGGCTCGGCTGGCAGGCGGCACCGCGCCGCGGTCTGTTCGGCTCGCGCACCCGGGAGATCGACCTGGACGCCTCGGCCGTCCTGTTCGCCGACAAGCAGCCGGTCGACGTCGTGTTCTTCCGGCACCTCACCAGCGACGACGGCTCGGTGCGCCACACCGGGGACAACCTCGTGGGCGGCGCCGGTTCCGGCGGCGACGACGAGGCGATCCTCGTGGACCTCCAGCGGGTGCCGGTCCACATCGACCAGATCGTCTTCACGGTGAACTCCTTCACCGGCCAGACGTTCCAGGAGGTGCAGAACGCCTTCTGCCGCATCGTGGACGAGACCAACGGCCAGGAGCTCGCCCGCTACACGCTGGACGGCGGCGGGCAGTACACCGCGCAGATCATGGCGAAGGTGCACCGGGCGGGCAACGCCTGGAAGATGACCGCCATCGGCACCCCGGCCAACGGCCGCACCTTCCAGGACCTCATGCCGGCGATCCTGCCGCACCTGTAGGACGGCACACCGGACCGCGAGGTCCGCATCGCGGTACGCGCAGCTCCCGGCGGCATCGGCCACCGGGAGCTGCCCGCATACTTCACCAACACCAGCGGTAATACGTCGAGGGGACAGGGCAATGACGGCCGAGCTGGTCCGGGGGCAGAACCACACCTTGCCCCAGACCCGTCTGGAGATCCGGATATCGGCCGGGGCGCCCGTCGTCGCCGGTGCCACGCTCGGTGACGAGCAGGGCAGGGTGGCCGGCGTCGAGTGGATCGCCCACCCCGGATCGCCGCAGCTGCACGGCCTCGAAGTCTCCCGGCAGGCCGCCGCCGACCACCGCCTCGCCGTCGACCTCGACGCCCTGCCCGAAGGGGTCCACCGGGTCACGGTGCTGCTGGCCCTCCCGCTCGGCGCCGGCGGGCCGACCCGGTTCGGCGCCGTCGCCTCGCCCTTCGTCGCGGTCACCGGCCTCGACGGCACCGAGATCGCCACCTTCACGCTGACCGGCCTCGACAGCGAGTCCGCGGTCGCCGCCCTGGAGCTGTACCGCCGCCAGGGCGCCTGGAAGGTCCGCGCGGTCGGCCAGGGGTACGCGGGCGGCCTCGCGGCCATGCTCGCCGACCAGGGCGTGGACCGGGCCGCCGAGCTGGCCGGGACCATCCAGGACGCGGTCGCCCGGGGCCTCGCCCGCTCCGTGGCCCCGCCGCCGCCCCGCACCCCGGAGGGCGACCGGGTCAGGCACGCGCCCACCCCGGCCCCCGCCCCGGGCAACGGGCAGCCGCCCGTCCCGCCGCCCGCGCCGGCCACACCCGCGCAGCCCGAACCGCTGGCGGAGCCGGCCGCCCCGGGCGGCCCGGTCAACTACGCGCACCCGCGCCGCCAGTCCACCGCGCCCCCGCCGCCGCCCCCGGTCGCGCCGCCCGCCCCGCCGGGGCAGCCCGCCCAGCCCGTCGCCGGGGACGCCACCGGCTGGTCCATGGACGAGCGCCTGTACAACCAGGTGTGGGGCATGTTCGAGGACCTGGCCCGCGCCGTCGCCGCCTACCGCAGCGCCGTCGACTTCGCCGAGTCCCGCATGGACCAGGAGCTGGAGCGCACCCTGTCCGACCCGCGCAGCCGCATCGGGGGCGCGGGGGACCGGGCCCGCGAGGAGGCCCGCGCTAAGCGCGACGAGCTGACCTCCCGCGCCCGCGAGTCCCTGGACCGCGACCTCGCCCAGCTCGACGCCGAGTCCGCCGTCGTGGAGCCCGCGCTCCCCGCCCCGTACGCGGGCTGGGACAACCCCGTCTGGCACGGCTACCGGGTGCCGATGGAGATCCCCATGGCGCTGCGCATCGGTGACCTCCACCTCCCGGAGCGCGCCGACCTGCGCATCCCGCTCCTCGTCCGGCTGCCGCTGGAGCGCGGCATGTGGATCGACAGCGGGCGCACCGCCTCCGAGGCCGCCGCGCTGACCGGCCCGGACCAGCTGCGCGGGCTCGCGATGGAGACCGCCGTGCTGCACGCGGCCCGGCTGCTGGCGGTCTACCCGCCGAACGAGTTCACGGTCCACGTCATCGACCCGGCCGGATCGGCCGCCGGGGCGCTCGCCCCGCTGGTCCGCTCCGGGGTGCTGCCCTCGCCGCCCGCCGCCGGGGCGCAGGGCGTCTCCTCGGTCCTCGCCCACCTCACCCGGCGGGTGGACCTGGTGCAGATGGCGATCCGGGCCGGTGCCGCCGACTCGCTGCCGCCGGACCTGGACCCGGCCGAGCAGCTGCTGATCGTCAACGACTTCCCGCACGGCTTCGACGACCGGGCGGTGACCCAGCTGCGCTACCTCGCCGACGAGGGGCCGTCCGTGGGCGTCCACCTGATGATGGTCGCGGACCGGGAGGAGGCGTCCGAGTACGGCCCGATCCTGGACCCGCTGTGGCGTTCGCTGCTGCGGGTCACCCCGGTCGCCGACGACCATCTGGCCGACCCGTGGGTCGGCCACGCGTGGACGTACGAACCGCCCAGGACACCGCCGGGGAGCGCGGTCCTGGACCAGGTGCTGGAGCGGGTCGCGCACGCCCGCCGCACCGGGCACCGCTAAGTCGCCGGGCCCCGTAACGCCTTCGGTAAACCGCCCCTGACCTGCTCTTTTGGAGATCCTTTAGGCTTCCCTTTACCTTTCTTTGGTATTTCCTGTACCGTTCATGGAGCGGAGGGGAGTACTCCCATACGCGGCGTTCCCGTCAGTACGGACTGTGACCGGTCCCGGGGCGCCGGCCCAGGCGCGCAGCCCGCGCGCCCAGGTGGAAGAGACCTCCGGCAGCGACGACGCTGATCAGTAGCCCGTAGCGAACTGCCGGAGGCGCAGTGGACGTTTCATGGACCCTCTGGGCGCTGACCATCTTTGGTCTGTGCGCCCTCATCGCCGTCGACTTCTTCATCGGGCGCAAGCCCCATGACGTGTCGACCAAGGAAGCCGGGATCTGGACGATCGTCTGGATCGTGCTGGCCGCCCTCTTCGGCCTCGGGCTGCTCGTCTTCGGCGAGACCCAGGCATCGGGCGAGTTCTTCGCCGGGTACATCACCGAGAAGTCGCTCAGCGTCGACAACCTCTTCGTCTTCGTGCTGATCATGGCGAAGTTCTCGGTGCCCTCCCACCTCCAGCAGCGGGTGCTGCTGATCGGCGTGCTGATCGCCCTGGTGCTGCGGGCGATCTTCATCGCGGCCGGCGCCGCGGTCATCGCCAACTTCTCGTGGATCTTCTACATCTTCGGCGCGTTCCTGATCTACACCGCCTGGAAGCTCATCCAGGAGGCGCGGGCGGACGACGAGGACGAGGAGTTCGAGGAGAACCGCCTCCTGAAGAGCATCGAGCGCCGCTTCGGCGTCGCCGACCGGTACCACGGCACCAAGCTCTTCATCCGCAACAACGGCAAGCGCGTCATGACCCCGCTGATGGTCGTCATGCTCGCCATCGGCACCACCGACGTGCTGTTCGCGCTGGACTCCATCCCCGCGATCTTCGGCCTCACCCAGGACCCGTACATCGTCTTCACCGCCAACGCCTTCGCCCTGATGGGCCTGCGCCAGCTGTACTTCCTGATCGGCGGTCTGCTGGAGAAGCTGGTCCACCTCAGCTACGGGCTGTCGGTGATCCTCGGCTTCATCGGCATCAAGCTGGTGCTGCACGCCCTGCACGAGTCCGGGGTGCACGTCCCCGAGATCTCCATCCCGGTCTCGCTCGGCGTGATCTGCGGGGTGCTGATCATCACGACGATCACCAGCCTCATGGCCAACAAGAAGAAGGCCGAGGCCGAGGCCCGCGAGGCGAAGACCGGGGACCGCGTCTAGCCCCGGCGACACGGAGACGGACGGTCCCGCCTCACCAGCCCCGGGCGCGCCACTCGGGCAGGTGGGGCCGTTCGTCCCCCAGCGTGGTGTCGCGCCCGTGGCCCGGGTAGACCCAGGTCTCGTCCGGCAGCGGCGCGAAGAGCTTGGTCTCCACGTCGTGCAGCAGACTCGCGAACGCCTCGGGGTCCTTGTGCGTGTTGCCGACGCCGCCGGGGAAGAGGCAGTCCCCGGTGAACAGGTGCGGCGCCCCGTGCGGGTCGTCGTACAGGAGCGAGATCGACCCCGGGGTGTGCCCGGTCAGGTGGCGGGCGGTGAGCGCCACCTCGCCCACCCGGATCGTGTCGCCGTCCTCGACCAGGACCTCCGTCGGCACCTCGATGCCCTCGGCGTCGAACCGCCCCGCGAAGGTGCGCGCCCCGGTCGCGGCGACCACCTCGGCCAGGGCCCGCCAGTGGTCGCGGTGCCGGTGGGTGGTGACGACGGAGAGGATCGAGTCGTCACCGATCAGCCGCAGCAGCGTCCCGGCCTCGTCGGCCGCGTCGATCAGCAGCTGCTCTCCGGTGGCCCGGCAGCGCAGCAGATAGGCGTTGTTGTCCATCGGGCCGACGGCGACCTTCGAGATCATCAGATCCGTCAGCTCGTGCACATCGGCGGGCCCGCCGACCCTGACCGCTCCGCTGTACGTCATGTTCCTCAGCCTATAGCGGGGCAGCGGCCTACAGCGGGGGCAGTGCCGGAAGCGTGCCGCCTTCGACCGTCAGCGCCGAGCCGTCGCGCCGTCCGCTGAGCCAGCCAAGCAGCCCGGGCGCCGTGCCCCGGACCGCGACCGGCCCGCCCTCCGCGCCGCCGCCGGTCGTCCACACCCGCCCGGTGTCGTCGGCCAGTGACGTCGGCACCACCTCCGGATGCCCGGCGAACCGCTCGGCCAGGAAGCCGATCTCCCGCCCGGTGAACTCCTCCGGCAGGTCCTCCAGCTCGTAGCCGACGCCCAGGTCGACGTGGTGCAGCTCCACCTCGCCGCGGCGCCGGAACGGCACGAGGGCCGCCGAGTCCGTCACACCGTTGCGCAGGGTCACCGTGCGCGACCAGTCCGCGGGCTCGGCCGCCGCCTCCACGAAACGGGCCGCGCTCGCCGTCAGGTCGGCCAGTTGCTGCTCCTGGGGCCGGGGGGCGTCCCGCTCGATGTCGCGGTCCCGGGTTTCGCTGTCTGCGTACATCGGCAGGCCGCGGAGAACATTTGCGAGCGCGTCGGCGTTACGGGAGAGGTGCGCGATGACATGACCGCGGCTCCAGCCCGGCAGCCGGGACGGCTCGGACAGCGCCGCGTCGTCCAGTTTTCCGGTGGCTCCGAGCAGCCGATCCGTCGCTTCCCGGAGTGCTGCCAGGTCGTGCGCATGATCAGTCATGGGGCCGAGCCTAGCTGCGGCCACTCGTTCGGGTGAAGGAGTTCTCAGCCGTCCGCAATTCGAATGTGCGTGCTATACGCTCGAAGTCGAAAGCTTCGTACACCGCTGTGGCGCCCCCCATACCCTGGGCCGGGGGCTCAGTTCCCCCATTTCTCTCCAGAAAGGTGCGGACCGGCGTGGCCGACCGTCTCATCGTCCGTGGCGCTCGCGAGCACAACCTCAAGAACGTCTCGCTCGACCTTCCCCGCGACTCCCTCATCGTCTTCACCGGGCTCTCCGGGTCGGGCAAGTCGTCGCTCGCGTTCGACACGATCTTCGCCGAGGGCCAGCGGCGCTACGTGGAGTCGCTCTCCTCGTACGCCCGGCAGTTCCTCGGCCAGATGGACAAGCCGGACGTCGACTTCATCGAGGGCCTGTCGCCCGCCGTCTCCATCGACCAGAAGTCGACCTCGCGCAACCCGCGCTCGACGGTCGGCACCATCACCGAGGTCTACGACTACCTCCGGCTGCTCTTCGCCCGGATCGGCAAGCCGCACTGCCCCGAGTGCCACCGCCCCATCTCGCGCCAGTCGCCGCAGGCCATCGTGGACAAGGTCCTCGGCCTGCCCGAGGGCAGCCGCTTCCAGGTGCTCTCGCCGCTGGTGCGCGAGCGCAAGGGTGAGTTCGTGGACCTGTTCTCGGACCTCCAGACCAAGGGCTACAGCCGTGCCCGGGTGGACGGTGCCACGATCCAGCTCTCCGAGCCGCCCACGCTCAAGAAGCAGGAGAAGCACACCATCGAGGTCGTCATCGACCGCCTCACCGTGAAGGACAGCGCCAAGCGCCGGCTGACGGACTCCGTCGAGACCGCGCTCGGCCTCTCCGGCGGCATGGTCGTGCTCGACTTCGTGGACCTCCCCGAGGACGACCCCGAGCGCGAGCGGATGTACTCGGAGCACCTCTACTGCCCGTACGACGACCTCTCCTTCGAGGAGCTGGAGCCGCGCTCCTTCTCCTTCAACTCCCCGTTCGGCGCCTGCCCCGACTGCACCGGCATCGGTACGCGCATGGAGGTCGACCCGGAGCTGATCGTCCCGGACGAGGAGAAGTCCCTGGACGAGGGCGCCATCCACCCCTGGTCCCACGGCCACACCAAGGAGTACTTCGGCCGCCAGATCAACGCCCTGGCCGAAGCCCTCGGCTTCCGTACGGACATCCCCTGGGCCGGGCTGCCGCAGCGCGCCAAGAAGGCCCTGCTGCACGGCCACAAGATCCAGACCGAGGTCCGCTACCGCAACCGGTACGGGCGCGAGCGCGCCTACACCACCCCGTCCTTCGAGGGCGCCGTCCAGTTCGTCAAGCGGCGGCACTCCGAGGCCGAGAGCGACTCCAGCCGGGAGCGCTTCGAGGGGTACATGCGCGAGGTCCCCTGCCCGACCTGTGAGGGCACCCGGCTCAAGCCGATCGTCCTCGCGGTCACGGTGATGGAGAAGTCCATCGCCGAGGTCTCCGCGATGTCCATCAGCGAGTGCGCCGAATTCCTCGGCCGCCTCAAGCTGAACGCGCGCGACAAGAAGATCGCCGAGCGGGTCCTCAAGGAGGTCAACGAGCGGCTGAAGTTCCTGGTCGACGTCGGCCTGGACTACCTCTCGCTGAACCGCGCCGCAGGCACCCTGTCCGGTGGCGAGGCCCAGCGCATCCGGCTCGCCACGCAGATCGGCTCCGGTCTCGTCGGCGTGCTCTACGTGCTGGACGAGCCCTCCATCGGACTGCACCAGCGCGACAACCACCGGCTGATCGAGACCCTGGTCCGCCTCCGGGACATGGGCAACACGCTCATCGTCGTGGAGCACGACGAGGACACCATCAAGGTCGCCGACTGGGTGGTGGACATCGGCCCCGGCGCCGGTGAGCACGGCGGCAAGGTCGTCCACTCCGGCTCGCTCAAGGAGCTGCTGGCCAACGACAAGTCGGTCACCGGGCAGTACCTGACCGGCAAGCGGTCCATCCCCGTCCCCGACGTGCGGCGGCCCGTGGACCCCTCGCGGCTGCTCACGGTGCACGGCGCCCGGGAGAACAACCTGCGGGACATCGACGTCTCCTTCCCGCTGGGCGTGCTGACCGCCGTCACCGGCGTCTCAGGCTCCGGCAAGTCGACGCTGGTCAACGACATTCTCTACACCCACCTGGCCCGCGAGCTGAACGGCGCCAAGTCGGTGCCCGGCCGGCACACCCGGGTCGACGGGGACGACCTGGTCGACAAGGTGGTGCACGTCGACCAGTCGCCCATCGGCCGTACGCCCCGGTCCAACCCGGCCACGTACACCGGTGTCTTCGACCACGTCCGCAAGCTGTTCGCGGAGACGATGGAGGCCAAGGTCCGCGGCTATCTGCCGGGCCGGTTCTCCTTCAACGTCAAGGGCGGCCGCTGCGAGAACTGCTCGGGCGACGGCACGATCAAGATCGAGATGAACTTCCTGCCCGACGTGTACGTCCCGTGCGAGGTCTGCCACGGTGCGCGCTACAACCGGGAGACCCTGGAGGTCCACTACAAGGGCAAGTCCATCGCCGAGGTGCTGGACATGCCGATCGAGGAGGGCCTGGAGTTCTTCGAGGCCGTCCCCACGATCGCCCGCCATCTGCGCACGCTCAACGAGGTCGGCCTCGGCTACGTGCGGCTCGGCCAGTCCGCGCCGACGCTCTCCGGCGGTGAGGCCCAGCGGGTCAAGCTCGCCAGCGAGCTCCAGAAGCGCTCCACCGGCCGCACGGTCTACGTCCTGGACGAGCCGACCACCGGTCTGCACTTCGAGGACATCTCCAAGCTGATCAAGGTGCTCTCCGGCCTGGTCGACAAGGGGAACTCGGTGATCGTCATCGAGCACAACCTCGACGTCATCAAGACCGCCGACTGGGTCGTGGACATGGGCCCCGAGGGCGGCAGCGGCGGCGGCCTGGTCATCGCCGAGGGCACCCCGGAGTACGTGGCGGGCGCCCCCGCCAGCCATACCGGGAAGTTCCTCCAGGACATCCTGGACGCCGACCGGGTCAGCGAAGCGGCCGTCCCGGCCGCCCGCAAGCCGGCCGGGAAGAAGGCCGTGAAGAAGACGGCCGCCGCGAAGTCGGCCTCGGCCACGAAGACGGCGACGGCGACGGCCAAGGCGTCCGCGGCGAAGAAGACGGCCGCGAAGAAGCCCGCCGCCAAGAAGACGGCCCGGGCCCGCAAGGCCTGACGCCGACGACCCGCCGTACGAGGCGGCGGCCCCCCACGGTGGGGGCCGCCGCCTCGCCGCGTTCCCGGCCGTCCTCGCGCGCCGGCCGCCGCCGCACCGCGTTCCCGGCTCCGACGAGCCACGACCGGCCCCCGCGCGGAGGCGCCCGTCTCCGCCGGTATCGTCGGTTACGTCACCGATGCCGCGGCCGCCCCGGGCAGCTCCGGCACGGTTTCCCGATCTGACCGCCCGACCCGTGGAGACCGCATGTCCGGCCAGCCCGCCGCCCGCCGCACCGTGCTGAAGGGCGCCGCTCTCGCCGGCGTCGCCGGGCTGGGCGCCGCCGCCTGCTCGACCGACTCGAAGCTCGGCCACGCCCAGACGCCGACCCCCACCGCCCCCGTCGAGCTCGGCGCGCCCGACGAGGTCCCCGTCGGCGAGTCCAAGCTCTACCGCGAGCAGCGCGTCGTCGTGACCTGCCCGGCCAAGGGGGAGTTCAAGGCGTTCAGCGCCCAGTGCACCCACGCCGGCTGCCTGCTGGACAAGGTCGAGAAGAACGAGGGCCACTGCCCCTGCCACGGCAGCCGCTTCGACACCACGACCGGCAAGGCCATCCACGGCCCCGCGACCGTGCCGCTGCCCGCCGTCCCGGTCCGCGTCGAGGGCGGAAAGCTGATCGCGGGCCCCGACGCCTGAGTCACCCGGCCCCCGGCCTACTCCCAGTCCCAGTCGATCCCGACCAGCCCCGGCCGCACCCCCTGCTCCACCAGATGCACGGTCCGGTGCCGGCCGGTCAGCGTGAGCTCCGCCCGGGCGCCCCGGGGCGCGCCCGCCGACGCCTGGGCGAAGCTCCGGCACCGTACCGGCAGCGCCTCCTCGGCGAACCCGACCTGGAGCACGTACTGCCCGCCGCCGAAGGTGAAGCCGCGCATGTACTCGCCGCACGGCCCGCCCGTGCCGTCCTCGAAGCCGTAGCCGAAGAGGTACGTGTCGCCCGCCCGCAGCCGGGTGTCGAACAGCAGCTCGGCGACCAGCACCCCCGTCTCCCGGTCCCAGCGGACCCGGCCCGTCCGGCAGTTCTCCCGGGCGCGCACCTCGACCCGCGCCGGATCGCAGCCCGGATCGCCCACGTACACCGCGAGATAGCGGTCGATGCCGTCCCGGTGGGCGCGCACCACATGCTGGGAGGCCCGCTGCTGCATCTGGCGCCCCGGCCCGATCCGTACCCGTTCCTGGTGGCCCACCGTGTGCAGCCCGCCGTCCGCGGGTGACTCCATGTCCGCGAGCAGCCGCTCCACGACCCCGGACGTCTCCACCAGCGAGCGGTAGGTGCGCGCGGGCGGGCGCTCGGTGTCCGGGCGGGGCTCCTCGGTGTCCAGGAGCCCGAGCAGCGAGTTCGGCGGCAGTGCGAGGACCTCCTCCAGGGCCTTCACGGCGCGCAGCGACTCCGGACGCTGCGGGCGGCGGGCGCCCTGCTGCCAGTAACTCAGGCTGGTCACACCGAGCTTGATCCCCCGGTGCGCGAGATGGTGCCGGACCCGCTGGAGCGGCAGGCCGCGCACCGACAGCGCGGTGCGCAGGGCCAGGTGGAACGGGCCGGTGTGCAGCACCTGCGCCAGTTCGGCCTCGGTGTGCCGCATGGGTCCTCCTGGTGAACGTTCACGCCGGCCGGGCAGGGGGCCGCGCCGACGGATGCCGGTCCGCAGGTGGCCGGGGGCGCGCGTTCACACCTCGGCCCCGGACGTTCACACCGCGGTGTTCACCCGCATTCAAGCGTGTTGACCCGTCCCCGACAACGGTTGATGCTCCTCCACAGCGTCCGGACGCGCTCCTCGGAACCCCCACCCCCCGCCCCGGGAGGAACGCCATGCGCAACCCAGGTACCAGGCCGGCCCGGCTGTCGGTGACAGCCGTACTGGCCGCCCTGCTGCTCGCCGTCCCCACGGCGACCGCCACCGCCGCCGACCAGCCCCGCATCGCCGCCGCCACGGCCACCGCCACCGCCCAGGTCCGGACCGCGTCCGCCCCGACGGCCGCCCTCGCCGCCACCAAGCGGCTGAACATCACGATGCAGGCCCAGCAGAAGACCAACTGGTGCTGGGCCGCGTCCGGCAACACCATCGCCACCTGGTACGGCCGCAACTACAGCCAGAACCAGTTCTGCAACGCCGCCTTCAACCGCGCCCAGGGCTACGACTGCCCCAACTCGCAGGCCGCCCTCGACAACGTGCAGAACGCCCTGTACTGGGCGGGCATCAGCCCCGGCTCGTACGTCAGCGGCTGGCTGCGCTACGCCACCGTGCAGAGCGAGATAGCCGCCGGACGCCCGGTCGAGACCCGCATCCAGTGGTCCTCGGGCGGCGGCCACATGCACGTCCTGTACGGCTACGACGACGCCAACAGCCTCGTCTACTGGGGCGACCCGTGGCCCTCCAGCAACCGCTACAACTGGGCCTCGCACTCCTGGTACGTGAACAACAGCGAGTTCTCCTGGACCCACTCGCTCTACCGGATCGGGGCGTGACGCCATGACCACCACCCGTACCCGGAGCGCCCGCCGCCCCCTCGCCGCCGCCCTGGCCGCCGCCGGTGTCCTCGCCGGCACGGCCCTCCTCACCGCCGCCCCGCAGGCGGCCGCCGCCGACGGCCCCCAGGCCGGTCCCGCCGCCCTGGCCGCGGCCCACGAGGCGGCCACCGACGCCACCACCCTGAACACCCTGTCCCGGTTCTTCGCCCGCGAGGGCGCCGTCACCGAGAAGGCCGCCGCACCCCGCATCCAGGGCGAGGCCGTGCCCGTGCGCACCCTGTCCGCCGGGTTCGTCGCGGGCGAGCCGGGCGCCCCCGTCGCCTCCCTCGACTACCTGGCCAGCACCGCCGTCTCCTCGGACGGGCAGAAGGCGTCGCTCTGGACGCTGCCGGAACCCGGCAAGGACGGCGCGATGCGGGTGGTGAACATCGCCACCGGCGACGACGAGGCCCGCTACACCGCGGCCGGCGCCCGCAAGCTGCCCGGCGGCATCGTCTTCCACGAGCCCCAGATCGACGCCTGGTACGTGCAGAAGGGGGACAAGGTCCTCCCGCTCGACCAGGACGCCGTCCGGGCGGTCGGCAAGCAGGGGACGACGCTCTCCGCCTACCGCACCCGGGTCCACGCCGCCTACGCGGACAAGCTCCCCGGATCCGCGTACGCCCGCAAGGGCGAGGCGGGCGGCTACGGGCCCGAGGCGAAGAAGGCGTCCGGCCCCGCCATCGCGGCCTCCACCACCGGGACCGAGACCGCCCTGACCGCGGGCTCCATGGCGGCCGCCGGAGGCGCCGTCGCCGTACTCGCCCTGTGCGGCGTCACCGCCCTGCGCCTCAGGAACCGCCGCCGGACCGGGTGATCCGCCCGGCCCCACGACCCCGCGCTCCGGGGCAGGTGCTCCCCACCCCTGCCCCGGAGCGCGGCGCCATCCGCGCACCCCGCGCTGTCACCGCCCGCAAGTAGGGTGGGGAGCATGGCAGACCCCTCCAGCTACCGCCCCAAGCCGGGACAGATCCCCGACTCCCCGGGGGTCTACAAATTCCGCGACGAACACCGCCGGGTGATCTACGTCGGGAAGGCCAAAAGCCTGCGCCAGCGCCTGGCCAACTACTTCCAGGACCTCTCCGGCCTCCACCCGCGCACGCGCACGATGGTGACCACGGCCGCCTCCGTGGAGTGGACGGTCGTCTCCACCGAGGTCGAGGCGCTTCAGCTGGAGTACTCCTGGATCAAGGAGTTCGACCCCCGGTTCAACGTCAAGTACCGCGACGACAAGAGCTATCCCTACCTGGCGGTCACGCTCAACGAGGAGTTCCCCCGCGTCCAGGTGATGCGCGGCGCCAAGAAGAAGGGCGTGCGCTACTTCGGTCCGTACGGGCACGCCTGGGCGATCCGCGAGACGGTCGACCTGATGCTCCGCGTCTTCCCCGTCCGCACCTGCTCCGCCGGCGTCTTCAAGAACGCCGCGCGGACCGGCCGCCCCTGCCTCCTCGGCTACATCGGCAAGTGCTCGGCCCCCTGCGTCGGCCGCGTCACCCCCGAGGAGCACCGCGAACTGGCGGACGACTTCTGCGACTTCATGGCCGGCCGCACCGGCACGTACATCCGCCGCCTGGAGAAGGACATGATGGCGGCCGCCGAGGAGATGGAGTACGAGCGGGCCGCGCGGCTGCGCGACGACGTCGAGGCACTGAAGCGCGCGATGGAGAAGAGCGCCGTCGTCCTCGCCGACGCCACCGACGCCGACCTCATCGCGGTCGCCGAGGACGAGCTGGAGGCCGCCGTCCAGATCTTCCACGTGCGCGGCGGCCGGGTCCGCGGCCAGCGCGGCTGGGTCACCGACAAGGTGGAGAACGTCGACACCTCCGGCCTCGTGGAGCACGCCCTCCAGCAGCTGTACGGGGAGGAGAGCGGCGACGCCGTCCCCAAGGAGGTCCTGGTCCCGGCCCTGCCCGAGGACCCCGAGGCGGTCTCCCAGTGGCTCGCAGACCGGCGCGGCTCCCAGGTCAGCCTGCGCATCCCGCAGCGCGGCGACAAGAAGGACCTGATGGTCACCGTCCAGCGCAACGCCCAGCAGGCGCTCGGACTGCACAAGACCAAGCGCGCCTCCGACCTCACCACCCGCTCCCGGGCCCTGGAGGAGATCGCCGGGGCCCTGGACCTGGACACCGCCCCGCTGCGCATCGAGTGCTTCGACATCTCGCACCTCCAGGGCGACGACGTCGTCGCGTCCATGGTGGTCTTCGAGGACGGCCTCGCCCGCAAGGGGGAGTACCGCCGCTTCCAGATCAAGGGCTTCGAGGGCCAGGACGACGTCCGCTCGATGCACGAGGTGATCAGCCGCCGCTTCCGCCGCTACCTCCAGGAGAAGGAGCGCACGGGGGAGTGGGAGGAGACCCCGGCGCCCACCGGCCCCGTCCCGGCGGTCCCGGGCGAGGGCCACGAGGACCCCCGGGCCGCCGACGAGTCCCGCGAGGACGACGGCCGCCCCAAGCGGTTCGCGTATCCGCCGCAGCTCCTCGTCGTGGACGGCGGGCAGCCGCAGGTCGCCGCCGCCAAGCGGGCCCTGGACGAGCTCGGCATCGACGACATCGCGGTCTGCGGCCTCGCCAAGCGCCTCGAAGAGGTCTGGCTGCCCGATGACGACGACCCGGTGGTCCTGCCCCGCTCCAGCGAGGGCCTGTATCTCCTCCAGCGCGTCCGCGACGAGGCGCACCGCTTCGCCATCACCTACCAGCGCGCCAAGCGGGCCAAGCGCATCCGCGCCAGCCCGCTGGACGCCGTCCCCGGCCTCGGAGACACCCGGAAACAGGCCCTGATCAAGCATTTCGGCTCCGTCAAGAAGCTGCGGCAGGCGACAATCGAAGAGATCTGCGAGGTTCCCGGGATAGGCCGCAGGACAGCGGAGTCCGTGGCCGTCGCCCTCGCGGCGGCCGCCCCGGCCGCACCCGCCGTGAACACGGCCACAGGAGAGATCATGGAAGAGGACGACGGGGGCAGCACGACATGACCGAGAACGAACATGAACACGGGCACGACCGCACGGACCGAGCAGACGGAGCAGCACACGTGAGTACGGGCACCCCGACCGAGACGGGCGACGCCGCGACGGCCATCCCGGAGCTGGTGATCATCTCCGGCATGTCCGGCGCCGGGCGCAGCACAGCGGCCAAGTGTCTGGAGGACCTCGGCTGGTTCGTCGTGGACAACCTGCCGCCCGCGCTGATCCCCACCATGGTGGAGCTCGGCGCCCGCTCCCAGGGCAACGTCGCCCGGATCGCCGTCGTGGTCGACGTGCGGGGCCGCCGCTTCTTCGACAACCTGCGCGAATCCCTCGCCGACCTGGACGCCAAGGGCGTCACCCGCCGCGTGGTCTTCCTGGAGTCCTCCGACGACGCGCTGGTCCGCCGCTTCGAGTCGGTCCGCCGCCCCCACCCGCTCCAGGGCGACGGCCGCATCGTGGACGGCATCGCCGCCGAGCGCGACCTGCTCCGCGAGCTGCGCGGCGACGCCGACCTGGTGATCGACACCTCCAGCCTCAACGTCCACGAGCTGCGCGCCAAGATGGACGCCCAGTTCGCCGGCGACGAGGAGCCGGAGCTGCGCGCCACGGTGATGTCCTTCGGCTTCAAGTACGGCCTGCCGGTCGACGCCGACCTGGTGGTCGACTGCCGCTTCCTGCCGAACCCGCACTGGGTCCCGGAGCTGCGCCCCTTCACCGGGCTGAACGAGGAGGTGTCGGCGTACGTCTTCGACCAGCCCGGCGCCAAGGAGTTCCTCAACCAGTACACCGAACTGCTCCAGCTCGTCGCCGCGGGCTACCGCCGCGAGGGCAAGCGCTATGTGACCATCGCGGTGGGCTGCACGGGCGGCAAGCACCGCTCGGTGGCCATGTCCGAGAAGCTGGCGGCCCGGCTCGCCACGGAGGGGATCGAGACCGTGCTCGTACACAGGGACATGGGGCGCGAGTGACCAGTCGCAATCTGCGCCTGCGCCGGCTGCGGGGCGCCGCGCCCGCGCTCTCCGTGCGCAAGCGCGGCGCCCAGCCCAAGGTCGTCGCCCTCGGCGGCGGCATGGGCCTGTCGGCCTCCCTCACCGCGCTGCGCCGGATCACCGGCGATCTGACCGCCGTGGTCACCGTCGCCGACGACGGCGGCTCCAGCGGACGGCTGCGTGAGGAGCTGGGCGTCCTGCCCCCGGGTGACCTGCGCAAGGCGCTGGCCGCCCTGTGCGGCGACGACGAGTGGGGCCAGACCTGGGCCCAGGTCATCCAGCACCGCTTCCAGTCCAAGGGCGACCTGCACGAGCACGCGGTCGGCAATCTGCTGATCGTCGCCCTCTGGGAGCAGCTGGGCGACCACGTCCAGGCCCTGGACCTGGTCGGCAAGCTGCTCGGCGCGCACGGCCGGGTGCTGCCCATGTCCGCCGTGCCGCTGGAGCTCCAGGCTCTCGTCAAGGGCCACGACCCGGACCGCCCGGAGGACGTGGACACCGTGCGCGGCCAGGCCACCGTGGCCCTCACCCCGGGCGAGGTGCAGTCCGTGCACCTGGTCCCGGCCGACCCGCCGGCCGTCCCCGAGGCGGTCGCCGCCGTCCGGGACGCGGACTGGGTGGTCCTCGGCCCTGGCTCCTGGTTCTCCTCTGTCATCCCGCACCTGCTCGTCCCCGAACTGCTGGACGCGCTGATCGAGACGAAGGCCCGCAAGGTCCTTTCGTTGAATCTCGCACCGCAACCCGGTGAAACAGATGGCTTCTCACCGCAGCGTCATTTGGAGGTTTTGGGACGACACGCCCCTAAACTCGCCCTGGACGTGGTGCTGGCCGACGAGGCCGCCGTGCCCGACCGCGATTCCCTCGCCGACGCAGCCAAACGGCTCGGCGCCGCGGTCGAGCTGGCGCCCGTGGCCTCACCCGACGGCGTTCCGATCCATGATCCGGAGCTGTTGGCCGCCGCGTACGACCGTATTTTTCGGATGCATGGAAGGATCGGCCCATGGCGATGACGCCGGCGGTGAAGGACGAAGTCTCCCGGCTTCCCGTGACCCGGACCTGCTGCAGGAAGGCAGAGGTCTCGGCGATTCTCCGGTTCGCGGGCGGGCTCCACCTGGTGAGCGGCCGGATCGTGATCGAGGCGGAGCTGGACACCGCGATGGCGGCGCGCCGGCTCAAGCGGGACATCCTGGAGATCTTCGGGCACAGCTCGGAGCTCATCGTGATGGCCCCCGGCGGGCTGCGGCGCGGTTCGCGCTACGTCGTACGGGTGGTGGCGGGCGGCGACCAGCTGGCGCGCCAGACCGGCCTGGTCGACGGCCGGGGCCGCCCCATCCGCGGCCTCCCGCCGCAGGTGGTCTCGGGGGCCACCTGCGACGCCGAGGCCGCCTGGCGCGGGGCGTTCCTGGCGCACGGCTCGCTCACCGAGCCCGGCCGCTCCTCCTCGCTGGAGGTCACCTGCCCCGGCCCGGAGGCCGCGCTCGCCCTGGTCGGCGCCGCCCGCCGGCTCTCCATCGCGGCCAAGGCCCGCGAGGTGCGCGGGGTCGACCGGGTCGTCGTCCGCGACGGCGACGCGATCGGCGCCCTGCTCACCCGGCTCGGCGCCCATGAGTCGGTGCTGGCCTGGGAGGAGCGCCGGATGCGCCGCGAGGTCCGGGCCACGGCGAACCGCCTCGCCAACTTCGACGACGCGAACCTGCGCCGCTCCGCCCGGGCCGCGGTCGCCGCGGGCGCCCGGGTCGGCCGCGCCCTGGAGATCCTGGGCGAGGAGGTCCCGGAGCACCTGGCGGCCGCCGGGCGGCTGCGCATGGAGCACAAGCAGGCGTCGCTGGAGGAGCTGGGCGCCCTCGCCGACCCGCCGCTGACCAAGGACGCGGTCGCGGGCCGCATCCGCCGGCTCCTCGCGATGGCCGACAAGCGGGCCCAGGACCTGGGCATCCCCGGCACGGAATCCACTCTCAGCGAAGAGCTGGCCGACGGTCTGGTCGGCTGAGCCGTACCGGCGGTACGCGCCCCGCGAGGGGAACGGCCCGCCGACTCGCGGCCGTTGACGCTGCGTAATCGCCGCAGAGGGTGCCGTACGGCGCCCGGAGGCCCGTATTCCTACTGGGGAGTACGGGCTTCCCGCGTTCTTACGGCACCGCTCGATGTCACCCCGGCGGCTCCGGAGAGGTAGGGTCGGAGGCGGTCGGGGACATCCCATACAACTCGCCGGCGTCGAAAACCGGCGTACCTAACGAGGAGATCGGTTCGTGACGATCCGCGTAGGCATCAACGGCTTTGGCCGCATCGGTCGTAACTACTTCCGCGCGCTGCTGGAGCAGGGTGCGGACATCGAGATCGTGGCTGTCAACGACCTGGGTGACACCGCGACCACGGCCCACCTGCTGAAGTACGACACCATCCTGGGTCGTCTCAAGGCAGAGGTCAGCCACACCGCCGACACCATCACCGTCGACGGCCACACCATCAAGGTGCTCTCGGAGCGCAACCCGGCCGACATCCCCTGGGGTGAGCTGGGCGTCGACATCGTCATCGAGTCGACCGGCATCTTCACCAAGAAGGCCGACGCCGCGAAGCACATCGCCGGTGGCGCGAAGAAGGTCCTCATCTCGGCTCCGGCCAAGGACGAGGACATCACCATCGTGATGGGCGTCAACCAGGACAAGTACGACGCGGCCAACCACCACGTCATCTCCAACGCGTCCTGCACGACCAACTGTGTCGCCCCGATGGCCAAGGTTCTGGACGAGAACTTCGGCATCGTCAAGGGCCTCATGACGACGGTCCACGCGTACACCAACGACCAGCGCATCCTGGACTTCCCGCACTCGGACCTGCGCCGCGCCCGCGCCGCCGCCGAGAACATCATCCCGACCACGACGGGTGCCGCCAAGGCGACCGCCCTGGTCCTGCCGCAGCTCAAGGGCAAGCTCGACGGCATCGCGATGCGCGTCCCGGTCCCGACCGGCTCGGCCACCGACCTGGTCGTGACCCTCCAGCGCGAGGTCACCAAGGACGAGGTCAACGCCGCGTTCAAGAAGGCCGCCGACGACGGCGACCTGAAGGGCATCCTGTACTACACCGAGGACCCGATCGTGTCCTCGGACATCGTCAGCGACCCGGCGTCCTGCACCTTCGACTCCTCCCTGACGATGGTCCAGGAGGGCAACACGGTGAAGATCCTCGGCTGGTACGACAACGAGTGGGGCTACTCCAACCGTCTCGTGGACCTCACCGTCTTCGTCGGCGGCCAGCTCTGAGCACCGCCGCACCGGCAGGCATCTCGATGTGAGCACGGGGCTCGAACAGCGCGACGCTGCGCTGTTCGAGCCCCCTCGCATGCTCACTCGTCCTCCAAGGAGTCCAGACAGATGAAGACGATCGACGCACTTCTCGCCGAAGGGGTCGCCGGCAAGCGGGTATTCGTCCGCGCCGACCTCAACGTGCCGCTGAGCGGCACCACCATCACCGATGACGGCCGCATCCGCGCCGTCACCCCGACCGTCCGCAAGCTGGCCGAGGCCGGCGCCCGGGTCGTCGTCGCCTCGCACCTGGGCCGCCCCAAGGGCGCCCCGGACCCGGCGTTCTCGCTGGCCCCCGCCGCCACCCGGCTCGGCGAACTGCTCGGCGCCGACGTCGCGTTCGCGACCGACACGGTCGGCGAGTCCGCCCGCGCCACCGTCGCCGCGCTGACCGACGGCCAGGTCGCGGTCATCGAGAACCTCCGCTTCAACCCCGGCGAGACCTCCAAGGACGACGCCGAGCGCGGCGCCTTCGCGGACCAGCTCGCCGAGCTGGCCGACCTGTACGTGGGCGACGGCTTCGGCGCGGTCCACCGCAAGCACGCCTCGGTCTTCGACCTCCCGGCCCGCCTCCCGCACGCGGCCGGCGACCTCATCGCCACCGAGGTCGGCGTCCTGAAGAAGCTCACCGAGGACGTGCAGCGGCCCTACGCCGTCGTGCTCGGCGGCGCCAAGGTCTCCGACAAGCTCGGCGTCATCGACCACCTCCTCGAGCGCGCCGACCGCATCCTCATCGGCGGCGGCATGGCGTACACCTTCCTCAAGGCCCAGGGCCACGAGGTCGGCAGCTCGCTGCTCCAGGAGGACCAGATCCCGGCGGTCCAGGAGTACCTGCGGCGGGCCGAGGCGAAGGGCGTGGAGTTCGTGCTCCCCGTCGACGTCGTCGTCGCGCCCGCCTTCCCGGACCTGAAGACCAAGGCCCCGGCCCACCCGGAGACCGTTGCCGCCGACGCCATGCCGGCCGGACAGATGGGCCTGGACAACGGTCCCGAGACCAACAAGCTCTACGCATCGAAGCTCGCCGACGCGGCCACCGTCTTCTGGAACGGTCCGATGGGCGTCTTCGAGCACCCCGACTTCGCCGAGGGCACCCGGGCCGTCGCCCAGGCCCTCGTCGACTCCTCGGGCTTCAGCGTGGTCGGCGGTGGCGACTCCGCCGCCGCGGTCCGCATCCTGGGCTTCGACGAGAACGCGTTCGGACACATCTCGACCGGTGGCGGCGCCAGCCTCGAATACCTCGAGGGCAAGACGCTTCCCGGCCTCGCCGCTCTGGAGGACTGACCTTTCATGACCACCCGCACCCCGCTGATGGCGGGCAACTGGAAGATGAACCTCAACCACCTCGAGGCCATCGCCCACGTCCAGAAGCTCGCCTTCGCCCTGGCCGACAAGGACTACGACGCCGTAGAGGTCGCCGTCCTGCCGCCCTTCACCGACCTGCGCTCCGTGCAGACGCTGGTCGACGGCGACAAGCTGAAGATCAAGTACGGCGCCCAGGACATCTCGGCGCAGGACTCCGGCGCGTACACCGGTGAGATCTCCGGCCCCATGCTCGCCAAGCTGAAGTGCACCTTCGTCGCCGTCGGCCACAGCGAGCGCCGCCAGTACCACGCGGAGACCGACGAGGTCTGCAACGCCAAGGTGAAGGCCGCGTACAAGCACGGCCTGACCCCGATCCTCTGCGTCGGCGAGGGCCTGGACGTCCGCAAGGCCGGCGACCAGGTCGCGTACACCCTCGCGCAGCTCGACGGCGGCCTGAAGGACATCCCGGCCGAGCAGGCCGAGTCCATCGTGATCGCCTACGAGCCGGTCTGGGCCATCGGCACCGGCGAGGTCGCCACCCCGGAGGACGCGCAGGAGGTCTGCGGTGCGATCCGCGTCCGCCTCGCCGAGCTGTACTCGCAGGAGCTGGCCGACGCGGTCCGCATCCAGTACGGCGGCTCGGTGAAGTCCGGCAACGTGGCCGCGATCATGGCCCAGCCCGACGTCGACGGCGCCCTGATCGGCGGCGCGGCGCTCGACGCGGACGAGTTCGTCAAGATCGTCCGCTTCCGCGACCAGTGAGTATGCGGTAGCGCGGATCCGTCGTACCCTTGCGGGGGCCGGGGAGGGCGACCTCCCGGCCCCCGTAGTTCGCACTAGCAGTCGGTATTTCCGGAAAGTAGGGACCAGCCGTGATTCTGGGGTTCGAGATCGCCCTGATCGTCTTCAGCCTGCTGCTGATGCTGCTGGTGCTCATGCACAAGGGCAAGGGCGGCGGTCTCTCCGACATGTTCGGTGGCGGCATGCAGTCCTCCGTCGGCGGCTCCTCGGTCGCCGAGCGCAACCTCGACCGCATCACCGTCGTGGTCGGTCTGGGCTGGTTCGCGTGCATCGTGGTGCTTGGTCTGCTCATCAAGCTGGACAACTGACCCGTCGTGCGCGCTTCCCGGTGACGGTGTAACTCCTTTCACTGGACGCGCGTTGGGCCTTACGTAGACTGGGGCACCTTCGAGCACCATCACGCAGGGAGTTACGACCGTGGCAAGTGGCAACGCGATCCGGGGAAGCCGGGTCGGGGCGGGGCCGATGGGGGAGGCCGAGCGCGGCGAGTCCGCGCCACGGCTCCGCATCTCCTTCTGGTGCTCGAACGGGCACGAGACGCAGCCCAGCTTCGCCCATGACGCGCAGGTACCGGACACCTGGGACTGCCCGCGGTGCGGTTTCCCGGCCGGCCAGGACCCGGAGAGCCCGCCCGACCCGCCGCGCACCGAACCGTACAAGACGCACCTCGCGTACGTGCGGGAGCGCCGCAGCGACGCGGACGGCGAGGCCATCCTCGCCGAGGCCCTGGCGAAGCTCCGCGGCGAGATCTGAAGACGTTCACCGGCCGGACACCCCCTGGGTGCCCGGCCGGAATGCTTCCGTCGTGCCGCAGCCTGCCGCCGTCACGTCCGGCCGCCTGATCAATTAGGTTGGAGGGGCAGCGGGGAACTGCGGTGACGAGAGAAGTGGGCTGATGTCCGGGATGAACGCAACTAGCCGTACCAGGCTCAACCAGACGCCGGAATGGGCGGCGCTGGGGAAGCACCGTGAGCAGCTCGGGCCGACCGGTCTGCGCGAGTTGTTCGCGGACGACCCGGAGCGCGGCACCGGGTACACCCTGCGGGTCGGCGACCTGCACCTCGACTACTCCAAGCACCTCGTCACCGACGAGACGCTGACCCTCCTGCGCGAACTCGCCGCGGCCACCGACGTGTTCGGGCTGCGGGACGCGATGTTCCGCGGCGACAAGATCAACACCACCGAGGACCGGGCGGTCCTGCACACCGCGCTGCGCGCCCCGCGCGAGGCCGTCATCGAGGTCGACGGCGAGAACGTGGTGCCGGCGGTGCACGCGGTGCTCGACAAGATGGCGGCGTTCTCCGACCGGGTCAGGTCGGGGGAGTGGACCGGTCACACCGGCAAGCCCATCAAGAACATCGTCAACATCGGCATCGGCGGCTCGGACCTGGGCCCCGCCATGGCGTACGAGGTGCTGCGCTCCTTCACGGACCGCTCGCTCACCTTCCGCTTCGTCTCCAACGTGGACGGCGCCGACCTGCACGAGGCCGTCCGCGACCTCGACCCGGCCGAGACGCTGTTCATCATCGCCTCGAAGACCTTCACCACCATCGAGACGATCACCAACGCCACCTCCGCCCGCAACTGGCTGCTCACCGGCCTGAGGGCCGGTCAGGACGCCGTCGCCAAGCACTTCGTCGCGCTGTCGACCAACGCGGAGAAGGTGTCGGACTTCGGCATCGACACGGCCAACATGTTCGAGTTCTGGGACTGGGTCGGCGGCCGCTACTCGTACGACTCCGCCATCGGCCTCTCGCTGATGATCGCCATCGGCCCGGACCGCTTCCGCGAGATGCTCGACGGCTTCCACCTCGTGGACGAGCACTTCCGCACCGCCCCGGCCGAGGAGAACGCCCCGCTGCTGCTCGGCCTGCTGGGCGTCTGGTACGGCGCGTTCTTCGACGCCCAGTCGCACGCGGTGCTGCCCTACAGCCACTACCTGTCGAAGTTCACCGCGTACCTCCAGCAGCTGGACATGGAGTCCAACGGCAAGTCCGTGGACCGCGACGGCAACCCCGTCGACTGGCAGACCGGACCGGTCGTCTGGGGCACCCCCGGCACCAACGGCCAGCACGCCTACTACCAGCTGATCCACCAGGGTACGAAGGTGATCCCGGCCGACTTCATCGGCTTCGCGCAGCCGGTCGAGGACCTGCTGCCCGGGCTGGTCGCCCAGCACGACCTGCTGATGGCCAACTTCTTCGCCCAGACCCAGGCCCTCGCCTTCGGCAAGACGCCGGACGAGGTCCGCGCCGAGGGCGTCCCCGAGGAGCTGGTGGCGCACAAGACGTTCCGGGGCAACCACCCCACGACGACGATCCTCGCCGACCGGCTCACCCCGTCCGTGCTCGGCCAGCTGATCGCCCTGTACGAGCACAAGGTCTTCGTCCAGGGCGCCATCTGGAACATCGACTCCTTCGACCAGTGGGGCGTCGAGCTCGGCAAGGTCCTCGCCAAGAAGATCGAGCCCGTCCTGACCGAGGGCAAGGGCGGCGAGCAGCTGGACAGCTCGACCGCCGCGCTCGTCTCGACCTACCGCGAGCTGCGCGGGCGCTGAGCCCCCGCTGAGGGGCCCCGCCGTGCCGGTGGGGCCCCTCAGCCGTGCGTCGTGTCGATGACGCAGAAGCGATTGCCCTCCGGGTCCGCCAGCACCACGAAGTCCGGGTCCTCCGGATACAGCTCCCAGTCGGTCTCCGCCGCGCCCAGCGCGAGCAGCCGGGCCACCTCGGCGTCCTGCTCCTCCGTGTACAGGTCGAGGTGGACCCGGGGCACCTCCTGCACCGGGGAGTCGCTGCGGCCCAGCGAGAGCCCGACGCCCGGCCCCTCGGCGGGGACCAGGACCACCCAGTCCTCCGTGGCCGGTTCCCGCTCCACGTAGCCCAGGGCCGCCTTCCAGAAGGCCGCCGCCCGCGCCACGTCCGACGCGCCCATCACCACGGTTCCGATACGCATGGGGCCGAGCCTTTCACGTATCGCCCCCGGAAACGCGCCGGGCCCGGCCCGCCCCGAAGGACGGACCGGGCCCGTGGGCACCCCCGCTGACGGCCGGTCAGGCGGAAGCCGGCGGATACAGGGCGTGGGGGAGGCGGGAGGCCGCCGCCGCGTCGAGCAGCCACAGCGTGCGGGCGCGGCCGTACGCACCGGCCGCCGGTGCCTGGATCTCGCCGGCCCCGGACAGGGCGATGGCGACCGCCTCCGCCTTGTCCTCGCCCGCGGCCAGCAGCCACACCTCGCGCGCCGCCCGGATGGCGGGCAGCGTCAGCGAGACCCGGACCGGCGGCGGCTTGGGCGCACCGTGCACACCGACGACGGTGCGCTCGGTCTCCCGCACCCCGGGCAGTTCCGGGAAGAGCGAGGCGACGTGCGTGTCCGGGCCGACGCCCAGCATCAGCACGTCGAACTCCGGCACCGGGCCGTGGTCCTGCGGCGCCGAGGCCGCCGCCAGTTCGGCCGCGTACCCGGCGGCCGCGGCGTCGGCGTCCGGGCCGTAGGGGCCGTCCGAGGCCGGCATCACGTGCACCCGCGAGGGGTCCAGGGGCACGGCGTCCAGCAGGGCCTCGCGGGCCTGCGTGACATTGCGCTCCGGGTCGCCCTCCGGCAGGAACCGCTCGTCGCCCCACCACAGGTCGAGCCGCGACCAGTCGACCGCGTCCCGGGCGGGCGCGGCGGCGAGCGCGGCCAGCAGGCCGTTGCCGTTGCGCCCGCCGGTGAGCACCACCGAGGCGTCGCCGCGCGCGGCCTGGGCGTCCACGATCTTCGTGATCAGCCGGGCCGCGGCGGCCTGCGCCATCAGCTCCTTGTCGCGGTGCACGACGAGCTGCGGGACTCCGGTCACTTCGCCGCCGCCTTCTTGGCCGGGGCGGCCTTCTTCGCGGCGGGGGCCTTGTCGGAGGCCGGAGCGGGGGCCTTGGCCGACTGGCCCGGACCTGCCTTCTCCAGCCGGTCCACGCCGAACTTCACGGTCGACTCGTAGATGTTGTCCGGGTCGAGCCGCCGCAGCTCCTCCGCGAGGAGCTCCGCCGTCTCGCGGCGCTTGAGCGCCACCGCGCGGTCCGGCTGGCCCGCCATGCACAGCGTGGCGAGCGAGCCGTCGGCCCGGTCCAGGACGATGTCGCCGTTCTTGGTGACCATCCGGACGGCCGTCAGACCGGGGCCGCCGGACGTGGTGCGCTCCACCGGCACGCCGAGCCGGTCCGCGAGCCACATGGCGAGGAGCTCGCAGCTCGGGTTGTCCGACTCGCCCTCGACCGTGGCCGAGACGACCTCCGCCGGCTGCTGGTCGAGCGCGGCGGCCAGCATCGAACGCCACGGCGTGATGCGCGTCCACGCCAGGTCCGTGTCACCGGGCCGGTACGTGTCGGCGCGCACCCCCAGCTCGTCCAGCGGGTGCTCGGCCGAGTAGGTGTCGGTGATCCGGCGCTGGGCCAGCGCGCCGAGGGCGTCCTTCGCCGGGTCGGCGGGGGAGTCCTGCGGCCACCACGCCACCACCGGGGCGTCCGGCAGCAGCAGCGGCAGGACGACCGACTGGGCGTGGTTGGCCAGCTCGCCGTGGAGCCGGAGCACCACGGTCTCGCCGGAGCCCGAGTCGGAACCGACCCGGATCTCGGCGTCGAGCCGTGCGTCGCGGCGGGTGCGCGGCGAACGGCTGAGCCGCTTGATGACCGCGATGATCCGCGAGGGGTGCTCCCGCGAGGAGTCGCTGGCCGCCTTCAGCGCGTCGTAGGCGTTCTCCTCGTCGGTGACGATGACGAGGGTGAGGACCATCCCGATCGCCGGGGCGCCGACCGCGCGCCGGGCCGAGATGAGCGCCTGGTTGATCTTGCTGGACGTGGTTTCCGTGAGATCGATCTTCATGGCCGGCGCCAGCTCCGTCCGTCGCGTGCGAGCATCTCGTCCGCCTCGGCCGGACCCCAGGTGCCGGCCGGGTACTGGGCGGGCTTGCCGTGCTTGTCCCAGTACTCCTCGATCGGGTCGAGGATGTTCCAGGAGAGCTCGACCTCCTGGTGGCGGGGGAAGAGGTTGGCGTCGCCGAGCAGGACATCGAGGATGAGCCGCTCGTACGCCTCCGGGCTGGACTCCGTGAAGGACTCGCCGTACGCGAAGTCCATCGTGACGTCCCGGACCTCCATCGAGGTGCCGGGCACCTTGGAGCCGAACCGCACCGTGACGCCCTCGTCCGGCTGCACCCGGATGACCAGGGCGTTGCCGCCCAGCTCCTCGGTGGCGCCGGACTCGAACGGCAGGTACGGGGCGCGCTTGAAGACGACCGCGATCTCCGTGACCCGGCGGCCGAGCCGCTTGCCGGTGCGCAGGTAGAAGGGGACGCCCGCCCAGCGGCGGTTGTTGATCGTCAGCTTGATCGCGGCGAAGGTGTCGGTCTTCGACTTGGGGTCGATGCCGTCCTCCTCCAGATAGCCGACGGCCTCCTCGCCGCCCTGCCAGGCGTGCGTGTACTGACCGCGCACGGTGTGCTTGCCCAGGTCCTCGGGCAGCTCCACCGCCGTGAGCACCTTGAGCTTCTCGGCGACCAGGGCCTTCGGGTGGAAGGAGCCGGGCTCCTCCATCGCGGTCAGCGCGAGCAGCTGGAGCAGGTGGTTCTGGATGACGTCGCGGGCGGCGCCGATGCCGTCGTAGTAGCCGGCCCGGCCGCCGATGCCGATGTCCTCGGCCATCGTGATCTGCACGTGGTCGACGTAACTGCGGTTCCAGATCGGCTCGAACATCGTGTTGGCGAAGCGCAGCGCCAGGATGTTCTGGACGGTCTCCTTGCCGAGGTAGTGGTCGATCCGGAAGACCTCGTTCGGCGGGAAGACGTCGTGCACGATCTGGTTGAGCTCCTGCGCGCTCTTCAGGTCGTGGCCGAACGGCTTCTCGATGACGGCGCGCCGCCAGCTGCCTTCCTTCTGGTCGGCCAGCCCGTGCTTCTTGAGCTGCTGGACGACCTTGGGGAAGAACTTCGGCGGGACGGACAGGTAGAAGGCGAAGTTGCCGCCCGTGCCCTGCGCCTTGTCCAGCTCCTCGATCGTGGCCCTGAGGGTCTCGAAGGCCACGTCGTCGTCGAAGTTGCCCTGCACGAAGCGCATGCCCTGGCTGAGCTGCTGCCAGACCTCTTCGCGGAAGGGCGTACGGGAATGCTCCTTGACGGCGTCGTGGACGACCTGGGCGAAGTCCTCGTCCTCCCAGTCGCGGCGCGCGAAACCGATGAGTGAGAAGCCCGGCGGCAACAGGCCGCGGTTGGCCAGGTCGTAGACGGCGGGCATCAGCTTTTTACGGGACAAATCGCCCGTGACGCCAAAGATGACCAGGCCCGACGGCCCCGCGATGCGCGGGAGCCGTCGGTCCTGGGCGTCACGGAGCGGGTTGGCTCCGGGAACACCAGACAAAGTGGTCAGCCCTTCGAGGGGGCGAGGCGCTGAAGCTCCGCCTCGGTCGACTTGAGCAGGTCGTTCCAGGACGTCTCGAACTTCTCGACGCCCTCGTCCTCCAGCAGCTGCACGACGTCGTCGTAGTCGACGCCGAGCTTCTTGATCGCGTCGAGGTCGGCGCGAGCCTGGTCGTACGCACCGGTGACGGTGTCGCCGGTCACCTCGCCGTGGTCCGCCACCGCGTCCAGAGTCGCCTCCGGCATGGTGTTGACCGTGTTCGGCGCGACGAGGTCCACCACGTACAGGGTGTCCTTGAGGGCCGGGTCCTTCACGCCGGTCGAGGCCCACAGCGGACGCTGCTTGTTGGCGTGCGCCTTGTCCAGGGCGGCCCAGCGCTCACCGGCGAAGACCTCCTCGTACGCCTCGTAGGCCAGGCGGGCGTTGGCCAGGGCGGACTTGCCCTTCGCGGCCTTCGCCTCCTCGCCGCCGATGGCGTCCAGGCGCTTGTCGATCTCGGTGTCCACACGGGACACGAAGAAGGACGCCACCGAGTGGATCTTGGAGAGGTCCAGGCCCGCGGCCTTCGCCTTCTCCAGGCCCGCCAGGTAGGCGTCCATGACCGCGCGGTAGCGCTCCAGCGAGAAGATCAGCGTGACGTTGACGCTGATGCCCCGGCCGATCGTCTCGGTGATCGCGGGCAGGCCCGCCTTGGTCGCCGGGATCTTGATCAGCGTGTTCGGGCGGTCCACCAGCCAGGCCAGCTGCTTGGCCTCGGCGACCGTGGCCGTCGTGTCGTGCGCCAGGCGCGGGTCGACCTCGATGGAGACCCGGCCGTCCTGGCCGTCCGTCGCGTCGAAGACCGGGCGCAGGATGTCGGCCGCGTCCCGGACGTCCGCGGTGGTGATCATGCGGATCGCTTCCTCGACGGTCACCTTGCGGGCCGCGAGGTCGGCGAGCTGCTGGTCGTAACCGTCGCCCTGCGAGATGGCCTTCTGGAAGATCGACGGGTTGGTCGTGACCCCCACGACGTGGCTCTGGTCGATCAGCTCGGCGAGGTTGCCCGAGGTGATCCGCTTGCGCGAGAGGTCGTCGAGCCAGATCGCCACGCCCTCGTCGGAGAGGCGCTTGAGTGCGTCTGTCATGAGAAATGCATCTCCTACTAGTCGTATACCGGCGTCAGCGCGTGGCGGCGGCGAGGGATTCCCGGGCGGCGGCGGCGACGTTCTCGCCGGTGAAGCCGAACTCGCGGAACAGGACCTTCGCGTCCGCCGAGGCGCCGAAGTGCTCCAGCGAGACGATCCGGCCGGCGTCTCCCACGTACCGGTACCAGGTCAGGGCGATGCCCGCCTCGACGGCCACGCGCGCCTTGACCGACGGGGGCAGGACGGAGTCCTTGTAACCCTGTTCCTGCTCCTCGAACCACTCGACACACGGCATCGAGACCACACGGGTCGGAACTCCGGCCGCCTGGAGCTCCTCGCGCGCCTCGACGGCGAGCTGGACCTCGGAGCCCGTACCGATCAGCACGACCTGGGGCGTGCCGCCCTCGGCCTCGAAGAGCACGTAGCCGCCCTTGGCCGCGTCCTCGTTCGCCTCGTACGTCGGCACACCCTGGCGGGTCAGCGCCAGGCCGTGCGGGGCGCCCTCGCCGAACACCTTGGTGTAGCGGCGCAGGATCTCGCGCCAGGCGATGGCGGTCTCGTTGGCGTCGGCCGGGCGCACGACGTTGAGGCCCGGGATGGCGCGCAGCGAGGCCAGGTGCTCGACCGGCTGGTGGGTCGGGCCGTCCTCGCCGAGGCCGATCGAGTCGTGCGTCCACACGTAGGTCACCGGCAGGTGCATCAGCGCGGACAGGCGCACGGCGTTGCGCATGTAGTCGGAGAACACCAGGAAGGTGCCCCCGTAGATGCGGGTGTTGCCGTGCAGCGCGATGCCGTTCATCGCGGCGGCCATGGCGTGCTCGCGGATGCCGAAGTGGATCGTCCGGCCGTACGGGTCGGCCTCCGGCAGCGGGTTGCCCGCGGGGAGGAACGACGACGTCTTGTCGATCGTGGTGTTGTTCGAACCGGCCAGGTCGGCGGAGCCGCCCCACAGCTCGGGGATGATCCCGCCGAGCGCCTGGAGCACCTTGCCGGACGCGGCGCGGGTGGCGACGCCCTTGCCCGTCTCGAAGACCGGCAGGCTGTCCTCCCAGCCCTTGGGCAGCTCGCCCGCGGCGATGCGGTCGAAGTCGGCGGCGCGCTCGGGGTTGGCGGAGCGCCAGGCGTCGAAGCCCTTCTCCCACTCGGCCTTCGCCTCGCGGCCCCGGTCCAGGGCGCGGCGGGTGTGCGCGATGACCTCGTCGGCGACCTCGAAGCTCTTCTCCGGGTCGAAGCCGAGCACCTTCTTGGTCGCGGCGACCTCGTCGTCGCCGAGCGCCGAGCCGTGCGACGCCTCGGTGTTCTGAGCGTGCGGGGCGGGCCAGGCGATGATCGAGCGGGCCGCGATGAACGAGGGGCGCTCGGTCTCGGCCTTGGCGGCGAGCAGCGCGTTGTAGAGGCCCTCCGGGTCCAGGTCGCCGTTGGGCAGCTGGTCGACGCGCTGGACGTGCCAGCCGTACGCCTCGTAGCGCTTGACGGTGTCCTCGGAGACCGCGGTCTCCGTGTCGCCCTCGATGGAGATGTGGTTGTCGTCCCACAGCAGGACCAGGTTGCCCAGCTTCTGGTGGCCGGCCAGCGAGGACGCCTCGGCCGAGATGCCCTCCTGGAGGCAGCCGTCACCGGCGACGACCCACACCATGTGGTCGAACGGGGAGGTGCCGGGGGCCGCCTCCGGGTCGAACAGACCGCGCTCGTAGCGGGCGGCCATGGCCATGCCCACCGCGTTGGCGACGCCCTGGCCCAGCGGGCCGGTCGTCGTCTCGACCCCGGTGGTGTGGCCGTACTCCGGGTGGCCCGGGGTCTTGGAGCCCCAGGTGCGGAACGACTCCAGGTCCGCCAGCTCCAGGCCGTAGCCGGCCAGGTAGAGCTGGATGTACAGGGTCAGGCTGCTGTGGCCCGCGGAGAGCACGAACCGGTCGCGGCCGGTCCAGTCCGCGTCCGCCGGGTCGTGCCGCATCACCTTCTGGAAGATGGTGTACGCGGCGGGAGCCAGGCTCATCGCCGTGCCCGGGTGGCCGTTTCCGACTTTCTGTACGGCGTCCGCGGCGAGGACGCGGACGGTGTCCACGGCCCGCTGGTCCAATTCGGTCCACTGGAGGTCTGTGGTGGTCGGCTTGGTGCTCACCCTGAGTCAGGGCTCCTCTCCAACTGTTGTAGACCGGTGACTTCGACCGCACCGGATGCTGTCGAGCCTACCCCCGTCCGTACCCGTGTTTTCCGGCTCCTACCAGGGTGCGGGCGGCCCGTGGAATCCGCCTCCCGTATGAGCGGAAGGGCTCACCGATGGGCTTCTCCGATGAGCGCGGAGACCCACTCCTGGGCGCTCCGAAGAGCGGCCCCGGGCGCGGTTGCGGAGGCCCCGGAAACGGGTCGCGCGACCCCTGCGACACCAGTGCGTCACTCGTGCGTACGAGACGGCCCCCGGCGGCCGTCCGCGCCACATCAACACGACCCCACCCCCGCGAAGGGCGGCCTGTCCCCAACGTCTACAGTGGTCGGGTTCGCGCAAGTCTTCACCGGGCCCTTACGCCCGGAGCTTGCTGGGATTTCTCTGTCAGGGGTGTGCGTGACGGCCGTCGAGTCCCGACCCGCAGGGGTCGCCTTGACTCCGAGCCCAGGGGGCCAACGCCCATTCGGGGCCCGTGTCAAGGCATTCGTGGCACTGACCAAGCCTCGGATCATCGAGCTGTTGCTGATCACCACTGTTCCGGTGATGTTCCTGGCCGCTCAGGGTGTACCCGACCTGTGGCTCGTGCTCACTACCACCATCGGCGGCTACCTGTCCGCCGGCGGTGCCAATGCACTGAACATGTACATCGACCGCGACATCGACGCGCTGATGGACCGTACGTCGCAGCGCCCGCTGGTCACCGGGATGGTGAGCCCGCGCGAGTGCCTGGCCTTCGGCATCACCCTCGCGGTGGTCTCGACGGTCTGGTTCGGTCTGCTGGTCAACTGGCTGTCCGCGGCGCTGTCGCTGGGCGCCCTGCTCTTCTACGTCGTGATCTACACGATGCTGCTGAAGCGCCGCACCTCGCAGAACATCGTCTGGGGCGGCATCGCGGGCTGCATGCCGGTCCTCATCGGCTGGTCCGCCGTGACGAACGAGATGTCCTGGGCCGCGGTGATCCTCTTCGCCGTCATCTTCTTCTGGACGCCGCCGCACTACTGGCCGCTGTCGATGAAGGTGAAGGACGACTACGCCCGCGTCGGCGTCCCCATGCTCCCGGTCATCGCGTCCAACCGGGTGGTCGCCCGCCAGATCGTCGCCTACAGCTGGGTGATGGTCGCCGTCTCGCTGCTGCTCACCCCGCTGGGCTACACCGGCTGGTTCTACACCGCCGTGGCGCTGCTGACCGGCGGCTTCTGGCTCTGGGAGGCGCACGCGCTGCTCAGCCGGGCCAAGTCCGGGGTGACGGGCGCGAAGCTCAAGGAGATGCGGCTGTTCCACTGGTCGATCACCTATGTGTCGCTGCTCTTCGTCGCCGTGGCGGTGGACCCCTTCCTCCGGTAGAACCCCTGCTCCGTCCGACGGGCGGGGAGCGTGGCCGATGCCACGCTCCCCGCCCGTCGCCGGTTGATCTACCCGCCGGTAGCATCCTGTCCATGGCAGAGACGGCAGAGGCTGAGACCCAGCAGGTGGACGGCAGGCGGGCGGCGCGCGCGGAGCGCAGGGCGGCCCGGCTGGCCAAGCAGATCGGTGCCTTCGCGAAGGCGCACGGCGGTGCCGAGGGGCAGGTCGCCTACCTCGGGCAGATGGGCGCCCGCATCGTCCTGGTGGGCGAGGACGGCGAGTGGGGCGATCTGGTCGCCCCCTCGTACGAGATCGCCGAGAGCGCCGCGCAGAGGTCCGGGATCACGCTCCACGAATCCTTCGACGGCGAGTTCGCGGCGAAGGTGCGCACGGGCCCGTACGAGTGGACCCGGATGGCCGGGATCCAGGTCGGCGGCCCCTCCAACGCGGCCTGAGACCGGAGAAACGGACCGGGGCTCCCGCTCCGACGGCGTACAGCCGTGGAGCGGGAGCCCCGGTCCGTTCGTGTGTGCCCCGGCGTCAGCCGGCCGCGGCGGGCTCCGCCTGCTCGGCCGCCGGCGCCGGCAGCGGCGCGACGGCCACCGGCCGCTCGCGCAGCGACAGCATGACGCGTACGACCCCGATCCACACCAGGCACGAGCCGAACATGTGCACGCCGACCAGGATCTCCGGCGTATCGGTGAAGTACTGCACATAGCCGATGACGCCCTGCGCCATCAGGATCAGGAACAGCTCCCGGGTCCGGTGCAGCGGCCCGATGGGCGCGTCCACGGCCTTCAGGACGAACCAGAGCGCGACGGTCAGCGCCACCACGACCCAGGCCAGGTCCGCGTGCAGCTGGGCGACCGTCTTCCAGTCGATGGGGATGCGGTGGACGTCGCTGGAGTCGCCCGCGTGCCGCCCGGCGCCCGTGACCACCGTGCCCACGGCGATCAGGAGCCCCGCCGCGACGGCCAGCAGCCAGGCCAGCTGGGCGACCGCCTTGCCGACCAGCGGGCGCGGCGCCTCGTCGCCCTCACGGATCCGCTGCCAGGTCGTCAGGGCGACCGTGAGCAGCGCGGTGGAGAGCAGGAAGTGCGCCGCGACGGTGTACGGGTTCAGCCCGACGAGCACGACGATGCCGCCGAGCACCGCGTTGCCCATCACGATCCAGAACTGGACCCAGCCGAGCCGGGTGACGCTGCGCCGCCAGGGCTTCGCGGACCGGGCCGCGATGATCGCCCAGCCGACGGCCGCGCACAGCACGTACGTGAGCATCCGGTTGCCGAACTCGATGGCGCCGTGGAAGCCCATCGCGCTCGTCGCCGTCAGGCTCTCGTCGGTGCACTTGGGCCAGGTCGGGCAGCCGAGGCCGGAGCCGGTGAGCCGGACGGCGCCGCCGGTCACGACGATCACGACGGCCATCACGACCGCGGACATGGCCGCGCGGCGCACCGTCCGGGGCTCGGGCGTCCAGCGCTCGGCGATGTACAGCAGCGGATTGCGCAGGGCTTGAGCGACTTCGGCTCGGGTCAGCTTGGGCACGCGCACCATGGTAGGACGCCGCTTGTGCAAGCTTTCACGAGGGGGCGTCGCGCCGGTCAGGGTGGGATCAGGCCGCGGCGTCTGGTGCGGTGCATCGCAAGGCGCCGGAACATCCTAATGGCGGAGCCATTCGGGCGTTTCGGCAACGCGGCGAGGTGCCGTGCCAGGCGTCGTGGACCCCGCCCTGACCGGTGCGACGCCCCCCTGGGGGGACGAGTTACGCGTAACGGCGACGGAGCGCGTCTGTCGGCTCACTCCCAGCGGAAGAAGCGGGCCGCCGCGCCGAGCCCCAGGACCGTCCAGACCGCGAGGATGCCCAGGTCGCCCCAGGGCATCCCGGCGCCGTGCTGGAGGACGTCCCGCAGCCCGTCCGAGAGGGCCGCGATCGGCAGCAGGCCCAGCACCGACTGCACCGCGTCCGGGAACTTCTCCAGCGGCACGATCACCCCGCCGCCGACCAGGAGCAGCAGGAAGACCAGGTTGGCCGCGGCGAGGGTCGCCTCCGCCTTCAGCGTCCCGGCCATCAGCAGCCCGAGCCCGGAGAAGGCGGCGGTCCCCAGCACCAGGAGCAGCAGCACGGCGAGGGGGTTGCCGTGCGGGGACCAGCCCAGCGCGAAGGCGATCACCGTCAGCAGGACCACCTGGAGGACCTCGGTGACCAGCACGGACAGGGTCTTCGCGGTCATCAGCGCCCAGCGGGGCAGCGGTGAGGCGCCGAGCCGCTTGAGCACCCCGTAGCGCCGCTCGAAGCCGGTGGCGATGGCCTGGCCGGTGAAGGCGGTCGACATCACGGCCAGCGCCAGCACGCCGGGCGTCAGGAAGTCGACCGGCTCGCCCGTGCCGGTGTCCACGATGTCCACGGAGCTGAACAGCACGAGGAGCAGCGTCGGGATGACCACGGTCAGCAGCAGCTGCTCGCCGTTGCGCAGCAGCATCCGCGTCTCCAGCGCGGTCTGCGCGGCGATCATGCGCGGCAGCGGGGCGGCGCCCGGCCGGGGGGTGTACGTACCGGCGCTCATGCGCGCAGCTCCTTGCCGGTCAGTTCGAGGAAGACGTCCTCCAGGGTGTGGCGCTCGACGGAGATGCCGGAGGGCATCACGCCGTGCTGCGCGCACCAGGAGGTGACGGTGGCCAGCAGCTGCGGGTCGATGTCGCCCGTGATGCGGTACGTGCCGGAGCTCAGCTCGTCCGCCCCGGTGCCGTCGGGCAGCGCCTTGAGCAGCGAACCGAGGTCGAGCCCGGGGCGGCCGGTGAAGCGCAGGGTGTTCTCGGCGCCGCCCCGGCACAGGGCCTCGGGGGAGCCCTGGGCGACGATCCGGCCGGCGTCGATGACGGCGACCTCGTCGGCCAGCTCCTCCGCCTCGTCCATGAAGTGGGTGGTGAGCACCACGCTCACCCCGTCGGCGCGCAGCTCCCGGACCAGGTCCCAGGTGGAGCGGCGGGCCTGCGGGTCGAGGCCGGCGGTGGGCTCGTCCAGGAAGACCAGCTCGGGCCGGCCGACGACCGCCATGGCGAGGGCGAGCCGCTGCTGCTGGCCGCCGGAGAGCCTGCGGTAGGTGGTGCGGCCGCAGGAGCCGAGGCCGAGGCGTTCGATCAGGGCGTCGACGTCGAGCGGGTGGGCGTGCAGCTTGGCCATGTGGCGGAGCATCTCGTCGGCGCGGGCGCCGGAGTAGATCCCGCCGGACTGGAGCATCACGCCGATCCGGGGGCGCAGCCGCGCGGCGTCGGCGACGGGGTCGAGGCCGAGGACCCGGACGGTCCCGCCGTCGGGGCGGCGGTAGCCCTCGCAGGTCTCGATGGTGGTGGTCTTGCCGGCGCCGTTGGGGCCGAGCACGGCGGTGACGGCGCCGGCCGGGATCTCCAGGTCGAGGCCGTCCACCGCGGTCTTGTCGCCGTACCGCTTCACCAGGCCGCTGATCCGGACGGCCGGGCGGGGCTCGCTGTTCATGGCAGACGAGTCTAGGCAGCGGCCCGGAGAGGCCCGGCTCCGGGGCTTGATTAGGTAACCCTAAGTGATGGAAAGCACCGTTGATCGTTTCGGACCGTGGTTGTCACGGCCGGAGGAATTACGCAACAATGGCGTTGTGAAATACGCGGGCGAGGCTCCTCAGGAGGAACTCGCGACCGGTGAGCGCTCGACGCGCAACCGCGTCGCGCGGTCCATCCTGGACCACGGCCCGTCCACCGTCGCGGAGCTGGCGAAGCGGCTGGGGCTCACCCAGGCCGCCGTGCGCCGCCATCTCGACGCGCTCGCCTGCGACGGCGTGGTCGAGGCCCGCGAGCAGCGGGTGTACGGGGCGCGGACCCGGGGCCGTCCGGCCAAGGTCTTCGCCCTCACCGACTGCGGCCGGGACGCCTTCGACCAGTCCTACGACACGCTCGCCGCGGACGCCCTGCGCTGGATCGCCGAGACCGCGGGCGACGAAGCGGTCATGGCGTTCGCCCGGGCCAGGACCGCCGAGCAGTCGGCGGCCTACCGCGCGGCCATCGAGGCCGCGGATCCCGAAGCCCGTACGGAGGCGCTGGCCAAGGCGCTGTCCGCCGACGGGTACGCTGCTACGGCGCGCAGCGCGCCGGGCCCGCAGCAGGGTGAGCAGCTGTGCCAGCACCACTGCCCGGTCGCGCACGTCGCCGAGCAGTACCCGCAGCTGTGCGAGGCGGAGACGGAGATCTTCTCCAGCCTCCTGGGGACCCATGTGCAGCGTCTGGCCACCATCGCCCACGGCGACGGGGTGTGCACGACGTACATTCCGCGCAGCGGACACCCCACCCCACACACCACCGATTCAGCATCTGCAAGCACGGCCGGGAGGAACCCCGCATGACGCTCCCCACGGAGACTGCCCACCCTGAGCTCGAGGGTCTGGGCACGTACGAATTCGGCTGGGCCGACTCCGACGCGGCAGGCGCGGCGGCCAAGCGCGGCCTCTCCGAGGCCGTCGTCCGCGACATCTCGGAGAAGAAGAACGAGCCCGAGTGGATGCTGAAGCTGCGGCTCAAGGGCCTCAAGCTCTTCGGCAAGAAGCCCATGCCGAACTGGGGCTCGGACCTGTCGGGCATCGACTTCGACAACATCAAGTACTTCGTCCGCTCCACGGAGAAGCAGGCTGCCTCCTGGGACGACCTGCCCGAGGACATCAAGAACACGTACGACAAGCTCGGCATCCCCGAGGCGGAGAAGCAGCGCCTCGTCGCCGGTGTCGCCGCGCAGTACGAGTCCGAGGTCGTCTACCACCAGATCCGCGAGGACCTGGAGGAGCAGGGCGTCATCTTCGTCGACACCGACACCGCGCTGAAGGAGCACGAGGAGCTCTTCAAGGAGTACTTCGGCACCGTCATCCCGGTCGGCGACAACAAGTTCGCGTCGCTGAACACGGCCGTGTGGTCCGGCGGCTCCTTCATCTACGTGCCCAAGGGTGTCCACGTGGACATCCCGCTCCAGGCCTACTTCCGTATCAACACGGAGAACATGGGCCAGTTCGAGCGCACGCTGATCATCGTGGACGAGGACGCCTACGTCCACTACGTCGAGGGCTGCACGGCCCCGATCTACTCCTCCGACTCGCTGCACTCCGCGGTCGTCGAGATCATCGTGAAGAAGGGCGGCCGCTGCCGCTACACGACGATCCAGAACTGGTCGAACAACGTCTACAACCTGGTCACCAAGCGTGCCGTGGCCTACGAGGGCGCGACCATGGAGTGGGTCGACGGCAACATCGGCTCCAAGGTCACCATGAAGTACCCGGCCGTCTACCTGATGGGCGAGCACGCCAAGGGCGAGACCCTGTCCATCGCCTTCGCGGGCGAGGGCCAGCACCAGGACGCCGGCGCCAAGATGGTCCACATGGCCCCGAACACCTCGTCCAACATCGTCTCCAAGTCGGTGGCGCGAGGCGGCGGCCGCACCTCCTACCGCGGTCTGATCGAGATCGGCGAGGGCGCGCCGGGCGCGAAGTCCAACGTGCTGTGCGACGCGCTGCTCGTGGACACGATCTCCCGGTCCGACACCTACCCGTACGTCGACGTCCGCGAGGACGACGTGTCGATGGGCCACGAGGCGACCGTCTCCAAGGTCTCCGAGGACCAACTCTTCTACCTGATGAGCCGCGGCATGACCGAGTTCGAGGCCATGGCGATGATCGTGCGCGGCTTCGTCGAGCCGATCGCCAAGGAGCTCCCGATGGAGTACGCCCTGGAGCTCAACCGGCTGATCGAGCTGCAGATGGAGGGTTCGGTCGGCTAGTACGCCGCCGAACACGTCCTGAAGTTCTTGACTGAGAAAGCGAGCACTACGACAGCCATGGCTGAGGCTCAGAACATCCCCGCGGGGTCCACCACCGCCGGTTCCATCGCGGTGGCCGCGGAGTCGACCGTCGCCACGCGCATGAGCGCGCCCCCGTCCTTCGACGTAGCGGACTTCCCCGTCCCGCACGGCCGCGAGGAGGAGTGGCGGTTCACCCCGCTGGAGCGGCTGCGCGGCCTGCACGACGGCACCGCCGCCGCGACCGGCAGCGGTGTGAAGGTCGCCATCGAGGCCCCCGAGGGCGTCGTGGTCGAGACCGTCGGCCGCGACGACGCCCGGCTGGGCAAGGCCGGCAAGCCGGTCGACCGGGTGGCCGCGCAGGCGTACTCGTCCTTCGAGCAGGCCCACGTCGTCACGGTCCCCAAGGAGGCCGTGCTGACCGAGCCGATCCGGATCGCCGTGCACGGCGAGGGCGGTGTCGCCTACGGCCACCAGGTCGTGGAGCTGGGGGCCTTCGCCGAGGCCGTCGTCGTCATCGACCACACCGGTGACGCGGTGCTCGCCGCCAACGTCGACTACGTCCTGGGCGACGGCGCCAAGCTGACCGTCGTCTCCGTGCAGGACTGGGACGAGCGCGCGGTCCACGTCGGCCAGCACAACGCGCTGGTCGGCCGGGACGCCTCGTTCAAGTCCGTCGTCGTCACCTTCGGCGGCGACGTGGTCCGGCTGCACCCCCGGATCGCCTACGCGGGCACCGGCGGCGAGGCCGAGCTGTTCGGCCTGTACTTCACCGACAAGGGCCAGCACCAGGAGCACCGCCTCCTGGTCGACCACAACACCCCGCACTGCAAGTCCAACGTGGCCTACAAGGGCGCGCTCCAGGGCGACGAGGCGCACGCGGTGTGGATCGGCGACGTGCTCATCCAGGCCGCCGCCGAGGGCACCGACACCTACGAGATGAACCGCAACCTGGTCCTCACGGACGGCGCGCGGGTCGACTCCGTGCCGAACCTGGAGATCGAGACCGGCGAGATCGTCGGCGCCGGCCACGCCTCCGCGACCGGCCGCTTCGACGACGAGCAGCTGTTCTACCTCCAGTCCCGGGGCATCCCGGCCGAGGAGGCCCGCCGCCTCGTCGTGCGCGGCTTCTTCGCCGAGCTGGTCCAGCAGATCGGTCTGCCGGACGTCGAGGCCCGCCTGCTCGACAAGATCGAGGCCGAGCTGGAGGCGTCGGTCTGATGGCCTTCGTCAAAGCCTGTGCGCTGAGCGAGCTGGCGGACGACACCCCCAAACGGGTGGAGCTCGACGGCACGCCGGTCTCCGTCGTCCGCACCGAGGGCGAGGTGTTCGCGATCAACGACATCTGCTCGCACGCGAACGTCTCGCTGTCCGAGGGCGAGGTCGAGGACTGTTCGATCGAGTGCTGGCTGCACGGATCGAGCTTCGACCTGCGCACCGGCAAGCCGTCCGGCCTTCCCGCGACGCGCCCCGTCCCCGTATACCCCGTCAAGATCGAAGGGGACGATGTGCTCGTCTCCGTCACCCAGGAGTCCTGAGTCACCCATGGCAACGCTTGAAATCCGCGACCTGCACGTTTCCGTCGAGGCCGACAACGCCACGAAGGAGATCCTCAAGGGCGTCGACCTGACCGTGAAGCAGGGCGAGACCCACGCCATCATGGGCCCCAACGGGTCCGGCAAGTCCACCCTCGCGTACTCCCTCGCAGGCCACCCCAAGTACACGATCACCAGCGGCACGGTGACCCTGGACGGCGAGGACGTCCTGGAGATGTCCGTGGACGAGCGGGCCCGCGCCGGCCTGTTCCTCGCCATGCAGTACCCGGTCGAGATCCCCGGTGTCTCGGTCTCCAACTTCCTGCGCACCTCCGCCACCGCTGTCCGCGGCGAGGCGCCCAAGCTGCGTACCTGGGTGAAGGAGGTCAAGGAGACGATGGCCGGCCTCCAGATGGACCCGTCCTTCGCCGAGCGCAACGTCAACGAGGGCTTCTCCGGCGGTGAGAAGAAGCGCCACGAGATCCTTCAGCTGGAGCTCCTCAAGCCGAAGGTCGCCATCCTCGACGAGACCGACTCCGGTCTGGACGTCGACGCCCTGCGCATCGTCTCCGAGGGCGTCAACCGCGTCCGCGAGACCGGCGAGGTCGGCACCCTGCTGATCACGCACTACACCCGGATCCTCCGGTACATCAAGCCCGACTTCGTGCACGTGTTCGCCAACGGCCGGATCGCCGAGTCCGGCGGCGCCGAGCTGGCCGACAAGCTGGAGAACGAGGGCTACGAGGCCTACGTGAAGGGTGGCGCTGCCGCGTGACATATCTGCCGGGCCTCCTCGACACCGAGGCGATCCGCAAGGACTTCCCCCTCCTGGACCGCACGGTCCACGACGGCAAGAAGATCGTGTACCTGGACAGCGCGGCGACCTCGCAGAAGCCGCGCCAGGTCCTCGACGCCCTCAACGAGTACTACGAGCGCCACAACGCCAATGTGCACCGGGGCGTGTACACGATCGCGGAGGAGGCCACGGCGCTGTACGAGGGCGCCCGTGACAAGGTCGCCGCCTTCATCAACGCGCCCAGCCGCGACGAGGTCATCTTCACGAAGAACGCCTCGGAGTCGCTGAACCTCGTGGCCAACATGCTCGGCTGGGCCGACGAGCCCTACCGGGTCGACCACGAGACCGAGATCGTCACCACGGAGATGGAGCACCACTCCAACATCGTTCCCTGGCAGCTGCTCTCGCAGCGCACGGGCGCGAAGCTGAAGTGGTTCGGCATCACCGACGACGGCCGGCTCGACCTGTCCAACATCGACGAGATCATCACCGAGAAGACGAAGATCGTCTCCTTCACGCTGGTCTCGAACATCATGGGCACGCACAACCCGGTCGAGCAGATCGTCCGCCGCGCCCAGGAGGTCGGTGCGCTCGTCTGCGTCGACGCCTCCCAGGCTGCCCCGCACATGGTGCTCGACGTGCAGGCGCTCCAGGCCGATTTCGTGGCCTTTACCGGTCACAAGATGGTCGGCCCGACCGGCATCGGCGTCCTCTGGGGACGGCAGGAACTCCTGGAGGACCTGCCGCCGTTCCTGGGTGGCGGCGAGATGATCGAGACCGTGTCGATGCACTCCTCGACCTACGCGCCCGCGCCGCACAAGTTCGAGGCCGGTACGCCCCCGATCGCCCAGGCCGTCGGCCTCGGCGCGGCCGTGGACTACCTGACCTCGATCGGCATGGAGAACATCCACCGCCATGAGCAGGCCATCACCGCCTACGCGGTGAAGCGGCTCCTGGAGGTGCCGGACCTCAGGATCATCGGCCCGGCCACCGCGGAGGACCGCGGCGCGACGATCTCCTTCACGCTCGGCGACATCCATCCGCACGACGTGGGGCAGGTGCTGGACGAACAGGGCATCGCGGTCCGGGTCGGCCACCACTGCGCCCGCCCGGTCTGCCTGCGGTACGGAATTCCTGCGACGACGCGAGCGTCGTTCTATCTGTACTCCACGCCCGCCGAGGTCGACGCCCTGGTGGACGGCCTGGAACACGTCCGGAATTTTTTCGCCTAGACGCGGCTGGGGATTGAACTCGTGAAGCTGGATTCCATGTACCAGGAAGTGATCCTGGACCACTACAAGCACCCGCACGGGCGCGGTCTGCGGGACGGCGACGCCGAGGTGCACCACGTCAATCCGACGTGTGGTGACGAGATCACGCTGCGGGTGCGGTACGACGGCGAGACCCTCGCCGACGTGAGCTACGAGGGCCAGGGCTGCTCCATCAGCCAGGCCAGCGCCTCCGTGCTGAACGAGCTGCTGGTGGGCAAGGAACTGGGCGAGGCGCAGAAGATCCAGGCCGCGTTCCTGGAACTGATGCAGTCGAAGGGGCAGCTGGAGCCCGACGACGCGATGGAAGAGGTGCTGGAGGACGCGGTCGCGTTCGCCGGTGTCTCCAAGTACCCGGCCCGGGTGAAATGCGCGCTGCTGAGCTGGATGGCGTGGAAGGACGCGACGGCGCAGGCGCTGTCCGAAGGGAAGACCGCATGAGCGACAACGAGACCGTGACGACCAAGCCGGCCTCCGAGGAGGAGGTCCGCGAAGCGCTGTACGACGTGGTCGACCCCGAGCTGGGCATCGACGTCGTCAACCTGGGGCTGATCTACGGCATCCACATCGATGACGCCAACATCGCCACCCTCGACATGACCCTGACGTCCGCGGCCTGTCCGCTGACCGATGTCATCGAGGACCAGGCGAAGTCCGCGACGGACGGCATCGTCAACGAGCTCCGGATCAACTGGGTCTGGATGCCGCCGTGGGGCCCCGACAAGATCACGGACGACGGCCGCGAGCAGCTGCGCGCGCTGGGCTTCAACGTCTGAGCCTCCGCGTACACCCGTACGCGCGACAACGGCCCCGGCAACTCGCCGGGGCCGTTTCGGCGTTGTGGGCGCAGGGGCCGCGGGGCAGACTGTCGCCCATGGCCCTTCGCTTCTATCAGCTCGCCGTCGACGCCCATGACCTGCCCGCCCAGGCGCGCTTCTGGTGTGCCGCCCTGGACTGGCGGGTGATCTACGAGGACGAGGACGAGATCGTCATCGGCGCCGACGAGACCGCGCTGCCGGGCATCTGCTTCCTGCCCGTGCCCGAGGACAAGGCGGTCAAGAACCGGCTGCACATCGACCTCTCCCCGGACGACCAGGCCGCCGAGGTCGAGCGCCTGACCGGGCTCGGCGCCCGGCGCATCGAGGTCGGCCAGCCGTCGGACGTGACGTGGGTGGTGCTGGCCGATCCCGAGGGCAACGAGTTCTGCGTACTGCGCCCGAAGAAGACGCTGACCGACTAGGCGGCGTACGGCGGCGGTACGGCGGCGGCCTCGGCGAGGACCGGGGCCAGGTTCTCGGTGCGGATGCGCCGGTCCACGTACAGCAGTCCCGTGATCAGCGGCGGGAACACGGCGACGACCAGCTGGCCCACGAGCTGGCCGAGCACCGCGAGGACCACGTAGCCGCCCAGGGCGGTGATGATCGCGGCCGGGTGCGTGTTCTCGTCCACGGCGGTGGAGCCCAGTGCGCCGGTGAACATGCCGAGGAAGTTGAACGGCAGCTGGATGATGTAGCTGACCGCGGAGGCGATGATGCCCGAGAGGAGCATCATGCCGAAGATCCGCCACCAGTCGCCGCGCACCAGCAGGGCCGAGCGGCGGAGCGAGGCCACGGGGCCCTGGTTCTCGAACACGGCCGTCGCGGGGGCGAGCGAGAACCGCACCCAGATCCAGAGGACCAGCGGGACGAAGGCGAGGAAGCAGACCGCGCCCACGATGATCAGCGTCACCGCGGCCCCGCCGCCGTCCGTGGCGACCGCGGCGATGATCCCCGCGGTGAGCGCGCCCACCGCCAGCACCATCGGCACCATCGTGATCAGCCCGGTCAGCAGAAGCGTGCCGATCACCGCGGGCGTCCGCGCCCAGGCCCGCCGCCAGACCGCGGAAAACGTCGTCGGCCGGCCCAGCACCGCGTCCTGGAGAACCGCCGGCACCGCCGCGTAGACCACGGCCGAGGCGATCACCATCGCGAGGAACCCGAGCAGCAGGACCACGCCGAACGCGACGATCACCGGGACCACGTCCTGCGAGGCGGCGGCCTCGCCCTCCTCCAGGTCGAACAGCCGGTCCAGATGGTCCGAGACCGCCCCGTACGCGACGGCGACCGCCACGCCCAGCACGACCAGCGCCCCGCCGTACAGCGCCGCGCCCACCGCGAAGAGCTGCTTGGCATAGCGGCCCAGCGTCGAGAACGCGCCGTTGAATATGTCCCCGAGCTTCAACGGCCCCAGGGGTATGACCCCCGGCTTCGGGGGCATCCAGCCACCGCCACCCCAGCCGCCCCACCCTGCGTCCTGCGCCACTGCCGCTCCCCGCCCATCTGTTCGATCATGTGCTGAACGGACCACGGTAGCGGCAAGGCGTTGCGTACACTCGTACACATGGGATACGGACTGCTCGCCGCGGCCATCGCGGCGGAGGTGGCGGGGACGACCGCCATGAAGTACAGCGAGGGATTCACCCGGCTCTGGCCCTCGCTGATCACCGTCGCCGGCTATCTGCTGGCCTTCTCCCTGCTCGCCCAGACCCTCAAGACCCTGTCCGTCGGCACCGCCTACGCGATCTGGGCGGGCGTCGGCACCGCGGCGGTGGCCCTCATCGGGATGTTCTTCCTGGGGGAGTCCGCCACTCCGCTCAAGGCCCTCGGCGTGCTGCTGGTCATCGCCGGTGTGGTGGTGCTCAATCTGGGCGGGGCGCACTGATGGCACGGCGGTACGACCCCGAGCGGCGCGACCGGATCATCGACGCGGCGATCCGGGTGGCCGGTGAGCGGGGCATCGCCGGGCTGAGCCACCGCTCCGTCGCCGCCGAGGCCGATGTGCCGCTGGGCTCGACCACGTACCACTTCGCCTCGCTGGACGAACTGCTGGTCGCCGCCCTGCGCCGGACCAACGAGAACTTCGCCGCCGTCCTGCGCGGGAGCGTCGCCCTCGCCGACCCGGAAGCGGACCTCGCCACCGAACTCGCCCGGCTGCTCGGGGAGTTCTTCGCGGGCGGGCGCGGCCGCGCCGAGCTGGAGTACGAGCTGTATCTCGCCGCCGTGCGCAGGCCCGCGCTGCGCCCGGTCGCCGCCGAGTGGACCGACGGCGTGACCGACCTGCTCCGCCCGCGCACCGACCCGGCCACCGCCCGCGCCCTGGTCGCCCTGATGGACGGCATCTGCATCCAGGTGCTGCTCACGGGCAGTGCCTACGACGAGGCGTACGCCCGCGAGATGCTGGGCCGGGTCGCGGGCTGAGCGCCGTCAGGGCCGGGGCACCGCCGCCAGGGCGGCCCGCACGCTGTCCTCGATGTCGGTGACCGGGTACAGCACCTCGCGGACCGTGCGGTCCCGGTCCACCACCAGGGTCAGCCGCTTGGCGCGGACGATTCCGCCGGCGCGGAACGTCGGCAGGCGCAGCGCGGCGGTCAGCTCCAGGTCGGCGTCGGAGAGGAGCGGGAAGCGCAGGCGCTCCGCCTCGGCGAAGGCCGCCTGCTCGTCGGGGCGTTGGGTGGAGACGCCGTGCACGCTCGCGCCCGCCGCCGTGAACTCGGCCAGCCGGTCGCGGTAGGTGCACGATTCGAGGGTGCAGCCGCGGGCGCCGGGGATGCCGGACCAGCCCGGGGGATAGGACTCCTGGCGGGCATAGGCGCCGGGGAAGAAGTACAGGACGGTGTACGGGGTGGCGGCCACCGGGTCCCGGCGGTCGCCGTCCGCCCCGGGCAGGGTCAGCTCCGGCACACGCGTCCCGCGCAGCGCGTGCACGCGCGCGGCCTCCCGTGAGGACTCCTCCGTGGTCGCCATCGTCTCCCCGTCTCCCATCACCCAGGCGTCGCCCCAGTCCTGGAGCGCGATCAGTACCGGCAGCAGGGCGCGTCCGCGCGGGGTCAGCCGGTACTCGTACCGCACCGGCCGCTCCTGGTACGGCTCGCGGGAGAGCACCCCCGCGTCGACCAGGAGCCGCAGCCGTTCCGTCAGGACCTTGCGCGAGACGCCCAGTTCGCGCTGGAGGGCGTCGAACCGGTGCACGCCGCGCGCGGTGTCCCGCACGATCAGCAGGGTCCACCAGTCGCCGACCACGTCGAGCGCCTGCGCGATGGCGCAGTCGGCGTCGGCCTGGCTGATGCGCTGGGGCATGGGGCCTCCTCGGTGGTCCGGGGCTGCCATTCAACTCCATCGGGCCGCGTTGACCTGCGGAATCCATGCTGCCATAGTCAGTTCCCAAAAGGAACTCACTGGGTGTTCCGCTGGGGAGGGTGTTCGGATGGGGATGCTGAGAGGTGTGCCGCGCACGGTGCGGCTGCTGGCCGTCGGGGCGTTCTTCAACGCGGTGGTGAGCTTCACCTTCGTCTACCTCTTCGTCTATCTGACCGGCCCGCGCGGGCTCTCCGTCGCCCAGGCCGGGCTGCTCACCGGCATCGGCGGCGTCGGCCTGGTCGCGGGGAACTTCACCGGAGGCTGGTTCGGCGACCGCTACGGGCACCGCCGGATGCTGCTGCTCGGCGCCTGTGTGAGCGGTGCGGTCCTCGTCGCGCTGCCCCTGCTGCCGCTCGCCGCGCTGTACGCCGTGCTGCCGCTCGCCCAGTACGCGAGCGGCGTCGTGCGCGCCGCGAACTCCGCCCTGGTGGCCGTCTCCGTCCCGGAGGGCGGCCGGCGCCAGAGCTTCGCCCTGACCCGCTTCGCCTCCAACGGCGGCTTCACCCTCGGACCGCCCGCCGGAGCGCTGATCGCCGCCCGCTTCTCGTACGACTGGCTGTTCCTCGTCGACGGCCTGGGCACCCTGCTCTTCGCCTGTTACGCGGCCCGCATCCTCCCCGCCCGGGGCACCGCGCACTCCCGCCCCGCGCCCCCGCCGCCCGGTGCCCCGGGGCTGTGGCGCGAGCTGCTGGCCAGGCCCGCCGTGCCGGTCCTGCTCGCCGCGATCGTCTGCGTGGACGTCGTCTACCGCCAGCAGTACTCCACCCTGCCGGTTTTCCTCGCGGACCACGGCCACTCCACCGCGTTCTACGGCTGGCTCATCGCCGTGAACGGCGGGGTGATCCTCTGTCTGGAACTGCCCGCCGCCCACGCCCTGCGCGCCCGCGCCCCGCTGGGCATCATCGGCACCGGACTGCTGCTGGTCGCGGCCGGGTACACGCTGCTGATCCCGGGCGCCGGGGCCGGATTCGCCGTCCTGATGATGGTCTCCCTCACCCTCGGCGAGATCCTGTACAAGACCCCCGCCACGGCGTACGTCGCCGATCAGGCGCCCGCCCACGCGCAGGGCCGCTTCCAGAGCCTGTACGCGGGCGCCTCGATCAGCGGCCAGGTGCTGGCCCCGCCGCTGGGCGGCGCCCTGTACACCACCGCGCCCGCGCTGCTCTGGCCCGCCTGCGCGGTCCTCGCCTGCCTGGCGGGGTGCGCGGTGCTCGCGGCCCGGCGGCTGCCCGGGTCTCCCGCGCCGGTCCCGGCGGCGCGTCGCCCGGACGCTGAGACCGGTTCGCCCGCGCGCCCCCGGTCCGGTTAGGTTTCTGGTCATGACCGACACGACTTCCACCCGTACCACCGGCGCCGTCGCCGCCGGCCTCGCCACCATCGCCGGCGACGGTGCCGTCCTCGACACCTGGTTCCCCGCCCCCGAGCTGACCGCCGAGCCCGGCCCGGCCGGAACCGAGCGGCTCAGCCCCGACCAGGCCGTCAACCTGCTCGGCGAGGGCGCCGCCAAGGCCATCGGCGTCGACGCCCGCCGCGGGGTCGAGGTCGTCGCCGTGCGCACGGTCATCGCCTCCCTGGACGACAAGCCGCTCGACGCCCACGACGTCTACCTGCGCCTGCACCTGCTCTCGCACCGCCTGGTCCAGCCGCACGGGCAGAACCTGGACGGCATCTTCGGCCACCTCGCCAACGTCGCCTGGACCTCGCTCGGCCCGGTCGCCGTGGACGATCTGGAGAAGGTGCGGCTCAACGCCCGCGCCGAGGGCCTGCACCTCCAGGTCACCTCCGTCGACAAGTTCCCGCGCATGACGGACTACGTGGCGCCGAAGGGCGTGCGGATCGCCGACGCCGACCGGGTGCGCCTCGGCGCGCACCTCGCCTCCGGCACGACCGTGATGCACGAGGGCTTCGTCAACTTCAACGCCGGCACGCTCGGCACCTCCATGGTCGAGGGCCGCATCTCCGCCGGTGTCGTCATCGGTGACGGCTCGGACATCGGCGGCGGCGCCTCCACGATGGGCACGCTCTCCGGCGGTGGCAAGGAGCGCATCGTGATCGGCGAGCGCTGTCTGGTCGGCGCGGAGGCCGGGGTCGGCATCGCGCTCGGCGACGAGTGCGTCGTGGAGGCCGGTCTGTACGTCACCGCCGGCACCCGGGTCACCCTGCCGGACGGCCAGGTGGTCAAGGCCCGCGAGCTCTCCGGCGCCTCGAACATCCTCTTCCGCCGCAACTCGGTCACCGGAGCCGTCGAGGCCCGCCCGAACAACGCGGTCTGGGACGGCCTCAACGACGTCCTGCACAGCAACGACTAAGCGGCCACGAGGAGTTCCTCGTACGCCGCACGCAGCCCGTCGGACGCCTCGCGCCCGGCGGGCTGCAGCGGTTCGCGGACCGGGCCCGCCGCCAGCAGCGCCTTCGCGGTCACCGTGCCGGGCAGCCCGGACGCCATCATCAGCGCGGTCAGCGGGGCCAGCCGCGCGTTCAGCCGGGCGGCCCCGTCGGTGTCCCCGGCGTCGAACGCGTCCAGCACCGCCCGCATCCGGCCCGGCACCACGTTGGCGACCGTGCTGACGTACCCGGCGCCGCCCACCGCGTACAGCGGCAGATTCAGCTCCTCGCAGCCCGAGTAGTAGGCCAGCCCGCCGGCCGCGATCACCCGGGTCGCCGTCAGCAGGTCCTGCGAGCAGTCCTTCACGGCCACGATGCGCGGGTGCTCCGCGAGCCTCAGCATCGTCTCCGGCTCGATGCGGGTGCCGGTGCGGCCGGGGATGTCGTACAGCATCACCGGCAGGCCCGCCGCGTCCGCGATCCGCCGGAAGTGCGCCTCCACGGCCGCCTGCGGGGGCCTGCTGTAGTACGGGGTCACCACCAGGAGCCCGTCCGCGCCCGCCCGTTCCGCCTGGTGCGCCAGCTCGACGGTGTGCCGGGTGTCCGCGGTGCCGACGCCCGCCACCAGCGGCACGTCCGGGCCGACCGCGTCGCGCACCGCGCGCAGCAGGTCCGCCTTCTCCGCGTCGGAGGTGGTCGGGGACTCGCCGGTCGTGCCGCTGAGCACCAGCCCGTCGCAGCCGCCCGCGACCAGGGCGGCGGCGTGCGCGGCGGCGGCCTCCCGGTCGAGGGCGCCGTCGGCGGTGAACGGCGTGATCATGGCACAGAGGGCGCGGCCGAAGGGGCGCGGGCGGGCAGCGGCGGAAGGCGTCATACCGGCAGTCTCGGTCCCGCTGACCGTGAAGGTCCACTTAGATCTGCTGTGGGTGAAGGTGAAGCAATGCTCAATCATCACCGGGGGTCGGGTCTCCCGGGCGTCCCGGGCGCTCAGAGGAAGAGCTTGAAACCTTCGTGGCTCGCGGTGAACCCCAGCGAGGTGTAGAAGCGGTGCGCGTCCGTCCGGCTCCGGTTGCTGGTGAGCTGCACCAGCGCGCAGCCGCGCAGCCGGGCCCGCTCCACCGCCAGCTCCATCAGCCGCCGCCCCAGACCGCCGCCCCGGCGGTCCGCCCTGACCCGCACCGCCTCGATCAGCGCCCGCTCCGCACCGCCCTTGCCGAGCCCCGGGATGTACGTCGCCTGAAGGCAGCCCACCACTGTCCCGTCCGCCTCCAGCACCAGGATCTCGTTGCGCGCGTCGGCCGCGATGTCGGCGAACGCCTTCTCGTGCGCCTCGCCCACCACGACCGACGCGGGGTCCGTCACCGCGTTCTCGTCGGCGAGCAGGGCGAGGACGGCGGGCAGGTCGGGGCGGGTGGCGGTACGCAGATGCACGCCCCGGATTCTGGCACGGGCGCCCCGGCGTGGAGCGGGGCGGTCCGGGGCGCCGTGACCCATGCCCGCATTCCGGTCGGCGCGCGGCGAATTGCGTTTAGGCTTGGGGCGTGTTCCGGAAACGCGGCCCCCTGCCGGGCGGCGCGGAACACGTTCTGAGCCCCGGTCCCGTATCCGGCCCGGCGACCGAACCCCGTACGTTCCGAGGAGACCCCCTGATGTCCGCAGAGCGCCCGACCCTGCCGCCGGTCCGGCTGCACACCGAGGCCGAGCTGGCACGGGACGCGCTGGCCGCGCCGCTGCTCGCCCGTGCCGCCCGGCTCGCCCGCTGGGCCGGGCCGGACACCAGGGTCGGCGCCGGCGGCGAACTGGTCGACGCGCAACTGCCCGCCGCCGCCGAACTCCTCGGCCTCACCCCGGACGAGGACGGCGCGGCCGAGGCCAGCGAGGCGTGGCGGCTCGCCGTGGACACCGGTCTGGTCGACATCGAGGACCCCGCAGGCGAGACGGGCGACCCGGACGACGCCTTCGGCGCGGAGGACGGCTTCGCCGAGGACGATGAGCCCGGGGACGAGGAGCCTTCCGGGACCGTCACGCCCGGCGAGAACCTGGCGCTGCTGACCGGGGGTTCACCCGCGGACGTGCTCGCGATCTGGCTCGACGGGCTGGAGGCCGCGTACGCCGACGCGACCGCACCCGCCTTCGACGACTTCGCGGACCTCATCGGCGAGGACGGCTCGGTCGACTTCGACGCGCTCGACTGGGACCCGGAGACCGAGACGGAGTTCCTGGACGGCGTCCTCGGCAACCTCTACCTGCTCACCGTCGGCGAGGGGGCGGACGGGGCGCCCGTGCCGCTGCCCGCGCTTGCCGCCTCGATGATCGTCCCCGACGACATGGGCGAGCCCACCGATGACGTCCTGGAGCAGGTCTCGGACGCGATGATGCGGCTGGACGACCAGTTCCGGGTCCTCGAACCCATCGGCATCGTCGAGTACCAGCCGGTGGACGAGGCGCTGCTGGTCGAGGAGGGCGAGGACGCGCTGTCCCCGGGCGACGAGGAGGACGTCACCCGCTACGGCATGGTCCGGCTGACCCCGCTCGGCCTCTACGGCATCCGCGCCCGGATGCTGGACGCCGGGGTGGACGCCCCGGCGATCGGCGACCTCGCGGACAAGGGCGCCGACGCGCTCCTCGGCGGCGTCGCCCACTACCCGGAGGCCGCGGCCCGCGCCGAGATCCAGCTGTGGCTCACCCGCCGGGGCCAGGACGGCGCCGCCGCCGAACTCCTGGACGCCGCACGGGGCACCGACGAGCTGGGTCCGCTGCGCCGGCTGCACTGCCAGCAGGCGCTCGCCCTGGTCGGCGCCGAGGCGGAGCCCGCCGTGCGCGCGGTGCTGGGCGACCCGGAGCTCGGCGGCCTGGCCCGGGTCTGGCTCGCCGAGCGCGGCGCGGAGGGCGTTCCGGCGCCCTCGGAGGAGATGATCTTCTGGCTCGCCATCGACACGATCGCCGCCCAGCTGGAGGCCGCCGGCGACCTGGAGGAGCTCCAGGGCCTGGTCGAGGGGCTGTCCGGCCAGCACAGCGGCTTCTTCGAGGAGGCGTGGCGCGTCGACCACCCGGCCGCGGCGGACGTCCTGGAGGCGATGGGGCGGCTGCACAGCGACAAGAAGCAGGCCAAGGACGCCCGCAAGGCCGCGTTCAAGGCGCGCTCGCGCGGCGGTTCGGCCGACTGAGCGGGCGTACCACGACGGGATGAGGGGCGGCCGAAGTTCACCGAACGGGTCGCCCCGAAGTCGTCGCCGGTTCAACTGGTGTTGGGGAACGGGCGGAACGGTGAGGGCCGTCAACAGCACGCCCCCGCAGCACCAGGAGTACGTGATGGCCTTCACGCGCAGGGAATTCACCACACAGTCCGCCCTCACCGGCGCCGGCATCGCCCTGACCGGAACCGTCGCCGCGCTGGCCACCGCGCCCGGCGCCCTCGCCGCCGGGGGCCCGAATCACGGCCACGGCCACGACGACCACGACCACGACCACGGGCACGACGGTCACGGCCACGGGCATGACCACGGCCCCGGGTACGGCCCGCTGCGCTCCGACCCCAAGGGCATACTCGCGCTGCCCGCCGGATTCTCGTACCGGATCATCACGCACTGCGGGGTCACCAAGCTGGACAGCGGGGAGTACACCCCCTCCAACCACGACGGCACGGCCGCCTTCGAGGGCCCGCGCGGGGTGACCCTCCTGGTCAACAACCACGAGCTGGCCGGCACCCGGGAGGGCTGGGAGCACCCCGTGCCCCTCACCGACGGCCTGGTCTACGACCCGGTCGCGGCCGGCGGCTGCACCGTCGTGGAGACCCGCCGCGACGGCCGCACCGCCGAGTGGGTCGGCATCGCCGGCACCTCCACCAACTGCGCGGGCGGCGCCACCCCGTGGGACACTTGGCTCACCTGCGAGGAGACCGAGGACAAGGCCGGCAAGAACGGCCTCCTGAAGGACCACGGCTACGTCTTCGAGGTCGACCCGTACGACAAGCGCGCCAACCGCTCGCCGCGCCCGATCAAGGCGTTCGGCCGGTACGCGCACGAGGCGGTCGTCATCGACCCCAAGCAGGGCCACGCCTACCTCACCGAGGACGCCTCGGGCCCCAACGGCCTGCTCTACCGCTGGGTGCCGCCGCACGGCTTCCGGCACGGCCGGGGCAAGCTGCGCACCCTCGCCGACGACGCGGGCGTGCTCCAGGCGTTCAAGTGCTTCGACAAGACCGGCAAGTTCGTGGACGACCTCTCGCGGGCCACGAAGACCGGCACCGTGTACGGCGTGGACTGGGTGGACGTGCCGGACCGCGACGCCAAGTCCGTCTCGGTGCGCAAGCAGTTCGCGGACGGCACGGTCACCCGCGCCCGCAAGCTGGAAGGCATGTGGTGGGCCGACGGCGGCGCGTACATCGTGTCCTCCTTCGCCCGTGACGAGAGCCCCGTCCAGCACGACGGCCAGGTCTGGTTCTACGACCCGAAGCGCCGCACGCTGACCCTGAAGGTGCTCCTCGGCGTCAACCCGGACCCGTCGAAGGACGGCGCGTTCGACGGCCCGGACAACATCACCGTCTCGCCGTACGGCGGCCTGGTCATCGCCGAGGACGGCGAGGGCGTCCAGCACCTCTTCGGGGCGACCGACAGCGGCCGTACCTACCCGATCGCGCGCAACGAGCTGAACATCGGCAGCGAGGCGGAGCCGGAGTACAGCGAGTTCACCGGGGTCACGTTCTCGCCGGACGGGCGGACGCTCTTCGCCAACATCCAGACCCCGGGGATCATGGTCGCGATCACCGGTCCGTGGAAGCGGCAGCCCAACCGTTAACTGCGGGGCATGGCGTCGGGCCCTCCGGGGGCGCATACTCGACTTAATGAAACAGTCAGCCGGCTCCCGCCGCCACCTGCCGTCCAGTCCCTTCAACCGCCCGGCCCAGGCGGCCCCACCGGTCGAGTTGTTCGACGTGGGTGACCGGGTCTCGCACGACCAGTTCGGTCTCGGGCGCGTCCTCGCCGTCGAGGGCGACAACGACGCGGTGCTCATCGACTTCGCGGGCCGCCAGGGCCGCATCATGAGCCCGTACTCCAAGCTCACCAAGCTCTGAGGCCGTCACAGGGGCCGTCCGCCAGCCGCGCGGGCGGCCCCTGAGCCATGCGTGGGGCCCGTGTGGAGCCCCTACAGCGCCTGCGCGGCGGGCTTCACCATGCCCCGGACGGTCCGCGACTTCACGAAGTCGCCGATGGCGGTCATCTCCCACTCGCCGGAGAACTGCTTGATCAGCTTGGCCATCATCACGCCGGTCTGCGGCTCGGCCCCGGTCAGGTCGAAGCGGACCAGCTCCTCGTCGGTGGCGGCGTCCACCAGGCGGCAGTACGCCTTGGCGACCTCGGTGAACTTCTGGCCCGTGAACGAGTTGACCGTGAACACCAGGCCCGTCGCCTCCGCCGGGATCCGGCCCAGGTCCACGACGATCACCTCGTCGTCCCCCTCGCCCTCACCGGTGAGATTGTCCCCGGAGTGCTTGATCGCGCCGTTCAGGATGGACAGCTTGCCGAAGTAGCAGCTGTCCAGGTGGTTGCGCTGGGGCCCGTACGCGATGACCGAGGCGTCCAGGTCGATGTCCTTGCCCCGGTAGGCGGGCTCCCAGCCGAGGCCCATCTTGACCTGGGAGAGCAGCGGGCGCCCCGCCTTGACCAGCGAGACCGTCTCGTTCTTCCGGAGGCTGACCCGGCCCTTGTCCAGGTTGATCCGGCCGGGCGCGGCCGGTGCGGGGGCCGCGGGTGCGGCCGGGGGCGGCGCTGGGGTGGCGACCGGTGCCGGGGCGGCGGCCGGCGGCGGGGGAGCGGGGGCGGTGACCGCCGGGGCGGCGGGCGGGGCGGCGGGCTCCTCGACCGTGACCCCGAAGTCCGTGGCGATGCCCGCCAGGCCGTTCGCGTAACCCTGGCCGACCGCGCGGACCTTCCAGGCGCCGCCGCGCCGGTAGACCTCCATGATCACGAGCGCGGTCTCGGTGCCCAGCCGGGGCGGGGTGAAGGACGCGAGCACCGTGCCGTCGTCCGCGTTGCGCACGGTGGCGGTCGGCTCGACGCCCTGGAAGGTCCGGCCCGCCTCGTCCGGGCTGGCCGTGACGACGATCTTCTCGATCCCGGCGGGCACCGAGGCGGTGTCCACCACGACGGCGTCCGGCGCGCTGCCGCCGCCGGAGCGGTAGCTCACGCCGGGGCCCGTGGGCTGGTTGTAGAAGATGAAGTCGTCGTCGGAGCGCACCTTGCCGTCGGCGGTGAGCAGCAGGCCCGAGACGTCGAGCCGCACGGGCGCGGCGACGTCCACCGCCACGCGGACGGCGTTCAGCGGGAGGTTCGAGCCGGGTGTCATAGCGGTCATGTCCGGATGAACGAACGACCCGGCTTTGCCGTTCCCTTACCTTTCGGCAGTTTCGCCCGGACGGCGGAAGCCCCCGTTCCGCGCCGGGCGCCGGCTCCCGTCAGCGGTTGCGCGGGTGGTTGCGCGCGGTGCGCTCGTTGCCGTGCTTGTACGCCCCCGTCCAGCGGGCCATCACCAGCTGGGCATCGCCCGCCGCCACCTCGGCCAGGAACTTCTCCGCCCGGCCGCCGCGCAGGGTGCCCGCCGGGCGGCCGTGGTGGGTGACGGTGACGCTCGCGTCGCCGTGCTGTTCGTACCGGAATCCCGAAGGTCTCGCCATGCCCGCATCATGCCGCGCCGACGCGGTCCGGGCGACGGCGTTTCCGCGGCCTCAGTGCGGCCAGACCGGCGGGTTGGTGCAGAAGTGGCCGCCGAGGTGGGCGTGGTCCGGGTTGGCCGGGTCCAGCTCGCCCTGCTCCGCGATGAGCTTTGCCGCGTACGGCTCCGAGTCGTCCTGCGGCTCGTAGCCCAGCGCGCGGGCCGAGGTGAGGTCCCACCACAGCCGGGTGTTGTCCGAGGAGCCGTGGACGACGGTGTGCCCGACGCCCTCGGCGGTGAGCGCGGCGTCGAAGAGGCGGGCACCGTCGGCCGGGCTCATCCACACCGACAGCATCCTTACGGACGTCGGCTCCGGGAAGCAGGAGCCGATGCGGATGGAGACCGTCTCCAGGCCGTGCAGGTCCCAGTACAGCTGGGCGAGGTCCTCGCCGAACGACTTGGAGAGGCCGTAGAAGGTGTCGGGGCGGCGCGGGGTCCCGATCGGGATCAGCGGGTCGCCGGGGAGCGGGCGCGGGGTGAAGCCCACCGCGTGGTTGGACGAGGCGAACACGACGCGCGGGACACCGGCCTCGCGCGCGGCCTCGTACAGGTTGTACGTGCCCTCGATGTTCGCCTTGAGGATCTTGTCGAAGGAGGCTTCCAGGGAGATGCCCGCGAGGTGGATGATCGCGTCGACCCCGGTCACGGCCGCGCGCAGCGCCTCCCGGTCCCCGAGGTCGGCGGTGATCGCGTCCGGCTCGCCCTCGATCGGCACCATGTCGAACAGGCGCAGCGTGTAGCCGTGGGCGGGCAGCAGCTCGCGCATCAGCGTGCCGAGGCCGCCGGCGGCGCCGGTGAGCAGGACGGTGCGGGGCTTTTCGGCGGGCATGCGGGGTCTCCTCTTGGATCTGGTTCACATGCGTGGACAAGGTATGCGGGGGCTCGGGGAGCGTCAAGGGAACCCGTGGCGGGTTGGTCCGGACCGGGGCGTCGTCGCCTTGACCCCGGAGCCCCGCCGGGCCTAGCTTAGGCATCGTTCATAAATATGGACACCAATCAGAGATGCGCACGCCTCAGGAGGCGCCCGTGAGCTCAGACCCGCTTGCCGCCCGGCTCACCGCCGTTGCCGGGCCGCTCTTCTTCCCCGTCACCGCGTACGACGCGACCGGCTCCGTCGACCTGGACGTCTTCCGGGCGCACGTCCGCCAGGGCATCGACGCGGGCGCGGCGGCCGTCTTCGCGTGCTGCGGCACCGGGGAGTTCCACGCCCTGACCCCGGAGGAGTTCCGGAGCGTCGTCGCCGCCGCGGTGGAGGAGACCGCCGGGCAGGTGCCGGTCGTCGCGGGCGCCGGATACGGCACCGCGCTGGCCGTCCAGTTCGCCCGGCTCGCCGAGGAGGCGGGCGCGGACGGGCTGCTCGCCATGCCCCCGTACCTGGTCCACGCGGACCAGGAAGGGCTGCTGGCCCACTACACCGCGCTGGTCGGGGTGACCGGCCTGGAGACCATCGTCTACCAGCGCGACAACGCCGTCTTCACCCCCGAGACCGTGCTCGCCCTGGCGCAGACCCCGGGCATCATCGGCCTCAAGGACGGCTACGGCGACCTGGACCTCATGCAGCGCATCGTGAGCGCGGTGCGCACGGGGCTGCCCGGGCAGGACTTCCTCTACTTCAACGGGCTGCCCACCGCCGAGCTCACCGGCCTCGCCTACCGGGGCATCGGCGTCACGCTGTACTCCTCGGCCGTCTTCGCCTTCGCCCCGGACATCGCGCTCGCCTTCTACCGCGCCCTGGAATCCGGCGACGACGCCCTGGTCAACGCGCTGCTCGACTCCTTCTACCGGCCGCTCGTCGAGCTCCGGGCCCAGGGGCGCGGCTACGCCGTCTCGCTGGTCAAGGCGGGCGTCCGGATGCACGGCCTGGACGTCGGGCCGGTGCGCAGTCCGCTCACCGAGCCGCCCGCCGCCCACATCAAGGAGCTGACGGAGATCATCGCCGCCGGGCGCGCGCTGCTGGAGGGGCGCGGATGAGGACGTCCGCCTTCCTCTACCCCTGGGACGTCGTCGGCGACCCGGACGCCCCCGCCCGCATCGCGGACCTCGGCGTCCAGCAGGTGACCCTCGCCGCCGCCTACCACTCGACCCGGGCGCTGACCCCCCGCCACCCCGGCCGCCGCATCGTCACGGCCGAGTACGCGGCGGTCCTGTACCCGCCGGACGAAGGCCGCTGGGCTGGGCGGGAGGTCCGCCCGTACCGGCAGGCGTGGATGCCCTCCGACGACCCCTTCGCGGAGGCCGCCGAGGCGCTGGCCGGGGCCGGTCTCGACGTGCACAGCTGGGTGGTCCTCGCGCACAGCTCCCGCCTGGGCGCGGACCACCCGGACACCTCGGTGGTCAACGCCTACGGGGACCGCTACCCGTGGGCGCCCTGCATCGCGCGCCCCGAGGTCCGCGCCTACCTGGTGGACCTGGCGGCGGAGGCGGCGGTACGCGAGGGGGCGCGGGGCACCGAGCTGGAGTCGTGCGGCTGGTACGGCTTCGCCCACCTCCACGCCCACGACAAGGTGGCGGGTGTCGGGCTCGGCGACGCGGCGCAGTACCTGATGTCGCTCTGCTTCTGCGCCGTCTGCCGGGCCGGTTACGCCGGACAGGGCCTCGATCCCGAGGAGCTGGGCGCGGCCGTGCGCCGCGCGCTGGCACCGGTCTGGTCCGGGTCCGGCTCACCGGACGCGGGCTGGGACGCGGTGGGGAAGCTCCTCGGCGCCGACCTCGCGGAGGCGACGCTGCGGTGGCGCACCGAGGTGGCCCGGAGCCTCCAGGAAGCGGTGACCGGTGCGGTGCGGGCGGCGGCGGCGCCCGGGTTCCAGGTGCTGCTGCACGCCGACCCCGCCCCGTACCGCTGCGGGGCCAACGTGGGCGTCGACCCCGGGCACATCCTGTCCGTGGCGGACGGCGTGGTCCTGCCGTGCACCGGGGCGGACGCGGTACGGGAGGCGGTGCTCGGGCCGTTCGCGGGCCGGGGGAGCGATGCGGTCGTCGCCGCCAACCTCACCGTGGTGCGCGGCATGGGCGGCAGCCCGGACACGCTGGAACGGGACGCGGCGCACGCCGCCTCGCTCGGCGCGAACCAACTCCGCCTCTACCACGCGGGCCTGGCCTCGGACCCGGACCTGGCGAAGGTGGCCGGGGCGCTCTCACGCCTCGGCTGAGGCCGAGACCGCCGGGCCGCCCGGAACCACCCGTTCCCGGCGGCCCGCGGCCAGCAGCAGCCCCGCCGTCAGGAGCGCCCCGGCGCCCACCAGCGGCAGCAGAACCTGGACGTCCACCCGCGCCACCAGGCCCGCGCCGATGCCCAGCGCCACCGCGTTGGGCGACATGATCAGGGTGTCGGCGGTCGCTGCCGTGCGGCCGAGGACCGCGTCCGGGGTCTCCCGCTGCACCGCCGTCAGCGCGGCGATCAGCACGCACGGCAGGCCCACCCCGATCAGCGCGCACGCGGCGAGCGCCGTCGCGTCGGACGGCACGGCCCGCAGCGCCACCGCGACCCCGAACACCGCGATCCCGGCCGCCCCGAACACCCGCCCCGGCAGCCGGCGCATCAGCGCGCCCGCGAACAGCCCGACCGTGACGGACCCGAGCCCCTGGGCGACCGACAGCACCCCGGCGTACGCGGGGGAGTGGCCGAGGGTGTCCACGACGGCGTACAGCGTCGCCCCGTTGAGCCCGGCGCACAGCATCGTGGCCGAGGCGGCGAGGACCAGGGGGCGCAGCACCGGCGACCCCCACAGCTGCCGCATCCCGGCCGTCCAGCCACCCGGTCCCCCGCGGGCGGGCCGGGCCGTCCGGCGTACCCGCAGCAGCGCGTAGAGACCGGCCGCCAGGGCGAAGGAGACCGCGTCCAGGAGCGCCACCGCGCCGCCCCCGAAGCGGGCGTAGAGCCCGGCGCCGGTCAGCGGGGCGACCAGCTTCATGCCCTCGTTCGCCATCATCCGCAGCCCGTTGAAGTCGCCGAGCAACGCGGCCGGTACCGCCCCCGCCACCACGGCCGACTCCGCCGAGTCCATCAGCACCGAGAGGCACCCGTACAGCACCAGCACCGTGAACAGCAGCCGGACGCGTCCCTCCGCGCCCAGGAGCGCGAGCGCCGCCATCAGGGCCGCCAGGACGACGTTCGTGCCCACCAGGAGCGGCTTGCGCGGCAGCCGGTCCGCCACCGCCCCGAGCAGCGGGCCGAACAGGACCGGCAGCCAGACCGCGAACAGGGCGAGCGCCGCCAGGGAGTCCGATCCCGTCAGCGACTTGACCCAGATCCCGGCCGCCAGCCGCATCGCCGAACTGCCGAACCCCGAGACCACGACCGCCGCGAGGAACACCCCAGCCGTCCGGTTCCGCAGCACCCGACCCACCGCCATCCCGCCCACCGCACCTTTCCGACCTGCGTGTTCTTCCTGCGGTCAGGCTGGCGGCTGAGGCCCCGGCGCGGCATCGGGCAGATGCCCTACCCCCGGGAACTCCCGCGCGGCGCACCGGAATCCGTGTACGGCACATGTCCCGGTCGCACGAACTTCTTTCGTCAGAAGCGTTGACGAAACATTTGCGGCGGCCCTAGCTTCATCGCGTCGTACTCCGTACGTCATATATGAGACGCGATACGCGAGATGTGAGAGCCCTTCACCCATGACCTTTGCGCCCACCCCGATTCCGTCCCGCACCCAGTACGTGCTGGAGGCGATCAAGCACGCGATCCTCACGGCACAACTGAGGCCGGGGCAGGCGCTCGTGGAGACCGAGCTCGCCGCGCAGTTCGGGGTCTCCAAGACCCCCGTCCGCGAGGCGCTGAAGACCCTCGCCGGCACCGGACTCGTCGTCATGAGCCAGTACAAGGGCGCCACCGTCCGGCTGGTCGACGCGGCCATGGCCCGCGAGGTCTACGACGTACGGCTGCTGCTCGAACCGGAGGCGCTGCGCCGCTCGATCACCCGCAAGGCGTCCCTCGACGCGGCGCAGGAGGCCCTGGAGCGGGCGGATTCGGCGGGCGACAAGGCCGACCGCTCGCTCGCCAACCGGGACTTCCACCGGGCGCTCTACCTGCCCTGCGGCAACCCGCTGCTCGCCCGGATGCTGGACGAGGTCCGCGACCAGGCGGCGCTGGTCTCCACGGTCGCCTGGTCGGCGATCCCGTCCTGGGAGCGGGAGGCGGCCGAGCACCGGGAGATCCTGCGGCTCGCGCTCGCCGACGACGCGGACGCGGCGGCCGGGGCCCTGCACGACCACATCGCGTCGTTCGTCCGCCGCGCCTTCCCCGACGACGAGGACGGGGGCGGCGCGGCGTGACCCCGCACACCGAAGAAAGGCCAGTCCGCATGGACCTCACCCCGCTGAAGGCGGCCCTCGCAGATGTCGTGGCGATCCCGGTGACCCCGTTCGCCGGGGACGGATCCATCGACACGACGGCGCACCGCGCCCTGCTGCGGAGACTGCTCGACGGCGGCGTGCGCATCGTCACCCCGAACGGCAACACCGGGGAGTTCTACGCGCTCACCCCCGAGGAGCGGCGCACCGTCACCGAGCTGACCGTCGAGGAGGCCGGCGGCCGCGCGACGGTCCTGGTCGGCGTCGGACACGACGTGCCGACCGCCGTCGCCGCCGCCGAGCACGCCCGGGACGCCGGGGCCGAGATGGTGATGGTCCACCAGCCTGTCCACCCGTACGTCTCGCAGGACGGCTGGATCGACTACCACCGGGCCATCGCGGAGGCCGTGCCCGGGCTCGGGGTCGTCCCGTACATCCGCAACCCGCACCTGGACGGCGGCTGCCTGGCCGTCCTCGCCGACAGCTGCCCCAACGTCATCGGCGTCAAGTACGCGGTGCCGGACGCGGCCCGCTTCGCCGCCTTCGCCCGCGACGCCGGACTGGACCGCTTCGTCTGGGTCGCCGGGCTCGCCGAGTTGTACGCCCCGGCCTACTTCTCGGCGGGCGCGACGGGCTTCACCTCCGGGCTCGTCAACGTGGCGCCCGGCGTCTCGCTGGCCATGCTGGAGGCGCTGCGGGCCGGCGACCACCCGGCCGCCATGAAGGTCTGGGAGCAGATCCGCCGCTTCGAGGAGCTGCGCGCCGACCGTCAGTCCGCCAACAACGTGACCGTCGTCAAGGAGGCCCTGGCCGCGCTCGGGCTCTGCGACCGCGCGGTGCGCCCGCCCAGCCGGGTGCTGCCCGAGGCCCAGCGCGCCGAGGTCGCCGACCAGATCGCCGGGTGGTCCATATGACCGGCCGCATCGCCCCCGAGGAACTGCGCAGCCACCAGTGGTACGGCACCGACGGGCTCCGCTCGTTCAGCCACCGCGCCCGCACCCGTCAGCTCGGCTACCTCCCCGAGGAGCACCTGGGCAAGCCGGTCGTGGCGATCCTCAACACCTGGTCGGACATCAACCCCTGCCACGTCCACCTGCGCGACCGGGCGCAGGCCGTGAAGCGCGGGGTCTGGCAGGCGGGCGGCTTCCCGCTGGAGTTCCCGGTCTCCACGCTCTCGGAGACCTTCCAGAAGCCGACCCCGATGCTCTACCGGAACATGCTGGCGATGGAGACCGAGGAGCTGCTGCGCTCCTACCCGGTCGACGGGGCGGTGCTGCTCGGCGGCTGCGACAAGTCCACCCCGGCGCTGCTGATGGGCGCCGCGTCCGTGGACCTGCCGGCCGTCTTCGTACCGGCGGGGCCGATGCTGCCGGGGCACTGGCGCAACGAGGTCCTGGGCTCCGGCACCGACATGTGGAAGTACTGGGACGACAAGCGCGCCGGGCTCATCGGCGACTGCGAGATGGGCGAGCTGGAGAACGGCCTCGCCCGCTCGCCCGGCCACTGCATGACCATGGGCACCGCCTCCACCCTCACCGCCGCCGCCGAGGCCCTCGGCGTCACCGTCCCGGGCGCCTCCTCGATCCCCGCCGTCGACTCCGGCCACGACCGGATGGCCGCCGCCTCCGGCCTCCGGATCGTCGAACTGGTGTGGCAGCAGCGGAAGCTGTCGCAGATCCTCACGGCCGAGGCGTACGAGGACGCCGTCGCGACCGTCCTCGCGCTCGGCGGGTCCACCAACGCCGTCATCCACCTCATCGCGATGGCCGGACGCTCCGGGATCAAGCTCACCCTGGACGACTTCGACCGCATCGCCCGCACCGTCCCGGTCCTCGCCAACCTGCGCCCCGGCGGGAAGTACCTGATGGAGGACTTCCACTTCGCGGGCGGGCTCCCCGGATTCCTGGCCCGGCTCACCGACGTCCTGCATCTCGACCGGCCCACGGTCGCGCACGACACCCTGCGCGAACAGCTCGACGGGGCGCTGGTGCACAACGACGACGTCATACGGAAGCGCTCCAACCCGCTCGCGGACGAGGGCGGCGTGGCGGTGCTGCGCGGCAACCTCTGCCCGGACGGCGCCGTCATCAAGCACATCGCCGCCGAACCGCACCTGCTGCGCCACACCGGGCCCGCGGTCGTCTTCGACGACTACCAGGAGATGCAGCGCACCATCAACGACCCGGCGCTCGCGCTCACCCCCGACCATGTGCTCGTCCTGCGCAACGCCGGACCCAAGGGCGGTCCGGGGATGCCCGAGTACGGCATGCTGCCGATCCCCGACTACCTGCTCAAGCAGGGCGTACGGGACATGGTCCGGCTCTCCGACGCCCGGATGAGCGGCACCAGTTACGGCGCCTGCGTGCTGCACATCGCGCCCGAGTCGTACGTCGGCGGGCCCCTCGCCCTCGTCCGCACCGGTGACCTGGTCACCCTGGACGTCGAGGCGCGGCTGCTGAACCTCGACGTGTCCGACGAGGAACTGGCGCGCCGCCGCGCCGAGTGGACCCCGCCGCCCGTCCGCTACGAGCGCGGCTACCAGGCGCTCTACCAGGACCAGATCACCCAGGCCGACACCGGCTGCGACTTCGCCTTCCTGGCCCGGCCGGGAGAAGTGCCCGACCCGTACGCCGGCTGAACGGCCCCTCAGGAATTCCGGCGCCCCCTTGTTCGACATACCGAACACCATGCGGGAAGCGCTTGCACCCCCGTACAGAGAGAACGGAGACGTGTCATGGCCCAAGCCTCCGCCGCGGCCACACCGCCCAAGGTGCCCCGGCGCCGCTCCGCAAGCCCCCGCCGGCTGCCGTATCTGCTGATCGCCCCCGCGGGGCTGCTGATGCTCGGCTTCATCGCCTATCCGGTGGTCAGCGTCTTCTACTACAGCCTGCAGAACTACAACGTCACCAAGCCCTGGCGGAACGGCTTCGCGGGCCTGGACAACTTCACCCGGATCTTCACCGAGGACGACCAGTTCTGGACGACCCTCGGCTTCAGCGCCCAGTGGGTGATCGTGCAGGTCGCGCTCCAGCTCACGCTGGGGCTCGCGCTGGCCCTGATCGTCAACCAGACCTTCATCGGCCGGGGCATCTCCCGCGCCATGGTCTTCTCGCCGTGGGCCGTCTCCGGGGTGCTGACCAGCACCATCTGGATCCTGCTCTACAACTCCTCGACCGGCTTCAGCCGCTACCTCGCGGACGCCGGGATCGGCGACTACGGCACCTCGGTGCTCTCCGACACCGGCACCGTCTTCTGGGCCGCGACCGTCGCCGAACTCTGGCGCGGCGTCCCCTTCTTCGCCATCCTCATCCTCGCCGACCTCCAGTCCGTCTCCAAGGAGCTGTACGAGGCGGCCGCCGTGGACGGCGCCGGACGGCTGCGGCAGTTCTTCCACATCACCCTGCCCCACCTGCGCGACGCGATCATCCTGTCCACGCTGCTGCGCGGGGTCTGGGAGTTCAACAACGTCGACCTGCTCTACACCCTCACCGGCGGCGGACCGGCCGGCGAAACCACCACGCTGCCGCTCTACGTCGCCAACACCGGCATCGAGGGCCACGACTTCGGCTACGCCTCCGCGCTCACCACCGTCGCCTTCGTGATCCTCCTCTTCTGCTCGATCGTCTATCTGCGCCTGAGCAAGTTCGGAGGCGACCACAAGTGACCGCAGCCCTCGCCGAGAAGAACGACACCCGTGCCGCACGGCCGGCCGCCCCCGAGGGCCCGCCGCCCGCCGCGCCCCGCCGCAGGCCAGGACGCGAACGCGCCTTCGACGACGTACCGCGCTGGCAGATCTACGTACCGCTGGGCCTCTACCTGGTCTTCACGCTCGTCCCGTTCTACTGGATGTTCCTCTTCGCCGTACGGCCCGCGGGCTCCACCTCGCTGGTGCCCTGGCCGATGACCGGGGAGCACTTCTCGAAGGTCTGGAACGAGCGCAGCTTCGCCGTCTTCTTCCAGAACAGCATGATCGTCGGCGTCTGCACCCTGGTCGCCACGACCCTCGTCGCCCTGGCCGGCGGCTACGCCCTCGCCCGGTTCGACTTCAGGATCAAGAACGGCTTCATGCTGGCGCTGCTCTGCTCGCAGTTCATCCCCGGCGCGCTGATGCTCGTCCCGCTCTTCGAGATCTTCAAGAACCTCCAGATGATCAACTCCCTGGGGAGCGTGGTCATCGCCGAGACGGTCTTCCAGCTGCCGCTCTCCATCATCCTGATCAGCGGATTCATCAAGAACGTGCCGCCCTCGCTGGAGGAGGCCGCCTGGGTGGACGGCTGCTCGCGCTTCCGGGCCTTCTGCGCGGTCGTGCTGCCGCTGCTGCGCCCCGGGCTCATCGCCGTCGGCTCCTTCGCCTTCGTGCACAGCTGGAACCACTTCCTGTTCGCGCTGATGTTCCTCAGCGAGCAGGACAAGCAGACGATCCCGGTCGGCCTGAACACCCTCATCGGCGCGGACAGCGTCGACCTGGGCGCGCTCGCCGCGGGCGGGGTGATCGCCGCGGTGCCCGTGGTGATCGTCTTCGCCTTCATCCAGAAGTGGCTGATCACCGGCTTCAGCGCCGGCGCCGTGAAGGGGTGACGGACATGACCTCGCTGCCCCCCGCCGCCACGCCCGTCCCGATCGTCCTCGCGGGCGCCCGGGGCCACGGCCGCTGGCACCTCGCCAACATCCGCCGCCTCCAGCACCAGGGGCTCGTCCGCCTCGCCGGCATCTGCGAGCTCACCCCGCTCGACGCCACCGAGCTGGCCGCCTTCGCGGACGAACCCCCCGAGCAGTCCGCCGACTTCGGCGCCCTCCTGGACTCCACCGGGGCCCGGGCCGCCGTCATCTGCACCCCCATCCAGACCCACACCGCGCTCGCCCTGACCGCCGCCGGGCGCGGAGTGCACCTCCTCCTGGAGAAGCCGCCCGCCGCCACCCGCGCCGACTTCGACCGCATCCGCGCCGCAGTGCGCGACGCGGGCACCGCCTGCCAGGTGGGCTTCCAGTCCTTCGGCTCGCACGCCGTCCCCGCCATCCGGGAACTAGTCGCCACCGGAGCCATCGGCACCGTCCGGGGGTACGCGGCGGCGGGCGCCTGGGTCCGCGACGACGCCTACTACCGGCGGGCGCCCTGGGCCGGGCGGCGCCGCATCGGGGACACCGAGGTGGTCGACGGCGTCCTCACCAACCCGCTGGCCCATGCCGTCGCCACGGCCCTCGAACTCGCCGGGACCACCGCCGAGGACGTCACCGCCATCGACACCGAGCTCTTCCGCGCCCACGACATCGAGGCCGACGACACCTCCTGCGTCCGCGTCACCACCGCGTCCGGGCCGCCCGTCACCGCCGCCGTCACCCTCTGCGCGGAACAGGCGGGGGAGCCGTACGTCGTCGTCCACGGCGACCGCGGCCGCGTCACCTTCTGGTACAAGCAGGACCGCGTCCTCGTCCAGCGCGCGGGCCACGGCCCGGTGGAAACCGTGCACGGGCGCACCGACCTCCTGGAGAACCTGGTCGCCCACCTGACGGAGGGCGCCACGCTCCTCGTACCGCCGGAGCGCACCGGCGCCTTCATGGAGGTCGTGGAGGCGGTACGGACGGCGCCCGAACCGCGCCCCCTGCCGTCCGACGCCTGGCACACCGCCCCCGTGCCCGGCACCGGGGCCACCCGCCGGGTGGTGCGCGGCATCGACGCCCTGGTCGCGTCCGGCGCCGAAACCCTCGCCCTCTTCTCCGAACTCGGCGCCCCCTGGGCACGCAGCGAGGTGACCTCCCCATGACGAACACCGCCCTGCTCAGCTGCGCCGGACGCCCCGTCGGCCGCTACACCTACCTCCCCGCCGACGCGGCCCGCCCCTACCTCCACCCGGTCACCACCCTCGCGGGCATCCCCGTCACCGAGGAGCGTCCCGCCGACCACATCCACCACCTGGGCGCCTCCGTCGCCGTCCCGGACGTCTCCGGGCACAACTTCTGGGGCGGGCGCACCTTCGTCCGGGGCCAGGGGCCCACCGTGCTCGACAACCACGGGACGCAGCGCCACCTGGGCTGGAAGCTGTGCGACCCGGACGGCTTCGTGGAGGAGCTCGGCTGGGAGGCCGCCGGCGGCGAACTGCTGCGCGAACACCGCACGGTGGCCGCTGCCGCACTCTCGGACACCGCCTGGGCGCTCGACCTCTCCTTCTCGCTCACCAACCCCGGCCCCGGCGACCTGTCGATCGGCAGCCCCGCCACCAACGGCCGCCCCGGCGCCGGATACGGCGGCTTCTTCTGGCGCGCCCCCAAGGAGGCGGCCGCGCCCGCCGTGTTCGGCCCGACGGCGGACGGCGAGGAGGCGGTGCACGGGCGGCCCGCCGACTGGGTCGCGCTCTGCGGCGAGCGCTGGTCGCTGGTCTTCGCCGGGGCCACCGAGGAGACCCGCCGCGACCCGTGGTTCGTGCGCACCGCCGAGTACCCGGGCGTCGGCTCCTCCCTCGCCGCCGCCGAACGGCTCCCCGTTCCCGCAGGGGCCACGGTCGTACGCCGCGTGGTCACCGTAGTCGCGGACGGCCGCCTCGACCGGGCGGGCGCCGCCGCCCTCGTCCGCAGGGCGGTGACGGCGTGAGCCCCCGGCCCCCGTGGGTGGCCGACCAGGGCGACGGCACCTACCGCAACCCGGTCCTGAACGCCGACTGGTCCGACCCCGACGTGATCCGCGTCGGCGACGACTTCTACCTCACCGCCTCCAGCTTCGGCCGCGCCCCCGGACTGCCGCTGCTCCACTCCCGCGACCTCGTCAACTGGACGCTGACCGGGCACGCCCTGGACCGCCTGGAGCCCGCCGCCGAATTCGCGGTGCCCCGCCACGACTGCGGGGTGTGGGCGCCCTCGCTGCGGCACCACGCCGGACGGTTCTGGATCTTCTGGGGCGACCCCGACCACGGCATCCAGCAGATCAGCGCCGAGGACGTCCGGGGCCCGTGGACCGCGCCGCACCTGGTGAAGGCCGGACGGGGACTGATCGACCCGTGCCCGCTGTGGGACGAGGAGACCGGCGAGGCGTACCTCGTGCACGCCTGGGCCAAGTCCCGCTCCGGGATCAAGAACCGGCTCACCGGACACCGGATGAGCCCCGACGGGCGGGAACTCCTGGACGAGGGCAAGACCCTGATCGACGCCGACACGCTGCCCGGCTGGTTCACCCTGGAGGGCCCCAAGCTGCACCGCCGCAACGGCGAGTTCTGGATCCTGGCCCCGGCGGGCGGGGTCGCGACGGGCTGGCAGGGCGCGTTCCGCTCGCGCGACTTCTTCGGTCCCTACGAGGAGCGCGTCGTCCTCGCCCAGGGCCGGACCGGCGTCAACGGGCCGCACCAGGGCGCCTGGGTGGACACCCCGGCCGGTGAGGACTGGTTCCTGCACTTCCAGGAGCGCGGGGCGTACGGCCGCGTGACGCACCTCCAGCCGATGCGCTGGGACGGTGACGGCTGGCCGGTCATCGGCGACTCCGGCGAACCCGTCGCCACGCACCGCAAGCCCGCCCTGCCCGCCCAGCCCGTCGAGGCCCCGGCCTGCGACGACGGCTTCCCGGGCGGCCGCCACGGCAGGCAGTGGCAGTGGACGGCGAACCCGCGCCCCGGCTGGACCGTCGCACACGCCGGGGACGGGCTGCGGCTGAGCTGCGTACCCGCCCGGGACGCGCACGACCTGCGGCTCCTGCCCCACGTACTGGTCCAGCGGCTGCCCGCCGAGACGTTCACCGCCGAGGTCGGACTCGCCCTGGACAGCGAGGTGCCCGGGGCGAAGGCGGGGTTCGCCGTGCTCGGGGACGCGTTCAGCTGGATCGGGCTCGAACGGCAGGCGGACGGCGGGGCGCTGCTGGTGCACCGGTTCGCCGAGGCGACCGCCACCGCCGAGCGCGACGCCGGGCACGCCGGGCCGGCGCCCTCGGGCACGGCGCGGCTGCGGATCGAGGTGGCGGCGGGGGCCCGGTGCCGCTTCCTGGCCGACACCGGGGACGGGGCCGGGTTCCGGCCCTCCGGACAGGTCTTCGCCGCCACCCCGTGGCGCTGGGTCGGCGCGCTGCTCGGGCTGTTCGCCACCGCGCCGCCCGGGACGGGCCCGACCGGGACCGCCCGCTTCACCGGCTTCCACGTAACCGCGTAACCGGACCACCGTCCGGCGCTCCCACCCCCCATGCACGCGCACGAACCGAGAGACCCGAGAGAACCGAGAGAGAAGAGCCGATCATGAACATCTCGAAGACGCAGCGGGGGCGCGCCGCGGCCGCCGTCTCGCTCGCGGCGGTGCTCGCCCTGACGGCGACCGCGTGCGGCGACGACGGCAGCGGCAGCGGCGACGAGGGCAGCGGCAAGGGCGAGATCACCTTCTGGGACAACAACGGCGGTCCGCGCACCGCCGTCTGGAAGGAGATGATCCAGGACTTCGAGAAGAAGTACCCGGACATCAAGGTCAAGTACGTGCCGATCCCGATCGCCGACGTGCAGTCCAAGTACGACACGGCCATCGCGGGCGGCGGGGTGCCGGACGTCGGCGGCGTCGGCACCGCCTACCTGGCCAACATGGTCTCGCAGGAGGCCCTGGAGCCGCTGGGCGACCGGATCAAGGACTCCTCGCTCAACGGCAAGCTCGTCGAGGGCATGGTCGAGAGCGTCAAGGACGCGGCCGGGCGGGACGACGAGATGTACACCGTGCCGACCTCCGCGAACAACGGCGCGCTCTGGTACCGCACCGACCTCTTCAAGGCGGCCGGGCTCGAAGCGCCCACCACCTGGGCCAAGTTCTACGAGGCGGCCGGGAAGCTGACCGACGCCAAGAACAACAAGTTCGGCTACACCATCCGAGGCGGCGCCGGTTCCATCGCCCAGGCCGTCGACGCGGCGTACGGGCAGTCCGGGATCACCGAGTTCTGGAACGGAGACAAGACCACCCTCAACGACCCCAAGAACGTGGCGGCGCTGGAGAAGTACGCCGCCCTCTACAAGAAGACGACGCCGTCCGCCGACGTCAACAACGACTTCACCAAGATGGTCGCCCAGTTCGACACCGGCACCATCGGCATGCTGAGCCACAACCTCGGCTCCTACCAGGACCACCTGAAGGCCCTCGGCAAGGACAAGTTCGCCGGGATACCCAACCCGGTCGGCGACGGCGGCACCCGCGTCCAGGTCTCCAACCCGGTCGACGGCCTCGGCCTGTTCAAGGCGAGCAAGAACAAGACGGCCGCCTGGAAGTTCATCGAGTTCGCCGCCTCGCACGAGTCGAACAGCAAGTGGAACGAGTCCGCGGGCGCCATCCCGGCCAACACCGAGGCCGCCAAGGACCCGTGGATCAGCGAGGCCGCGCCGACCGAGCTGGCCGCCAAGGCCCTCACCGACGGCTCCACCAAGATCGTGCAGCTGCCGTACTACCTGCCCGACTGGAACAACATCAGCAAGGCCGACAACGAGCCGGAGTTCCAGAAGCTGCTGCTCGGCAAGGTCACGGCCAAGGCGTTCCTGGACAAGATGGCCGACGAGCTGAACGCGGCCCAGAAGGAGTGGAAGGAGCGGAGCAAGGGCTGATCCGGCCCCCGCAGCGGGGCCGGGCGCGGGACCGTCGTGCGGACGGCCCGCCCCGCCCCGCCGCCCCTGCCCTCCTGCGTACCCACCCACGAGAGAGGCAGCACCACCACCGTGTCACTCACCCGCAGACAGACCGCGGCCGCCCTCGCCGCACTGCCCCTGGCGCTCGCCGCCACTCCCGCCGCGGCGCACGGAGCCCGCCCCCGTACCCGCACCGTGCACCTCGCGGGCGACTCGACGGCCGCGCAGAAATACGCCGACGCCGCACCCGAGACCGGCTGGGGCATGGCCCTGCCGTTCTTCCTCGGGCCCGGGCTCACCGTGGCCAACCACGCCATGAACGGCCGCAGTTCCCGGAGCTTCATCGACGAAGGGCTGCTCGCCGCCCTGCTGCCGGACGTCCGCCCGGACGACCTCCTGCTGATCCAGTTCGGGCACAACGACGAGAAGACGGACGACCCGGCGCGCGGCACCGACCCGTACACGACGTACCAGGACTGCCTGCGCCGGTACATCGCCGAGGCCCGCGCCCGGCGCGCCCGGCCCGTGCTGCTCACCCCGGTCGAGCGGCGCAGGTTCGCCGAGGACGGCACCGCCAGGCCGACGCACGGCGACTACCCGGCCGCGATGCGCGCCCTGGCCGCCGAGGAGCGGGTCCCGCTGCTCGACCTTCAGGCCCGCACCCTGGCCCGCTGGCAGGAGCTCGGCCCCGACGGCACCGAGGCGTACTTCAACTGGCTGGCGCCCGGCGAGTCCCCCAACTACCCCGACGGGCGGGAGGACAACACCCACTTCCGGCCCGCCGGTGCGATCGAGGTCGCCCGGATGACGGCCCGCGCCCTGCTCGACGCGCGGGTGCTCGCCCCGCGTGAACTGCGCCGGCTCGGCGCACGCGTACCCGAGACGTGGATCAGCTGGCCGCAGGCCGCCTGACGCCCGCGCCACCCCCCGCCCTTCCCCTTCCACAGGTCCCGCACCAGAACCGAGGATTTGTCATGTCCACACGCAGAATCTGTGCCCGCGCCATCGTCGTCGCGATGGGCTGCGCCTCGCTGGCCCTCGCCCTGAGCGTTCCCGCCCAGGCGTCCCCGCAGCCCCGCGGCGCCAAGGGCGTCGAGCGCGCCGTCCTGGCCAAGGGCGACGGCTGGGCCTCCGCCGAGGGCTCCACCACCGGCGGCGCCGCCGCGACGCCCGACCACGTCTACACCGTGCACAACCGCGCCGAACTCATCGCCGCCTTCGAGGACGCGGGCGACGCGCCGAAGATCGTCCGCATCGCCGGGACCGTCCACGGCAACGCCGACGCCGAGGGCACCCCGATCGACTGCGAGGCGTACCAGACCGACGGCTACACCCTGGACAAGTACCTCGCCGCCTACGACCCCGGCACCTGGGGCCGCGAGGAGGTCCCGTCCGGGCCGATGGAGGACGCCCGGCTCGCCTCCGCCAAGCTCCAGAAGGCCGCCGTCAACGTCTACGTCCCGTCCAACACCACGCTGATCGGCGTCGGCAAGGACGCCACGGTCATCGGCGCCTCGATCCAGATCCAGAACGTCTCCAACGTCATCGTCCGCAACATCAACTTCGAGGACACCTACGACTGCTTCCCGCAGTGGGACCCGACCGACGGCGACACCGGCCACTGGAACTCGGAGTACGACAACCTCGTCGTCTACGGCTCCGACCACGTCTGGGTCGACCACAACACCTTCAGCGACGGCGACCGCCCCGACGCCGACCAGCCCCGCTACTTCGACGAGCTGTACCAGCAGCACGACGGGCTCTTCGACATCGTCAAGGGCGCCGACCTGGTCACCGCCTCCTGGAACGTCCTCAAGGACCACGACAAGACGATGCTCCTCGGCAACAGCGACGGCGCCGGGGCCACCGACCGGGGCAAGCTCCGCGTCACCCTGCACCACAACCTGTTCAAGGACGTCAACGAGCGCGCGCCCCGCGTCCGCTTCGGCCAGGTCGACTCGTACAACAACCACTTCGTCGCCACGAAGGGCAGCGTCTACGGGTACTCGTACGGAATCGGCGCGGAGTCGCACCTGGTCGCCGAGCACAACGCGTTCACGCTGAGCGGTGAGTTCGACAAGGCGAAGATCCTCAAGAAGTGGTCCGAGTCCTCGCTCACGGCCGCCGACAACTGGGTCAACGGCCGCCGCACGGACCTGATCGCCGTCCACAACGCGGGCGTCCCCGAGGAGCAGCTGACCACGGGCGCCGGCTGGACCCCGACCCTGCGCAACCGGGTCGACCACCCGCTGCTCGTGCCGCTCGTCGTGGGCCTCGGCGCGGGCACGGGCCGGCTGCCCGGCGCCTGACCAGCCGCCCCTTCCTCCGCCGGCGCCCGCGCGGCGCCGGCGGAGGCCGCCCCCGCAAAGGAGCATCCATGCCCACCCGACGCACCGCCCTGGCCCTCTTCGCCTCCTCCGCCCTCGCGCTCGGCACCGCCTCGCCCGCCGTCGCGCACGACCGCCCCTTCGGCCGCCACGGCTCGCCCGCCCGCCGCCGCGACCGCGCCACCCTGTACGTCGACGCGCGCGGCCGGGGCGACCACACCACCGTCCAGGCCGCCGTGGACGCCGCCACCGGCACCGGGCGCACCCTGGTCATCGCCCCCGGCACCTACCGGGAGACCGTCGACATCCCCGCCGACCGGACCGGCCTCACCCTCGTCGGCGCGAGCGGCGACCCGCGCGACACGGTGATCGTGTACGACAACGCCAACGGCACCCCGCGCCCCGACGGTTCGGGCACCTACGGCACCAGCGGGTCCGCCACGGTCACCGCCCGGCCCGCCGGACTCACCGCCCGCGACCTCACCTTCGCCAACGACTGGCTGCGCGCCGACCACCCGGACTACACCGGCACCCAGGCCGTCGCCCTCAAGGTGACCGGCGACCGCTCGGCGTTCCACCGCTGCCGCTTCCTCGGCCACCAGGACACGCTGTACGCGGACTCGGCGTCGCTCACCGACTTCGCCCGGCAGTACTACCGCGACTGCTACGTGGAAGGGGACGTCGACTTCGTCTTCGGGCGGGCCTCCGCGGTCCTGGACCGCTGCCACTTCCGCACTCTGGCCCGCACCGACCTGGCCGGTCCGCCCCACGGCTTCGTCTTCGCGCCGAGCACCGCCGGGGCCGACCCGCACGGCTTCCTGGTCCTGCGCTCCCGGATCACCAGCGCCGCCCCCGACGGGTACTTCAAGCTGGCCCGCCCCTGGGTGCCGTCCTCGGACCTCACCGCGCACCCCATGCTGACGGTGCGCGAGAGCCACCTCGGCGCGGGCATCGACGCGGACGAGCCGTACGGCACCATGTCGGCCGGCTTCCCCTGGCAGGACCAGCGCTTCGCCGAGTACCGCAACACCGGCCCCGGCGCGCGCGTCACCGTCCCGGCCAACCGCCCGCAGCTCACGGCGTCCGAGGCGCGGGAGCACACCCCGGCCGCGTGGTTCGGCGACTGGCGGCCGTAGAGGTCACTGCGCCCGCCCGAAGCGGTCGCCCACCGCCGCCTTGCCGCCCGAGGCGCGGACCGCGTGGGCGGTCACGTAGTCGCCGGTGGCGTCCCGGTCGCCCTCCGCGTGGTTGTACTGCCCGGCGAAGGTGTGCGTCCCGGCCGGGACGGTCCGGCCGGGACGCAGCGTCCACCGGTAGACCAGATAGCCGCCGCTCTCGTCCACCGACACGGTGAAGTCCGGCTCGGGCAGGGAGCGCCAGGAGCCCGTGCTGTTCACCCCGCCCGTCTCGGCGACCCGCAGCTCCACGGTGAGCGCGGACAGCGGCTCGGTGGTCCGCAGGGTGACGTTGCTCTGCGCCCAGTACGGGTTGCTGTTCGGGTCCACCACGCCGCCGGTCCACAGCGGTCCGTCCTCCGGCGGCAGCCCGGCGGGGGAGTCCGGGGCCTTCGCGGTGGCGGACGGCGCCGAGGCCACCTGCCCGCCGCGCGGCCGGGCGTCGTCGCCCGCCGAGGTGACCGCGAACGCTCCGGCCGCCAGCACCCCGCAGACCGCCGCCGTCGCCCCGGCCACCCGCAGCCACGGGCGCACCGCGCGCGGCGGGCGCACGGACCGGGGTGCGGGGCGGTCGCCCGCCATGCCGCGCTCGATCCGGGCCAGCATCCGGGCCCGGTCGGGGCGGTGGGCCTCGGCGGCCTCCCGCAGCCGCCCGGACAGCTCCTCGTCCTTCACCGCTCTCCTCCGCTGCGCTGCGCCGCGACGGCCACCCGGACCCGCGCGGCGGGCGTCTCGGGTCCCAGCAGCCGCTGGAGTTCGGCGACGGCGCGTGAGGTCTGGCTCTTCACCGTACCCACCGAGATCCCCAGTACCAGCGAGGTGTCCCGCTCGGAGAGGTCGAAGGCGTGCCGCAGCACCACACAGGCCCGCTTGCGGAACGGCAGCCTGCGCAGCGCCTCCTGCACGTCCACCACGGCCGGCACATCGGGCCCCTCGGCCGCCCCGTCGTCCCCGCCGCCGCGCGGCGCCCAGAACAGCGCGATCCGGCGGCGCTCGCGAACCGCGCTGCGGATGCGCGTCCTGGCCAGGTTGGCGACGACGCCCCGCGCGTACGCCACCGGGTGCCCGGCCTCGCGGACCCGGTCCCATCGGTGCCAGAGCGCGAGCAGGGCGTCCGCCGCGAGATCGTCGGCGGCATCCGCCTCACCGGTCAGCAGATGGGCGAGGCGGGCCAGTTCCGCGTAATGGGCCTCGAAGAACTCATGGAACTCGGCGGCGGCGGCATCGTCGACTGCTGTGCCCACGGCAACCCCGTCCCCCTGCGCTCGCACGCCCGGCCCGTCCGGATACGCCCCCACCGGGGCGTGAGCGTACCGCAAGCGCTTCGACAGCAGGAGAGGTCTACAGCAGGAGAGGTCTACCGCCGCAGGGCCGCCTCCATCATCTTCTTGGCCACCGGCGCCGCCAGCCCGTTGCCGCTGACCTCCGACGCGGTCGAACCGGAGTCCTCCACGATCACGGCCACCGCGACCTCCTGGCCGCCTGACTTCGCGTACGAGGTGAACCAGGCGTACGGGGTGTTGCTGTTGTCCACACCGTTCTCGGCGGTGCCCGTCTTGCCGCCGACCTCGGCCCCGGCGATCCGGGCGTTGGTGCCGGTGCCCTTCTCCACCACGGTCACCATGGCGCTGCGCAACTGCTTCGCGGTGTCCTCCGAGACGATCCGCTTCGTGTCGCCGTCCGCGAAGTCCTCCAGCGTGCCGCCGTCCCCGTCGGTCACCTTCGACACCATGTGCGGGGCGGCCAGCTCACCGCCGTTGGCCAGGGCGGCGGAGACCATCGCCATCTGGAGCGGGGTCGCGGTCACCTCGAACTGGCCGATGCCCGACAGCGCCGTCTGCGGCTTGTCCATGTCCTCCGGATACACGCTCTTGGACGCCCGGACCGGCACGTCCAGCTTCTCCTCGTTGAAGCCGAACTTCTCCGCCATCGCCCGCATCTTGTCCTGGCCCAGGTCGGCGGCGACCTTGCCGAAGACGTTGTTGCACGAGTACTGGAGGGCGACCCGCAGCGAGGCGTTCTCGCAGGGGGCGGAGGCGCTCTCGTTCCGCAGCGGGGTGCTGGTGCCCGGCAGGGTGTACGGGACGGGGCTCTTCGTCGGCACGTCCACCGAGTCGTACAGCCCGTTCTCCAGCGCCGCCGCCGCCACGACCAGCTTGAACGTCGAGCCGGGCGCGAGCGGCTGCCGCAGCGCCCGGTTGACCAGCGGCTTGTCCTTGTCGGCGAGCAGCTTCGACCAGGTGTCGCCGTCGTTCGTGCCGCTGATGTCCGACGGGTCGTACGACGGGGAGGACACCATGCCCAGGATCTGCCCGCTCCTCGGGTCGATCGCCACGGCCGCGCCCTTGTCGTCGCCGAGCGCGTCGCTCGCCGCCTTCTGCACGTCCGGGTCGATCGTCGTGACCACGTCACCGGGCGAGGACCGCTGCCCCGTCAGCGCGCCCAGCGGACTCTTCAGCCGGTCGTCGGTGCCGTCCAGCACATGGCTGTAGATCCCTTCGAGCTGCGTCGAGCCGTACGCCTGCGAGCTGTAGCCGGTCACGGACGAGTAGAGGCCGCCCTGTCTGTAAGTGCGCTTGTACGCGAGATCGCTGCCCTCCGTCCGTTTCGAGCCCGTGACCGGCGAACCGGCCACGATGATGTCGCCCAGCGGCTGCGCGTACTGCGCGATGATCTTCCGCCGGTTGTGGTCGTCGTCTGCGAGCGCCTTGGCCTGGTACGACTGCACCCAGGTCGCCCGCCCGAGGAGGGCGAGGACCAGCAGCAGACAGAAGACCGAGGCGCGCCTTATCGTCTTGTTCATCCCGCTCGGTGGACGAGTGGGATCGGCCGGGTCGTTCCCGGTTGTGCCACTTCTCACCGATTCCTCATACGGTGACCACGGCGTGCACGGCTGTACGGGCTCAGCCCGGCGTGATGAACCCCGACTCGTACGCCGTGATGACCGCCTGGGTACGGTCCCGGGCCCCTGTCTTCGCGAGGACCGCCGCCACATGCGTCTTGGCCGTCGCCGCGCCCACCGCCAGCCGGTCCGCGATCTCCGCGTTCGTCAGCCCCGCCGCGATCAGCCGCAGCACCTGCGCCTCCCGCTCGGTGAGCCGCGCGGCCCACGGCGGGGCGGGGGCCGGTGCGGGCGTCCCGTACGCGGCGGCGAGCTGCCGTACGGCGGCCGGGAAGAGCAACGAGTCGCCGCACGCCACCAGCCGGACCGCCTGCACCAGCTCCTCGGCCGCCGCCCGCTTCAGCAGGAAACCCGCCGCCCCGGCGCGCAGCGCCTCGTACACATAGGCGTCGTGCTCGAAGGTGGTGACGACCAGGACGCGCGGGGCCGGGTCCAGCGTGGCGAGGATCTGCTCGGTGGCCCGGATGCCGTCCGTCTCGGGCATCCGCACATCCATCAGCACCACGTCGGGCCGCAGCGCCCGCACCACGGAGACCGCCTCGGCGCCGGTGGCCGCCTCGCCGACGACCTCCAGACCGTCCTCGGCGTCCAGGATGGCCCGCAGCGCGGTGCGCACCATGCGTTCGTCGTCGGCGAGAACGATCCGGACCGGCGTGCTCATCGGGGCTCCTTCGAGGGGGCCTGCAGGGGGAGGCGGGCGGCCAGCCGCCACACGCCGTCGTCGCGGGGACCGGCCTCGGTGGCGCCGCCGAGCAGCAGGGCGCGCTCCTTGACGCCGGTCAGGCCGCGTCCGCCGCCGGGGCGGGCGACCGGGGGCCCGGGCGGAAGCGCGCTGTCCAGGACGAGCGTCAGCTCGCGGGCGCCGACGCCGAGGCGCAGCCGGACCGGGGAGCCGGGGACGCCGTGCCGCAGCGCGTTGCTCAGGCCCTCCTGCACGATCCGGTACGCCTCGGCCGAGACGGGTCCGGGCACCGCGCCCGGGTCGCCGTCGGCCTCGTAGCGCACGGGCACCCCGCACCGGGCGAGCAGCCCGCCGAGCGCGTCGAGCCCGGGGCCCGCGAGCGCGTCGGACCCGTCGCCGTCCTGCCGCAACAGGCCGAGGACCGCGTCGAGTTCGCCGACCGTGCGCCGCGTGGTCTCCTCGATCGCGGTGAGCGCCTCCCGGACGAACCCGGGGTCGCTGTCCAGGACCCGGCGGGCGGCCCCCGCCTGCAGGGTGACGGCGCTCAGCGCGTGGCCGACCGAGTCGTGCAGCTCCCGGGCGAGCCGGTTGCGCACGGCCAGTTCGGCGGCCCGGCGCTCGGCGGCGGCCAGCCGGTCGTCCGGGGTGGGGCCGAGCAGCACGGGCGCCCGGTTCGCGAGCAGCGCCCCGGCCGCCGCCGCGCACCCCGCCAGCGCGACGAGCATGGCCGCCCCGGCCAGGGGCGCGACGGCCAGGACCCAGGTGTGGTCCAGGCCCGGGCGGGCGTCCAGGGCGGATTCGCGGAGGGCCGGGACGAACGGCAGCGCCGCCACGCAGACCGAGAACGGGACGAGCGCCAGCGTCATCCCGCTGATGATCCCGCCGAGCCCGACGTGCAGCGTGAACCAGGCGGCCGAGCGCGCCCGCGCCTGCCGGGAGGCGGCGGGCCCGTCCGCGAGGGGCCGGTCCGGGGCCAGCCCGCACAGGGCGCGGGCGGCAGCCACCGAGAGCGGCCGGGCGGTGGGGAGCAGCGCGGTGACGGCGGCCATCGGCAGGGCGCAGCCGAAGGCGGCGAGCTGGGCGGGGAGCGAGGTGAAGGGGTTGACGTCGGGCGCGTACAGGCCGACGACCACCGTGCCGACCAGGAAGTACGGCATCAGCAGGGCGCCACCGATGATCAGGTGCAGCCACCGCAGCCGGGCACGGCGGCCCACCAGCCGGGCTATCAGCGGGGTCATGCCGGGGCGCCTCGCGTCCCGGCCGCGCGCTCGGCGAGGAAGTACGCGCCGAGGGTCACCACCAGCGTTCCGACCAGCATCTGCACAGCGTAGGTGAGCACCATGCCGGGCGTGGCCGTTTCCGCGCCCTCCCCGGCCGAGCCCAGCGCGGCCAGGCAGAGCCAGCCGCCCCAGCAGGCCGTCGCCCCGGAACCGCCCCACGCCAGCGCGAGCGGCACCCGCAGCGGCAGCGCGGACCGGCGGAAGGCCAGCAGCAGGACCCCGGCCACGGCCACCGCGATCCACAGCACGTACACCGCCTCCAGCACGTGGAAGCCGCTGTCCCGCCCGGCCACCCGGTCCGGGGTGAGGCCCGCCGTCGAGCCCGCCGCCCACAGCAGATGCGCGGTGCCGGGCGCCAGGGCGAGCAGCGACGCGGCGACGGCGGCGGCCCGCAGCGCGGGGGCGGTCGGGCTCGCGGGCAGTGCGCCCAGCGTGCCCTGCCAGAGGTGGCCCCAGCGGTCACGGGCGTACAGCACGAACAGCGCGCCCAGGGACAGGCCCTGGAGGATGAAGCCGCCGTAGACGACGCCGAACACCCACTCGTGCAGGAACGGCCGGCCCGCGGCCTCCGCGCCGCCGGTGTCCCCGCCCAGCGCCCGGGCCAGCAGCTGCGCCGGGTAGCCGGTCATGATCGGCAGCAGCAGCCCGGTCGCCGTCCACATCGGCAGCGCGAGCAGCCACGCGGGCACCCGCAGCCCCCAGGGCCGGGTGAGCAGCAGGGCCAGGACCACCACCGCGCCGTCCATCAGCACCGAACCGCCGTTGGCGACAGCCATCAGGGCGCGGTGGTCCAGCAGCTCGCTGCCGTCCGGGATCCCGACGCGGCTGCCCGCCAGCCAGGCGATCTTGAGGGTGATGTAGGGCAGGCAGGAGACGATGGCGACGGTGCGCAGCGCGGTGCGGGCGGAGACGGTTGTCATGGCCCCCACGCTGCCCGGCGGCGCGCCCCCGCACCTCCTGCCCGATGACGATCCGCCTCCGCCGCACGGGGGAGGCGGACCGGGGGCTCAGAGCCTGCGGGTGGCGAGCGTCAGCCGGTCGCGCGCGTCGAACAGCGCGTCCTTGACCATCTGTTCGTGCGCGGGCGTGAGCCGGGCGACCGGCACCGAGCAGCTGATGGCGTCCCGGGCCGGGGTGCGGTACGGGACGGCGACCCCGAAGCAGCGCAGCCCCAACGTGTTCTCCTCGCGGTCCACCGCGTACCCCTGCTCGCGGATCTGGTGCAGCTCCTCGATGAGCTTCTCCCGGTCCGTCAGGGTGTGTTCGGTGAGCGCGGGCAGCGTCTCGGGCAGCATCTTGCGGACCTGCTCGTCGCTGTAGGTGGCCAGCAGCGCCTTGCCGAGCGAGGTGGAGTGCGCGGGCAGCCGGCGGCCGACGCGGGTGAAGGGGCGCAGATAGTGCTGGGACTGGCGGGTGGCGAGGTAGACCACGTTGGTGCCGTCGAGCCGGGCCAGGTGGATGGTCTCCGTGGTGTCGTCGGAGAGCCGGTCGAGCGTGGGCCGGGCCGCGGCGACGACCTCGTCGCCGTCGATGTACGAGGTGCCGACCAGCAGGGCCCGTACGCCGATCCCGTAACGCGTCCCCGTCGCGTCGGTCTCCACCCAGCCCAGCTCCACCAGTGTGCGCAGCAGCATGTAGAGGCTGGACTTCGGGTAGCCGACGGCCTCCTGGACCGCGGCGAGCGAGTGCATCCCGGGCCGCCCCGCGAAGTACTCCAGCAGCTCGACCGTCCGTACCGCGGACTTGACCTGCGCCCCACCCGACTCGGGAACCGACATCGCCCTGCCCCTTTCACCCCGCCGACGAAACCCTGCGACTTCTTGCCAACACCGAACGCCCGGAAATAGAGTCGCTTCACATTCACGTTCAGGAACGCTGTTCAGAATACCGAACAGCTTATACCGGACGACTTCTGATGTGCGGCAGTGGAGCGGAAGGAAACACGGTGGCAGCAGCACCAGTCTGGAGCGTCGACCCCCGCACCGGGAACCCGCGCGAGCAGGTTGCGGTGGAGGCCACAGCGGAGGAGGTCGACCGCGCGGTCCGCGCCGCCCACGCGGTGCGCGGCTCCCTCGCCGACCGCACCACGCGCGCCGCGTTCCTGCGCACGGCCGCCGAACTGCTCACCGAGGCGGGCGACCACGTCATCGAGGCCGCCGACGCCGAGACGGCCCTCGGCCCGGCCCGGCTGACCGGCGAACTCGCGCGCACGGCGGCCCAGTTGCGGGCCTTCGCGGAGGTCGTGGACGAGGGCGCCTTCCTCGACATCCACATCGACCACGCGGACGCCACCCGCACCCCGCCCTGGCCCGACCTGCGCCGCTACAAGATCCCGCTCGGCGTCGTCGCGGTGTACGCCGCCAGCAACTTCCCGCTCGCCTTCTCCGTGCCCGGCGGCGACACCGCCAGCGCCCTCGCGGCCGGCTGCCCCGTCGTCGTCAAGGCCCACCCGGACCACCCGGCGACCTCCGAGCTCTGCGCCTCGGTCCTGCGCCGGGCCGCCGCGCGCACCGGGCTGCCCGAGGACGTCGTGACCCTGGTGCACGGCTTCGAGGCGGGCGTCGCCCTCGTCCGGCACCCGCTCGTCGCCGCCGCCGGATTCACCGGTTCGGTGCGCGGCGGACGCGCCCTGTTCGACGCGGCCGCCGCCCGCCCCGCGCCCATCCCCTTCCACGGCGAGCTGGGCTCCCTCAACCCCGTCGTCGTCACCGGGGCCGCCGCCGCCGAGCGCGGCGCGGAGATCGGCGCGGGCCTGGCCGGCTCGATGACCATGGGCGCAGGACAGTTCTGTACCAAGCCCGGATTCGTCCTGGTCCCCGAGGGCGCGGGCGGCGACCGCCTCCTCAAGGCGCTCACCGAGGCCGTCAGCGACACCGAGGCGGGCGTCCTGCTCGACCACCGCATGCGCGACGCCTTCCTCGCCGGGGTCACCGAGCGCGCCGCGCTCCCCGGCGTCGAGGCCCCCGTCACCCCCGGCGCGGGCGGCGAGCACACCGTCGCGGCCGGCTTCCTGACCGTCCCGGCCCGCGAGCTCACCGCCGAGGGCCCGCACGACGCGCTCCTGGAGGAGTGCTTCGGCCCCGTCACGGTCGTCGCTCGCTACGCCTCCGAGGACGAGATCACCGCCGTCCTGTCCCGCCTCCCCGGCAACCTCACCGCCACCCTCCACGTCGCCACCGAGGAGGCCGGGGGCGCCGCCGCGGACCTTCTCGCCGCGCTCACCCCGCTCGCCGGGCGGGTCCTCGTCAACGGCTGGCCGACCGGCGTTGCCGTCGCCCCGGCCCAGCACCACGGCGGCCCCTACCCGGCCACCACCTCCACCTCCACCTCGGTCGGCGCCACCGCCATCGAGCGCTGGCTGCGCCCGGTCAGCTACCAGACCACCCCCGAAGCGCTCCTCCCGCCGGAGCTGCGCGAGGACAACCCGCTGGGCCTGCCCCGCCGCGTGGACGGACGACCCGCATGAACCTCCCCGAACTCCCCTTCGCGCTCCGGCCGTACGGCCCCGAGGGCGGCTGGACGTACGAGAACGGCGCGCTCACCGGCCGCGCGGGCGCCCGCCAGGACCGCTTCGTCCCGCCGGGCGGCGACGGCCTGGAACCGGCGAGCGACGCGCCCCGGCTGCTCGGCGCCGCCCCGGCGGGCGACTTCCAGCTCGTCGCCCGGGTGAAGGTGGGCTTCGCCGCCGCCTTCGACGCGGGCGTGCTCTACCTCCACACCGGCGACCGGGAGTGGGCCAAGCTCTGCCTGGAGCTGTCCCCGGAGCGCCCGACCATCTGCACGGTGGTCACCCGGGGCCACTCGGACGACGTCAACTCCTCCGTCGTGGACGGCGACACCCACTGGCTGCGCCTGAGCCGTACGGGGCACGCCTTCGCCTTCCACGCCTCGGCCGACGGCGAGAAGTGGACCTTCGTCCGCGTCTTCACCCTCGGCACCCCGGAGCAGGCGGCCACCGCGTCCGTCGGCTTCCTCGCCCAGTCACCCACGGGCGAGGGCTGCGAGGTGACCTTCGACCGGATCGCCTTCCGGCCGGAGGGTCTGGCGGACCTGCGCGACGGCAGCTAGGGGCTGTCCGACGATCGGGCCGGGGCGGCGGAACCGGCGCCCCGGCCCGTACGTCCTCCCCACCATGATCCGTACAGCGACACAGGACGACCTCGACGCGATAGTCACCCTGCACACCGAGGCCAGGGCCACCTACTACAGCGGACATCTCGCCGAGGAGGAGTACGCCGGTCCCGCCGAGGTGAGCCGGAGCCGGGACGGCTGGTCCCGGGCGGTGGACCGGGAGGACGCCACCGTGCTCGTCGCCGAGAAGGACGGCGCCCTCGTCGGCATCGCCGCCCACTCCGCGCGCGACGACTGGACGTACCTCACCCAGCTCCACGTCTCCCCGGCCCACTGGCGCGAGGGCGTCGGCAGCGCCCTGCACCGCGCGTGCGTCGCCGACTGGCAGCGGCGCGGTGTGACGCGGGCCCGGCTGGAGGTCTTCGAGCCCAACAAGCGCGCCCAGGCCTTCTACGCTGCCCGGGGCTGGGTCGCCGACCCGGAGACGCCCCGGCACGGCGACCATCTGGTGCTGCGCCTCGCGGTGCCGGACGCGGTGCCGGAAGCGCCCGCGAGAGGCTGAGCACACCGGGTGCGGGCCCGGGAATGGCCCGGGCCCGTCATACGTTGGGCGGGGAGCGGAGGGTGCCTCCGCCCCTGCCGCAGTCATCGATGAGTCCGGAGAGAAGAAGAGTCATGCGCGTCGAGATCTGGAGCGACATCGCCTGCCCCTGGTGCTATGTCGGAAAGGCCCGTTTCGAGAAGGGCCTCGCGGGCTTCGCCCACCGCGACGACGTCGAGGTGGTCCACCGCTCCTTCGAGCTCGACCCCGGCCGTGCCAAGGCCGACACCGAGCTGGTCACCGACATGCTGGCGCGGAAGTACGGGCGCACCCCCGACGAGGTCCGGTCGATGGAGGCCAACGTCGCCGCCAACGCCCGGGCCGAAGGGCTCGGCTACCTCACCGAGGGCCGCGACCACGGCAGCACGTTCGACATCCACCGCCTGCTGCACCTGGCCAAGGCCCGCGGCCGCCAGGAGGAGCTGCTGACCCTCGCCTACCGGGCCAACTTCGCCGAGGAGCGGTCCGTCTTCGACGACGCCGTTCTGCTGGACCTGGCCGTCGAGGCGGGGCTCGACGCCGAGGAGGCCCGCGCGGTGCTCGCCGACCCGAAGGCGTACGCCGACGAGGTGCGCGCCGACGAGCAGGAGGCGGCCGAGCTGGGCGCCAACGCGGTGCCGTTCTTCGTGTTCGACCGGCGCTACGGCATCTCCGGCGGCCAGCCCGCCGAGGTCTTCGCCCAGGCGCTGGAACAGGCGTGGAAGGACCGCCCGGTCACCGCCGCCGCCGCCGCGGCGGCCTGCGACGCCGACGGGGCCTGCGAGGTCCCCGGAGCCGCCCGGAACGCCTGATACGCGCCCAGAAACATAAGCATCGCTTGGGGTCGGGCGTGAATTTTTGTCAATTGACCCCAGGTCGGCGAAGGTTCACGCTGAACGCATGACGATCTCTCCGCTCAGCCGTGCCGTCGCCGCCGAGTTCGCGCCCGAGACCACCTACCTCAACACCTCCACCTGCGGGCTGCTGCCCCGTCGCACCGTCGACGCGGTGAAGGCCCTCGCCGAGGAGGGCGCCTCCGGCCGCCGCGCCGGTTCGGGGGACTTCGAGGCGGTGGACCGCGCCCGGGACGGCTTCGCGCGCCTCGTCGGCGTCGGGGCCGACCGGGTCGCCGTCGGCAGCTCGGTCGTCGCCCACGTCGGGCTGATCGCGGCCTCGCTGCCCCCGGGGTCCGAAGTGCTCGTCCCCGAGGGCGAGTTCAGCTCCGTCGTCAGCCCGTTCGCCATCCGCGGCGACCTCGACATGCGCTATGTGCCGCTGGACGGGCTGGCCGCGGCGGTGCGCCCGTCCACCGCGCTCGTCGCCTTCTCCTCGGTGCAGTCGGCGGACGGCCGCCGCGCCGACCTGGACGCGGTCCGGTCCGCCGCTGCCGCCCACGGCGCCCGCACCCTGCTGGACGCCACCCAGTCGGCGGGCTGGCTGCCGCTCGACGCGGGGGCCTTCGACTACACGGTCACCGGCGGCTTCAAGTACCTGCTCTGCCCGCGCGGTACGTCGTTCCTCACCGTCACCGAGGAGGCGCAGGAGGCCGTGCGGCCGGTCGACGTGGGCATGGCCGCCTCCGAGGACCCGTGGGGCAGCGTGTACGGACCGGTCACCAAGCTCGCCGCCGATGCCCACCGCTACGACGAGCCGCCCGTCTACCTCGCGTACCACGGCGCCGAGCACTCCCTCGCCCTGCTCCACGAGATCGGCGTCGACGCCCTGCACGACCACGCCCTCGCGCTGGCCGACCGCTTCCGCGCCGGGGTGACGGCCCTCGGGCACGAGCCCGTGGAGGCGGACACCGTCGTCGTCGCGGTGCCCGGGCTCGGCGACCGGGCACCGGAGCTCCAGCGGGCCGGAGTGCTGGTCGCCGGCCGGGCGGGCAACCTGCGCGCGTCCTTCCACCTCTACAACACGGAGGCGGACGTGGACCGCGCCCTCCAGGTGCTCGCCGGCTGACGGGCCCCCGCCGCCCACCCGGTCACGCCGAGTCGCGGCGGACCAGCTCGGTCGGCAGTATCACCGCGGCCGGGTCCTCCCCGCCGATCTGCGCCAGCAGCACCCGTACCATCTCGGCGCTGATCCGGTCCCAGGGCTGGCGGATCGTCGTCAGCGCCGGACGGGAGGCGAGCGCGGCGGGGGAGTCGTCGAAACCGCCCACCGCGACGTCGTGCGGCACGCTGCGCCCGGCCTTCTCCAGGGCCGCGAGCACGCCCTGCGCCATCAGGTCCGAGGCGACGAACACCGCGTCCAGGTCCGGGGCGTGTTCCAGGAGCAGCGCCGCCGCCGTCTCGCCGCCCGCCCGGCTGTAGTCGCCGGGAACGATCAGCGCGTCGTCGGCGGGCAGCCCGCAGTCGGCCAGCATCTCGCGGTACCCGGCGAGCCGCTCGACGCCGCCCGGGGTGTCCAGCGGGCCGCTGACCGTACCGATGCGGCGGCGCCCCGACTCGTACAGGAAGCGCACCATGTCCCGGGCGCCGTCCCGGTCGGCGGCCGCCACATAGCTCACCTTCGAGCCCTGCCCGAGCGGCTTCCCGCACGCCACGAGGGGGACGCCCGCCTCGTGCAGCTGGGCGGCGACCGGGTCGCCGGAGTGGCTGGAGACCAGCAGGACCCCGTCCACATGCCCGGCGATGTACCGCATGTTCCGGCGGCGCTCGGCCTCCGTGCCCGCGATCATCAGCAGCAGCGGGATGTCGTGCGCGGCGAGCGCGCTCGTGCAGCCCCGCAGCAGCACATTGAAGTTCGGGTCCTCGAAGAACCGCTCCTGGGGCTCGGTGAGCAGGAAGGCCACCGAGTCCGAGCGGCCCGTGATCAGCGACCTGGCGTGCCGGTTCACCGTGTAACCGGTCTTGCGGATGGCCGCGTTGACAGCGTCGAGCGCCGCCGGGCTGACGTTGTGACCGCCGTTGAGCACCCGGGAGACCGTGCCCCGGGAGACCCCCGCCTCCCGCGCCACGTCGTGGATCGTCGGCGGCCGGCGGCGTCCCGTACCGGTCTGTTCTGTGCGGCTCATGGTGCGTGATCTTTCATCAAGTGGCGTCCTGGCGGGGCCCGTCAGGACTTTACGGCCCCGGAGAGCAGGTCGAGGCTCCAGAATCGCTGGATGACCAGGAACAGGGCGATCAGCGGGACGATCGCGAGCAGCGCTCCCGTGATCACCAGCGTATAGAGGGCCGGGGTGGTGGACCCCTGCTGGAGCAGGGTGAAGAGACCGAGCGTGACCGGGAACTTCTCGTCGTCACCGAGCATGATGTACGGCAGCAGGAAGTTGTTCCAGATCGCGACGAACTGGAAGAGGAAGACCGTCACCAGGCCCGGCAGCATCATCGGCAGGGCGATGGTGCGGAAGATCCGCCACTCGCCGCCGCCGTCCATCCGCCCGGCCTCGATCACATCGCCCGGCACGGCCGCCGCCGCGTAGATCCGGGCGAGGTAGACCCCGTACGGGGAGAGGATCACGGGCAGCATCACCGACAGGTAGGAGTCGGTGAGGTCGGCCTTCGCCATCAGCAGGTACTGCGGCACGGCGAGGATCACCGGCGGCATCAGCACCCCGGCGAGCAGGATGTTGAAGATGCTCTCCCGGCCCCGGAAGCGGTACACCGCCAGGGCGTACCCGGAGACCGCCGAGACCGCCGTGGACAGCAGCGCGCCCACACCGGCGTACAGCGCCGAGTTGGCCATCCACCGCCAGTACACCCCGTCCCGGTACGCCGACAGGTCGGCGACGTTGTCCGCGAAGCCGGACCCGGGCAGGAAGGTGAACGTGGAGAACAGCTCGCTGCCGGACTTCGTCGAGGCGACGAGGATCCAGGCGACGGGCAGCAGGCAGTAGACGGCGCCCAGCAGCAGGGCCGCCGTGGGCACGAGGGCGAACCGGCGACGGGTCGCGGGCGCGGGCCCGGGGTGCGTCGTGGTCACTGGGATCCCCCCTGCTTCGTACGGGAGTTGGCGGCCCGGAGGAATCCGAAGGACAGGGCCAGGGTGACGGCGGCGATGATGACCGCCTGGGCGGCCGCCGCGTAGATGTCGTTGTTGACGAACGCGTCCTGGTAGACCTTCATCAGCGGACTCCAGGTGGTGGAGAGGGAGTTGGTGAGCGGCTTCAGCGTGGTCGGCTCGTTGAACACCTGGAGCGTCGCGATGATCGAGAAGAAGAAGGTCAGCACCAGCGAGGGCGCCACCATCGGGATCTTGATCCGGAGCGCGATCTGCAGCTGCGAGCAGCCGTCCAGGCGGGCCGCCTCGAAGATCTCGGCGGGGATGGCCCGCAGCGAGGTGTAGATCACGATCATGTTGAAGCCGGTGCCGCCCCAGACCGCGATGTTGGCGAGCGCGCCGTAGAGCGGTCCGCCGTCCAGGAGGTCCGGCGCGGGCAGCCCCGCCTTGTCCAGGACGAAGTGGAACGGGCTGACGTCCGGCAGGTAGAGGAAGCCCCACATCAGGGCGGCGACCACGCCGGGGATGGCGTACGGGAGGAAGATCGCCAGCCGGGTGAAGCCGCGCAGCCGCAGCCGTTCGGTGTCCAGGAGCAGCGCGAAGAGCAGGGCCAGCCCGAGCATCACGGGCACGACGATCGCCCCGTAGCCGAGGATGCGCAGCGCGCCGTGCAGCAGCTCGGAGTCGGAGAGCGCCTCGCGGTAGTTGGCGAAGCCCGCCCAGACCTCCTTGCGCGCGCCCTTGCCGAGCCCCAGTCCGCTGACCTCGGTGCGGCGCAGCGAGAGGTGGACGGCGTAGCCGATGGGCAGGGCGAAGAAGAGCAGGAACAGCACGGTGGCGGGGATCAGGAAGGCGTACGGGGCGCTCTTGACCCCGTACGGCTTCCGGCGGCGTGCGCGTGTCACTCGGAGACTCCGAAGCCCTGCTTCTTCAGGTCGGCGAGCGTGGCGTCCTGCATCGCGGTCAGGGCTGGGGCGAAGTCGGACCTGCTCTTGGCGGCCTTGGCGAAGTTGTCCTTGAACGAGGTGTACGCGACGTTCACGTTCGGGCCCCAGGCGGCCGGGGCGGTGCCCTTGGCGATCTTGGCGGCCTCGGTGTAGAAGTCCGGCTGGCCGGCGAAGTAGGCCGGCGGCTTCGCGAGCGCGCCGCCGGTCTGGGCGGCGGTGGCGGCGGGGTAGATGCCGCTCTCCTTGACCAGGGCGGCGAGCGCGGCCGGGTCGGTGTTCAGCCACTTCGCGAAGGCGGCCGCGGCCTCCTTGTGCGGCGAGTCGTTGGTGACTGCGGTGGAGGAGCCGCCCCAGCTGCCGGTGACGTTCTCGCCGGCGGTCCACTGGGGGAGCGGGGCCATCGCCCACTTGCCCGCGGTGTCGGGGGCCGCGGTGGTCAGGGTGCCGGGCGCCCAGACCGCGCTGACCCAGGCGATCTGCTTGCCGGTGTTGAGCGCCTTGTTCCAGGCGGGGGTGTACATCGGCTGGTTGTCGATGGCGCCCTCCTTGACCAGCCCGCCCCAGAAGCTCGCGACCTTCCGGGTGGCCGGGTCGTCGATGGCGACCTTCCACTTGTCGCCGGAGGTGGTCCACCACTGCGCGCCGGCCTGCTGGGCGAGGCCCGCGAAGAGACCGGAGTCGTTGGAGGAGAAGGTGGTGAGGTCCTTGTCCGGCGCCTTCCGCTTCAGCGCGCGGGCGGTCTCGGCGAACTCGTCCCAGGTGGTGGGCACCGACAGCCCGTACTTCTCGAACAGGTCCTTGCGGTAGTAGAACATCAGCGGACCGGAGTCCTGCGGCAGCGCGTACAGGGCGGCCGAGCCCACGGTCGCCTGCTGCCAGACACCCTCGGCGAACTGCTGCTCGACGTCGCCCACCTCGTCGGATATGTCGGCGAGCACGTCGTTGGAGACCAGTGTGGGCAGCGCCTGGTACTCCGCCTGCACCAGGTCGGGGGCCTTGTGCGCCTTCGCCGCGGTGATGATCTTGGTGACCAGGTCGTCGCCGGACGCCTGCTTCTTCACCGTGACCTTGATACCGGCCTTCTTGCCCTCGCCCTTGTTCCAGATGTCCGCGACCTTGTCCAGGCCCGGGGCCCAGGCCCAGTAGGTGAGCGAGACGGGACCGGACGCGGCCGGTCCTTCGCCGTCGTCGTCCGACGAGCCGCAGCCCGTGAGCAGTGCGGTGGCGGCGAGCGAGGCGGCCGCACAGGCCGCGACGATGCGGTACTTCATGGAGGTCTCCCCTGACGAGAAGCGAGGGTGCAGCGCCTGATGTGCGCTGTGAGCGTTCACAGTAGAGAAACGAAACCGACACTTGTCAATGGTTGTTGCTGTGCGGTTATGTTGGCCCAGCGCCGCCGAGAGAGCGTGTGCACGTTCCCAGTATTTGTAGCAAAGAGCCCAGGAGACGCCCATGCCGCACACCCCTCGCGCGACTGTTCCGAAGGGTCTGCACCAGCTGGCCTTCGGCGGCGACTACAACCCCGAGCAGTGGCCCGAGGAGGTCTGGCACGAGGACATGCGCCTCATGCGGGAGGCCGGCGTCACCATGGTCAGCGTCGGGATCTTCTCCTGGGCCCTGCTGGAACCCGAGCCCGGCCGCTACGACTTCGGCTGGCTCGACCGGCTCCTGGACCTGCTGCACGTCAACGGCATCCGCGCCGACCTCGGCACCCCGACCGTCGCCCCGCCCGCCTGGTTCTACCGCGCGCACCCCGACGCCCTGCCCGTCAGCAGGGACGGGGTCCGTTACGCCTTCGGCTCACGCGGCGCGATCTGTCACAGCCACCCGGACTACCGGGCGGCCGCGGCCCGCATCACCGAACAGCTCGCCCGCCGGTACGGGAACCACCCGGCGCTCGCCCTGTGGCACGTCCACAACGAGTACGGCGTCCCCGTCAGCGCCTGCTACTGCGACCACTGCGCCGCCCACTTCCGCCGCTGGCTCACCGCCCGCCACGGCACCGTCGAGGCCGTCAACGAGGCGTGGGGGACCGCCTTCTGGGGCCAGCGCTACCGCGCCTTCGGCGAGATCGACCCGCCCCGCACCACCCCGACCGTCGGCAACCCCGCCCAGCAGCTGGACTACGCGCGCTTCGCCGACGCCACCATGCGGGAGAACTTTTGCGCCGAGCGCGACCTCCTGCACCGGCACGCCCCCGGCATCCCCGTCACCACCAACTTCATGACCGCGCTCAGCCAGTGCGAGTCCGTGGACTACTGGGCCTGGGGGCGCGAGGTCGACCTCGTCACCAACGACCACTACCTGATCACCGACGGCCGCCGCACCCACGTCAACCTCGCCATGGCCGCCGACCTCACCCGCTCGGTGGCGGGCGGCGCCCCCTGGCTGCTCCTCGAACACTCCGCGGGCGGCGTCAACTGGCAGCCCCGCAACCCCGCCAAGCGCCCCGGCGAGATGGCCCGCAACAGCCTCTCCCACGTCGCCCGGGGCTCCGAGGGCGCGATGTTCTTCCAGTGGCGGCAGTCCCGGCGCGGCGCCGAGAAGTTCCACTCGGCGATGCTCCCGCACGCCGGCACCGACTCCCGGATCTGGCGCGAGGTCTCCCGGCTGGGCGCGGACATCGGCCTGCTGGACGGGATCCGCGCCACTCGCACCGTCGCCGACGCGGCCATGGTCTGGGACTGGCAGTCCTGGTGGGCGCAGTCCCTGGAGTGGCGGCCCAGCCAGGACCACGACGCCCGCGAACGCGCCGACACCTTCTACGCCGCGCTCTACGACCGCCACCTCACCGTCGACTTCGCCCACCCCGAGGCCGACCTCTCCGGCCACCCCCTGGTCGTCGTCCCGGCCCTCTACCTCGCCACCGAGGAGACCGGCCGCAACCTGCGCCGGTACGTGGAGGGCGGCGGCACCCTCGTCGTCTCGTACTTCTCCGGCATCGTCGACGCGAACGACGCCGTGCACCCGGGCGCCTACCCGGGCCCGCTCCGGGACGTGCTGGGGCTGACCGTCGAGGAGTTCGCACCGCTCGCCGAGGGGGAGACGGTCCGCCTGATCACCCCCGAGGGAGCCCCGGAGGGCCCGGAGCTCACCGGCGACCTCTGGTCGGACGTGGTCATCCCGCGCGGCGCCGAGACCGTGTGGTCCTACGCGAACGGCATCCCGGCCGGGCGCCCCGCCGTCACCCGCCACCGCCTCGGCGAGGGCACCGCCTGGTACGTCTCCACCCGGCTGGGCGGCGCGGACCTGGACGCCGTCCTCGACCGGGCCTGCGCGGACGCCGGTATCGCGCCCCGGACCTCGCTCCCGTACGACGTCGAGGTCGTCACCCGGACCGGCGAGAGCGGCACGTACCTCTTCGTCATCAACCACACCGGCGACGAGGCGAAGGTGCCGCTCACCGCCCCCGGCACCGAACTCCTCACCGCCGAGCCCGTCGCGGGCGAACTCGCCGTCCCGGCGGGAGCCGTCCGCGTCGTCCGGCTCGGTGACTAGGGCGCACCACCGCACCACCGCTCCACCCCCAGGCAACTCCCGCGCACGGCCGAAGGGAAACCGACGATGTACGCAACGAAGCACGGCAGGAAGAGAGCGGCGGCACTGGCCGCCTCGCTCTCCGGACTCCTGCTGGCCGCCCTGCCCGCCCCGTCCGCCCACGCCGCCACCACCCTTACCGACCCCGGCTTCGAATCGGGCGCCACCGGCTGGTCGACCTACTCGGCGGGCGGGCAGAACGCCGCCTCGTTCACCGAGGCGGGCGGCCACGGCGGCAGCACCCGGCTCAGCCACTGGTCCGCCTCCGCCTACAAGGTGGAGACGTACCAGTACCTCACCGGCCTCACCGACGGCACCTACACCCTGACCGCCTGGGTGCGCTCCGGCGGCGGCCAGAACTCCGCCTACATCGCCCTGCGCAACTGCGGCAGCGCCGAGCAGCGCACGGACCTGCCGCCCACCGCCGACGGCGCCTGGATCCGCCTCGTCACCTCCGTGAAGGTGGTCGGCGGTGCCTGCACCATCAGCCTCAACTCCGACGCGCACGCGGGGGAGTGGGCCAACTTCGACGACATCACCTTCACCCCCGGCTCCACCGGCCTCACGATCAAGGGCGCCGACCTCTCCACCCTCCCGAAGAACGAGGCCCACGGCGCCGTCTACCGCTCCGCGAGCAGTACCGCCGGTGACGCGATGGGCCTGCTGAAGTCCGCCGGGATGAACTACGTCCGCCTCAAGGTGTGGGTGAACCCGGCCGACGGCTTCAACGACAAGGCCCACGTCCTGGCCATGGCCAAGCGCGCCAAGGCCCTCGGCATGAAGGTGCTGGTCGACTTCCACTACTCCGACAGCTGGGCCGACCCCGGCAAGCAGAACAAGCCCGCCGCCTGGTCCGGACACGGCTACGCGCAGCTGCGGACGGACGTCTACAACCACACGTACGACGTGCTGAACGCGCTCAAGGCACAGGGCACCACCGCCGACATGGTCCAGATCGGCAACGAGATCAACGCCGGGATGCTCTGGCCCGAGGGCTCCACCGACCACTGGTCCCAGCTCGCCGGACTCCTCACCTCCGGCGCGAACGCGGCCAAGGCCGTCTCCTCCGGTACGCAGGTGGCCCTGCACCTGGCCGAGGGCGGCGACAACGCGGGCACCCGCTGGTGGTTCGACAACGCGGTCGCGTACGGCGTGCCCTTCGACGTCGTCGCGCTCTCGTACTACGGCTACTGGCACGGGCCGCTCTCCGGCCTCCAGGCCAACCTGGACGACGCCGCGGCCCGCTACGGGAAGCCGGTGCTGGTCGCCGAGACCGCCTACGCCCACACCCTCGCGGACGCCGACGGCCTGGAGAACAACATCGCCACCGCGGACCAGCTGGTCAGCGGCTACCCGGCCACCCCGGCCGGGCAGGCGGCCAACCTCCGGGACGTGCTGAACGTCGTCGAGGCCGTCCCCGGCGGCCGGGGCCTGGGCGCGGTGTACTGGGAGCCGGCCTGGACCGCCGTCAGCGGCAGCGGCTGGGACCCGGCCGACCCCTCCTCCGGCAACGCCTGGGAGAACCAGGCCCTGTTCGGCTACGACCAGAAGCTGCTCCCGGCGGCGGGCTGGTTCTCCCACCGATAGCCCGGAGGGTCAGGACAAGGGCGCGCTCCGCCACTTCCACGAGGTGACGCGCTCGCGGCCGGGCAGCTCGCCGCGGCCGGTGGACCAGAGCAGCACGGCCCACCGGTCCTTGTCGTCCGGGGCGTCGGGGAAGAGCCGGGCCAGCGCCCGGTCGCACAGCCCGGCGGGCGGCTCCCAGGAGACGCCCAGGCCCGACGCGATGTCATGGGCGTGCACCAGGGTCTCCACGACGCCCATGGCCGCGAAGCCCTCCGGGTCGGAGACCCCGTACCCGTGGTACGAGCGGGTGGCCGGGGACGCCGTACGGACCATCGCGGCCAGCAGCACGCCGCTCGCCTCCACGGTCTGGAGCAGCCCGGCCACCCCCGCCTCCGGGTCCGCGAAGACCGCGTTCCACGGGCCGCCCTCGCGTCGGGGGGACCAGTGGTACGGCACCTCGGTCTCCACCGACGGTGTACGCGGGCCCAGTTGGACGGCGTACGCGAACAGGTCGTCGCTCAGGTGCTCCGCGGTCTCCCAGCAGTCCCACGTCAGCGCCCCGGCCGGGACGCGCCAGTCGGCGGCCGGGGCGGCGGCGAGCGTGTCGACCGTCAGGCGGACCGCCTCGGTCACGTCATCCGCGGTGACCGGCAGCCGCGTACCGGTGAGCGCCGCCCGCTCCGCCGCGCCGCACTCCACGCAGAACTCGTTGCCCTCCGGGTCGGCGAGGGTCGCCCAGCCCCGTCCGTTCGGCTTGCGGTGGTCGGCGACCAGGGTGGCGCCGAGGGCCAGCAGCCGTTCGACCTCCTCGTCTCGGTTGCGGTCCTCCGGCTTGATGTCCAGGTGCACGCGGTTCTTGGTCTGCTTCCTGTCGGGCACGGTGACGAAGAGGAGGGCGGCGCCCGGCGCCTCGACCAGGGCCTCGGGGTCGCCGGGGTGGTCCTCGTCGGAGAGCGGTGCGCCGAGCACCGCCGACCAGAAGGTGCCCAGGGCGTAGGCGTCGGCGCAGTCGATGGTGATGTGCTGTACGTGGGATGTCATGCGCTCACTGTTCCCGCCGGTCCCGCCCCGGTCCACCGAGATATGCCGGAGGGGGTGGCACGGGAATCCGTACCACCCCCTCCAAGGCCCTGCCGGGGCCTACTTCACCGGGGTGAAGTCGCGCGCCCCGATGAACTCCGGGCGGCGGACCGGCGCCGCGAACGGCTCCTGCGCGGTGTTCTCCACGCTGTTGAACACGATGAACACGTTGCTGCGCGGGTACGGCGTGATGTTGTCGCCCGAGCCGTGCATCGCGTTGCAGTCGAACCAGGTCGCCGAACCGGCCTTGCCCGTGAAGAGCCTGATGCCGTGCCGGTCGGCCATCTTCGTCAGCGCTTCGTCGGACGGGGTGCCGGCGTCCTGCATCTGGAGCGACTTCTTGTAGTTGTCCTTCGGCGTCTCACCCGCGCAGCCGAGGAACGACTTGTGCGAGCCGGGCATGATCATCAGCCCGCCGTTGGTGTCGTAGTTCTCGGTCAGCGCGATCGACACGGACACCGTCCGCATGTTCGGCAGACCGTCCTCCGCGTGCCAGGTCTCGAAGTCCGAGTGCCAGTAGAACCCCGAAGCCCCGAACCCGGGCTTGACGTTGATCCGCGACTGGTGGACGTAGACGTCCGAACCGAGGATCTGGCGGGCCCGGCCCACCACCCGCTCGTCGGCGACCAGCCGGGCGAAGACCTCGCTGATCCGGTGGACCTCGAAGACCGACCGTACGGACTGCGACTTCGGTTCGATGATGGAGCGCTCGTCGGCGCGGACGGCCGGGTCGGCGATCAGCCGTTCCAGCTCGGCGTGGTAGCCGGCCACCTCGTCCGGGGTGATCAGCTGCTCGACGGGCAGGAAGCCGTCGTGCTCGTAGCCCTGGAGCTCCTTGGCGCTGATCGGACCCGGTGCGCCCGGCGCGGACCAGATGACCGGGTCCTGGCGGGGAGTGGTCATCTCGGCGGCGCCGCGCGAGGGGTACAGGTCGGTGCGTACGTCGGTGGTCATGGGGTTCAGCCCTCCTCGGTCAGCAGTGGATAGACACCGTTCTCGTCGTGCTCCTCCCGTCCGGTGACCGGCGGGTTGAAGACGCAGACACAGCGGAAATCGGTCTTGGGCCGCATCGTGTGGCGCTCGTGGCCGTTGAGCAGGTACATCGTCCCCGGCGTGATCCAGTGCTTCTCACCGGTCTCGTCGTCGGTCAGCTCGGCCTCGCCCTCGACACACAGGACCGCCTCGATGTGGTTCGCGTACCACATCGACGTCTCGGTACCCGCGTACATGATGGTTTCGTGGAGCGAGAAGCCGACCTTCTCCTCGGCGAGCACGATGCGCTTGCTCTCCCAGGTCCCGGAGGCGGCCTTGATGTGCCGGTCGGTGTTCTCGACGTCGGCGAACGATCGGACGATCACGGTGGTTCGATGCCTTTCTCTGTACGGAGGTGAGGGGTGCGGTCCGGACCGTCAGGCGGTCTCGCGGACGGCACGGGCCAGCGTGCGCAGGCCCTCGTCCAGCTCCTCGGGTGTGATGGTGAGCGGCGGCAGCAGCTTCACGACCTCGCTCTGCGGTCCGGAGGTCTCCAGGAGCAGCCCCAGCTGGAACGCGCGGGCGCAGACCGCGGAGGCGCGCGCCGGGTCGTCGAACTCCAGGCCCCAGACCAGGCCGCGGCCCCGGAAGCGGGCGCTGTCGTGCTCGCCGCAGATGGCCAGCATCGTCTGCTCGATCTGCTCGCCCCGGGCCAGCGTCTGCTTCTCCATCTGGCCGTCCGCCCAGTAGGCGTCCAGCGCGGCGGCGGCGGTGACGAACGCCGGGTTGTTGCCGCGGAAGGTGCCGTTGTGCTCGCCCGGCTCCCAGACGTCCAGCTCCGGCTTGAACAGGCAGAGCGACATGGGCAGTCCGTAGCCGCTGATGGACTTCGACAGCGTCACGATGTCCGGCGTGATGCCGGCCTCCTCGAAGGAGAAGAAGCCGCCGGTACGGCCGCAGCCCATCTGGATGTCGTCGACGATCAGCAGCATGTCCTGGCGGTGGCACAGGTCCTGGAGCGCGCGCAGCCACTCGGCGCGGGCGACGTTGATGCCGCCCTCGCCCTGGACCGTCTCCACGATCACGGCGGCCGGGTGGTTGAGCCCGGAGCCCTGGTCCTCCAGGAGCCGCTCGAACCAGAGGAAGTCGGGGACCTGGCCGTCGAAGTAGTTGTCGAACGGCATCGGCGTGCCGTGCACCAGCGGGATGCCGGCACCGGCCCGCTTGAACGCGTTGCCGGTCACGGCGAGCGAGCCGAGCGACATGCCGTGGAAGGCGTTGGTGAACGAGACGACGGACTCGCGTCCCTTGACCTTGCGGGCGAGCTTCAGCGCCGCCTCGACGGCGTTGGTGCCCGTCGGGCCGGGGAACATCACCTTGTACGGCAGGTCGCGGGGGCGCAGCACGACGTTCTGGAAGGTGTCCAGGAAGGCGCGTTTGGCGGTGGTCGCCATGTCGAGGCCGTGCGTGATGCCGTCGCGTTCGATGTAGTCGATCAGCGCGCGCTTGAGCACGGGGTTGTTGTGGCCGTAGTTGAGCGAGCCCGCGCCGGCGAAGAAGTCCAGGTACGAGTGGCCGTCCTCGTCGGTCAGCCGGGCGCCCTGGGCGCGGTCGAACACGGCGGGCCAGCCGCGGCAGTAGCTCCGGACCTCGGACTCCAGGGTCTCGAAGACACTGAGGGCGGGCGGGGTGATGGTCACAGCGGGTCTCCTGCGGGGCGTGAGGTGGTGTGACGGGCGGCGTTGAAGGATGCTGCGGCGGGTGGGAGTGCGGCGCTCAGGCGTGGAACGGGCCGATGCGGTACAGCACTTCCGGCAGATGGGTGCCTTCGGGGAACAGTCCGCCGTCGAAGAGCACCTCGCGCTCCAGGGCCACGTCGTGGCGCTGCGCGTAGGAGGTGAACAGGCGGTCCGACGCGGTGTTGTCGGGGGTGACGGTCGTCTCGACCGAGGCCAGGCCCTGTTCGGCGGCGACCCGGGCGGTCAGGGAGTCCAGCAGCTTCGCCGCCAGGCCCGTACCGCGGTGGCCGTGGTCGACGGCCACCTGCCAGACGACGAGCGTCTCGGGACGGTCCGGCCTGATGTATCCCGTCACGAAGGCGACCGGGGCGCCGGTCTCGTCACGGGCGACCACGGAGGTCGCCGCGAAGTCACGACACCACAGCAGGTAGCTGTACGAGGAGTTGAGGTCCAGGACCTCGGAGTCGCGGGCGATGCGCCAGATCGCGGCCCCGTCCTCCACTCGCGGCGTGTCGATCGTAAGGAATTCGCTTCGGGCACTTGCAAAATCTGCTGGTGCGGCGGTCATGGCATTTGAATTTACCTAGCAAGTTTTTAAATTGCATCGAGGCAAAGGGTTGGGTGGGGCAGGCATCTGTGTTATCAGGCGGGTGCGCGCACCGGCGCGAAACGTCTTCGTTTTCTGTCGTTCTGTCCGGTATTTTTCGGGCAAATCTCCGACTGTGTGGAGTCGGTCACAAGCCCATAACTCTCTCCACACACAACCGAAACGAGTCCCGGGAACGGCTTGATAACTGGGGCGTTTAGCCCGGGGAGAAGCGGGCATAAGAATGCGGGGAGCTGTTCTGATTCAGACAGCTCCCCGCATTGTTTATCGGATGCGCTTTTATGCGCTGGGCCAGGTTTCCGAAACGGCCTTCCGGGCAGCCTCCAGATCGACCTGCCGGCCGGCCCCGGCCAGCGCCGACCCCAGAGCCGCGAGCGAGGAGAGCACCGCGCCCCGCGTCGCATCCACCCCGTAGTGATTGACCCGGATCATCTCCTTGGCCAGCGCACCCCCGCCCGCGATCAGCGGCAGCGAGGGCTCGCCCGCGAGCGCCCGCGCGACGAGCTCGGACGCGTCCACGCCCTCCGGCGTGCGCAGCGTCGTCGCCACCGGCGCCGCGTCCCGGGCCTCGTGGACGTACGGGGTCAGGCCGCCGCCCAGCGCCACCGCACCGGCCCGGGTGGCCGCCGCGGCCGCCGCGTGACGGGCCATCACCGCGTCCAGCCCCTCCGCCTCGATCCGCTCCACGCACGCTTCCAGGGCCAGCATCTCCAGCTGGGCCGGGGCGTGCAGCAGCGCCTTGCGGCCGCCGTCGATCCAGCGCTCCTTCCAGTCGAGGAGCGACAGGTAGGACCGGCGCGGCGCCTGCGGGTTGGCCGCGATCCGCTCCCAGGCCCGCGCGCTCACCGACACCGCCGAGACCCCGGCGGGCCCGCCCATCGCCTTCTGCGCCCCGATCACGCACAGGTCCACGCCCCAGGCGTCCGGCAGCAGCGGCTCGGCGCCCACCGAGGCGACCGCGTCCAGCATGAACAGCGCGCCGTGCGCCCGCACCACCTCGCCGATCTCCGCGACCGGGTTGGTGTTCCCGGTCGCCGCCTCGGCGTGGACCAGCGAGACGAAGTCGATCTCCGGGTGTGCGGCCAGCGCCTCGGCGACCTGGTCCGCGGTGACGGCCGTGTGGAACGGCACCTCCAGGTCGACGACCTCGGCCCCGCAGTCGCGCAGCCAGTTCCCGAAGGTCTGCCCGTACGGTCCGGTCACCACGTTCAGCGCCGTCGAACCGGGCCGGGCGCCGCCCCGGATGCAGCCCTCCAGCGGCAGCAGCGCCTCGCCCTGCATGATGACGACGTCCTGCTCGGTGGCCAGCAGACCGGCCACCCGCCGCTCGATCGCCGCGAAGTGCGCGGCGGTCAGCGGAGCGAGGTCGAGGAAGGGGTGCGTCACGGCGGTGCTCTCTTCGGTTTCGGTCGGCGGGCTCCGGCCTGCTGACCGGGCGCCTCCGAGAGTACCCAGCACCGTCCGGACGGGCCGGGACAGGGCATGTCGCACGCGGTGGGCCCCTCGTACAGTGCTGTGCATGAGTGATCACGAGGCATCGCGGGTGCTGCATGTGAAGGGGCGGGTGCTCGTCGGACCCGAGGAGGTCAGGGACGAGCTCTGGGCGGTCGGCGGCCGGGTCACCTACGAGCGGCCGCCCGGCGCGGACGACGCCGTCACCGTCACCGGCTGGGCCCTGCCCGGCCTGGTCGACGCCCACTGCCACGTCGGACTCGACCACCACGGCGCCGTGGACGCGGCGACCAGCGAGAAGCAGGCCCTGGACGACCGGGAGGCCGGGGCGCTGCTCCTGCGGGACGCGGGCTCGCCCGCCGACACCCGGTGGATCGACGACCGCGAGGACCTGCCGAAGATCATCCGGGCCGGCCGCCACATCGCCCGGCCCCGCCGCTACACCCGCAACTACGCCTGGGAGATCGAGCCGGACGAACTCGTCGCCTACGTCGCCCAGGAGGCGCGCCGGGGCGACGGCTGGGTGAAGCTCGTCGGCGACTGGATCGACCGCGAGGTGGGTGACCTGACGGCGCTCTGGCCGCGCGAGGCGGTGGAGGCGGCCATCGCGGAGGCGCACCGGCTGGGCGCCCGCGTCACCGCGCACTGCTTCGCGGAGGACTCGCTGCGGGACCTGGTCGAGGCCGGGATCGACTGCGTCGAGCACGCCACGGGCCTCACCGAGGACACCATCCCGCTCTTCGCGGAGCGCGGCGTGGCGATCGTGCCGACGCTGGTCAACATCGCCACCTTCCCCTCGCTCGCGCAGAGCGGCGAGGCGAAGTTCCCGCGCTGGTCCGCCCATATGCGGCGCCTGCACGAACGCCGTTACGACACCGTGCGCGCCGCCTACGACGCCGGGGTGCCGGTCTTCGTCGGCACCGACGCGGGCGGGGTCCTCGCGCACGGCCTGGTGGCCGACGAGGTCGCGGAGCTCGTCAAGGCGGGCATCCCGCCGCTGGCGGCGCTGTCCGCGACGACCTGGGGGGCGAGGGCCTGGCTCGGCAGGCCCGGCCTGGAGGAGGGGGCACCGGCCGACCTCGTGGTGTACGACGAGGACCCGCGGGCGGACGTGCGGGTGCTGGCCGGGCCGCGCCGGGTCGTCCTGAACGGGCGCGTGATCGGCTGACGCACCGCGTTGACCGGCAGTGACCCGGGGGCGGCCCGCTCGTTGAACCTTTTCCGTGTACGCGGCACGGTCCTCGTGCGGGCCGCCCGCGCGCGGTCAGAAACGCCCCGGCGCTCAGTGAAACGGGTGAACGCGAGGAACGCACGTGCCGGAATATTCGAATACAGGCACGGAAACCCCCCTTTGGAGTGAACTGGCGTCAGGTGTCCGCCAGTTCACCCTCTGTGCGTAAAGATTCACGGAGTCGAGGCCACCGGTGCCCGCGATGTCCCCCATTGGACGGCGCACTGGTGGCTCCATGTCTCCTGTGGGGGTTCCACCATCTTGAACAGCAACACCTTCCGTCTCGCCGCCCTGGCGGTCGCCGCCGCCCCCGTCGCCGCCCTGGTCGCGGTCCCGGCCCACGCCGCCCCCGCGACCACCACGTCCGGCGGCGACGGGAAGGCGAGCGCGGTCGTGCTCCGTACCGCACTCGACGTCTCCCTCCTCAACAAGACGGTCGACGTGCCGTTGAAGGTCACCCTCAACGAGGTGCAGGCGCCGCGCAGCGCCGAGCAGACCGCGCTCAGCGTGCGGCTCGACGGGGTGGACCGCGGAAAGCCGTTCAGCGTCCTCAAGGCCGATGTGGCCACCGCGAAGGCCACCGCCGACAAGCACCGCGCCGCCGGCTACAGCAATCTCGCCAATGCCCGGGTGAGCCTTCCCGGGCTCACGGCGTTCCCGCTGCTCAAGGTGGAGAAGGTCACCTCGAAGGCGGTCTGCGAGGCGGGCAGCCGGCCGGTCGCCGAGGCCAACGTGCTCGGGTCCGTCTCGGTGCTCGGCAAGCGCGTCACGCTCACGGCGGGCGGCACCACGCGGGTCGCGGTGCCGCAGGTCGGCGAGGTGACGCTCGACCTGTCGAAGACGGAGACCACTTCGCGCACGGCCGCCGCTGTGGCACTCCAGCTGAAGGTGTCGGTCAACCCGCTCAACCTGAACGTCGCGGACGTCAAGGGCGAGGTCACCCTCGCGGAGGCCACCTGCGAAACCCCGAAGGGCCACGGCGGCCACACGGGCGGCGGCGACAGCGGGGGCGGCCACAACGGTGGCGGTGACAACGGGGGCAACGAGAACGGCGGCGGCGACAACGGCGGGAACGACAACGGCGGCGCGACCGGGGGCGGTTCGACGGACGGCGGCTCCGGGAGCGGCGGCTCCACGGGCGGCGGCGACAAGGCCGGCTCGACCGGGGGTGGCGGCGACGTGAAGACCCAGACGGGTACGGACCAGGCCCCGGCCGCCACGGACGGGGACCTGGCCGAGACGGGCAGCAGCTCCAGCACCCCGTACATCGCGGGCGGCGCGGCGCTGCTGCTGGCGGCCGGGGCGGGCGCCATGGTCCTGACCCGCCGCCGCGCCCGAGGCTGACGGCCCGAGGGGAGGAACCCCGGGGGAGGGGATGGTGAGCGGTGCTCCGAGGGGGGAGCACCGCTCACCTATGTGAGCAGTGTGCGCCAGACGGAGCGCCGCTCACCGGACGGAGCGTCGCTTATCAACCGGAGCGCCGCGCACCAACCGGAGCGCCCCGCTACCGCCCCGCCACCGTCAGCGCCTGGAGCGCCAGGTCGAGCGCCTGGAGGAAGCGGTTGGTCGTCGTCCGGTCGCGTACCGCCAGCCGCAGCCAGCCGTCCCCGAGCCCAGGAAACGTATCTCCTCGCCGCGCCGCGAACCCCAGCATCCGCAGCCGCTCCCGTATCTCGGCGGCCCCGTCGAGGCGGATCAGCACGAACGGCCCCTCGGCCGGCTCGACCACCCGGACCTCGGAGAACTCCCGCAGCCCGGCGACCAGATGGGCCCGGTCCACCACGATCCGGTCCGCCGCCCCGGCGGCCTCCGCCAGCGCGCGCGGCTCCATGCACGCCTCCGCCGCCGCCAGCGCGGGCGACGACACCGGCCACAGCGGCTGGGCCTCCGCCAGGGTGCGGATCGTCTCCGGGTCGGCCGCCACGTAACCGATGCGCAGACCGGCGAGCCCCCAGGTCTTGGTGAGGCTGCGCAGGACGACGAGCCCGGGGATGTCCGTACGCCCGATCAGGGCCTCGCGCTCGCCCGGCACCGCGTCCATGAACGCCTCGTCCACCACCAGGGTCCGGCCGGGACGCGCGAGGCGTTCGAGGACGGCGGCGGGATGGAGGACGGACGTCGGGTTGGTCGGGTTGCCGACGACCACCAGATCCGCGTCGTCGGGCACGTCCGCGGGGTCGAGCCGGAAGTCGTCCCCGGCCCGCAGCAGCACCCGCCCCACCTCGTGCCCGGCCGCGCGCAGCGCCGCCTCGGGCTCGGTGAACTGAGGGTGCACCACGTACGGCCGCCGGGCGGGCAGCGCACGGGCGAGGAGGACGAAGGCCTCCGCCGCGCCCGCCGTCAACAGGACGCGTTCGGGGGGTAGTTCGTGGCGCGCGGCGACGGCCTCGCGGGCCTCGCGGCCGTCCGGATACGCGGCGAGCGTGCCCAGGGAGCCGGCTATGCGCTCCTTCAGCCAGGCCGGTGGGGTGCCGGCCCGTACGTTGACGGCGAGATCGGTCAGATCCCGGCCCCGTCCGCGTACTTCCGCGTCTCCGTGGTGACGCAGATCGTGGGTGCCCGCGCCTGTCGCGTCGGGACTCTCAGTGGGAGTGTGCATGACCGCCGTGGTGGGGGTGTGGTGGGGGGTGTGCGCCGTGGCCTGGGTGGACTCCGGCAGGATGACTATGCGCCCCGCACCCTGTTTCACGCAACGGTCCCGACCGGCCGACGCGCGACCGCGCAGGTGGCCATCGACGGGTGCCCGTCGCGAGGCCGTGACTTCCTTTTGGGTACGAGGAGTTGACCGCCGCCGACGAGGGCGGCGGCCTCGGCCACCGAGGGGGTGCCGAGGGCGGCGAGCGCCGCGCCGGAGGGGTGCGGGACGGGGACCAGCGCGAGCACGTCCGCCGGGTACGCGTGGAGCGGCACCCCGAGCCGCGCGGCGGCGTCGAGCAGCCCCGGCTCCCGGGCCTTCGCCGTTACGGTGACCAACGCGGCGAGCTCCGTGAGCCCCGCCTCCCGCAGCACCTCCAGGACCAGCCCGGTGACCTCGTCGGCGGAGACGCCCCGGGAGGCGCCGACGCCGACGACGAGCGCGCCGAGATGCGCGGAGCGGGGTGCATCGGCTAGCAAGAGGCCATGGCGGTGTTCGTCGCGCTCGGCGCGTTCCTGATGACCCTGGCGGGCGGCTGGGTCGCCCAGCGCGTCAGCGACCGCCGCCACCTGGTCCTCGGTCTGGCCGGTGGGCTGATGCTCGGCGTGGTCGGCCTGGACCTGCTGCCCGAGGCGGTGGAGGCGGCGGGCGGCCTGGTCTTCGGCGTCCCGGCGGCGCTGCTGCTGTTCGTCGGCGGCTTCCTCGTCGCCCACCTCGTGGAGCGGCTGCTCGCAGTGCGTCAGGCGGCCCACGGCGCGGCCGAGGAGCGGGTCCCGCAGGTCGGGCTGACGGCGGCGTCCGCGATGGTCGGCCACAGCCTGATGGACGGGGTGGCGCTCGGCGCGGCCTTCCAGGTCGGCGGCGGGATGGGGGCGGCCGTCGCGCTCGCCGTGATCACGCACGACTTCGCGGACGGCTTCAACACGTACACGATCACCAGCCTGTACGGGAACGCCCGCCGCAAGGCCCTCACGATGCTCTTCGCGGATGCGGCGGCGCCCGTCATCGGGGCCGCGACGACGCTGCTGTTCACCCTGCCGGAGGAACTGCTCGGCTGCTATCTCGGCTTCTTCGGCGGCGCGCTGCTCTACCTCGCCGCCGCCGAGATCCTGCCCGAGGCCCACCACGACCACCCGGCCCGTTCCACGCTGCTGTGCACGGTGGCCGGCGTGTGCTTCATCTGGCTGGTGGTGGGCCTCGCCCAGTGACCCCGTCACCCCCGGCACCGCTCGACGAACCGCGCGGCCGTCCCGGGCGACGCGGCCCAGTGGGTGTGCAGATAACTCGCGTGTACGTTGCCCCGGACGAACCCCTCGACGCGCCGCTCGGGCCGGTGCATGCCCCAGGCGGGTTCGTCGCCCGCCCCGGGCTCGATGACGGTCCGGTGGAACTCGTGCCCCCGCATCCGCGCCCCGGCGGGCGCCAGCACGTTGTCCGTGAGCGCCACGGCGTCCCGGTACCCGAGCGTCAGCCGCTTGGTCATCCGCGCCTCGGCGTCGAGCACCCCGCACATCGGCAACCCGTCCAGGGACCGCGCCAGATACAACAACCCCGCACACTCGGCGGCCACCGGCGCCCCGGAGAGCGCCAACTCCGCGACGGCCTTCCGCAAGGCCTCGTTGGCCGACAACTCGGGGGCGTACACCTCAGGGAACCCGCCCCCGATGACGACGCCCCGGGTCCCGAGCGGCAGAGCCTCGTCCCGCAGGGGATCAAACGAAACGACGTCGGCCCCGGCCGCGGCAAGCAACTCGGTGTTCTCGGCATACGAGAACGTAAAAGCAGCCCCACCGGCCACAGCAACAACAGGCCGGTTTTTCAGCCCCTCCGGCGCTTGAGGAGCGGGGTCCGGGGCAGAGCCCCGGTTACGGGAAGGGGCGGGTAGGGGAACACCCCCGGCGACAGCAACCCCCGCATCCCACTCCCCACCCGGCGGCAACGCAGGCGCAGACCGCGCCAACGCCAACAACCCCCTCAGGTCACACCCAGCCGCAACCTGCCCCGCCATCGCCGCGACAGCGGCCACCGCATCGGACCGCCGCTCCGCCACCGGCACCAACCCCAGATGCCGCGACGGCACGGAGACCCCCTCCGCCCGCCGCAAGGCACCGAGCACCGGCACCCCCGACTCCTCCAACGCCTCCCGCAGCAACGCCTCGTGCCGGTCGGACCCCACCTTGTTCAGGATCACCCCGCCGATCCGCACCTCCGCGTCCCAGGACGCGAACCCGTGCACCAGCGCCGCCACCGACCGCGACTGCGACGACGCGTCCACGACGAGCACCACCGGCGCCCGCAGCAGCTTCGCCACATGCGCGGTGGACGCCAGCTCACCGAGCCCCGAGGCCCCGTCGTACAGCCCCATCACGCCCTCGACCACGGCCAGCCCGCACCCCCGCGCCCCGTGCGCGAACAGCGGCGCGATCAGCTCGGGCCCGCACATGTACGCGTCGAGGTTGCGCCCGGGCCGCCCGGTCGCCAGCGTGTGGAAGCCGGGGTCGATGTAGTCGGGGCCCACCTTGTGCCCGGACACGGCGAGCCCCCGCGCGGCGAACGCGGCCATCAGGCCCGTCGCGACGGTGGTCTTGCCGCTCCCGGACGAGGGCGCGGCGACGACCAGGCGGGGGACGTTCACCACTCGATGCCCCTCTGGCCCTTCTGCCCGGCGTCCATCGGGTGCTTGACCTTCGACATGTCCGTCACCAGGTCCGCCGCGTCCAGCAGCGCGGCGGGCGCGTTGCGGCCGGTGATCACCACATGCTGCGTACCGGGGCGGTCGCGCAGGACCGAGACGACCTCGTCGGTGTCGATCCACCCCCAGTGCAGCGGATAGGCGAACTCGTCCAGCACGTACAGCCGGTACGTCTCGGCGGCCAGGTCGCGCTTGACCTGCTCCCAGCCCTCGCGGGCCTTCGCCTCGTTGTCCGTCTGGTCGTCCCGCTGGACCCAGGACCAGCCCTCGCCCATCTTGTGCCAGGCGACGGACCCGCCCTCGCCGCTCGCGCCGAGGACCTTCAGCGCGTTCTCCTCGCCGACCTTCCACTTCGCCGACTTGACGAACTGGAAGACCCCGACGGGCCACCCCTGGTTCCAGGCGCGCAGCGCGAGCCCGAAGGCCGCCGTCGACTTCCCCTTGCCGATGCCGGTGTGCACCATCAGCAGCGGCCGGTTGCGCCGCTGCCGGGTGGTGAGTCCGTCGTCCGGCACGCTCTCCGGCTGTCCCTGCGGCATTAGGCGATCCTCCTGTCGGTGTGCCCGGGGCCCGTGCCCCGGACGTCCTTGACCAGCCCGGCGATCGATTCGGCGCGCAGCTCGTCCAGCGTGACGGCGGTGCCGCCCAGGTCGGCGGCGAGATTCGCCGCGAGCCCCAGCCGTACCGGGCCCGTCTCGCAGTCCACGACGACCGACGCGATGCCCTCGGCCGCGTGCAGCCGGGCCGCCCGCGCGGCCAGCGCCACCGGGTCCGGCCCGCCGGTCGCCCGCCCGTCCGTCACCACGACCAGCAGGGGCCGCCGGGACGGGTCGCGCAGCCGCTCCACCCGCAGCACGTCGTGCGCCTTCAGCAGTCCGGCGGCCACCGGGGTTCGCCCGCCCGTCGGCAGCGACTCGAGACGGGCCGCCGCCGCGTCCACCGACGAGGTCGGCGGCAGCGCCAGCTCCGCGTCCCGGCCCCGGAAGGTGACCAGGCCGACCTTGTCGCGGCGCTGGTAGGCGTCCATCAGCAGGGACAGCACCGCCCCCTTCACGGCGCCCATGCGCTGCCGGGCGGCCATCGACCCGGAGGCGTCCACGACGAACAGCACGAGATTGCCCTCGCGCCCCTCCCGCGTCGCCTGCCGCAGATCGTCCCGCCGCACCACGAGCCCCCGCCCGGACCGGCCCCGCGCCCGCTGGTGCGGGGCGGCGGCCTGCACGGTCGCGGCCAGATGCAGCTTGGTCAGCGCGCCCTCGGGCCGCCGCGCACCGGTCGTCCGACCGTGCTCGGTACGCGCCCGGGACCGCCGCCCTGCCGCGCCCTCACCGAGACCGGGCACGCTGAGCATCTTCGTACGGAACGGCTCACCGGCCCGTACGGGCTGCTGCTCACCGCCCTGCCCGGGCACGGGCGCGCCGGGCGTGTCGTCCGCCCCGTCGGCAGGGGAGGGCGGCGTGTCGGGCCCGTCCCCCTGCGGCGGCAGCCCGCCGCCCCCTCCGCCGCCACCGCCGTCACCGGGCCCGTCCGGCTCCGGCTCGTCGTCCCCGCCGCCGTTCTGCTCCAGCGTGTCGTCCAGCTTGTCCTCGTCGAGCCCCGGCGCGTCGAAGGGGTTCCGCCGCCTCCGGTGGGGGAGCGCGAGCAGCGCCGCCTGCCGGACGTCCTCGGCCTGTACGTCGGTGCGCCCCGCCCACGCGGCCAGCGCGGTCGCGGTCCTGGCCATGACGATGTCCGCGCGCATCCCGTCGACCTCGAAGGCCGCGCAGGTCGCCGCGATCTGCCGCAACGCCTGGTCACCGAGCACCACTTCGGGCAGCAGCGCCCGCGCGGCCGCGATCCGGTCCCGCAACTCCGCTTCCTCGTCGGCCCAGCGCGCCGCGAAGCCCGCCGGGTCGTCCTCGTAGGCGAGCCGCCGCCGCACGACCTCCACCCGCTGGTCCGTCTCCCGGGATGCCGCGACCTCGACGGTCAGCCCGAACCGGTCGAGCAACTGCGGCCGCAACTCGCCCTCTTCGGGGTTCATCGTCCCGACGAGCAGGAACCGCGCCGCATGCCGTACGGAGACGCCCTCGCGCTCCACGTACGAGGCACCCATGGCCGCCGCGTCGAGCAGCAGGTCCACCAAGTGGTCGTGGAGCAGGTTGACCTCGTCCACGTACAGGATTCCGCGGTGCGCGTCCGCGAGCAGGCCCGGTTCGAAGGCCTTCACGCCCTCCGCGAGGGCCCGTTCGATGTCGAGCGCCCCGACGAGCCGGTCCTCGGACGCGCCGACCGGCAGCTCCACGGTCCGCGCCGCCCGCGACACGCCGGAGGTGTCCTCGTGCGGGCCGTCCGGGCACGCCGGGTCGGGCGAGGCGGGGTCGCACGAGAAGCGGCACCCCGGCACGACGGAGACCTCCGGCATCAGCGCGGCCAGCGCGCGCACGGCGGTCGACTTGGCGGTGCCCTTCTCGCCGCGGACCAGGACCCCGCCCACGGCCGGGCTGACCGCGTTGAGCAGCAGCCCGAGCCGCAGGTCGTCCTGGCCGACGACGGCGGTGAAGGGGTAGGGCGTACTCACAGGGCCTCCTTGACGGGGATGGCGGGCGCTCCCGGCGGGATGAACGGCAGACCGGACGGCGCGCCCGACTCGATGAGCCGCCACAGCGCGTCGGTGTCCGCGTGTTCCTCGATCAGGTCGCCGAGGCGGTCGAGCTGTTCCTCGCGCAGCGCGGCGAAGCAGGTGTCGGGCGCGGGCACGAAGCGGCGGCCGGTGAGCCGGGCGACCTCGGCCAGGAACCGGCGGCGGAAGGCGTCGCTCTCCAGCGAGCCGTGCCAGTGCGTGCCCCAGACGGCACCGGATCGGCAGCCGTCCAGCGGGGTGCCCCGGCCGTCCGTCAGGAACGGTTCGCCGCCGCGCACATCGGCGACCCCGTGATGGATCTCGTACCCCTCGACGGGCGCACCGAGCGCCTCGCCGACCGGCCGGGCGAGCGTCTTCTCGCGGTCGAAGCGGACGCGCACCGGCAGCAGCCCGAGCGCGTCCACCTGCCCGGCGCGCGACTCCACCTCGTCCTCGATGTGCTCGCCGAGGATCTGGTAGCCGCCGCAGATCCCGAGCACCGGCCGCCCCTCGGCCGCGCGCCGCCGCAGCGCCTCGGCGAGTCCGCGCTCGCGCAGCCAGGCGAGCGCCTTCACGGTGCCCCGGGTGCCGGGCACGATGACGAGGTCGGCGTCGGCCAGCTCCTCGGGCCGGTCCACGAAGCGGACGACGACGCCCGGTTCGGCGGCCAGCGCGTCCACATCGGTGAAGTTCGACATCAGCGGGATCGCGCACACGGCGACGCGCAGGACGTCCTCGCCGTGCGGCGGGGCTACGGTCGACTCCCGTACGGTGCCGCGCAGCGACACCCGCAGGCCGTCCTCCTCGTCGATGCCGAGCCCGTGCGCGAAGGGCAGCACCCCGTACGTCGGACGGCCCGTCAGATCGCGGAGCATGTCGAGGCCCGGCTCAAGCAGCGAGACGTCGCCCCGGAACTTGTTGACCAGGTACCCCGCGATCAGCTCCTGGTCCTCCGGCGCGAGCAGCGCGGTCGTGCCGAAGAACGAGGCGAAGACGCCGCCCCGGTCGATGTCCCCGACCACCACGACCGGGAAGCGTGCGGCGCGGGCGATGCCCATGTTCACGATGTCCGTGCGGCGCAGGTTGATCTCGGCGGGCGAGCCCGCGCCCTCGCAGATCACCGCGTCGTACGTGCTCCGCAGCTGCTCCAGGCAGTCCGTGACGGTGGACAGCAGCTGTTCCTGCCGCCCGCCGTGGTAGCCGCGGGCGCTCATCTCGCCGACCGGCCGCCCCATCAGGACGACCTGGCTGGAGCGGTCGCCGCCGGGCTTGAGCAGCACGGGGTTCATCAGGGCGGTCGGCTCGACGCGGGCGGCCTGGGCCTGCATCGCCTGGGCCCGGCCGATCTCGGCGCCCTCGCGGGTGACGAACGAGTTCAGCGACATGTTCTGTGCCTTGAACGGGGCGACCTTCACGCCCCGGCGCACCAGCCAGCGGCAGATGCCCGCCGTGACGACGCTCTTGCCCGCGTCCGAGGTGGTCCCGGCGACCAGCAGTCCGCCGCTCATATCGCTCTCCGTCCAGCAGTACGGGATCCGTGAGGTCTCCGGGCCCGGCGCACGACCGCCCCCGCGCCCAGCCGGGCGGCCACGCTGACGCCGAGGGCGAGCACGCCCACCCGGCGCGAGAGCCGCACCGCGCGCTCGATGTCCCCGGTCTCCACCGCCCGCCCGGCCTCCCCGTTGAGCACGGGCCGGTGCTCGACCCGGCCGCCGTACGCCAGGGTCCCGCCCAGCCGTACGCCGAGCGCCCCGGCGAACGCGGCCTCCACCGGGCCCGCGTTGGGGCTCGGGTGCTTCGCGGCGTCCGCCCGCCAGGCCCGTACCGCCTCTCTGGGGCGGCCGCCGGAGGCCGCGGCGAGCAGGGCGGTGAGCCGGGCGCCGGGCCAGCCCGCGAGGTCGTCGAGGCGGGCCGAGGCCCAGCCGTACCGCAGATGGCGCGGCGACTTGTGGCCGACCATCGCGTCGAGCGTGTTGACGGCGCGGAAGCCGACGAGCCCGGGCACACCGGCGAGGGCGCCCCAGACGAGGGCGCCGACCACGGCGTCCGAGGTGTTCTCGGCGACGGACTCCACCACGGCGCGCGCGATCCCGGGGCCGTCCAGCGCCTGCGGGTCGCGCCCGCACAGGTGCGGCAGCCGCTCCCGGGCCAACTCGACGTCCCCCGCGGCGAGCGCCCCGCCGATGGCCCGGGCCTCGCGCCCCAGCGACGTACCGCCGACGACGGACCAGGTGGCGGCGGCGGTCAGGGCCACGGACGCGGCGGGGTGGCGGCGCAGGGCGCGGGCGGCGAGCGCGGCGCTCCCGGCGGCGCCCCCGGCGCAGATCAGGGTGTGCAGGGCGCCCCGGCCGCGGTGGTCGCGCCAGAGCCGGTCCTCGACGGCCGCGGCGGCCCGCCCGAAGGCGGCGACCGGGTGGCCCCTGCGGGGGTCACCGAGCAGCAGGTCGCCGATCAGGCCGGCGGTGGCGCCGTACGCGTAGATGCGATCGGCACGCACGGTTCAGCCGGCCGTACCGGAGTCCGCCGACAGAGGCTGTGGGGAGAGGGGCGCACGGCAGCCGGGCATGGCGATATGTCCTCACTCAGGGTCCGCGCCCTGGTTCGACGTGACGGCGACAAGAGTCTCCTGGCTTCCGGATCGGCGGATTCCCCCGGTCTTCCAGCCCGCTCGCGCGGGCCGTGACGTGCGGTGGGGGACCGCTCCCCGGTGACAGTGGCGGGACCGCGCCGGATTCGCACCGGCTTCCTCTGCTGTCGCCGTAATGGCTCCGGCAGTCCACCACGCCCCGCGAACGCCCGTCAACTCGCCGTTGACCTGCGACGGCAGGGTGTGGGCGGACGCACATCGGGCCGGACGCGCACGAGGTGCGTCCGGCCCGAGGGAGGGGGTTCGCGTCAGGCGACGATGAGGTAGATGCCGTACGCGACCGCCGCCGCGCACAGCCCGAAGCAGACGTACGCCCCGGCGTGCGCCAGCAGGAGCGAGGAGCCCGCCGGACCGCCCTGCGCAGCCGGTTCCGGCTGCTTGGAGAGGCCGACGATGCCGAGCGTGAAGAGGCCCACCAGAGCGACGGTGGTGACGAGGGAGACGCCGAAGACGGTGCCCAGAGCTGCCCAGTCGATGTTCATACGGGGTGTCCTTTACCGGAGTACCGGGGTCTGTCAGACCGTGGCGGGTCGGGCCGGATCGGCGGCGACGGGTGCGGCGGGCGCCGGAATGGTGGCGGCGAGGTCGTGCGCCACGGTGGGCGGCGGGCTCACGGCCGCGATGGCCTGGGTGACGACACCGGCGGGCTCGGCCGGGGCCGTGTCCTCGGTGCCCGGTGCGACATCGCCGTGGCCGACGGGCTTGCGGCGCGAGAGCACCCAGATCGCCCCGGAACCGGCGATCAGGAGGGCCGCGACGACCACGACGCCCCAGGTGCCCTGCTTCGTCAGGAACTCGGCGCCCGCCCCGACCAGACCGGCGGCCGGCAGGGTCAGGCCCCAGGCGACGAACATCCGGGTGGCGGTGGACCAGCGGACCACACCCCCGGCACGGCCGAGGCCCGCGCCCATCACGGCCCCGGAGCAGGACTGCGTGGTGGAGAGGGAGAAGCCGAGGTGCGAGGAGGCCAGGATGACGGTGGCCGCGCTGGTCTGGGCGGCGAAGCCCTGCGGGGGCTTCAGCTCGGTCAGGCCGCTGCCCATGGTGCGGATGATGCGCCAGCCGCCGAGGTAAGTGCCGAGCGCGATGGCCAGACCGGCGCTGACGATGACCCAGACCGGCGGGTTGGAGCCGGGGGAGAGGACGCCGCCGGTGACCAGGGCCAGGGTGATGATGCCCATCGTCTTCTGCGCGTCGTTGGTGCCGTGGGCGAGCGAGACGAGCCCGGCCGAGGCGATCTGCCCCGCCCGGTAGCCCTTGGCGGTGGCCTTCTCCTGGGCGTCGTTACGGATCTTCCCGCCGATCCGGTACGTGAGCCTCGTGGCCAGGAGCGCGGCCACACCGGCCACGATCGGGGCGGCGACGGCGGGCAGCAGCACCTTGGTGACGACGGTGCCGCCGTTGACCGACGACCAGCCGGCGGACATCACCGCGGCGCCGATGAGGCCGCCGAACAGTGCGTGGGAGGAGCTGGACGGGAGCCCGACCAGCCAGGTCAGAAGATTCCACAGGATGGCGCCGACGAGCGCCGCGAAGATGACCTCGGTTCTGAGGCCGTCCTCGTTGACGATCCCGCCGGAGATCGTCTTGGCGACCTCCACGGACAGGAACGCGCCGACCAGATTGAGAACGGCGGACATCGCGACCGCCGTCTTGGGTTTGAGTGCGCCGGTCGAGATGGTCGTGGCCATCGCGTTGGCGGTGTCGTGGAAACCGTTCGTGAAATCGAACACTAGAGCTGTCACGATCACTATCGCGAGCAGCAGCGTGATGTGTTCCATTTACCCAGGCAATCGTTCGACGTCATTGGCACGTGGAACGTAGGCAACTTGAGTGAACAGAAGATGAACTGAACAGGGCGCTGCGGTGACCCTCGCGGCGGCGGCCGGACGGGGCCCGGAAAGGATCTTCGGATGAGTGACGGACGGCACGACGCGATGGCCCGTGGATGGGAGGCGGTCGTCGCCGCGGCGCGCCGCACGGCGGCCGAGGGGCTGGTCGTCGGGACCTCCGGAAACGTCTCGCTGCGGGTCGGTGACACGGTGCTGGTCACACCCAGCGGAGTGCCGTACGACCGGCTGCGCCCCGAGGACCTGACCGGTGTCGATCCGGAGGGCAACCAGACCTTCGGAACACTGACCCCGACCAGCGAACTTCCCCTCCACCTCGCCGTCTACCGGAACACCGACGCGAAAGCCGTCGTGCACACCCACGCGGTCCACGCCACCGCCGTCTCCACCCTCGTCACCGAGGTCCCCTCCGTCCACTACGCCGCCGCGATGCTCGGCGGCCCGGTCCGCGTCGCCCCCTACGCCCGGTACGGCACCCCCGAACTCGCCGCGAACATGCTCACCGCCCTCCGCGACCGCACCGGCTGCCTGCTCGCCAACCACGGCACCGTCACCTACGGCGCCACCCTCGACGAGGCGTACGACCGCACCGCCCAGCTCGAATGGCTCTGCCGCGTCTGGCTCACCGCGAGCGCCGTACCCGGCCGCACCCCGGCCCTGCTCTCGGAGGACCAGCTCGGCGAGGTGCTGGAGGCCCTGAAGGGATACGGGCAACAAGGCTGAGGCGGCACCGGACGGCCCTGCCCGCTGGCATCGCGGCGCCCGGACCCCGACACTGAGGGTGTGCGCCCGGTTACCGCGACGGCAGCGGCCGTCACCACACTCATCGGCGCCGGCGCGGCAGCGGTCGCGGCCGGCCGGTTCGCCGGCGACGTCGCCCTCAAGACGCCGCCCGGCCGACCGCTCCCCGCCGACCGCGAACTCACCGTCCACGCGACGGCCGCCGGGCAGGTCACCCTGACCCGGTCCCTCACCTCGCTGCGCCCCGGCACGTACGGGCTGACCGGCAAGGACGTCCACGCCGTCGTCGGCCCCGTGATCGACCGGGCCCACCAGGCAGCCGACACGGTCGTACGCCGACTGGAACGCGTCGACCGCGGCATCCTCGCCCCCGGCGACAAGGTCCGCCTCACGCCCCAGGTGTACAGCGGCGACCCCGGCAGCGCCCTCGGCCTGGCCTTCCGCGAGGTGCGGATCCCCGGCGAGCTCGGCGAACTGCCCGCCTGGTACGTCCCCGCTCCCCGCCCCACCTGGGTGATCACCGTCCACGGCATCGGTGCCACCCGGGAGCACCCGCTGAACCTCCTCGGCTTCCTGCACGGCCAGCAGCTGCCCGTGCTCGACCTCGCCTACCGGGGCGACCCCGGCGCCCCGCGCTCCCCGGACGGGCTCGGCCACCTCGGCGAGTCCGAGTGGCGCGACCTGGACGCCGCGATCCGCTTCGCCGTCCGCAACGGCGCCGAGCAGGTCATCCTGTACGGCTGGTCCACCGGCGCGTCCATGGCGCTGCACGCCTGCGTGGGCTCCGCGCTCCGCGACCGGATCTCCGGCCTCGTCCTCGACTCGCCCGTGCTCGACTGGACCGACACCCTGCGCGGCCTGGCCGCCGCACGCGGGGTGCCCGCCGCGCTGCTGCCGCTGGCCGTGCGCGCCGCCCAGGGGCAGACCGGACTGCACGGCACCGCCCTCCTGGACACCTCGGTCCCCGTGACCCTGCACGTCCCCACGCTCGTCCTCCACGGCCCCGACGACACCCTGGCCCCCTTCATCCACTCCCGCCGGCTCGCCGCCGCCCGCCCGGACCTGGTCTCCCTGCACACCGTGGACCACGCTCCGCATGCGGCGATGTGGAACGCCGACCCGGCCCGCTACGAGGAGACCCTGCGCCGCTTCCTCACGCCCCTGATGTGAGGTGATGCGCCGGTTCGGCCGATTGGTCCCGGCCGGTGCGGGGGCCCGTCAACGCCGGTGACCCGGGTTCCGTTTGGGCTTTCGGGCCGTCAGGGGCAAGACTGCTCCCGTGACGTCCCGTACCCCGCGCGACTCCAGGCTGCGTCTTGTCCGCCCGCGACCCCTCGCCACCGCCCGCAGGGCCGTGACCACCCGGCGCACCAGGCCCGCGCCGCGCCCGCCCGAGGGCACCCCACCCCGGGCGGAGCTGGCCCGCCAGGCCCGGACGGTCCTCGCCGACGCCGTACGGATCGCCCGCTGGGCGGCCGACGGGGCGGCCCCCGGCACCACACCGCCGACCGCCCTCGAACACGCCGCCGCCGCGCTGGACATCTCCCCGGAGCAGGTCCGCTCCGGCTGGGACCGGGCCCGGCTCGCCGGACTGGTCGAACTCCACGGCGACACCGCACGCCCCGGCTGGCGGCTGCGCGCCTGGGACCGCGACGATTCCGCGGTGCTGCGCGGCTGGGTGGCGCTCTTCGACGCCTGGTCGCTCGTCCACCCCGCGCCCCGGGGCGTCGAGTCCACCGCGGTCGCCGAGGCCGTCGAGGCCGTGCCGCAGGTCCTCTCGCTGCTCCAGCTCTCGGCCGGCCCGGTCACCGTGCCCGCCCTCCTCGACCTCCTCGGCCAGCGCGTCGCGGAACTCCACGAGGAGCGCTGCGAGGTGCCGTACGGCTCCGAGCCGCTGCCCGCCCCCGCCGAACCGGCGCCCACCGCCCACCCCCCGGCCCTCGTCGCCCGCCTGCTCGACTGGGCCCTGGAGGGTCTGGCCGACGTCGGGGCGCTCACCCTCGGCGCGGACCAGGCCACGCTGACGCCGCTCGGCAACTGGGCGGTCTGGGTCAAGCTGGAACAGATCTGCGTCGCCGCGCAGAGCCCCGCCGGCAACATCGAGCAGGCCGCCGCCGACATGCTCCTCGGCTGCGCCCGCCTCACCCCCGGCCCCGCCCGCGCCGAATACCGCGCCTGGCTGGCCGCCCGCCCCGTCGGCAGTGCCGTCGCCGAACTGCTCGACGTCGCCCGGGGTGAGGACGCGTTGCTGCGTGGGCTCGCCTTCGAGGCCCTGCGCGTGGTCGGCGCCCCCGCGGAGCCCGAGGTCCGGGCCGTCCTGACCGACCCGCCCCTGCGCCCGTACGCGCTGCTCTGGCTCGCCGAGTACGACGGCGCGGACCCCGAGGACGCTCAGGAGGTCCTCAGCCGCGAGGAGGCCACCTGGCTCTGGGTCGACACGGCGGCGGCCGTCGCGGACCACGGTGAGACGGGCCTCCTGGTCCGCCACCTCGACTCGGCGGTCCAGGGCACGGTCCCGGCCCTCCTGGACGAGGTCCGCGCCGTCGGCCACCCCCGCACGGTCCAGGTCCTGGTGGCCCTGGCCGCGGCCCACCCGGACCCGGCCCTGGCCAAGGCGGTCCGCAAGGCGGCTTTCCAGGTCCACACGGGCGGCTCATGACACGGGGGCGCTGCCCCCGTACCCCCGCTCCTCAATCGCCGGAGGGGCTTATAGGTAGCCTCGCCGGCGTTTGAGGCGCGGGGTCCGGGGCAGCGCCCCGGTTTCGGGAAGGGGCAGGTAGGGGACAAGGCCCGCCGCAGGCGCGCCCCGCCTCAGCCCGCCGCCCCCGGCGCATACGTGCCGAAGCTCCACACGTTGCCCTCCCCGTCCCGCGCCATGTAATCCCGCGACCCGTACGACTGATCCGTGGGCGGCATCAGAATCTCCACCCCATGCTCAACCGCCCGCGCATAGTGCGCGTCCACTTCCTCCACCACCACGTACACCCCCGCAGGCCCCGCCCCCGCCATCGCCCGCGCGAACACCCCCTCCCGCCCCCGCGACCCCAGCATCACCCTGCCGTTCCCGCACGACAGCTCCGCATGCACCACCGACCCGTCGTCCCCCTCGTACACCGCCTCCGCGACGAACCCCAGCCCCTCCGTCAGCAGCCGGATCGCGCCCTTCGCGTCGTCGTAGAGGAGCGTCGGGTACACCGTCGCCACGCCCGTCTCCACCATCGCGCTCAGCCCCTTCGTACAGCTTGTGTGATCCACGTCTCAGTCTCGCACCGGCCACCGACAACGGCTCAGCGGAACGTGTCGCAGTCGCCCATGTCCCCGCTCCGGAATCCCGTGGTGAACCACTCCTGCCGCTGCGCCGCGGACCCGTGCGTCCAGGACTCGGGCGTGACCCGGCCCTGGAACCGCTCCTGGATCCGGTCGTCCCCGACCGACGCCGCCGCGTCCAGGCCGTCCCGGATGTCCGCCCGGGTCACCTCGGTGATCAGCGGCCGCCCGGTCGACTCGTCGGGCGTGGTCGTCGCGTGGTGCGCCCAGACCCCCGCGTAGCAGTCCGCCTGGAGCTCCACCCGGACCGCGTTGCTGTTCTCGCCGGTCCGCCCGTCCTGGGTCCGGCCCAGCGTCCCCATCTGGTTCTGCACGTGGTGCCCGTACTCGTGGGCGACGACGTACGCCTGCGCGAACGGCCCGCCGCTCGACCCGAACTTCGTCCGCAGCTCGTCGAAGAACCCAAGGTCGAGGTAGACCTGCCGGTCGCCGGGGCAGTAGAACGGCCCCACGGCCGAGGTCGCGGAGCCGCAGGCCGTACCGACCCGGTCGGTGAACAGGACGGTCCGCGCCGTCGCGTACCGCGCGTCGCGCCGGGTGAACTCCTGGCCCCAGTAGTCCTGCACGCTGTTGACCACCGCCACGATCCGGCAGTCGTCCTTCGTGTTGGCGTCCCGCCCGGTCCGGCACTCCTGTGCCACCTGCCCCGCCGAGGACGCGGTCGCCGTCGGCGAGTCGCCCGACGAGAGCCCGAGCTGATCGGGGCCCACCCCGAAGAGCAGCCCCAGGATGAGCGCGATCACCCCGGCGATGCCCCCGCCCACGGTGGCCCGGCCGCCCGGGACGCGGCTGCCGCGTACGTCCCTGACCTCCGACGTGTCCAGACCGGCGTCGTCGTCGAACTGCATCGCACACCCTCCGCCACGGATCACGGTCCCTTCGCCGAGTATCCGGTCATACGCCCCGTAATGCCCTGTTCACCTCCTGCGCCCGGGCGGGCGCACCCGTGGGGGGAGCACGCGGAAAAGTCGGTGGACACCGCCAGTAGACTGGTTTCCATGGCAGTTCTCCTTGTGCGTGTGCGTGAGTAGCGGCGTCGATCCGTCACCACCCGTCGTTCCTCCGCCCTTCCTTTCGCCCTGGAGTACCTCCCCGTGATCACCGCCTCCGGCATCGAGCTGCGCGCCGGCGCCCGTCTGCTCATCGAATCCGCCAGCTTCCGCATCGCCAAGGGCGACCGCATCGGCCTCGTCGGCCGCAACGGAGCGGGCAAGACCACCCTCACCAAGTGCCTCGCCGGCGAGGGCGTCCCCGCCGCGGGCACCATCACCCGCTCCGGCGAGGTGGGCTATCTCCCGCAGGACCCCCGCACCGGCGACCTCGACGTCCTGGCCAGGGACCGGGTCCTGTCCGCCCGCGGCCTGGACGAGATCCTGCGCAAGATGCGGGAGAACGAGGACCGGATGGCGAACGGCAAGGGCGCCACCCGCGAGAAGGCGATGAAGAAGTACGAGCGCCTGGAGACGGAGTTCCTCACCAAGGGCGGTTACGCCGCCGAGGCCGAGGCCGCCACCATCGCCGCCGCGCTCAGCCTGCCCGACCGGGTGCTCGGCCAGCCGCTGCACACCCTCTCCGGCGGTCAGCGCCGCCGCGTCGAGCTGGCCCGCATCCTCTTCTCGGACGCCGACACGCTGCTCCTGGACGAGCCGACCAACCACCTCGACGCGGACTCGATCGTCTGGCTGCGCGACTACCTCAAGACCTACCGCGGCGGCTTCGTCGTGATCTCCCACGACGTCGAGCTGGTCGAGACGGTCGTCAACAAGGTCTTCTACCTCGATGCCAACCGGTCCCAGATCGACGTCTACAACATGGGCTGGAAGCTCTACCAGCAGCAGCGCGAGGCCGACGAGAAGCGCCGCAAGCGCGAGCGCCAGAACGCCGAGAAGAAGGCCGCCGCCCTCAACGCGCAGGCGGACAAGATGCGCGCCAAGGCGACCAAGACGGTCGCCGCGCAGAACATGGCCAAGCGCGCCGACCGGCTGCTGTCCGGCCTGGACGAGATCCGGGTCGCCGACAAGGTCGCCAAGCTGCGCTTCCCCGACCCCTCGCCCTGCGGCAAGACGCCCCTGATGGCGGAAGGGCTCTCCAAGTCCTACGGCTCGCTGGAGATCTTCACCGACGTCGACCTGGCCATCGACAAGGGCTCCCGCGTCGTCATCCTCGGCCTCAACGGCGCCGGCAAGACCACGCTGCTGCGGCTCCTCGGCGGCGCCGAGCAGCCCGACACCGGCCAGGTCGTGGAGGGCCACGGCCTCAAGCTCGGCTACTACGCCCAGGAGCACGAGACCCTGGACCCGGACCGCACGGTCCTGGAGAACATGCGCTCCGCCGCCCCCGACCTGGACCTCGTCGACGTCCGCAAGACGCTCGGCTCGTTCCTGTTCTCCGGGGACGACGTGGACAAGCCGGCCGGGGTGCTCTCCGGCGGCGAGAAGACCCGACTGGCCCTGGCCACCCTGGTCGTCTCCTCCGCCAACGTGCTCCTGCTGGACGAGCCCACCAACAACCTGGACCCGGCCAGCCGCGAGGAGATCCTCGGCGCGCTGCGCACGTACAAGGGTGCCGTGGTCCTCGTCACGCACGACGAGGGCGCCGTCGAGGCCCTTCAGCCGGAGCGGATCATCCTGCTCCCGGACGGCATCGAGGACCTGTGGGGTGCGGACTACCGGGACCTGGTCGCCCTGGCCTGATCCCCCCGGACTGGATCATTCGGCCTACCCGAGATCCGTCATCTGTGTGAGTACGTCTCATACCTCGGCGCGGCGCCCGGCAGATAGCTGCCGGGCGCACCCATTTCCGCCCCCCTGCCCTTGCGTGCCCTGACCTGGACGTTCCTTCCCGGATGCTGGCACGACACCCCGTACGGCCTGTTGGAATGAGGCATTCCGGTCGCACCGGCGCACTCCCGGGGCGCGAATCCGGTCGCAGAGACCTTGCCGAATGGGTGGCCAGGAAGCGCCCGAGGGGTGATCATGAGAGTCCAGAGCGCACTTCCCATGAGGAGGCACGGGTGGCCGAGACTCTGAAGAAGGGCAGCCGGGTGACCGGCGCCGCGCGCGACAAGCTCGCGGCAGACCTGAAGAAGAAGTACGACTCCGGTGCGAGCATCCGGGCGCTGGCCGAGGAAACGGGCCGCTCCTACGGATTCGTCCACCGGATGCTCAGCGAATCCGGCGTGACGCTCCGCGGACGCGGCGGCGCCACACGAGGCAAGAAGGCCGCGGCGGCCTGACGGCCGGCAGCGGATCGGGGCACGTCGATGGAAGGCCCCAGGAGTTCCCTGGTCCGGGTGCGCCCACCCGGTCGGCCGCAGGGTCGATCCGGTGGTTACTGTTCAGTCACTTAGCTTGATGTGCTGACTGCACCCGAACCGGAGGACCCGTATGACCTCGCTCGACTCCGTGCTCGACCAGGACGGCGTCCGACTCACCGTCGACGACGCGGTTGCCACGGTGACCCTCACCAACCCGGCGAAGCGCAACGCCCAGTCTCCCGCTCTGTGGCGGGCGTTGACGGAGGCCGGACGGGCCCTGCCCGGCAGTGTGCGGGTCGTCGTGCTGCGCGCCGAAGGCGTGTCGTTCTCCGCCGGACTCGACCGCCAGGCGTTCACCCCCGAGGGGTTCGACGGTGAGCCGTCGTTCCTCGACATGGGGCGCGGCCCGGAGGCCGAGCTCGACGCGCTGATCGCCGAGTACCAGGAGGCGTTCACCTGGTGGCGCCGCAACGACATCGTGTCGATCGCGGCCGTCCAGGGCCACGCCATCGGTGCGGGCTTCCAGCTCGCCCTCGCCTGTGACCTGCGCATCGTCGCCGAGGACGTCCAGTTCGCCATGCGCGAGACCAGCCTCGGCCTGGTGCCCGACCTCACCGGCACGCACCCCTTGGTGCACCTCGTCGGGTACGCCCGCGCGCTGGAGATCTGCGCCACCGGCCGCTACGTCCACGCCGAGGAGGCGGAGCGCACCGGCCTGGCCAACCTCGTCGTGCCCGCCGCCGACCTCGAAGGCGCCGCGCGCGACCTGGCGGGTGCCCTGCTGGCCGCCCCGCGCGACGCCGTCATCGAGACCAAGGCGCTGCTGGGCGGCGCCCTCTCGCGTACGTACGAGGAGCAGCGCGCCGCCGAACGGGCCGCGCAGGGCCGCCGCCTCCGCGACCTGGCGAGCGCCCTCGGCTGACGCACGGGCGGGCCGGCCGGGGCCGAGACGCCCCCGCCGGCCCGGACCCGTACCGCGGCTCAGTCCTCCGCGACCGCCGTGACCAGCACCGCGACCGGGGGCCGCCCCTCGGCCGCCTCCGTCACCGCCTCGCGCACGGCGAGGGCCACGTCCAGCGCGCGGTGACCGCTCTCCGTCGCCAGTTCGACGCGCACATGGTCCTCGCCCGTCCGCACCGCCGGACCGAGCACCCCGGTCAGCGCCGCCACCCCGGCCACCGAGGCGGCGGCCCGCCCCGCGGCGTTCTCCGCGTCCACCGGGCGCACCTCCTCCGGCTCCGGCTCCACTCGTTCGGGTGAGCCGTCGAGCAGTTCCGTCACCCGCAGGTCCACCTCGGAGACCACCAGGCCCAGCCGGCGCGCGGCGGCCGACAGAAGGGCCGCGCGCAACGCGTCGGCGGCTGCGGGCAGGGGCCGGTCGGCCGTCGCGGTCATCGTCGCCTCGATTCGTAGGGGACCCGGCGGCAGCGCGCTCGGGGGCGGGGGCACCTGTGCGGCGGGCGCCGAGTCCGGGTCGGCCACGGCGATCCGCAGCTCACCCAGGACCGGACCGGGCTCGGGGCCCGCCACGGCCCGGCGCAGCACCGCGACCGCGGCCCGCTCCGCGATCCAGGCGCCGTCCGCCGGACCGCCCAGAGGGAGCAGTCGCCCCAGCGAGAGCCGTTGCCGTACCGCAGCCGTCCATGCGTGGGCCCTGTGCGGGCCGTCAGCCGTCGTCATGGCCACCAGACTGCCGTATCCACGGCGCGAGTCGGGGCAAGCGCCCTTAATGTGGGCGAAGTAGTCACATCTGCCCCGAAGGGAAGAGCGGCGATGACCGAGACCCCACAGCGGAACCGGCCCGAGAACCCCGACAGCAACGCCTCGGGCGGCAGCAGCCTGACCAAGCGCGGCGGCGGCGACCCCGGCACCCGCGGCCGTACGACCATCGCGGACGGCGTGGTCGAGAAGATCGCCGGAATGGCGGCACGCGACGTCGTCGGGGTGCACGCGATGGGCAGCGGCCTGTCCCGCACGTTCGGCGCGGTCCGCGACCGCGTCCCCGGCGGCTCCAAGTCCGTCACCCGCGGCGTCAAGGCCGAGGTCGGCGAGACCCAGACCGCGCTGGACCTGGAGATCGTCGTGGACTACGGCGTGTCGATCGCCGACGTCGCCCGCGATGTACGGGAGAACGTCGTCGCGGCCGTCGAGCGCATGACGGGCCTGGAAGTGGTCGAGGTCAACATCGCCGTCAGCGACGTGAAGCTGCCCGACGAGGACGACGATGACGACGAGTCAGAGTCCCGCGTCCAGTAGTCCCGGCGTCCCCGAGCGGTTGAGGAGCACACGATGAGCATGGCTGTGGCCGGTCTGCTGGCCGGCATGGCGCTCGGTTTCGCCGGATACTTCGGCGGGTTCGGAGCCTTTGTGCTGGTGGCCGCCCTCGGAGCGGTCGGCTTCGTCGCCGGCCGCTTCGTCGACGGCGACCTGGAACCCGGCGACTTCTTCCGCAGTCGCGAGCGCGGCGACCGACGGCGGTGACGGAGGTGTCGGGGGCGAGCGGCCCGGTCCCGGCCGGGGAACGGGGAGAGACGCGGATCGCCGACCGGGTGGTCGCGAAGATCGCCGCGCAGGCGGCCAAGGAGGCGGTCGACACGACTCCGAAGGAGGCGGCGTCGCCCCGTGCCACGGTCACCGTGCACCGCGACACCGCCCGCGTACGGGTGAGTCTGGAGCTGGGATATCCCACGGACATCGGCCACCAGTGCGGTGCCGTGCGTCGGCGGGTCGCCGAGCGGGTAAAGGCGTTGGCGGGGATGGAGGTGCCCGAAGTGGCCGTCCAGGTCGAACGCCTGCATCCCACCGGAGCGAGCCTGGCGGCACAGGGGAGGATTCGATGACCGAGCCCCACGACCCGGACGACGGCACGCGGCGACCGCCCGAGGCCGGGGCGGTGGAACACGGCAGTGTCCTCGCGCTCGACCAGTCGGCCTCCTCCGCGGCCTACGACCCCGCGCCCGACAAGGAACGGCCCGATGGCCGCGCGGGGCGCTTCTGGGCCGCCCGCCGCATCCCCGCCGGCATCGTCGCCGCGGTGATCCTCGGCGCGAGCGGCCTGCTCCTCTACGACGTGGCGGCGGTCCGCGCCGGACACCCCGCGATGCAGTGGCGCCGCACCCTGGCGGACGAGCTCGCGACCCGGCGGCTGGACGACGTCTGGGTGCTGACCGGCGCGTCCGTCGCGGCCGCCCTCGGGCTCTGGCTGCTGCTCCTCGCGCTCACGCCCGGGCTGCGCGACCTGCTGCCGATGCGCCGCGAACACACCGACGTGCGCGCCGGGCTGGACCGGACGGCGGCGGCCATGGTGCTGCGCGACCGGGCCGTCGAGGTGGCCGGCGTCCAGTCGGTCCGGGTCCGCATGGGCCGGAGCAAGGTGGGAGTGCGTGCCGTCTCGCACTTCCGGGAACTGGACGACGTACGGGCCGACCTGGACACCGTGCTCTCCACAGGCATCCGGGAACTGGGACTCGCCAGGCAGCCGAGCCTGTCGGTCCATGTCCGCCGGCCGGCGAAGAAGGGGTGAACGGCGTGCTCAGGACCGTCAACCGGGTACTGCTGGGGCTGGCCGGGCTGGTGCTGATCTGCGTGGGCGGCGGGGTGCTCGCCGCGGCGGCGGGCCTCTCCGTGCCGTCCTGGTGGCCCTGGTACGGCAAGAACGACGTCCTGCTCAGCGAGGCCGACCGGGACCGCTGGCGCGGCGAGGGCTGGTGGTGGCCGACCGTGATCGCGGTCCTCGCCGTCCTCGTGGTCCTCGCCCTGTGGTGGCTGCTGGCCCAGCTCCGCCGCTCGCGCCTCAACGAGGTGCTGGTGGACAGCGGGGACGGCGAGGGCGCCCTGCTGCGCGGCCGCGCCCTGGAAGGGGTGCTCGCCGGGGAGGCGGGCGCCCTGGACGGCGTCGCCCGCGCCCAGGTCACCCTGACCGGCAAGCGCTCCACCCCGGCCGCCCGGGTCCGGCTGCTGATGGAGCCGCACGCCGCGCCCGACGAGGCGCTGGGGAGGCTGAGCGGTGAGGCGCTGGCCCACGCGCGGGACTCCGCGGGGCTGGCCCGGCTGCCCGCCGAGGTCCGGCTCAAGGCCGTCAAGCACCGGGCCGCGCGGGTGAGCTGACGGGCGGTGCGGTGGCGCGGGCCCCGCGCCACCGCCGTATCACCGCACGCGGCCAGGGCGTGTCCGCGAAGTCCCGTCTGGCCCGCCACGCCCTTCGGGCGTACGACGGGACTTCGCGGACACGCCCTAGAAGCCGTGCCGGTAGCCGCCGTCGACCGGCACCATGATGCCCGTCAGGTACGAGGCGGCGGGGGACAGCAGGAACGCGGCCGTGCGGCCGAACTCCTCCGGGGTGCCGTAGCGGCGCAGCGGGATGTTCGCCTCGTTGGCGTTGCGCGAGGCCTCCGCGTCGCCCGAGAGCGCGTCCAGCTCCCGCACCCGGTCCGTGTCGATCCGGGCCGGCAGCAGACCCACGACCCGGATGCCGCGCGGGCCCAGCTCGTCGGCCATCGACTTCGCGACGCCGGCCAGGCCGGGGCGCAGCCCGTTCGAGATGGTCAGCCCGGCAATCGGCTCGTGGACGGAGCCGGAGAGCACGAAGCCGATGACCCCGCCCTCGCCGAGCGCCGCGGCGGCGGCCCTGGCCAGCCGTACCGCACCCAGGAAGACGGACTCGAAGGCCGTCTGCCACTGCTCGTCGGTGTTGTCCGCGATCCCGCCCGGCGGCGGGCCGCCGACGCTGATGAGGATGCCGTCGAGCCGGCCCAGGCCCTCCCGGGCGGCCTCCACCAGCCGTGCGGCCGACGCCGGGTCGGCGTTGTCGGCGGCGAGGCCGACGGCGTCCGGGCCCAGGTCGGCGGCTGCCTGCTGGGCGCGCCGTTCGTCCCGGCCGGTGATGATCACCTTCGCGCCGTCCGCCACCAGCGCCCGCGCGGTGGCGTAGCCGAGCCCGCGCGTCGCTCCGGTGACGATGTACACACGGTCCTTCAGTCCAAGATCCATGGCCCTATCCTGCCGTGCCGCCCCCGGCGTCGTCCTCGGCGGCCCGTGCTTCGGCCGGCTGCGCCTCGGCGAGCGCGACCGCCGTACCGACCAGACCGATGTGGCTGAACGCCTGCGGGAAGTTGCCGAGCTGGCGCCCCGCCGCCGTGTCGTACTCCTCGGCGAGCAGGCCCACGTCGTTGCGCAGGGCGAGCAGCCGCTCGAAGAGCTCGGTGGCCTCCTCGGGGCGCCCGGTCATCCGCAGGGCGTCCGCCAGCCAGAACGAGCAGGCCAGGAAGGCGCCCTCGCCGCCGGGCAGCCCGTCGATCGAGCCGCCGTCCGTGCTGTAGCGGCGCACCAGACCATCGCTGCCCAGCTCCTCGCGCACCGCGTCCACCGTGCCGATCACCCGAGGGTCGTCCGGCGGCAGGAAGCCGGTCCGGGCGATCAGGAGCGTCGCCGCGTCCAGCTCCCGGGAGCCGTACGACTGGGTGAAGGTGTTGCGCACCGGGTCGTAGCCCTTCTCGCACACCTCCCGGTGCACGGCGTCCCGCATCGCCCGCCAGCGGTCGGCGTCCCCGGCCAGCGAGGGATCGTCCTCCAGGCTGCGCACCGCCCGGTCGGCCGCGACCCAGGCCATCACCTTGGAGTGCACGAAGTGGCGCCGCTGCCCGCGGATCTCCCACAGCCCCTCGTCCGGCTCGCGCCAGGTGGACTCCAGGAACCCGAGCAGGCTGAGCTGGAGGCTCCAGGCGTGCGGCTTGTCGTCCAGGCCCGCGTCCCGGGCCAGCCGGAGCGAGTCGATGACCTCCCCGTAGACGTCCAGCTGGCGCTGGCGCACCGCCGCGTTGCCGATCCGGACCGGGGCGGAGTTCTCGTAACCGCGCAGCCACGGCAGCTCGGACTCGGGGAGTCTGCGCTCGCCGGCCAGCCCGTACATGATCTGGAGGTCCGCCGGGTCCCCGGCGACCGCGCGCAGCAGCCAGTCGCGCCAGGCGGCGGCTTCCTCCAGATAGCCGGCCGAGACCAGCGCGCCGAGGGTGAGCGTGGAGTCCCGCAGCCAGCAGAAGCGGTAGTCCCAGTTCCGTACGCCGCCGATCTCCTCCGGGAGCGAGGTGGTCGGGGCCGCCACGATGCCGCCGGTCGGGCCGAAGGTGAGCGCCTTGAGAGTGATCAGCGAGCGGATCACGGCGTCCCGGTACGGCCCCTCGTACTTGCAGCGGGCGGACCACTCGGCCCAGTCGGTCAGGGAGTTCTCCAGCGCCTCGTACGGGTCGACGAGCCCCGGCCGGGGCGAGTGCGAGGGGTGCCAGGTCAGCACGAAGGCCACCTTCTCGCCCTCGGACACGGTGAAGGAGGAACAGGTGGAGAACTGCTGGCCCCACGTCTTGACCGGCGGTTCGCTGCGCAGCCAGGCGGAGTCCGGCCCGGCGACCGCGACCCGGTGGCCGTCCGAGCGGCGCATCCAGGGCACGATGGACCCGAAGTCGAAGCGCAGTCGGATCACGGACGCCATCTCGACGGTGCCGCTGACCCCCTCGACGATCCGCATCACGTCCGGCTCCTTGTCGCGCTGCGGCATGAAGTCGATGACCTTGACGGTGCCGGTGCGTGTCTCCCAGTACGTTTCGAGGACCAGGGAGTCGCCCACGTAGCCACGCCGGGTGCAGGTGTCCGCGCCCTTGGGTGCGATCCGCCAGTGGCCGTTGTCCTCGTCGCCGAGCAGGGCGGCGAAGCACGCGCCCGAGTCGAAGCGGGGCAGGCACAACCAGTCGACAGAACCGTTTTTGCCGACCAGGGCCGCGGTCTGCAGATCGCCGATGAGGGCGTAGTCCTCGATGCGTGGGGTCACGTTCAGGCGTCTTCCCGAACGGGGCCTCCGTTAAGCAGACTCCGTGCCAGGAGAGGCGGGTGTCACGCCTGGGCGGGCTCGGGCTCCGGTGTCGCGTCCTCGGCGGCGGCCGCCTGTGCTGCCGCGACCCGGTCGCGCTTCTCGCGCCGGGCCAGGACCACGAAGCCCACCGGGACCCCGGCGGCGAACAGCCACCACTGCACGGCGTACGCCATGTGCGGGCCGATGGAGCTGTCGTCGGGGGCCTCGATCGGTTCCGGCGAGCCGTTCTTCGGCGCCGGGGCGGTGAGCTCGATGTAGCCGCCGAGCACCGGGCGGTCCAGCAGCCGGGCCTGCTGGGTGCTGCTGATCAGCATCACCTGACGGTCCGGAAGGTCCGAGATGTCCTTGATGCCGCTCGCGCCGGTCGTCTCGTCGGCCTTGAGCCGCCCGGTGACGGTCACCTCGCCCTTCGGGGCGGCCGGTACGTCGGGGAAGGCGTGCTGGTCGTCGGCGGAGGGGACCCAGCCCCGGTTGATCAGGACCGTGCCGCCGCCCTTGAGGTCGAACGGGACCAGCACGTGGACGCCGATGGAGCCGTCGGTGGCGGTCCTGCGACGGACGACCACCTCGTGCTTCTCGTCGAAGGTCCCGGTGGCCGTCACGGTGCGCCAGTAGTCCGCGCGCGGAACGGTGTGGCCGGGGGAGGTGAGTGCGGACACGGCGACCGGGTCCGCCTTCAGATTGCGCGAGATCAGGGCGTTCTGCGCGACCTTGTGCTCGTGCCGGTGCAGCTGCCAGAAACCCAGCTCGATCATCGTGGGGATGAGGACGAGCGAGAGGAGGGCGAGGATCAGCCACTGCCGGGTCATCAGGAAGCGGTACACCCCACGACGGTACAACCGGCCGCGGGGTGCCTCGCGCACGGGGTGGCCGAAGGGGTGGCCGCCCCGCGTCCTCAGACGCGGTCCACGATGCCCACCTTCCCCTCCGCGCGGGCGCAGTGCCCGCCGCAGAACCAGTGCCCGTCGACCTCGACGCCCTGGCCGATGACCTGGACCCGGCAGTGCTCGCAGATGGGCGCCATGCGGTGGATGGCGCAGGCGAAGCAGTCGAAGACGTGCACCGCGCCCTGCGCGTGCACCTCGAAGGACATCCCGTAATCGTTTCCGCAGACCTCACAACGTGCCATGCGCCACAGGGTGGGACCCGGAAGCGGCGGCGGGCAGCCGTCGGGCGGCGAGTCGCCGCCGGTTCACTCCGATGACGGCGTCGGCGCCGGCACCTTCGCGACGGCCGGGGCGACATCGCGCAGGAGATGCGTGAAGGCGCTCTCGTCCAGGATCGGCGTGCCGTACGTCTTCGCCTTCACCGTCTTCGACGTCGCCGAGTCCGGGTCGTTGGTGACGAGCAGGCTGGTCAGCCGGGAGACGCTGGTCGCCACGTGCAGCCCCGCCTCCACCGCGCGGTCCTCCAGCAGTTCGCGGTCGACCGAGGTGTCCCCGGAGAACGCCACCCGCATGCCCTGCTTGAGCGGTTTGTCCTTCTCGTACCGTCCCGGGTTCGGATACGGGCAGGCCGGACGCTTCCGCGAGGCGCGCCAGGTGCCGTGTCCCCCGTACGAGGACGAGGAGCCGGACCGCGGGGCCACCGGCGATTGCGACCACTCGGTCAGCGGCCGGCACTCCAGGAGTGGCAGCCGCACCCCGTCCCGCGCCGCCGCGTGCAGGCTCGGGCGGAACGCCTCCGCCAGCACCCGCGCGTCGTCCAGCGCGTGGTGCGCGTGCTGCTGGACCACGCCGAAGTGCTCCGCGAGGGACGCCAGCTTGTGGTTGGCCAGCGGCAGCCGGAGCTCCTTGGCCAGTGCGATGGTGCACAGCCGCTGCCGCACCGGCGCGGTGACCGAGGCGCGCGCGTACTCCCGCGCCAGCATCGACCAGTCGAACGCGGCGTTGTGCGCGACGAGCACCCGGTCCGCCAGCCGTTCGGACAGCTCGGCGGCGATCTCCGGGAAGAGCGGCGCCCCCTCCAGCACGTCGCTCGTCAGCCCATGGATCCAGACCGGCCCCGGATCGCGCTCCGGATTGACCAGCGTGTACCAGTGGTCCTCGACATCGCCCCGCGCGTCCAGCCGGTAGACGGCAGCGGACACTATCCGGTCGTCCCGGGCGAGCCCGGTGGTCTCCACGTCGACAACCGCGTACCCCTGCGGGTAGGCGGCGGGCCACGGTGCTGCGGTCTGCGGGTCGTCGAGCATGGTCACAGAGAATACGGGGCGTGTCGGACAGTCCCCTACTCGGTGCGCGTGCGTGCCCGGTGGCGCCCTGAGGTGAGACCATCCCGGGATGACGCGAGCGCCGGAGCACGACGAACCTCACGGTGGCGGGCTGGGTACCCGGCTCAACTGGCTGCGGGCGGCCGTGCTCGGGGCGAATGACGGTGTGGTGTCCACCGCCGGGCTCGTCGTCGGTGTGGCCGGGGCCACCGACGACCGGGGCGCCCTGCTGACGGCCGGGCTGGCCGGGCTGCTCGCCGGGTCGCTGTCGATGGCGGCCGGGGAGTACGTCTCGGTGTCCACCCAGCGCGATTCGGAGAAGGCCGCGCTGGCCACGGAGAAGCGGGAGCTCCAGGAGACCCCGGAGGCGGAACTCGCGGAGCTGACGGGCCTGTTGCAGGGCAAGGGGCTCAGCCGCGAGGTGGCCCGGGAGGCCGCCGTCCAGCTCACCGAGCGCGATGCGCTGCGCGCTCACGCGGAGGTGGAGCTCGGCATCGACCCGGACGACCTGACGAACCCCTGGCACGCGGCGGGCGCCAGCTTCCTCGCGTTCACGGTCGGCGCGCTGCTGCCGCTGCTGGCCATCGTGCTGCCCCCGGCCGGTGCCCGGGTCCCGGTGACCGTGCTCTCCGTCCTCGCGGTACTGGCCGTGACGGGCTGGTGGAGCGCCCGCCTGGGCGAGGCGGCCCCGGGGCGGGCGGTGCTGCGCAATATGGGCGGGGGAGCGGTGGCCATGGCGGTGACGTACGTGGCGGGGCATTTGCTGGGGGCGGCGGGGGTTTAGGGGGTGCTCTGCCGTCTGATGCGCCCGGGAGGAAAATGCTCCTCTCCGATGGCGGGGGTGTCGGCGCCGAGGATGATGGTCAGTCCGTCGAGGCCGGCCAGGGGTGTGAGGTCGTAGGGCCCGGCGTCGCCAAGGTCCTTCCGCGTCGCGTAGAGGCGGAGTCTGGTCAATCCGCCCAGCTGGGCCAGCGGCCCCAGTCCCTGGGACAACCGGCAGCGGTGCAGCTGGAGCGCAGTCAGGCGGGTGGCACCACCCAGAGCGTCGAGGTCGAGCTCGTCTATGTCATCAAGGATGAGACTGCGGAGCCCCGGAAGCGTCGCGAAAGCGGACACGCTGAGGAGCTGGAGCCGGCTGTTCATACGCAGGTACTCCAACTCGGTCCACTGCTCGATCCCCTCCAGGCTCATGTCACTCGCCTGTGCGCCCATGGTCAGCGAGGTGAGCCGGCGGCTCAGCGGGAGTTCGCCGATGCTGTCGACGGGGAAGCGGTGTCCCAGAAACACGCTGGATACCTCTGTGAAGGCTTCCAGTTGCTCTCCCGGCAGGTCGGGGTGCAGCCCTGCCAACGAGAGCCAGGTCAGCGGAAGAGCATGCAGAGGGCTGAGGTCGCGGACTTCGGGGCACTTGCTGAGCCCCACCTTGGTGAGTGAATCCATCGAAGCCAGCGGGGTGAGGTCGGTCAGCTCCTCGTTGTCGTAGACGTAGAGGCTCGTCATGTTGCTGCGGGTGGCCAGCGGGGACAGCCCCGGGTGGGGCCCTTGGAGCCGGATCGCACGTGCGTCGGGGATATGGCTGAGGGTCGTCAGCTGCTCTGGGACGAATGCGGAGAGGTAGGGGCCGCGCCCGCCCCACGACCGCGCCGCCAGGATTTCCCGAGCGTACGTGAGAGTGTCGAAGGCACCCCATGCCTCGCACAGCTGGATGCCGACTGAGTGCCCACTGGCGCCGCGATACCGCCTGATGACCTCGTAAGCCGCATCCCCGCCCACCAGCCCCGCAGTCATCACCACGAACCCCGCCGCGCGATCGTCCTCCACCTCCCCCGGCCCTGGCAGCAGCTCCAACACCAGCTCCCCCACCGCCGCCAGTGCCTCCGCCTCCTCCCGGCTGCGCGGCGGCAGCAACGCCTCCGTCCGGTCGCGGATGTCCGCCCGCAACGCGGGCGCCAACTCCGGCGCGTGCTCCGCGCTCGCCGCCGCCAGGAGCACCAGCCGGTGGCGGTGCCGGGGGGCCCGGTCCGCGCGTCGCAGCAACTGCCGCAGCAGCCGCTCCCGTTCGTCCGGGCGGGCGTGGCCCACCGCCATCTGGATCACGTCGTGCCACTGGTCGTCGTGCGCGTTCTTGACCAGGACGCCCAGGTCGCGGGCCTCCACCGCGGCCTTGGCGCCCAGGTAGTCCTGGAAGGTGCGGTGCACGAACCCGACCGCCCCGGGCGCGGGTTCGCGGAGCAGGCCGCTTCTGATGAGGAGGTGCGAGAACACGTCCTCCGGGGTCGCCCGGATCTGGGACATCGCCGTCAGCCACTCGGTCACCAGATCGAGCGCCTCGGCCCGGTCCGCCTCCGCCAGGCCGTTGCGGATCAGCCAGTACGCCAGCCGTTGCAGCAGCCCGGTCTGCTCCTCGCGGGTCAGGTCCACGCCCTCGACCCCGGTGATTTCGCGTTCCGTGTCGCGGCGGACGAGGAGCATGTCCAGCGCGGCGTCGTACAACTCCTTCCGGGCCCGGGGGAGCTGCATGCGCCGGTCCCGGTTGAGCGCGCACAGCAGGGCGCACATCAGCGGGTTGGTGGCGAGCCGGCCCAGGTCGCGCCGGGTGACCACCGCGTGCCGCAGCGCCTCCTCGTACGTGTCGAGACGGCGGCGCTCCTCGTCGGAGGCGCACTCAAGGCGGGCGGCCCGGTGCCAGTGCTCGATGAAGGTGCGGATGTCCTTCCCGCGCATCGGCAGCAGCGAGTTCGCCTCGAAGCCGGAGCCGGACAGCCAGCTCTCCGGGACCGCCGACGGCCGCGTCGTCACCACGTAGCGGCAGCGCGGGTACGCCGTGATCAGGTCCTTCAGCCACCGCTCCGTGCGCTGCCGCAACCGCATCGGGACCTCGTCCACCCCGTCCAGCAGCACCAGCCCCCGGCCCTCCGACAGCACCCGGTCCGCCCAGCCCGCGGGGGCCGCGCCGTGCAGCGGGACGCCGGTGGCGCGGAGGAAGTCCTCCGGACCCGGCAGCCGGTCGTCCGAGGTGAACGCGCGCAGGCGCAGGACGAACGGGACGCAGCGGTTCCAGTCCGCCAGCTCGCGGCCGAACGACTGGCGGGCGGCGTTCACCGCGAGCCACTGGACCAGGGTGCTCTTGCCGGACCCGGCCGGCCCCCGCAGCAGCAGCCGTTCGCCGCCCGCGAGGCACTGCTCCACCTTGACCGTCACCCGCTCCGGGCCCCCGGCCTCCCACCACTCCGGACCGCTGTCCTGGGAGCTCACCGCCAGGCTGATGTAGGCCGTCTCCAGCGGCCAGTCCCCGGCCGAGCGGCCCAGCGTCAGTCCGAACAGCTCCATCCGGCTGTGCGCCTGCGCGATGAAGCGCGCGTAACGCCCCTCGAAGTCCAGGGCGGCGGCGTCCGGCGCCGGGCCGAGCCGTTGGCGTACGTGATCCACCGCCTCCCGCAGGCTGTCCGTGGCGCGGGTCTGCTCCACCGCCGCGCGCGCCATGAACGACGGCTCGGCGGTCAGCTGCTCCACCAGATGCGCGCAGCACAGGGCCAGCAGCTCCCCGTACAAGCCCCTCGCCCGCTCCGAGAGCCCCGGGTCCGGCGCCGGGAGCGCCGCCGCGAGCCGTTCCGGATCGAGGCCCGCGGCGAACAGCCGGTCCGCCGTCACCGCGTCCCCGGCCGCGAAGGCGTCCCGTACCGCGTCCACGGCGGCCAGGCGTTCGTGCCCGGGCACATCGGCGTACGACTCCGTCAGCCGCCCGCCCAGCACCTTCGCCAGCCGGTCCGGCTTCGCGGGGCGGGGGAGCGGGCGGACCGGGTCGGGGACGAGACCGGCGCCGGGTTTAGGGGTGACCAGTGATCGGGTCACCGCGGTGACCACCGTCGTCGCCAGCCTCAGTAACGCAACTTCCAGACCCTGCACGGTAGTTCCTCCCCCAGAGGCGGACCGGTGCAGCGATCGTACGATGCCCGGCCTGTCGGAAGTCACCAAAGAGCGCCGACGGGAGGTCTCCCATACTTGTTGGTAACAACATCTGGTCCCCGGCCGACCCCGGCCCTACCGTGCAGGCATGCCGACGAACCTGCCCGACGTAGTGCTCTGGTCCATACCTGCCTTCGTCCTGCTCACCGTCCTGGAGATGGCGCTGCACCACTTCCATCCCGACGAGGACGCCGCCGGGTACGAGGCGAAGGACGCCGCCACCAGCATCACCATGGGGCTGGGCAGCCTGGTCTTCGACCTGATGTGGAAAGTGCCCATCGTCGCCATCTACACCGCGGTGTACGAGCTGACGCCGCTGCGCGTCCCGGTCCTGTGGTGGACGGTCCTGCTGATGCTGCTCGCGCAGGACTTCTTCTACTACTGGTCCCACCGCGGCCACCACGTCATCCGCATCCTGTGGGCCTGCCACGTGGTGCACCACTCCAGCGAGAAGTTCAACCTCTCCACCGCGCTGCGCCAGCCCTGGACCTCGCTGACGTCCTGGCCGTTCTATCTGCCGCTCATCGCGTGCGGGGTGCACCCGGCGGCGCTCGCGTTCTGCTCGTCGGCCAACCTCGTCTACCAGTTCTGGGTGCACACCGAGCGGATCGGCAAGCTGCCCCGGCCCTTCGAGTACGTGCTCAACACGCCCTCCCACCACCGGGTGCACCACGCCTCGCAGGGCGGCTACCTCGACCGCAACTTCGGCGGCATCCTCATCGTGTGGGACCGCTGGTTCGGCTCCTTCGCCCAGGAGACGACGCGGCCGGTCTACGGGCTCACCAAGAACATCCACACGTACAACCCGCTGCGCGTCGCCACCCACGAGTACGCCGCCATCGCCCGCGACGTCCGCGCGGCCGACGGCTGGGGCGAGCGGGCCGGGCGCGTCTTCCGGGGCCCGGGCTGGCAGCCGGCCTCGGCCCGTACCGCCCCGGCGACCACCGCGCCCGCCCCCGTCGCCGCGCCCGCCCCCGAGGGCACCGCATGAACGAGCGCCTCGCCCGCCCCCTGCTCATCGCCTTCCTCGTCGCGTGCGCCGTCGACCTCGTCGGCGTGCTCACCGGCCCCGACTGGCTCCACCTCGGCGCCAAGCCGCTCCTGATGCCGCTGCTCGCCGGGTACGCCCTCGCCCGGCGCGGGCCGAGGCTGCTGATCGCGGCGCTGCTGTGCGGCTGGGCGGGCGACGTGTTCCTGCTGATCGACTCCGACCCGGCGTTCCTCGTCGGGATGGCCGGGTTCGCCGCCGGGCACGTCTGCTATCTGGTGCTGTTCGGGCGGGCGCGCGGGGCGCTGATTCCGGCGCTCGTGTACGCCGTCGTGCTCACCGTGTTCCTCGTGCTGATCTGGGACGGGCTGCCGGGCGGGCTGCGGATCCCGATGGCCGGGTACAGCCTGCTGCTGACCGCCATGGCGTACCGCTCCGGCGTCCTCGGCCGGTACGCGGCGACCGGCGGGGCCCTCTTCCTGCTCTCCGACGCGCTCATCGCCACCGGCATCGCGGACTGGCCGCAGCTCCCGGCCCCCGGCTTCTGGGTGATGCTCACCTACGTCGCCGCGCAGCTCCTGCTCACCCTGGGTGCGCTCGCCCCGGCCCGGCAGGAAGCCGGCTCGGGGGCGTACCGTGAAAGGAGTATCAGCATCTGAGATCAGCAAGGACCCCCACGCATGCGCGCCACCGTTATCCACGCCCCCCACGACATACGCGTCGAGGAGGTGCCCGACCCGGTGATCCAGCAGCCCACCGATGTGGTGCTGAGGGTCCTGCGGGCCTGCATCTGCGGCAGTGACCTGTGGGCCTACCGGGGTGAGTCCGCCCGGCAGCCGGGCCAGCGCATCGGCCACGAGTTCCTCGGGATCGTCGAGGAGGCCGGGTCCGAGGTGCGCGGGTTCTCCGCCGGGGACCTGGTCGTCGCCCCGTTCGTCTGGTCCGACGGCACCTGCGCGTACTGCGCCGAGGGCCTGACCACCTCCTGCCCGCAGGGCGGCTTCTGGGGCTCGGTGGGCTCCGACGGCGGCCAGGGCGAGGCCGTCCGCGTCCCGCACGCCGACGGCACCCTGGTCGCCCTGCCCGCGGCCGCGGCCTCCGACGACCGGCTGCTCACCGGCCTGCTGGCCCTCTCCGACGTGCTCGGCACCGGCCACCACGCGGCGGTCGGCGCGGGCGTACGGGCCGGTTCGACCGTCGCCGTCGTCGGGGACGGGGCCGTCGGGCTGTGCGGAGTGATGGCCGCCAAGCGGCTCGGCGCCGAGCGGATCATCGCGCTCGGCCGGCACACGGCGCGCACGGACATCGCCCGGGACTTCGGCGCCACCGACGTCGTCGCCGAGCGCGGCGACGCGGCGGTCGCGGCCGTACGGGAGCTGCTCGGCGGCGAGGGCGCGCACTGCGTGATCGAGGCCGTGGGCACCGAGCAGTCGATGCGCACCGCCGTCGGCATCGCCCGGGACGGCGGGGCGATCGGCTACGTCGGCGTCCCGCACGGCAGCGGCACCGGGCTCGACCTCGGCGACATGTTCAACCGGAACATCGCGCTGCGCGGCGGCGTCGCCCCCGTGCGCACGTACATCCCGGAGCTGCTGCCCGACGTGCTGGACGGCACCATCGACCCCTCGCCCGTCTTCGACCTGTCCGTCGGGCTCGAAGACGTACCGGCCGGCTACAAGGCGATGGACGGGCGCACGGCGCTGAAGGTCCTCATCACGCCGTGAATCACGCCGTGAATCACGCCGTGAACCACCCGTGATCCGGCGGTCCGGGGGCCGGGACGCACCGGCCCCCGGACCCCGGGCTCACCAGCGCACGGCGTCCAGCGCGTCGACCACACCGGCCCCGTAGAAGCCGTTGTGGTTCTTACCGCCCTCGCAGACCGCGTCGGCCGTGCCGTCGCCGTCGATGTCGTACGGCGCGTCGCACGCCTTCGCGTCCGCCTCCAGCGCCAGCAGCGCCTTGACCGCGGCGGGCGGGGCGTACGGGTGCTTCGACTTGATCAGGGCCACGACGCCGGCGACGTGCGGGGACGCCATCGACGTACCGGCCTTGTAGCCGTACTTGCCGCCCGGCAGCGTCGAGAGGATGAGGCCGCTCGTCGCCGGGGGCTCGGGGGTCTGGTAGATCGTCGAGTCCCCGCCGGGCGCGGCCACGTCGATGACCCCGTTCCCGTAGTTCGAGTACGACGCCTTCAGGCCCTTCGCGCCCGTCGCCGAGACCGTGACGACGCCCGGGAGCATCGTCGGGATGTCCAGGCACTGGCGCGGGTCGACGGTCCGGCCGCCCGGGGTGGAGTCGTTCGGGCTGCCCGTGTCCTCGATGGAGTCCGCCGCCAGGTCCTCGGCGGAGTTCCCGGCAGCCGCGACGTTGACCGCGCCCTTCAGCTCGGCGTACCGGGTGGCCCGGTACACGGCCTCGACCAGGGCGCCCTGGTCCGGGTCGTTCTTGCAGTTGTACATCCACGGGTCGGTGTAATAGCTGTTGTTGGTGACGTCCACCCCGTGCTCGGCCGCCCAGACGAAGCCGCAGACGACGGCCTCGGTGTAGAAGAAGCCGTCCGGGTTGCCGACCTTGATGCCGGAGACCTTCACGCCCGGCGCCACGCCCGTCACGCCGATGCCGTTCTTGGCCGCCGCGATGGTGCCGGCGACATGGGTGCCGTGGTCGCTCTCCCCGGTCTTCGGGCGCCAGGCGCCGTCCGTGGTGTCCGGGGCGCCCGACACGCAGTTCGCGGAGGCGGCGCGGTCGAAGTTGGGGGCGAGGTCCGGGTGGGTGTCGTCCACGCCGGTGTCGATGACCGCGACGGTCACCTTGGAGCTGCCCAGCGACTTCTGGTGGGCCTTGTCCGCCTTGATGGCCGGCAGGTCCCACTGCAAGGGCTCCATCGGGTCCTGGTCCGCCGTCGCCTCGGCCGCCGCGGCCTTCTCCTGCGCGGCCGTCAGGGGCTGCTCGACCCCGATGTCCTTGGTGGCCTGGGGCACGATCGGGTTGGTGCGCGTGGCGCCCGCCGACTGGACGCCCCTGACCTCGCGGACCGTCTTCGCGAAGTCCGGGTTCTTCGAGTGGACGACGATGACCCCGATCCGGTCGTAGGCGATCACCACCGTGCCGCCGGCCCGTTCTATCGCCTTGCGCACCTGCTTGACGGTGCCCGGACCGCCCTGGGTGTTGACCACGTACGACAGTTCCGGTCCGTCCGCCGGCACCGCCGCCGCGGGGGCACCGTGCCCCGCCGGGGCGGCGGAGGCGACCCCCGCCGGCAGGAAGCCGAGCGAGGCGGTGAGGGCCAATCCGACGGGCAGCGTCAGTGCGCGCGTCCGTCCGGATACCAGATGAGCCATGGAGTCTCCACTTCATCCGTGTCAGCCGACCGGACACGGGGCGTGTCCAGTCGCGTACATGACCAGTGAAGCTAGCGCCGATCATCCCGGCACATCAATCGATTCGCGCGAACACGTGCACATCGGACCACCCGAAGGGGTGATGCGGAGAAGCCGCGAACCCAAGTGAACCGCTTCGCCGCGCGTTGCGTGCCGTTGTCAGGGGAAGCGCACCACCACCCCCCGAACACGAGGTCCCCAGTGCAACCGAACGTCCCCACCACCGCACCCGCGTCGCGAGGAGAATCCGTGGCTACCGATGCACCGCCGCCCGAGGGCAGTACGGAGAAGACCCCTGCCCAGCCCACGACCGAGGCGTTCCTCGCGGAGCAAGGCAGCGCGGAGTTCGGCGAACTGCGCCGCTCCTACCGCTCGTTCGCCTTCCCGCTGACCATCGCCTTCGTCCTCTGGTACCTGCTGTACGTGCTGCTCTCCAACTACGCGGGCGGCTTCATGGGCACCAAGGTGTTCAGCAACATCAACGTGGCCTTCGTCTTCGGCCTCGCCCAGTTCCTCACCACCTTCCTCATCGCCTGGTTCTACTCGCGGCACGCCAACGCGAAGCTGGACCCGAAGGCCGAGGCCATCAAGGACCGCATGGAGGCCGACGCATGAGCGCCGCGTACCACTCCCAGCACGCCGTCACCCTCGCCGCGTCCGCCACCGAACACCGGCCGCTGATCATCACCCTGTTCGCGGTCTTCGTCGCCGCCACCCTGGGCATCACCGTCTGGGCCGGCCGCCAGACCCGCAGCGCCTCCGACTTCTACGCGGGCGGGCGGCAGTTCACCGCCTTCCAGAACGGACTCGCGGTCTCCGGCGACTACATGTCCGCCGCGTCCTTCCTCGGCATCGCCGGTGCCATCGCCCTCTTCGGCTACGACGGCTTCCTCTACTCCATCGGCTTCCTCGTCGCCTGGCTGGTGGCGCTCCTGCTCGTCGCCGAACCCCTGCGCAACTCGGGCCGTTACACCATGGGCGACGTCCTCGCCTACCGGATGCGCCAGCGCCCGGTGCGCACCGCGGCGGGCGTCTCCACCATCGTCGTGTCGATCTTCTACCTGCTGGCACAGATGGCGGGAGCGGGCGTTCTGGTCTCGCTGCTCCTCGGCATCACCAGCGACGCCGGAAAGATCCTCATCGTTGCGCTGGTCGGCGTACTGATGATCGTCTACGTCACCATCGGCGGCATGAAGGGCACCACCTGGGTCCAGATGGTCAAGGCCGTGCTGCTCATCGCCGGTGCCATCCTGATGACCTTCCTGGTGCTGTGGAAGTTCGACTTCAACGTCTCCGACCTGCTGGGCACCGCCGCCGAGAAGAGCGGCCACGGCTCCGCGTTCCTGGAGCCCGGCCTGAAGTACGGCGCCACCGGCACCTCGAAGCTCGACTTCCTCTCCCTCGGCATCGCCCTGGTCCTGGGCACCGCCGGCCTGCCGCACATCCTGATCCGCTTCTACACGGTGCCCACCGCCAAGGCCGCCCGTAAGTCCGTCAACTGGGCCATCGGCATCATCGGCGCGTTCTACCTGATGACGATCGCCCTCGGATTCGGCGCCGCCGCGCTCATCGGCCCGGACGAGATCAAGGCGAAGAACCCGGCGGGCAACGCGGCCGCCCCGCAGCTCGCCGAATACCTCGGCGGGGTCGGCACCACCGGCGGCGCCGTCCTGCTCGCCGTCATCTCCGCCGTCGCCTTCGCCACCATCCTCGCCGTCGTCGCCGGACTGACCCTCGCCTCCTCCTCGTCCTTCGCCCACGACATCTACGCCAACGTCATCCGCAAGGGGAAGGCCACCGAGAAGGAGGAGATGAAGGCCGCCCGCTGGGCCACCGTCTTCATCGGCGCCGCCGCGATCGTCCTGGGCGCCTTCGCCCGCGACATGAACGTCGCCGGGCTCGTCGCCCTCGCCTTCGCCGTCGCCGCCTCCGCCAACCTGCCGACGCTCCTCTACAGCCTCTTCTGGAAGCGCTTCACCACCCAGGGCGCGCTGTGGTCGATCTACGGCGGCCTGGCCTCCTCCGTGATCCTCGTGCTCTTCTCGCCGGTCGTCTCCGGCAACGACAAGACCTCGATGTTCAAGGGCGTCGACTTCGCCTGGTTCCCGCTGGAGAACCCCGGCCTGATCTCCATCCCGCTCGGCTTCCTGCTCGGCTGGATCGGCTCGCTCCTGTCCAAGGAGGAGCCGGACAAGGGCAAGTACGCCGAGCTGGAGGTCAAGTCCCTCACCGGCATCGGAGCCCACTGACCACGCCCAGGTCAGGCCCGTACGAGGCCGCGTCGTAGGGTCCTACGACGCGGCCTCGCCGCACCTCGTGCCAAACGGGCCCCCTCCGCCTCCACCGCTCTCGCGTAGGCTCGAAAGAGTCAGCTACCGCGACCGGGAAGTCACCGGGGGAGGGGGCCCACCATGCTCATCGACACCTACGGACGGGTCGCCACCGACCTGCGCGTCTCGCTCACCGACCGGTGCAACCTGCGCTGCACGTACTGCATGCCCGAGGAGGGCCTGCAGTGGCTGGGCAAGCCCGACCTGCTCACCGACGACGAAATCGTCCGGCTGGTCCGCATCGCCGTCACCACGCTCGGCGTCACCGAGGTCCGCTTCACCGGCGGCGAACCGCTGCTGCGCCCCGGCCTCGTCTCCATCGTCCAGCGCTGCGCCGAGCTGGACCCCCGCCCGAGGATGTCCGTCACCACCAACGGCATCGGGCTGAAGCGGACCGCCGCCGCCCTGAAGGACGCCGGTCTCGACCGGGTCAACGTCTCGCTCGACACCCTGCGGCCCGAGGTGTTCAAGACCCTCACCCGCCGCGACCGCCACCACGACGTGCTGGCCGGTCTGGAGGCCGCCCACGAGGCCGGGCTCACCCCCGTCAAGGTCAACACCGTCCTGATGCCGGGGCTCAACGACGACGAGGCCCCCGACCTGCTCGCCTGGGCCGTCGAGCACGGCTACGAGCTCCGCTTCATCGAGCAGATGCCGCTGGACGCCCAGCACGGCTGGAAGCGCGACGGCATGATCACCGCGGGCGACATCCTCGACTCGCTGCGCACCCGCTTCGACCTCACCCCCGAGGACGACGGCGAGCGCGGCTCCGCCCCCGCCGAGCGCTGGACCGTCGACGGCGGACCGCACCGGGTCGGCGTCATCGCCTCCGTCACCCGGCCCTTCTGCCGGGCCTGCGACCGCACCCGGCTCACCGCCGACGGACAGGTCCGCACCTGCCTGTTCGCCCGCGAGGAGACCGACCTGCGCGCGGCGCTGCGGTCGGACGCGCCCGACGAGGAGATCGCCCGCCTCTGGAAGCAGGCGATGTGGGGCAAGAAGGCGGGGTCCGGCCTCGACGACCCGAGCTTCCTCCAGCCCGACCGCCCCATGTCCGCGATCGGCGGCTGACCCCGCCCGCTCACGGGGCCGCGGGCCGCGACTCCCACTCCGCCAGCGTCACCACGTCCTTGAGGAACCCCCGCACCCCGAGGAACGAGGACAGGTGCTCCCGGTGCTCCTCACAGGCCAGCCACGTCTTGCGGCGCTCCGGCGTGTGCAGCTTCGGGTTGTTCCACGCCAGCACCCAGACGGCATCGGCCCGGCAGCCCTTGGCCGAACAGACGGGGGCGGCGGCGGGGTTCTCGGCGGAGGAGTCGGGGAAGTTCACGGCCTCAACCCTAATCTCTCGACTTCCGGAAGCCCGACGGCCCGTCGGCTGAGTGGAAGTGGGCGCTGACGTGCGAAGTGCTCGGCCTGGACTCCCGGGCCGAGCACTTGCCGTCGATGGTGTGATCAGGTCGTGCGCTCACGGCGAGCCCGAGCGGCTGCGGGGAGCGCGGCCGTGAGCAGGGTGAGCGCGGCAGCGGAAGATTGCTCACCGATCCATGGTGCAGCCGCGACGATGACGATGACGATGATCAGCCAGTTGCGGTGATCATCCAGTCCGTCGAGCGGGTGTCTCCGCGGTCCGTGTGTCATGTGAGGTGACCCCTTTCGCTTGGGCGTTGAGGGGTTGGCGCCAGCCCAGGGCGACAACTATGGCATGTACACCTGGATGCGGTGCACTGGAACTTCATGAGCGATCTGAGCTTTTCTTGAGCTTCGAGAGGGCGCGAGGGTGCATGAAGAAGAGCCCGTCAGCGGTCTGACGGGCTCTATGCGGGCCGGGGCAGATGGGCCACCCCGCGGCGCATCCGCTGCCGAAAAAAGGCGACGCCGGGCAGCCACGGGGGGAGCTGCCCGGCGTCGGTCCGTCGCTCCGACGGGGGATGCGGAGCGCCTACAAAGTATGGCACGCACACCTGGACGCGGTGCACCGGAACGTCATGATTGATCTGAGCTTTTCTTGAGCTTGGGCCCGTCCTGGGCTCAGTCGTGCTCCGGCCCATCCGGAGACCGGAAACCGCGTCCGGACTGCGGTGAGGGCACGGCCGTACCGGCGTCGAGCGCCGGGTACGACTGGGGCGGCAGGACGAACGTGGACGGCAGCGCGGGGCTGGTCTCGCGGCCCGCGTTGGCGATCACGACGGCCACGTACGGCAGCAGCACCCCGAGGCCGAGCGCCACGAACGCGATGTGCCGCTCCACGTTCCACAGGAGCGCGGCGGCCACCACCGACACGGTGCGCACGGACATCGAGATCACATAGCGGCGCTGTCTGCCGCGCACATCGTCGGCGAGCCCCTGCCGGGCACCCGTGATCCGGAAGACCTCCGCACCACCCTGTTTGCGCACCACGTCCCCACCAACCTTCCCCGGACCCGGACCGGCCGCTCCTACGCTACGCCCGGCCCGCACCGCCTACGAGACCGGGGCACGCCATTTGCGTACATACCGGCTCTCGTCCGCACGGACCCGCCCGACGTGCGGCGGGACGCCCCAGCACCGAGACTGGGCGGGACATGCGCGACACGGCGTCGCACAAGGAGGCAGCACATGGGCTGGTTGTGGGCAATCATCGTGGGCCTGGTGCTCGGACTGATCGCCAAGGCGATCCTGCCGGGCAAGCAGCAGATCCCCCTCTGGCTGACGGTCATCTGCGGCATGATCGGCAGCATCCTCGGAAATGCTGTCGCCACGTGGATCGGCGTCAACGACACCAAGGGCATCGACTGGACGCGCCATGTGCTCCAGCTCATCGGCGCGGTGGTGATCGTCGGTGTCGGCGACATGCTGTACGCCTCGCTGCGGGGCAACAGACAGCGCACCTGAATCCCCTCCGGGACTCCCGGAACGGACGAAGCGGCCGGACACGCGTGACGTGTCCGGCCGCTTCTCCGTCGGTACGGGTACGGCTCAGCCGGCCGTGACCTCGATCGCCGCCAGGTTCTTCTTGCCCCGGCGCAGCACCAGCCAGCGCCCGTGCAGCAGCTCCTCGCGGGCCGGGGCGGCCTCGCCGTCGACGGCCTTCACGTTGTTCACGTACGCGCCGCCCTCCTTGACCGTGCGCCGCGCCCCCGACTTGCTCGGCGCCAGACCGGCCTCCACCAGCAGGTCCACCAGCGGGCCCAGCTCGGTGACCCGGGCGTGCGGCACCTCGGACAGGGCGGCGCCCAGCGTCGCCTCGTCCAGCTCGCCCAGGTCACCCTGGCCGAACAGGGCCTTCGACGCGGCGACGACCGCCGCGCACTGGTCGGCCCCGTGCACGAGCGTCGTCAGCTCCTCGGCCAGCGCGCGCTGCGCCGTCCGAGCCTGCGGGCGCTCCTCCGTGACCTTCTCCAGCTCCTCCAGCTCGGCCGGGGTCCGGAAGCTGAGGATGCGCATGTAGCGCGAGATGTCCCGGTCGTCCACGTTCAGCCAGAACTGGTAGAACGCGTACGGCGTCGTCATCTCGGCGTCGAGCCAGACGGCCCCGCCCTCGGACTTGCCGAACTTGGTGCCGTCCGCCTTCGTCATCAGCGGCGTCGCCAGCGCGTGCACCTCGGCGCCCGGCTCCAGGCGGTGGATCAGGTCCAGGCCGGCCGTGAGGTTGCCCCACTGGTCGCTGCCGCCCTGCTGGAGGGTGCAGCCGTAGCGGCGGTACAGCTCCAGGAAGTCCATGCTCTGGAGCAGCTGGTAGCTGAACTCGGTGTAGCTGATGCCCTCGTCGGACTCCAGCCGGCGGGCGATGGACTCCTTGGTCAGCATCTTGTTGACCCGGAAGTGCTTGCCGATGTCCCGCAGGAACTCGATCGCGGACAGGCCCGCGGTCCAGTCCAGGTTGTTCACCATGACCGCGGCGTTCTCGCCCTCGAAGGACAGGAACGGCTCGATCTGCGACCGCAGCCGGGTCACCCACTGGGCGACGGTCTCCGGGTCGTTCAGCGTGCGCTCCGCGGTCGGCCGGGGGTCACCGATCTGGCCGGTGGCCCCGCCCACCAGGGCGAGCGGCCGCAGCCCGGCCTGCTGGAGCCGGCGCATGGTGAGCACCTGCACCAGGTGGCCGACGTGCAGGCTCGCCGCGGTCGGGTCGTAGCCGCAATAGAACGTGACGGGACCGTCCGCGAGAGCCTTGCGCAATGCGTCCTCGTCGGTGGACTGGGCGAACAGCCCGCGCCACTTCAGCTCGTCGACGATGTCCGTCACGGTTCCTGTGCTCCTTACGGCAGTGAGTTGTACGGGTCAGTCTAGGCCGGTCACACGCCCCGGCTGACCGAGCTCATGTTGAAGTCCGGGATGCGCAGCGCGGGCATCGCGGCCCGGGTGAACCAGTCGCCCCACTCGCGCGGGAGCGTCTTCTCGGTGCGGCCCGCCTCGGTGGCGCGGGACAGCAGGTCGACCGGGGACTCGTTGAACCGGAAGTTGTTCACCTCGCCCACCACCTCGCCGTCCTCCACCAGATAGACGCCGTCCCGGGTCAGCCCGGTCAGCAGCAGCGTGGCCGGGTCCACCTCGCGGATGTACCAGAGGCAGGTCAGCAGCAGCGCGCGGCCGGTCGTCGCGGCGACCATCTCCTCCAGCGACCGGTCGCCCCCGCCCTCCAGGAGGAGGTTGTCGATCGCCGGGGCGAGCGGCTGCTTCGTCAGGGCCGCGGTGTGCCGGGTCGTCGTCAGCCGCTCCAGGCGGCCGTCGGCGACCCAGTCCGTCCGGGCCAGCGGCAGCCCGTTGTCGAAGACCGAGCCGCCGTCGCCGGAGGAGTGGGCGATGACGAAGGGCGCCGACTCCAGGCCCGGCGCGTGCGGGTCGCTGCGCAGGGTCAGCGGCAGCGGGGACAGCGTCTCGCCGAGCCGGGTACCGCCGCCCGGCTTGGAGAACACCGTCCGGCCCTCCGTCGCGTCCCGCGCCGTGGACGACCAGAGCTGGTAGATCAGCAGGTCGGCGACCGCGGTCGGCGGCAGCAGCGTCTCGTACCGCCCGGCGGGCAGCTCGATCCGGCGCTCCGCCCAGCCGAGCCGCCGCGCCAGCTCCGCGTCCATCTCGGCCGGGTCGACGTCCTTGAAGTCCCGCGTGGAGCGGCCCGCCCAGGCGGAACGGGTGCGGTCGGGCGACTTCGCGTTCAGCTCCAGCGTGCCGTTCGGCTGGTCGTGGCGCAGCCGCAGCCCCGTGGAGGTGCCCAGGTACGTGGAGGTCATCTGGTGGTGGGCGAAGCCGTACAGTTCGCGCCCTCCGGCCCGGGCCCGGGCGAAGGCGTCGCCGAGGGCCGGCGCGAACGCGGCGAACACCTCGGAGTCCGTTTCGGCGGGCGCGTCCGTGAAGTCGGGCGACGCGGGCACCCCGGTGACCAGCGGCTGGGCGTCCTCGGCCGGTCCCGCGGAGCGCGCGGCGGCCTCGGCGGCCCGGACCAGCTGCTCCAGGTCGTCCGTGGTGACGGCGGCCCGGGACACCACGCCGGAGGCGGTGCCCTCGGCGCCGTCGACCGTGGCGACGACGGTCAGGGTCCGGCCCCGGGTGACCCCGTTGGTGGTCAGCGCGTTGCCGGCCCAGCGGAGATTGGCCGACGACTCCTCGTCCGCGATGACCACACAGCCGTCGGCGGTGGACAGGTCGAGCGCCCGCTCGACGATCTCGTACGGCTTGCTGACGCGGCTCATCGCCCGGCCTCCTGCGTCGTGTTGAGGATGTTCACGCCCCGGAACAGGGCCGACGGGCAGCCGTGCGAGACCGCCGCGACCTGGCCCGGCTGGGCCTTGCCGCAGTTGAAGGCGCCGCCCAGCACGTATGTCTGAGGGCCACCGACCTTCTCCATCGAGCCCCAGAAGTCCGTCGTCGTCGCCTGGTACGCGACATCGCGCAGCTGTCCGGCCAGCTTCCCGTTCTCGATGCGGAAGAACCGCTGCCCGGTGAACTGGAAGTTGTACCGCTGCATGTCGATCGACCAGGACCGGTCGCCGACCACGTAGATCCCGCGCTCGACCCCGCCGATCAGGTCCTCCGTGGAGAGCCCGCCCGGATCCGGCTGGAGCGACACGTTCGCCATGCGCTGGACGGGGACATGGCCGGGGGAGTCCGCGTAGGCGCACCCGTTGGACCGGCCCAGGCCCGTCAGCTTCGCGATGCGGCGGTCCGTCTGGTAGCCCACCAGCGTCCCGTCCTTCACCAGGTCCCAGGACTGCGCCTCGACGCCCTCGTCGTCGTAGCCGATCGTCGCGAGCCCGTGCTCGGCGGTGCGGTCGCCCGTCACGTTCATCACGGGCGAGCCGTACGCCAGCTTGCCCAGCTGGTCGAACGTGGCGAACGACGTTCCCGCGTAGGCCGCCTCGTAGCCCAGCGCCCGGTCCAGCTCCGTGGCGTGGCCGATCGACTCGTGGATCGTCAGCCACAGGTTGGACGGGTCCACGACCAGGTCGTACGTCCCCGCCTCCACGCTCGGCGCCCGCATCTTCTCGGCCAGCAGCCCGGGGATGCGCTCCAGCTCACCGGCCCAGTCCCAGCCGGTCCCGGTCAGGTACTCCCAGCCGCGCCCCACCGGCGGCGCGATGGTGCGCATCGAGTCGAACTCGCCGGTCGCCGAGTCCACCGCCACGGCCGTGAACTCCGGGTGCAGCCGGACCCGCTGCTGCGTGGTGACCGTGCCCGCCGTGTCCGCGTAGAACTTGTTCTCGTGCACGGCCATCAGCGAGGCGTCCACGTGCGCCACGCCCTCGGCCGCCAGCAGCCGCGCGCTCCACTCGGCGAGCAGTCCGGCCTTCTCCCCGGCCGGTACGTCGAAGGGGTCGACGTCGTAAGCCGAGACCCAGGTCCGCTCCCCGTGCGAGGGCTCGTCCGCCAGCTCCACCCTCTCGTCGGAGCCCGCCGCCGCAATCACCTTCGCCGACAGCTTCGCCATGGCCACGGCCTGCGAGGCGACCCGCGCCGCCGCGTCCATCGTCAGGTCGACGCCCGAGGCGAACCCCCAGGCCCCGCCGTGCACGACGCGGACCGCGTAACCGAGGTCGGTGGTGTCGGAGCCCCCGGCGGGCCGGGCGTCCCGCAGCCGCCAGGTGGCGCTGCGCACCCGCTCGAACCGGAAGTCGGCGTGCGCCGCCCCGAGCGCCCGCGCCCGGGCGAGCGCCGCGTCGGCGAGAGCCCGTAGCGGAAGCGCCAGGAACGACTGATCTACCTCATGGGGCACGGGCGGCCTCTCCTTCGCGGTCACATACCCTCGGATCGTTTACGAGGCAGTGAAGCACGGCCCACGTCCCGTCACGGACGATTTCCCCGGGCTGGCCCGGACCTCGGACTGTAGGAACCCGACAGTGCCCGGCCAAAGGCGCTGTCAGGGGCCGATTCTCCGCCGCGCGGACGGTACCGATAGGTTTCCGAGGTACCAGACCGCTAACGAAAGGGTGATCCGTTGAGCCGCTCGGTTCTCGTCACCGGAGGAAACCGGGGCATCGGCCTCGCCATCGCCCGCGCTTTCGCCGACAACGGCGACAAGGTCGCGATCACCTATCGTTCCGGCGAGCCGCCCGCCGAGCTCACCGAAGCCGGTGTTCTCGCGGTCCGTTGCGACATCACGGACCCCGAGCAGGTGGAGCAGGGCTACAAGGAGATCGAGGAGAAGCACGGCAACGTGGAGGTGCTGGTCGCCAACGCCGGTATCACCAAGGACCAGTTGCTGATGCGCATGTCCGAGGAGGACTTCACGTCCGTACTCGACACCAACCTCACCGGCACCTTCCGGGTCGTCAAGCGCGCCAACCGCGGCATGCTGCGCGCCAAGAAGGGCCGCGTCGTCCTGATCTCCTCGGTCGTCGGCCTCCTCGGCTCGGCCGGCCAGGCCAACTACGCGGCGTCCAAGGCCGGTCTGGTCGGATTCGCCCGGTCCCTGGCGCGCGAGCTCGGCTCGCGGAACATCACTTTCAACGTCGTCGCGCCCGGCTTCGTGGACACCGACATGACGCAGGTGCTCACCGAGGAGCAGCGCAAGGGCATCGTGGCCCAGGTGCCGCTCGCGCGTTACGCGCAGCCCGAGGAGATCGCCGCCGCGGTGCGCTTCCTCGCCTCCGACGACGCGTCGTACATCACTGGAGCCGTCATCCCCGTTGACGGCGGATTGGGCATGGGTCACTGATCACCATGAGCGGAATTCTCGACGGCAAGCGCATCCTCATCACGGGTGTGCTGATGGAGTCGTCCATCGCGTTCCACGCCGCCAAGGTGGCGCAGGAGCAGGGCGCGGAGGTCATCCTCACCGCGTTCCCGCGGCCCACCCTGACCGAGCGCATCGCCAAGAAGCTCCCCAAGCCCGCCAAGGTCATCGAGCTGGACGTGACCAACCAGGAGCACCTGGACCGCCTCGCCGGCCTGGTCCGCGACGAGCTGGGCTCGCTGGACGGCGTCGTGCACTCCATCGGCTTCGCGCCGCAGGACGCGCTCGGCGGCAACTTCCTCAACACCCCGTTCGAGTCGGTCTCCACGGCGATGCACGTCTCGGCGTTCTCGCTGAAGTCGCTCGCCATGGCGTGCAAGCCGCTGATGAGCGAGGGCGGCTCGATCGTCGGCCTCACCTTCGACGCGCAGTTCGCCTGGCCGCAGTACGACTGGATGGGCCCGGCCAAGGCCGCCCTGGAGGCCACCTCCCGCTACCTGGCCCGCGACCTGGGCCCGGACGGCATCCGCTGCAACCTGATCTCGGCCGGACCGCTCGGCTCGATGGCCGCCAAGTCCATCCCGGGCTTCGACGGGCTCGCCGACGTGTGGAACACCCGCGCGCCGCTGGCCTGGGACATGAAGGACCCGGAGCCGGCCGGCCGCGGCATCGTCGCGCTGCTCTCGGACTTCTTCCCGAGGACCACCGGCGAGATCATCCACGTCGACAGCGGCGTGCACATGATGGGCGCCTGACCTCCCGGTCCCGTACGTTCCGACCGCGCACCGTCCCCGGAGTCCCCGGAGGCGGTGCGCGGTCGTTTTCCGCCGTGCGTACGCCCTTGCCGCGCTCAGGTCGAAAAGACGGACGATCCACCGCAGAATGTGGAGGAACCGGACTTCCGGCCAGGTGTGGGGAGGAGATCGCTGTGCGACGCACACCTCACCGAACCCGTTCCCTGCTGGCCTCCGGCGCGGTCGTCGCCGCGCTGCTCGTCCCGGCCGGTCTGTACGCCGCCGGGCACGTCGGAGCCGCTGGTGCGACCGCGCCGCCCGCGCCCAGCCCCGAGCCCGCCGGCTCCGAGTGCCGTACGTCGGTCGAGGGCTCCCGGGTCGTCGCCTACTGCCACAACCCGTACCCCTCGGCCGACCGCGTCCAACTGCACACCGAGTGCGCCCGCTGGTGGGACGTGGACGCGGACTCCAAGCCGGTGACGGTCGGACCGGGGCGCACGGTGCGCCTCGCCGACCGCTGCTGGAAGGAAGTCGCCTCCGCCTGGGTCACCCACAGCGCGGCGCCCAAGGCCTAGGGCCCAGGGCTAGACCCGGTCCGCCAGGCAGGTCAGCGCGTGGCTCGCGGCCTCCGTCGCCGCCGTCTCCGCGTCGCCCGCCCGGATCGCCTCGACCAGGCGGCTGTGGTCCATGTGGTTCTCCGGCCGCAGCTCCTGGCCGACGTCGCCGCGCAGGTAGTCCCGCAGCAGGTCGCCCAGGTCCGCGTAGAGCCCCGTCAGCACGTCGTTGTGGGAAGCGGCCACCACGGCCAGGTGCAGTGTCGCGTCGGCGGCCACGAACGCCTCGGCGTCCCCGGCGGCCCAGGTCTCCTCGCGCCGCCGCATCAGCGCGTCCAGCTGCTTCAGGTCCCGGTCGGTGCGCCGGACCGCCGCCAGGCGCGCCGCCGAGGACTCCAGGGTCGACCGGAGCTCCGCGATGTGGCGCGGGTCCGCCGAGGCGAACCGGCGGTGCATCACCCCGGCCAGCTCGCTGGTGGCGACCACGTAGGTGCCAGAGCCCTGCCGGATGTCCAGCAGCCCGTTGTGCGCGAGCGCCCGGACCGCCTCACGGACGGTGTTACGGGCCACCCCCAGCTGCTCGACGAGCTCGGGTTCGGTCGGGATGCGGGAACCCACCGGCCACTCGCCCGTGGTGATCTGGTTCCTCAGCTGGGCAATCACCTGGTCGGCGAGTGCCGAACGCCTCGGGGACGTCAGCGCCATGGTGCTCCTCGGTCGCAACTGCTCATGGGCCCGATCTTCTCAGGGTCCGGTGGGCGGACGGAATGGACAATCAATCATCCCATGATTCTATGATGGCCCCATGCGTGACGAAGAGACGACTCCCCAGACCGCGACCGGGACCCTGAACCCCGGCGCCCCGGCAGCCACCCGCGCCGACGCCCCCGCCCCGCGGACCGGCCCCTCGCCGTGGACGCTGCGCCTGGTCGCCATCGGGCTCGTCCTCACCGCGCTCAACCTCCGCCCCGCCATCACCAGCCTCGGAGCCCTCCTCGAAGAGGTCCGGGACGGGCTGCACATGAGCGGCAGCATCGCCGGGGTCCTCACCTCCGTGCCCCCGCTCTGCTTCGCGGTCTTCGGCGTCATGGCACCGCGCCTCGCCCGCCGCTTCGGCCCCGGCGCGGTGGTCTGCGCGGGCATGGTCGCCATCACGGCGGGCCTGGTGATCCGCCCCCTGATCGGCGGCACCGCGGGCTTCCTGGCCGCCAGCGCCCTGGCCCTCATGGGCATCGCCGTCAGCAACGTCCTGATGCCGGTGATCGTCAAGCGCTGGTTCCCCGACCGCGTCGGCTCCATGACCGGGCTCTACTCCATGGCCCTGGCCCTCGGCACCTCGCTCGCCGCCGCCGTGACCGTGCCCCTGACCGACGCGATGGGCGGCAGCTGGAAGGCCGGACTCGGCATCTGGGCCGTCCTGGCCGCCGCCGCGATCCTGCCCTGGATCCCGCTGCTGCGGGCCCGGGCCACCGCCCACGAGCCGGTCCCGGCCGCCGCGCGGCCCGGGGCCCCGGAGCTCCGGATCACCCGCAGCCGGACCGCCTGGGCCCTCGCCTGCTTCTTCGGCCTCCAGGCCACCGCCGCGTACATCACCATGGGCTGGATGCCGCAGATCTTCCGGGACGCCGGGGTCTCCGCCGGCACCGCGGGCGTCCTGCTCGCGGTCACCATGGCCATGGGCGTCCCGCTCGCCTTCGTGATCCCGCGCGTCGCCGCCCGGATGCGCACCCAGGGCCCGATCGTCGTCTTCCTCGGCGCCTGCGGCCTCACCGGCTACGCGGGCCTCTACCTGGCCCCCTCCGGGGGCGCCTGGGCCTGGGCGCTGCTCCTGGGCATCTCGAACTGCGCGTTCCCGCTCGCCCTGACGATGATCGGGATGCGGGCCCGCAGCGGCGCCGGAGTGGTCCGGCTGTCCGCGTTCGCCCAGTCCACCGGCTACCTGATCTCGATCCCCGGACCGCTCCTGGTCGGCGTGCTCTACCAGCACAGCGGTGGCTGGGGCGTGCCGATCGCGCTGATGGCCGCCCTGATGGTGCCGCAGATGGTCGTGGGCGTCCTGGCCGGGCGGGACCGGACGATCGAGGACGAATCCTGAGATGCGAGACTGGGGCCATGTCACCTGTGCTCGATCCGAATCCCCAGAACGGTCAGAAGAAGCTGCTCCTCGTCTTCGGGGCCATGCTGCTGATCACGGTCGTCGTCGGCGTCATCGCCTCCCTCGCGTCCCCGTGACGCCCCGGCCCGGCGGAGGGTGGGGCTAGCACCCCCATCCCCTAGGGGGCCAGGGTCAGGGTGAAGTGGGTGGGTCACCGGATGGGAGCGGTGCCCCCGTCTCCGTAGGTTCTGAGTATCAGAACCGACCACCCACGGAGGCGGACATGCCGGCCCGTACGCACACCACCCGTCCGGAGCCGAGCGGCGTCGACGTACGGCTGCCGTGGTGGGCCATCGCGCTGCCCGCCGTGGCCTTTGCCGCGCTCCTGCTGCTGATCGCCGGACCGGGCCAGGCGCAGGCCGCCACCGGTGAATCGGCGACCGGCCAGCTGCTGCGGCACCTCGTGGAGCTGGTGACCCGCTGACCTCCGGCCCCGGGGCACGAAGCCTCCAACACCCTGCGCCGGCTGGCGCGTTTCATGCGAAGCTGAGGTGTATGAGCGCCGATACATCTCGCAGGATCGTCCTTCTCAGGCATGCCAAGGCGGAATGGTCGCAGGAGTCCGACCACGAGCGGCCGCTGGCCGAGCGCGGCCGTATGGAGGCCCCCATGGTGGGCCGCAGGCTCGCCGATTCCGGGATCGTCTTCGACCTGGCCCTCTGCTCGACCGCCGCCAGAACGCGTGAGACGTGGAAACTGGCCGTGCACGAGATGCCCGAGCGCCCCAGGACCGTGTACGAGGAGCGGCTCTACGAGGCATCGCTCGGCGAGCTGATCGCCCTGGTCAACGAGACCCCGGACGACGTCGCCGACCTGCTGGTCATCGGCCACAACCCCGGCATGCACGCGCTCGCCGACGCCCTCTCCGGCAGCGGCGAGGGCGACGCGCTCGCCCGGATGGCGCGCGGCGGCTTCCCGACCGCCGCCTTCGCCGTGGTCGGGTTCACCGGCCCCTGGAAGAGCGTCGAGCACGGCGTCGGCCGCCTCGCCGAGTACTGGACCCCCAACGACTGACCCGCCGCCCGTACGGGAAGGGCCCCGGCACACACCGCGAGGTGCGCGCCGGGGCCCTTCCCGTAGCAGCGGCGGAAACCTACTCCACGAGGCCGTCGGCCGCCTCGACCTCCTCGCGGGAGACGCCGAGCAGATAGAGCACGGTGTCCAGGAACGGCACGTTCACCGCCGTGTGCGCGGCCTCGCGGACCACCGGCTTCGCGTTGAACGCGACCCCGAGCCCCGCCGTGTTCAGCATGTCCAGGTCATTGGCCCCGTCACCGATCGCCACCGTCTGCGCCAGCGGCACCCCCGCCTCGGCGGCGAAGCTCCGCAGCAGCCGGGCCTTGCCCGCCCGGTCCACGATGTCCCCGGTCACCCGGCCCGTGAGCTTCCCGTCCACGACCTCCAGCGTGTTGGCGGAGGCGAAGTCGAGCCCCAGGCGCTCCTTCAGATCGTCGGTCACCTGCGTGAAACCGCCCGAGACCACGCCCACTTGGTAGCCGAGCCGCTTCAGCGTACGGATCAGCGTCCGGGCCCCCGGCGTCAGCCGGACCTCGGCGCGGACCTTCTCCACCACGGACACGTCGAGCCCCGCGAGCAGCGCCACCCGGGCGTGCAGCGACTGCTCGAAGTCCAGCTCGCCGCGCATCGCCCGCTCGGTCACCTCGGCGACCTCGGCCTCGCAGCCCGCGTGCGCCGCGAACAGCTCGATGACCTCGTCCTGGATCAGCGTCGAGTCGACGTCCATCACGACGAGCCGCTGCGCCCGGCGGCTCAGCCCCGCCGAGACGACCGCCACGTCCACGCCGATGCCCGCGGCCTCCGGCGCCAGCGCGCTGCGCAGCTCCTCGGTCCCCGTACCGGACACCGCGAACTCGACCGCCGTGACGGGATACTTCGCCAGCCGGAAGATGCGGTCGATGTTCCCGCCGGTCGAGGTGATCCGGGCCGCTATGGCCGCCGTGGACTCCGCGGTCAGCGGGTGCCCCAGCACCGTGACGTGGGAACGGCCGACGCCGCGCGGCCGGTTGTCGCCGGTGCCGGAGATGATCTCGGCCTGGAGCTTCAGCGACTCCGCCCAGCTGTGCACGGTGGCCCGCAGCTCGCCCTCGGTGGTCCCGCCCGCGGTGGGCGCGGTGACGAGCGCGCACAGGACGATGCGGCCCCGGGTCACGACCTGCTCGATGTCGACCACGTCGACCGAGTAGGCGGCGAGGGTGTCGAAGAGGCCCGCGGTGATCCCGGGGCGGTCCTTCCCGAAGATCTTCACCAGCAGGGTCGGTACGTCCGGACCCTGCCGGGACGCGGCGGGCTCGGGAGACAGGGCGGGCTCAGGAGGCCGGGATACGCTCATGGTGCACCCACCGTATCGGTCCCCGAGCGCTCGCAGGCAGCCCGTCCCGAGTGCCGGACACCCCGGGCACCCGCATCCGGTCCGTCCCCTTTCGCCTGGCTGCGGAGGTCTCGGTGAGGTCACCCTCGGCCGCCCGGCTTTCGTATCCGGGACTGATCCTGGAATAGTTCCCCACGATGTTCAGCATCCCTAGACTCCCTGCGACGGGGGTAACACGGGGGACAACTAGTGGGGCGCGGAGTGCCGGAACTCGTACTGGAATTGAATGGCAGGACCTGGACGCTCGATCCGTCCAGGACATACACCCTGGGGCGCGATCCGCAGGGGGACATGGCGATCGATGACGCCAGAGTGTCGTGGCGGCACGCCACGATCGCCTGGAACGGGCGCAGTTGGTTCATCGAGGACCACGGCAGTACCAACGGCACGTACGTGCACGGGCAGCGGATCCATCAGATGGAGATCGCGGCCGGCTCCACCGTGAACCTGGGCAACGCCACCGACGGACCCCGGCTGAGCCTGAGCGCCGCGGACGTCTACAGCGGCCGGGCCGCCGGTCCCGCGCAGCCGCAGCAGACCCCGCCGCACCAGCCCCAGCAGGGCGGACCTGGCTGGCAGCAGCCGGCGCCCCAGCAGCAGGCACCTCAGCAGCCCGTCCCGCCGCAGCAGCAGGGCTGGCAGCAGCCGCAGCAGCCGCACGTGCCGCAGCAGGGCGGGGCCCCGGGCCCGCCCGGACCCGGCACCGGTCCGGCGGGAGCGGCGCCGGTCTACGGGGACCGCAGCCCGACCACGTTCCACCAGCTGGCCCTCGGCCGGGTGATGCGGATCGGCCGTGCGCTGGAGAACGACCTGGTCGTCTCGGACCTCCAGGTCTCCCGCAACCACGCCGAGTTCCACGCGACGCCCGACGGCCGCTTCGAGATCCGCGACCTCGGCTCGCACAACGGCACGTACGTCAACGGCCAGCCGCTCTCCAAGTCCGGTTCGGCGCTCATCGGCCCGAACGACACCGTCGGCGTCGGTCACTCGACGTTCCGGCTCGTCGGGGACCGGCTGGAAGAGTTCGTCGACACCGGTGAGGTCTCCTTCGCGGCCCGCCACCTCACGGTCACGGTCGACGGCGGCAAGCAGATCCTCAAGGACGTCTCGTTCGGCGTCCCCGAGAAGTCGCTCATCGGCGTCATCGGCCCGTCCGGCTCCGGAAAGTCCACCCTGCTCAAGGCGCTCACCGGCTACCGGCCCGCCAACCAGGGCGACGTCCTCTACGACAACCGGAACCTCTACAAGCAGTTCGCCGAGCTCCGCCAGCGCATCGGTCTGGTCCCGCAGGACGACATCCTGCACAAGGAACTGACCGTCACCCGCGCCCTGAAGTACGCGGCCAAGCTCCGCTTCCCCGCGGACACCACCGAGGCCGAGCGCCAGGCCCGGATACACGAGGTCCTGACCGAGCTCAAGCTCGACATCCACAAGGACAAGAAGGTCACCTCGCTCTCCGGCGGACAGCGCAAGCGCGTCTCCGTGGCCCTGGAGCTGCTCACCAAGCCGTCGCTGATCTTCCTGGACGAGCCGACCTCCGGCCTCGACCCGGGCATGGACCGCGACGTGATGCAGCTGCTGCGCGGACTGGCCGACGACGGCCGTACCGTCCTGGTCGTCACGCACTCGGTGGCCGAGCTGGCCATCTGCGACAAGCTCCTGGTGATGGCGCCGGGCGGCGCCGTGGCCTACTTCGGCCCGCCGGACGAGGCGCTGAACTTCTTCGGCTACACCACCTGGGCCGACGTCTTCTCGGCGTTCGAGAACTACCGCGACTACGACTGGTCGGGCCGCTGGCGCGGTTCGCAGCACTACCAGATGTACGCCGCCGACATCGACGCCGCCGCCGTGCAGTCCGTACACATGCCGCCGCCGCAGCAGATGCGTCCGCCGAAGCCGCAGGGCTGGGGCACGCAGCTGTGGACGCTGATGCGCCGCTACCTCTCGGTGATCGGCTCCGACAAGGGCTTCATGGGTCTGATGGTGATCCTGCCCGCGGTGCTCGGCATCGTCAGCGTGGTCATCCCGGCGGACTTCGGCCTCGCCCCGCCGAAGCCGCCGTCCCGGTTCAACGGCGACGCCGGAACGATCATGCTGATCCTGGTGATCGGCATGACGTTCTCCGCGGCGGCCAACTCCGTACGAGAACTGATCAAGGAACGGGTCATCTACGAACGGGAACGGGCCACCGGCCTCTCCCGCTCGGCCTACCTGATGTCCAAGGTGATCGTGCTCGGCGTGATCACGGCCATCCAGGGCGTCATCATCTGCGGCATCGGCTTCGCCACCCGCGATCTGCCCGAAGAGGGCCTGATCATGCCGCCGGCCGTCGAGCTCTGCGTGACGATCATCGCGCTCGGCTTCACCTCGATGATGTTCGGCCTGGTGATCTCCTCGCTGGTGAAGACCTCCGAGAAGACCATGCCGCTGCTGGTCATGTTCGCGATCGTCCAGGTCGTCTTCACCGGCATCCTGTTCCAGGTGTACGGCTCGCCCGGCCTGGAGCAGTTCGCCTGGCTGATGCCGTCCCGCTGGGCCATCGCGGGCGCGGGCTCCACGCTCGACCTCGCCCATCTGATGCCGCCGTGGGACCAGAAGAACCCCACGGACCTGGACCCGCTCTGGGAGCACTCGGTGAGCCAGTGGGGGATCAACATCTCGGTGCTGCTGTTCCTCGGCGTCATCTGCGGCTTCGCGGTCGCGCGGCTGCTGCGCCGCCACGAGCCCGAGGTCATGCGCAAGTAACCGGCCCGGACATGCGCCGGAGGGCGGCACCCACGCGGGGTGCCGCCCTTCGGCGCCTGTCGTCGGCGGTACGGATCGCTGCGGATCAGTACGCGCTGTTGACGTTGTCGATCGAGCCGTACTTGTCGGCGGCGTAGTTGGCCGACGCGGTGATGTTGGCGACCGGGTCGTACTGCGTGTGCGGGGTGCCGGACACGTGGTAGTAGTCGAAGGTCGGCTTGATGATCTGGAGCAGACCGATCGAGGGGACGCCGTTCTGGGCGTTGATGTCCCAGTCGTTGATCGCGTTCGGGTTACCGCTGGACTCGCGGATGATGTTGCGGTGCAGACCCTCGTACGTGCCCGGGATGCCCTTCTTGTGCATGATGTCGAGGGACTCCCGGATCCAGCCGTCCAGGTTGTTGCCGTACAGGTGGGTACGGGCGGAGGAGCGGCTGGAGCGCGACTCGGACTTGTGGGACTTGGCCTTGGAGTGCGCCTTGGCCTTCGCCTTCTTCTTCAGCTCGGCCTTCTTCTCGGCCTTCTTGGCCTTGGCCTTCACCGCGGCGGCCTTCTTGGCCTTGGCGGCGTCGGAGGCCTTGACCAGCTTCTCGGCGGTCGAGTGCTGCTGAATGACGCTGTCCTGGATCGCGCGGGCCTGCTTGGAGCTCGCGGAGTCGAAGATGACCGGGGAGGCGGAGAGAGCCTGCGGTTCGGTCTCGGCCTCGGCGTGACCGGGCACCAGGGACAAGGAGAGTGCAGCGGCGGCGACGGCGGAGACGCCGGCGGCGGAGAGCTTCTGGGTCTTGTTCAGGTTACGGAGACGGCCGGTGAAGCGGGACGCGGACATACAGGCTTACCTCTTCGAATTCGGGGGGTCCTCACGGAGGACGAAGACGGGAGCGACTGCGCATCTCCGTCGGGGACGAGCTCAATTCTTAGCGGCGGCAAAATGCCGTGGCAAAGGTGTGACGTACGAAGCCGGGTAGTGGAATGGTGGGCGGTTTGCCGGGTTCGCTCCCAGGTCATCACCGTCCAAATCGCCCTTTTCGGTCCACTAGGCAGCTTCGTAAGTGACGTGGGCCCTATGCCCGGCCTCACATCGGGCGGGTAACAGCCTCACCATGTGTTGCTGAAGCAATGCGGAATGCGACGTTCCGGAGGGGGGTCGGGCAGCCGTTTCCGCCCCCGCGCACGGCGTACCGGCCGCAGGTCCTAGTCCTTCCGCCCCGGTCCCCGGCCGCCTCCGGTCCGATACGGGGCGCACAGGCCGCCGGTACGGTGAGGCGCATGAGCCACCGACCGCCCTCCGGCCTCGCCGCCGTCAGCGCCGCGCTGCTCGCCATGAGCCGCCACCTGGAGGTACGGGACGTCCTGAAGACGATCGTCGCCTCGGCCCGCGAACTCCTGGACGCCGAGTACGCCGCCCTCGGGGTCCCCGACGACGACGGCGGCTTCGCCCAGTTCGTCGTGGACGGCGTCAGCGACGAACAGTGGAAGGCCATCGGCCCGCTGCCCCGGCAGCACGGCATCCTCGCCGCGATGCTCCACGGCGCGAAGACCGAGCGCCTCGCCGACGTCCGCAAGGACCCCCGCTTCGGGGGCTGGCCCAGTGCCCACCCCGACATGTCCGACTTCCTCGGCCTGCCCATCCGGGACGGCGACGAGACCATCGGCGCCCTCTTCCTCGCCAACAAGAGGTGCCCCAAGCCCGAGGGCGTCTGCGGCTTCAACGCCGAGGACGAGGAACTGCTCTCGATCCTCGCCCAGCACGCGGCCATCGCCCTCACCAACGCCCGCCTCTACGAACGCAGCCGCGAGCTCACCATCGCCGAGGAGCGCTCCCGACTCGCCCACGAGCTGCACGACGCGGTCAGCCAGAAGCTCTTCTCGCTGCGGCTCACCGCCCAGGCCGCCGCCGCACTGGTCGACCGCGACCCGGCCCGCGCCAAGGGCGAGCTCCAGCAGGTCGCCGCCCTCGCCGCCGAGGCCGTGGACGAACTGCGCGCCGCCGTCGTGGAGCTCCGCCCGGCCGCCCTGGACGAGGACGGCCTCGTCGCCACCCTCCGCACCCAGGTCCAGGTCCTCGACCGGGCCCACACCGCCCGGGTCACCTTCACCGCCACCGGCGTCCGGGCCCTGCCCGCCGCCCAGGAGGAAGCGCTGCTCCGGGTCACCCAGGAGGCCCTGCACAACGCCCTGCGCCACGCCGACGCGGCCCACGTCGACGTCACCCTCGCCCGCCACGACGGTGCCACGCTGCTGCGGATCACCGACGACGGCCGGGGCTTCGAACCCGCCGCCACCCGCCGGGCCGGGCGCCACCTGGGCCTGGTCTCCATGCGGGACCGGGCGAGCGGCGTCGGCGGCCGCCTCACCGTTGAATCCGCGCCCGGCAAGGGCACCACGATCGAGATGGAGATCCCCGGTGGCTGACAGGATCATCAGGGTGCTGCTCGTCGACGACCACCAGGTCGTCCGCCGCGGCCTGCGCACGTTCCTGGAGATCCAGGACGACATCGAGGTCGTCGGCGAGGCGGCCGACGGCGCCGAGGGCGTGGCCAGGACGGAGGAGCTGCGGCCCGACGTCGTACTGATGGACATCAAGATGCCCGGCACCGACGGCATCGAGGCGCTGCGCCGCCTCCGCGAGCTGGAGAACCCGGCCAAGGTGCTGATCGTCACCAGCTTCACCGAGCAGCGCACGGTCGTCCCCGCCCTGCGCGCGGGCGCCTCCGGTTACGTATACAAGGACGTCGACCCGGACGCCCTGGCCGGCGCCATCCGCTCCGTGCACGCCGGGCACGTCCTGCTCCAGCCCGAGGTGGCCGGGGCACTGCTCGCCCAGGACGAGCCGGGCGCGGGCACCGGCCGGGGGAGCACCCTCACCGAACGCGAGCGGGAAGTGCTCGGCCTGATCGCCGACGGCCGGTCCAACCGCGAGATCGCGCGGGCCCTGGTCCTCTCCGAGAAGACGGTCAAGACCCACGTCTCGAACATCCTCATGAAGCTCGACCTCGCCGACCGCACCCAGGCGGCACTCTGGGCGGTCCGCCACGGAGCGGCGGGCTGAGCCGGGGGAGCGGTCACGCCCTCGACGCGCGCCCGCTCCCCTCTCTTACCGAGCCCGCTCCTCCACATACGCGTTGTACGCCGCCACCTGCGCCCGCCGGGCCACCCGCTCCACCGGCCGCAGCGCCTCGCCCCGCGCCGCCATCTCCGACGCGCTCACCGCGCCGCCGTGCCCGTTCTCGGACGCCACCGAGATCAGCAGCCCGACCCGCTGGGCCAGCTCAAGCACCCGAACCGCCCGCGGCGGATAGCCCGGGGCCAGCACCTCGCGCCCCCGCTCCGCCCGCGCCCGGTACGCGTCCACCGCCGCCTCGGCCACCGGCCCCGAACCGGCCACGTCCAGCCGGGTCAGCAGCGCCGTCGCGTCCCGCAGCGCCTCGGCCAGCTCCCGTTCCGCCTCGCCCAGCGAGGGCACGTCGGCCGGCGGAGCCTCCCGTACCGCCAGGCAGTGCCACACCACGTCCACGTGCACATCGCCGGCCGGGCCCGCCTCGCGCACCTCGGGCACCAGCCCGTACGGGGCGCCGTGGGTCACCACGGCCTCCTCCGCCTCCAGGGCCCGGGCGTTGAAATCGGCCGGACCGCTCAGCCCCAGCGGATGCCCCGGCACCGGCAGCGCGACCCGGAAGCCGCTCACCCCCAGCGCCCGCAGCCGCCCCAGGGCGAACGTCAGCCCGACCGGACCGGCCTCACCCGGCAGCCCCTCGACGCGGTGCACCGCGTCCTCCCCGACGATGGCGAGCGCCGCGTCGTCCGGGGACACCAGCCCCGCCAGCAACGCGTTCCCCCAGGCGGCCAGCAGCCCTGAACGTGGTTCCGAAAGCATGCGGACAGCCTAGGGGGTGCCTTGCCGATCATGACCGGGTCCGCGACGGCGGGCCCAGCGCCGTCGGTACTCACGCGGTGGCGTAGGTTTTCCCTGGGAGCTGTGCCCACAGGCACGCGACGATCTCGACACTGCATGGGGAGACAACGCGCTCATGAGCGATGTACTGGAGCTGGTGGACGTATCCGTGGTCCGCGACGGACGCGCTCTGGTGGACGACGTCTCCTGGTCGGTCAAGGAGGGTGAGCGCTGGGTCATCCTCGGCCCCAACGGCGCCGGCAAGACCACCCTGCTCAACATCGCGTCCAGCTACCTCTTCCCCACCAAGGGCACCGTCAGCGTCCTCGGCGAGCGCCTCGGCGGCGTCGGCACCGACGTCTTCGACCTGCGCCCCCGCATCGGCATCGCGGGCGTCGCCCTGGCCGAGAAGCTGCCCCGCCGCCAGACGGTCCTCCAGACGGTGCTCACCGCCGCCTACGGCATGACCGCCACCTGGAACGAGAACTACGACAAGGTGGACGAGGACCGCGCCCGCGCCTTCCTCGACCGGCTCGGCATGACCGAGTACCTCGACCGCAAGTTCGGCACCCTCTCCGAGGGCGAGCGCAAGCGCACCCTGATCGCCCGCGCCATGATGACCGACCCCGAGCTGCTCCTCCTGGACGAGCCCGCCGCCGGTCTCGACCTCGGCGGCCGCGAGGACCTGGTCCGCCGCCTCGGCCGGCTGGCCCGCGACCCGTACGCGCCCTCCATGATCATGGTGACCCACCACGTCGAGGAGATCGCCCCCGGCTTCACCCACGTCCTCATGATCCGCCAGGGCAAGGTGCTCGCCGCCGGCCCCATGGAGACCGAGCTCACCTCCCGCAACCTCTCCCTCTGCTTCGGCCTGCCCCTCGTGGTCGAGCACCAGGGCGAGCGCTACACCGCCCGCGGACTGCCGCTCGGCTAGAGCGGCACCGAGTACATCAGAGGTTGACGGCTCGTACGCCTGGGGTGGGGGTATGGAACAGCAGCAGTACGTGGCGCGTTGCTCGGAGCTCTTCGCGGTGGGTGGCCACGCGGCCGTGAGGAAGGCCGCCGAGGCGGGGCTCGACGAGTGCGGACCCGATCCGGCTCTCTATCGCTGGCTCGGACAGGCGCACGCCGCGGAAGACGACGACGACCACGACCGTGAGGCCGAGACGGCCTATCGCAAGGGCCTCGCACTGGCGGAAGACGATCTCGGGCTCATGGTGTCGTATCTGGAGCTGTGCCTCCGCTCGGACTCCTGGGCCTACCCGGGGCGGGCGCGCCGGGCGGCGGCTCTGCGGGAGAGGATCGAGGAGCTGGCTCCGCCCGGGTCACCCGAGCGCGAGCGGGTCGACGACGCGACGGGCTGGGCCGGCCGGGGGTATTGGGACGACCTGTACGCAGCCGCCGCGCGCGGGCAGGCCGATCAGGCGGCTGTGGCGGAGCAGAGCGTGCTCGTCACCGACGCGCTACGGCGGGCCGCCCGGGGCGAGTCCGCCGCGGACACCGGCGAAGACCTGCGGGCAGCCGAAACCGCCGCGGCGGTCGAACTGCTCCAGGGCGCCCGGAACGCACCACTGCGCCTGCTCCTCGCGCACCGGGTCGCCGCGTACGTGTTGACGTTCGCGGCGTCGTTCGGCCTGAACAAGGCGCTGGTGCTGAGCGGGGTGCTGGACTTCAGCCTGTGGGGCTGGCTGCTCTGGATTCCCGTGCTCCTGGCCGAGGCCAAGCTCCGCGAGGCCAGGAACCTGGGACGGGAGCGCGTGATCGCCCGCATCCAGGCGCGCCACGACGAAGCGCCCCTCAAGTCCGCCCCATAGCAGGCGTCCTGCCCGGTCGTGCCCTGTCCTTGAGGTGCGCGCGGTCCTACGATGGTCACGTGGACATCGACGCGTGGGTGTGGTGGCTGATCGGCGCGGTGGGACTGGGCATTCCGCTCGTCCTGACCGCGATGCCCGAGTTCGGCATGTTCGCCGTGGGGGCCGTCGCCGCCGCGGTCGTCGCGGCCCTCGGCGGCGGAATCGTCGCCCAGGTCCTGGTCTTCGTCATCGTCTCCGTGGCGCTGACCGCCGTGGTGCGCGTGATCGCCGGGCGGCAGCGCGCCGACCGGACACCCGCGCACGCCACCGGCATCGACGCCCTGAAGGGCCGTCAGGCCGTCGTCCTGGAACGGGTGGACGGCGAGGGCGGCCGCATCAAGCTGGCGGGCGAGGTCTGGTCGGCGCGCGCCCTCGAACCCGGATTCAGCTACGACCCCGGCCAACAGGTCGACGTCGTGGACATCGACGGGGCGACGGCCGTCGTCATGTGACCGAACTGCCCCCACACCCAGGCGCGTTCTGTCAGACTCGATGACGATCATCAACCGAAGGGCACGAGGAAACGATGCAACCGATCATCATCGTCCTGATCATTCTGGTGGTGCTCGTCTTCATCGCCCTGATCAAGACGATCCAGGTCATCCCGCAGGCCAGCGCCGCCATCGTGGAACGCTTCGGCCGGTACACCCGCACCCTCAACGCGGGGCTGAACATCGTCGTCCCGTTCATCGACTCGATCCGCAACCGGATCGACCTGCGCGAGCAGGTCGTGCCCTTCCCGCCGCAGCCCGTCATCACCCAGGACAACCTGGTCGTCAACATCGACACCGTCATCTACTACCAGGTGACCGACGCCCGGGCGGCGACGTACGAGGTCGCCAGCTACATCCAGGCCATCGAGCAGCTCACCGTCACCACCCTCCGCAACATCATCGGCGGCATGGACCTGGAGCGGACCCTCACCTCCCGCGAGGAGATCAACGCGGCCCTGCGCGGCGTTCTGGACGAGGCCACCGGCAAGTGGGGCATCCGCGTCAACCGCGTCGAGCTCAAGGCGATCGAGCCGCCCACCTCCATCCAGGACTCGATGGAGAAGCAGATGCGCGCCGACCGCGACAAGCGCGCCGCCATCCTCCAGGCCGAGGGCACCCGCCAGTCCGCGATCCTCACCGCCGAGGGCGAGAAGCAGTCCGCGATCCTGCGCGCCGAAGGCGAGGCCAAGGCCGCCGCCCTGCGCGCGGAGGGCGAGGCCCAGGCCATCCGTACGGTCTTCGAGTCCATCCACGCCGGCGACCCGGACCAGAAGCTGCTGTCGTACCAGTACCTCCAGATGCTGCCGAAGATCGCCGAGGGCGACGCCAACAAGCTCTGGATCGTGCCCAGCGAGATCGGCGACGCCCTCAAGGGCCTCAGCGGCGCCTTCGGCAACCTCGGCTCCGGCGCACCCGGCTTCAACACCGGCAAGGAACGGCGCGAGGAACCCCCGGTCGACTGACGTGTACACCCCCCGTGCATGATGCGGTGCAGCAAGCACCGATCACGCACGGGGGATACGCCATGTCCATCTGGGAGATGCTCGCCGTCTTCGCCGCGGGGATCAGCGCCGGCACGATCAACACGATCGTCGGCTCCGGCACGCTCATCACCTTCCCCGTCCTGCTCGCCACCGGCCTGCCCCCGGTCACCGCCACCGTCTCCAACGCGCTCGGCCTGATCCCCGGCTCCATCAGCGGCGCGATCGGCTACCGCAAGGAGCTCGAAGGACAGCGCTCCCGCGTCCTCAAGCTCACCGTGGGCGCCCTCATCGGCGGCCTCACCGGCGCCACCCTGCTCCTGGCCCTGCCCTCGACGGCCTTCGAGACCATCGTCCCGGTCCTGGTCGCCCTGGCCCTCGTCCTGGTCATCCTGCAACCGCGCATCAGCAAGGCCGTCCAGGAGCGGCGCGCCCGCACCGGGGCACCCGCCCACCCCGACGGCGGCCCGCTGCTCTACATCGGCCTGACCCTCGCCAGCGTCTACGGCGGCTACTTCACGGCCGCCCAGGGGATCATCTACCTCTCCCTCATGGGCATGCTGGTGGACGACACCATCCAGCGCCTCAACGCCGTCAAGAACGTCCTCGCGGCCGTCGTCAACAGCATCGCCGCGCTGTTCTTCCTCTTCGTCGCCGACTTCGACTGGACCGCCGTCGTCCTGATCGCGGTGGGCTCCGCCATCGGCGGCCAGATCGGCGCCAAGGTCGGCCGCCGCCTCAGCCCCGCCCTGCTGCGCGCCCTCATCGTCACCGTCGGCACGGTCGCCATCGTCCAGCTGCTGCTGCGCTGACGCCCCGGCCTCAGGACGGGGTGAGGTACGCGGCCGCCGCGTCCACGAACCGGTCGTGCGCGGACCGCGCGGCCTCCCGGGCGGCGGTCAGCGCCTCGACACTGTGGGACCGGTCCTGCATGCAGTAGGCGGCGACGACCATGTTCTTCGCCGCGGTACGCACGGCCGCGTCCGGGATGAGCACCTGCACGGCGACGAGCGGCCGGGTGATCGCGGACCGCGTCACATGCGAAGCGGCCCGCAGTTCCGCGAGCCGCTCGTCGGAGGCCCGGGCGAGCTGGGCCTCGCCCCGCATCCACATGGCCCGGCGGTGATCGGAGCCGGCCGCGGCCAGGGCGGTCACCGCCTCCAGCCGCTCACGGCGCAACTGTTCGGTGGCGGCCGCGGCGGCACCGCGGCTCGCACTCCGCTGCTGGAAGACCCCCGCGACCACGGCACCGAGCAGCGTGCCGAGCACGGCGATGGCGGTGGTGACCACTACGCCGCCGTACGCGCCAGCCACTCCGGCAGTGCCGAGCGGTCACCCGCCCCCAGCGCCAGCAGCATCGCCTCCGCGGGGGAGGGCACGAAGGGCTTCCGCAGCAGCGGCATCCCCGCCTGCTCCGGCGTACGGTCCGCCTTGCGGTGGTTGTCCTCCGCGCAGGAGGCCACCGTATTGAGCCAGGTGTCCTGCCCGCCCTGGGCCCTCGGCACCACGTGGTCGACGGTGCTCGCCCGCTTCCCGCAGTACGCGCACCGGTGCTGGTCCCGGACCAGGACACCCCTTCTGGACCACGGCGCCTGTCTTCGGAACGGCACCCGTACGTACCGGCAGAGCCTGATCACCCGGGGCACCGGGATGTCCACATCGGCGCCGCGCATCCGGAGGCCGGGGTGGGACTGCTCGACAACGGCCTTGTCCTGAAGAATCAGCACCACCGCACGGTTCAGCGTCACCGTCGACAGCGGCTCGAAGCTCGCATTCAGTACCAGCGTGTCCCGCATCCCGCCCACCTCCCGTGTGCCGGCCGCCCCCTGGCAGGCCCGGATCAACTCTGGCCCCGGCACGCCGTGATGGACAACGCATTAAAAAATGCCCTGCCCTGATCTCTCCAAGACCAGGGCAGGGCAAACGGATGCGGACGTTTTGGTGTTCAGGCGTTGTCGGCGGGCTCCGCGTATTCGGCGACCAGCTGGGCCCGGCCCAGGGTGTGGAACCGCAGGTTGAACCCGACGACCGCCGGCGAGGCGTCGCTGTCGGGGCCCAGCTTCTCGGTGTCCACCGCGTACACGGTGAACACATAGCGGTGGTTCTCCCCGGCCGGCGGGGCGGCCCCGCCGAAGTCCTGGGTCCCGTAGTCGTTGCGCGCGTGCACGGCACCGGCGGGCAGCCCCTCGGACTTCGCGCCGCCCGCGCCGGCCGGCAGCTCCGTGACGGACGCGGGGATGTCGAAGAGCACCCAGTGCCAGAACCCGCTGCCCGTGGGCGCGTCGGGGTCGAAGCACGTCACGGCGAAGCTCTTCGTCCCCGCCGGGAAGCCCTCCCACCGCAGCTGCGGCGAGGTGTTCCCCGCCGCGTACACCTGTGCGTCGGAGAGCACGGCCCCCGGGGCGATGTCCTCGCTCACCACGGTGAACGAGGGAACCTCCGGATGGAAGTCGTGCGGCAGCGGCGCCCTCTTCGGCTCGGTCACGTCAGCACCTCTCGGTCGGCTCTGTCGGATGACTCCTCCGACCCTAGAGCCAGTTGCGCGAACCGCCGACCTGCGCCAGCCACTGGTTCAGATATGCCGCCCAGTCGGTCTCGTGGAAGTTGTGCAGACCGACCTTGAAGGCGCGGTACGAGTCGCTGCCCTCGCTGAACAGACCCGCCTTCTTGTCCATCTCCAGGATGACGTCCATCTCGCGGTCGTCCGCGACGAACGACAGCTCCACCTGGTTCAGCCCCCGGTACTGCTGCGGCGGGTGGAACTCGATCTCCTGGTAGAACGGCAGCCGCTGCCGCGTACCGCGGATGTGGCCGCGCTCCATGTCGGCGCTGCGGAAGCTGAAGCCCAGCTGGCCGAAGGCGTCGAGGATGGCCTCCTGGGCCGGCAGCGGGTGCACGTTGATCGGGTCGAGGTCGCCGGAGTCCAGCGCCCGCGCGATCTCCAGCTCGGTCGTCACCCCGATGTTCATGCCGTGCAGGTGCTGGCCGGCGAACATGGTGATCGGCGTCTCCCAGGGGATCTCCAGGCCGAACGGCACCACGTGCACCGCGCCCGCCTGGACCTGGAAGGCGCCGCCGACGCGCAGCTTGGTGAACTCGATGTCCTGCTTGTACTCCTGGTCGTCCTGCCCCTCGACCTCGACCCGGGCCTGCAGGCCCACGGAGAGCCCCTCGATCTGCTGGTCGACGGAGCCGCCCTGGATGCGCACCTCGCCCTGGACGACCCCGCCCGGGACGACGTTGACCTCGCTCAGCTCGGTCTCCACCGAGGCGCCACCGGCACCCATGCTCGCGAGCAGCCGCTTGAAGCCCATGTTTTCTCCTCCTAGGTCCTGACCCCTACATACGCGCGACGACCGTAGTCGGTTCCCAGTAACCTCGAACCTCATGATCGATGGCCCGGACCGTACGCCGCTGACGCGGGATTTCTTCGACCGCCCCGTACTGGAGGTGGCGCCCGACCTCCTCGGCCGCACCCTGGTCCGCAGCACCCCGGAGGGCCCCATCACCCTGCGCCTCACGGAGGTGGAGGCGTACGCCGGCGAGATCGACCCGGGTTCGCACGCCTTCCGGGGCCGGACCCGGCGGAACGACGCGATGTACGGCCCGCCGGGCCACGCGTACGTCTACTTCACGTACGGCATGTGGCACTGCATGAACCTGGTGTGCGGCCCCGAGGGCCGGGCCGGCGGGGTGCTGCTGCGGGCCGGCGAGATCCTGGAGGGCGCCGAGCTGACGCGTAAACGTCGAGTTTCGGCCCGCAATGACAAGGAACTGGCCAAAGGCCCGGCCCGCCTCGCGACCGCCCTGGACATCGGCCGCGCGCTGGACGGCACCGACGCCATCGCCCACGAGGGCGCCGAGCTCTCCGTGCTCCACGGCACCCCGCCCGCTCGTGACCAGGTGCGGAACGGACCGCGGACCGGGGTGGGCGGGGACGGGGCGGTGCACCCCTGGCGGTTCTGGATCGACGGCGACCCCACGGTGAGCCCGTACCGGGCCCATGTGCCCCGCCGCAGGTCAACTTGACTCGCCCGGATGGGCCCCCTAATGTTGTCCGAGTCGCTTGACACGGGTACAGCTGTTGGTTCGGTCCATCGGATCGTGAGCCGCGCAGACCCGGAGCGGCCAACCACTACCTACGACTCACCCCAGAGGGTGCGAGTTTCGGCATGCCGGAATTCGGTCCCACTGACTCGATTATGAGTAAACGGGAGAAGCCGCTAAAGTAGTGGACACGCCGAAAGGCAAAAGAAAGGCCCGCTTCGACCGGGAAATTGGACACGAAAGAGTCTGATAGAGTCGGAAACGCAAGATCGAAGGGAAGCGCCCGGAGGAAAGCCCGAGAGGGTGAGTACAAAGGAAGCGTCCGTTCCTTGAGAACTCAACAGCGTGCCAAAAGTCAACGCCAGATATGTTGATACCCCGGCCTGCTTCGGCAGGT
>NZ_LISW01000007.1:0-23515 GCF_001905735.1 Streptomyces sp. CB01249
TCCTCCGGGCGCTTCCCTTCGGTCTTGCGTTTCCGACTCTACCAGACTCTTTCGTGTCCGATTCCCGGTCGAAGCGGGCCTTTCTTTTTGCCTTTCGGCGGTTTCAACCTTACCAGACTCATTTCGTTCCGTTTCCGGTTCGAATTTGATTCCGGCGGCCGTTGAAGTGGCCTTGCCTTTCGGCTGATTCGACTTTATCAGAAGCTTTTCGACCGAACCTAATCGGCTTCAACTTCAGAAGGTGGGAATCGAATGGCTCTGCGGAAATTCGATTTCCGGTGAGAGCGAGATAGACATTAGCTGGTTGAACCCGAACCGTCTAGTTCGAGGCAACCGTTTAAATCTACCTCCCCCACTTCGCCGTGTCAATGGTTTTTTGGGGCGAGGAGGAGACTAGCAGGTCAGCGACGCCGGATGCACATCAGGCGGCGGTCGGCACCTCGGCGCTTCGTTCGACTGTATCCAGGTCGCCCGCCTCGCCGGCGCGGGCCGCGCGTCCGCCGAGCACGTAGACGTACAGAAGGAACAGCAGCTCGGCGCCCGTGCCCAGCGAGATGCGGGACCAGGTCGGCAGGCCGGACGGGGTCACGAAGGCTTCGATCACGCCGGAGACGAACAGCACCAGCGCCAGGCCGATGGCCATGCCGAGCGCGGCGCGTCCCCGTTGTGCCAGGGCCGCACGACGGGTCTGCGGGCCCGGGTCGATGACGGTCCAGCCGAGACGCAGACCGGTGCCGGCGGCGACGAAGACAGCGGTCAGCTCCAGCAGCCCGTGCGGAAGGATCAGGCCCAGGAACGTGTCGAGGCGGCCCGCCGAGGACATCAGGCCGATGCCGACCGCCAGGTTGACCACGTTCACGAAGAGGACCCAGAGCACCGGCACGCAGAGGAAGGCGCCCAGGACCAGGCACATGGCGGCGGCCTGCGCGTTGTTCGTCCAGACCTGGGCGGCGAAGGAGGTCGCCGGATGGCTGGAGTAGTACGTCTCGTACTCGCCGCCCGGGACCGTCATGCGGCGCAGATCCTCCGGGGCCGCGATGGCCGACTGGACTTCCGGATGCGTGCCGATCCACCAGCCCATCAGCGCGGCCAGGAGCGTCGAGAGGACGGCGGTCGGTATCCACCAATGCCGGGAGCGGTAGACCGCGGCCGGGAATCCCGCTGTGAGGAACCGCGCGACGTCGCGCCAGGACGCGCTGCGGGTGCCGGTCACCACGGCACGGGCGCGCGCGACCAGCTGCGTGAGCCGCGCGACGAGCAGGGGGTCGAAGGCGCTGGACTGGATGAGGGAGAGATGGGTCGCCGTGCGCTGGTAGAGGTCGACCAGTTCGTCGGCCTCCGCGCCCGTCAGCCGGCGCCCTCGGCGCAGGAGGTGGTCCAGCCGGTCCCACTCGACGCGGTGGGTGTGGACGAAGACATCGAGGTCCATGGGCGGCGGCTGCTCCAGGCATGGGTGCGTACCGGGTCGTACGGCTGTGGCGTCGTGGGTCAGCTTGGCAGACTGTGGGGCCGCCGGGCAGGGGCCTGCGGACGAGGGGTGGGGCGATGAGTGAACTCGTGACCGGGGACGCGGTGGTGCTGGGGCTCCGGCTGGCGAAGCTGCCGAGCCGTGCGCTGGCGCTGGCCATCGATCTGGTCGTGGTGGGTGCGGCTTTCGGTCTGGTGGCGCTGGGGCTGGCGTTCGCCAGTGGCTCGTTGGACGACGCTGCCTGGGCCGCGGTGTCCGTCGCCGCCTTTCTGCTGGTCCCGGTGGATGGGCCGATCGCGGTCGAGACGCTGAGCCACGGCCGTTCGCTGGGGAAGCTGGCGTGCGGACTGCGGGTCGTGCGGGACGACGGAGGGCCCATCCGGTTCCGTCACGCCCTCGTGCGCGGGGCGATGGGGGTCGTGGAGATCCTGATGACGTTCGGGGTCGTCGCCGTCGTCGCGTCGCTGGTCTCGGCGCGTGGCCGGCGGCTCGGGGACGTCTTCGCGGGGACGCTGGTCGTACGGGAACGGGTGCCGGCGGGGCGGGCCACGGCCGTTCCGCCGCCTCCGCCGTGGCTGGTCGGGCGGTTCGCCGGGCTTGACCTGTCGGCGGTTCCGGATGAGCTGTGGCTCGCGGTACGGCAGTACTTGACGCGGATGCATCAGCTCGACGCCACCGTGGGCAGGACCATGGCGGAACGGCTCGGTGTGGAGGTCGCCGCACGCACCGGAGCTCCGCCCCCGCCGGGCGTCCCGGCCGCCGCCTACTTGGCCGCCGTGGTGCACGAGCGGCAGGTGCGGGACGCGCAAAGGGCGTGGCAGGTCGCCCATGCCGGGCAGACGCGGATCGCACCCGAGCCTCAAGTCCGCGTACGAACGGTCGAGGATGCCGTACGCCCTGGTGCCGGTACGGCCGACGAGGGGGCGGGGCGTCCGCCTGCCACCGGGTTCGTGCCGCCGGCCTGAGGTCAGCGGTCGGAGGGTGGGGATTCCAGGTCTTCGAGCTCGATGCCGGGGGCGGAGAGCACCACGTCGCCGGCCAGGTGGATCGTGTGCCGTTCGCCCGTGTCCAGGGCGCTGACCTGGTATTCGTCCACCGTCAGGGGGCCGTTGTCAGTGGGGTGCGCTTCACTGTTCACCAGGGCCCAGGACTGGTCGAGGGTACGGGGGGCGAGGACCGGGTCCGTGAAGGTGACGACCCGGACGCGGGTCTCGGGGGAAGCGGGGGTGAGGCGCAGCAGACGAGCGGTCGCGACGAGGAATGCGGGGGACGTGCCGTTGAAGGCATGGGCGCGGACATTGCCTTCGGTGGCGTGCGTACCCGTCGGGTCGGTACGGACCCAGGTGAGGCCCTCCAGGGCGGCACCGCGGACCTGCCAGTCGGCGGAATGGAGTTCGAGTCGGAGGGGGCGGCCGAGCTCATCGAGGGTGAGGTCGACGGATCCCAGGTGACTGCCGGACGGGGCGGTCGTTTGGGAGATGTAGCGCCAGCCGGACGGGCCGGGCGCGCAGTGGAAGTGTTCTTCGCCGAGAGGGGTGTGGTCGTGGACGTCGTGGAGCGAATATCGGCCGCGGGGCATGGGGTCCTTCGAGTCCTCGGCTCGTGCGGGTGCGGTACGGCGCAGGCCCCCGACACGGGGGTGCGGGGGCCTGCGTTCGTCACTGCTGCTGGTCGGTCCGGGCCGCGCTGAGCGCCCCGTGCCGGACCGGATCGGCCGGACCGTTCGAGGTCCGGCCGGTTCCGGGCCGGTCAGGCGATCAGTAGCGGTAGTGGTCCGGCTTGTACGGGCCGTCGACCTCGACACCGATGTACGCCGCCTGCTCCGGGCGAAGGGTCGTCAGCTTGACGCCGAGGGCGTCGAGGTGGAGACGGGCGACCTTCTCGTCCAGGTGCTTGGGCAGCACGTAGACGTCGGTCGGGTACTCCTCGGGCTTCGTGAACAGCTCGATCTGGGCCAGCGTCTGGTCCGCGAACGAGTTGGACATGACGAAGGAGGGGTGGCCGGTGGCGTTGCCCAGGTTCAGCAGGCGGCCCTCGGAGAGGACGATGAGGACCTTGCCGTCGGGGAACGTCCAGGTGTGGACCTGCGGCTTGACCTCGTCCTTGACGATGCCGTCGATCTTCGCCAGACCGGCCATGTCGATCTCGTTGTCGAAGTGACCGATGTTCCCGACGATGGCCTGGTGCTTCATCTTGGCCATGTCCGAGGCCATGATGATGTCCTTGTTGCCCGTCGTCGTGACGAAGATGTCGGCCTGCGCGACGACGTCATCGAGAGTGGCGACCTGGTAGCCGTCCATGGCCGCCTGGAGGGCGCAGATCGGGTCGATCTCGGTGATGATCACGCGGGCGCCCTGGCCCCGGAGGGACTCCGCGCAGCCCTTGCCGACGTCGCCGTAGCCGCACACGACGGCGGTCTTGCCGCCGATCAGGACGTCGGTGGCGCGGTTGATGCCGTCGATCAGGGAGTGGCGGCAGCCGTACTTGTTGTCGAACTTCGACTTCGTCACCGCGTCGTTCACGTTGATCGCGGGGAAGAGGAGGGTGCCGTCGCGGTGCATCTCGTACAGGCGGTGGACACCGGTGGTGGTCTCCTCCGTGACGCCACGGATCTCGGAGGCCAGCTGCGTCCACTTCTGCGGGGACTCGCCGAGCGTGCGGTTGAGGAGCGTGAGGATGTGCGCGTACTCCTCGCTGTCCGCCGTCGCCGGGTCCGGGGCCGCACCGGCCTTCTCGAACTCGACGCCCTTGTGGACCAGGAGCGTGGCGTCGCCGCCGTCGTCCAGGATCATGTTGGGGCCGCCGGTGGGGGTGTTCGGCCAGGTCAGGGCCTGCTCCGTGCACCACCAGTACTCTTCGAGCGTCTCGCCCTTCCAGGCGAAGACCGGGACGCCGGCGGGGGCCTCGGGGGTGCCGTTCGGGCCGACCGCGATCGCGGCGGCCGCGTGGTCCTGGGTGGAGAAGATGTTGCAGGAGGCCCAGCGGACCTCGGCGCCGAGGGCGACCAGGGTCTCGATCAGCACGGCGGTCTGCACGGTCATGTGCAGCGAACCGGTGATGCGGGCACCGGCCAGCGGCTGCGCGGCGGCGTATTCCTTGCGGATCGACATCAGGCCGGGCATCTCGTGCTCGGCCAGGGTGATCTCCTTGCGCCCGAAAGCGGCGAGGGAGAGATCGGCGACCTTGAAGTCCTGTCGGTTGGCGACCGTCGTCATAACGGGCTGCTCCTCGTTGTGGAGTCGAGGGTGGGTAGGGCGGCTCTGCGGCGGCGGGCACACGAATGCCCGGGCGCTCGCAGCGCAGTCCGTCGGAGGCCCTCTCTCCCTCGGCCGGTCCGGCGTACGGACCGATCGACCGCCATCAGCAGCGACGTCTGACACTGCCGTCGAATCTACACCGAACGGCGCAGCCGCTCCCAGTCCACCGGGGCGGGTCCGGGGCGGGAGCGGCTGTGTCGGGTGCGCGATGGCGGGTCCGGTGCGGTCAGTGGCCGGATTCCGTCGGGCCGGAGTCCTCCGTGCCCGCCGGGGTGTCGGCCGCCTCGGCGTCCGGCTCGGCGGCGCCCGGTTCGGGGGCCTCCGGGCCGGGGGTGGTGTGGGTGCCGCCGGGGGCCTTGGCCGGGTTGACGCCGGCCGCTGCCGCCGCCGCGTTGTAGATGTCCGGCTCCAGGTAGATCACCCGGGCGATCGGGACGGCGGCGCGGATGCGGGACTCGGCGGCGTTGATGGCGTTGGCGACCTCGTCGGCGGTGTCGTCGTGCTGGACCGCGATCTTGGCGGCCACCAGCAGCTCTTCCGGGCCGAGGTGGAGGGTGCGCATGTGGATGATGCCGGTGACGGTGTCGCCGTCGACGACCGCGGCCTTGATCTTCTCGACCTGGTCGGCACCGGCGGCCTCGCCGAGGAGCAGGGACTTGGTCTCGGCGGCCAGCACGAGCGCGATGGTGATCAGCAGGATGCCGATGCACAGGGTGCCGATGCCGTCCCACACGCCGTTGCCCGTGCCAAGGGCCAGGCCGACGCCGCCGAGGGCGAGGACCAGACCGATGAGCGCGCCGAAGTCCTCGAGGAGCACGACGGGGAGTTCGGGGGCCTTCGCGCGGCGGATGAAGTCCGTCCAGCTGAGCGAGCCGCGGGTCTCGTTGGACTCCTTGATCGCCGTACGGAAGGAGAAGCCCTCGGCGATGATCGCGAAGACCAGGACGCCGACCGGCCAGTACCACGCCTCCAGCTCGTGGGGGTGGCGGATCTTCTCGTAGCCCTCGTAGACCGCGAACATGCCGCCGACGGAGAACAGGACGATGGAGACGAGGAAGGCGTAGATGTAGCGCTCGCGGCCGTAGCCGAAGGGGTGCTGCGGGGTGGCCTCGCGCTGGGCCCGCTTGCCGCCGAGGAGCAGCAGGCCCTGGTTGCCGGAGTCGGCGAGCGAGTGGACGCTCTCCGCGAGCATCGACGAGGAGCCGCTGAACAGGAACGCCACGAATTTGGCCACTGCGATCGCGAGGTTGGCGCCGAGTGCCGCCACGATCGCCTTGGTTCCGCCTGACGCACTCATGGGTGCCTGGTGTCCCTTCTTCGGTCTGCGGCTCCGACGGCCGCGGTGTGGCGGCACATTGTTGCAGCCGTCGTCACGGACGGTGCGTCAGGCCACCACTGTCGCACGGAACAGGGTGCCCGCTCCGGACACATGTACCCGCTCTCCGGCCGGTACGAAGACCGATTCGCCGGGTGCGAGGGCGAGGTCGCCGGCGCTCGGGGCACCCGCCGTGCACAGCAGGATCTGCGGGGTGGGCGCGGTCAGGTCGGCGGGGGCGGCGCCGGGTGACAGGTCGAAGCGGGAGAGGCGGAACTCGTCCACCGGCGTTTCGTACAGCTCCTCGCCCGACGGGGAGGCCTCCGGGCGCAGGATGCCCGGGTCGGTCGCCTCGAAGCGGACGATGCGCAGGAGTTCGGGGACGTCGATGTGCTTGGGCGTCAGGCCGCAGCGCAGCACGTTGTCCGAGTTGGCCATGATCTCGACGCCGAGGCCGTCGAGGTAGGCGTGCGGGACGCCGGCACCGAGGAACAGCGCCTCGCCGGGCTGGAGCCGCACGTAGTTGAGCAGCATGGCCGCGATGACGCCCGCGTCGCCGGGGAAGTGGTGGGCGATGCGGGCGTACGGGGCGTAGGCGCCGCCGATCCGTTCGGCGGCGGCCGCGGCGGCGGTCACCGTCTCGGCCATCTCGTCCGGGTCCGCGGTGAGGATCGCCGTCAGTACCTCGCGCAGGGCGGCCTCCTCGGGCTGGGCGCGGAGCAGGTCCGCGTACGGCTTGAGGGAGTCGACGCCCAGGCCCTCCATCGCCTCGGCCGCCTCCAGGGGCCGGCGGAATCCGCACAGGCCGTCGAAGGGGGTGAGCGCGCAGATCAGCTCGGGCTTGTGGTTGGCGTCCTTGTACGTGCGGTGGGGGGCGTCGATCGGGACGGACCGGCGCTCCTCGTCCGCGTAACCCGCCTTGGCCTGGTCCAGGTTCGGGTGCACCTGGAGGGAGAGGGGGGCGCCCGCGGCGAGCAGCTTGAGGAGGAAGGGCAGGCGGGGGCCGAACTTCTCGACGGTCGCCGTGCCGAGTTCGCGGGCCGGGTCGGCGTCGATCACGTCGGTGAGGGACTGCTCGGCGGAGGCGGAGGCGGTGCCGGTTTCGGTGCGGGCGATCCGGGAAGGGGCGCCCGGGTGGGCGCCCATCCACATCTCCGCCTGCGGCTCGCCGGTGGGGGCGACGCCCAGCAGGGCGGGGATCGCGGTGGTCGAGCCCCAGGCATACGGGCGCACGGTGTTGGAGAGCCGGTCCATGGATCAGTCCTTGTGTTGCTGTGTGCGGTGCGGTGTCGCCGCGCTGTCTTGACGTTGTACGGGGTGTTCAGGCACCGGCCGTCGAGGCGAGCGACAGGTAGACCGCGGCGAAGTCGGTGACGGCGAGCAGTTCCGCGAGGGATTCGAGGGTGCTGCCCTCCTCCGGTTCGAGCTCGCTGATCGCGGTGTCGTGACCGAGGGCCAGTTCGCGGGCGGCGGGGGCGGCGCTGAGGCCGCCGGTCGGGCGGTCGCGGAGCAGCACCACGCGGGCGTGCAGGGGCTCCGACTCCTCGACGCGGTCGCGGAAGAAGTCGTCCGGGTCCGCGCCCGCGGCGAAGGCGCCCGCCAGCAGGCCGCCGTGGGCCGGAAGCGCCTCCGGGAGTGCGGCGGCGAGGGCCGGGCGGCCCGAGAGCTCCGAGAGGACCGCGGCGAACCGGCGTCCGACGGGGCCGGCCGCCTCGCCCTCCGTCCAGATCAGCGGGAGGGTGTCCGCGAGTTCGGCGGCGAGGGTCTTGGCCGGGTTGCTGTACGTGGCGATGGCCGGGCCGCAGCGCTCCGCCGTGCGGTCCAAGCGGTCCGCGACGCTCTGGAGCACGTCGGCGGGGGCGGTGACCAGGCCGACGCGGTCGAGCAGGGCGAGGAGCGGGGTGAGCAGGGCCCAGAGGGTGCCGGGGCCCGCGGCCGAGGTCTCGGCGTCGTACTCGCCGTGCGGGGCGGAGGCCATCGGGACGACGAGGCCGTGCACCCCGTGGACCGCCTCCCGCAGCGGGGAACGCAGGGGCGCGACGGCCACGACCGTGCAGCCCCTGCGGTACGCCTGCTCCGCGAGGAGGGCGAGGCCCGGTTCGGAGCCGTCCGCCGTGGCGATGAGCAGCAGGTCCACGGAGCCGGCCCAGCCGGGCAGGGTCCAGCGGAGTGCGCCGGGGGCGGGGGCGACGCCGGTCGGGGGGATGCGGGTGACCGGGGCGGAGGCGCCGGCGAGCGCGGCGATCAGGTCCGCGACGCCGGTCGCGGCGGTGCCGGGGCCCGCGACGAGGACGGCGCGGGGGCGGCCCTCCGCCTTCAGCTCGGTGATCCCGGCCTCCGTCGCGTGGCGGGCGGCGGTGCGGACCCGGGCCCCGGCCTCGGCGGCGCCGCGGAGCAGGTCGCGGCGGTCGGCTCGGGCCAGGGCGTCGGGGGCGTCGAGCAACGACTCGTCGAGCATGGGGCGGTCCTCCGGTGCGGGTGCGGGGCGGCCGCTTCGGGCCGCTTTCGCCGGTTGAGCCGGTTACGCGGGGCGGCGGGCCTCGTCCACGAGGAGTACGGGGATGCCGTCCCGGACGGGGTAGGCGAGGCCGCAGTCGGTGCCGGTGCAGATGAGTTCCGGGGTGTCGGCTGCCGTCTGGTCGTCCAGGGGGGCGTGGCAGGCGGGGCAGGCCAGGATCTCCAGGAGGCCGGCTTCGAGCGGCATGGGGTTTCCCTTCGGGCGGTCTGTTGTTGGGGCCCTTTGGGGGGCGGGGTCAGCCTACCGCTGGGGTGGGGTGGGGTGCGTGTCGTGGGGGCGGGGTGGTCTGTGGTGCGTTGCGGTGCGGGTGGGGTGCGCCTGCGGCGGGCCTGTTCCCCTACCCGCCCCTTCCCGAAACCGGGGCCCTGCCCCCGGACCCCGCTCCTCAAGCGCCGGAGGGGCTGGGTTGCGCGCCTGGGCCCGGTTTCGGGGCTCCGCCCCGGACCCCGCTCCTCAAACGCCGGAGGGGCTGGATATTGCGCAGGCGGGCGGGCTCTATGCGCGGATCAGGGCCAGTACCTCGTCCCTCACCCTGGCCATCGTCTCCTCGTCCTTCGCCTCCACGTTCAGGCGCAGCAGGGGTTCCGTGTTGGACGGGCGGAGGTTGAACCACCAGGTGGGGGTGGTCACCGTGAGGCCGTCCAGGGTGTCCGTGGTGGCGTTCTCCTGGTGGGCGAAGGCGGTTGCCACCTTTGCCGTGCGGGCCTGCTGATCGTCCACCGTGGAGTTGATCTCGCCGGAGGCGGCGTAGCGGTCGTACTGGGCGACCAGGGCCGAGAGGGGGGCCGACTGGCCGCCGAGGGCGGCGAGTACGTGGAGGGCGGCGAGCATGCCCGTATCGGCGTTCCAGAAGTCGCGGAAGTAGTAATGGGCCGAGTGCTCGCCGCCGAAGATCGCGCCGTGGGCGGCCATCTCGGCCTTGATGAAGGAGTGGCCGACCCTCGTGCGGACGGGGGTGCCGCCGTGTTCGCGTACGACCTCGGGGACGGAGTGGGAGGTGATCAGGTTGTGGATGATCGTTCCCCGGCCGCCGTTGCGGGCCAGTTCGCGGGCGGCGACCAGGGCGGTGATGGCCGACGGGGAGACGCCTTCGCCCCGTTCGTCCACCACGAAGCAGCGGTCCGCGTCGCCGTCGAAGGCGAGGCCCAGGTCGGCGCCCTCGGCCAGTACGCGGGCCTGGAGGTCCGTGATGTTCTTCGGGTCCAGCGGGTTGGCCTCGTGGTTCGGGAAGGTGCCGTCCAGCTCGAAGTACATCGGGACCAGGTCCACGGGCAGTCCGGCGAAGACCGTGGGGACGGTGTGGCCGCCCATGCCGTTGCCCGCGTCCACGACGACCTTGAGGGGGCGGATCGCCGTCAGGTCCACCAGGGAGAGCAGATGGGCGGCGTAGTCCGTGAGGGTGTCGCGCCCGGTGACCGTCCCCGGGGTCGCGACCGGCTCGGGGGCGCCCTTCTCGGACCACTCCTCCACCAGCGCGCGGATCTCGGCCAGGCCCGTGTCCTGGCCGACCGGCGCCGCGCCCGCCCGGCACATCTTGATGCCGTTGTACTGCGCGGGGTTGTGCGAGGCGGTGAACATCGCGCCGGGCAGGTCCAGCGCCCCGGACGCGTAGTACAGCTGGTCCGTCGAGCAGAGGCCGATCAGCGTGACGTCGGCGCCGCGCCCCGCCGCGCCGCCGGCGAACGCTCCGGACAGGGCCGGGGAGGTGGGGCGCATGTCGTGGCCGATCACGATCGCGTCCGCGCCGGTCACCTCGACGAAGGCCGCCCCGAAGAGTGCGGCCAGCTCCTCGTCCCACTGGTCGGGCACGACTCCGCGCACGTCGTACGCCTTCACGAGCTGCGACAGGTCTGCGGTCACGGGCCGGTCCTCCAGGGGGGTTGCTTCGGACCGCCCAACGTACCGGGCGGCCGGCGGTCCCTCAGGAGTCGGGTGAGCGCAGGACGCGGAGGTGACCCCTGCGGGCTACCTCCATCGGGTCGGCGGTCCGGCGGCCGCCGCCCTGGGTGCCGTCGCCGCGCTCCTGCGGACGCGCGGCTTCCCGTACGGCGTTGGCCAGCGCTTCCAGGTCGTCGCCGCTGGGGCGGCTGGGCGCGGACGGGTCGGAGAGCCGGACGACCTCCCAGCCCCGTGGCGCGGTCAGCCGCTCACTGTGCTCGGCACAGAGGTCGTAGCAGTGGGGCTCGGCGTAGGTGGCGAGCGGGCCGAGGACCGCAGTCGAGTCGGCATAGACGTACGTCAGTGTCGCGACGGCAGGGCGGCCGCACGCGGTGCGCGAACAGCGACGTACAGGGCTCACGATGTTGGACGGTACCGCACTCTTGAGCGGGCTGCGACGACTCTCCCCCGGCTCACCCCTCCGTGTCGCCCTGTGACGTCCGGCACACGCGCCCCCCGGGCAACTCCCCTGACCTGCGCGGGAGGAGAGGGCGAGGGCCCTGACGGCGACGATTCCGGTCATCGCCGGGCCGCGAACCTTTCACAAGGCGTCGGCCCGGCGGTCGCGAGCGGGGCCGGAAACGGGCTCCGGTGTGGCCGGATCGCTCAAGAGCGGACAGGGCGGCGTGGGCGCGCTCGCCCTCCGGCCGGGCGGGCCGCCGGGGGTTAGGCTGCGTCGGTGATGGACAGTTCCGTACCGCCCAGCCCGTCCGAGCCGCGTCCGCGGCGCCGGGACCGACACGGCCGAGGCATGCGCGGGCCCGTCGCCCCGCCGCAGGTGCCGCTGTCGACGAGCCGCGCGGACAACTTCCGCGATCTCGTCCAGGACTCGGTGGAGCGGCTGGAGCGGCGCTGGCCGCAGCTGGCGGAGGTCGACTTCGTCGTCCTGGAGGTGCCGGAGACGGCGGAGGAGACGGTTCCGCTGGGTGCCGCGGTCTCCGCCGAGAAGGGCCGGCCCGCCCGTATCACCGTCTACCGGCGCCCCGTCGAGCTGCGCACCAAGAGCCGTGACGAGCGCGCCCTGCTCGTCCACGAGATCGTGGTCGAGCAGGTCGCGGAGCTGCTTGGACTGGCGCCCGAGTCCGTCGATCCCCGTTACGGGCAGGAGTAGCGGCCCTCTCGGCCGCCCCTCCCGCCCTCCCGCTCAGTCGTCCAGCACCGACAGGTCCTGACGGGCCGCCGGGACCTCCACCGTGCCCCGGTCGTCCGGCATCGTCTGCACGGTGAACATCTGGATGCCGTTCACCGTCTCGGTGAGCGTGCGCGCGGCGTGCACCGGGCCGCCCGACTGGGTCTCGACCGTCAGGGCGTAGGTGCCCTTGAGGCCCGTCGGCACGGGCGGGGTGACCGCCGTGGTCGTGCCCGCCGCGATCTTGTACGTCTTGCTGACGGGCGTACCACCGCCGCTGCCGGCCGACGCCGTGACCTTGACGGTCGCGGCTGCGCCGGGGGCGGTGAGGGAGAGGACCGAGCCCTTGGACCGGTTGTCGGCGACGGTCGCCCGTGCGCCCACCGGGGCGGTCGCCGGGATGTAGGCGACCTCCTGCTTGTCGCCCTTGCCCCGGACCACGCGCAGGGCGGCGACGACCGGGGTGGCCCTGCCCTTCTCGGAGGGGACCAGCATCAGCGAGCCCGCCTCGCCGCGGGTGATGTCCTTGAGGTCCATTCCGGCGGTCATGTGCGACTTGACGTGCAGTTCCTCGTGGCCGGCCGGGGTGACGGCGCCGGTCTTGCCGAGCAGCTTCAGACCGAGGTCGGCGTCGTCGTCGCCGGGGGCGAAGGCCACCAGGCGTACCGAGGTCGCGTCGGCCGGGATGCCGGGCAGCACGACCGTGCCGGCCGGTTCGGCGGAGGCGGTGAGCCAGTCGCTGCCGGTCTCGTCGTCCGCCGCCCTGACGGCCGCGCCGACCCTGCCGGTACGGGTGGTGACGTGGACGGTGACGTCGTCGGCGGCCTTGCTCGTGAGCGTCGAGATCAGGACCCGGACGCCGGAGCCCGCCGGGACGGTGATGCCCTCGCCGACGTCGGACTTGAGGGAGCCGTCCGGGCCGTACAGCTCGATGTCGGCGACGGCCGCGGTGTCGTCCGGGTTGGTGAGGTGGACGTAGTCCTCGCGGGACTTGGCGGTGCTCGCCGCGGGGAACCAGAAGTCGGTGTCGGGCACGGTGCAGCTGATGCCGAGCAGGCCGCGGCCGTCGCCCGCCTCGATGGTGGTGGTCTGCTGGGCGGTCCAGCCGGGGGCGAGGCGGCCGGTCGCGGTGCCGATGAGGGCGGGTGAGTCGGAGCCCGACGCCTTGCCGGTGGCGGGCTTGCCGGGCTCCTTGAGGGAGACCACCGGCTTGTCCGCCTTGTCCGCCTTGCTCTTGCTCTTCTTGTCCTTGTCCTTCTTGTCCTTGTCATCGGACTTGTCGTCGGTGCTCGCCTCGTCGTCCTTCGCGGAGGACAGGAGCTCGGCGGCGCCGGCCGTGGCGGAGCCACCGCTTCCGCCGGACGGCGTGAAGGCCGTGTACGCCGTCTCCGAGAGGTCGGAGAGGCCGGGCGCCGGGCAGAGCAGGCTGGTGCGTTCGACGGGCAGCCGGGTGGCCGTCCTCGCTTCGGCCGTGCTGCCGCCCGACGGTTCGTTGAGCGCGGCGAACCCGGTGACGGCGGCCAGGGCGACCGCTCCGGCGATGAGGGACAGGGCGCTGGTGGACTTCACTCGGACTCGCCTCGCGATGCGTTACCGGTCGGCCACGGGTTCTGGCCCGGGGCGGTGTTCTCGGGGTTCTGCGGGTCGTACGGCTGCTGCTCGCCGTACTGCCCGGCCTCGGGGCCGTACCCGTTCGGGTCATAGGACTGCGGGTCGTACGCGGGCGGGTCGTAGGGGCCCACGTACTGGCCGTCCTGGTACTGGCCCTGCTGGTACTGCGGATAGCCGTACGGGTCGTAGCCGCCGGTGTCCGGCTGCTGCTGCCCCTCGGCGTACTGCGGGTCCTGGTACGGGGCGCCGTCCTGATACTGGCTGTCCTGGTACTGAGCGCCGTCCTGGTACTGCGGATAGGCCGGGTCCTGGTACTGGCCCTGCCCGTCGTCCCAGTCGCCGTACTGCTGCTGCGGTACGAAGACGTTGTCGTCGTCGTCCTCGGAGGCCGGGGCCTGGGCCGGGGCCGCCGGGCCGGTTTCGTGGCTCTGCTGGGCGGGAACGTACGCGGGCTGCTCGCCGGTCTCGTCCAGCTCGGGGGCGCCCTCCGCCTCCTGCTGCTCGGGGCCGCCCTCGGCGGCCTCGCTCTCGGCCAGGGCGGCGGCGCGCAGCCTGCGGGCGCGGCGGCCCTCTCCGGCGACCGGTTCGGCGGCGACCGCCTCGGCCTCCTCCGGCAGGTCGTCGTCGATCTCGCGGCGGCGGCCGGGCAGGGCCATGACCACGAGGACCACGGCGAGCGCGATCTGCGCCCAGACCCACACGGTGTGGGTGAAGGGCTCCTCGTACGTGAGGTCCAGGGTGCCGCCCTCGGTGGGCAGTTCGAAGCCCTGGGCCCAGCCGTCGACGGTCTTGGCGGTCAGCGCGCGGCCGTCGAGCGTGGCCTGCCAGCCGGGGTCGGCCGCGTCGGCGATCCGCAGCACCCGGCCGGAGCCGCCCGCGGGGATCTTGGTGTGCGCCTCGACCGGCTGGGAGCCCACGGGAAGGGGCTCGTCCCCGGCGGCGGACGGGACGATCATGATCCGTGCGACCTGCCGGTCCACCCGCCACAGGGCGCTGCCGTCGAGCTGGCTGAGCCGGCTCAGGCCCGGGGTCGCGTCGAGCACCCGGCTCATCTGCTTGGGCGCTCCGTCGCGCACGAGGACGTAACGGATGGCGAAGCCGCTGAGCTGGCTGCCCTGGTCGGCGCCGGAGCCTGCGACCAGGTTGGCGACGACCTTGTCGAGGTGGCTGTTGCCGCCCTGCGCCTCGGCCAGCTCCGCGTCGCCGAGCCGGGCGCCCGAACCGCGGACGAGGGTGTAGTCGACGGAGGCGGACGAGGTGCCGCCCAGGACCAGGGTGCGCGGCTGGTCGCGGGTGCCGCTCTCCTCCGCGACGAACGCGGGCACCTGGACCGGGTCGCGGCGTTCCAGCGGGCCCGCCGCGCCGCCGAGCATCCACCCGGCGGCGGCCAGCACGGGGGCCACGCCCGCCGCGAGGGCGATCAGGGCGGCGACCGGCTGGCGCCAGCCGAAGCTGAGTTCGGCGACGCGGATGCGGGCGCCGTCGGCGCCGACGAGCGCGGCGGCGATGAGGGCGGCCCCGTAGACCAGCGTCGCGGGACCGGCCCAGCCGGAGCCGTTGGCGAGCCCGGCGAACGCGAGGGCCACCAGCGCGGCCGCCCAGGCGGTCCGGACGGCGAACTGCCGCTCCCCGCGCAGCAGCGCGGCCAGCGCGGCGAGGACGATGCCGAGGAGCAGGACGCCCCCTGCGGCCTTGGGCCCGCCGGGGCTGATGCCGAGGAGGTCCAGGGCCGAGGCGGAGCCCGTACCGGTCTCCAGTCCGGCTTCCTTCAGGAACGCGGACGGGCTGCTCAGCAGGGAGAGCGACCAGGGCGCGAGGACCAGGAGCGGGGTGCCGACGGCGGCGAGGAAGCGGAGCGCGTACGCCGTGATGTCACCGCGCCGCAGCACCAGGACGCCGAGGCCGAGGACCACGGCGAGCGGCCACACGATCGGCGTGAACGCCATGGCGAGGGTGAGGAGCAGGGTGTACGCCCAGGTGGCGCGCCAGCTGCCGCGGGCGTCGCCGGAGGCGCGCATGCCGTGCGCGGAGACGGCCGTGCGCGCGATCAGCGGCAGCAGGACGGCCAGGACGGCTGTGCCCAGGCGGCCGGTCGCCAGGGCGCCGGTCGCCGCGGGCAGGAAGGCGTACGCGACGCTCGCCCAGGCCCGCAGGAGTCGCGAGGGCAGCAGCGGGCGGGTGACGAAGTACGCGGTGAGTCCGGCGAGCGGGACCGAGCAGACGAGCAGCAGGGTGAGCGCGAAGCCGGTGGAGCCGAGGAACAGCGCGGACAGGGCGGAGATGACGGCGAGGTAGGGCGGTGCGGTCTGGGTGCCGCCGGTGCCGACGGCGTGCCAGCCGTCCGCGTACCGCGCCCACAGGTCGGAGACGTCGCCGGGGGCGGGCAGCAGGGCGCCGCCGGCCAGCGCGCCGCCGCCGATGAGGTCGCGGCAGGCGACGAGGGAGACCAGGAGGAGCAGCGCGAAGAGGACCGGGCCGGGCTTGCGGCCGACCTTCTTCAGCCGGGCGAACTGGTCGATCTCCAGGTAGTCGGCGTCGTCGCCGCCCGGTCCGGACTCGACGGCGCCGTGCCGGGAACCGTCGGTGTCGGAGCCGCCGCCGAAGTTTCCGGCGACCTGGTCGACGGTGGCGCGGATGGTGGCGCCGGGTGCGGGGAAGAGGCCGCCCAGCTCGGCGGCGTCGACGGCGCCCTTCCCCCGGGCGCGGCGGGCGGCCAGGATGCGGCCGGGGCGCAACAGGGTGCTCAGGAGTCCGGTGACCTCGTCCAGGGCCTGGCCCGGGACCTTGCCGACGAGGTAGGCGAGGGTGCGCAGCAGGGTGCCGAGGACGAGCCGGAGCATCACCCAGGGCAGCTTCTTGCCGCGGGCGTTGACGAGCATCGTGTAGACGGCGCCCGCCTTGTCGACGCGGTGCGGAGATGCACCGCGCCGCGCGAAGCGCGCCGATGAGGGGTGGCGGTCGGGCGACGGGCGGGCGTTGCGGCCCGCGCAGTCGATGGGGCGGCGTTCCCGCGCGGAAGCCTCGGCATGCCGCAGGACGGCGTCGGGGGCGACGAGCACCCGGTGGCCGGCCATGTGGGCGCGCCAGCACAGGTCGACGTCGTCGCGCATCAGCGGGAGCCTGCGGTCGAAGCCGCCGAGCTCCTCCCAGACGTCGCGGCGGATGAGCATGCCCGCGGTGGAGACGGAGAGGACGGTGCGGACCTGGTCGTGCTGGCCCTGGTCCTGCTCGCGGCGGTCGAGGCCGGTCCAGCGGCGGCCGCTGTTGGCGATGGAGACGCCGACTTCGAGGAGCTGGCGGCGGTCGTACCAGCCGCGCAGCTTGGGGCCGACGATCGCGGCGTGCTGGTCGTTGTCCACGACGCGCAGCATCTCGGCGAGGGCGTCGGGCGCGGGCGCGCAGTCGTCGTGGAGCAGCCAGAGCCACTGCACCGGCTCGCCGTACGGCAGCTCGGGCATCTCGTACGCCTCGTCGCGCCAGGTCCGGGTGACCGGGTCCCAGCCGCTGGGCCGCTTCAGGTAGGGCAGGTCGTCCGGGGTGAGGACGCCGGCCGTGCGGCTCGCCTCGTCCACGGCGGTGCCGAAGCTCGTGCGCCGCGCCAGGTGCAGGACGCGGTCGGCGCCGAGGGCCTCGGTGACCAGGCGCGCGGAGTCGTCGGCGCTGCCGGTGTCGGCGGCGACGACGTTCTGTACGGGGCGTTCCTGGCCGAGCAGTCCGGCGAGCGCGTCGGGCAGCCAGCGTGCGCCGTCGTGGGAGACGAGCACGGCGGTGACGACATGCCGGGGGAACTCGGGAGCGGCGGCGGCCGCGTACGGCGCCGTTGATTGGCTGTGCACGGACATCGAGGTACGGGCCCTCCGGCCGGGTCCGGGGGACGTCCCCCCGGGGGCTGCATCGGTGTACACGCGCGCTCTGTCTGGTCGTTGGCGCGTCTCGGACGGGGCCCCACACTAACGGTAGGGATAACCGGGGTGGCGCGGAGCGGTTGAACGAGGGCGCGAGGGGGTAGCGGCCGACGCGGATTTCCGGGTGCCGGGGTGTGAGGGCGGCGCTGCGCGGGTACGGCGACGGCCCGCCGCCTGCGGGTGCAGGAGGCGGGCCGTGATGTCGTGCGTGGTGGGCCGGACCGGGTCTGCCGGACCGGTCAGACCGCGGCCTTCTTCAGGCGGCGGCGCTCGCGCTCGGAGAGGCCGCCCCAGATGCCGAACCGCTCGTCCTTCGAGAGGGCGTACTCCAGGCACTCGGACCGGACTTCACAGGCGAGACAGACCTTCTTCGCCTCGCGGGTCGATCCACCCTTCTCGGGGAAGAAGGACTCGGGGTCGGTCTGGGCGCACAGCGCGCGCTCCTGCCAGCCGAGCTCTTCGTCCGCGTCCTCGACCAGCAGTTGCTGGAACAGCTCGGTCATGTGCGCCCCTCGTCTGTCTCTTGCGTCCCGTGATGCGGCCGTTACCGAATCGGCCGAACGACACGGGTGAAATTACAAGCGTGTAGCTCTGGCTGGTCAAGCCCGGATCTGCTATTGGCCCCGGTATTCACCCTGCGGCACCAACCGTATGCGGTAAGTGTTCAAATCACCAAAAACCTGACATATGCCATGGGCGCTACCGCGCCCCCGTCCGTCATGGAGACAAACCGCTGCGGACGCGGACACGTTTCGATTCGATCACTGAAGCGACCAAGATCACATTCGGGTCACGGTGCCGCGCTCACGTTTGGCAGCGCGGTTGTTGCGCCACCTGTCCCCGCCGGAGGCCGCTAAAACCTTTCTCCGGGCGGAGTAACCGGATGAGGTGAAACATTGCCGCCAAACCGGGCATTGGGTTGACACCGGGCGGCTCTCCGGTTCTCCTTGATGTCATGCCAGTGACCTCAGCGATGCACGCGACCCGCGCCCGTGGGTTCCGCAGCGCTGTCCAGGCTCGCTGTTGCTGTTCCAGCTGTCTCAGCTGTTGATGCCGCCGACGCCGTCGTAGCCCTTCCGCTCCGGCCCGGCACCGCTCGTCCCGCCCCTCCCCCGCCCGGCCCCACCGGCTTTCCGGCCGCCGGCGCTCCCGGACCTCGCGACGAGCCCCGCACCGCACGCCGCACTCGCACCCCGCCGAGGAACCACCGCTCCCATGAACAGCAGCGACAGCGACCTCCAGATCGCCGGCGACCTCCTGGAGGTCCAGCACCTCCTTCGCCCCGCCCCCGAACACCCCTCCACCGTGGCGGAGTTCGTCGGCCTCGCCCGTACCATCGCCGCCGACCGCGACCGGTGGGCACCGCTCGTCCGGTACGACGCCACCACCCGCTGGTACCACCGCCTGCGCACCGGGCCCGGCTACGAGGTCTGGCTGCTGAGCTGGGTTCCCGGGCAGAGCAGCGGGCTGCACGACCACGGGCCGTCCTCCGGCGTCCTGACCGTGCTCGACGGCGAGCTGACCGAACGTACGGACCGGGGAAAGCGGACGCTGGGCGCGGGCGCGCAGCGCGTCTTCGCGCCCGGCTACGTCCACGAGGTCGTCAACGACTCCCTGGAACCGGCCGTCAGCCTCCACGTCTACTACCCGGGCCTCACCGACATGCCGATGCACGCCGCGCAGTGCGCCCCGGCGGCTGCCACAGCCTGAAAGACCCCCGTCCCATAGCCGCAGAGCTCCTGACAGACTGTTTGCATGCGCATTGTGGTTCTGGCCGGCGGTATCGGTGGTGCTCGTTTCCTGCGGGGTCTCAAGGAGGCCGCGCCCGACGCGGACATCACGGTCATTGGCAACACCGGTGACGACATCCATCTGTTCGGGCTCAAGGTCTGCCCCGACCTCGACACCGTGATGTATACCCTCGGCGGTGGCATCAACGAGGAGCAGGGCTGGGGGCGTACCGACGAGACGTTCCGGGTCAAGGAGGAGCTCGCCGCGTACGGCGTGGGCCCCGAGTGGTTCGGGCTCGGCGACCGCGACTTCGCGACGCACATCGTCCGTACGCAGATGCTGGGCGCGGGCTATCCGCTCAGCGCCGTCACCGAGGCGCTCTGCGCCCGCTGGAAGCCGGGCGTCCGGCTGCTGCCCATGTCCGACGACCGCGTCGAGACGCACGTGGCGATCGAGGAGGACGGCGAGAGCCGGGCCGTGCACTTCCAGGAATACTGGGTGAAGCTGCGGGCCTCCGTGCCGGCGCGGGCGATCGTGCCCGTGGGCGCGGAGCAGGCGAAGCCGGCGCCCGGGGTCCTGGAGGCCATCGCCGGGGCCGACGTCATTCTCTTCCCGCCGTCCAACCCGGTCGTCTCCGTCGGCACGATCCTCGCCGTGCCCGGCATCCGCGAGGCCATCGCCGAGGCGGGGGTGCCGGTCGTCGGCCTCTCCCCCATCGTCGGTGACGCGCCGGTGCGCGGGATGGCCGACAAGGTCCTCGCGGCGGTGGGCGTCGAGTCGACCGCCGCCGCTGTCGCCGAGCACTACGGGTCCGGGCTGCTCGACGGCTGGCTGGTCGACACCGTGGACGCGGGCGCCGTCGAGCGGGTGGAGTCGGCGGGCATCCGCTGCCGGTCCGTACCGCTGATGATGACCGATGTCGCCGCCACCGCCGAGATGGCACGGCAGGCGCTGGCCCTCGCCGGGGAGGTCCGCGCGTGAGCGCCGCCGACGCGCCCTCCTACCGGGTGTGGGCCCTGCCCGGCATGCCCGAGGTACGGCCCGGGGACGACCTGGCGAAGCTGATCGCGGCCTGCGAGCCGGGGCTCGTGGACGGCGATGTCCTGCTCGTCACCTCGAAGATCGTCTCCAAGGCGGAGGGCCGGATCACCGAGGCCACCGACCGGGAGGCGGCCATAGACGCCGAGACGGTACGGGTGGTGGCGCGGCGCGGTCCGCTGCGGATCGTGGAGAACCGGCAGGGCCTGGTCATGGCCGCCGCCGGTGTCGACGCCTCGAACACCCCCGCCGGGACGGTCCTGCTGCTCCCCGAGGACCCCGACGCCTCGGCCCGGGCGATCCGGGAAGGGCTGCGGGCGGAGCTCGGCGTCGAGGTCGGCGTCCTCGTCACGGACACCTTCGGGCGGCCCTGGCGCAACGGGCTGACCGATGTCGCCATCGGTGCGGCGGGGGTGCGGGTGCTGGACGACCTGCGGGGCGGGCAGGACGCGCACGGCAATCCGCTGAACGCGACCGTGATCGCCACCGCCGACGAGCTGGCCGCCGCGGGTGACCTGGTCAAGGGCAAGACGGACGGGCTGCCCGTCGCCGTCGTGCGCGGGCTCGGGCACGTCGTGGACGCGGCGGACGGGCAGGGCGCCCGGGCGATGGTCCGGGTCGCGGCCGACGACATGTTCCGGCTGGGGACCTCGGAGGCGGTCCGGGAGGCGGTGACGCAGCGGCGTACGGTGCGCGAGTTCACGGATGAGCCGGTGGATCCGGGGGCGGTACGGCGTGCGGTCGCCGCCGCCGTGACCGCGCCGGCGCCGCACCACACGACGCCGTGGCGGTTCGTCCTGCTGGAGTCCCCGGAGTCGCGGACCCGGCTGCTCGACGCGATGCGCGACGCGTGGATCGCGGATCTGCGGCGCGACGGCAAGAGCGAGGAGTCGGTCGCCAAGCGGGTGCGGCGGGGCGAGGTGCTGCGGCGGGCGCCGTATCTGGTGGTGCCGTGCATGGTGATGGACGGTTCGCACGCGTACGGGGACGAGCGGCGGGACGGCGCGGAGCGCGACATGTTCGTGGTCGCGGCGGGGGCCGGAATCCAGAACTTCCTGGTGGCGCTGGCCGGGGAGCGGCTGGGGTCTGCGTGGGTGTCCTCGACGATGTTCTGCCGGGATGTGGTGCGATCTGTTTTGGGGCTGCCCGAGTCCTGGGACCCGTTGGGGGCGGTGGCTGTGGGGCACGCGGTGGCGGCCCCCGGGCCGCGGGTGGGGCGGGCCGCGGAGGACTTCGTCGTCGTGCGGTGAGGTAGCGGCGGCGCGGGGCGTTTTCGGGGCTCTGCCCCGGACCCCGGTCCTCAATCGCCGGACGGGCTTGATTGTGCTCGGCCGCGCACGCCTCTGCGGGCTTGGTTTTGGCCCGGCCCCGCGAAAGCGCTACAGCCGCGCGATGTCCCTCGGCTGGAAGCGCGGCGCTCTCCTCGGTGGTGTCGCGCCCGAGAGCAGGATCAGGCGGGTCGCTCGGTGGCGTTGGCCCTCGTACGGGGTCAGGAGGGCGAGCATTTCCTCGTCGTCCGCGTTCCGGTTGCCGGCCAGGGCGTGGCCGACGATGCCGGGGAGGTGGAAGTCGCCGACCGTCACCGCGTCCGGGGCGCCGTTGGAGCGTTGCAGGGTTTCCGCCGCCGTCCAGGGGCCGATGCCCGGGATGGCCTGGAGGCGGGTCAGCGCGTCGGGGAGGTCCATCGCGGCCGCCTCCTCCATGCGGCGGGCCACCCGGACCGTGCGCAGGATCGTCGCCGAGCGCTTGCTGTCGACGCCCGCGCGGTGCCAGTCCCAGGACGGGATCAGCGACCAGGTGCGGGCGTCCGGCATGACGTAGAGGCCGAACTCCTGCGGGCCGGGCGCGGGCTCCCCGTACTGGCGGACCAGGAGGCGCCAGGCGCGGTACGCCTCGTCCGTCGTGACCTTCTGCTCCAGGACCGACGGGATCAGCGACTCCAGGACCAGGCCCGTGCGCAGCAGCCGCAGGCCGGGGCGGCGGTGCTGGGTCTGGGCGAGGAGGCGGTGGCGCGGGGTGAAGGCCGCCGGGTCGTCGCCCTCGCCGAGCAGCGTGGGCAGCTGGTCGAGCAGCCAGTCCGCGCCGGGCCCCCAGGCGGACGCCTCGATCCGGCCGTCGCGCGCGACGACGTGGAGCGTGCCGGGACCCTCGGGGGTGCGGCTGGACCGGCGGACGGAGCCGTCGGCGACCATCCGGAACGTGGGGTCGGCGGGGCCCCGGCGCAGGGGGCCGAGGACGAGCCTCAGGTCGAGCGGGCCCGGCGGGGTCCAGACACGGGTCTGCGGCGCCGGTACGGGCACGGCCGCCGCCTGGTGCGGGACGGGCGCGCGCCGGGCGTTGCGGGGAGCGAATCGTCCTGCCACGGAAGAGGTCCTCGGTCGTCGGGGCTGCCTGTCGAGGGTACGGCGATTTCCGGCCACCCGGTCCGCGTACGGGCCGGGCGGCCGGCCCGCTCACTCGTCCGAGGAGAACCGCACCGAGGCGTCCGGGAGGCGCGCCCCGCACCAGACGCGTACGCCCTCGCGGAGCTCGTTGTCGGCGCCCACCTCCGCGCCGTCGCCGACGACCGCGCCGGCCAGCACCGTACGGCTGCCGATCCTGGCGCGCTCGCCGACCAGGGAGTCCGTGATCACCGCGCCGGGTTCCACGACGGCGCCCGCGAGCACGGTGGAGCCGTCGATCCGGGCGCCCGCGCCGATCACCGCGCCGTCGCCGATGACCGTACCGCCGGAGAGCTTGGCGTCGGAGGCGACCGAGGCGGTCGGCAGGACGAGGCGGTCGCCGCAGCGACCCGGCACCGCCGGGGAGGGCGCGCGGCCGAGCACCAGGTCGGCGGAGCCCCTTATGAACGCCTGCGGGGTGCCGAGATCCAGCCAGTACGTGGAGTCGACCATGCCCTGGAGGTGGGCGCCGTCGGCGAGGAGGCCGGGGAAGGTCTCGCGCTCGACGGAGACGGGGCGGCCGGCCGGGATGGTGTCGATGACCGAGCGGCGGAAGATGTACGCGCCCGCGTTGATCTGGTCGGTGACGATCTCCTCGGGCGTCTGCGGCTTCTCCAGGAAGGCGGTGACGCGGCCGGTGTCGTCGGTCGGCACGAGGCCGAAGGCGCGGGGGTCCTCGACCCGGGTCAGATGGAGGGAGACATCGGCGCCGGAGTCGGCGTGCGAGGTGACCAGGGCTCGGATGTCGAGCCCCGTGAGAATGTCGCCGTTGAAGATGAGGACCGGTTCGTCCGGGCCCGACGCGAGGCGGTGGGCGACGTTCCGGATGGCGCCGCCGGTGCCGAGCGGTTCGCGCTCGGTGACGTACTCGATGTGCAGGCCGAGCGAGGAGCCGTCGCCGAAGTACGGCTCGAAGACCTCGGCGAGATACGAGGTGGCGAGGACGATGTGCTCGACCCCGGCGGCCCGGGCACGCGCCAGCTGGTGCGTGAGGAAGGGGACGCCCGCCGCCGGAACCATGGGCTTGGGCGTGTGCACCGTGAGCGGGCGCAGCCGGGTTCCCTTGCCGCCGACCAGGAGGATCGCTTCTTTTGCCTCTGTCACAGCACTGTCTTCGCTTCCTGCTGGGGCCGGGCGTCGTGTGAAGCTGCTGTCCCATCCCCG
>NZ_LISW01000007.1:23599-389899 GCF_001905735.1 Streptomyces sp. CB01249
CGGGGATGGGACAGCAGCTTCTTCGGCTGGCCAGTTTATGCAGACGGGTATGGCGCGCCTTCGGACGGCGGTCCCGGTTCCTTGTAGAGACGCGCTCCGGGACATTCGGTTGCGCGTCCGAAGGACCGGTGTACGCGGCCGCGTACGCTTCCGCCCATGAACGCCAGCGACCGCACCCCTGCCGACCTGCTGCGTTCCGCGCTCGCCGCGGATCCGGCCCGCCCTCTGGTCACCTTCTACGACGACGCCACCGGGGAGCGCGTCGAGCTGTCGGTGGCCACCTTCGCCAACTGGGTGGCCAAAACCGCCAACCTGCTCCAGGGCGATCTGGCGGCCGAGCCCGGCGACCGGCTCGCGCTGCTGCTCCCCGCGCACTGGCAGTCCGCGGTCTGGCTGCTGGCCTGTGCCTCGGTCGGCGTGGTCGCCGAGGTGCAGGGCGACCCGGCCGCCGCCGACCTGGTCGTCTCCGGCCCGGACACGCTGGACGCGGCGCGGGCCTGCCGGGGCGAGCGGATCGCCCTGGCGCTGCGTCCGTTGGGCGGGCGGTTCCCGCAGGCGCCCGAGGGCTTCGCGGACTACGCGGTGGAGGTGCCGGGGCAGGGCGACCGGTTCGCGCCGTTCGCCCCGGTGGACCCGGACGCGCCGGCGCTGACGGTGGGCGGGGCCTCGTTCACGGCGGCGGAGCTGGTGGCGCGGGGCCGCGAGGACGGGGCGGCGCTGGGCCTGGGCGCCGGTTCACGGCTGCTGACGGGGCGTACGTACGACACCTGGGACGGGCTCGCCGCCGGGCTCTACGCGCCGCTGGCGACCGGGGGCTCCGTGGTCCTGTGCCGCCACCTCGACCGGCTCGGCGCGGACGCGCTGGCGCAGCGGGTGGAGAGCGAGCGGGTCACGCTGACGGTATGACAAGCGGTATGAGCGGGGCACCCGTCCGGCCCATCGTGGGCCGAGTCCCCCGTGTCGGCGCTCAACTCCGGTACATGATCTGCCGTACAGACCTGCCGAGGCACAACCAAGCGTGAGGTTCAGCCGTCTACTTCTGCGACCGGCGGCCCAGCGCGCCGCCGAACGTGAAGGATGGACGCAGACGTGACCGAAAGCTCCGGCACTCCGGGCGACCCCGACGACTCGGCCGCGGGCGAGGACCGGACACCGGAGGACGCGCCGCCGCCCGGCGAAGAGGGCGGATCCGGCGAAAAGGACACGCCCGAAGCGGCGGCCGCCCCCGGCGGTGAGACCCGCAGCGGGTCCGGCAGCGGTCCCGGGCCCGCCCGGGAGGAATCGCCGGAGGGCGGGGACGGGGGCGCGGGCCTCGACATCACCGTCAAGCGCAAGCGCCACTGGCTGCGCTGGACCGCGATCGGCGTCTCGTTCGTCGTGCTCGTCGCGGCGGGCGTCGGCTGGTGGCTGTACAAGAAGCTGGACGGCAACATCCGGACGGACACCTCGGCGGCGGCCGAGCTGAAGGCGTACGAGAAGGAGCGGCCGGTCTCCGTCGTGCACGACGCGGAGAACATCCTGCTGATCGGCTCGGACAGCCGGGCCGGCGACAACCGCAAGTACGGCCGCGACGACGGCGGCAGCCAGCGCTCGGACACGACGATCCTGCTGCACCTGGCGGCGAACCGGAAGAGCGCGACCGCGATGTCGATCCCGCGCGACCTGATGGTGAACATCCCGGCCTGCCACAAGGCCGACAAGACCACCACCAGGGCGCAGTTCGCGCAGTTCAACTGGGCCTTCGAGATGGGCGGGACCGCCTGCACCATCCGGACCGTGGAGAAGATGACGGACATCCGCATCGACCACCACATGGTCATCGACTTCAACGGCTTCAAGGACATGGTCGACGCGGTGCACGGGGTGGAGATCTGCCTCAAGGAGCCGGTCGACGACAAGGACGCCCACCTCAAGCTCGGCGCGGGCCGCCACAAGCTCAACGGGGAGCAGGCGCTCGGCTACGTACGGGCCAGGAAGTCGCTCGGCAACGGGAGCGACACCGACCGGATGGACCGCCAGCAGCAGTTCCTGGGGGCGCTCGTGAACAAGGTGCAGAGCAACGGCGTCCTGCTCAACCCGACGCGGCTCTACCCGGTGCTCGACGCGGCCACCAAGGCGCTGACCACGGACCCGGGCCTGGACAGCCTGAAGGACCTCTACGACCTGGTGCGGGGCATGCGTGACGTCCCCACCGAGAAGGTGCAGTTCCTGACGGTGCCGCGGCAGCCGTACCACCTCGACCGGAACCGGGACGAACTGGTGCAGCCGGACGCGGACAAGCTCTTCAAGCAGCTCCGCGACGACAAGCCGGTCGCCGTGGTGCCCGCCGACAAGCTCAAGGGCGACGACAAGAGCGACGACAAGAATCCGGGCTCGGCCGACGCCTCGGGGCCGTCGCCCACACCCACGTATTCGGGGAACAATGCCGCGACCGACCTGTGCAAGCAGTAAAGCAATGGCCAAACAGACACCAACATTCCGCGCGCAATGGGAAGAATGCCCGGTTGTAAGGGCCGTGGAATGTGTCACGCGCGTCGCTGGACGCCGAATGAGACGGATAGTGTGACGCGATCCGGTGCTACCGGCCGTCCGGCCGCGCACTTCTGGAGAGAAAGACTGAGCGCCTTTTCGGGGGAGGCGCCTCGCGTGGCACCGACGGAGGACTCGAGCAACCGTGGATGCGCAAAGCCGTGGGCGGGCGGACAACATGGATGATCCCGCAGACCAGTGGGTTCTCAACCCGGACACCGGCGATTACGAACTGCGACTGAACCACTCCGGAGGGAATTCCCCCCGGCCCTCGGTCCCCCAGGCCCGGCGCGGGCCGTCCGGCACCCCTCGCCGCGCACCCGCCGACGACTCCCCGCGACGCAGCACCGAGGTGCCGCGCCAGGGCGGGCGGCGGGCGGCGAACGGCCCGCGCGGCCAGGAACGCCCCGCACCCGGCGACGCCGGTCCGGGCCGTCGTAAGCGCAAGGCTCCCAAGTCGCGCAAGAAGAAGGCGCTGCTGTGGACGGGCGGCGCGATGGCGTTCGTGCTCGTGGGCGTCTCGGCCGGTGGCTACTGGCTCTACCAGCGCCTCAACGGCAACATCAACACCGTGGACATCGGCGACGCCGGCAACAAGGACGTCGTCACCGCCAACGCCCCGATCAACATATTGATCATCGGTACGGACAAACGCACCGGCAAGGGCAACGAGGGCTACGGCGACAAGGGCAGCGTCGGCCACGCGGACACGAACATCCTGTTCCACGTCTCCCAGGACCGCACCAACGCCACGGCGATGAGCATCCCGCGCGACCTCATCACCGACATCCCGGACTGCTCCTCCGTGCAGGAGGACGGCTCGAAGAAGAACATCCCGGGCATCCAGCACGTCCGGTTCAACCGGAGCCTCGGCGAGTCCGGCCGCGACCCCGGCTGCACGATGAAGACGGTCGAGGAGCTGACCGGGGTGAAGGTCGACCACTTCATGATGGTCGACTTCAACGCGGTGAAGACCCTGTCCACGGCGGTCGGCGGCGTCAACATCTGCCTCGAACACGCCATCGACGACCCGAAGTCCCACCTCAAGCTGCCGGCAGGACCCAACAAGGTCCAGGGCGAGGACGCGCTGGCGTTCGTACGGACGCGGCACGCCTACTCCAACGAGAGCGACCTCGACCGGATCAAGGGCCAGCAGCAGTTCATGGGCTCGATGATCAAGCAGGCCAAGTCGGACGACACGCTGACCAGCCCGACGAAGCTGTTCAAGGTGGCGGACGCGGCGACCAAGGCACTGACCGTCGACAAGCCCATCGGTGACGTGCCCAAGCTCAGCAAGCTCGCCAAGGAGATCACCAAGACGGACACGAAGAACATCACGTTCGTCACCATGCCGGTGATCGACAACCCCGACGAGCCCAAGCCCGTCACGGTCGTCCCGCACCCGACGCAGGCGGAGCAGCTGTTCTCGATGCTGCGCGACGACACCTCGCTGACCGAGGTGGCCGCGCAGAAGAAGAAGGCCAAGAGCAAGCAGGACGCGCTCCTCAAGGGAACCAAGGCGGCGGCGGCCGACGTCCGGGTCGATGTGTACAACGGTGGAGACGTCCCCGGCGGTGCTCAGCAGACGGTCACCTGGCTGCAGAACACCAAGGGCGTCCTGAAGTCCACCAACAAGGCCAACGCGCCCGAGAAGATCGCCAAGACGACGCTGGAATACGCCCCGAACCAGGCGGACCAGGCCCGTGCCCTCGCCGAGATGATGGGCCTGCCCGGCTCCGCGATGAAGCCGGGCACCACCGACGCCGAGGGGCTTCAGGCGATGGTGCTGACGCTGGGCAAGGACTTCCAGGCGGCCGGTACGCCCATCACGGCGCCGAAGAAGATCGACATTCCGAAGTCCAGTGCCGCATCCGCGGGGTGCTCCAAGTGACACCGCGTCACCGCACCATACGAGTCTGAGCAGCAGGGGGGTCCTGGTGGGACGGAGCAGCACGCCGCCTGGGGAGGGGACGCGGTCGCGGACGCACTCCCGCCGGCAGGGCGGGGACGAGGGCGTCGGCGAGCGTGACGGCGCGCGCCCCGGTGACGCCGGGACGGGCGACGCCGCGGGTGGCCGCGCGAGCCACCGGCGCGGCAAGTCGCGCAAACGGGCTGCGAAGAAGTCCCGGAAACGCCGGGTGTTCAAGTGGATGGCGATATCCATGGCGGTGCTCGTCCTGGGCACCGCCACCGCCGGATACCTCTACTACCGGCACCTCAACAACAACATCCGCAGCAGCGCCCGCAGCGGCGGCGAGAGCGGTGTGAAGAAGACCGCGCCGAACGCCAAGGGCGAGAGCCCGCTCAACATCCTGCTGATCGGCTCGGACAGCCGGAACAGCGCGGAGAACGTGAAGCTCGGCGGCAGCAAGGACACGGTCGGGGACAAGCCCCGGGCCGACGTCCAGATGCTGCTGCACATCTCGGCGGACCGGAAGAACTCCTCGCTCGTCAGCATTCCGCGCGACACGATCCTCCCCATCCCGGAGTGCACGGACTCCGAGACCGGTCAGAAGTACCCCGCGACGGAGAACAGCCCGATCAACGAGTCCCTCCAGCGCGGTGGTCCCGGCTGCACGCTGACCACCTGGGAGAAGCTCACCGGCGTCTACATCGACCACTGGATCATGCTCGACTTCGCGGGCGTGGTGGCCATGGCGGACGCGATCGGCGGGGTCGACGTGTGCGTGAAGACGGGTGTGTGGGACCGGCCGACCACCATGGTTCCCGGCGGCTCCGGGCTCAAGCTGCCGGCCGGCACAAGCACGGTGCAGGGCAAGCAGGCGCTGCAGTGGCTGCGTACCCGGCATGCCTTCGGCAATGACCAGAACCGCGCCAAGGCGCAGCACATGTACATGAACTCCATGCTGCGCACGCTGAAGAAGCAGAACCTCTGGTCGGACGCGGGACGGCTGATGGACCTCGCGGAGACGGCCACCAAGGCTCTCCAGGTCTCCGACGAGATCCGTTCGGTCAAGAAGCTCTACGACCTGTCGATGCAGCTCAAGAGCGTGCCGATCGACCGCATCACCATGGCGACGATGCCGACGGCCGAATGGTCGCAGGACCGGAACAAGCTCGTTCCCGTCGAGAAGTCCGCGGACGCCCTGTGGCGTCTGGTCCGTGAGGACGTCGCGTTCGACAAGAACGGCAAGGAGAAGAAGAAGCCCTCGTCCTCCTCGACCCCCTCCGGGCCGCCCGCGGCCGCTCCGGCGACCCTCGGCATCTCGGTGGTGAACGGCACCGGCGTGGGCCAGGCGCCCAAGGACGGACGGGCCACCGAGATCGCCGACCTCCTGCACGGCAAGGGCTTCGCCGAGGCCGAGACCTCGCAGGACGCCGAGCCGCTCAAGGACACGGTGGTGCGGTACGCGAAGGAGGACGGGGACCAGGGCAAGTCGGACGCGCTGTCCGTGGCCAAGGCGCTGGGCCTCCCGACGACCTCGGTCAAGGCCGACGCGAAGGCCGGCGGGCTGACCGTCGTCGTGGGTGCGGACTGGCGCGACGGCACCGTGTACAAGGCCCCGAAGGTCGAGGCGGGTGACCTTCCGGACGGCGCGGACGACATCAACGCCGCGGACAAGAGCCAGTGCATGGACATCTACTCCGTCTACCGGTGGGACGGAAAGAGCTGACAGGCGGTACGCGAGAGGGGGCGCCCGGTCCGGCCGGGCGCCCCCTCTCGTCTGCCTGATCCAGGCGGAAGGCCCGGGTCAGGCCACGGGCGCGCCCGGCTCGGCGATGGCCGGGCGGCGGCTCGCGATGACCTTCTTCGCCAGCGCGCGCGGGCTCGTCAGGAAGCCGTAGCCCCAGGACATGTGCATGGTCGCCAGCGCGACCGGGATCTGCGCGCGGGCCTTCAGCGACAGGCCCTTGCCCGCCGGGAGGGAGCCCGCGACGATCGCCGCGACGTACCCGCCGGGGACGACCAGCGCCCACGGGGTGACCGCCGCGCCCACCACGAGGCCGGCCGCGATGGCGACGACGGCGGTCGGGGGCGCCAGGTAGCGCAGGTTGATGGAGCCGGCGTGGTAGCGGGCGACGACGTGGCGCCAGCGGCCGTAGTCCTTGTACTGCTTGGCGAGCGCCCGGACGGAGGGGCGGGGGCGGTACTGGACGCGCAGCTCGGGCGAGAACCAGATCAGGCCGCCGGACTCGCGGATGCGGAAGTTCAGCTCCCAGTCCTGGGCGCGGATGAACTCGATGTTGTACCCGTCGGCCTTCTCCAGCGCCTCCCGGCGGAAGACGCCCAGGTAGACGGTCTCGGCGGGGCCCGCCTGGCCGCCGGTGTGGAAGGCCGCGTTGCCGACGCCGATCTTCGAGGTCATGGCCGCCGCGACGGCGTCCTCCCAGGCGTTCTCGCCCTCGGCGTGCATGATCCCGCCGACGTTCTGCGCGCCCGTCTCCTCCAGGAGCCGGACGGCGGTCGCGATGTAGTTCGGCGAGAGCATGCCGTGGCCGTCGACGCGGACGACTATCGGGTGGCTTGACGCCTTGATTGCGGCGTTGAGGGCGGCGGGGGTGCGGCCCGTGGGGTTCGGCACGGTGTGGACGCGGGGGTCCTCCGCGACCAGCTCGGCGGCGATCTCGTCCGTACGGTCCGTGGACGGGCCGAGCGCGATCACGACCTCCATCTCGCCCGCGTACTCCTGCTCCAGGATGTGGCGTACGGAGTTACGGAGATGGCGCTCCTCGTTGAGCACCGGCATGATCACGGAGACGGCGGGAGGCTGCGCGGCAGACATGTGGTCCTCGGGGGGTCCTCGGGGGCGCCGGGGGCTCGTACCCCACCAGGCGGTATTCGGCCGCCACGTTACCGCGAATGGGGGACAGCGGCGCGCGCCGCCCGGGTGGCCTCCCGGGATGAGGATCGTATGGGCCTACCGTGCGAACGGTCCCCCTCGCACCGCGGAGGTGTCCCCCCGTGCCCACGCCGCACCGCTCCCCCCGTCCCGCCCGGCCCCGCCCCGCGCCCGCGCGGCGCCGGCGGCCGAGAAAGCAGGACGAGCGGCCGCGCTGGGGCATGCGGGTCGCGACCGGGCTCTCGGTCCTGGTGCTCGGGGCGGGCGGGATCGGGCACGCGGTCGTGACGAACCTGGAGAGCGGGATCGACCGGGTCGACCCGTTCAAGGACATGAAGAACCGGCCCGCGGGCGGGCGCGGCATGAATCTGCTGCTGGTCGGCACCGACGGCCGCGACAAGATCAGCAAGGACGAGAAGCAGAAGTACCGGCTGGGCGGTGAGCCCTGCCACTGCACGGACACGATCATGCTGGTGCACCTGTCGGCCGACGAGGAGCGCGCCAGCGTCGTGAGCCTGCCGCGCGACAGTTACGCGGAGATCCCGGCCCATCGGGACCGTACGACCGGCGAGGAGCACGCGGCGCACCCGGTGAAGCTGAACGCGGCGTACGCGGAGGGCGGTCCCGGCCTCACCGTGAGCACCGTGGAGCGCATGACCGGCGTCAAGATCGACCACTACCTGGAGGTCGACTTCACCAGCTTCATGACCACGGTCGACACCCTCGGCGGTGTGAAGATCTGCACGGCCCGCCCGCTGAAGGACTCCTACACCGGCCTGGACCTCGCGCCGGGCACCCATACGCTCGACGGTGGCCAGGCGCTCCAGTACGTACGGTCCCGGCACATCGACGGGGCCGCGGATCTGGGCCGGATGCAGCGCCAGCAGAGGTTCATGGCCGCGCTGATCAAGCAGGCGACGAGCAGCGGGGTGCTGCTGAACCCGGTGAAGTTCCGCGAGGTCGCCTCGACGATGCTGAAGTCCGTACGGGCCGACCGGGGCTTCGACACGGAGCAGATGCTCTCCCTCGGCCAGGCGATGCGGGGCTTCTCCCCCGCGTCGTCCGAATTCGCCTCGGTGCCGATGGGCGATGTGGCGTACCAGGTGAAGGGCATCGGATCCACGGTGAAGTGGGACCCGGTGAAGTCGAAGCAGCTGTTCACCGCGCTGCGCGAGGACAAACCCCTGACCACCGCCCGGCCCGCCCAGAAGGCCCCCGCGAAGAAGGTGGACGTCCCGCCGAAGCAGATCCGCGTCCAGGTCTACAACGGCACCGCGAAGGACGGCCTGGGCTCCAAGGTCGACGACGCGCTGCACGCAACCGGCTTCGACACGACCCGGGCCCCGCTCACCGCACCGCAGCACGACCTGAAGCACACCCTGGTCACGTTCGACCCGCGCTGGGACCGGTCCGCGAAGACCCTGGCGGCGGCGCTGCCGGGGGCGGAGCTGCGGGCGGTGCCGGGGCAGGGGGCGACGATGCGGGTGACGGCGGGCGAGGACTACACCAAGGTCGAGCGGGTCCACGCGGAGGAGCCGGATCCGGGCAGGTTCGGGGCGGTGAAGGGGGACGAGGTGGTGTGCCCGTGAGACGGGCAGCACCCGCGGCCTCAGTCCTCGATGCCCTCGGCGATCCGCTTCTCGCGGAGCTCCCTGATCGCGCGGCGCCGCGCCAGGCGGTGCGTGCGGCGGATCTGGGCCTCCTGGTAGCGCCGCTTGTCGCGCTCGGTCTCCGGGGTCACCTGCGGTACGGGGCGGGGCCGGCCGTCCGCGTCGACCGCGGCGAAGACCAGGTACGCGCTGCCGACCTGGGTCGCGGGCGTCGACTCGTTCCAGCGCTCGGCCATCACGCGGACGCCGACCTCCATGGAGGAGCGGCCGGTCCAGTTGACCTGGGCGCGTACGTGCACGAGGTCGCCGACGCGGACCGGCTCCAGGAAGACCATCTCGTCCATCGAGGCCGTGACGGCGGGGCCGCCGGAGTGCCGGCCGGCCACGGCGCCCGCCGCGTCGTCGACCAGCTTCATGATCACGCCGCCGTGCACGGTCCCCAGCAGATTGGTGTCGCTGCCGGTCATGATGTGGCTGAGGGTGGTCCGGGAGGCCGCGGTGGGCTTGGCCGGAATGTCGCTCTCCGGGCGCGGAGCCTGATCTGTCATGCCGTCCACCTTATGCGGGGGCCGGAACGCCGTCGCAATGCATCAGCTTCGCAACAGCCCTGGTGCGATTTTCCTCCCACCCTGTAAGAGGGGTGGCCCCGGACGGCACACTGGTCCGTATGAACGATTGGCCCGACGGCTGGACCGACGACAACCGCAGCGGCAACCGCTACGGGCAGGGCAGCGCGAGCGAGCGGCCCGAGAGCGCCCGCTCGATGCCGCACGTCCAGCGCCGCCCGGCCCCGCCGCCGCAGCGCCCCGCGCCGCCGAGGCAGCGCCCGGTGCCGCAGCAGCCCTCGGGCTACGACGACGGTAACCCGCAGTACGACAGTGGTTACAACACCGGGCAGGTGTACGGCGGCGGCCGTGGCGCGGGTCATGGCGGCGGCGACCAGGGCCCCGCCCAGGGCCGTCCCCGCCCCGCGCCGAACTGGGGCCGTCGGATCCGGATCGGCGCGCTGGTCCTGGTCGTCGCGCTGCTCGCCGTCTCCGTGGGCACGTACTTCTGGGCCGACTCCAAGCTGAACCGCGCCGTCGACCTGTCGAAGGTCATCGAGCGGCCGGAGGCGGGCAAGGGGACGAACTACCTGATCGTCGGCTCGGACAGCCGTGAGGGCATGACGTCCGAGGACAAGAAGCGGCTCCACACGGGTTCGGCCGACGGCAAGCGGACCGACTCGATGATGATCCTGCACACCGGCGACAACGGCCCGACGCTGGTCTCGCTGCCGCGTGACTCGAACGTCGAGATCCCGTCGTTCATCGGCTCCGAGTCGGGCAAGAAGTACCCGGCCACGGGCAAGACGACGAAGCTGAACGCCGCGTACGCCACGGACGGTCCCGAGCTGCTGGTCCGCACGGTCGAGTTCAACACCGGCCTGCACATCGACCACTACGTCGAGATCGGCTTCGGCGGCTTCGCCAAGATCGTGGACGCGATCGGCGGGGTCGAACTGGACATCCCGAAGGCCTTCAAGGACAAGTGGTCGGGCGCCGACTTCCCGGCCGGCAAGCAGACCCTCGACGGCCAGCAGGCCCTGGCCTTCGTCCGCACCCGCCACGCCTTCACCTCGGACCTGGACCGTACGAAGAACCAGCAGAAGTTCCTCGCGGCCCTGGCCAGCCAGACGGCGACCTTCTCCACGATCGTCAACCCGTTCAAGCTGTACCCGACGATGGGCGCGGGCCTGGACACGCTGATCGTGGACAAGGACATGTCGCTCTGGTCGCTCGGCAAGATGTTCTTCGCGATGAAGGGCGTCACCGGCGGCGACGGCACGTCGATGAACATCCCGATCGCGGGCAACGTGGGCTCCAACCTCGCCTGGGACAAGGCGAAGGTGAAGAAGCTGGTCGAGCAGCTGAAGAACGACGAGAAGGTCACGGTCACGGAGAACTGAGGGGCGGGGCGCGGGGCCCCGCCCGGGGCCTTTACGCCGTCCCGCTCGCCAGCACCGCCGCGTGCGGCAGCGTCAACAGGCCGTCCTCCGCGAGGAATTCTCCGCACAGCGCGTCGTACTCGCGCTTGGCCGCTGCCACGCCCTCCGGGCCGGCGCTGGTGAGCAGGGTGCCGATCGCGCCGATTCCGGCGGCGGGGCCCGCCCACCAGTCGTCGGGGGCGGCTCGGTGGTCCCAGGTGTGCGTGTCGGCCTGTACGTCTGCGAGCCCGGCGGCGGTGAGCAGTGCGGCGAGGCCGTCCGGGGTGCGCGCGAAGTTGCGTTCCTCGTCCACCGTGGCCATCCAGTCGGGCCGGGTGAGCCCGGCGGCCTGGGCGGCGCGGCCCACGAGTGCCTGGCCCGGAGCGCCAGGGAGCTGCCAGACGGTGACCGCGATCGTGCCTCCGGGGCGGGTGACCCGGCGCATCTCGACCAGCGCCTCCAGGGGGCGGCCGACGTGGTTGATCACAAAGTTGGCGACGACCGCGTCGAACTCCCCGTCGGCGTACGGCAGCTGGGGCAGTACCCCGGAGCGCACCTCGGCCCCGGGCGCCGCGCGCCGGGTCGCCTCGACCATGCCGGGCTCGGCGTCCACGGCCCGGACCGCCGCGCCGCGCCCGAGGGCGGCGGCCGTCACGTTGCCGCTTCCGCACCCCACGTCGAGCAGGCGCGTCCCGGGCGCGACACCGGCGGCGTCCAGCAGAGCGGGCACGGTGCGGACGCAGAGCCGGGCGGCGGTGCGGGCGTAGGCGTCGGCCTGCCCGCCCCATATCCGCCGCTCCATCACGTCGAACGCGGTCATGTGTCGTCTCCTCCGGTACGGGTGGGGGTCTGCGGTTCCGCTTCGTTCAGGTCCTCGTGCAGGGCGTTGAGTATGCGCCCTGTGGGTCCGTCATGCGCGGACTTCTCACCGAGGAACCATCCGGGCAACCGCCCCGCCACCTCGTCCGGCTCGTCACCCCGGTCCGGATCGTCCAGCACCTGGAGCAACGCGAAGGCGGTCTCCCGGGCGACCTCGCGGGCGATTTCGCCGAGATCCTCGGCGGTCAGCCCGAGCCGCACGGCCCGTTCGACCGCGCCACCCGCCGCCCCGTCCCTGCGGTAGGCGGCGACCCAGTCGGACGCGGTGGTGCTCCAGGCGTCGATGTCCTGCCACACCATCCGCAGGAACCGGAACCGGGCGAGCTGCGGCAGCCCCTCCTCGGCCTCGGACTCGGCCCACCCCTCGGGGTCCTCGGCGCCGAGCGCGTCGAAGAGCCGGGTGAGACTCCCGATGTCCTCAGGCACCGCGGAAGTTACGGGACAGCCAGGGGCTGAGCATGGCGCGCGGCACCAGTTCCTTGTACGTCTCGTCCCCGGGCAGCGGCACGACGAGCCACTGCCCCGGCGGGAAGAACCGGCCCTTCACGTACGCCATCCCGCCGTACACGGACCGCAGGAACGCGGGCACGGAGTCCCTGGGCACGTCCTCGAAGACCACCCCGTCGACGGTGATCCGCGCGTCGTCCTCCGGGAAGACCTGCACGGTGACGGCCGGAACCCCGCCCAGCTCGATGAACGCCTCGTGCGGCAGCGACCCGTCCGCGTCCACCACGGCGAACGCCCCCGCGGAGTCCCGCCGGGAGGTCTGGTCGGCCCCGATGTCGTCGGTGACCGTCACCTCCAGGTTGTACGCCTCGGCGACTTCCCGTACGGCGGTGACGGCGGCCTCGGTGGTGGGCAGGTGGGGGTGCGTCATGCGGCGTGGGCCGCGTGGGCGACGAAGGCCGCCCAGGCATGCGGGGCGTGCGCGAGGTGGGGGCGGTGGATGTCCTTGGAGTCCCGGACGAGGACGGTGCCGGGGACGGCGGCGACCTCGACGCAGTCGCCCTCGTTGCCGTTGCTGCTGTAGCTGCTCTTGATCCAGAACAACTCGAAGTCACCCTGCGCAGAAGTTCCGCAGTTCATGTCGCTCCCAATACTCGCTCAATGAGGGCCCGAGTCTCCCCAGGAGTGAGAGCCTCGGCCCGGATGATGCCATGCCGCAGGTCGAGGATACGGAGGTGCCTCGCGTCGGTGACCCGGCGTCCGTTGAACGCTCCATGTGAACGCCCGATCGCCGTGCCGTCCGCGAACTTCAACAGGTTGATGTCGCCGTCCATCCCCGGATGAGCCTCGCGATGCGTCGGCATGACCTGGAGCGTGACATTGCGCATGTCTCCCACCTCCAGCAATCGTTCAAGCTGCCGCCGCCACTCCATTCTGCCTCCGATGGGCCGCATGAGTGCTGACTCCTCCTGGACGAAGTTGAGGGAGGGCGCGGGCAAACGCTCGAAGATCGACTGTCGAGCCATGCGCGCGGCGACCATCCGCTCCACCTCGTCCTGCGAGTACGGCGGCTGCCGGGCCTCGAACAGCGCCCGCGCATGGCCCGGGGTCTGCAACAGCCCATGCAAGCCGTGCGCCACGTAGGCCGAGAGCTCGACTGCCTTCGCTTCCGCACTCGCCAGATCCCGAACCTTCTTCGGGTACCGCACGACCGCCAAGTCCTGCTTCATCACAGCGATCTTGCCGTGCGCACCCAAGAGGTCATCCGACTTGTCCAGATACTCGGGCCGGGGGATGCGCCTGCCGCCCTCCACCTTGTAGATCAGGTCCTCCCCGTACCCGATCAGCACTCCGAACTCCGCCGCCCGCATCCCCGCCGCCTCGCGCCACGCCTTGAGCTGGCGGCCCACGGCGGCGACCACCGCCGCGCCCGACTCGTCCTCGGGATCGACGTCCCAACCGTGCTCGTCCGTCTCGTTGTTGGCGTTCATCCGTACCCCACTTCCGACGTGCGTGCCTTTGTTCCTCAACCGCTGACGTCCCCACACGTCACGCCGGACAGCCGGGACAACGCCGGACAAGCGCCGGACATTCACCGTAAGCAGGCGCGGGCCACCGGGTCGTGGGTTTCCACGACCCGGTGCGCCACGACGCGGAAGCCCGCGACCCGGTACGCCACGACGCCAAACGCTTTGAAAGAACCTCGGGAAAGAACCCAACCCCACCCCACCCGAACCCCGTCCGAACGCCGATCACTCGCGCGGGTGACAAATGGCAACTGAGCTGGATTTGGGGTCGGTTGTCGGGCATATGCTCCCGGCAACAACCCCAGACACGCGTCGACCCCGACCGGGACCTGCAATCCCAGCCGGGGCCTGACCACCGAGGAAGAAATGACCTTCCCGATGACTGCCCAGCAGGCTATCGCGCCCCCGTGCGCCCCGCCCGGTTCTCCCGGCGACGTCACACCGACCTCCGGTGTCATCCACGTCAACTCCCGCCACACGTCCGGCTTCACGGTCATCGGCAACCACCTCGCCCAGCACGGGGACCTGTCCCTCCTCGCGATCGGGCTCGCCGTCCACATCCAGTCGCTGCCCGAGGGCGCGAAGATCGGCGTCAAGGTGCTCGCCGCGCGCTTCCCGGAGAGCGAGATGCGGATCGCAGCCGCGCTGCGCGAGCTGGAGGCGGCGGGCTACCTGCGCCGCATCCGCGTACGCCTGCGGGACGGCCGCGTACGCACGCGTACGGAGTCGCACAACCGGCCGTACGCGATGGCCCCGACGCCGCCGGTGCCGTACGAGGCCCCGCGCGCCACGACTCCGCCGTCCACCACGACGTACGACCGCCCGCGCGCAGCCGCTCCGACGCCCCTGCCTCGTGAGCCGCGCACCGAGCCGAAGTCCTGCGCGACGCCCGCGCCCCGCACCCCCGTCCTCCACCGGACCGCCGCCCTGCTCCTCGCCGACCTCCGCCGCCACGCGCCCGTGCTGACGCTCTCCGAGGCGGACATCGCCGCCCTCGCCCCGGGGGTCGCCGCCTGGCTCGAACGCGAAGCGCACCCCGACGCCATCCGCCGGGCCCTCACCACGGACCTCCCGGCCCCCCTCGCCCACCCGGCGCGCCTCCTCCGCCACCGGATCACCACCCTCCTGCCACCCCCGCTCCCGGCCCCGGCCGCGCCACCCACGGTCATCCCCCTCCAGAACTGCGACGACTGCAACCGAGCCTTCCGCGCCCCGGAACCGGGCCAGTGCCGCGACTGCCGGAACGGCGGTTTCCAGTAACGGAAACTCAGCCCTCTTGCTCCCGGGCAACGGGGCAGCAAGCATCGGATCACCGCCCCTGTCCGTAAGGAGACTCCGTGAAGCTGACACGACTGGTTGGCCAGTGCGACGAGGGCGAGTGCCCTGCGATCTACACGACGGACCGGGGAACACTCGCCGTCCAGGGAAGCCTTTTAGCCGACCACGGACTGGATCTTCCCGCTCACGAGTCTCTGGTGGAAATTCCCGTCGAGCTCATCCGAAAGGCCGTCCGTGACAACCTCATCTAAGTCCCTCGGAGACTGGCTCGAAGGCTTCGAACGAGAAGCGTTCCGGCTGGAGACTTTGGACGACTACAGCAAATCGGGCGGAGTGGAGGCATACCAAGCTTTTCTCGCCGGAGAGCCACAGCCGGAAAGTTACAGAACCTCCGGCTGGATCACGACGGTCGGAAACGCGGTCCGGTCAGGGAAGCGAATCTATCGCGTACACATTCTCGCTCGCCCGTTGACGGACTATCTACGTTTCGAACTGTCCTGGGGATACCGGCGCAACATGGCTGCCGGTGAGGAGTTCTACATCTTGGACACCACCACACAGGGAAACCCCATCCCGGATGCACCGGATTTCTGGATGTTCGACGAGCGAACTGTCGGGAGGATGAGCTACACGCCGGACGGCAGGTACACCGGCTCCGAATTCCTCGGAGAGGACCGACTGCCGACGTACCTGACGTTCAGGGACAAGGCGATGGAGCATGCCACCCCCTTCACCGATTGGTGGGCGAAGTACGGCGAGTGAACAAACACAGCCTCGGACCTGCGCTACGGGCATTGCGGGAGTCCTCCGGACTCGAAGCCAAAGCAGTTGCCCGTGGCGCTGCCATGTCCCGGTCCAAGCTGTCGAAGATCGAGAACGGGAACACGGCTCCGAGCGTCACCGACGTCGACTGCATCCTCACCGCCATAGGCGTATCGGATGAAGTGAAGGCCGAGTACATGGCCGCAGCCAGAGAGGCAGCGACGGAAGCCACGGCGTGGCGGCTGATTCGACGGCTGGGCTACAGCCGCAAACAGCAACAGGTCCAGGCCCTCGAATCACAGACCACGCTGCTGCGCCTGTTCCAGCCTTCTCTGGTCCCCGGCCTGCTCCAGACGCCTGAGTACGTGCGGGCAGTCTTCGCTCGACGGCGCTTGAGCGAAGCACAGTTGGAACGAACGATCGGCGCAAGACTGGCGCGGCAGAGCGTCCTGTACTCAGAAGGAAAGACATTCCGTTTCGTCATCACGGAGTCGGTTCTCCGATGGCGGATCGTTCCACCCCTGGTGCTCGTCGGGCAGCTCGATCGGCTGATTTCAGCGTCCCGGCTACCCAACGTGGACATCAGAGTCATCGAACCATCGGCCCCGCAACGCGATTTTCCGGGGCACTCGTTCTCGATCAAGGATGACCGAATCGTCACGATCGCGTACGCTCGTTCCGGCGAGGAAATGAGAGCGCTGATCGGTCGCATCCGGGACGAGCTTTTGCGTGAACAGGAAACCGCCTAGGAACCGGCCCCGCACCCAGTCACGATGAGGTGACGAATCCCGAAGTGACGAAGGGTGCAGCATGGCAACCACGGTAAAAACTCCTGTCGCCCTGCGACGCGGACGGGACCTTCTCGATCCCGAACTGTTCGAGAAGGTGTCCGAGTTCTGCGCCACGGAGTACGGCCACGAAATGTGCACGGCGCGAAACGTCGTGGACCAGGCCCTCGCCTTTCTCAAGGTCATGGGCGATACCCGAGCGTTCGACATGTCACCGTCCCGGATCGTCGACCCGGGCTGGCACTCGTTCGCGCTCCATACGCGCGTCTACGCCGCCTGGTGCCAGGAGCAGTTCGGCTACTTCCTGGACCACGAACCCGGGGCCGCCGTCCGCACACGCCCGCTGATCGGTTCCGTGGTGGAGCGAGTCAGGGCAGCCGGCTTCTACGTCGACGAGCGGATGTGGGGCGTGGCGAAGGAATGCAACGCTCCGGCCTGCTGCGGCGACGGCGACGGTTGCTGAACGAAGGCGCGCCGCCCATGGCCTCCGGCGGCGCGCTCACCGGCAGCAGCAGAGTGACCGTGTACGTCATGTCCGGCGTGGTCTTCGGGTACGCCACCCACCACTGCGACGAACGCCGGCTCGGGGACATTGCCGTTGTCGGCCCCCTGACGCCCGGGGTCGATTGGGGCCGCCTGTGGCAGATGGCCCGCCACTGCGGACGGCCCAGTGCGGGCGAAACAGAACTCGCCCAGTGGGTACTGACCCAAGCCACACGGGCGTTCGTGTGCGGCAGCGGCCGCATCGCACAATTCCGTGAACGCACGTGGGAATTGCAACCTGGCGGCAAGCGCGTTCGGTTCGAATCGGCGTACGCCAATCGTGACCACCTCTGGACGGGAAACCTGACCGTCGACGGACTCACCCCCGACCAGATCGCGGAACGGCACACGTTCTACCCCGCCTGACGTCGACTCCGCGCCCAGGTCCTGGCCTGCGCCGACAATCCAGACGTCGGTGCCATACTCACCGCTCAGGGCCTGGGCAGTCGTCCGGTCGCACAACAGTGGAGGAACCTGGTGGCCGTGGACACCTCTTTCTACAAGTCCGCCATGTCGGAGGAGATCCGGGACGAGGGCCGGGCGGAAGGCAGGGCCGAAGGCCGGGCCGAAGGGCTCTTGTTGCTTCTCGGCGTACTCGGCATCGCGCTCGCCGACGCGGACCGCGAGAAGATCGCCACCTGCACCGACCCGCAGCTCCTGGGCGAATGGCTCCAGCGCGCCGCGACGGCCTCCTCCGCCGAGGAAGTCTTCGGCGTCTCGTGACCGAGGCAACCGCCACCGACGTCCTCGCCGAGCTCGCCGCGCTCGACGATCCCAAGGCGCGTGCCGTCAACGCGCGGCACGGGGACGATCACGGGGTGAACCTCACCAAGCTGCGCGCCCTCGCCAAGCGGCTGGGGAAGCGGCAGGAGCTGGCCGTCGAGCTGTGGGAGAGCGGCGACACCGCCGCACGGCTCGTCGCGTTGCTGGTCTGCCGGCCGAAGGCGTACACGCAAGGCGAGCTGGACCGCATGCTGCGCGAGGCGCGGGCGCCCAAGGTGCACGACTGGCTCGTGGGGTACGTGGTGAAGAAGAGCCCCCACGCGGAGGAGCTGCGCCTCGCCTGGACGGAGGACCCCGATCCGGTCGTCGCGAGCGCCGGGTGGGCGCTGACCGCCGAGCGGGTCGTGAAGCGGCCCGACGGGCTCGATCTGGGCGGGCTGCTCGACGTCATCGAGGCCGAGATGCGGGGCGCTCCCGACCGCCTTCAGTGGGCGATGAACACCTGCCTCGCCCAGATCGGCATCGAGCACCCGGAGCACCGCGCCCGCGCGCTGGACATCGGCGAGCGGCTCGGTGTGCTCAAGGACTACCCGACGCCCAAGGGCTGCACGTCGCCGTACGCGCCGGTGTGGATCGGGGAGATGGTGCGGCGCAAGGGCGAGGCGTAGGCGCTAGACCGCGTTGCGCCAGACCGTCAGGTCTCCCTGCAGGAAGGCGAGGTCGGGTATCGCGGTCGACTTCGTCGCGATCACGAACAGCGCGATGTCCCCCGAGGCGTTCATGACGCAGATCTCGCTCCCGTTCGCCGAGGCCGCCAGCGGGAGGTTGTGGATCTTGCTGTGCGGAAGGAACAGGCGGCATTCGTCGAGCGTGGTGCCCGGCTTGTCGTCCATGGGCATGAAGACGCTCGTATCGCTCTTCAGTTCACACCCGACCGACTCGCAGCTGAAGCGGATGTCGCCCTTGTCGCCGTCCACCTCGTTGCGCGGATCCGCGAGGTTCACCGAGCGCTTCGCGTCCACCGTGACCAGGGCGTACGGCTCCGCCTGCGGCTCCCGGGGCGTGGGCGACGTGCTCGGTGCGGTCCGCTCCTCGGCGGCCTTGCCCGCCGCCGAGGCGCCCGCCGATTCCGTCGTGGTCTTCCTCGCCCCCGGCGACCGGGTGGCCGACTCCGACGCCTTCGCGTCGGCCCGGTGCTCTCCCCCGCCCATGGGCCCCATCGCCTGCCAGGCCAGGCCGAGGACCAGCAGCGCGGTCACCACGCCGACGGCCGACACCAGCGCGACGCGCCGTCTGCGCGCCCCGCGATCGACCGGTACCGGCGGCGGCCCGGCCCAGGGATCCATCCGCACCGGGGTGGGCTCCGGCACCGGGGCCGGAACCGTGACCTCCGGACCGCTGATCTCCCGCCACACGGCGGGCGCCCCGTCCGCGTCGGCCTCCGCGCCCAGCCGCTGCCGGCACCACTCCACGATCTCCGCCGGGGCGGGCCGCTCGGCCGGGTCGGCTGCCAGGCAGCGGGCGAACAGCGGGCGCAGGGGCTCGGGCAGCAGGGTCAGGTCGGGCTCGTCGTGGATGATCCGGTACAGCACGTAGACGCCCGGGCCGTCACCGTAGAGCGGCTTGCCCAGCGCCGCGAACGCCGCCGTCTGGGCCAGGGCGAAGACATCGCTCGCCGCCGTGGCCCCCTCCCCGGACGCCTGCTCGGGGGCCATGTACGCGGGGGTGCCGATCGGGTGGCCCGTCGTGGTGTACGAGGTCGCGTCGGCGGCCAGCGCGATGCCGAAGTCGATCACGCGCGGCCCGTCGGAGGCCAGCAGCACGTTGGACGGCTTGAGGTCGCGGTGCACGATGCCCTCGGCGTGGATGGCCCGGAGCGCCTCGGCCATGCCCGCCATCAGCCACAGCAGGGCGGACACCGGCAGCGGGCCCTGCCGCGCCACGGCCTGGGCGAGCGAGGGGCCGGGCACGTACAGCGTGGCGAGCCAGGGCGGTGTGCCCTCCGCGTCGGCGTCGATCAGCTCCGCCGTGCAGGCACCGCGCACCCGCCGGGCCGCCCGGATCTCCCGGCCGAACCGCCCCCTGAAGTCCGGGTCGTCGGCCAGCTCGGGGCGTACGACCTTGATCGCCACGGCCCGGCCGTCCTCGGCGTACGAGAGGTAGACCCGGCCCATGCCGCCCGCGCCGAGCCGGGCGGCGAGCCGGTAGCCGGCCACCTCGGTCGGGTCGTTCGCCTGAAGCGGCTCGAAGACATCCGTCACGTCCATCGGCCCGCTCCCCCACTGTTATGCACTGGCCAACGCCCGCAGCCTAGCAACGGCCTCACGCGGAGTTGATCACCGCACACACGCGACAGCCCCCGGCAGCTCGGCCGGGGGCTGTGCGCGCGTACGAAAGACGTTCCGTTACGGCAGGTTGCGCGCCATCACGATGCGCTGGACCTGGTTCGTGCCCTCGTAGATCTGGGTGATCTTGGCGTCGCGCATCATCCGCTCCACCGGGTAGTCCCGCGTGTAGCCGTAGCCGCCGAGGAGCTGGACCGCGTCCGTGGTGACCTCCATGGCGACGTCGGAGGCGAAGCACTTGGCGGCGGCGCCGAAGAACGTGAGGTCGGCGTCGACGCGCTCGGACTTGGCGGCGGCCGAGTACGTCAGCTGGCGGGCGGCCTCCAGCTTCATGGCCATGTCGGCGAGCATGAACTGGACGCCCTGGAAGTCCGCGATCGGCTTGCCGAACTGCTTGCGCTCCTGGACGTAACCCTTGGCGTAGTCCAGCGCGCCCTGGGCGACACCGAGGGCCTGGGCCGCGATGGTGATACGAGTGTGGTCCAGGGTCTTCATCGCGGTGGCGAAGCCGGTGCCCTCCTCGCCGATCATGCGGTCGGCGGGGATGCGGACGTTGTCGAAGTAGACCTCGCGGGTCGGGGAACCCTTGATGCCGAGCTTCTTCTCGGGGGCTCCGAAGGAGACGCCCTCGTCGGACTTCTCCACGACGAAGGCCGAGATGCCCTTGGAGCGCTTCTCCGGGTCCGTGACGGCCATGACCGTGTAGTACTCGGAGACGCCCGCGTTGGTGATCCAGCGCTTCACGCCGTTGAGGACCCAGAAGTCGCCGTCGCGCACGGCGCGGGTCTTCATGCCGGCGGCGTCGGAGCCCGCGTCCGGCTCAGAGAGGCAGTACGAGAACATGCCGTCGCCCTTGGCCAGCGGGCCCAGGTACTTCTTCTTCAGGGCCTCGGAGCCGGACAGCACGACCGGGAGCGAGCCGAGCTTGTTCACGGCCGGGATCAGGGAGGAGGACACGCAGGCGCGGGCCACCTCCTCGATCACGATGACCGTGGCGAGCGCGTCGGCGCCGGCGCCGCCGTACTCCTCCGGTACGTGGACCGCGTGCAGATCGGCGGCGGTGAGGGCGTCCAGCGCCTCCTGCGGGAAGCGGGCCTCCTCGTCGACCGCGGCCGCGAACGGGGCGATCTTCGCCTCGGCGAGCGCACGCACCGTCTCACGGAGCATCTCGTGCTCCTCAGCCGGACGGTACAGGTCGAAATCGGTCGAACCCGCCAAGACGCTCACTCCCCAGGGTGCTAACTACCGTTAAGTAACCCAATTTTATGCGTTCGACCCGCCCCCGGCATACGCGCTCGGGCCGTGAGCTGCGCGACAGCCGGAAAGGGGAGGTCCGACAGGCGGGACTATGCTCGTTCACCGCATGTCCGTCCGCATCTCACAGGAGCACTCCATGGCCCTCAGGATCACCGTGATCGGCACCGGCTATCTCGGCGCCACGCACGCCGCGGCCATGGCTGAGCTGGGCTTCGAGGTCCTGGGTCTCGATGTCGTGCCGGAGAAGATCGAGATGCTGTCGGGCGGCAAGGTCCCGATGTACGAGCCGGGCCTGGAGGAAATGCTCCAGCGGCACGTCGCGGGCATCGAGGGTGCCACGGGACGGCTGCGGTTCACCACCTCCTGGGAGGAGGTGGCGGAGTTCGGCGACGTGCACTTCGTGTGCACCAACACTCCGCAGAAGCACGGCGAGTACGCCTGTGACATGTCCTACGTCGACAGCGCCTTCAACTCGCTCGCGCCGCTCCTCACCCGCCCCGCCCTCGTCGTCGGCAAGTCCACCGTGCCCGTCGGCTCCGCCGCCCGCCTCGCCGCCCGCCTCGCCGAGCTGGCCCCCGTGGGCGCCGACGCGGAGCTGGCCTGGAACCCGGAGTTCCTGCGCGAGGGCTTCGCGGTGGACGACACCCTGCACCCGGACCGGATCGTCGTCGGCGTGACGAGCGAGCGGGCCGAGAAGCTGCTGCGCGAGGTGTACGCCGTCCCGGTCGCGGAGGGCTCCCCGTTCGTCGTGACGGACTACCCGACCGCCGAACTGGTGAAGACCGCCGCCAACTCCTTCCTGGCGACCAAGATCTCGTTCATCAACGCCATGGCCGAGGTCTGCGAAGCCGCCGACGGCGACGTGGCGAAGCTCGCCGAGGCGATCGGCCACGACGAGCGCATCGGCAAGAAGTTCCTGCGGGCCGGCATCGGCTTCGGCGGCGGCTGCCTGCCCAAGGACATCCGCGCCTTCATGGCCCGCGCCGGTGAGCTGGGCGCCGACCAGGCGCTGACGTTCCTGCGCGAGGTCGACTCGATCAACATGCGCCGCCGGGGCCACATGGTCGAGCTGGCCCGGGAGGCCGTGGGCGGCGACTCCTTCCTCGGCAAGCGGGTCGCCGTGCTCGGCGCCACCTTCAAGCCCGACTCGGACGACGTACGCGACTCGCCCGCGCTCAACGTGGCCGGCCAGATCCACCTCCAGGGCGGCCAGGTCACCGTCTTCGACCCGAAGGGCATGGAGAACGCCCGCCGCATCTTCCCCACCCTCGGTTACGCGGAGAGCGCGCTCGAAGCGGTGCGCGGCGCGGACGTCGTGCTGCACCTGACGGAGTGGCGCGAGTTCCGCGACCTGGACGCGGAGGCGCTGGGCGCGGTCGCGGGCCACCGGATCATCCTCGACGGGCGCAACGCCCTCGACCCCGTCGCGTGGCGCGAGGCCGGCTGGACCTTCCGCGCGATGGGCCGCCCGACGGCCTGACCCCTGGGGCCCGCCCGTTCTCAGCCGCGTTTCGCGCGGTACGTACGCATCTTGGCGCGGGCCCCGCACACCGACATCGAGCACCAGCGGCGGCGTCCCGCCGGGCTGCGGTCGTAGTACGCCCAGCGGCAGTCCTCCGCCTCGCAGGCCTTGAGCCTGGCCCAGGTCCCGTCGGCCGAAGCGGCGGCGACGGCGGCCGCGATCCGCGCCGTCAGCCCGGGCGGCTCCTCCACCGGGCACAGCGCCGCCCCGCCCGCCGCGTCCACGGTCACCCGCAGCGGCGCCTCGGCGAGCAGCCGGTCCAGTACGCACAACGGGCTGTCGTCCGAGCAGTGGCCCGCGTGGGCCAGACAGGCCGCGCGCAGGGCCTCGCGCAGCGCGCGGGCCGCCGGGACGTCGGGCTCCGCGAGGGCGAAGGCGGCGCGCCCCTCCACCGTGTCGAGGCTGTCCGCGCCGGTCTCGACGTTCAGGCTGTTGACCAGCGCTTCGATCAGCGCGAGTCCGCCGGGCGCGGAATCCCTCTCATTCATGGTTGCGACGTTACCGCCAATGCGGGAGCATGCGGTCACGGTTACCGGTTGAGTACTTAAAGCGGTAACCACCTGTCCGTAGTCTGCCCGAGGAGGAAGCAACATGGCTCTGGCCGCAGTGGGTGCCGTCGTCCTGGACTGCCCCGATCCCGTCGCCCTGGCGAACTTCTACGCGGCGCTGATCGGCGGCGAGGTCGAGCAGCGGGAGGACTGGGTGGAGCTCACCGGAGGCGCGGGCGCCCCGCTCGCCTTCCAGGCCGCGCCCGGCTTCGTACCGCCGAAGTGGCCGAGCGCCGACGCCTCGCAGCAGTTCCACCTGGACCTGACCGTGGGCGATCTGGACGCGGCGGAGCGGGAGGTGCTGGCGCTGGGCGCGACGGTGCTGGAGGCGGACGACCGGGAGCGCACCTTCCGGGTGTACGCGGACCCGGCGGGGCACCCGTTCTGTCTCTGCGCCTGCTGATCGGGCGGGCGCCCCGGTGGCTCAGGCCGCCGGGGCGTCCAGCTGTCCGATCGTGGCGTGCGACGGGCCGCGCCGGGTGCGCAGGTCCCGCGCCACGTCCTCGGCGGCGCGCAGCACCCGTACGGCGTTCTGCCAGGTGAGCTTGGCCAGGTCGGCGGCGGACCAGTTCCGGCGCAGCAGCTCCGCGATCAGGTTCGGGTAGCCGGCGACGCTCTCCAGGCCCTGCGGGAGGAACGCGGTGCCGTCGTAGTCGCCGCCGATGCCGATGTGGTCGACGCCCGCGACCTCGCGCATGTGGTCGAGGTGGTCGGCGATGGTGGCCACGGTCGCGACGGGGCGCGGGTTCGCCGCCTCGAACGCGGCGTGCAGCTTCATCGCGCGCTCGGTGGTGTCCAGGTGGTGCAGCCCGTGCGCGCGCAGGTTCTCGTCGGCGGCCTGCGTCCAGGCGACGGCCTCCGGCAGGACGAACTTCGGTACGAAGGTGGCCATGGCGATGCCGCCGTTGGCCGGGAGCTGCGCGAGGACGTCGTCGGGGATGTTGCGCGGGTGGTCGCAGACGGCGCGCGACGAGGAGTGCGAGAACATCACCGGCGCCTCGGAGGTGGCGAGCGCGTCGCGCATGGTCGTCGCCGCGACGTGCGAGAGGTCGACCAGCATGCCGGTGCGGTTCATCTCGCGGACGACTTCGTGGCCGAACGGCGAGAGGCCGCCCACCCCGGGCTCGTCGGTCGCGGAGTCCGCCCAGGCGATGTTGTCGTTGTGGGTGAGCGTCATGTAGCGGACGCCCAGCGCGTGCAGTCCGCGCAGGGTGCCCAGCGAGTTGTCGATGGAGTGGCCGCCCTCGGCCCCCATCAGGGAGGCGATCCGGCCCTCGGCGCGGGCGGCCTCCATGTCGTCGGCGGTCAGGGCGCGGCGGAGGTCGGCCGGGTAGCGCTCCAGGAGCTCGGCGACGACGTCGATCTGTTCCAGCGTCGCGCTGACGGCGGCGTCGCCCGCGAGGTCGGAGCGCACGTAGACGGACCAGAACTGGGCACCGACGCCCCCGGCGCGGAGCCGGGGGATGTCGGTGTGCAGGTGGGCCGACTGGTCGGTGGCGATGTCGCGTACGGCCAGGTCGTAGCCGACCTGCTCGCGCAGCGCCCACGGCAGGTCGTTGTGGCCGTCGACCACCGGGTACTCGGCGAGGAGTTCCCGGGCCAGATCCAGTCGGTCCGTCATGGTGCCTGCTTTCAGAAGCCGAAGGACTCCGCGCCCGCCGCCTTCTGGCGCAGCCGCTTGCCCTTCTCGGTGGCCTGGTCGTTGAGGTCGCCCAGGAACTCCGTCATCCGGCCCTGGAGCTCGGGGTCGGCCGCGGCCAGGACGCGGACGGCCAGCAGGCCGGCGTTGCGCGCCCCGGCGATGGAGACCGTGGCGACGGGGATGCCGGCGGGCATCTGGACGATGGACATCAGGCTGTCCATGCCGTCCAGGTACTTCAGCGGGACCGGCACGCCGATGACCGGCAGCGGGGTGACCGAGGCGAGCATGCCGGGCAGGTGGGCGGCGCCGCCCGCGCCCGCGATGATCGCCTTGAGGCCGCGGCCCGCCGCGTTCTCGCCGTACGCGATCATCTCGCGGGGCATGCGGTGGGCGGAGACGACGTCGACCTCGTACGGGATGCCGAACTCGTCCAGGGCCTTGGCCGCCGCTTCCATGACGGGCCAGTCGGAGTCCGAGCCCATGACGATGCCGACGACCGGGGCGGCGGAGGCGGGGGAAGTCATTCGGTGATCGTTCCTCGCAGGTAGTCGGCCGCGTGCCGGGCGCGCTCGCGCACGTCCGCCAGATCGTCGCCGTAGGTGTTGACGTGGCCGACCTTGCGGCCGGGCTTCACGTCCTTGCCGTACATGTGGATCTTGAGCTGCGGGTCGCGCGCCATGCAGTGCAGGTAGCCCTGGTACATGTCCGGGTAGTCGCCGCCGAGGACGTTGCACATGACCGTCCAGGGGGCGCGGGGGCGCGGGTCGCCGAGGGGGAGGTCGAGGACCGCCCGGACGTGGTTGGCGAACTGCGAGGTGATCGCGCCGTCCATGGTCCAGTGGCCGGAGTTGTGCGGGCGCATGGCCAGCTCGTTGACCAGGATGCGGCCGTCCCGCGTCTCGAACAGCTCGACCGCGAGGTGCCCGACGACGCCCAGCTCGGAGGCGATCCGCAGCGCGAGCTGCTGGGCCTCGCCCGCCAGGCCCTCGTCCAGCTCGGGCGCCGGGGCGATCACCGTGTCGCAGACGCCGTCGACCTGGATGGACTCGACGACCGGGTAGGCCACGGCCTGGCCGTGCGGCGAGCGGACGATGTTGGCCGCCAGCTCCCGTACGAAGTCGACCTTCTCCTCGGCGAGCACCGGGACACCGGCCCGGAACGACTCGGCCGCGTCCGCCTCGGAGCGGACCACCCAGACACCCTTGCCGTCGTAGCCACCGCGCACGGTCTTGAGGATGACCGGGAAACCTCCCGCCTCCTCGGCGAAGGCCGCGGCGTCGGCCGGGTCCTTCACGATGCGGTGGCGGGGGCAGGGCGCGCCGATCTCGGTGAGCTTGGCGCGCATCACCCCCTTGTCCTGGGCGTGCACCAGAGCATCGGGGCCGGGGCGCACGGGGATGCCGTCCGCCTCCAGGGCCCGCAGATGCTCGGTGGGCACGTGCTCGTGATCGAAGGTGATCACGTCACAGCCGCGCGCGAAGGCCCTCAGCGTCTCCAGGTCGCGGTAGTCGCCTACGACGACCTCACCCGCCACCTGGGCCGCGGAGTCCTGAGCGGTGTCGCTGAGGAGCTTGAACTTGATGCCGAGGGGGATGCCCGCCTCGTGGGTCATACGGGCGAGCTGACCGCCACCGACCATGCCGACTACCGGGAACGTCACGCTCCCAGGGTATCCGCACCGCCCGCCCGCGCCCGTGGCCGGGGGCGGGGCCCACCTCACACGTTCACGTACGCACAGGCGTCCGGCGGGTGTCCTGGTTAGCATGGCCGGGTTGACGGAACATGGAGCGGGACCTACGGACGGACTGAGCGATCACATGAGCGAGCGAGGCGCACTGCGGGCCCGGCTGGAGCTGCTGGCCCGGGAGGTCGCCAAGTTCGGCGTGGTCGGCGCGGTGGGCCTGGTGGTCAACATCGCCGTGTCCAACCTGCTGTGGCGCTACACCGAGATCCCGACCGTGCGGGCCGGGCTGCTCGCCACATTCGTGGCGATCCTCTGCAACTACGTGGGCTTCCGCTACTGGACGTACCGCGACCGCGACAAGACCGGCCGCACCCGCGAGCTGACCCTGTTCCTGCTGTTCAGCGCGGTGGGCGCGGTGATCGAGACCGGCGTGCTGTACGTGGCGACGTACGGGTTCGGCTGGGACACCCCGGTCCAGAGCAACGTGTTCAAGATCGTCGGGATCGGTGTCGCGACGCTGTTCCGCTTCTGGTCCTACCGGACGTGGGTCTTCAAGGCGCTTCCCGCGCCTTTGGAGGGCGTTGCCGACAAAGAGGCCGTGGTGACGGTGCCGGCGCCTACGCCCGCGGTGCGGGTCGAGGCGGACCCGGCGCGTCGGTAGCCGGCATCACCGCACCGGGCGTTCCGGTTCCTCTCGCGGCTGGGCCATGCGGCTCAGGAAGAGGGCGAAGACCGGGGGCTGCTGCTGGAGGAGTTCCAGGCGGCCGCCGTCCGCCTCGGCGAGGTCGCGGGCGACCGCGAGGCCGATGCCCGTGGAGTTGCGGCCGCTGATGGTCCGCTCGAAGATCCGGGCGCCCAGGTCCGCCGGGACGCCGGGCCCCTCGTCCGTGACCTCGATGACCGCCTGGTTGCCGGTGACCCGGGTGCGCAGCGCGACCGTACCGCCGCCGTGCATGAGCGAGTTCTCGATCAGCGCGGCGAGGACCTGGGCGACCGCGCCCGGGGTGCCGACGGCACTCAGCCCCTGCTTGCCGGAACAGACGATGGCGCGCCCCTCGCCCCGGTAGGCCGGGCGCCACTCCTCGATCTGCTGCTTGACGACCTCGTCCAGGTCGAAGACGACCGCCGAGCCCGTCCGGGGGTCCCGGGCGTTGGTCAGCAGCCGCTCCACCACGTCCGTGAGCCGTTCGACCTGGGCGAGGGCGATGTGCGCCTCCTCCTTCACGGTCTCCGGGTCGTCGGTCAGCGAGATCTCCTCGATCCGCATGGACAGGGCCGTGAGCGGCGTACGCAGCTGGTGGGAGGCGTCCGCGGCGAGCCGGCGTTCGGCGGTGAGCATCCGGGCGATCCGCTCGGCGGAGGAGTCCAGGACGTCGGCGACGCGGTCCAGCTCGGGCACCCCGTACCGCTTGTGGCGCGGGCGGGGGTCGCCGGAGCCCAGGCGTTCGGCGGTCTCCGCGAGGTCGGTGAGCGGCGAGGCCAGCTTGTCGGCCTGGCGTACGGCGAGGAGGACGGCGGAGACGATGGCCAGCAGCGCCACCGCGCCGATGATCATCAGGGTGCGGCCGACCTCGCGGGTGACGGCGGAGCGGGACTCCTCGACGGTGACCGTCTCGCCGTTCTCACCCGTCTCGGTGGCGGTGATCACGCTGCCGCCGGGGCGCTCGCCGACCTCGATGGGGGCGCGTCCCGGCATCTTGACCAGGGCGTAGCGCTTGTCGTCGATCTGCTCGGCCAGCACCGCGGGGTTGATCCGCTCGGAGCCCAGGAGTCGGCTCTCGATGACGCTGATCAGCCGCAGCGCCTCGGAGTCGACGCTCTCCTGGGCGCTGCTGCTGATGGTGCGGGTCTCGACAATGACGAGGGAGACGCCGAAGACGGCGATCACCACGAGCACGACGGCGAGGGTCGAATTGATCAGTCGTCGGCGCATGCCTGCTTCTGTACGTCAGTCGGCTCGGGTCGGACAGCAGGGACGCTACAGGTCCTAGCTCTTCTCGAAGCGGAAGCCGACGCCCCGGACCGTGGCGATGTAGCGCGGGTTCGCCGCGTCGTCGCCGAGTTTCTTGCGGAGCCAGGAGATGTGCATGTCGAGCGTCTTGGTGGACGACCACCACGTGGTGTCCCAGACCTCGCGCATCAGCTGGTCGCGGGTGACGACCCGGCCCGCGTCCCGGACGAGGACCCGCAGGAGGTCGAACTCCTTCGCGGTGAGCTGCAGCTCCTCCTCGCCCATCCAGGCCCGGTGCGACTCGACGTCGATGCGGACGCCGTGCGTGGCGGGCTGGGGGGCGGGCTCGGTGGCGCCGCGCCGCAGCAGGGCCCGGACCCGGGCGAGGAGCTCGGCGAGGCGGAAGGGCTTGGTGACGTAGTCGTCGGCGCCCGCGTCGAGCCCGACGACCGTGTCCACCTCGTCCGCGCGGGCGGTCAGGACCAGGACCGGCACGGTGTGACCCTCGGCACGCAGCCGGCGGGCGACTTCGAGGCCGTCCATCCCGGGCAGCCCCAGGTCGAGCACGACCAGGTCGATGCCGCCCTGGAGTCCGGCGTCGAGCGCGGTCGGTCCGTCTTCCCGCACCTCGACCTCGTAACCCTCCCGCCGCAGGGCGCGGGCCAGCGGCTCCGAGATGGATGCGTCGTCCTCGGCGAGCAGTACACGGGTCATGCACTGATGGTAGTCCGCGCGGCGGACAGCTAGGGAGGCGATCCAGGAGCCCTGCGGGACTGGGCGCCGTTACCGGTAGGACCTTCGAATATGCGAGTGTGGTTGCCCCTGGACCTGTGATCCATGTCTCAAGTCCTTTCATATCGGGCTCTGTCGTGTCGTATGGTGTCCCAACGCCTATTGCACTACTCAAGGACCTTTGGGCAGCTCTGAGCGCCAAGGGTCTCTTTTGTGTGCGGGGCCGGTACCCGCCGGCCCGGAAGTTCAGTGAATGACCTGCGGGCCGGGCCCGGACCGCCGATGACGGCGCTCCGGGTGTGGATCCCGTCGCGGAAGGGCGTACCCGCGGCGGTGCCGGCCTCCCCCCACCGGGCGCGTACCCGCTTCTCAGCGGCGCCGCGTCCCGAGCACACAAGGATCGATCATGGCGTCCAGCCTGACGAAGGACCCGTCGAGCACCGCTGGTGGCGAGAAGACCTTCTTCGGCCACCCCCGGGGCCTGGCCACGCTCTTCATGACCGAGATGTGGGAGCGATACAGCTTCTACGGCATGAAGGCACTGCTCCCGCTGTACCTGATCGCGCCCGGCGGCATGCACATGAACGCCACCACGGCGACGGCGATCTACTCCGTCTACATGGCGATGGTCTACCTGCTCGCCATGCCCGGCGGCTGGATGGCCGACCGCTTCTGGGGGCCGCGCAAGACGGTCGCCATCGGCGGCGCCGTCGTCATCCTCGGCCACATCACGCTCGCCGTGCCGAACTCGGTGACCTTCTTCGCGGGCCTGGTGCTCGTGGCGCTCGGTTCCGGGCTGCTGAAGGCGAACATCTCCACGATGGTCGGCCACCTCTACGACGGCCCGGAGGACCCGCGCCGTGACGGTGGCTTCACGCTCTTCTACATCGGCATCAACGTGGGCGCCTTCCTCGCCCCGCTGTCGATCGGCACCGTCGGCGAGAACGTCAACTGGCACTTCGGCTTCGCGCTCGCCGCGCTCGGCATGGCCCTGGGTCTCGCCCAGTTCATGCTCGGCACCCGCCACCTGAGCCCGCAGAGCGACGTCGTGTCGACGCCCGCCACCGAGCAGGAGAAGCAGTCCGCCCTGCGCAAGGGCCTGATCTGGCTGATCGTCGCGGCCGTCGTCTACGGCCTGATGGCCGTCACCGGCAACTTCGCCGACTGGTCCACGGTGCCGCTGAGCATCGCCGGTCTGGTCATCCCGGTCGCGGTCCTGGCGCGCATGAAGCGCGACAAGGAGCTGACGACGACCGAGCGGTCCAAGCTCTCGGGCTACATCTGGTTCTTCGTGGTCGCCGCCGTCTTCTGGATGATCTACGACCAGAACGGCTCGACCCTGTCGATCTTCGGTGAGAACTCGACCACCAACCACCTGCTGGGCTTCGACTTCCCGACGTCCTGGTACCAGTCGCTGAACCCGATCTTCATCATGGCGATCGCCCCCGTGGTCGCCTCGGGCTGGCTGTGGCTGAACAAGCGCGGCAAGGAGCCGAGCACCGCCGTCAAGTTCGCCTCCAGCCTCGTGCTGATCGGCATCTCCTTCGCGGTCTTCCTCATCCCGCTGATCGACACCGCCGCCAACGGCGGCAAGGTCAGCCCGATGTGGCTGGTGGCGATCTACTTCATCCAGACCGTCGCGGAGCTGTGCCTCTCGCCGGTCGGCCTGTCGGTCACCACGAAGATGGCCCCGGCGAAGTACAGCTCGCAGATGATGGGCGTGTGGTTCCTCGCGGTGACCGCCGGCGACTCGCTGACCGGGCTGCTCACGGCTCCGCCCGTCGGCGTCGACCTGAACACGACGGGTTCCGTCGTCTTCGAGGTGGTCCTCGCCCTCATCGCCGGTGTGGGCATCTGGATGTACCGCAAGAAGGTCGCCCAGCACATGGGCGACGTGCACTGATTCCGTATCCCGTACGGAAAACGGGAAGGGGCCCCGCACCGATTCGTCGGTGCGGGGCCCCTTCCGTACGTGCGAAGAGTGCCGTGCCGTTACGCCGGAGCCGCCAGCTCCGCCCATACGGTCTTGCCGGGCTCGCCCGGCACCCGTACGACTCCCCAGTCCAGGCAGAGCCGCTGCACGATGAACATGCCGTGGCCGCCGGGCCGCCCGGCCCGGTGCGGCGTGCGCGGCGCGGGCTGGCCCGCACCGCCGTCGGCGACCTCCACGCGGAGCGCCTTGGCGCTGCGGGCGATCCGGAGCTCGTCGGGGCCGCCCGCGTGCAGGCACGCGTTGGTGACCAGCTCGGAGACGACCAGCAGGACGTCCTCCGCGGCGGCGCGGCGGTCGGCGCTGGACGCGGGGAGCCAGCCCCAGTCGTGCAGCGCCTGGCGGGCGAAATCACGGGCCGTCGGCACGATGCCGGTGGCCTCCCGCAACGACAGCGTGCGCCACTGCCGCTCGGCGGCCTCGGCCGGCCGGACGGGCTCGGCGGAGGAAACGCCCGCGCCCTCCGGCTCGCGGCCGAGGTCGCCCGGCGGATGCTGCCGGGTGGTGCTCATCAGCGCTTCACCTCACCGATTCACCATGTCGCCCTTGGACGGACACGAACCATTGAACAGATACGACTACAAATACCGATACGAATACCGATACGGACACTGATACAGGAACCGCACAGGCACGGAGAGCCAGGCCGCCCGGGCTCGCCGCAAGATCTCCTGCCCGGCCGAACCGCGACGACACCCATTACCGCTTCGCGGATCGCGTAACCCACGCGACGGACGAGGCGGCCGGGGACGCCGGAGCGCGGCCCGGTCAGGTCTCCAGGGCCTCCGCGAGGGACGCGTGGACGGTGAATACCGCCTCGGCCCCCGTGATCTCGAAGACCCGCGCCACCACGGGCTGCATCGCGGCCAAATGAACCCCTCCCCCGGCTGCCTCCGCCTTCAGGCGGGCACCGAGCAGCACGTTCAGCCCGGTGGAATCACAGAAGTCGAGTCGCGAGCAGTCGACCACCAGGCGCGCACGCCCCTGTTCGACCGCGCTCTCCAGCGGCTCGCGCAGCAGATCCGCCGTGTGGTGATCGAGCTCACCCACGGGCGTCACCACCTCGCTGCGCCCCTCGGTCCGGACCTCGACCTGAAGCCGACCCCGGTTCGCACTGCCGACCGTCCCGCGGTCCATGCCCGTCCCTCTTCACCGCTCGTCACTGTCCGCATCACCGCACGTGCGGATGCGTGCACAGCTGTCACTGATGTTCTTGGAACAGTACGCGTTCCATGCGCCACGCGGTAGCCAGAGACCTCAACAAAGCGGACATAGCCGGGCAATTGGAGGTTGTACCGAGTCATGGCTAGCGGGTAAGGGTAGAGGGACCCCAAAAACGCGACCGGCTTCGGAGGCGCCGCTTCACCGCAGGAACACGTATGGGCATCGGCAGCCATATGCCGAGAACGATGGAGGAGACCACATGTCACCCCGGCTCGACGTACCGCGTACCCCCAACGCGCCGTCGGCATGTCCTCAGGGACTGACCGAATCACCCACCGAAGAGCTCGACGGACTCGAGGGCCTTCCCGAGATCCCGCCCTACACCGAGGTGGGGGCGCTGGACGCCAGGGCCCTGTCGAAGACGCTCTTCACCCGGCTGGAGACCCTCGAAGAGGGCACGCCGGAGTACTCCTACGTACGCAACACCCTCGTCGAGCTGAACCTGGCCCTGGTCAAGTTCGCCGCGTCCCGCTTCCGCTCCCGCAGCGAGCCGATGGAGGACATCGTCCAGGTCGGCACGATCGGCCTGATCAAGGCGATCGACCGCTTCGAGCTCAGCCGGGGCGTCGAGTTCCCGACCTTCGCGATGCCGACCATCGTCGGTGAGATCAAGCGTTTCTTCCGCGACACCAGCTGGTCCGTGCGCGTCCCGCGCCGCCTGCAGGAGCTGCGGCTCGACCTGGCCAAGGCGGGCGACGAGCTCGCCCAGCAGCTCGACCGGGCGCCCACCGTGGGCGAGCTCGCCGACCGCCTCGGCCTCACCCGTGACGAGGTCGTGGAGGGCATGGCCGCGAGCAACGCGTACACCGCGAGCTCGCTCGACGCCAAGCCCGAGGAGGACGAGCACGAGGGCGCGCTGGCCGACCGGATCGGCTACGAGGACCACGGGCTCGAAGGCATCGAGTACGTCGAGTCCCTGAAGCCGCTCATCGCCTCGCTGCCGGGCCGCGACCGTCAGATCCTCTCGCTCCGCTTCGTCGCCAACATGACGCAGTCGGAGATCGGCGAGGAGCTGGGCATCTCCCAGATGCACGTGTCGAGACTGCTCTCGCGCACCCTGGCCAAGCTCCGCAAGGGCCTGACGCTGGACGAGTAGGACGCGTCCCGCGCCCCGTGCGCGCGGACAGCCGGAAAGGACCTGCCCCGTCCGGGGCAGGTCCTTCCGCGTTCCGGGGCCTTCCTGAGGTCAGACCACGCGGGCGCCGGCCCGCCACACCTCGTGGACCAGCGGCACGCCCGGCCGGTACGCGAGGTGGACGTGGCTGGGCGCGTCCAGGATCACCAGGTCGGCGCGGGCGCCCGGGGCGAGGCGGCCGACGTCGTCGCGCCGCAGGGCCGCCGCACCGCCCGCCGTAGCGGACCAGACGGCCTCGTCCGGGGTCATGCCCATGTCCCGCACGGCGAGGGCGACGCAGAACGGCACGGACGAGGTGAACGAGGAGCCCGGGTTGCAGTCCGTGGACAGGGCGACGGTGGCGCCCGCGTCGAGCAGCCTGCGGGCGTCCGGCCAGGCGGCGCGGGTGGAGAACTCGGCGCCGGGCAGCAGCGTCGCGACGGTGTCCGACTGGGCCAGGGCGTCCACGTCCGCGTCGGTGAGGTGGGTGCAGTGGTCGGCGGACGCGGCGTCGAGCTCCACGGCGAGCTGGACTCCGGGGCCGTGGCCGAGCTGGTTGGCGTGGACCCGGGGGTGCAGGCCCCGGGCGCGGCCCGCGGTGAGGATCGCCCGCGCCTGGTCGCCGTCGAAGGCGCCGCGCTCGCAGAAGACGTCGATCCAGCGGGCGTACGGGGCGCAGGCGTCGAGCATCGGTCCGGTGACCAGGTCCACGTATCCGGCGGGGTCGTCGGCGTAGTCCGGGGAGACGATGTGCGCGCCGAGGAAGGTGACCTCGTCGGTGTGGCGGGCGGCGATGCGCAGGGCGCGGGCCTCGTCCTCGACGGTGAGGCCGTAGCCGGACTTGGTCTCGAAGGTGGTGGTGCCCTGGCGCAGCGCCTCGGCGAGGTAGCGGGCGACGTTGGCGGAGAGCTGCTCGTCGGTCGCGGCGCGGGTGGCGGCGACGGTGGTGCGGATGCCGCCCGCGCTGTACGGGCGGCCGGACATCCGGGCGTTGAACTCCTGGGTGCGGTCGCCCGCGAAGACCAGGTGGGAGTGGGAGTCCACGAAGCCGGGGATCACGGCCCGGCCGCCCGCGTCGACGGCGTTGTCAGTGACGGGTGCTTTGCTGGACGCACCGGTCCAGACGACGCGGTCGCCCTCGATGACGACGGCGGCGTCCTGGATCAGCCCGAGGGGGGACTCGTCGCCGAGGGAGGGGTCGTTGGTGACCAGTGCGGAGATGTGGGTGATGGCGGTCGTCGTCATCGGGGGACTGCTCTCCTTGCGTGGGAGCCGGTGGGTGTGCGCCGGGGTGCCGCCATGGGGTGTCCTGCCGCTCAGGGCCGCAGCGCGCCGATGGCCTGGGCGAGCGCTTGCGGGACGTCGTCCACCAGCGTGTGCCGCCCGTCGCGTACGAGGTGGCGCCCCGCCACCACGGTGTGGCGGACGTCCGCTGCGGAGGCGGCGAATACGGCGGTCTCCGCTGCCAGCCGGGGCACCGGTCCCGCTGTCCTGACGGAGTCGAGCGCGATGGTCACCAGGTCGGCGGGGGCGCCTGCTTCGAGGACGCCCGCTTCGGGCCGGCCGAGCGCGGCGTGGCCGTCGGCGGAGGCGGCGCGCAGCAGGGCGGCGGCCGTCCAGTGGCCGCGCCTGCGGGTGCGCAGGCGTTCGTCGAGCTCCATCGCGCGGGCCTCCTCGAAGAGGTCGATCACCGCGTGGCTGTCGCTGCCGAGCGAGAGCGGGGACCCGGCCTGCTGGAGGGCGGCCGCGGGGCCGATGCCGTCGGCGAGGTCCCGTTCGGTCGTCGGGCACATGCAGGTGCCGGTGGACGTGGAGCCGAGGAGGGCGATGTCCTCGTCGGTGAGATGGGTGTTGTGGACGCCGGTGGTGCGGGGTCCGAGGACGCCGTGGTCGGCGAGGAGCCGGGCCGGGGTGCGTCCGTGGGCGGCGAGGCAGGCGTCGTTCTCGGCGGTCTGCTCGGAGAGGTGGACGTGCAGGGGGGCCTGCCGCTCCTCGGCCCAGCGGGCGACGGTGGAGAGCTGCCCGGCCGGGACCGCGCGCACGGAGTGGACGGCGGCGCCGATGACCGTGTGGTCGTCGCCCTTGAGGAGGGCGGCGCGTTCGGCCCAGGCGTCGGCGGTCCCGTCGCTGAAGCGCGCCTGGTGCCGGTCGGGTGCGCGGTGGTCGTCGGGCCCGGAGCCGAATCCGGCGGAGAGGTAGGCGGTGTCGAGCAGGGTGATCCGGATGCCGGCCGCGCGGGCGGCCGCGATCAGGGCCTCGCCCATGGCGTTGGGGTTGTCGTAGGGCGTGCCGCCGGGCGCGTGGTGCAGATAGTGGAATTCGCCGACCGCGGTGATGCCGGCGAGCGCCATCTCCGCGTACACCGCGCGGGCGAGCGCGTAGTAGCTGTCGGGCGTGAGCCGGGACGCGACCTGGTACATGGTCTCGCGCCAGGTCCAGAAGGTGCCCGAGCCGACCTGGACGGTGGAGCGCAGGGCGCGGTGGAAGGCGTGCGAGTGGGTGTTGGCCAGGCCGGGCAGGGTGAGCCCGCGCAGCGCGGTGGCGCCGGGCGGGGCCGCTTCCACTCCGGTGCGTACGCGGGCGATCCGCCCGTCGGCCACGTCCAGGGCGACGCCCGGCTCGACATGGGTGCCGAGCCAGGCGTGGGACAGCCAGTACGTCTCGGTGACGGGTGTGCCCGTCGCCTCCGTCGTCAGCGGCACGCGAGACCTTCCAGTACGTCGGCGAGTGCGATGACCCCGGCCACGCAGTCGTCCTCGGCGGCGTGTTCGGCCGGCGAGTGCGAGACCCCGGTCGGGTTCCGTACGAACAGCATGGCGGTCGGGACCGAAGCGGACAAAATACCCGCGTCGTGCCCGGCGCCGGTGCCGAGCACGGGGACCGGGCGCCCAGTGGCGTGGGCGGACCCCTTGAGCAGGGCGGACAGCTCGTCGCGCAGGGCGTGCCGGAACTCGACCACGGGCGTGAACGACTCGCGGACGACGTCGAGGCTGATGCCGGCCCGCTCCGCGTGCTCCCGGGCGGCGCGCTCGACGGCGGCGACGACGGTGTCCAGGGTGTCCTGGTCGGCGGCGCGCGAGTCGAGCCAGCCGCGTACGAGGGACGGGATCGCGTTGACCCCGTTGGGCTCCACGGCGACCTTGCCGAAGGTGGCGAGGGCGCCCGCGAGTTCCGCCTCCCGCCGGGCGGCGATGACGGTCTCGGCGTACGTGAGCATCGGGTCCCGGCGGTCGGCGAGCCGGGTGGTGCCCGCGTGGTTGGCCTCGCCCCGGAAGTCGAACCGCCAGCGCCCGTGCGGCCAGATCGCGGAGGCGATGCCGACGGGGTCGCCGGAGAGGTCGAGGGCGCGGCCCTGCTCGACGTGGAGCTCCACGAAGGCGCCGATCCGGGCGAGCCGTTCGGGGTCGGGGCCGATGGCGTCGGGGTCGTGCCCGGCGGCGGCCATGGCCTGCGGAAGGGTGACGCCGCCCGCGTCGCGCAGTTGGTGCGCGGCCTCGACGGTCAGCTGTCCGGCGGCGAGCCGGGAGCCGACGCAGGCGAGGCCGAACCTGGCCCCCTCCTCGTCACCGAAGTTGGTGATGGCCAGCGGCTTGGTGAACTCCACTCCCCTGCGGCGGAGTTCATCGAGCGCGGCGAACGAGGAGACGACGCCGAGCGGCCCGTCGAAGGCACCGCCGTCGGGCACGGAGTCGAGGTGCGAGCCCGTGACGACGGCGTCCCCGGCGAACGGGTCCCCGAGCCAGGCCCACTGGTTGCCGTTCCGGTCGGTCTCCAGGGTCAGCCCCCGCGCCTCGGCCTGCGCCCGGAACCACTCCCGGCACTCGGCATCGGCCCCGGTCCATGCGTACCGCCGATACCCCCCGCTGCCGGGGTGCCGCCCGATGGGCGCAAGCTCCCTCCACATCTCCTGGAAAGACGCTTGTTGTGGGCATTCGTTCCGCAGGGCGGAACGGGTGGGCACAACGGAACCCGCACCCGGCGTCGGGCTCGCACCGCCCCCCTGCGCAGCCGGAGGCAGACTCACGCGTCGCCCTCCCGCATCGGCACCCGCACACCCTTGTCCGAAGCCACCTCTTCCGCGATGTCGTACCCCGCGTCCACGTGCCGGATCACCCCCATGCCCGGGTCATTCGTCAGCACCCGCCGGATCTTCTCGCCGGCCAGCGGCGTGCCGTCGGCGACGGTCACCTGTCCGGCGTGGATGGACCGGCCCATGCCGACCCCGCCGCCGTGGTGCAGGGAGACCCAGGAGGCGCCGGACGCCACGTTGACCATGGCGTTCAGCAGCGGCCAGTCGGCGATCGCGTCGGAGCCGTCGAGCATGGCCTCGGTCTCGCGGTACGGGGAGGCGACGGACCCGCAGTCCAGGTGGTCGCGCCCGATCGCCAGCGGCGCCGCGAGTTCGCCGCTCGCCACCATGTCGTTGAAGCGCTCGCCGGCCCGGTCGCGTTCGCCGTAGCCGAGCCAGCAGATCCGGGCGGGCAGGCCCTGGAAGTGGACGCGCTCGCCGGCCATCTTGATCCAGCGGTGCAGGGACTCGTTCTCCGGGAAGAGTTCGAGCAGCGCCTTGTCCGTCTTGTGGATGTCGGACGCCTCGCCGGACAGGGCCGCCCATCGGAACGGGCCCTTCCCCTCGCAGAACAGCGGCCGGATGTAGGCGGGGACGAAGCCGGGGAAGTCGAAGGCCCGCTCGTATCCGGCGAGCTGCGCCTCGCCCCGGATCGAGTTGCCGTAGTCGAAGACCTCCGCTCCGGCGTCCATGAAGCCGACCATCGCCTCGACGTGCCGGGCCATCGACTCGCGGGCGCGGGTGGTGAAGTCGGCGGGCTTCTCGGCGGCGTACGAGGCCATGTCGTCGAAGTCGACGCCGACCGGCAGGTAGGCCAGCGGGTCGTGCGCGCTGGTCTGGTCGGTGACGATGTCGACGGGGGCGCCCTCGGCGAGCATCCGGGGCAGCAGCTCCGCCGCGTTGCCCAAGAGGCCGATGGAGAGCGGGCGGCGGGCGTCGCGGGCCTCGACGGCGAGCTGGAGGGCGTGCTCCAGAGAGTCGGCCCTCACGTCCAGGTAGCGGTGCTCGATGCGGCGCTCGATGGCGCGCGGGTCGCAGTCGATGCAGATCGCGACGCCGTCGTTCATGGTCACGGCGAGCGGCTGGGCGCCGCCCATCCCGCCGAGCCCGGCGGTCAGGGTGATCGTGCCGGCCAGCGTCCCGCCGAACTTCTTCGCGGCGACGGCGGCGAAGGTCTCGTAGGTGCCCTGGAGGATGCCCTGGGTGCCGATGTAGATCCAGGAACCGGCGGTCATCTGGCCGTACATGGTGAGTCCGAGCGCCTCCAGGCGGCGGAACTCCTCCCAGTTCGCCCAGTCGCCGACCAGGTTGGAGTTGGCGATCAGGACGCGCGGCGCCCACTCGTGCGTCTGCATGACGCCGACCGGCCGCCCGGACTGGACGAGCATCGTCTCGTCCTGCTTGAGCGTGCGCAGCGTACGGACCATCGCGTCGAACGAGCGCCAGTCGCGGGCCGCCTTGCCGGTGCCGCCGTAGACGACGAGCTTGTCGGGGTGCTCGGCGACCTCGGGGTCGAGGTTGTTCTGGAGCATCCGCAGGGCGGCTTCCTGCTGCCATCCCAGGGCGGTCAGTTCCGTACCGCGCGGCGCCCGTACGGGGCGGGGTCCTGACATGGCGGTGCCTCCTCGCGACTGTGATTTTTCTATTCACATCTTGAGCCGATGAATACGTCCAGTCAACAGGCGGGGCCGCGGGGCTCCCCGGCACGTCACAAGCCGTACGCGGCGGGGCATTCTCCACCACCCGCCCGCATGTACCGATGGAAAATGCCAGAACCTCCACCGGGAGAGAGCACGATGCGTAACCTCAGGGTCACAGCCGAACACCGTGTCGGAGGGGAATCCGCGTGCCCGGAATCGACGAGTGCCTGCTCGACGTCATGAGACTGCCCGGTGCCAGGGGCGCCGCCGTTGTCGACTGGACGAGCGGTCTGGCCCTCGGCACCGTCGGCGACTCGCCCAACGGCGATCACGAGGCCACCGCGGCGGAGACGGCGGAGGTGGCGCGGATGGCGGCCGAACAGCCCGCCTTCGCCCTCGGCTCGCCGGAGCCGGCGGCGGGCGGGACCGGGAGCGCTCCCCCGGTCGAGGACGTCATCGTCACGACCCGCGCCGGGTACCACATCCTCCGGTTCGTGGAGACGGACTTCGACAGCAGCGTCTTCCTCCACCTGTGGCTGGACCGCGCCGAGGGCAACCTCGCGCTGGCCCGGATACGCATCGGCGAGATCGCCGAGCGGCTGGTCCTCGCATGACCGCCGCCGCCCTCGCGGACGAGACCGCGGCGCCCGTGCTCTCCCCGATGCTCCAGCGGCTCGCCGCCGAACGGGCCACCGGTGCCCTGATGCGCGACCGGGGCACGCTGTACCTCGCCGACGGCAAGGTCGTCCACGCCGAGTCCCCCGCGACGCCCGGGATCGACGTCCTGCTCACCCGGGGCGGTGCGCTGCGCCGCGAGGGCTGGTGGGACGCGGTCGCCGAGGCGGGGGCCGGGCAGCGGGTCGGCCGGCATCTCGTGGACAGCGGCCGGGTGCCGGGCGGCGCGCTGGAGCTGTGCCACCTGGGCGCCCTGTACGACGCGGCCTTCTTCGCCCTCGCGCCGACCCGGACCCCGGCGCGCTTCCGGTACGGGGTCGCGCACTGGATCGGCCCCGTGCGGCCGGTCCCGGTGGACGCCGTGCAGCGCGAGACCCTGCGGCGCCGCGAGCTGCTGGACCGGATCTGGCCGGACGCGGCGGTGGACACGGCCCCGCTGACGCGGACGGGCCTGCCGTCCGACGCGCCCGTGCCGGTGGGCCGGGGCCGCGTGCTGGAACGCGTGGACGGGGTGCGTACGGCCACCGGCATCGCGCAGGAGCTCGGCAGGTCGGCGTTCCACGTCCTGGTCGACCTGCGGCGGCTCGCGGCGGCCGGGCTGGTCGAGCCGGTCGCACCGGCGGCCCCGGGCGCCCCGGACCCGGGCCGGATCACGTTCCCCGAGGTCACGGCCGACCCCGACGTCGCCCTGCTGCGCCGGCTCCGAGACGCATTGGAGGCCCTGTGATACGCGCGCTCAGACAGCGTGCCGGAAGGAGACAGCTGATGGTGCCCGAAGCCGAAGCGCAGGACGTCCTCGCCGAGCTCCAGCGGTTACGGGCACGGGTCCCGCTCCTCTCGGGTGCGCTGGCGGCCAGCACCGACGGGCTCGTCCTGGCGCACGACACCCCGGGCGTGGAGGCCGAGGGGGTCGCCGCCCTCACCGCCGCCGCGCTCGGCGTCGCGATCCGGATGACCGAGGCGACCGGGCGGAACGGCTTCCGTGAACTGCTCGTGCGCGGCGAGGCGGGCTACGTCGCGACGTACGCGGCAGGGTCCCAGGCCGTCCTGACCCTGCTCGCCGAGGACCGGATCAACGTCGGCCGGCTCCATCTGGAGGGCCGCCGGGCCGGCTCCCGCATCGGCGAACTGATCGACCGCGCCCTGGCCCGGGCCCCGCAGCCGGCCCCCGCGCCCCGCGCCCCGCAGCAGCCGGGCGCCCTCCCGCAGCGCCCTACCTGAGCCTCGGCGGAACCACCGGCACCACCCGCACCACGCAACGGAACCGGCCGCAGTGGCCGGTCAGAGAAAGGGAGCACCACTCATGGCGAACACCGAAGCGTCACTCAAGGAAGCGATGTCGTCCATCGAGGGCACCACCGGTGTCGCCCTCGTGGACTACACGAGCGGCATGGCGCTGGGCACCCTCGGCGGCGGCAAGGACTTCAACCTGGAGGTCGCGGCGGCCGGCAACACCGACGTCGTACGCGCCAAGCTCCGCACCATGGAGCACCTGGGCATCAAGGACGAGATCGAGGACATCCTGATCACCCTGGGCACCCAGTACCACCTGATCCGCCTCCTCAAGACCCGCGGCAACAACGGCCTGTTCCTCTACCTGGTCCTCGACGGCAGCCGCGCCAACCTGGCCATGGCCCGCCACCAGCTGAAGAAGATCGAGGCGGACCTGGAGGTCTGAGGGGGCGGCTCCGCCGCCGGGGCGCGGGACCGGGTCGCCGGTCTCCGCCCCATGCCCCGGCCCCGGGCGCGGGGTTCCGTCCTCAGACGCCGGACGGGCCGGCTTTTCCGCACTACTCCGCCTACTCCACGAACAGCCCCCGCGCCGCCGCCCCCGCGTCGAACTCCTCCAGGCGGGCCTGGGCGTCGGGGAGGGCGTCGCACATGGCCTCCAGGAGGACCCGGCCCAGCAGCATCGGGGCGCAGGCGGTGTCGAAGGCGAGGCCGGTGCCGACGGCGGCCGGGATGAGCAGGTCGCTGTGGCGGGCCACCGGCGCGAACGCGGAGTCGGCCACCGACACCACCGTGAGCCCCCGGCCGCGCGCGTACGCCAGGGCGTCCACGACCTCGCGCGGGTGGCGGGGCAGCGCGAAGCAGATCAGCGCGGTCGCCCCGGCCCGCCGGGCGGCGTCGATCCGGTCGTGCAGCATGCTGCCGCCCTCGTCCAGCACCCGCACGTCCGGATGCACCTTCGCCGCGAAGTACCCGAACCCGCGCGCCTGCGAGGACGCCGCGCGCAGCCCGAGCACCGGCAGCGGACGGGAGGCGGCGAGCAGCCGGCCCGCCCGCTCGACGGGGCCCGGATCGGCGAGGAGTTCGGCCAGGTGCCGCAGGTTCTCGATCTCCCCGAGCACCGCCTGCTGGTACTCGTTGTACGTCTCGTCGCCCTCGCCCGCCTCCGCCCCGGCCGGGGCGACCTCGCGCAGGTGCTTGCGCAGCGCGGGGTAGCCGTCGAAGCCGAGGGCGACGGCGAACCGGGTGACGGAGGGCTGGCTGACCCCGGCCAGCTCGGCGAGCTCGACGCTGGAGAGGAACGGGGCGTCTCCGGCCCTGCGCACCATCGAGTGCGCGATGCGCCGCTGCGTGGGCGTGAGCCGGCGCCCCTCGAACAGCTCCTGCAACCGCGCGGCCGGGCTGCTCCCGCTCATCCTGTCCCCTCGGTAGATCCGCCGCGCCGCGGCCCGGCGCCGACGAATCCATTCAGCCAGCAAGGTGTCTGCATGTCCATATGCAGCCGGGCGGGTCAGCCGGACGAGCCGGACCGGTCAGCCGGCGGGCTTCCCCTGCAGCACCTCCTCGACCGACACCCAGGACTCCCACCGCCGGACGGTGACCCGGAGCGTCCGGCCGTCGTCCACCGTGCCGGACCACACCGCGCCGCCCTCCTCCTTCTCCCGCGCGGTCGGCGTCGCGGAGTGCAGCCCGCACCGCGACATCGCCCCGCGCAGCGCCGTCACCTGGGTCCGGGCGGTCGCTTCCGCGTCGTAGGCGATGACCCGGTGCTGGGCCAAGGCGTGGTCGCTGCCCGTGTAGAACACGGAGTACCGCTGCTGGCTCGGCTCGACCGCCGGGACGAAGGAGGCGGGGCAGGCGCCGTCGAGCCCCACCTGGGGCAGGGCGTCGCTGCTCGGTCCGGTGCCCTTCGGAAGGCTCGCGCTCTCCTTCCAGTGCCAGGTCGCGTACCCCGGGAGCTCGTCGGCCGGGCGCATCACCACCACCCCGTCCACCTTGAACGGGTTGGCCGTCGTGGTGGCGACCGTCTGCCGGGCCTCGGGGCCGTCCGCCGGAAGGAGCAGGCCCCACGCCCCGGCCGCCGCCAGGACGACCGCGCCCGCCGCGCCGCCCCGGACCGCGCGGACACGGGTGCGCCGCCGCTGCCCCCGGGCCCGGATGTCCCCGGCTTCGGGCAGCCGCAGGGCGACGTCCTCGATCAGGTCCTCGATCTCAGCCATGCCGCACCCGCCCCTTCCGCTCCGTGGCATTCCGCTCCGCCGCCGCATTCCGTGTCACCTGGCGCCCCGTCACAGCCGGGGTGTCGGCCAGCCGTTCGCCGAGGATCCGGCGGGCCCGGTGCAGCCGGGTCCGTACCGCGCCGTTCGACGCCCCCGTCTCCCGGGCCACCTCCTCCACGGGCAGGCCGAGCATGTGGTGCAGCACCACCGCCTGCCGCTGGTCCCGGTTCAGCTCCTCCAGCGCGCCCATCAGCGCCACCCGGTCCTCGGTGAGCCCCGGCACGTCGGCGGGCACCCCGTGCCGGAAGTGCGCGCGCAATCTGCCGCGCGTCCGGCGCCAGGTGCTGATCGACAGCCGCACCGCCACGGTCCGCACCCACGGGAGCGGGTCACCGGAGGCGGACACCTTGTCCCACCGCTGCCAGGCCCGCACATACGCCTCCTGCACCGCGTCCTCCGCCTCCCCCAGGTCGCCCGTCATCGCGTACACCGTGGCGACCAGGCGTTTGGCGGTCGCCGCGTAGAACGCGTCGAACGCCTCCACTTCCTCACTGCCTGCCGTCATGGCCCCCCGTCCGTCTTCCTCGCCCTGCCCGAGCACTGCCTTGCCGTTGCCGCTGTTTGTTGCCTCTGTCCAGTTACACGCCCGGGCGGCGGCGGATGTTACCGACGACTTTCACGCATCCCGGAGGACCCCGGAACAGCCCCGAAACCGGGGGGCTAGCCCCACTGTCCGGGCGGCCTCGGCTCCGTACCGTAAGAACCATGGACGCACCCGACACCGAGCTCGACAGGGAGCTCAAGGCGACTTTGCAGGCCCGCAGCGAGCTGGGGGCCGACTACGACTCCGCGCTCGTCGAGTCGTTCCTGGAGAAGGTGGAGCAGCGGCTCGACGCCACGCTCGACCGCAGGGTCCGGCGACATCTCGCCGAGGAACGGACCGCCGTCGCGCGGGGCGCGCGCACCCCGGAGCGCCCGCCCGGGAACTTCGGCGAGCGCTACGGCTTCGGCATCGTCTCGCTGGTCCTGGCCGTGCCGCTGTCCGCGATCGGCGCCGCGAACGCGGGCATCGGCGGGCTCGTCGTGGCCTGGCTCGGGATCGTCGGCGTCAACGCCTTCCAGGCCGGCCACGGCAGGCGGCTGTTCCGGAGCCGCGAGGAGCGGCGGACGGCCTCCGACTGGGAGGACTGAGCCTCACACCTGACGGGTCGGCAGCACGACCAGTTGGCGCAGGTTGATGTGGCGGGCGCGGCTCGTGGTGTACGCGATGAGGTCGGCGATCTCCTCGGAGGAGAGGCCGCCCAGCGCGTCGAACATGCCGTCCAGCTGGCCGCTGAGCTCCGCGTTGTCGACGTGCCCGGCCAGCTCCGAGTCGGTGAGGCCCGGTTCGATGTTGGTGACGCGGACGTCGCGCGGGCCGAGTTCGGTACGCAGCGACGCCGACAGGTAGGTGAGCGCGGCCTTCGTGGCGCCGTAGACCGCGTAGTTGGGGAACGCGATGTGCGCGCCGATCGAGGAGATGTTGACCAGGTCGGCGGTGCGGCCCCCGGCGGCGGCCGTCACCAGGTCCGCGGTGAAGGCCCGGATGACGCGCAGCGCACCGGCCACATTGGTGTCGAGCATGCGCTGCCACTCGTCCACGCGCCCCGCGTCCACCGGGTTCGGCAGCATCACCCCGGCCGCGTTGACGACCAGGTCCACCGGGCCGAACGCGGCGTGCACCCGGTCCGCCGCCGCGTCCACGGACGCCTGGTCGGTGACGTCGGCGGCGACGGCGAGCGCCTGACCGCCGTCCGCGGAGATCTTCGCGGCCAGCTCTTCCAGCCGCTCCGCGCGGCGGGCCAGCAGCGCCACCCGTACGCCCTGCGCGGCGAGCAGCCGGGCGGTGGCCGCGCCCATGCCGCTGGCGGCTCCGGTGATGACGGCGGTGCGGTCGGCGAGGGTCTCGTACTGCATGGGGTGCTCCCTGGTGTGGTGTTCGGGTCCGGGCACCACACTGCGCCGGGCCGGTCCTTCCACCCAGGGATGCGTTGTTCCTGGGTCTGCCAGTACCAGGCTGGGCGGAAACCGTTCTCCTACGATCGGGCCATGGACGGCGAACTCGGTGACTTCCTGCGCTCACGGCGTGCCCGCATCAGCCCGGAGGACGTGGGGCTCAACTCGTACGGCCGCAGGCGGGTGCCCGGGCTGCGGCGCGAGGAGGTGGCGCAGCTCGCCGGGGTGAGCGTCGACTACTACATCCGGCTGGAGCAGGGGCGCGGGCCCAGCGTCTCGGACGCGGTGCTCGACGCGATAGCCCGGGTGCTCCGGCTCGATGAGACGGAGCACGCGTATCTGCGGACGGTGGCGCGCCCCAAGGCCCGTAAGGCACCGGCCTCTTCGGCCCGCCGGGTGCGCCCGGGGCTGCGGCTGCTGCTCGACATGTTCGACCGGGCGCCCGCCTTCGTGCTGGGCCGCCGGATGGACGTGCTGGCGTGGAACGCGCTGGGGGACGCCCTCTCCGGCTTCTCCCGGATGTCCGCCGCCGAGCGGAACATGCCGCGTCAGGCGTTCCTGGCCCCGGGGGCGCGGGAGCTGTACCCGGACTGGCCGGCGGTGGCGGCGGAGACGGTCGCCCATCTGCGGCTGGACGCGGGGCTGCACCCGGACGACAAGGAGCTCGCGGCACTGGTCGGCGAGTTGTCGCTGAAGAGCGAGGACTTCCGGCGTTTGTGGGCGGACCATCAGGTGAAGGCGAAGACGTACGGCGTGAAGCGGATGGCCCACCCGTTGGTGGGCGCGCTGACGCTGCCGTACGAGACGCTGGCGGTCCCCGGTGAGCCGGACCTCTCGCTGGTCGTCTACACCCCGGAGCCCGGTTCGGAGACCGCCGAGCGCATCGCGCTGCTGGGGAGCTGGGCCGCCGGGGAGAACGCGCCGGGGCTGCGCGCGTAGGTACTGAGGGAAGCGCGCCGGAGCTGCGGCGCCTAGGTACTGAGGCGCGCCGGAGCTGCGGCGCCTAGGTACTGAGGCGCGCCGGAGCTGCGCGCGTAGAACGGTAGTCGCGGGGACCGCCGCACCCCTGGTTGCCCAGGGGCCGGGACGACAGCGGTCCCCGCGAGGGACGCGGTCCGGGTCAGGGCCGGATGACGCGTCCGGGCGACGGTGGAGGTCCGGGAGCCGCTCCGTAGTCCGTTGTCGCCGTTCCGGTGCCGGCGGGTTTCCCTGCCGACATCCACCAATGTGCCGGAGCCGTGTTAAGCGGGTGCTGCGCCCACGTGACACGCACGTACCGTTTTCGCGAAGGGCGCGGCCACCCGGCTACTTGGCGGCGGCCGGGGCGTCCTTCGCCAGGTACGCCAGCAGGTCCTGGCGGCTGACGACGCCCTTCGGCTTGCCCTCCACCAGCACGATCGCCGCGTCCGCCGCGCCGGTGCCGCCGAGCACCGCCATCAGGTCCTCGACCGGCTCGCCGGAGCCGACCTGCGGCAGCGGCGGCGACATGTGCTTCTCCAGCGGGTCGCTGAGCGACGCGCGCTGGGCGAACAGGGCGTTCAGCAGCTCGCGCTCCACGACCGAGCCGATGACCTCGGCGGCCATGACGTCCGGGTGGCCCGCGCCGGGCTTCACGATCGGCATCTGCGAGACGCCGTACTCGCGCAGCACGTCGATCGCCTCGCCGACCGTCTCCTCCGGGTGCATGTGGACGAGGGTGGGGATCGGCCCCTCCTTGTGGTTCAGGACGTCCGCGACCCGCGCCGAGGGGCCGCTGTCCTCCAGGAAGCCGTAGTCCGCCATCCACTCGTCGTTGAAGATCTTCGACAGGTAGCCGCGCCCGCTGTCCGGGAGCAGGACGACGACCACGTCCTCGGGACCGAGCCGCTTCGCGACCTCCAGGGCCCCCACGACCGCCATGCCGCAGGAGCCGCCGACGAGCAGCCCCTCCTCCTTGGCGAGCCGGCGGGTCATCTGGAAGGAGTCCTTGTCGGACACGGCGACGATCTCGTCGGTGACCGTCCGGTCGTAGGCGGAGGGCCAGAAGTCCTCGCCGACGCCCTCCACGAGGTACGGCCGGCCGGAACCGCCGGAGTAGACCGAGCCCTCCGGGTCGGCGCCGACGACCTGGACCCTGCCGCCGCTGGCCTCCTTGAGATAGCGGCCGGTGCCGCTGATCGTGCCGCCGGTCCCGACGCCCGCCACGAAGTGGGTGATCTTCCCCTCCGTCTGCTCCCACAGCTCGGGACCGGTGGTCTCGTAGTGCGAACGCGGGTTGTTCGGGTTGGAGTACTGGTCGGGCTTCCAGGCGCCCGGCGTCTCACGGACCAGCCGGTCGGAGACGTTGTAGTACGAGTCGGGGTGCTCGGGGTCGACCGCCGTGGGGCAGACGACGACCTCGGCTCCATAGGCGCGCAGGACGTTGATCTTGTCCGTGGACACCTTGTCCGGGCAGACGAAGACGCACTTGTAGCCCTTCTGCTGCGCGACGATCGCCAGGCCCACGCCCGTGTTGCCGCTCGTCGGCTCGACGATCGTGCCGCCGGGCTTCAGCTCGCCGCTCTGTTCGGCGGCCTCGATCATGCGCAGGGCGATGCGGTCCTTGACCGACCCGCCGGGATTGAAGTACTCGACCTTGGCCAGGACCGTCGCCTGGATGCCGGCCGTGACACTGCGCAGCCTCACCAGCGGGGTATTGCCTACGAGACTGATCATCGAATCGTGGAATTGCACCGTGTACTCCGGGGTCTCCGAGATGGTCCGGCAAGCGTATGCGTACGGGGACGGGATTGGGCTGCGCGATTGAACGACGGGCGGTAGCGGGCAGGTAGCTGTGTGTACGGCTCTACTGCGGTACGTGGGACGAGGAGGTGGACCGGACTGTGTCGACGGCGAGAGTGGCACGGCGGATCGCGGCGGGCGCGGCCTACGGCGGGGGCAGCATCGGGCTGCTGGGCGCCGCGGCGGTGGGCGTCCTGCTGGCGGAGGTCCAGCTGGCGAAGCGGCAGGTGGGCGGGGGTACCGCCCCGGTCCCGCCGAGTGCGGACGGACGGTACGGAGTGGCGTTCACGGGCCCCGCGGAGCCCTTGCGCCTCGGGCTGCTCGGGGACTCCACGGCGGCCGGGCAGGGGGTGCGGCGGGCCGGGCAGACCCCGGGGGCGCTGCTGGCCTCGGGGCTCGCGGCGGTGTCCGAGCGGCCTGTGGACCTGCGCAACGTCGCGCTCCCGGGGGCCCGGTCGGACGATCTGGAGCGGCAGGTCTCGCTGCTGCTCGCGGACCCGGCGCGGACGCCGGACGTGTGCGTGATCATGATCGGGGCGAACGACGTGACGCACCGGATGCCCGCGACCCAGTCGGTGCGCTGTCTGACGACGGCGGTGCGCAGGCTGCGGACGGCCGGGGCGGAGGTCGTCGTCGGGACCTGTCCGGACCTGGGGACGATCGAGCCGGTGTACCAGCCGCTGCGCTGGCTGGCCCGGCGGGTGAGCCGGCAGCTGGCGGCGGCGCAGACGATCGGCACGGTGGAGCAGGGCGGGCGCACCGTGTCGCTGGGCGACCTGCTCGGCCCGGAGTTCGAGGAGAACCCGCGGGAGCTGTTCGGCCCGGACAACTACCACCCGTCGGCCGAGGGGTACGCGACCGCGTCCATGGCGGTGCTGCCGACGCTGTGCGCGGTGCTCGGCCTGTGGCCGGAGTCGGACCGGCTGGACGGCGCACGGCGCGAGGACATGCTGCCGGTGGCCAAGGCGGCCTCCCAGGCGGCCAAGGAGGCCGGAACGGAGGTCACGGGGGCCCGGGCGCCCTGGGCCCTGCTCAAGCACCGCAGGCGGCGGCGTCTGCCCGCCGCCACGGAGCCGCATCCGCATCCGCACCCGGAGCCCGGGGGATCGACGCGGGTGGACCGCCACAGCGGCGAACCGAGCCGTTGACTGAGCGCTCGCTTAGAAAAGAGGCCCGCATCACATGCCGGGTCGGGTGACCCGGGCGCTACGTCCGGGTAATTTCCAGAGCAGTCGTGCCGTACCGCCGGGTCTGCCGGATCCCTCAGGCAGCCTGTCCGCCCTCAGCCCCCATGGAGCCGCGTGATGCCCGAAGCCGTGATCGTCTCTGCCGCCCGTTCGCCCATCGGCCGGGCCTTCAAGGGCTCGCTCAAGGACCTGCGCGCGGACGACCTGACCGCGACGATCATCCAGACCGCGCTGGCCAAGGTCCCCGAGCTGGACCCGAAGGACATCGACGACCTGATGCTCGGCTGCGGTCTGCCCGGCGGCGAGCAGGGCAACAACCTGGGCCGCATCATCGCCGTGCAGATGGGGATGGACCACCTTCCCGGCTGTACGGTCACCCGCTACTGCTCGTCCTCGCTGCAGACCAGCCGCATGGCCCTGCACGCCATCAAGGCCGGCGAGGGCGACGTCTTCATCTCGGCCGGTGTCGAGATGGTGTCCCGCTTCGCCAAGGGCAACTCGGACAGCCTGCCGGACACGCACAACCCGCTCTTCGCGGACGCCGAGGCCCGTACCGCGGCCCGCGCCGAGGAGTCCGGTGCGAGCTGGCACGACCCGCGCGAGGACGGCCTGGTCCCGGACGCCTATATCTCGATGGGCCAGACCGCGGAGAACCTGGCGCGGCTGAAGGGCGTGACGCGTCAGGACATGGACGAGTTCGGCGTACGGTCGCAGAACCTCGCCGAGGAGGCCCTGAAGAACGGCTTCTGGGAGCGCGAGATCACCCCGGTGACCACGCCGGACGGCACCGTCGTGTCCAAGGACGACGGGCCGCGCGCGGGCGTCACGCTGGAGGGCGTCCAGGGCCTGAAGCCGGTCTTCCGCCCGGACGGCCTGGTCACGGCGGGCAACTGCTGCCCGCTCAACGACGGCGCCGCCGCGCTCGTGATCATGTCCGACACCAAGGCGCGCGAGCTGGGCCTGACCCCGCTGGCCCGCATCGTCTCCACCGGCGTCTCCGGCCTCTCCCCCGAGATCATGGGCTACGGTCCCGTCGAGGCCAGCAAGCAGGCGCTGAAGCGCGCCGGGCTGACCGTCGGCGACATCGACCTCGCCGAGATCAACGAGGCGTTCGCCGCCCAGGTCATCCCGTCCTACCGCGACCTCGGTCTGCCGCTGGAGAAGGTCAACGTCAACGGTGGCGCCATCGCCGTCGGCCACCCCTTCGGCATGACCGGCGCGCGGATCACCGGCACGCTGATCAACAGCCTCCAGTTCCACGACAAGCAGTTCGGTCTGGAGACGATGTGCGTCGGCGGCGGCCAGGGCATGGCCATGGTCATCGAGCGTCTGAGCTGATCAGAACGGGTTTCGGGGCCCTGCGGGCCACCGAGCCCCGACCGTGACCGAATCTCCCCCAGGATGTGATCTATCTCCTGGGGGAGAGTCGTTTGCGCAGGTCACACCTACAACAGCGGTTTACACAGGGCCCAAAGTCCTGTCCATTTCGTGACGTAATGCACTGACACATGGTGCCGTCAGGGCACAAGCTGATGTAGGAAGTCGGGGGATCGATTGAAACCGGGAGTATGTCAGTGAGCGCCATGCCTATTGCCCTGTTGCTGACCACCGCCGCTGCCACGGCTGTGGGCGCCGCTGCTCTGCACGCCGCTCACGGACTGCGCAGGCAGGTCTCGGCGCTCCGGAAGGAGCTGGCCGACGGTCACGCCCGTACAGCCGCTGTACCCCCTCAGACCCGTCACGACACCACCTCCGCCGAAGAAATACGCGCGGCCGTCGCCGAGGCGCTGGCCGAGGAGCGCGAGCGGGAGCTGGCCGAGGCCCGCGCGTTCTGGGCCTCGCAGGAGGCGCGCGACGCCGCCGACGCCCCGTCCCTGCTGGGCGGGCTGGCCGGTCTCGGCGAGGACGCCCCGTTCTTCATGCCCCGCCAGAGCGACTTCGCCGGTCTGGAGTCGATGGACATCGAGGCGGCGGAGGCCCTGGAGGAGCTGACCGAGCTGGCGGAGCTGCCGGAGACGGAGTTCGCCGAGGACTCCCCGGAGCTGGCCGCGGCCCGCCGCCGCCACCCCTCGCACCCGGACTTCGTCCCCGTGCAGACGCCCGTCGTCACCGACCACGAGCGCACCGTGAACCGCCTGGAGGAGCTGGCGGACAGCCGCACGGAGCTGTCCGACGTGCGCCCGGGCCCGCTCGGCACGCTCGACGTGTACGTGTTCGCGGACGGTACGACGCTCTGTATGACCCCCGGCCACCGCGAGACGGCCGAGCGCCTGGCCGAGTCGCTGCGCGCGGGCGAGCACCCCGTCCTGCTGGGCGGCTCCGGCGTCTCGGGGGCGTACGCGCTGACGTTCTCCTGCGGCAAGGAGAACGTCTACATACTCGCCGACCGCGTCATAGCGAGCTTCTGAGCCCGCCCCGACGTCGGTCCCCGGCTTTACGGGGAGGCTGCCGCCTCCCTGCGCGCCGCGCGCCTTACGCGAAGGCCCGCGCGGCCGCTTCCTCGACGCATCGCACGGCCTCGTCCAGCTCTTCGGACGGGGCCGTTTCCAGTGCCACGGCCAGGTCCCGGCCGGCGACGGCGAGCTGGTCGCCGACGGCGAAGACCCCGGCGTCCGGCATGACCCTGGGCTCCCGGCCGGGCTCCTCGGCGTGCTGGGCCCGCGCCGACAGCTCACGTGCGGCGGCGAGGCCCTGGGCCGCCGCTCCCCGCTGCAGCCTGCTCTGCGGGGCGGCGCGCAGCCGGTCGGCGAATCGGTCCACGGCGATGATCAGAGGCGTCGTATCGAGCACCCCGCGACCCTATCGCCGCGCACACGGCAGCGGCCCGCGGCCTCCGGAGGGAGACCGCGGGCCGCTTACGCGTGCGCCGGGGCGATCAGTCGTCGCCGCTGAGGATGGAGAGCAGGCGCAGCATCTCCAGGTAGATCCACACCAGGGTCATGGTGAGGCCGAAGGCGGCCAGCCAGGACTCCTCGCGCGGAGCGCCGTACGCGATGCCGTCCTCGACCTGCTTGAAGTCGAGGGCCAGGAAGCAGGCGCCGAGGATGATGCCGATGACGCCGAAGAGGATGCCGAGGCCACCGCTGCGGAAGCCGAGGCCGTCACCGCCACCGAAGGCGGCGAACAGCAGGTTGACGACCATCAGGAGCATGAAGCCCATGGCGGCGGCCATCACGAAGCCGTAGAACCGGCGGGTGACGCGGATCCAGCGCATCTTGTACGCGAGCAGCACACCGGCGAAGACACACATGGTGCCCATCACCGCCTGCATCACGACGCCGGGCCCGATGTACGTGCTGACCGCGCTGGAGATGACGCCGAGGAAGACACCCTCGAAGGCGGCATAGGCGATGATCAGCGCGGGTACGGGCTTGCGCTTGAACGACTGGACGAGCGACAGCACGAACGCGATGAGCGCGGCGCCGATGGCGATGCCGTACGACTTGTTGAGGTTCGCCTCGTCCACCGGCAGGAGCGCCCAGGCGAGCGCGGCACCGAGCACGACCGTGCCCAGCGTCATCGCCGTGCGCGTGACGACGTCGTCGATGGTCATCGCGCCGGTACGGGCCGGCGCGGGGGCGCCCGTGGGGGCGTAGGGGTTGGTCGCGTACGGGTTCGGGGCGGTGCCCTGTGCGTACGGGTTGGCACCCGCTGCGGGGGCCCCGGCCTGCGGCGCCGCGTTGAAGCCCGCGTAACCGTTGTCGCGGCTGAAGCCCCGTCGCGAGAAGACCGGGTTGCTGCTCCTCATCTCACTCCTCCATGGCCACCCAGCGTGGCCTTCCCACAAGAGTAATGGGTAGGCAAAGCAATCAGCCTAGTGCCGAAGGAGGATCTTTCTCCGAACGGACCGGCCGCGCGCGGTCACTCTGCGGTACGTCCGCCCGCTTCCCGGGCCGCGCTCTCCACCCTTTCCCGGTGGCCACGCCACCATGCCTCGTCGCCGGGCGCCATGTCCTCGCTCCCGCGCCGCAGCCCGGTCGCCCCGTCGATCAGCTCCCGGACGACGTCGGCGTGCCCGGCATGGCGCTGGGTCTCGGCGACGAGATGGACGAGGACGCGGTGCAGCGACAGCTCCGGCCCGCCCTCCCCGGGAAGGACGCCCCTCGCATCCAGCCCGAACGCCTCCACGGTCGCGTCGGAGTGCGCCCACACCCGGCGGTACCGCCCGGTGATCTCCGCACGGGACTCGTCGGCCGTGGCCCACAGATCGGCGTTCGGCTCTGCGTCCCCGGTGATCCAGAGGTCCGGCGCGTCGACGGGCCGCCCGAAGACGGTCCCGAGGTAGAACGCCTCGGCTCCGGTCACATGCTTGACGAGCCCGAGCAGATTGGTCCCGGTGGGGGTGAGGGGGCGCCGGACGTCGTACTCGGACAGCCCTTCGAGCTTCCAGAGGAAGGCGTCGCGGGCGTCCTGGAGATAGAGCCGCAGGTCGTGCTTGAACCGATCCGTATCCGTCATGGGCCCAACCTGCCGCTCGGACGGCCCCAGAACCCACCGCGTTTCTCAGCCCGTGGACTCCCGCTGCCCCGCCGCGGCCTCCGCCAGCCGGTCGAAGGTCCCCACCAGCACGGCCCGCCGCTCGTCCTTGAACCCCTCGACAGGCTCCAGCCCGTCGATGCTCCCCTCCCACACCGCCATGTACGCGTCCCGCCACCCCCGGACAACCTCCGGCGCGGGCAGGGTCACACCGACCCATCCGCGCTCGTGCAGGAGAAGCAGCAGCTCCAGATTGCAGGGGACGGCCACCCCGTCGTATTCATCGGGCTCGATCCCCCCGGGATCCCCGCCCACTGCCTCGCCCACCTCGGCGACGAGCCGCCCCACAAGCTCGGAAAGATGATCCGCCGCGGTATCACTGTCAAAGTTCCCCGCACCCCAGGTACCCACGACCCCACCCCGTTCCGTCGCCATCCGTACGGCCATGACACCACCGGGCACTGACAACGGGGGTGGCCAAGCACCATTCCGGCAGCGAGCGGCCTCGCAATCCTGCCAATGCCGCACCTGCCGCCCTGTCCGCCTGCGCCATACGGTCAGCACCTCGGTAGCCGACTACAGGGGGACCAGATGACCGCCGCATTGGTCTTCCTGCTCTTCTTCACCGCCCTGCACCTACTGGGCCTGGCCCTGGTCACTAATTACCGGGGCTTCGCCCAGCACGTCCTGGACACCTACCTCAACCCGGTTCACTTCACCCCGTACGAGCTCCGCAGACTCCGCCGCCGCAGCATCGAGCATCCAGAGTTCCACCTCTACACACACGCACAGGCCCGACTCCGCAACCTGCGCATCATGGGCGCACTACACGCGACACTGGGGCTCGTCGGCGTCGTAGGGATCACCGTTTCCGTGGTCCGGGGGTGACCTCAGGTCTTGTACGAAATGGCGCCCGAAGGCTCCTCAGCTCGCCGGGGCCGACACGGCGGCGCGCAACTCCCGTACACCGGCCGCTCGCGGGTGACGCTGCGCCAGCTCGGTCACGATGCCGCGGATCGCGGGGCGGTCCCTCACCTCGCCGGGGCTCGCGCGGTGGGCGTCGAGGAGAGCGCGGGCGGTCTGCTCGGGGCGCCCCCAGGCCCACCAAGCGCGGGCCATGTCGGTCCCCAGACGTGCCTTCCGCTCGGCCGTCGGGAAGTGCTCGGACCGCAGGTTCTGGCCGGCTTCCAGGGCCGCGCCCGCATCTCCGAGGGCCCAGTGGACGCCGACGGTGTAGAGGTCCACTGCGGCCGGGCTGATGGGGAAGAGCCGCCCGGCCGGGGCCAGGGGCGGCAGACGCCGCGCGGCACGCCGGGCTTCCTCGGCCATGGCCAGGGCCTCGGTGCGCCGACCCCCGCGTGCGGCGGTGTAGGCCAGAGTGCACAGCATCTGCGCATAGGCCGACGATGCCGCGTCGGTCCGCAGCCCGGTGGCCTCCACCCCGGCCGCGGCCGACTCCATGAGAGCCTGCGCCTCCTCGCCCCGGTCCTGGTGGCGGAGCACGATCGCGAGCTCGTGGGAGGCGGCGGCAGCTGCGAGCGGCGACCCGGACACCTCGGCCCAGGTTCGCGCACGGTCGGCAGTGAGACGGGCCTGCTCGTACGAGCCGAGCTTCAGCAGCAGGGCGGCACTGAGGCTGTACACGGAGGACAGCCGCGCCTGGTCCAGCTCGCGGCGCGACGAGGCCGCGGCGTGCCCGTCGGCCAGGAGGTCGGGCAGCAGGGCGAGGAACTGGGTGTGGGCGCCCTTGTCGTAGAGCTCGCGAGCGGAAGCCACCCGGGCAACGACTCGCACTGACCGTCGCACGTCATCCTCGGTGGCTCGGATTCCCGGTCCGAGCCACCGGGTCACGCCCGGGTGACATTCATCCGAACCGGCGGCGGCCCGCGCACGGCGCCGTCAGGATGGCCCGGGTGACGACCACAGACCTATGGCACCACTACGGCCGCGTCCGCGCCGAACAGGACCGCGCCGTCTCCGCGTCCTTCCGCTGGTCCTGGAGCCAGCAGGACGGGCCGGGTCCGGAGGTCCTCGGGGACATCACCGGCAGGACTCTCGCCGACCTCGGCTCCGGCGCAGCACGCCACGCCGCTCACCTGGCCGTGCATCACGGCCCGGACCGGATCGACGCGGTGGACGCCTCACCCGCACAGCACAACATGGCCACTGCCCTCTACGGCTCGCTCGGCCCACGCCTGCGCCTCGTGCACCAGGACGCCGTCCCCCACCTCCGCGCGAACCCGGGCGCCTACGACCTGCTCTACAGCGTCTTCGGAGCGGTGGACTTCAACGACCCCCGCCAACTGCTCCCGGCCACGGCCGACGCGCTCCGCCCGGGAGGACAGCTGGTCTTCTCCACTCTCGCCCAGTATCTGTCCGGTGCGCCCGCCCAGCCCGATGTCGTGGCGGCCGACGTACCGGCAAAGACCCCGACCGGCGAGAGGGTCACCATGCGCCGATGGGTGCTGCAGGAGCAGGTGTGGACAAAGCTCCTGGACGAGGCGGGGTTCACCCGGATCCGCGTGGAGGAGCTGCCCGCCGGCGAAGGGCCCCGGCCCGCCGCCACGCTCCTGATCAGAGCCGAGCGCGCCGCCGCCTGACTCAGCGCTGTCGGGCGTTGCCGATTCCGTGGTTCGGAGGTGATCGTTCCGGGTACCCGATGGCTTGGGACTTGGTACGCGATGGTGCCCGGAACCGGACTCGAACCGGTACGCCCCCGAGGGGCAGCGAGGTTTAAGCTCGCCGTGTCTGCATTCCACCATCCGGGCTTGGCGCGCGGCTCCGCGTTGGCACATGACCCTATCCGGGGGGCTCGGTCCGATCAGCCGAACAGTGGCTCGATGTTGTCTTATTTATCGATCTCTTGAGTCCCCGTCAGCGCACGTCGGAGGCATACCCACATGCCCGGGCAAGATGGCGGCAGTGCGGGGGTGCCGGGCGAATTGACGGAAAGTCGCCGCACCGACACAGTCGTTTCGCCAGGGGCGCGCCACCGATCGCCAGGGGCGCGCCACCTCGTGGCTGATTTTAGGTTGCGATCAGGTCGTTCACGCACCGCAGCACCGGGCGAGTCGCCAGCGCGGACGGGTCCTCCAGCACCGCCCCCGTGACCCGGATCGTGGTGCTCTCGCCCGGGAGGAGCGTGACGAGCGCGGTGTCGGCCTCGGCGTCCGGGTGGAGGCGGTCGGGGAAGAGGCAGAGGTCCCGGAGAAGGGTCTGTGCCGTCACCTCGACGCGGTACGTGGGGGTCCGGGCGCCCTCCTCCTCCGTCACCGTCGCCCCGTAGCGCGCCGGCGGCAGGGCGAGTCGCGGGTCCTCCTCGTGGAAGTGCAGGGTCCTGGTGTCGTCCAGGCGGGCGACGAGGACTTCGCGGGCCGGGTCGGCCGGTGTCGCGAGCGAGGCGGGCAGCGGGACGCTCGTCGTGGCGCGGGCGGCCGTGGACACCGGCAGGGCCTCCTCGGCCAGGACCGTGCCGTCCAGGGCGTGCCGGGTCAGGCGCAGGGTGCCCGCCCAGGGGGCCGCCGTGTCGTTGACCAGGTGGACGGAGCCGTCGCGGACGGCGATCAGGTGGTCCTCGTACACCGCACGCAGCGCGTGCCAGAGGGGCTTGCGGCGGCCGTCGCCGTCGACCGCCGACCAGGAGACGACCGGCCAGCAGTCGTTGAGCTGCCAGACGATCGTGCCCATGCAGTACGGGGCGTGGGAGCGGAAGTGGCGGATGCCGAACGCGACGGCGCGGGCCTGGTTGAGCTGGGTGAGCCAGTGCCAGTCGTCGAAGTCCGGTCCGGGCTGCGGCAGATGGTCGCCCAGGCCGCGCAACAGCTTCGCGTCCCCGTCCTCGGCCTTCTGGTGGTGGGCCAGGAGCGGCGCATCGGGAGTGAGCGGGCCGCTGACCGCGCGGCGGAGCGTGGCGTACGCGGGAGGCCCCTGGAAGCCGAACTCCGCGACGAAGCGCGGCACCCGGTCGGCGTACGCGCGGTAGTCGGCGCGGTTCCACACGTCCCAGATGTGGACCGTGCCGCGCTCCGGGTCCTGCGGGTGGACGTCGGGGCTGCCGGAGTACGGCGATCCCGGCCAGTACGGGCGCGTCGGGTCGGTCTCGGCGACGATCCCGGGCAGCAGCCGGTGGTAGTAGCCGTGGCCCCAGGTGCGGTCGCCGAGCTCCTTCTGCCAGCCCCAGTCGGCGTGGCCCTCCAGGTTCTCGTTGTTTCCGCACCACAGGACGAGGGAAGGGTGCGGGGCCAGCCGGACGACGTTCTCGCGCGCCTCGGCCGCCACCTCGTCCCACAGCGGCTGCTCCTCCGGGTACGCGGCGCAGGCGAACGGGAAGTCCTGCCAGACCAGGAGCCCCTTCTCGTCGCACAGTTCGTAGAAGTCGTCGCTCTCGTAGAGCCCGCCGCCCCACACCCGGACCAGGTTGACGTGGGCGGCGACGGCCTGGTCGAGGCGGTCGGAGAGCTGCTGCCGCGTCAGGCGGGACGGGAAGCAGTCCTCGGGGATCCAGTTCACCCCGCGCACGAAGACGGGCCGGTCGTTCACGGAGATCCGGAACGCCTCCTCTTCGAGCGTGACGGACCGGAACCCCGTGCGGAGGTGGCGGACGTGGTCACCGACGCGGACCTCCACCTCGTACAGCGGCTGTGCGCCGTGGCTGTGCGGCCACCAGGGCTCGGCCTGCGGAACGGAGAGGCTGACCCTCACGCGGTGCTCGTCCTCGGAGAGGACGAAGAGGGCCGCCGCGCCGACCACGCCGACCGAGCCCGAGACCGCATCCAGGCCGTCGTGCTCGATCTCCACCTCGGCGGTCAGGAACGGCACGCCCTCCGGGTCCAGGTCGGGCAGCAGCTTCACGGAGGCGATGCGCGGACCGCTCCACGTCTCCAGGGCGACCGGACGCCAGATGCCGGACGTGACGAGCGTCGGGCCCCAGTCCCAGCCGAAGTTGCAGGCCATCTTGCGGATGAAGGCGTACGGCTCCGCGTACGCGCCGGGGCGGTCGCCGAGGCGGTCGCGCAGCTCCTCGGCGTAGGTGTACGGCGCGGTGAAGACGACGTCGAGGGAGTTCTCGCCCTCGCGCAGAAGACCGCGCACGGGAAAACGGTACGAACGGTGCTGATTCGCCGTCCGGCCGATCTCCGTCCCGTTGAGCAGGATCGTCGCGACCGTGTCGAGGCCGTCGAAGCACAGGGCGGCGTGGTCGTGGCCGTCAGGCGTCCAGTCGAAGGTGGTGCGGTACGTCCAGTCGGTGCGGCCGATCCAGCCGAGCCGGGTCTCGTTGTCGTCCAGGTACGGATCCTCGATGAGCCCGGCGGCCAGCAGGTCCGTGTGGACGCAGCCGGGGACGGTGGCGGGGATGCCGTCGGGAACGCCTCCTGTGGGGAGCCCGGAGGGCACGGGTCCGGCCGGGCGGAGCGTCCAGCCGTCGTGCAGGGGCAGGTGGCGAAGGGTCACGCGGGGGTCCTTCCGCAGTCGGGGAGCTGGGCACAGGCGACGAAGTGGTCCGGCTCGGTCTCGTACAGGTCGGTGGTGGCCTCCCCCGGCCCTCCGGACGAGCCGCCGCCCTCCTCGTGGAAGGCGCACGAACGTACCGGCTCCGGAGGGTCCCACGGCTGGTTGAGGCGGGGCACGGCGGCGAGCAGGGTGCGCGTGTACGGGTGGAGGGGGTTGCCGAACACCTTCTGGGTGTCGCCGCGCTCGACCACCCGGCCCCGGCGCAGCACCACCGTCTTCTCCGCGAGGTACGTGCCGAGCGCGAGGTCGTGCGTGATGTAGAGGACGCCGAGGCCGCGTTCCTTGAGCCCGGCCAGGAGGTTGAGGACGTCGATGCGGGTGGAGGCGTCGAGCATGCTGGTGATCTCGTCGGCGACCAGGAAGCTCAGGTCGAGCAGGAGGGCGCGGGCGATGAGGAGCCGTTGCAGCTGGCCGCCGCTGAGCTGGTGCGGGTAGCGGCCGAGGACCTGTGCGGGGTCCAGGCGCACATCGCGTACCGCCTTCTCGACGCGGTCGGCCCACTCCGCGTCGCGGACGCCCGGGTGGTAGGCGCGGCGGACCAGGTCGAAGACGCGGTCCGCGCGGAAGACGGGGTTGTAGCAGGAGAAGGGGTCCTGGAAGACGCCCTGGACGCGGCGGTAGAAGTCCTTGCCCGGCCGCACCCGCTGCCCGTCCAGGGTGAGGGTGCCGGAGCTGACGCCGGTGAGGCCGAGGATCATGCGGCCGATCGTGGACTTGCCGCTGCCGCTCTCGCCGATGAGGGAGACGACCTCGCCGGGCGCGGCCGTGAAGGAGACCCGGTCGACGGCGGTGACGGAGCCGCCGCCGAACGCCCCGGCCCGGTAGGTCTTGGTGACGTGGTCGAGGGTCAGCATCAGGCCTTCCAGCATGCGACGGAGTGGCGGGGGGCGATCTCGGTCACCGGGGGCTCCTCGGCGCAGCGCTCGTCCGCGACGGGGCAGCGGTCGCGGAAGCGGCAGCCGGCCGGGGGGTTCAGGAGCGAGGGCGGGGCTCCGGCGATGCCGGTGAGGGGCCGGTCGGCGTGCCGGGCCCCGACCTCGGGGAGCGCGCCGAGCAGGAGCTTGGTGTACGGGTGGCGGGGCGCGGTCGTCAGTGTCTTCGTGGGCGCCTTCTCGGCGAGCTTGCCCGCGTACATGACCATGATCGAGTCCGCGATGTGCGAGGTGAGCCCGAGGTCGTGGGTCACGAAGATCATGCTGGTGACCAGGCCCTTGTCGCGCAGCCCGGTGAGCGCGCCGACGACGGCGCGCTGGGTGGAGACGTCGAGCGCGGAGGTGACCTCGTCGGCGATGAGGACGGACGGGTCGAGCAGGGTGGAGATCACCATGACGGTGCGTTGTTTCATCCCGCCGGACAGCTCGATCGGGTAGCGGTCCAGGACGTCGTGGTCCAGGCCCACCAGATCGAGCCTGCGGTGCAGTTCGGCGGTGTCCACGCTCGCGCCGCGCGACGCCAGCAGCTCGCGGATCATGCGGCCGATGCGGCGGGTCGGGTTGAGGGCGCTCATGGAGTACTGCGGGACGAGCGAGATCCGGTGGAAGCGGAAGGCGTTCATCGCCCGGTCGTCGGCCACGGGCACGTCGTCGCCGTCCAGCGTCACGGTGCCGCCCGCGTGCCGCATCCGGCCGTCGAGGCGGATCAGCGACTTGCCGAGCGTGCTCTTGCCGCACCCGGACTCACCGGCGAGGCCCAGGATCTCCCCGTCGGCGAGGTCGAAGGAGACGCCGTCCAGGGCCCTCACCTCACCGCGCAGGGTGCGGTAGTGGACCCGGAGGTCGGTCACGGTCAGGGTCATGCGCTCAGACCTCCCGGAGAGCGGTCGCGGTCATGGTCAGGCCTCCCGCAGCTTGGGGTTGAAGACCTCGTCGAGGCCGACGTTGGCGACGTACAGCGCTCCGACGATCGCGGTGATCCCGGCGCCCGGCGGAACGAACCACCACCACATGCCCAGTTCGAGGGCGCTCCACTGCTGGGCGCTCTGGAGCATCAGCCCGAGCGAGACGCCCTCGGTGGGGCCGAGCCCGATGAAGTCGAGCGAGGAGGCGATCAGGACCGAGCCCCCGAACAGCAGGATGAACATCATGAAGAGGTACGAGCTCATGTTGGGTGCGATCTCGCGGAAGATGATCCGCCAGGTGCCGCTGCCGCTGAGCCGGGCGAGGTCCACGAACTCCCGGGTGCGCAGCGAGAAGGTCTGCGCCCGGATGGCGCGGGCCGCCCACGGCCAGGAGGTGAGCCCGATGAACAGCCCCTGCACGGGCACCGAACGGACCCCGAGGTACGCGTTGATGATGAGCAGGACGGCGAGCGCGGGCAGCACCAGGACGACGTTGGTGAGCATGTTCAGGATCTCGTCCACGGCACCCCCTCGGTAGCCGGCCAGGAAGCCGACGAGCATGGCGATCACGGCGGCGATGGCCCCGCCGACGACACCGACCAGGAACGTCGAGCGCAGCCCGTGCACGAACTGGGCGTAGACGTCCTGCCCGAAGGTGGTGGTGCCCATCCAGTACGTACCGTCCGGCGGGGCGGCCTGCGGGCCGACGTATTCGTTGGGGTCGGCGTTGTCGAGGAGCGGGGGGCCGACGATCCCGACGAGCAGGAGCAGCACGACGACGGTGAACCCGATGAGCAGCTTCGGGTTGCGGACGGCGTAGTGCAGCGTCTCGCGGCCGGGCCGGGCGGCGGGGGCGGAGGGCGCGGCGGGCTCGGTGGCCGGTTCGGGCACGGTGCTCATGACTGGCCTCCCGCCATGCCGGTACGGGTACGGGGATCGACCACGACGTACACGATGTCGATCAGGAAGTTGGCGATCAGGACGCCGATGACGATGAACAGGAACGCGCCCTGGAGCAGGAAGAAGTCCTGGTTCTGGATCGCGGCAAGGATGAGCGAGCCGAGTCCGGGGTACGCGAAGACGATCTCCGTGACGAGCGCTCCGGCGACCAGGACGCCCAGTTGGAGGGCGAGCCCGGTGATCTGGGGCAGGACGGCGTTGCGGAAGGCGTAGCGGCGGATGAGGCGCTGGGGCGCGCCGAGGGCCGAGAGGTAGTTGGAGTAGTCCGACTCCAGCTCGTAGATGATCATGTTGCGCATGCCGATGGCCCAGCCGCCGAGCGCGACCAGGAAGAGCGACAGGAACGGCAGCACCCAGTGCTGGAACAGGTCCGCCGCGAAGTCGAAGGACCAGGTGGGCTGGATGTCGAGGCTGTAGCCGCCGGAGAGCGGGAACCAGCCCGCCTTGGAGCCGAGCGCCCAGGCGAGGATGACGGCGATCCACATGTAGGGCATGGCGGTGAGCAGATAGCCGGCCGGGAGCACGGTGTTGTCGAGCACCTTGCGCCGGGCGGCGAGCGCCCCGGCCCAGTTCCCGACGAACCAGCTGAGCAGGACGGCGGGGATCATCAGCCCGAGCGTGTACGGGAGCGCGTCGAGCAGGACGTCGGCCACGGGTTTGGGGAACACCCAGATGGAGAGACCGAAGTCGCCCTGGAGGAGGGCGCTCCAGAAGTGCAGGTACTGCTGCCAGACGGGCTCGTCGAAGCCGAAGAGGTTGTTGTAGTAGGCGCGCATGGCCTCGACGGCCTCGGGCTGCGAGACCCGGGCGCGGGCCACCATGGCGGCGACCGGGTCGCCGGGCATGAAGCGCGGGATCATCCAGTTGACGGTGACGGCGACGACGAAGGTCAGCGCGTAGATGAGTAGTTTGCGGGCGAAGTAGCGGCGCAAGAGGGCTCCCCGGGGAGAGCCCCGCCGTACGGTCGGCGGTCAGGTCGGCGCGCACGGCGGGGCGGTCGTGGAATGGGAGCGGCCGGCCGGGGGAAGAGCCCCCTCGGGAACCGGCCGCTCTCAGAACTGCCGTGTCACTTGGCGGGCTTCAGCTGCGTGAGCGCTTCGAAGCCGCCCATCTCCAGCCAGTTGCGCCACATCGCGGGGGCGTACTTGGGCGCTCCGGGCGCGTCCGAGGGCCAGTTGGTCCAGGTGCCGGTGGTGGACTGGGCCCACAGGCCGTTGTACCAGAGGGGGATGACGGGCATCTCCTTCAGCTGGATGTCCTGGATCTTGGAGATGACCTTCTTCATGCCCTCGGTGTCGTCGGTCTTCACCGCGCCGAGCTGCTGGACGAGCTTCCAGGCGTCCTCGTTCTCGTAGCGGCCGAAGTTGACGGTGTTCTGCTGCTTCTGGACGGGCAGCTGGAACATGTACTCGTAGTACGTCCACGGGGTGCTGGAGAGCTGGCGCTCGTTGTTGACGACGAGGTCGAAGTTGCCCTTGCCGCGCTGCTCGTTGAGGGCGTTGGCGTCGGGGAACTCGGTGGTGACCTTGATTCCGGCGGCCTTGGCGGACGAGGCGATGACCTTGGCGGCCTCCATCCAGTCGGTCCAGCCGGTGGGCACGGCCAGCTTCAGGCTGATCTTCGAGCCGTCCTTGTTCTCCACCAGGCCGTCGCCGTCGGTGTCCTTGTAGCCGGCGTCCGCGAGGATCTGCTTGGCCTCGGCGGTGTCGAAGGTGAAGCCCTCGCTCGCGACGAGGCCCTTGTCTATGTACTTGTCCCACTGCGGGAGCAGCCCGGTCGGGTCGGCGCCCTTGACCAGGCCCCCGTACACGCCCTTGACGATCTTCCCGGTGTCGACGGACGCGGCGAGCGCCCTGCGGAAGGCCGCGTCGTCCATCGGCTTCTTCGTGGTGTTGGGCACCAGCCAGGCGGTGTTGGCGGAGAGCATGTAGGGCGGCTCGTCGTAGTACGAGACGACCTTCTTGCTCTTGACCAGGGAGGCGGCGCCGGGCAGGAAGTTGTTGCTCAGGTCCAGCTGGTTCTGGCCGAGCTGGCCGATGACGACCTCGTTGCTGGGGTTGGAGACGTCCACGATGTAGCGGGGCGCGGGCTTCATGGAGAGCGCCTTGACGCCCCACCAGTCGTCGCGCCGCTGCCAGACGACCCGGTCCTGGGTGTGGCTCTTGAGCGTGTACGCGCCGGTGCCGACGGGCTTGTCGTTGACGCCGTCCAGGACCTCCTTGTCGGAACGTTTGCCCCAGATGTGTTCGGGAACGACGGGCTGCCCGTAGAGCGTGAAGTCCCACTCCTGGTAGCGGGCCTCCTTGAAGGTGAAGCGGACCGTGGTGGCGTCGACCGCCTCGGCACCGGAGAGCCAGCTCCACAGGCTGTGGAAGGCGGACGCCTCGATCTTCCCGATCCCGTAGGAGTAGGCGACGTCCTTCGCGGTGAGGGGTTTGCCGTCGGACCACTTGATGCCGGGGCGCAGCTTCACCTCGTAGGTCTTGTCCCCGGTCCAGCTGCCGGACTCGGCGAGCCAGGGCGTGAGCTTTCCCGCGTCGGGGTCGAAGTGGAACAGGGTCTCGTAGACGAGGCCCTTGGTGCCGGTGGCGTGGTCCCAGTTGTGCAGCGGGTTGTAGTTGGCGGGCGGCCCCCACTGGGTGCCGGTGGTGTAGAGCGTCTCGTTACGGGGAAGAGCGCCGCCTCCCCCACCGCCGGTACCGCCCGAGCCGCCCGAAGAGCCGCCCCCCGTGCACGCGGTGGCGGCGAGTGCGATCACGGCGAGCGTGGCCGCGATCCGTCCCCGGAATCCCGTGCCCATCGTCCCTCCTTCTCCCCGCCGTCCCTGCCGAGCGGAGTTACTGAACCGGGTAAGTGCCGTGAAGTTAAGGCCACCTCATGCCCCTGTCAAGGGTGCGGGAGCGCTCCCATTTCATGTACCGCGCAGGTGCGTTGCGCGATCACGGGCGCCGAAGGGGGCCGCGCGGACCCGTCGTGCCGGTTAGGATGTGCACGCTGCACGAACCGGTTAAGCGAGGTCACATGCCCAAGCACCGCCCCACGATCGCCGACATCGCGGCCCGCGCCGGGGTGTCCAAGGTCGCCGTGTCCTACGCGCTGAACGACCGGCCGGGCGTCTCCCCCGCGACCCGGTCCGCCATCAAGGCCATCGCGCAGGAGATCGGCTGGCGCCCCAACAGCGCGGCCCGCGCCCTCACCCGGGCCAGGGCCGACGCGGTGGGCCTCGCACTGTGCCGGCCCGCCCGGCTGCTCGGCGTCGAGCCGTTCTTCATGGAGCTGATCAGCGGCATCGAGTCCGAGCTCTCGCCGCGCGGCTGCGCCCTGCTCCTCCAGGTCGTCACGGACCCGGCCCAGGAGCTGGAGGTCTACCGCCGCTGGTGGGGCGAGGGCCGGGTGGACGGCGTCTTCCTCACCGACCTGCGCGGCTCCGACCCCCGCATCGAGGGCGTCGCCGGACTCGGCCTGCCCGCCGTGGCGATCGGCCACCCCTCGGCGTCCGGTCCGCTGCCCGCCGTGTGGTCCGACGACGCGGCGGCGGTCCGCGACACCTTCGCGTATCTCGCCGCCCTCGGCCACCGCTCGGTCGCCCGGGTCGCCGGGATGCCGGAGCTGAACCACACCGCCGTGCGCGACCGGGCCCAGCGCGAGGTCTGCGCCGAACTGGGCCTCGGCGAGCCGGTCGTCGTGCACACGGGCTACTCCGGCGACGACGGGGCGCACGCCACGCGCCGCCTGGTCAGCTCACCGGGGCGCCCCACCGCGATCGTGTACGACAACGACATCATGGCCGTCGCCGGGCTCTCGGTCGCCCAGGAGATGGGCCTCGACGTGCCGGGCGACCTCTCGCTCGTCGCCTGGGACGACTCCCAGCTCTCCCGGGTCGTCCGCCCCCCGCTGACCGCGCTGAGCCGCGACATCCCGGCGTACGGGGCTCTCGCGGCCCGGACCCTGCTGTCCCTGGTCACGGACGGCGGCGCGGAGGGGCGCGAGGACAAGGCGGCCCGGCTGGTGCCGCGCGGTTCGACGGGGGCGCCGAACAAGGCCCCCTAGGCCGCGCGGAGGTGCATGTCATACCGGAGGAGGACGCCGGGGGGCGGGTCGTGCGACTCAAGAGGGCCCCGGGAACGGGCACCGGGAGTGACGTCCGGGGGCCGTCCGGCGGGGACGATGGAGTGGTACCCCTGACCCGGGGGCCCACGCCGACGCGGCGGGCCGCCGGGCGGGCTCCGTCCCGTACGCACCCCACCCTGGAGTCTGCTGTGACCACCATGTCCACCGCTCACCGCGCCACCGCGGTGGCCGCCCGCGCCACGGAACTGTCCAAGGTCTACGGCGAGGGCGAGACCCGGGTGACCGCTCTCGACCGGGTCACCGTGGACTTCCCGCAGGGCGAGTTCACCGCGATCATGGGCCCGTCGGGCTCCGGCAAGTCCACGCTGATGCACTGCGTGGCCGGCCTCGACAGCTTCAGCAGCGGTTCGGTGCGCATCGGCGAGACGGAGCTGGGCTCGCTCAAGGACAAGCAGCTCACGCAGCTGCGCCGGGACAAGATCGGCTTCATCTTCCAGGCGTTCAACCTGCTGCCGACGCTCACCGCCCTGGAGAACATCACGCTCCCGATGGACATCGCGGGCCGCAAGCCGAACCAGGAGTGGCTGCACCGGGTCATCGACATGGTGGGCCTCTCCGACCGGCTGAAGCACCGCCCCACCGAGCTCTCCGGCGGCCAGCAGCAGCGCGTGGCGGTGGCCCGCGCCCTGGCCTCCCAGCCCGAGATCATCTTCGGGGACGAGCCGACCGGCAACCTCGACTCCCGCTCCGGCGCCGAGGTCCTGGGCTTCCTCCGCAACTCCGTGCGCGAACTGGGCCAGACCGTGGTGATGGTGACCCACGACCCGGTCGCCGCCTCCTACGCGGACCGGGTCATCTTCCTGGCCGACGGGGCGATCGTCGACCAGATGATCCACCCCACCGCGGACGGGGTGCTGGACCGGATGAAGGCGTTCGACGCCAAGGGCCGCACCAGCTGAACCGGCGCGTACCGGCGCTTCGTACCCCTTCCTCCGGCACCTCCTCACCCGGGCCGGCAGACACCCAGGACTGACTGACATGTTCCGTACCGCCCTGCGCAATGTGCTCGCGCACAAGGCCAGGCTGCTGATGACGATCCTCGCCGTGATGCTCGGCGTGGCCTTCGTCTCCGGCACCCTGGTCTTCACCGACACCCTCGGCAACGCCCTCCGCAACCAGTCGGCCAAGAGCTACGACGACATCGCCGTCGCCGTGACCACCTACGCCGACCAGCGCGACGAGAAGTCCCGCGCCATCGACGCGGCCACCCTGGAGAAGATCCAGGGCCTGGACGGCGTGGCCGAGGCCACCGGCCGGGTCGACGGCTTCGCCGGGGTCGCCGACCCCGACGGCAAGCTGATCGGCAACGGCTGGTCCAACACCGGCTCCAACTTCGCCCCCGGCAAGGACGGCAAGGACGCCGCGTACACCTTCACCGACGGCACCGGCCCCACCGAGCCCGGCAGCATCGCGCTGGACCGCGACACTGCGGACAAGGGCGAGTACAAGGTCGGCGACACCGTCCGCGTCGCCACCAACGGGCCGGTGAAGGAGTACACCCTGTCGGGCGTCTTCACCACCCAGGACGGCGCGGTCAACGCCGGCGGCAGCCTGGTCCTCTTCGACACCCCCGTCGCGCAGAAGCTGTTCCTGCGCCCCGGTGAGTTCAAGGACGTCTCCGTCACCGCGAAGCCCGGCGCCTCCGACCGGGAGCTGCTGGCCGCCGTGAAGCCGCTGCTGCCCGAGGACGCCGAGGCCAAGACCGGCAAGGCGCGCTCCGACGAGCAGGCCGAGGAGATCGAGAAGGGCCTCAGCGGGATCAACTGGGTGCTGCTGTCCTTCGCGGGCGTCGCCCTCTTCGTCGGCATCTTCCTGATCGCCAACACCTTCACCATGCTGGTCGCCCAGCGCACCAAGGAACTGGCCCTGATGCGCGCGGTGGGTGCCTCGCGCCGCCAGGTCAAGCGCTCGGTGCTCCTGGAGGCCGCCGTGGTCGGCCTCATCGCCTCCGTCGTCGGCTTCGCGCTGGGCCTCGGGCTCGCCGTCGGACTGCGCTCGGCCATGAGCCTGTTCGGCGCCAAGATCCCGGCCGGCCCGCTGGTGGTCGCCCCGCTCACCGTCGCCGTCGCCTTCGCCGTCGGCGTCCTGATCACCGTGCTGGCCGCCTGGCTGCCCGCCCGCCGCGCCGCGAAGATCCCCCCGGTCGCCGCGATGAGCAGCGCGCACGCGGTGGCCACCGTCAAGTCCCTGGTCGTACGCAACACCATCGGCGGCCTCATCACGCTGCTCGGCACCGCCGGGATTCTCGGCGGCGCGGCCAAGGGCGGTACGGACGGACGCCTGCTCGTCGGGGGCGGCACGTTCCTGGCGCTGATCGGCGTCATCATCCTGATCCCGCTGCTGTCCCGCCCGGTGATCGCCCTGGTCCGCCCGCCGCTGCGCCGGCTGTTCGGGGTCTCCGGCAAGCTCGCCGCGCAGAACGCGGTCCGCAACCCCCGGCGCACCGGTGCCACCGCCTCCGCGCTGGCGATCGGCCTCACCCTGGTCACCGGCATCTCGGTGCTCGGCGTCACTCTCGGCCGGGCGGTCGACAAGGTGACGACGGACAACATCAAGGCCGACTACATGATCTCGATGGCCAGCGGCGACGCGCTCGACGAGTCCGCGCTGACCGCCCTGGAGAAGGCCAAGGGCGTCACCGCCGTCTCGCCCCAGCAGGCCGTCTGGCTGACGATCGGCGGGCAGGGCGTCTCGGCGTCCGGCGTCACCCCGGGCGACGTGCAGCAGGTGCTGGCCGTCGACACCGTCGCGGGCTCCCTGAACACCCTGGAGAAGGGGCAGATCGCAGTCGCGGAGAAGACCGCGAAGTCGCACGGCTGGAAGCCCGGTGACACCGTCGCCGTCACGTACGACGACAAGAAGAAGGAGACGCTGAAGGTCGGCGCGCTCTACAAGGACAACGAGTTCCTCTCGCCCGTCCTCGTCCCCCGCGACACCGTCGCCCCGCACGAGGGCAAGGGCGACATCCGCGAGATCTGGGTGAAGACGGAGGGCGGCGCGAGCGCGGCCCACGAGCAGGCGCTGGTGGACGCCTTGGGCGACAACCCGGGCATGAGCGTCATGGACCGTCAGGACATCCGCAACATGTTCGGCGGCGGCGTCAACCTCGCCATGAACATCATGTACGGCCTGCTCGGCATGGCCCTGATCATCGCGGTGCTCGGGGTCGTCAACACCCTGGCCATGTCGGTGTTCGAGCGCCAGCAGGAGATCGGCATGCTGCGGGCGATCGGCCTGGACCGGCGCAGGGTCAAGCGGATGATCCGCCTGGAGGCGGTCGTGATCTCGCTGTTCGGCGCGGTCATCGGCATCGGGCTCGGCCTGTTCCTCGGCTGGGCGATCGGACAGACCGTGTCCGCGAGCATCCCGCAGTACGTGCTGGTCGTGCCGTGGGGCCGAATCGCGCTGTTCCTGCTGCTGGCCGGTCTGGTCGGCGTACTGGCCTCCCTCTGGCCCGCCCGCAGCGCCGCGAAGCTCAACATGCTGACGGCCATCAAGACCGAATAGCCGCACCCGTACGACGAAGGGGCCGGTGTCCATGGACACCGGCCCCTTCGCTCTGCGGCAGCACGGCGGCTCAGCCGTTCGCGTCGGCCTTCCAGGCGCGGGCGCGCAGCGGCATGCGCGAGGCGCCGTCCGCCTCCGGGCGCACCGCGAGGATCTGGTTGACGCCGATCTTGTTGCGCTCGAAGGACAGCGCGGACGCGGCCATGTAGAGCCGCCAGACGCGGGCCCGGCCGGGCGAGACCATCTTCACGGCGCTCCCCCAGCCCCGCTCCAGGTTGGCGACCCACTGGCGCAGGGTCAGCGCGTAGTGCTCGCGCAGCGCCTCGACGTCCCGGGCCTCGAAGCCGGCCTCCTCCAGGAGGGCGAGGGTCCGGCCGACCGGGGCCAGCTCTCCGTCCGGGAAGACGTAGGCGTCGATGAACGCGTCGATCTCGTACGCCGACTCGTCCCGCTCCGGGCGGCGCCCGATCTGGTGGTTGAGGAGGCGCCCGCCGGGCTTGAGGAGGGCGAAGAGGTCGTCGGCGTACTCCCGGTAGCGGACGGAGCCGACGTGCTCCGCCATGCCGATGGACGAGATGGCGTCGTAGGGCCCGTCGCGGACGTCCCGGTAGTCCTGGACCCGGATCTCCACGCGGTCGGTCAGGCCCTCGTCGGCGATGCGCTTGCGGGCGTAGGCGGCCTGTTCGGTGGAGAGGGTGATGCCGGTGACGTGGGCGCCGTACTCGCGGGCGGCGTGGATGGCCATGGAGCCCCAGCCGCAGCCGACGTCCAGCAGGCGGTCGCCCTCCTTGAGGGCCAGTTTGCGGCAGACGAGGTCGAGTTTGTCGCGCTGGGCGTCCTCCAGGGTCCCGGCGTCCTCCCAGTAGGCGCAGGAGTAGACCATGGACGGCCCGAGGACCAGTTCGTAGAAGTCGTTGCCCACGTCGTAGTGGTGGCTGATGGCCTCCTTGTCGCGGCGTCTGGTGTGCAGGGGACCGCTGCGGCGGCGCACCTCCTCGGGCGGCGGGGCGGGCGGCAGCCAGGGCCCGGACAGCTTCAGCAGGTCCGCGGCGGCGGCGCGCGACTTCGGGTCGCGCAGGGCCTGGAGGCCGCCCGGCGCGTCGGAGGTGCGCTCCCAGATGAGCCCGGCCATCAGGTCCAGAGCCTCGTAGAGGTCGCCCTCGATGTCGAGTTCGCCGGCCACCCAGGCGCGGGCCAGGCCGAGTTCGCCCGGCTTCCACAGCAGCCGGCGCAGGGCCCGGCGGTTCCGGATGACGAGGACGGGGGCTCCGGGCGGTCCGGATTCGCTGCCGTCCCAGGCCCGGATGCGGACCGGTAGGGGTTGGCCCAGCAACTGCTGGGCGAGAGCGGTCAGCCGCAATGCGGCGTCTGCCATGGCGCACACCTCCGTGACGGTGTTTCCCGACGTGCCCAGACATGCCCACACATGTCCCGGACCACGCCCCGGCACCCGGGGCGCCTTGGCGTGGTACATCCCCCACAACAGTCTGAGGCGGCCCGGCCATCCCGCTACCGGGCAAGGGAACGGCAAAATGCGTGCACGGCACATGCATCCGCCGGGGGTGCGGCCCGTGCCGCGCGCCGCCCTTTCGTACCCGGATACGCCGAAGGGGCCGTCCGCACCACGGATGGCGGACGGCCCCTTCGGGCGTCGTACTGCGGCCGTTACGGCCCGGTGGAGCTAGGAGGCCTTGGCCTTCTCGCCCACGGGCTTGGCGGCGGCCGGCGCGGGCGCCGGCTTGGCGGCCTCGTAGAACTCCTCGCGCGGCGTCTCCATGGCACCCAGGGAGACGACCTCGCGCTTGAGGAACATCGCGAGGGTCCAGTCGGCGAAGATCCGGATCTTGCGGTTCCAGGTCGGCATCGCCAGACCGTGGTAGCCACGGTGCATGTACCAGGCGAGACGGCCCTTGAGCTTGATCTTCATCTTGCCCATGACGATCATCGCGACGCCCTTGTGCAGGCCCAGACCGGCGACCGCGCCCTTGTTGGCGTGGCTGTAGTCGGCCTGCGGGAAGCCGCGCATCCCGGAGATCACGTTGTCACCGAGGACCCGGGCCTGACGCAGCGCGTGCTGGGCGTTCGGCGGGCACCAGGCGTTGGGGTTGCCCGCCTTGCGGCCGACCATGTCCGGGACCTGGGCGTTGTCGCCCGCGGCCCAGATGTAGTCGGTGCCCTGCACCTGGAGCTTCTCGGTGGTGTCCACGTGGCCGCGGGGGCCGAGCGGCAGGCCGAAGCGGGCCAGCGCCGGGTTCGGCTTCACACCGGCGGTCCACACGATGGTGTTGGAGTCGACCTCCAGGCCGTTCTTCAGCACCACGTGGCCGTCGACGCAGGAGTCCATGGAGGTCGAGAGGAAGACCTCGACACCGCGGGACTCCAGGTGCTCGCGGCCCCAGGTCCCGAGCTTCGGACCGACCTCGGGGAGGATCTTGTCGGCGGCGTCGACCAGGATGAAGCGCATGTCCTCGCGCTTCACGTTGGTGTAGTACTTGGCCGCGTCGCGGGCCATGTCCTCGACCTCGCCGATGGTCTCCGCACCGGCGAACCCGCCGCCCACGAAGACGAAGGTGAGGGCCCGGCGGCGGACGTCCTCGTCCGTCGTGGAGTCGGCCTTGTCCAGCTGCTCCAGAACGTGGTTGCGCAGGCCGATGGCCTCCTCGATGCCCTTCATGCCGATGCCCTGCTCGGCGAGGCCGGGGATCGGGAAGGTGCGGGAGACCGCGCCGAGCGCGATGACCAGGTAGTCGAAGGGCAGCTCGTAGGCCTCGCCGACGAGCGGCGCGACCGTGGCGACCTTGCGGTCCTGGTCGATCGTGGTGACGCGACCGGTGAGCACCTCGGCCTTGGGCAGGACGCGCCGCAGCGGGACGACGACATGCCGAGGGGAGATGCTGCCGGCGGCAGCTTCGGGGAGGAAGGGCTGATAGGTCATGTACGACCGGGGGTCGACGACCGTGACGGTCGCCTCGCCGTAGCGCATCTTCTTGAGGATGCGCCGAGCTGCGTACAGACCTACGTACCCACCGCCTACTACGAGGATCCTGGGACGCTCCGTGGTGCTCATGCCATCGAGTATCCACCCCACTCGGGGGGCATGCTCGTGAGCCCCTTCACAAGGTTGTGGCCACCCTCTGCTATAGTTCGCCGCCCACGTGACCCAGGTCATGACCCGCACCGGGAACCCCGTTACAGTGGTGAACGTTGTTCACCGCCTGCGAGCTGGCCCTTGGCCCTCGGCCCCGGGCGAAGGGGCCTTCCGGTCCACCTGGGCGTAACACTCCCGGAACCTGTCGGTCCGGCCCCCGAGTGACCCCGCTCACCTCCTGCGCGACCCATCCGGAGCAGAAGACGGGCCCGGGGTGGGCAATTCCTTGTGAAGAAGTTCACGAAGTTGGTGGCGAGGCGGCCCGAAAGCCGCCCCACCAGGCACGTCCCGCCCTCTCAACGGTGCGGGCGGGACGACGCATGAGCGCCCGGCTCACGCCAGCGAAAAGGCGATTCCATCCAGAATGTCGTGCTCGCTGACCACGACCTCGCGCGCCCCGGTCCGCTCCATCACGGCCTGCAGGATCAGCGCACCGGACGGGATCACGTCGACCCGGCCCGGGTGCATCGCGCCGATCGCCGCGCGCTCCGCATGGGTCGAGGCCAGCAGCCGCGCGGTGATCTCCCGGACCTGCTCCAGGGAGACCCGGGAGTGGTGGATCGCCTCGGAGTCGTACTCCTCCAGGCCCAGCGCCATCGCGGCCACCGTGGTGACCGTCCCGGCGAGGCCCACCAGCGTGGCCGCCGAGGCGATCGGCACGGTCTCCTCCGCCAGGTCCAGGGCGGCGGCCACGTCGGCGCGGACCGCGTCGATCCCCTCACGCGAGGGCGGATCGGCGAAGACGCCGTCGCGCACGAAGTGGCGCTCGGTCATCCGGACGCAGCCGATGTCCACGGACCGGGCGGCCCGCACCCGGTCGTCGCCCACGACGAACTCGGTGGAGCCGCCGCCGATGTCCACGACCAGGTACGGCTTCGCGAGGTCGTCGCGCCCGGTGAGCTCCTTGGTCGCCCCGGTGAACGAGAACGCGGCCTCCTGGTCCCCGCTGATCACCTCGGGCTCGACGCCCAGGATGTCCCGCACCCCGCGCACGAAGTCGTCGCGGTTCTCCGCGTCCCGGGAGGCGGAGGTGGCGACGAAGCGCACCTTGTCGGCACCGTGCTCCTGGATCACCGCCGCGTACTGTCGGCAGGCGGCGAACGTGCGCTCCAGCGCCTCGGGGGCGAGCCGGCCGGTCCGGTCGACGCCCTGCCCCAGCCGGACGATCTCCATGCGCCGGGCGTGCTCGACGAGCTCCCCGGTGACCGGGTCGGCGTCCGCGACCAGCAGGCGGATCGAGTTGGTGCCGCAGTCGATGGCGGCCACGCGCGTCATGTCCGGCGCCCCCTCAGCCCTCGTCCGTACCCTGCTCGCCGCACGGCGACACGCAGGGTCCCTTGCGCCACCACTCCGGCAGCATCGCGATCGCCTCGTCGCCCAGCGGGTTGACGCCGGGACCGGCCGCCAGCGAGTGCCCGACGAGCACGTGCAGGCACTTCACCCGGTCCGGCATGCCGCCGGCGCTCGGGAAGCCCTCCAGGACCTCGATGGCGTCGCGCCGCGCGATGTAGTCCTCGTGCGCCGCCCGGTAGGCCGCCGCGAGCTCGGGGTCCTTGCCCAGGCGCTCGGTCATCTCCTTCATGACCCCGTTCGCCTCCAGCGTGCCGATCGCGGACGCGGCGCGGGGGCACGTCAGATAGAACGTCGTCGGGAACGGCGTGCCGTCCTCCAGCCGGGGCTGCGTCTCGACCACGTCCGGGTTGCCGCACGGACAGCGGTGCGCGATGGCGCGCAGCCCGCGCGGCGGGCGGCCCAGCTGCTGCTGGAACGCGGCGATGTCCGCCTCGGTGGGGACGGTGGGCTCGGTCTGGGGAGGGGGCGTTTCCATGCCTGCCTAGGGTGCTGATCGGACTGCTCGAACCGCGGGTTCTGCAGAGGTACGGGGATGGGGACGGCCGTCAGCCGCGGTCGGCGCTGTCCACGCCGTCCCACAGGTTGGAGTGCCAGGGCCGGTCCGTCTCGGCCGGCTTCCCGTTGCGCTCCTTGACCGCGTCGGGGTCGACCACGGTGTAGCCGGTCTCCCCCGGAAGAACGTAGTGCAGGTGCTCGCGGGCCAGCCGCTTGATGTACGCGTCGTCCTGGAGCCGGGCCTTCTGGTCCCGCAGCTCCTCGGTGCGCGCCTCGGCCTCGCGGGCCAGCCTGCGCTGGTCGGCGATCTCGTCGCGCTGCGACACGTACTGACGCATCGGGTACGCGAGGGCGACGACCAGGGAGCAGACGACCAGGGCCAGGAAGGCGGCCCGGCCGGTGAGCCGGGAGCGGCGGGCCTGGCGCCGGTTCTGGGACCGGTAGACGCGGGCGGCGGTCTGCTCACCGAGCAGCCGCAGCCGGGTCGCGGTGGAGAACCGGTCCCTGTCCTTCACGGCCATGTTCCCGCCTCCCCATTACGACGTCCGTCCCCGCACACGGTACGTGACCGGGCGCGGGGACGGACGGAGGCGGGGGCGGTCGCCCTGCCGGGCTGTGGTCAGCCCTTGAAGCGCGGGAACGCCGAGCGGCCCGCGTACACCGCGGCGTCGTCGAGGATCTCCTCGATGCGCAGCAGCTGGTTGTACTTGGCGACGCGGTCCGAGCGGGCCGGGGCGCCGGTCTTGATCTGACCGCAGTTCACGGCGACGGCGAGGTCGGCGATGGTGACGTCCTCGGTCTCGCCGGAGCGGTGCGACATCATGCACTTGAAGCCGTTGCGCTGGGCCAGCTCGACGGCGTCCAGGGTCTCGGTCAGCGAACCGATCTGGTTGACCTTGACGAGCAGGGCGTTGGCGGAGCCCTCCTCGATGCCGCGGGCCAGGCGCTCCGGGTTGGTGACGAAGAGGTCGTCGCCGACGATCTGGACCTTGGCGCCCAGCTTGTCGGTGATGACCTTCCAGCCGGCCCAGTCGTCCTCGTACAGCGGGTCCTCGATGGAGACCAGCGGGTACGCGGAGACGAGCTCCTCGTAGTACTCGGTCATCTCGGCGGCCGAGCGGGACTTGCCCTCGAACTCGTACGAGCCGTCCTTGTAGAACTCGGACGCGGCGACGTCGAGCGCGAGCGCGATGTCCTTGCCCGGGGCGTAACCGGCCTCCTTGATGGCCTCGATGATGAGGTCGAGGGCGGCGCGGTTGGACTCCAGGTTCGGCGCGAAGCCGCCCTCGTCGCCGAGGCCGGTGGACAGGCCCTTGGTCTTCAGGACCTTCTTCAGCGTGTGGTAGACCTCGGCGCCCCAGCGCAGGGCCTCGGAGAACGACTCGGCGCCGATCGGCGCGATCATGAACTCCTGGATGTCCACGTTGGAGTCGGCGTGCGAGCCGCCGTTCAGGATGTTCATCATCGGAACGGGCAGCAGGTGCGCGTTCGGGCCGCCGAGGTAGCGGAACAGCGGGAGGTCGCTGGCCTCGGAGGCGGCGTGGGCGACGGCGAGGGAGACGCCGAGGATGGCGTTGGCGCCGAGCGAGCCCTTGTTCTCCGTGGCGTCCAGGTCGAACATCGCCTGGTCGATGAGGCGCTGCTCGGTGGCGTCGTAGCCGACGAGCTCCGGGCCGATCTGCTCGATCACGGCGAGGACGGCCTTCTCGACGCCCTTGCCCTGGTAGCGGTTGGGGTCGCCGTCGCGAAGCTCAATGGCCTCGAACGCGCCGGTGGAGGCGCCGGACGGAACAGCAGCACGACCGGTGCTGCCGTCGTCGAGGCCGACCTCGACCTCGACCGTGGGGTTGCCCCGGGAGTCGAGGATTTCCCGGGCTACGACGACGTCGATGGACGGCACGAGGCATCTCCTTCTGGGATATGACGCTGGTTGTGCAGGGTCACTTTGGCCTTGCGACAAGAGCCTAACCGGCCCGGCCGTCGGCGTCGGCCGACCGCCCGTCCCCTGGGACGAAAAAGGACCCAAGGGCGGGCATACCGGGGCGAGAGGCCAGATAATTACTGACCGGTAACTACAACAGTTGAACGCTCACGGGTCGCCCGGCGGCCCCAACGCGGCGTGCCCCGGCCCGGCAACACACGGGGGGAGAGTGCGTGCCGGGCCGGGGCGGCCTGAGCGATCAGCGAGGAGGGATCGCGGTTGCTTCGTTACTTCGTCAGGTGGAGCTGCTGGCCCGGGTAGATCAGGTCGGCGTCCTGGACGATGTCCTTGTTCAGCTTGAACAGCCGCTCCCAGCCACCCTTGACGTGGTGCTCGGCGGCGATCTTGCTCAGCGTGTCACCGGAGACGACCTTGTACTCGCCGTCACCCTTGGCGACCTTCTTGCCGGTGGGGGTGGTGACCGTCTTCTTCGCGGCCTTCGGGGCGTCCGAGCGGTCGGAGCGGTTGGTGGCCGGGGCCTCGGTGCGCTCGGCCTTCTTCGGGGCGGCCTCCTGCTTGGGTGCCTCCTGCTTCGCGGCACCGGAGCCGGTGTCGACGCCCGGGTCGACACCGTCGTTGGTCAGGTTGCCGGCACCGGCGCAGGACCAGGCGCCCGGGCCCTGCAGGTCGAGGAGCTTCTCGGCGGTGGCGATCTGCTGGGCCTTGGTGGCCAGGTCGGCGCGGGGCGCGTACTGCGTACCGCCGGCGGCGGCCCAGCTGGACTGGGAGAACTGCAGGCCGCCGTAGTAGCCGTTGCCGGTGTTGATCGACCAGTTGCCGCCGGACTCGCACTGGGCGACGGCGTCCCACGTGGCGACGGAGGCGGCGGAGGCGTTGGTCGCGCCCATCAGCGGCACGGCGACGGCGGCACCGGCGACACCGGCGAGCGTCGCGACACGGACGGCCTTGGAGGGGCGGCGGTGCTTGTTGCCCTTGCGGTTGAGCAGCATCGAGTCTTCTCCTCACCGACGCCTGCGAGGTGAGCTGTCGGGTTCGGGCCAAGTGAGTTGCCCGGCCGCGCCCCTGGCGCGACTTCACCCCTAGCCGGCCCCGTTCGTCTCCCGACGACCGGGCCCAGCGCCTACCTGGGTCCCCCGCTCCTGCCTACGGCGCTTTCGCGTCTGTTCCCTCCGACCGACGGCAGGATTCGGCGTGACGGTCGACGGGGCCCGCGGTGCGAGCGGTTCTGACCGTAATCACACCCACCGGCCATATTCAAAGAAGGACATACCGGATAATCATCCCGTAAGAGCATCCGATGAACCCTCATTTGTGCAGGTCGGAACGGATGCGGCGGGACCTCCCGGACAAGGGGCGTGAGTTCACGCAAAGAGACCCATGTCTCACTCGGTCAAAAGTGGGACATGGGCCTCTTAAACCACCCAAAGCACAGGGGGCTCTAACGGCTCATCCGGCGCTCTCGGCGACCTGGTCCGGGGCCGGGTCACCCAGGCCCAGATCGAGGTTCTGGCCGGGCAGGATGAGGTCCGGGTCGGAGCCCACCTCGGCCTTGTTCGCCTCGTACAGCTCGGGCCAGCCGCCGGGCAGGTCCTGCGCGTCGGCGATCGCCCAGAGGTTGTCGCCCGGCCGCACGGTGTACGTGCCGTCGCCCGGCCCCGTGGCGCTGTCGCGCGCGTCGCCGTCGCCCCGCGAGGCGTGCCGGCCCGTGTCGCGCCCGTCGGCCGTCCCGGTGGCGTCGTCGGCGGCCGGGGCGCCCCGGTGCTTGCCGCCCTTCGCCCGCGCGTCGTCCGTCGCACCGGCCGAGGGGTCGGCCGAGGGCGTGGTGGACGGGTCGTCCGAGGCGGACGGGGTGCCGGAGGGGTCGGCGGACGGGTCGGCCGAAGCGTCGCCCGACGGGGAGGCGGAGGCGTCCGCCTTCTCCTCGGCGCTCCTGCCCGCGTGCTTGCCGGAGCTCTTGGCGGCCTCCTTGCCCGTGGTGGCCGCGTCGGACGCCTCGTCCGAGGGGGTGGCCGACGAGCCCGAGGAGGCGTCGTCCACCGGGTCGGTGCCGAGACCGGCGTCGAGGCCCGAGTCGGCGCCCCGGGCGGGGTCGTCCTCGTCCTTGTCGCCCGGGTCCACGTCCGCCTTGCCCGCGGCCTTGCTGAGCCCGGAGATCACCGCGCAGCTCGGCCACGCCTTCGGACCCTTGGCGGCCAGGACCCGCTCGGCCACCGCGATCTGCTGCGAGCGGCTGGCGAGGTCGGCGCGCTCGGCGTACGACTCACCGCCGTACGCCTTCCACAGCTCCGGCGTGAACTGGAGACCGCCGTAGGAGCCGTTGCCGAGGTCGGCGCTCCACATGCCGCCGCTCTCGCACTCGGCCACCCGGTCCCAGGTCGCGGTGTCCGCGGCGTGTGCGCTTGCCGCGCCGAGCAGCGGGATGGCGATGGCCGAGCCGGTGACGCCTGCGGCGACCACGATGGCGGGTGCCTGACGAGGGCGGCGGTGTCTGCCGTTCGCGGAGCCCATGGGAGATGCCTTCCGTGTGACTGACAAGCGACTGGTGAGTCGAACGGTGAACCTAGCGAAACTCGAACGTGAGTCACAAGTCGATGCAGTAGAGATCACGCGAAAGTCACAGAGTTGACAGAGTGTCACTTTCCTCGGTGCGCGCCCCGGGCGTGAAATGCACCGGCAGCGTGCGCAGTCCGCGCATGATGAGCCCGCCGCGCCACCGCAAATCGCCTGATTCTCCCGCAAGTCGCAGGTCCGGAAGGCGTGTCAGCAGGGTGGCGAGCGCGGCCTGTCCCTCCAGCCGGGCGAGCGGCGCTCCCAGACAGTAATGAATGCCGTGGCCGTAGCCGAGGTGCTGATTGTCACTCCGCGACAGGTCCAGCGTGTCCGGCCCGGCGAACCGCTCGGGGTCCCGGTCGGCCGCCGCGAGCACCACGAGCACCGGATCGCCCTCCGCGACGCGCTGCCCTCCGATGGTCAGCGGCTCGGTGGCGAACCGCCAGGTGGCGAGCTCCACCGGGCCGTCGTAGCGCAGCAGTTCCTCGATCCCGGTGGCCAGCAGCCCGCTGTCGCCCGCCGCCAGCGCGCGTTGCAGCCGCTCGCGTTCGGCGGGGTGGTTGAGCAGGGTGTGGACGCCGTTCCCGATCAGGTTCACGGTCGTCTCGAAGCCGGCGAACAGCAGGATGAAGGCCATCGCCGCGGCCTCGTTCTCGGTCAGGTGCTCGCCGTGGTCGCTCGCCCGGATCAACCCGGAGATCAGGTCGTCGCCCAAGTCCTCGCGCTTGCGGTGGATCAGTTCGAGCAGATAGGCGCGCATCTTCTTCACGGACCGGGCGACCCCGCCGCGCGGCCCGCCGCCGTGCCGGATCATCATGCCCGCCCAGTCCCGGAAGTCGTCCTGGTCCTCGCGGGGCACGCCGAGCAGGTCGCAGATCGCGTAGATGGGAAGCGGGAAGGCGAACTCGTGGATCAGGTCGACCTCCCCCTTCTCCACGAACCCGTCGATGAGGCGGTCCGTCAGCTCCTGCACCCGGGGCGCGAACTGCGCGATGCGCCGGGGCGTGAACGCCTTGGAGACCAGGCGGCGCAGCCGGGTGTGGTCCGGCGGGTCGATGTTGAGCAGGTGCGTCATCAGCTCGGCCTTGCGCTCCCCGGGGATGCCTGTCTTCCCCTTGGCGTGCGCGGGCTCGGCGTGGTGCGCCGGGTTCTTGGACAGCCGGGAGTCGGCGAGGGCCTGCCGGGCGTCCGCGTACCGGGTGACGAGCCACGCCTCGACCCCGCTGGGCAGCGTGGTGCGGTGCACGGGGCTGTGCTCGCGCAGCCAGGCGTACGCCGGGTACGGGTCGGTGGCGAACTCCCAGGTGAAGAGCTCGGGCGCGGGCGGCACGGCGGCGGACGAGGTGTGGGCGGGGCAGCCGGCGGGTACGGACGCGGCTTCGGCGGGACGGTCGGCTGGGCGCTCGGAGGGGCGCTCAACGGGGCTGTCGGCGGGGCTGTCGTTCACTCCCCGACGTTATCCGGTGCCCTCCGCCGTCCGGATCGCGTCCCGGTACGCGCGTCCCGCGGCGCGCAGCGCGGCCTCCGGGTCGACGCCCTCCTCCTGGGCGCGCACGGCGAGGGCGAGGAGGCGGTAGCCGATGTCGTCGCCCTCGGGGAGCGGCACGTCGAGTCCGGCGGTACGGACCCGGCTCGCGAGCTTCGCGGCGAGAGCCAGGCCGGGCTGGCCGAGCGGTACCCCGTCGGTGACGGATTCACGCTGCTTCTCGATCGCCTTGGTGCGCAGCCAGTGCGCGTGGACGTCCTCCGGGGTCTCGGCGGTCTCGTCGCCGAAGACGTGCGGGTGGCGGTGGATCAGCTTCTCGATGAGGGTGCCGGCCACGTCGTCCACGGAGAACGGCTCCTCACCACTTCCTGGAAGGCCTTCCTCCGCGATGCGCGCGTGGAAGACGACCTGGAGCAGTACGTCCCCGAGCTCCTCGCGCAGCTCCTCGCGGTCGCCGTCCTCGATCGCCTCGACCAGCTCGTACGCCTCCTCAATGGCGTACTTGGCGAGGCCCTTGTGGGTCTTCTGCGAGGTCCAGGGGCACTCGACGCGGATGCGGTCCATGACCTGGACGAGGTCGATGAGCCGGGCGCCCGGCAGGTCGTACGAGCCCGGCAGCAGCTCCAGGTCCGGCATCCGGACCCGCCCCGAGCCGGCCAGCCGGGCGAGGCCGTCGGTGAGCGGCTGGTCGCCCGCGCCGCCGGTGAGGACGACCACGGTGCGGCCGCCCGCGCAGGCGTCCACGAGCTCCCGGGCGTCCGGGACGCCCGGGGTGACGGCGACGCCGGCCTCGCTCAGATACGGCAGCTGCGGCTGCTCCGGCTCGCCGCAGCGCACCTCGTCGGCGCCGTGCAGCGCCTGCCAGGCGGGCCAGGACAGCAGTCCGGGCGCGACCCGGTGGCTGACGGTGAGCAGGACGATGCGGCCGGGGTCTTCAGCGTTCACGCCACCGAATCTACCCCGGCCGTCACAGGGGGCTCAGGCCCCGGCCTCGGCGGCCGCCTGGGCGGGCTTGGTGACCTGGGAGATCCACGGGGCCTTGTAGTCGCCCAGCTGGATCTGCTGGTTGTCCCAGGTGCCGTAGCGGGGGTTGACGTCGACGTGGAGCGCCTTGGACGCCTTGGTCAGCGCGTCGCCGATGGCCTTGGTGCCCTCGGGCGTCGACGGGTCGGCGCCGAGGGCCTGGCCGAGCTTCGTGATCTGGATCTGCTCGCGCAGGAAGGCGTCGATCTGGCCCGGGGCGAGCCAGCGCTCCTGGAGGACGGCCTGCCGCAGCCCCTTCTCGCCGCTGTACTGGGCGACGGCCGACGCGCGCATCTGCTGGATCTCCGCGCGGCTCACCGTGACGCCCGCGTCCGCCGCGGCCCGGTCGAGGACGCGGTCCAGGATCAGCCCGTGCAGCTTGGCGCGGGCCAGCTGGCCGGACTGGTCGGTGAGCTGGGCGGACTGCGGGGACGAGCCCTGCGCCTCGCGCACGTCGGCCACCTGCGCCTGCACGGTGGACACCGTGATCCGGTCGCCGCCGACGACGGCCGCGGCGCCGGGGTGGGCCTGGCTGCCACAGGCGGAGAGGAGCGGCGCTGCGGCGAGCAGCGCGGCGGAGACGGTGAGCGCGGTGCGACGGCGGCGGTGCAAAGGAGCCTCCCGAGGAGATTGTGCGGCGGTGCACAAAGCCTTGCGGTGATCGATGTTAGGGAGTGGAACCGGTCCGGGCCACTGATTCGACCAACGATTCGGGAGGAGTTGGGGATGCGGGCCGCCCCGGGGCGGCTCAGCCGACGCGTTCGGCCGTCTTCGGCGGTATGTCCGGCCGCAGCATGATCGTGCGCGACACCACGAACGTGATCGGAATGGCGGCCGCGGCGGCAACCAGCGGGGCGTAGCGGTCGCTGAATCCGGCCAGGTCGACCAGGAGGTAGACGCCGCCGGTGGTGATGACGAAGTTGGCCGCGTTGGTGAGGGGGAAAAGCAGGAACTTCCGCCAGGTGGGCCGGGTGCGGTACGTGAAGTACGAGTTCAGGAAGAACGAGCCGGTCATGCTGAGCGCGAAGGCGAGCACATGGGCGGCGATGTACGGCAGCCAGTGCAGCAGGAGCAGGTAGAAGCCGTAGTACGTGCCGGTGTTCACCGCGCCGACGACCGCGAAACGTGCCATTTGTGCGGTGACCGTCATCGGCGTACGAACTCCCGGGGCTCCGGCTCGGCGGCCGCTTCGCGGGTCCGGGTGTTGGTGGCCTTGACCAGGAAGTGCGGGCGGCGCTTGACCTCGTAGTAGATGCGCCCGACGTATTCGCCGACGACCCCGGCGAGGACCATCTGGACGCCGGCGAGCGCGGTGACGACGACGAGCAGGGTGACGTAACCGGGGGTGTCGACGCCCCGCACGAGGGCGACGCCGACGATCCAGGCGGCGTAGGCGAGGGCGACGGAGGTGAGGAGCAGGCCGAGGTAGAGGGCGGCGCGCAGGGGCTTGTTGTTGAAGGAGAGCAGCCCGTCGAGCCCGTAGTTGAGGAGCTTGCCGAAGGTCCAGGCGGAGCGGCCCTGTTCCCGTACGGCGTTCTCGTAACTGAACGTCGTGGTGGGGAAGCCGACCCAGGAGAAGAGGCCCTTGGAGAAGCGGTTGTACTCGGTGAGCGAGAGCACGGCGTCGGCCGCGCGGCGGGAGAGGAGCCGGAAGTCCCCGACGCCGTCGACCAGTTCGACGTCCACGAGGCGGTTGATCAGCCAGTAGTAGGCGCGTGCGGAGAGGGTACGGGTGACGCGGTCGCCGGCGCGGGTGCGGCGGGCGATGACCTGGTCGTAGCCCCGGGCGTGCTCCTGGAGCATGCGTCCGACCAGCTCCGGCGGGTGCTGGAGGTCGGCGTCCATCAGGACGACGGCGTCCCCCTCGGCGTGCTGGAGACCGGCCAGCATGGCGGCCTCCTTGCCGAAGTTGCGGCTGAAGGAGACGTACCGGACGCGCGGGTCGGCGGTCGCCAGCTCCTGGATGAGGGGCAGGGTCCGGTCGGCGCTTCCGTCGTCGACGTAGACGACCTCGAACGCGTCCCCGAGACGGGACATTTCGTCCGTGACGCGTTCATGGAAGCGTTCGAGGATCTCTTCCTCGTTGAAACAAGGCACCACCAGCGAGATCAGCACCCATGTACATCAACCGGTCGATGTGTCGCCCTCCGGAGCCCGGTGTGGCCGGTGGGCGGCCATCGGGTGAACGGCCCGTCCCGGGCCTCAGCCGCCCCGGACCTCCATCTGGCGTTCCAGCTGCCGGCGCAGCTCGACGGGCAGCGGGTGGTGCGGTCCGTAGGTGCGCTCGGTGTCGTACAGCAGGGACTGGAGCTGGGCGCGCGCGTTCGCGTGGTCGCCGAGGGCGAGCAGCAGCTGCCCGATGCGGTGGCGGATCTCGTACGAGCGTGCCGGGTCGTTGCCCGTGGCGTACTGGTTCTCGTAGTACGGCAGCACCGCGCGGTACTCCGCGAGCGCGGCGGCGGGTTCGCCGAGCTGTTCCAGGCACTGGGCGACGTCGCAGCGGTAGCCGAGGGTCTGCGGGTCGGCGGAGCCCGCCTCGGCGGCCCGGTCGTCGGCGAGCCGGCGCAGTTCGGGCAGGGCGCGGCGGTACTGCCCGTCGTCCATGAGGGTCGCCGCGTACTGCTTGCGCAGGATGCGGACCACCGGGGAGCCGGAGCCGTGCTGTTCGGCGGCGACCGGGAGGAGCCCGCCGAGCATGTCCACGGCCTGGGTGATGCGGCCCTCGCCGAGGAGCCGCTTGACCTCGTCCACGGCGGCGGCGACGTCCGTACGCGCGGGCGGGGTGGCGGGCATGGCGGGCGGCGGGACCGTGGCGCGGTCGGGCCAGGGGGCGTGCGGGCGCAGGAAGGGGCGGGTGGGGTCGAGCGGCCCGGCGGGCGGCCGGGAGCCGCGCGCGGGCAGCAGCGGGGCGAGGTGTTCGTACACCTCCTGGGCGCTGTCCGGGCGGTGCTGCGGGTCCTTGGCGAGCAGCCGCAGCACGAGCGCTTCCAGCGCCTCGGGGATGTCGGGCCGGATCCGGCGGACCGGCAGCGGCGGTTCGTACAGGTGCCGGTGCAGCACCCCGAGGGCGGTGGACCCGGCGAACGGCACGTCACCGCTGAGCAGTTCGTGCAGCAGGACGCCGAGTGCGTAGAGGTCGGTGTACGGGCCGACCGCGCCGCCCATGGCCTGCTCGGGGGCCATGTAGGCCGGGGAGCCGATGGGCGAACCGGTGTGCGTGAGGCGGGTGGTGTCGGTGTCGAGGACGGACGCGACGCCGAGGTCGAGGACGAGCACGGTGCCGTCCGGACGGACCATCACGTTACGGGGCTTGAGGTCGCGGTGGACGATCGGCACGGCGTGAACGGCGCTGAGGACGGCGCACAGCTGCGCGGCCACCGCGACGGCCCAGGGCCAGGGGTACGGATCGTGCTCGGCGAGGTGGTCGCCGAGGTCGGCGCCCTCCACGTACTGCATGACGAGGAACAGGTCGTCGCCGTCGCTTCCCGCGTCGTGCACGGTGACCAGGCCCGGGTGGTCCACCTGCGCGGTGACCCGGCACTCGCGGACGAAGCGGCGGCGCAGTTCCTCGGCGGCCTCGCTGCCGATGGGACCGGTGACCCGGTCGGGGCGCAGCAGCTTGACCGCGACCCGGCGGTCGAGGCGCTGGTCGTAGGCCGTCCAGACCTGGCCCATGCCGCCCTGGCCGAGGATCGTCGCCAGCTCGTACCGCCCGCCGATGAGGCGACCGTTCACCGGCCCTCCTCCTTGCGGAGGTAGTCGCTCAGCTCGTCCAGCTCGGCCCGGACCTGGTCGATGCGCTGGGGCGGGGCGGGGCGGGCGTCCTCCGGCTGGGGGCAGCGCGTGAGGGGAAGCGGGTAGGGCTGCTGCTGTCCGGGGTGCGGCGGGTAGGGCTGCTGCTGTCCGTACGGAGGCGTGGGCACGGGCACGGTGGTGACGTACGCGTGGCCGGGCCCCTGGTGCGGGAGTCCGGCGCCCTTCCCGGTCAGGCGCGCGTGGAAACGTACGTCGGCGACGAGGTAGTACACGCAGGCGGCCGCGAGGACCAGGAGCTGCAGCGCTATGAACGCGTTGTCGAGGCTGTCCGCCTCCACCTTCGGCTCGTTCCTGCCGAGCACGGCGACCACCACACAGACGAACGCGAAGCCGGCGCCGGCCGTCCACCAGTCGAGGGTGCGGCGGCGGACGTACGCGAGCCTGATCAGCGGCGCCCACAGCAGAAAGCCCAGGGAGCAGACCGCGATCAGGACGAACAGCACGCGCATGGAGACGATCCAGGCCCTGCCGGGGACTCGGCGCGGCGCCGTGGGCGGAAGACCCGGGGCGTACATGGCTGCTCCTGGATTGCCTGGTCGTGAAACGTCCGCGCGCACACGGGCGTGCGTGCGGATCCGAGCGTAAGGGGCGACACCGACAGACGCCTCGGGGTTGTGCGGAACCGTTGTGGTTCCGGTCACTCCGGCGTGACCGTACCGTCCGTCAGTCCGTCGTAGAGGCCCTGGACGAGCTGTCCGCCGAGGCGTCCGGCGAGCCGCAGCGCGTCCTCGAACGCGGCGAGCGCGCGGAACCGTTCGCCGTACCGCCGCTGCTCCGCCAGGGGCAGGCGCGGCAGTTGGAGGCGGCGGGCGTCGAGCCGGGTCGCGGTGGAGGCGTGGCTGCTGGCCTGCCGGTTGTTGGTGGTGCCGCGCAGGAAGCCGGCGAGGAACCAGGGGTCGAGCACGGCCGGGTCGGGGCGCAGCAGCTGGAGGTTGCGGCCGAGCGCGGCGCCCGCGGTGGCCTCGTCCACGACCCGGACGACGGTGACGCCGCCGAGCACGGGAACGACGACGTCGCCCGCCTCGACCAGGACGGGCTCCTCGGGGGCGCCGGTGGCCGGGGCGCCGGAGGGCGGTGTGCCGCCCAGCACGTCGTGCTCGGTGAGAACGGGGCCGGTCCCGGTGCCGGCGCCTCCGTGGCGCAGCTGGAGGGCACCCGCGCGGGCGAGTTCGCCGAGGGTGGTGAGCGGGCGGTGTGCGGGTGCGGTGGGCGCGGGGGGCGGCGGGGTGAGGCTCGTGGCGAGGCCCAGGGTCGTGGTCAGCCGCTCCCGTACGACGACGAGCTCGGCGGGTCCGCCGGTGGCTGCGGGGGACGGGAGGTGGCGGGCGGGGGCGAGGTCCACGTCGTCGTCGAGGAGTTCGATGACGGGGACGGTGCGGGAGGCGGCGGAGTGCGGTGCCGTGGGCTGCGGCTGCTGTCCCTCGTACGCGTGCCAGGCGTCGAGCACCGCGTGGCGCAGGGCGGTCAGGTCGAGGCGGTCCCGGCCGCCGCCGGTGGTCTGCTCGGCGGGCTCCGCGGTGTCGATCAGCAGCAGTTCGGGCGTGGGCTGCGGCTCGGCGCCGGGCCTGCGGAGCACCCACAGGTGGAGCGGGATGCCGTACGGGGGCGCGGCGCCGGCCGGGAGCGCGATGACGGCGCGCAGGGCTCCCCGGCGCAGGAGGTCGGCGCGGATACGGCGGCCGGAGCGGCGGGAGGCGGCGGCGGGCGGCATCAGGAGGACGGCGGTGCCGCCGTCGCGCAGCCGGGCCAGCGCGTGCTGCACCCAGGCGAGTTCGGACTCGGTGCGGGCGGGGAAGCCGTACTCCCAGCGCGGGTCGTAGGCGAGTTCGTCGTGGCCCCAGTTGCGCTCGTTGAACGGCGGGTGGCAGAGCACCGCGTCGGCGGCCAGGCGCGGGAAGGCGTCGGTGCGCAGGGTGTCCCCGGTGCGCACGTCGAGGGTGCGCTCGCCGGGGGCGGTGCGCGGGGTGTCCGCGGTGCGCAGGGCGAGGCGGAGCGCGGTGACGGCGGCGAGGCCGGGGTCGCTCTCCTGGGCGTGGAGGGCGGTGGGGCTACTCGTGGCGTCGGGGGCTCCCGCGGCGTCCGCCGGGCCGAGGGCCGCGGTCAGCAGGGCGCCGGTGCCCGCCGCCGGGTCGAGCACCGTGCGCACGCCGGGTCCGCCGGTGCCGGCCAGCTCCGCCATCAGTTCGGCGAGCCCGGGCGGGGTGAGCGTGTACTGGCGCGGGTTGGCGTCGAGCTGACGGCCGAGCAGGAACTCGTACGTCTCGTGGACGCCGGTCCCGGCGGTCCCGGCGGCCAGCTCGGCGGCGCCGCGCAGCAGCGGCACGGACGGCAGGAGCTCGGCGCGGTCCGGGGTGCGGACGGCGCGCCCGTTCCCTGCGGGGCCGAAGCGGTCGGCGAGGGCGTCGTCCAGGGCGAGCGAGAGCACCCCGGCCATCCGCTCGTCGGACACACCGGTGATCTCCCGCCAGGCGGCGGGGCTGCGGTTCACCAGGAGCAGGGCGCAGCCGGTGTGGACGAGGGCGGTGACGGGGCCCGCCGGGTGGCCGGCGAGCTGCTGCCAGACGCGTTCGCGGAGGGGGACCTCGACCAGCTTGCCCTGGTCGCGCAGCCACCGCTCGACCTCGGACAGGGCGAAGGACGGGCTGGTCTCGGTGCCGCCCACGGGCTGGGGGAAGTCGGCGTGCCGGCGGCGCCAGTTGCTGACGGCGGCGCGCCCCACGCCCGCCAGGCGGGCGATCCCGGCGGCGGTCACCTCTGTCGCGTTCTCCGGCACTTGCTGTCTCCCTGTGCTGTACCGCTGGCGGGTCGGGGCGAGCATACCGACCCGTACACAGCAGCGCACTCGCCATCGATTCACGGCGTGCACGAACCTGTTTCGCGTGAACCGTGTTGACTCGGTTCACAGATGATGCTGTGATTGACCCGTCGCTGAACGAGCGGCATCAGGTGGATCCGCTCACCACTTCATCCCGTACTTGCCGAAGGGCACAGCCATGTCCCAGTTCACGCAGCCGCCGCAGTCCCCGCAGCCCCCGCACTCCCAGCCGCAGCAGCCGTACGGCCCCGCTCACGCGCCCGGCCTGCGCCCCGCGCGCAACGGACTGGGCATCGCCGCCCTGATCCTCGGGCTCATCGGTGCGGTGTCGGGCCTGATCCCGTTCCTCTTCTGGCTGGCGGGCATCCTCGGGACGATCGCGCTGATCCTGGGGCTCGTGGGCCGGGGCCGCGCCAAGAGGGGCGAGGCGACGAACAAGAAGATGGCCACGTTCGGCACGGTCCTCGCGCTGATCGCGCTGATCATGTCGGTGGTCGGCGCGGTGATCACCTTCAAGGCGGTGGACGACGCGGTGGACGACCTGAACAAGGCGGTGTCGGACACGAAGACGTCCGCGAAGCCGAAGGCGGGCGAGGACGCCGGCAAGGGCGCGGAGAAGGAGAAGTCCGGCGACGACAAGGCCGGCAAGGAGGAGAAGCCCACCGGTGAGGCACTGGAGGCCGGTGACGCGATCGTGTACGACGACGACCTCACGGTCACGGTGGGCGACGCGACGAAGTACTCCCCCGGCGAGTTCGCGGCCGGTCACACCAAGGGCAACAAGGCGTACCAGGTCGCCGTGGTGATCGAGAACGCGGGCAAGGAGAAGTTCGACTCGGCGCTGGTCACCGTCGAGGGACGGGCCGGGAAGGACGGGGTCGACGCGGAGCAGATCTTCGACGACAAGGTCGGCTCGGGCTTCACCGGCACGATCCTGCCGGGCAAGAAGGTCACGGTGCTCTACGCGTTCGACGCACCGGCCGACGCGAAGAACCTCACCGTGGAGGTCAGCCCCAGCTTCACGTACGACTCGACGCAGTGGGACCTGAAGCTCTGACCCGCGCAGCGTGCCCGGCCCCCGCGGAACCCGCCCCCAGGGCGGGTTTTCCGCGTCGGCTCAGCCCTCGCGCTCCCCCGGCCAGGCGGCCAGCGCCAGTTCGGCGATCTCGGCCAGCTCCTCCGGGCCCGCCCCGTCGCAGGAGCGCTGCGACATGCCCTGGACGACTGTCGCGAAGTACCCGGCGAGGGCCCGGGGGTTCACCCGCGCCGGCAGTTCGCCCGCGCGCTGCGCGTCCCGCAGCCGCGCTTCCCAGGCCGTGATGTTGGAGTTGCGCACGCCCCTCAGACGGTCGGCCACCCCGGCGTCCTGCGGGGTGACGTTCGCGGCCCCCCTGATCACCATGCAGCCCGCCGGGTGCGAGCGGTCCGCGTAGATCCGCGCGGCCTCCCGCAGGAGGCGTGCGAACGCGCGGTAGGCCGTGGGCTCCTGTTCCAGGGCGTCGCGCATGAAGGTCCCGACGGGCGTCCTCCCGTACGCGGCGACCGCCTCCTCGAAGAGCGACCGCTTGTCGCCGAACGCGGCGTAGAGGCTCGCGGGCCGGATGCCCATCGCCTCCGTCAGCTCACCGATCGAGGTCGCCCCGTATCCCCGCTCCCAGAACAGCCGGACGGCCGCCGCGAGCGCGGCGTCCCGGTCGAAGGAGCGCGGCCGTCCGCGCACCGCACCTGTCTCACCCATGCCCCACATTCTAGAGCGCCCGCTCAAGAAGTCGTGCTACGTTCTTTCTGGAACGATCACTCAACAAATAGCTGAGGGGTAACAGTCATGCCTGCACACGCACTTGAGGGCAAGGTCGCACTGGTCACCGGTGGCAGCCGGGGCATCGGCAGGGGCATCGCGGAACGCCTCGGACGCGAGGGCGCCGTCGTCGCCGTCGCCTACGCCAGGGACGCGGCAGCGGCCGACGAGGTCGTGGAGGTCATCCGGAAGAACGGCGGCTCGGCGTTCGCCCTCCGGGCAGAGCTGGGCACCCATGGGGACGCGGCCGCGCTGTGGGAGGCGTTCGACGCGGAGATCACCGCGCACGCGCCCGACGGCGGGGTGGACATCATCGTGAACAACGCGGGCGCCGGGCTCTACTCCGAGCTGTCCTCGCTCACCGAGGAGGCGTTCGACAAGGTCTTCGCCGTCAACGTGCGGGCACCGTTCTTCATCGTCCGCCACGGGCTCGGCCGGCTGCGCGACGGCGGCCGGGTCATCAACATATCCAGCGGCGCGGCCCGGATCGCGATGCCGAACATCATCGCCTACAGCGCGACGAAGGGCGCCCTGGACAACTTCACGCTGACCCTCGCCAAGGAGCTGGGCCCGCGCGGCATCACGGTCAACTCGGTGGCCCCCGGCATCATCGACACCGACATCAACGCGGACTGGCTGCGCGGCGACGCGGAGGCGGAGGCCCGGTCCGCGTCCCTGGCCGCCCTGGGCCGCGTCGGACAGCCGCGCGACGTCGCGGACGTCGTGGCGTTCCTCGCCTCGGACGACTCCCGCTGGGTGACGGGCACGGTGATCGACGCGACGGGGGGCTCGGGGCTCTGAGGACGCGGCCGGGGCACGGGGAGGGCGGCGGACCGGGCCCGCCGCCCCTCGTGACTACCGCCGCGTCAGCCGCCGCACTGCTTCAGCATCATGTCCTTGTCCGCGCTCGTCACCGGCAGGTCGTACTTCAGGGAGACCTGCGCGAAGCGGAGCACGTACGCGCAGCGGATCGGCTTGTACGGGGGGAGCCAGGTCGCGGGGCCCGCGTCGCGTTTGGCGTTGTTGGCCGGGCCGTCGACGGGGATGAGGTTGAGCGGGTCGTTGGCGATCTGCTGGCGCTTGGACTCGTTCCAGTGGGCGGCGCCCATCTGCCAGTCGTACGACAGCGGCATCACGTGGTCGATCTGGACCTTGGTCGCCTGCTGCTTGCGCCACTCGATGGTCTTGCCGGTGTACGGGTCCTTGAGCGTCATGGAGACGACCACGCACTTCGAACCGGAGCGCAGCTCGACGTCCTTGCCGTCCCGGGCGAGCAGGTCGTTGCGGGTGTCGCAGCCGTTGTGGGACAGGGGGACGTCGTCCACCGAGTCCTTCCACGCGTACCCGAACTTGTCCCGCTCGTAACCGGTCTTGGGGCCGCGCCCCTTGGTGGCGACCTTCTCGATGATCTTCCGTGCCGCCGCACGGTCCTTGTCGGAGGTGAGGGGCGCGAGGCCGGGCTTCGTCCCGTCGTCGTTCGTCAGCGGGCTGGCGCCGAAGCCGGTGGCGGACTGGCCGCCGCCGTCCGCGCCGCCGCCGGTGGTGTCGATGTCCTTGGGCAGTTGGTCGGGGTCGCAGCCGCTCAGCGTCAGCACGGCCGTGGCGGCCAGGGCGGGGACCATCACTCGACACACGCGGGGAGATATCACTCGTAGCCGTCCTGACGGTGAGAAAGCCGAACCAACCAGGGAATTCTACGAACGTCTTCCCCGCCAGGAGGATTTCATGGCTGCGATCCGTTCCCGCGTGCGGGCCTGATCACACCTTGCCGATGCCCAGCGTGTTCTCGGACGGCAGCAGCCCCGACCCGATCGCCGCCACCCACAGCGGGCCCAGCAGTGCGACCAGCCGTTCCCGCTCCGCGTACGTGAGCACCCGCCACGGACCCGCCGCCGCCTCGTCCGTACGCCGCTCGACCTCGGCCCGCAGCGCCCGGCCCGCCTCGGTCGCCGTGCCGTCGGCGGTCACCAGGCCCCGCTTCTCCAGCCGGTCGAGCGCCGCCTGCCACTCCCCCTCGTCCCAGCCCCGGCTGCCGAAGACCTCGCGTCGGGCCGCCCCGATCGCCGCGAAGGAGACCAGCGACTCGACGGGGTCCAGCTCCGCGTGCGCGAGGGCCGCGAGGTGGCCGTCGCCCCGGTGTTCGCGCAGGACGGTCGCCGCGTGCCACAGGGCGAGGTGGGGTGCGTCGGGCCAGGGCAGCGCGGCGTTCGCGGCGGCCATCGGCCGGTCCGCCGTATCGGCCGCCTCCGCGACGCGCCGCAGCAGCGCGGCGGCCTCGGCCGTGTCCGGCGAGGCGGTCCCGTCGCCCAGGAGCGCCTGGTACGTACGGTCGACGGCCCGCTCCCGCGCGGCCAGCACCGCGTCCGGCGAGGCGACCGACCAGACGGCGGGGACGTACGCGCCGACCATGCGCGGGCTGAAGCTGTGGAACGTCTCCCCGACCCGGTCCGCCCCCGCCGCGCCCAGCGGCGCCGCGCGCCAGGCGAAGTAGCTCGGCCACCGCTCATCGACCGCGTATCCGAGCGCGGCGGCCTCCTCGAACGCCTCCGGCGCGTAGTACAGGACGGCGTGCACCGGCTCCAGCAGGTGCCACAGCTGCCGTACACGCATCAGGTCCTCAGACATGTCCACACCTTCCGCCACGCCACGCACCGGCCATCTAGCCACTGCCTAGATCCCCAGAGTGCGCGTCATCGGCGAACTTGTCAACGACTAGATCCCGCGTAACCTGCTGTCCATGACCAGCGACCGCGCCTACCACCACGGCGACCTGCGGCGGGCCGTCCTCGCCGCCGCCCTCGACGTCATCCGCACCGAGGGCCCCGCCGCGCTCAGCCTGCGCGACCTGGCCCGCCGGGCGGGCGTCTCCCACGCCGCCCCCGCCCACCACTTCAAGGACCGCACCGGCCTGCTGACCGCGATCGCCGCCGAGGGCTACGCCCTGTTCGCGGACACCCTGGCGGCGGCCCCGGACCTCCAGGAGCGGGGCGTGGCGTACGTACGGTTCGCGCGGGCGCACCCGGCCCACTTCCAGGTGATGTTCCAGCCGGACCTGTACCGCACGGACGACGAGGACCTCTTGGCCGCGAAGGACCGCGCCACGGCGGAACTACGCGCGGGGGTCGCCGACCGGCCCCCCACCGACGACCCCCGCGTGGCAGGCGTGGCCGCCTGGTCCCTCGCCCACGGCTTCGCCACGCTGCTGCTGAGCGGCAACCTGGACGACGCGGTGGGCGACCGCGACCCGGAAGAGGTCTTCCGCCTGGTCGGCCGACTGCTGTTCAGCCCCGGGGACGTGCCCGGCCGGTGAAGGCCTATTCGGCCGTGAACTCGTACTGCACCTCGTACAGATGCCCGGCCTTCACCATGACCGTGGCCTCGATGGGCCGCTCACCATCGCTGTAGACGACGCGCAGCGTACGCAGAACCGGCAGGCCGCCGGGCAGGCGCAGCGCCTGGTACTGCTCCTGAGTGGGCACCCGCGCGGACACGCGGTCGACGCTGAGCCGTGGAGGGTATCCCAGCTCCGCGAGCAGCGTCGGGGTTCCACCCGGGATCTTGCGGCGAGCCGCCATCGGCGTACCGCTGACGATGTCCAGCGGGTAGTACGAGGCCACGAGTTCGGCGGGTTCGTCGTTGATCACGAGCAACTGGCGCCGCAGCAGGGCCGGATCGCCCTCCGCAAGCCTCAGCGCCTCCGCGACATCCGCCGGTGGCCGGACCTCGGCCACTTCGAGCAGGGTGCTGTGCGCCCGAGCGCCGCCCTTCGCCGCTTCGGTCAGCCAGCGGTACGGTTCCCCCGCGCCCGCCGGGGCCATGGACGCAGCCGGGCGCACGGTCCGCTGGCGGTGCTCGCGGACGGTCACCGACGCGCCCGCCCTGCCGATCACCAGCGCCTCGTCCTTGAGCAGCTGCACCGCCTTCTGGACCGTCGCGTTCGAGGCCTCGAACCGCTCCTTGAGGTGGGCCGTCGAGGGCAGATTCGCGCCGGGCGCGAGGTCTCCGCCCATGATCTGGTCCCTGAGATCAGCCGCGATCCGCTCATGCAACGAACGGTGGTCGGCGGCATCGGCTTCGGGTCTGGGCACAGTCATCCGATCTTGATCTCGTAGCGCAGCTTCTGGCGTCGCGGGGGCATGGCCATGACGTCGACCTGAAGGGGCCGGTCCGCCTCGTCCAGGGTGAGTCGCGTCAGCTGGAGGACCGGGTCCCCCTCTGCCATCGCCAGCTGCTCGGCCTCGGGGCCGGTCGCGCGCCGCGCGGTCACCTCTTCACGTACGCGTACGCCGACATGACCCAGCTCCGCCAGGAGCCTGACCGCCCCACCGGGAATCTTGGCCGTACCGGCGAGGCCGGTGCCGCCAGCGATGCCCAGCGGGTAGTACGTGTCCGTCAACTCGCAGGGCACGCCGTCGAGGTACATGATCCTGCGCCGGGCGACCACGTTTTCCCCGGCCGCCACCCCGAGCAGCTCCGCGACCGCTTCCGGGGCGGCCACCTCGCCCGCCTGGACGATGCGCTGGCTTCCCCGGCGCCCCTCGGCGGAAGCCTCGGCCGCCCAGGTGTCGCCCGGGGCGCCGGAGGACGCGGCGAGGTAGGGCGTCGACGTGCTGACCCATTCGTTACCGCCCATGTCCTTCTCCTCCACAGCTCCCACCGACACGACACCCAGCGTGCCTCATCTCCAGGCGGGAGGCGCACTCGCATCCCCACGAGAGACAACTTGGCCGCCTTTCGCGAATAGCAGTAAGGTCATCGCCACGTTACAACCCGCAAGCAAGGCGGTGAACCACCGTGTCCCTGGTGCAGCAACGACGCTTCACCCGCAGGCGCACCTCTGTCGGTGCCTCACGCGAATTCGTTACCGGCGTCCTCGCCGAGTGGCAGCTTCACACCTTGATCGAGGACATAAGGCTGTGCGTCTCGGAACTCGCCACCAACGCATTGCTGCACGGCGTCCCGCCAGGCCGGGAGTTCAGCGTCGCCCTCCACCGGGTCGAGGACCAGGTACGACTGGAGGTCCGCGACAGCGGGCCCGGTCAGCCCAGCGTCCAGCAGGCCGCCGACGACGCCTGTTCCGGACGCGGCCTGCACCTCGTGCGGGGACTCGCTGACGACTTCGGAGTCGATGACCACGTCGTCGGCAAGACCGTGTGGCTGGTCTTCAAGACCTCAGCCACCGCAGCCGCACTTCCGTGACGGCTGACGCCATGCTGCACCTGTCCCGGCCGCGCCTTCGGGCGAGCGGCCGGGACAGATCACCGTACGGCCCTCACGACCCCAGAATCGTCGTAAGGAACTCCCCCGTCCACGCCAGCAGTTCCCGGCCCACCACCGGCTTGCCGCCGATCTTGCCCGTCGTCGGGCGGGGGACCAGGATCTGGTGGACCGCCGGCTTGATGACCGTCTTCGGGTACAGCCGCTTCAGGCGGAGTTCCTGGGACTCGCGGAGTTCCACCGGGGCGAAGCGGATGTTCGGGCCCTGGAGGACGATGTCGCCGACTCCGCAGGCGCGGGCCAGCATGCGCAGGCCCGCCACCAGGAGGAGGTTCTCGACGGGCTCGGGGAGCTTGCCGTAGCGGTCGGTCAGTTCCTCGCGGACCGCCTTGATGTCGTCCTCCGAGGACGCCGAGGCGATCGAGCGGTACGCCTGGAGGCGCAGCCGCTCGCCGGGGGCGTAGTCGTGCGGGACGTGCGCGTCGACCGGGAGCTCGATCTTGACCTCCAGGGGCGGTTCCTCCTCCACGCCGCCCTCCAGGGAGGCCCGGTAGTCGGCGACCGCCTCGCCCACCATGCGTACGTACAGGTCGAAGCCGACGCCCGCGATGTGGCCGGACTGCTCGCCGCCCAGGAGGTTGCCCGCGCCGCGGATCTCCAGGTCCTTCATGGCCACGTACATGCCCGCGCCCATCTCGGTGTGCTGGGCGATCGTGGCCAGGCGCTCGTGGGCGGTCTCCGTCAGGGGCTTCTCCGGGGGGTACAGGAAGTACGCGTAGCCCCGGTCGCGGCCCCGGCCGACGCGGCCGCGCAGCTGGTGCAGCTGGGAGAGGCCGAAGTTGTCGCCGCGCTCCACGATCAGCGTGTTCGCGTTGGAGATGTCGATGCCGGACTCCACGATCGTCGTGGAGACCAGGACGTCGAACTTCTTCTCCCAGAAGTCCACCACGACCTGTTCCAGGGCCTGTTCGGACATCTGGCCGTGCGCCGTGGCGATCCGCGCCTCGGGCACGATCTCGCGCAGCCGCGCCGCCGCCCGGTCGATCGACTCGACCCGGTTGTGGATGTAGAACGCCTGGCCCTCACGCAGCAGTTCACGCCGGATCGCGGCGCCGATCTGCTTCTCCTCGTACGGCCCGACGAAGGTCAGGACCGGGTGGCGCTCCTCGGGCGGGGTGGTGATGGTCGACATCTCACGGATGCCGGTGACCGCCATTTCGAGCGTACGGGGGATGGGCGTCGCGGACATGGTCAACACGTCCACGTTGGCGCGCAGCTTCTTCAGCTGCTCCTTGTGCTCGACGCCGAACCGCTGCTCCTCGTCCACGATGACGAGGCCCAGGTCCTTGAACTTCGTCTCGGAGGAGAACAGGCGGTGGGTGCCGATCACCAGGTCGACGGCGCCGTCCTTCAGCCCCGCGAGCGTCGCCTTGGACTCGGCCTCGGACTGGAAGCGGCTCAGCGCGCGTACGTTGACGGGGAACTGGGAATAGCGCTCGGTGAACGTGCCGTAGTGCTGCTGCACGAGCAGCGTGGTGGGGACGAGGACGGCGACCTGCTTCCCGTCCTGCACCGCCTTGAACGCGGCACGGACCGCGATCTCCGTCTTGCCGTACCCCACGTCGCCGCAGATCAACCGGTCCATCGGGACCGACTTCTCCATGTCCTCCTTGACCTCGGCGATCGTCGTCAGCTGGTCGGGCGTCTCGGCGTACGGGAACGCGTCCTCCAGCTCCCGCTGCCAGGGGGTGTCCGGGCCGAAGGTGTGGCCGGGGGCCGCCATCCGGGCCGAGTACAGCTTGATCAGGTCGGCGGCGATCTCCTTGACGGCCTTCTTGGCGCGCGCCTTCGTCTTCGTCCAGTCCGCGCCGCCGAGCCGGTGCAGGGTGGGCGCCTCGCCGCCGACGTACTTGGTGACCTGCTCCAGCTGGTCGGTCGGGATGTACAGCCGGTCGCCGGGCTGCCCGCGCTTGGCGGGGGCGTATTCGACCAGCAGGTATTCGCGCGTCGCCCCCTGCACCGTGCGCTGCACCATCTCGATGTAGCGGCCCACGCCGTGCTGCTCGTGCACGATGTAGTCGCCGGTCTCCAGCGTCAGCGGGTCGATCGTCTTGCGCCGCCGCACCGGCATCCGGCCCAGGTCCTTGGTGGCGGTGCGCTGCCCGGTGAGGTCGGTCTCCGTGAGCACGGCGAGCTTCAGGCCGGGGTGGACGAAGCCGTGGTCGATGGCCCCGCACGAGACGTGCACCACGGACGGGGTGATCTCGTCCAGGTCCGGGTCGAGCCGGGCCGCGATCCCCTCGCCGCCCAGCATCTCGACCGTACGCGAGGCGAGCCCCTGGCCCTCCGTGACGTACACCGTGCGCCAGCCGTCGGCCAGCCGGCCCTTCGTGTCGGCGAACGCCCGCGCGGTGTCCCCCCGGTACATCTCCGGCGCCTGCATGCCCAGCGCCAGCGTGTCGTCGTCCAGCTCGGCGTCGGCGGCGAACGGGGAGATCGACCACCACATCATGTCCAGCTCACGGGCCCGCTCGCGGACATCCGCGATGCCCCGCAGCGAGGCCGCGCCGACGTCGATGGGGGCCTCGCCGCCGCCCGCCGACGCCGCCCAGGACGCCTGCAGGAATTCCTGGCTGGTCGCGACCAGGTCCGCGGCCCGGGTCCGGACCCGCTCGGGGTCGCAGACGACGGCCATCGCGCCCTTGGGCAGCACGTCGAGCAGGAGCTCCATGTCGTCCACGAGGACCGGGGCGAGGGATTCCATGCCCTCCACCGCGATGCCCTCGGCGATCTTGTGGAGGAGCTCGCCCAGCTCGGGGTGGGCCTCGGCGAGCGCGGCGGCCCGCTCCCGCACCTCGTCCGTCAGCAGGAGCTCGCGGCAGGGCGGCGCCCACAGGCCGTGCTCGGCGACCTCCAGGGACCGCTGGTCCGCGATCTTGAAGTAGCGGATCTCCTCGACGTCGTCGCCCCAGAACTCCACCCGGAGCGGGTGCTCCTCGGTGGGCGGGAACACGTCCAGGATGCCGCCGCGCACCGCGAACTCGCCGCGCTTCTCGACCAGTTCGACCCGGGCGTACGCGGCTGCCGCCAGCGCCTCCACGGTCTCGCCGAGGTCGGCGCTCTGCCCGGTGCGCAGCGCGACGGGTTCCAGGTCCGCGAGCCCCTTGACCTGCGGCTGGAGCACGGACCGGATGGGCGCGACGACCACCGAGACCGGCCCGGTCTCCGGGTCGTCGGCGCGCGGGTGCGCGAGGCGCCGCAGCACGGCGAGCCGGCGGCCCACGGTGTCGGAGCGGGGCGACAGGCGCTCGTGCGGCAGGGTCTCCCAGGACGGGAACTCCGCGATCGTGTCCGACGGCAGCATGGTGCGCAGCGCGGCCGCCAGGTCCTCCGCCTCCCGGCCGGTCGCGGTGACCGCGAGGACGGTCCGCCCGGCGTCCCGGGCCAGCGCGGCGACGGCGAAGGGCCGCGCGGCGGGCGGGCCCACCAGGTCGATGTGCATCCGGTGGCCGTCACCGGCGGCCTTCACCGCTTCGTCGAGCGCCGGATCACGTACGACGACATCCAGCAGACCGTTCAGGCTCATGAAGGGCTTCCGTCCGGGTGAGAAGAAGGGCTCTGACGGCCGGCTGCCGCCAGGGCGCGCTGCCCCGGGGGCAACGCGAAGGGCCCGACACGTGTGACGGGCCGGGGGTTACTAGCGTACGACTCGGGGAAGCCGGCCGCTGCGCGACAGGGGTCCCATAAGCCACACACGTACCGCACACGCACCGGCCCCGGCCCGCTCCGAGGAGCGGGCCGGGGCCGGTCGAATCAGGTGTCTCACCCGTCCGTGGCGATCGCGTTCAGGACGTTCATCCGGCCCGCCCGGAAGGCCGGGACCAGGGCGGCGAACAGTCCGACGAAGGCGGAGGCGACGAACACCGTGATGATCGTCGGCCACGGGATGTCCAGGACGCCCAGGCCCTCCAGGGCCAGCAGCTTCTGGGCCGAGGTGCCCCAGCCCATGCCCAGGCCGAGGCCGAGCAGGGCGCCGAAGAGGGCGATGACGACGGACTCCAGCCGGATCATCCGGCGCATCTGGCGGCGGGAGAGGCCGATGGCGCGCATCAGGCCGATCTCGCGGGTCCGCTCGACCACCGACAGGGCCAGGGTGTTCACCACACCGAGCACCGCGACGATGATCGCCAGGGCGAGCAGGCCGTAGACGACGTTCAGGAGCTGGCCGATCTGGTCCTTCAGGTCCTCCTTGAAGTCGGCCTGGTTCTGGACCTTGTACGTCGGGTACTTCGCGAGCGAGTCCTTGAGCGCCGCGTAGGCCGCGTCCTCCTCGCCGTCCTTCGCCTTGGCGAACATGAGCATGTTCTGGGGCATCTTGGCGGCGGGAACGTACTGCTGGGCGGTCGAGGTGTTCATGTACATCGCGCCCTGGTCGAGCGACGTCTCGTCCGAGGTGACCGCGGCGACCTTCAGCTTCGCCGTGTCGCCTCCCGCGAACGCGACGGTGATCGTGTCACCGACCTTGACGCGGTGCGCGGTGGCGTAGTCCTCGCCCACCGACATGGCGTTCTCGCCGTACGCCTTCGCCAGGTCGCCGGAGAGGACCTCGCGCCGGACGTCCTGCTGGTAGCTCGGGTCGGCCGCCGTGACCTCCTGCTTCTTCGTCACGCCGTCCGGGGTGGTGAGCCTGGCGTCCAGGACCCGGTAGTGCGTGAGGTGCTCGATGCCGGGCGCGGCGGCCAGCGCCTCGGCGGCCTGCGGGACGATCGGCTGGCCGTTGCCCGACTGCACGATGAAGTCCGCCCCCACCGACTTGTCCAGCTCGTCCGTGGCCGAGGCGACCATCGAGGAACCGACCACGGACAGGCAGGCCACCAGGGCCAGGCCGATCATCAGGGCCGCGCCGGTCGCGCCGGTGCGGCGCGGGTTGCGCAGGGCGTTGCGCTCGGCGAGCCGGCCGACCGGGCCGAAGAACCGCAGCAGCACGGCGCTCAGCGCCCGTACGACGACTCCGGCGAGCAGCGGGCCGATGACGATGAAGCCGATCAGGGTGAGGACCACGCCGAGCCCGAGGAAGGCGGAACCGTCGCTCGCCTCGTCGACCCGGGTCGTCCACCACAGGGCGGTCGCGCCGGCGCCGGTGACGACGAGGCCGAGGCCCGCCCGGACCCAGCCGGACCTGGCGTCCGCCGGGGTCCCGGCGTCGCGCAGGGCGGCCATCGGGGAGACCTTGCCCGCCCGGCGGGCCGGGACGTACGCGGCGAGGACGGTGACGATGATGCCGAGCGCGAGGCCGGTCACCGGGGTGGTCCAGGCGATGGTGAGGTCGTCGGTGGACAGCTCCATGCCGATGGCGCCCATGACCTTCATGAGCCCGACGGCGAGCCCGACCCCGGCGCCGACGCCGAGGATCGATCCGACGATGCCCAGGAGGACCGCTTCCAGCAGCACCGAGCGGTTGACCTGCTTGCGGCTGGAACCGATGGCCCGCATCAGGCCGATCTCTCGGGTGCGCTGGGCGACCAGCATCGAGAAGGTGTTGACGATCAGGAAGATGCCGACGAGGAAAGCGATCCCGGCGAAGCCGAGCATCGCGTACTTCATGACGTCGAGGAACGACCCCATGGAGTCCTTGTTCGCCGCCGCGGCCTCCTTCTGGGTCTGGAGCTTGTACGCGGCCGAACCGCCGAGCGCCTCGGCGACGTTCTGCTTCAGCCGGCTGTCACTGACGCCGGGAGCGGCGGTGACGGAGACGTGCGTGAAGGTGTCGGGGGCGCCGAGCAGAGCGCGCTGGGCGGTGGCGGTGTCGAGGTAGACGATCGCCGCGCCGGGGTTGGTCACCTTGAAGGTGGCGATGCCGCTGATCCTGCCGGTGACGTCGCCGGTGGCCGCGATGGTGCGCAGCTCGTCGCCGATCTTCAGATGGTGCTTCTCGGCGGTGTCGGCGTCGACCATGACCTCGGTCGGGCCGCGCGGGGCGTGGCCGGAGGTGATCTCCATGGAACGCAGGTCGTTCTGCGTCCAGTTGCCGGCGATGGTGGGGGCGCCGGTCTCGGAGCCCATGTTCTTGTTGTGGCTGTCGACGACGGTGACGGCCGAGCTGGAGACGCCGCCCTCGGCCTTCTTCACCCCGTCGGCCTTCGCGACCCTCGCCAGGACGGAGGCCGGAAGCGATTCCGGCTTGCCGTTCTTGGGGATGTCGTCGACCTCGGCGTTCTTCGGGCTCACGGTGACATCGGCCGAAGTCGCGGCGAAGAGCTTGTCGAACGTGGAGTTCATCGTGTCGGTGAAGACGAGAGTGCCGCAGACGAACGCCACCGAGAGCAGGACGGCGACGGCGGAGAGCGCCATGCGTCCCTTGTGCGCGAAGAAGTTGCGCATCGAGGTCTTCCAGACGGTCATGACGTCCGCCCGCGCGCGTCGAAGTCCTTCATGCGGTCCAGCACCTGATCGGCGGTGGGGTTGTGCATCTCGTCCACGATGCGCCCGTCGGCGAGGTAGAGCACCCGGTCCGCGTAGGAGGCGGCGACCGGGTCGTGGGTGACCATGACGATGGTCTGGCCCAGCTCGTCCACGGACCTGCGCAGGAAGCTCAGGACCTCGGCACCGGCCCGGGAGTCCAGGTTTCCGGTCGGCTCGTCGCCGAAGATGATCTCCGGCTTGGCGGCGAGGGCCCGGGCCACCGCGACGCGCTGCTGCTGGCCGCCGGAGAGCTGGGTCGGCCGGTGCTTGAGGCGGCCGGCCAGTCCGACGGTCTCCACGACCTGGTCGAGCCAGGCGGTGTCGGGCTTGCGGCCCGCGATGTCCATCGGCAGCGTGATGTTCTCCAGCGCGTTCAGCGTCGGCAGCAGGTTGAACGCCTGGAAGATGAACCCGATGCGGTCGCGCCGGAGCTGGGTGAGCTTCTTGTCCTTGAGCCCGGTGATCTCGGTGTCGGCGACGTGGATCTGTCCGGACGTCACGGTGTCGAGGCCGGCCAGGCAGTGCATCAGCGTCGACTTGCCGGAGCCGGACGGGCCCATGATCGCGGTGAACTGCCCGCGGGCGATGTCCACGTCGACGTGGTCGAGCGCGACGACCCGGGTCTCTCCGGTCCCGTACGCCTTGACGACCTGCCGCGCCCGCGCAGCCACGGCCGTACGCCCTCCAGTGCCCCCGTGCCTGGGAATGGTTACAGCCGTTGTCACGGTTTTTCTCCTATGTCGGTCAGCGACGGGTTGTCGCCGTCTGCTGTGAAGTCTGCTGTGGGGAGGGGGTCCGGCGCGCTGGTGCCCAGCGCAGTCTTCCGGTGGGGTTTTCCCCACCCCGTCCCCTGCGGCCCGCCCCTCGGGCGGTGTGTCTGCGGTGCCTGTGCGGTGCGTCCTGCGGTGCGTCTGCGGTACGACAACCACGCTACGGAGAGACCCCGCTCCCGCACGTCCTCCACCGGGAGGAACGGCCCCTGGCTCGCTGTAAGGAGCTCCCCCTAGGGGGCTGGACCCCCGGGTGGACCCCGGTCTCAGGGACTGCACCCAGGGGTCCACGCCCCGGGGTGGAGACGGCCCCTCCGGACAGGGGCTACCGGCGCCGGGGAGCCAGTGCCGCGCGGACCGCCGGGGTGAGGGCGGCGCGGGTCCCGGCCGGGGTGAGGGCGGCCGGGGTGGGGAGGGGGTTCAGATAGCGGGTGTAGATGATCCCGCCGAGCACGGTCACCACGGCGGTGGCGCGGGCGGTCGCGTCCGGCCCCCCGAGAAATTCAACGAGCCGCCCCAGCAGCTCCGTCTCCAGGTAGTCGCGGACGGCCTCCGCGGCGGCCTCGCCCCCGCTCGCGAGCCGCCGGAAGTCGGCGTCCTCCCACAGGCCCGTCACCGCGTCGATGAGCCGTCCGGGCAGGGTGGCCGGGTCACCGCGCAGCACCTCGTCCACCGCCAGCGCCTCGGCGCACCCGACCTGCATCACCTCGGCGAACAGGCCGCGCTTCGACCCGAAGTGATACGAGATCAGGGCCGCGTCCACCCCAGCGGCCACGGCCACGGCGCGCAGCGTGGTGGCCCGGTAGCCGCGCTCCAGGAAGAGGGCCCGCGCCGCGACGACGAGCGAGGCGCGGGTCGGCGGGTTGCCCCGGGGGCGGCCCCGGGTCCGGGCGGGGGCGGCCTGGGCGTTATTCATCAGCGTTGAGCCTGCGTCGCGTGATCCGCACAGTCAAGGCGTTCCCACCGCACCCCGCAGGAAGCAGCCCACACCATGCGCATCACGCTCTTCGGCGCCACCGGCCCGACCGGACGCCATCTCACCGAGCAGGCCGTCGCCGCCGGTCACGAGGTCACCGCCGTCGTCCGCCGCCCCGGTTCGCTGCCGGCCCGCCCCGGGGTCACCCCGGCCGTCGCCGACGCCACCGACCCGGCGGCCGTGGACGCGGCGGTCGAGAGGGCGGACGCGGTCCTGTCCGCGCTCGGCGCCCGCTTCAGCAAGGAGCCCGTCACCCTGTACTCGCAGAGTGCGGCGGCCATCACCCGGGCCATGAACCGGCACGGCGTGGGGCGGCTGCTGGTCGTCAGCTCCAGCATCGCCGACCCTTCGTGGCGGCCCACCGGGGCGCACTTCTTCAACCACGTGCTCGACCCGCTGGTGAACCGGCGCCTGGGCCGTACCCTGCACGCGGACATGCGCCGCATGGAGGACGTCATCGGCCGCACGGCCCTCGACTGGACGCTCGTCCGCCCGTCGGGCCTCTTCGAGCACCCCGCCGTCACCGACTACCTCACCGCCCCGTCGAGCGCCGACGGCGTCTTCACGGCCCGCTCCGACCTCGCCGCGAGCATGCTGCGCGAACTGGGGGAACGACGCCATGTGCGTACGGCCATGGGCGTCGTCACCACCGCCGTGAAGCCGAACATCGCCAAGCTCATCTGGAACGAGGGCGTGAGGAAGAAGTGAGCCCGGACCGGCCCCGGCTCACCGCCGCCGCCCGCGACTTCCTCGCCCTCGACCGCACGGCCACCCTCACCACCCTGCGCCCCGACGGCACCCCGCACGTGGCCCCGGTCCGCTTCACCTATGACGCGGCCACCGGCCTCGCCCGGGTGACCACCCGGGCCGCCACCCGCAAGGCGCGGAACGTGTCGGCGGGCGGCCCGGCGGCCCGGGTCGCGCTCTGCCAGGCGGACGGCTTCCGCTGGATCACCCTCGAAGGCCGGGCCTCGGTGACCGGTGATCCCGTACGGCTGGCGGAGGCGGTACGCCGCTACACCGCGCGCTACGGGGCGGCGCCGCCCGATCCGCCGGACCTGACGGTCATCGAGATCACCGTCGACCGGCTCCTGAGCCTCAACGTATGAATTCCCGTACAAAGAAAGCGATGTGACGCACTCTCATGCCCACCGTTCCCGTCCTCGGTACCACCGTCCACTACCGCGAGTCCGGCGACCCCGGCGGTCTGCCGTTCGTCTTCCTGCACGGCAACCCGACCTCCTCCCACCTCTGGCGCGACGTCCTGCCGGGAGTGGCCGCGCCCGGCCGCCGGCTGCTGGCTCCCGACCTCATCGGCATGGGCGACTCCGGCAAACCGGACCTCGCCTACTCCTTCGAGGACCACGCCCGCCACTTGGACGCCTGGTTCGACGCGCTCGGCCTGGACGCGGCCGTGCTGATCGGCCACGACTGGGGCGGCGCGCTCGCCTTCGACCGGGCCGCCCGCCTCCCCGGAAGCGTCCGCGCGCTCGCCTTCACGGAGACGATCGTGAAGCCGCTGTACGGTGACGAGTTCCCGGCCGCCGGACGCGAGTTGTTCACCCTGCTCCGTACGCCCGGAGTGGGCGAGCGCATGATCCTGGAGCAGGACGCGTTCATCGAGGGGTTGCCGGCCACGCTCGCCACCCCGCTCGACCCGGCCGACCTCGACGCCTACCGCCGCCCCTTCCCGACCCCGGAGAGCCGCCGCCCGGTCCTGGCGTGGACGCGCATGATGCCGCTGGACGGTGAGCCCGCCGATGTCGTGGCCCGGATCGAGCGCTACGACGCCTGGCTGGCCGCGAGCCCCGAAGTGCCCAAGCTTCTGGCCGCGTTCGAGCCGGGCCCGGGTGCCATGACCGACGCGGCAACCGTGGCCTGGTGCGAGGCGAACATCGCGGGCCTGGAGGTCTTCCGGGGCGGTCTCGCCGGGCACCACGCGCCGGAGGACCGGCCGGAGGAGCTGGCCTCGGCGATCTCCGGGTGGGCGGACCGCCACGGGCTCGGCCGCCCACCGGTCACCGGCTGAGCCGGTCCACCGCCTCGTCCAGCAGCGCCGACTCGGTCTCGTCCAGGTCGAGTTCGGCAGCCCGCGCCGAGTCCTGGACGGACGCCGGGCGGCTGGCTCCCGGCACGGGGACCATCGCCGGTGACCGGGCCAGCAGCCAGGCCAGGGCGACCCGCTGGGGGCTCACTCCGCGGGCGGCGGCGACGTGGTGGAAGGCGGTGCCTTCGGAGGCCGGTCCCGACGGGCCGTCGAGCGCGCTGCGGGAGATGCCGCCCAGCGGGCTCCACGGCAGGAAGGCCAGGCCCGCGCGTTCGCTCAGCCGGAGCTCGGGCTCACTGCCCCGCACGGCGGGCGAGTACTGGTTCTGTACGGAGACCAGGGCGTCGCCGAGGATGGCCCGGGCCGCGCGGATCTGCCCGGTGGTCACGTTGGAGATCCCGGCGGCGCGGATCGTACCGGCGTCGAACAGATCCCGGAGCGCGCCGACGGAGTCCGCCCACGGCACCCCGGGGTCCGGCTTGTGCAACTGGTAGAGGCCGATGGCCTCGACGCCCAGGCGCCCGGCGGACTCCTCGGCGGCCCGCCTGAGGTGCTCGGGGGTGCCGTTGACGGTCCAGCTGCCGTCGCCGGGCCGTCCGCGCCCGCCCTTGGTGGCGACCAGCACGCCGGAGGTGCCGCCGCCGTAGCTCCGCAGCGCGCGGGCGACGAGGCGTTCGTTGTGGCCTCGCTCATCGGCGTGCCAGTGGTAGCTGTCGGCGGTGTCGATGAGGGTGATGCCCGCGTCGAGCGCGGCGTGGACGGTGGCCACGGCCCGCCGCTCGTCGGGGCGTCCTTCGATGGAGAGCGGCATGGCCCCGAGCCCGATGGCACTGACCTTCAGCTCTCCGATGGTGCGGTGACGCATGGCGTACTCCTCAGACGGCGGGGGCGGCGGCCGCTTCGGCGACGGCGGCGGGCAGCCAGTCGGCGGTACGGGAGAAGACGAAACCCAGCTCCTTCGCACGGCGGTTGCTCATCGCGTAGAACCGGTCGAAGGAGAACGGGCCGGTCGGCTCGCCCGGAGCGACGGTCCGCTGCACGGCCCGCCCGCCGCTCTCGGCCGCGATGGCGGCGGTCAGGCCGGTCACGTCGAGCAGGCCGTCGGAGCAGGCGTTCAGCGGACCGGTGAAGCCGGTGGCCGTGGCGGCCCAGTGGAGCAGGCCGGCCAGCTCCGCGTAATGGATGAAGACAGTGGGCCGCTCCTCGCGGTGTACGGCGATCGCCTCGCCCCGGCCGACCCGCTCCACGTAGTACGCCAGGCGGCCGGTGAACTCCTGTGTGCCGCCGCCGAGTACGTGGGCGCTGCGCACGGAGGCGAAGGCGAAGCGGCCCTCCCGGGTGAACACCGCCTCGGCCTGCCGCTTGCCCTCGGCGTAGTGGGCCTCCAGGTAGGCCGCGTCGTGCCAGGGCAGGTCCGGCCGTACCCGCCACCCGGCCGGGTCCACACGCTCCTCGGTTATGGGGACGCCGGGGGCGAGGGGCGGCAGCGCGGCCGTCGCCGGATCGTAGACCTCGATGGTGGAGGTCATCACGTACCGCGCGGTGCGGCCGCCGAAGACGCGGACGGCGCTCGCGGCCTGGACCGGGGTGTAGCAGACCTGGTCGACGACCACGTCGAAGGTGCGGTCCCCGAGGACGGCGGTGAGGGCGGCCTCGTCGTCACGGTCCACGACGAGGTGCTCGGCGCCCGGGGGCGGCGGAGCGGAGCCGCGGTTCACGACCGTGACCAAGTGCCCCTCATCCAGCAGCCGTTGGACCAGGAGTTTTCCGAAGTACCGGCTTCCGCCGATGACGCAGATCCTTTGCATGCCTCCATCCTGGAGACGTACCGTCAGCAGCAGAAGTACCGTCCTGCTGAACCCGTATGAAGGAAAACTGTTGATCGATGTGCAGCGGCTCCGCGTGCTGCGGGCCGTGGCCGAGCACGGCAGCTTCAACCGGGCGGCCGCCGCCCTGCGCCTCACCCCCTCGGCCGTCTCCCAGCAGGTGGCCGCCCTGGAACGCGGCCTCGGCACGCAGGTCGTCTCGCGCAGCACGCGCGGGGTCACCCTGACTCCGGCGGGCCGGATCATGGTCGGCGCCGCCGAGTCGGTCGCCGCCGAACTCGCCCACGCGCAACGGCAGGTCGGCGAGCTCGCCACGGGCCGGACCCGGCTCACCGTCGCCACCTTCACCAGCGGGGGACGGCTGCTGCTCCCCGGCGCCCTCACCGAACTGACGGCGGCCCACCCGGGCACGGTCGTCCACATCCGGGAGTACGAGCCCGAGGACAGCCTCCCGCTGGTCCGCCAGGGTGCCGTGGACCTCGCGCTCGCCTACCACTTCGACGGCCCGCTGCCCGGCGGGCCGGGGCCGGAGTGGACCCCGCTCATGGACGACCCGCTGCACGTCGTGCTGGAGCGCCACCATCGCCTCGCTTCCCGGGACAGCCTCGACCTCGCCGAACTGGCCGGTGAGCCGTGGGTGCTGGGCTGCCTGAAGACGGAGGCGTACCTGCGCCGCTACGCCGGGCGGGCCGGGTTCGCCCCGGACATCCGGGCCACGACGACCGACTACTTCTTCGCCCGGTCGCTGGTCGCCGCGGGCATGGGCGTCTCGCTGATCCCGTCCGTCGCGCTGACCCCGGACATCCCCGGCCTGCGCACCGTCCCGGTCGGCCCGCCGGCCCCGGCGCGGCACATCGGCGCCGCGACGCTCGGTCATCCCCGCACCCGCGTCCAGGTCACCACCCTGGTCCGGGCGCTGCGGAAACAGGCCGCGGCACGGCAGGAGCGGCCCGCCGGCTGACGGACCGCTCCCGGTGCGTACGTACGGTTCAGCTCTTGGCCGCCGCCGTCTCCGGGGCGGCCGGGGTGTCCGCCGCGTCCGAGGAGGTGGCGGAGCCCCGTACCGCCGGGATGAAGGCGGAGATCGCGACCGCGACCAGGGCGACCACGCAGCCGAGGACCAGGCCCGTGCGGAAACCGGACTCGGAGGTGAAGGTGTAGCCGCCCGCCTCGGTGGTCATCTGGGCGAGGACCGCGCCGATCACGGCGGCGCCGACCGAGGTGCCGAGGGCGCGCATGAGGGTGTTGAAGCCGTTGGCGGCGGCGGTCTCGGAGGCCGGGACCGCGCTCATGATGAGGGCGGGCATCGCCCCGTACGCGAGGCCGACACCGCTGCTGCTGACCATGAGGAACAGCATCAGGCCCCAGGCGGAGCCCATCAGCAGGATGCCCAGGCCGTAGGCGGCGGCGATGACGAGGACGCCGGAGATCAGGGTGAACTTCGGGCCGCGGGCGTCGGTGAGCTTCCCGCCGAACGGGGAGACGACCATCATCATGATGCCGCCGGGGGCCATCCACAGACCGGCCTGGAGCATCGTCTGGCCGAGCCCGTAGCCGGTGGCCTCGGGGAACTGGAGCAGCTGGGGCGCGATCAGCATGCCCGCGTACATGCCGAAGCCGACGAAGAGCGACGCGACGTTGGTGATGAGCACCCGGGGGCGGGCGGTGGTACGCAGGTCCACCAGCGGGTCCGTGGTGCGCAGCTCCCAGAGGCCCCAGGCGAGGAGGATCACCACGGCGGCGGCGAACAGGCCGATGGTCGTGCCGGAGGCCCAGCCCCAGTCGGCGCCCTTCGAGACCGCGAGGAGCAGGCAGACCAGACCGGCCGCGAGGCCGATCGCGCCGGGCACGTCGAAGCGCTGGCCCTTGGCGCCTGCCGGGACGTCCGGGATCAGGGCCCAGATCAGCGCGCAGATCGCGACAGCGAGCACGGCCGAGCCCCAGAACAGCACGCGCCAGCTGGCGTACTGCGCGACCGCCGAGGCGATCGGCAGGCCGAGCGCGCCGCCGATCCCGAGCGAGGCGCTGACCAGGGCGATGGACGAGCTCATCTTCTCCGGCGGCACCACGTCGCGCAGCAGCGCGATCCCGAGCGGGACCATGCCCATGCCCATGCCCTGGAGTCCGCGCCCGATGATCATCGGGACGACGGAGGACGAGAGCGCGCAGACCACCGAACCGGCGATCAGCGGCACCGAGCAGGCGAGCAGCATCCGCCGCTTGCCGAGCAGGTCGCCGAGCCGGCCGGACACCGGCACGCACACCGCGGAGACCAGCAGGGTCACGGTGATGACCCAGGCCGCGTTGGAGGACGAGGTGTCCAGGATCTGGGGCAGTTCCGCGATGAGGGGCGTGACCAGCGTCTGCATGACCGCTGCCACGGTGCCGGCGAAGGCCAGGGTGGCGACGACGGCGCCTGTCCTCGCCGTCGGCTGGGGGGCATCCATGAGGGGGGCTCCTTGGGGCGTGGTCCCGCCTGCCGGGACAGCGACATGCATCGTACATGCCCAATGTGTCATACACATTATGTGCCACGTACACACTCCGTGCCAGAATGGGCCGCCGCTCACCAGCAGCAGAAGCAGGAGGCCGCAGCCATGCCCAGGCCCACGGAAGAGGTGGAGTACGAGCAGATGCTGCTCGGCCGCCACAGCCTCGCCGACCACCGCGGCGGACGCCACAAGTACGCCCTCCTCGACCGCAGCGCGTACATCCTGCTCAGCCGGCTCCGCGTCCAGGGCCCCATGTCCAACGGCGAACTCAGCGACGCCTTCGGCCTCGACGCCTCCACCCTCAACCGCCAGACCGCCGCCGTGGCCCGCGCCGGACTCGCCGAACGCATCCCGGACCCCGACGGCGGCATGGCCCGTAAATTCCGCATCACCGACGCGGGCGCCCGGCTCCTGGACGCGGAACGCGAACGCGTCGTGCGCTCACTGGACCAGGTCATGCACGACTGGCCCGACGAGGACATCGCGGCCTTCGCCGGCTACCTCAAACGCTTCAACAGCAGCATCGAAGAGCTCTCGCGCCGTCCCTGGCCCCGCCCCTGAGCGCCCGTCAGCCCCGGGCCCGCTCCTGCGCGGGCACCCGCGCGTCCTCCTCCTGCGAGGATTCCGGCGCGGGCTCCGCCGCCGGGGACACCCGGCCCGTCAGCGCCGCGAGCGAACTGCGCACGTGGGCCATGTGGGCCTGGACCTCCTCGCGGCCCTCCTCGTGCTCCCGCAGGATGCGCTCGGTCTCGCGCACCACCCGCTCCTCACGCACCCGCGCCCGCGCGATCAGCTCGGCCGCCCGCGCCTCCGCGTCCTCCTGGCCGTGCCGCGCGGCCTCCTCCGCCTCCGCCCGGGCCCGGCGCGCGGCGGCCAGCTCCGCCTCCGCGCGCTCCATCAGCCCGGCGTGCTCCGCCGCCTGCGCAGCCTCGGCGTCCGCGAGCTCCCGCTCCGCCGCCTTCTGCCGCTCGGCGTGCTCCTGCTCCTGGTGCGCCAGCACGCTCGCGGTACGGCTGCGGGTCGCCGCCATCGCGGACTCCGCCTCCTCGCGCAACCGCGCCGCCTCCGTACGCGCCGCCTCCAGCGCCTCACCGGCCGCCGTCTCCGCCGCCGCCACCCGCTCACCGGCCGCGCTCTCCGCGGCCGCCCGGACCGCCTCCGCGTCCGCGCGCGCCTCGCCCCGCAGGGCCCGGGCCGCCGCGTCCGCCGCGTCCCGGAGCACCTGCGCCTCCTCGCGCGCCGCGCCCAGGAGTGCCCCGGCCTCCTCCTCCGCCAGCGCCAGGATCCGCAGCGCCCGCTCCCCCAGCGGCCCGTAATCCGGCGGGGCCAGCCGCGCCACGGCCTCGTCGAGCCGGGCCGCCTCCGCCGCCAGCTCCTCCGCGCGCTCCGTCAGCCGGGCCACCCGGTCCACGGCCCCGTCCCGCTCGGCCGCCAGCTCCGCCACGAAGCGGTCCACCTGCTCCGGGCGGTACCCACGGCCCCGTACACCGACGAACCCGTACGCGGACCCCGGTGCAGAACTCATCCCTGACGCCTCTTTCCGATCATCCCGGCTGCGATGCTCCGGCCATCGAGCATTACGTCAAGGATGCGGCAATTGGTCGGGAAGTCTGAATCGATGCGGCGCTTTCCGGACGGAAGCGACCGGCATCACATACGGGAAAGGCGTGGTGCCCGGCCCCCCGAAAGGGACCGGGCACCACGCCTCGCACACGGAACGGTCAGATCAGCCCGTCCCACATCTGTTCCAGCAGCACCGACCACCAGCTCTCCGGCGACGCCAGCGCCGCCGGGTCCAGCGCCACCAGCTGCGCCTGGAAGTCCACCGTCCAGCGGCCCGCCTGCTCCGGGTTCAGCCCGTACCGCAGCCGCCACATCCGGCCCAGCAGCGCCATGCACCGCACGAACTCGGGCAGCCCCGTGTTCACGAACTGCGGCGGCACCGGCGCACCGCCCGGACCCGCCTCCACCGGCACCGCCACGATGTGCGCGGTCCCGTACTGGACACAGATCGCCCGGCCGAAGTCCGAACCCATCACCAGATACGACCCCGCGTCCGACGCGGGCTGCACCTGCCGCTGGGCCGCCAGCTCCGCCAGCGTCGGCACCACCGGCTGACCCGGCTGCGCCCAGAAGAACGGCCCGAAGTCGGCGGGCAGCCCCGCCCACACCAGGGTCCGCCCCACGATCTCCGGCACACCCTGACGGGACACCGCGCGCTGGTCGAAGCGGAGGACACCCTGCGGACCGAAGGTCTGCATCATCTCCTCGGCCAGCGCCTCCGGCGGCACCGGCGGCGCGGGCTGCATCTGCGGCAGCGGCGCCCGCACCGGCGCCGGCCGCGCGGGCCCGTCCGCCACCTGGTGCAGCTCACCCTGATGCGTCAACAGATGCTGCATGCCCTGCTGCCGGCTCGCGTGATCCGTGCCGTACGGGGCGACGGAGGTGATCCGCACCTGCGGCCAGGTCTCCCTGATCATCCGGGCGCAGTAGCCGCCGGGCAGCTCACAGGACTCCAGCTCCGTGTGCAGCTCGATCACCTGCTGCGGCGGCACGTTCATCGCCCGCAGCTCGTGCAGCATCTGCCACTCCGGATGCGGCGTACCCGGCGCCGAGCGGCGGATCAGCTGCTGCTCGCTGCCGTCCGGCGCCCGGAAGCGCAGCACCGCCTGGTAGCCCGGACCCACGGTCGGCTGACCGGCCGGCGCCTGCGGATAGCCGTACGCGGGCGGCGCGCCCATCGGCGCACCCGGCGGGCCCGGCGGCTGCGGCGCGCCCGGACCGCCGGTCTGCGCCGGACCCGCGAGCATCGTCGCCGCGTGATGCACCCCGCCCGGGCCGGGCGGAGGCGTCGCCCCCGGCGGCGGCGGAGGCGGCTGCTGCCCGGCGGGCGCACCGGGGACTCCGGGCGGACCGGGCGGCTGGGGCGCGCCCGGCACACCCGGCGGGCCGGGCGGCTGCGGGATGCCCGCGCCGGACGACGCGTCGGCGAACATCGTGGCCGCCTGGTGCACCCCGCCACCGGGGGGCGGCGGCGTCGGCGGGCCGGGCGGCTGCGGGGCGCCGGGCGGGCCCAGCTGGGAGACGAGCTGCGTCGGCACATAGCCGCCCGCGGGCGCGCCGGGCGCACCCGGGCCCGAGGGCGGCGGCACCGGGGCACCCGGCCGGGCCCCCGGGGTGCCGGGGGCACCGGGCGGCGGCGGAGGCGTGTTCCCCCGCGAGGCGCGCGGCGGAAGGGCCGCCTTGCTCGTCGCGGCGTCGGCGATGTCCCCGGCCCCGGGGCCGCCGGGCGGACCGGGAGGCGGGGTGTGCTGGGCGGGCGGGGGCGTGTGCTGGGCGGGGGGCGGCGTGTGCTGCCCCGGGACCGGCGGACCGGGCACGGGCGGACCCGGCACGGCGGTCCCCGGCACGGGCGGACCCGGCACCGGCGGGCGCTCGCCGCCCAGGCTCGGCGCGATCGCGGTCTTCGGCAGCGCACTGCCGCCCGACATCAGCGCCGTCGGCGCGTCCGCCGGGACGACCGGGGGCAGCTCCTCCTCGTCGTCGGCGCCCGACAGCGGCGGCGCGAACACCGTCGCCGGAAGCGCCACCTCCGCGTCGTCCGAGTCCGCGTTCACATCGGTGCCCGCCCACGGCGTGGCCCCGACGGGCGGCTGGAGCGAGGAGGCCGGTACGCCGTCCGAAGCGGTCGGCTCGTACGCCACCGAACCGCCCTGCGAGGGCGTCGGGGACGACGGGATCGGGGCGGGCGGCGGGAAGGACGACGGGGCCTGGGGCGCGGGCGGCGGGGTGTCGTCCCGCTCCGCACGCCGGTCCGGGATGCCCAGCTTGTCCGCCGCCTCCTGGAGCCATTCCGGCGGACTCAGCAGGAACGACGTCTGGTTCAGGTCCACCCGCTCGGGCGGCGCCGGGGCGGCCGGCGGAACTTCCTGCGAGCCGTACTCCTCCTCGTACCGCCGGATCACCTCACCGACCGGCAGCCCGGGCCACAGCGTCGCCTCGCCGCTGTCCCGCGCGATCACCAGCCGCTGGCGGCCACCGTCGGAGACCGGTCCGTCCGCGCGGTCCTCGGCCCACACCACGAATCCGAGTTCGAATTCGCGTACGCACACCTCACGATGCTGGTACGCCGGAACGTCGCCGTTCACCCACTCCTCAGCGCGTTCCTGCGCCTGAGCGAAGGTCACCATCGCGCTCACCCCTCCACCGGGACGGCCTGCGCGAAGCCGCCGTCCACCATCAGGTTCGCCACCGTCTCCAGCTCCGGCGGATTGCCCGCCAGCCGCTGGAGGAACGCGTCGAAGTCCTCACCGCACGGCAGCAGCAGCCGGTCCACCCGCTCCTGCACCGTCCAGCCGTCACGGTCCCGGGCGTCGTCGTACGCGCAGAACCACACCGAACCCAGGGCCGCACCGCGCACCTTCACCGCGAGCAGGCCGCCCTGCACGAAGGCCACACCGAGGTAGTCCTTCGTCAGGTGGTCGCGCAGGCACTTGTTGACGTACACCAGGTCGTTCACGGCGGCCTCCTCGCGCACCGTGAAGAACGGCTGGTCGATCAGGAGACCCAGCTCCGCGTCGAGCGCCGTGCCCACCGGGGCCGAACCGCCCGCCGCCTTCAGGAACGAGCGGTACGCACCCGGCAGCCGGTAGCCGAGGTCCTCCTCGACACCCAGGATCTGCTGCTCGGTCACCGCCACGGCGCCCTTGGGCAGCCGGAAGTGCGCGGGGCGCGTCTCCTGGAGCGGGCGCGTGCCCCGCTTGTCCTGGTCGACCTCCGTGGACGCGAGCCCGCCGTGGTGGCGCAGCAGCGCCTTCACCTCGACCGGGATCAGCTCCATCCGGCGGCCGCCCGGCACGTGGTGCCAGGTCCAGCCGTGCGGCGTCGCGACCGGCGGGATCGTGTCCCACAGCTCGTGCCCGGCCTCGGCCAGCGCCGCGTTCGCGGACACGTAGTCCGTGAGCCGCAGCTCGTCCACACCGAAACCCTGCGGAGGCTCCGCGATCTCCGCCGCGGCGCGCGCGTACGGCGAGAAGTCCGGACAGCCGTTCTCGTCCATCCGCACCCCTCTGGGGTGCCGGGACGCCCGGACCGGGTCCGGGAAGTGCACGAGCTGCCCGGCGTAGGCCGCGTTCGGTGGCGCGGCTTGCTGCCCGAGCCGACCTGTCGTCATGGCGGTTGCCCCCTGCTGCGTCTGGCTGATGAGGACCGACCTGCCCAGGAGGCGGTCCAGGCACAGCCTAAGCGGTGTCACCCGTACGGGGACCGGCCCCGCCAGCCCTAGGGGGTGCCTTGCCGGTCAGGGCCGGGTCCACGACGCCTGGCACGGCACCTCGCCGCGTTGCCGAAACGCCCTAATCGCTCCGCGATGAGGACGCCCCGGCGCCTTGCGATGCACCGCACCAGACGCCGCGGCCTGGCCGACCCTGACCGGCAAGGCACCCCCTGGCCAGAACCGTCACCAAACGTCACAACGGAGTGACGGAAGAGCGACGGGAGCGCCACCGAACCGCGACACGCAGACACGTTTCAGCGACCCAGCTTTCACAGGACCCGTCACATTTGGCAGGCTGTCACCCGCATACACGGGGGCGTGCACACTAAGCAGCGGCCGCTGCGGGCACGGGAGGGACACAGCACCATGCACACCGCACACTCTGCACAGACCGTCACGACCGGGGACCCACGACTCAGCTGGAGCAGCACCGAGAAGGGCCCCGCGCCCCGGCTCGGCCAGCGCCGCGACGGCATCCTGCCCGCCGTCGCCGCCGCCCTGTCCGTACGGGGCGAAACACTCACCTGCACCGCCGGCAAGGGCGACCAGCCGCCGGTCCTGCACCACCTCGTCCAGGACTTCCTGGACACCCTCCCCAGCGCGCAGCGCGAACGGTTCACCGGCCGCTGCCCCGAGGCCATACTCCTCTCCCGGCACCTCACCGCCGCCGAGGCCGGGCGCTCCAAGCGAGCCCAGCGCAAGCCCCTCACCAACGGCGAGGCCCGCCGCGCCCTGAAGCACGCCCGGCTCACCGCCCGCCGCATCCGCGAGGACGGCGACCCGCTGCACGGCACCTACGCGGCACCCTGCCGCTCCTGCGCCGTCATGCTCGCCCACTTCGGCGTGCGCCCGGTCGACCTCACCGCGAGCGGCGCGGCCACCACCGCAGAGAAGAGCTGACCGCGCCCATGCACGACCGCACCGACCTGCCCCGGCAGACCGGCCCCGACCGCCAGTCCGCCACCCGCTTCCCCGTCGCCGTCGACGCCGCCCTGCGGGACGCCGGCTGGGCGCCCGGCCGCTGGGACATCCGCCAGGCCGAGGAATGGGCCGACGCCCTGCGCTCGCACGCCTCGCCCGCCGGGCACCAGCACGCCGTCTTCCCGGCGGCGGTCGAGGCGTGGGCCGAGTTCGGCGGCCTCCGCATCACCGCCACCGCGCCGGGGCGCCAGATCGCGCCGCCGGCCGTCCGCATCGACCCGCTGAGCGGGCTGCACCTCGCCCGCACCCTCGGCGACCTCGGCCGCGCGCTGGCCACCGAGGTGGCGCCGCTCGGCGAGGAGGGGGACGGGCAGGCCGTCCTGGCGATCGACCTGGCCGGGCGGGTGTACTCCATCGACCACACCGGGGACTGGTACCTCGGCCAGGACATCGACACCGCGCTGGCGACGCTGGTGACGGGGTTGCAGCCGGAGCGGTTGGTCTCGGGCTGAGCCGGGGTCTCCGGCGCGCGGGTTCACGCCGGGTGCGCGGTCACCACCGCGAGGGTTCCGTCCTCAAACGCCGGACGGGCTTGAGATGCCGCCGCCGGACGGGGTTCAGGCGCCGTTCTCGTCCGGGAGGACCGCCGAGACCCGGAAGCCGCCCGCGTCCGTGGGGCCCGAGACGAAGACGCCGCCCAGGGCGAGGACGCGTTCGCGCATGCCGACCAGGCCGTTGCCGCCGCTGGGCAGGCCCGCGTCGGCGGTCGCCGCGTCCGTCGGGCCGTTCTCCACCTGCATGGCGACCTCGGCGCCCCGGTGCGCCAGCCGCACCCACGTCTTCGCGCCCGCCGCGTGCTTGTGGACGTTGGTCAGGGCCTCCTGCACCACGCGGTACGCCGTCTGCTCGACCTCGGGCGCGTACACGCGGGCGGCGCCCTCGACCGAGAGCTCGACGGTCATGCCGGCGGCGCGCGACTGACCGACCAGCGCCTCCATCTCGTCCAGCCGCGGTCCGTCCTCCGCCGCGGCCTGGGCCGCCCGGCCCACGGAGGCCAGCGGCACCTGCTCCACCCGGGCGGGCGCGGGATCACCGGTGCGCAGGACGCCCAGCATCTCGCGGAGCTCGGTGAGCGCCTGGCGCCCCATGTCGCCGACCAGGGCCGCGTTGCGCACGGCCTTCGCGGGGTCCTTGGGCGCCACGGCCTGGAGCGCCGCCGCGTGCACGACCATCAGGCTCACCCGGTGGGCGACCACGTCGTGCATCTCGCGGGCGATCCGGGTCCGCTCCTCCGTACGGGCCCACTCGGCCCGCTCCTCGGCCCGGTCCGCCAGCAGCGACAGCTCCCGCTCCAGGGAGTCCGCGCGCTCCCGCAGGCTCTCCATCAGCCGGCGCCGTGCCCCTATGTACAGCCCGAACAGGACCGGCGGGGCGGTCAGCCCGACAGCCATGAAGAGGGACAGCATGGGCACGTACCAGTCGCCGGGCCCGAAGTCGGCGTTCTCGTTCACGCCCTGGCGCAGCCGTACGTACGTCACGATGAACGTCCCCACCAGGGACATGCTCATCAGCACCGCGGTGATCCGCCGGGGCACCTCGGACGCGGCCAGCGTGTACAGGCCGACGAGGCCCATCAGGAAGCCCATCTCGGCGGGCGTCGTCGCGATCGAGACCAGCACCACGGCGATCGGCCACCGCCGCCGCACCAGCAGCACGGCTCCCGCGATCAGCCCGAACACCACCCCGAAGGGCACCGGAAGCCCGGAGTCCCCCGCGAAGTCCACCCCTTCGAGCCCGCACTCCAGCGCCGAAACGAGCGCGAGCCCCACATCCAGCGCGACACTCCGTCGCCGTTCCCACCACCAGTAGCCACGGGTGGTCGGACCCGCCGCTTCCCGGTCTTCCCCCGTTGCGGTCATGGCATCCAGCGTACGGGCGCCCGCATCCCATTTTCCGGTGACCTGCACAGCACGTCGTACGTTCGACCGGAGGCCGAATGAGGAACAACCGCCCGAAATAACGAATCGACCGCCCATTCGACCCGGACGTCCGGATTCCGGACAACGCTTGGCGCATGACGGAAATCACGAGCAAGTACGCGGATTTCGAGGGCTTGCGCGAACGGGCGGTGACGTTACGGCGGGAGGGGCTGAGCCGCCGCCGGAGTGGACGAAGCGCCCGCGCGCGAAGGACGACCTGAGGGCGAAGGCGCGGGAGCTGCGACTGGAGGGGAAGACGTACGACCAGATCCAGGTGGAGCTGGGGTGCTCGAAGGGGTCGATCTCGTTGTGGGTGCGGGATCTGCCGAAGCCGCCGAAGCGCTCGCGCGAGGATGCCTCCGCCATCGCCAGGCGGGGCTGGGAAGCCACCCTTGAGCGGCGAGAGGCGGAGCGACAGCAGACCAAGCGGGACGCGGCCGCCGAGATCGGAACGGTGACCGAGCGGGAGTTGTTCATGCTCGGGGTCGGGCTCTACTGGGCCGAGGGCACCAAGGCCAAACCTCACCGTCGCCAGGAGCGGGTGACCTTCGTCAACAGCGACCCGCACATGATCCGCGTTTTCCTGGCCTGGCTCCGCCTCCTGGATGTCCCGTCCGAGCACCTTCGGTTTCACGTGCACATCCATGAGTCGGCGGATGTGCCCGAGGCAGAGCGGTTCTGGAGAGAGGAGGTCGGCCGGTCAGGATTGTTCGGCAAGACCACGCTCAAGAAGCACAATCCCGTCACCAACCGCAAGAACACCGGCGAGGGTTACCACGGCTGCCTGGTGGTGCGCGTGAACAAAAGCGCTGAGCTGTACCGTCGCATCGAGGGCTGGTGGTGCGGCATAGTAGGTGCTGCAGAACGAACCGATCAAGGAAATCGGACATAACAGAAAAGCCATCCCGGGTCGTCTAATGGCAGGACAAATGGTTTTGGTCCATTGAATGAGGGTTCGATTCCTTCCCCGGGAGCTCTTCGCGCGGGCCCCGACCGATCCGGTCGGGGCCCGCGCCCATGTCCGGGCGAACGCCCCCCGGTATCCTGCGGATGTCCACCACCCGAAGCCGAAGGGCCTATTCGTGAGCTCCGTACGCCCGGCAGCCGTCGTCGTCCTCGCAGCGGGTGAGGGCACCCGCATGAAGTCGAAGACCCCCAAGGTTCTGCACGAGATCTCCGGGCGCTCGCTCGTCGGTCATGTCGTCGCCGCCTCCCGTGAGCTGGACCCCCAGCACCTCGTCGTGGTCGTGGGCCACGCGCACGAGCAGGTCACCGCCCACCTCACCGGCGCCGACGCGCAGGTGCGTACCGCCTACCAGGCCGAGCAGAAGGGCACCGGGAACGCGGTGCGGGTCGCGCTCGACGAGCTGGGCGGGGTCGTCGAGGGCACCGTCGTCGTCGTGTGCGGGGACACCCCGCTGCTGGCCGGCGAGACGCTGGCCGCGCTCGCCGCCACGCACACCGCCGACGGCAACGCGGTCACCGTGCTCAGCGCCGAGGTCCCCGACTCCACCGGCTACGGGCGGATCGTGCGCGACGCGGCCTCCGGCGCGGTCACCGAGATCGTGGAGCACAAGGACGCGAGCGACGAGCAGCGGGCGATCCGGGAGATCAACTCCGGGGTGTTCGCGTTCGACGGGAAGCTCCTCGCCGAGGCGCTCGGCCAGGTGCGGACGGACAACAGCCAGGGCGAGGAGTACCTCACCGACGTGCTGTCGATCCTGCGCGAGGCCGGGCACCGGGTCGGCGCCTGCGTGGCGGGCGACCACCGGGAGATCCTGGGCATCAACAACCGCGTCCAGCTGGCGGAGGCCCGCCGGCTGCTGAACCAGCGGCTGCTCGAGCGCGCCATGACGGCCGGTGTAACCGTGGTCGACCCCGGCTCGACGCTGATCGACGTCACGGTGACCTTCGAGCGCGACGCGATCGTGCACCCGGGCACCCAGCTGCTGGGCGCCACGCACCTCGCGGAGGACGCCGAGGTCGGCCCGAACTCGCGGCTGACGGACACCGTCGTGCACGCGGGCGCGCGGGTGGACAACACGGTGGCGGAGGGCGCCGAGGTGGGCCCGGGCGCGCTGGTGGGCCCGTACGCCTACCTGCGGCCGGGCACCAAGCTGGGCCCGAAGGCCAAGGCGGGGACGTACGTCGAGATGAAGAACGCGACGATCGGCGAGGGGACCAAGGTCCCGCACCTGTCGTACGTGGGCGACGCGACGATCGGCGACCACACCAACATCGGTGCCGCGAGCGTGTTCGTGAACTACGACGGGGTGGCCAAGCACCACACGACGATCGGGTCGCACTGCCGTACCGGGTCGGACAATATGTTTGTGGCGCCTGTCACGGTCGGGGACGGTGTTTACACCGCCGCCGGTTCGGTCATCACGAAGGACGTGCCGTCCGGCTCGCTGGCCGTGGCCCGGGGCCAGCAAAGGAATATCGAGGGTTGGGTGGCGCGCAAGCGTCCCGGGAGCGCCGCCGCGCAGGCGGCTCAGGCGGCGGAGGAGAGGCCGGCCGGCGAAAGCTGACCGGAAACAGGTGCGTCCAGCACCGCGTACCGTGATAGATGCTCACCCCATTTCGGCTGGCTCGTTGCACATCGGGACATCTGCGTGCGGCGCCAGGAACACGTCTGAGGAGACTGTGCTGTGACCGGGATCAAGACGACCGGCGAGAAGAAACTGATGCTCTTCTCCGGCCGCGCCCACCCCGAGCTGGCCGAGGAGGTCGCACACCAGCTGGGTGTCGGTCTCGTGCCGACGAAGGCCTTCGATTTCGCCAACGGTGAGATCTACGTCCGCTTCCAGGAGTCGGCGCGCGGCGCGGACTGCTTCCTGATCCAGAGCCACACGGCTCCGATCAACAAGTGGATCATGGAGCAGCTGATCATGCTGGACGCGCTGAAGCGCGCGTCGGCCCGCTCGATCACGGTGATCGTGCCGTTCTACGGCTACGCCCGCCAGGACAAGAAGCACCGCGGCCGCGAGCCGATCTCGGCCCGTCTGGTCGCGGACCTGATGAAGACGGCGGGTGCGGACCGGATACTGACGGTCGACCTGCACACCGACCAGATCCAGGGCTTCTTCGACGGTCCGGTGGACCACCTGTTCGCGCTGCCGATCCTGGCGGACTACGTGGGCGCCAAGGTGGACCGTTCCAAGCTGACGATCGTCTCGCCGGACGCCGGCCGCGTGCGTGTCGCCGACCGCTGGTGCGACCGTCTGGACGCCCCGCTGGCGATCGTGCACAAGCGCCGTGACAAGGACGTCGCCAACCAGGTGACCGTCCACGAGGTCGTCGGCAATGTGAAGGGCCGGGTCTGCGTCCTGGTCGACGACATGATCGACACCGGTGGCACGATCTGCGCCGCCGCCGACGCCCTGTTCGCGCACGGCGCCGAGGACGTCATCGTGACGGCGACGCACGGTGTGCTCTCGGGCCCCGCGGCGGACCGCCTGAAGAACTCGAAGGTCAGCGAGTTCGTGTTCACGGACACCCTGCCGACGCCGGGTGAGCTGGAGCTCGACAAGATCAAGGTGCTGTCGATCGCCCCGACGATCGCCCGCGCGGTGCGCGAGGTCTTCGAGGACGGCTCGGTCACGAGCCTGTTCGAGGAGCAGTAGGAAGGGGCGGCGACCACGTCGCCGTTGATCCACTTTGGGGTGCGGCCTCCCCGCCGGGTAGACTCAGCGAGTTGCTCGGCGAGGGAGGCCGTACTCATGTACGGGGCTCCGTTATCGGCGCGCTCTTCGTAGCAGGCCAGTAGGTGTTGGCCGGGTGACCGTCCGTATGTCCGTCACCCCACGAGGAGTGCCACCATGGCCGAGATCAAGCTCGCCGCCCAGGTCCGTACCGAGTTCGGCAAGGGCGCCGCCCGTCGCGCGCGTCGCGCCAACCAGGTCCCCGCGGTCGTCTACGGCCACGGCGCCGAGTCCGTCCACATCACGCTTCCGGCCCACGAGCTGCAGCTCGCGCTCCGCACCGCCAACGTCCTGATCGGCCTGGAGCTCGACGGCAAGGACGCCCTGGTCATCCCGAAGGCCGTCCAGCGCAACCCGCTCAAGGGCGACATCGAGCACGTCGACCTGCTGACCGTGAAGCGCGGCGAGAAGGTCAACGTCGAGGTCGCGGTGCACGTCGAGGGCGACCTGGCCCCGGGCGGCAACCTGCTCGAGTACGTGCAGAACACCCTCCTGGTCGAGGCCGAGGCCACCCACATCCCCGAGTCCGTCACGGTCTCCGTGCAGGGTCTGGACGCCGGTGCGTCGATCCTCGCCAAGGACATCCCGCTGCCCAAGGGCTCCGTGCTCGCCGGTGACGAGGACGCCATCGTGCTCCAGGTCGTCGCCGCGCAGGCCGAGGAGCCGGCCGCCGAGTCCGCCGAGGAGGCGGGCGAGGAGGCCTGAGCCTTCTCCCGCCTGCTTGACTGACGGGGCGGTGGTCTCCCTTCACGAGGGGAGCCGCCGCCCCGTTTTCCTGTCCGCTCCCCCTGTACGAGGAGACTTCGCGCGATGTCCGACGCCACCGACCCCTGGCTGATCGTGGGGCTGGGCAATCCCGGCCCCGAGTACGCGGCGAACCGGCACAACGTCGGTTTCATGGTCGCCGACCTGCTCGCCGAGCGGATCGGCGGGAAGTTCAAGCGCGCCCCGAAGGCGCAGGCGCAGGTGCTGGAGGGCCGGATCGGTCCGCCGGGTCCGCTGAGCCGCCGGGTGGTGGTCGCGAAGCCGATGTCGTACATGAATCTGTCCGGGGGTCCGGTGGCGGCGCTGCGGGACTTCTACAAGGTGCCGCTGGACCATGTGGTGGCGGTCCACGACGAGCTGGACATCGATTACGGGACGCTGCGGCTGAAGCTGGGCGGCGGGGACAACGGGCACAACGGGCTGAAGTCGATGACGAAGGCGATGGGCCCGGACTATCACCGGGTGCGGTTCGGGATCGGGCGGCCGCCGGGGCGGATGCAGGTCGCGGACTTCGTGCTGAAGGACTTCTCGTCCACGGAGCGCAAGGAGCTGGCGTTCGAGGTGGACCGGGCTGCGGACGCGGTGGAGTGCCTGCTGGCGGAGGGTCTGGAGCGGGCCCAGTCCGCGTACAACACCTGAGCGGTACGGGCCCGGCTTGACCGGCCGAGGGGCTCTGGCCAAGGATCTGGGCCCATGAAGCGGAACCCCTCCCACCGTGCCCTGTTGTACGGCCGCAGTGCGGCGCTCGGCCTCGTCGTCGTGGTGCTGCTGGTGGCGGGTGTGCTGACGTCGTGGGACGCGGCGCACCACATCGTGCTGGCGAAGGGCCGGGAGCACGGGACGATGACGGTGACGGGGTGCGGCGACGACGTGTGTACGGGGTCGTTCGCGCCGGGCGACGGGGCGGCGGCGCGGTCGCGGGTGTCGGTGGACAGCTCGGTGGCGGCCCGGAAGGGCGACCGCTTCCCGGTGGTGGTGAAGCCGGGGACGGACGACGTGGTGCGGACGGGGGCGCCGGGGTTCCTGCACGCGTGGGTGCCGCTGGGCGGGGCGCTGGTGCTGGCGGCCCTGGTGATCGGCGGGGGTCTGCGGCTGACGCGGACGGCCTGGGGCACCGGGATCGCGGGCGGGGTGCTGCTGGTGGCGGCGTTCATCGCGCTGTGAGATCGCGTGGTGGGCGGCCGCCGGACGTGCGACGGGGCGCGGGGAGGAGATCCCCGCGCCCCGTCGTCGTGCGGTGCCGGGTCAGCCGGTGTTGCGGAGGCCCGCGGCGACACCGTTGACGGTGAGCAGCAGGGCGCGGGCGAGGAGCGGGTCCTCCTCCTCGCCGGCTTCGGCGGCCTGGCGCTGGCGAGCGAGCAGGGAGACCTGGAGGTAGGAGATCGGGTCCAGGTAGGCGTCGCGGATGGCGAAGGTCTGCTGGAGCACCGGGTTGGTGTCGAGCAGCTTCTCGCCGCCGGTGACGCGCAGGACCTCCTGCACGGTGAGGGCGTGCTCGGCCTCGATGACGTCGAAGACGTGCTTGAGCTCGTCGGGGACGAGGGTGTCGACGTAGTGCCGGGCGATGCGCAGGTCGGTCTTGGCGAGCGTCATCTCGACGTTGGAGAGGAAGTTGCGGAAGAAGTGCCACTGCTCGTGCATCTCTTCCAGGACCGTGTCGAGGCCGGCCTCGCGCAGGGCCTTGAGGCCGGAGCCGACGCCGAACCAGCCCGGGATGATCTGGCGGGACTGGGTCCAGCCGAAGACCCACGGGATGGCGCGCAGTCCGTCGAGCGAGACGCCGGAGCCGGGGCGGCGGGAGGGCCGCGAGCCCAGGTGCAGGTTGCCGAGCTGGTCCACCGGGGTGGAGGCCAGGAAGTACGAGGGCAGGTCGGGGTCCTCGACCAGCTTGCGGTAGGCGGCGTGGGCGGCGTCGGAGACGGTGTCCATGGCCGCGTCCCAGCGGGCCAGGGCCTCGTCGGACTGGCGGGGCGCGGTGTGCAGGGCGGACGCCTGGAGGGTGGCCGCGACGGTCAGTTCCAGGTTCTCCCGGGCGAGCGCCGGGATGAGGTACTTGTCGGAGATGACCTCGCCCTGCTCGGTGACCTTGATCTCGCCCTCCAGGGTGCCCCAGGGCTGGGCGAGGATCGCGTCGTGCGAGGGGCCGCCGCCGCGGCCGACGGTGCCGCCGCGGCCGTGGAAGAGGCGCAGCCGTACGCCGTAGCGGTGGGCGACGTCGCGCAGGCGGCGCTGGGCGCGGTGGATCTCCCACTGGGAGGTGGTGATGCCGCCGAACTTGGAGGAGTCGGAGTAGCCGAGCATGACCTCCTGGACGTCGCCGCGCAGGGAGACGAGGCGCCGGTAGGAGGGGTCGGCGAGCATCTCGTCGAGGATGACGTCGGCGGCGCGCAGCTCGTCGGTGGTCTCCAGGAGCGGGACGATGCCGATCTCGGCCCATCCGGCGTGGAGGTCGACGAGGCCGGCCTCGCGGGCGAGGACGGCGGCGGCGAAGACGTCGTCGGCGCCCTGGCACATCGAGATGATGTAGGACTCGATGACCTCGGGGCCGAAGCGCTGGAAGGCTTCCTTGATGGTGTGGAAGACGCCGAGGGTCTTCTCACCGGCCGCGTCGAGCGGGGCCGGGGTGGGCGCGAGGGGGCGGCGGGAGCGGAGCTCCTTGGCGAGGAGCTTCTGCCGGTAGTCGCGGGGCATGTCGGCGTAGCGCCAGGATTCCTCGCCGAGCCGGTCGAAGAGCTGGCCGAGGGCGTGGTGGTGGGCGTCGGCGTGTTCGCGGACGTCCATGGTGGCGAGCTGGAGGCCGAACGCGGAGAGCGTGCGGATGGTGCGGTCCATGCGGCCGTCGGCGACGATGCCGGCCTTGTGGCGGCGCAGCGAGTCCTGGATGAGGGCGAGGTCGCTGATGAGTTCGGCGGTGCCGAGGTAGTCGCAGCCGGGGCGGTGGGGGCGGCCGGAGGCGAGGCGCTCGCGGGTGTTGACGAGCTTCTGGCGGATGCAGGTGGCCTTGAGCCGGTAGGGCTCCTCGGCGTTCAGCCGCTTGTAGCGGGGGCTGATCTCGGGGAGGAGGTCCAGGTCGGCCTGGAGGGAGGCGAGGAGTTCGTCGGTGGCGCCGGTGTAGCGGATGGAGTTGGAGAGCAGTCCGCGGAGCTGGTCGACCAGTTCGAGGGCGTCGGTGATGCCGTGCTCGTGCTGGAGGATGAGGACGTCCCAGGTGACCGCGGGGGTCACGTTGGGGTTGCCGTCGCGGTCGCCGCCGATCCAGGTGCCGAAGGTGAGGGGGCGGGTGCCGGCGGGGAGTTCGACGCCGACGCGCTCCAGCTCGGCGGCCAGGTCCTCCAGGACGTCGCCGACGGCGTTGGCGTGCAGCTCGTCCAGGTAGTAGATCGCGTTCCGGGCCTCGTCGGTGGGCTCGGGGCGTACGACGCGGAGCTCGTCGGTCTGCCAGATGAGGTCGATGTTCTCGGCGAGCCGGAGGTCCTGGCGGCGGCGGTCGGCCTCGATGACCGGGGTCTCCAGGAGGGCGGCGATGCGGCGGAGCTTGTTGAGGACGGAGCGCCGGGCGGCCTCGGTGGGGTGCGCGGTGAAGACGGGGCGCACGTTGAGGTTCTTGACGGTGGCGCGCAGGTGCTCGGGGTCGGCGTCCTTGAGCCGGTCGGCGGTGCGGGCGAGGAGGCCGCCCTCGGCGGACCGGCGGTCGCGCATCTCGTGGGCGCGGTGGACCTGCTCGGTCACGTTGGCCAGGTGGAAGTAGGTGGAGAAGGCGCGGACGAGCTTGGCGGCGGTCTCCAGGCCGGTGTCGCCGAGGAGCTCGGCCGCGGCCTCGCCGTCGGTGCGGGTCAGGGCGCGGACCTGCTCGACGAGGTCGAGGAGTTCCTGGCCCTCCTGGCGTACCAGGGTTTCGCCCAGCAGGTCGCCGAGGCGGCGGATGTCGGCGCGCAGCTCGGGGCTGGCGGCGGGGGTCTGGTCGGCACTGCTCACAGTGTGCGGCTCCTTGCAGTGGTGGTGCACGGGACCCGGGACCGCGGTCGGCGGATGCCGACGCCACCCCGGAAAGCAGGGTGCGGACCGCGCTGTCCGACCTCTCCAGGATAGGTGTCCGTGCTTTCGGTGCTGTTCGCGCCCCGGACGGGCCTCCGTGTCGGGTGGCGGTCCGGCCGGGGTACGCGGTGTGTGTCTACCCGGTATTCGCGCGTCTGTGCGCGGTGTTTCGCCCTCTCGTGGGCGGGCCTTCGCGCTGCCATACTTACGAGGCCGTAGGTTACGGGTGCGTAACCCGGCTGTCCGTCCCGTTCTCACCCCCAGGGGACTCCCCATGAAGACCAGCCCCGATGTGATCGAGGCCGCCGCCCCGGCGGCCGGTGATCCGGCTCCTCCCTCCGCCACGCTCGGCGGGGACAACAAGCGGTCGATCGAGCAGATCGCGCTCCTGCTGTTCATCGTCCTGCCGTTCGTGGCCCTGGTGGCGGCGGTGCCGCTGGCCTGGGGCCGCGGTGTGAGCTGGCTCGATCTGGGTCTGATGGTGGCGATGTACTTCATCGGCTGCCACGGCATCACGATCGGCTTCCACCGGTACTTCACGCACGGCTCGTTCAAGGCGAAGCGTCCGCTCCGTATCGCCTTGGCGGTGGCCGGTTCGCTGGCCGTCGAGGGTCCGCTGGTGCGCTGGGTGGCCGATCACCGCAAGCACCACCGGTTCTCGGACGCGGACGGCGACCCGCATTCGCCGTGGCGGTTCGGCGAGACGCTGCCGGCGCTGCTGAAGGGCCTGTGGTGGGCCCACATCGCGTGGATGTTCGACGAGGAGCAGACCCCGCAGCAGAAGTACGCGCCGGACCTGATCAAGGACCCGGCGATCCGCCGGATCTCGCGCCACTTCATGACCTTCACGATCATCTCGCTGGCGATTCCCCCGCTGGTCGGCGGGCTGGTGACGATGTCCTGGTGGGGCGCGGCGACGGCGTTCTTCTGGGGCTCGCTCGTACGGGTGGCGCTGCTGCACCACGTGACGTGGTCGATCAACTCGATCTGCCACGCGGTCGGCAAGCGCCCCTTCAAGTCCCGCGACAAGTCCGGCAACGTGTGGTGGCTGGCGGTCCTGTCCTGCGGCGAGTCCTGGCACAACCTGCACCACGCGGACCCGACGAGCGCCCGGCACGGCGTGATGCGCGGTCAGATCGATTCGAGCGCGCGTCTCATCCGCTGGTTCGAGCAGGCCGGCTGGGCGTACGACGTGCGCTGGCCGGACGAGGCCCGTATCGAGTCCCGGCGCAACCGCGCGGCGGCCGACGCGGCATGATGGACGATGTGGCGACCGACTCCAGCGCAGGCAGCGAGAACACCCGTGCACCTTCGTCCCGGCGGGCCCGCCGGGTGCGGATGACGGGGAAGGAACGCCGCGAGCAGTTGCTGGACATCGGTCGCACCTTGTTCGCCGACAAGGGCTTCGAGGGCACGTCGGTCGAGGAGATCGCGGCCCGCGCGGGGGTGTCGAAGCCGGTCGTCTACGAACACTTCGGCGGCAAGGAGGGGCTGTACGCGGTCGTGGTGGACCGGGAGATGCGCCAGCTGCTTGACATGGTGACGAGCGCCCTGACCGCGGGGCACCCCCGGGAGCTGCTGGAGCAGGCGGCGTTCGCGCTCCTGGACTACATCGAGACGTACACCGACGGCTTCCGCATCCTGGTCCGGGACTCGCCGGTCGCCCAGTCGACGGGCACCTTCGCCTCGCTGATCAGTGACATCGCGACCCAGGTCGAGGACATCCTCGGCCTGGAGTTCAAGGCCCGGGGCTTCGATCCGAAGCTGGCCCCGCTGTACGCGCAGGCGCTGGTGGGCATGGTGGCGCTGACCGGCCAGTGGTGGGTGAACGCACGCAAGCCGAAGAAGGCGGAGGTCGCGGCCCATCTGGTGAACCTGGCCTGGCACGGTCTGGAGAACCTGGAGTCGAAGCCGCGGCTGATAGGGCATCGCAAGAGCTGACGGCCGAAGCGATGTTGTTTCATCGGTAAACCACTTCAGTCCCGGCTGTCACAGTTGTAGAGTCTGTGAACATCCCGGGAATGCCTCACCCTGCGTGTGACGCACTTGTGAAGGCCGTTCTCCCGGTTCCACCACGTACCCCTGGGGGGGCTTTGACTTCTGTGGAACCCGGCCGTGCCATGCCCGCACGCTCGAAGCGTGCGCGGCGGCTCGCCGCCTGCACCGCACTCGTTCTCTCGGCCGGCATGCTGCTGGCCGCTCCGGCTTCGGCCGATGACACGGCGCCCGCGCCGCACCGCGCCACTCAGCCGCGTGTGCCCGCCGCCGACGCACAGCCCACGCTGACCCTGCCCGCGCCCACCGCGAAGAAGAAGTCGCGGGCGGCGGGCGCCGCAGGCGCGAAGGCGGCGGTCGTCCCCGCCGCCCCGCGTTTCGACGTCACCGGCGACGGCTACAGCGACATGCTGTACCGCGCGATCGACGGCAACCTGTACATCAGTCCGGCGGGCAACGCCGACAATTACGCGTACTACATCGGTGAGGACGACCTCAACGAGAAGTACAAGGACATCATCACGCCGGGCGACCTGAACCACGACGGCAGCCCCGAGATCCTCACGCTGACCGCGTCCGGCAAGCTCTCGCTCCGCTCGGGCCAGGACTCCACCGGGGCGTCCTACCCCTACTGGAGCGGCACCGGCTGGCAGCGGTACAACAAGGTCGTCTCGGCGGGTGACCTGAACGGCGACGGGACCGGGGACCTGCTCGCGCGTACGCCCTCCGGCGACATCTACCTGTACACCGGCACCGGCAACCTGGGCGGCGCGCCCTTCAAGGCCGGCGTCAAGGTGGGCTACGGCTGGGGCTCGTACGACCAGATCGTCGGCGCCAACGACGTCAACGGCGACGGGATCGGCGACATCTACGCCCGTACGCCCGCCGGTGACCTGTACTACTACGCGGGCACCGGGAACGCCTCGGCGCCGTACAAGGCGCGCGTCAAGGTCGGTTACGGCTGGGACATCTACAACCAGATCATCCCGGTCGACGACGGCACCGGCGACGGCCTCGGTGACCTGCTGGCGCGTACGCCGAGCGGCGCGCTGTACTTGTACGAGTCCACCGGCACCGGCACCTTCCTCAAGCGGAGGGGAGGCGGCTCCGGCTGGAACGCCGTCGGCCTCTTCGCGGGCGGGGGCGGCAACCCCGACTTCGGCAAGAACGAGCTGATGGCCCGTACCAAGGGCGGCACGCTCTACTGGTACTACGCCAAGAACAACGGCAAGCTCAGCGCCCGCATCCAGGCGAGCGACAGCGGCGGCTGGGCGGGGGCGACCATCAACTTCCCGTCGTCGCTCGACAACGACGGCATGGCCGACCTGATGGAGACGTACAACGGCACGCTGTACAACGAGGGTTCGGACCTCGGCGGTGGCTGGAGCGGCTACACCGCCCTCGTCGGCCCCGGCGACCTGAGCGGCGACGGCAAGGGCGACCTCCTCGGCCGCACCAAGGCCGGCGACCTGTACCTGTTCAAGGGCAACGGGCTCGGCACCAAGCTCGCGTCCAGGATCAAGGTCGGCTACGGCTTCAACACGTACAACAAGATCGTCGGCGCCGGAGACCTCAGCGGCGACGGCATCGCGGACGTCGTGGCGCGCGACACCAAGGGCAACCTGTACCTGTACAAGGGCACGGGCAGCGCCACCAAGCCGCTCAAGGCCCGCGTCAAGCTCGGCTACGGCTACAACACGTACAAGCAGTTCGCGGCCCCGGGCGACCTGGACGGCGACGGCAAGGCCGACCTGGTCGGCGTCGACGGCAAGGGCGACGTGTACCGCTACTCGTCCACCGGCACCGGCAAGATCAACAAGCGCGTCAAGATCGGCTACGGCTGGGACATCTACAACGGCCTCTACTAGGCCCGCGTGACCGCTTCACCATGACGCCCCGTTCCCGCCCGCGCGGGGGCGGGGCGTTGTAGAGTCTGGGCACATCCCGGGAATGCTTCACCTTGCACGTACCGTGCCCGTGAAGGCGTTTCTCCCGGTTCCACCACGTGACCCCTGGGGGGGCTTTGACTTCTGTGGAACCCGGCCGTTTCGCCGCGCGCTCGAAGCGCGCGAGCCGGATAGCGGCCTGCACCGCACTCGTCCTCTCCGCCGGCATGCTGCTGGCGGCCCCGGCCTCGGCCGATGACTCGGCGCCCGCCCCGAGCGGCGCCACCGCGCAGTACACCCCCGAGCTCGGCGGCCGGCCGACGCTCAGCCTGCCGAAGCGCACGGCGAAGAAGAAGTCCGGCGCCTCGAACGCGGCGGGCAAGCAGTCCCCGTCCGCCGTCGTCCCGGCCAAGCCGCGCGGCGACCTGGACGGCGACGGCGCCGGCGACATGCTGTACCGGGGCCTGGACGGCAACACGTACGCCGTGACGGCCTCCGCGGACTCGCACCCGTACGTGATCAACAGCGACGACCAGTTCGAGACGCCCAAGGACATCGTCACGCCGGGCGACCTCGACGGCGACGGCATGGCCGAGGTCCTGACGCTGTCGGCGTCGGGCACGCTGTCGCTCTACCGGAGCGGGGGCGCGGACGGCACCGGCTACGTCACCTGGTCGGGCAACGGCTGGCAGAAGTACAACAAGGTCTCCGCCCCCGGCGACCTGGACGGCGACGGCCGCGGCGACCTGCTCGCGCGAACGCCCTCCGGCGACATCTACGTCTACATCTCCACCGGCAACGTGGACAGCGCGCCCTTCAAGGCCGGTGTCAAGGTGGGCTACGGCTGGAACGTCTACGACCAGATCGTGGGCGCCAACGACGTCAACGGCGACGGCCTGGGCGACATCATCGCCCGTACGCCGGCGGGTGACGTCTACTTCTACGCCGGCACCGGCGACGCGGCGAACCCGTTCAAGGCGCGCGTCAAGATCGGCTACGGCTGGGACATCTACAACCAGCTGATCAGCTTCGACGACCTCGACGGCGACGGCCTGGGCGACATCGTCGCCCGCAAGCCGGGCGGCGCGCTGTACACGTACCTCGCCAACGGTGACGGCACCTTCAAGGCGCGCATCGAGGGCGGCACGGGCTGGAACGCGGCGGCGCTCTTCGCCGGCGCGGGCGGCAACCCGGCCTGGGGCAAGCAGGAGCTGGAGGCGCGTACCAAGGGCGGCAGCCTGTACTGGTACCAGAGCCGGAACAACCAGAACTTCTTCCCGCGTCAGCTGGACAGCTCGGACACCGGCTGGAACCAGGTGAGCCTGTCGCTGGCGTCCTCGCTGGACAACGACGGCTGGGGCGAGCTCCTCCAGGTCTACAACGGCACCCTCTGGGTCGGCGCCGAGGAGATCGGCTCCGGCTGGCAGGTCTACAACAGCCTGACCGGTCCGGGCGACCTGAGCGGTGACGGCAAGGGCGACGTGCTGGCCCGCGACACCAAGGGCGACCTGTACCTGTACAAGGGCAACGGGCTCGGTACGAAGTTCGCGACCAAGGTCAAGGTCGGCTACGGCTACAACACGTACAACAAGATCGTCGGCGCCGGTGACCTCAGCGGCGACGGCATCGCGGACGTCGTGGCCCGCGCGACGGACGGCACGCTCTACCTCTACAAGGGCACCGGCGACGCCGCCAAGCCGCTCTCGGCCCGTTCCAAGATCGGCACCGGCTACAACATCTACAAGCAGTTCGCCGCCCCCGGCGACCTCGACGGCGACGGCAAGGCCGACCTCGTGGGCGTCGACGCCAAGGGCGACGTGTACCGCTACTCGTCCACCGGCACCGGCACGATCGCCAAGCGCGTCAAGATCGGCTACGGCTGGGACATCTACAACGGCCTGTACTAGGCCGCCCGCGTAACCGTGTGACCCACGGCGCCCCGTTCCCGCAGTCGCGGGGGCGGGGCGCTGCCGTGTCTCAGCCCGTGACCGGCTCCAGGAACTCCAGCCGGTTGCCGACCGGGTCGTGGCTGTAGAAGCGGCGGTGGCCCGGCAGGTTGTCGTCCCAGACCACCTCGGCGCCGCGCTCGGCCAGCCGGGCCGCGTACGCCTCGATGTCCGTGACGCGCAGGCCCGGGTGGGCCTTGCGGGCCGGGCGGAAGTCCGCCTCGATGCCCAGGTGCAGCTGGACCGGACCGGCGGCGAACCAGCAGCCGCCCCGGGCCGCGAGCACGGGCGGCTTCGGGATCTCCGTCATGCCGAGGACGTCCGTGTAGTACGCGCGCAGGGCCTCCTCGCTGCCCTCCGGGGCGGCGAGCTGGACGTGGTCGAGCGAGGCGATCATCGGTTCTCCTTGTGGGCGACGGCGAAGATGCGGCGGAACGGGAAGACCGTGCCGTGCGGGCCCTTCGGGTAGGCCGTGCGCAGGAGGTCGCGGTACTCGGCGAGGAAGGCGCCTCGGGCCTCCTCGTCCTCGGCGAGGGCGGTGAGGACGGGGCGCAGCCCGGTGCCCTTGACCCAGTCGAGGACGGCGTCGTCGCCCGGGAGCAGGTGGAGGTAGGTGGTCTCCCAGACGTCGGCGGTGGTGCCGGGGCCGGTCAGCGCGTCCAGGTAGGCGGCGGGGCTCAGCACGGCGTCCGCGTGGCGCAGCAGGCCGCCGAGGCGGGGGCGCCAGCGCGGGGACTCGGCGAGTTCGCGCATCAGGACGTGCGAGGGCTGGTCGAAGTTGCCGGGGACCTGGAAGGCGAGGGTGCCGCCGGGGAGCAGGGCGTCCAGCCAGAGCGGCAGGCGTCCGGCGTGGCCGGGGACCCATTGGAGCAGCGCGTTGGAGACGATCAGGCCGTACGGCTCCGGGGGCGTCCAGGTGGCCGCGTCGGCCTCGGCGAAGTCCAGCAGGTCCGTGGCGTGGGCGCGGGCCCGTTCCAGCATCTGCGGGGAGTTGTCGTAGCCGGTGATCCGGGCGTGCGGCCAGCGCCCGGCGAGCAGGGCGGTGACGTTGCCGGCGCCGCAGCCGAGGTCGGCGATGCGGGGCGCGGGGGTGCCGGGCGGGTCGGGGATGCGGGCCAGGAGGTCGTGGAAGGGGCGGGTGCGGTGGTCCGCGTGGCGCAGGTACTGCTGCGGATCCCAGAGGGGTGCGGTCATGGGTTCCAGGATCGATCCGAAGTATCTTGATGTCAAGACACTCGAATTCAAGAGACTTCATGTCGACAGACCATCTACACTGATCCACATGGAGGACGAGGTCGACCGTCTGGTCGCTGCATGGCGCCGCGAGCGCCCCGACCTCGACGTGGAACCGCTCGAGGTCCTCAGCCGCGTCTCCCGCCTGGCCCGGCACCTCGACCGGGCCCGCCGCATCGCCTTCGCCGAGCACCAGCTCGAACCGTGGGAGTTCGACGTCCTCACGTCGCTGCGCCGGGCCGGTGCCCCGTATCAGCTCTCCCCCGGCCAGCTGCTCACCCAGACCCTGGTCACCTCGGGCACGATGACCAACCGCATCGACCGCCTCACCAAGAAGAACCTGGTCGAGCGGCTGCCCGACCCCAGCGACCGGCGCGGCGTCCTGGTCCGGCTCACCGCCGAGGGCCGCGACAAGGCCGACCAGTCCCTGGCGGGCCTCCTCGCCCAGGAGCGCGCCATCCTCGGCGAGCTCTCCCGCCAGCAGCGCGCCGAACTGGCCGGGCTGCTACGCCAGTTGACCGCCCCGTTCGACAACATCCCCGGGTAGGGCCTGTCCGGCGGATCAGGGTCGGGTAGGGCGCGGCGTCTGGTGCGGTGCATCGCAAGGCGCCGGAGCGGCCTAATAGCGGAGCTATTCGGGCGTTTCGGCAACGCGGCGAGGTGCCGTGCCAGGCGTCGCGACCCCGGCCATGATCCGCCGGACAGGCCCTGGCTCCGGCTCTTGGGCCAGGTCGGCGGGGCCGACGCCCGCGCGTCTGGCCAGCGCCACCGCGGCCAGCGTCGAGTGGACGCCCAGCTTCCCCAGCACGTTCTGCATGTGGGTGCGCACGGTGTGCGGGGAGAGGAACAGCCGCTCCGCGACCGCCTTGCGGCCCAGGCCCGCCACCATGCACCGCAACACCTCGCGCTCGCGCGGGGTCAGCGACTCGACCAGCTTCTCGCTCTCGGTACGGTGCTTGCGGTCGGCCAGCAGCTCGCGCAGCACCCCCGTCAGCAGGGCGGCGGGCAGATGCGTCTCGTCGCGCAGCACCCCACGGATCACCGCGAGGAGCCGTTGCAGCGAGCTGTCCTTGGCGACCCAGCCGCAGGCCCCGGCCTGGAGGGCGAGCGCGGCCCGGGCCGGGTCGTCCTTCTCGGCGAGCACCACCGTACGCACCGAGGGACGCGCCACGCGGACCGCGCCGACCAGGGCGATCCCGTCGACCGGACCGGGCTGCCCGGGTCCCTGGCGCGGGGCGGGCACGGCGAGGGCGCCCAGCTCCGCATCGGCCAGCAGCACGTCATAGCCCCGGCCCTCGGCCGCCGCGCGCTCCAGACAGCGCAGCGCCGCCGGGCCGCTGCCGGCCGCGGCCACCTCGACGTCCGCCTCGGCCGCGAGCGCGGCGGCGAGCGATTCGGCGAAGATCCGGTGGTCGTCCACCACGAGAACCCGGATACGGGCCACAGGCACCCCCATGCTGTGTGTGACGGGGCGCCCGAGGCAGGCCCCGCCGCGCTGAGCCTCAGCGTACGGGCGGGGGCCCGGGGGAAAGGGAAATTGGCGGAACTTGTCCGGGGGTGCGCCCTAGGGTGGGGTGCATGTTCCGTCTTGAGACAGAAGTGGACAAGGAACGGCGTGCGCTGCTGCACCGGGCGCTGCGGGACGACAACACCGCGCGCTCCCCGCACATGAGCGCCCTGCGCGCCCGCCCGGACGCGCAGGAGGAGCCGCTGCACGTCTGGGCGCTGGACGCCGAGGGGCGCCTCGCGGGGGGTCTCGCGGCCCGGACCTGGGCGAGCTGGCTCCACCTGGAACTGCTGTGGGTCGACACCGCGCACCGGGGTTCCGGCCTCGGCGCGCGGCTGCTCGCCGAGGCGGAACGGGTGGCGCGGGCGGACCGGGCCTGCGTCCGCTCCCGGGTGGAGACCTGGGACTTCCAGGCCCCCGGCTTCTACCGGAAGCAGGGGTACGAGGTACGCGGACAGGTCGAGGACTTCCCGCCGGGCGTCACGGAGTTCACCCTCACGAAGGAACTCCGCTGACGCCCGCGCGGGTCCGCGCCGGTCAGACCAGCCGGCGCGCCCCGGCCGACGGCACCGCCGGGAAGACGCCCGGGGTGCCGTAGCCGGCCGCGGTGAAGGCCTCCAGGACGGACTTGGTGACCGCGTCCGCCCGCTCCTCCTCGACCAGCACGATCGCCGAGCCGCCGAAGCCGCCCCCGGTCATCCGCGCCCCGAGCGCCCCGGCCGCGTTGGCCGCCTCGACCACGAGGTCGAGCTCCACGCAGGAGACCCGCAGGTCGTCGCGGAGCGAGACGTGCCCCGCCGTGAGGACCGGGCCCGCCGCGCGCACGTCGCCCGCGTCGAGCAGCGCGATGACCTGCTCGACGCGCTGGTTGTCGCCGACCACATGGCGCACGTACCGGACGACGGACTCGTCCGCGCCCAGCTCCGCGAGCCGGTCCAGGGCGGCGCCCAGCTCCTCGTACGGCAGGTCGCGCAGGGTGGGTATGCCGAGCAGGCGGGCGCCCTCCTCGCAGCCGGCCCGGCGCTCCGCGTACGCGCCGTCGCCGAGCGCGTGCTTGACGCGGGTGTCGACCACCAGGAGCCGCAGCCCGTGCGCGGCCAGGTCGAAGGGCACCTGGCGGCGGCCGAGGTCCCGGGTGTCCAGGTGCAGGGCGTGGCCCTCGGTGCAGCAGGCGGACGCCATCTGGTCCATGACCCCGCAGGGGACGCCGACGAAGGCGTTCTCCGCGCGCTGGGCGAGGACCGCGAGCTCGGCCGCGTCGAGCCCGAGGCCGAAGAGGTCGTTGAGGGCGAGGGCGGTGACCACTTCGAGGGCGGCGGACGAGGAGAGCCCGGCGCCGGTGGGGACGGTGGAGGTCAGCTGGATGTCGGCGCCGGTGACCTCGTGGCCCGCCTCGCGCAGCGCCCAGACGACGCCGGCCGGGTAGGCGGCCCAGCCGTGGCCCTCGTGGGGGGTCAGCCCGTCCACGCGGAGCCGGACGACACCGCCGGGCACGTCGGTGGAGTGCAGCCGCAGCTCGCCGTCGGTGCGGCGGGACACCGCGGCGCGGGCGGTGTGCGGGAGGGCGAGCGGCATGACGAAGCCGTCGTTGAAGTCGGTGTACTCGCCGATCAGGTTGACCCGGCCGGGTGCGGCCCAGATCCCCTCGGGCTCGCTTCCGTACAGCGCGGTGAAGGAAGCGGTGAGCTCTGCGTGGTCCTCGGTCATGGTGCGGTGGGCTCCTCTCGGCGGGCGAACGTCCAGGCGTCGGAGACGATTCCGGCCAGGTCGGCACGGGTCGGCTGCCAGCCGAGCCGTTCCCTGGCGGTGGCGGCGGAGGCGACGAGGACGGCCGGGTCACCGGCGCGGCGCGGGGCCGCGGTCTCGGGGACGGGGTGGCCGGTGACCTGGCGGACCGTCTCGATGACCTCGCGGACCGAGAAGCCGTTGCCGTTGCCGAGGTTGCAGATCAGGTGCTCGCCCGGGGTCGCGGCACCGAGGGCGAGCAGGTGCGCCTCGGCCAGGTCCGCGACGTGGATGTAGTCGCGGACGCAGGTGCCGTCCGGGGTCGGGTAGTCGTCGCCGTAGACGGAGATCGACTCGCGCTGTCCCAGGGCGACCTGGAGGACCAGCGGGATGAGGTGGGACTCGGGGCTGTGGCGTTCGCCGAAGCCGCCGTACGCCCCGGCCACGTTGAAGTAGCGCAGCGAGACGGCGGCCAGGCCGTGGGCCGCGGCCTCCCCGGTGATCATGTGGTCGACGGCGAGCTTGGTCGCGCCGTACGGGCTGGTCGGGGCGGTGGGGTCGGTCTCCGTGATGGGGCTGGAGACCGGCTCGCCGTAGGTGGCCGCGGTGGAGGAGAAGACCAGGGTGCGGACTCCGGCGTCGCGCATCGCGGCGAGCAGGGCGGTGGAGCCGCCGACGTTGTTGAGCCAGTACTTCTCGGGGTCGGCGACGGACTCGCCGACCTGGGAGTACGCGGCGAAGTGGAGCACCCCGTCGTAGGAGGGGTCGAGCCACTTCGCGGCGTCCTGGACGCGGCCCTCGATGAAGTCGGCCCCGGCCGGGACGCCCTCGCGGAAGCCGGTGGAGAGGTCGTCCAGGACGGTGACGGTGTGGCCGGCCTCGATCAGGTGCTGGGCGACGACACTGCCCACGTAACCGGCGCCACCGGTGACCAGGTACTTCTTCGGGGTCTTGCTCACTGGCTCGCTACCTCTCGCAGTCGCTGGGCCGCGGTCTCCGGCGGCACGTCGTTGATGAACACGCTCATGCCGGATTCGGAACCCGCGAGGAACTTCAGCTTGCCGGAGGTCCGTCGGATGGTGAAAAGCTCGAGGTGGAGCCCGAAGTCCTCACGTCCGGGGACCCCGAACGGTGCCTGGTGCCAGGCGGAGATGTACGGGGTCGGCGGCTCTCCGGGTCCGAAGATCCGGTCGAATCGCCTCAACAGTTCCAGATAGACCTGTGGGAACTCCGTGCGCGCCTCCTTGTCGAGCTCCCGCAGGTCGGCGACGCGGCGGCGCGGGTGGAGGTGCACCTCGTACGGCCAGTGGGCCGCGTACGGGACGAAGGCGATCCAGTGCTCGGCGGCGAGCACGATCCGGGAGCCGTCCTCCTCCTCGCGGGCGACCACGTCGTCGAAGAGGTTGCGGCCGGTCTTCGCGTGGTGGGCGGCCATCGAGCGGAGCATCAGCTCGGTGCGCGGGGTGACGAAGGGGTAGCCGTAGATCTGGCCGTGCGGGTGGCCGAGCGTGACGCCGATCTCGGCGCCCCGGTTCTCGAAGCAGAACACCTGCTTGACCTGCGGGAGCCGGGCCAGGGCGGCGGTGCGGTCGGTCCAGGCGTCCAGGACGAGACCGGCCTGCTCCTCGGTGAGGTCCGCGAAGGAGGCGTCGTGGTCCGAGGTGAAGCAGACGACCTCGCAGCGGCCGGAGTCGCCGGCGAGCGAGGGGAAGCGGTTCTCGAAGACGGCGACCTCGTAGTCGGGCTCCGGGATCTCGCTCTGCCGGCCCTCGCGCGACGGGCACAGCGGGCACTCGTCGGCGGGCGGGTGGTAGGTCCGGCCCTGGCGGTGCGAGGCGATGGCCACGCTGTCGCCGAGCAGGGGATCGCGCCGGATCTCGGACGAGGTGGAGACGGCGTCGAGGGGGCGCGTGTCGACGGCCTCGCGCACGAGGTCGTCGCGGCTGTCGTAGTAGATCAGCTCCCGGCCGTCGGCGAGCGTCGTAACCGTCTTCTTCACCAGACTCCTCCCACCAAACATAACCCAACACAATGAACCACAAGTCAACAGATGCGTCAATGAGTCGACGGCGGGGGCATACGGGCGGTGCGAGGAGGATCACGGCCGCTTGAAGGCTGTGATTTAGGCAATACGATCACAAACAAACAAAGAACCTCATGGGAACTGTTCACTTTCCGAACACAAGAGCGTAGTTTCCTTCGGGTTCAGTTCGCGCAACGAAGCGAGACCCCCACATGCAATATCTGGCAGCAGGGCTCCGGCTCCCCACGAACGGGCTCGACTACACGATCCTGGCGATCTACTTCGTCGTCGTGCTCGGCATCGGCTTCGCCGCCCGGGCGAGTGTCAAGACCAGCCTCGACTTCTTCCTCTCCGGACGGTCACTGCCCGCATGGGTGACCGGTCTGGCCTTCGTGGCGGCGAATCTCGGTGCCACCGAGATCCTCGGCATGGCGGCGACGGGCGCGCAGTACGGCGTCGCGGTGGTGCACTGGTACTGGATCGGCGCCATCCCCGCGATGGTCTTCCTCGGCCTCGTGATGATGCCGTTCTACTACCGCTCGAAGGTGCGCTCGGTGCCGGAGTTCCTGCTCCAGCGCTTCGACAAGTCCGCGCACCTGCTGAGCTCCATACTCTTCGCCTTCTCGGCGATCCTGATCGCGGGCGTCAACCTGTACGCCCTGTCGATCGTCGTGGAGGCGCTCCTCGGCTGGCCGCAGTGGGTCGCGATCGTCGTCGCGGGCCTCTTCGTCCTCGTCTACATCACGATCGGCGGGCTCTCCTCCGCGATCTACAACGAGGTGCTGCAGTTCTTCGTCATCCTCGCCGCGCTGATCCCGCTGACCCTGCTGGGCCTCAAGCGCGTCGGCGGCTGGGACGGGCTGAGCGATTCGCTGACGTCGAGTCACGGCTCGAACTTCATGTCGGCCTGGGGCGGCACCGGCATCGGTGACGCCAACCCGCTCGGCGCCAACTGGCTGACGATCGTCCTCGGCCTCGGCTTCGTGCTCTCCTTCGGCTACTGGACGACGAACTTCGCCGAGGTGCAGCGCGCGCTGTCCGCGAAGAACCTCTCGGCCGCCCAGCGCACCCCGCTGATCGCCGCCTTCCCGAAGATGTTCATCGTCTTCGCCGTGATGATCCCGGGCCTGGTCGCCGCCGTGATCGTGCCGAACATCGGCACCGAGGGCTCCGGCACCACGTACAACGACGCGATCCCGCTGCTGATGCGCGAGCTGCTGCCCAACGGTGTGCTCGGCATCGCGGTGACCGGTCTGCTGGCCGCGTTCATGGCGGGCATGGCCGCCAACGTCTCCTCGTTCAACACCGTGTTCACCACGGACATCTGGGCGCGGTACGTGAAGAAGGACGAGTCGGACGCGTACTACCTGCGCTTCGGCCGGCTGATCACGGCGCTCGGCGTGCTGGCCTCCATCGGCACCGCGTTCATCGCCGCCAGCTTCTCGAACATCATGAGCTACCTCCAGACGCTCTTCTCGTTCTTCAACGTGCCGCTCTTCGTGGTCTTCATCATCGGCATGTTCTGGAAGCGCGCCTCGATGAAGTCCGGTGTCTGGGGCCTGCTCGCGGGCACCACGGCCGCGATGGTCAACTACTTCGTCATCTACAAGCAGGGCGTCATCGACATCCCGAGCGACCAGGGCGCCAACTTCGTCTCCGCGATCGTCGGCTTCGTCGCCGGCGCGGTCGTCATGATCGCGGTCACGCTCTTCACCGCTCCCAAGCCCGAGGCCGAACTCGCCGGTCTCGTCTACGGAACCGAGTCCCCGGGCGCCCCCGAGGTGCCCGAGGAGGGCGACAGCGCCTGGTACCGCAGGCCCGCACTCCTGGGCTGGGGAGCCATCGTGCTCGCCGCCCTGTGCTACGTCCCCTACTCGTTCTGATCGGAGTACCCCACCATGTCCGACCTGCACAAGGAAGTCTCCGACCTGGAGCAGAAGTCCGCCACGGCGGCCCGCCTCTTCGACATCCGGCGGATCATCGGCGGCCTCTTCGTGGTCTACGGAATCATCGTGACGATCGCCGGGATCAGCCCGTCCGACGCGGACCTGAAGAAGGCCCAGGGCGTCCACATCAACCTCTGGACCGGCCTCGCCATGCTGGCGCTCGGCCTGTTCTTCCTGGTCTGGATGAAGCTGCGCCCGGCCCAGGCGCCGGAGCACGCGCCGGAGGAGACCCCGGAGAGCTAGTACGCCGGTACGCCCAGCAGGGGCCGGACACCGTCAGCCGACGGGGTCCGGCCCCTGCCGCGTTCCCGTGTCCCGGGCGCCCCGGAATTGTGAATTCCCTTTCAGGGCCGAATGTCATTCACCAATCAACCATTTCCACATACTGGAATAAAGATTGATCGGGTCGTCATTTCGTGCCAGGATCCAGGACGGCCGAGCAGCGACGGGGGTCCCTCGGCCAGGGGGAGTACACAGTGATAGCAGAAGAAGTCTATGACCTGGTGCTGGACGACGTCTTCGTCCGGCTCGACCAATTAGTTCCCGGCAGCATCCTCTACCTCAAGCTGGAAGGCCTCAATCCAGCGGGCTCGGTCAAACTCAAGACCGCGGTCGCCCTGGTCCGTGACGCGGAGGAGCAGGCCGAGAAATCGCGGCGCACCTTTCCGCGGACCCGGCTCATCGAATCGACATCAGGAAACCTCGGCGTCGCCCTCGCCATGGTGTGCGCGGCCAAGGGGTACGCGCTCACCTGCGTCACGGACCCGAATGCCAACCGCCAGTCGCTCCAGCTGATGCGGGCGCTCGGCGCGGAGGTCGTCGTCATCGACGCCCCCGACGCCAACGGCGGCTTCCTCCAGTCGCGGATCAACTACATCAGGCGGCGGCTGCGCCGTGAGCCGCACACCCACTGGCTGAACCAGTACGCCAACCCCGCGGGCCCCGCCGCACACCGGGACCGCACCGGGCGGGCCATCGTCGAGCACATCGGCCACCCGGACTTCGTCTTCGTCGGCGCGGGCACCACGGGCACGCTGATGGGCTGCGCGGCCTACCTGCGCGCACACAGCCCGCGGACCCGCATCGTCGCCGTCGACACCGTGGGGTCGGTCACCTTCGGCACCCCGGCCGCCCCGCGCCACATCCCGGGCCTGGGCACCAGCCGGCGGCCCGAGATCCTCGACCCGACGCTGGTGGACGACCTCGTCCTCGTTCCCGAGCCGGAGGCCGTCGCCATGTGCCGCTCCCTCGCCAGGGAACGCGGTCTGCTCTTCGGCGGATCGACCGGGACGGTGCTCGCCGCCGTACAGAAAGCGGCGAAAGACATTCCGGAGGGGAGCACGGTGGTGGCCCTCTCACCCGATTTCGGCGACCGCTATCTCGACACCCTTTACGACGACCCATGGGTGACGGAGCGCTGGCCCGACACGAACAACGGAACAATGCCTCGGGCTCAGGCCTGACAAGGGGGAGAAATGTTCGACTTCGACATTGTCACCGGTAAGGCCGTTCAGGAGATCCTGCGGAATTCCCGGACCTCGGTGCTCGACATCGTGGAACGCGCCTATCTGGCGCACGAACGGGGTGACTCGGTCAACCCCGACAGCTATTTCCTGCGCTTCCCCGACAAGCCCGACTCGCGGATCATCGCGCTGCCCGCCTTCCTCGGCGACGACGTCCAGCTCGCCGGTATCAAGTGGATCGCCAGCTTCCCCCGGAACACCGCCTCCGGTCTGCCCCGGGCGGCTGCGGTCCTCGTGCTCAACGACTACGAGACCGGCTATCCGGTCGCCTGCATGGAGGCCGCGGGGATCAGCGCGGCGCGCACCGCCGCTTCGGCCGCCGTCGCCGCCCGTACGCTGCGGCCCGACGGGCACCGGGGCACCACGGTCGCCGTCGTCGGCGGCGGAGTCATCGCCCGCAACATCTGCGACTACCTGCACGCCTCGGGATGCGACCCGGACGCGTATCTGGTGCACGACATCCACGAGCCGTCCGGCCAGGCGCTCGCCGATCACATCCGCGTCACGCAGGGCCGCACCGCGTCCTTCACCGCGGACCTCGACACCGCCCTCGCGGCCGACACGGTCGTGTTCGCCACGACGGCGCTCGAACCGTACGTCACCCGGCCGTTCGCGGCGGGTCAGGTGGTCCTCAACATCTCGCTGCGGGACCTGACGCCCGAGGTCGTCCTGGGCGCGGAGAACATCCTGGACGACGTCGACCACTGCCTGAAGGCCAACACCTCGCCGCATCTGGCCGAACAGCTCTCCGGCTCCCGCTCCTTCGTCACCGGGACCCTCGCGGCCGTGCTGAACGGCGAGGTCACCCCGGACCCCGCCCGGCCGGTGATCTTCTCGCCCTTCGGGCTCGGGGTCCTCGACCTGGCCGTCGGCACCCATGTCCTCACCCAGGCGCGCGCCGACGGCACGGCGCTGGCGGTGCCGGACTTCTTCGGGGAGACCAGCCGATGGTGACGACCGCACAGGAACCCTCCACCGCACCGGCGTCCGCCGCGATCATAGGCCTCGGCCCGCGCGGTCTCGGCGTCCTGGAACGGCTGACCGCCCACGCCCTCGCGACCCCGACCCCCCTCGTCGTGCACCTGGTGGACCCGGGCACCGAGGGACCCGGATTCCACCGCCCCGACGAGCCCGACCACCTGCTGCTCAACACCGTCTGCGCCCAGGTGACGGCGTTCGCGGACGCGGACATGGTGGACGGTCCCGTCCCCCTCACCGGACCCTCGCTGCACGACTGGTGCCTCCGGCGCGATCTGCGCCTGGACGAGGACGGCTTCACCGTGCGGCCGGGGCGCGGCCGGGAGATCAGGCCCAACGACTTCCTGCCGCGCAGGCTGCTGAGCGAGTACCTGGCCTGGGCCGCGCGCCGGATCATGGACGCCGTCCCCGGCCACCTGACCCTCGTACGGCACACGACGACAGCGGTCGACGTGGTCACCGGGACCGGCGGCAACGGGCCGGAGCAGCGCGAGACGGTGGTCCTCGCCGACGGCGGCCGCATCGCCGCGGACGCCGTCTTCGTCACCGTCGGCCACCACTCCCTCCACCTGCCCCCGCCGCCCGCCGAGGCGCCCCGGTCGGTCGGCCGCCCGTATCCCCTGCCCGGGGCGCTCGACGCCGTCGCCCCCGGGGACCGGGTCGCCGTGCTGGGCACGGGCCTGACGGCGATGGACGTGATCGCGACGCTCACCGTGGGGCGCGGCGGCCGGCACGTCCGCGACGGGGACCGGCTGCGCTACGAACGCAGCCGGCGCGAACCGCTGATCGTGCTGGCCAACCGGTCCGGGCTGCCCGCCCGGAGCAGGCCGTATCTCCACCCCGGACGGGTCCGCCCCGCCCCGCTCGCGCTGACCGGGGAACGCCTGTCCGCGCTGCGCGCACGGCGGCCGGGCGGCCGGCTGTCCTTCATCCGGGACGTCCGGCCCCTCGTCGTCGCCGAGATGGAACTCGCCTGGTACCGCACCCTGCTCGCCCGCGACCTGGGCGGCCGGACCCCGGACACGGCCCGGGCCGCCGCCCGACTCGCCGACGAGGCAAGCGGGTCGGGGTACGAAGGAGTCCTCGCCGGTTTACGGGAGCGCTTCGGCCCGAACCCGGTCGCCGGGCTGCTGAACGGCGCACCGGCCACCTCCGACGACCTCGGCGGCGCACCCGCGACCTGGCCGGACCAGCGCGCGTACACCGCGTACTTCACCGCCGAGGTGGAGCACGACCTCGGCGAGGCGCGCGCGGGTCTCGGTGTCAGCCCGCTGAAGGAGGCCCTGGAGGTCCTGCGCGACCACCGCGACGCGCTCCGCGCCGTCGTGGACGCGCCGGGCCTGGACGACGAGTCGGCGGCGTACTTCTTCGGCACCTTCGCCCCGCTGGTCAACCGTCTGGTGATAGGCCCGCAGCTCGACCGCTCCGCCGAACTCCTCTCGCTGCTCGCCGCGGGCGTGCTGCGGCTGGGGCCGGGCCCCGGTCCCAAGGTGATCCCGCCCCTCGGCGGGGGCGGCCCCTGGCAGCTGGAGTCGACCCTGCTCGACGCGCACACCGTCGTGGACGTCGATCACGTGGTGCACGCCCATGTGACCGAGCCCGTGGCGGAGCGGGTCACCGGCTCGCTGCTGAGCCGCCTGGTCCGGTCCGGCCGCGCCCGGACCCGTACCGCCGGCGGGACCCCGCTGCCCGGTCTGGACGTCAACCGGAGCGGCCAGGGCATCGCCCGGACGGGCGCGGTCCAGTCCCGGCTGTTCTTCCTGGGGCCCCACACGGAGGGGTCCAGCTACTACAACCACTACGTCCCCTCCCCCGGCACCCCGTCGCGTGCGCTGCTGGACGCGGAGCTGGCCCTCACCACGGCCCTGCCGCAGCTGCGGGGCGTCCCGACCCTCCACCGCACCCCCGCCGCGGCCGGGGCGGCCCCGTCCGACGAGAGGAACCGATGAACAACCGCGAGAAGTACACGCCCTGGACGCACACGTACCACGTGGAGACCCGGGCCGCGCAGGGCGACGGCTGGCGCTCCCCCACCACCGGGGCCGTGCCGCCCGCCATCAGCATGGGCGCCACCTACGCCAGGGACAGCGAGTACCGCACCCCGGCGGGCCTGGCCTACCTGCGCGACCAGGGGGCTCCCGGGTACGAACAGGTCGAGGACGTGGTGGCCGGGCTGGAGGGCGGCTCGCGCGGCCTGCTCTTCTCGTCCGGGATGGCCGCCGCGACCGCCGTCTTCCAGGTGCTGCCCGCCGGCTCCCGGGTCGTGGTGCCCCGGACGATGTACTTCGGGCTCACCAAGTGGCTCCTGGAGTTCGGTACGGAGCAGGGCCTCGAAGTGGTCCAGGTGCCCATGGACGACCTGGACGCGGTCGCCGCCGCGGTGGCCGCCGCCCCCACCCGCCTGGTGTGGGCGGAGTCCCCCGCGAACCCCACCTGGACGGTGACGGACCTCGCGGCGGTGGGCGCGGTGGCGCGCGAGGCCGGAGCCCTGTTCGGCGTGGACAACACGGTGCCCACGCCCGTCCACTCCCGCCCGTTCGAGCTCGGTGCCGACCTCGTCATGCACTCCGGCACCAAGTACCTCAACGGCCACACCGACGTGGTGGCCGGTCTGCTCGTGCTGGCCCCGGACCCGGGCGAGCGGGCGGCCGCCCTGTGGGAGCGGCTGGAACTGCACCGCAGGCTGACCGGGCCCATGCTCGGGCCGCTGGAGACCTATCTGCTGATGCGCGGCATACGCACGCTGTTCCCGCGCATGCGTCAGATCTCGGCCACCGCCATGGCGCTCGCCGAGCACTTCGCCGGCCATCCGCTGATCCGCAAGGTCGCCTATCCGGGGCTGCCCGACGACCCGGGCCACGCCATCGCCGCACGTCAGATGAGTGACGGGTTCAGTGGCATGCTCTCCCTGCACGTGGCCGGGGAGTGGCAGCGCTCCCTGCGCACCGCCCAGCACTGCGAGTTGTTCATTCGCGCCACTTCCCTCGGCGGAGTGGAGAGCCTGATCGAACACCGCTATACCTTCGAGGGCCCGGGCAGCACGTCCCCCAAGGACATGCTGCGCGTCTCGGTCGGCCTGGAGAATCCCGCGGACCTCGTCGCCGACCTCGAACAGGCCCTGGAGCGGGCCGCGAAGGAAGACCGTTGAGCTCTGAGACCCACACCCCCCACCCCCCGGCGGCCGACCCGTCCGCCGGGGGCGCCCCCGCGGACCCCGGCGGGGCACCCCCGGCGGAGGACTCCGCCGGACACCGGCCCGGCCTCTGGCGGGACGCGTCCCTCTCGGCCGTCCTCGCGGGCTTCATCGCCGTCGTGGTCTCCTACTCCGGGCCCCTGGTCATCGTGCTGGCGGCGGCGTCGGCCGGTCATCTGACCACCGGCCAGACCAGCTCCTGGGTCTGGGCCATCTCCATCGGCTCCGGCCTGACCTGCGTCGGGCTCAGTCTGCGGACCCGGATGCCGGTCATCACCGCCTGGTCGACGCCCGGCGCCGCCCTGCTGGTCACCAGCCTCGGCGCGTACTCCTACGGGGAGGCCGTCGGCGCGTTCCTGGTCACCGGGGTCGTGATCACCCTCGTCGGGCTGACCGGGGTCTTCGGGCGGCTGATGCGCCATGTGCCGTCGGCGGTGGTCTCCGCGATGCTCGCCGGGATCCTGTTCTCCTTCGGGACCGGGGTGTTCACCTCGCTCACCTCCGCGCCGTACATCGGCGGGGCGGTGCTTGTGGCCTATCTGCTCGGCAAGCGGATGTTCCCCCGGTACGCCGTGCTGGCCGCGCTGGCGGCCGGTGTGGTGGCCGCGGCGGCCACCTCGCGCCTGCACGTGCACCTGGACGGCGTCGGCCTGGCCACCCCGGTCCTGACCACGCCGCACTTCTCCGTGGCCTCCCTGATCGGCATCGCGGTACCGCTGACCCTGGCGACGCTCGGCTCGCAGAACGCGCCCGGGATCGGGGTGCTCACGGCCGCCGGATACCGCCCGGACGACCGGCTGCTCATCGGCTCCACCGGGCTGGTCTCGACCCTGCTGGCGCCGTTCGGCTCGCACGCGATCAACCTGGCCGCCATCACGGCCGCGATCTGCACCGGTCCGGAGGCCCACCAGGACACCCGGCGCCGGTACGTCGCCGGTGTGTCCTGCGGGGCGTTCTACCTGCTGATCGGCCTGTTCGGCTCCACGCTGGTGGTGCTGTTCGCGGGGCTGCCCAAGGAGCTCATCGCGGCGACGGCGGGCGTCGCCCTCTTCGGCGCGCTGGCGGGCGGGCTGACCGGGGCCATGACCGAGGAGAAGGACCGCGAGGCCGCCCTCATCACCTTCCTCGCCACCGCATCCGGGATCACCCTGCACGGGATCGGATCGGCGTTCTGGGGCCTGCTGTTCGGCATGGTCACGCACCTCGTCCTGACCCGCCTGCGCCGCCCCGCCCCGGCGGCCTGACAGGCGCCCCGGGACCCGTACGACCGCAGGGGCCGGACACCGTCAGCCGACGGGGTCCGGCCCCTGGCGCGTCCCCGCCGCCCGGTCCAGCAGCCCGGTCCGGGCGGCCAGCGCGGCGGCCTCCAGACGGGAGCCGACGCCGAGCTTCATCAGGACGCGCTGGACGTGCGTACGCGCGGTGCTCGGCGCGATCCGCATCCCGGCCGCGATCAGCCGGGTGTCCTCGCCCTCCGCGACCCGGACCAGCACCTCGACCTCGCGCGGGGTGAGCAGCCGCAGCAGCCGGCGGCCCTCGTCGTCCGGCTGGGCCACCGGGTCGAGCAGTTCGGCGAAGGCGCCCTGGAGGAGCTGGGGTGCGATCGCCGCCTCCCCGGCCCTGGCCTTCGCCATGGCGCGCTCCACGCCCTCGATCCGCTCGTCGTGCCGGACGTACCCGGCGGCCCCGGCCGCGAAGGCGGCGGCGATCCCGCGTGGGCTGGGGACCGGGCCGAGCACGACCACCGCGGTCTGCGGGCGCTCGCGCCGGATCCGGACGACGGGGTCGAAGGTGCCGGGCACGGCGGGCGAGGCGGTGCCGAACAGGCAGACCTCGGGGGCCCGTCCGACGACGAGGTCCGCCGCCCCGGCGGTGGGCGCGGCGGCGGCCAGCACCCGGTGGCCGCGCAGTTTCAGTGCCGAGGCCAGCGCCTCGGCGAGCAGTCGGTGGTCGTCCACCACCATCAGCCGGACACCCATCGCCCCATTCCCCCCGTCCCACCGCCAAGGCCCCCCGGCCCTCCAGGGCCTGCAAGTTACACGGCCGGATACGCGTGTGGGGGTGGAACCGGCCGGTTCCACCCCCACATGTGATGCGGGCTCAGCTGGTGTGGAAGGACACCACCAGGTACTCCTTCTCGTCCAGCGAGCTCTTGCGCGGGGCGCTGATCATCGTCTCGGAGATGAAGAACCGCCCCTGTTCGTAGCGGAACTCCGCGTAGTCCGGGGTGAAGCTGGTCTCCGCGTCCCGGACGGCCTTGTCGGCCGGGTTGCGCATCAGGACGGTCTGCTTGAAGGTGCTGCCGTCGATGGAGACGACCTCACCGCCCTTGTCGTACGGGGGTTCCCGGTACGCGATGATGTTGGTGCCGTCCATGCGCAGCGGGAACATCGTGAACTTCTCGCCCGCGTCGGCCCGGTCGCCGGTCTGCTTGCCGGTGGTGAGGTCGAAGGAGACGATCTCGTTGGTCCGGCTGAAGCTCTCGCCGGTGCCCTCGTGCTCCTCGGTCGGCAGGTAGATGCGGTTGTTGCCGACGGCGAGGTGCTGGCACTGCTCGACCTCGGTGGAGCCGCACCTGGCGGCGTACTTCTCGGCGTCGGCGGAGATCCGGATCTTCAGCTTGCCGGTGGTCTCGTCGATCGAGAAGAAGTCCGAGATGCTGCTGCCGTCGCCGGCGGTGTCGCCGACGTCGGCGGCGACGACGAGCGGCTTGGTGGAGACGATGCTCGCGTAGTCGACACCGGCCGGCATCTTGTACGAGGAGAGCGGGGCGCCCGTCGTCGGGTTCAGCGCCTGGATGACGAGCTGCGGGTCGTCGTACGTACCGCACTTGCGGACGGTGGCCAGGGCCTCGCCGCCGCCGTAGCCGAGGTCGTAGCAGCCGTCGGTGCTGACCTTCGGCTTCCAGAGCTCGGCGCCGTCGGCCAGCTTGAAGGCGGCGCCGCCGTCGAGGCCGCCGGCGGCGACCGTGCTGCCGCTGAGGGTGACCTCGGTGAAGCGGACGGGGCGGTCACCACCGGTGGAGGCGGTGATCGACTTGTTCCACAGCAGCTTGCCGGTGGCCAGGTCGAGGGCGCCGACCTGGGTGCAGGTCTGGTACTTCTTGGCCTTCGTGCGCTTGGCCTCCTCGAAGAGGATGGCGGTCTTGAAGTCCTTGGTCATGTGCCGGGAGGCCCCGCACACCTGGCCGTCCAGCGGGATCGACCACGCCTTCTTGCCCGTGTCCAGGTCGTAGCCGACGACCTCGTTGACGCCCGACTTCACGTACACCTTGTCGGTGACCCAGGAGCCGTCGACGGACGTGACGTCGGTGACCTTGGGCTGCGGGAGCTGGAAGCCGACGGCCGAGTCGACGTTGGCCGGGGCCTTCTCCTTGCCGCCGGTGGAGCCCCCGTTCCCGCCGTCGTCGCCCTTGCCGCCCTTGTTCTCGCCGGAGGTGCCGGCGGAGGTGCCCGCCTCGTCCTTCTTGTCGTCCCCGCCGCTGGAGGCGTACCAGATGCCACCGCCGATGATCAGGGCGACCGCGACCACGGCCGCGACGATGATCTGGGCCTGGGTGGAGAACTTCTTCCCGCCCCCGCCCTGCGGCGGCGTCGGGTAGGCAGGCTGCATCGGGGCGGTCGGGTAGCCGTACGGCTGCTGCTGGCCCTGCTGCGGGAAGCCGTAGCCGGGCTGGGTGGGGGGCTGCTGCGGCTGGCCCTGCGGGAAGCCGTAACCGGGCTGCGTGGGCGGCTGCTGCGGCTGGCCCTGCGGGAAGCCGTAGCCCGGCTGGGTCGGCGGCTGCTGCGGCTGACCCTGCGGATAGCCGTAGCCCGGCTCCGTGGGCGGCTGCTGGGGCGGGCCGGGGGGCGGCGGCGGGGTCGGGGCGCCGAAGCCACCGGAGGGCGGGTCCTGCGGGGCGCCGAATCCGCCGGGCGGCGGGTCCTGCGGCGCGCCGAATCCGCCCTGGGGCGGGTCGTGGGGCGGCTGCTGGGGCGGCTGGGTCATGGCGTTGCGTACCTCGGGGAAGGGGGTCGGTCGGGTTCGTCCGGGCAGGGGTGAGCCGTCAGTTGCCGAAGGCCATCATGGTCTTCGTCTCCAGCTCTTCCTTGTCGTTGCTCGCGCTGACCCGCCCGCTCGTGATGAACGAACGCCCGTCCACGTACCGGATCTTCGGGTTGTAGAAGGAGCGCTCGATCTCCGAGGTGGAGTCCGGGTGCTTGAGGATCATCTTCGGGGTGCCGCCGGCCGGGGAGAGGGTGGCGATGCCGCCGCCCTTGCTGTAGCCGCCCTCGACGTAGAGCAGGATGTTGCCGCCCTCCATGCCGAGCGGCTTCATGGTCTCCTCGGCGGGCGAGTCGGCCTTCCACTTCGTCTTGCCGGTGTTCAGGTTGAACGCGACGACCTTGTTGGTGCGGGCGGAGCCGCTGGTGTCGTCCGACGTGGACATGTAGAAGGTGTTGGCGTCGGCCGCGACACCGGTGCAGTCCTGGAGCTGCTGTCCGAAGATGGAGAAGCCGCCGCCGCACTGCGGGGAGAACTTGTCGCCCTTGTCACTCTGTATCTGGGAGCGCAGCGAGCCGTTCTCGCGGAGCGCGATGACGCTCCACTTCTTGTCGTCGCTGTCGCCCTTGGTGAGGGAGACGATGAGCGGGGAGACCGAGTAGACCTTGTCGACCTGCCAGCCGAGGGCCGGCTTGTAGGTCCACTTCGCCTTGCCGGTGTTGGGGTCGATCTCCTCGATCTCGTTCTGCGGGTTGTCGAAGTCGTTGGTACGGCAGTTGACCGCGGCGATGAGCTTGGCGCCGCCGGCGAAGGCGAACGGCTCGCAGTTGCCGCCCCGCTTGCCGAAGACCTCCTTGCCGTCGCTGACCCGGTAGCCGTTGCCCGTGCCGGTGCGGCCGGCCGTGACGGTGTCGCCGCTGATGGCCATGGAGAGGTCGGACATCATGTCGAAGAGGCCGCTCTTCTTGACCTCCTTCTTCCATCCGGCCTTGCCCGTGTTGAGGTCGATCTGCTGGAGGGCGGAGCAGTCGGCCTTGTCGGTGGTGCCGTTCTTGATCGCGATGACGATCTTGCCGTCGGTGGTGGTCTGCTCGGGCGCGGAGCAGATGTCGGCGGGCAGCTTGAGCGTCCACTTCTGCTTGCCGTCGGCGACCGAGTAGCCGGAGACCGTGCGGTACATGCCCTTGACGATGGTGTCGCCGACGATCCAGGGGCCGTAGACGGTCGCGCCGTTGCGCGGGAGGTCGATGTCGTTCTTCTGCAGCCAGAGGACCTTGGCCTCGCCGTCCTTGCGGCCGCTGTTGAGGTCGTCGTCCTCCTCCCGGCCGGTGCCGTTGCCGTCGCCCTGGTCGACGGTGGGGGACACGGACGGCTTCGTGACCTGCTCGCTCTTCTTGGCGACCGGCTTGTCGTCGTCGCCGTCGCCGCCGCTCGTCGCGAAGTACACGCCGCCGCCGATGACCAGGAGCGCGACGACCGCGGCCCCGATGATCATGGCCGGCTTGCGCTTGAACGGGTTGCCGCCGCCGGAGCCGTTCGGTCCGGGCGGCACGGGCGCGCCCGGGTGCTGCTGCGGCGGGAAGCCGTAACCGGCCTGCGGCTGCTGGCCGTACGGACCCGGCTGCGGCTGCCCGTACGGGCCGGGCTGCTGCTGGGTGTACGGGCCCGGCTGCGGCTGACCGTAAGGGCCGGGCTGCTGCGGCTGGCCGTAGGGACCCGGCTGCTGCGGCTTGTCGTACGGACCGGGCTGCTGCGGGTAGCCGTAGCCCGGCTGCGTGGGCGGCGGGGTCGGCGGCGCGGCGGGGGCCTGGGGCGGCGCGGCGGGCGGCGGCGGGGTCTGCGGCGGGCCCTGGGGCGGCTGCGGTACCCCGTGCGGCGGCTCCTGCGGAGCGCCGAAGCCTCCCTGCGGCGGTTGCTGTCCGGGCGGCTGGGTCATCAGCACGTCCCCCTTCGTGCGGTCCGGTGCCCGTTCCGGACTCCCCCGCGATCCCGCCCGGCCCGGGGGCAAGACCCCCCGGACCACGACGGAATGGAGCGAATCGGGCATGGATCCCGCAGTGTCACGTCAGTCGAGCGGGACTTCTTTGTACCACCCACCCGGGGGCGCCTTCCGGTTCGGTCCACCCCTGTTCCCAAGGGAGGACCGGGCCGTGATGCCGCTGTGATGCTTCGGACCGTCAGCCGCCGTAGACCACCACGGAGCGCGCGTCCACCTCGTCGTCGCCGTCGATGCCGCTGAGCCGCGAGGGCGTCAGCACGGTGCGTCCGCCGGTGTACGCGACGCGCGGTTCGAAGATGCCGCGCTCCAGGTCGGCGCCGGACGCCGGGTGGCGCTGCACGAACTGCGGGGTGCCGCCGCCGGAGGGGAGCGTGGCGATCCCGCCGCCCTTGCCCTTGGCCGCGTGGACGTACATCAGCAGCTTGCCGTCCTCGGTGCGCAGCGGGGTGACGGACTGGCCGTCCGGTGCGTCGGCCGACCAGCGGAACTTGCCGGTGGACAGGTCGAACGCCACGATCTTGTTGGGCTGTGTGGCTCCGAGCTCGCCGTGATTGGTGCTCATGTAGAAGGTGTTCGCGTCGGCGGCCACGCCCACGCAGTTGTCCAGGTTCCGGCCGAGCGACATCAGGTCCCGCTCGCACTCGACCTGGTAGTCCCCCGGCCCGCCGGAGAGCTGGGAGCGGTAGGTGCCGTCGGCGTTGAGGACGAGGATGGCCCATTTGTCGGGGTCCTCCAGCTGCTTCAGCGAGACGACGAGCGGGCTGACCGAGTAGATCTGCCCGACCTCCCACTTCTTCTTCAGCTTGTACGTCCACAGCGCCTTGCCGGTGGCGGGGTCGATCCGCTGCACCTGCTGGTCCTTGTACTCGTCGTCGGCGGTGTGGCAGCTGACGGCGGCGATGGCCACCGGTCCGCTGGCGAGGCCGAACGGCTGGCACGGCCCGGTCCGTTCACCGAAGAGCTGCTTGCCGTCGCTGACCCGGAAGCCCTCGGTGCGGCCGGTGCGGCCGACGGTCACGGTGTCGCCGTTGATGGACATCGCGAGGTCGGAGAGCCCGTCCCAGACGCCCTTGCGGACGTACGACTTGCGCCAGCCGGCCTCGCCCGTCCGCAGGTCGACCATCTGCAGCGTGTCGCACTCGGCGTCGTCCGCGCTGTCGTGCCTGATCCCGAGCACGATCTTGCCGTCGGCGGTGGGCTGCGAGGGGGCCGCGCACATCCTGGTCGGCAGCCGGAGGTCCCATCGCCGGGTGCCGTCGGAGACCGAGTAGCCGGAGACCGTGTTGAACAGGGCCCGCACGACGACGTCCCCGGCGAACCAGGGGCCGAACTGGTCCCCGCCGTTGCGCGGCAGGTCGATGCCGCCCTTCTGGATCCAGGCCACCTTCGCCTCGCCGGGCTTGGCGCCGGCGTTGATGGTCCGGGCCTCCTCCTCCGGGCTGACCACCGGCTCCCCGGTGGCCCCGCTCCTGGTGGGCGAGGGCTTGACCGTGGGCTTCGCGGAGTGGGTCGGCCCGGCGAGCGGCTTGTCGTCGTCCCCGCCGCCGCTGGTGGCGAACCAGATCCCGCCGCCCGCGAGGAGCGCCACGGCGAGCACGGCCCCGACGATCTTCGCGGTCCGGCCCCGCAGCGGCCCGCCCGGGCCGGGCGGGGATGCCGGGGGCTGCTGCTGGGTGGGCATCTGGTGCGGCCCCGGCTGCGTGTACGGGCCGGGCTGCTGGTTGTACGGACCCGGCTGCTGGTTGTACGGGCTCGGCTGGGGCGGTCCGTAACCCTGCGGCGGATAGCCGTAGCCGGGCTGGGCGGGCGGCTGGGTGTACGGACCGGTCCCCGGATCGTACGGTGCTCCGAACTCGCCCTGCGGCGGCTGCTGTCCGGGCGGCTGACTCATCGGACCCGTCCCCCTGTGGTGAAAGTGGCACGGTCATGCCCCGCACCGGGCAGGGCTTCTTTGTATCACCAGCCCCACCCGTAACAACGCTCAGGCGTCCTCGGCCAGTTCCAGCCAGCGCATCTCCAGCACATCGCGCTCCGCGACCAGTTCGCGCAGTTCGGCGTCGAGCTTCGCCACCTTCTCGAAGTCTGTGGCGTTCTCGGCGATCTGCGCGTGCAGGGTCGTCTCGCGGGACGACATCTTCTCCAGCTGCCGTTCGACCTTCTGGAGCTCCTTCTTGGCCGCGCGGGCCGCCTGTGCGGAGACCGCGGGCGCCGCCGGGGCTGCGGACCGCTCGGCGGCCGGGGCGGCGGGCGCCGCCGTCTCGGCCTGGCGCTGCCTGCGCTCCAGGTACTCGTCGATGCCGCGCGGCAGCATCCGCAGCGACTGGTCGCCGAGCAGGGCCATGACCCGGTCCGTGGTGCGCTCGATGAAGAACCGGTCGTGGGAGATCACGATCATGGAGCCGGGCCAGCCGTCGAGCAGGTCCTCCAGCTGGGTCAGGGTCTCGATGTCGAGGTCGTTGGTCGGCTCGTCCAGGAAGAGCACGTTGGGCTCGTCCATCAGCAGGCGCAGGATCTGGAGCCGGCGCCGCTCACCGCCGGAGAGGTCGCCGACGGGCGTCCACTGCTTCTCCTTGGCGAAGCCGAACTGCTCGCAGAGCTGTCCGGCGGTCATCTCGCGGCCCTTGCCGAGGTCCACCCGGTCCCGCACCTGCTGGACGGCTTCGAGGACCCGCAGGTTCGGGTTCAGCTCGTGGACCTCCTGGGAGAGGTAGGCGAGCCGGACGGTCTTGCCGACGACGATCTTCCCGGCGGCGGGCTGGACCTCGCCCTCGCTGCGGGCGGCCTCGGCGAGCGCCCGCAGCAGCGAGGTCTTGCCCGCGCCGTTGACCCCGACCAGGCCGATGCGGTCGCCGGGGCCGAGCTGCCAGGTGAGGTGCTGGAGCAGCGTCTTGGGGCCGGCCTGGACGGTGACGTCCTCCAGGTCGAACACGGTCTTGCCGAGCCGGGCGTTGGCGAACTTCATCAGCTCGCTGGTGTCGCGCGGCGGCGGCACGTCCGCGATGAGCTCGTTGGCGGCCTCGATGCGGTAGCGCGGCTTGGCGGTGCGGGCGGGGGCGCCGCGCCGCAGCCAGGCCAGCTCCTTGCGCATCAGGTTCTGCCGCTTGACCTCCTCGGTCGCGGCGATCCGCTCCCGTTCGGCGCGCGCGAACACGTAGTCGCTGTAGCCGCCCTCGTACTCGTGGACGGTGCCGCGCTGCACGTCCCACATGCGGGTGCAGACCTGGTCCAGGAACCAGCGGTCGTGGGTGACGCAGACCAGGGCGGAGCGGCGGGCGCGCAGATGGCCGGCGAGCCAGGAGATGCCCTCGACGTCGAGGTGGTTGGTCGGCTCGTCCAGGACGATCAGGTCCTGCTCGGCGATGAGCAGCTTGGCGAGCGCGATGCGGCGCCGCTCACCACCGGAGAGCGGGGCGATGACCGTGTCCAGGCCGTTCTGGAAGCCCGGCAGGTCCAGCCCGCCGAAGAGGCCGGTCAGCACGTCGCGGATCTTGGCGCTGCCCGCCCACTCGTGGTCGGCGAGATCGCCGATCACCTCGTGGCGGATGGTCGCCTGCGGGTCCAGCGAGTCGTGCTGGGTGAGCACGCCGAGGCGCAGCCCGCCGCTGTGCGTGACGCGGCCGGTGTCGGCCTCCTCCAGCCGGGCGAGCATCCGGATCAAGGTCGTCTTGCCGTCGCCGTTGCGGCCGACGACACCGATCCGGTCGCCCTCCGAGACGCCGAGGGAGACACCGTCGAGCAGGGCACGGGTGCCGTAGACCTTGCTGACCTGCTCGACATTGATGAGGTTGACGGCCACGAACGCTCCAGCTAAGAGGAAGACTCCGGTCTTCCAGCGTAGTCGCCGCCGCACGAACCTCCGTACGGGCGCCCGCCCGGCCCCGGTGTACCTTGCGCGCAACGATCAAGGGGTGGGGACTGTCATGACACGTCGTACGGTTCGCGGGCTGGTGCCCGTACTGCTGGCCGCGGCCGCGCTGACCGGCTGCTCGTCGGACGCGGATTCCGGCGGGGACGCGAAGCCGGAGAAGTCCGCGGCGCCCGCCGCGAAGACCGCGGCCAGGGGCGGCACGGTCGGCGGCGCGGGTTCCGGCTGCGAGCTGCCGGTGACGTTCGGCCTGGCGAAGGACTGGAAGCCGAAGGCCGTCGCGATCGACCCGGACTCGGACTTCGCCGAGCTGGCCGAGCAGGGCCCGGTCACCCTGGCCTGCGAGATCGACGCGAAACCGGCCGGGCAGATCGGCTTCCTGCGGGTCTGGCGGACGAAGGCCACGACCGTCACCCCGCGCGAGGCGCTGAAGGGCTTCGTCGGGGCGGACGAGAACGCCTCCGGGGCCGCGTACAAGGAGGTCAAGGGCAACGGGCAGCCGCTGACCGAGGTGGCGTACACCGTCCACAGCGAGCTCATGGACGAGGACCGCCCCGCCCACGCCTTCGCCCTCGCCACCCCCGAGGGCCCCGTCGTGGTCCACCTGGGCGGCCTGGACGCGGACGAGCACGACGAGATGCTTCCGGCGTACGAGCTGGCGAAGCGCTCGGTACGGGTGGGCTGAGCGCCCTCCTACAGGACCGTCGCGCCCGGGACCGGGGAGGCCGCCGTGCGCGCCGTGCGGCAGGTTCCCGAGGCGGTGAGGGCCGCGGCCACCCGGTCGGCCGTCGCCGCGTCCTCCGTGAGGAACGCGGTCGTCGGGCCCGAGCCGGAGACCAGGGCCGCCAGCGCCCCCGCCTCCGTGCCCGCCGCCAGGGTCGCGGAGAGGGACGGGCGCAGGGCCAGCGCGGGCGCCTGGAGGTCGTTGCTCAGGGAGGCGGCCAGGGTCTTCGGGTCGCCCGACCGCAGCGCGTCGAGGAGGGCGTCCGAGGCCTCCGGTTCCGGGACCCGGGTGCCCGCCGTGAGGCGGTCGAACTCGCGGTACACCGCCGGGGTGGAGAGCCCGCCGTCGGCCACCGCGAACACCCAGTGGAAGGTGCCGCCGACCTCGACCGGGGTCAGCCGCTCGCCCCGGCCGGTCCCGAGCGCGGCGCCTCCGACCAGGCTGAACGGCACGTCGCTGCCCAGCTCGGCGCAGAGGGCGAGCAGGTCCTCGCGCGGGGTGCGGGTCCCCCACAGCGCGTCGCAGGCCAGCAGGGCGCCGGCGCCGTCCGCGCTGCCGCCCGCCATGCCCCCGGCGACCGGGATGTCCTTGTCGATGTGGAGGTGCACGTCGGGCGCGATGCCGTGGCGCGCGGCCAGCGCGGACGCCGCCCGGGCCGCGAGGTTCGAGGCGTCCAGCGGGACCTGGGCCGCGTCCGGCCCGGAGCAGGTGATGCGCAGGCTGTCGGCGGGGGTGACGGTGACCTCGTCGTACAGGCCGACGGCGAGGAAGACGTTGGCCAGGTCGTGGAAGCCGTCGGGGCGCGCGGCGCCGACCGCGAGCTGGACGTTGACCTTGGCGGGGACCCGTACGGTGACGCTCACCGGTCACTCCCGTTCTCGTCGGCTGCGGGCTTGTTCTCGGCGATCGCCGCGAACTCCTCGATCGTCAGGGACTCCCCGCGCGCCTGCGGCGAGATGCCCGCCGCGACCAGGGCGGCCTCGGCGCCCGGTGCGGAACCGGCCCAGCCCGCCAGGGCCGCGCGCAGCGTCTTGCGGCGCTGCGCGAAGGCCGCGTCCACCACCGCGAAGACCTCCGCCTTGCTGGCGGTCGTCGCCACGGGTTCGGTGCGGCGCACCAGCGAGACGAGCCCGGAGTCCACGTTCGGCGCGGGCCAGAAGACCTTGCGGCCGATGGACCCGGCGCGCTTGACGTCCGTGTACCAGTTCGCCTTCACGGACGGCACGCCGTAGACCTTGTTGCCGGGCCGGGCGGCCAGCCGGTCCGCGACCTCCGCCTGCACCATGACGAGCGTGCGCTCGATGCTGGGGAAGCGGTCGAGGACGGTGAGCAGCACCGGCACGGCGACGTTGTACGGGAGGTTGGCGACCAGCGCGGTGGGCGGCGGGCCGGGCAGTTCGCGTACGAGCATGGCGTCCGAGTGCACCAGCGCGAAGCGGTCGGCGCGGGCGGGCATCCGGGCGGCGACGGTGGCGGGCAGCGCCGCCGCGAGTACGTCGTCGATCTCGACGGCGACGACCCGGTCGGCGACCTCAAGGAGCGCGAGGGTCAGCGAGCCGAGGCCCGGGCCGATCTCGACCACCACGTCGTCCGGCCGGACCTCCGCCGTGCGCACGATCCGGCGGACCGTGTTGGCGTCGATGACGAAGTTCTGCCCGCGCTGCTTGGTGGGGCGTACGCCGAGGGTGTCGGCCAGTTCGCGGATGTCTGCGGGGCCCAGGAGGGCGTCGGACTCAGTGCTGCTCACCGGTCAAGCGTACGGGGCCCCGGGCGGGCCCCCGCTCAGTAGTCGAACGCCCGCGCCGTGTTCTCCGCGATCGCCTCGGCCAGCGTGTCCTCGTCCAGGCCCTTCACCGCCGCCATCGCCCGCAGCGTCACCGGGATCAGGTACGGCGCGTTGGGCCGCCCCCGGTACGGCGCCGGGGTCAGGAACGGGGCGTCCGTCTCGACAAGGACCAGTTCCAGCGGGGCGACCGCAAGCGCGTCGCGCAGCGGCTGGGCGTTCTTGAAGGTCATGTTCCCGGCGAACGACATGAAGTAGCCGGCCTCCGCGCAGACCCGGGCCATGTCCGCGTCGCCGGAGTAGCAGTGGAAGACGGTCCGCTCGGGCGCCCCGGCGTCCGCGAGGATGCGCAGGACGTCCGCGTGGGCCTCGCGGTCGTGGATGACGAGGGCCTTGCCGTGCCGCTTGGCGATCTCGATGTGGGCCCGGAAGGACTCCTCCTGGGCGGCCATGCCCTCGGGGCCGGTCCGGAAGTAGTCGAGGCCCGTCTCGCCGACCCCGCGTACGTGCGGCAGCGCGGCCAGCGCGTCGATCTCCGCGAGGGCTTCGTGCAGCGCGGCGGTGCCGCCCCCTTCGCGCGCCCCCTGGCGCGACCAGCCATCCGGGTCCCCGTGCACGATGCGCGGCGCCTCGTTGGGGTGGAGGGCCACCGCCGCGTGCACGTTGGTGTGCGCGGCGGCGGTCTCGGCGGCCCAGCGGGACCCCTTCACGTCGCAGCCCACCTGGACCACGGTCGTCACGTTCACCGCGGCGGCCCGGGCGAGGCCCTCCTCGACGGTGCCGTCCTGCATGTCCAGGTGGGTGTGCGAATCGGCGACCGGCACCCGGAGGGGTTCCGGCAGGGGCGGGGCTTCGGTGCGGCTCATGGCCACGATCGTACGAGGACCGCGGCCGGCCGGCCTACGAGGTCACTTGCGGAACGGGTGCAGGAGGTCGGAGAGGTGCCAGTGGTGGCCGGCGGACGGGACGGCGGTCGCGGCCACCGGCTCCTCGGCCTGCTCCCCGGGGACCAGCGGCCCGGCCGCGGGCTGGGAACGGTTCTGGTTGTGCAGGAACTGCTGGATGTTGGAGACCCGGCCGGCCCGCATGATCCGCACGACGTGTCCGCCGCAGTTGGCGCAGGTCGGGGTGGACAGGGGCGAGGGCACCTGTTCGCCGTCCGCCTTGTAGACCACGTACGCGTGACCGGACACGTCGGTGTGGTGCTCTATCTCGTACGCCTGCTCCCACCCGTGTCCGCACCTCATGCAGGCGAAGGCGTATGCCTCGTGTGCGGTGGCTGCTGTGGTGTCGCTCATGCCTGCTCCTCTTGTCCGTCGGACAAGCACTCCGGGGAATGCGCCCTGCTTCCAGTGGACGCCTTCACCGGCGGGAGCGCACCGGGCCCTGTCGAGTGTTGGAGCGGTTTTGGCCTTCTCGTGGTCAAAGGGGCCGGTACGCGGCTCTCGCTTTGCTTTTCACGATAGTCCTTTGCCGTCGTCGTGGCCGGTCCGAGCAGCATTCTTTGCCGCCACGACGGCGTCGAACACCTCGCGCTTGGGCAGCCCCGCCTCGGCGGCCACGGCGGCGATCGCCTCCTTGCGCCGCTCCCCCGCCTCCTCGCGCACCCGCACCCTGCGCACCAGCTCCTCGGCGTCCAGTTCCTCCCCGCCCGAGGGCGCGCCCTCGACCACGACGGTGATCTCCCCGCGTACCTGCTCGGCGGCCGACCAAGCGGCGAGATCGCCCAGCGGACCGCGCTTGACCTCCTCGTACGTCTTGGTCAGCTCGCGGCACACCGCGCCCCGCCGCTCGGCGCCGAAGACCTCGGCCATCGCGGCCAGGGTGTCGTCCAGGCGGTGCGGGGCCTCGAAGAAGACCATCGTGCGGGGCTCACGGGCGACCTCGCGGAGCTTGGAGAGGCGTTCGCCGCCCTTGCGCGGCAGGAAGCCCTCGAAGCAGAACCGGTCCACCGGCAGCGCGGACAGGGCGAGCGCGGTGAGCACGGCGGACGGGCCGGGCACGGCGGTGACCCGGATGTCCTGCTCCACGGCGGCGGCGACCAGCCGGTAGCCCGGGTCGGAGACGGACGGCATACCGGCGTCCGTGACCAGCAGCACCCGGGCCCCGCCGGCCAGGGCCTCCACGAGTTCGGGCGTACGGGCGGTCTCGTTGCCCTCGAAGTACGAGACGACCCGTCCCGTCGTGTGGACGCCGAGCCCCTGGGTCAGCCGGCGCAGCCTGCGGGTGTCCTCGGCGGCGATGACGTCGGCCGCCTCCAGCTCGGCGGCGAGGCGGGGCGGGGCGTCCGCCAGATCGCCGATGGGGGTCCCTGCGAGCACGAGCGTTCCAGTCGTTCCAGTCACAAGCCCCATCCTCCCGCACGGGGAACACCGCTCCCACAGACGCGTTCCCTACGATGGCGCGGTGACGAGTACTGCGCCCGAAGCCCGGCAGGGCCAAGACGCCGGGGAACAGCACGGCCCGGAGCCGACCTCCTGGGAGCGGCGGCTGCGCCGTTTCGGCCATTCCCCGCGCCCCGACACCGGGCTGCGGGAGCGGCTGATCCCGCCGTACACCCGGCCCGGGAACCAGCTGTGGGCGGTGCTCGGCGTGCCGCCGCTGCTCGCGGACCGGCTGGTGCGCTGGTCGGCGTGGGGCGGTCCGCTGCTGGTCGCGGCGGTCGCGGGGGTGCTGCGCTTCTGGAAGCTGGGCAGCCCGCACGCGGTGATATTCGACGAGACGTATTACGCGAAGGACTCCTGGGCGCTGATCAACCAGGGGTACGAGGGCGACTGGCCCAAGAACGTCGACAAGCTGATCCTGAACGATCCCTCGCAGGTGCCGGTGCCCACCGACCCCGGGTATGTGGTGCACCCGCCGGTCGGCAAATGGATCATCGGCCTCGGCGAGCAGATGTTCGGGTTCACGCCGTTCGGCTGGCGGTTCATGGTCGCCGTGCTCGGCACGCTGTCGGTGCTGATGCTGTGCCGGATCGGCCGCCGGCTGTTCCGCTCGACGTTCCTCGGCTGCCTGGCGGGCGCGCTGCTCACGGTGGACGGGCTGCACTTCGTGATGAGCCGCACCGCGCTGCTCGACCTGGTGCTGATGTTCTTCGTGCTGGCCGCGTTCGGCTGCCTGCTCATCGACCGCGACTGGGCCAGGCGCCGGCTCGCGGCCGCGCTGCCGGTGGACGAGGACGGGGTGCTGCGCCCGGACGCGTGGGTCGCGGAGCACCTGCGCCTCGGGTGGCGGCCCTGGCGGATCGCCGCCGGTGTCTCGCTGGGCCTGGCCGCCGCCACGAAGTGGAACGGCCTGTACATCATGGTCGCGTTCGGCCTGATGACGGTGTTGTGGGACGCGGGCGCGCGCCGCACCGCCGGGGCCGTACGCCCGTATCTGGCGGTGCTGCTGCGGGACGTGCTCCCGGCGTTCGTCTCGGTGGTCCCGGTCGCGCTGGCCACGTACCTCGCGTCCTGGACGGGCTGGATCGTCCGGAACTCGCCGGACCGGCACGGCTACTTCCGGGACTGGGCGGCGACGGACGGCAAGGGCGGCAACTGGACCTGGCTGCCGGACTGGGTGCGCAGCCTGTGGCACTACGAGCACCAGGTGTACGACTTCCATGTGCACCTCACGTCCGGGCACACGTACCAGTCCAACCCGTGGAGCTGGATCGTGCTGGGCCGCCCCGTCTCGTACTTCTACGAGGAGCAGAACGGCTGCGCCGAGTCGGTGACCGGGAAGTGCTCCCGCGAGGTGCTGGCGCTCGGGACGCCGCTGCTGTGGTGGGCGGCCTGCTTCGCCCTGGTGTACGTGCTGTGGCGGTGGATCTTCCGCCGCGACTGGCGGGCGGGCGCGATCGCCTGCGGGGTGGCCGCGGGCTGGGTGCCGTGGTTCCTGTACCAGGAGCGCACGATCTTCCTGTTCTACGCGGTCGTGTTCGTGCCGTTCCTGTGCCTGGCGGTGTCGATGATGATCGGCGCGATGCTGGGGCCCGCGGCGGAGACGGGGCCGCGGTACGAACTCGGGCTCGCGAAACCCGACCCCTCCGGGGAGCGGCGCCGGACGCTGGGGGCGGTGGCCGCCGGGGTCCTGGTGCTGCTGATCATCTGGAACTTCATCTACTTCTGGCCCCTGTTCACCGGAACACCGATCCCGGAGGACGCCTGGCGCGACCGGATGTGGCTGGACACCTGGATCTGAGCGGCCCCATCCCGCCATTCATGCCATGTCCGCGTCGCATTCCGATAACAACCGGTACTCCTGTCACTACGGTCCCGTAAGGTGCCCCGTACAGCCTTCTTGAACGTGTTCAAGAAGCAGGCTCCGGGGGATGGGGACAGCAGGGAATGCGCAGTGGAGCGAAGGTAGGCATAGTCGGCGGGGTGTTCGCGCTCGTGCTGGGCGGGGTGGGGTACGGGGCGTACAACATCCTGGACGGGCTCGGGGACAGCGGTGTCGGCGGTCATACGACCACGGCCGCCGACTCCTCCGAGGTGAGGTCGGGCCCGGTCACCGGGGAGGAGATCGCCGACACCTCGAAGAAGTTCCTGGCCGCGTGGGCGGAGGGCGACGCGACGGTCGCGGCGGCGCTCACCAACAACAAGGCCGAGGCGGAGCCCGCGCTCACCGGTTACAGCGACACGGCGCACGTCACCAAGGCCGTGATCACCCCGGGCAAGGCGACCGGCTCGACCGTCCCGTACACCGTGAAGGCGACGGTCTCGTACAAGGGCGCGACGAAGTCCTGGTCGTACGCCTCGAAGCTCACCGTCGTCCGCGGACTGACGACCGGGCGTGCGCTGGTCGACTGGGAGCCCTCCGTCATCCACCCGGACCTCGCCAAGGGCGAGTCGCTGGAGACCGGCGAGTCCTCCACCGCGTCGATCGAGGCGGTCGACCGCAACGGACAGGTGCTCACCAAGGAGAAGTACCCGTCGCTCGCCGGCATCCTGGACGAGCTGCGCAAGAAGTACGGCGAGAAGGCCGGCGGCACGACGGGCATCGAGACCTGGATCAACAGCGCGAACGCCGACGGGGCGGACAAGACGCTGCTGACCCTGGTCAAGGGCAAGCCGGGCAAGCTGCAGACGACGATCGACGCGAAGATCCAGGCGGCGGCCGAGCGGGGCGTGAAGAAGTTCGCGGAGGCGTCGGTCGCGGCGGTCGAGCCGTCGACGGGGGCGATCCGGGCCATCGCGAACAACCGGACCGACGGCTTCGACGCGGCCCGGAAGGGCAAGGTCGCCCCCGGCTCCACGATGAAGATCATCACCTCAGCGATGATCATCCAGAACGGCCTGGGCAGTGCGAACGCGCCCGTCAACTGCCCGGCGACCGTGCCCTGGGAGGGGGTCGTCTTCCACAACCTGAAGGACTTCTCGATGCCGAGCGCCACGCTGAAGACGGCGTTCGCCCGGTCCTGCAACACCGCTTTCATCAAGCCGGTGCTGCCCCTGGGCAACAAGCGCGACACCGCGCTGGGCAACGAGGCCAGTCAGTACTTCGGGCTCGGCGGCGACAACTGGCAGGCCGGGATCGCGACCTGGGACGGGAGCGTCCCCGAGTCCTCCGGCGCCGAGACCGCCGCCTCGTTCATCGGCCAGGGCAAGATCGAGATGAACCCGCTCAACATGGCCTCGGTGACCGCCACCGCCGTCAACGGCCGCTTCCGGCAGCCGTTCATCGTGGCGCGGTCCCTGGACAACCGGACCTTCGCCACCGCGACCCCGCTGCCGCCCGGCGTCTCCACCCAGCTCAAGGAGATGCTGCGCTACACGGCGACCGCCCCCGAGGGCACCGCGACGCAGGCCATGGCGAGCGTCGGCCCCGACAAGGGCGCCAAGACGGGCTCGGCGGAGATCGACGGCCACGCCACGTCCGACAGCTGGTTCGCCGGCTTCAGCAACGACCTTGCGGCCGCAGCCCTGGTCCAGTCCGGCGGCCACGGCGGCGACGCGGCGGGCCCGGTCGTCGCGGAGGTCCTGCGGGCGGGTCCGTGAGCCCGGGAGGCCCGGACGTCCTGGTCGATCCCGGCGTCGACGTCCCGGTCCCCGCCGACGGCGAGACGTGGGCCGTCGGCGGGGTGATCCTCGACGGCCGGGGCCGCGCCTTCGCCCAGAAGCGTGGCCCGCGCCAGCGGCTGTTCCCCGGCTGCTGGGACATCGTGGGCGGCCATGTGGAGCCCGGCGAGAGCCTGTTGACCGCCCTCGCCCGGGAAGTGGGCGAGGAGACGGGGTGGCGCCTGCGCCGGGTGCGGACCCTGCTCGGGGTCACCACCTGGACCGGCGACGACGGCGGCGGGCTGCGGCACGAGGCGGACTACCTCGTGGAGGTCGACGGCGACCTGGAGCACCCCGCCCTGGAGTGGACCAAGATCAGCGCGTACGGCTGGTTCGGCCCCGGGAACCTGGACCGGCTCAAGGAGAACCGCGACCCCGCCGACTTCCTGATCCACGACAGGATCGCCGCCGCGCTGCGCTCTCAGTAGCCCACCGTGAAGTGCCGCTCCCCGTACGGCACTTCCATCTCGTCCAGCACCGCCACCGCCAGGTCCTCCGCCGCGATGCGCGAAGTGCCGTCCGCCGCGGTGAGCAGGGTGGTCGTGCCCCGGCGGTACGCACCCGTGCGGGGGCCCGGCTCCAGGACGGCGGGCGGGCTCAGGTAGGTCCAGTCGGCCGACGGGTGCGCCCGGCAGGCGGCGAGCTGGGCGGAGCTGGCAGCGGCGACCGTGCGCCACTGCGGCGGTACGTACGCGGGGTCGTCCACCACCAGCCGCCCGGGGTGCCCGGGAACCGCCAGCGGGCCTGCGCCGCCGATCACCAGGATGCGCGTCCCGGTCTTCGCCGCCGCGTCGAGCAGCGCGGTCGTCGTCGCCGCGATCGTGTGCTCGCGCCCCACGGGCGGACGGGTCGCGGCCACCACCGCGTCGGCCCCGTCGAACAGGGCGGCCATCGCGTCGGTGTCGTCCGCGTCGCCCGCCACCGGGGTGACGCCGGGCGGCAGGCTGTCCGGCCGGGTGGAACGGTACACCGCGAGGAGCGCGTGGCCCCGGTGCGCGGCTTCGGTGACGACGCGGGAACCGGCCATGCCTGCGGCTCCGATGACGGCGATCCTCATCGAGGGGTCCTTTCCGGTACGGGGGTGGGGAGGACGACAGGGGCGCGCCCCGGGAGCTGGCCCCCGACGATCGAGGCGAGGGCGAGCGCGAAGCCCGTCAGCTGGACCGGGCCGAGCGTCTGGCCCAGGACGAGCGCGCCGAGACCAGCCGCGACGAGCGGCGAGAGCAGGCCGAGGACGGCGACCGAGGTCACCGGCAGCGCGCCGATCCCCCGGAACCACAGGGCGTACGTCAGCAGCCCGCCGACCAGGCCCAGCCAGAGGTAGCCGAGCGCGGCGCGGCCGTCGATCGCGGGCGGGGCGCCCTCGGCGAGGAAGGTCACCGGCGCCAGGAAGAGGCCCCCGGCGGTGAGCTGCCAGCCGGTGAAGGCGAGCGGCCCGACGCCTTCGGGCCGCCCCCACCGCTTGGTGAGCGTCACGCCGAGCCCCATCGTGGCCGCCCCGGCGAGACCGGCCGCCACCCCGGCTCCGTCGAGCCGCGCCCCGGGCCCGATGACCACCAGGCCGACGCCCAGCACCCCCGTAACGCCCCACAACAGGGGCCTTGCGGCCAGGGGTTGGCGGAGGACGGCCACCGCGAGGACGGCGACGACGAGCGGTTGCGCGGCGCCCAGGGTGGCGGCGACACCGCCCGGCAGCCGCTCCGCCGCGATGAACAGCAGCGGCAGGAAGAGCCCGATGTTGAGCACCCCCAGCACCGCCGCCTTCCCCCACCAGGCGCCGCGCGGCAGCGTGCGGGTGAGGGCGAGGGCGATGAGCCCGGCGGGCAGGGCGCGCAGGAGACCGGCGAACAGCGGGTGCCCGGCCGGCAGGAACTCCGTGGTGACGAGGTAGGTCGTGCCCCACACCGCCGGAGCGAGCGCGGTCAGGGCGGTACGGGGCAGCGCCCCGGATCGACTGGTGGTCATGGCTCGAAGTCTCGGCCCGGGCCCATTGATGAGTCCAACACATGCTTGTCACCGCATTGATCTCGATCCGCGATGGATGGACGATGCACCCATGGAGCTCCAGCAGATGCGTTACGTGATCGCCGTGGCCGAGACCAGCAGCTTCACCCGGGCCGCCGAGCGGTGCCTGGTCGTGCAGTCGGCGCTGAGTCACCAGATCGCCCGTCTGGAACGGGAGTTGGGCGGGCGGCTCTTCGAGCGGACCACCCGCCGGGTGCGGCTGACCCCGGCCGGCGAGGCGTTCCTCCCGGCCGCCCGCCAGTGCCTGGAGGCCGCCGAGCGCGCTGCCGCCGAGGTCGCGGCGTCCGTCGGCGAGGTGCGTGGGCGGCTCGCTGTGGGCCTGATCCCGACGGTCACCGCGGTCGACATCCCGGCCGCCCTGGGCGACTTCCGCCGCCGCCATCCCCAGGTGCGCGTCAGCCTGCGCGTCGGCGCCAGCGACGATCTGGCCGAGCAGGTCCGCGAGGGCACCCTCGACGTGGCCTTCCTCGGGCTGCCCGCGACCGCAGTGCCCCGGGGCGTCGGCCGCCACGAACTGGCCCGCGACCGGCTCGTCGCCGTGGTCGCCCCGGACCATCCGCTGGCCGGGGCGCCCTCCGTGGACCTGCGGAGACTCGCCTCGGAGGTGTTCGCGGACTTCCCGGCGGGCACGGCCGGACGCGCCCAGACCGACCAGGCGTTCACCGCCGCCGGACTCCCCCGCGACGTCGCCTTCGAGGTCACCACCGCGGACTACATCGCAAGCCTCGTCGCCCCCGGCCTGGCGGTGGCCATGCTGCCGCCCGCGTACGCCGCCCGCCTCCCCGGCCTCGTCGCGATCGAGGTCTCCGACGCCCCGGTCCGCGTCCAGCACGCCACCTGGAGCCGCACCGGCCGCACCCCGGCCGCGACGGCGTTCCTGGGGGCGCTCGGCATCCCCGTAAAGGACGGGGAGGACTCATGAAGTGATGACACGAAGTATTGACACGCTCTTGTCAGGGACGGAACACTCCAGAAAACGGGAGAGCGCTCTCCAAGAATGACCGCAGCGCTTCCGTCCTCCCCGGCCGGGCGCCCTCCCTCTCACCCCACGCTCCCCCACGACGCAGCAGGAGGTCTCCATGGCACGGAGGTCCAGAACGCTCACCGGACTGCTCTTGTTCACCTCGCTGAGCCTGACCACGGCGGGGATCGCCGGGATCGCGGCGACGGCGAACGCGGCTCCCGAGACGAGCGCCGCAGCGCACACCGAGCACGCGGCCTACTCGATGCCGGGGATGCCCGGCATGCCGGCGTCCACCCAGGCGTCCGGCGACGACCCGGACGGCGACGGCTACATCATGGCCGACCCGCCGGTCACCGGGGTCACCCCCTCGACGGACGTCCCGCCGACGGCGTACTTCCACGAGTTCCAGGCCAAGTGCGCCCCCACGCACACCGCGCCGGACGACCCGATCGTCTACCCGGGCCAGCCCGGCAAGTCCCACGACCACACGTTCATGGGCAACACCACGACGGACGCGTACACCACCGCCGCCTCGCTGGAGACCGGCGACACCACGTGCCTGGCGCCCGGTGACAAGTCGGGCTACTGGATGCCGAGCCTGTTCAACGGGGACACCAAGGTCCTCCCGGACGGCGTCCAGACCATCTACTACAAGTCGGGCGTGACCGACTACCGCAGTGTGCGCCCCTTCCCCAAGGGCCTGCGGTACGTGGTCGGCAGCCCGATGCAGAGCGAGGAGGAGTTCAAGAACCTGAAGGGCACCGTCGAGGGCTGGGAGTGCGGTGACTCCTTCAAGAACTACAACTTCCCGGCCAGCTGCCCCGACCGCCGGGACGTGCAGCTCAACCTGCGCCTCCAGGCGCCCAGTTGCTGGGACGGCATCCACCTGGACACGCCGGACCACAAGAGCCACATGGCGTACCCGGTCGCGGGCGGAGCCAACTACAACTCCTGCCCGGCGGACCACCCGGTCGCGCTGCCGATGATCGAGTTCAAGATGGCGTGGCCGGTCAACGGTGACATGTCGCAGGTGAAGCTGGCGAGCGGGGCGGGCTTCTCGTTCCACTACGACTTCATGAACGGCTGGGACACCGCCACGCTGGACGCGATGGTCACCCACTGCATCAAGGGCGGCCTCCAGTGCGACCCGCACGGCTACGACGAGAACCACCCCGAACAGGGCGCGGTGCTCGACGGGAACTACGAGCTGCCGTAACCGGCGGCGCGCGCACCCCCACAGGTCCGGGGCCTTTTTTCGGCCCACACCGGAGAGCGCTCTCCAAGATCGCGGAGGCCCCGGACCACGCGCGTACGCACCACTCCTCCATCCCCCCAACTCCCCCCACCCGCAAGGAGAGAGACACATGCACCATCCCCCCACCCGTACGACCCGCCGCCTGCTCGCGCCCGTCGCGGCGGCCGCCCTCCTCGGCGGCGGCCTGCTCGCCCTCCAGGCCCCTGCCGCACAGGCGGCCGGGAACGTCGTGAAGGTCACCGGTTCGCAGGGCAACTGGCAGCTGACCGTGGACGGTTCGCCGTATACGGTCAAGGGCCTCACCTGGGGCCCCTCGGTGGCGGACGCCGAGAAGTACCTGCCGGACCTGGCGTCGATGGGCGTCAACACGATCCGCACCTGGGGCACGGACGCCACCAGCAAGCCGCTGTTCGACACCGCGGCTGCCAACGGCGTCAAGGTGATCGCCGGCTTCTGGCTCCAGCCCGGTGGCGGCCCCGGCAGCGGCGGCTGCGTCAACTACCTGACGGACACGCAGTACAAGAACGACATGCTCGCCGAGTTCCCGAAGTGGGTCGACACCTACAAGGACAACCCCGGCGTACTGATGTGGAACGTGGGCAACGAGTCCACGCTCGGGCTGCAGAACTGCTACGGCGGCGACGAGTTGGAGGCGCAGCGCAACGCGTACACCTCCTTCGTCAACGACATCGCGAAGAAGATCCACGAGGTCGACCCGAACCACCCGGTCACCTCCACGGACGCGTGGACCGGCGCCTGGCCGTACTACAAGAAGAACGCCCCGGACCTGGACCTCTACGCGGTCAACGCCTACGACGCGGTCTGCAACGTCAAGTCGGACTGGGAGCAGGGCGGTTACGACAAGCCCTACATCGTCACGGAGACGGGCCCGGCCGGTGAGTGGGAGGTGGACGACGACGCCAACGGCGTACCGGAGGAGCCCACCGACGCCGCGAAGGCCGAGGGTTACACCAAGGCGTGGGGCTGCGTCACGGGGCACACGGGGGTGGCCCTGGGCGCCACGATGTTCCACTACGGCACCGAGGACGACTTCGGCGGCGTGTGGTTCAACCTGCTGCCGGGCGGCGAGAAGCGGCTCTCGTACTACGCGGTGAAGAAGGCGTACGGCGCGGACACCTCCGGTGACAACACCCCGCCGGTGATCTCCGACATGACCGTCGACAACGCCACCGAGGGCGTCCCCACCGGCTCCGACGTGCGCGTCAGCACGCACACCACGGACCCGGACGGCGACGCGATCACGTACCAGGTCCTGTTCAGCAGCAACTACATCGACCAGAACAAGGCCCTGGTCCCCGCCGAGACCACGGACAACGGCGACGGCACGCTGACCGCGAAGGCGCCGAGCAAGACGGGCGTCTACAAGGTCTACGTGAAGGCCCGGGACGGCCACGGCAACGTGGGCGTCGAGACCAAGTCCCTCAAGGTGATCCCGCCGAAGGTGGACGGCACCAACGTCTCCCAGGGCAAGCCGGCCACGGCCTCCTCCTTCCAGACGGACCCGACCGGCGGCTGCCCGTGCGGCGCGGACAACGCGGTGGACGGCAAGTTCGACACCCGCTGGGCCAGTGACTGGAGCGACCCGCAGTGGCTCCGGGTCGACCTGGGCGCCTCCACGGCCATCAAGCACGTGCAGCTGGCCTGGGACCCTGCGTACGCCAAGGGCTACGAGATCCAGACGTCCGAGGACGGCCAGAACTGGACCACGATCAAGACCGTGACCGACGGCAACGGCGACATCGACGACCTCGACGTCACCGGCACGGGCCGCTACGTCCGCATCAACGGCACGGAGCGCGGCTCGGGCTACGGCTACTCGCTCTACGAGTTCGGCATCTACAGCTGACGGGAGGCCGGCGCTCATGATGACCACTCACCACCTGGACCACGCCCGGCCCTACGTGCTCGGCCTGTTCCGCATCGTCATCGGGTCGCTGTTCACCTGCCACGGCATCGCCTCGCTCTTCGGCGTGCTGGGCCGCGACACCCTCCCGGCGGGCACCTGGCCCGGCTGGTACGCGGCCGTCATCCAGCTCGTCACCGGCCTCCTGGTGACCCTGGGCCTCGGCACACGCACGGCCGCCTTCCTGGGCTCCGGCTCGATGGCCTTCGCGTACTTCGACGTCCACCAGCCGGCGGCCCTGCTCCCCATCCAGAACGGCGGCGAACCCGCGGCCCTCTTCTGCTGGACCCTCCTGCTCCTGACGGTAACGGGCCCGGGCGCGCTGGCGGCGGACCGCGTGTTCGCCCCGCGACCGACGCCCCGGCAGCGGGAACCCCACCTCGGCGTCCCCATTTGAGGGAACGGATACGCCGCGCCCGCCCCCTGGGACTGTCCCTGGGGGCCGGTCGGCGTTGGGGGGTATGTGTTCCCCGGTGCACCCCTGCGTGGCCGGCTTCGAAGCCGCCGGATCGTCCGGTTCATGGAGTAGCTGCCGCACGAGTGCAGGCGAGGCAAGACGGTGTTCCGTGAGCGGAATCCGTCCTGGTCGATCTCGGCTACGTTGACGGCAAGGCACTCGCTCAGACCCGCAGGGACGCCGATGCCGCTTTGGCCGTCCCTGATCTGCTGTGCGATGTCCTCGCCCTTGAGGTCGGACTGCGGAGCCTCATGTGACCGGCCACGACACGGAAGCGGAACCAGTGGAAGCGACGAACCTCCTCTACCGGGACCCGGCCCTGTACGACCTGATCCAGTCCGACAGCACCGGCGCCGTGATGTGTCAGACCCTGATCGAGACGTACCGGCCGGACGCCCGGACGCTGCTCGACTTCGGCTGCGGCACTCGCCCGTCGCACCCATCGCGAGTACGGGACCGATGACCGCCACGGTCGACACCCCGAGCGGCCCGGCGACCGTCACGATCCGCCACGAGTGGGACCTGCGGACCCAGATCAACACCATGCACCGGCACTGGGCACTCCCCTCCGGGGACGAGGCCCAGGACGAGATCCGCAGACGCGTCCTCTTCCCGCGCGAGATCGAACAGTACGCGGTGCGCGTCGGCTTCGAGATCCTGGACATGATGGACAGCTCCGGAGGCACGCTCACGGGGCCGACCGCGTACACGGTGGCCCGATACACCTGACAGCCAGGTGCTGGTGGCACGATCGACGTTCATCGGCGCCGAGACATGCACGGCGAGCATCACCATCAGGGTTCGCACATATGGCACGGTGACGCGCAGTCGGCAGTCGATCTCCACGCGCACATTCAGGAGATGACCATTCGGCTCGCTCTTCCGGCAATCCACGGAGTCCCGATGACCTCCCAGCCCACGCCTGACCGCCTGGTGACCAATCGCGGCCTTCTCTCCACCAAGGCATACGCCACGGGTCAGCACTTGGCCGCCCGTCAGTCCCTCTACCAATGGCAGACCCCGCGCCATGACCTTCCGGGCATCGTCGTTGACGAACTGGCAAAGGTACGGGGCGCGGTCGCCGACGTGGGCTGCGGCAACGGGAAGTTCGTCGCCCGGGTGCGGGACGACCGGCCCGACCTGGACGTGCTGCCCATGGACGTCTCTCACGGCATCATCGGCGCCATCCCTGGAGCGGTCGTCGCGGACGTCCAGCAACTACCCCTCGCGGATGCGTCTCTCGGGGCGGTTCTTGCGCTTCACATGCTGTACCACGTGGAGGACCACCCACAGGCTGTAAGGGAGTTGGCGCGCGTACTGGCACCCGGCGGCATCGCGATCGTCTCCACGAACAGCCGGACCGACAAACGGGAGCTTGAACACCTCTGGCGCCGGGCCGCAGGCGATGTGCTGGGTGTCCAGGAAGGCCCGGCCCGAATGCAGTTGTCTGCTCGCTTCACTCTGGAGGACGCTCCGGCGATCCTCGGTGCGGTCTTCGGCGAGATCCGCACGATCCCCCTCCCCGGGGTGATCGAGGTGACCGACGCCGAACCGGTCGTCGCGCACCTGGCCTCGTACGAAGCCTGGGCGGACAGGATGGGTGTCCCGTTCCAGGAGACGATCGAGCGCGCGCGGGAGCGGGTCGACGACGTCATTCGGGCTGAGGGCGTTTTCCGTGTCACCTGCCTCGGCGGCATGCTCGTCTGCCGGTGAGGTCAGCGGATCGCCTCGTCCATGAGTACGTAGAGCAGCCCGACCAGGGAGCCGCTGCTGACGATCTCGCGGCGGTCGATCATGCCCCGCACGTCCGCCAGCGGAACCCACTCGATCCGGTCCGACTCGTTCTTCTCGGTCGGGGGGCCTTCGTACGTCGCTCCGTCGGCGCGGAAGATGTGGTGCTGGGAGTCCGTGATGCCGTTGGCCGGTTCGGCATAGAGGAGGGGCTTCAGTACGTCGGGGCGCCAACCGGTCTCCTCCCTTACCTCACGGGCCGCCGCCTCGGCCGGGGTCTCGCCCTCCTCGACCAGACCCATGGGCAGTTCCCACGCCCAGGCGTCCGTGATGAAGCGGTGGCGCCACATCATCAGGACCTCGCGCCGGTCGTTGACGACGGCGGCCACGGCGAGGTGCCGGAGTTTGACGACGTGGTGTTCCCAGCGGTTGCCGTCCGGTGTCTCCACGTCGGTGAGCCACAGGTTGACCCAGCTGTTCTCGTAGATCGGGCGTTCCCCGTGGATCTTCCACTGCATCGCCGCTGCTCCTCTCGGTCGGCCTCCAGCATCGCAGGGCAGGGATCGGCGACCGGCTCCGCAGCGCGGGAAGCCCGCACCCCGCCACCCGGCAGCGGCACCAACACCTCGGCGTCCCCGCCAAGCATCACCGCTGCGAGGAATCCGCCTCGCCCCCCAGGGCATCCAGCAACTCCGCAAAGCGCCGGTCCTGCGAAGTCCCCCCGGCCATGCCGGTCAGCGCATACGCCGTGGTCTTGAAGCCGTCCCCGTGGTGGAACTCCGCACCCCAAGCACCCAGCCGCACAAAGGCCACCTCCTCCAGGGAAAGACGTTGCGTCCCCCACGGATTCACCGCCACGATGCCGCCAGGGCCGACCTCAAGCCGGACCTTGAGAATCGTGCACCAGAAGAACAACGCCGAGCCGAGGGCCAACCCCGTCCACACTCCGGCCGACCGTGCTGACACCATTTCCGGAGACGAAACCCAGACGCCCCAGCCCGTGGCCGCTTTCAGTCCCAGGACAGCTGGTACTACATAGGCCGCCACGAGGGCCGGCCCCTCCACCCGCCACACCGACACCCCACCCTGGTCAACCATGCCCGCATTGTGAGTCACCCGGCAGTCGGCGGTCGATGCCGCCTCCCCTGCGGAGCCCCGATGACCGCCCGGCCCAGGCATGATCACCTGGTCACGGATCGCGGCCTGCGCGCTGGCAAGGCGTACGCTTCCCGCAAGAACCGTGCTTACCTGCGCCGCAGGAAACTCGGCTCAAGCGGTGCCCTGCATTTTCGAGTTACTGCCTGACGGGTTGAGAAAGTCCAGCACTCTGCGCCAGGTCAGCTCGGCCGCCGCCGGATCGTGGTCCGGCAGCTCACCGTCGATGTAGAAGTGGCCAACGCCCGGGTAGCGGAAGACTTCCACATCGACGTCGGCCTCTCGTGCCGCCTGGCAGAAAGCAGCAACCCGCTCGGGCGGTGCGAAGTCATCCGGCTCAGCAGCGTGCAGCTGGACCCGCAGACCGGGGCGAACGGAGACGGGGAGGTCTACGGCGGCGTGCAGGAGGAGAACGCCCGTGGTGGCGGGACGCTCGGGCCAGAGACCGGCCACGACGCTTGTCCCCATGGACACACCAGCGAGTACGGTCTCATCCGGCATACCCCCAAGAGCCTGCCGAGCGTGCCTCATCACCGCTGCCCAGCCGATCCGCTCGACCAGTCGGAATCCCTCGTTAAGAGTGCGTGCAGTTTCGCCGCTGAACAGATCGGGCGTGATGACCTCATGCCCGGCGCGACGCAGTCGCTCGGCGGCAAGGATCTCAGCGGAGCGCAGACCGAGAACGGAGTGGAACAACGCGACATGCGCCATCAGGTCATCCTGCGGTACGGGCTGTAGCTGCGATCAGCACTTTCGAAACACGTGCTACTAGCCGCGCTCGGGCCAGACCGGGCCCTGGTCGGTCCAGACGACGCCCTTGTTGCGGCACAGGCAGAAGGGGTGGCCGATCGGGTCGGTGTAGACCTGCCAGCCGTAACCGTTGGGGCCGATGAAGTCCTGCCTCAGCGTCGCGCCGAGGTCGACGACGCGGCGCTGCTCGGACTCGATGTCGTCCACTTCGAAGTCGAGGTGGAACTGCTTGGGGTGCTCGCTGTCGGGCCACTGCGGGGCGCGGTAGTCGGACACCCGGATGAACGCGAGCTCGATCTCGCCGAACTTGATGCCGGCCCAGTCCTCCGAGCTGCCCTTCTTCACCGGACGGCCTGTGACCTCGGAGTAGAAGGCCGCCAGCTTCATGGTGTCCGGGCAGTCGATGATGAAATCGGTGAGTCGCAGCATCCCGTGATCTTGGCACACGCTCACAACCGTCTCAGAGGAGGACCCAGAACTCCTGCCGAAGCGAGTGGCGGAGCCGGTGGGCTCGGTGGCCCCTCCCCGGCCCCAACCTCGGTGGGAGCAGCGGCGACTGCCGCTGAGTCAAGATCAGGGCGGGGACGGTGGACTCGGCCGGAGCCTCAGCGGGTGGTCAGGGTGCGGTCGAGGAGGGGGATCAGGTGGTCCCAGTGGCGCCGCAACGCGGCGGGGTCGAAGGCGTCGGTGTCGGGCATGGTGAAGCCGTGGACGGTGCCGGGGTAGATCTCGGAGGTGTAGCGGACCCCTGCGGCATCCAGGGCCTGATTGAGCTCGCCGAGGGCCTCGGGCGTCAAGTCGCTCTCGGCATGGCCGAATTGGACTTCGGCGGTGATCTTGGCGAGGCTGTCGGGCCCGTCGGCGCCAACGGGGCCGTGGAATGCGGCGAGGGCGGCCACCTGGCCGGGGTGGGCTGCGGCGGTGCGCGTCGCCAGGAGGCCGCCGATGCAGTAGCCGGTCACCCCGACCGGTCCGGCGCCGACCTCGGGCTGGGCGGTGAGGAACCTGAGGTAGGCGTCGGCGTCGCTCAGGGTGCGTTCGGCGGTGTGCGCCTCGATCAAGGGCATCAGCTGGGCGAGGACCGCGGGCCGGGCCTCTGCTCCGATGTACTCGGGAAGCTCGATCACCGGTGCCGGGCCGTGCCGGTAGAAGAGGTTGGGGACGAGCACGTAGTACCCGTGCCCGGCCAGCTCCTGGGCCATCTCCCGCAGCACGGGCCGGATGCCGAAGCCATCCGCGTACATCAGCACCCCTGGGTGCTGCTCGCCACGGTCCGGGATGGCAGCGAAGGCGTCGGCCTGGCCGTCCGCGGTGGGAATCTGCAGCGTCTTGATGGTCATGAATTCTCCTGTCGTGGTTGATGTGTTGAGCCTGTGATCAACACGACGGAGGCGGAGCCCGCGCACCAGCGCAGGACCCTCGATCGAACAGCGGGCCCTCACCGGCCCGTACGGCGCTCAGGAGAGCACCGGGTCACCAATCCGTGTGTGGCGCAATGCCGTCCCGGTAGTCATGCGGCGCAGCGTAGCCCACCGGACGAGGTGCAACCCGAAACTGGCGCCGCCCTTCGGCCCGGGCCACCCGTCAACGCGGATTCAGAGCCCGCCCTGCCGCGTTGATGATGTTGTGGGCGTCGGCCCCGTACACGGCCGACTCGTGGAGGAGGCGCCAGACCTTCGCGTACAACGTGACGTTGTCGGCGTCGTCCAGCCACATCTCGGCGTGCCAGTCCTCCGCGACCACCAGGCGTTCGTCGAGGACCCAGAACCCGTTGGCGGGCACGATCTTCACGGAGGCCGCGAACGGGACGACGCCGAGCTCCACCGTGTCCATGCCGATCACCCCGGTGAGACGGTCGAGCTGGGCGGCCAGCACGGAGGGCGGACAGATCAGCGACCGCAACGCGGCTTCCCAGATCAGGACGTGAAGCTTGTGGCCGGGCCGGTACAGCCACTCCTGACGCTGTGCCCGGGAGCGCACAGCGGCTTCAACGTCGCCGGCCCCGCCCAGCAGGCCGGCGTACCGCTGGACGACGTGGCGGGCGTACTCGGAGGTCTGCAACAGACCGGGTACCACCGACTCTTCCCAGATCCACACCTGAGAGCTGCGGTCGATCTCCGCACTCAGGCCCTCGTGCAGCGGCTTGAAGCCGTTCGCCAGCGCCCTGCGCCATGACCGGATGTGGGACTCGAAGCCCGCAAGCCGGGCGGCAAGCTCGGCGTACGTGCCTGGCTGCTCGGTCGCGTCGGCCCAGGCCCTCAGATCCTCCGGGGTGGCTGTCTGTTTACCGTTCTCCAGCTTGCTGACCTTGGAGCCCTGCCAGCCGAGCCGCTGGGCGAGCTGTTGGCCGGTGAGCCGGCCGCCAGGACACGAGAACCGGAGTTCTCGGAGCCGCGCCCCCAGTGCTTCCCGTGCCTGCTGGTAGTCGGTGCTCACCGGCCACGCGCTCTATTCGGTCGCCGCGAACTGGTTGAACGGCACCGCGTGGTGCATCGCCGCGTCGCGGGCGACGGCGTACCGCACGACCTCGGCCGGTTCGGTGATCAGCTCGATATCCGTGATGTTGTCGGCGTCATCGAAGTGCAGCAGGGCAACGATGCGCGAGTCGAAGATCCAGAAATCCTCGGTGGGCAGGTCTGCCGCGTCCTCGCGCCACAGGTATCGGATGTCCTCGCCGACCACCGCGTTGTGTCGGGCGTAGTCGAGCAGGAACCGCTGCTCGATGGTCATGGGGCGGTCGGCGACGCGCACCCGGCCGACCGTCTTGCCTGCCTCGGTCTGGGCCTTGATGTTGACGAACCAGGGCTCGCTGGGGTCGCAGGGCGAGGACCCGGTGGCCAGGAACTGCTGAAAGTCGGGGTCCTCACGGTCGGACGCGTATCCGCGCCGCGTCTCCAATCGCCAGGCCGTGTGCTTGAAGGTCTCGAAGAAGCGGCGGAAGGTGGCCCGATCTAAGAGGTCCGGCGCCCGCTCCATCTCCCTCGGCCCCCAGTTCACGAGCAGTTCGCGCGGCACCACCACCGCCGCATCGTCTGGCCCGAAGTGCCGGAGCTGTGCCAGGTCTTCCGGGTCGGTGAGGGGCGTGCCTTGCACGATGATCTCGCCCGTGCCGTCGTCCGTGTGCAGGGCGGGACAACCGTCGACCTTGCTGTCTGTACCGGTGAAGTACAACTTGCGAGCCATGGACGCTCTCCCTTCGGGGATCTGATCCAACAGCATGGCCGGAGGCTCTGCTCGCTTCTACGGGATCAGGAAGGGTGCGTGAGAAAACTCCAGCAATCTTCGTGATCATTCGAGCAAATACGAGAAAACAGCATACTCGCAGACAACTGCGCACTTCTAGCGTCCTGTTCATGGCAACCAAGGAACAGCAGGGCATCAGCCCTTACGCGGCAGTGGAGTCTCTGCGGCGGGCACTGACCGACGCCGGAATCGTCCTTCCCTCGCTCGGTGTCGACAACGCCTCTCCTGCGCTGCGGCTTGTCGAGCTGGGACGCGTGCATGCCGATGTGGCCGCCCGCCTGGCCGAAGCACTTCAACGAGGGAGCCACCAGTGACGGGGGTCGAGCGGCCGACGATGCTGAGTCACGGGAAGCTGCCGTACCCGGCGGGCACTCTGGTCATCGACACGATCTCGGAGCGCACCGGTCATTTGGTCGGCGTGATCGAGGAGCGCACCAAGGAGACCAACACCTTGGTCAGCCGTCAGGCGTTCATGCGCCCCGTCGGCGGCGGCATCGAGTGGGACATACCGCTTGAGCGTGTGCACCCTGTGGGGTAGTTCAGCCGACACGCCGTCACCCGCCGCCCCTCACAGCGAGGTGGCCGCGCGGACCAGCCCCGCCACCGCCGTCGAGCGGCTGTGCGGGGGCCAGGCGATGACTGTCGTGACGTGGGGGCTGTCGGGTACGGGGACGGCGGTCAGGCCCTCGTGGAGGTTGGGGCGGATGGATTCCGGGACGATTGCGCAGGCGCGGCCCAGGGCGATGAGTTGGGTGAGTTGGGTGTGGTCGCGGACCTTGGGGCCGGGGCCGTCCGGGAAGGTGCCGTCGGGGCGGGGCCAGCGTGGGAGGGGGAGGTCGGGGAGGGCGGTGACCTCGGCGAGGCTCAGGTGGGGGCGGGTCGCGAGGGGGTGGGCCGCCGGGAGGACCGCGACCTGGCCCTCCGTGTGCAGGTCCTCCGTGTCGAAGCCGGCCAGGTCGTCGAACGGTCGGTGCAGCAGGGCCACGTCGGCCCGGCCGTCGCGCAGTACGCCCGCCTGCTCGCCCGGCCCGCAGAGCAGGACGTCCACGGCGACGGCGCCGGGCTCGGCGGCGTAGGCGTCGAGGAGCTTGGCCAGCAGTTCGCCGGAGGCGCCCGCCTTCGCGGCGAGGATCACCGCGGGGTGACCGGCCGCGGTGAGGGCGGCCCGGCGAGTACGGCGCTCGGCGGCCTCGACCGCGTCCAGCGCCGCCCGTGCCTCCCGCAGCAGCACCGCCCCGGCCCCGGTCAGGGTGACGCCCCGGCTGCCGCGCTCCAGGAGCGGCGCGCCCAGCCGCCGCTCCAGCGCGCCGATCGCCCGGGACAGCGGGGGCTGGGCGATCCCGAGCCGTTGTGCGGCCCGGCCGAAGTGCAGCTCCTCGGCGACCGCGACGAAGTACCGCAGTTCACGTGTCTCCACACCACCAGCGTAACGGGCCTCACCAGGAGCGATACCCGGACGGTATCGGCGCCCACCCGGTCGGTCTTGGACGCCCCGGCCCGCGAGGAGAACCATCGGAGACATGACCGAGACGAAGACTGTGAACCACTCCAAGGTCGCCCTGGTGACCGGGGCCAACAAGGGCATCGGGTACGAAATCGCCGCCGGGCTCGGCGCACTCGGCTGGTCCGTCGGCGTCGGCGCGCGCGACGACGAGCGGCGCGAGGCCGCCGTGGCGAAGCTGCGCGCAGCCGGGGCCGACGCGTTCGGCGTACCGCTGGACGTGACCGACGACGCGAGCGTGGCCGCGGCGGCCCGGCTGGTGGAGGAGCACGCCGGGCGGCTCGACGCGCTCGTCAACAACGCGGGGATCACCGGGGGCGGGCCGCAGGAGCCCACCCTTGTCGACGTGGACCGGGTACGGGCAGCCGTGGAGACCAACGTGATCGGCGTCATCCGCGTCACCAACGCCCTGCTCCCGCTGCTGCGCCGCGCACCCTCGCCGCGCATCGTGAACGTGTCCAGCAGCGTCGGCTCCCTCACGCTCCAGACCACCCCCGGCGCCGAGACCGGCCCGATCTCCGCCGCCTACTCGCCGTCCAAGACGTTCCTCAACGCCGTGACCGTGCAGTACGCGAAGGAGCTGGCCGACACGAACATCCTGATCAACGCCGTCTGCCCCGGCTTCACCGCGACCGACCTCAACGGCTTCCGCGGGACGCGCACCCCGCAGCAGGGCGCGACCTCCGCGATCCAGCTGGCCACCGTGGAGGACGACGGCCCGACCGGCCGCTTCTTCAGCGACGAGGGGGAGATCCCCTGGTAGCGCGGCCTCCGGCGTCGCGGAGCAGCGAGTGACCGGCAAGGGGTACTGAGGCCGCTCAGCCCGTGGTCCTCGCCGGGCCCGCGTACAGGTACGTGTCGCGCTGCGAGATGTGGCCGGGGTTGGTGCCGGGCTCCATGTTGCGTTCCAGGAGGCGGCCGGTGGACGGTTGCACGATCCAGTTGGGGTTGTGGTCGCTGTGGACGGGCCACTTCTCCTTCCACTTCCAGGAGATCCGGGTGCCCGTGCGGCCCGTCGCGTCCTTGACGCCCTCCGTCACCACCGCGCCCGGCGTGGCCGCGAGGACGCGGTAGAGCGCGGCGCGCAGGCGCGGGGAGACGGGGGCGCCGGTGAGGAGTTCGCCCGCCTGGCGGACCGTCTGCTCGGCGGCGGAGCCCTTCGCTCCGGCCGCGAGGGCGCGGCGGAGGGCGTCGGGGCGGGTGGGCAGGGTGTCCAGGTCGTCCCAGGCGACGGACGCGTTCCCGACGGCCCAACTGGTGCCGTTCGGGTTCTCCTTGGTGATCGTGCGGCCGTTCTGCGTCTTGATGACGACCTTGTTCCGGCCCAGATAGGTGTCGTCGGTGTGGGCCCGGTCGCCCTCGACCCAGGTCCGGATGGTCGTCTTCCAGTACGGGGCCGGGGAAGCGGTTCCCGCCGCCACCCGGTCCGCCATGCTCGTGAACACCTCCGACGCCGACGCGCTCGCCGCCGGGCCGCCGCCTCCGAAGTCGGTGACCGGGAGCACGGCCGCGCCCACCGCCACCGCCGCGACGGCTGCCGCGAGGGCGAACACCCGGCGGCGTCCGAAGCGGGGGGCGGGCACATCGGCCGACGCGTCCGCGCCGATCGCGTCCAGGATCAGCGCATGGGCGCGGGCCTGGACCGCCGGGTCGAGGGGTTCGGTGCGGCCGGCGCGTTCCAGGGCGGCGGCGCCGGGGAAGTCGAGCAGGTCCGTGGGGCGGTTCTCGTGCGTCATGCGAAGTCTCCCGTCAGGGTCGTACGGGCGGAGCCGGTCAGTCCGTCGCGCAGGCGGGCGCGGGCCCGGTGCAGGCGGGAACGGGCGGTCCCGGCGGGGATGCCGACGGCGGCGGCCGCCTCGGCGGGGGTCAGCTGCTCCCAGGCCACGAGCAGCAGCAATTCGCGCTCGGCGGTCGGGAGTTCGGCCAGTCTGCGGCGCAGCTCCGGGGCCACCGAGGCCGCGTCGAGGCGCTGGTCGACCGCCTGCCAGGGGTCGGCCGTCACGGCGTCGGGGCCCCGCTCCTCGCGGGCCGCGGCGCGCGCCGCGGTCTGCCGGTGGCGGGACAGCACGTTGCGGGCGACGCCGAACAGCCAGCCCCGGGCGGAGCCGCGCGCGGCGTCAAACGTCGCGCGGTGGGCGTACGCCTGGAGCCACACCTCGGAGAGCAGGTCGTCGGCGGCGGCCGGGGCGCGGCGTACGAGGTAGCCGTGGAGGGCGGCCGAGTGGCGGGCGACCAGCGGCTCGAAGGCCGTGGGTTCACGTGCGGAGCGAGCGAGCAGGTCCTCGTCCGGGTCCATGAAGTCTCCTGTCCGAGGCCGCCGGGGCGGCGGTCTCACCCCGTACTTGCACAGGAGAACCTCAAGCGTTCGCGGGCAGACCTCAGGAGACCGCCGCCCGGAACCCCGTGTTCACCGCCGTAAGCCCCCCGTCCACGCACAACGACGTGCCCGTGATCCACTCCGCGTCCGACGACGCGAGGAACGCCACCGCCTTCGCGATGTCCTCCGGTTCGCCGACGCGGCCCAGCGGGTACAGCGCGCTGACCCGGTCCAGTTCCGCCTCGCGGCCCGACCAGGCGTCGGTGCGGATCGTGCCGGGGACGACGAGGTTGGCGCGGACGCCGCGGGGGCCCGCGTGGCCGGCGAGGGTGCGGGTGAGGCTGGCCAGGCCCGCCTTCGCCGCGCTGTAGGCGTGGTTGCCGAAGTCCTGTACGCCGTTGACGGAGCCGATGGAGACGATCGCGCCCCGCCCGGACGCGGCGAGATGCGGCATCGCGGCCCGCGAGCACCGGTACGCGCCGCCCAGGCTGACGTCCAGGTCGCGGTGCCACGTCTCGTCCGGCTCGTCCTCGAAGAGCATGCTGTCCAGGCTGCACGAGTACGCGTTGTTCACGAGGACGTCGAGACCGCCGAAGGTCTCCACCGCGTGCGCCACCGCCGCCTCGACCGCCGCCCGGTCCGCCACGTCGCAGGCCCGCGCCTCGGCCACGCCCCCGGCCGCCCGGATGTCCGCCGCGACGGCCTCCGCCCGGTCGCCGTCCAGGTCGGTGACGAGGACGCGGGCGCACTCCGAGGCCAGCAGGCGGGCGGTGGCGGCGCCGATGCCCCGGCCCGCACCGGTGATGAGGACGGCGTATCCGTCGAAGCGAGTCATAGCGCCGACCGTACCGCCCGCACCAGGGCCTGGGCCCGGGGGTCGGCGGTAACTCCCTTCTGGAGGCCGTTGGTTACGTACCCGAAGGCGATCCCGGACTCGGGGTCCGCGAACCCCAGCGACCCGCCCCGGCCGGGGTGCCCGAAGGAGCCCGGCGCGAGGAGCGGGCTCGACGGGCCGTGGAGCATGTAGCCCAGGCCGAAACGGGTGTTGACGACGAGCACCTGATCCGGGCCCGCCGACTCCTCCGTGCGCGCGAGCGTCAGCGTCGCCGGGGCGAACAGCCGCTGGCCGTCGACCGGGCCGATCATCGCGGCATAGCAGCGGGCCAGGCCGCGCGCGGTCGCGGTGCCGTTGGACGCGGGGAGTTCGGCGGCCCGGTACGCCGCGTCGTTCTCGTCGGGCAGCGGGTCGATCGCGCCGAACGCCCGCCGGGTCAGCGACTCCGGGTCGCGGTAGGCGTCCACCACCGACCGCTTGGGCCGCATCCGCAGCGCCCCGGTGTTCTCGGCGGCGGGCGGCTCGACGGGCCCGATCCGGCCGACCCGGTGGGCCTCGTCCTCGGGGATGCCGAACCAGAAGTCGAGGCCGAGCGGGCGGGCGATCTCCTCGGCGACCCAGCGGCCGACGGTGCGCCCGGTGACGCGGCGCACGAGTTCGCCGATGAGCCAGCTGAAGGTCTGCGCGTGGTAGCCGTGCGCGGTGCCGGGCTCCCAGGCCGGGGCCTGGGCGGCGACGGCCTGCGCCCCGCTCACCCCGTCCGCGGCCTCCTCCGGGGTCAGCGGCCGGTCCAGGGCCGGGACGCCCGCCCGGTGGGCGAGGAGGTGGCGGACGAGGACGCGTTCCTTGCCGTTCGCCTTGAACTCCGGCCAGTACGTGGAGACCGGGGCGTGCAGGTCGATCTGGCCGCGCTGGTGGAGCAGCAGCGGGACGGCGGCGGCGATGCCCTTGCCCGCGGACCGGACGACCTGGACGGTGTCGACGGCCCAGGGTTCGGTGCCGTCCACGTCTCTGGTGCCGGCCCACAGGTCGACCACCTTGCGCCCGTGCCGGTAGACGGCGACCGCCGCCCCCCGGTCCCCGCGCTGCTCGAAGTTACGGACGAACGCGTCCCGGACCGCTTCGAATCCGGGCGCCGCCGTGCCCCGTACGTCCACGCCTGCTGCCGCACTCCCGCTCATCCCCCCATGGTGCACGGCACCGCAGGTGGGAGGCAGGGCGGGTCACCCGGAATTCACCGTCACGGAACGCGGGTCGAAGCCGAAGGGGAGTTCCAGGCGGTGGGCGCGCATCAGGGGCTCGTCGCAGAGGAGGTCCTGGGTGCGGTCGTCGGCGGCGATGACCCCGTCGCTGAGGATCACCGCGCGGCCGCAGAGCTCCAGCGCGTACGGCAGGTCGTGCGTGACCATGAGGACGGTGACGTCCAGGGAGCGCAGGATGTCGGCGAGTTCGCGCCGGGACGCCGGGTCCAGGTTGGAGGAGGGCTCGTCCAGGACCAGGATCTCGGGCCGCATGGCGAGGACGGTGGCGACGGCGACGCGGCGGCGCTGCCCGAAGGAGAGGTGGTGCGGCGGCCTGCCCGCGTACTCCTCCATGCCGACCTGCTTGAGCGCCTCCATGACCCGCTCCTCCAGCTCCGCGCCGCGCAGTCCCCCGGCGGCGGGTCCGAAGGCGACGTCCTCGCGGACGGTGGGCATGAAGAGCTGGTCGTCGGGGTCCTGGAAGACGATGCCGACGCGGCGGCGGATCTCGGCCATGTTCCGCTTGTCGACCGGCATCCCGGCGACGCGCACCGACCCGGCGCCCGCCTCCAGGATGCCGTTGAGGTGGAGGACGAGGGTCGTCTTTCCGGCGCCGTTCGGGCCGAGCAGCGCGACGCGTTCGCCGCGTCCGACGGTCAGGTCGACGCCGAAGAGCGCCTGGTGGCCGTCGGGATACGCGTACGCGAGTCCGCTGACCTCCAGGGAGGGCGGTACGGGGGCGGGGTCGGTGCTCATACGGTCCATCCCACCAGACACACGGCGAGGGCGAGCACCGGGAGGGCGGAGGCGTACGCCCACTGGGTGCGGGACGCCGTCACCTGGTCGATGACGGGCATGGTGCCCGCGTAGCCCCGGCTGACCATCGCGAGGTGGACGCGTTCGCCGCGTTCGTAGGAGCGGATGAACAGCGCCCCGGCCGACTTGGCGAGGACGCCCCAGTGCCGGATGCCACGCGCCTCGAAGCCGCGGGAGCGGCGGGCGATGGACATGCGGCGCATCTCGTCGGTGATCACGTCGCCGTACCGGATCATGAAGGACGCGATCTGGACGAGCAGCGGCGGCAGCTTGAGGCGCTGGAGGCCGAGCAGCAGTTCGCGCAGTTCGGTGGTGGAGGCGAGGAGCACGGAGGCGGCGACCCCGAGCGTGCCCTTGGCCAGCACGTTCCAGGCGCCCCAGAGGCCGGGGACGCTGACGGAGAGGCCGAGGACGTGGGTCTGCTCGCCGGGCACGACGAACGGCATGAGCAGCGCGAACGCGACGAACGGCACCTCGATCAGGAGGCGCTTGAGCAGGAAGCCGGCCGGGATGCGGGCGAGCGCGGTGACGCCCGCGATGAGCAGCGCGTAGAGCCCGAAGGCCCAGACGGCTTCGCGCGGGGTGGAGACGACGACCACGACGAAGCAGAAGACGGCGGCGAGCTTGCAGTGCGGCGGCAGGTCGTGGACCGGTGAGTGCCCGTGCCGGTAGAGCTTGTGCGCGTGGCCGGACGCACCCTGGTACGGGGCCGGCCTGGGCCGGGGGCGTTGTGGGTTGCTGTCAGTGGTGGGTTTCCACGGAGCACCGGCGCCCATGTCAGACCTTCTCTTCGGTACGGGTGTCGGCCTCGCCCTGCGTACGGCGTCGGCGGGAGACCACGTAGAAGGCACCGCTGCCCACGACGAGGGTGGCGCCGACGCCGATGATGCCCGCGAGGCCGCCGGAGAGCCGGGTGTTGGAGACGTCCTTGACGCCGTAGTCGGCGAGCGGGGAGTCCTTGGCGGCGTGCTCCTTGGCCTCCTTGTCGATGCCCTGGTCGGTGGCGACCTTCTCCAGGCCGTCCGGGTTGGCGGAGGCGTAGAAGGAGACGAACCCGGCGAGCACGAGGGCGGTGACCAGGCCGGTGACCCAGAGGCCGCGGGTCGGGCGGTGCGCGGCGGGGGCGGGCTCGCGGACCGGCGCCGGGGCGTCGACCAGTTCGCCGTCGACGCGGAGCTTGAGCGGGGCGGTGAGGCCCTTCGCGCCGTGGACCAGGTCGGGGCGGACAGCGAGGACGGCGCCGACGGTGAGCGCGGTGATCACGGCCTCGCCGATGCCGATGAGGACGTGCACGCCGACCATGGCGGTGAAGACCTTGCCGATCGGGATGTCGGTGGTCCCGCCGATCCAGTACATCAGCGTGAAGGCGCAGGCGGCGGCCGGTACGGAGACCAGCGCGGCGACGAAGGAGGCGGCGGTCATCGAGCGGCGGGTACGCGGCAGCACGCCGACCAGGCCGCGGAAGAGGGCGTACGCGACGACGGTGGTGACGACGCCCATGTCGAGGACGTTGACGCCGAGCGCGGTGAGGCCGCCGTCGGCGAAGAGGATGCCCTGCATCAGCAGGACGACGGATATGCAGAGCACGCCCGTATACGGTCCGACGAGGATCGCGGCGAGCGCCCCGCCGAGCAGATGGCCGCTGGTGCCGGCGGCGACGGGGAAGTTCAGCATCTGCACGGCGAAGATGAAGGCGGCGACGAGACCGGCCAGCGGCACGGTGCGCTCGTTCAGCTCGCGGCGGGCCCCCCGGAGGCTGACGGCCACGGCACCGGCGGCGACGACGCCCGCGACGGCGGAGACAGGTGCGTTGATGAATCCGTCGGGTACATGCATGGGGGAGGCTCCGCTTCCTGCGTTCTCGCGTTGCTGCGCCGGGTGCGCGGGGTCGTGAACCTCTCAATGATAGGACCTTGTTGCGAAGCGTTCGCAAGAGCGCGTCTGCCACAACTGCATAGGACTCCCCTAGTGCCCTTTTCGTAAAATATGGGACATTAGATAACAAAGTTGCAGAAGCAGGATGGAGAGTCGGCCCATGTCCTCCGTGATCCATGACCATGCCCGTGCCCGGCTCGTCACCGACGCCCGCGACCTGCCGGTCGTCCCGGTCGAGCTGCGGTTCGACGGCGCGGACTCCCCCGCGAAGGTCCGCATCGCCTATCCGGGCGGCACGGAGTGGGCCGTCGAACGCGAGCTCCTGGAACGCGGGCTGCGCTACCCGGTCGAGCAGGACGGCTGGCGGATATGGCCGTGCGGCAGGGTCCAGGTGGTCGTGGAGCGGCACGACTCGGCCGGCGTCGACGTCGTCCAGTTCGACTGCGCCCCGCTGGTCCGCTTCCTGCGGCGTACGCACAAGGAGGCCGACGCCCCCCACGCCGCCGCGCGCACCTGAGCGGACGACGCAGAGAGCCCCCGTGCACACCGTGCACGGGGGCTCTCGCCGCCCCGGCCCCCCGTCCCCACAGGTAACCCGGGCTTCCGGGGCCGCGCACCGCTCGGACGCGGCCCCGGAGATCAGACCGCGCGGCTCACACGCGGATCAGCTCGCGCTCCCCACCGGACTCCGGACCACCGTCACCGGCGGCCGGCTCGTCCAGGTCCTTGCGCAGGCCCTCGCCCTCGACGTCCACGTTGGGCAGCGCGCGGTCCAGCCAGCGCGGCAGCCACCAGGCGCGCTTGCCGAGCAGCGCCAGGACGGCGGGCACGATCGCCATGCGCACGATGAACGCGTCGAAGAAGACGGCGATGGCGAGCGAGAAGCCGATCATCTTGATCATCTGCTCGCTGGAGCCGATGAAGCCGGAGAACACCGCGATCATGATCACGGCGGCGGCCGTGACGACCCGCGCCCCGTGCTTGAAGCCGGTGACGATGGCCTGGCCGGGCTTCTCGCCGTGGACGTACGCCTCACGCATCCGCGTGACGAGGAAGACCTCGTAGTCCATCGCGAGGCCGAAGACCACGCCCACCATGAAGATCGGCATCATCGACATGATCGGACCGGTCTGCTCGACCCCGAAGAGCGAGCCGAGCCAGCCCCACTGGAAGACCGCGACGACCGCGCCCAGGGCCGCGACGACCGAGAGCAGGAAGCCGAGCGCCGCCTTCAGCGGTACGAGCACCGACCGGAAGACCACCATCAGCAGCAGGAAGGCGAGGCCGACCACGAGCGCCAGGTAGGGCAGCAGCGCGTCGTTCATCTTCTGCGAGAAGTCGATGTTCATCGCGGTGGAGCCGGTGACCAGCACCTCGGCGCCGGTGTCGGACTTGATGTCCTTGCCCGCGTCGCGGATCGCGTGGACCACGTTCTCCGTCTCGACGGAGCTCGGGCGGTCCTTCGGGACGACGGTGATCATCGCCGCGTCGCCGGCCTTGTTGAACGTGGCCGGGGTGACGGCGACGACGCCCTTCATGCCGGAGATCTCGTCGCCGACCTGCTTGGCCGCGGCCTTGCCGTCCGCACTGTGCTCGGTGTCCACGACGACGAGCAGCGGCCCGTTGAAGCCGGGGCCGAAGCCGTCGGAGAGCAGGTCGTAGGCGCGGCGCTGGGTGGTGCTGGTGGGCTGGGAGCCGTCGTCCGGCAGGCCCATCTCCAGCGAGGCGGCCGGTACGGCGATGGCACCGAGGCCCAGGACGCCGACGAGCAGCACCCAGACCGGCTTGCGCAGCACGAACCGGGCCCAGCGGGTGCCCATGTTCGGCTTCGCCTCGGGCTTGTCCGCCGCGTCGGCGGCCTTGCGCGCCTTGCGCCCCACGATGCGCTTGCCCACGAAGCCCAGCATGGCCGGGACGAGGGTGAGGGCGATCAGGACGGCGATGGCGACCGTGCCGGCCGCGGCGAAGCCCATCTTGGAGAGCATCGGGATGTTGACGACGGCCAGGCCGACGAGGGCGATGACCACGGTGAGCCCGGCGAAGACGACCGCGGACCCGGCCGTGCCGACCGCCCGGCCCGCCGCCTCCTCGCGTTCCCGGCCCTCGGCCAGCTCGGCGCGGTAGCGGGAGACGATGAACAGCGCGTAGTCGATGCCGACGGCGAGGCCGATCATCATCGCGAGCGTGGAGGTGGTGGAGCCCAGGTCGAGCACGTTGGCCAGGGCGGTGATCGTGGAGACGCCGATGCCGACCCCGATGAGGGCGGTGAGCAGCGGCAGCCCGGCCGCGATGAGCGAGCCGAAGGTGATGACGAGGACCACGGCGGCCAGCGCGATGCCGATGACCTCGGTGGCGCCGGTCTCCGGCATCACCTGGAGCGCGTCACCGCCGATCTCGACGGTCATCCCGCTCTTCTGGGCGTGGGTGCCGGCGTCCTCCAGCGCGTCCCGGGTCGCGTCGGTCAGCTCCATCGAGTTGACCTTGTACGACACCGAGATGTACGCGGTGGAGCCGTTCTTGGAGACGGCCTTGCCGGTGTACGGGTCGGTGACGGAGGCGATCTGGTCGGAGCCTTCCTTCAGCTCCCGGGTGATCTTGTTGACCTCGGCCTTGTTGGCCGCGTCCGTCATCTTCTCGTGCTCGGGGGCCTTGAAGACGATGCGCGCGGTGGCGCCGTCCGCACTGGCGGCCGGGAAGCGCTGTTCCAGCAGGTCGAAGGCCTTCTGGGCCTCCGTACCGGGGATGGAGAAGGAGCTGGAGGTCGCGGTGGCTGCGGAGGACGCGCCGAACCCGGCGAGCGCCAGCAGTGCCACCCAGATCAGGGCGACATAGCGGCGGCGCCGGAAGGCGAGCCGTCCGAGCTTGTAGAGGAATGTGGCCACGGGGGCGTACTCCCGGTCAGGTCGTGGAGTGGAAAAGGGCGTGAGGAACCAGCCCGACGACGAGAGCGGCGTGTCAGGTGGGGCTTGGGGAGGGGGCCGTGCGGAGAGCGCGGGGACCGATGAGGTCAGACGCCGGAGCGGGCTGGGGATCCCGGCCGGATCAGGGAGCGGCGTCTGGTGCGTACAGCTGCAAGGCGCCGAAGCGTCCTCGTAGCGGAGCTACTAGGGCGTTTCGGCAACGCCGCAGATGTGCGTGCCAGGCGTCGCGACCCCGGCCGTGATCCTCAGCCCGCTCCTAGAGCGGGGAGGATCACGGAGTCGACGTAATCGAGAAGGAATGCCTGGTCGACCGGGCGGTCCTCGACCAGCTGCCGAGTGGCGAAGGCGCCGATCAGCATGTGCGGTACGTATCTGAGCGCCGGGTTGTCCGGGCTCACCTCTCCCCGGTCCACGGCCCGGCGCAGCAGCGTGTCGAGACCGGTCATCTCCGGTTCGACCAGCAGTTCGCGCAGGGCCTGGAGGAGGTCGGGGTTGTTGTGGACGGCATGGCTCAGACCCCGCATCAGCGCGGCGTCCTTCTCCATCTGACAGTCGTCACTGCGGCTGAGTACGGCGTGGAAGTCACCGCGCAGCGAGCCGGTGTCGACATCGCCGAGGGTGCCGGGTTTGTTGTGGCGCAGGGCCGTGACGACGAGCGCCGGCTTGCTCCCCCACTGGCGGTAGAGGGTGGCCTTGCTGGAATGCGTACGGGCGGCGACGGCGTCCATCGTGAGGGCGTCGTAGCCGACTTCACGGAGCAGGTCGAGCACGGCGGCGTACAGCTCGCTCTCACGCTCGGGCGTGAGCCGTGTGCGTGCCATGGTCCGACCTCCTGTCCGATGAGTCATCGAACGAAACCGTTTCGTACAGCAGAACGGTACCCCGCCCACCCAGCGAAACGAAACTGTTTCGTTTGTGGCTCGCACCACAAAAAGCGGGTCTCTCTGAGTTGCCGGGCCCCCTTCGCGCGGAAAGCATTGGGGGGTGAGTGACGACGTCTCGTATCTCCGGTTCCCGCACCTCCACGAGGATCTGCTCTGCTTCGCGGCGGAGGACGACCTGTGGGTCGCCCCGCTCGCCGCCGAGGGGGAGCGCCCCGGACGGGCCTGGCGGGTCACCGTCGACCGCACCCGAGTCGGCCACCCCCGGTTCTCGCCCGACGGGACCCGGATCGCGTACACGTCCTGGCGCAGCCTCGACCCGGAGATCCACCTCGCCCCGGTCGACGGCGGACCGTCCCGGCGGCTCACCTACTGGGGCTCCACCGACACCCGGGTCTGCGGCTGGACGCCCGACCCCAGCGACGCGGCGCAGATCCTCGCCGTCTCCTCGCACGGCCAGCCGTTCTCCTACTTCTCCTGGGCCTACAGCGTCCCCACCGACGGCAGCCCCGGCGGCAAGCTCCCCTGGGGCCCGGTCTCGGACATCGCGGTCGCCGACACCGACGGCGAGCGCCGCACCCTGCTGCTCACCGGCACCCCGCCGCACGAACCGGCGGCCTGGAAGCGCTACCGGGGCGGGGCCATGGGCCGCCTGTGGCTGCACGGCGAGCGGCTGCTCCCGGACATCGGCGGGCACCTCGACACCCCGATGTTCGTCGGCGGCCGGATCGCGTTCCTCTCCGACCACGAGGGCGTCGGCAACCTCTACTCCTGCCGCCCCGACGGCACGGACCTGCGCCGCCACACCGACCACGACGCGTTCTACGCCCGGCACGCGGCGAGCGACGGGCGCCGCGTGGTCTACCAGTGCGCGGGCGAGCTGTGGCTCGTGGACGACCTGGAGACGCCGGGCGCGGTGCCCCGGAAGCTGGAGGTCCGGCTCGGCGGCCCGCGCGCCGGGCGGCGTACGTACCAGGTCCCGGCGTCGAGCCATGTGGACGCGGTGTCCGTGGACGAGACGGGCCGGGCGAGTGCCGTGTCGGTACGCGGCAGCCTGTACTGGCTCACGCACCGCGACGGGCCCGCCCGCACCATCGCGGACACGCCGGGGGTACGGGTGCGGCTGCCGGAGATGCTGGGCAGCGGGGGCGAGGTCGCGTACGTCACCGACGCGGAGGGCGAGGACGCGGTCGAGATCGCCCCGCTGCCGCGCGCCAGCGGCGACCGCCCGGTCCGCCGCCTCGCCTCGGGCCTGATCGGCCGGGTCCAGGAGCTGGTCTCCGACCCGGACGGCGAACGCCTCGCCATCGCCGCGCACGACGGCCGCCTGCTGCTCCTGGACACCGACGAGGAGACGGCCACCGGCGAGCCGGTCGAGCTGATCCGGTCCGTCAACGGGCCCGTGCGCGACCTGGCGTTCTCCCCGGACGGCGCCTGGCTGACCTGGTCGCACCCGGGCATCGGCCGCTCGCTGCGCAAGATCAAGCTGGCCCGGATCGGCGGTCCCGGCGAGCCCGCGATCGTGGACGTCACCAACGGCCGCTTCGAGGACGAGAACCCGGTCTTCACGGGCGACGGCCGCTATCTGGCCTTCCTGTCCTGGCGCGGCTTCGACCCGGTGTACGACGTCCACACCGGCGACCTGTCCTTCCCGCTCGGCTGCCGCCCCTACCTGGTGCCGCTCTCCTCGGCGACCCCGTCCCCCTTCGCCCTGCTGCCCGACGGGCGGCCCGCGGCGGGCGGCCTGGACCCGGTCGACTCGGCCGGGGCGGGGATGACGGAGGGGTCCACGGTCACCGTCGAGTTCGAGGGCCTGGAGAGCCGGGTCACGCCGTTCCCGGTCTCCGCCTCGAAGTACTCCGCGCTGGCGCCGGTCAGCGGCGGCGGCCTGGTGTGGCTGCGCTGGCCGATCTCCGGGGCGCTCGGCGAGACCTTCGCCAACCCGGCGGACATGTCGGGCCGCCCGACCCTGGAGCACTTCAGCATCGCCAAGGCGAAGAAGACCGAACTCGTGGGCCACCTCGACTGGTTCGAGGTCAGCGGCGACGCCTCCCGGCTGGTCGTGATGGACGACGGCGAGCTGCGCGCGGTGCCCGCGACGGAGCCCGGCGACAACGACTCGACCGTCTATCTGGACCTGCGCCGCATCCTGCACGAGGTGGACCCGGCGGCGGAGTGGCGCGGGGCGTACGGCGAGGCGGGCCGCATCATCCGCTCGTACTTCTGGGAGCCGGACATGTGCGGCATCGACTGGCCGGCGGTCCTGGACCAGTACCGCCCCCTGGTCGAACGTGTCGCCACGCCCGACGAGTTCGCGGACCTGCTGCGCGAGGTGCTGGGCGAGCTGGGCACCTCGCACGCGTACGTGTCGCCCGCGCGCCGCAACGAGGGCCCGCCGCACTACCAGCGCGCGATCGGCCTGCTCGGCGCCAACTTCGCCTGCCGGGACGGGGACTGGACCCTGCTGCGCATCCTGCCCGGCGACTCCTCGGACTCCAAGGCGCGTTCCCCGCTGGCCGGTACGGGCATCCGCGAGGGGGCGGTGCTGACTCATGTGGACGGGCGGCCGGTGGACCCGGTCGCCGGGCCGTATCCGCTGCTGGCGGCGGCAGGCGGCACGACGGTCGAGCTGACCTTCCGCCCGGCGGAGGGCGGGGGCCGTCCGCGCCGCATCGCGATCGTGCCCCTCGTCGACGAACGGCCCCTGCGCTATCAGGACTGGGTCGCCAAGCGCCGCGAGGTGGTCCGGGAGCTGAGCGGGGGGCGGTGCGGCTACCTCCACATCCCCGACATGGGCGGCTCCGGCTGGGCCCAGTTCAACCGCGACCTGCGCATGGAGGTGTCCCGCCCCGCGCTGATCGTGGACGTACGCGGCAACGCCGGCGGCCACATCAGCGAGCTGGTGGTGGAGAAGCTCACCCGCACGATCCTGGGCTGGGACCTCACCCGCAACGCCCAGCCGGTGTCGTACGCCTCCAACGCCCCCCGGGGCCCCGTCGTCGCCCTGGCCGACGAGGCGACCTCCTCCGACGGCGACATGATCACGGCCGCGTTCCGGCTGCTGAAGCTGGGCCCGGTCGTCGGCCAGCGCACGTGGGGCGGCGTCGTCGGCATGACCGGCCGCCACCGGCTGGGCGACGGCACGGTGATCACGGTGCCGATGAACGCCGCCTGGTTCGACACGTACGGCTGGTCCGTCGAGAACCACGGCGTCGAACCGGACCTGGAGGCGCTGCGCACCCCGCTGGACTGGGCGGAGGGCCGCTACGCGGTCCTGGACGACGCGGTCCGCACCGCCCTGGACCTCCTCGCCGCCCATCCCCCGGCGACCCCGCCCACGTACGACACGGCCCCGGACCGCCGGAGGCCACCGCTGCCGCCGAGGTAGGCGGGCGGCTCACTCCTCCTCGTCGTCCTCCTCCAGCCCGGCGTCCAGCTCCGCGTCCAACGCCTCGTCCAGCGCCTCCAGTTCCGCTTCCGGGTCGATCATCCGGGCCTGCAGTTGCAGGTCGTCCGCGTCGTAGCGGGAGAGGACGTCCTCGTACCAGGTTTCGGCGGCGGTCGTCAGGAGGTTCATCGCCTCGTCGAGGCGGCCCAGGTGGCGCAGGGCGGTGCCGTAGAAGCCGGCCGTCTCCGTGCGGAAGGCGTCGTTGTCGTCGCCCTCCTCCCAGGCGCTGCGGAGGAACGGTTCGGCCTCCTCGTACGCCCCGCGCTGGACCATCAGCTTGCCCGCGAGCATGGAGTCCAGGCGGGAGCCGAGAGCGGCCGCGCGGGCGTACCAGCGCTCGGACTCCTGGTAGTCGTGGTGGAAGTCGGAGAGCCAGCCCATGTGATGGCAGGAGTGCTGGTCCCCGGCCTCGGCGGACAGGCGGTGCCACTTGTCGCGGTCGGTGAAGCGGCGCAGCTCCTTGCACAGCTGCGCCAGGTCGTAGAGGGCGTACGCGTCACCGGCGCGGGCGGCGGGCTCCATCCAGGGGACCAGGTGGCGGGCGTTCTTGCCGCCCCAGTCGTTGAGCAGGTTGGCGTACTCGTACCCGGCCCGTGCGTCCCCGGCCCCGGCCCGCTCGCGCAGTCCGGGCAGCAGCCGGTAGTCCGGCTCGTCGGAGGCGCGGGGGCCGCCCTCGCGGAGCGCGGCGATCCGGGCCAGCTGGTGCACGGCGTCCTTGTCGTCCTCGCCGAACCCGCCGAACCAGCGCTCGGCCTCGTCGTACCGGCCGAGGCGCGTGTACAGCATCCCGAGGTTCCACTTGGGCGCCTCCTCGCCCGCCTCGACCGCGAGGAGGTAGGCGCGCTCGGCCTCCGCCGTCTCGCCGCGCTGCTCGCACTTGTTGCCGAGCAGCGCGGCGGCCTTGGCGACCCCCGCCTCGTGCGCCCGGACCAGCAGGTCGCGGGCCCGGGGCCACTCCTCGTCGTCGCCGGTCTCGGTGAGGAACATCGCGTGGTACATGCCCGCCTCGGCGCTGAGCGCGGAGCCCCGGGCGTACAGCTCGTCGGCGCGGGTGGTGAGCCCCGGGTAGTCCGCGAAGTGCTGGTCGAGGTCGAAGAGCCCCTGCACCGCCTTCAGGGCGGCCTCGCCGTCCCCGTCGGCCTCTGCGGTGTCCAGCCCGGCGGCGGCCCGGTCGAAGACCTCCACGAACGAGTCGAAGAGCTGCGACCAGCGGAAGACCGCGATGTCCCCCAGCCCGGTGTCACTCATCAGGAACGCGGACGCCTCCGCCGGCCGCCCCTCGGCCGCCATGAGCTTCCCCAGCTCGATCTTGGCTTCGAGGTGCCGCCCGTACTCCCAGGCGTGCCGCAGCCACTCGGCGGCCTCGTCGTTCCTGCGGTCCTCGTGCAGCAGTACCCCGAGCCCGTACGCGGACCCCGCGTCGAACTCCGCGACAGCCCGGTACAGCGCCTCCGCCGTGTCCCGGTCGCCCCGGATCTTCCGGTACCGGGCGAGCGTGTAGTGCGCCCAGATGTCCCCCGCCTCGACGGCCCGCTCCCAGTAGGGGATGCCCTCGTCGATGTGGTGCCCGAAGACGAAGAAGTCACTGTGCCGACGGGCGGTCCTGCCGTCCTTGTCCAGGGCGGCGGCAACCATCGCCTCGCCCCGGGTCCGTATGTGCTCGGTGGTCATGGGCGCATGCTGTCAGGCGAGTTGGCGTCCGCCCGGACCGGGCCCCGCGGCTTCACACTTCATGCGCACCGGCCACGACCGCCACCGTCCACGTGGCCGTCCCGCCCTGGACCCGCATACGGAGCGCCTGCGCGTCCGCCTCGCTGTAGACCCGGCCCACGGTGACGACCTGGTCGCAGGCGATGCGACGGGGGTCGTCCTCGGGCCGGTCGGCGTCGACGATCGTCACCCGGCCCTTGCCGGTGCAGCGGGCGTAGATCGTGTAGACGCCCTGACCGGGCGTGAACCGCTTGAGGTCGAGGTCGGCGGAGCCGTGCGTCTCGGGGACGAGTACGGCTGCCCGCGCGGGGAGTTCGAGCCCGGCCGCACGCGAAGGCACCGGGTTCGCGGCGCGCTTCTGCGGGGCGTGCTCGGCCCCGCTGCATCCGGCGGCGAGGAGGACGGCCGCCGCGGCGGCGAGAACGGGAAGGTGCCGGTTCATGCGGAACTCCTCGGGTCGGCGTAGGCGCTGCTCAACGAGATGTACGAAACGCCAGGCGCCGTTCCAGTCCGCTGCGAAGTCGTGCCGACGCCCCGGGCAGCGGGGCGAGCCGGCGCACCTCCGCCGGGGTCAGCTCCGGGCGGTCCGCCAGCGCGAGCACCGCCGCGTACGGGCGTTCGCCCTCGGCCAGCCTGGCCGCCACGACGTCGAGGACGGCCCGCAGGACGGTCCGGTCGGCGCGCGGGTGCTCGGCGAGCAGGAGCAGCAGCCGGTTGTCGTTCCAGGGGCTGTCCCTGGTTCCGGCCAGCTCCAGCAAAGTGCCGGGCTCCGTGGCCGGGTTGGCGGCGAGCGCCTGCCGGACGAAGACGTACGGGGAGCGCGCCAGGCGGTGCAGAGCGGCACCGTCGGTCTCGGCGCGCGCCCGCTCCAGCCAGTCCGCAGGCGTATGCATGCCCCTCGCCCCTCCCCCTGTGCGAGCAAGCGTACGAGCCCGGCTTGCGTCTCCCCCGGCGGGAGACCCCAAGCTGGCCCCATGGACGGCAACGCGCTCCTCTCGATCGGGGAGCTGGCCCGGCGGACCGGGCTCAGTGTGAAGACGATCCGGTACTACTCCGATCGCGGGATCGTGGCGCCGACCGCCCGCACCCCGGCCGGTTACCGCCGCTACGGCGCCGACGCCGTCGCGCGTCTCGGCCTCGTACGGACCCTGCGGGAGCTCGGGCTCGGCCTGGACACGATCCGCAAGGTGGCCGACCGGGAGCGGTCGTTGCCCGACGTCGCGGCGGCGCACGCGGAGGCGCTGGAGGCGCAGATCCGCGTCCTGCGCCTGCGGCAGGCGCTGCTGGCCGCCGTGGCCGAGCGCCGGCTCACCCCTGAGGAGACCGATCTCATGCATCAGCTCGCCCGCCTCACCGACGACGAACGCCGCCGCCTCGTCGCCGACTTCCTCCACGCGGTCTTCGACGGCCTGGCACTCGACGGGGTCGCCCGGACGCTGACACCGGAGCTGCCCGGCGATCCCGACGCCGAGCAGACCCGCGCCTGGGCGGAGTGGGCCGCGCTGGCCCAGGACCCCGACTTCCGCGCCGGGCTGCGGCGGACCCTCCGGGAGGTCGCCGCCGAGCAACCCCCCGGCACCCCACCCCGGCGCAACTTCGCCGCCGCCGTCCGCGACCTCGTCGCCCCCGCCCTGGCCGCCGGGCTCGACCCCGCCTCGCCCGAAGCGGACCCCGTCGTCGCGGCGATCACGGCCGAGCACGCCCACCCCGACGCGCTCCTCCCCCGGCTCCGGAGCCTCAACGACCCACGCCGCGACCGTTACGTACAGCTGCTCGCCGTGATCAACGGGTGGCCCGCGCCCGAGAGTCCGGGGCCCGCGCTCGACTGGGCCGCCGAGGCCGTACGCGTACGGACGGCATGACACCGCACACCCATGTCACAACCACGCCCGCCGTCTCGTCTCGGGAATGAACGCACCGCATCGACACCCCGAGGAGCACACCATGAACGCACGCCTCAACTACTTCGCCAATCCCGCCGCCGGCAAGGCGCTGAAGCACTTCATGGCCTTCGGCCGGGAGATGAAGGGACTGCCGCTGCCCGCCGCGACGCAGGAGCTCGTCGCGCTGCGCGTCAGCCAGATCAACGGCTGCGCGGCCTGCATCGACATGCACACGAAGGAGGCCGCCGAGGCCGGGGAGAGCGCGGTGCGGCTGCATCTCGTCGCGGCCTGGCGGGAAGCCACCGTCTTCACCGACGCGGAGCGCGCGGCACTCGCGCTGGCCGAGCAGGGCACGCGTACCGCCGACGCGGGGACCGGGGTGGACGACGCCACCTGGGCGAGGGCCGCCGAGCTCTACGACGAGGAGCAGCTGACCGCGCTCGTCATGCTGGTGTCGTTCATGAACGCGGTGAACCGGCTGAACATCATCACGCAGCAGCCGGCGGGCGACTACAAGCCCGGACAGTTCCACTGAGCGGAAGCGGCGAGGGAGAGGAACCGGCATGGGCAAGGCCGAGGAGTTCGAGGAGCTGCGGGCGCTGCTGTTCTCGATCGCGTACCGCATCCTGGGCAGCGTCGCGGAGGCGGAGGACGCCGTCCAGGAGACCTGGCTCCGCTACGACGCCTCGGCCACCCGGCCGGATTCGCTGAAGGCGTTCCTCTCCACCACGGTGACCCGGATCGCGATCGACGTGCTGCGGTCGGCCCGGGTGCGGCGGGAGGAGTACGTCGGCCCGTGGCTGCCGGAGCCGCTGCTCGACGACCCGTACGCGGACCCGGAGCGGGCCGCCGAGCTGGCGGATTCGGTGTCGATGGCGTCGCTGCTCCTCCTGGAACGGCTGAGTCCGCTGGAGCGGTCGGTGTTCGTGCTGCGGGAGGTCTTCGCCTTCGGCTTCGGCGACATCGCGGCGGCGGTGGGCCGCTCCGAGGCGGCCTGCCGTCAGCTGCTCGTACGGGCCCGGCGCCACATGCACGAGGGGCGGCCCCGGTTCGAGGCGGACCGCGCGGAGCAGCGGGAGCTGGCGGGCCGGTTCTTCGACGCGCTGTCCCGGGGCGATGTGGACGGGCTGCGGAGCCTGCTCTCCGCCGACGTCCAGCTCGTCGGCGACGGCGGCGGCAAGGCCCCGCAGCTGGCCCGGACGGTCGTCGGCGCGGACAACGCGGCCCGGCTGCTCGCCACGGTCTACCCCCTCATGGCCGAGGCGGGCATCACCTGCGAACCGCGCGAGGTCAACGGCCGCCCGGGGGCGCTGTTCCGCGTGCGCGACGGGGGCGTGCTCCACATCCTGTCCCTGGACGTGCGGGACGGGCAGATCCAGACGGTCCGCTCGGTCATCAACCCGGACAAGCTCGGCCACCTGGGCCCGGTGGCGGACGCGTGGGCGGCGGACCGCGAGGTACGGGCGCTGCGCAAGCGGGACGTCTGAGTCCTACGCGCCTTCGGCGGCCTTCGCCGCGCGTTCGACCTTCGCTCGGTGGGCGTCCCAGAACGCGTCGTCCTGGGGCTTCTCGACGATCGCGGCCACCCGGCCCGTCGCGTGGTCGAGCTGTTCGCGGAGGATGTCGGCGTGGCCCGCGTGGCGGGCGGTCTCGCCGTGCATATGGATCATGATGTCGAACAGCCGCACCTCGGGCCGCCCCCACCACTCCACCCGCCCGGGCGCGTCGAGCGGGAGCGCGGCGATGGTGGCGTCCGCGTGCGCCCACGCCCGTCGGTAGCGCCCGGTGATCTCCTCCCGCGACTCCTCCTCGGCGGCCCACATCTCCGGTCCGCCCGGTTCGTTGTCCTGCCACCGGGGAAGCGGCTCGGGGAACGGCCGCCCGAAGACGTCCCCGAAGTACCGGGCCTCCCAGAACGACAGGTGCTTGACGAGCCCCAGCAGATTGGTCCCGGTATAGGTCAACGGCCTCCGGATGTCGTACTCGCCGAGCCCGTCGAGCTTCCAGACCATGGCCTCGCGGACGGTGCGCAGGTTGTTGTGGAGGCGTTCTTTCACCGCGTCATCGATCATGCGCACCGACTCTGCCATCAGAGGGACCCCACCGGAACGCCGGACCGATGACTTTCCCGGCCACGCGCAGTCTGAACCCGTGTAAAGCCCGCCGCCCGTACCCCGAGGACATCATGCGCACACTCATCAGCACCGCCTTCGTCTCCCTCGACGGTGTGGTCGAGGCCCCGGGCGGCGAGCCCGGCTACCGGAACTCCGGCTGGACCTTCAAGGGCATCGACTTCCTGCCCGAGGCGTACGAGATCAAGGGCCGGGAGCAGGAGGAGGCTGGGGCGCTCATGATGGGGCGGCGCAGCTACGAGGCGTTCAGCCCCGTGTGGCCGGGCATGGAGGAGTTCGCGGGCTACAAGGCGATGCCCAAGTACGTCGTCTCCACGACGCTCACCGAGGACGGCCTCGTGGACACCTGGGGCGAGACGCACATCCTCCGCTCCCTGGACGACGTCGCCGCGCTCAAGGAGACGGACGGCGCCCCGGTCATCGTGCACGGCAGCGCCACCCTCAACCACGCGCTCTCCGACGCCGGTCTGATCGACCGCTACCACCTCCTCGTCTTCCCGCTGCTCCTCGGCGCCGGAAAGCGCCTGTTCAGCGCGGCCGACAAGGACACCCGGCACCTGAGGCTCGTGGAGCACGAGGCGTTCCCCAACGGCATCCAGAAAAACGTCTTCGACGTAGTCCGCTGAGGCCGCCCGCACCCCAGAACAAGAGGAACCCACCATGCGCAAGATCATCGTCACCACGTTCCTGACCCTCGACGGCGTCATGCAGGCCCCCGGCGGTCCCGAGGAGGACCCGGAGAGCGGCTTCACGCACGGCGGCTGGCAGAAGCCCACGTACGACGACGGCGTCGGCGAGGCCATCGCCGACTGGTACGCCGACACCGACGCGATGCTCCTCGGCCGCAAGACGTACGACATCTTCGCCGGGTACTGGCCGACCGCCGACCCGGACAACCCGTTCACGGAGCGCATGAACTCCATGCACAAGTACGTGGCGTCCCGCACCCTGACGTCCGTGGACTGGCAGAACTCCACCCTCCTGACCGGCGACACCGCCGACGCCGTACGCCGCCTCAAGGAGACCGAGGGCCGCAACATCAACGTCGTCGGCAGCGGCGACCTCGCCCAGACCCTGATGCGCGAGGACCTGGTGGACGAGTACCGCCTCACCATCCACCCGGTCATCCTCGGCACCGGCAAACGCCTCTTCGCCGACGGCGCGGTCCCGACCGCCCTGGAGCCGGTCAAGGTCACGGGCACGAAGGGCGGCACGGTCCTGGCCGTCTACCGGCCCGCGGGACGGCCCGCGTACGACAGCTTCTAGCCACCGCGGGGCCCCGCCCGTCGCCGCTCCCCCGCGGTTTTGTCCGCGCTCCGTAACAGAGGCAGCCTCCGGGCCCCCTTCGCCTGTCCTGGTGGGGGGACGGTCGGCACGGGGCCGGCGGCGGTGGTGGATCGAAGGGGCGGGGCGGACATGGGGAAGCACAGGGAGCGGACGTGGCACGGGCGGCTCATCGCGGCGGCGCTCGGGGTCACGGCGCTGGCGGCCGCCACCTCCGTGTGGACCGCGCAGGCCGGCACCACCGCCGGGCAGCCGCCGACGGCCGTCGCGTCGGCCGCCTCGCACCCCGAGCGGCCCGCGGCCCGGAAGGTCGCGGAGGAGATCGTCCACGCGTCGGACAAGGGCCCCCGAGGGGTCAACATCACCATCGACGACGGGCCGGACCCCACTTGGACGCCCCAGGTGCTGCGGCTGCTCAAGGAGAACGGGGTCAAGGCCACGTTCTGCATGGTCGGCACGCAGGCCCGGGCCTACCCGGACCTGGTCAAGGCCGTCGTGGCGGGCGGCCACCGCCTGTGCGACCACACCGTCTCGCACGACGTCACCATGGACAAGAAGTCCGAGGCGTACCAGGCCAAGGAGATCCTCGACGCCGAGCGGATGATCACCGAGGCGTCAGGCGGCGTCCACCCGCAGTACTACCGCGCCCCGGGCGGCGCGTTCACCCCGTACAGCCGCAAGCTCGCCGCCTCGCACGGGATGCGGCCGCTGGGCTGGAACGTCGACACCAAGGACTTCGAGCACCCCGGCGCGGACGCGATCATCGCGACGGTCAGGAGCGAGATCGCCAACGGCCCGACCATCCTCTTCCACGACGCGGGCGGCAACCGCTCCCAGACCCTCGCCGCACTGGGCCGGGTGCTGCCCTGGCTGCGGGAGCAGGGGTACGTGTACGGCTTCCCCGTGCGGTGAGTCGGGTCCGGTCGGGCGCCGGTCTCAGTCGACGTTCGGCAGGTGGTGCGACTCCAGGGCCCGCATGGCGTGCGACGCGTTGAAGGGCAGGATCGTCACGACGACGTGCGGCAGTTGGTCCAGTGTCCGTGCCATCTTCTCGCCGGTGCCCCGGTGGAGGAGCTTGCCGAGCGCGTTGGCGTACATCCGCCGGGGGACGAGCACCGTCAGCGACGTGTCCTCGTCCCGCGTGGTGCGGACGGCGAGTTCGCGCATCGCGTGCCGGAGCCTGCGGTCGGGGCAGTCCACCAGCTCCAGTTCGACGGAGGTCGCGGAGGTCGACGCCCAGCGGGCGGACAGGCGTTCCGCACGCGCCGTGTCGATGGCGAAGTGCACGGCCCGTACGTTGTCGGGCCGCAGCTCGTGCGCGTACCGCAGGGCCTTCAGCGTCGCCAGGTCCAGCGTCTCCACCAGGACGAACACCTGGTGGTGGTGCGTACGCGGCCGGTCCGCGCCCCGGGGCAGCCGCTCAAGGGCGGCGGCCTCGCGCCGGTACTCGCGGTTGATCCGGATCAGCACCCAGACCCCGAGCGGGAAGATCACGACGACCAGCCAGGCGCCTTCGGTGAACTTCGTGACGGCGAAGACCAGCACGACGGCGGCGGAGACGGCCGCCGCGAGCGCGTTGGCCACGATCTTCACCCGTCGCAGCGGCTCCCGCCTGCGCAGGTGGTACGCGGTGAGGCCGGACCCGGCCATGGTGAAGGCGGTGAACACGCCGATCGCGTAGAGGGCCACGAGCCTGTCCACACTGGCCCCGGTGACGAGCAGCAGGGCCAGCGAGAGAGCGGCGAGCGTCATGATGCCGTTGGAGAACGCCAGCCGGTGTCCGCGCCGGGTCAGCACCCGGGGCAGAAACCGGTCCTGCGCGACGAAGCTCGCCAGGAACGGAAACCCCGTGAACGGTGTGTTCGCACCGGTGTAGAGGACCAGCGCCGTCGCCAGCTGTACGAGGACCAGCCCGGCCGTCCCCACCGCCCCGTTCCCGAACGCGAGCCTCGCCTCCTGCGCGATCACGGTCGGCGTTCCGTCGCTGTACGGGACGGCGTGGGTGAAGTGCGCGAGCGTCGAGACGCCCAGGACCAGCACGGCGAGCACGCAGCTCATGACGACGAGCGTGCGCCGGGCGTTGCGGCCCTGCGGTTCGCGAAAGGCGGAGATGCCGTTCGAGATCGCTTCGAGCCCGGTGAGGGACGAACCGCCGTTGGCGAAGGCGCGCAGCACGATGAAGAGGGAGGCACCGTAGAGCCACCCGTCCTGGGGCGTGCCCAGCGGAACGACACCGGCGGCCCCCAGGTCGGCGTGCGGCAGGTCGCCCACGAGGCCGCGCACCCCCGCGACGAGGAAGACCAGGCCCATCGCGGCCATGAAGAGGTAGGCGGGCAGCGCGAACATCCTGCCCGCCTCGCGGATCCCGCGCAGGTTCCCGTACCCGAGCAGCACGATCACCCCGGCCGAGACCGGCAGCTGGAGGTGGTCGAGGCCCGTCCAGCCGTTGCCCGCGAGATGCGCGAGCGAGATCAGCGCGTTCGTGCCCGCCGACACCTGGACGGCCACGGTGACGATGTAGTCCACGAGCAGCGCCACGGCGGCGACCTGCGCGACGTTCGGACCGAAGTTCTCCCGGGCCACCACGTAGGAGCCGCCTGCCCGGGTGTAGATCGAGACGACATCGCTGTAGCAGAGCGTCAGGAGCAGCAGCACCGCGAGAATCGCCCCGGTCACCGGCATGACCAGGGTGAAGGCCGCCGCTCCGACCACCGGCACCAGGACCCTCAGCATCTCCTCCGAGCCGTACGCCGACGAGCTGATGCAGTCGGAGGCGAGTACGCCGAGGGCCGTCCCGTTGCTCAGCTTCTCCTCGCCGACGCGTGCGGTGGTGAGCGGCTTGCCGAGAAGCCGCCGCTTGACCCGGTACACCGGTCGTTCGAGAGTCATTCCGCCATGAGACCCAGCGGCCGCCCCGGAGGCGGGCACGCACCGCCGCCGGGCCCGCGAACATCCCCCGGCAGCCCCAATCCGCCCTGCGCCGGGGCCCCGGTTCCGCCGCCGTCCGGCCGGAGGGCCACCCGCCGCTTCGGCGCCCGCAGTTCGCACCAGACCGTCTTGCGGTACGGGGCCTGCTCCACGCCCCAGCGGAGCGCGAGTGCGTCCAGCAGTTGGAGTCCGCGGCCCGACGTCGTCTCCGGGCCGGTGTCCCGGAGAACCGGCCAGACCGCCGCCGCGGGGTCGCTCACCGCGACCCGTACGCGTCCCGAGGGCGTCGCGCTGACGCGTAAGGCCACCGGCGTGCGCTCCCCCACATGAGTGATCACGTTCGCCAGCAACTCGCTGACGCACAGCAGGAGATCGCCCGCGTCCTCGCCCTCGAACCGCTCCCGCAGTATCTGCCGCACCTCCGGCACGGCCTGCGGGACCGCCAGGAACTCCCATGTCAGCGGCAGCCCGTTCATCCCCCGGCCGCCCTCTGAAGCACCTCGGCCAGCTGACGGGCCGTCTCCGTGTTGCAGTTACCGAGAGCGACGAGCGGCTGCCGGCTCGTCCACGCGAGAGTCAGCGGGTCAACTCCCAATGACGGCAGCGTGATGCCGTTGGCCTTGAGCGCCCCACGCAGTGCGTCGATCTCCGGGCCGATGTCGTACGGGGCGTGGTCCATGAGGGCCGTCCACCTTTCGGTCGCTTGCTGTGACGAACACCTCACACGCTGCCGCATGGACCTCTACCGTGGAAGCCAATTCCGCTCCACAGAGCGAGGCGTGAAAGGCGGTCGGCGGTGGCCAAGGAGATCGACGGATCGGCGGGAGTGTCCCAGTTCTACGGGAAGGAGCTCCGCTACCACAGAGAGGCGGCGGGCCTGACCCTGGAGAAGCTGGTGGAGGGCAGCTACTACGGGATCGGCCTGCTCAGCGCGATCGAGCACGGCGGCCGCGGCATGCCGATGGACCTCGCGGCGCATGTGGACCGCAGGCTGGGCACGGACTTCTTCGTCCGGCGTTGTGAAGACGTGCAGGAGGCCCGACGCAGGGGCCACGCGGAGTACTTCGCGCGCGTGCTGGAGGCGGAGAAGCAGGCGACCACCATCGAGGAGTGGTCTCCCACCCTCATTCCTGGGCTGCTTCAGACGGAGGCGTACGCCCGCACTGTGATCGGTGTTGAACGATTGCAGGAGCTTCCGGAGGAGACCGACGAGAAGGTCAAGGCGCGACTGGCACGGGCGCAGCTCTTCGAGGACAGCCACCAGACCCCCGAGTACTGGGCGATCCTGCCCGAGACCCTGCTGTGGAACGCCATCCTGCCGCCGGAGCAGATGGCCGAGCAACTGGACCACATTGCCGCCCTCATCAAGCGCGGCCGGATCTTTGTACAGATCATTCCGTGGAATTCAGGTGCGCACACCCTCATGCAAAGCAACATCATGGTGCTCGACTTCGCGGACGCTCCGCCGCTCGTCTACATGGAAGGCCAGCACCACGGCCAGACCGTCGACGATCCGGGCCTCGTGAAGCAGTACCGGAGGTCATACGATCTCCTGAGGGCCGCCGCCTCGCCGCTGGGGGCGTCCCTGGCCATGATCGAGGCTGCGGCAGAGGAATACCGAAATGGTGCGCAACCAGCACGACTTGACCGCCGCGACCTGGCGTAAGAGCAGCTACAGCAACAGCAGCGGCGGGAACTGCCTCGAAGTCGCCGACGGCCACTCCGGGCTCGTCCCCGTCCGGGACTCCAAGCGGCCCGACGGGCCCGCGCTCGTCGTCAACGCCGCCGCCTGGGCGCCGTTCATCGCATCCGTCAAGGCCGCCTGACGCGGTAGTACGGCTCCACCACCGCCCGTACCTCTTCCAGCAGCGCGGGTCCCTCCTGCGGTACGGGCGGTCGGCCGTTGCCGGGCCGGATGGCCAGCAACTGATCGCCGGAGAGGGCGAAGACCACCCGGCCGAGCCCCGCCTGCTGGATGACCGCCGCGCACATCGTGCAGGGCTCGCAGCTGGTGTACATCGTCGTGGCGGCGGCCGTCGCCGCGTCCAGCTCCCGCGCGGCCCAGCGGGCGAGCTTCAGTTCGGGGTGGGCGGTGATGTCGCGGTCGGTGAGGGTCGTGTTGCGGTCCTCCGCGAGCACCGTGCCGTCCGGGGCTGCGAGCAGCGAACCGTACGGCGGGTTGCCGTGCTCCCGGGCCTCGGCCGCGAGGGCGATGGCGCGCCGGAGGAGGGGGTGGTCGGCGGTCGTGGTCATGGCTGCTCCGTTGTCGAGAGGTGGGCGGCGACCGTGGCGAGGGCATGCCGGGCGGGCTGCGGGCGGGACGTCTCGCTCGGGTCGCCGTGGTAGGGGTCGAGGACGACGGTGTCGGCGCCCAGGAGCCTCAGCGCGTCCAGGTCGTCCATGATCTGGTCGAGCGTGCCCTCGCCTGCGAGGCGTTCGGGCCCGTCGCCCGGTGACGCGGTGAGCCGGAGCGCGATCCGGGGCGCGAACGCGGGGACAGGGGCTTCCTGTTCGGACGCGGCGGCCCGCAGCCGGTCCGCGCCCTCCCGGAGCCACGGCATCGTGCAGCGCAGGGGGTGCCAGGCGTCGCCGAACCGTACGGCCCGCCGCAGGCCCGCGTCGCTGTTGCCGCCGATCCAGACCGGGATGCGCCGGTCCCCGTAGGCGGCGGTGTCCGCCCACGCCTCCCGGAGGTCCCGCAGGACGTCGTCCGTGAGGCGTCCGCGCCGCTCGAAGGGGATGCCGAGGGCGGCGAACTCCTGCCGGGCCCAGCCCACTCCGACGCCGAGGACGAGCCGTCCGCCGCTGAGGGCGTCCAGGTTGGCCGCCATGCGGGCGGTCAGCAGGGGGTGGCGGTAGGGGGCGATGAGCACCGTCGTGCCGAGGCGGACGCGGGTGGTGAGGCCCGCGAGCCAGGACAGCGTGGTGAAGGGCTCGTAGAAGGGGGCCGGATAGCGCTCGGCGACGTCGGGCGTGATGGCCACGTGGTCGGAGAGCATCAGCAGGTCGAAGCCCAGGCCCTCCACGGTCTGCGCCCAGTCGCGCAGGACGCCGGGGTCCGTGCCGGGGCCGAAATTGGGGACGTTCACGCCGATCTTCACGCCGTCGAGCCTAGCCACGGCGACCCGCCTCCTTGAAGGGATTCCCGTCTGTTCAGGGGCAGTTCGGCCGTGGATATCCCGGTAATCTGACCGGATGACCGGGAATCTCGACTCGACGGACTGGGCCATCCTGGACGAGCTCCAGCGGGACGGCCGGATCGCCTTCACGGAGCTGTCGCGGCGGGTGAACCTGAGCGCGTCGGCGACGACGGAACGGGTGCGGCGGCTGGAAGCGGCCGGGATCGTGACGGGCTACCGCGCGGAGGTGGACCTCGAACGGGCCGGATACGTGGCGCTCGCGGTGGTCCGGCTCAAGTACCCCGGCAGTCGGCACGAACCGCTGCGCCGGATGCTGAAGGAGCGTACGGAGATCCTGGAGTGCCTGCGTACCACCGGGGACGACTGCTACGTCCTGAAGGTGGCGGCCACCTCGATGGAGCACCTGGAGGAGATCGTGGACGAGCTCGCCGAGTTCGGGAGCACGACGACCAATCTGGTGTTCAGCCGGACGCTGCCGTTCCGGGGGCCGGGCGAGCCCCGTGAGCGCTCGCGTCCGTAGCACCCGGCCACACGCACTGAGGGGCGCGCCCGGACGAATCCGGGCACGCCCCTCGGCGTCACCGCGCGACCGTTACCGGTCGAAGCGCTCGCTCGCCTCGTTCTGGGCGCGCTGGGCGGCGTCCTTCGCACGGTCGCGGCCCTGCTGGCCGGCGTCCTTGGCGCGGTCGCGGCCCTGGCCCTGACGCTGGCGGTCCTGCGCCTGGTCCTGCGCCTGGCCCGCGAGGTCCTTGGCCTTGTCCTTGAACTGGTCGGCGATGCCCATGCTGTTCACTCCTATGTGGTGCGTGGGATTCGGCCCCGGTGGGGCCTCGACCAGATTCACACGGGCCGCCACGCTCCGCATGTCGATCACTCACGCTCCGTACGCGAGGCGCGTTCCTGCTGGTCAGCGGCGCCTCCGGCACCGACGAGGCCCTTCCTCATGCCCTCCATGCGGGGGCCGAAGCGGCGCATCTCGCGCTGGCCGACGACGCCGATGAGGGTCGGCAGGTAGCCGCGTACGGACTGCATGCCGCGCAGCCACCACTGGGCGTAGACATGGGCGGAGCGGCGCTCGATCCCGGCGACGATGCGGTCGACGGCGGGGCCGAGGGGGTACGTGCGGTTGGTCGGCCAGGGCAGCCGCTTCCGCAGGTCCCGCATGACGTCGTCCTCGTCGGCGCCGCGCACCATGTCGGTGTCGGTCCAGGAGAGGTAGCCGACGCCGACCTTCACGCCCTTGTACCCGACCTCGGCGCGCAGGCTGTGCGCGAACGCCTCGACGCCGGACTTCGATGCGCAGTAGGCGCTCATCATCGGGGCCGGGGTCATCGCGGCGAGGGACGCGATCTGGAGGAAGTAGCCCCGGCTCTCCATCAGCACGGGCAGGAAGGCGCGAGCCGTCACCGCGCCGCCGATGAGGTTGACCTCGATCACGCGGCGCCAGGCGACGGGGTCGGAGTCGACCAGGGGGCCGCCGGAGGCGACGCCCGCGTTGGCGACGACGATGTCGACCTTGCCGAAGCGCGCCTTCACGTCCTGCGCGACGCGGGCCATCGCCTCGTGGTCGGTGACGTCGGCGTGCCAGTGGTCGCTTTCACCGTGGAGGCGGGCCGAAACCTTCTTCAGCTCGTCGGGTTCGAGGCCGACGAGGGCGAGGATCGCGCCCCGGGCGGAGAGCTTGCGGGCGAGGAGTTCACCGACGCCGCGTGCCGCGCCGGTGACGACGACGACCTGTCCTTCGAGACTTCCCGTGCCGCTCATGCGACCTCCTCCTTGCCCTCGATGTCTGTAGTACCCCGCGCGTCCCGGGCCGGGCCGCCCGGAAGATACGCGGTCACCAGTTCGCGTATCTTCGCGGTGACGAGCTCCGGCGCCTCGACGGGCGTCATGTGCCCCATGCCCGTCAGCTCGGTGAGACCGAGGCAGTCGGGCAGCGCCGCCGCGATGGCGCGGGCGTGGACGGGCGGGGTGAGCCGGTCCTCCGTACCCGCGATGATCGCGGTGGGCACGCGCAACTCCCGTACGCCCTCGTCGAGATCGAGCTCGGCGAGGACGTTCCCCCAGGCGACCCTGGGCAGGCGGGGGCAGGCGTGCACGATGCGGGCACAGGTGTCGACCCGGTCGGGTGCCGAACCCGCGCCCATCGTCCCGTACTTCAGTATCCGCCGTGAGACGGGCGTGACCGGCCCGAGCGGGGCCCGCGCGCCGAGGATCGCGCGGGTGAGGCGGGTGCGTACGGCTCCGGCGCGCATCGGGACGACCAGCGACTCGGCAAGGAGGCGCGAACTGCCGGTGCTGCACAGCAGGACGGCGACGGCGTGCTCGCGCAGCTGGGGGCGGCGGGAGGCGGCCATGATGGTCATGCCGCCCATGGAGTGCCCGGCGATGACGGCCTTCTCGCCGGGGCCGAGGGTCGCGGCGAGGACCGCTTCCAGGTCGTCGGCGAGGGCGCCGGTGCTGTAGCCGTCGCGGGCGGCGGCGGGCGAGGTGCCGTGGCCGCGCTGGTCGTAGGCGATGACGCGGTGGTCGACGGCCAGATCGCGTATCTGGGCGTCCCAGAAGCTGGTGTTGCAGGTCCAGCCGTGGGAGAGGACGACGGCGGGCGCGCCTTCCTGGCCGTGGATCTCGACGTGGATGCGGGAGCCGTCGGCGGAGACCGCGAGGAGTTCGCGGGCGGCCACGGGACGGCGGCCGGCGACGGGCAGGGGGCGGCTCATCGGACGGCCTCCTCGGAGACGGTGTCGCCGGACGCGCGCTGGGCGGGGACGGCCGCCGGGCGCAGGACCTGGTACTCGGACAGGTCGACGGTCCGGGTGGCCTTGCGGAACTCGGCGGTGGTGCCGGGCCAGACGGTGGTGTTGCGGCCGTTGGCGTCCAGGTACCAGCTGTTGCAGCCGCCGGTGTTCCAGACGGTGCGCTTCATGCGCTCCTGGACGCGGCGGTTCCAGGTGTTGACGGCGGAGGGGCGGGCGTCGAGGGCCGCCTTGCCGCCGAGGAGGTTCAGCTGGCGCAGGTAGTCGGCCATGTAGTTCAGCTGGGACTCGATCATGAGGATCATCGAGGAGTTCCCGAGCCCGGTGTTGGGGCCGATGATCGTCATCCAGTTGGGGAAGCCCGCCGCGCTGGCGCCGCGCAGCGCCTGCATGCCGTCCTTCCAGGACTCGGTGAGCGTGATCCCGTCGGCGCCGACGACGCGTTCGGCGATCGGCATGTCGGTGACGTGGAAGCCGGTGCCGAAGATGATCGCGTCGACCTCGGCCTCCGTACCGTCGGACGCGACGACCGTGTTGCCGCGGATCTCGGCGAGGCCGGAGGCGACGACGTCGACATTGGGCTGGGCGAGCGCGGGGTAGTACGTACTCGACAGCAGGATGCGCTTGCAGCCGATGCGGTACGAGGGGGTCAGCTTGGCGCGCAGGGCCGGGTCCTTGATGGCGCGGGCCATGTTGGACTTCGCTATGCGCTCGACCAGGCCGAGCTGGTCGGGGTGCTTGGTGAAGGCGCTGACCTGCAACTCCCGGATGCCCCACAGGAGTCCGCGGCGGGCGGCGCCGGTGGCGGGCACGGCGCGGTGGAGCCACTGCTCGGCGCCGCTGATCTTCCGGTCCATGCGGGGCATCACCCAGGGCGGGGTGCGCTGGAACAGCGTCAGCTTGCCCACCTTGGGCTGGATCGCGGGCACGATCTGGATGGCGGAGGCGCCGGTGCCGATCATCGCGACGCGCTTGCCGGTGAGGTCGGCGTCGTGATCCCAGCGGGCGGAGTGGAAGACCTTGCCGGGGAAGTCGGCGAGCCCCGGGATATCGGGCATCTTCGGGTCGGAGAGCGGCCCGGTCGCGGAGACGACGACGTCCGCGACGACGGTGTCGCCGTTGGCGCTGTCGATGATCCAGTGCAGCTCGTCGTTGTCCCAGCGCATCTGCTTCACCTCGTGGTTGAGGCGCAGATGGGCGCGGAGCCCGAAGGTGTCGGCGACGTGCTCCAGGTAGGCGCGGATGTGCTCCTGCCCGGAGAAGGTGCGCGGCCACTCGGGGTTGGGGGCGAACGAGAAGGAATACAGGTGGGACGGTACGTCGCAGGCGCAGCCGGGGTAGCTGTTGTCGCGCCAGGTGCCGCCGACGGAACCGGCGCGCTCCAGGATCACGAAATCGGTGATGCCTTCGCGGCGCAGCCGGACCGCGGCACCGAGGCCCCCGAATCCGGATCCGATCACCGCCACGCGTACATGCTCGTGCTGGGCCATGCTGCCGCCTCCTGCGGTACGTCACACGACTCTGCCAGCAATCACTGGCATGGTTGGGAGGGTAGAGCAGCTTCGTACCGATGGGTAGGGGGCGGACGAAGGAAAGTTACCGGCGGTACAACCTGGGGTCCGCGCCCCTGGGGAGGCGGATAAGGTGCGGGGGTGGCAGAAGGACCGGAGCACCGCGAGTACCGCATGGAGGAGCTGGCCAAGGAGGCCGGCATCCCCGTGCGGACCGTGCGCTTCTACCGTGAGCGCGGCCTGATCTCGCCGCCCCGCCGCGAGGGCCGCATCGCCTGGTACGACGACCACCACCTGGCCCGCCTGCGCACCATCACGGGCCTCCTGGAACGCGGCCACACCCTGACCGGCATCGCCGATCTCGCCCGTACCTTCGAGAGCGGCCGCGATGTCGCGGAGGTGCTGGGCCTGGGCGAACCGTCCGAGGAGACCCCGGTCCGCCTGACCCCCGAGCAGCTGGCGGACTACTTCGAGGGCGAGTCCACGCCGGAGAACCTGGCGCTGGCGATGGAGCTGGGCTACCTGGGGACGGACGGCGCGGAGATCGTCCACATCAGCCGCCGCCTGCTGGACGTCTCGGCCGAGCTGGTACGGGAAGGCGTACCGCTCTCCGCGGTGCTGTCCACGGGCCGCCACGTCCGCCACCACGCGGAGGCCCTGGCGGACCTGTTCGTATCCGTGCTCCAGGAGTACGGCGTGGAGACGGACCCGGAACCACCCCAACTGCGCCCCCTGGCACGGGCGGTGGTGGACGCGGAGCTGTCGATGGCGCTGGACCGCCGGCTGAGGCGCAAGCCGGAGCCGGAGGAGCCCGGGTAGATCCGGCGCGGATCTCCGGCGTTCCGCCTCCCGTACCGGCCGTCCCCGGCTAGGTTGCCGGGATGAAGCCGCTGACCGCCGAGGACCCCACGCGCATCGGCCCCTACCGCCTGATCGCCCGCCTGGGCGCGGGCGGGATGGGACTCGTCTACCTCGGCCGCTCGGACGTCGGCCGCACGGTCGCGGTGAAGGTCGTGCAGCGCGAGTACGCGGCGCAGCCGGAGTTCCGCAAGCGCTTCGCGCGCGAGGTGGCGGCGGCCCGGCGGGTGGGCGGAAGCTGGACGGCGGACGTCCTGGACGCGGACACCGGGGCCGAAGTGCCGTGGGTGGCCACGCAGTACGTACCGGGCCCCGATCTGACGACGGTGGTCGGCGCGGACTACGGGCCGCTGCCCGAGCACTCGGTCCGCGTCCTGGCGAACCGCCTCGCCCTCGCGCTGGAAGCCGTGCACGGGGCGGGGCTCATCCACCGCGACCTGAAGCCGTCCAACGTGCTGGTGACGGTGGACGGGCCGCGGGTCATCGACTTCGGGATCGCCCGCGCGATGGACAACCTGGCGGACGGCAGCCTGCTCACCCGGACGGGCATGCTGATCGGTTCGCCGGGCTTCATGTCCCCGGAACAGGTGAGGGGCCTCGAACTCACTCCGGCCAGCGATGTGTTCTGCCTGGGCGCGGTCCTGGTGTACGCGGCGACGGGCCGCCTTCTGTTCGGCGCGAGGGACACCGGTCTGAACGCGCACCTGTTCCGGATCGCGGAGGACGAACCCGATCTGACGGACGTCCCGGAGTCTCTGCTCCCCCTCGTACGCGCCTGCCTGGCGAAGGACCCGGCCGCCCGACCCACCCCGGAGGAGATCGCCGCCCGCACGTCCGGGAACGGGGACGGGGACGCGGTGTGGCTGCCGGGCGAGGTGCTGGCGGAGCTGGGGCGGAGATCGGCGAGGCTGCTGGATTACGTGCCGGAGGCGCGGGAGCCGATGGCCGGGGATTCGGACCGGGGGGCACCGGCGGACGCCTCCGCCGTGACGGAGCCGGTCGCCTCCCCCGCGTACCCGCCGACGACTCCCGCGCAGCCGCCCGGCGCGTCCCGCACGCGAGGCCTCGCCGTGATCGTGGTGGCGCAACTGGCGGTGCTGGCCGGGGCCGTGCTCGGGAATCCGGCCGGTCCCCACGGAGGGATGACGGCCTACCCCACGTCCGCGCCCGTCTCGTACGCCTTCGCGGTCGCCTTCGCCGCCATGCTGGTGCCCGGTGGCCACATCGCGGACCGGCTGGGCCGCAGGCGTTCGCTGATCACCGGTGTGGCGGGCTTCGCGGTGTCCGGCGTGCTCTCCGGGCTCGGCCTGCTGGCCGGTGCCACGCCGCTGCTCCTCGCGGGCCGCGCTCTGCAGGGCGGGTTCGGCGCGCTGGCGACGGCGGGGGCGCTGGCGACGGTGGCGGCGGGTTCGCGGGGCGGTGGGGGCCGGGGCTTCGGTGCCTACGCGGCGGCGAGCGCGTGCGGTCCGGTGCTCGGGCTACTGGGGAGCGATGCGCTGGCGTTCATGGCCAGGGGCCCGCTCACCGCCGTGGCACCGGCGCTCGCGCTGCTGGCCCTGACGGGTGCGCGGACGCTGCCGCCGGACTCCCCGGCCCGGACGGACGGCGCGGCGGCCGACCTGCCGGGCGCGCTGCTGGGCTTCCTGGGGGCGGGGGCGGTCATGTACGGCCTGGTGGGGATTCCGTCGGCGGGCAAGGTGGACAGCGAAGCGGTTGTCGGGCTGGGCGTGGGCGCCGCGCTGCTGATCGCGTTCGCGGTACGGCAGCGGACGGCGTCGGCCCCGCTGCTTCCGCCGTACATCCTCCGGGACCGCGCGCGCCGGGGCGGCCTTCTGACGATGGGCCTGGTCGGCTTCGGCGTCCTGAGCCTGCTGCCGCCGCTGGCCGACATGATGGGCGACGAGTTCTCCCACTCGGCGCCGTGGAAGGGGCCGATGCTGCCGATGCTGGTGGCGGTGGCCGTCAGCGGCGGCGGGCTCGCGCCGCGCCTGCTGCGCGACGGGATGACCCCGGCGCGCATGGCGGTGACGGGCCTGCCGACGACGGCGGCCGGGGTGGCGCTGGGCATCCTCGCCATCGAGAGCGACAGCGGTTACGCCGCCCTGTCGGCCTGCCTGATCGTGGCGGGCATCGGCATCGGCCTCACCCTCACCGCGCTGTTCACCGCCGCCCTGACGGACGCCACTCCCCGCCACTCCGGCGCGACGGCGGGCGCCCTGATGACCGCCCAGTCCCTGTCCGCAACCCTGGGCACCGGCCTGTACACCCTGCTCAACGGCCCCCCGTGGTGGGCGGCCCTGTGCATGCTCCTGGCGGCGGTGACAGCGGGGAGGATGCTGCGGATGGCGGGGGGTGGGCGGGTGTAGGGGGCGGGGTGACCGGGGCGACCGGGTGGGGGACGTACTACAGTCCCCGCTCGTGACCGATGCCGCGCACCGCACCGCCACGGATGACGACGCGCTTCTGGAGCGGCTGCGTGCCCTCGCCTGGGGGCCGGAAGACGCGCACCCCGCTGCCCGCTGTCTTCCGGATCAGCCGTTCCCGCCGCTCACGAACGCGGAGGCGGACCGCGTCGAACGCGGGCTCGGGTATCCCCTGCCCGGCCTGCTCCGCCGCGTCCACACCGAGGTGGGCGACGGCGGGTTCGGCCCGGAGGGCGGCCTCGCGTCGCTGACGCCACGGCGCGTTCCGCACTGGCCGGCCCCGGACTGGCCGTGCGCGACGGCCCGCCACGCCGGACGGACGGAGTGGGGGCCACCGGCGTCGTGGCTCTTCCTCACGGGTGGCGGCTGCACCATGGAGTGGTACGTCTCGCTCACCGCCGTCGACCACCCGGTCCTGCTCTGGGACGCCGACGGCTGGGAACCGGACCGGGGCGAGGACCCCCACGACGGACTGCGGTACGCGGCGCCGTCGTTGAGGCAGTGGCTCTGGACCTGGGCGGACGGCGGCAACGTCTGGGACGATGTGCTGGCCCGCACCGCGTAGGGCGCGGCGCCCTCGCCGTACCCCGCTCCTACTGCTCGTACACCACCGTCACCGGCGCGTGGTCGCTCCACCGCTCGCCGTGGGTGGCGGCCCGTTCGACCCATGCCTTCACGGCGCGGGCGGCGAGTCCGGGGGTCGCGACCTGGTAGTCGATGCGCCAGCCGGTGTCGTTGTCGAACGCGCGCCCCCGGTACGACCACCACGAGTACGGGCCCTCGACGTCCGGGTGCAGGGCGCGTACGACGTCGACGTACGCCGCCTCCTCGAAGACCCGGGTCAGCCAGGCGCGCTCCTCGGGGAGGAAGCCGGAGCTCTTGCGGTTGGCGCGCCAGTTCTTGAGGTCGGCCTCCTGGTGCGCGATGTTCCAGTCGCCGCAGACGACGACCTCGCGGCCCTCGGCGGCGGCGCGCGCCTTCAGCCCGGCCAGGTAGGGCAGGAAGGCGGCCATGAAGCGCTCCTTCTCCTCCTGCCGCTCGGTGCCGACCTCACCGGAGGGAAGGTAGAGGCTGGCCACGGTGACACCGGGCAGGTCGATCTCGACGTACCGCCCGCTCGTGTCGAACTCCTCGCACCCGTCGTGCCCGTACCCGCCGAAACCGATCTGTACGCGCTCCGGGGCGCGCCGCGAATAGAGGGAGACCCCGGCCCGGCCCTTGGCGGCGGCGGGCGCGTGGACGGTGTGCCAGCCCTCGGGGTCACGGACGTCCGCGGGCAGCTGCTCGGGCTCGGCGCGCACCTCCTGGAGGCAGATCACGTCGGCGTCGGTCTGCGCCAGCCACTCGACGAAGCCCTTCTTGGCGGCGGCGCGGAGACCGTTTACATTCACGCTGGTCACGGTGAGCATTCCGGCACGATACCGGCCAACGATGCCGCATACATGTACCATGCATCGCATGAATATCCACGTCCGGGCCTTCGACCACCCCGATGCCGTCAAACTCAACGATCGCGTGCAGCTCGAATACGCCGAGCGCTACGGCGATGGGGGCGATGTCACACCACTGGACGCCACGATGTTCGACCCGCCTCACGGCCTGTACCTGATCGCCTACGACGCGTCGGACCAGCCCGTCGCCACGGGCGGCTGGCGCTCCCAGGAGCACAACGACGAGGGCTACTCGGACGGCGACGCCGAGCTGAAGCGGATGTACGTCATACCGGAGGGCCGCGGCCTGGGCCTCGCCCGCCGCATCCTGGCCGCCCTGGAGGCGGACGCCCGCGCCGCGGGCCGCACCCGCATGGTCCTGGAAACGGGCGACCGCCAACCGGAGGCCATCGCCCTGTACCTCTCCAGCGGCTACACCCCGTGCGAGAAGTTCGGCCACTACCGCACGTACGACACCAGCCGCTGCTTCGCGAAGCCACTGCGGGGGGACGGCGCGGCCTGACGGGGCACACCTCTCAGGGAGCGGTGAGGGCGATCTCGTCCCCGGCGGACGTCGTAGCCACCAGGACGAGGTCCGCGCCCAGCGCACTCAGATAGCGGCGGAGTTGCCGCTGACTGACCTCCCGTACCGGCAGACACTCCAAGCGGGACACGTTGGGCTGCGCCGTCCCCATGCGCGCCGCCACCTCGGCCTGCGTCAGGCCGGCACGCTCTCTCAGCTCGACGAGTCTCACGCGTCGCCGGCCTTCCCGTAACGGCGGAAGGCACCGGTCTCGATGGACCAGGCGCCCAGCCTGACGGTGTCTCCGAAGATGTACTGTTCCCCGTTCTGGTAAGCGCCCCGAAAAGGCTCGTCGTGCACGGCGATGGTGCCGTTCCTGGGGTCGACGATCATGTAGAGGCCGATTCCCATGGCGGGGTAGTCGGCCATCTTCTCGACGTAATCATTGCTCGGGTTCGACCGGGAAACCACTTCGACGCAGGCCAGAACCTCGTCCGGAGCGAGGGAGTCCCGGTCGGAGTCCAGGGCGCGCTCCTCGCACACCAACACGTCCGGCCGACGCATCCGCCCGACCCTTGGATCCTCGACCTCCGGGCCGGTCTCCGCGATCCAGCCCGGGTTCGTCGCCCCGATCTGCTGATTGATCTGGTCCCTGATCCGGCCGGCGATCCGCTCGTGGCGGTTGACCGGGCTCATCATCGCCATGACCGGCCCGCCGGCACCGATCTCCACACTCCAGGAGCCTTCCAGCTGCTCGGCGTACTCCGAGAGCTCGTCGGCGACCTTTCGCATCCACGCATAGTCGAGACCCATGCCTTCAGCATATCGAAAACGATATGCACCGCCGCCCCGCGCAGTACGCCCGTATCGGTGGCGACCTCTACGCGGGTCCGTCGAGATCGTCACGGGGACGTCCTCGCGGACGAAGGGCGGGCTCACGGACTACCTGATGATCCGCGATGACGGTGTCCGCCGCTACGGCGCAGTGGCCCACGTGAAACCCGCCAACGGTGGACTCACCCTGCGCCTCACCAAGGAGGACGTTGCGGACGTCGACCCCGTTCACGTCAAGCTTCGCGACGTGCGGCCGGGACACCAGTACGTGGTCAACTGCCCGCTGCGGGATGCCGAAACGGTGCGGTTCGCCGTGGATCTGACTATCCGCGCCCTCCGCAAGGTCCGCGGGGCTGACGACGAGGCGTAAACCAGACGGGGCGCGGACCGATCCGCGGGAGCGTAGCGTTGACAGTTAGCCACACCCTCGGGGGCCGTGCCCGAGGAGGCGCCTGACGATGACTACCGGACCCACCCCTGCCTGGGGTCCTCCCGGCGAGGTACCGCCGCCGGCTTCCGGCCCCACCCGAAAGCACCACCGGGTCTTCCTCTGGGTGTTCCTGGCAGTGCAGGCGCTGTTCCTGGCCTGGGTGATCTCCGGCGCCAGGAGCAACGACCACGCGTCCTGCAAGGGGATGGTGGGCGACGCCCTCAAGACCTGCCAGGACGCCGGTGACGCCGGAACCGCGATCGGAGTCGGCCTCGTGATCGGCCTGTGGGTGGCGGTGGACCTCATCCTCGGCATCACGTACGGCGTCTACCGGCTGGCCCGCAAGCGCGCCTGAGGCCCGTCGCCGTTCCCTCAACCCGCCTTCGGGAACGCCGTCTTCAGGGCCACCCCCCGGGTGAGGAACGCGACGCGGATCACCGGGAGCATGCACAGCGTCTGCGTCACCGCGTACCAGGGCGGGCAGACGCCCGGGATCAGGTCGACGCCGATGATGGCGATGGGCATGATCACCGCGAGGGTGCTCACGCGGTCGAAGGCGCGGCGGGAACCCGCCTCCGCCGAGGCCGTGATGCGGTGGAGTACGTACGCGATCAGCGGCAGCAGGACCGCGCGGACCCACATGAAGGTGTTCACCGTGTGACCGGTCGCGGCCACCACGACGACCGCGCCGAGGGCGGTGGCGGTGAGTGCGCCGTAGAGCGTGATGCTCCGGCGTGCCGTTGCGAGGGCCCTCAGGGCCTCGGGCTGAAGGTTCGTGTTCGTGGTCATGGTGACGACGCTACGAAGCGCCGATCGGGCTCGGTATGCGTCTGAGCGCACAAGGGGGTGGGTCCAGGCCCACTCCTCGCCCGAGCGGTGCCTCCGGGCCCTCCGGCCGGTGCAGAGTGGGGGCGTCGGGACGGACACGGAGAGGCAGGCGGCGGGCGATGAGAGTGCTGGGGTCGTGGGCGGCCGGGGCGGGCATCGGGTTCGTACGGGCGTGCGCCGTCGCCGCCGTCACGCTTCTGATCCCGGCCGTGTGGGCGGGCGCGGTGGCGTGGGGCATCGCGTGGGGCGCGGCGAACCCCTGGTCGTGGATCGGGCCGTTGGTGCTGGTGTGCGTGGGCACGCTCGCGCTCGCGCGCCCCGTGTGCCAGGCCGTCCGCTCCCTGGTCGCCCGCTGGTCCGGGACCGAGATCCCGTCCGGCTACCGAACCGCCCCGCCGGTGACACGCATGGCCACCGGCTTCTGGTGGAACGGCTTCGCCTACCACCGCACCCGCCGGGACGCCCTCATGGACCAGCGGTGGCGGCTGCGCTGGAAGGACCCGGCGAACTGGCGCGACCTGCGGTTCGCGGTGATCGCCCCGTTCACGGCGGGAATCGTGGCGTGCGTGCCACTCGCGGGAGTGGTGTGGGGTGCCGTCGGGGTGGGAACGGGCCGCCCGGCCTCGCTCCTCGCCCTCCTCGTGACCCTCGCCTCTTCCCCGTACGCCTGGCGGACAGTCACCCCGGTCGCGGTCCGTTTCCTGCGGCCGTCCGCCAGGATGGCGCTCGCGGACCGGGTGGACGAACTCACGGGACAGCGGGCCGATGCGACGGTGGCTCAGGCGGCCGAGATCCGCCGGATCGAACGGGATCTGCACGACGGGGCGCAGGCCCGGCTCGTCGCGCTCGGGATGTCCCTCGCGACGGTGGAGAAGCTGATGGAGACCGACCCGGACCGGGCCAGGGCGCTGATGCGCGAGGCGCGGGCGGGCGCCACCGCCTCGCTGGCCGAACTGCGCGACCTGGTGCACGGGATCAACCCTCCCGTGCTCAACGACCGGGGCCTCGTCGACGCCGTACGCGCCCTCGCCCTCGACAGCCCCCTCGAAACGGAGGTCGTCGCGGACGCGCCGAGGCGGCTGGACGCACCCGTCGAGTCGGCCGTCTACTTCGGCATCGCCGAGCTGCTGACCAACGCGGTCAAGCACGCCCGTGCGACCCGGATGCGGATCTCCCTCGCGCAGGACGGGACCGGCCTGGTCGTGGAGGCGGAGGACGACGGGCGCGGCGGTGCGGTCGTCCGGGAAGGCGGCGGACTCGCGGGGCTGCGGCGGCGCCTCGCGGTGTTCGACGGCAGCCTGGAGGTCACGAGTCCGGCCGGCGGGCCGACCCGCGCGAGGATCATGGTGCCATGCGAATCGTTGTAGCCGAGGACCTGTATCTCCTGCGGGACGGCATGGTCCGTCTCATCGAGGCGTACGGACACGAGGTGGTGGGTACGGCCACGACCGGACCGGAAACGCTGGCCGCCCTGCGCGAGTTCCGCCCGGACGTGGCGGTGGTGGACGTCCGCATGCCGCCGACGCAGACCGACGAGGGCCTGCGCGCGGCCCTCGCCGCCCGCGCCGAGACGCCGGGGCTGCCCGTCCTGATCCTGTCCCAGTACGTGGAGCAGCTGTACGCCCGCGAGTTGCTGGCCGACGGCTCGGGCGGCGTCGGCTACTTCCTGAAGGAGAGCGTGTTCGACGCGGACCAGTTCATCGACGCGCTGGAACGCGTCGCGGCCGGCGGCACGGCCATGGACCCGACGGTCATCGCGAAGCTCCTGTCCAGCGGCTCCTCACACCGCCGCCTCGACAAACTCACCGAGCGCGAGCACGAGGTCCTGGCCCTGATGGCCGAGGGCCTCTCCAACCAGGCCATCGCGACCCGCCTCTTCCTCAGCGACAGCGCGATCAGCAAGTACACGACGTCCCTCTTCGCCAAGCTCGGCATCACGGACGACGGCGCGGCCAACCGCCGCGTACTGGCGGTGCTGGCGTACCTGAACAACCCCTGACCCCTCCTCCCGGCGGACGTCCGCGAGCGCGACGGCCAGGGCTGTTCAACAATGACGGGGAGGCCTGCGGCCTCCGCGAGAAGGACGCGGTCCGGCTGGAGAAGGGAGCGTCGCGGGATGTGCGCACTGCCCGTACGCGACGCGCCGGGCCCGGACGATGGTGGCGGCCGGGCGCCGGGGTGACCGCCGACACGGCACGGGCGGCGGCCGTCGCCCGGCGGGGCGTACGGGTGGCGGTCGCGGCGTGGGCCGGGTTCTACCCGCTGCTCTACGCGGCCGACCGGCCGGTCGCCGCCCTGTACGCACTCTTCGCGCCCGTCGCGCTGGGCCTGCTCTCCGCCGTTCCCGGGTCCGGCCGCCAGAAGGCGACCGTGGTGCTGTGCGCGCTCCCGCCGGCCCTCGCGCTGGCGTCACTGGGGACGCTGCTGGCCGTGGACACCTGGGCGGCGGTCGGCGGGATGCTCGTCATCGGGTTCCTGCTCGCCTTCGCCGCCGTCGCCGGGCCGCGCCCCGCGGGTGCGGCCCCCGGCCTCCAGCTCTTCTACATCCTCGCCTGCTTCCCGCCGTACGCCCCCGGCACGCTCGGCGACCGGCTCATCGGCCTGACCGCGGGAGCTCTGCTCCTCACGGCGTGCGAGGCCCTCCTGCTGCCCGAGCGGGCCGTCCCCTCCCTCCGCCACCGCCTGGCGGACGCGCTGAGTACCGCCGCGGACGAGGCCGCCTCGCCCGGCCGCGTACCGCCCGCGACCCTGCGCGCGGCCGGTGAACGGCTGCGGCTGTCATCGCTGCCTCCGGCGGAACAGCCCGCGAGCGCGGGGCGGACGGACCGCGCGCTCGACCAGGCCGGCCGTTCGGTGCGCCGGCTCCTGAACCAGCTGGCCACCCTCTCCGAGATGCCGTCCGCGCCCGCCGATCCGGCATCCGCCGAGCTCCTGGCCCGGGTCGCGGAGGTGTGCCGGGCCTGTGCGTCCTACCTGCGCACCGGGGAGCGGGCCCCCGTGGCCGGCACACTCGAAACGGCCATGGAGGACTTCGGGGCGGAGCGCGTACGGCTGACGTGCGGGCCGCCCGCCCTCGTACCCCCGCTCGCCGTCCTCAGGCGGCAGTCGCGGGTCCTGGCGCTGGCGGAGTCGGCGCGGATCGTGGAGGTCACCACGGACATCGCCGCGCACGGCAGACCCGTCGGTCCGGCCGTCCCGCGCGATCAGTTCTGGTACGCGGAGCTGTCGACGCCCGTCCTGTGGGCCCGCCGGGTCCTCGGGAACATCACCCTCCGCTCGGTGCTCTTCCAGAACGCGGTACGCACGGCCCTCGGGCTCGGCGCCGCCCGCCTGGTGGCGGGCACCCTGGATCTGGCCCACGGATTCTGGGTGCTGCTGGCGGTGCTGACGCTCGGCCGGACGACGGTGGCCGCGACCTGGCAGGCGGTGAGCCGCGCCGTCGCCGGCAACGCCGTCGGTGCCCTCGCGGCGGGCGCGCTCCTGATCGGGCTCGGACCGCACACCGATGTGTACGCCGCGCTGCTCGTCCCGGTGATGCTGGCGGCGTTCTGCCTGGGGCCGCTGCTGGGCGTCGCCGGAGCGCAGGCGGGGTTCACCCTGGTCGTGGCCACCGCGTTCGCCCAGATCTTCCCCGTCACCTGGCGGCTGTCGGAGACGCGGATGATCGACGTCCTCACCGGCAGCGCGATCGGGCTGCTGTGCGCGCTCCTCGCCTGGCCGGCCGGGGCCCACCGCGAGGTCCGCCGCACCATGGCCGGCCTGCTGCACTCCTGCGGCGGCCTGGTCCCGGCCACCGCGCGGATCCTGATGAACCCCGCACCCGGCGTACGGAACCCGGCACCGATCCTCCCGAGCGTGCACCGGCTGCGCCTCGCCGAAGCGGCATACGCGCAGTACCGCAGCGAGGCCCCCGCCCGCCGGGCCGGGACCGAAACCGACTGGCACGCGGTACTCATCGTCGCGAGCAACACGATCCTCGGCGCCCACCGCCTTCCGCACCTGGGTCTCCCCCGGACCGCCGAGCCCACCGGCCCGCCCGCGGCCTGGGCCCGTACGGCCGCGACGGAGCTGGAGGCGGAAGCCGACCGGATCGCCGCCCTGGTCGGCGGCGGGAACCCGCCGCCCGCGCGACCGCCCGCCCCGGCCCCGGCCGACTACGCGCCGTCGTCGCTCTCCGTGGACCTGGAGGTGTGGCTGACGAGCCTCGGCCGCCAGCTGGCGTGGATCGAGGAGACGGCCCGGCGCGGCGAGAGGGGCGGCCATGCCGATGGCTGAGCTGGAGGACGGCACCCTGCCGTCGGCCGGACGGGGCACCAGGTTCGCGGTGCTGGGCACGGCCCTGCTGCTGTGCGTCGTGGTGGCGGTCCTGCAGGTGAGCACCCCGCCCTCCTCGCACATCGCGTCCATGCTGGTCGCGGTCCCCGCGCTCGTCGCGTTCGCGTTCGGCCCGCCGATGATCGTCGGTGCGGCGGTCGTGGCGGCCGGAACGCGCTGGCTGCTCCTGCCGACGGAGCCGCAGCGGATCGGCTCCGTGATCGGCACCACCGTGGTGATCTGCGTGATCGCCGCGCTGAGCTGCTTCGTGGTCCGTCGCGGGGAGCGGGAGTCCGCGCGGCTGCGGAAGGTGGTGTCCGTCGCCGAGACCGCGCAGCGGGCGGTCCTGCGCCCACCGCCCGAGACGCTGGGCCCCTTCCGTACGGCCGCGAGCTATCTGGCCGCCGCGCAGTACGCCCGCATCGGGGGCGACCTCTACGCCGTGGCGGACACCGAGTTCGGCGTCCGCGCGCTGATCGGGGACGTACGCGGGAAAGGGCTCGACGCCGTGTCCACCGCCTCCGCGGTCCTCGGCTCGTTTCACGAGGCGGCGTACGAGGAAGAGACGCTGGGCCGCCTGGCCGGGCGGCTCGACACCGGCCTGAACCGCTTCCTGCGCGACGACGAGGCGTTCGTCACCGCCCTCCTGATCCAGACCGCGCCCGACGGCCACACGGAGGCGTACTCCTGCGGCCACCCGCCCTCACTCGTCCTGCGCGACGGCACGGTCCACGAGCTCCCGGCCGCCACCGGCCTCCCGCTGGGGCTGCGCACCCTCACGAGCGCCCCCACCGAGGCGGAAGGCCCCCGTGTCGCCGGAACGCTTCTACGCCCCGGCGACACGGTCCTGCTGTACACCGACGGCATCGCGGAGACCCGGAACGAGACCGGGGCCTTCTACCCGCTCGCCGACCGCCTGACGGCCTACCAGCGCGCCCACCCCCCGCCCGTCGACCCGGAGCACCTGCTCGCCTGGCTCCAGAAGGACGCCCACGACTACAGCTGCGCCGACACCTACGACGACGCGGCGCTCCTGGCACTCGCCTGGCCGCCGGAGCGCCCCAGCCGCAGCGCCGAGACGAGAAAGAAGATGCCGCCCGGAACGGCATAGCCGATCGCGCCTGTGAGCGCGGGGTCAGCGGCGCCCGCCGACCCGACGAACGACGCCCCGGCCAGGACCGAGATGCCACCGCTGAGGATCATCGGCCACTGGCCGCCCATCCGGCGCCGCGGAACGGCCACGATCAGCTGCACAAGACCCGCGACGACCGCCCATGCCCCCCACACCCGCAGCACCGCGGGAATCCCGGAGGCGGCGGCGATCCCGACCCCGGCCGCCGCAGCGAGGCTGACCGCCATATTGACGTAGAGCAGCGCCGGCGAGCGGGTGGCACGGGACGCGTTGGCGTCCACGACGGCGGCACCCACGTCGAACAGCGGATAGAGCACGAGCAGCGCGGCCACGACCGGGCTGATCTCGTCGGCCGTCGCGAACATCACGAGGGCCCAGAGGATGGCGAACGCGGCGCGGACGAAGTACAGCCGCCGCAGCGCGGAAGCCGTGTTCCTGATGTCCGAAGGGGCGGCAACGGTGCTCATGGCGAACCTTTCGACGGGGGTACGGGGAACGCGGCGGACCGCCACGTCACGCAAGAACGAACGTTCTGCCCACCAGATTGGCAAGGCTGCACACCCCTGTCAAGACCGAACGTTCTACCTCGCGCCGAGTAGGCTGGCGTCATGGCGCACAACGCATCCGAGAGCCGCCCGTCCGAAGCCCGGGACCGGCTCCTCAGCACAGCCACCCGGATCTTCTACTCGGAAGGCATCCACTCCGTGGGAGTGGACCGCATCGTCAAGGAAGCGCAGGTGACACGGGCGACCTTCTACCGCCACTTCCCCAGCAAGGAGAACCTGGTCGTCGCCTACCTGACCGAGGCGGACCGCGCCCTGCGGGGCCAGGCCGAGGCGGCCATCGCCGTCGGACTCCCCGCACCCGACACGCTTCGCGCCATCGGCGCGTCCATCGCCGAGGCCATCGAGTCCCCCGGCTTCCGCGGCTGCGCCTTCCTCAACGCCGTCGCCGAGTACCCCGACCCCGCGGACCCGGTGCACCAGGTCGTCCTCGCACACCGCCAGTGGTTCCTGGACACACTCACCGGCCTCCTGCGCACGATCCGCGAGGAACCCGCCGCCCGCGCGGCCCGCCACTTCGTCATGCTGCGCGACGGCGCGATGGCGGCCGGCTGCCTCTTCGACCCGGAGCTGGTGTCCGAGACCTTCCTCAACGGAGTGGAAGGCCTCCTCAAAGCCCAGGCAACGGCATCGTTCACCTGAGGACTCCCCGGGCCCGCGTCACAGCGGGCCCGGAACGACGAAATCCCGTCCAGCCAGAGGCTGGACGGGATTTCATGTGTCTGTGGACCTGTGGGGATTTGAACCCCAGACCCCCTCGATGCGAACGAGGTGCGCTACCAGACTGCGCCACAGGCCCTTGCGACGTGTGAAACTCTAGCACCCTCCGGGGGGTGCTCGGAAATCCGTTCCGCGCTGGTCAGCCGTGGCGTGGCTCACGGCCGTCCGACGCGGCGTCACTCATTGGCCGCGCGGGGGCGGTCGCCGTCCTCGTACTGGTCGAAGAGCGGGGTGCGGCCCCGGTCGCGGGAGCGGCGGGACTGCGGGGAGCGCTGGCGCGGCGCCGGGTCCACCGGGGGTGCCGCGGGGTCCGGCTGCGCGGGCTCGGCGGTGCTGGAGCGGGCCGCGCTCCAGGTCTCCGGGTTGCCGACCTCGACCCCGCCCGTGGCGCGCGGGGCGACCGGAGCGGTGACATAGGTGGGCAGGGGCACCGGGACCGGCTCCCAGCTGTCGCCCTGGACCCGGCCGCGCTCGCGCTGCTGGTCCACCCACTCCGCGTGGTCCGTCTGCTCGACCAGGGCGCGGCGCCCGGCCTCCTGCGGGGAGACCGTGGGCGTCGGCTCGGGGGCCGGGTGGCGCGGCTCGGAGTCCTCGTCGGCCTCGGCCGACGCCGTGGTCGCGGGCTGGTGGCGGCGGGGGCGGTTCTCGCGGAGCCGCTGGGCCGCCACCTCGGCGCGCCGCTGGTCCATGGTGAAGGCGAACCGCCGCCGCTCGTGCGACCTCAGGTGCGCGATGTACGCGCTGAGGAGCACGGCCGGGACCGCGGGCGCCCACAGGAAGCGGAGCCCGCCGACCGCCGCGACGATCGCGCCGAGCGTGAAGGCGAGGAAGAGGATCACGGTGGTGCGCCGACGGCGCGCGAGGACCTGGAGGCGCTGTGCGCGCCGGGCGCGTTCCGCGTCGATGCCGCCGGGGCGCGCGCGCCGGGCGGGGGCGGGGACGGGGGCGGCGGGCTCGGCGCCACGCCGCTTGCGGGGGGCGCGCTCCGGCGTACCGGCCGGTTCGTGCATCCGGGCCTCGGTGTGCGCCGGGGGCGCGGCGAAGGCCCGGACGTCGACGGAGTCCATTCGGTCCGTGCCCGCGTCCGGGTCGGCGTCGGGTGCCGCCTCGTCCTCGGTGCGCTCCTGCAGCCCCTTGGCATACCGGCGCTCCATCGCCGCCCGGCCGGAAAGCAGCCGGATGGCGGTGCTGAAGCGCTCCGTCGGACGCTCTTCGTTCAGCTCGTCCTGCCTGCGGAGCCACATCGGCACCAAGTAGGCGGCCCAGGCCCCGACAATGACTGCGTAGATGAGGCCGCTGCTGCTCACATCTCACACCGTAGAGGGGTTTGCGCGGAGGGATCCGCCAATTGGCGCGGTGTGTCGCACGATCCGGCCGATATCGCGGACTTTTTTATGAGGGCGCGCATCAGCCGATCGAGAGTAATTCGAACAAACTTTTTATTACGTGGGAGACTCCGGCTGATCCGTACGGGGAACCGGCCGCGAGCGGTGCCATCTCCGCAGCAGCCCGTCCGGCACTTCCTCCGCCGTGAGCGCGTAGATGAGGTGGTCGCGCCACGCCCCGTCGATGTGCAGATAACGCGGGCGCAGCCCCTCCTCGCGGAATCCGAGTTTCTCCACGACGCGACGGCTCGGCCCGTTCTCCGGCCGAATGCACACCTCGATGCGATGGAGCCCCACCACCTGGAAGCAGTGGTCGACGGCGAGCGCGACGGCGGTCGGCATCACCCCGCGCCCGGCCACCTCGCGGTCCACCCAGTAGCCGACGTGCCCCGAGCACATCGAGCCCCAGGTGATCCCGGCGACGGTCAGCTGCCCGACCAGCCGGCCCCGGTACTCGATGGCGAACGGCAGCATCCGGCCCGCGTTCGCCTCGGAGCGCAGATGGCGGATCATCTGGCGGTACGTGGGCCGCTGGGCGACCGGTCCGCCGGGCGCGGGCGGCGGGACCGTCGCCTCCCAGGGGCGCAGCCAGTCCCGGTTGCGCCGGTTGACCTCGCGCCAGTCCCGCTGGTCGCGCAGCTTGATGGGCCGGAGGGCGACATCACCGTCCGCCAGGATCACCGGCCAGGTCGCGACGTTCAGCTCGGGCTCCCGGGTCGGGGGTGGTCGCCACCGCGCAGCTGGTCCACGGCGTGCACCAGGAGCCGTCCGAGGACGGCGAGCCCGTCGCGCACCCCGCCGGTCGAGCCCGGGAGGTTGACGATCAGGGTGCGGCCGGCCACGCCCGCCAGACCGCGCGAGAGCGCGGCGGTGGGGACCTTGTCGCGGCCCTCGGCCCGGATCGCCTCGGGGATGCCGGGCACCTCGTGGTCCAGGACGCGGCGGGTGGCCTCGGGGGTGCGGTCGGTGGGCGAGATGCCCGTACCGCCGGTGGTGACGACCACGTCGTACGCGGATGCCACCGCGGTCCGCAGCGCCTGCTCGACCGGGTCGCCGTCGGGCACGACCTGCGGGCCGTCGACGGTGAAGCCGAGCCCCGTCAGCGCCTCGGCGATCAGCGGCCCGCCCCTGTCCGCGTAGACCCCGGCGGACGCGCGGTTCGACGCGGTGACGACAAGGGCGCGGTACGGGGCCGGGGCGTCGGCGGCGCTCACGCGTCGTTCCCGGGGGCCTCGGCGCGTACGTAGTCGCCGGACTTGCCGCCCGACTTCGCCTCGACCCGGATGTCCGTGATGACCGCGGCCTTGTCGACCGCCTTGACCATGTCCACGACGGTGAGCGCGGCCACCGACACCGCGGTCAGGGCCTCCATCTCGACGCCCGTGCGGTCGGTGGTCTTCACCGTGGCGGTGATCTCCACCGCGTCGTCGGCCACGCTCAGCTCGACGCCGACGCCGGAGACGGCCAGCGGGTGGCAGAGGGGGATCAGGTCCGGGGTGCGCTTGGCGCCCATGATCCCGGCGATCCGGGCGGTGGCGAGGGCGTCGCCCTTGGGGACGCCCTCGCCCCGGAGCAGTTCGACCACACGCGGCGACACGAGGACCCGGCCGCTGGCCCGGGCGACGCGCGCGGTGACGTCCTTCCCGGAGACGTCGACCATGCGGGCGGCCCCCGCCTCGTCGATGTGCGTCAGCCTGTTCTGCGTACTCAACTCACTCCGCCTAGCGGTAGGGCGCCGGATTCCCCGGGCCGCACCGGGGCGCGGGTCCGGGGGCCGGGGGGTGTCCCCCGGACGGCACAGCGCCAGATACCGTACCGCCACCGGGGCGCGGTCAGCGGAGCAGGATCACCTCGGTGTCGGAGCCGGGTTCGGCGGAGGTGACGTCCTCGCGGAGCACGATCAGGGCGTCGGCCTGGGCGAGCGCGGCGATCAGATGCGAGCCGGAGCCGCCGACGGGCGTGACGGTGCCCGCCTCGGCGTCGTACGTCCCCCGCAGGAACTGGCGCTTCCCGGCGGGCGAGGACAGGGCCTTGTCCGCGACGAGCACGGCCTTCACCGTCGGGCGGTCGGCCGCGGGCAGGCCCATCAGGGTGCGGATCGCGGGGCGGACGAACAGCTCGAAGGAGACGTAGCTGGAGACCGGGTTCCCGGGGAGGGCGAGCAGCGGGGTGTGGTCGGGGCCGATGGAGCCGAAGCCCTGCGGCTTGCCCGGCTGCATGGCGAGCTTCCGGAAGTCCACGCCGCCGCCGGGCTCGTCCTCGTCACCGACGGAGGACAGGGCCTCCTTCACCACGTCGTACGCGCCGACGCTGACGCCGCCCGTGGTGACGAGGAGGTCGGCGCGGATGAGCTGGTCCTCGATGGTGGCGCGCAAGGTCTCGGCGTCGTCGGCGACGGCACCGACGCGGTAGGCGATGGCCCCGGCGTCCCGGGCGGCGGCGGTGAGGGCGAAGCTGTTGGAGTCGTAGATCTGCCCGCCGGTCAGCTCGCCGCCGGGCTGCACGAGTTCGCTGCCGGTGGACAGGACGACGACGCGGGGGCGGGGCCGCACCTTGACGGTGGAGCGGCCGATCGCGGCGAGCAGGCCGATCTGGGGCGGTCCGATCACCGTGCCCGCCTTGAGCGCGAGGTCGCCGGGGCGCACATCGCTGCCCCGCTCCCGGACGTGGGCGCGGGCCTCGGCGGGGCGGTGGACGCGGACCTCTCCCCCGGCGCCCTCCGGGGCGTCGCTGTGGGCGCGCATCGTGGTGGCGGGGCCCTCGCCCGTACCGCCGTCGGTCCACTCGACGGGGACGACGGCCTCGGCGCCCTCGGGGAGCGGGGCGCCGGTCATGATGCGGGCGGCCTCGCCCGCGCCGACGCGGCGGCCGGGGCCGAGGCCGTCGTCGCCGGCCGCGACGTCACCGATGACGGTGAGGACGGCCGGGAACTCCTCGGTGGCGCCCTCGACATCGGCGACGCGGACCGCGTAACCGTCCATCGAGCTGTTGTCGAAGGGCGGCAGCGCGACCTCCACCACGACGTCCTCGACCAGGACGCAGCCCTGGGCCTCGGGCAGTTGCAGCTCGATGGGTTCGAGCGGCTTCACCGCGGCGAGGATGTCTTCCAGGTGCTCGTCCACCGACCAGATCGTGCTGCTCAACGTGCTACATCTCCTCGGTGACGTACCGGCGGAGCCAACTGCGGAACTCCGGCCCCAGATCATCACGTTCGCACGCGAGTCTGACAATGGCACGCAGATAGTCGCTGCGGTCGCCGGTGTCGTAGCGGCGGCCCTTGAAGACGACGCCGTGCACGGGTCCGCCCGCCTTCTCGTCCTCGGCGAGCAGTTGCAGGGCGTCGGTCAGCTGGATCTCGTTGCCCCGGCCCGGCTCGGTCCGGCGCAGTATTTCGAACACCGCGGGGTCCAGGACGTAGCGGCCGATGATCGCGAGGTTGCTGGGCGCTTCGGCGGGTTCCGGCTTCTCGACCAGGCCGGTGACGCGTACGACGTCCGGCTCGGCGGTGGCCTCCACGGCCGCGCAGCCGTACTGGTGGATCATCGCGGGCGGGACCTCCATGAGCGCGATGACGCTGCCGCCCTCGCGCTCCTGGATCTCGGTCATCCGGCTCAGCAGCGGGTCCCGGGGGTCGATGAGGTCGTCACCCAGAAGCACCGCGAACGGCTCGTCGCCGACGTGCGGGGCGGCGCACAGGACGGCGTGACCCAGACCCCGGGGGTCGCCCTGGCGGACGTAGTGCATGGTGGCGAGGTCGGTGGACTCGCGGACCTTGCGCAGCCGGTCGGCGTCGCCCTTGCGGGTCAGGGCGCCCTCCAGCTCGTAGTTCCGGTCGAAGTGGTCCTCCAGGGGACGCTTGTTGCGGCCGGTGACCATGAGGACGTCGTGCAGTCCGGCGGCCACCGCTTCCTCGACGACGTACTGGATGGCAGGCTTGTCGACAACAGGCAGCATCTCCTTGGGAGTGGCCTTGGTGGCCGGAAGGAAGCGGGTCCCGAGGCCCGCCGCCGGGATGACGGCCTTGCTGATCCTGGGGTTCGACTGGGTCATGCGCTGAACCTTAACGGGGCCACATGGGCGGAAGATGAGGCTCCGGTTAACTTTGTCCTCATATAGCCCTGTCCGAGAGGCCGGTGGGTGCCCGTTGAACACCGACATGTCCGCAAAGGCCGTACTGCGGCGTGAACTGCTGGCCGCGCGCCGCCTCCTGACGGATCAGGACGCGGAACGGGCCGCCTCCATTCTCGCCCGCCACGCGCTCGCACTGCCGGAGCTGAGCGGAGCCCGTACCGTCGCCGCGTACGTCTCGGTGGGACGCGAACCGGGCACCCGCGCCCTGCTGGACGCGCTGCGCGCGCGGGGCGTACGGGTGCTGCTGCCGGTGCTCCTCGCCGACAACGACCTGGACTGGGCGGCGTACGAGGGCGCGGAAGCGCTCGCGAAGGCGGGGCGCGGGCTGCTGGAGCCGACCGGCGAGCGGCTGGGCCCCGATGCCGTCCTGGAGGCGGACGCGGTGCTGCTGCCGGGCCTCGCGGTGGACGCGCGCGGCATGCGCCTGGGGCGCGGCGGCGGCAGCTACGACCGGGTGCTGGCCCGCCTGACGGCCGCCGGGACCGCACCCGCGCTCATCGTCCTGCTGTACGCGAACGAGGTGACCGCACACGTCCCGGCGGAGCCGCACGACTTCCCCGTCGACGCGGTGGTCACACCGGAAGGCCCCCGGCGCTTCGGCGTGAGCTGAAGCATCGGGGGCCTTGAGGGGCGCGCGCCTACGGTTTCAGGGTCAGCGTGTCCGTCGTCGTCCCGGCCACGGCGTTCGTGCCGTAGGCCCAGGGCAGCAGTTCACCGTTGACCCACTTGTCGGTCTGGTCGGTGTAGTGCGCGCTGAACGCGTGCCCGGAGGCGCCGGTGAGGTTGATCCAGCGGGACTTGTCCCAGTCGGCCACGTTGACGACCATCCGCATCGACGGCACCCAGACCACCCCGTAGCCGCCGGCCGCGTTCCAGCCGGTGGCGTCCACCGCGGCCTCGCCGCCGCCGAGGTTCCAGGGGCCCCGGTTCAGGACCCGCTGGAGGAGTCCGGGGCCCTCGGTGCCCAGGGTCTGGTTCTTCAGGGTCAGCTGGTGGAGCCGGCCCCAGTTCCAGGTGGTGATGTCCTTGCCCAGCTTGGCCGTCAGCTCCCAGCGCGCGTCCTCCATGGCGCGGGCGAACAGCTGGTCGCGGGTCTCGGTCGCGTCGTCCTTGCGGCTCCTGGGCGACTTCCACCACTTGCTGTCCGGCTTGTCCATGAGGTTGGCGACGACCTGGTACCAACGGTCACCGCCGTCCGGCTGCGCGGAGTCCGGGGAGCGCTGACCGCACTCGCGTACCAGCCGGTCCTGCTCGTCGGCCGGGCCCGAGTTCTTCGCCGGGGGCACGTTCAGGCACTCGCCCTCGACGCGCATCTCCTTGGGCAGCTTGTCGCCGAAGGCGAGCTTGAGGATGTTGCGCCAGACGCCGTTGAAGTACGCGGCGGCGGCCGAGTCGGCCTCCTGGGTGTAGTCCCAGCCCTCCAGCAGCTTCTGCGCCTGGCGGACGTCCTTGTCGGAGATGTTGATCTTCAGCAGTTCGGGCACCAACAGCGCGGCGATCTCGCTGGTGTTGTCCATCTGCATCTTCTGCATGTCTTCGGTCGAGATCTTGCCGCCGCCCTTGATCTTCGACTGGATGAGGTCGTTGATCCGCTGGCTGCGGCTGCCGTAGCCCCAGTCCTTGGTGAGCAGGTACGGGTACTTGTCCTCGTCGATCACGGCCTGGTTGGCGGTGACGATGTAGCCGCGCTTCGGGTTGTACTCGTAGGGCAGCTCGTCGAACGGGATCGGGTCCTTCTTCCAGCCGTACGCCGAGGTCCAGCCAGGGCTGGGCGTGGTGCCGTCGCCCTGCTTGCGCTGCGGGATCTTGCCGGGCGCCTGGTAGCCGATGTTGCCCTTGGTGTCGGCGTAGATGAGGTTCTGCGACGGAACCTCGAAGTGCTCGGACGCCTTGCGGAAGCTGGTGAAGTCGTTGGCCCGGTTCAGCTCGAAGACGGCGTCCATGGAGTGGCCGGGCTCCAGCGCGGTCCACTTCAGGGCGACGGCGTAACCGTCGGCGCGGTCCGGCGCCGAGTTGGTGACGGGAGCCTTCTGGCCGACCTTCTCCAGCTCGCTGCTGCGGTCGGAGACCAGCGGGCCGTTGTTGGTCTCGCGGACCGTGATGTGCCGGTCCTTGCCGCCCGCGACCTTGATGGTCTCCTCGCGGGTGGTGAAGGGCTTGGTCTTGCCGTCGTACAGGTAGCCGTCGGAGGTGACCTTCTCCAGGAAGAGGTCGGTGACGTCGGCGCCGAGGTTGGTGAAGCCCCAGGCGATGTCCTGGTTGTGGCCGATGATCACCCCGGGCATGCCGGAGAAGGTGTATCCGGCGGTGTCGTACTTGCAGGTTTCGGAGACCTGCCGGCAGTGAAGGCCCATCTGGTACCAGAGGGACGGCAGCATCGGCGCGAGGTGCGGGTCGTTGGCGAGCAGCGGCTTGTTGGTCGTCGTGTACTGCCCGGAGACCACCCAGGAGTTCGAGCCGATGCCGGTGCCGTTCGGGCCGAGCAGCGCGGGGATCTCGTCCAGGGTGTCGGAGAGCGCGCCGAGCTGCGTGTTCAGGCCCTGGGTCGCGTCCGCCACGGTGTTCGCGCCGCTCGCGCCGGTGTCGGTCGCCTTCGGGTCGAACGTGCCGGTGACCGAGGAGATGGCGCCCTCGGTGACGATCGGCTCGTGCTTGTCGTACGGGTAGTCGGGGTAGAGCTGCTTGATCTCGTCGGCGTCGAGCCGGCTCGTCATCAGCGAGCGGTCGATCTCGTCCTGCATGTTGCCGCGCAGGTCCCAGGCCATGGCCTTCAGCCAGGCGACCGAGTCGACCGGGGTCCACTCCGACGGCTTGTAGTCGTTGGTGAGGCCGAGGGCGGCGTACTCGACGGAGATGTCCTTGCCGTCGCGCCCCTTGAGGTAGGCGTTCACGCCGTCCGCGTACGCCTGGAGGTTCTTCTTGGTCTCGGCGGACAGGACGGTGTCGTACTCCTCCTGCGCGACCTTGCGCCAGCCCAGGGTCCGCAGGAAGGAGTCCGTCTCGACCTGTCCGGAGCCGAACATCTCGGAGAGCCGGCCGGCCGTCAGGTGGCGGCGTACGTCCATCTCCCAGAAGCGGTCCTGCGCCTGTACGAAGCCCTGCGCGCGGAACAGGTCGGCGTCCGAGTCCGCGTAGATCTGCGGGATGCCGTATCCGTCGCGCTTGACGTCGACGTTGCCGGAGAGGCCGTCGATGTGGATGGTCCCGCTGGTCTGCGGGTAGGAGGCGCGCACGGTGGATACGGACCAGTACGTTCCGTAACCGATGCCCGCGACGAGCGCCAGCACCAGGACGATCAAGAGCAGTCGGGCGCGGCGCCCCTTCTTCTTCTTGCGCGGCCCGCCACCGGCGGTACCGGTGGATCCGGAAGAGGCGGTTGTTGTGGCGGGCATCGCTGTCCTTCGAGGGCAGGGCGGTCCTGGGAGTGCAGGAGCAACCATAGGCGCAGGGCGTCACCCACTCGGACGCGGTATCAGGATGGCTCGAATTGCGTAGCGATCGTACGAATACTCGAACGCATCAAGAAAGCGTTAAAGATTAGGTAAGGTAACGAAGTACCGGCCGCCGGAAGACGATCCGGCAGGCGTACGCAGGGAAGGACCGGCCACTGACTGTCCACACGCTCAACGAACTCCTGCTCGTCTGCTCGCTCGTCCTGCTCGTCGCCGTCGTGGCGGTCCGCATCTCGTCCCGCAGCGGGCTCCCCAGCCTGCTCCTGTACCTCGGCATCGGTATCGCCCTGGGCCAGGACGGCTTCTTCGACGTCAAGTTCGACAACGCGGAACTGACGCAGGTCATCGGCTACGCGGCGCTCGTCGTGATCCTCGCCGAGGGCGGACTCGGCACGAAGTGGAAAGAGATCAAACCGGCGCTGCCGGCTGCCGTGATGCTGTCGCTCGTCGGCGTCGGCATCAGCGTGGGCGTGACCGCGGCCGGGGCCCACTACCTGGTGGGCCTGGAGTGGCGGCAGGCGCTCATCATCGGCGCGGTCGTCTCCTCGACGGACGCCGCCGCGGTCTTCTCCGTGCTGCGCAAGGTCCCGCTGCCCGCCCGCGTCACCGGCGTCCTGGAGGCCGAATCCGGCTTCAACGACGCCCCCGTGGTGATCCTGGTGGTCGCCTTCTCGACCATCGGCGAGGTCGACAGCTGGTACGTACTGATCGGCGAGATAGCCCTGGAGCTGGCCATCGGCGCCGCCGTCGGCATCGCCGTGGGCTGGCTCGGCGCGTACGGGCTGCGCCATGTGGCGCTCCCCGCCTCCGGTCTCTACCCGATCGCCGTCATGGCCATCGCCGTCTCCGCGTACGCGGCCGGCGCCATGCTCCACGGCAGTGGCTTCCTGGCCGTCTACCTGGCCTCGATGATCCTCGGCAACGCCAAGCTGCCGCACTGGCCGGCGACCCGGGGCTTCGCGGACGGGCTCGGCTGGCTCGCCCAGATCGGCATGTTCGTCCTGCTCGGCCTGCTGGTCACCCCGCACGACCTGCTGGACGACTTCTGGCCCGCCGTCGTCGTGGGCCTGGTCCTGACCGTGGTGGCACGGCCGCTGGAAGTCTTCATCTCGCTGCTGCCGTTCCGATTGCCCTGGCAGGAGAAGGCCCTCATGTCGTGGGCCGGGCTGCGCGGCGCCGTACCCATCATTCTCGCGACCATTCCCATGGTGTCCGGGATCGACGGATCCACCCGGGTCTTCAACATCGTCTTCGTCCTGGTAATCGTCTACACCCTCATCCAGGGCCCGACCCTCCCCTGGCTCGCCAAGGCCCTCAACATCAAGGACGACCCGTCCGACGCCTCCGACCTGGGTATCGAATCGGCGCCCCTGGAACGGCTGCGCGGGCACCTGCTGTCGGTGGCCATCCCCGCCGAGTCGAAGATGCACGGCGTCGAGGTCGGGGAGCTCCGCATGCCCGCGGGCGCCGCGGTCACCCTCGTGGTGCGCGACGACAAGAGCTTCGTACCCGCCCCGTCGACGGTGCTCAGGCGCGGCGACGAACTGCTCGTCGTGGCCACCGACCCGGTGCGCGACGCGGCCGAGGCACGGCTGCGCGCGGTCGCCGAGGGCGGCAAGCTGGCCGGCTGGCTCGGCACACCCGGCGGACAGCCGGGCGGAATGGAGTCCCCGGTGCCGCAGGTGGCCGGGGCGCTCAAAGCGGTGAAGAAGCTCGGCGGCAGGACCGACGAGGGCAAGAAACGCAACGCGAAGGCACATCACTGAGCACACGCTGCGTTCACAGGCGGCGAGGGGCGGGGTGCACACAATCACAGGGCCCCCGCCCTTCCTGCCTGTAGCATGAAGGAAAACCAGTACCACCGATTGATCGACCAACTCTGCCTGACGCAGAGCTGGCGCGACCGTATGGCGGTCGTGGCGTCCTCCGTACCGGCCGTGCCCCGCACACCGGCCACGAGCGCCCGGCATCTACCGCAGTTCCGCGCGAAGAGGACAGCTCTCGGCAGCCCCGCCCGGGCCCGCACTCCTGTGCCGGCCGCCTCGGGGGCACGGCCACCAGGCGGCAGAAAGGCAAGGACCGTGGCGTCCACGGTCTCCGAACGCCCTGGATACGGGCAGCTGCTGCGCACCCCCGGGGCGTGGACCTTCCTCCTCCCCGGCTTCGCCGCACGGCAACCCTTCGCGATGCTGACCATCGGCATCGTGCTGCTGGTCCAGCACACCACCGGCTCGTACGGGAGCGCGGGCGCCGTCGCGGCCTTCACCGGGGTCTCCATGGCCCTGTTCGCGCCGCAGACCGGCAAGCTCGCCGACCGGCTCGGCCAGCGGGCCGTGCTGCTGCCCGGCGTCCTGGTGCACGCCGCCTCCGTCTCGCTCCTGGTGACGCTCGCCCTGGCGGACGCGCCCCTGTGGGCCCTGTTCGCCGCGGCGGTCCCGACCGGCGCGTCGGTCCCGCAGATCGGCCCCATGGTGCGGGCCCGCTGGGCGGCGATGCTCGGCGCGGCACCGGGCCGCGAGGCGTCCCCGCTGCTGGTGACGGCCGCCGCGTTCGAGTCGGTGACGGACGAGTTCACCTTCGTCATCGGCCCGGTCATCGCCACCGCGCTCTGCACGGGCGTGCACCCGGCGGCCGGTCTGATCGCGGAGGCCGCGCTCACCCTGGTGGGCGGCCTGCTCTTCGCCGCGCGGCACGCCACGCAGCCGCCGGTCCGCGACCGCGCCCTGCCCGGCGCCGAACGGCACGCCTCCGCCCTGTCGATCCCCGGCGTACGCGTGCTGGCGGTCGCCTTCCTCGGCATCGGCTCGGTCTTCGGCGGCATGCAGGTCTCGCTGACCGCGTTCGCCGAGGAGATCGGCAACCCGGGCGCCAACGGCGTGCTGTACGGGATCTTCGCCGCCGGCAACATGCTCGCCGGGATCGCCTGCGGGGCCATCGCCTGGAAGTCCGGCCCCCGCCGCCGCCTGCTCGTCGGCTACACGGCGCTGGCGCTGACCGCGTCGGGCCTGTGGGCGGTGCACTCCGCACCGCTGCTCGCCGGGCTCGGCCTGCTGGTCGGGCTCTGCATCGCTCCGGCCCTGATCAGCGGCTACACGCTGGTCGAGGCGCTGGTGCCGGGCTCGGCGCGGACCGAGGCGTTCACCTGGCTGACGGGCGCGGTGGCGCTGGGCCAGGCGGCCGCGGTGACGGTGGCCGGCCGACTGGCGGACGGGCACGGCGCGAGCGCCGGTTTCCTGGTCCCGCTGGTGGGTACGGTGCTGGCCCTGGCAACCCTGCTGACGCTGCGTTCGAGGCTCCTCCCGGCCCGTGTGGGACGGACCGTGGCGCGTGGTATCGGTCACCGCGGGCCGGTCACGGTGGACTGATCCAGCGGAATACGTCACTATGGAGCGTCGTTAGCACTCATCGAGTCAGAGTGCCAGGAGGAACAAAGTGCCGACCTACCAGTACCAGTGCACCGAGTGTGGCGAGGGCCTCGAAGCGGTGCAGAAGTTCACCGATGACGCCCTCACGGTGTGCCCGAACTGCGACGGACGCCTGAAGAAGGTGTTCTCGGCGGTCGGCATCGTGTTCAAGGGTTCCGGCTTCTACCGGAACGACAGCCGCGGCTCCTCGTCGAGCAGCACGCCGGCGTCCTCCGCCTCGAAGACCTCCGGTTCGGGGTCGTCCTCGACCAGCTCCTCGACGTCGTCGGAGACGAAGTCGGCGTCCGCCCCGGCGTCCGCGTCGTCCGGCTCCTCCTCGTCCTCCTCTTCCTCGACGAGCGGTTCGTCGGCCGCCTGAGCGACCGGCTCCACAGCTTTCCCGAAGACCCCGCCGAGCGATTCGGCGGGGTCTTCGCGTACCCGCGCCCGCCTGCCTGCCTGCCGGGACCGCGCGCCCGGCGCCTAGGGTGACCGCATGGCGAACGCAGAGATCGGCGTGATCGGCGGCTCGGGGCTGTACTCCTTCCTGGAGGACGTCACCGAGGTCCGCGTGGAAACCCCTTACGGAGACCCCAGCGACTCCGTGTTCATCGGCGAGACGGGCGGCCGCCGGGTCGCGTTCCTCCCCCGGCACGGCCGGGGCCACCACGTGCCCCCGCACCGCATCAACTACCGCGCCAACCTGTGGGCGCTGCGCTCGGTCGGCGTGCGCCAGGTGCTGGGCCCGTGCGCGGTGGGAGGCCTGCGCCCCGAGTACGGGCCGGGCACCCTGATCGTGCCGGACCAGCTGGTGGACCGGACGAAGACCCGGGTGCAGACCTATTTCGACGGTGAGACCCGGGCCGACGGGGTCCAGCCGAACGTGGTGCACCTGGGCTTCGCCGACCCGTACTGCCCCGAGGGCCGCAAGGTGGCGCTGGCCGCCGCGCGGGGCCGGGACTGGGAGGCGGTGGACGGCGGCACCCTGGTGGTGGTCGAGGGCCCGCGCTTCTCGACCCGCGCCGAATCGCGCTGGCACGCGGCGATGGGCTGGTCCGTCGTCGGCATGACCGGGCACCCGGAGGCCGTGCTCGCCCGCGAACTGGGCCTCTGCTACACCACGATGACCCTGGTCACGGACCTGGACGCGGGCGCGGAGGCCGGTGAGGGCGTCTCCCACGAGGAGGTGCTGAAGGTCTTCGCCGCCAATGTGGACCGGCTGCGCTCGGTCCTCTTCGACGCGGTGGCGGCGCTGCCGGCGACGGAGGACCGGGGGTGCGCGTGCGGGCACGCGCTGGACGGGATGGATACGGGGATCGAGCTGCCGTAGCGGCGCCGTGCCCCCGGTGCCGGGGAGGGCTTCCACCTGCGAGTGACGGAGTTGTCCACATGTGGTGGACGGTCCACAGGCTCCGGCGGGAATCGGGCGGCCGGTGCATCGTGGGGGTTGTCCGGCGGCCGGGACCTCGGGGTTCCGGGGGCCGGGCCTGCCCCATCGACCCCTGACGCAGGCGGTGTTCGTGATGCGCTCGTCCGGTTCCCCCTCCTTCCCCCCACCCCCTTCACCCGCCGCGTACGCGGGCGGGCCACCGGGACCGTTGCCCGCTCCCCCGCCGTGCGGGGTGCCCGCGTTCCCGCCGTTGCGGGTGCGGGTGAGTGCCGGGCAGCGGCTGCGCCGTGCGATGTGGCGGCAGCGCCGGTCGATGGCGGCGGGCCTGGCGCTGACGGCGGCCGCGCTGGCCGTCTCCGGACTGGCCGGGGGCGGTGCGGGCGGGCAGGCCGGTGATACGGCGCGGGCGGTGTCCCGGGAGCGGGCTTCGCCTCGGGTACGCCTGGTGTCGGCGCCGGTACGGATCGCGGACGCGGAGACCGTGCGGCTGCTGCGGCCGGGGGACCGGGTGGACGTGGTCGCGTCGGGGGGTCCCGGGGCGGCGGAGGCCCGGGTGGTGGCGCGGGGTGCGCGCGTGGAGCGGGTGCCGTCGGCGGACGGCGGGGGCCTGTCGGGCGAGGGGGCGCTGATCGTGCTGGCGGTGCCCCGGGCGACGGCGGCCGGTCTGGCGGGGGCGGGGATCTCCGGCGGTTTCGCGGTGGTCCTGTGCTGAGGCGTGCGGCCCGGGCCGTACGGAGGTGGGTCACCGCCCCGGACGGGTCCGGGCGTCAGATGTGGTGCGGGGGCTTCTCGTCGAGGAAGCGTGCCAGGTCCGCGGCGCTGCCGCCGGACGGGGCCCGCTCGCCCCACCCCTGGTCCGTATCGTCCGCGGACTGCTGGTCCAGCGGATCGTCGAAGATCAGCGCCGGCCTGGGGCGGTCCGGCGTGGTGGGCTCCGCATCGCGCGGTCCGGGGGCGGGGGCGGTACTCATGCCTCCAGGGTACGGCCGCCGGGCCCCGGCCGGCCGGTCAGCGGTCCTTGGGGTCGAGCAGCCAGAGCCCGAGCACGACGAGGAACGACAGGCAGAGGAAGCCTGCGCCCCACCACGCGGTGCCGGAGTTGCCCTCCATCCACTCGTCCACGATGACCGTCAGGCCCCACAGCTGCCCGATGACGACGGACATGCACAGCACGAGGCGGGCGGTGAGCTTGGAGGACCGCTCGGGCTCCTGGTCGGTGCCGGCGCCGGGCCCGGGCCCGGTGTGGCGGACGCGGGGGTCGCCGTAGCCGCTGGTGGGCCGGATCTGCGGGTAGCGCTCGTGGACGGGCCGGTTGAGCTCGGCCCGCGCGCTGCCGGGGTGGTACTCGGGATAGTGCGGTCCGGGGTGGAGCGGGGGGCCGGGGGTCTGCGGGTCGGGGGCGGGCTGCGGGGCGCCGGGGGGCCGGTGGTCGTCGCTCATGACGGGCTCCCGGGGGTGTCGGACGCGCCGGCTCCGGTGCGCGTACGGGACGGGCCGGGGGCGACGGGGCCTGGAGCCACCGTGCGGGCGGTTCCGCCGGGGGCCGCGGGTCCTTCGGCGCCGTCGCGGGCGCCGGGGCAGCCGAGGCGGGAGGCCAGGTCGGGGCGTTCCTCGCCGAACTGGCGGCACAGCCCGTGCTCGATGCTCTCGCCGGAGCGGGTGGTGCCGACGGCCCAGATGCTGCCGTCGGTCTCCTCGGTGAGCACGACCTTGGGGAGCCCCCGGGGCGGCGGTCCGGCGGTGACCTCGCCGCTGCGGGCGTCGAAGACACCTTCGTGGCAGGGGCAGTACAGCTCGCCCTCGGTGCCCCGGTCCTTGCGCCAGAGCACCCCGCAGGCGAGGTGGGTGCAGATGGCGGAGTAGCCGACGAGCGTGCCGTCGTTGAGCCGGACGGCGACCGCGCGGTCCTCCTCGTCGGGGTAGTCGAAGGCGACGGACTCGCCGGGGAGGAGCTGGGCGGCGATCTTCTTGGGGGCCGGGGCCTTGCCGTCGTCGGGGTCGCCGTGGCGGGGCAGGATGCCGCCGGCGACGCCGAGACCGCCGATGGCGAGCCCGCCGGACACGGTGGCCACGATGCGCAGGTAGTCGCGCCGGGTGGTGAGGGCGTCGGCGGCGATCCGGTCGTGCAGGGCCTCGCGCGGATCGCCGGAGGCCGGCTGTCCGGGGGCGCCGGGCGGCGTGCCGCCGGGGTCGCGGGGCGGGGGCTGCTTCGGGTCGCCGGGGGGCGGGTAGTCGGTCTCGGTCACCGTCGGACGTCCTTCCCGTTGATCTCCACGACGGGCAGGCCGCCGGGGACCGGCCACTGGACCCGGTCGGCGGGCACGACCATCGCGACGCCGGTGCGGACCTCGCTCTCGCCGAAGACGAAGGAGTCGGCGACCTGGACGCCGGGGCGTTCGGCCTGGAGTTCCTCGGCGGTGCCGTAGAAGAGCGCTCCGGTCGGGCAGACGGTGGCGCACATGGGGGCGAGGCCGTAGGCGGTGCGGTCGTAGCAGAGGTTGCACTTCATCTGCAGCTTCGCCTGGAGGTCGATCTTCGGTACGCCGAAGGGGCAGGCGTTGACGCAGTTGGCGCAGCCGATGCAGCGGGTGGTGTCGGCCTGCTGCACGACGCCGTCGGCGGTCACCAGGATCGCGTCGGCGGGGCACACCTCGGCGCACGGGGCGACGGGGTCCTCGCAGTGCATGCAGACGGTGGGAAGGGAGGCGACGGACTGGCCCTCGTCGGTGTAGTCGAGGTGGATCATGGACTTGCCGCGGTGCGAGTCGCATTCCCGGCAGGCGGAGACGCACGCCTGGCAGCCGATGCAGCGGCCCGGGTCGATGAAGATCGTTCGGCCCATCATGCGGGCATCAGCTCCTCTCCGAGGTGCCGCGGCCCTGCGAGGACGTGGGCGGCAGTGGGTCGGTGCGGGAGACCTGGGCCTCCGGGTAGGCGACGTGGCCGGGGGCGACCGGGGGCGCGGGCACTTCGTCGATCCGCTCGGCGTGCTCGATGCGGCAGGCGCACACCTTGTACTCGGGGATCTTGGAGCGGGGGTCGAGGGCGTCGATGGTGAGCGCGTTGGCGGCGGTGGGGACCGGCCAGTGGTACGGGATGAAGACGGTGTCGGGGCGGATCGCCTCGGTGACCAGGGCGGGGAAGACCTCGCTGCCGCGCCGGGTGACTACGCGGACCGGTTCGCCGTTGCGGAAGCCGTGGGAGGGGTGGACCTCGGCCCAGGGGCGGGGGGTCTGCTCGACCAGGCCGCCGAGCCTGCGGGTCTGGTTGCCGGAGAGGAAGTGGGCGACGGTGCGTCCGGTGGTGAGCGTCATGGGGTGCTCGTCGTCGTACGGGTCCATCGGCGGGTGCCACTCGACCACCTGGAGGTGGATCTTGCCGTCGGGGTGGTAGGTCCTGCCGTCCTCGAAGAGCCGGGGGGTTCCGGGGTGGTCGGTGGACGGGCAGGGCCAGGCGATCCCGCCGGTCTCCTCCAGCCGTTCGTAGGTGATGCCGTAGTAGTCGTTGACGGTGCCGGCGGAGGCGATCCGCAGCTCGTCGAAGACCTGGCGGGAGTTGTCGAAGGCGAACTTGTCACCGGCGCCGAGCCGACGGGCGAGTTCACACATGACCCAGGTGTCCGTGCGGACGCCCGGGGGCGGGTCCTGGGCCTTGTTGTGCTTGACCACCCGGGCCTCGGCGTTGGCCATGACGCCGTCGTCCTCGGCCCAGGTGGTGACGGGGAAGACGACGTGCGCGTTGGCGGCGGTCTCGGAAAGGAAGAAGTCGAATTGGGCGTGGAACTCTGTGGCGTCGTACCCCTCCTTGACCACCTTGTAGTTGGGCAGGGACACGAAGGGGTTGTTGCAGATGCCGATCAGGCCGCGGATCTCGCGGCGCTGCATCTGCCAGACCATTTCCATCATCGAGGTTCCTGCGGGCGGGAGTTCGGACTCCTCGATGCCCCAGATCTCGCAGATCTGCCGGCGGTGCTCCGCGTTGTTGATGGAGCGTCCGCCGGGAAGGAGGTCGGACTTCTGGCCGTGCTCGCGGCCGCCCTGCCCGTTGCCCTGGCCGGTGATGGTGCCGTAGCCGGCGCCGGGCTTGCCGATGTGGCCGGTGGCGGTGCAGAGGTTGATCACGGTGAGGCAGTTCTCGACGCCCTGCGAGTGGTGTTCGATGCCCCGGGCGTGCCAGGCCATGGCCTTGGGGGCGCGGGCGAAGGTGCGGGCGACCTGGACGATCTGTTCGGCGGGGATGCCGCAGATCTCGGCGGCGCGGGACGGCGGGTACTCGGCGACCTTGGCCTTGACCTCCTCCCAGCCGGTGGCGTGGGCGGCGAGGTACGCCTCGTCGGTGAGGCCCTCCTCGATGACGACGTTCAGCACGGAGTTGAAGAACGCCGAGTCGGTGCCGGGCTTCAGGGCGACGTGGATGTCGGCAGTGCGGGCGATGGCCGTCTCGCGGGGGTCGATCACGATGAGGCTGGCGCCGCGGTCCCGGGCGCCCCACACGTACTGGGTCATGACGGGGAAGCACTCGCCGACGTTGGAGCCGGCGATGAGCAGGCAGTCGGTGAGGAGGATGTCGGAGAAGGGGTTGCCGGCCCGGTCGATGTTGAAGGCGAGCTTGTTGGCGCCGGCCGCGCTGACCATGCAGAGCCGGCCGTTGTAGTCGACGTGCCGGGTCTTGAGGGCGACCCGGGCGAACTTGCCGACCAGATAGGTCTTCTCGGAGAACAGGCTCGCTCCGCCGAGCAGCCCGAAGGCGTCGTGCCCGTACGTCTCCTGGATGCGCCGGATCTCGGCGACCGTGAAGTCGAGCGCCTCGTCCCAGGAGACCTCCCGGAAGTCCTCGTCGCGGGAGCGCCGCATCAGGGGGGCGGTGAGCCGGTCGGGGTGGTTGATCTGCTGGTAGGCGTTGATGCCCTTCGGGCACAGGCGCATGCGGTTGATGTCGTGGTTGCGGGGTTCGACGCCGAAGACCTTGCCGCCGCGGTCGACGCGCAGATACATGCCGCACTGGACGCCGCAGAAGCAGCAGTGGGTGGGGACGAGGGTCTCGCCGTTCTGGTCGGCGTGCCACCGGTCGGCGGGGATGCCGCCCGCGTCGCGGAAGGCGCGGGTGCCCGGCGGTGCGAGGGAGGGGTCGAGGGGCACGACCGCATGCGGTTCGGGCGTTCGCGAGTCCGCGGTCACTTGAAGCCCTTCTTCACATGGGAGAGATAGGCGCTGCCTCGCAGCACCCGCTTGCAGCGCGGGCAGTATTCGGCCCACTCGTCGAAACCGAGGCTGAGGTCGCGCATGGTGCCGCGGAGGTTGTCGACGTACGGAGCGGTGTCGATGGGTTCCTCGCAGCGGCGGCAGGCGAAGACCTCTTCGTCCTGCCGGCCGGTGTACTTGAACAGCTGCATGCCGACGGCGGCGGGGCGCTGGACGATGTGGAAGAACTTCCCGAACGGGATGTAGATGAGGGTGAAGACCACCGCGACCATGTGGAGGATCGCCAGGAACTCGTAGCCGCCGCCGTGCAGGAAGATCGAGGAGAAGGTGAGCAGCAGCCCCGTCACCGAGATGACGATGAGCGCGATCAGCGGCACCAGGTCGTAGGCGAAGCGCTGGCCGGTGATGGCCGCCCGGTCCTTCATCCGCCGCCACAGGAAGTAGGAGGCGCCGGGGATGACGAGGACGGCGGCGATGTCCAGGCCGTGGAACATCAGCCAGCCGAGGAAGTCGAGGGAGTCGAACCCGAGGATCTTGAAGCCCCAGATGCGCATCTCGTAGCCGGGTCCGGAGCCGGTGTTCGAGGTGAAGGTGAACCAGCCCCAGGTCAGCGGGAAGGTGATCAGCGAGGCGAGGATGCAGCCCCAGAAGATCAGCTGGTGGGCGGCCCAGCGGGCGTGCGAGCGGGCGCCGAGGAACTTCTGGAAGCCGAGGTAGGTGGCGATCATCTTCGGCAGCGCGGTGGGCGCGCGGCGGAAGTTGTCCATCGAGAAGAGGCTCCCCCAGCCCTTCTTGAACAGCCGCTTGGCGCCGGGGGCGGAGACCCACACGGTGTACCGGTACGCGACGCCGAAGGCCAGGAAGACGGTGGCCACGGCGTACGGCAGCAGCGCGGAGTCGAAGTGCTCCAGGAACCGGCTGCCGAGCACGATGGCCACGACGAGCAGGAGGGAGACGATGACGCCCGCAGCGGTGGCCCGCGCGGTGACGGACCGGGGAACGAGCGCTCCGGCCCGCCCTGACCCGCCCGGAGCCGGCGCGCCGTCCGGCCCGTCGGCGGCCCCGGTACGGCCCCCGGGGGCGGGCTGCGCGGCTGCGCCTGCGGCTTCAGGTGGCTCGGTCACGGTGCCACGGTAGGGCGGTCTGGGGTGGTTGGTCCTGTTTTGCGGGGCCAGGGGGTGAGCGAGTCGCGGGGGGTGGTGGGTGGAGGTGGGGAGGGAGGGGCGGGGGGGGGCGGGGGGGGGGGGGGGGAAGCCCCCCAGGTGTAAGGCACCGTCAGCGGTACCTTGGCCGCCCGCCTCTCCGCCCCCACCCCAAGGAGCCCCCGATGCCCCGTCAGGACGCCCTCACCGATGTCGCCGGGCTGCGCGTCGGCCACGCCCAGGTCGCCGGGAAGGGTGCTCTCACCGGCACCACCGTGGTGCTCGCGCCCGAGGGCGGGGTCGTCGCCGCCGTCGATGTGCGGGGCGGCGGGCCGGGGACGCGGGAGACGGACGCGCTGGATCCGCGCAACCTGGTCCAGCGCATCGACGCGGTCGTGCTCACCGGCGGCAGCGCGTACGGGCTCGACGCCGCGTCCGGGGTGATGGCGTGGCTGGAGGAGCAGGGTCGCGGGGTGCGGGTGGGCGCCGATCCGGCCCAGGTGGTCCCCGTGGTCCCGGCGGCCTGCGTGTTCGACCTGGGCCGGGGCGGCGACTGGCGGGCCAGGCCGGACGCGGCGACGGGCCGGGCGGCCGTGGAGGACGCCGCCCGGGCGGCGGAGGGTGCGGCGGTCGCCGAGGGGTGCGTCGGCGCGGGCACGGGGGCGGTGGCCGGGCAGCTCAAGGGCGGGGTGGGGACCGCGAGCGTCCTGCTGCCGTCCGGGCTCACCGTCGGCGCGCTCGTCGTGGTCAACGCGGCGGGCTCGGTGCTCGATCCCCGTACCGGGGTGCTGTTCGGGGAGTACGGCGGCGAGGAGCCGGCCGTCGCCCCGCCGGCCGAGGTCCACGAGGCGGCGCGACGGCGCCTGGAGGAGGCGCGCGGCGCGGATGCGCGCCCCCCGCTCAACACCACGCTCGCCGTCGTCGCCACCGACGCCGCGCTCACCCGTGCCCAGGCGCAGAAGCTGGCGGGCACCGCGCACGACGGGCTGGCGCGCGCCATCCGGCCCGTGCACCTGATGACCGACGGGGACACCGTGTTCGCGCTCGCCACCGGCCGGCGGGGCCTGGACGCGGAGGACCCGGTCGCGCTCAACCCGCTGCTCGCGGCGGGTGCGGAGGCGGTGGCCCGGGCCATCGTGAAGGCGGTCCGGGCGGCGAAGGGCGTCCGGGGCCGGGACGGCGGGGGCACCTTCCCCTCGTACGGCGATCTCTACGGGCCGGTCCCGCCCGCGTGAGGAAGTCCGGGCCGGGTGCGCGGAACCTTCCGTGCGCCCCGTGCGTTTTTCTGAACCCCGGTCCCGATGTCAGCCCCAGGGGCTACGTTATGCACGCACCAAGTCACACGCGGCGACGGCCTGGAGACAGCACCTTGAGCGATCCGTACGAGACGACCGAGCAGCACCTCGAGCGAATCCTGCGTCGGGCTCTCAATTCGTTCGACCTCCCCGACGGCACGGTGGAGCGGCTGGGCTCCGCGCTGGCGCACAGCAGCTCGCTGTACTCCTCGCACCACAGCGCCGCCCTGCACCGCGAGACCTACCGCCATACGTATCTGCTGAGCGACGGCTCCGCGCTGACCCTGTGGGAGCTGGTGCACAGCGGTCCGCGCGGGGACGGCCATCCCGACACCCGGCAGCACGAGCTGTACGACGACGAGGCCGACGCGCACATCGCCGCCGCCCGGCTGACCGGCAGCCTGTGGGACCTCCCCGACTTCTGCGACGACGAGACGGCCCGGGCCGACCTGGAGCTCATGTCGGCGCTGCTGGCCGCGCCCCCGGCCCCGCTCCCCCGGATGTACGCGCCGGACAACTCCGCGGACCACGCCCGCCGGGTGCTGCGCCGCGCGGAGAACGGCGACGGGCCCGGCGAGGAGACCGCCCATCTGCTGCGGGCCGCCTTCGCGCACCACATCACGCAGGTCTTCGGCCGCCAGTGCCGCGTGGAGGGCCGGGACGCCGGTTTCACGCTGTACGAGCACGCGTTCCTGCTCCTCGACGGCAGCGAGACGAGCCTGTGGGAGGTCGAGCACACGGCCACCCCGGACGGCCGCCACATGTGCGAGGTGTACGGCGACGAGGCGACGGCGCGCGGCGCGATGGAAGCCCGTACGCGCATCTGCTGAACGGAGGCCCGGGCCCGGGCGCGCTGACGGGCCGTCCGCCGCGCGGAAAGCCGCGGTGCCCCCGCCCCCGGAGGGACGCGGGCACCCGGTGACTCCGCTTCGTACGCCGTCGGCTCAGTGCGTGAGCACCGGCTCCTGGGCGGTCTCCGTCGCGGCCGGCTCGTCGTCCGCCGCGCCCTCGACGTGCTGCTTCGGCCTGGCCGGCAGGGCGAACATCACCACGAAGATCAGCAGCAGCACACCGGCCACCCACCACAGCGACTGCTCGAAGGCGTCTGCGAAGGCCGGGCCCACCTGCTGCGGGGTGAGCCGGTCACCGATCGCCCCGTAGAAGACGACCGAGACCAGGCCGAGGCCCAGCGCGTTGCCCATCTGCTGCACGGTGTTGAACAGGCCCGACGCGGACCCGGCGTGCTCCTTGGGCACCTCGGACAGCACCGCGTCGGCCAGCGGCGCCACGATCAGGCCCATGCCGACGCCCATGACGACCAGGGGCAGCGCCATCTGCCAGGACGTGATGCCCATGCCGTAGTGGTTCGACTCCCCGATGTAGAGCAGCAGCCCGGCCGCCATGAGCAGGGCGCCCGTCTGGAGGACCTTGCGGCCGAAGCGGGGCACCAGCTTCTGTACGGAGAGACCGGCGGCCACCGACACGGAGACGGAGAACGGGACACCGGTCAGACCGGCCCGCAGCGCGCTCCAGCCGAGGCCCATCTGCATGTACAGCGTCCAGACCAGGAAGAAGATGCCGAGCCCGATGCCGAAGGTCAGCTGCACGGCGATCCCGGCGGCGAAGCTCCGCACCCGGAACAGCGACAGCTCGATCAGCGGCGACCCGTCCCGCCCGGCCTTGGCGCGCTCGAACAGCACGAGGACGAGGAAAACGAAGAGGCTGCCGGCCATCGACAGATGGCCCCACAGCGGCCAGCCCAGCTCGCGGCCCCGGGTCAGCGGGTAGATCAGCATCAGCATGCCGAGCGTGACGAGCACGACGCCGACCAGGTCGAGGCGGAGCGCCTTGGGCGACTTGGACTCGGTGATGAACTTGCTGCCCAGGATCAGGCCGAGGATGCCGACGGGCAGGTTGATCAGGAAGATCGGGCGCCATTCGAGACCGGCGATGTTCCACTCGGTCAGCAGCGCGCCCAGCAGGGGTCCGGAGACCGCGCCGAGGCCGACGATCGCGCCGAAGAGGCCGAAGACCTTGCCGCGCTCGTGGGCGGGGAAGGTGGCGTGCACGATCGACAGCACCTGCGGCACCATCAGGGCCGCCGTGGCGCCCTGGAGGAAGCGGGAGGCGACCAGCATCTCCGGGTTGGCGGCGAATCCGCAGAGCGCGGAGGCGAGGGTGAAGCCCCCGATGCCGACGAGGAAGAGCCGCTTGCGGCCGTAGATGTCACCGAGCCGGCCGCCGGTGATGAGCCCGGCCGCGAAGGCCAGGGCGTATCCGGCGACGATCCACTGGATGGAGCTGAACGAGGCGCCGGTGTCCCGCTCGATGCTGGGGATGGCGATGTTGACGATCGTGACGTCGACCAGGTCCATGAAGGCCGCGGTCATCACGATGGCCAGGGCGAACCATCGGCGTCGGTCCGAGGATGCCGCGGGAGACGGCAGTGGTGCGGAGGAAGTCATGGAAAGAACTTAAACAGCCAATAGGCCAGGTCGTGACCCAATGGGCGCGCATCCTGGGTGACATGACCGATACCCCGGCACGACTGCTGAATCTGCTGTCACTGCTCCAGACGCCGCGCGAGTGGCCGGGCAGCGAGCTCGCCGAGCGGCTCGACGTCAGCCCGCGCACGATCCGCCGCGACATCGACCGCCTGCGCGACCTCGGCTACCCGGTCGAGGCTTCGCGCGGTTCGGTCGGCGGCTACCGGCTCGTGGCGGGCACCGCCATGCCGCCGCTGCTCCTGGACGACGAGGAGGCGGTCGCCATCGCGGTGGGCCTGCGGGCCGGAGCCGGCCACGCCATCGAGGGCGTGGACGAGGCGTCCGTACGGGCGCTGGCGAAGCTGGAGCAGGTGCTGCCGTCCCGGCTGCGCCACCGGGTCTCCACCCTCCAGAACGCGACGGTCCCCCTCGCCCGGGGCGACGGTTCGACCATCGACCCGCAGACCCTGACCGTGATGGCGTCGGCGGTCACCGGCCGGGAGCGGCTGCGCTTCGCGTACCGGGCGGGCGACGGCGCGGAGACACGGCGCCAGGTCGAGCCGTACCGGCTGGTGAGCACCGGGTGGCGCTGGTACCTGGTGGCGTACGACCTGGAGCGCGAGGCGTGGCGCACCTTCCGCGTCGACCGGGTCAGCGAGGCGTTCGCGACCGGGGCCCGGTTCACGCCGAGGGAGCTGCCGGAGGGGGACGCGGCGGAGTTCCTGTCCAGCTCGATGGCGCGCCGGCAGCCGGAGATCGAGGTGGAGGTGAGCTTCGCGGCGCCGCCGGAGTTCGTCGCGTCGCGGCTGCACGGCCGGATGGGGCCGCTGGAGCCGGAGGGCGAGGGCGGCTCCCGGCTGCGGACCGTGCTGCGGGACAAGCTGGAGTGGCTGGCGGTGCGGCTGGCGATGGTGGACTGCGAGTTCACCGTGCACCGGCCGCCGGAGCTGGTGGCGTACGTGGCGGAGCTGGGCGGCCGGCTCAGCCGCGCGGGGTCCGGCGGGGCGTAGAGAGGCCGCGCGCAAAAGAATGAGCCCCGGCGCCAGGGGGGGGTGGGCGCCGGGACTCAGCTCAGGGGGCCTGGTGAAGCGGCCCAATTCGGAGGTTACTGGACTCGGGCTCAGGCCGCAGCGTCAAAGCCCGTGTCGTGAGCCATTCGCTTCAATTCGAGGAGCGCGTGCTTCTCGATCTGGCGGATGCGCTCGCGGGTGAGGCCGTGCTGCTTGCCGACCTCGGTGAGCGTGCGCTCGCGGCCGTCCTCGATTCCGTACCGCATGCGGATGATCGACGCGGTGCGGTTGTCGAGCTTGCCGATCAGCTCCTCCAGCTCCTCGCTGCGCAGCAGCGTGAGCACGGACTGCTCGGGCGAGATGGCGGAGGTGTCCTCCAGGAGGTCACCGAACTGCGTGTCGCCCTCGTCGTCCACGGACATGTTGAGGCTGACCGGGTCGCGGGCCCAGTCCAGGACGTCGCCGACGCGGCCCGGCGTGGAGCCCAGCTCGGCGGCGATCTCGGCGTGCTCCGGGTCGCGGCCGTTCTCCCGGTTGAACTCGCGCTGCACCCGGCGGATGCGGCCCAGCTCCTCCACCAGGTGGACGGGGAGCCGGATCGTGCGCGACTGGTCCGCTATGGAACGGGTGATGGCCTGGCGGATCCACCAGGTGGCGTACGTGGAGAACTTGAAGCCCTTGGCGTAGTCGAACTTCTCGACCGCGCGCACCAGGCCCGCGTTGCCCTCCTGGATCAGGTCGAGCAGGGGGAGCCCGGCCCGCGGGTAGCGGCGGGCGACGGCGACGACGAGACGGAGGTTGGAGCGGATGAACACGTCCTTGGCGCGCTCGCCCTCGGCGACCAGCGCCTCCAGCTCCTCGCGCGAGGCGCCGCCCGCGTCGCTCTCCACCTGGCCGTCGAGGATCTGGTGCGCGTAGACACCGGCCTCGACCGCCTGCGAGAGGTCGACCTCCTTGGCGGCGTCGAGCAGCGGTGTACGCGCTATCTCGTCCAGGTACATGCCGACCAGGTCGCGATCGGCGATCTCTCCGCCCACGGCGCGAACACTGCTCGCCCGGTTGGTCCCGCCGGTGGCGGACGAACGACGGGCGACGGCACGGGTTGCCATGCGTGCTCCCTTGCTGAGTAGGTCGCGACACCCTCTCGGGTGCCCTGCATCCGATGGAAACAACGACTGGAATCCGGACAGAATTCCCATGCCTGGCATTAAATTTCGAGATCATGCAGTACCCTGTCCCGCCACCGGTGCGGGCGCATGCCACTGCCGGGCACGTCCGTGCAGGTCAGGCCGGGCACCCGGAGCGTTCCGGGGTCCCTCGTCACCCCCGTACCCCGGAAGACGCCGGCTACGGGTCACCGGTTGCCCGGACCTCCGTCCTGGTCCCCGGCCCGCGGGCCCCGGTCCGGAGTCCTAGGCCCCACGCCCGGGACCTTGGGACCGCAGTCCGTTACCGGGCGCGCACCGGGTGCATAGCGTCGCTGTCATGAACGAGACGACGCACCGCACCGCCCCCGACACCACCGGCACCCTCGACGAGGCCCTGGAGCGTCTGCACTCCTCCGGCCCCGAGCGCGAGGGCTGGCTGACCAATCACGCGCCCATGGCCGTGGAGGCCCTGGTCCGCAACGGCCAGGCGGCCACCGTGCACCGCTGGCTCGACTACTACCGGGCGAAGCTGGAGGACATGCCGGACCGTTTCGCCGAGGTCACCCCGGCGAACTGGCAGGAGGCCCTGGGCGACCCCCGCCGCATCGCCGACTGGGCGGCGTACTTCGAGCGGGAGACCGCGGACCGCCCCTGGCGCGACGTGCTCGCCGAGTGGTGGCCCCGGCTGCTCCCGGGCATCGCGGGCGGCTCCACGCACCCGGTGATCCGGCTCGGCCACAGCGTGCGCACCCTGCTGACCACCGAGGAGACCGGCCCCCGCGTCACGGAGCTGGCCCACGCGCTCGGCTACTGGGCGGCCCGCCACCAGCCGCTGCCCCCGCTGGCCCCGCTCGCCCCGGTCCGGACCGCGGGCGACGCGCTGGCCGCCGTACCCCGGGTGCCCGACCAGAGCGGCGGCATCCGGGCCCGGCTGGCCCAGATCACGGCGTTCCCGCAGTGGCAGGGCGCGGCCGCGACCGGCCCGGACGAGGCGCGCGCGGGTCTTAAAGAGCTGGTGGGGGCCGCGGTCCACCGCTACACGGAGTACGGGCACGGCAACCCGGTGATGCTGGTGCACGCGGCGACCGCGCCCAACGCCGTCCTGCGGACGCTTCCGGCGCTGCCGCGCGAGCTGTGGGTGCCAAGCGTGGGGGCCGCCTGGGCGGCGAGCGCGGCGGTGACCGCCGCGTACTCCCCCGCCGAGGCCGCCGTCCTCCCGGCCGGGTACGGGGCGTCGCTCACCGCCGACGAGGTGTTCGAGCAGGCGGCGGCGCACGGGGACGACCACACCATCAAGTTCACGGACACCGCGCTGGACGTGGGCGACGCACCGGCCCTGGCGGCGGCGCTGCGCTCGGTGGAGCTGAACCCGCCGGTTCTCTGAGAGTCGATCCCCTGAGAATTCTTATCCGTACTGCACCGAGCGCTTCGCCAGCCCCATCCAGAAGCCGTCGATCACGCTGCGCCCCTGGCCGAGCTCCTGCTCGGCGGCGCCGAGGGTGACGAAGAGCGGGGCGAAGTGCTCGGTGCGCGGGTGTGCCAGGCGGCCCGCCGGGGACTTGTGCTCGAAGTCCAGGAGCGCGTCGATGTCCTGCGCCTGGAGCGCCCGGTTTCCCCAGTCGTCGAACTCCGCCGACCAGCCGGGGACGCCGCCGCCGGTGTGGCGCAGGGCGGCGAGGTTGTGCGTGAAGAAGCCGCTGCCGATGATCAGGACGCCCTCGTCGCGCAGCGGCGCCAGCTTGCGCCCGATGTCCATCAGCTTCTGCGGGTCGAGCGTCGGCAGGGAGATCTGGAGCACGGGGACATCGGCGTCCGGGAACATCTCGACCAGCGGGACGTACGCGCCGTGGTCGAGGCCGCGGTCCGGGATGTCCTGGACCGGCGTACCGGCGCCGCGCAGCAGTTTGCGGACGCTCTCGGCGAGCTGCGGGGCGCCCGGGGCGGCGTACCTGACCTGGTAGTAGTGCTCCGGGAAGCCCCAGAAGTCGTACACCAGCGGAAGCGTCTCGGTGGCGCCGAGCGCGAGCGGGGCCTCCTCCCAGTGCGCGGACACCATGAGGACGGCGGTGGGGCGCGGGAGCTCCGCCGACCAGGCGGCCAGCTCGCCGGGCCAGACGGGGTCGTCGGCGAGCGGCGGGGCCCCGTGGGAGAGGTAGAGGGCGGGCATGCGCTCCGAGGTGATGGTCATGACACTCCCCAACTGCGGCTACTCAAGGTAATTCTTCTGTAGAGGGCTTCGACAGGAAGGATTCTTTAATCTTCAAGCTCCTACCTTCAGAGACCTTAGCTCTATCTAGTTCAACTTTCAAGAAAAGGTCGTACAGTGGAGTACATGACCACGGCATCAACCGGTGCGCCGCTCTGGCTCACCGACGAAGAACAATGCGTCTGGCGCGCGTATCTGCACGCCACCACGCTTCTGGAGGATCACCTCGACCGCCAGTTGCAGGCCGATGCCGGCATGCCGCACATCTACTACGGCCTGCTCGTCCAGCTCTCCCAGGCACCCCGGCACCGCCTGCGGATGACCGAACTGGCCCGGAACGCCAAGATCACCCGCTCCCGCCTCTCCCACGCGGTCGCCCGGCTGGAGAAGAACGGCTGGGTCCGCCGCGAGGACTGCCCCTCCGACAAGCGCGGCCAGAACGCCGTCCTCACCGACGAGGGCCACGCGATGCTGCGCCGCTCGGCGCCCGGCCATGTGAAGGCCGTCCGCCAGGCGATGTTCGACCGCCTCACGCCCGAGCAGGTGCGCTCGCTCGGCGAGATCATGCAGGTCCTGGCGGCCGGACTCCAGCCGGAGGGCGCGGACGCCGACCTCCCCTGGCTGCGCTGAGCCACCCCGCCCCGACACACCTCTGCCCCGGCCCTCTCGTACGAGGGAACCGGGGCAGAAACGTATCCGTGCGGGCTGCGACGGGTCAGTGGGCCGTCAGTGGGCGACGACCGGGACCCGGAACTCGTCCTCGACGCCCTCCGCGTCACCGGAAGCGGAGCCTCCGGTGGTGCCCGCCGGGGCCGGACGGCCCGCGTTGACGAAGGTCAGCGCGATGGCGGCGGCCACCACCAGGATGCCGACGGCCCACCAGATGGCACCGGTGAAGCCGTGCACCATCGACTGGAGCTTCAGCAGCTCCGGGTTCTTGGCGCCGAGCGCGGCGTGCGAGGTGGCGTACGCCGTGGCGGCCGAGGCGGCGATCGTGTTCAGCAAGGCCGTACCGATCGCACCGCCGACCTGCTGCGAGGTGTTGACCATCGCCGAGGCGACACCCGCGTCACGCGGCTCGACACCGTGCGTGGCCAGCGACATGGCCGGCATGAACGCCGTACCCATGCCCAGACCCAGCAGCAGCTGGCCGGGCAGGATGACGGCCGCGTACGAGGAATTGATGTCCAGCTGGGTGAGCAGCAGCATGCCGACGGCGGCGGTCAGGAAGCCGGGGCCCATCAGCCTGCGCGCCGGGACCCGGGTCATCAGCCGGGCGCCGATCTGCGTCGAGCCGGTGATCATGCCCGCGATCATCGGCATGAAGGCGAAGCCGGTCTTGATCGGCGAGTAGCCCTGCACGACCTGGAGGTAGTACGTGAGGAAGAGGAACAGGCCGAACATCGCGATGATCGCCAGACCCAGCGAGAGGTAGACGCCACCGCGGTTGCGGTCCATCACGACGCGCAGCGGGAGCAGCGGCGACTTGACCTTGGCCTCGGTGAGGACGAAGGCCAGCAGCAGGACGCCGGCGGCGACGAACGAACCGACGGTCAGCGCGTCCGACCAGCCCGCGGACTCGGCGCGGGTGAACCCGTACACCAGCGAGACCAGACCCAGCGCGGACAGGACCACGCCCGGGATGTCGAGCGAGGAGCGGTTGCGGCTGCCGGAGGGCTCGCGGATCACGAAGTACGCACCGGCCGCGGCAACGATCGCGAAGGGGATGTTGACGAAGAAGGTCCAGCGCCAGTTCAGCGTCTGGGTCAGGAGACCGCCGAGGATCAGGCCGACGGCGCCACCGCCACCGGCGATCGCCCCGTAGATGCCGAACGCCTTCGCGCGCTCCTTGGCGTCGGTGAACATCACCGCGAGCAGCGAGAGCGCGGCCGGCGCGAGCAGCGCGCCGAAGACGCCCTGGAGGGCGCGGGATCCGAACAGCATGCCCTGGTTCTGCGCCGCGCCACCGAGCGCGGAGGCCAGCGCGAAGCCGACCAGGCCCACCACGAAGGTGCGCTTGCGGCCCCAGAGGTCGGCGATGCGCCCGCCGAAGAGCAGCAGCCCGCCGAAGGCGAGGGCGTAGGCGGTGATGACCCACTGCTTGTTGGCGTCGGTGATGCCGAGCGCGGTCTGCGCGTGCGGCAGCGCGATGTTCACGATCGTGGCGTCGAGCACCACCATCAGCTGCGCGAGCGCGATGAAGGCCAGTGCCTTCCAGCGGCTGGGGTCGGGAAGTCGGAGATCGGGTGTTTTCGACAGGGAATTCGGCATGGGAGTGGCCACCTAGGGGCGCGCGAGGGCGCGAGAGATCGCGAACCGTGCGGTCCGCTGTTCGCGGGCACGGCTGAGGGCAGGTCTGTGGTCAGAGGTGAGGGTCGTCGGGCTTCAGGTAAGAGAGGAAAGGCGGGCGCGGATCACGTCACGTGCGGCGCCGCAGGTCCTCCAAGGTCGCCGCCGTTCCGGGGAGTACGGACCGGGCCGGGGCCTCGAGTCCGTCCAGGAACAGCTGGATGTGGCGGTGGGTGAACCGGTCGATGTTCGGGCAGGCGATGCCCGGCAGCGGCCGGGTGAGCTGGGAGAGGGCGACCAGTACGTCACCGACGGCGATGTCGGTGCGCAGGCGCCCCGCGGACATGGCGCGCGCGACGAGCCCTTCGACGGCCTCTTCGAGGCGCCGGCGCTCGGCGAGCAGTTCGGGGTGGTCCTTGTCGAAGCCGCCGGAGAGCATGGGGCACAGGGCCCCGATGCGTTCGTCGGCGGCCGCGTGGACGAAGCGGGTGAGCGCGTCGAAGGGGTCCGCTTCTTCGGCGGCGGCCTCCTCGGCGCGGTCGGTGGTACGGGAGGTGACCGCGAGCACGACCTCATGGACGAGGGCGGCCCGGTCGGGGAAGTTCCGGTAGAGCGTCGCGTTGCCGACGCCGGCGCGGCGGGCGACCTCGTCCAGGGGCACGTCGGGGCCGAACTCCACGAACATCTCGCGCGCGGCCGTCACGATCCGCTCCCGGTTGCGCAGCGCGTCGGCCCTGGGCCTCGGCGTACGGGGCTGCGCGGGTGCGGTGGTGGCCACGGCGGTGCTCCTTGTCTTCCGGTTGTCTTCCGGTTCGTCTTCGGGCTGTCTTGGGTTGTCTTCCCTGCGCGGATCCGGCCGGGAAAAGAACCGGGGACCGCTTCCCCGTTTCGCGGGGGACACGAGTGCAAACGGGGAAAGCCTCCCCGGTTATTTCCCCGGACTTTGTGACCCGCGTCACACACACCGCCGTCGCCGGAAAACCAGCCGAACGGCGCACCCAGCGAGCGGCCCGCGATCACCCGGCAGAGGCTGACGGCAGAGCGCAGCCGGGGTCGGCCGGCTGCCGCGGACCGGAAGGCGCCTCGATGCAGCAGCCCCGCCACCGGATACGCAAGCACCGCCGCCCGGTCGCCCTCGGTGCCGCAACGGCCCTGGTCATCGCGGCCCTGGCGACCGCGAGCAGCACCCTGCCCCTGCAGAGCCCCGCGTCGGCCGGCCCCGCCGCGACGGCCCCGCTGGCCACGGGGCTCGGCCCCTGCCGGATCCCGTCGGCCATGGGCGTACAGATGTCGGAGGGCATGCCGACGCAGCCCGGCTACGCGCGCTCCACCGGCCGCGTGCACGCGCTGAACCTGATGATCGACTTCCCGGACGCGGAGGGCACCGAGCCGGCCATGGACCGGCTGGCGGAATTCTTCCCGCAGACCACGGACTGGTTCCGGACGAGCTCGTACGGCCGCCTCACCTACATACCGGAGGCGCCGATCCGCTCGTGGCTGCGGATGCCGCTGCCCTTCGAGGAGTACGGAATCGAGCGGGGCTCCCCGTACGAGCCGGGCTACCGCCACCTGGTGCAGGACATCGTGGCGGCCGCGGACCCGCGGGTGGACTTCGACGAGTACGACCTGGTCAACATCCTGGTCACCCCGAACGCCGGGCCCTCCGCCCTGGACACCGTGCTCTCGGTGACCTTCTCGGGGAACGACGACGCCCCCGTCGCGGACGGGGTGCCGCTGTCCAACACCTCATTCGTCTACAGCCGCCAGGACGACGGCTCCGGCTCGTACGCCCAGACCGGCTACCGGGTCCTGCCCCACGAGAACGGCCACGTCTTCGGGCTGCCCGACCTCTACACGATGGAGGGCGGCGGCTCGGTCGGGCACTGGGACATCATGTCCGAGGACTGGGGCGCCAACAACGACCTGCTCGGCTGGCACAAGTGGAAGCTGGGCTGGCTGGACAACGACCAGGTGAGCTGCGCCGCCCGCCCCGGCACGACGGACCACGTCCTGGAGCCGCTGGCCACGCGGGGCGGCCTGAAGCTGGCCTTCGTCCCGCTGACCGCGGAGTCCGGCTACGCGGTGGAGGTCCGCACCCAGGCGGGCAACGACCAGGCGGTCTGCCGCCCCGGCGTCCTCATCTACAAGGTCAGCTCCGACGTGGACACGGGCCAGGGCCCGGTCTCGGTCTCCGACAGCACCAAGAACAGCCCCGGCTGCACCCGCCTCCCCAACGTCCACGCCGAACTCTCGGACGCCCCGTACCAACCGGGCGACACCTTCACGGACCGGGCCAACGGGATACGGATCTCGGTGCTGGAGAAGGACGAGAAGGGGGACTACCGGGTGCAGGTGACGCGGCCTTAGGGGGTGCCCCGGACGATCTCGACGAACCGTTCCACGGTCGCTCCGGGCAGCTGCGGAACGGGCGCCTCGACCGCGGTGACCGCGAAGACCGGCGGCTCGTCGTCGGACGGTTCGAGCCGGGCCCGGGTGACCATGCCGTCCGGTGTCACGGCCCAGTACGCGCTCGGCGGCGCCTCGTCCGCGGGGAACAGCACGGTGGTCCCGGCGGCCTTCGCGAGCGCGGCGGCAACGTCCCGCTCGGGCGGCCGGTCGGCCACGAAGTCCTGTACGTAGACGTCGAGCGCCCGCGCCAGGTCCCCCCGGAGGACTTCGTACGTGCACAGAACGGCCGCCTCCCAGTCCCGCGCCCCCTGATCCCCGTCGGCGTGGGCGACGTCGACGTCCCGGACGGCGACATCCAGGACCGCGGCGAGCGCACTCGCCATGACGGCGGGCCGGACGAGACCAACGGTCAACAGGTTGTAAGCCACGAACGCCTCCCCCTCACACCCGACACCCCAACGATGCCCTCCCACCCTTCCAAGATCCCCACGCCCCCCGACCCCCGTCCACCGAGCACACCACCCGCTACACTGGCGGCCACAACCATGCCTTCGTAGCTCAGGGGATAGAGCACCGCTCTCCTAAAGCGGGTGTCGCAGGTTCGAATCCTGCCGGGGGCACAGTGTCCGGACAGCGCGTTCACCTCTCTCGGGTGGGTGCGCTGTTCGTCGTAGCCGTGGCAGTGACCATCAGCATGGCGAACACCGGCCTCGAGCCCGTTCGGAGAGTCCGTATCCAACGGATCCGGCGTCACGTCCATCTCGACGCAGACCCGGTCCACGCAACGCGAGCGGTCGATCCCGCGTCTGGCAGGGAGAACAGCCAGGAACCACCCTCCTGAACGGAGCGCTCGGTGCTCGTAGGACTCCTGACCGCCGTTGCGGCCTCGATCTGTTACGGCACGGGCTCCGTCCTCCAGGCCGTCGGCTCCCGCAAGTCGGCCCGCCGCGAGGCGGCCGCCGCCGGGCCTGCCACCGGACAGGTCACCGTGCATGGCGGCCCCAGTCTCTCCTCCACTGCCCAGGCCGCGATGACCTGGGAATTCATCGTCGGCACGGTCCTGGACTTCGTCGGCTTCGGACTCGGCGCGCTCGCCGCCCGCCTGCTGCCGCTGTTCCTCTCCCAGACGGTCATCAGCGCCAACCTCGTCATCACGGCCGTCCTGAGCGTCAAGCTGCTCGGCATCCGGCTGACCCGGGCGGAGTGGACCTCGATCGCGGTCGTCTGCTCGGCGCTGGTGCTGCTCGCGAGCGCGGCGGGTTCCGAGGGCAGCGGGCACACGCCGATCACCACCCACTGGTGGCTCCTCACGATCTCACTGCTGCTGATGGCGGGCGGCACAGTCCTGGTCCGGATGCTCGGCGCCCGGGCCGCGATCCTGGCCGGACTGCTCTCCGGTCTCGGCTTCGGCGCGCTGGGCGTGGGCGTGCGCGTGCTGAACGGGATCGATCCTTTCGCCCTGGGCACGCTGTTCACCGATCCGGCCCTGTACGCCATTCTGGTCGCCGGCATCGGCGGCATGTACCTGCACACCGTCGCGCTGCAGATCGGCTCGGTGAACGGGGCGACGGCGGCGCTGGTGGTCGGCGAGACCGTGCTGCCCGGCATGATCGGCGTCTGGTGGCTGGGGGACGCCTCACGCCCCGGCTTCGCCTGGCTGGCGGTGACCGGCTTCGTCCTGGCGGTCACGGGCGCGGTCGCGGTGGCCTGGTTCGGCGCGCCGGAGAACGCCGGGCAGGACGACTTGGGCCCGACCGACACCCCCACCCAGAACCCGGCGCTTGCCCAAAATCGAGCCTCTTAGCATCGGGGCCGGCGCCGCCCCTTGTCCAGCTTCCGCCGCTTCGAGCATGTGACCGCCTGAGGGAGCGTCAAGCCCCTTCCCTTCCGGTTCGTCATCACCCGCTCCCGGCCACAGCCCCGTGGCCATGGAGCTGCTCTTCGACTCGTCGGGCAACGCATGCGTCGACACCATCGGCGCTCTCGCCTGCGACGTGCCGGGTAGACCGAAGTGACCCGAGACCACGGGTACGTTCGCGCTGCGCAGTATGTTCAAATGGCTCTGGCCAGAGCGTTGTTGCGTGTGCCGAATGTGCCATCGCGCGAAGGAGATCGTGTGTCCCCCAACGGGTCGTTCGAGCAGGGAAAGCCGCACCCGGCGCGCGTCTACGACAGCCTCCTCGGTGGCAAGGACAACTACCCGGTGGACCAGGCCGTCGCGGAGGGCATCGCCCAGCGCTGGCCGGAGATCCAGCGCAGTGCGCAGCAGAACCGGGCATGGATGGCGCGCGCCGTACGGCACATGGTGAAGGAAGGGGGCGTCACACAGTTCCTGGACATCGGCACCGGCATCCCCACCCGGCCCAACCTGCACGAGATCGCCCAAGGCATGGTGCCCTCGGCCCGGATCGTCTATGTGGACAACGACCCCGTGGTGCTGCGGCACGCCGAGGCGCTGCTCACCCCGCTTTCGCCCGAAGGCCGGTCGACCTACCTGCAAGCGGACCTGCGTGACCCGCGCGCGGTACTGGAATCGCCCGAGGTGACCGGGACACTGGACATGACGCGTCCGGTGGGCCTGGTCCTGGCCGCGATCCTGCACTTCCTCGACGACGACGAGGACCCGGCGGGCGTCCTGCGGGTTCTCGTGGACGCCCTTCCGGCCGGCTCGTACGTCGCGTTGTCCCATGCCTGCGGTGACGCAGATCCGGTCAGGGCGGCGGAGGCATCGGCCTTCTACCGGCAGAACAAGGTCTCCAAGCCCGTGGTGCTGCGGACACAGAAGCAGATCGAGGAATTCTTCACGGGACTGGAACTGCTGGAACCGGGCGTCGTGACCGTCGACCGCTGGCACCCGGACGCATCGGTGCCCGAGGGGCCCGACGACATGGGGTTCCGTGGCGGCCTGGGCCTCAAGCACGGAACTGCCTGAGGGGAAAAGAGGCGTCGCCGACCGGTTCACCCGGACGGGTCGACCCGGTCTACTCCGAGCGGCGGCGGATGGCCGTCAGGAGGCGGCGCATGCCCACCGCGTGGCCGCCTGTCGTGATGACCAGGTGGCGGTACGTGGTGCCGGACAGGCCGGGGAAGACCGCTCGGCTTTCTGCGCGCAGACGGGATCGGGTGGGAGCCAGCTCGTCCAGGCGGAACGTCAGGGTGTACGTCGAGAAGCGGTGGCTGCCCGACAGGGTCAGTGCGTGGGGGCGGGTGGCGGCCGTTACCCGGAAGCCGGGGAGGGTCGAGCCCTCCGTCAGGGGGCGGGGGCCGGAGGCCGTACGGTCGGTGGCGGCGACCAGGCGGGCGTAGGCGGTCGCGCCTCGGCCCGCGAAGGAATGGTCCAGGGTCTCGCTCAGGGCTCGCCAGACGGCCTCGGCCGGGGCCTCGATGACCGTCTCGTGCTCGTCGATGTACGGCAACGGGGCGATCGGCATCAGAGCCTCCATGAGGTCCATGTGAAGGATGAGGTCATCCTCGCACCCTCGACTTCCCCAACTTCCCCCCAAACCCTGCCGACTTCATGGGCCCCAGGTCCGTTGCGCATTAAAGTTGCGGCCATCACTGCTGTGGGGAGGGCCTGGGCGGGATGAGTCGTCGCTCCAATGGGTTGGTTGCCGTATGGGCCGAGGCGCAGCGGCAGCAGCAGCGCCAGCAGGAGGCGCAAGCCCGGTATCAGCGGGATCAGGAGCGGGCGCAGCGGGCGTATCAGCGCGAGGTCGCCCGGAGTCAGCGCGAGCAGAAGGCCGCCTACCGGGAGCAGCGTGAGGCCGAGGCGCGACGGCGTACGCGGGAGCTGGATGCCCGGGTCGAGGCGTTGCAGGGGCTGCTGGCGGCCGGGTGCCGGGCGCCGGCGTTCCGGGCCTCGGCGCTGACGCGGGCGGAGGCGGTCGAGCCGTTCGCGCCGGGGCCGCTGGCGCACCCCGTCCCCATGCCCGACCCTGCACGGTACGAGCCACAGGGCGGCGGGTGGACCGCCGGGCGGCGGGCCCAGGCGCAGGCCGAGGCGCGGGCCAGGTTCGAGCGGGACTGGCAGGCGGCGCAGGCGGCCGAGGCGCAGCGGCAGGCGCAGTTCGCGGGCTACCAGCGGCAGTACCGGCAGTGGGCGGACGCACAGTTGGCCGAGATCCGGAGTCACAACGCCGGGATCGCCGAGATGACCGCCGGACTGCGCGCCGGGGACGCCGAGGCGGCCGTCGCGTACTTCTCCGCCGCGCTCTACGCCTCCACCGGCTGGCCCGACGAGCTGCCCCGGCAGGTGGCGGCGGCGTACGACTCGGGCGCGCGGCAACTGGTGCTCAACTGGGAGCTGCCCCGGTACGACGTCGTCCCCGAGGCGAAGTCCGTGCGGTACATGATCAACGCGGACCAGGAGAAGGAGTCGCCCCGGCCGGTCACGCAGCGCCGGGCGCTGTACCGGGACGTGCTCGCCCAGTGCCTGCTGCTCGTCCTGCGCGATCTCTTCGCCGCCGACGAGTTCGGCGCCCTGGAGTCCGTCGCGCTGAACGGCTTCGTGGACGACCACGACCCGGCGACCGGGCGGCGGATGCCCATGTTCCTCGGCACGGTCATGGCGACGCGGGCGGACTTCGCCGAGTTGCACCTGGAGCAGGTGAACGCGGTGAACTGCCTGGTGGACGGGTTGCGCGGGCAGCTGTCCACGCGCCCCGACCAGTACGCCGCGGTGCGGCCCGGGCGGGTCCCCGAGGACGTCGGCAACGGGGTCGTGACGCACGGCGGCGACGAGGAGCCCGACCTGTACGAGATGGACCCGCTCGCCTTCGAGGCGCTGGTCGCCGAGCTCTTCCGGGCCATGGGCATGCAGGCCGTCACCACGCAGCGTTCCAACGACGGGGGCGTCGACGTCGACGCGCTGGACCCGGCCCCGATCCGCGGCGGCAAGATCGTCGTCCAGGTGAAGCGCTACCGGAACACCGTGCCGCCGACGGCGGTCCGCGATCTGTACGGGACGGTCCAGGACGCCGGTGCCAACAAGGGCGTGCTGGTCACCACCTCCAAGTTCGGCCCCGGCTCGCACACCTTCGCCAACGGCAAGCCGCTGGAGCTGGTCCCGGGCTCCGAACTGGTCGACCTGCTGCACCGGCACGGGCTGCGGGGGCGGCTGGGCGGCGGCGAGCCGTCGGTCCCGGCCCAGCGGAGCGCGCCGGAGAGCCGCGACGCCGACAGCCGGAACGACGACCACAACGTGCTCGGCATGTACTGGTCCGGCTCCGTCGCCCTGGACGTCTGCGCGCTCGTGTGCCAGGGCACCCGCGTGCTGGACGACGACCACTTCGTGTTCTTCAACAACCCGCGCACCCCGGACGGTTCGGTCCGCGAGCTGATCCCCGTCGCGCCCGACAAGGCCGCGATCCAGGTCGCCTTCGACGCGCTCCCGGCGCGTGCGGACCGGTTGGTGATCATCGCCGCGATCGACCCCGTCGCCAACCCCGACGCCGATCTGTCCGGCTTCACCGACGCCGGGATCCGGCTGCTCGACGCCGAGCGCACCCCGCTCGACCAGCTGGACGTCTCGGACGGCCGGCCCGGCGAGACCGCGCTCGTCCTGGGCTCGTTCCGCCGACGGGCCAACGGGGACTGGGAGTTCGTCACCGGCGGCAAGGGATACCGGGGCGGGCTTGAGGAGTTGGTCACGGAGTACGGGATCGACGTCGAGTAGGCAGCGGAAAAGGGCAGGCGCTCCCCTCCCCCGGCACGGGAGGATGTGCCATGGATACCTCAACTTGGCGTCGCCTTCCCGATGTTCATTCCTTCCTCGCCCGCGCCGGGGACTTCCTGCGGTCGCGGCCCGCTCTGCACACCGTGACCCTGACCGTGTGCGAGGGGCTGCGCGCGCAGGGGTCGCAGGCGTACGGGGACGGGGCGCCCGTCTTCGGAGTGCTGGAGGGGGACGGTGAGGTGCGCGCCGCGTACTTCCGGACCCCGCCCTACCGGCTGATCGTCACGCCCCTCACGCCCGAGGAGGCCGGTTCGCTGGCCGAGCACCTGCGCGCCGCGGGCGGCCCCGTCCCCGGGGTCAACGCGGACGACGCGACCGCCGCCGCGTTCGCCGAGGCATGGCAGGGACGTACGGGGGCAGAGCCCCGGCTCCACGAGCGGCTGCGGCTCTACCGGCTCGGGGAGCTCCGGTGGCCGGAGCCCGCGCCGGAGGGGCGCGGCCGGATCGCGGAGGCGCGGGACCGGGAGCTGGTCGCGGGGTGGTACGTGGAGTTCGTGCGGGCCATCGACGGCGTCGGCCACCGGAGCCCCGGGGCCTGGGCCGACACGCGGATCGCCGGCCGCCGAGTCATCCTCTGGGAGACCCCGGACGGCGTCCCCGTCTCCATGGCGGCGCTCACGCCCCAGGTCGCCGGGCAGATCCGGGTCGCCCCCGTCTACACCCCGGCCGAGCTGCGGGGCCGGGGCTACGGGGCCGCCGCGACCGCCCACGCCTCCCGGACCGCGCTCGACGAGGGCGCGGCGGAGGTGCTGCTCTTCGCGGACCTGGCCAACCCCACCAGCAACGGCGTGTACCAACGCGTCGGCTTCCGGCCCGTGACGGACTTCGCGGTGTACGACCTGGCGGGAGCGGTGGCCGGCTGAGCGCGGCGGTTGGTGTGGTTCAGCCGGTCGCTGAGCGCGTCGACGGACGGGCCCCGGCGCGGGTGGCCGCTGGGCAGCGAAGGGTCTGGCCCACATTCAAGCCTGTCCGGCGATTGAGGACGGAAGCCTCGGCCCCGGTCCGGGGTCGCCGGTTCCGTCCTCAATCGCCGGACAGGCTGGGTCTGTCGTGCGGCACCAGTTCCGTCCTCAAGCGCCGGAGAGGCTGGAATGCACGCGGGCGACCCGCGGGGCGCGTACGGCTTCGGGGTCCTCCGCAGCCGGAGCGTTCCGGTCCTCCGCAGCCGTCACTTCAGCTCGTCCGGGCAGGGCGTGCCCGGCGGGAGCTGGTACGGGGCGCCCAGGCGGTACGTGCCGGGGCGCGGGGCGAGGAGTTCCGTCCACTCGTCGCCGTCCTCGTCCTCGTCCATCTTGATCAGGCAGCCGTGCTCGTTGACGAAGGTCTTCGGGGTGCTCTCGTCCGCCCGCTGCTTGGACGCCTCGGTCTCCTGGGGGCGTTCCACGCCGTTTCCGTCCTCGTCCACGACGGCGAGCCAGCGCGAGTAGGGGACGCGGATCAGGACCCGGCCCGCCTTCTTGACGTGGATCGTCAGCTCGCCCTCGCCCGCGCGCTCCACCGTGGCGGGCGGGTCGGCCAGCGGGACGGGGCTGTCCACCTCGAAGAGCCGCCAGTCGCTGTTGGACCAGATCAGCTTCAGGTAGGAGAGGCCCTTGCCGACGAGTTCGGCCTCCTTGCGGGCGCCGCTGTAGTCGGGGTCGCCCTGCGGCAGCACCACGTAGTGCACCGCCCAGCGGTCGAGCCACTGGCGGTAGTTGATGGGGTCCAGGGTGTCGTCGTAGAAGAGCGGGTTCCGCTTCATGTCGGCCTGGCGGTTCCAGCCCCGGGCCAGGTTGACCGAGCGCGGGAGCGCGGACGCCTCGCGGTGGCTGCTCGGCGGGACGACCTCGACCCGGCCGCGTTCGGCGCCGACCTTCTGGAGCTGGTCGACCAGGGGGGCAAGCGAGCGGGTCCAGGAGGCGGTGGGGGCGGTCCTGACGATGTCGTCGACGCCCTTGTAGCCGATCCAGACGTTCAGCGAGACGAACGCGATGACCACCGCGTACCACTTCCGGGAGCGGGGAGCGGTGTACGGGAGGGCGGCCAGCAGGACGATGCCCGCGTACAGCATCGCCATCCGCGAGACGTTGGAGCCGATCTGCGAGTCCACGACGAACGTCGCCAGCGTCCCGACCCCGTACACGGCCGACGCCATGCGGACGGTCTTCCAGTCGGGCGGTACGAGGAAGAAGACCAGCCACGCGAAGATGAACGGCCCGGAGAGCGTCGCGACCGACATCGGCTGGGTGCCGGAGAACGGGAACAGCAGGGCGGACAGCGCGACCACCACGACCGGGGCGAGGCTCAGCGCGTACGCGCCGGGGCGCCGCTTGTTCAGGAACAGCGCGGCCGCGACCACGCCGAGGAAGAGGCCCGCCACCGGGCTGCCCAGCGTCGCGAGTCCGGCGAGCGGCGCGGCGACGGCCGCCTTCGCCCACCGCTTGTAGCGCCACCGGTACGGCCAGCAGAACACGGCCGCCGCAGCGCCGACGGCGAACATCATGCCGAGCCCGAACGTCACCCGGCCCGACAGCGCGTTGCACAGGTACGCGAAGACGCCCGCCATCGAGCAGGCCAGGGGGTTACGGACCGCCTTGACCCGGTAGAGGATCAGCGAGGTGAGCCCGGCCGAGACCGTGCCGGCGATCATCATCGTCGTCCGCACGCCGAGCAGGGACATCAGATACGGCGAGACGACGCTGTACGAGACGGGGTGCATGCCCCCGTACCAGGCGAGGTTGTACGCCGTGCCGGGGTGCCGGCCGACGAACTCGGCCCAGGCGTCCTGGGCGGCGATGTCGCCGCCGCTGTTGGCGAAGAAGAGGAACCACAGGATGTGGGCGACCGCGGCGACCGCGGTCGTCAGCAGGACCGGGTGGCGCAGGCAGCGCTGTTTCAGGCCGTCGAATCCGGTGGCGGGGGCGGATCCGCCCGGATCGCCCGCCGGCTCCGCGGTGCCGTCGGAAGCGGTGCCGTCCTTCGCCCGTGTCGGCTCGGCGGTGGTCACTGCTCTCTCCCCGTCCCTTCCCGGACGCGTGGTGTCGGCCGGCTCTCCTGCTCGGGTCTCATGGGCCGAAAGACGCGCTCCGGGGTCCGCGCGTTGCCCCCGGGACGCTAACACGCGGGACCTTTCCGGCGTACGGGAAGGGCGTGGTGGCGGAGGGGGGCGCCGGGTGGGCGCCCCCCTCCGGGTGTCCTCAGCCGATACGGGTCAGCTTGTCGCCGAACGACGGCTTCGCGAGGTCGCTCTGAAGGGCGACCGCGACCTTCACCTGACTGCGGCCCTCGCCCACGGTGAGCGTGCCGACGTGCGTACCGGCGACCGCCTCGTGCGGAATGGTCTTGCCGTCGTCGGTCAGTTCGAGCTTGACCGTGAGGCCGGACCAGCCGACCGCCTTGACGTCCTTCGTCGCGACGACGGGGGTGGTGTGGCCCATGCCGTCGTCCACCTCACCGACGACGTCGCCCTTCTTGACGATCTTGGCGCCCTCCAGCAGGTCCAGCGTGGCGACCATCACCTTCTTGCTGACCCGGTTCACCTCGTCGATGATCGAGACGTCGTCGTACTGCCCCAGGATCGCGCCGACGATCAGCTGGTCGGTGCCGTCGATCATCTTGTGCGCCGCGAAGAGCAGGTTGCCGCCGGCCTTGGAGGTGGAACCGGTCTTGATGCCCAGGGCGCCGTCGAACGGCACGAGGGTGTTGTAGTTGCGCCACTTGTGACCCGAGGGGTCCTTCCACTCCGGCAGCTTCGTGATGTCCATCAGCGCCGGGAACTCGACCAGCTTCTCGCCGAGCTTCACCAGGTCCTCGGCGGTGGAGACCGTGGAGGCGGTCAGCCCGGAGGGGTCGGTGTACGTGGTGTTCTTCATGCCCAGCTCGTCGGCGGTGGCGTTCATCTTCGCGACGAACGCCTTCTCCGAGCCCGCCTCCCAGCGGGCGAGCAGCCGGGCGATGTTGTTGGCGGAGGGGATCATGATCGCGGCCAGGGCGTCGCGCTCGGTGAGTATGTCGCCCTCCTTCACCGTGCTCAGCGTGGACTCGCCCTCGGTGTAGAGCTTGCCGTCCGCCTCGGCCTTGGCGTCGATCTTGATGCCCGGGCCGTTCTCGCCGCGCTTGAGCGGGTGGCTCTCGAGGACGAGGTACGCCGTCATCGCCTTGGCGACGCTCGCGATCGGCACGGGCTTCTGCTCGCCGAAGGAGTCGACCTTGCCGAGGCCGGTGGCGGCCATGTAGCCCTGGCCCTGCTCGGGCCACGGCAGCTTCGGGGCGCCGCCCTCGAAGCCGTACGTCTCCTTCGCCGTCATCGACAGCGAAGGGTCCGGCAGCGGGCGCACCATCTGCACGATCGCAAACACGATGAGCAGCAGGATGACCAGCGGTGTCCAGATCTTGACCCTGCGCACGGCGGTGCGGACCGGGGTCTCCGGCGGCGGCGGGGTGTTCGTCAGCTCCGCGAGCAGGTCGAGCGGCGGCTTCGGCGGCATCGGCTGCTGCCGGGTGCGCTCGGCACCGCTGAGGGCCGCGGGCGGCCCGGCGACGGGGTTCTCGGGCTTGCGCGGCGCGGGCGCCTGGCGTACGTCGTCGGCGCGCAGCGGTACGAACCGGCTGGTCCGCTCGGTGAGCGACTCGGTCTCGGCGGCGACGGGCTGCCCCGACGGCGACCTGGTGATCTTCAGCGCCGTGGTCGGCTGGTCGACCTTGGGCAGCCGGGGGGCCTTGAAGACGGCGGTGGGCTGATCGACGGGCGCGTCCGCCTGCGCCTCGGCGGCGGGCGGCTCCTCTTCGGGGGCGTCCGCGTCGGCGGCGGGCGCTTCCGCCTCGGCGGGCTCGGCGGTGGCCGATTCGCTCCTGCCGGTGGCCGGCTCGTCGTCGGCCGGCTCCTTCGCGTCGGCGACGGGCGCCTTCGGCTCGGCGACGGGCTCGGGCTCCGGCTTCGCGGCGGCGTCCGGCTTCTCGTCCGGCTCGGGCTCGGGCTCGGGCTCGGCGTCCGGCTTCTCGTCGCGGGAAGCGGTTACGCGGGGCTCCTCCGGGGCGTCGGCCTCGTCGGTGTCCCCACCGGTGTCCTTGTCGCCGTCATCGGCGGTCGAGACCCAGGCGGCCACGGCCGCCCGGAGGCGCGCGTCGCCCTCCTCGGGCTGGGCGGCGTCCGGCTCGGCGTCGGCCTCCGGCGCATCGGCCTCCGCGTCCTCAGCGGTCTCCGCGGCCTCGGGGGCGTCCGAAGCCGCCTCCGGGGCGTCCGGCGGGGTCTCCGCGTCCTCAGCGGCCCTCAGAGCGCTCTCAGCGCCCTCGGGAGCCGTATCCGCGCCCTCGTCCGGGCCCTCCGCAGGGCTCGCATCGCTCTCGGCGGCCTCCGGGGCATCGCCGGACTCCCCGGCGGCATCGCCGGGCGCCGGGTCCTCACCCGTACCGGCCGAACCGGACCCCGTACCGGACTCCGGTTCGGGTTCACGGAAGACACCGAGACGCGGATCGCGCTCGTTGCGAGTCGTTCCCGACGACTGCTGCTGCTCCGACTTGTCGGGGGACTCGCCCGCCACCGATGCCTCCTCCATGCGGCGCGGGGAACCACCCGCGCTGTCCGAACCATCTACCAGTGTCCCGTGTGAACCCTTGGCCGGGCTGCTAGACGAGAACGACATACCTACTGGTTCCCGTACAAAGCCACCAGGCACCCTCGACAGGAAGATGTGAGAGGGGTCACCCTGTCATTCATCCACGCGGGGAGGCATGGATGGGCAGGAGCCGCAGAACAATTCCGGAGGAGCTTCTGCTGCTCGCTCTGGACCCGACCACGGGTACCACAGCGCAGCCGCAGTCGCTCGACCTCGGCCTCGCCGGAGCCCAGCTAGTGGAGCTGGCCCTGGCAGGACGGATAGCCCCAGACGGGGATCGTATCGCCGTGGTGATGCCACGGCCGACAGGAGATCCGACCCTGGACTCCGCACTGGAACTGCTGCGCAGGCGTGGCAGTCCGGTACGGGCGGTCCACTGGATCGGCGGACCCCGGCTGGGGCTCCGCCAGATTTACCTCGCTCATCTGGAGCGGTGCGGCATGGTGCATGCCGTCGAAGGCCAGATGTGCGGAGTGCTGCCGACGACTCGCTACCAGGCGACGGACACGGCGATCAGCCGGGACATCAGGTCCAGGCTGGACAGTGCGATCCGCACCGGCGTACCGCCGGACCCGCGGACCGCGGCGCTCGCCGCACTGGCCCACGCGGTCGGACTCGGCAAGCACCTGTATCCCGGGAACGAGGGGCGTTCATCGCGCTCCCGGCTCCGGGACCTGATCAGGCACGACCCGATGGGCGGCCTCGTGGCGCATGCCGTGATGGACGTACAGAACGGGGCGGTCGCACAGCCGCGCCGCGCTCAGGCGGCCGGCGTCCCGTTGCAACCGCAAGTGCCGTCGCCCTCACGGCGCGGCAGCATGGCGCACACCGCGGCCCACTAGGACCGCGTCCGCACCACGCACGTCAACAACCGAACACCGCCGAACCGTTGTCATCCAGACCCGGTCCGGGAGCCGCACCGAGGCGCGGGGCAGTCGATACCACCGACTGCCCCGCGCCGCTGTGTGTGGGCGTTTCCCAGCGCGGCCGGGTCCGGGGGTGGCAATCTGCTCAGCAGTAGATACGCACAGCTACATAGCCGGAGGTGCCGTTTCCGTGCCGTCCAACGTCAATCCCACCGTCAGGCGACGCCGGTTGGGTCAGGAATTGCGCCGACTGCGCGAGGTCAAGGGAATGACCGCCGAGGAGGTGGCGGAGCGGCTGCTGGTCTCGCAGTCGAAGATCAGCCGCCTGGAGAACGGCCGCCGCTCCATCAGCCAGCGTGACGTCCGCGATCTCTGCGGGGTGTACGAGGTCGAGGACCGCCGCGTGGTCGAATCGCTGATGCAGATGGCCAAGGACTCGCGCCAGCAGGGCTGGTGGCACGCGTTCGGAGACATCCCGTACAGCGTGTACATCGGTCTGGAGACCGACGCCGCTTCCCTGCGGGTGTACGAGTCGCTGATCGTCCCGGGCCTGTTGCAGACGCGGGAGTACGCGCAGGCGGCGATCGAGGGGATGTGGCCGGAGGCCACGCCGACCGAGATCGACAAGCGCATCCAGATCCGCCTCAAGCGCCAGGACCGGCTGACCGATCCGGTCGAACCTCTGCGGTTCTGGGCCGTGATCGACGAGGCCGTGCTGCGCCGCGTCGTGGGCAACCCGCAGATCATGGCGGACCAGTTGAGGCACCTGGCGGAGCTGAGCCAGCTGCCGCACGTGACGCTCCAGGTCCTGCCGTACACCGTCGGGGCGCACCCGGGGATGTACGGGAGCTACACGATCCTCGAATTCCAGGAGGACATGGACGCGAGCGTCGTCTACCTCGAAGGCATCACCAGTGACCTGTATCTGGAAAAGGCGCCCGACGTTCAGAGTTATGCCGTGATGTACGAACACCTGCGCGCGAAGGCGCTCAGCGCGGAGCAGTCCCGGGCGTACATTCTCCAGGCGGCGGAGAACTGCGGAGCGTGACGATTTCCGCGCCCGCCACGGGCCTTCCCGGGGTCGGCGCGGAAGGTACACCTCCGCCAGGTTGTGCCGGAAGACCGCCAAGGCGTAAGTCATCCGAACGAGTGAACGCCACTCACGGCCAATGATGTTGCGGCGTAGCGTCCTCACAAGTCGCTGGGCGCAGCGGCTGGGCGCACCGCCCAACGACCGGCACAACCATCGGAGTCATTATGGTGATTCGGCAGAACGCACTGACTGAGTGGACCAAGTCCTCCTATTCCGCGAATGGGAACTGTGTGGAGGTCAAGGCGGCGGAGCGTCACGCGCTGCTGGTCCGCGACTCGAAGAGCGTGAGCAGCGGGGTCCTCGACTTCTCCGCGAAGACCTGGTCGGCGTTCGTCCTGGACGTCTCGCGCACCGCCGGGTTCTGAGACCGCGCGACCCGACCGCGCGCTCGCGCCGCGGCCCGCACCAGGCCCTCTCGACCGGCCCGCCGTCCTGGCCGAGAGGGCTTTCGCCTTTTCCGGGCCGGATTCCCGGGATTTCTCCGGCAGTTCCTCTGGCAGTTCCCCTCCTCACTCGACCGCACGGGACCCGCATCCCGTGCGGTCTTCTTCGTGCTTCCCTGCGCTCACAGCCTGGCGAAGCGCCCGCTCATCGTGTGGCCGCCGTCACGTGCGCGACAACGCTCCCGTAGGTCAAGAACGAGTAAAATCGTTCCTCTTGCTGATCTGTGTTCACATCTATGACCGGAAGGGTCCTTGACCCGGGTACCGCACAGGCGGTTCAATCCCCGAAGTCCCCGCTCCCGCACGGGGCGCCGCTGAGCGGCCGTACTGGCGAAGTGCGCACCCCGTTCACAAGGCGGACCCCGGGAGGGGACATATGAACAGTCTCGACTGGGTCGTGCTCATCGGCTACTTCGGCGTGATGATCGCGATCGGGCTCTGGTCCCACAAGCGTGTCGACAACGTCAGCGACTTCTTCACGGCGGGCGGCCGGATGCCCTGGTGGCTCTCCGGCATCTCGCACCACATGTCGGGGTACAGCGCCGTGATGTTCACGGGCTACGCCGGCATCGCGTACCAGTACGGCGTCACGTCCTTCGTGACCTGGTCGCTGCCGATCGCGATCGGCATCGGCATCGGCGCGCAGCTGTTCGCGCCCCGGCTCAACCGGCTGCGCTCGCGGCTGTACGTGGCGTCCCCGCTGGAATACCTCAAGAACCGCTACAACGTGCCGACCCAGCAGGCCCTCGCCTGGTCGGGGCTGCTGCTGAAGATCGTGGACGTCGGCGCCAAGTGGGCCGCGATCGCGACCCTGTTGTCCGTCTTCACCGGGATCACCCTGACCCAGGGCATCTTCATCACCGGCATCATCACGGCCGTCTACTGCACGGTCGGCGGCCTGTGGGCCGACGCGCTCACCGAACTGGGGCAGTTCGTCATCCAGTTGTTCGCCGGGCTCGCGATGCTCGTCACCGCGATGCACGAGCTGGACGGCTTCAGCACCCTGTGGACGATCTGGGACAAGCTGCCCGAGGGCCACGCGGACCCGACGGCCGGTCCGTACACCGTGACGTTCCTGCTGGCGTACCTGTTCATCAAGACCTTCGAGTACAACGGCGGGATGTGGAACCAGGCCCAGCGCTACATGGCCACGGACTCCGCCGCCTCCGCGACCCGTTCGGCGCGGCTCTCCGCCGTCCTGTGGCTGGTGTGGCCGACGGTCCTGTTCTTCCCGATGTGGTGCGCCCCGCTGCTGGTCCACGCCGAGAAGCCGGACGCCTCCGACAGCTACGCGCTGATGACCGAACAGCTGCTGCCGCACGGGCTGCTGGGCCTGGTCGTCGTCGGGTTCTTCTCGCACACGATGGCCATGTGCTCCTCCGACGCCAACGCGATCTCCGCCGTCTTCACCCGGGACATCGCCCCGGTCTTCTCCAAGGCCGCCCGCGAGTGGAGCAGCCGGGCCGGTCTGCTCGCCGCTCGGCTGTCCACGCTGGGCTTCCTCGCGCTGTCCATGGCGCTGGCGACGCAGATCAACTCGCCGACGTTCAAGGACATCATCTCCGTCGTCATCAAGTGGGTCGCCGGGCTGATGGGCCCGATCGCGATCCCGTTCATGCTGGGGCTGCTGCGCCCCTTCCGTAAGTCGGGGCCGACGGCCGCGCTCGTCAGCTGGGCGGCGGGGCTGCTGGCGTTCTACTTCACCAACTACGACCTGGACGGCTCGGTGAAGGAGGGCGTGGCACTCCAGTACCAGGTGGCACTGCCGCTGGCGATCTCGCTGGTGCTGTACGTGGTGATCGGCTTCGTACGCCCGGAGGACACCCCGGAACGCGACGCGCTGATCGAGCGGATCAACACGGACGGCGACGGGCCGGAGGCGTCCGGCGCGGCCGCCGTCCCGGCGCAGGCCGGTCCGCAGGACGTCACGGTCGCCACCGAGGGCACGAAGGGAGACGGTCAGCGCGGGTAGCGGGCCAGCCAGCCCGGGGCGGCGGTGGCCGGGCTGTGCAGGGCGGGCCCCTGGGTCATCTCCATGGCGAAGTCGTCGGCGAGTTCGAGGAGGGTGGCCCGCCCCTCCAGCTCGGCGAGCCAGGCCGGGGGCAGCGCGGTCTCCCCGTGCATCGCGCCCAGCAGCGCCCCGCACAGCGCCCCGGTCGCGGCGGACGGGCCCCCGTGGTTCACCGCGAGCCGCAGCCCCTGCCGCACGTCCTCCCCGACGAGCGCGCAGTACACCGCGACCGCCAGCACCTCGTCGGCGGAGTCCGTGACGCCCAGGGACTCGATGAGCGCGGGCCCCGGGATGCCCTGGCGTACGGCGCCGAGGGCGCGGCGCAGCGCCTCGGTGACGGGTTCGTGGCCCGGGCGGTCCGCGAGCAGCCCCAGCGCGTGCTGCACGGAGCCGTCCAGGGTCTCGCCGCGCGCCAGCCCGTGCACGACGACCGCGAAGGCACCGGCGGAGAGCAGGGCGGTGGGGTGCCCGTGGGTGTGCGCGGCGCACTCGACGGCGAGCTGGAACACCAGCTGCGGCTCCCAGCCGACGAGCAGCCCGAAGGGCGCGGACCGGGTGAGCGCGGCGGCGTCGTGCGCGGCGGGGTGCTTGGGCCGGTCCAGGGTGCCCATGATGTCGTCGCCGAGGCCGTTCAGGCACTCCCGGGTGGGGTCGCGGCGGGCGTAGAGCCATTCCTGCCCGGCGAGCCAGCCGTTGTCCTTGCGGCGCTCGTCGGGCCCCCAGTCGCGCTGGGTCGCGGCCCAGCGGAGATGGGCGCGGTGGACGTCGGTGGGCGGGTGCCAGGCGCCGGTGTCGCGGCGGACCTGGGCGCGGATCAGCCCGTCGACGGTGAACAGGGTGAGCTGGGTGGCGGCGGTGACCGTGCCGCGCGCGCCGTGGGCGGGGACGAAGTCGGTGAGGGCGTCGGGGCCGTGGGCGGCGCGGATCTCCTCCAGGGTGAGGGCGCCGACGCCGGCGCCGAGCGCGTCCCCGAGGGCGCCGCCGAGGAGGGTGCCGCGCACCCGGCTGCGGAAGTCCTGCTGCTCGGCCCGCCCCCAGACGGCCAGGATCCCTGTACTCACCGCGCCACTCCCGTATGCCGTGTCTTCGTTCCCCTGTGCGACTGTGCGGTAACTGCGCAGCACTGTAATCGAACGCGTGCGGGGCCAAGGAGGGCGGAGCATTTCCTACGGCTCCGAGGCGCGTCGAATTCCGTTGCGGCGCACGGGCCCGGGGGCGATGATCGCCCGATGCCCTCACCCCTCCCCCACGCCCATGCCCATGCCCATCCCGACGGCCGCGCGGGCATCGACGCCGCGCTCGTGGAGCGGCTGATCGCCGCGCAGTTCCCGCAGTGGAGGGGCCTGCCCGTGGTCCCCGTCGAGGTGGACGGCTGGGACAACCGCACGTACCGCCTCGGCGACGCGATGACGGTCCGGCTGCCCACCGCCGCGGGCTACGTCCCCGCCGTGGAGAAGGAGCACGTCTGGCTGCCCCGCCTGGCCCCCTCGCTGCCGGTCCCGGTCCCCCCGGTCCTCGCCCTGGGCGCGCCCGGCGAGGGCTACCCGTTCCCCTGGTCGGTGCGGCGCTGGCTGCCCGGCGAGACGGCGGCGCGCGGGCACATCGAGGACCTGCCCGGCTTCGCGGCCTCGGTGGCGGGATTCCTCCGCGCCCTCCAGCGCTGCGACCCGGCGGGCGGCCCGGCGGCGGGCGCGCACAGCTGGCACCGGGGCGCCTCCCCCGCGTACTACGACGAGCAGACCCGCCGCTGCCTGACCCTCCTCGCGGACCGCGTGGACACGGACCGGGCACGGCCGGCCTGGGAGGCGGCCCTCGCCGCCGAGTGGCACGGGGACCCGGTGTGGTTCCACGGAGACATCGCCGCCGGCAACCTCCTGGTCCGGGGCGGCGAGCTGTCGGCCGTCATCGACTTCGGCACCTCCGGCGTGGGCGACCCGGCCTGCGACCTGGTGATCGCCTGGACCACGTTCGACGGCGAGAGCCGCGAGGCGTTCCGCGAGTCGGCCGCCCAGGACCCCGGAACCTGGGCGCGGGCCCGGGGCTGGGCGCTGTGGAAGGCGCTGCTGAATCTGGTGCTGGACACCGAGGCGGACCCGGCCCGGGCGGCGAACGAACTGCGGGTGGTGGAGGCGGTGGTGGGGGAGCACGAGGCGCGCTAGCGCTTCGTACTCCCCCACCTCAGTCCCCCAGCACCGGCAACAGCTCCGGCAGATGACCGTCCGACGCACCCGCCGCCGTCACCCGCTCCTCCGGGACCTCTCCGTACAGCGTCGTGCGCGGCTTCGCCGGGCGGCCGGCGAGTTGTGCGATGGCCTCCAGGTCGCGGACCGAGCGGTAGGAGCCGTAACTCGACCCGGCCATACGGGAGATGGTCTCCTCCATCAGGGTGCCGCCCAGGTCGTTCGCGCCGGAGCGGAGCATCTCGGCGGCGCCCTCCGTGCCGAGCTTGACCCAGCTGGTCTGGATGTTGGTGATGTGGGGGTGCAGGAGGAGGCGGGCCATCGCGGTGACGGCCCTGTTGTCGCGGTCGGTCGGGCCGGGGCGGGCGATCCCCGCGAGGTAGACCGGGGCGTTGGTGTGGATGAAGGGCAGGGTCACGAACTCCGTGAAGCCGCCGGTCTCCTGCTGGAGCGCGGCCAGGGTGCGCAGGTGGCCCAGCCAGTGGCGGGGCTGGTCGACGTGGCCGTACATCATGGTCGAGGAGGAGCGCAGGCCCACCTCGTGGGCGGTCCTGATGACCTCCAGCCACGTGGCGGTGGGCAGTTTGCCCTTGGTGAGGACCCAGCGGACCTCGTCGTCCAGGATCTCGGCCGCCGTGCCCGGGATCGAGCCGAGCCCGGCCTCCTTCGCGGCGGTCAGCCAGTCCCGGATCGACATGCCGGTGCGGGTGGCCCCGTTGACGACCTCCATCGGCGAGAACGCGTGGACGTGGATGCCGGGCACCCGCTCCTTCACGGCCCGCGCGATGTCGAAGTAGGCCGTGCCGGGCAGGTCCGGGTGGATGCCGCCCTGCATGCAGACCTCGACCGCGCCCACGTCCCACGCCTGCGCGGCCCGGTCCGCGACCTGGTCGAGCGAGAGGGTGTACGCGTCGGCGTCGGTGCGGCGCTGGGCGAAGGCGCAGAAGCGGCAGCCGGTGTAGCAGACGTTGGTGAAGTTGATGTTGCGCGTGACGATGTACGTGACGTCGTCGCCGACCACGTCCCGCCGCAGCGCGTCCGCGATCCGGCACAGCTCGTCCAGGGCCGGACCGTCCGCGTGCAGCAGCGCGAGCGCCTGGTCGTCGGTGAGCTTCGTCGGGTCGTCCGCCGCCTGGCTCAGCGCCGCGCGCACGTCCCCGTCGATCCGGGAGGGCACCATCCCGGGGGCCGCCGCCTCGCGCAGCGCCTCCCAGTCCCCGTAGACGACGTCGAAGTCGTCGCGGCGGTCGCCGGTGCGGCCCTCCGTGTCGATGGTGCGGTGCAGGTCGGTGCGGCCGGAGGCGTTGAACCCCTCGTCCGGCTCCTGCCAGGGCAGCCCCTCCGGCATCGCGCCCTCGCGGGCGAGCCCGGTCTCCGGGTCGGCCAGCGCCCGTACGTGCGGCAGCAGGCGCGGGTCCAGCCAGGGTTCGCCGCGCTGGATGAACTCCGGGTAGATCGTGAGGCGTTCGCGCAGCGTGAAGCCGGACTCGGCGGTGCGGGCGGCGAGTTCGTCGATGTGCGGCCACGGGCGCTCGGGGTTCACATGGTCGGGGGTCAGCGGCGACACCCCGCCCCAGTCGTCGATGCCCGCGCCGATGAGCAGCGCGTACTCCGCGTCGACCAGGTTCGGCGGGGCCTGGATGCGGGCGGACGGGCCGAGGATGTGCCGGGCGACGGCGATCGCGGCGGCCAGTTCCTCCAGCTCCGCGTCCGGCATCCCGCGCATCGCGGTGTCGGGCTTGGCCCGGAAGTTCTGGACGATGACCTCCTGGATGCCGTGGTAGGCCCGGGCGGTCCGGCGCAGCTCGAAGAGGGAGTCCGCGCGCTCCTCGTACGACTCGCCGATGCCGATCAGGATGCCCGTGGTGAACGGCACGTTGGACCGGCCCGCGTCCTCAAGGACCCGCAGCCGCACGGCCGGTTCCTTGTCCGGGGAGCCGTGGTGCGGGCCGCCGGGCTCGGACCACAGGCGGGTCGCGGTCGTCTCCAGCATCATGCCCATGGAGGGCGCGACGGGCTTCAGCCGCTGGAGGTCCGTCCAGCTCATGACCCCGGGGTTGAGGTGGGGCAGCAGCCCCGTCTCCTCAAGGACCCGGATCGCCATGGCACGTACGTACGCGAGGGTGTCGTCGTACCCCTCCGCCTCCAGCCACTCGCGCGCCTCCGGCCAGCGGTCCTCCGGCCGGTCCCCGAGCGTGAACAGGGCCTCCTTGCAGCCCATCGCGGCCCCCTCGCGGGCGATGGCCAGCACCTCGTCGGGCGACAGGAACATGCCGTGCCCGGCCCGGCGGAGCTTGCCGGGCACGGTGACGAATGTGCAGTAGTGGCACTTGTCACGGCAGAGCCGGGTCAGCGGGATGAAGACCTTGCGGGAGTACGTGATGACCCCCGGCCGCCCGGCGGCCTCAAGGCCCGCGTCGCGCACCCGGGCGGCGGAGGCCGCGAGATCCGTCAGGTCGTCGCCGCGCGCCTGGAGCAGCACGGCGGCCTCCGCCGCGTCGAGTGCGACTCCGTCACGCGCGCGCTTGAGCGCGCGCCGCATCGAGTTGGTGGTGGGTCCGCTCTGGGCATCGGTCATGTCCCCGAGCATACGAGCGGGTGGCCGGGGCCTCCCTACGCGTAGTACTCCAGGATCAGCGGCAGGTCCTGGGTCCATTGCCGCAGGCGGGAGCGGTTGCGGGCGGCCAGCGCCCAGGTGTGCACGGCCCCCGCGCGCAGGCGGACGGTGACGACGAGGAGTTTGGGCCCGCGCACCGCGTATTCGATCCGGCCGATCTCGGCCCAGGCGAACTGCACCTCGGGCCCGTGGTCCGCCTGGAACTCGACCCCCAGCGCGTCGATCACCAGCGAACTGCCCGTGCCGACACCGACGAACCCGATGTCGGTGACGGGCTCGGCGGGCCCCTGCTGCCACGTGCCGCCCGCGGCCGGCGCCTGCGCGTAGGGGTTGTTGGGGATCGCGGAGGCGGGCGGATAGGGCGAGGGGGTGTACGGGGACGGGCCGTAGGGCGAGGCCGCCATCGGCGGGTACGGGGACGGCGTCCCGGAGTTCGGCGGGTAGGCGGGGGGCACGGGGGCCGCGCCGACGGGCGGGAGGGGGTGCTGCGGCGACGGGGTCGCGTCGGCCGGCTGGCCGGGCTGCCGCGCCGGTACGGGCATGGTCGGGACGTACACCGGCCCCCCGGGCGCGAACAGGTCCAACAGCGCCTCCGGCGCGGGCCGCTCGCCCGGCTCCTTCGCCAGGCAGGCCGCCACCACGTCCCGTACGCCCTCCGGCACCGCGCCCAGGTCCGGCGCCTCGTGCACCGACCGGTACATCATCCCCATGGGCGTCCCGGCCCCGAACGCAGCTCCACCCGCCGCCGCGACGAGCACGGCGCCCAGGGCGAACACATCGGCGGGGGCGCCGACTTCGAGGCCCTGGGCCTGCTCGGGGGCGAGGAAGCCCGGCGTCCCGAAGGCCATCCCGGTCGCGGTGAGCCGGGTCGATTCCAGGGCCCGGGCGATACCGAAGTCCAGGACGCGCGGCCCGTCCGCCGCCATGATGATGTTGCCCGGCTTCAGGTCGCGGTGGACGAGCCCGCAGCGGTGGATGGCGGCCAGCGCCTCGGCGAGGGCGGCGCCCAGCTGCCGCAGCCGCGCCTCGCCCATCGGGCCCTCGGCCTCCACGAGCGCGGAGAGCGTGGGCCCGGGGATGTAGGCCGTCGCCAGCCAGGGCGCGGGCGCGTCGGGGTCCGCGTCGACCACCGGCGCCGTGTGGAAGCCGCCGACGCTCCGGGCGGCCTCGACCTCGGCCCGGAACCGCTCGCGGAAGTGCGGATCGGCGGCCAGTTCGGAGCGCGCCACCTTCACGGCGACCGCGCGCCCGCCCCGGGACCGCGCCAGATAGACGACGCCCATGCCACCCGCGCCGAGCTGCCGCTCCACGGCGTATCCGCCGACCTTCTCGGGCAGGTCCGCCCCGTCCGTTCCGTACGCCATGTGCTCGGCGCTCCCCCCGGTGATCCGGCGGCCCAGTATGCCGTGTGCCTGCCAATGCGGGGCAAGGCGGGCGGGGCGGTGGAGCGGGGGCTGAAGGGGTGCCGGGGACGTTCACCGGCCGGCCGGGAAAGGACTGCCACCTCCGGCCACTCTCAACGTATAGCGCAAGGGGGGCCTTGCCGCAAGGCCCCCCTCGTCCCGCACAATCGCTGATCCGAGCCAGCCACCTGCGGCATTTGGGAGTTTCACGTAGTGCCCGAACCGATGCACAGCACCTTCACCACGAGCGCCTTCGCGCTGACCGGCGACCGCGCCGAGGCCAAGGCGGACCCCGCCCTGATCGCCGGGGACGAGCGCCACTTCGCGGCCATCGCGCGCTGCCTGGAGGAGACCGTCGCCGAACTGACCGCCGCCCTCGACGCCGCCCGCCGTGCCCCGGGCGGGCTGGCCAGGCAGGGCCTGGACCGGGATGCGGAGATCCACCGGCTGACCGCCCGGCTGCGCACCCTGCGCCGCTTCGGCCTGGACCTGTGCCTCGGCCACATGGCCGGGGCGGACGGCTCCGAGCCGGTGTACGTGGGACGGCTCGGCCTCACCGACAGCGAGGGCCGCCGGCTGCTGACGGACTGGCGCTCCCCGGCCGCCGAGCCGTTCTTCGGGGCGACGCACGGCAATCCGATGGGCCTGGCGAGCCGCCGCCGCTACCGGTGGTCCGGCGGCCGGGTCAGCGACTACTGGGACGAGGTGTTCGCCCCGGACGCCTTCGCCGGGCACGCCGCGCTGGACGACCAGTCGGCGTTCATCGCGAGCCTGGGCACCAACCGGTCGGCCCGGATGCGGGACGTGCTGGGCACCATCCAGGCGGACCAGGACGCGATCGTCCGCGCCGGTTCGCGGGGCGCGCTGGTCGTGGACGGCGGCCCGGGCACCGGCAAGACGGTCGTCGCCCTGCACCGCGCCGCGTACCTGCTGTACGCGGACCCGCGCCTCGGGCACCGGCGCGGCGGCGTCCTCTTCGTTGGCCCGCACCAGCCGTATCTGGGGTACGTCGCCGATGTGCTGCCGAGCCTCGGTGAGGACGGGGTGCGGACGTGCACCCTGCGCGACCTCGTCCCGGAGGGCGCGGCGGCCGTGCCCGAGGCCGATCCGGAGGTGGCCCGGCTGAAGGCGTCGGCGGAGCTGGTCCGGGCGGTCGAGGCGGCCGCCGCGTTCTACGAGGAGCCGCCGTCCTCGGGCCTGACCGTGACGACGCCCTGGGCGGACGTCCGGCTGACCGCCGCCGAGTGGGCGGTCGCCTTCGAGTCGGCGCCGGGCGTCCCGCACAACGAGGCGCGCGACGCGGTCCTGGAGGAGATCCTGACGATCCTGGCCGACAAGCACGCGGACCGGCAGGACGAGGAGGTCCCGGAGCACCTGGTCCGCCAGGCGCTCTCGCGCGACCGCGAGCTGATGGCAGCCTTCGACCGGGCCTGGCCCCTGCTGGACGCGGCGGACCTGGTCGGCGACCTCTGGTCCGTCCCGGCCTATCTGCGTACGTGCGCGCCCTGGCTCACCCGGGACGAGGTGGCCGCGCTCCAGCGTGCCGAGCCCCAGGCGTGGACGGTCGCCGACCTGCCGGTCCTGGACGCGGCCCGGCAGCGGCTCGGCGACCCGGACGCGGCCCGCCGCCGACGCCGCAACGAGGCGACGGCCGCCGCCGAGCGGGCCCGCCGGGCCGAGGCGATCGACAGCCTCCTGGAGAACGCGGAGATCGACGAGAGCCAGGGCGCGGTGGGGATGCTGCGCGGCCGGGACCTCCAGGACACGCTGCTCGACCCGGACGCGCTGTCCACCGCCGAACCGGACGCGCTGGCGGGCCCGTTCGCGCATGTGGTGGTGGACGAGGCGCAGGAACTGACCGACGCGGAGTGGCAGATGCTGATCCAGCGGTGCCCCTCGCGCAGCTTCACGATCGTCGGCGACCGCGCGCAGGCGAGGCGCGGCTTCACGGAGTCGTGGCGGGAGCGGCTGGAACGGGTCGGCCTGGACCGGATCACGCTGTCCGCGCTGACCGTCAACTACCGCACACCGGAGGAGATCATGACGGCGGCGGAGCCGGTGATCCGGGCCGCCCTGCCGAACGCCAACGTCCCGGTGTCCATCCGCAGCAGCGGTATCCCCGTCGCGCACGGCCCGGTCACGGACCTGGCCACCGTCCTCGACACCTGGCTGACGACCCACCCCGAGGGCACGGCGTGCGTCATCGGCGCCCCGGCGTACTTCCGCCCGCCGTCACCGCGCGTGCGGGCCCTCACCCCGACGCTGTCGAAGGGCCTGGAGTTCGACCTCGTGATCCTGGTCGAGCCGGAGTCCTTCGGCACGGGGGTCGGCGGGGCGGTGGACCGGTACGTGGCGATGACCCGGGCCACGCGGGAGCTGGTGGTGCTGTCGGGGACGTAGGGCCTCCGCCCCGGGCCCGGTTGTCGCCCGGCTGACCGCAGCGGCAGATCCCCTGGGTGCGCGTTCGGCCCCTCGCGTACCGTTCCGCCCATGACTGCGGGTTTCGAGGGACGCGTGATCGACGGGCGCTTCGAACTGCTGGAGCGGCTCGGTGGCGGAGGCATGGGGCTGGTCTGGCGGGCGCGTGACATCGTCCTGCACCGGGAAGTGGCGCTGAAGGAGGTACGTCCGCCCGATCCTGAGCTGCTGCGGCTGCGTCCGGACGCGCCGGAGATGCTGCGGAAACGGGTGCTGCGCGAGGCCGTGTCGCTGGCCCGGATCACCCACCCGAACGTGGTGACCATCCACCACATCGTGAGTTCGCCGGAGGTGGAGCACCCCTGGCTGGTGATGGAACTGGTCTCGGGCGGCTCGCTCCAGGACCGGCTGGAGCGCGGCCTGTGTACGCCGGCCGAGGCCGCGCGGCTGGGCCGGGGCGTGCTGGCCGGGCTGCGGGCCGCGCACGAGGCGGGCATCCTGCACCGCGACGTGAAGCCGGGCAACGTGCTGCTGCGTACGGACGGCACGCCGCTGCTCACGGACTTCGGGATCGCCGCCGTGCGCGAGGCGACCAGCCTCACCAACACCGGTGAGCTGGTGGGCTCCCCCGACTACATGGCCCCTGAGCGGCTGCGCGGGCACGACGACGAGCCGTCGTCGGACCTGTGGTCGCTGGCGATGATGCTGTACGTCGCGGTCGAGGGCCACCACCCGATGCGCCGCTCGTCCACCCTCGCGACGCTGGCCGCGATCCTGGAGGAAGACGTTCCGGGCCCCCGGCAGGCGGGGGCGCTCGGCCCCGTACTGCGGTCCGTCCTGGTCAAGGACGTCGTCTCGCGGCCGGACGCGGAGCGGCTGGACCGGCTGCTCGCCGAGGTGGCGGAGGAGCGCGCCGCGCCGGTCGTCGAGGGCGCGCGACCGGCCTCCGGTCCCTCGGCCGCGTACACCCCGACAGAGGCCGGGACCCCGGCGCCGACGGCCGGTTACACCCCCACGGAGCCCGGGACCCCGGCACCGGCCGACGCCCGTCCGGGCGGGGACACCGAGGGACGGGGCGAGCCTGCGGCGACGACGGGCCGGACGCCCGCGCAGGGCACCGGCAGCGGCCGGGCCGTGCGCCGGGTGCTGATCCCCGGAGTCCTGCTGGCGGTGGTGGTGGCCGGGCTGCTGAACAGCGGGCTCATACCCGGCCTCGGCGACGACGACAACGCGTCAGCGGGCGCCAAGCCCACGCGGTCCGCGGCCCACTCCCCCACACCGACACCGACACCGACGCCCACCCCCACTCCCAAGCCCTCACCCACACCGACCGCGGACACGAACCTCGTCAGCGCGGCGGGCGGCCGGCGGATCGTCAAGGAGCTCAAGGCGCTGACGGGCGGAACGAAGGTGGTCTCCTGGTTCTCCATCCACCAGAGCAGCGCCACGGGCAACGTGCTCGTGAAGGACAAGAAGATGCCGAACGACCGGATCTTCGACGGCTTCTCGTACGACGAGGGCTCGGGCGAGCTCCAAAACAACAAGGCCATACTCGACGATCAGCCCCTGATGGACCTCAGCCAGGTCGACTGGGACAGCTTCCCCCGCCTCCTGCGCGTCGGCTACAAGGAGATGGGGGTACGGAACGCGGACCCCACCAAGACCTACGTGATCTTCGACTGGGAGAACGGCAAGCAGGCCATGCGGTTCTACATCAACGGCGACTACCAGACCTCGGCCATGCTTACCGCCTCGTTCGACGGCACGATCCTGCGCCGGTCCAACGCGCGCTGACCCCGGCTACGGGGTGCCCGGGGCCACCCGCGCCCACACCGTCTTGCCGACGATGCGCTCGGCGACGCCCCACTCCGCCGCCAGCGCCTCGACCAGGCGCAGCCCGTGCCCGCCCTCGGCGGCGGGCCCGCCCGCGCACAGCTCCGGACGCCGCTCGCCCCGTGCGTCCGAGACCTCGACGCGGATGCCGTCCGCCTCGGGGAGCACGCGCAGCTCGAAGTCCCGGCCGGTGACGTGGCCGTGCAGCACCGCGTTGGCGGCCAGCTCGGCCACGACCACCGCCACGTCGTCGGACAACTGACTCCCGTACGCCACGCCCCAGGCGTCGAGTTGCTGCACGGCGAGGCGTCGGGCGAGGCGGGCGCCTCGACGGGTTGCGCTGAAGCGCTGGACGAAGTCGTTACCCACAAGGGTGATTTCGGCGTTCATGTGACCCAGCGTGTCCGTCTCCTCGTACGCTGACCAGGAGTGACCACACGACTCCAACTAGCTGTACGGGCCTGCCCGACCGGCTGTACGGGGCGTCGGCCGTGACCGGACGGACAGAGGCGGTACGGGGCAGATGACGAACACGCAACGTGAGGAACGGCCGGAGCGCCCGGCCGAATCGGACGGCACGGCGCACCTGTTCAGGGCGCTGGGCCGCCAGCTGAAGTTCTTGCGCGAACGCGCGGGTTTGAGCCAGAAGGAGCTGGCGGCGCTGGTCCATTGCGGCGAGGACCTCGTCTCCGCGATCGAACGGGGCGTCCGCACCCCGCAGGTGGACTTCCTGGCCCTGGCGGACCGAGCCCTGAACACGGGAGGTTTCCTGTCAGTAGCGGCGGAGGAGGTACGGGAGGCGCTGGCGCGGTCGCGGACACGGCACCCGGGGTGGTTCCGGGACTATGCACGCATGGAAGCGGAGGCTGTTGCCCTCCACGGCTACAGCAACCAGGCGGTTCCCGGCCTGCTCCAGACCGAGGGCTACGCGCGAGCACTATTCGCTCGGCGGCGACCGTTGCTGGACGAAGAGACCATCGAGAAGCGCGTCACCGACCGCATGGCGCGTCAGCACATCTTCGAACAGTGGCCCTTGCCGACGTTCAGCTTCGTGCTCGAAGAGGTCGTGCTACAGCGGCCGATCGGCGGCCCCGCTGTGCACACCGACCAGCTGAAGAAGCTCCTGCACGTTGGCCGCATGCGCAACGTGGAACTTCAGGTGCTGCCCACGGCGACCGAGGAACATCCGAACCTGGACGGTGCGTTCACGCTGCTGACACCCAAGGGCCGCAACCAAGTCGCGTACACCGAAGTGCAGGGACACGCACACCTCATCACCGACCCTGACGAAGTCCGCGTGGTCAGCGAACGCCATGGGATCATGCGGGCGCAGGCACTCACCCCGAGGGAGTCCCTGACCTTGATCGAAAAAATGTGGAGAGACCGATGAGCACTGAGCAACTGCGCTGGTTCAAGAGCAGCTACAGCGGCGGCGAGGGCGGCGCATGCATCGAGATCGCCTATGACTGGCGCAAGTCCAGCTACAGCGGCGGCGAGGGCGGCAACTGCATCGAGGTCGCGACCTGCGCAACCACGATCCACGTCCGGGACTCGAAGAACATCCCCGGCCCCCACGTCGACGTCGCGCCCACGGCCTGGTCCGCGTTCGTCACGTACGCCCGCCAGGGCTGAAAGCCGGACGGCGAGCCCCACTCGGGCGCTCGCCGTCCGCCCGGCTGGCCGAGAGGCGCGCGAAGTGTACACTTCTTTACATGAGTGACACCTTGCCGATCACTGAGGCACGCGCCCGCTTCGGTTCGCTGGTCCGCCGGGCCTCGAACGCCCGTGAGCGCATCACCATCACCGACCACGGCCAGCCTGCGGCCATACTGATCAACCCGCAGGAGCTCGCCGAACTGGAAGACGCCTTGGCTCTCGCCCAGTACCAAGCCCGCCGCGCCACCGGAGCCGTCGAGACCGTGTCTCATGACGAGGTGCGCGCGCGGCTGGGCCTGGAGCAGCGTTGACCTACCTGATCACCTGGGACGAGCACGCCATCGACCAGGCTGCCCGGTTCCTCAAGGACGACCCCGACGGCTTGCGTCAGCTCATGGATGCCGTCGACCTGCTTGCCGAAAACCCGCTTCCCGAGGGGGCGACACCCTACGGCTCCCCGGCACTACGCCGCATCCACGTCGGCCGCTACCGGGTGCTCTACGAAATCGAGGAGGCCCACGTGACCATCATCGTGATTCACGTCGGCCGCGTCGGCTGAGCAGAGCCGGCGCCTCAGCCGCCCGGGGTCTCGTCCACCTTGAAGTCCATGTTGACCTTGCCGCCGACAACGGACTTGGCGGTGACCGTCACTCCGTACTGCGTACCGCCGTCGGTCAGCTGGCAGCGGATCGTGGCGCCGGCCTTGGCGGGCAGGTCCTCGGCGCAGGAGAAGGCGTCGGGCTGCTTGCCCACCTGGGCGGAGAGGGCGGCCTTGCCCTGGCGGGCGACCTCGGCCTTGTCCACGGAGCCGGAGGCGCTGTCCGTGCCCGCGGATTCGGACGGCTGGGCCGAATCGCTGGGCTGAGGGTCGGCGGAGGCCCCCTCGCCCGCTCCGGCGTTGTCGTCCACCTTGAAGTCCAGGTTCACCTTCTTGCCGTCGACGGACTTCACGGTCGCCGTCATACCGAGCTTCTTGCCGCTGTCGGTGAGCGTGCAGCGCACCGACTCACCGACCTTCCCTTTGAGGTCGTCCTCGCAGGTCACGTCCTCGGGAGCGCGCCCGACCTGCTTCTCCAGACCGGCGGAGGCCTGCTTGGCGACCTCCTCCTTCTTGACGACCAGGTCGCCGCCGAAGCTGAACGAACAGCCCGAGACGAAGAACAGGGCCAGCGTCCCGGCCGCCGCTCCGGCCACTATCCGACTCCGTACGGACTGCTGCCTCATGGGGTCCCCCTAGCCTCGATGTACACGCCAACGACTGGCTTGCCAAGCTATCACCGGGGTCTGGACCTCCGGCCGGGTCAGCCCGGGTACCCCTGGTCGGCGAGGATCTCGTCGATACGGGCGCGGTGGGCGGCCTCCCAGTCGTCCAGGGTCTCCGCCGCTTCCTTGGCGGCCTTGGCCCGGGCGGTCGCCAGCACCTCGTCCGCGCTCAGGGCGGGCGTGACGACGATGCCCTCCTCATCGGCGACGACGACGTCCCCGGGGCACACGATCACCCCACCGCACCGGATGGCCCGGTTGAGCGGGGTGACGGCCTGCTTCGTACCGGGGAAGGGGACGACGCCGGTGGCGAAGACCGGGAAGCCCAGCTCGCGTACCTCGGCGAGATCCCGGATCACGCCGTTGGTGACGAACCCGGCGATCCCCCGGCGCTGCGCCACGGCGCACACGTTCCCCCCGGCCAGCGCGTAGTCCGCGTCGCCCGCGTCGATGACGATGACGGAGCCGGGGGCGGCGCGGTGGATCGCGGCGTGCAGCATGAGGTTGTCCCCCGGAGGGCACCGCACGGTGTACGCGGGCCCGGCGACGCGCGGCACGGGCGTCCACAACGGCCGGATCCGCGCCTCCATGACCTGCGTCCGGCCGACCACATCGGCAAGCGTGGTCGGTGAGATGCCCTCGAAGCCGCTGACGTCGTCCATGCGTGTCCCCTCTCGCGTACGGTCCCCCGACACGCTCAACGCCCGGCCCCCGGCGCTTCGTTCCGCGCCGGGTCCGACAACAGCTCGCGCAGCGACTGCGCACCGCCCGCGCCCGCCACGTCCGTCAGCCCACGAAGCGCCGTGGGAAAGAGCCGGGCCCAGGAGCACGCCCGGCCGATCGCCCCGAGGTGCCGGGCCAGAACGGCCGCGCGCCGCAGTTCGGCGGGCGTGACCCCCATCCCGGTCCACGCGTCCAAGTAGGCGTCACGGAGCCGGGGCAGCGCCTGCTGCCCGTACCGTTCGACCGCGCTGTTCAGCGGAACGAACAGGCTGCAGAACGGGTGGGAGACCGCCGCGTCCCCCCAGTCGAAGAACGTGAAGCGGCCGGGCTCGGGGGCGAAGAGCTGCCCGTCGTGCAGGTCGGCGTGATCGAGCGAGTCGGGGATGCCGAGCGCGGCGAGTTCCTCGCACCACCCCACGACACGCGGGCGCAGGGCCCGCAGCGCCGCGCGGGTGTCGGCGTCCAGGGCGGCGTTCTCCTCGACGACCCGGTCGAAGACCTCGGGGAGCACGGTCGTACGGGCGTCGGGCACGCCGAGCCGGTCGATCTCCTCGACGCGGGAGCAGAGGGCGCGCTGCACGGTCGCGTACTGCTGCAGCGCCTGCTCCCAGGCCCCAACGCCCGCGCCGGGCGCGTCCCGGAAGAGCGTGCCGCCGTCGGGAAGCAGGGACCAGCCGCGCTCCGTGTCGACGGCGAGCGGTTCCAGCACGTGGCCCGGAACCCAGCGGGCCAGCGCCTCGGTCAGCCCGGCCTCGAAGGCGCTTCCGGGCGGGTTGGCCTTGAACCACACGTCGGGTCCGCCGACGACGGACATCCGCACCAGCACGGACCAGGGCCGCACCCGCACGGCGACCCGCCGCACCCCGGTCCACCCGCGCACGGCCAGGCCGCGCTCCGCCCACGCGAGGGCGTCCCTCCGCCAGTCCGGATCGTCCCAGGGGGTCACCACATCCGGGTACGCCCCACGATCCACCGAAGCCTCATCACGCATCGCCCCATTCCACCACCGGCCGCCCCACGCCTCCACGGACTTTCGCGCGCGGGCGGGGCGCCCCCTGTCAGGCGTACGTCCACCGCCAGGAGCTTCCGCTCTGGCTGCACCTGATCCGGGCCCCCGAGGCGTTCGTCGTCACGGCCCCGTGGTCGCTGTTCCGGCAGAACTGCCCGGCGCTGTAGCAGTTCCCGGCGTTGGAGCGGATGGAACAGGTGCTGGTGGTCTTGGTGCCGCCACCGCCACCGGACGACCCGCCGCCGGACCGGGTGGAGGCGGCCTTGGTGACGGTGGTCGTGACCGTCGGCCCGGGCACCTTCACGGTCTTCGTCTCGGTCACGGTGGGCGCCGGGGCGGGCGTCGCGGTCTCGGTCGCGGTGGCCGTGACGGTCACGGTGACCGCAGGCAACGGCTTGGCGCTCGCCGCCGCGTCGCCCTTCCCGGACTCCGAACAGCCGACCGCCCCCAGGGCGATCAGGACCATCCCACCGACCCATATCTGCGTGCGCCGGCTCAGCACCTTGGGCATGGAGTCCCCCCATATGTCGCGTCGAGTGGGGTGACCGTATTACCCCGAGCGAGATGTGGGGAAGTTGCGAAGAGAGAGTGATCACATCGTGACCATCGGACATTCAACGGCGGGCGCGGAGCCGTCCGTACGATGAACTCACCAACGGGGGCGGGGGAAACGGCATGCGGTGGGATCGCGGGAGTGCCAGCGGGCTCGGGCTGATCGTGGGCGGGCTGGTCGTCGGGGCGGTGGGGGTCGGGATCGTCACCGTCGGGACGGGGGCGTTCGGGGTGGAGACCGAGACGTTCTCGGCGATCGACTGCGACTCCGTCTCCGTCAAGGGCGGGACCGTGTGGCACTGCCGCGGCGAGAGCCCGGACCAGGCCGCCGCCAACGAGGCGGCCCGGCGCAAGGCGGAGCTGGACGCGCTGCGCGGCGTGGACGACCTGCGCGGTCCGTCGCGGCCGCAGCGTACGGAGCTGATGTTCGTCCAGCATGACGGGCGGCGCGATCCGGACCGGGTGACGGCCTCGCACTCACCCGTCGGCGACCGCTGGATCGCCCACTCGGGCGGCGTCGTCGGCACGGGCGTGGGCGGGGTCGTCGTCGGCGGGGCGGGGATCGCCTGGGGAGTCCACCGGACCCGGACGCGGCGGGGATGAGCGCCCCTCTCACCTCAGCCCGCGCGCGGCGCGCTCCGCCTCGGTCAGGGTCTCCATCAGCTTCTCCGGGTCCACCGCGTACGCGCTGTCGTCCAGCGCGTCGTAGTCCGTCGTGCCCAACGGCAGCCCCAGCGCGTCCAGTTCGGCGGCCAGCTGCCCGAACGCCACGCGCTCGTCCGGCTCGTCCTGATACGCGGACTGCTCGAAGGCGACGGCCTCCGTCAGGGTGGAGCCGGTCATCTGCCAGAGCGTGAACTCCGTGTCCAGCTCGATCGGCCGCCGCACCGGCTCGTCCGGATGGACCCAGTAACCGACCCACCCCTTACCGCCCTTGGCGACGAGCTGCACGTACTCCACCATCCGCGCGACCCCCGCGTTGACGGCCTGCATCTCCGGGTCGGCCAGCTCCTGTTCGCTCAGGTAGCCGGTGTCCAGGAAGGGGTGGAGCTCGCCCTCCTCGAAGAATTCGAGCCCCAGCAGGTGGGCGAAGTCGTCGCGCCCCTCCCAGTGCGCGAGCAGCAGCACGCGCAGGTCGTCCGGCACCGGGTGGCCGTCCAGCCGCTCACGGGAGAACGCGGCGAGCCGCTCGTCGTAGGTGGTGTTCACGGGTCCCTCTCGGGGGGCGAAGGAGCAGCGGGTGCTACAGGTACGCCGCGTACGCGTCCAGCGTCCGCAGGACCTCCGGTTCCGCGGCCGGGGGCAGCTGGAGGACGATCTCCTCGATGCCCAGGTCCGCGAAGCGGGCCAGCTTGCCGGGGGACGGGAGGACCGCGTACGGGACGATGCGGAGGTCCTTCGGGTCGCGCCCGGCGGCCTCCCACGCGGTGCGGAGGTGGGGGACGGACTCCGTGAGGCCGCCGCCGCCGATGGGGAGCCAGCCGTCGGCCGACTCCGCGATGTGGGCGAAGAGCCTGGGCCCCGCCGCGCCGCCGATCAGAATGCGCGGGCCCTGCGGGCGGTACGGCTTCGGGTACGCCTCGCTGGCGCGTACGGAGCCGAACTCACCCTCGTACGCCGTGGGTTCCGCAGCCCACAGCGCCCGCATCAGGGCAAGGCGCTCGCGGCCCAAGCGGCGGCGGGTGGACCACTCGACGCCGTGGTCGGCGGCCTCCTCGACGTTCCAGCCGTAGCCGATGCCGAGGGTGAAGCGGCCGGCGGAGAGGTGGTCCAGGGTGGCGATCTGCTTGGCCAGGTCGATGGGGTCGTGCTGGGCGATCAGGGTGATGCCCGTGCCCAGGGCCAGCCGCTCGGTGACGGCCGCGGCCTGGGCGAGCGCGACGAAGGGGTCCAGGGTGCGCCCGTACTCGCGGGGCAGCTCGCCGCCCGCCGGGTAGGGGGTGTCCCTGCTCACCGGGATGTGGGTGTGCTCGGGCAGATACAGCCCGGCGAACCCGCGCTGTTCGAGCTGGTGCGCCAGCCGCACCGGGGTGATCGTCTCGTCGGTGAGGAAGATCGTGGTGGCGATCCGCATACGAAGGCACCTCCGTCGTTGTCCCGTGACGCTCCCAACGTATGCGGTCGGGGGCGCGAAGGGATGCCGCCGGCCTCCCCAAACGTCACTCACTTAGGTTAGGCTCGCCTAAATTATCTTACGAGGGCAGGGGAGCAGGACCATGGGGCACGGCTGGGAGGGCGTCGTCCTCAAGCTCATGCGGGGACGCGACTTCACCTTCACCGTCACCGCGGCCGAGGAGCCCGCCGACGGCTTCCGGCGCATCGCGGTCACCGACGGCGGGCTGCTCGCCGCCACCGGCGGGGCGCACCCCACGATGTGGGTCAGGCTCTGGTTCGACCGGTCCGGCAAACCGCATCAGCGCGCGTACACCCTGGTCGACCCCGACCCGGAAGCCGGTACGTTCACGCTGGAGTTCGCGCTGCACGAGGGACCGGCCACCGCCTGGGCCCTGACCGCCCGGCCCGGCGACACGATCGACGCCACCCTCCAGGGCACCGGCTTCTCGCTCCCCGAACCGGCCCCCACCCGGCTCGTCGTGATCGGCGACCCCGCGTCCCTGCCCGCGATCAACTCCCTGCTGGACGCGCTGCCGGGCACCCCCGCGACCGTCTGGTACGAGGAGGCGCCCGGCACGGCCGACACCCCGCCGCTGCGCCTGGACCCCGACCGCCACACGCTCCACCGGGTCGCCCGCCACGACCGGGGCGCGGCGCTCGTCGACGCGGTGAAGTCCGGGCTGCCGGGCGTGCTCGGCGAGGACGCCTCGGGCGCGTACGTCTGGATCGCCTGCGACACGGCGACGACCAGGGCCCTGTCGGCGTACGTGCGCAGGGACCTGGCCGTCCCCAAGGAGCGGGTGCACGCCCTGGGTTACTGGCGCGCGGGCTGAGCGTCAGCCCCGGGTGGCCGCGTGCATGGTGTACGGAGCGCGCATCGTCGCCGGTCCCAGCGTCACCGTGTCCCCGGCCGACGCGACCTGCGCGGTGGTCGACGTACCGGGGTAGAACCAGCGCCAGCTGCCCGAACCGCTCGCGGTCACGGTCGCGGAGAGACGGCCCGAGCTGTTCGTCCTGACCGTCTTCACGGTCTTGTACGCGTTCGTGCCCGCCTTCCGGAACTGGAGCTGGACGCTCTGACCGCCGTACGCCCGGTACTTCAGCGCCTCCCAGTCGGCCCGGCTCAGCGTGCCGGTGACCTTGACCTGCTTGCCGCCGGAGAGCGGGCTCGGGCTGGTCGCGGCGGTGGTCAGGGTCGCGGCGCGTTTGAGGTTGAACGGGGCGACGCAGTCGAAGATCCAGTAGTCGCCGTCGTTGGCCGCCACGTTGCCGTAGCCGCACCAGCCACCGGCCGCGTCGTTGGCGTTCCGCTCGCTGTTGTAATCGGGGAAGTACGCAGGTACGAGACGGACCGTCGCCGTGCACTCCGACGTGGTGGCACTCAGCTTCTTGCACGACTCGGCCACCGTCTCGGTCGGCGCGCCCGCAGTGGAGGTCGCGTTGCCTGCATAGAGATCGTGTAGGCCCTTGACCCCCGAGTTGTCCTTCACCGTCACCTTGATCGGGAACGTCACCGTCTTGCTGACGCCCACGATCACGTTCTTGCCGTTGTTGGTCACCCCCTTGGTGACCCGGATGTCGCCCCGCCCCTCGGCGTTGGCCGCCGTCGTGCCGAGCACCGTCATGGCCGCCACGGCGGCCACCGTGCTCCACAGCACGTGTCTTCGCATGTCCCCTCCTCATCGCACCCCGCCCCGGCTGCCGGGGCGGGCGCGTCGGCACAGCGTAGAGCCGGGGCGCGGGCCGTTCTCCGGAGGGGCCCGCGACGGGGTCACCGCCGGCGGTCAGCCCGCCGCGGGCACCGGTTCGGGAGCCTCCATCGCACCCAACCGCTGCTCGCAGCACCGCCGTTGCCACACCGCGAGTCCCGCCACCGCGACCCCCAGCGCCAGCCAGCCCGCCGGGCCCGCGGCCATCACCACGCCCGTGAGCAGCGGCGGGCCCGCCGACTTCTGGATGGACTGGGACATGCCGGCCACGCCCAGATAGGCGGCGCGTTCGTCCGGCGGGGCGAGCAGGACGGCCAGTTCCCAGGAGCTGACCGAGCGCATCAGCTCCGCCATCGTGACCAGGACCGCCGCCGCGAGCAGGACCCCGGCCGCCGTCCAGGTGCCGCAGCCGGTGGACGCCGCCAGCAGGGCGCAGGAGACGAAGAGCAGGACGCCGTACAGCACCACCGCGCGGGCCGCCTTGCGCGGGCCCTCCGCCCTGCGGGACACGGTGAGTTGGAGTACGACGACCAGCACGGTGTTGATCACCAGGAAGGCCGGGACGAGGGCGTGCGGGGCGGAGGTGCGGCTGACGAGCCAGAGCGGGAGGCCGACGCCGAGCACCGAGTCGTCCAGGTTCATGGGGATGTCGAGGAGCACGAAGCGGAGGTAACCCCGGTCCCGCCAGGGCCCCTTGGCGCGGACCGCCCGCACGGCGGGCCCCGGGGCCGCGACCCCGCCCGGCTCCCCCGTACGCCACACCAGCGCGGCGGCGACGAGGAAGGAGAGCGCGTTGCCGAGGATCAGTGCGCGGTACGCGTCCGCCGTCCCGGCCGCCAGGCCGATCGCGGCGAGCCCCGCGCCCAGCCCGTAACCCGCGTTGGCGGCGCTGCGGGACAACGCCTGGTAGGCGGCGCGCCGTTCGCCCGCAGCGCGGGTGGCGAACAGCATCTCCAGGGTCTTGGCCGCCCTGTCCCCCAGGTACGTCACGGCGACCACGACGAGCAGCGCCTCGAACCGCGTACAGAGCAGCACCAGCGTGAGCGTCACGAGGCGCAGCAGATGGCAGCCGATCAGCAGCGGGCGCACCGGGAAGCGGCTCGCGAGGCGTCCGGCGAGGGGTGAGCCCGCGATGCCCGCGACGCCCGCCGTGCCGAGGAGGACGCCGATCTGCTGGGCGCTGAGGTGGGTGACGAAGGTGAGATAGAGGACCGAGGAGGCGGCCCACAGACCGGTGCCGGTGCGGTCGACGGCCAGGGCGCGCAGCATGATCCGGGCGTCTCTGCCGCCCGGCGGGTCGCGCAACTGGGCCAGCAATCCCGCCTGTTCCCGGACGCGCCCCACCCCGTACCCCCAAGTATCTCGACATCAAGAGACCTACCGACCCGCGGAAGCCTGCCCGGATATTCTCTTGATGTCAAGATGCTTGATTTCGAGATACTGGACATGCGTACGCCGAGGGCGGCCGGGGCCATGGCCCCGGCCGCCCTCGGCGCCGGATCGCTACTTCGGTTCGCGTTCGAACTGCGCCCTGGACCAGAAGTAGCCGAGGACGGTCAGGCCGACGCACCAGGCCACCGCGAGCCACCCGTTGTGGCCGATCTCCGTGCCGAGCAGCAGTCCGCGCAGGGTCTCGATCGCCGGGGTGAAGGGCTGGTACTCGGCGATCGGCCGGAACCAGCCGGGCATCGAGCCCAGCGGGACGAACGCGCTGGAGATGAGCGGCAGCAGGATCAGCGGGGTGGCGTTGTTGCTGGCGGCCTCCGCGTTGGGGCTGCCCAGGCCCATGCCCACGGCGATCCAGGTGAAGGCCAGGGTGAACAGGGCGAGCAGTCCGAGCGCGCCGAGCCATTCCAGGACGGTGGCGTCGGTGGAGCGGAAGCCCATGGCCACCCCGACCGCCCCGACGAGGACCACGCTCATCAGCGTCCGCAGCACGCTGCCCGCGACGTGGCCGAAGAGGATCGAGCCCCGGTGGATGGCCATGGTGCGGAAGCGGGCGATGATGCCCTCGCTCATGTCCATGGAGACCGAGACGGCGGTGCCGACGGTGGTCGAGCCGATCGTCATGAGCAGGATGCCGGGCACGATGTACGCGATGTACGCGTCGCGGCCCGCGCCGCCGCTCATGGTGTCGCCGAAGATGTAGACGAACAGCAGGAGCAGCATCACCGGGGTGAGCAGCAGGTTGAGGGTGAGCGAGGGGTAGCGCCGGGCGTGCAGGAGGTCGCGGCGGAGCATCGTGGCCGAGTCGCGCACGGCGAGGGAGAGGGTACTCATCGGACGGACTCCTTGGTCGGGGCGGGGATGACGGCGTCGGTACCGGATTCGGTGCCGGATTCGGTCTCGGCGCCGGCTTCGGTCAGGGCGAAGAAGACGTCGTCCAGGTCGGGGGTGTGCACGGTGAGTTCGTCCGCCTCGATCCCGGCGGCGTCCAGCCGGTCGAGGATGGAGCGCAGGATGCTCTGGGTACCGTCGCTGGGGAGTTGCAGGGCCAGCGCGGCATCGTCGCGGACGGCGTCGCCGCCGAGGTGGGCCGCCGCGTCCCGGTAGGCGGCCGGGTCGCTGAACCGCAGCCGGACGTGCCCGCCGGGGACGATCCGCTTCAGCTCCTCGGCGCTGCCCTCGGCCACCAGCTTCCCGTTGTGCAGGACGGCGATGCGGTCGGCGAGTTCGTCGGCCTCTTCCAGGTACTGGGTGGTGAGGAAGACGGTCACCCCGTCTTCGACCAGTCCGCGGATCATCTGCCACATGCCGTGCCGGGAGCGCGGGTCGAGCCCGGTGGTCGGCTCGTCCAGGAAGATGATGCGCGGGTTCCCGACGAGGGTCATCGCGATGTCCAGGCGGCGCTTCATGCCGCCCGAGTAGGTGGAGGCGGGCTTCTTCGCCGCCTCCGTGAGGTCGAAGCGCTCCAGGAGCTCCGCGGTGACGCGCCGCCCCTCGGCCTTCGGCAGGTGGTGCAGGTCCGCCATCAGGAGCAGGTTCTCCTCGCCGGTGATCAGCCCGTCGACGGCGGAGAACTGCCCGGTGACGCCGATGGTGGCGCGTACCGCCTGCGCGTCGGTGGCCAGGTCGTGGCCCCCGACGCTGATCGCGCCGGACCCTTGGCCGGGTGGGATGAGCGTGGAGAGGATCTTGACGGCGGTCGTCTTGCCCGCGCCGTTCGGGCCGAGCAGCGCGAACACCGTTCCGGCCGGGATGCTGAGGTCGATCCCGTCGAGCACGGTCTTCTCGCCGTACGCCTTGCGCAGTCCGTTCGCCGCGATGGCCGGGTTCGTCATGGTGGGGCTCCTTCTGCTGGTACGAGGTGGGGGGGGTGCTTCTACGAGGTGGTCAGAGGCTGCGGGCGGTGATGTCGCCCTTGGTGGTGGTCGCCCGGATGGTCAGGACGGGTGCGCCGTCGTTCATCAGGGCGTTGTCGACGCGGCCGAGGACGGTGCCCGCGTCGAGCACGGCCGGGACGCCGCGCGCCGCGCCGACGCTGATGTCGCCGAGCTGGGTGCTGAGGGTGAGCTCGCCGCGGGTGGCCTCCTCGACGGTCACGTCGCCGCGCTGGGCGCTGAGCTCGCCGGGGCCGGTGAGGCGGCGGACGATGACGGCGCCGTCGTGCGCGGAGATCCGGGCACCGGCGGCCTCGTCCACCTTGACGGAGCGGTGGCCGCCCTCGAAGACGACGTCCCCGAGGCGTCCGACGCCCCGGAACTCGGCGGCGCCGGCCTTCGCCTCGACGTGCGACCCGGCGGGCAGCTGGACGGTGATCTCGACGGAGCCGGAGTCACCGAGGAGCCGGTTGCGCCCCTCCTTGGCGGCCCGGATGTCGAGGACGCCGTCGGCGTACGCGACCTCGACGCGGTCGGCGGCCTTGGTGTCGCGGCTCTTGGAGGGGTCGGCGGGCAGGACCTCGACCACGGTGTCGGCGCGGTCGGCGGCGATGAACCGGATGAGACCGGCGGGGATCGCGACGCGGGCGGTGACGGCGGCGGGGGTGTCGAACTTCGGCATGGTGCGCTCCTTCTGGGGTGGCGCGAACCGGGGTGGCTCGCGCTTTCCGATGAGAGAAACGCTACGTTGCGTTCACGTACCCGGCAACACACTTGTTGCATCAGATCCGCGTAACGGCACGTCAAAGCAGAGAAGTTGGAGCAATGAGCTCAGGAGTAACGCAACGAACTCCTCGCCATTCGTTGCAATGGGCTGTCAGCGAACGCTATAGTCGGCCCACCGGCCACCGCACGGCCGGGCCCGCGCCACGAAGGAGTACGCGATGCCGGGAGGCAGGCTCAGCCAGCAGGAACGCCGCCAGATCGGCCGGGGCCTGGCCGACGGTCTGGCCTACGCCGAGATCGCCCGGCAGCTGGACCGCCCCACCTCGACCATCACCCGCGAGGTGACGCGCAACGGCGGCCCCGCGGGCTACCGCGCCGACGTCGCCCACCGCACCGCCGAGCAGCGCGCCCACCGCCGGAAGAACCCCGCGCCCCGCGACGCGCGCCCGGACCCGCAGCCCTACGGCCGGGACGCCGAGGCGGTACGCGCGTACGAGGAGATGTTCACGACGGCCATGACGGCCTCGGGCGCCCCCCAGATGATGTCGAGGGTCCTCGCGGCCCTGACCCTCAGCGACACCGGCAGCCTCACTGCGGGCGAACTCGCCTCGCACTTGAAGGTCAGCCCGGCCTCCGTGTCCAAGGCGGTCGCGTTCCTGGAGACCCAGAGCATGGTCCGCCGCGAGCGCGAGGGCCGCCGGGAACGCTATGTCGTCGACGACGAGCTCATGCACGAGTCGATGATGGCGAGCGCCCACTCCACCGCCCAGCTCGCCGAGACCGCCCGCAAGGGCGTCCCCGTCCTGGGCGCGGACACGGCGGCGGGCACCCGCCTGGAGAACATGGCCCGCTACCTGGACTTCGTCTCCGAATCGATAGCCCGGGCCGCCGAACAGGCCCGGGCCATCCTCCACACCAAGGCCCCGGACCCGGGGCCCTGACGGACCCTCACTTCCGGTACAGCGCCTCGATCTCCTCCGCGAAGTCCCGCGCGATCGCGTCCCGTTTCAGCTTCAGGGACGGCGTGAGGTGGCCCTTCTCCTCCGTGAAGTCCACCGGCAGCACGGTGAACTTGCGGATCGACTCCGCGCGGGAGACCAGGCGGTTGGCCTCGTCCACCGCGCGCTGGAGCGTGGTGCGCAGCTCCTCGTCGTGGACGAGTTCGCGCATCGGGACGTTCTGCTTCTTGCGCATCCGGCACCAGTGCGCCAGCCCGTCCGCCTCCAGCGTGATCAGGGCCGTGATGAAGGACCGGTTGTCGCCGACGACCATGCACTGGCCGACCAGCGGATGGGCGCGCAGCCAGTCCTCCAGCGGGGCCGGGGTGACGTTCTTCCCGCCCGACGTGATAATGATGTCCTTCTTGCGGCCGGTGATCGTGAGGTAGCCGTCGCTGTCGAGCGCGCCCAGGTCACCGGTCGCGAACCAGCCCCCGTCCAGCACGGGCACGGACACCCCGCGCTCCGCGTCCCAGTACCCCTGGAACACCTGCCCGCCGCTGAGCAGCACCTCCCCGTCCTCGGCTATGCGTACGGCGGTGCCGGGCATCGGCCACCCGACCGTGCCCAGGCGGGGCTTGAGCGGTGGGGTGACCGTGGCGGCGGCGGTCGTCTCGGTCAGGCCGTAGCCCTCGAAGATCTCGATGCCGGCGCCCGCGTAGAACGCCGCGAGCCGCCGCCCCAGCGGGGAGCCGCCGCAGATCGCGTACCGGACATGGCCGCCGAGCGCCGCCCGGATGCGGCGGTAGACCAGCGGGTCGTACAGCGCCCGGGCGGCGCGCAGCCCGAGCCCGGGGCCGGGGCCCGTGCCGTGTTCGGCGGCCTCGACGGCCTGGCCGTAGCGCTGGGCGATCCGGGCGGCCCGGTCGAAGGAGGAGGCGCGGCCCATCTTCTCGGCGGTGGCCCGGCCCGTGTTGTAGACCTTCTCCAGGACGTACGGGATCGCCAGCAGGAACGACGGCTTGAAACCGGCCAGATCGGCGAGCAGGTCCTCGGTCTGGATCGACGGCGCGTGGCCGAGCCGGACCCGGGCGCGCAGGCAGCCGATCGCGACCATCCGGCCGAAGACGTGGGACAGCGGCAGGAACAGCAGGGTCGAGGCGGGGTACTTGCTCACCGACTTGAAGACCGGGTGCAGCAGCTCGATCGCGTTGTCGACCTCGGCGAAGAAGTTGCCGTGGGTCAGCACACACCCCTTCGGGCGGCCCGTGGTCCCCGAGGTGTAGATCAGGGTCGCCGGGGTCTCCGGCTCCAGGGTCGCGCGCCGCTCGGCGACGGCGTCGTCCGGGAGCTGCTGCCCGAGCTTCTTCAGCCGCCCGAGCGCGCCCGTGTCGAACTGCCACAGATGCGCGAGCCCGGGGAGCTGCTTGCGTTCCTGGCTGATGATCCGGCCCTGGTCCGCCGTCTCGACCGCGCAGGCCACGGACCCGGAGTCCTGGAGGATCCAGCGGGCCTGGAAGGCGGACGAGGTCGGGTAGATCGGCACGGTGACCAGACCGGCCGCCCAGGCCGCGAAGTCGAGCAGCGTCCATTCGTACGTCGTACGGGCCATGATCGCGATCCGGTCACCGGCCCGCAGCCCCTCCGCGATCAGCCCCTTGGCGACGGCCAGCACCTCGGCGGCGAACTCGGCGGCCGACACGTCCTGCCAGCTCCCGTCCGGCTGCTTCCGGCTGAGCACGGCGTCGGCGGGCGCCTCGCGCGCGTTGTCGAACGGGATCTCGGCAAGCGACCCCCGCCGGACGGGCGGCGCGAACGCCGGTACGGAGACCTGCCGGACGGCCCCGTGGGCATCCCGCTCAAGCGTCGGCTCGACCAGGGCGGGGACGGCGGGTGCGGGGGAAGGTGCGGGTGGCGTGGACACGTGCGGCTCCTCGGCAAGGGGGGACGGGCGGGTTCACTGCTGTCGTACGGGGGTGCGCGGCGCGGTCCCGCCGCGCCGCGCACCGCCGCGTTCACACACGTTCGAGGATCGCCGTGACGCCCTGGCCGCCCGCCGCGCAGACCGAGATCAGGCCGCGGCCCGGGGCGTCCCGCTCCGCGAGGAGCTTGGCGAGGGTGGCGACGATGCGGGCGCCCGTCGCGGCGAAGGGGTGGCCGGTGGCGAGCGAGGAGCCCGCGACGTTCAGCCGGTCCCGGTCGACGGGCGCGAGCCCCTGCTTCTCCCAGGCGGCCAGCGTGGCCAGCGCCTGGGAGGCGAAGGCCTCGTGGATCTCGAAGAGGTCGAAGTCCTCGATGCCGAGCCCGGCCCGCTCCAGCAGCCGGGGCACCGCGTACGCGGGCGCCATCAGCAGCCCGTCCTCGCCCTTCACGTAGTCCACCGCGGCGGTCTCGTACAGCGAGAGGTACGCCTGCGGTTCGAGGCCGTGCGCCTCGGCCCATTCCTCGCTCGCCAGGAGCACGGTCGCCGCGCCGTCCGTGAGGGGCGTCGAATTGCCCGCGGTCATCGTCGCGTCGGGGTGGTCCGCGCCGAACACGGGCTTCAGCGTGGCGAGTTTCTCCACCGTGGAGCCGGGGCGCAGGTTCTGGTCGCGTTCCAGGCCCTGGTACGGGACGACGAGGTCGTCCAGGAAGCCCCGTTCGTACGCGGCGGCGAGCCGCTGGTGGCTGGTGGCGGCCAGGAGGTCCTGCTCGGCGCGGCCGATGTCCCACTGCCGGGCGGTGAGCGCCGCGTGCTCGCCCATCGAAAGGCCGGTGCGGGGTTCGGCGTTGCGCGGGATGTCCGGGACGAGGTGCCGGGGCCGTACGCCCGTGAGGGCCTTCGCGCGGGCGCCCGCCGACTTCGCGCGCCGGACGGAGAGCAGCAGGCGCCGCAGTTCGTCGTTGACGCCGAGCGGGGCGTCGCTGGTGGTGTCCGTGCCGCCCGCGATGGCGGAGTCGACGGCCCCGAGCATGATCTTGTTGGCGGCGGCGATGACCGCCTGGAGGCCCGTGCCGCACGCCTGCTGGACGTCGTACGCGGGGGTGCGCGGGTCGAGCCGCGAGCCGAGCACCGTCTCGCGGGCCAGGTTGAAATCGCGGCTGTGCTTGAGGACCGCGCCCGCCGCGAACTCGCCGACGCGCTCGCCCTGGAGCCCGAACCGCTCGACCAGGCCGTCCAGCGCGGCGGTCAGCATCTGCTGGTTGGAGACCTGCGCGTAGGGCCCGTCGGACCGGGCAAACGGGATACGGCTGCCGCCGATGACCGCGACCCGGCGGGGCTGCGGGAGTGCGAGGGGAATCAACTCGACCAACTCATCTCGACCAGCTCCTGACTCTTGAGTAACCTTACTCCGGAGTAAATCTACGACCGAGCAGGGAGTCTGGACAATGGCCGACCGCTATCTGCACCTGACCGGCACGGCACCCGGCAAGTTCCTCACCCGGAAACTCGGTCTCCCGCAGCCCGCCCGGCTGCGCCGCTGGAGCCTGGAGACGCCGACGCTCACCGGCCCCGTACTCCACCTCACCGCAGGGGATTCCGCCGTCACCGAGGAGCTGGCCGCGGCCCTCACCGCCACCGGCCTGGAGGTCGTCGCCCGCGCGGACCGGCCCGCCGCGCTCGTCCTCGACGCGACCGCCGTGGACACCGCCGCCGGGCTGGGCGCCGTGCACGCCGCCCTCCACCCGGTCGTCCGCTCGCTCGCCCCCGGCGGCCGGGTCGTCGTCCTCGGGGTGCGGCCCTCACCGGAGGACCACCACCAGGCCGCCGCCCAGCAGGCCCTGGAAGGCTTCACGCGCTCGCTCGGCAAGGAGGTCGGCAAGGGCGCCACCGTGCAGCTGGTCCGCATCGCCCCGTCCGCCGTCGCCTCCGCCGAGTCCACCCTGCGCTTCCTGCTCTCGCCCCGGTCCGCGTACGTCAGCGGCCAGGTCATCGAGGTCACCGGCGCCGCCCCCGACCCGGTCCGCGACTGGGCCGCCCCGCTGGCCGGGCGGACCGCCCTGGTCACCGGCGCCGCCCGGGGCATCGGCGCCTCCGTCGCCTCGGTCCTGGCCCGCGACGGCGCCCGGGTCGTCTGCCTGGACGTGCCGCAGGCCCAGGAGGACCTGGTGCGCACCGCCGACCGCCTCGGCGCCACCGCGCTCCCCCTCGACATCACGGCCGACGACGCCGCCGAACGCATCGCGGCCGCCGCGCCCGACGGGCTCGACATCCTCGTCCACAACGCGGGCATCACCCGCGACCGGCGGCTCGCCAACATGGCCGCCGACCGCTGGGCCCAGGTCATCGACGTCAACCTGGACAGCGTCCTGCGCACCACCGACGCGCTGCTGAAGGCGGGCACCGTCAACCGGGGCGGCCGGATCGTCGCCACCGCCTCCATCGCGGGCATCGCCGGGAACAACGGCCAGACCAACTACGCGGCCAGCAAGGCCGGAATCATCGGCCTGGTCCGCTCCCTGGCCCCGCGCGCCGCCGCCGACCACGGCGTCACGGTCAACGCGGTCGCCCCCGGCTTCATCGAGACGAAGATGACCGCGGCCGTCCCGCTGTTCATCCGCGAGGCGGGCCGCCGGATGAACTCCCTCGCGCAGGGCGGCCTCCCGGTCGACGTCGCCGAGACCACCGCCTGGTTCGCCCAGCCCGCGTCCGCCGCCGTCAACGGCCAGGTCGTCCGGGTCTGCGGCCAGAGCCTGCTGGGGGCGTGACCCGATGAGCCTCACCCTCTCGCTGGCCCGGGGCGCCGTCACCTCGCCCTTCAAGCGCGCCGGACGCCCCGGCGCCACCCTCCCCGCCGGGCGCCTCCGCCTGCCCGCCGCGCCTCCCGCACCGGGACGCCTGGCCGCGTACCGGACGATCTGCGGCTTCCCGGCGACCGGGCCGCTGCCGGTGACGTACCCGCATGTGATGGCGTTCCCGTTGGCCATGCGGCTGATGACCCGCCGCGACTTCCCGCTCCCGGTCACCGGACTCGTCCACACCTGGATCGAGATCACCGCCCACCGCACCCTGCGCCCGGAGGATTCGCTCGAACTCACGGTGTACGCAGAGGAGTTGAGCCCGCACCGGCGCGGCACCGAGGTCACCGTGGTGACCGAGGCGCGACTCGCGGGCGAGCTGGTGTGGGAGTCCCGCAGCGGCTATCTGTCCCGGCACGCGACGCGTACGGAGGCCCCAGCACCGGTGACGCCTCCCGCGCCGCTCTCCGCCGTCACCGAGTGGCGGCTGCCCGGCGACCTCGGACGGCGGTACGCGGCGGCCTCCGGCGACCGCAACCCGATCCACCTCCACCCGCTGACCGCCCGGCTCTTCGGCTTCCCCCGGGCCATCGCCCACGGCATGTGGACCGTCGCCCGCTGCCTGGCCGAAACCCCGGACCCGGCCACGCTCCGCACCGTACGGGCGGACTTCCGCGCCCCGGTCCTGCTGCCCGGCACGGTCACGTACGCCTCCGACGGCCACGCGTTCCAGCTGCGCGGCGGCAAGGACGGCGAGCGGCTGCACCTGACCGGCACTACGGGGTAGGTACCTGCCACGGGCGGCCGTTCATCAGGTTCTCCAGGCCCGCCCAGGAGAAGTTCATCATCGTGGCCGCCGCCTCCCGGGCCGAGACGCCCGGGGTCTCGTTGGCCCAGCCGGCCAGCGCCTCCGCGGCGCCCACCAGGGCCTGGGCGAGGCCCGCCACGTCCCGGTCCGGGAGCGCCGGGTCGTGGTGCGCCTCGCGGGCGGCGGCGCCGATCAGACCGGTCACGAAGGCGACGATCTCCTCGCGCATCACGTTGACCTCGGTGGCGAACGGCTCCCCGTGGGTCCGCGCCTGCCGGTACAGCACCGCCCAGCCGTCCGGGTTCTCCGCGGTGTGCGTGAAGAACGCCCGCAGCCCCTCCCAGAGTTGCCGGTCGGCCGGGAGACCCGGTTCCACGCCCCCCTGCACGGCGGCCAGCAGCGCCTGCGCCTCACGCCGGATGCACGCGGTGAACAGCTCGTCCTTCGAATTCAGGTACAGGTAGACCAGGGGCTTCGACACCCCGGCCAGCTCGGCGATCTCGTCCATCGAGGCGGCCCGGTACCCCCGCTGCCCGAACGTCTGCACCGCGGCGTCCATCATCTGCTGCTCGCGCACGGCGCGCGGCATCCGCTTGTTCCGCACAGCACCCACGTCGACTCCCTCCCTCCCCCGCAGTACTACTCCCTGGTAAGCCTACGGGGCGCGCGCGGACCCCGTCGTACGCCGCCATGCCGAGGGCCCCTCCTCCGCACGGGAGAAGGGGCCCTCGGGTGAAGCGGGTGAAGCGATCAGGCGGCGACCGGGACGCGCTCCGGCTCGGTGTCGCGGATCTCCTCGTCGTCGTCCACCGGGGAGGCGGAGGCCGAGTTGTAGGCGTCGTGGTCCAGGATCTTCTCGCGGGCCGCGACGATCACCGGGACGAGCGCCTGGCCGGCCACGTTGGTGGCGGTGCGCATCATGTCCAGGATCGGGTCGATGGCCATCAGCAGGCCGACGCCCTCCAGCGGGAGGCCCAGGGTCGACAGGGTCAGCGTCAGCATGACCGTCGCACCGGTCAGACCGGCGGTGGCCGCCGAACCGATGACCGAGACGAACGCGATCAGGACGTAGTCACCGACACCCAGCTGCACATCGAAGATCTGCGCGATGAAGATCGCGGCGAGCGCCGGGTAGATCGCGGCGCAGCCGTCCATCTTGGTGGTGGCGCCGAACGGGACGGAGAAGGAGGCGTACTCCTTCGGGACGCCCAGGCGCTCGGTGACCTTCTGGGTGACCGGCATGGTGCCGACCGAGGAGCGCGAGACGAACGCCAGCTGGATCGCGGGCCAGGCGCCCTTGAAGAACTGGAGCGGGCTGACCTTGGCGACGGTGGCGAGCAGCAGCGGGTAGACGCCGAACAGCACCAGCGCGCAGCCGATGTAGACGTCGGCGGTGAACGTCGCGTACTTGCCGATCAGGTCCCAGCCGTAGTCCGCGATGGCGTAGCCGATGAGGCCGACGGTGCCGATCGGGGCGAGGCGGATGACCCACCACAGGGCCTTCTGGAGGAGTTCCAGGACGGCTTCGCTGAGGGTGAGGATCGGCTGCGCCTTCTCACCGAGCTTGAGGGCGGCGATACCGGCGACGGCGGCCATGAAGACGATCTGCAGGACGTTCAGCTCGGCGAACGGCGTGATGACGTTGTCCGGGATGATGCCGGTCAGGAAGTCCAGCCAGGAGCCGGCGTGCTCGGGGAGCTTGCCGTCCTTCGGGGTGAGGCCGGTGCCGGAGCCCGGGTTGGTGATCAGACCGATCGCGAGGCCGATGGCCACGGCGATCAGCGAGGTGATCATGAACCAGAGCAGGGTGCGGGTCGCCAGCCGGGCGGCGTTGTTGACCTTGCGCAGGTTGGTGATCGACACCAGGATCGCGAAGAAGACGAGGGGCGCGACGGCCAGCTTCAGCAGCTGGACGAAGATGTGGCCGACCTTGTCGAGCGTGGTGTACAGCCAGTCGATGTCCTGGCTGCGGGCGAGCCAGCCGAGCAGGACGCCGAGGACCAGACCGGCGACGATCTGGGCCCAGAACGGGACCTTGGGTATACGGAAGCCTGAGCCTGCGGGCTTCTCGGCGGTGGACGCGGGGTTCGCGGACACGGACACACTCCAGATGTGACGCATCGGGACGCACGGGGACGGTGTGCGGGGGACGGGGGTGCGGCGCCCGCGTCAGGGGCGGCGCCGCTGCATGGTGCCGGTATCAGACGTTGCGGCAACAGACCGCGGACATACAGCGGCAGAGATCGACATGAAGGCGCTCCACGAGCGGGACGCTCGTGGCAGATCGCAGGCGCACATCAGTCTTCATGTCGAACACGTTAACACTTGAACTTTGAGAACCTCAAAGGTCTTCTTTGGTACGAGAGAGCGCTCCGCACCCGCCCCCGGCCGCCCGGAATCCCCAACTCCGCCTGAACATACGAAAAACCCCAGTACAGGAGCGACTGCTCCCGCGCTGGGGTTCGACGGAAAAAAGCGAGCGGTGTGAGGAAGCTTACGTTCCCTTTACTGCGTGACACCGTCCTCGCGCGTGCGGTTGGCCTCCAGGCGGGCCTTGGCGCGGTCGACCGAGGAGACGATCTGCTCGGACATCTCGTCGCGCTGCTTGCGCAGCAGGACGAAGCTGAGCGGCGCGGACAGCACCAGGGCGAGCAGGATGACCCAGACGATGTTGGACCCCCCGACCCCGGACGGCACCACTCCGAGGTTGACGGCGATGGCGGCGACGACGAAGCAGCCGACGAAGATGCTGAGACGCATCGCGGTGTACCGGATCGTTGCGCTCGGCTTGGCAGCGGACACAGCTGGCCTTCTCTCTACGTACGACAGTCCTGCCCGACCAGTGAAGCATGCCCCGCAATCGATCGATTCGCTGGGCCGCGTCCCGCGCGCTCAGCCCAGCGGCAGCAGCATGAAGATGTCGTCCCGGTCGTCGCCCTCGGCCACCCGGATCGCGTCCGGCACGCGGCCGACCTCCTTGTAGCCGCAGGCGGCGTAGAAGCGGTCGGCGCCCGTGCCGCCCCGGCAGGTCAGCCGGATCGCCTCGATGCCCTCGGTCGCGCGCGCCGCGTCCGCGACCGCCGCCATCAGGTCGCGGCCGTACCCCTTGCCCTGGTGGCGGGGGTGGACCATCACGGTGTACGCCCACAGCCAGTGCCGCATCAGCCGGTGCGTGTTGAACGTCAGGAACGCGGTGGCGGCGACGCGCCCCTCCTCGTCGCGGCCGACGATCAGCCGGGTCCGCCCCTCGGTCAGGGCGACCTGGTGCTTGAGCAGCTCCGGCCGGATGTCCTCGTCCGACACCGGCGGTACGAAGCCCACCGCGCCGCCCGCGTTGGAGACATCGACCCAGAGCGCGACGATGCCGTCCCGCACGGACCGGTCGTAGGCCGGGTCCACCTCAAACGTAAGAGCCATAGGCGCAGATTAACTATTACAACTTGCGGGTTCAAGCGGGGTCCGGAACGCGAGAAAGCTCCGGCCGGGGACGGTGGCCGGAGCTTTCGTACGTGCAGCGTCGCGCGCGCGGCGCGCGCCGGGTCAGACCCGCATCGGCTGCGGCGACTCGCGCCGCTCCGCGTCCGGGCCCGGGTACTCGCGGATGATCTCGTACCGGGTGTTGCGCTCGACGGGCCGGAAGCCCGCGTCCCGGATCAGGTCGAGCAGGTCCTCGCGGGTCAGCTTGTTCGGCGTGCCGTAGTTGTCCGCGTCGTGCGTGATCTTGTACTCGACGACCGAGCCGTCCATGTCGTCCGCGCCGTGCTGGAGCGCGAGCTGCGCGGTCTGCACACCGTGCATCACCCAGAACACCTTGACGTGCGGCACGTTGTCGAACAGCAGCCGGGAGACGGCGAAGGTCTTCAGCGCCTCGGCGCCGGTCGCCATCGTGGTCCGTGCCTGGAGCTTGTTGCGGACCTTGCCGTCCTTCATGTCCACGAAGTCGTGCTGGTAGCGCAGCGGGATGAAGACCTGGAAGCCGCCGGTCTCGTCCTGGAGCTCACGCAGCCGCAGCACGTGGTCGACGCGGTGCCGGGGCTCCTCGATGTGCCCGTACAGCATGGTCGCCGGCGTCTTCAGCCCCTTCTCGTGGGCGAGCCGGTGGATGCGCGACCAGTCCTCCCAGTGGGTGTTGTGGTCCACGATGTGCTGGCGGACCTCCCAGTCGAAGATCTCCGCGCCGCCACCGGTCAGCGATTCGAGACCGGCCTCGATCAGCTCGTCCAGGATCTCCGAGGCGGAGAGCTTGGAGATGGTCTCGAAGTGGTGGATCTCGGTGGCGGTGAACGCCTTCAGGGAGACCTGCGGCAGCGCCTCCTTGAGCGCGCTGAGCGAGCGCGGGTAGTAGCGCCACGGCAGCGAGGGGTGCAGCCCGTTGACGATGTGCAGCTCGGTGAGGTTCTCGCCCTCCATCGCCTTGGCGAGCTTCACCGCTTCCTCGATGCGCATGGTGTACGCGTCCTTCTCCCCCGGCTTGCGCTGGAAGGAGCAGTACGCGCACGAGGCGGTGCACACGTTCGTCATGTTGAGGTGACGGTTGACGTTGAAGTGGACGACGTCACCGTTCTTGCGCGTACGCACCTGGTGGGCCAGCCCGCCGAGCCAGGCCAGGTCGTCGGACTCGTAGAGCGCGATCCCGTCCTCACGGCTCAGCCGCTCACCGGCTTCGACCTTCTGCTCCAGTTCGCGCTTGAGTCCCGCGTCCACCAGTGCTCCTCAATTCCTCGCCGTACCGAACTCCGCCACCGTACGCCTAGCGCTCTTCGGGGAGGTCTCCGACCCGGTTCTCCCACTTGGTGGAGAGGACGATGGTGGTACGGGTGCGGGAGACGCCCTTGGTGCCGCTGAGGCGGCGGATCGTCTTCTCCAGGCCGTCCACGTCGCCCACCCGGACCTTGAGCATGTACGAGTCGTCGCCCGCGATGAACCAGGCGTCCTCGATCTCCGCGAGGTCCTTCAGCCGGTGCGCCACGTCCTCGTGGTCGGCGGCGTCGGAGAGCGAGATGCCGATGAGGGCCGTCACGCCGAGGCCGAGCGAGGCCGCGTCGACGGTGGCGCGGTAGCCCGTGATGACACCGGCGGATTCCAGCCGGTTGATGCGGTCGGTGACGCTGGGCCCGGAGAGCCCGACGAGCCGTCCGAGCTCGGCGTACGAGGCCCTGCCGTTCTCCCGGAGGGCCTGGATGAGCTGCCTGTCCACCGCGTCCATATGACTGAAACCTTCCATTGTTCAGCAGTACCGCAAGTCTACGTGTAGAATCGAAGGCATGCAGGCACCGACGCCTGCAAATCTTCTCGCACAATCAAAAATCGCTTACGAATCTTCAGGAGTGACGACACCGTGTACACGATCGAGATGGCCTACGCCCGGATGCGCGAGCTTCAGGATCTGGCCAACCGCTCGCGTGCCCACCACCCCGCCGCCGCCCTCCGGGTCGACCGCACCCGCAGTCCCCGGCGCGCGCCCAAGAAGCGCTGACGCCCACACACCGTCAGCCCGGGGAGCCGCCACCCAGCTCCCCCTCCCAGCGGCGGTACAGCCGGTGCGGCACACCCGCCGCGTCCAGCACCCGCCCCGCGACGAAGTCCACGAGATCCTGGATGTGCGTCGCCCCCGCGTAGAAGCCCGGCGAGGCGGGCAGCACGACCGCGCCCGCCTCGTCCAGGGCCACCAGCTGCTTCAGCGTCTGCCCGCTCAACGGCGTCTCCCGGACCGCGACCACCAGCTTCCGCCGCTCCTTCAGCGTCACGCTCGCCGCCCGCTGCAACAGGTCCTTCGACAGCCCGAGCGCCACCCCCGCCACGCACGCCGTCGAGGCCGGGACGATCAGCATCCCCTTCGCCGGGTACGACCCCGAGGACGGCCCCGCGGCCAGGTCACCGGCCGCCCAGTGGCGTACGCCCGACAGGTCCACGTCGAACGTCTCCGGCTTGCCGTCCGCCCCCCGCGCCAGCCAGGCCGCCAGGTCCTCGCGCCAGTGCGCGTCGCGGTAGGAGATACCCGTCTCATCCAGGAGCGTCAGCCGCGAGGCCCGGCTCACGACCAGGTCCACACTCTCCCCCGCCGCCAGCAGCCCGCGCAGCACCGCGGCGGCGAAAGGTGTGCCCGAAGCGCCGGAAACCCCGACAATCCAAGGCATTCGCTGCTGCTGACTCACTGAAGACCGGGAATCCACAACCCCGAGCCTATCCGGCGCGCGGTACCCGGAACTGTCCGAGGCCCTTGGCGCGTTCCGTTGGGTGAAGGGGGGTGTCCTGCCATGGACGACGTACGGATGAGAACCGGCGACCGGGCCCTCGCCGCCGGGGCGCTCATGCTCGGCTGGATCGCGCTGCTCTGGATCCTGGAAGCCGTCGACCTCGCCACCGGCCACGGCCTGGACGACCACGGCATCTCCCCCCGCGAGCCCGGCGAACTGCTCGACATCGTGCCCGCCGCGTTCCTCCACGACGGCTGGGGCCATGTCGCGTCCAACAGCGTCCCGCTGCTGGTCCTGGGCTTCATAGCCGCCCTCGGCGGGCTGCGCCGCTTCGCCGGTGCCGTGCTCGTCGTGATCCTGATCAGCGGCCTCGGCGTCTGGCTCATCGCTCCGGAGAACACCGTGACGCTCGGCGCGTCGGGCGTGGTCTTCGGCCTCTCCGGCTACCTGCTGGTCCGCGGCTTCGTGGACCGCCGCCCGCTCGACGTGGTCGTCGGCCTGGTCGTCGCCGCGGGGTACGGCTCGCTGCTCCTGGGCGTCCTGCCCACGGACCCGGGCGTCAGCTGGCAGGGCCACCTCTTCGGGCTGATAGGCGGGGTGGTGGCGGCCTTCGCGCTGCGCCGCCCCACCGCCCCGCGCGCGCTCACACCGTGAGCCCGCGCACCACCAGGTCCAGCAGCGCGCACACGAACAGCGCGATCCCGATGAAGCCGTTGACCGAGAAGAACGCCCGGTTCAGCCGCGACAGGTCGTGCGGGCGCACCACCCGGTGCTCGTACACGAAGGCGACCGAGACGATCACCATGCCGATCCAGTAGAAGACCTCCGCGTCCGTGGCGAGGCCGAACCAGACCAGCAGGCCCGTCGTCACCACGTGGCACACCCGCGCGCCCCACAGCGCGGCCGGGATGCCGAAGCGCGCCGGGAAGGACAGCACCCCGTGCGCCCGGTCGGCCTGCACGTCCTGGCAGGCGAAGATCAGGTCGAAGCCGCCGATCCAGATGCCGACGGCGAGCCCCAGGACGACCGAGTCCCACGACCAGCTGCCGGTCACCGCGAGCCAGGCCCCGACCGGGCCCATCGCCTGGGCCAGCCCCAGAATCGCGTGCGGGAAGTTCGTGAACCGCTTGCCGTACGGGTAGACCACCATCGGGATCACCGCGACCGGCGCCAGCGCCAGGCAGAGCGGGTTCAGCAGGGCGGCGGCCCCGAGGAACACGACGACGGCGACGAGCGCCCCCGTCCACGCCGACTTCACCGACACCGCGCCGGTCACCAGCTCACGCCCCGCGGTACGCGGATTGCGGGCGTCGATCTCGCGGTCGATGATCCGGTTCGCGGCCATCGCGAACGTCCGCAGCCCGACCATCGCGACGGTCACGAGCAGCAGCGTGCCCCACTGGATCTCCCCGCCGTCGAGGAACATCGCGGTCAGCGCGGCGATGTACGCGAAGGGCAGCGCGAAGACCGAGTGCTCGATCATCACGAGCCGCAGGAAGGCCTTCACCTTGCTGTTCGGTTGCGCGGGCCCCGATCCCAGGGTCGCTTCCGCTGCGCTCACAGTCCGTATTCCTTCCACCGGCGGTCCACCAGGGACGCCGTCTCCGGGTCCGACTCGACCATGTCCGGCCAGCCCCCGTCCCGCGTGTACCCCTCCTCGGGCCACTTCCGCGTCGCGTCGATGCCCGCCTTGCCGCCCCAGAACTGCTGGTACGAGGCGTGGTCGAGGTGGTCGACGGGCCCCTCGGTGACCACCAGGTCGCGGGCGTAGTCCGTGTTGCCGAGGGCCCGCCAGGACACCTCGTGCAGGTCGTGGACGTCGCAGTCGGAGTCCACGACGACGATCAGCTTCGTCAGCGACATCATGTGCGCACCCCAGATCGCGCTCATCACCTTCTGCGCGTGCTTCGGGTACTTCTTGTCGATCGAGACGATCGCGCAGTTGTGGAAGCCGCCGGACTCCGGCAGGTGGTAGTCCACGATGTCCGGCACGATGATCTTCAGCAGCGGCAGGAAGAACCGCTCGGTGGCCCGCCCGAGCGGCCCGTCCTCGGTCGGCGGCCGGCCGACCACGATGGACTGGAGCAGCGGCCGCTTCCGCATGGTCACGCAGTCGATCGTCAGTGCGGGGAACGGTTCCTGCGGGGTGTAGAACCCGGTGTGGTCGCCGAACGGTCCCTCCGGGAGCGTCTTGCCCGGCTCCAGCCAGCCCTCGATGACGACCTCGGCGTTGGCCGGGACCTGGAGCGGCACGGTCTTGCAGTCGACCATCTCGATCCGCTTGCCCTGGAGGAACCCGGCGAACATGTACTCGTCGATGTCCTCGGGCAGCGGCGCGGTGGAGGCGTACGTGACGGCGGGCGGCGCTCCGAACGCGATGGCGACCGGCAGCCGCTCCCCGCGCCGGGCGGCGACCTGGTAGTGGTTGCGGCTGTCCTTGTGGATCTGCCAGTGCATCCCGATGGTGCGCCGGTCGTGCCGCTGGAGCCGGTAGAGCCCGAGGTTGCGGATGCCGGTCTCGGGGTGCTTGGTGTGGGTGAGCCCCAGGTTGAAGAACGAGCCGCCGTCCTTGGGCCAGGTGAACAGCGCGGGCAGTTGGTCCAGATCCACGTCGTCGCCGGTGAGGACGACCTCCTGGACCGGCGCGTTCTCGCCCTTCACCTTCTTCGGCGGCACGTGCACCATCGACCCGAGCTTCCCGAAGGCCTCCCGCACCCCGACGAACCCGTGCGGCAGCTCGGGCCTGAGCAGCCCGCCGATCTTCTCGCTGATCTCGCCGTAGGACTTCAGCCCGAGCGCCTTGAGCAGCCGCTTGTCGGTCCCGAAGACATTCATGGCCAGGGGCATCGAGGACCCCTTGACGTTCTCGAAGAGCAGCGCGGGCCCGCCGGCCTTGTTCACCCGGTCGACGATCTCACCGACCTCCAGATAGGGGTCGACCTCGGCCTTGATGCGCTTGAGCTCGCCCTCGCGCTCCAGAGCCCGGAGGAGGGATCGAAGATCGTCGTAAGCCATGCCGTCCAGTATCGGCCACCGGCTACTCTGGGCCCGTCACCGGGGCGGGGCAAAGCCCCGCCAACTCTCCTCGGGGGGATCTTTCCACCATGCTGCGGGCCCTGATCTACCTTCTGCCGCTGGCGCTGACGATCTTCGCGTTCATCGACTGCCTGAACACCCCGGAGGACGAGGCCAAGCACCTGCCGAAGATCGCCTGGGTCTTCATCATCCTGCTGTTCTGGATCGTCGGCCCGATCGTCTGGCTCGCCGCGGGCAAGGTCCGCCAGGCCCCCGCCGGAGGCCGTACGCCCTCCGAGTGGCACCGCAACCACCGTCAGCAGTGGGTGGCCCCGGACGACAACCCGGACTTCCTGAAGTCGCTGAAGGAAGAGAACAAGAACGACGAGGCGCTGCTCAAGGACTGGGAGGCGGATCTGCGCCGCCGCGAGGAGGAGCTGAAGCGCCGCGAGAACGGCACCGAGGAAGCCTCCTAGGCGGCGCCCGCCGGGTCCAGCAGGCGGGCCACCGTGCGGCGGCCCAGGGCGCTCATTGCCGGGTTGCTCTCCGCGTAGTACCAGACCAGGCCCATCGCCTGCTCGAACGCCCAGGCCCGGCCGCGCTCCCACTCCAGGTCGTCGCAGCCCAGCGACCGGCGGAACACCTCGCGCGGGCCCGGGCCCAGCAGGTGCCAGGCGCCCACCAGGTCCAGCGCCGGGTCGGCCGGGCCGAAGCCCCCGGTGTCGAGCACGCCGCCGAGCCGGCCGTCCAGGACCAGGACGTTGCCGGGGATCAGGTCGCCGTGGCTCATCACGTCGGGGGCCGTGCGCGGCAGTTCCCGGAAGCCGCTCCACAGCGCGCGCAGCGGGTCCACGTCGAGCAGGCCCTCGCTCCCCCGGAAGCACGTGTCCATCCAGCCGTCGTGGTCGGCGATCACTCCGCCGCGCCCCCCGCCGCCGAAGGTCCGCCCCTGCGTGTCGGCGTCCCTGAGGCCGGCGACGAAGTCCGCGAGGTCCTGGGCGAAGGCGTCGGAGGCGGCCGGGTCGGCGTCGAAGGCGTTGGTCCCCGGGAGCCAGGTCTGGACGGCCCAGGGCATGGGGTAGCCGGGGCCGGGCGCGCCCAGGGCGACCGGTTCCGGAGCGGGGAAGCGGGTGGCCCGTGCCAGCTCCGCGGCGGCCCGGGCCTCCTGTTCGAGGGCCGCCAGCGTCTCGGCGGGGTCGGCCCCGTGCAGCGGGAAGCGCGCGGAGAGGCCGTCGCCGATGCGGAAGATGGTGTTCATCGTGCCGGTGGAGGCCAGGGGGCGGACGGCCTCGCCCGCCCACTGCGGGAACTGGTCGCGGATCAGGGCCGCGACGGTCTCCGTGGTCACGTCCACCTGGTCGTCGTGCATGGTCATGCGCTGCCCCTCCCCCGGGGAAAGACCGCTGCCCGCCCCGGCGGACCGGTGGCGGGCAGGCGGTGTCGTCGTGGTGCGCGTCAGACGCCGGCGTACGAGTGCTTGCCGGTGACGAAGATGTTGACGCCGTAGTAGTTGAACAGCCAGCAGCCGAAGGCGACCAGGGCCAGGTAGGCGGCCTTGCGGCCCTTCCAGCCGGCGGTGGCGCGGGCGTGCAGGTAGGCGGCGTACGCGACCCAGGTGATGAAGGACCAGACCTCCTTGGGGTCCCAGCCCCAGTAGCGGCCCCAGGCGTCACCGGCCCAGATCGCGCCCGCGATGATCGTGAACGTCCAGAGCGGGAAGACCGCCGCGTTGACCCGGTACGAGAACTTGTCGAGGGTCGAAGCGGACGGCAGCCGGGAGAGCACCGACTGCGCGAAGGCGCCCGGCTGCCCGCCGTTGGCGAGCTTGTTCTCGTAGCTGTCGCGGAAGAGGTAGAGCAGGGTGCCGACCGCGCCGATGTAGAAGACGGCGCCGCAGATGATGGCGGTGGAGACGTGGATCCACAGCCAGTACGAGTGCAGCGCGGGCACCAGCTGGTCGCTGGAGGTGTAGAGGACCGTGGTCGCGATACCGAGGTCCAGCAGGACGGTGGTGACGAGCAGCAGCCCCATCCAGCGGACGTTCTTCTTCAGCGCGAGCAGGATCAGGTACGCGCCGACCGCCACCGTGGAGAAGGTGATGGAGAACTCGTACATGTTGCCCCAGGGCGCGCGCTGCACGGAGAGCGCGCGGGCGAGGACGCCGCCGGCCTCGACCAGGAAGGCGAGGACGGTCAGCGAGACCGCCATCCGCCCGTAGAGGTCGCCCTTGAAGGTGCCGCCCGCGGCGCCGGGCCCGTCCGGGACGTCCCGCGAGCCGGTCGCGGACCGGGTGACGATCTTCGGCCGTTCCAGTACGGCGGTGGCGCCGCCCTTCGCGGCGACCTGGACCTTCACCGTACCGGCGGCGCCCTGTTCGGCGGTGAGCTCGGCGGCGGTGCGGCCGACCTTGCTGCGGCTGCCGAACACCCACTCCGCGATGTGCGCGAAGAAGGCCAGGGTGTAGACGGCCATGGACGAATAGATCAGCACATTGCTGGTGTGTGCCAGATTCTCGTTGGTTGCGGCGGCGAGATTCACTTCTCAGCCCCTTCGGCGGGTTCTACGGAGGACGCCTCGGCGACGTCGCTGTCGGTGCCGGGCGCGGTGGGCGCCTCGGCGTTGAGCGTGACCGCGAGGTCGGCCAGCTCCTCGGGAAGCTTCGCGGACTCGCTGCGGCCGAGCCCGGCCATCTCGACCACGGTGACGCCGTCGGCGCCGCGCACGGCCCGGATCCAGACGCGTCGGCGCTGGATGAACAGGGAGCCGGCGAGTCCGGCGATGGCGGCGACGGCACCGGTGAGCGCCCAGCCGCTGGCGGGCTGCTCGGAGATCTGGAAGCTCGCCCATTCCTGGAGGCCCTCGAAGGTGATGGAGCCGGCCCCGTCGGGCAGCTTCATCGTCTCGCCGACGAGGAGGCGCTGCTTGAGCTGCTTGCCCTTGGCGTCCTTGAACTCCTTCATCTTGCTGGTGTCCAGCTGGTACACGTTCTGCGCGATGCCGGAGTCGACGCCGATGGAGCCGTGGTAGCCGTTGAGCGCGAGGACGGGGAAGTCGGCGGCGGGGAACTGGGAGAACATCGTGCCCTTGCCGTTGCCCGCGAAGGTCGGCACGAAGAACGCCTGGAAGCCGAGCTGCTCCACCTTGCCGTTCTTGTTCCGGTAGCCGTCGAGCACCTTGATGGCGCCGCTCGACGTGACGTTGTTGTCGATGGGCAGCAGCGGGACGGGAGCGTTGAAGATCTCCTTGCCCCGGCCGTCCTTGACGGAGACGACGGGGGCGTAGCCGTGGGCGTTGAGGTAGACCTTGGTGCCGTGGACGACGAGGGGTTCGTTGACCTTGATGACCCTCTTCTCCGGCTTGCCGTACGCGCCGTCGGAGAAGGTCACGCGCGCCTCGTACGTACGCGGGGTGCCGATCTGCGGCCCCTTGCGCTCGTACGTGCCGACGAAGTCGTCCAGGGTGAAGCTGAACGGGGTCAGCGAGTCGTCGTCGTACAGCGAGCCGGACTTGAAGTTGTCGTACTGGATGATCGTGTTGGAGAAGCCGTCGCCCTCGACGACCAGCTTGGCGCCCTCGTACTTGAAGAGCTGGCCCCAGGCGAAGGCGACGAGCATCACGATGAGCGCGACGTGGAAGATCAGGTTGCCGGCCTCGCGCAGGTAGCCCTTTTCGGCGGCGACGGCGTCCCCGGCGAGGTGGGCCCGGTAGCGGCGCTTGCGGACGATGGCGAGCGCGGCCTCGTGGACTTTCTCGGGCTCGGCCTCGGTGCGCCAGGTGGTGTACGCGGGCAGCCGGGTGAGGCGCTTGGGGGCGCCCGGCGGGCGGCTGCGGAGCTGGCCGACGAAGGTGGCGGTGCGCGGGACGATGCAGCCGATGAGCGAGACGAACAGCAGGATGTAGATCGCGGAGAACCACACCGAGCTGTAGACGTCGAAGAACTGGAGCTTCTCGTAGATCGGCGTGACGAGGGTGTGCGCGTCCTTGAACGTCTGCACCTTCAGCTCGTCCACGCTGTTCTGCGGGATCAGCGAGCCGGGGATGGCGCCGAGCGAGAGCAGGAAGAGCAGGATCAGCGCGACCCGCATGGAGGTCAGCTGGCGCCAGAACCAGCGGATCCAGCCGATGACGCCCATGGCGGGGAGGTTCGCCAGTGTCTCCTCGCGGGGGGCGGTGGAGAGCTGGGAGCCGGCGGCGCCGAGCTCAGCTGCGTTCTCCTGGTCCCGCTCCTGGGAGCGGTTGGAGGTGGTGTTGCTCATTGGTACTCAGATCCCCACCTGGAAGCCGTCCGACCAGCCCTGTAGTTCCTGCATCATGCTGCCCCACGCGCCTGTGAGCAGGAGCAGCCCGGTCACGATCATCATTCCGCCGCCGATGCGCATGACCCAGGCGTAGTGGCGCTTGACCCAGCCGAACGCGCCGAGCGCCTTGCGGAAGGCGACGGCGGCGAGCACGAAGGGGATGCCCAGGCCCAGGCAGTAGGCCACGGTCAGTATGGCGCCGCGTCCGGCGGTGCCCTGGTTCATCGCGAGGATGGAGACCGAGCTGAGCGTGGGCCCGAGGCACGGGGTCCACCCGATGCCGAAGAGGGCGCCGAGCAGCGGGGCGCCGACCAGCCCGGTCACCGGTTTCCGGTGGATACGGAATTCGCGCTGCGTCATCCACGGCATGAGGCCCATGAAGAAGGCGCCCATGAGGATCATCAGGACGCCGAGCACCTTGGTGAGGGGCCCGCTGTTGGCCTGGAGGGTGTCGCCGAAGTAGCCGAAGAGGGCGCCGCCGGAGACGAAGACGGCGGTGAAGCCGGCGACGAACAGCGAGGCGCCCGCGACCATCCGGCCGCGCCGGGCCTCGGCGAGGTCGGCGCCGCTGACCCCGGTGACGTAGCTGAGGTAGCCGGGGACGAGCGGCAGGACGCAGGGCGAGAAGAAGGAGACGAGCCCGCCGAGCAGGGCGATGGGCAGGGCGACCAGCAGGGCACCGTTGAGGACGGTGTTGTTCTGCATGGCGGCGGCGAGGGTGCTCACCTGATCACTTCTCCGCGATCAGCGGGTCGAGCATCTTGTGCAGATCGGTGTCGTCCATCGGGCCCACGAAGCGGGCGGCGAGCTTGCCGTCCCGGTCGATCACGACGGTCGACGGGATGGACTGGAGCCGGAAGGTGCCCTTGGGGAAGCGCAGCAGGAGCTTGCCGGTCCGGTCGAAGAAGCTGGGGTAGGGCGTCCCGTGGCTCTTCTCGAACTCCACGGCGTTGCTCTTGGAGTTGTCGCGGGTGTTGATGCCCACGAACTGCACACCCTTGTCCTTCGTGTCCTCGGCGACCTGCTTGAAGTACTTCGCTTCGAGCCGGCAGGGGGCGCACCAGGAGCCCCAGGCGTTGAGGACGATGATCTTGCCCTTGTAGTCGGCGAGATCGAGCTGCTTGCCGTCCACGGTCTCGCCGTCGAGCTCCGGTGCGTCGACGCGCTCGCTCTTGGGCGCGGTGGCGATGCCACCGCTGCCCGTGACGAAGTTGGTGTCGCCGCCGCCGCTGGTCTTGGTGCCGGAGTCGCACGCGGTCAGCGTGACGGCGAGGGCGGCGGCCGCCAGGGGGGCGGCGAGCAGCGTGAAGCGGCGTCGGGGTGCGCGGCCATGGCTCATGTGAAAAGTTTCGCATGGCCGTTCCGGGGATCTTGGGCACCCCCCTCGGTGCCCGTAAAGCCCGTTGTCAGGCTCGTTTAAAGAAGGTGTTCCAGCCGCCCGCGGGTGCTTCGCCGACCTGGAGTGTACGGAGCTTGTCGAGGACCGCCGGGTCCTGGACGTCGAGCCAGTCCACGAACTGCCGGAAGGAGACGAGGCGCACATCCGGCTTTCCGGCGATCTGCTTGAGCGCTTCCTCGACGGCGTCCATATAGATGCCGCCGTTCCACTCCTCGAAGTGGTTTCCGATGTAGAAGGGCGCGCGGTTCGTCTCGTAGGCGCGCTTGAATCCGCTGAGGTAGGACTGCGTGGCCTGTTCGCGCCAGCCGGGATAGCGGGAGGGCATTCCCTTGGTCGAGTTCTGCGACTGGTTGGCGAGGATGTTGTAGTCCATGGAGAGGACTTCGAAGGTGTGCCCGGGGAAGGGGATGCCCTGGAGCGGCAGGTCCCAGACGCCCTGGCGTTTGACGGGCCAGACCTGGGTGCCGCCGGGCGAGCTGGCGTCGTAGCGCCAGCCGAGCTTCTTGGCGGTGGGCAGCAGATTGTCCTGGCCGAGGAGGCAGGGGGTGCGGCCGCCGACGAGTTCCTTGCGGTAATCGAAGGGGAGCGATTCCTCGTTGTCCCAGCCGGTGTTGGTGCGCCATTGGGTGACGAAGGAGATCGCCTGGTCGATTTCGCTCTGCCACTGGGCGGGGGTCCAGTTGCCGACCGATCCGGATCCGGCGCAGAAATGCCCGTTGAAGTGGGTGCCGATCTCGTGGCCGTCGAACCAGGCCTGCCGGACGTTCTTCAGCGTCTCCTTGAGATGGGCATCGGTGAGATAGCCGATGTCGGAGGCGCCGACGGGGTTGTTCGGCGGGCGGTAGAGCGTTTTCTTCGATTCCGGCAGGAGATAGAGGCCGGAGAGGAAGAACGTCATCGACGCCTCGTGTTCCCGGGCGAGTTCGAGAAAGCGCGGGAAGAGCCCGTTGCCGACCTCGCCGGCCCCGTCCCAGGAAAAGATCACGAACTGCGGCGGCTTCTGCCCGGGTTCCAGCGGCACGGGGGCCTGCGGCTGCTTCGGCTGCTTTCCGGTGTCGGCGGTGGAACCGTCGCCGATGGCACGGACGTCCTTCTTGTTCCCGGCGCCCTTCGAGGTGCCGCCGGCCTTCTGGCCCGCGGCGCCCTTGTCGGGGCTCGGGCTTCCGTCTCCGGCGCCGGGGCCGGAGGAGCCGGTGGTGCCGCACCCCGCCATTCCGGCGGCGGCCGCGGCACCGAGACCGGCTCCGAGCAATCCCCTTCGGCTGATCTCACGCATGCGGCTTCCCATCTGCGGTCGTTTTGCCTTAAGTCCATACAAACTGGCAATCGCTTAGATGGGAGGAGCCACACGGAGGTTCCCCCGGATAGCACAAAATTCTTTACGAAACCAGCCCCGGACGTTGACCGAACACAGAACCGAATACGGGGTGCAGCCGGACGGGTACTACGCGCCGAACCCCTTCGACGCGCCCTTGACCGGCTTCGCGCCCGCCCGCAAGTGCGCGGGGACCAGGTCGCGGGCGGGCTCCGAGTAGCCGACGGAGACGATCTTGTCGCCCCGGTACGTGAAGCTCGTCAGCGAGGCGAGGGTGCACTGCCGCTTGCGCGGGTCGTGCCAGAGCCGCCGCCGCTCCACGAAACTGCGGACGATCCAGATCGGCAGCTGGTGGCTGACGCAGACCGCCTCGTGCCCCCGGGCCGCGTCCCGCGCCGCGTCGAGCGCGCCCATCATGCGGACGACCTGCTCGATGTACGGCTCGCCCCAGGACGGGCGGAACGGGTTCGTCAGGTGCTTCCAGTTGTCCGGCTTGCGCAGCGCGCCGTCGCCGACGCCGAAGGTCTTGCCCTCGAAGACGTTGGCGGCCTCGATGAGCCGTTCGTCCGTGGCGAGGTCCAGGCCGTGCGCCTTGGTGATCGGGGTCGCGGTCTCCTGGGCGCGCTCCAGCGGGGAGGCGACGGCGTACGTGATGTCGCGCTTCTCCAGGTGCTCGGCGACCCGGTCGGCCATCTGCCGGCCCAGCTCGGAGAGGTGGTACCCGGGGCGGCGCCCGTACAGCACGCCCTCCGGGTTGTGCACCTCGCCGTGGCGCATCAGGTGGACCACGGTGATGTCGTCGGGATTCTTCTCGCTCATGCGGTGGCCTCCGAGGCGGCGCGGGCGGCGGCGGGCAGGGCGGCGGCGATGCGCTCGACGGCCTGCGTGTCGTGGGCGGTGGACACGAACCACGACTCGAACGCGGACGGCGGGAGGTAGACGCCCTGCGCCAGCATCGAGTGGAAGAACGGAGTGAAGCGGAAGGCTTCCTGCCGCTTGGCGTCCTCGTAGTCGCGGACGGGTCCGTCCGTGAAGAACACGGAGAACATGTTGCTGGCGGCCTGGACGGTGTGCGCGACCCCCTCCTTGTCCAGGGCGGCGCTCACCAGACCCCGGATCTCGGCGGAGACCGCGTCCACCTTCGCGTACGCGGCGTCGTCAAGCAGCCGCAGCTGCGCGAGCCCGGCGGCGGTGGCGACCGGGTTCCCGGACAGCGTGCCCGCCTGGTAGACCGGGCCGGCCGGGGCCAGGTGCGCCATCACGTCGGCGCGCCCGCCGAAGGCCGCGGCCGGGAAGCCGCCGCCCATGACCTTGCCGAAGGTCATCAGGTCCGGGCGGACCCCGTCGACGCCGTACCAGCCGGCCTTCGACGTACGGAATCCGGTCATCACCTCGTCGGAGATGTAGAGCGCCCCGTTGGCGGCGCAGAGCTCCTTGAGCCCCGCGTTGAACCCGTCCAGCGGCGGGACGACGCCCATGTTGCCGGGCGAGGCCTCGGTGATCACGCACGCGATCTCGCCGGGCTGCGCGGCGAAGGCGGCGCGCACGGCGTCCAGGTCGTTGTACGGCAGCACGATCGTGTCGCCCGCCTGCGCGCCGGTGACCCCGGGGGTGTCCGGAAGCCCGAAGGTCGCGACGCCGGACCCGGCCGCGGCGAGCAGGGCGTCCACATGGCCGTGGTAGCACCCGGCGAACTTCACGACCTTGGCCCGGCCGGTGAACCCGCGGGCGAGGCGGATCGCGGACATGGTCGCCTCGGTCCCCGACGACACCAGCCGCACCTGCTCGACCGGCTCGACGCGCGCGACGATCTCCTCGGCGAGCGCGACCTCGCCCTCGCCGGGCGTACCGAACGAGGTGCCGCGGGCGACGGCCTCCTGGACTGCGGCGATCACCTCGGGGTGGGAATGGCCGAGGATCATCGGCCCCCACGAGCACACGAGGTCGACGTACTCCCGCCCGTCGGCGTCGGTCAGGTACGGACCGGTACCGGACACCATGAACCGGGGCGTACCGCCCACGGCCCGGAAGGCACGGACAGGAGAGTTCACGCCGCCGGGCGTCACGAGGGACGCGCGGTCGAAAAGCGTCTGCGAAACTGGGGCGTCATAGGGAAAGCTCACACATGCCATGGTGTCAGAGCCACGGACGGTCTTTGCGGACAGGTGTTTCACCGCACGCCCGTGGGGGAGGTCACTGACACGATGATCGGGTTGCACGGCGGGGGCTGTGCCTCCTAGTGAGTAGTCGGGTGGATGAGATATGCATCGCGGTGGCGGAGTGGGCGAAGGGACGGACGGCCCGGGGCCCGAGCCTGCCCGGCGTGGCCGGCACCGGCGGCGCGAGGCCGAGCACACGCAGGGCATACAGGCCGGTGAGGCGCGGACAGGCGGCGGAGCCGGGAGCGGAAGTGGTGGCCGGGTGGGGGTGACCTACAAATATTTCGGTGCTCCCGACGGAGCCACCGCGGCACGCGTGCCCATCTCCATGCGCCCCGAGGAGCTCGGCGGCGACGAGCTCGGCATGGGCGGCATGTTCACCAAGATCAAGCCGGAGACCGTGGCCGCGATGGTCCTCACCGGCATACAGGGCATACCTCTGCACAAGGTCCCCCCGCTGGAACTGGTCGTCCTGCACCCCGACTACGCGGTGGTCAAGCTCCCCATGACCGTGGTCGACCCGCTGCGCGGCGTCGGCGAGGAGTCGGTGGGCGCCGCCGCCTTCATCTGGTCCACGGTCCCGGACCGCGGCGGCCCGCGCGACGCGTTCAACGTCTACCAGCTGCTCCACGAGTGGCAGGACTTCAGCCACCGGCTGCACGACGCGGGGCATCAGGCGTATTGCCTGGTGTGGCCGTGATCCGCCCCGCCCGCCGCCAACAGGCGTAACCCGCCGGGCCCGGAGCGCTCCGCCGCGCGACGCTGGTGCCCAGGTGTCCGGCGAGTGGGCGGAGGAGCGGGGCGTGGTGCGGTGGCGGGTTCGGGCGCAGGCGCGGCAGGCGCGGCTGGACCGGCTGCGGCGGGACGACGCGACGCTGCTGGACCGGCTGCACGCGACCCCGTACGAGAACGTGGTCTTCCCGCCGGTGCGGGAGTACGAGGAGGACGCGGCGGCCGAGGTGCTGCGGTTCTCGCTGCGGCTGGGGCGCGAGCTGTTCGGCGCCGGGGCGTCCACGCGTGACATCCAGACCGCGGTGGTGGCGGTCACCGCCGCCTGGGGCATGCAGAACCTGGAGATCGTCATCTCCGGCTGCGCCCTGCACCTCCAGTACGCCCCGCCTGGCCGCCCACCGGTCGTGATGCAGGCCGTCCTGGCCTCGGAGGACTCGCGCGACCTGTCCCGGCTGACCGCCCTGCAGGGGCTCACCGCCCGGATCGCCGCGACCCGGCTGCCGCACGACGAGGCGGCCGGGGCGCTGGACCGGATCGTGTCGGCGCCGGCCAGGTGGCCGTGGTGGTTCACGGTGGGCGGCGGGGCGGTGCTGGCGTCGATGCTGTGCGTGCTGGCCTCGGGCACGGTCCGGGCCGCGCTGTTCGCGCCGCTGCTCTTCCTGGTCACCAACCGGATCGCCTGGGCACTCACCCGTACCGGTCTGGCGTCGTTCTTCGTCACGGCCGTGCAGGTCGCGCTGCTGATGGCGGGCACGATGGCGCTGATCCACCCCGGGGTGCTCAGCGGGCGGGAGGGGGCGAGCCTGCTCGCCGCCAACATGATCCTGCTCCTGCCGATCCTGACCGTGGTGTCGCTGACCGAGGACGCGATCGACGGTTTCCGGCCGATGGCGGCGGCCCGGACGGTGAGCCTGGTGGCGTTCCTCACGGCGGCCGCCTGCGGGGTGCTGACGGTGGCGTTCCTGGTGCCGGGGCTCGACGCCAGTGCCCGTACGACGACGCTCACCGCGCTCCCGGTCTGGCTGACCCTCGTCACCAGCGGCATCGGCGCGCTCGGCAACGCGGTGTTCATGGGCGGCGGGCCGCGCCTGGTGCCGTGGGCGGTCGCGGCGGCGGTCACCGGGGCGTGCGTGAAGCTGCTCGGGACGACGCAGCTCGACTGGACCGCGCCGCTCGCCATCGGGGTCGCCACCGCCGCGATGGGCCTGGCCGCCGGAGCCCTCGCGCCCCGCGCCGCCGTTCCCGCCCGCGCGATCCTCATCCCGGGCATCGCGGGCGCCGTGCTCCCGGGCCCCGACCTCTACCGCAGTCTCCTCCAGCTCCTCCTGCACACCCCGGGCGCGGGCACCTATCTGGCGCTCACCCTCGCGTCCACGGCGGCCATCGGCGTCGGCGCCGTCCTGGGCACGGTCCTCGGCGCGGGCGGCGAACGCCAGTGGCGCCGCCGTCTGCATCCGGCGCCCGCGCACTGAGCGTCCCGCCGGGGTTCATATGCGCGGGAACGCGTGCCGTCGGCCCCCCGCGACAACGGCCAGCGCCGCCGCCCCGAGCACGGCGGCCGTCGCGGCGACCGCGTCCGCCCCCGCGTGGTCGAGCAGGAGGCCGCCGACGACGCCCCCGAGGGCCATCGCCGCGTTCCACAGGGTGACCAGGGCAGCCTGCGCGGTGTCGGCGGCGGCCGCGCCGTGCCGCCCGGCGGCCCGCCCGGCCGCGGTCTGCAGCAGGGTCGGCGCGCCACCCCACCCCAGGCCCCACAGGACGGCGGCGGCGCAGACGACCGGGTGCGCCCCGGTGACGGCGAGGGCCGCGGTGGCGAGGGTGAACAGCGCTGCACCCGCCACCATCAGGGCGCGCGGGCGGCGGTCGACATGGCGCCCGACGCCCCAGATGCTCAGCAGCGACGCGGCCCCGAAGACCAGGAGCACCGCGTCGGTCCGCGGCCCGAGCCCCGCGTGCCGCAGGTAGGGGGCGACGTACGCGTAGACGACCGTGTGGCCGAGGACGAAGAGCGCCACCGTCACCAGGACCGCCGCGACCCCGGGCACCGCCAGTGTCCGGCGCAGGCCGGGCCGGTCCCCGCCCGTGCCCTCGGCGGCGGGCCGCCCCACCGCCGGGACGGACGCGCCGATCCAGCCGAGGACGGCGAGGGTGGCCAGCGAGACGGCGCCGAAAGCCGCCCGCCAGCCCACCTGTTCGCCGATCAGGGTCCCGGCGGGGACGCCCAGGGACAGCGCCACGGGGATGCCGGTCATCGCGACGGCGATGGCGCGCCCCTCCGATCCGGCGGGGGCGATGCGGCGGGCGTACCCGGCGAGGATCGCCCACGCCAGACCGGCGGCCACCCCCGCGAGGAACCGGGCCGCGAGCAGGACGGCGTACCCCGGCGCGACGGCGGTCAGCGTGTTGGCCACCAGGAAGACGGCCATGGCGCCGAGCAGCAGCGGCTTGCGCGGGACGGACGCCGTGGCCCGGGCGAGCGGGATCGCGGTCAGGGCCGTACCGGCCGCGTAGACGGTGACGGACTGTCCGGCGGCGCCCGGGCCGACGTCCAGGGAGTCCGCCATCCCGGGCAGCACACCGGCGGGCAGGGTCTCGGTCAGGCTGGTGATGAAGACGGCGGTCGACAGGGCGAGGAGCGCCGGCCAGGGCAGGCCGCCCGGCCGTGTACGACGCTCCGCCTCGGAGGGCGTGGTGGTCATGGCGGCATCCTGAAACGTTCACATTGGTGTGATGGTCAAGCCGTCAGGTGCCGGGTAGCTTCGGCGAGATGAGGATCGGTGAACTGTCGCGCCGCACGGGCGCGTCCCGCCGCCTGCTCCGCTACTACGAGGAGCAGCGGCTGATCGTCCCGGACCGGGGTCCGAACGGGTACCGCGAGTACGACGAGCGTTACGTGGACCGGGTCAACCAGATCCGCGGGCTGCTGGACGCGGGGCTCCCCACGCGCATCATCAAGCAGATCCTCCCGTGCCTGGACAAGCCCCGCTCGATCCACTTCCCGGACGCCACACCGGAGATGCTGGCCCTGCTGACCACCGAACGGGACCGGCTCAGCGAACGGATCGACGTCCTCGTCCGCAACCGCGACGCGATGAGCGAGTACCTGGCGGAGGTCGGACAGTGCCGCGCGCCGACGCCTTAGAGCCGTCAACAACGCGCCCACCTGCGGTCATCTGCTCGAAGGACAGATGTCGGCCAGCCAGATCCGGCCATTCAATGGCCGAAGAGTGATCTTCAGTCGGCCCGTCCGCCCTGCCGATGCAGGAGGCACCGCCCTCCCGAAGGAGGCTGCCATGGGCGACACACTCCTGACCCTGTCCATCCCCGCGCTGCTCCTCGCCAGCGGCCTCTACACGGCCGTGAGCACCTGGTGGCGGCGCAGGCATCCCGCGCCGCCCTCCCCGTACACCCAGCAGGCCGCACGGCTGGCCGAGGGCCGGGAGCGGCCCTAGGATCTCCCGTCGTGGCCGGTCACGAAGGTCCCCGGCGCGACACCCGGGGCATCGTCGACGCGCCCGAGCTGTTCGCGCACGTACAGTTCCGGCGCCGCGAGCCCGCGCCCGGGCTGCGGCGGTATCTGGAGCACTACTGGCTGATCGACTGGGACCTCTCCCAGCCGTACGCCTCGCACCTCGTCCCGCACCCGAGCGTCAACCTCGTCTTCGAGCGGTACGCGGGCTGCGGCGACGAGGACGCGGGATACGCCGAGGTCGCGGGCATCGGCCTGGAGCTGTTCACGCAGAAGCTGGAGGGGCGCGGGCGGGTCTGCGGGGTGCAGTTCCGGCCGGGCGGATTCCGGCCGTTCGCGCCCGGGGCGCCCGTCTCGCGGTGGACGGGCCGACGGCTCCCGGCGGCCGACGTGTTCACACCACCCGCGCCGCCCGCCGCCGTGCTGGACCCGGCGGACGAGGACGACCGGGTCGCCGCGATGAACGCGTATCTCCTTGCGCTCGCCCCCGAGCCCGACCCGCGCGCCGACCGGGCGATGGCCCTGGTGGACCTGGTCCGCACCGACCGCACGGTCCTGCGCGTCGACGGACTCGCCCGCGCCGAGGGGGTGTCGGCGCGCTCGCTACAACGGCTGTTCGCCGCATACGTGGGGGTCGGCCCCAAGTGGGTCATCCTGCGCTACCGCATCCACGAGGCGCTGGAACGCGCCGGGGCGGGGCCGGACGTGGACTGGGCGGGCCTCGCCGCCGACCTCGGCTACAGCGACCAGGCGCACCTGGTCCGGGACTTCACGGCCACGCTCGGCGTCCCGCCCACCGCGCTGGGCGCCCGCTGAGACCCCCGTTGTCAGTGCCGGGTCCTACAGTGCGGTCATGGCCGATGTGAAGCGCACCACACCCTCATCCGTACGACTCGAACCCTGGTCGGACGACGACCTGGACCTCCTCCGCCGCACCAACGCACCGGAGCTGATGGCCCATCTGGGCGGGCCCGAGACCGAGGATCAGCTCATAGCGCGCCATGCCCGGTACGTCGCGCTCAGCGCCGACCGGACGGGCCGGGGCCGGATGTTCCGCGTCGTCCTGGCCGGTGAGGCGGAGGCCGTGGGCACCATCGGCTTCTGGGAGCGGCCCTGGCGGGACCAGGAGGTGTACGAGACGGGCTGGACGGTCCTGCCGGAGTTCCAGGGCCGGGGCATCGCCTCGGCCGCGACCCTCGCGGTGGCCGACGCGGCGCGCGCCGAGCACAAGCACCGCTATCTGCACGCCTACCCGTCCGTGGGGAACGGCCCGTCGAACGGCGTCTGCCGCAAGGCCGGCTTCACGCTGCTCGGCGAGTGCGAGATCGAGTACCCGCCCGGCCACCCGCTCCTCACCCACGACTGGCGGCTGGACCTGCACCCGGACGCCTGACGCCGGAGGCGGATCTATGGGTTTGACGGGTGCTGCCGCCTCCTGGATATTTACCTGCGTCACGCAACCTATGTGTCACGCAACCTACGTGTGACGCACTCGCCCCTGAGGAGACCCATGCCCACGCTCGTCACCGGATGCCGCGGTCGCGTCGGCGCCGCGCTCACCGCCCTGCTGCACCAGGGCGGCCACCCCGTCCGCGCCGCCTCGCGCAAGGCCGCCGAGCTGACCCCGCCCCCCGGCGTCCCCACCGTGACCTGCGACCTCGGCGACCCCGGAACGTTCCCCGCCGCCCTGGAGGGCGTCGACTCCGTCTTCCTGTACGCGGAACCCGCGCACATCGACGCCTTCCTCACCGCCGCCCGGGCCGCCGGAGTACGCCACATCGTGCTGCTGTCCTCCAGCTCGGTCCTGGTCCCCGACCCGGCGGCCAACCCGATCGCCGCCGCGCACCACGCGGTGGAGCAGGCGCTGCTCGCCTCCCCGCTCACCGCGACCCTGCTGCGCCCCGGCGCCTTCGCCACCAACGCCTACGGGTGGTCCGGGGCCTTCCGCTCCGGCCGCCCCGTCGACCTGCCCTTCCCCCGCAGCGAGGGCAGCCCGGTCCACGAGACCGACATCGCCGAGGCCGCCCTCGCCGCGCTCACCGACCCGGCCCTCCAGGGCGCCGCCTACCACCTCACCGGCCCCAAGTCCCTCAGCGCCGCCGAGCAGGTCCGCATCCTGGCCGACGCCTCCGGCACCCCGGCCGCCGTCCACGAGGTGAGCCCGGCCGCCTGGAAGGAGTCCATGGCGTCCTACATGCCCGCCGAGGTCGCCGACGGGCTGCTCGCCTACTGGGCGGCCACCGACGGCATCCCCGCCGAGGTGGCCGACGGGGTGGAGAAGCTGACCGGCCGCCCGGCCCGCCCCTTCGCCACCTGGGCCGCCGAGCACGCCGCCGCCTTCCGCCCCTGAAATCCGCAGGCGGCGGGCCCGCCCCCGATGACATCCTGACCGGGTGAACGGACCGGAGATCCACCTCGAAGTCGCCCCCGCGCTCAGGCTCTTCGTGGCCCACGGGCGGCGGCAGGGGCGGACGCCGGTGACCACCGACGGCGCGTCCACACTCGGCCATGTAGTCGAGTCCCTGGGCATCCCGCTCACCGAGGCCGGCGCACTCCTCGTGGACGGCCGCCCCGTCCCCGCCTCGCACATCCCGGCCGCCGGGGAGCTGGTCGAGGTCCGCCCCGTGCCCCGGCCGCAGCACGTGCCGGGGGCGCCCCTGCGCTTCCTGCTCGACGTCCACCTCGGGACCCTCGCCCGGCGGCTGCGGCTGCTCGGCGTCGACGCCGCGTACGAGAGCGAGGACATCGGCGACCCGGCCCTGGCCGCGCTCTCCGCGAAGGAGCGGCGTGTGCTGCTCTCCCGGGACCGGGGGCTGCTGCACCGCCGCGAGCTCTGGGCGGGGGCGTACGTCTACAGCGACCGGCCCGAGGAGCAGCTGCGGGACGTCCTGGAGCGGTTCGCCCCGGCGCTCGCCCCGTGGACCCGGTGCACCGCGTGCAACGGCCCGCTGGCGGCGGCCGACAAGGACACGGTCGGCCCGCACCTGGAACACGGGACGCGCCGTACGTACGACGTGTTCGCGCAGTGCGTGGAGTGCGGGCGGGTCTACTGGCGGGGCGCGCACCACGCCCGCCTGGAGGCGATCGTCGCGGAAGCGGTCCGCGACTTCGGCCCGGTCGCGGACTGAGGCCCGGGCCTCAGGCGTCGCCCTCCCGCAGCCGCGCGATCTGCGTCGTGCTCAGCTCCACCGTCCGCCGCATGTGGCCGAGCAGCAGGGCCACCTCGTCGTCGTCGTAGGCGTCGAACAGCGCGTCCCAGCCGCCGTTCAGCCGCTTCCACACCGCGCCGAACTCCGCCATCCGCTCGGGCACCGTCGCCACGAGCACCCGCCGCCGGTCCGCGGTGTCCCGCGCCCGGGTCACGTAACCCGCCCGCACGAGGCGGTCCACCAGCCGGGTCGCCGAGCCGGTGGTGAGCCCGGTCAGCTCGGCGACGCGGCCCGTGGTGACGGGCGCCGCCTCCAGGCTGAGCAGGTTCAGGCACTGGAGGTCGGTCGGGTGCAGCCCCAGCCGGTCGGCGACGGCCTGGTTGAACAGCGCGTACGCGGCCATGTAGCGCCGCGACACGACGGACATCTCGGCCAGCAGGGTGCTGCGGCGGGGGGACTGCTTCGGCGGCATGCGGAGAGTGTACGAATCCCGAGGTCACGACTCAGAACACGTACGGATCCCCGGTCGCCAGGGCCAGCACCTCGTGCTCGTTGTTGCCCGCGTCCCGGTCCGTCGTCCCGCCGTTGTACGCGGTGCCGATCCGGACGACGACCTCGTCGGGCAGCCCGGCCAGCCGGAGCCCGAGCGCGATCCGGTGCTGCTGACGGCCGTCGGCGCGCAGCGGGCCCGTCCGGCACAGGACGGTCTGCGGGTCCTCCCGGAGGCAGTCACCGGGCAGCTCCTGCGGGCCGGCCAGCGGCACGGAGACCCGCAGCCGCACGGTCGCGCCGGTCACGTCCGAGGGCCCCCGGTTCTGGCTGTGCAGCCGGATCGTGAGCGTGTCGCCCCACAGCACGACGTGCCCGTGGTGCGACACGTCCGCCTCCGGCTCGGTGCTCCGGACCACGGGCGCGCCGTGCGCCGAGGCCGTTCCCCCCGCGAGCGGCACCGCGGCCGCCACCATCGCCGCCGCAGCGGACACCCCCAGCAGAGCCCTGCGCGTCAGAAACATGCCCTGAAGATACCGATCACCCCGAATTGCACATATTTACCGACCGGTTCGGCGCGTCTCGCGGCGCGTCGTCCATGACACCCTGCTCCCATGTCCGTGCTCCGCTCCCTCGCCCTGTTCGTCCTCGCCGCGCTCTTCGAGATCGGCGGCGCCTGGCTCGTCTGGCAGGGCGTACGGGAGCACCGGGGGTGGGCCTGGATCGGCGCGGGGATCATCGCGCTGGGCGCGTACGGCTTCGTGGCGACGCTTCAGCCGGACGGCGAGTTCGGGCGGGTGCTCGCGGCGTACGGCGGGGTCTTCGTGGCGGGCTCGATCGCCTGGGGCATGGTCGCCGACGGCTACCGGCCGGACCGCTGGGACGTGACCGGCGCGCTGGTCTGCCTGGCCGGGATGGCCGTGATCATGTACGCCCCCCGCAACCACTGACGCCGGTCCGACCTGCCTATCCTGGCCCCGTTCGACCGTACCGTTCAGCCGTCCGAGGAGAGCCCGACCATGGCCGCAACCCCCATCGCCGTCGTCACCGGAGCGAGCAGCGGCATCGGCGCCGCGACCGCCCGGCAGCTGGCGGCCTCCGGCTACCGCGTCGTGCTCACCGCCCGCCGCAAGGACCGCATCGAGGCCCTGGCCGCCGAGCTCACCGAGGCCGGCCACCAGGCGACGGCCTACGCGCTGGACGTCACCGACCGCGCGGCGGTGGACGAGTTCGCCACCGCCTTCCGCAGCCTGGCCGTCCTGGTCAACAACGCGGGCGGCGCGCTCGGGGCCGACCCGGTCGCCACGGGCGACCCGCAGGACTGGCGGCAGATGTACGAGACGAACGTCATCGGCACGCTCAACGTCACCCAGGCCCTGCTCCCCGCGCTCACCGCGAGCGGCGACGGCACGGTGGTCATCCTCTCCTCGACGGCCGGCCTCTCCACCTACGAGGGCGGCGGCGGTTACGTGGCCGCCAAGCACGGCGAACACGTCCTGGCCGAGACCCTGCGCCTGGAGATCGTCGGCACCCCAGTCCGCGTCATCGAGATCGCCCCGGGCATGGTCAAGACCGAGGAGTTCGCGACCACCCGCTTCCGCGGCGACACGGACAAGGCCGCCAAGGTCTACGCGGGCGTGGACGCCCCCCTCACCGCCGACGACGTGGCCGACACGATCAACTGGGCGGTCACCCGCCCCAGCCACGTCAACATCGACCTCCTGGTGGTCCGCCCCCGCGCCCAGGCCTCCAACTCGAAGGTGCACCGCACCAACTGACCTCTCCGAGGTCCGTCACCCGTCCGAGGGAAAGCTCCCCGATCGCCGGAAACATCGCAGGTCACCGGCATACGGTCGGTCACAACTTCATACAGAGCGGCTCTCGGCCCGGGATTGCAGCCCGGCCGAGAGCCCGACCACCAAGGAAGTGGAGCTTCCCGTGGCCGAGCACGACCCTAACGCCCTCGCGCTTTTCGACACCGGCCTTCCGGCGCCTCGCACGAGCGGATTCATGGATCTCACCGATCCCGAGTACAGCTACATGTTCGGCTTCGTCCAGGCCGATGGTCACCTGGCCGCCGGAGCAGGCAGAAAAGGCCGCCTCACCGTCGAGATCAACGTGCGGGACATCGCCATCCTCCGCGAGTTCCAGCGGCTCACCCCGTACAACTCCAGCATCAAGGAACGCGTCCGGACCACCAACTTCTCCGAGAGTCACCACTCGGCGACCTGGACCCTCTGCTCACTCGAGGCCCGGACCGTGATGAACGAACTCGGCCTTCCCTACGGCCGCAAGTCACGACGTATCCAGCCGCCGCGCGTCGACTTCTCCCCACGCGACTACCTTCGGGGCGTGATCGACGCCGACGGTTCGCTGGGCTACACCGCCCAGGGCTTCCCGTTCGTATCGCTCACCACGGCCAGCACGGCGGTGGGCGCCTACCTCTGCTTCTACGCGAAGAAGGTCACCGGCACCCGGCGCTCGATCGCGCGGAACAGCCGGGACGGCGTCTACAACATCCTCTACATGATGGAAACCGCCGTGGCGCTGGCCGAGCACTTCTACTATCCGGGCTGCCTCGCGCTGCCTCGTAAACAGGCATCCGCAACGTCCCTCTCGTCCTGGCAGCGCCCGCCAGGACTCAAGCCTCGCGCCAAGAACCGGCGCTGGAAGCCGTGGGAGGACGAACTGCTCCTGCGATCGGGAGACGCGGCGGCCGCGGCGGTGGAACTCGACCGGACCACGGCCAGCTGTTCGGTCCGGCTGTGGCGGCTGAGATCAGGGCACATCCGGAGCTGAACCGGTAGGCGAAGGCGGGCGGGTCCCGGCCCGCCCGCCTTCAGCCCTTCACGCAGATGACCTGCTTCACCTTGGCGACGACCTCCACCAGGTCCCGCTGCTGCTCCATGACCTGCTCGATCGGCTTGTACGCCGCAGGGATCTCGTCCACGACACCGGAGTCCTTGCGGCACTCCACACCCTGCGTCTGCGCCGCCAGGTCCTTCGCGGAGAACCGCTTCTTCGCGGCGTTCCGGCTCATCCGGCGGCCGGCGCCGTGCGAGGCCGAGTTGAACGCCTTCTCGTTGCCGAGACCCTTCACGATGTACGTGGCCGTGCCCATGGACCCCGGGATGATGCCCAGCTCCCCCGCACCGGCCCGGATGGCGCCCTTGCGGGTCACCAGCAGGTCCATGCCCTCGTAGCGCTCTTCCGCCACGTAATTGTGGTGGCAGCTGACCTCCTGCTCGAAGGTCACCTTCGCCTTCTTGAACTCCTTGCGGATCACGTTCTTCAGGAGCGCCATCATGGCCGCGCGGTTGTACTTCGCGTACTCCTGCGCCCAGAACAGGTCGTTGCGGTACTCGCGCATCGGCTCGGTCTCCGCGAGGAAGACGGCCAGGTCACGGTCGACCAGGCCCTGGTTGTGCGCAAGGCCCTGCGCCCGGCCGATGTGGAAGTCGGCCAGTTCCTTGCCGATGGCACGCGAACCGGAGTGCAGCGTGAGCCACACCGCGCCGGACTCGTCCAGCGAGACCTCGATGTGGTGATTGCCCCCGCCGAGCGTCCCCATCTGCTTCGTGGCACGTTCCTGACGGAACTTGACCGCTTCGGCCACCCCGTCGAACCGCGACCAGAAGTCGTCCCAGCCGCCGGCCGCCAGGCCGTACAGGCCGGACGGGTCGACCGGGTCGTCGTGCATGCCCCGGCCGACCGGGATCGCCTGCTCGATCTTCGAGCGGAGGCCGGACAGGTCGCCGGGGAGGTCGTTCGCGGTCAGCGACGTCTTCACCGCGGACATGCCGCAGCCGATGTCCACGCCGACCGCCGCCGGGCAGACCGCGCCGTGCATCGCGATCACCGAGCCGACCGTGGCGCCCTTGCCGAAGTGGACGTCGGGCATGACGGCCAGGCCCTTGATCCAGGGCAGTGTGGCGACGTTGCGCAGCTGCTGCATCGCCACGTCCTCGACCGACGCCGGGTCGGTCCACATCCGGATGGGAACCTGCGCACCCGGTACCTCTACATACGACATAGCTCCTCGATCCCCCCGAAAAAGTCTGAAAGCGCAAAACCGGCGCCAAGATCGGCAAATGAGTCGGCCGACCGGCGTTCACAGCGGCGCGTGCGATACACATTGTGTCCACCGGCCGCCATCGGGCGGCAACCGTTTTTCGCACGAAGGGAGCCCAGGACCGTGCGACGAATGGCGTACGCGACCGGCGCCGTGCTCATCGCGGCACTCGCGGCCGGCTGCACCAGCGACACCGGAAGCGGCGAATCCGCCCCCGACGGCAAGCCGGGCACCACCCCGACCGTCTCCGCCGCACCCCCGGGCAAGTACCGCACCCTCCCCGACGCCTGCCGGGCCATCCCGCAGGCCACCCTCAAGGACCTCCTGCCCGGCACCGCCGACATGCCGGAGGCCCAGCAGGACAAGGTGTTCGAGGGAACCGCCACGGTCACGTACGACACCGACCGGCGGATCGGCTGCCGCTGGAAGTCCGACGTCCCCGAGGGCACCCGCAGCATCCACCTGGACTTCGAGCGCGTCGTCTCCTACGACACCGCCGTGAGCGACGACGACCGCGCCCGCGAGGTGTACGCGAAGAAGGAGACCGCCGCCGACCTGCCCGACACCGCCCTGCCGCCGGAGACCCCCGACGCCTCCCCCTCCGGCTCCGGCACCCCGGACGCGGGCACGGAGAGCGCGGACGGCTCGGAGGACACGGACGGCGCGGAGGGCACGGACGGCAAGGGCACGACCGGCGACACCGGCGACACCACCTCCGGGAGCCCCGCCGGCAGCCTCCAGCCCCGGCTGCTCGACAAGCTGGGCGACAGCGCGTTCCTGGACGACGCGCTCAGCCGGGCCGGCGCCCCCGCCCGCCACCGCACCGTGAGCGTGGTGTTCCGCACATCCAACGTCATCGTGACCGTCGAGTACACCGCCCAGCCGACCATGCCCACCGAGGTCCCCGACAGCCAGGAACTCCAGGAGAAGGCCCAGGCACTGGCCCGTCAGCTGGTCGATTCGTTCAACGACTGACGCCCCCGGCACCCCGCCCCGACCGCCCGCGCGCCGCTCCCCGCGCCCGCCGGTGAAGGCGGCATCCGGTCGCCGTCCGTCGTACCGTGGCCCTCCGGAGCACCACCGTCCCCCGACCGCCGCGCCATCCGAGTGAAGGAACCATGCACCGATCAGCCCCGCGACTCACCCGCATACTCGCCTGCGCCGCCGTCCCGGTGATGCTCGTCGTCGCCGGCTGCTCGTCGGACTCCGGCGACAAGGAGGCGGACTCCTCCGCCTCCGCCACGCCGGACGCGACGAAGTCGGAACCGGCCGTCGAGGCGGCGAAGTTCGCCGAGCTGCCCGACCCCTGCCAGGCGGTCGAGGCGAAGACCGTCAAGTCCCTGGTCCCCTCCGCCAAGAGCAAGAACGGCACCCGCAGCAAGTCCAGCGACGCGTCCGTCCGCGGCGGCTGCTCCTGGAACGGGCTGGCCGACAAGGGCGTCAAGGGCTCCCAGTACCGCTGGCTGGACGTCGGCTTCACCCGCTTCGCCTCGGACCAGACCCTGGGCAGCGGGGCCGCCCGCGCGGGCGACGAGTTCGACAAGCAGGTCAAGAAGACCGAGGCGGCCGACGGCGTGAAGAACGTCAGGACCGGGTCCGTCAGCGGCATCGGCGACCAGGCGACGAAGATCACGTACGACCAGTCCAAGACGGACGAGGACTTCCGGTTCGCGACGATCGTCGCCCGCACCGGGAACGTCGTCGTGGTCGTCAACTACAACGGCGCGGGTTACGCCGGTTCGAAGACGCCGGACGCCGAGACCATCCTGAAGGGCGCCACGATGGCCGCCAAGGACGCGGTCGCGGCCGTCGCCGACGCGAACGCCAAGACCGACGCGTCCCCGAAGGCGACTGACAAGGCGTCCGACGACTCCGCCAAGAAGCCCTCCGAGAAGCCCAGTTCATCGGCCAAGTCGAAGTCCTCGGACTGACGCAGGAGGCCGCCCCGGCCCCTCCCCCCGCGACACCTCTCGCACACATGTGCCAGGCTGTGCCCGCCGGAAACAAGCCACCGGCGACAGGAACAGGCGAGGGACAAGGGAACAGGGAGGGGATGGGGGGTGGCTGCGATGCAGCTGACGCGCACGCATCGGGTGCTGATCGGTCTGGTCGTGGCCGGTGCGGTGCTGATCGCCGCGATCGGCTTCGCCGGTTCGTACGCCGCGGTGCGCGAACTGGCCCTGAGCAAGGGGTTCGGGGACTTCTCGCTGGTCTTCCCGATCGGCATCGACGCGGGCATCTGCGTCCTGCTGGCCCTGGACCTGCTGCTCACCTGGCTGCGCATCCCGTTCCCGCTGCTGCGCCAGACGGCCTGGCTGCTGACGGCCGCGACGATCGCGTTCAACGGCGCCGCGGCCTGGCCCGACCCGCTCGGCGTCGGCATGCACGCGGTCATCCCCGTCCTCTTCGTCGTCGCCGTCGAGGCCGCCCGCCACGCGGTGGGCCGGATCGCGGACATCACGGCCGACAAGCACATGGAGGGCGTCCGCCTCACCCGGTGGCTGCTCTCGCCGGTCCCCACCTTCCGGCTCTGGCGCCGGATGAAGCTGTGGGAGCTCCGCAGCTACGAGCAGGTCATCAAGCTGGAGCAGGACCGGCTCATCTACCAGGCCCGCCTCCAGGCCCGCTACGGCCGCGCCTGGCGCCGACGCGCCCCCGTCGAGTCCCTGATGCCGCTGCGCCTCGCGAAGTACGGCGTCCCGCTCGCCGAGACCGGCCCCGCGGGCCTGGCCGCCGCGGGCATCGAACCCGCGCTCCTGCCCCCGGCCCCGGACCCGGCACCGCTGCCGGAGCCCGTACCGGAGCCGCTGCCCCAGGCCGCCGCCCCCGCCGTGGAGACGGCCCAGCAGCACCCGGAACTGCCGCAGACGGCGACCCCGGAGGAGCCGCAGCAGGCCCCCGGGCACCCCGCCGCCGACGCGAACGACAACCCCTGGTTCCCGGCGCAGGCGACCGCCAAGGTGTACGAGGGCACCTACGACCCGGACTTCGAGGTCGAGGGCCCGGTCCCGCACCAGGTCCCCTCGGGCCCGAACGGCCGCACCCGCCCGCTGGGCAACGTGGGCACGGTCGGCAGCACCGTCCCCGGCGGGCAGCCCGAGCAGATCCCCGTACCGGAAGCCCTGCCGGAACCCCTGCCGGAGCCCGTCCAGGAGTCCGCACAGCAGTGGACGCAGCAGGACGAGGAGTTCGCCGAGATCGCGTACGAGGTGTTCTCGGCGTTCATCGCGGAGAACAACGACTACCCGAGCGTCGCGGTGCTCGACATACACCTGTCGGACGGGCACAACGTCCGCCACCCGCGCGGCGAGGCGCTGATCCGGCAGCTGATGCCGGAGTTCAAGCGGCGCTTCCACGCGGAGCTGGAAGCCGACCACATCGCGTAACCCCGCAACGCACGAGGGGCCGCCTCCCACCCGGGAGACGGCCCCTCGGCGTATCCGTACCTACGCGCCCAGCAGGCGGCGCACCCGGTCCGCCCCCACCGCGAGCAGCAGCGTGGGCAGGCGCGGCCCCGTGTCGCGGCTGACGAGCAGCCGGTAGAGCAGGGCGAAGAAGGACCGCTGGGCGGTCTTCAGCTCGGGCGTCGGCTTGGCGTCGGGCTCCAGGCCCGCGAGCACCTTCGGCACGCCGTAGACGAGCGTGGTCAGGCCGTCCAGCGACCAGTGCGTGTCCAGGCCCTCCAGGAGCAGCCGCAGCGACTCGCGGCCCTGCTCGTCCAGCGAGCCGAGCAGCTCCTTGTCCGGCTCGTCGCGCACGACGGTGCGGGCCTCGGCCGGGACCTGGGTGGTGATCCAGCTCTCCGCGCGGTCGAGGCGCGGGCGCGCCTCGTCCAGCGAGGTGAGCGGGTTCGCCGGGTCCAGCTCGCTGAGGATGCGCAGCGTCTGGTCCTCGGCGCCCGCGGTGATGTCGGCGACCGAGGCCAGCGTGCGGTACGGCAGCGGACGCGGCGTGCTCGGGAGCTCACCGGCGGCCGTACCGATCGCGCGGGCGTAGGCGGCGGCGTCGGCCGGGAGGACCGTGCCGTCGGCGACCTTGCGGGCCAGCGAGTCCCACTCGTCGTAGAGCCGCTGGATCTCCTGGTCGAAGGCGATCTTGAAGGACTGGTTGGGCCTGCGGCGGGCGTAGAGCCAGCGCAGCAGCGGGGCCTCCATGATCTTCAGGGCGTCGGCCGGGGTGGGCACGCCGCCCTTGGAGGAGGACATCTTGGCCATGCCGGAGATCCCGACGAAGGCGTACATGGGCCCGATCGGCTGGACGCCGTCGAAGATCTCGCGGACGATCTGGCCGCCGACGACGAACGAGGAGCCGGGCGAGGAGTGGTCGACGCCGCTGGGCTCGAAGATCACGCCCTCGTAGGCCCAGCGCATGGGCCAGTCGACCTTCCAGACCAGCTTGCCCCGGTTGAACTCGCTGAGCCGGACGGTCTCGGCGAAGCCGCAGGCGGTGCAGGTGTAGTTCAGCTCGGTGGTGTCGTCGTCGTACGAGGTGACGGTGGTGAGGTCCTTCTCGCAGTTGCCGCAGTAGGGCTTGTACGGGAAGTAGCCGCCGGAGCCGCCGCTGCCGTCGTCCTCGCTCGCCGCGCCGGAGCCGGCCTCGGCCTCCAGCTCGGCCTCGTCCACCTTCTTCTGCTGCGGCTTCTTGCCGCCCTTGCCCGCGGCCGCCGGGTCCTTCTTGGTGCGGTAGCGGTCGAGGACGGCGTCGATGTCCGCGCGGTGGCGCATGGCGTGCAGGATCTGCTCGCGGTAGGTGCCCGCGAGGTACTGCTCCGTCTGGCTGATGGGGTCGTACTCGACGCCCAGCTCGTCCAGGGACGCGGTCATGGCGGCCTTGAAGTGCTCGGCCCAGTTCGGGTACGCGGACCCGGCCGGGGCGGGCACCGAGGTCAGCGGCTTGCCGATGTGCTCGGCCCAGGACGCGTCGACGCCGGGGACGCCGTTCGGCACCTTGCGGTAGCGGTCGTAGTCGTCCCAGGAGATCAGGTGGCGCACGGTGTACCCGCGGCGGCGGATCTCGTCGGCGACCAGGTGCGGGGTCATGACCTCGCGGAGGTTGCCCAGGTGGATCGGGCCCGACGGGGAGAGGCCGGAGGCGACGACGACCGGTTTGCCAGGCGCACGACGCTCCGATTCGGCGATGACCTCGTCCGCGAAGCGGGAGACCCAGTCGGTCTCGGTGCTGCTCTGACTCTGAGCCACGGTCGGCACGTCCTTCTCTCGTGTAGGACTCGTAGGGGCGCCGCCCATTCTCCCAGGTGCGGGCCGCAGCACGAAAACGGCTTTACACCCCGTGGGATACTGGGGTGATCCTTTGTCCTCTACCGAAACGGCAGCCAGACTCATGGCCTCGGTCAATTCCCTCGCTTCCACGCTCCAGCAGCAGCTGGCGGACGCCCTGACGGCAGCACTGCCGGATGCGGGCACCGCCGATCCGCTGCTGCGCCGAAGCGACCGGGCCGATTTCCAGGCCAACGGCATCCTGGCGCTCGCCAAGAAGCTCAAGGGCAACCCGCGCGAGCTGGCGACCAAGGTCACCGACGCGCTCCCGGCCTCGGACCTGATCAAGGACATCGAGGTCTCGGGCCCCGGCTTCCTGAACGTCACGCTGACCGACCGGGCGATCATCGAGACCCTGGCCGCGCGCGCCGCCGACGGCGACCGGCTCGGCGTCCCGGCGAACGAGGCGGCGGGCACCACGGTCGTCGACTACGCCCAGCCCAACGTGGCCAAGGAGATGCACGTCGGCCACCTGCGGTCCGCAGTGATCGGTGACGCGATGGTGCGGATCCTGGAGTTCACCGGCGAGTCCGTGGTCCGGCGCCACCACATCGGCGACTGGGGCACCCAGTTCGGCATGCTCATCCAGTACCTCGTGGAGCACCCGCACGAGCTGGACCACGAGGGCGGCAAGGAGGACGGCGAGGCCGCGATGTCCTCGCTGAACCGGCTCTACAAGGCGTCGCGGGCCCTGTTCGACTCGGACGAGGAGTTCAAGGCGCGCTCCCGGGACCGGGTGGTCGCGCTCCAGGCGGGCGACCCGGAGACGCTGGCCATGTGGCAGCGGTTCGTGGACGAGTCGAAGATCTACTTCTACTCGGTCTTCGACAAGCTCGACATGGAGATCAGCGACCCCGACATCGTCGGCGAGTCCGGCTACAACGACATGCTGGAGGAGACCTGCCGCATCCTGGAGGAGACGGGCGTCGCCGTCCGCTCCGAGGGTGCGCTGTGCGTCTTCTTCGACGACGTGCTGGGCCCCGACGGCAACAAGGTCCCGCTGATCGTCAAGAAGACCAACGGCGGCTACGGCTACGCGGCGACCGACCTCTCCGCGATCCGCGACCGGGTGCAGAACCTCAAGGCGGACGCCCTGCTGTACGTGGTGGACGTACGGCAGTCCCTGCACTTCAAGATGGTCTTCGAGACGGCCCGCCGGGCGGGCTGGCTGAACGACGGCGTGAAGGCGCACCAGCTGGCGTTCGGCACGGTGCTCGGCAAGGACGGCAAGCCGTTCAAGACCCGTGAGGGCGTCACGGTCCGGCTGGAGGACCTGCTGGACGAGGCCGTCGAGCGGGCGACCGCCGTGGTCCGCGAAAAGGCGGAGAAGGTCGGCCTGTCCGAGCAGGAGATCGTGGAGAACGGCCGGTACGTCGGCGTGGGCGCCGTAAAGTACGCGGACCTGTCGACCTCCGCCGTGCGGGACTACAAGTTCGACCTGGACCAGATGGTGTCGCTGAGCGGCGACACCTCGGTGTACCTCCAGTACGCGTACGCGCGTATCCAGTCGATCCTGCGCAAGGCCGGCCACGCGAAGCCGGTCGCGCACCCGGAGCTGGAGCTGGCCCCGGCCGAGCGGACGCTGGGCCTGCATCTGGACCAGTTCGGCGAGGTGCTGGCCGAGGTGGCCGCGCAGTACGAGCCGCACAAGCTGGCCGCGTACCTCTACCAGCTCGCGTCGCTCTACACGACGTTCTACGACCAGTGCCACGTGCTGAGCGAGGAGAACCCGGCCGAGGTGGTCGAGAACCGGCTGTTCCTCTGCGACCTCACCGCCCGGACCCTGCACCGGGGCATGGCCCTGCTGGGCATCCGGACGCCCGAGCGGCTCTGAGGCGCCGGGAGGGGCGGGCTTTTACGGGGCGGGGCCTTCGCGGCCCCGCCCCTCTCCGCTACTCCGGCCGCCCCAGCGTCCATCCCGATACGTCGGACAGCCTGCCCCGCCACAACGGCAGCCGCAGCGGGGCCACTCCGCCGCAGACGAGGGTCGCGTCCCGCAGGTGGATCCACCGGGGCAGGAACGGCGCGTCCTCCTCGGCCCCCAACTCCTTGAGGCCCTGGTCCACGGTCTCGGGGAACGCCGCGAGGAGGTTCGCCCCTTCGCCCTCGACCTGGCGCAGGCTGCGGGCCCACTCCGCCTTCCACGCTTCATGGCCGATCACGTCGCCGTGCAGCACTCCGGCGGGGACGGCGAGCGTCAGCGGCAGGCCGGACCGGGTCTCCCGGTCCAGGAGCTGGATCAGCAGCTGGAGTTGGAGGTCGGGCACCGGCTGGGTGATCAGGAGTGCGTCCCGGACAGGGTCGGCGGGGTCGGTCATGTGCTGTTCCCTTCGGCCGCAGCCTCTCCGGCGCCCTGATGGGCCGGAATTTCCTTGCCCCGTATGCCCCGAATGAGCGCGCTCAACCGCTGCCCCGCGGAGAGGAAAAAGGCCGGATACGCCTGGGACCTGAGGGAAGAAGAAGAATTCAGACCGTTCGACGATCATTTCTCCGGGGGCGAAAATGACTGATCTCGATTCCGCGGCGGTGTCTCCCGCGCCGCACACGATGACCCCGACCGAACCCCCGCCCACCAAGGCGGCCGACGCCCGGGCAGCCGCCAAGGCATTCGTGGCGACACTGAACCCACGACCGGCCACGACGACCATTCAGGATCTGCTGCTCCTGGTGTCCGAACTGGTGACGAACGCGCTCCGGCACGCGGGCGCGCTGACCGGACTGGCCTTCGGGGCGGACGCGGAAACGCTGTACGTGCAGGTCACCGACCCGAGTTCCGACCGACCGCAGCAGCGGATCCCCGACCTCAGCGGGGGGACGGGAGGCTTCGGCTGGCCCCTGGTGCTGCGGCTGTCCAAGAAGACCGACATCCGCGATCACCAACCACGGGGCAAGGTCATCCTCGTCGCGATGGCGCGCTGACTCACAGGAAGCGGCGCAGCGGCCGTACCGACGCCTCGCGGAGCCGCTGTGCGACGGACCTGCGCCGCCACCGCCCGCCCTCGATGCGCTCGCTCGCCTTCAGGTCCTCCGTGAAGTGGGCGTCGAGCGTGGCGGTGAGTTCCCGGTCCAGGACCGCGAGCATGACCTCCTCGTCGTGGTCCAGGGAGCGGCGGTTGATGTTCGTGGACCCGATCAGCGCGGCGACCCGGTCCACGGTGATGATCTTGGCGTGCATCATCGTCGGCTGGTAGTGGTGGATCTTCACACCGCACGCCGTCAGCTGCTCGTAGTACAGCTGCCCGGCGAGCTGGCAGACCCGCTTGTCCGTGTGGGGCCCCGGCAGCAGGATCTCGACCTCGACCCCGCGCCGTGCCGCCGCGCACATCAGCTCCACGAAGAAGGCGTCCGGGGCGAAGTAGGCCGTGGCGATCCTGACGCGTTCCTCGGCGGTCTCCAGGACGACCCGGAGCAGGGTCTGCATGTCCTGCCAGCCCACGCTGGCCGAGCCCCGCACCACCTGCACCACGGCGTCGCCCCGCGGCGGGATGTCACGGAAGCGGTCGCGTGCGTCGAAGAGTTCGTCGTGGCACTCCGCCCAGTTCTGCGCGAAGGCCGCGGCGAGTCCGTCGACGGCCGGGCCCCGTACGCGGACGTGGGTGTCCCGCCACTCGTTCTCGTTCCGCGCGTCGCCGCACCATTCCTCGGCTATCCCGACGCCGCCGGTGTACGCGGTCTCCTCGTCCACCACCAGAACCTTGCGGTGGCAGCGGTGGTTCTGCTTGAGCGGCGAGAGGTAGAGCGGCTTGCGGAACCACGCGACCTGGACGCCCGCGTCCTCCATGGCGCGCAGCTGGTCCTTCTCTATGAGCCTGCTCCCGAACCCGTCGAGCAGCAGCCGTACGCGGACCCCGGCGCGGGCGCGGTCCGCCAGGGTGGCGGCGAACTCCCGCGCGATGTCGCCGCGCCAGTAGACGAACGTCATCATGTCCACGGTGTGCTCGGCGCGGCGGATGCTGTCCAGCATCGCGGCGAAGATCGCGTCGCCGTTCCGCAGCGGGACCAGTTCGTTGCCCTCGGTGGCGGCGATGCCGATGAGCCGTTCCAGCCGCCGTCTGAGGCGCTGCGCGCGCTGCACGAGGGCGGTGTCGGCGACGGGCGCCGCTGTCCGCAGTTCCGGTCTGTCGTCGGTGCCGCTGGTCATGACGCTCCTCGGGGTGGTGGGTGGCTCGGGGGCCAGAGACCATCTTCCCCGCGCCGCGCACCATACGCCGTACGTCTGTTCGCTGACCGACGCCTCGAACGGGAGTGGGCCCGTTCGTCCTCGTGGGCGCTGAACTCCGTAACCAAGGGGGGCAAGTACCCCCATTGGTCTTGACCAATTTCCCCAAGTATGAGAATCATGGCCGGAGTCGCCACAGAAACTTCATAACTGCTCCGCAGGAGACCCACGCACCATGCGCATACCGACCTCCGCCGCCCTCGCGGCGCTCGGCGGTGCCCTCGTTCTCGGGCTCACCGTCGCTCCGGCCGTCCAGGCCGCTCCCGCCTCGGCGGACTGCACGACCGACGCCTTCGGAATCGCCGGGAAGTACGGCGAGTTCGTCCTCGGGGACGACGTCCACTCCCCCGACGCCGAAGGCGCCGTGGCGGTCGGCGGCAACGCCGACTTCAAGGGCGGGTTCAGCGTCGCCAACGAGCTGACGGCCGCCCAGGTCGACGCGCTGCCCGGCCGGGCGTCGCTCGTCGTGCGCGGCGACCTGCTCAACGGCGGTTCCGCCACCGTCGTCATGAAGGGCAACGCCGTCGTCGGTGGCGAGGTCAAGGACCGCGCGGTCGAGCTGCACAACGGCACCTTCAGTAAGAAGGCCGATCTGATCGACTTCGACGGCGAGTTCGCGAAGCTCCGGTCGTACTCGGACGCGCTGGCCAAGGAGTCGGCGACCTCCGGCGCCAAGGCGAGCCTCGACGGCAACCGGCTGACGCTGACCGGGACGGACTCCGGCCGGAACGTGTTCTCGGTCGAGGCGTCGCAGTTGGGGAAGGCCAAGGAGGTCTTCATCAAGGTCCCGGCGGGCGCGACGACGATCGTCAACGTCACCGGCCAGACGTACGACATGCAGACGGCCGGAACGACGGGCTTCTTCCTCTCGGGCGGTCAGGACTTCGTCCTGGACGACAAGCTCCAGAGCGCGGAGGACGGCGCGGTCCGCGCCAAGCTGCTGTGGAACTTCCCGAACGCCACGAAGGTCGTCAAGAACAGCCAGGCGGCCTGGCCCGGCAGCGTCCTCGCCCCGTACGCGCACCTGGAGCTGGGCACGGCCGCCCCGGTCAACGGCTCGGTGTGGGTGGCCTCGCTGCACGGTTCGGGCGGCGCGGAGACGCACCACTTCCCGTTCACCGGCTGCCTGCCCGAGGTGCCCGGCACCCCGGAGCCGAGCACGACCCCGAGCGGCACGCCCTCCACGACGCCCCCGGCGACCGCCACCCCGTCGGCCTCGGTGCCGCCGTCCGGCGACGCGACGCCGTCCGCCACCCCGTCGGGCACGACGACCCCGGGCGCCCCGGTCCCGTCGCCCAGCCCCTCGCAGCCCGAGGGCGACCTGGCGACGACCGGTAGCAGCAACATGATCCCGATCACCGTCGGAGGCGCCGTGGTCGTCGCCGCCGGGGCGGGCCTCGTGGTCATGGCCCGCCGCCGCAAGCGCGCCTGACCCACCTGAGCGGCACGCGGCCCTTCCCGGGCCGCGTGCCGCTCAGCGCTTTTCCCAGACCGAGGTGTCGTAGCGGTAGTAGTACTCCGGGCGCCCCGCGATGCTGCTCGTACGGAACGGCTTGCCGCCCTCGTCCACGCGCAGGGTGCCCGTACGACCGCCGCTGGACCAGTCCAGCTCCAGGTACCAGCTGACGTCGTGGCCCTCCACGTGCGCGTCGAGGTCGAAGACCTCCACATCGCTGGACGACACCCGGAACGGGAAGTCCTTGGCGGGCACGGTCTCGTCGCCCTGCTTCCCCGCGACCGGCCTGAGCGCCGGGCGGCTGTCGTCCAGGTCGACGTCGAAGGACTGGGGCTCGATGCCGCTGCCGCACCCCTCGCCCATCGAGAACGCCGTCTGCTGCACGGGCGCCCGCTGGCTCAGCACCTTCACCCGGAGCCCGGTCAGGACGACGGCCTGCGCGGAGGACCCCTGCACGGTCAGCTCCAGCTTCATGGAGCCCCCGTCCACCCCGCCGAGCGCCCGCGCCCAGCCCCGGGTGCTGTTGGGCGGCGGCGGGGGCGGCACGGTCGCCGGGTCCTGGCTGAGCAGGTAGTACTGCCCGCAGGGCTCCTCCCAGTTGTACGAGCTGATGGTCACCGTGGGCGGCTTCCCCGGCCCGCCCCCGGGCGCGCCGGTGGTGCGCGAGGCGGACGGCGACGTCCGTACGGAGGGACTGGCCGAACCGGCGGTCGCGGAGGCGCTGGGCCGCTTCGAGGCGCTGACCGAGGGCGAGGGGACGTCCGGGGACGCGGAGACGAAGTCCTCCCCGGGAGTGGTGCCGGGCCCGCCGGGGGCGCCCGCGGCCGCGTCGGAACCGGTCTGCTTGAGCTGGCCGATGACCACGGCGGTGGGCACGGTGAGCGCGACGACGGCCGCGGCGGCGAGGAGCACCCGCGTACGGGCGGAGGCCCGGCGCCAGCGGGAGGGGGCGGGGTCTTCGCGTACGGGCTCGTGGTCCACGGGCGCGGGCTCGGGCTCGGCGGGCTCCGGCTCGGCGGCCTCGGGCTCGACGGCCTCCGGCTCAGGCGCGGGCTGCACGGCTTCGGGCTCCACGACCGCCGCCGGAGCAGCCGCTTCCGCCTTCCCCCGCCCCCGCGCCGCGTCCGCCAGGATCCACCGGCGGTGGACCTCCACCAACTCGTCGGCGGTCGCCCCGCAGAGGCGCGCGAACCGCTCCACGGGCGCGAACTCGCCCGGGACCGCGTCCCCGTTGCAGTACCGGTGGAGCGTCGACGTACTGACGTGCAAGCGGCCCGCGAGCACCCCGTAGCTGCGCCCCGAACGGTCCTTCAGTTTCTTCAGCAGGCCCGCTAGTTCCTCGGCCTCCGGCGTCGCCACTGCGGCGTTCCCCCTCCTGGTCCGTCCCGGATCACCGTTCCAGGGACGTGGAATCTGCCCAGGTCACAGTACGCGCACGCATTCCAGCATCCCCAATGGTGCGGCGGGCGTTGCGGCCGGAATCCGTCGTGCCACAAGCTCGGACCAGACCACAGCGAACACGGGGACCGACCAGTGCGAACCCTCTTCCGCATCGAACTGACCGATGCGCTGGCGATCGCGGTGCTGATCGTGACGACCGCGATCGTCCTGCTCCTGATCTGCCAGAACTGACCACACCGGAACGACCGGACACACTCACGGGGAGTACCACCATGCGCAGCAACCGCATCCGCACCACCGTTCTCGCGGCGACCGCCGTGCTCGCCGCGCTCTCGCTCACGGCGTGCGGCGGAGCCGACGGCACCGACGCGAAGAAGCCCGCGGCATCCGTCCAGGCCACCGACGACGCCTCGACGGCCGCGCCGGACAAGGACTCGACGGCCCCCACGGACGCCGAACCGGCCTCCGACACCGCCAAGCCCGCCGAGAAGCCCGCCACCAGGCCGGCCGGGAAGCCCGCGGAGTCCGCCGGAAAGCCCGCGTCCAAGCCGCAGCCCAAGCCCAAGTCCCCGGTCGCCTGCACCGGCGCGAACACGAAGGTCACCGTCACCAAGGTGACCCGCCCGGTCAACCACCTGCTGCTCACGGTCACCAACACGGGCGACCGCCCCTGCTACGCGTACCACGCGCCGATGCTCCGCTTCGACGGCGCGCAGGCGGTCTTCCGGGTGCTCCAGGACAGCAAGCCGCAGGCCGTGGTGACGCTCGACCCGGGCCAGTCCGCGTACGCCGGGATCGGCCTGACGGGCGAGCCCAACGGCCAGAAGCCGTACCCGAGCAAGCACCTCGGCGTCACCTTCGCGGACCGCGCGAACGGTCCCATCAACGGCTCCCCGGCCGAGCTGACGCTGCCCGCCGGGACCTACTGGGACGACAACGGCTTCGTCACCTACTGGCAGAGCGAGATGTCCGACGCGCTCGTCTACTGACCGCCGAGCTCGAAGTCGAACCAGATCCGATGCGTGCCGTCGTCGTCGACGGCGATCCCGCCGCCCCCGCTGATTCCGGCGAGGGCGGCGGTCCCGCTCCCCGGCACGACCGCGAAGTACTCGCCCGCCCGGTCGCTGCCGCTGGTGGTGGCCGAGTGCACGAAGTTGAACGTCCCCTCGTGCCCGGCGAGCGCGCCCTCGAAGGACTCCATGGCGATATACGTACCGACCCCCGACGCCTGGTCGAAGGCGGCGGTGAACAGCGTCGTGGACCGCCCGGCGACCTCCCCCTCGAAGGTCTTCACGATGGTCGCCACCCCGACGGGCAGCGCGGTGGTGACCTCGGGCTCGGGCTTCAGCTCGGAGGGGACGAAGGAGTCGACGGTGAAGGTTCCGGAAGCTCTCATGCCGCGATCGTAGGGGCGGGGTACGACAGTTGAGGGTCTAGGTACAACAACTCATGTGCGGCCGTCGCACACCTGGTGGAATCGTGCCCATGTCACAGACCGATGCTCAGGACGACGCCCTGGACGACCTTCCCAAGAACCCCTGGATCGCCCCGCTGTTCTCGACGGTCATCACGCTCCCGGTCGCGTTCTACGCGCTGCTCACCAGCATGCTGATGCCGATGGCCTGCGACTCCTGCACGGAAGCGGAGGGCGACCGCTTCGACGCGAGCTTCGGCCCGGCCTTCGCGGTCTCCTGCTGCGGCCTCGCCCTGAGCCTCTGCGTACTGCTCGCGAGCTGGGTGTGCATGCGCAGGAGGCCGGCGGCCTCGGTCCTGCTCGCCGTGGCCGCCCCCCTCGCCGTCGTGTTCACCTGGATGCTCTTCATGGGCCTGGTGGACACGCCGTAGAGCCTCCGCTCAGCCCCGCAGGCGCTGTGCGACCTCCGTCGCCCAGTACGTCAGGATCTGCTGGGCGCCCGCGCGGCGGATGCCCGTCAGGCTCTCCATGATCGCCGCGTCGCGGTCGATCCAGCCCTTCTCGGCGGCGGCCTCGATCATGGAGTACTCGCCGCTGATCTGGTACGCGGCCACCGGCACGTCCGACGCCTCCGCGACCTTCGCCACAATGTCCAGGTAGGGACCGGCGGGCTTGACCATGACCATGTCCGCGCCCTCTTCGAGGTCGAGCGCCAGCTCGCGCAGCGCCTCACGGATGTTGGCCGGGTCCTGCTGGTACGTCTTGCGGTCGCCCTTGAGCGAGGAGCCGACGGCCTCGCGGAACGGGCCGTAGAACGCCGAGGAGTACTTCACGGTGTACGCGAGGATCGAGACGTCCTCGTGGCCCGTCTGGTCGAGCGCGTCGCGGATGACGCCGACCTGCCCGTCCATCATCCCGCTGGGGCCGACCACATGGGCGCCCGCGTCGGCCTGGACCTGGGCCATCTCCGCGTACCGCTCCAGGGTGGCGTCGTTGTCGACGCGGCCGTCCGCGGTCAGCACACCGCAGTGGCCGTGGTCGGTGAACTCGTCCAGGCACAGGTCCGACATGACGATGAGATCGTCGCCGACCTCCTCGCGGACCGCGCGCAGCGCCACCTGGAGGATGCCGTCCGGGTCGGTGCCCGCCGTGCCCCGGCCGTCCTTCTTCTCGTCCAGCGGGACGCCGAACAGCATGATCCCCGAGACCCCGGCCGAGACCGCGTCGACGGCCGCCTTCCGCAGGGTGTCCAGGGTGTGCTGCTGCACGCCGGGCATGGCCGAGATCGCGACCGGGGCGTCGATGCCCTCGCGGACGAACGCGGGCAGGATCAGGTTGGCCGGATCGAGCCGTGTCTCGGCGACCATCCGCCGCATCGCGGGGGTCGTCCGCAGCCGACGGGGCCGCGAGCCGGGGAAGTTTCCGTACACAGTCATCCTTCGAGCGTAGACCCGCGCGCCCCGGGCTCTTACCGACACCGGTGCCGGGAAATCTCCCGGAAAGCAGCGGGGCCCGCCCGCCTCACAGAGAGACGGACGGGCCCCGCACAACGCACCGCTCAGGTCGTCGTACGCCGCCTGCGCGCGCCCGGACGCCGCTCGCTGGGACGGGTCACCGGGTCACCGGCCTCCCGCGCCGCGTCCCTGCGCCGCGCGCCGAACTCCGCCAGCGCCTCGGCCAGCTTGTGCACCGAGGGCTCCGGCGACAGCACGTCCACCCGCAGCCCGTGCTCCTCGGCGGTCTTCGCCGTGGCCGGGCCGATACAGGCGATGACCGTCACGTTGTGCGGCTTGCCCGCGATGCCGACCAGGTTGCGCACGGTCGAGGACGAGGTGAAGAGCACCGCGTCGAAGCCGCCGCCCTTGATCGCCTCGCGGGTCTCGGCGGGCGGCGGCGAGGCGCGGACCGTGCGGTACGCGGTGACGTCGTCCACCTCCCAGCCGAGCTCGATCAGCCCGGCCACCAGGGTCTCGGTGGCGATGTCGGCGCGCGGCAGGAAGACACGGTCGATCGGGTCGAAGACCGGGTCGTACGGCGGCCAGTCCTCGAGGAGACCGGCGGCGGACTGCTCGCCCGACGGCACCAGGTCCGGCTTCACGCCGAAGTCGATCAGCGCGGCGGCGGTCTGCTCGCCGACCGCGGCGACCTTGATCCCCGCGAAGGCCCGGGCGTCGAGCCCGTACTCCTCGAACTTCTCCCGGACGGCCTTCACGGCGTTGACGCTGGTGAAGGCGATCCACTCGTACCGGCCGGTGACCAGGCCCTTGACCGCCCGCTCCATCTGCTGGGGCGTACGCGGCGGCTCGACGGCGATCGTCGGCACCTCGTGCGGCACGGCGCCGTAGGACCGCAGCTGGTCGGAGAGCGAGGCCGCCTGCTCCTTCGTACGCGGCACGAGGACCTTCCAGCCGAACATCGGCTTGGACTCGAACCACGCGAGCTGGTCGCGCTGGGCGGCGGAGCTGCGCTCCCCGACCACGGCTATGACCGGCTGGTGCCCCTCCGGCGAGGGGAGCACCTTGCCCTGCTTGAAGACCTGGGCGATCGTCCCGAGGGTCGCCGTCCAGGTGCGCTGGCGCGTCGTCGTGCCGCCGGCCGTCACGGTCAGCGGGGTGTCGGGCTTGCGGCCCGCCGCGACCAGCTCACCGGCGGCGGCGGCCACCGCGTCGAGCGAGGTCGAGATGACGCACGTGCCGTCGCTCGCGCCGACCTCGCTCCAGCAGCGGTCGGTGGCCGTACGGGCGTCGACGAACCGTACGTCCGCGCCCTGCGCGTCCCGCAGCGGCACCCCGGCGTACGCGGGCACCCCGACGGCGTTCGCGACGCCCGGGACGACCTCGAAGGGGATGCCGGCGGAGGCGCAGGCCAGCATCTCGGCGGCGGCGTTCCCGTCGAGGCCGGGGTCTCCGGCCACGGCACGGACGACCCGCCTGCCGCCCTTCGCGGCCTCCATGACAAGATTGGCCGCATCCCTGAGAACGGGCACTCCGGCGGCTGTTGACTGCGCGTCAACAACTGCCAGTTCAGGGGTGCTTACCCCTGCCCGCGCATGAAAGCGGACGACGCCGAGAACATCCGGTTCGGCGACCAGGACGTCCGCGCTCGCGAGCGCCTCGACGGCGCGCAGGGTCAGCAGTCCCGGGTCGCCGGGACCGGCGCCGAGGAAGGTGACGTGCCCTGCGGAGTGGACCGGGAAATCGGATGCGGCGGGGCCGGTGGGGCTCAAAGTGCTCGCTCCCCCATAAGACCGGCCGCACCCTTGGCAAGCATGTCGGCCGCGAGTTCGCGACCGATCGCCGCCGCGTCGTCGTGCGACGTGGGAACGGGACCGGTGGTGGACATCTGCACCAGCGAGGCACCGTCGGTGGAACCGACGACACCGCGCAGGCGCAGTTCGTTGACAGCCTGACCGTCGGCCAGGAGGTCGGCCAGCGCACCCACGGGTGCGGAGCAGCCGGCCTCCAGGGCGGCGAGCAGGGCACGCTCGGCGGTCACGGCGACCCGGGTGTACGGGTCGTCGAGCTCGGCGAGCGCGGCGGCGAGGTCGGCGCTGCTCGCAGCGCACTCGATCGCCAGTGCTCCCTGGCCGGGAGCGGGCAGCACGGTGTCGACCGGCAGGAAGTCGGTCACCTCACCGCTGCGGCCCAGACGGCTGAGCCCGGCCGCGGCGAGAACCACCGCGTCCAGCTCGCCGCTGCGTACGAACCCGATCCGGGTGTCGACGTTGCCGCGGATCGGAACGGTCTCGATGTCGAGGCCGTGGCTTCGGGCGTACGCGTTGAGCTGGGCCATGCGGCGCGGGGAGCCGGTGCCGACGCGGGCGCCGGACGGCAGCTCCGCGAAGGTCAGCCCGTCCCGGGCGATCAGCGCGTCGCGCGGGTCCTCGCGCACCGGCACCGCGGCCAGCACCAGGCCCTCGGGCTGCGCGGTCGGCAGGTCCTTGAGCGAGTGGACGGCGAAGTCCACCTCGCCGCGCAGCAGCGCCTCGCGCAGCGCGGCGACGAAGACTCCGGTCCCGCCGATCTGCGCCAGGTGCTCCCGGGAGGTGTCCCCGTACGTGGTGATCTCCACGAGTTCGACGGCGCGCCCGGTCACCTCGCTGACCGCATCGGCTACGTGGCCGGACTGGGCCATGGCGAGCTTGGATCGCCTGGTTCCCAGTCGCAGGGGTGAGTTGTCGGTCATGACCACCCTCGATTCGGGTCGTTCAGGTCTGCCCGGGAGACGGCGGCGACCGTCTGCGGGTCGAGGTCGAAGAGTTCACGCAGCGCGTCCGCGTACCCGGCGCCGCCGGGCTCGCTGGCGAGCTGTTTGACCCGCACGGTGGGCGCGTGCAGGAGCTTGTCGACCACGCGGCGCACGGTCTGCGTGATCTCGGCGCGCTGCTTCTCGTCCAGGTCGGGGAGGCGTCCGTCCAGCCGGGCGATCTCGTCCGCCACCACGCCGGCGGCCATCGTGCGCAGGGCGACGACGGTCGGGGTGATGTGGGCGGCGCGCTGGGCGGCCCCGAAGGCGGCGACCTCATCGGCGACGATGGTGCGCACCTGGTCCACATCGGCGGCCATCGGGGCGTCGGCCGACGCCTCCGCGAGCGACTCGATGTCGACGAGGCGCACACCGTCGAGGCGGCCGGCCGCCACGTCGATGTCGCGCGGCATGGCGAGGTCGAGCAGCGCCAGGCGCTCGGGGCCGGTGGACTGCGCCGGGATCAGGCCGCTCGCCGGATCGGGCACGTGGTCCTGGCCGATCGCCCCGGCGACGGCCTCGGCGGTGAGCACGAGTCCGGTGGCGCCGGTGCAGGAGACGGCGATGTCGGCACGTGTCAGTTCGCCGGTGACCTCGGCCATCTCCACGGCCCGGGCGCGCACCCCCGTACCGCCGGGCTGGTTCAGGATCTCGACCAGCCGGTCGGCGCGGGCCCGGGTGCGGTTGGCGACGGCGATCTCGGCGACGCCGGAGCGGGCCAGCGTCGCGGCGGCCAGCGAGGACATGGAGCCGGCGCCGATGACGAGGGCGCGCTTGCCCCTGGCCCAGGCGGCGGTGTCGGGGCCGTCGGCGAGCTGTTCCAGGCCGAAGGTGACGAGCGACTGCCCGGCCCGGTCGATCCCGGTCTCGCTGTGGGCGCGCTTGCCGACGCGCAGGGCCTGCTGGAAGAGGTCGTTGAGCAGCCGGCCCGCGGTGTGCAGCTCCTGGCCGAGGGCGAGCGCGTCCTTGATCTGGCCGAGGATCTGGCCCTCGCCGACGACCATCGAGTCGAGCCCGCAGGCCACCGAGAACAGGTGGTGGACGGCCCGGTCCTCGTAGTGCACGTAGAGATACGGAGTGAGCTCGTCCAGGCCGACGCCGCTGTGCTGGGCGAGGAGCGTGGACAGCTCGGCGACGCCCGCGTGGAACTTGTCCACGTCGGCGTACAGCTCGATGCGGTTGCAGGTGGCCAGGACGGTGGCCTCGGCGGCGGGCTCGGCCGCCAGGGTGTCCTGGAGCAGCTTGGCCTGGGTGTCGGCGGCCAGCGAGGCGCGTTCCAGTACGGAGACGGGGGCGCTGCGGTGGCTCAGACCCACGAGGAGCAGGCTCATGCCGGCATCACGGCGGGCATGTCCCCGTCGGGTCCCTTCCGGCCGGTGGTGGTGGCGCGCACGGGCGGCGCGGCCGGGTCGGGCGCGTTGTCGACGCCCTCCTCACCGGCCTTGCGCTGCTCGTGGAAGGCGAGGATCTGGAGCTCGATGGAGAGGTCCACCTTGCGCACGTCGACGCCCTCGGGCACGGAGAGGACGGTCGGCGCGAAGTTCAGGATCGAGGTGACACCGGCGGCGACGAGCCGGTCGCACACCTGCTGGGCGGCGCCGGGCGGGGTGGTGATCACGCCGATGGAGACGCCGTTCTCGCTGATGATGCGGTCGAGGTCGTCGGCGTGCTGGACGGGGATGCCCGCGACGGGCGTACCGGCCATCGCCGGGTCGGCGTCGATGAGCGCGGCGACGCGGAAGCCGCGGGAGGCGAAGCCGCCGTAGTTGGCGAGGGCCGCGCCGAGGTTTCCGATGCCGACGATGGCGACCGGCCAGTCCTGGGTGAGGCCGAGCTCGCGCGAGATCTGGTAGACGAGATACTCGACGTCGTAGCCGACGCCGCGCGTCCCGTACGAGCCGAGATAGCTGAAGTCCTTGCGCAGCTTCGCGGAGTTGACCCCCGCCGCCGCGGCGAGCTCCTCGGAGGAGACCGTGGGGACCGAGCGCTCGGAGAGCGCGGTCAGCGCGCGGAGATACAGCGGAAGTCGGGCGACGGTGGCCTCGGGAATTCCTCGGCTACGGGTCGCCGGTCGGTGATTTCGGCCAGTTGCCACGGTGCTCCTGCGGGATGAGCGGGGCTTTAGGCGGCCGTATGTCCCAAGACCGCCCCGTCGAATGCAGGCTATGTCTTTGTGAACGCGTGCACAAAGATTGTGTCCGGTTTGTCCGGTCAAAGTGACCGGGGTCACGCACATCCGTCGCGCGATCCAGGAACCATGGACCGCATCAGCCCGTTGCAGGCCCGAAGGGGGCAAAGCAGCACACACTCCTCACAGCCACGCCCCCGAGACCACTCAAAACGCCCACGATGGTAACCGGGTTTCCGTCAGGAAAGCAGCGCGCTGCGCAGTCTCGCCGGGTCGACCCGCCAGAACGTGTGCTGTTCGTTATCCACGAGCACGACGGGGATCTGCTCCCAGTACTCCCGGTACAGCTCCTCGTCCTGGGTGATGTCCTTCTCCTCCCAGGAGGCACCGGTCTCCTCGCAGACCGCCCGGACCACCGCGCGGGCGTCGTCACACAGGTGACAGCCGGGCTTTCCCACCAGGGTCACCACACGCTCGGCGGGACTCTTCTTCCTACGACGCAGCAAGGCACTCATACCTCTCATTCTCGGCCCCGTCCGGGAGCCCCCGGACACCAGGAGTTCACACCACCGCACCACGGTGGATCCGGAACGGCCGGGCCGACTGGCTATGCTCGACCGCATGGCCGCTCTTGGATGGCTCACCCCCCGCAGGCGTTCCGCCACGGCTCGCAGCGTGCTGGCGGGCGAGGCGGCGGCGGAGGCCGCGCGGAAGTCCTCGCTCGAAGCCGAATCCGCCGCCGAGGCCGAGCCGGAGGAGCCGGAGTTCCCCGTCGTCGGCGACGAACGGGCCGCCGCCTTCTTCGACCTCGACAACACCGTGATGCAGGGCGCCGCGCTCTTCCACTTCGGCCGCGGCCTGTACAAGCGGAAGTTCTTCGAGCGCCGCGAGCTCACCCGGTTCGCCTGGCAGCAGGCGTGGTTCCGGCTGGCCGGCGTCGAGGATCCGGAACACATGCAGGACGCCCGCGACAGCGCGCTGTCCATCGTGAAGGGCCACCGCGTCTCCGAGCTGATGTCCATCGGCGAGGAGATCTACGACGAGTACATGGCCGACCGCATCTGGCCCGGCACCCGCGCCCTGGCCCAGGCCCACCTGGACGCCGGCCAGCGGGTCTGGCTGGTCACCGCCGCCCCGGTGGAGACCGCCACGATCATCGCCCGCCGGCTCGGCCTGACCGGGGCGCTCGGCACGGTCGCCGAATCGGTCGACGGGGTCTACACCGGCCGCCTGGTCGGCGAACCCCTGCACGGCCCCGCGAAGGCCGAGGCGGTCCGCGCCCTGGCGGCGGCGGAGGGCCTGGACCTGGCGCGCTGCGCCGCGTACAGCGACTCGCACAACGACATCCCGATGCTGTCGCTGGTGGGCCACCCGTACGCGATCAACCCGGACACCAAGCTCCGCAAGCACGCCCGGGCCCGCGACTGGCGGCTGCGCGACTACCGCACCGGCCGCAAGGCGGCCAAGGTCGGCATTCCGGCCGCCGCCGGGGTCGGCGCCCTCGCGGGCGGCACGGCCGCGGCCGTCGCCCTGCACCGCCGCCGCCGCTGAATCTCCGTCGGCATCCGCTGACTCTCCGCGCCCGCGTGCGTCAACACGGCACACCCTTTTCACCGGCCACAACCCGTCGCCCCCGCAGACAGATTCCGAAGCGATTCGATCAACAAGCGATCACGACCTGTGACTTGTTGCGTCGAAAAGTTGGCACGGAAGCGACGCAACCGGTGATTTGTGCAACTGGGCGTAGTGCGGCCTGTACGAAGCGTTATTCTCCTCAGACGCATTCCGGACCCGCCACTCACTACGACGAGTGATGGTTTCGCACTGCTCGTGATGGAAGCTCTGCCTCTGGGAGTCCCGTGTACCCACACGTCGGGGTTGACGCCTCGGGCCTGGCTACGCTGCGCGCATCAGTAGCCGAACGCATGCGCGGCTTCGTCCCCACCGCGTACGCCGTACCCGCATTCGCCGCCCCTGTACCTGCCGGCCCCTGCTACGCCCTGGCCGAACGCGCCGCGGCGGTGGGAAGACGCGGCACCCGCGCGGCGGCGACCACCGCCGCCCCGGTGCGGCGGCCTGCCGCCGACAGCGACAGCGCGCGCATGATGGAGCTCGTCGAGCGCGCCCAGGCCGGCGAGGCCGACGCCTTCGGACGCCTCTACGACCAGTACAGCGACACCGTCTACCGGTACATCTACTACCGCGTGGGCAGCAAGGCGACGGCGGAGGACCTCACCAGCGAGACCTTCCTGCGCGCCCTGCGCCGCATCTCCACCTTCACCTGGCAGGGCCGTGACTTCGGCGCCTGGCTGGTCACGATCGCGCGCAACCTGGTCGCCGACCACTTCAAATCCAGTCGTTTCCGGCTGGAAGTGACCACGGGCGAAATGCTCGACGCCAACGAGGTCGCCCGCAGCCCCGAGGACTCCGTCCTGGAGTCGCTCTCCAACGAGGCGCTCCTCCAGGCCGTCCGCCGCCTCAACCCCCAGCAGCAGGAGTGCGTCACCCTGCGCTTCCTGCAAGGGCTCTCGGTCGCCGAGACCGCCCGTGTCATGGGCAAGAACGAGGGCGCGATCAAGACCCTCCAGTACCGTGCCGTCCGCACCCTCGCCCGGCTCCTCCCGGACGATGCCCGCTGACGGCTCCCCCCGCCGGGCCGTTCCCGGCGTTGCGTGCATCACGCACTGGTCCGATCATCTTTCGTGCGTAACCCAAGTGCCGAGCCACTCGTTGTGCCGGTTGCAGGCCCCCTGTCGTCACACCATGTCCGCAGACGCTCACTCGTTCGTGTGGAAGCGCTCAAGGTGTGCAACCTTCCGGATCCCCAGGGGAGTCGACCGTCATGACGAGAGGAGGTGCCGCCAGTGATCGCAAACGTCTCGGCACACCGGCGGGCGAACGCCTTCGCCCAGGCCCTGGAGGAGCAGTCGCTCCGCGGTGCGGCGGCCGTACAGCCCGAGGACCCGGCCGAACAGGCCGACCGAGGACCGCTGTTGGCCCTGGCGAACGGCCTCGGTGAGCTGCCGAAGCCGCAGTTGGACCCCGAGGTCAAAGTGGTGCAGCGAGCCCAGCTCGTCGCCGCCATGGAAGCCATGTTCGCCGAGGGAGGCGCGTCCGCGGACCCTACGGTGCCCTCGCAACGGAGCAGGGGCAGCCACCGCGCGTCCCCGCTCCGCAAACTGCGCCCCAGATCGCGCTGGACCAAGGGTCTTGCCGCCGGCGGGCTCACCGTCGGGGTGGCCGCAGGCGCCTTCGGCGGGGTGGCCGCCGCCAGCTCCGACGCCCTCCCCGGTGACTCGCTCTACGGCCTGAAGCGCGGCATGGAGGACCTCCACCTCGGCCTCACCCGCGACGACACCGACCGCGGCGAGATCTACCTCGACCAGGCGTCCACGCGCCTCGGCGAGGCCCGCCGCCTCATGGAGCGCGGCCGCGCGGGCGACCTCGACCACGAGCAGCTCGCCGAGATCAGGCGCACGCTCAACGGCATGTCGCACGACGCCACCGAGGGCCACCGCCTCCTCCACGCCGCGTACGAACGGGACGGCGCCCTCGGTCCGATCCAGACCCTGGACTCCTTCTCCCGCTCCCACCGCGACACCTGGAGCAGCCTCCGCGACCGCCTGCCCGTCCAGCTGACCGACGTGGGCAACCAGGTCAGTTCGGTCTTCGACGCCATAGACGAAGAGGTCGCGCCGCTCCAGTCGCTGTTCCCGCGCGCCCCGGAGAAGGGCCCCGAGTCCCGCCGCTCCGACTCCACGGGCAGCGTCGCGGACCCGTCCACCGACGCGCGCACCCCGTCGCCCTCGTCCTCCGCCCGCCACGAGGACGGCGATACGGGCTCCAGCACCTCGCCGCGCCCCTCGGACGCCGGCTCCAGCCCGGCCGGCGGCCTGATCGGCGGGGGCACGGACGGGCTCTTCGACCCGCCGTCCCCGGACGCGACCAGCCCGTCGAAGGAGGCCCCGAGCTCGACGCCGTCGCCGGACATCACCATCCCGCCGCTGCTGCCGGGCCTCATCGGCGGTCTCGGCATCGACGCGGAGAACGAGAAGGGCTGACCGGGCCCCACGGTGCGGCGGCGGCCGTCAGAAGAAGACCGACCGCCGCTGCACCAGCAGCTTGTACAGCGTGTGCTGGATCTGCTCCCGCACCTGGTCCGTCAGGTTGAACATCAGCATCGGGTCCTCCGCCGCCTCCAGCGGATAGCCGTCCGTCGGGATCGGCTCACCGAACTGGATCGTCCACTTCGTCGGTAGCGGCACCGCCCCCAGCGGCCCCAGCCACGGGAACGTCGGCGTGATCGGGAAGTACGGGAAACCCAGCAGCCGCGCCAGCGTCTTCGCGTTCCCGATCATCGGGTAGATCTCCTCCGCGCCCACGATCGAGCACGGCACGATCGGCACCCCGGCCCGCAGCGCCGTCGACACGAAGCCGCCCCGCCCGAAGCGCTGAAGCTTGTACCGCTCGCCGAACGGCTTCCCGATCCCCTTGAAGCCCTCCGGCATCACGCCGACGACCTCGCCCTGACGCAGCAGCCGCTCCGCGTCCTCCGCGCACGCCAGCGTGTGCCCCGCCTTCCGGGCCAGCTCGTTGACCACGGGCAGCATGAAGACCAGGTCCGCCGCGAGCAGCCGCAGATGCCGGTCCGCCGGGTGGTGGTCGTGCACCGCGACCTGGAGCATCAGCCCGTCGAGCGGCAGCGTCCCGGAGTGGTTGGACACGATGAGCGCCCCGCCCTCGGCCGGGATGTTCTCGACGCCCTTCACCTCGACCCTGAAGTACTTCTCGTACACCGGCCGCAGCAGCGACATCAGGACCTGGTCGGTCAGCTCCTCGTCGTAGCCGAACTCGTCCACGTCGTACTCACCGGTGACCCGCCGCCGCAGGAAGGCGAGCCCGCCCGCGATCCGGCGGTCCCAGGCGCCCCGGTCGGACGCCTCGCCCTCGCGCGGCACCTCCGGGCCCTGCGGGGCGTCCGGGGAGCCGGAGGGCCCCGGCAGGGCGCTCACCGACCCCGTGCCGCGTACCGGAGACCGCCGCCGCGCGGCACGCGGCACGCCCCCCGACCGCGAACGGTCGTCGTCGAACGGAATGACCTTGGCATCCGCCATCGTCGCTGTGCTCCTCTTACCTGACGCTCGGGGTCGGGTGGTTGTCTCCGGAGCTGCCGGAGCCCTGCCCGGCGATCCGGGGCACGGCCTCGGCCACGCGGTCCACGGCTCTGCCCACCGCGCGGGGCGGCAGCAGGCCCGGCGCCCGGCTGCGCGCGAAGGCCGCGAACGTCTCCCCCGTCGTGTACTTCGGTGCGAAGCCCAGCGTCTCCCGCATCTGGACCGTGGAGACCACCCTGCCATGGGTGAGCAGCCGGATCTGCTCCGGCGAGAAGTCGGTCATGCCGACCGTCCGCAGCGCCTGCCCGACCCAGGTGACCGCGGGCAGCAGCATCGGCACCGTCGGCCGCCCGAGCCGCCGCGCGCACTGGGAGAGCAGCAGCACCCCGTCGCCCGCGATGTTGAACGTGCCGCTGTTCAGCGTCCCGCGCCGGGGCTCGCTCGCCGCGATGGACAGGACGTCCAGCACATCGTCCTCGTGGACGAACTGGAGCCGGGGGTCGTACCCGAAGACCGTCGGCAGCACCGGCAGCGACAGGTAGTCGGCGAGCGGCGAGTCCGCGTCGGGTCCCAGGATGTTGGCGAACCGCAGCACGCACACGGCCACGTCCGGGCGGCGCCGGGCGAAGCCCCGTACGTATCCCTCGACCTCGGCCGCGTCCTTCGCGAAGCCGCCGCCGGGCAGCGACTTGGGCGGGGTGTTCTCGTGGAACACCGCCGGATCGCGGGGCGCGGAGCCGTACACACCGGTGCTGGACTTCACCACGAGCCGCTGCACCGCAGGGGCCTTCTGGCAGGCGCCGAGCAGCTGCATGGTCCCGATGACGTTGGTCTCCTTGACCGCCGTACGCCCCTGGGACCCGAGCGCGAAACCGCTGACGTCCAGGTGCACGACGGTGTCCACGTCGTGGTCGGCGAGCACTCTGGCGACGGCGGGCCCCCGGATGTCCGCCCGTACGAAGACGGCGTCGCCCAGCTCGTGTTCCGGCTCGACCGCGTCGAGGGCGATCACCCGCTCCACGTCCGGGTCACGCTGGACGCGCCGGACGAAACGGCCGCCCAGCTGCCGGGCCGCTCCCGTGACGAGCACGACCTTCCCCAAGATCAGCGCCTTCCGTCGGTCTCCCGTATTCGGTCGGTCAGGACGTCACCGTAACCGGTGGACACCCCCGCACACAGCACCGCAGCCCTCCCGCCGGAACGGCGGAAGGGCTGCGGATTCACGAACTGCGTTCGCTTACTTCTTGTTGCGACGCTGAACGCGCGTGCGCTTGAGCAGCTTGCGGTGCTTCTTCTTGGCCATCCGCTTGCGCCGCTTCTTGATAACAGAGCCCACGACTACCCTCGCTCACTTCTTCTTCACTGGTGCGGGGCGTCTGGGCCCACACGACCTACGTCGGCCTAGCCTACCCGCCACCGCGTGAGGGACGTAATCGAGGCGAATGTCAGGCCGATGCCACCCCCACGAAGGACTCGCGCAGATACTCGTGAACCGCTTGCTCCGGCACCCGGAAGGACCTGCCCACCCGGATCGCCGGCAGATGACCGCTGTGCACCAGGCGGTACACGGTCATCTTCGACACCCTCATGACCGAGGCGACTTCCGCCACGGTCAGAAACTTGACCTCGCTCAGAGGACTCTCGCTGTCAGCAGCCATGACTCACCTGTACCTTCCGCACGAGACGCGCACCGGCTTCCCCTCCGGTGACTCTTCGTCGTTGTGCGCTCACTCCCCAGGTTAGGGGCGGGTGGTGCGAGTGGGGAAGAGGAGAGACGATCGGCCGCTACTGTGACAGACACGCCCGATTGAGTACATAGCGCGTGAGCGGCAGGTAGTACGCGGACCGCACCGCGTCGTCCAGCGGAACCGCGACCGCCACCCGCCCCTCGGCCTCCCCGACGAACAGCGCGGGATCGTCCGTATCGGCCAGCCCGATCGCCTCGATACCCAGCTGACCTGCCCCGCAGACCCATCCGTGGTCCCCGACGACCAACTCCGGAACGGGCCCGCGCCCGGCCGCGGCGGCCTCCAGCGCGACCCGTACGGGCAGCGGCGAATGGGAGTGTGCGCCGGTGCCACCACCGGCCGCCCCCGCGCCGGGTTCACGCACCAGCGCGACGCCTTGTACGTAGTCGAGGTGGTACGTACGTACGCCAAACCGAGTCGTTATGTCGATACATCGCCCCTGCGCCGGGGTGAGAACGGGGCAGCCCGCCGACGACAAAGCGTCTGCCAGCGCCGCATAGAAACCGATCAGCCGGTGCGGATGCCCGGTCCCGAACAGCACCGGCACCCGCCGGGCCGCCGCCTCCGCCAGCCGTACGGCGAACGCGTCGAGCCCCGCCACCGTCCGCTCCGGATCGATGACATCGGGCCCGGACACATGCGCGGGATCGTCCGAGACCCCGCACCTGTCCGCCATCAGCTCCAGCAACTCGCGCTCGCCCCAGCCCCGTTCGGGGTAGAGGCCGAGCGTCACCCGGGGGTCCCTGGCCGCGAACAGCCGATAACTCCGCAGGCTCACCTCACGCGAGGTGGCCACGGGCCCGGCAAGGCGGGCCGCCAGCAGATGCGCACGCAGCGCTCCGGTGCTCAACACCCCACCGATGCTGCCCGAACCGGCCCGCCCCGGGGCCAAAAGCCCGATTACGCCCCACAGTCGGCGTAAACCGTACTCAACCCCGTAACCCCGCGAGCACTCCGTGCCCGGATCAGGTCCTCCGGGCCCGGATCAGGCCCCTCTCGCCCGCTTCAGGTCAGCAGGCCCCGCAGCGGGAACGCCGCCCGCCGCGTTGCCAGCACCGCCTGGTCCAGCCGGTCCGCCGGGTCGTACCCGTCCTCCCAGGCCGACCACGACGGCGTCCGCCCGTCCGTCATCCGCGCCGGGCCCAACTGCCGCGTCCGCGCGTACACCTCGTCCCGCCACGACGACGGGATCACCGACTCCGGGTCCACCGGGGCGTGCGCGGCAATGCCCACGAGGTGCGTCCAGGACCGCGGCACCACGTCCACCACCGCGTAGCCCCCGCCGCCGAGCGCCACCCAGCGCCCGTCGTCGGCGTAGGTGTGCGCCAGGTCGTGGCACGCGGCCATCACCGAGCGCTGCGCGTCCAGCGACACCGCCAGGTGCGCCAGGGGGTCCTCGAAATGCGTGTCCGCCCCGTGCTGGGTCACCAGGACCTGCGGCCGGAAGTCCGCCAGCAGCTCGGGCACCACCGCGTGGAACGCCCGCAGCCACCCCGCGTCCCCGGTCCCGGCGGGCAGCGCCACATTGACGGCCCCGCCCTCGCCGGGCCCGGCACCGGTCTCCTCCGGCCAGCCGGTCTGCGGGAACAGGGTGCGCGGGTGCTCGTGCAGCGAGATCGTCAGGACGCGGGGGTCCTCCCAGAAGGCCGCCTGCACGCCGTCGCCGTGGTGCACGTCGACGTCGACGTACGCGACGCGCTCGGCGCCCAGCTCCAGGAGCCGGGCGATGGCGAGCGCCGGGTCGTTGTAAACGCAGAAGCCGGCCGCGCCGCCGGGCATCGCGTGGTGCAGCCCGCCGGTGAAGTTCACCGCATGCCGGGTCTCGCCGCGCCAGACCGCCTCGGCGGCGGCCACGGACTGCCCGGCGATCAGCGCGGACACCTCGTGCATCCCGGCGAACGCGGGGTCGTCGATGGTCCCGATGCCGTACTTCTGGTCGGCCGAGCGGGGGTCGGCGGACGCGGCCTTCACCGCCGCCACGTAGTCCGGGCGGTGCACGAGCCGCAGCGTGGAGTCCCCGGCCGCCTTGGCGGCGACCACGTCGACGGCCCGGTCGAGGCCGAACGCCCGCACCAGGCCCATCGTCAGGGCGAGCCTGACGGGGTCCATCGGGTGGCTCTCCCCGAAGTCGTAGCCCGTTACTGCGTCATCCCACATCAGCTGTGCGCGGCCGCTCATGCCCGCCACCGTATCGGGCGGGTTCCGCGCCGAACGACTTGGCGTACAGGAGCGTGGCCAGCACCAGCACCATCGGGACGAGCATGGCGCCCCGGTAGCTCCAGGCGTCCCCGAGCGCCCCGACGAGCGGGGAGCCGACGAGGAAGCCCACGTAGTTGAAGATGTTCAGCCGGGCGATCGCGGTGTCGCTCGCCCCGGGGAACATCCGCCCGGCCGCCGCGAAGGTCTGCGGCACGATCACGCACAGCCCGAGCCCCAGCAGCGTGAACCCGAGCATCCCGGTCCACGCCCCGCCGGCGAGGGCCACCACGCCGAACCCGCCGGCCGCGAGCACGGTCCCGCCCCGCACCACGGCGACCGCCCCGAACCGCCGCACCCCGAGGTCCCCGACGGCCCGCCCCAGCAGCGTCGTCACCATGTAGACGTTGTACGGGACGGTGGACAGCTGCTCCGAACTGCCCAGGACGTCCTGGAGGTACTTCGCGCTCCAGTTGGAGACCGTCGAGTCCCCGATGTACGCGAACGCCATGACCAGGCACAGGGGAAGCAGCAACCGGAAGGACACCGCCCCGGCCGCACCGGCCGCCCCCTTCTCCGGTGTCTCCTCGCCGCCCTCCACGTACCACCGGCTCCCGATGAACGCCGCGGGCAGCAGCACCACGACCGCCGGAAGGTACGAGACCAGCAACGACAGGTCCCAGTGCGCCCCGGCCCAGGCCATCGAGGCCCCCGCGATCCCGCCGAGGCTGTACGCGGCGTGGAACCCGAGCATGATGGAGCGCCCGTACGCCCGCTGGAGGCTGACGCCCATCATGTTCATGGACGCGTCCAGCGCGCCGACGGCGAGACCGAACACCCCGAGCGCGAGGGCGGCCTGCCAGAGCTCGCTGCCGGCGCCGACGCCGAGGAGCGCGAGGAGGACGACGGGCTGCGTCCACCGGAGGACCACTCGGGGCCGTACCCGGGCGACCACCTTCTCGGTGAGCACACTGCCCACCCCGGCCAGGATCGGGACGGCGGCGAGGAACACGGGCAGCAGGCCGTCGGATATCCCGTAGCGGTCCTGGATGGCGGGGATCCGCGTCACCAGCAGGGCGAAGGTGGCCCCCTGCACGAAGAAGCTCAACGCGAGGGACGCCCTGCCGTGCCGCAACCGTGCATCTGTCATGGCGGCGAGCGTAGAGCCAGTTTCTACCCGTGGGTAGACGCGTCAGGCAAGCAATTCCGGCAGCTGGCTCATGTCGGAGAAATACCCGGTCACACCGGTCAGCCGGTCCGCGGGCATCATCGAGGTGAACCCGTAGACATCCATGCTGGCCGCCCGGGCCGCCTCGACCCCGAGCGGGCTGTCCTCGATGACCACACACCGCTCGGGCGCGACGCCCATGCGCTCGGCGGCGAGAAGGAAGAGGTCGGGTGCCGGCTTGCCCCGGCCGACGTCCTCGGCGCTGAAGATCCACTCCTCCTCGAACCACTGGTCGAGCCCGGTCTTCCGGTGGCTGACCCGGATGCGCTGGTGGCTGCTGGAGGAGGCGACGCAGTACGGGACGCCGTCGGCGACCAGCTTGCCCAGCAGGTCGTCCACGCCGGGGACGGGCTCCAACTCCTCCTCGAACGCGGCGAAGATCCGCGAGTGGAGGGTGACGTCGAAGTCCTCGGGGAGCTTGGTCCCGGTCCGCTCCTGGACGAGGTCGTGGACGCGGTGCACGGCGGACCCCATGTAGTCCCGCAGGGATTCCTCGTACGAGGTGGGGTGGCCCAGCTCCGTGAGGTAGCCGGCCAGGATGGTGTTGGAGATCGGCTCGCTGTCCACGAGCACACCGTCGTTGTCGAAGATGACAAGTTCGTAGCGCATGGCACGACTTTAGAGGGTCAGAACGCGAAAAAGCCCCGTGCCACAAGGGCACGGGGCTCTTCCTAAAAGGAGTTCGGCGGCGTCCTACTCTCCCACAGGGTCCCCCCTGCAGTACCATCGGCGCTGAAAGGCTTAGCTTCCGGGTTCGGAATGTAACCGGGCGTTTCCCTAACGCAATGACCACCGAAACACTATGAAATTTGAACCAACCGGATAATAACACGGCTGTTCGTTATTTCAGAACTAAC
>NZ_LISW01000008.1 GCF_001905735.1 Streptomyces sp. CB01249
GCACGGGGCTCTTTCGCGTTTGTGGGGTTGCTTGGTACCCCTCCGCACCCGCCGGCCCGGGCTGAGGGTAGGGTCAGGGGGCATCATTGGCACGTTCTTGACACAGGAGGCCCCCGGGTGGAGGTCCAGGAGACCCGCGTTCAGACGGACCGGGTACTCACCATCCCCAACATCCTCAGCATGTTGCGCCTGGTCGGCGTACCTGTCTTCCTGTGGCTGATTCTCCGCCCCGAGTTCGGCGGGCCCCAGAGCGACGGCTGGGCTTTGCTGGTCCTGATGTTCAGCGGGGTCAGTGACTACCTCGACGGCAAGCTCGCTCGCCGCTGGAACCAGATCAGTAGCCTCGGACGGCTTCTCGACCCCGCCGCCGACCGGCTCTACATTCTTTCCACCCTCGTCGGACTCACCTGGCGCGAGATCCTGCCGCTCTGGCTCACGATCGCCCTGCTCGCCCGCGAGCTCATGCTCCTCGTGATGGTGGGAATCCTGCGCCGGCACGGCTATCCGCCGCCCCAGGTGAACTTCCTGGGCAAGGCCGCCACGTTCAACCTCATGTACGCATTCCCCTTGTTGCTGCTCAGCGACGGGCATGGTTGGCTGGCAGAGGTGGCCACCGTTTTCGGATGGGCGTTCGCAGGGTGGGGTACAACCCTCTATTGGTGGGCAGGAATCTTGTACGTGGTTCAGGTCCGCCGCCTGGTCAAGGCGGATGCAGTAGCCGATTGAGCTCGCTGATGTGGTGCCGTGCAGCGTCGCCGGCCCGCGGCTGATGAAACAGAAGCTGCCCTGACGGGTGAAGTCGGCTCGACCGTCGTCTCTCAAGGAGGACGTTTCCGACATGAAGGCCGTCGTGATGGCTGGCGGCGAAGGCACTCGTCTTCGCCCCATGACCTCGAGCATGCCCAAACCGCTCCTGCCCGTGGCCAATCGGCCGATCATGGAGCATGTGCTCCGGCTGCTGAAACGGCACGGGCTCAATGAGACGGTCGTGACCGTCCAGTTCCTCGCCTCCCTGGTCAAGAATTACTTCGGGGACGGCGAAGAGCTCGGCATGGAGCTGAGCTATGCCAACGAGGAGAAGCCGCTCGGCACCGCCGGGAGCGTGAAGAACGCCGAAGAGGCGCTGAAGGACGACACCTTCCTCGTCATTTCCGGTGACGCGCTCACCGACTTCGACCTCACGGACCTCATCGCTTTCCACAAGGAGAAGGGCGGCCTGGTCACCGTCTGCCTCACCCGCGTTCCCAATCCCCTGGAATTCGGGATCACGATCGTGGACGAGCAGGGCCAGGTCGAACGCTTCCTGGAAAAGCCGACCTGGGGCCAGGTCTTCTCGGACACCGTGAACACGGGCATTTACGTCATGGAGCCCGAGGTCTTCAACTACGTCGAGGCCGACGCCTCCGTAGACTGGTCCGGGGACGTCTTCCCGCAGCTCATGAAGGAAGGCAAGCCCATCTACGGCTATGTCGCCGAGGGCTACTGGGAGGACGTGGGCACCCACGAGAGCTATGTGAAGGCCCAGGCCGACGTGCTGGAGCGCAAGGTCGACGTCGAGATCGACGGCTTCGAGATCTCGCCCGGGGTCTGGGTGGCCGAAGGCGCCGACGTGCACCCCGACGCCGTACTGCGCGGCCCGCTCTACATCGGGGACTACGCCAAGGTCGAAGCCGGCGTGGAGATCCGCGAGCACACGGTCATCGGGTCGAACGTGGTCGTCAAGAGCGGCGCCTTCCTGCACAAGGCCGTGGTCCACGACAACGTGTACGTCGGCGACCACAGCAACCTGCGCGGCTGCGTCGTCGGCAAGAACACCGACATCATGCGCGCCTCCCGGATCGAGGACGGCGCCGTCATCGGCGACGAATGCCTCGTCGGTGAGGAATCCATCATCCAGGGCAACGTCCGCGTCTACCCCTTCAAGACCATCGAGGCCGGCGCCTTCGTCAACACCTCGGTGATCTGGGAGTCCCGCGGTCAGGCCCATCTCTTCGGGGCGCGCGGCGTCTCCGGGATCCTGAACGTCGAGATCACCCCCGAACTCGCCGTCAGGCTGGCCGGTGCCTACGCGACAACGCTCAAGAAGGGCTCCACCGTCACCACCGCCCGGGACCACTCCCGAGGCGCCCGGGCGCTCAAACGGGCCGTGATCTCCGCGCTCCAGGCCAGCGCCATCGACGTACGGGACCTGGAGAACGTACCGCTGCCCGTCGCGCGTCAGCAGACCGCGCGCGGCAGTGCGGGCGGGATCATGATCCGTACGTCGCAGGGTGTGCCCGACTCCGTCGACATCATGTTCTTCGACGAACGCGGAGCGGACCTCTCCCAGGCGCGGCAGCGGAAGCTGGACCGTGTCTACGCCAGGCAGGAGTACCGGCGGGCCTTCCCCGGCGAGATCGGTGACATCTACTTCCCGTCCAGCGTCTTCGACTCGTACACCGGGTCCCTCCTGCGCAACGTGGACACCACCGGGATCGCCGATGCGCAGTTGAAGGTCGTGGTCGACGCGTCCAACGGCAGCGCGGGGCTCGTGCTGCCGAGCCTCCTGGGGCGGCTGGGCGTGGACGCGCTCACCATCAACCCCGGTCTTGACGAGTCCCGGCCGACCGAGACGGCCGAGGCCCGGCGCAAGGGTCTCGTGCGCCTGGGCGAGATCGTCTCCTCGGCGCGGGCGGCCTTCGGCGTCCGCTTCGACCCCGTCGGCGAGCGGCTGTCCCTGGTGGACGAACGCGGCCGGATCGTGGAGGACGACCGGGCCCTGCTCGTCATGCTCGACCTCGTCGCCGCCGAGCGGCGCAGCGGGCGGGTGGCGCTCCCGGTCACCACGACCAGGGTCGCCGAGCAGGTCGCCGCGTACCACGGCACGCAGGTCGAATGGACGACCACGTCGCCGGACGACCTGACCCGGGTGGGGCGTGAGGAAGGCACCATCTTTGGAGGAGACGGGCGCGGCGGCTTCATCGTTCCCGAATTCGCCAGTGTCTTCGACGGTACGGCCGCATTCGTGCGGCTCATCGGGCTCGTCGCCAGGACCCAGCTCACGCTGAGCCAGATCGATGCCCGTATCCCGCGCGCCCACGTCCTGCGCCGCGACCTGGCCACACCGTGGGCCGTGAAGGGTCTGGTCATGCGCCGGGTCGTGGAGGCGGCCGGGGACCGGGACGTCGACACGACGGACGGCGTACGGGTCGTGGAGGCGGACGGGCGCTGGGTCATGGTGCTGCCGGACCCGGCGGAAGCCGTCACCCACCTGTGGGCCGAGGGGCCCGACGACGCCTCCGCCGAGGCGCTGCTGGACGAATGGGCGGCGGTCGTGGACAGCGCGGGCAACTGAGAAGGGGCCGCGGGGACGGGCGGACGCACCGCCCGTCCCCGCGGCCGCCCGTCCATCGGTGGGGCCATTCGGCGTAAGCCGCCGCGACATGCGACGATGTGCGGCATGTCGCAGCAGCCCCCCGGTCGGAGCACGGCCCCGCCGCCCAAGCGCCCCGACGCGTCCATGCTGCTGCTGACCAATGTGATGGAACACAGCCTGGACGACGGCTACGCCGAAGCGGCGGCGCGGCGGGCGGCCGAGGGGCGCGCGGGCATGCCCCGTACGCTGAAGGCCAAGCTCGGGCTCGCCGCCTGTCTGGTCCTCGCGGCCCTGGTCGTCACGCTCGGCGCCGCCCAGGCGCGGGTGACCGCTCCGGTCCTGGCCAAGGAGAAGCAGGAGCTGATCGACCGCATCGACGCCGAGACGGCGGCGGCCGACACCCTGGAATCCCAGGTGGAGGAAGTCCGCGACGACGTCAGCAGCCGGCAGCGCAAGGCTCTCCAGGAACACGGGGGAGACCAGGCCGAGCTGGTGGCGCTGCTCTCCGGGGCCACGCCCGTGCACGGGCCGGGGCTCAAGGTCGTCGTGGACGACGCCGAGGACACCGACCAGGGCGGCGGCGGACCCCGCGAGACCAGCGGCTTCTCCGACACCGGGCGGGTCAGGGACCGGGACATGCAGCGCGTCGTGAACGGGTTGTGGGAGTCCGGCGCGGAGGCCATCGCCATCAACGGACAGCGGCTGACGGCCCTGTCGGCGATCCGGGCCGCGGGCGACGCCATACTGGTCGACAACAAACCGCTCGTGCCCCCGTACTCGGTGCTCGCGGTGGGGGACGGCAAGAAGCTGGGTGCGGCCTTCCGGAGCAGTGCCGACGGCCAGTACCTGCAGGCGCTGAAGGACACCTTCGACATCCGGACCAGCATCTCCGTCCAGGAGAAGCTGAGCCTTCCGGCCGCCCCGAGCCTGATCGTACGGACAGCAGAGCCATACAAGGCCGCAGACACTGAGAAGGGCACATCGTGATCGCCGTACTGGGCCTCGTCGTGGGAGTCGTGGTCGGACTGTTGGTCCGGCCCGAAGTTCCGGCGGTGGTCGAGCCCTATCTCCCCATCGCCGTCGTCGCCGCGCTCGACGCGGTGTTCGGCGGGCTGAGGGCCATGCTCGACGGCATCTTCGTCGACAAGGTCTTCGTGGTCTCGTTCCTCTCGAACGTGGTCGTGGCGGCCCTCATCGTCTTCCTGGGCGACAAGCTCGGCGTCGGCGCCCAGCTCTCCACGGGTGTGGTGGTCGTGCTGGGCATCCGGATCTTCTCCAACGCCGCGGCGATCCGCCGGCACGTCTTCCGGGCCTGATGCCGATGAGCAACGACGACCTCAACGAGAGCCCCGACCACGGCGGGGAGCCCCGGCCGGACGCCCCGCAGGAGCTCACCGGGCGCCGGCGGCTGATCGCCGGTCTCTGGCCGCCCCGGGTGACCCGCGCCCAACTCATCGTCGCCGTCCTCCTGTTCGGCCTCGGGCTCGGGCTCGCCATTCAGGTGCGGTCCAACAGCGACAGCAACGCCCTGCGCGGCGCGCGCCAGGAGGACCTGGTGCGCATCCTGGACGAGGTGGACGACCGCACGCAGCGGCTGGAGGACGAGAAGCAGCGCCTCGACGCCCAGCGCACGGAGCTGGAGAACAGCTCCGACCAGGCCGAGGAGGCCCGGAAGCAGACGGTCGAGAAGGAGCGGCAACTCGGCGTGCTCGCCGGGACCGTGGCGGCCCACGGCCCCGGGATCACCATGACGGTCAACGACCCCGGCGGCGCCGTGCGGCCCGACATGCTGCTCGACGCCCTGCAGGAGCTCAGGGCGGCCGGCGCCGAGGCCGTCGAGGTCAACGGCATCCGGGTGGTGGCCAATACGTACTTCTCCGGTGACGCGGGCGCCGTCAAGGTCGACGGGCGCAAGATCACCGCCCCGTACGTCTTCAAGGTCATCGGCAAGCCGCAGGATCTGGAACCGGCGCTGAACATCCCCGGGGGTGTGGTGCAGACGCTGGAGAAGGAGCAGGCCACCGTGCATGTGCTGCGGGCCGACGACATTGTCGTGGACGCCTTGCGACCGGCGGAGCGGCCTGACTACGCTCGGTCGTCGGGCCAGTGATCCCCGGGCGCCCGGGCGTCGGGGAACACGAGCGGACGGTTGCGGGGGGTCGCCGCATCGTAATCGTGGCGCGTGGTGGAAACTGTCGAGTGGATACGGACGTTGTGAAGATGTCCGGGTCGGCAGGTGTGTTCATTCAGGGTTCGTCCTGCCCCACGGGCGGGTCTGTTTCGGTCAAGGGGAATCGCCCGTGAAGTTGTTTGGGAAGTTGTTCGGCAAGAGCGCCCGCGATGAGAACGCACGTCATCGCGCGCCGCGCCATGGTCAGCCCGACGAGCAGGGCGCGGAGCGCCCGCTCTTCCGCGACCAGGTGTCAGGCCAGGGGGGTGACTACCCGGGCGGTCCCGGCGCGTCGTCCGTTGACCCTGCCGGTCCCGGCCGCATAGGTTTCGGAGCCCCGAGCCAGGAGGCTTCGTCCATGCCGGTGTGTACGAGGTGCGGCCACCGCAACGCCGAGGCCAGCCGTTTCTGCTCCAACTGCGGTGCGCCGCTGCGGGGCGGTGCCCCGGAACGCGCCTCGGAGACGACGTCGACCATCTCGATCTCGGGTCTCGAGGCGTACGAGGCGGAGGCCACCGGCCAGACCGCCGTGCCGTCGCTGTCGCCCGAGGCGCAGGCCGCCGTCGACGCCCTGCCGCTCGGCTCGGCGCTCCTGGTGGTGCGCCGCGGCCCGAACAGCGGCAGCCGCTTTCTGCTGGACGGCGAGCTGACCACGGCCGGCCGTCACCCGCAGAGCGACATCTTCCTGGACGACGTGACGGTCTCCCGCCGTCATGTGGAGTTCCGCCGGGGCGCCGACGGCAGCTTCACGGTCGGGGACGTCGGCAGCCTCAACGGCACCTATGTGAACCGTGAGCGGATCGACTCCGTCGCCCTGTCCAACGGTGACGAAGTGCAGATCGGCAAGTACCGGCTGGTCTTCTACGCGAGCCAGCGGGGCATCTGACCCGCCCCCGGACACCGTCCGGGGGGAACCCCAGGAAGGTCCATGCTGAGAACACCGAGCGGCGGTGCCCGAAACGGCACCGCCGCCGACGGCCGGCCGATGAGCATCGGCACGGTGCTCCTGCAGCTGCAGGAGGAGTTCCCCGAGGTCACCATCTCCAAGATCCGCTTCCTGGAGGCCGAAGGGCTGGTCGAACCGCAGCGGACCCCCTCCGGCTACCGGAAGTTCGTCGCCGCGGACGTCGAACGGCTCGCCCAGGTGCTCCGGATGCAGCGGGACCACTACCTGCCGCTGAAGGTCATCCGCGAGCATCTGGACGCCCTCGCCCGCGGCGAGCAGGTGGCCCTGCCGTCCCCCGACGGGGAGCCGCAGCAGGCGGACGGTGAGCCGGACGGGCTGCCGGGCCGGGCCACGGCCGCCCGCATCGGCCGTGCCGAGCTCCTGGTGGCCGCCGAGGTCACCGAGAGCGACCTGGACGACTGGGAGTCGTACGGCCTGGTCGTCCCCGCGGCGGACGGCGGATACGACGCCGACATGGTGACCGTCGCCAGGCTTGTGGCGGAACTGGGGCGATTCGGTCTGGAACCTCGTCACCTCAGGGCCGTACGGGCCGCCGCCGACCGGGAGGCCGGGCTCATCGAGCAGATGGTCGCGCCGCTGCGCCGGCACCGGAATCCGCAGACCAGAGCACATGCGGAGGCGACCGCGAAGGAGCTGGCGGAGCTGTCCGTACGGCTGCACTCCGCGCTCGTACAGACCGCTCTGCAGGTACGGCTCCGCTGAAGGCGGACCAGCCCGACTACCCAAACCTGCCGAGCACGTCCTAGGGTTGCTGTGTGAACGAGCTCGACGTTGTGGGTGTCCGGGTGGAAATGCCCTCCAACCAACCGATCGTGCTCCTGCGTGAAGTGGGAGGCGACCGGTACCTCCCCATTTGGATCGGTCCTGGTGAGGCGACCGCGATCGCCTTCGCCCAGCAGGGCATGGCTCCGGCCAGGCCGCTGACCCATGATCTCTTCAAGGATGTGCTCGAGGCCGTCGGCCAGGAGCTCACCGAGGTCCGGATCACGGACCTCCGCGAAGGGGTTTTCTACGCGGAGCTGGTCTTCGCCGGCGGTGTCGAGGTGAGCGCGCGGCCTTCCGACGCCATAGCCCTCGCCCTGCGCACCGGCACGCCGATCTACGGCAGTGACGGGGTGCTGGACGACGCGGGGATCGCGATCCCCGACGAGCAGGAGGACGAGGTGGAGAAGTTCCGCGAGTTCCTCGACCAGATCTCTCCGGAGGACTTCGGGACGAACAACAGCCAGTGACGTCTTTGGCGGTGGCCACCGGCACATCCGGTGAGCCTTTCCCCGTCAACGGTCACGCGAAACCACCCTCAGGGTGATTATCACTCGGCGTGCCGAGTGTGGCGATCGTTGACGCACCCCGGGTGACTGCCTACCTTCGAGTGGGCAGGTCAAGGACGGAGGTCGGCGTGAGAAGCAGCGGCGACGGTACGGCAGCGGGTGCGCCGTATTCGCAGCAGGGGAGTACGGCCGGCCGGACCATCCCGCAGTCGGCGTCGCCGGCCGCGGTGGCGGGGGACGGCGTGGCATCGGCCGAGGACATCGGTTATCGCGGGCCCACGGCGTGCGCGGCGGCGGGGATCACATACCGGCAACTGGACTACTGGGCGCGCACCGGGCTGGTGGAGCCGAGCGTCCGTCCGGCGTACGGATCGGGCACGCAGCGGCTCTACAGCTTCCGGGACGTCGTCCTGCTGAAGATCGTGAAGCGCTTCCTCGACACGGGCGTGGCGCTCCAGAACATCCGGACCACCGTCCAGCATCTGCGGGCCCGCGGTTTCCAGGACCTGGAGCGGATGACGCTGATGAGCGACGGGGCCACGGTCTACGAGTGCTCCTCGCCCGCCGAGGTGGTCGATCTGCTCCAGGGCGGCCAGGGCGTCTTCGGCATTGCCGTCGGAGTCGTCTGGCGGGACGTGGACGCCGCCCTGTCGCAGCTGCACGGGGAGCGCGTGGACACCGGCGAGACGCTGATCGGGCACAACCCGGCCGACGAGCTCGCGCGGCGCCGCAACCGGGCCGTCTGAGCCCCTGAGGGCGCCTCCCGGGGCGGGAATCGCGGGGGACGGAGGCGTGATGACTCGGCGATTGTCAGTGCCGTAGGGCAGCATCGGCTGGTGTGAGAGCCGCGCCCACCATCCTGCATCTGGACATGGATGCCTTCTACGCCTCCGCGGAGCAGGCGGCGAAGCCCAGCCTGCGCGGCAAACCGGTCGTGGTGGGCGGGCTCGGGACGCGCGGGGTCGTCGCGACCGCCTCGTACGAGGCACGGCGCTTCGGGGTGCATTCGGCGATGCCGATGGCGCAGGCCAGGCGGCTCGCGCCGAACGCCGCCTATCTGGTCCCGCGCTTCACGCTGTACCGCGCGGTGAGCGACCAGGTCATGGAGCTGCTCGGCCGGCTCTCGCCGCTGGTGGAACCGCTCAGCCTGGACGAGGCGTTCGTGGACCTCGAAGCGGGTGGCACCGCCGACGACACCGCCTCCGCCCTGGAGATCGGCCGGGAGCTGCGCGAGGCCATCCTGGCGGTCACCGGACTGAGCGGATCCGTCGGGCTCGCCGGATCCAAGATGCTCGCCAAGATCGCCTCTGAGGAGGCCAAGCCCGACGGGATGCGCCTCATCGAGCCCGGCACCGAGCGGGCGCACCTCGCGCCCATGCCGGTGCGCACCCTGCCCGGCGTCGGCCCCGCCACGGCGGACCATCTGCGCCGCGCCGGCATGACGACCGTCAACGATCTCGCCGAGGCGGGCGAGGCGGAGCTCGTACGGCTGCTGGGCAAGGCGCACGGCGCCGCGCTGCACCGGATGGCCTCCGGCCACGACGACCGGCCCGTGGTCGCGGAGCGGGACGCGAAGTCCGTCTCCGTCGAGGACACCTTCGAGGTGGACCTGCACGACCGCGTCCGGGTGCGCACCGAGGTCGAGCGGCTGGCCGACCGGTGCGTCCAGCGGCTGAGGGGTGCGGGGCGCTCCGGGCGCACGGTGGTGCTCAAGGTGCGCCGGTACGACTTCTCCACGCTGACCCGCTCCGAGACGCTGCGCGGCCCCACGGACGACCCCGCGGTCGTCCGGGAGGCCGCCGCCCGGCTCCTGGAGGCCGTGGACACCACGGGCGGGGTGCGGCTGCTGGGCGTCGGTGTCACGGGGCTCGCCGACTACACCCAGGAGGACCTGTTCGCCCAGGCCGCCGGTGAGCGGGCGGCGGCTCTCCCGGACGACGAGGGGGCGCGGCCGCAGGAGGACGGCGAGGGGGCGGTGGACGACGGGCCCGGGCCGGAGGAGTCCGCCGAGCAGCTCGCGGCGCGGCGCTGGCCGGCCGGGCACGACGTGCGCCACGAGGTGCACGGACACGGCTGGGTGCAGGGCAGCGGGGTCGGGCGGGTGACCGTGCGGTTCGAGGAGCCGGGGGCGACGGCACCCGGCCGGGTGCGTACGTTCCGCGTGGACGATCCAGAGCTGCGGGCCGCCGACCCCCTGCCGCTCGTCCCGGACCCGCCGGACTACTCCTCCTGGCCCGCCAGCCGGCCGAAGTCGCGGTCCGGGGCCGGGGCGCCGGGGGCGGCGTCCAGGCCGTAGTGGCGGTACAGCTGGAGCTCCTGCTCGGGGGAGAGATGGCGGCCCACGCCGAAGTCGGGCGCGTCCTTGATCAGCGCCCGGTCGAAGGGGACGCGCAGGGTCTCGTCCACGAACTCGCTGGGCTCCAGCGGGACGAAGGCGTCGCGGCTGAAGAGCCCGGTGCGCACGGCCGCCCATTCGGGGACCCCGGTCGCGTCGTCGAGGTACACCTCGTCCACGGTTCCGATCTTGGTGCCCTTGCGGTCGAAGGCCTTGCGGCCGATCAGGCTGCGCGGGTCGATGTCGGTCTGCACGGTCCCTCCCACACGGGTCGCGGCTGGTCCACAGGGACTACAGAAATGCAGTTCCGTGGTCTTGGCCACTCGAGAATTCCCGTCGTGTACCCCGCTGGTAGGCTGGTCATGGCTGCTGACCCCGTGCGGGAGAGTCGTCCGGAGCCCATCCGGAGGACGCCGAAGGAGCAAATCCTCCCCGGAATCTCTCAGGCCCCCGTACCGCACGGACGAGGTCACTCTGGAAAGCAGGGCGGGTTGCGCGCGGCCGATGGGCCGTACGGAACCTCTCCCTCACCGACGGTGAAAGCCGGCGCCCGCGTGGTGCCGGTGAAGCTCTCAGGTTGAGATGACAGAGGGGGAGGCCGTCAGGGCACCCGGCGCCGTGGTGCCCTTCGCAGGTCGTGACAGACCAGGAGGCCTCCACCATGACCCCCCGTCGCACCCCGCTCACGCAGCTGGAACAGGGCATTCCGTTCGAACAGCGCCACATCGGCCCCGACGCCGAGGCGCAGGCGAAGATGCTCGCCCAGGTCGGTTACGGCTCGCTGGACGAGCTGACCGCGGCCGCCGTGCCCGACGTGATCAAGAGCGCCGAGGCGCTGGCCCTGCCGGGCGCCCGGACCGAGGCCGAGGTGCTGGCCGAGCTCCGCCGGCTCGCCGACCGCAACCAGGTCCTCGCCCCGATGATCGGGCTCGGCTACTACGGCACGTTCACCCCGCCGGTGATCCTGCGCAACGTCATGGAGAACCCCGCCTGGTACACGGCCTACACGCCGTACCAGCCCGAGATCTCGCAGGGCCGCCTCGAAGCCCTCCTGAACTTCCAGACGATGGTGGCCGAGCTCACCGGCCTGCCCACCTCCGGCGCCTCGTTGCTCGACGAGGGCACCGCCGGAGCCGAGGCCATGGCGCTCGCCCGGCGCGTCGGCAAGGTCAAGAACGGCGTCTTCCTGGTCGACGCCGACACCCTGCCGCAGACCGTCGCCGTCATCGAGACCCGCGCCGAGCCGACCGGTGTCGAGGTCGTCGTCGCCGACCTCACCGACGGCATCCCGGCCGAGGTCGCCGAGCGCGGCGTCTTCGGCGTGCTCCTCCAGTACCCCGGCGCCTCCGGGGCCGTCCGGGACCTCAAGCCCGTGATCGACCAGGCGCACGAGCTGGGCGCGATCGTCACCGTCGCCGCCGACCTGCTGGCCCTCACGCTGCTCACCTCGCCCGGCGAGCTGGGTGCCGACATCGCCGTCGGCACCACGCAGCGCTTCGGCGTCCCGATGGGCTTCGGCGGCCCGCACGCCGGCTACATGGCCGTCCGCGACAAGTTCGCCCGCAGCCTCCCCGGCCGCCTCGTCGGCGTCTCCGTGGACGCCGACGGCAACAAGGCGTACCGCCTGGCCCTCCAGACCCGCGAGCAGCACATCCGCCGCGAGAAGGCCACCAGCAACATCTGCACCGCCCAGGTGCTGCTCGCCGTCATGGCCGGCATGTACGCCGTCTACCACGGCCCCGAGGGCCTGCGCACGATCGCCCGGCGCACCCACCGCTACGCCGCGATCCTCGCGGCGGGCCTGCGCGCCGCCGGGGTCGACGTGGTGACCGGCGCCCACTTCGACACGCTCACCGTCCGCGTCCCCGGCCGGGCGGGCGAGGTCGTCGCCGACGCCCGGGAGCGCGGGGTCAACCTGCGTCTGGTCGACGCCGACACCGTCTCGCTGGCCTGCGACGAGACGACGACCCGCACCCAGGTCGCCGCCGTCTGGGCCGCCTTCGGTGCCGACGGGGACGTCGAGGCGCTGGACGCCACCACCGAGGACACGCTGCCCGAGGCGCTGCTGCGCACCGACACGATCCTCACCCACCCGGTCTTCCACCAGCACCGGTCCGAGACCGCGATGCTGCGCTACCTGCGCAAGCTCGCCGACCGTGACTACGCGCTGGACCGCGGCATGATCCCGCTCGGCTCCTGCACGATGAAGCTGAACGCGACCGCCGAGATGGAGTCGATCACCTGGCCCGAGTTCGGCGCGCTGCACCCGTTCGCGCCCGCCGAGCAGGCGCAGGGCTTCCTGACGCTGATCCGCGAGCTGGAGGAGCGGCTGGCGGAGGTCACCGGTTACGACGCGGTGTCCCTCCAGCCGAACGCCGGATCGCAGGGCGAGTTCGCGGGGCTGCTGGCCGTCCGCGCGTACCACCGCGCCAACGGCGACGAGAACCGGACTGTGTGTCTGATCCCGTCCTCCGCGCACGGCACCAACGCCGCGAGCGCCGTGATGGCCGGCATGAAGGTGGTCGTCGTCAAGACCGCCGACGACGGCGAGGTCGACATCGAGGACCTGCGCGCCAAGATCGCGCAGTACCGCGACGAGCTGGCCGTGCTCATGATCACCTACCCGTCGACGCACGGCGTCTTCGAGGAGCACGTCGCCGACATCTGCGCCGAGGTGCACGACGCGGGCGGTCAGGTCTACGTCGACGGCGCCAACCTCAACGCGCTGGTCGGCCTGGCCAAGCCCGGCCGGTTCGGCGGCGACGTCTCGCACCTCAACCTGCACAAGACCTTCTGCATCCCGCACGGCGGCGGCGGCCCCGGCGTCGGCCCGGTCGGTGTGCGCGCGCACCTGGCGCCGTACCTGCCCAACCACCCGCTCCAGCCCGCTGCGGGCCCGGAGACGGGCGTCGGCCCGATCTCGGCGGCCCCGTGGGGCTCCGCCGGCATCCTGCCCATCTCGTGGGCGTACGTACGCCTGATGGGCGGCGAGGGCCTGAAGCGCGCGACGCAGGTCGCCGTACTCGCGGCCAACTACATCGCCAAGCGCCTGGAGCCGCACTACCCGATCCTGTACAACGGCCCGGCCGGTCTGGTCGCGCACGAGTGCATCGTGGACCTGCGCCCGATCTCCAAGGCGACCGGCGTCAGCATCGACGACGTCGCCAAGCGGCTCATCGACTACGGCTTCCACTCGCCGACCATGTCGTTCCCGGTCGCCGGGACGCTGATGATCGAGCCGACCGAGAGCGAGGACCTCGCGGAGCTGGACCGCTTCTGCGACACGATGATCGCGATCCGCGCCGAGATCGAGAAGGTCGCGTCGGGGGAGTGGAGCGCGGACGACAACCCGCTCGCCAACGCCCCGCACACCGCCGCCGCGCTCGGCGGGGAGTGGGAGCACGCGTACAGCCGCGAGGTCGCGGTCTTCCCGGCCGGTGTCTCGGCCGCCGACAAGTACTGGCCGCCGGTGCGCCGGATCGACGGTGCCTTCGGTGACCGCAACCTCGTCTGCTCGTGCCCGCCCCTGGACGAGTACGACAACTGACGCGGACATGCGTCGGGGCCGGTGCGGAGACTTCTCCGGGCCGGCCCCTTCTTCTTTTCCGTACGGTCCGCTCAGGCGGCTTTGACGACCCCGCTCGCCGCCAGGGGCCTGTGCGGGGCGATGATCTGCCCGTCAGGAAGCAGCTCACCGGTGTCCTCGAAGAGCAGGACGCCGTTGCACAGCAGGCTCCAGCCCTGCTCCGGGTGGTGGGCCACCTGGCGGGCGGCTTCCCGGTCGGCTGAGTCGGCTGTCGGGCAGGGTGGCTGATGCTGGCACATGGATGGGTTCTTTCGCTGCGTCGAGTTGAGTGACCTGCGGTGTGAAGAGGTGTTCATGACCGCCCCCGTATCGATCGGTCGAATCCCAGTGTTGCCCCACGGGCGACAATCCGCAGGGATTTCGCCGCAGCGCTTCCACTCCTCCCAGGACGCGTCACCCGCCCGGACGGTTCAACTCAACTGCACTGTCACTTCGGGTGGTTCGGGGTGGCCGGATGGGACTAGTCCGGATGGGCGGGTGCCCTACGCGCGACCGCGTGCTGTGCCCCGCCGCCGGACGGGGCGACGGGGCACAGCACGCGGAGAGGGCGGCCGCCGGCCTCAGGCCGGGGCGGGCGAGCCCAGCAGCGGACCGGGGCCGGGCGTGATGCGGGTGGTGATCACCGGCAGCAGGTCGGCGGCCCGGTGCGGCCGGTGGGCGGCGAAGCCGGGCGGCGCCGGGGACAGCGGCACGAGCACGTCGTCCGGACCCGGCGCGCCGCAGGAGGCGTCCGCCATGGGGTCGCCGTGCAGCCACAGGGCCAGCATGTACAGGTCGGGGATGGACAGCAGCCGCGGCTGGTAGGGACCGCTCATCCCCTCCGCCTGGCGCAGCGCCAGCTCCGTCGAGGCGATGTACGGGCCCTCGAAGAAGTGCGAGAAGGCCCAGCCGTCCGCGGTGAGCATGGTGTCCGCCGCCGCCACCGCCCGCTCCGAGCTGCGGATCTGGAAGCGCCAGGCGGCGAGCCGGGTGGCGGGTCCGAGCCCGCCCGGGGCGACGCCCAGCACATGGACGGACAGCGGGTGTTCGGGGCTCAGAGGTCCCTGTGCGGACCGCAGGGCGGGCGTGCGGGCCTCGCGGACCGCGGTCGGTGAACCGAGCGCCGCGAGGACGCTGCGCAGCGCGGGCGCGGGGGCCGGGGGAACATGCAGCGGCATAGTGGGTCGCCTCTCACTTCGGAGACACGGTGGTGCGCGGGCGGGTGCGGACGGCGTTGTCGGCGTGCGGGGCCAGAGGAGGCCGGTGACTGAGCCGGTGCGTCAACTCTCTGCCTCGTCCGCGGAGTTTATACGACACGTGTTCACGCGGTGTTTCCACTAGCCGCCACGGCTATTGCCGGCAAGGCGGTATCCGGACTTTATTATGCGGAGATCATGCTGATTCGGCGCGAGCGGCGCAGCCGCCGCCTCGGGTTTTTCCCGCGCCGCGGTCGGCCGAAACCCATCGGCGCTTTACGGGCCCGCCGTACGGGGAAACGGCCCGGTGCGTCATGCCGAGTGAATGTGCCCGGGGCCCCGGCGCTCAGATTAGCGTGTGTGCGCCGTCCGCGGGGCGTTACGGATCACGTCCTGCGGGCATTATCGATCGTGATGCGGGCGGCCCGGGCCGCGTGCCGGCCACGTGAGGAGGACCCTTCGATGGGGGAGAAGGTCGTCGCGGGCGACTTTGACCTGTCCGACCGGCAGAGGTACCGGAGGAAGCTGCACCAGTGCGTGGAGGCACTGTCCGGGCTTCTGGCCGAGCGGCGGTTCGACCGGCCGCGCAACCTCATGGGCATGGAGATCGAACTGAATCTCACGGGCGCCGACGCCATGCCGAAGATGTTGAATGGGCAGGTACTGGAGCGCATCGCGAGTCACGATTTCCAGACGGAACTGGGGATGTTCAATCTTGAGGTGAACATAGTCCCCCATCATCTGTCGGGGCGTGTTCTGGATCAGTTGGCCGAAGAGCTGCGGACCGGGCTCGGATATGCCGACCGGAAGGCCGGTGAAGTCGATGCCGGGATCATGATGATCGGAATCCTGCCGACGCTCGGCCGTGACGACATGGTCCGGTCCAATCTCTCCGACGTCGACCGCTACGCCCTCCTGAACGATCAAATGCTGGCGGCGCGCGGCGAGAGTTTCTCGCTCGATATCGAAGGTGTCGAGCGGCTGGTCGCCACCGCCGGATCGATCACCCCGGAGGCGGCCTGCACCTCGCTGCAACTGCATCTTCAGGTCACTCCGGAACGCTTCGCCGACGTGTGGAACGCGGCGCAGGCCGTCGCCGCCGTCCAGGTCGCCCTGGGGGCCAACTCGCCGTTCCTCTTCGGCCGGGAGGTGTGGCGGGAGTCGCGGCCGCCGCTGTTCGAGCAGGCCACGGACACCCGGCCGCCCGAACTGCGCAACCAGGGCGTGCGGCCCAGGACCTGGTTCGGGGAGAAGTGGATCGGCTCGGTCGAGGAGCTCTTCGAGGAGAACCTGCGGTACTTCCCGCCGCTCCTGCCCATCTGCGACGAGGAGGAGCCCCTGCGCGTCCTCGCCGACGGCGGGGTGCCCCAGCTGAAGGAGCTGGTCCTTCACAACGGCACGGTCTACCGCTGGAACCGCCCGGTGTACGGGATCGCCGACGGCGTCCCGCACCTGCGCGTGGAGAACCGGGTGCTGCCCGCGGGCCCGACCGTCGCCGACGTCATCGCCAACACCGCGCTGTACTACGGCCTGGTCCGGGCGCTGGCGGAGGAGTCGCGTCCGGTGTGGTCCCGGATGCCGTTCTCCGCCGCCGCGGAGAACTTCGAGGCCGCGTGCCGCCACGGCATCGAGGCCGAGCTGCTGTGGCCCCGGCCCGGCCGCTCCGGCGGGCTGACCCGGGTGCCCGTGACCAAGCTGGTGCGCGACGAGCTGCTGCCCCTCGCCGCCGCCGGGCTCGACGGCTGGAACATCGAGCCGGCGGACCGGGAGCACTACCTCGGGATCATCGAGGAGCGCTGCAAGCGGCGGACGAACGGCGCGTCCTGGCAGGCGGACACCTACCACCGGGCGCGCGAGGCGGGCCTCGACCGGGGCGCCGCGCTCGCCGCGATGACCCGGCGCTACGGCGAGCTGATGCAGGGCGGCGATCCCGTGCACACTTGGCCGGCGGGCATCCCGGCACCGTGAGGGCGGGGCCGGTCCGTGCTGCGGACCGGCCACCGGCCCCTGCTCACCGGCGACCGGCCCCGGCCCCCTACTCGCCGGCCGCGCGGGCGCCGTGGCCCGCCGTCATCACCGCCTGGAGGATCACCGCCTGGATCTCGGCCGGGTCGCTCACCTGGTAGCCGCCGCCCCCGGTGACCTTGGCGATCTCGTCCAGCTCCTCGCGGTCCGCCTCGGGCCCCACGGCGATGGCCAGCAGCGGGACCGGGCGCGTCGGGTCGGCGATGGACTTCAGCTCGTCCACGAGGGCGGAGCGCGAGATGGACCGCTCGTCCTGGTTCGACCCGTCCGTGAGGATCACCACCGCGTTGAACTTGCCCTTCACGTACGTGCGCTGCGCCTCCTTGTAGGCGGCCAGGGCGGTGTCGTACAGCCCGGTCGCGCCGTCCGGCACCGGACGCAGCGCGGCGAACGCGCCGGCCAGCTTCTCCCGGTGGGTGCCGCCGCCCTTCGCGGGGTCGCCGAGCCGGGCGGTCTTCACCAGCTGGCGGTAGTCCTTGTCCCCGTCGAGCGTGGTCGCGAACTCCCAGAGTCCGATCTCGTCGTTCGGGGTGAACTGGTTGAGCGCCTGGATCAGCGAGGCCTTGGTGACGTCCATCCGGGACTGGTTGCGGCCGGGCACCGTCGCGGCCATGGAGCCGGAGGCGTCGACCACGGTGGTGAGTCGCGCGCTCTGCACGGTGATCGTCCACATGCCGAGCGTCTCCTGGAGCGCCTCGTCCGTCGGGGCGGGCGGCTGCGTGGCGTCGTACGGCTGGGGCGACCGGCCGCCCGCCGCCGCGACCAGCTTGTCGTCCGCCGCGCCGTAGGTGGTCCGGAAGCCGTGCTCCCCGAGGGTGGCAAGGGAGCTCTCCTCGGAGAGCAGGATCATGAACCGCAGCGCGGCCCGGCTCTCGTCCGTGGACTGGCGGCGCTCGTCCACCATCGTGAGCGGGTAGTTGAGCAGCGGGGTGCCGTCCTTGGGATAGAACAGGTCCAGCTTGCCGTCGGCCGCCGACTCGGCGTTGTGGGCGAAGGCTGCCTGTTCGGAGAGGAGCACCGCCTGATTGCGCGCCGGGTTGCCCTCCTCGGCGCCCGAGCCGTCCTGCGGCAGGGTCGCCACGACCTGGGTGTCCCCGTCGGACATCCGCTGGGCGAGCAGCTTCGCGGTGGCCGCGACCCGGGTGTCGCTGTCGCCGCCCTGCTTCCCGGCGGAGGTGCCGATGCTGTTGAGGGCCCGCAGACCGGTCGCCGAGCGCGCGGGGTCGGCGGAGCCGAGGCGTACCCGGTCGGACTCCATGGCCGCGCCCGTCAACTCGGCCCAGGTGTACGTCTTCTTCGGCCAGCCGAGGTGCTTGGCGGCCGCGGGGACCGTGGCGAGGGTGACCGGTGAGGTGGCGACGGAGCCGCCCGGGGTGATGGGGGTGCCGTCCCCGGCGCCCTTGGCCCTGGTCAGCCACAGGTCCGAGTCGGGCAGCCATATCTGGTAGTCGGGGCGGGTTCCGCTCGCGAGCGCGTCCGCCACCTTGTACGAGTCGCGGGCCACCACGTTCACGTCGACGCAGCGCCCGTCCGAGCGCACCTCGTCCGTACGTGCCCGGTCGGCGATGGCACGTACGGCGGGGGCGATGTCCGGGGAGGCCACCATCGACAGGTGGACCGCGCTCTCCTCGCACGACTTCGAGAACGGGAGCAGGCCGCCCTGCGCCGCGACCGCCGCTCCCCCCGCCACGGCGAGGACGAGCACGGTGGCGATGGCCACGGTCCGGCGGCGGCGCGGTGGACGGTCCCCGCCTCCGGCCGCCGCGCGGTCATCGGGCAAGCTGTGACGTCCCATGTCGGTGGTGCCCCTCCTTGAGGATGTACAAGGAAAAAGGGGGACCACACCATCGGCAATGGCGCTCGTCCCCCGGCCAGTCGCGCATGATCTTCGTACCTGCATTCGAGACCCTAGCGGGGCGGCGAGGGACGTGGGACGCGAATGCACAACTGAGGGCAGGTGTACAGGTGGAGGCGGGGCACGTGGCTGATTCTTATCCCCAGGAGGCCGTGTCACAACGGATTCTCCGGTCCGAGACGGTGCTGGTGCTGGCGCTCTCGCTGGGGGCGAGTGGCGTGTCCGCCCTTATCAGCTTTGTCGGATCGCTGACGAAACCAGGAGGTTTGAAGGATCAGGCGGCGACCCTCAACAGCTCGGCCGCTCCGGGCCGCCCTTGGCTGGATCTCGCCTGGCAGCTCTTCGGCATCACGACCGCGCTGGTGCCCGTCGCGCTCGTCGCGCATCTGCTCATCCGGGAAGGGACCGGGCTGCGGGCCCTCGGCTTCGACCGCACCCGGCAGGGCCAGGACGTGGCACGGGGCGCGGTCGTCGCGGCGGGCATCGGCAGCGCCGGGCTGGCCTTCTACCTGGTGGCCAGGGCCGCCAGCTTCAACCTCACCGTCGTGCCCGAGTCGCTGCCCGACGTGTGGTGGAAGTTCCCCGTGCTCATCCTGTCGGCCCTCCAGAACGCCGTACTGGAGGAGGTGATCGTCGTCGGCTATCTGCTGCGCCGCTTGGGGCAGCTGGGCTGGACGCCGATGGCGGCCCTGGTGGCGAGCTCGGTGCTGCGCGGTTCGTACCACCTCTACCAGGGCATCGGCGGCTTCATCGGCAACATGGTGATGGGCGTCGTCTTCGTGCTGCTCTACCGGCGCTGGCAGCGGGTGGGCCCGCTCGTCGCGGCGCACGCCCTCCTGGACATCGGCGCGTTCGTCGGTTACGCGCTGCTCGCCGGGAAGGTGAGCTGGCTGCCCACCCCGTGAGCCCCCCGGCTACGGGCCGACGAGCAGTTCGCCGTCCAGCACCGTGACCGCCCGGCCCGTCAGCAGGGTGCGCGCGCCGCGCAGCGACGTCCGGACGAGACCCGAGCGCGCGGACGCCTGAAGGCCGGTCAGCTCGTCGCGGCCGAGCCGGGCCGACCAGAAGGGGGCCAGGGCGGTGTGCGCGCTGCCGGTCACCGGGTCCTCGTCGATGCCCACGGCCGGGAAGAAGCCGCGCGAGACGTAGTCGTACGCACCCGTCGGCGCCGCGGCGGCCGTGGCGATGACGCCGCGCCGCGAGAGGGCGGCCAGCGCCGCGAAGTCCGGGGCCAGCGCCCGTACGGCCGCCTCGTCCTTCAGCTCCACCAGCAGGTCCCCGACCTGTGCACCCGTGTCGTGCACGGACAGCGGCTCCGCCCCCAGGGCTTCCGCGAGGCCGTCCGGCGCGGGCTCGAGGGTCAGCGCGGCGGTCGGGAAGTCGAGCGTGAGCGAACCGTCCGGGTGCGCGGCCGACGTCAGCGTGCCGCACCGGGCGGCGAAGCGGACCGTGCCGGTGGCGGCGCCCGTGGTGTGCAGGACGTGGGCCGTGGCGAGGGTGGCGTGGCCGCACATGTCCACCTCCGTGACCGGGGTGAACCACCGCAGCGCCCAGCCGGCGTCGCCGCCCGGCGGCAGCGGGTGGGCGAACGCGGTCTCGGAGAGGTTCAGCTCGGCGGCGACCCGCTGGAGGAAGGCGTCCTCGGGGAAGCCCTCGGGACCGAACAGCAGGACCCCTGCGGGGTTGCCGGAGAAGGGGCGGTCGGTGAACGCGTCTACGGTGCGAATCCTCATGCGCCGACCGTAGGTCTCCGTCCCGGCGCGGAACCAAGGCCAATCGCGGACCGGTGGCCCCGAAACCGCGCCGGGCTTGACCTTGTCACGGTGACAACCGCTTCACTCGGCCGCGAGGAGGTGGTTCCGATGACCACGGCGAACGAGGACACGGCCCTCACGCGCGCGCTGCGCGGGCTGGAACACGCGGACGCGTCGGTGCGGCTGCGGACCGCGCTGGCGGTCGGATCGGCGCCGGACACGCGGCTGGTGGACCGGCTCGTGGAGCGGTGCGCGGCCGAGCCGGACTTCTCCGTACGGGAGATGCTGACCTGGGCGCTCACCCGGCACCCGCAGGACCTGACGGTGCCCAGGCTCGTCGGCGAGCTCCGCTCGGAGCGCCCGCGGGCCCGCAGCCAGGCCCTGCACACGCTGTCCAAGACCGGGGACCGGCGGGCCTGGCCGGCGCTCACCCGGGCGCTGCTCACCGACCCCGACGAGGAGGTGGCGCGCACCGCTTGGCGGACCGCGGTCGTCCTCGTGCCCGAGGACGAGGCGCCCGCGCTCGCCGCGGTGCTGGCCGGGCAGCTCGGGCGCGGGGCCCGCGAGACGCGGCTGAGCCTCAGCCGGGCGCTGATCGCACTCGGCGCGGCGGCCGGTGCGGTGCTGCACGACGCCGCCGCGCACCCCGAACCCCGGGTCTGCGAGCACGCGCTCGCCACCGAGGAGCTGCGGCGCGACCCGGACGCCGGGTTCGACCTCGCGATCGAGGAGGCGAAGCGGAGGGTGGCCCTCGGGCCGTACGGTGGTCCAGCCTGATCCGAACGAAAGGCCCTACGTGTTGATCGGTGAGGTGGCGCGGCGGTCCGGGGTCAGTGCGCGCATGCTGCGGCACTACGAGTCGCTGGGGCTGGTGCGGCCGACAGGGCGCAACGACGTCGGGTACCGGGAGTACTCCGGCGAGGACGTCCGGCGCATCTTCCACATCGAGAGCCTGCGGTCCCTCGGCCTCTCGCTGCGCGAGGTGGGGCGCGCGCTGGACGATCCCGGCTTCAGCCCGGCCGGTCTCGTGGACGACCTCGTCCGGCGGACCCGGGAACGGATCGCGAGCGAGACGGAGCTGCTGAACCGGCTGAGCCGGATCGGCGCCGCCGAACCCGGGGACTGGGAGGGCGTCCTGCGTACCGTCGCCCTTCTCCAGGCCCTGGGCTCCGCCAGCCCCGGCACCCGGCAGCGGGCGGCGTTGTCCTCGGCGGGCGAGGCGCCCGTGCCGGTGGAGGCCCTGGTCGAGGCGGTGTTGAGCGAGCCGGACCCGAGCGTGGCCGGGGCGCTGCGGTGGGCCCTGGCACGGTCCGGCGGCGGGCTCGCCCTGCTGGCGGAGGGCCTGGACTCGCCCGATGCGGCGGTGCGCGCCCGTGCGGTGCGCGCGGTCGCCGGGATCCTGGGCGAGGCCGCGAGCGCGCTGCTGCGGGACGCTCTCGGGCACCCCGATGTCGCGGTACGCCAGTACGCCGCGCCCGCGCTGGGCGCGCGCGGGGTGGCCGAGGCGGTGCCGACGCTCATCGGCATGGTCGCGGAGGCGGTACGGGACGTGGACGCGGCCGACGCGCTCGGTGTGCTGGCCGCTGATCCGGAGACGGCCGAGCGGATCGCCTCCGCGCTCGTCGGCCGCCTCGCCGACCCGGCCCTCGACGCGCCCGCCCGCCGCCGCCTCACCCAGGCGCTGGCGGACATCCCGGGCCCGACGGCGACGCGGGCGCTCGGGGAGCTGGCGGAGGACGAGGACCGGGGAGTGGCGGTGACGGCGGTGTATCTGCTGGGGCTGCGCGAGGGGTGAGCCCGGCCCGGCGTCAGCCCCGGGCGGCGGCGAGGGCCGCAGTGTCCATGTAGTCGCGGACGTGGGTGATCAGGCCGTCGCGGACCCGGAGCACGAGCAGGCCGGGGACGGTGAACGCGGCGCCGGTGGCCGGGAACGTCCCCGCCACCACATGCTCGGCGACGATCACCTCCGGGTCGTCCGTCCCGTACGCGGACACCGTCCTGACCTCGTCGATCCGTACGGGGCTCGCGCCCCAGACCGCCCGGTAGCCGGTGCGCACGGCCTCGCGGCCCTCGTAGCGCGGGGGAAAGCCGGGAGCGGTGAAGGGGAACTCGTGCACCGCGTCGGCCGCGTACAGGTCCGCGAGATCGTCCGCGGACTTGTCGAGCATGGCCCGGTGATAGGCGGCCAGGGCCTCGCGGGGGCTACGGGCACGGGGGGATTCCGGTTGCGGCACGGCACGGCTCCATTCGCTCAACACTTGTTGAGCGTGACCGTAGGGTGTGCGGAGAGGTTCGGTCAACGGCTGTAGAGTCGCGGCGTGACCACGCCCCGGGAGACCCGCGCCGACCGCCGCCGCGCCACGGAGGCGCGCATCCTGGAAAAGGCCCGGGAGGAGTTCGCCGCCAAGGGGTTCGACCGGACGACCATCCGTGCGGTGGCGGGTGCGGCCGGGGTGGACCCGGCCCTGGTCATGCAGTACTTCGGCTCGAAGCGGGAGCTGTTCGGCCGGGCGGTGCAGACGTTCACCGCGCCACCTGCGGAGGCCGTGGACGCGGACGCGTTCGCCGACCGGATGCTGGCCACGCTGGGCCTGAAGCTGGGCGGTCTGCCCGAGGGGACGCTCGCGGTGCTGCGGTCCATGCTCACCGATCCGGCGGCCGCCGATCATGTACGGACCGCGCTCGGCGGTCAGATCGCCGACGCCGGTGCCGCCGTCCCGGCGCCCGACGACCGGGAACTCCGCGCCGCCCTGGCGGTCACCACCCTGCTCGGGGTGACCATCGGTCATCAGCTCCTGGGGCTGCCGGTGTTGCGCGAGGCGTCGTCCGAACGGATCGCCGCGTTGCTCAGGCCCGCGCTCAACGCGCTGGCCGAGCCCGCGCCGTGAACGTCGTGCGGTGCTTTGCCGGCGTTCTGCTCCCGTAGCGCGGCGGCCGCCTCCAGCAGGGTCCAGCCGTCCACTTCCACCCGGCGCCGGTCCGACGGCTGCCATCCGTGGGCCTTCGCCGCATCGAGCAGGGCGCGGACGGCGCCCGGTTCGTGCAGGTTGAGGGAGGCGCCCCCGACGAAGCCCACGTCTCCGGAGCCCAGGAGAGCGCCGCCCGGGACATAGCGGTCCGGGCCCTCGGTGAAGACGAGGCGGAGGGGTCCGCCCGGCTCGCGGTGGAGCGTGAGGATCTGGCGGCAGGGCCCGCCGTCGTCGTGCCGGTGGCGCAGCGTCCACCGATACGTGTGCCCGTCGGCGACCAGCCGCCGGGCCTTCGTCGCGTTGCGGGGCATGGGTCGAGCGTACGGCTCAGTCCAGCAGGGCGGCTGTGAACGTCCGGCGGTGGTCCACCAGCCAGGTCTGTACGCGGTCCCAGCGCTCCCATCCACCGCGCTCGGCCAGCGCCCGGACGTAGACGGGGTCCTCGTCGGCCACGCGGCGCGCGACGAAGGCCCGGCAGACCTCCGTGGCCTGCTCGATGACGCCGGGCAGTCCGGCGCGTTCGCCCGCCGGGAGTCCGTAACCGTCGGCGAGGATCCGCAGCCGTGCGACCGCGTCCAGCCCGGCGGGGTAGAGAGCGGCCGCGGATTCGGGGTCCAGCATGGGTGCCCAGTAGCGGGCGGTCATGGCGACGTCCCACAGGGCGCGGCCCGGGGCCGCCAGGTCGAAGTCGATCAGTGCCGCGGCGCGACCGTCGCGGAACACGACGTTGTCCGGGCACACGTCGTTGTGGCACACGAGCGTCCCGCCCTCCGGGTCGGCGAGGTCCGTGGGCCACGCGGCGCGGGTGTCGGCCGGGACGGCCGCACCGGCCTCGTGCAGCCGCCGCAGCAAGCGCCCCACCGATGCGAGGGCGGAAGGCGTCATCGCCCAGTCCGGGAACGGCGGCAGCGCCACGTCGCCGGGGATGAACGTCAGCCGCTCACGGCCGCCCGCGGTGGGACCGACGGGGGTCGGCGCCGCGTCGAAGCCGTGCTCCTTCAGTGCGCGGAGGTACGCGTGGAGTTCGCGCGCGTGGCGTGGTGCGGGCCGCTCCACCAGCTCCCCTCGGCGGAAGACGGCCCCCGCGTTCGCCATGCCGCCGATCAGCGGCTCTTCCCCGTCCGTCATGGGGTCACGCTATCGCCGGCGCGCGGGTCGCCCGAACCGGAGCGGCCGTCTACAGGCCGAACCAGCCGTACAGGCGCGGGTGTTGGGCCTGCGCGCACGGGTCGTAGTCCGGGTCGTGGTCCGGGTTGTAGGTGGACCCGTACGGGTCGGAGGACAGGGTCAGCCCCTCATCGGAGCCGGAGGACAAGCTCAGGCCCTCGTCGGGGCAGCTCCCGCCGACGGGCTGCACGGCCCACCAGGCAAAAAGGCACAGGCCCGCGATCGTGCCGAAGGCGGCGAGCTTGCGGAGCGGGAGCGATAGGAGAGGCGAGGTCACCTCGGGATGATACGGACGGTCGCCCGGCCGCGTCGGTCAGGGGTTGTCATGCGATCGGTTCCGATATATCGTTGAGGCATCGCGACAGTACAGCGATAACCGAAAGATCAACGTAAGCAGAGGAGTACGTCATGCGTTCACATGGATTCGAGCATGGGCATGCACATGGTCACGGGCGCGGCCCGTACGGCCCCGAGGGGCGACGTGGTGGTTTCGAGGGGCAGCGGGCGGCGTTCGGGCCGTTCGGGCCGCCGTTCGGCGGGGGGCCGTTCGGTGGCGGACGGGGCCGGGGCGGCGGCCGGGGGAGGGCGCGGCGCGGTGACGTGCGCGCTTCGATCCTGGCGCTGCTCAAGGACCGGCCGATGCACGGGTACGAGATGATCCAGGAGATCGGCGAGCGCAGCGGCGGGGCCTGGCGGCCCAGCCCCGGCTCGGTGTACCCGACCCTTCAGCTGCTGGAGGACGAGGGGCTGATCACCAGCGCGAGCGAGGGCGGCAAGAAGCTGTTCACGCTCACCGACACCGGCCGCACCGAGGCCGAGACCGGTCCCGAGGCGCCCTGGGAAGAGGCCGGGCGCGGGGTCGACTGGGAGAGCATGAACGAGGTCCGGCAGGCCGGGTTCGGTCTGATGGAGGCGTTCGGCCAGGTCTGGAAGACCGGCTCGTCCGACCAGCGCGACAAGGCGGTCGCCGTCATCAACGAGGCCCGCAAGAAGCTGTACCTCATTCTCGCCGACGAGCACTGAGCCCCGCCGTGGGCCGGTGTGACGGAGCCCGGCGGCCCCAGGCCGCCGGGCTCCTCGCTGTTCACGTGTCCGCGGTGACGGGCCAGATCCGCGCCGCGTCGAAGCGGTCGGACGCGCGGGGGTGCGGTCCGTCGTCGTGGCAGTGGAACGCGCACCAGAACAGATCCGCCGGCAGGGCGTCCAGGGGCGCGTGGACCCGGTAGACGTACTCGCGCCCGTCGAGCGCCGGCAGGGACACCAGCCAGCTCACCCCGGTCCCCCTCCCGCCGCGCCGCGAACAACCGCTCCGTTCTGTGGGACGTGTGTGAACGGGGCGTCGGTTGCCCCTCCCGCCGAGCGCTGTACGCGTCAGGTGTCACCGGGGTGACGGTCCTGACCGCAGCTGTCATGATGTGCCGATGCACGCGTCTCAGGGGAGAAGCGCCGGCCTGGGACTCGCCCTCGCCTCGGCCTTCGCATTCGGTGGTTCCGGAGTGGCGGCCAAGCCGCTGATCGAGGCGGGGCTCGACCCGCTCCACGTCGTCTGGCTACGGGTGGCGGGCGCCGCGCTCGTCATGCTGCCGGTTGCCTGGCGCCACCGCGCGCTCGTGCGCAACCGCCCCGTGCTGCTGCTCGGCTTCGGGCTGCTCGCCGTCGCGGGCGTGCAGGCCTGCTACTTCGCCGCCATCTCCCGTATCCCGGTGGGGGTCGCGCTCCTGGTGGAATACCTGGCCCCCGCGCTCGTCCTCGGCTGGGTGCGCTTCGTGCAGCGGCGCCCGGTCACGCGGGCGGCGGCCCTCGGGGTCGTCCTCGCGGCCGGCGGACTCGCCTGCGTGGTCGAGGTCTGGGCCGGGCTGAGCTTCGACGTGATCGGGCTGGTCCTCGCGCTCGGCGCGGCCTGCTGCCAGGTCGGCTACTTCGTCCTCTCCGACCAGGGCGGCGGCGCCGAACCCCCGCACCCGGTCGGCGTCATCGCGTACGGGCTGCTGATCGGCGCCCTCGTGCTCACCGCGATCGCCCGCCCCTGGGGCATGGACTGGTCGGTGCTCGGCGGCGACACGGTCATGGACGGCGCCGCGGTGCCGGCCTGGCTGCTGCTCGTCTGGATCGTGCTGCTGGCCACCGTCATCGCGTACGTCACCGGGGTGATCTCCGTGCGCCTGCTCTCACCGGCCGTCGCGGGCGTCGTCGCCTGCCTCGAAGCGGTCATCGCGACCGTCCTCGCCTGGGTCCTCCTCGGCGAGCACCTGGCCGCGCCCCAGCTCATCGGCGGCGCGCTCGTCCTGGCCGGCGCCCTCATCGCGCAGTCCTCCACGCCCCGGCCGCCCTCCGGACCGGTGGCCTCCGGGGCGGGAGCGCCGGTCGTCGTGGATCGCGCCGACGCCCGCCGCTAGGGCAGGTACGCCGGTACGTCGATCGACGGGTCCAGGTCGTCCGCCGGGGCCGGGGTGCCGTAGGCCGGGGCGACGGGGACGACGCCGGACCAGTACGGCAGGCCGAGGTCCCGGGGGTCGTCGTTCGGGCCGCCCGTGCGGATCTTGGCGGAGACCTCCCGCAGATCCAGCCGGACGACGGCGGTGGCGGCCAGCTCCTTGGCGTCGGCGGGCCGCGAGTCCTTCGAGCGCCCCGGCACCACCTGGTCCACGATCGCGTCCAGGGCGACGCGCCGCTCCTCCGGGTCGGTCACGGTGTACGCGGTGCCGTGGACGACCACCGACCGGTAGTTGAGCGAGTGGTGGAAGGCCGAACGGGCCAGCACCAGGCCGTCGACATGGGTCACCGTCAGGCACACGGGCAGCCCCTCGTCGCCGCCCCCGGCCGCCCGCAGCGGCCGCGAGCCGGTCGAGCCGTGGACGTACAGCCGCTCGCCTACCCGGCCGAAGAGTGTCGGCAGCACGACCGGCGCGCCGTCGCGGACGAAGCCGAGGTGGCAGAGGTAGGCGCTGTCGAGTATCGAGTGGACCGTCTCCCGGTCGTACGCGGCGCGCTCCCGCGACCGGGTGGGCACGGTGCGGTCCGTCGGCTCGTAGCGGGATGAGGCGTCCGGGGACGTGGTCTGCTGGGAAGCGGTCTCCGGCATTGCGTACTCCATTGCACTAGTGCATACTGTGGTTTGTGCTAGGAGAGTATCGGATCAGTGGACGGCGCGCACAGGAAATTGCCGCTAGCGTCGAGCGCGGCGTCGCCTCGGGCGAGCTGCCCCCCGGGCATGTGCTGCCCCCCATGCGGGAGCTGGCGGCCCGGCTGGAGGTGAATCCGAACACCGTCGCGGCGGCCTACCGCACCCTGCGCGAGCGCGGGGTGATCGAGACCGCCGGGCGCCGGGGCAGCCGGATCAGGCCGCGCCCCGCGAGCACCGCGCGCGGTTCGATGCGGGTCGAGGCGCCGCCCGGAGTGCGGGATCTGGGCGACGGCAGCCCCGATCCGGCGCTGCTGCCGCGCCTGGGCGGGGCGTTCGCGTCGGTCGCCGGGGCGTACGACCGCGAGCCCGGGCTGTACGGAGAGGCGGCCGTGGACCCGGAGTTCGCCGCGCTCGCGCGTGCCGCGATGGACGCGGACGGGGTGCCGGACGGACCGGTGGCCGCCGCCTCCGGCTCGCTGGACGCGATCGAGCGGGTGCTCTCCGCCCACCTCAGGCCCGGCGACCGGGTCGCGGTCGAGGACCCCGGCTGGGGCGGACTCCTGGACCTGGTGCCCGCACTCGGCATGCGGCCCGTGCCGATGGCGCTGGACGACGACGGGCCGTTGCCGGACGCGCTCGAAGCGGCGCTCCAGGCGGGCGCGCGGGCGGTCGTGATCACGGACCGGGCGCAGAATCCGACCGGAGCCACGGTCTCCGAGGACCGGGCGGGGCGGCTGCGGGCGGTCCTCGCCCGGCACCCGGACGTCCTGCTCATCGAGGACGACCACGGCCACGCCATCGTGGACCAGCCGCTGTACCCGCTGGCCGGGGCCACGGGCCGGTGGGCGTTCGTCCGCTCGGTGGCCAAGGCGTACGGGCCGGACCTGCGGGTCGCGGTGCTGACCGGGGACGCGGTCACGGTCGACCGGGTGGCCGGCCGCCAGCGGCTCGGCCCCGGCTGGGTCAGCCGCCTGCTGCAACGGACCGTGGTGCACCTGTGGAGCACCGGCGCCGTGGACTCGCGCGAGGTGGCCCGCTCCTACGCCCGCCGCCGGGACGCCCTCGTCGTGGCCCTGGCGGAGCGCGGTGTGGAGGCGTACGGCCGCAGCGGGATGAACGTGTGGGTGCCGGTGAGCGATGAGACGGGGGCCGTGGCCCGGCTGTTGCAGGCGGGCTGGGCGGTGGCGCCCGGGGCCCGGTTCCGTATCGCCGCGCCCCAGGCCGTCCGGATCACCGTCTCCCCGCTCACCGACGCCGACCTCGGGCCGCTGGCCGACGCGGTGGCGCAGGCGGCGGGACCTGCGAGGCCGCTGAGCTACGGGTGAGGTCGCGACGACATGGATGAGGCCTCGGCGTTACGGGCGAGGCCCCGGTGTTACGGGTCAGCCCCGGCCCCTCAGGTGCGCCGTCTGCTCTGGGTGAGCGCGGCCCCGGCCAGGACGATGAGCGCGCCGACCGGGGTGTTCCAGCTCAGCCGCTCGCCGAGGACGGCCACTCCGGCCGCCGTGGCGATGACCGGGATGAAGTAGGTGACCATCTGCGCGGTCGTCGGACCGACCTCGTTGACCAGGCCGTACTGGAGCAGCACCGCGAGGCCCGTGCCCAGCGCCCCGAGCGCGACGACGGCCAGGGTGGGCACGACCGGGAAGCCGCCCGGGACGGTGGTGAACAGCGGCGTGACGACCGCGAGTTGCACGGTGCCCAGGAAGAGCTGGCTGCCGGTGAGCGCGAGGGTCGACGCGCCGCTGCCGGCCAGCGTCCGGCGCACGTAGATCCAGCCGACCGGGTAGCTCAGCGAGGCCAGGAGCGCCATCGCCGTACCGCTGAAGTCCAGCCCGGAGAAGCCCTGCCAGGCGCCGAGCACCGTCAGCACGCCGAGGAAGCCGAGGCCGAGACCGGCGACGCGGCGGCGGGTCGGCCGGTCCTCCGAGAGGGCGACGAGGGACAGCGCCATGCCCCAGAGCGGCGAGGTCGCGTTGCAGATGCCCGCCAGCGTGGACGGGATGGACAGCTCGGCGTACGCGAACAGGGAGAACGGCAGGGCGTTGAGGAAGAACGCCGCCACCGCGAGATGGCCCCAGGTCCTGGCCGAGCGCGGCAGCCGCTCCCGCTTCACCACCATGACCACCGCGAGGACCGCCGTGCCCGACAGGAGCCGCCCCAGAGTCACCTGGAACGGGGCGTACGCATCGGTCCCCACCTTGATCAGGAGGAAGCTGAAGCCCCAGATCAGCGAGAGCGCCGCGAAACGCAGCCGCCAGTCCAGGGCCGGCCGCCGGGCGGGAGCGGGGGCGTTGGCGGAGGGCGGCGGTGCGGCCGGGGCCGGGCACGGCTCGGGGATGGCTCTCGGGGCGGTCGGGGCGCTCATGGTGACAACGATCGCGGCCTCCACCTCGTAGCACAAGTGAGATTTTGTGCGCTGCTTCGCGTAGCATTGCTTACATGTTGAACCTGGAGCGCCTGCGCACCCTGGACGCCCTGGCCAGGCTCGGCTCGGTCAGCGGCGCCGCCGAAGGGCTGCACGTCACGACGTCGGCCGTCTCGCAGCAGATGGCGAAGCTGGAACGCGAGGTCGGCCAGCAACTCCTCGCCAGGAACGGGCGCGGGGTGCGGCTCACCGATGCGGGGCGGCTGCTCGCCGACCACGCGGCGCGCATCCTCTCGCAGGTCGAGCTGGCCCAGTCCGACATCGAGGCCCAGCGCGGCGAGGTCGTGGGGGAGATCCGGCTCGGCGCCTTCCCCACGGCCGCGCGCGGCCTGTTCCCCGCCACGCTGCTCGCCCTGCGCTCCGGCCACCCCGAACTGCGGGTGCGCACCCTGGAGTTGGAGCCGGAGGCGGGCATCCGGGCGGTGCTCCGGGGTGACATCGATCTCGCCGTGGTCCTGGACTGGAGCAACAAGCGGCTCCCGGTGCCCGGCGGGCTGACCCGGGCCGAACTGCTGGACGACGCCCCGGACATCGCCATGCCGGCGGACCACCCGCTCGCCGACCGGGCCGAAGTGGACCTGGAGGACTTCGCGGACGACGACTGGGTGTCCTGGCCCGAGGGCGAGTTCTGCTACGACTGGCTGATGTTCACGCTCCGCTCCAAGGGCATCGAACCGCGCATCGCCCACCTCGCGGGCGAGCACCACACGCAACTCGCCCTGATCGCCGCCGGGATGGGCGTGTGCGTCGCGCCCCGGCTGGGGCGGGGGCCGGTGCCCGAGGGGGTGCGGCTGGTGCCGGTGCGCCAGCGGATGCGCCGCCATGTCCACGCCGTGTGGCGCACGGACGCGGACCGGCGGCCCTCGGTCCGCGCGGCCGTCGCGGCGCTGCGCGAGGCGGGGCGGGGGCTGGACGACCCCATGTCGTCGGATGGCTGACCCCGCCCGGCCGTCAGACCCCCAACGACCTCCGCAGGAAGTCCCGTTCCAGGCGCAGCAACCCGCTCGCCGTGCGGTCCCGGCCCACCAGGTGACCGGCCCCGGACAGCGGCAGCACCGTGTGCGGGCGGCCCGCCGCGAGCAGGGCCGAGGAGAGGCGCAGCGTGTGCGCCACGGTGACGTTGTCGTCGCCGAGGCCGTGTACCAGCATCAGCGGCCGGGTCAGCGAAGCGGCCTCGTCCAGCAGCGAGTTGCGGTCGTAGTTCTCCGGCAGCACGTCCGGGTGGCCGAGGAACCGCTCCTCCCAGTGGGTGTCGTAGAGCCGCCGGTCCGCCGGGGCCGCGCCCGCCACCGCCGCGTGGAAGACCTCCGGATGCCGGAGCACCGCCGCTGCCGCCAGATACCCGCTGAACGACCAGCCGCGCATCGCCACCCGGGTCAGGTCCAGCTCGGGGCGGTCGGCGGCCACTGCGTGCAGGGCGTCGATCTGGTCGTCGAGCACGGCCGTCAGCCGGTCGCCGTGCACCGACTTCTCCCACGCCTCGCCGCGCCCCGGAGTCCCCCGCCCGTCCGTGACGAGCACGGCGAACCCCTGCTCCGCGAACCACTGGGCCACCGCCGTCCACCACGTCCGCACCTTCAGCACGACCTGCATGCCGTGACCGGCGTACGGGCTCAGCAGCACCGGCAGCGGTTCGTCGCCCGGCGCGTGCCAGGACGGCAGATAGAGGCGGCTGCGCAGCTCGCGCGCGCCGAGGCTCAGGGCCAGGGGACGCGGGACGACGAGCGGCTCCTCGGCCAGGACGGCGATCCGGCCCGCCTCCGCGCCGTCCCGGAGCACGCTCACCGTGTGGCCGTCCGGCGTACGGCTGTCGAGGACCACCACCGGGCCACCGACCGCGGCGGTGTGCACACCGGGCACGCCGGAGACCCGGACCGGGCCGCCCCCGGCCGTGTCGTACGACCAGACGTGGACCTCGGTGGGCTCGTCACCGCCCGTGAAGTACACCCGCCCGTCCGCCGCCCCCAGCACCTCGCGCACCTCCAGGCCCGGGGGCGTCGGAGCGCCGCCGATGTCCAGGCCCTGGGTGTCGCCGCCGGGGTGCGCGGGTACGACGAGCGCCCCGGACGGCAGGCGCAGCGGGGTGCCCGGGCGCAGGGCCACCCAGGCCGGGTCGTGGGCGCGGTGCACGGTCGTCGTGTCCCCGGTCGCCTCGTCCACCGCCAGCACATGCACGGAGCGCTGGTCCCGGGTCTGTACGGAGACCAGGGGCCCCCGGTCGTCCCAGTCCGCCGCCACCACGTACTCGAACGCCCGGTCCGTCCAGGCGGCTTCGGGGTGCCCGTCGCCCGCCGCTTCGGGGAGCCGGACGGGGGTGCGCTCGCCGGAGAGCCGCACGAGGTGCAGCGAGACCTTCGCGTTGGGGGTCCCGGCGGCCGGGTACGCCAGCTCGCGGGGCGGCCGTTCGGGGTGCGCGGGGTCGGTGAGATAGCGGCGCCGGACGCCGGAGGTGTCGGTGCGGGCGACCAGGAGGGCGTCGCCGCGCGGGGACCACCAGTAGCCGCGCGTACGGCCGATGGACTCCTGGGACACGTAGTCGGACAGGCCGTACGTGATGTGTGCGCCGTCGGGCCCGGCGACGGCGCGGTCGCCGGTGCCGTCCGCGCGTACCGTACGCAGCGCGCCTCCGGAGACGTACGCGATCAGCGAGCCGTCGGGGGAGGGGCGGGGGTCCACGGCGGGGCCGGCCGTCGGCAGGCGGCGGGGCGCGGTGCCGTCGGTGGGGACGAGCCAGAGGGCGCCCGCGAGGGCGAGGACCGCCAGGTTCACCGAGGCGTCGGTGGCGTACGAGACCACGCCGGACGACGTCTCGTGGGCGCGTTCGCGCCGGGCCCGCTCCTCCGGCGGGACCTCGCCGGGGCCCTCCTCCGTGAAGCCCGGTCCGAGCGGGTCGGCGAGCATCCGCTCCGCGCCGTTCCCGTACAGCCAGAGGCGGCTGACCGGGTCGGTGCCCGAGGTGCCCCGGACGAAGAGGATCCGCTCGCCGTCGGGGGAGACGGTGAACTGCCGGGGCACGCCCAGCGAGAAGCGCCGGGTGCGGGCGAACTGGTCGGGGAACGGGTCGGCGGGCGAGGCGGCGGGGTCTGTCATCTCGACACCATGACAGGTGGTGCGGCGCGGAAGCCGTCCGGGGCCCGCCGGGCCCCGGACGGCTGCCCTCAGTGCGCGGCCGGCTGGGCCGCCGCGGTCTCCTCCGCGAGGCGCTCCATGCCGCTCTGGGTGCGCAGCGGCTTCTCCTTGATGAAGAGCACCGCGACGAGCGCCAGGAACGCGAAGGGGGCGCCGATCAGGAAGACGTCGGCGGTGGCGACGCCGTACGCGTTCTCCACGATGACGCGTGCCGGTTCGGGCAGCTTGCTGAGTTCGGGGACACCGCCGCCGGTGCCGCCGCCGGCCGCCCCGCCGAAGCCCTTCTTCAGCTCCTCGGCCACCCGGTGGCCGAGGACCGCGCCGAGCGCGCTCGTCCCGATGGCGCCGCCGAGGCTGCGGAAGAACGACAGGACCGAGGTGGCCGCGCCGAGTTCGGAGGCGGGCACGTCGTTCTGGGCGGCCAGCACGAGGTTCTGCATCAGCATGCCGACGCCGACGCCGAGGACCACCATGTAGACGCTGAGCAGGCCGAACGAGGAGTCGGCGCCGATCGTGGAGAGCAGCCCCATGCCCGCAGTCATGATGATGCCGCCCGCGATGAGGAAGCCCTTCCACTTGCCCCGGGAGGAGATGATCTGGCCGGCCACGGTCGTCGAGACCATCAGACCGAGGATCATCGGCAGGCTCATCAGGCCCGCGATCGTCGGGGACTTGCCCAGCGAGATCTGGAAGTACTGGGAGAGGAACACGGTGCCGCCGAACATGGCGACACCGACCAGCAGGCTCGCCACGGTCGTCAGCGCGACCGTGCGGTTGCGGAAGATGTCCAGCGGGATGATCGGCTCCGCGACCCGGGACTCGACCCAGACCGCGGTGGCCAGGAGGACCACACCGGCGGAGACGAGTGCGGCGGTCTGCCAGGACGCCCAGTCGAAGCGGTTGCCCGCGAGGGTCACCCACAGCAGCAGCGAGCTGACCCCGCTCATGATGAGGACGGCACCGACGTAGTCGATTCGCACCTCTCGGCGGATCGTGGGCAGCTTCAGGGTCAACTGGAGCAGCACGATCGCGAGCAGCGCGAACGGCACGCCGATGAAGAAGCACCAGCGCCAGCCCAGCCAGGAGGTGTCCACCAGGACCCCGCCGATCAGCGGACCCGCGACCGTGCCGACGGCGAAGACGGCGCCGAAGATGCCGGAGTAGCGGCCGAGTTCGCGCGGCGGGATGATCGCCGCCATCACGACCTGGGCGAGCGCGGTGAGACCGCCCGCGCCGATGCCCTGCACGACACGGCTGACGATGAGCAGCCCGACGCTGTGCGAGAAGCCCGCGACGAGCGAGCCGACGACGAACATCGACAGCGAGAGCTGGATGAGCAGCTTCTTGTCGTACAGATCGGAGAGCTTGCCCCAGATCGGCACGGTCGCCGTCATGGCGAGCAGTTCGGCGGTGACGACCCAGGTGTACGAGGACTGGGTGCCGTGCAGGTCGGCGATGATCCGGGGCAGGGCGTTGGAGACGACCGTCGAGGCCAGGATGGCGACGAACATGCCGGCCATCAGGCCCGACATGGCCTGGAGTATCTGGCGGCGCGTCATGCCTGACGCGGCCCCCTCGGTCGTACCGGCGGCGCCGGTTTCGGGTGTGACGGCAGCGGTCATCGGCTGACGTTCCTCATTCTCTGGTGACTGGCTCCGCGCCCAGTGGTACGGGCGCGGAGGGTGGTGCGGTGGGGGCTCAGCCCTTCAGGCCGGCGGCCAGCGAGGCGAACGCCTCGCGGTACAGGCTCTGGAAGGTACGGGTACGGCCCGTGGCCACCCAGACCTCGACGGCGGCCCGCACGGCGGCGACGGCCACGTGCGCGAGGAGCCGGGGATACAGGTCGGTCTCGGGGTCCTGGCCGAGGCGTTCGGCGACGACGGCGACCATGGCGGTCTCGTCGGCGCCCCGGGCGGCCAGGAAGTTGGGGAGCAGGGCCGGGCTCTTCTTCAGCACCTCCAGCTGGAGCTCCCAGCGCTCGTGGTCCTCCTCGATGGAGGCGAGCTCCTGGGCGATGGCCTCGCTGAGGGCGTCGAGCGCGGTGAGGTGCTCGGGGGCGTTGAGTACCGCCCGGCGGGTCCGCTCGGCGTTCTCCTGGGCGGGGCGCGTGATCGCGTCCTCCAGGCACGGGAAGTAGTTGAAGAACGTGCGCACGGAGACGCCGACCGCCTCCGTGACCGCCTCCACGGTCACGTGCTCGAAGCCGCGGTCCGCGGCCATGCGCAGGGCCGCGCCCGCCAGGGCGTCACGCGTGGCGCGCTTCTTGCGTTCGCGCAGCCCCAGGGGCGGATCGTCGCTCATGAAGGTGCATGCTATGCAATTTTGCAGGCCGGGCAAAATTCCAGGACGGGGCCTGCCTGGGGAAGGGCCTACCGGGAGGCCGGGAGCGTCGGGAGGATCTTCTCCGCGATGCCGAGGATGACGTCGTCCTCGGGCAGGACCGCCCCGGACTCGCTCCACACGGTGAAGTCGAAGGTGCCGCCCGGGTCCTTCCGGTCGAGGGCCACGGTCAGCGTCCTCGCCAGCGGCCCTTCCGTGGCGGGGCTGGTGGATCCCACGCCCCCGAAGCGGAACTGCATGAGGTGGTCCGAGGTGAAGACCGCGGGCCGGCCGAGGACCCGGTCCGCCCGGTGGTCCAGCGTCTGGGGCGCCAGCACCTTCGTGTACAGGGCGATCGTCATGTCGTTGTACGTGGCCGAGAAGTCCACGGTGTACGTGTCGAACTGGACCCGGGCCTCCGACGCGGCGACCTTGTCGGCGGTCAGGGCCCCGGTGCCGCTGTTCCCGTACGCCACCCGCGGTGTCTCGCCGGGCGTGCCGAGGAGGGCCGCGAGGTCGGAGCGGTTGAGCGCCTTGCACAGGTCGGCGCCGGTGACCGCGCCCGGCGTCAGGGCGTACGCCTTCGGCAGCTTCTTCCCGGAGGCGTGGTCCGAGCAGGTGGCGGGCTCCTGGGCGGCCGCGGCCTCCCCCGTGACGCGGGGAGCCAGCCACACCGCGCCCACGAGCGCCCCGACCAGGGCCAGGGCCAGGACGGCCTGCGCCCAGGCGTTGGGCTCCTTCTGCCGTGGCGCGGCCGTGGCGGGGGCCGGAGCGGGGGCGGCCGACGGTCCGGTCTGCGGCGCCGGGATGGTCGCCACCGCGCTCCGGCGGGCGCGCCAGGCGTGGCGCACCGTAGTGATGCGGAACGCGGTGACGGCGATGACGGCCATGCCGAGACCGGCCATGAGCCAGTAGGACTCGTACACGGCGCGGATCGTGATGCCCACCCCGAAGACGGACCCGAACAGGATGAGCAGAGGTTCGCGTACCCAGAAGGGCAGAACGCGGATGATGAGACCGAGCACCCGGTGATCTCAGCAGAGCGTGATCATCTTCGCTGTGACGGAGGCCATAATTCCGGGCAGGTTCGGACCTGGGGGTCGAATCGTGATCAGCCGCCCGTCCGGCGCATCACGGCCACCCCTCTCGGCTCCAGCGTGAGGGCGCCCGCGGCATCGTCGTCGCCCAGCAGCACCTCGCCCGGAAGACCGGGGACGGTGACCGGCCGGTCGGTCCGGTTGACCAGGAACCGGAAGGTGGCGTCCGGTCCTCTGCGTACGGTCGTCTCGACCAGTCCGCGTACCGAGGGCGGCAGTTCGGCGTCCACCCCGGCCGCGTCGAGCAACCGGGGGAGCAGCTTCGCCAGGCCGTCGGTGCCGAGCCGGGTGGAGACGTATGCGGCGGAACCCTTGCCGGTCGCGCGCCGGGTGACGGCTGGGCGTCCGGTGTGCGCGCCGGAGCGGTACGCGGCAAGCACCTCGGTCTCCGGAGCGGTGACCGTGATCCGGTCGGTCCACAGGGTGCCCGTCGTCCCGTCGTCCAGCTCCGCCGTCCCGCCGGGGAGCAGCGGGCCGAACTCCTCGATGCGGATGCCGAGCAGGTCGCGCAGGGGGCCCGGGTAGCCGCCGAGCCACACATGGTCGTTCTCGTCCACGATGCCCGAGAAGTACGTGGTGACGAGGTGGCCGCCCTGTTCCGCGTAGTGCGTGAGCGCCTTGCCCAGGTCGGCCGGGACCAGATGGAGCACGGGCGCGATCAGCATCCGGTGGCGGTGGAGGTCGGCGCGGGTGGTGATCAGGTCGGCGCGGATTCCGGCGTCCAGGAGGGCGGTGTACCAGTCCAGCGCCTCCTGCCGGTAGTCGAGCAGGGAACTGGGGTGGGAGTCCTGCTCGGCGGCCCACCACGACTCCCAGTCGTACAGGATGCCGACCGGGGCCGGTTCGCGGACACTGCCCGCCACAGGGGCCAGCTTCTCCAGGGTGGCGCCGAGTTCGCACACCGACCGGAACAGCTCGCTGTCGGCGCCCGCGTGCGGGAGCATCGCGGAGTGGTACTTCTCGGCACCGGCCGCCGACTGGCGCCACTGGAAGAAGCAGACCGCGTCCGCCCCGTGGGCCACGTGCAGCAGCGAGTCCCGGGCCAGATCGCCGGGCGCCTTCGCGACGTTGACGGGCTGCCAGTTGACAGCGCTGGTCGAGTGCTCCATCAGGAACCACGGCAGACCGCCCGCGATACCGCTGGTGAGGTTCGCGGAGAGGGACAGTTCGTCGCGGTCCTGCGCGCCGGGCCGCACATAGTGGTCGTTGGAGACGAAGTCGATCTCGTCCGCCCAGTCCGGGTAGTTCATGCCGCGCGTGCCGCCCATCACCATGAAGTTGGTGGTGACGGGGATGCCCGGCGTGAGCTCGCGCAGGATGTCCCGCTCCGCGCACAGGTGCTCCTTGAGCATGTCCGAGGAGAACCGCTTGAAGTCGAGCTGCTGGGTCGGGTTCGGGTGGGAGGCGGCCAGGCGCGGCGGCAGCACCTGGTCCCACGCGGTGTACTGCTGGGACCAGAAGGCCGTGCCCCAGGCGTGGTTGAGCGCGGTGAGGGTGGTGTACCGCGCCTCCAGCCAGGACCGGAACGCGTGGGCCGCGTCGTCGGAGTAGTCGTAGACGTTGTGGCAGCCCAGTTCGTTGCTGACGTGCCAGGCGACCAGGGCCGGATGCCCGGCGTAACGCGTGGCCATCCGCCGTACCAGGGCGAGCGCGTGGCGGCGGAAGACCGGCGAGGTCGGCCGCCAGTGCTGGCGGGCGCCCGGCCAGACGGTCTCCCCGTTCGCCGTGCGGGGCAGGATCTCGGGGTGCGCGGTGGTGAGCCAGGGCGGCGGGGACGCGGTGGCGGTGGCGAGGTCGACGCCGATCCCGTGCGCGTGCAGGAGATCCATGACCTCGTCGAGCCAGGCGAAGTCCCAGGTGTCCGGGGCCGGTTGCAGACGGGCCCAGGAGAAGATGCCCACGGACACCAGATTGACGCCGGCCCGGCGCATCAGCCGGACGTCCTCCTCCCACACACTGCGGGGCCATTGCTCGGGGTTGTAGTCGGCGCCGTACACGAGACGGGGGCCGGGGTCGCCGTCCGTGCCGCGGGGGCCGGACAGGAGGCGGGAGATCATGACGGTCCTTCCGGTATGGCATCCGGGGGCGGCGCGGACGGTCGCCCACGCCGCCCCCGGACGTCCTACTTCTCGACGGTGAAGCCCTGCTCGTCGCCGTACTTGGCGGACGCGTCCTGCCAGGCCTTCAGGCCCTGGGCGAGCGTCGTGCCGGAGACGTACGCCTTGCCGGCGGTGTCGTTGAAGACGGAGTTCGCGTACACCTGGTACGGCAGGTACGACCAGTCGTCGGGCACGGCGGCGGCCGACTGCGCGAAGACCTTGTTGGCCTGCTGTCCGCCGAAGTACGGGAACGCGGTGTCCTGGAACGAGGAGGACTCCAGCTGCGCGGTGGTGGCCGGGAAGGCGCCGCCCTTCACCCGGGTGTCGACGCCCTTCCCCGCGTTGGCGTACTCGATGAACGCGTAGGCCAGCGCCTCGTGTCCGCCCAGCTCGGGCAGGGAGAGGGCGCTGCCGCCGTTCTCCGCGCTCGCCGTGGCGCCGGCCGTCCACTGGGGGAGCGGGGCGACGCGCCAGTCACCGGACGCGTCCTTGACGCCGGATGCCAGATTGGCCGGCATCCACGCGCCGATGGCCAGCGTGGCGATCGTGCCGTCGCCGAGGCCCTTGTACCACTCGTCGGACCAGCTGGTGACCGGGGCGACCAGCTTGTCGTCCAGCAGCTTCTGCCAGGTGGAGGTGTACTTCGCGGCGCCCGCGTCGGAGAAGTCGATGCGCACCTTCGTGCCGTCGACCTCGTAGGGGCGGGAGCCCGCCTGCCACAGCATGCTGGTGGTGAACCCGGCGTCCCCGGTGTCGTTGGTGATGTACGCCTTCGGGTCCGCCTTGTGCAGCTTGCGGGCGGCGGCCACGTACTCGTCCCAGGTGGTGGGCACCTTGATGCCGTGCTTGTCGAAGACCTTCTTGTTGTAGAAGAGGGCCATCGGGCCGGAGTCCATGGGCAGCCCGTACAGCCCGTCCCCGCCTGCCTTGATGCCGTTCCACGGGCCGGGCGAGTACTGGCCGGCGAGCTTGTCCGCGCCGAACTTCTTCAGGTCGGTGAGCTGCTTGGTCAGCGCGTACTGGCCCATGGCGTAGTACTCGATCTGCGCGACGTCGGGCACGCCCTTCTTGGCGGCCATGGCGTTCTGCAGGGCCTTGTACTGGTCGTTGCCCGTACCGGCGTTGACCAGCTTCACCTTGACCTTCGGGTGCTCCTTCTGGAAGTCGGCGGCGACCTGCTTCAGCGTCGGCTCCCAGGCCCAGACGGTGACGGTCCCTCCCTTCTCCAGGGCCGCTTCGACATCCGCGGCGGACAGCTTGTCGGGCCCGGAGCCGGAGTCGTCGGATCCGCCGCAGGCGGTGAGCGTGCCGGCCAGGGCCAGGGCACAGACGAGGCCGGTGCCGCGCAGCAGGCGGCGTGAACGCTGGGACATGGTCGTTCCACTTCTTCGAGGAATGAGGAATGGGGATGAGGCGCGGAGGGGGAGCGGCGGAGGGCTACTCCTTGACGCTTCCGGCGGCGAGTCCCGACTGCCAGTACCGCTGGAGCAGCAGGAACGCGGCGATCAGCGGGACGACCGTGATCAGGGAGCCGGTGATCACCAGGTGGAACACGGGCTGCCCGCCGGCGGTCGCGGCCTGCGCGTTCCAGCTGTTCAGCCCCAGGGTCAGCGGGTACCAGTCGGGGTCCTTGATCATGATCAGGGGCAGGAAGTAGTTGTTCCAGGTGGCCACCATCGTGAACAGCGAGACGGTGACGATGCCCGGGGCCAGCAGCGGCAGCGCGACCTGGAAGAAGGTCCGCAGCTCCCCGGCCCCGTCGATGCGGGCGGCCTCCAGGAGTTCCGCAGGAATGGCCTCACCGGCGAACACCCACATCAGATACAGGCCGAACGGCGAGATGAGCGACGGGATGATCACCGCCCACGGGGTGTTGGTGAGGCCCATGTTGCTGAACATCAGGAACGTCGGCACGGCCAGCGCGGTCCCCGGGACGGCGACCGCCCCGATGACCACGGCGAACACCGCCCGGCGTCCGGGGAAGTCGAACTTCGCCAGCGCGTAGCCGCCGAGGACGGCGAGGAGGGTCGCTCCGCCCGCGCCGAGGCCGACGTACAGCAGGGTGTTGAGCAGCCAGCGGGTGAAGACGCCGTCGTCGTACGTGAACGTCTGCCGGATGTTGTCCCAGAGCGCGAAGTCGCCGTCGAACCAGAGCCCGAAGGAACGGGACAGCCCCTCCTGGGTCTTCGTCGCGCTGATGAGCAGCCAGACCAGCGGGATCAGGCTGTACAGCAGCACGAGCCCGGTGAGCAGGGTGAGCAGGACGCTGCGGCGGCGGGCCCTCGGGGATCGCGGGCGGCCCGTCGTGCGCAGCCGGGGCGCCGAGCCGCGCGTCCGGGGGCGGGCGGAGGTCAGGGTGCTCGTCATCGCGGATCACGCTCCCTTGCGCATGCCGCGCAGCTGGACGACGTAGGCGACGACCATGGTGAGCAGGCCCATGACGATGGCCACGGTCGCGGAGTAGTTGTGCTGCTGGCCGGAGAAGGACAGCGAGTACGTGTAGAAGTTGGGCGTGTAGTCGGTGGTGATGGCGTTCGGCGCGAGCTTCTGCAGCACGCTGGGCTCGTTGAAGAGCTGGAAGCTGCCGATGACCGAGAAGATCGTCGCGATGACGAGGGCCCCGCGCAGTGCGGGCAGTTTGATCGCGGTGATGACGCGGAACTGCCCCGCGCCGTCGATCTCGGCGGCCTCGTACAGCGAGTGCGGGACGACCCGTAGGGCCGAGTAGAAGATCAGCATGTTGTAGCCGGTGAACTCCCAGGTGACGATGTTGCCGATCGAGGCGAGCACGAGGTCGGGGGAGAGCGGGTCCGGCAGCGAGACGCCCAGCACCGAGTTGATGTCACCGACGAGCCCGAAGCGCGTCCCGTACATGAACCCCCACATGAGGGTCGCCACGACGGCGGGCACCGCGTACGGCAGGAACACCGAGATGCGGAAGAAGCTCTTGCCGTACAGCCGCCCGCTGTCCAGGGCCAGCGCCACCAGCAGCGCGAGGCCGAGCATGACCGGCACCTGGACGCACAGGAACAGCGAGACGCGCCCCGCAGCCGCCCAGAAGTCCGGGTCGCTCAGAGCCTGTTCGTAGTTGTCGAGCCCCACGAACGAGGTGCCGCCGATCAGCCGGTCGCGGAAGAGGCTGAGGTAGACGGAGTACGCGATCGGGGCCAGGAAGACGAGGGCGAAGACGCCCACGAAGGGGCCGATGAACGCCCACCCGGCCCACGAGCGGCGGTCCCGCCGAGCCGGGGGCGGGGCGGGCCGCGGATCCGCGGCTGCCGGGGATAGCAGCGTCGTCATGGTCGTTCCTCGCTCATCCGGGTCGGGACCTGGGGCACGGCCCGGCACGGGCGGCCGGGCAGCGCGCAGAGGGAGATGGTTGCGTAAACATCCCGCACGGCGATGTGTCGGCGGCTGCTATGTTTGCGTAAACATCGGGTGGCGGAATGTCTACACTGCCCGAACGGTGCGGTCAAGAGTCCCGGGGCGGCCGGGGCACGGACGGCGGGTGGCGGACAGAGAGTGGACATGGCTGAGCAAACCTCCCCGAACGCCCTTGGGGCGCCCGGGAATCCGGTGCGTGGCCCGGGCCGACGCGGGGCGCGGACGACCGCGTCGATGGCGGACGTGGCACGGCTCGCGGGCGTCTCCGCGCAGACCGTCTCCCGGGTCTCCAACGGTTACGCCGGGGTCAACGAGGAGACGCGGCGCGCGGTCCTGGACGCGATGAAGGAGCTCGACTACCGGCCCAACAGCGCGGCCAGGGCGCTCAAGCGCGGCGAGTTCCGCACCATCGGCGTCATCACCTTCTCGCTCGCCACGACGGGCAACGTCCGTACGCTGGAGGCCATCGCCACCGCCGCGGCGCGCGAGGGGTACGCGGTCACCCTGCTGCCCGTGGCGCTGCCGACTCAGGACGAGGTGCGCGGCGCGTTCTCCCGCCTGGAGGAGCTGGCCGTCGACGCCGTGATCGTCATCATGGAGGTCCATCTGCTGGACGCCGTGACGATCACCCTGCCGCCGCATGTGCAGGTGGTCGTGGTCGACTCGGACGCCGGGGACCACTACACGGTCGTGGACACCGACCAGGCCGGCGGCACCCGCGCCGCCGTACGCCATCTGCTCGACCTCGGGCACGACACGGTCTGGCACCTCGGCGGGCCGGAGGACTCCTTCGCCGCCCAGCGCCGCGCCGACGCCTGGCGCGCCGCGCTGGCCGAGGCGGGCCGGACGGCGCCGCCGCTCGTCCGGGGCGACTGGTCGGCCGAGTCCGGCTACCGCGCGGGCCTCGAACTCGCGGAGGCGCCCGGCTGCGGCGCGGTGTTCGTGGCCAACGACCAGATGGCTCTCGGGCTGCTGCGCGCCCTGCACGAGAGGGGCCTGCGCGTGCCCGAGGACGTGAGTGTCATCGGTTTCGACGACATCCCCGAGGCGTCCTCCTTCCTGCCGCCGCTGACCACGGTCCACCAGGACTTCGCCGAAGTGGGCCGGCTGTGCGTGGACGCGGTCCTGCGGAAGGTGCGCCAGGAGGAGCCCGAGCGGGGGACGACGCTCGTCCCGACCCGGCTCGTCACGCGCGCGAGCACGGGTCGGCCGGGCCGGCGGGACGCGGAGTGACGCGTCCCGCCGGGCGGTTGCGCTGACGCGGGGCCGTCGCCGCGGAGGGCGCCGCCGGGGTCAGCGCGGCAGGGCGGGCTCCGGGACCACCCGGGCGGCCGCCGCGTCCCAAGCGGCCCGGTCCCCGCCAGGGGCGTAGTGGCGGAGCTCCTGTGTGGTGGCGACGAGCCGCCGCATCGCGGGGAGGTCGCCGGCCAGGCCGTGGGCGCGCGCCTGCACCAGGATGTTGCCGAGGGCGGTCGCCTCGGCCGGGCCCGCGACGACCGGGAGGCCGGTGGCGTCGGCGGTGAACCGGCACAGCAGCTCGTTGCGCGAGCCGCCGCCGACCAGGTGGACGTGGGTGATGTCGCGGCCGGCCAGCCCGGCGGCCTGCCGCAGCGCCCTGCGGTGGGCCAGCGCCAGCGATTCGAGGATGCACCGCACCATCTCGCCCGGTTCCCGCGGGACCGGCTGTCCGGTGCGGCGACAGTACGCGCGGATGCGCTCCGGCATGTCGCCGGGGGCCATGAACGCGGGCGAGTCGGCGTCCACCAGGGAGGCGAACGGCCGGGCCCGGGCGGCGTCCGCGAGCAGTCCGGGCAGGTCGGCGGCGAGCCCCTGCCCCGCCCAGGTGCGGCGGCACTCCTCCAGGAGCCACATGCCCATGATGTTGCGGAGGTAGCGGATCGTGCCGTCCACCCCGCGCTCGTTGGTGAAGTTCGCCTCCCGGGAGGCGTCGGTCACCACGGGCGCGTCCAGTTCGAGACCGGCGAGCGACCAGGTCCCGCACGAGATGTACGCGAAGTCCCGGTCCGTCGCGGGCACAGCGACGACCGCCGACGCGGTGTCGTGCGAGGCGACCGCCGTCACGGCGGTGCCGGAGGGCTGCCCGGTGTACTCCGCCACGTGGGGCAGCAGCTCCCCGGCCGGGTCGCCCGGTGCGCGGAGCGGGGGCAGCAGACCGGCGTCGATGCCCAGTCCGTCGAGGACACGGGCGGACCAGGTACCGGTGTGCGCGTCGAACAGGCCCGTGGTCGACGCGTTCGTCTCCTCCGCGCCGAGCGAGCCCGTCAGCCAGTACGTGAAGAGGTCCGGCATCATCAACAGGGTCTTCGCGGACCGGAGTTGGGCACTCCCGGCGGCCGCCGCCAGCTGGTGGACGGTGTTGAACGGCAGGTGCTGGAGCCCGGTGATCCGGTACAGCTCCGCCGCCGGGACGCGCGGCCACACCGCGCGGGCGGCGACCCCGTCCGTGCGGGCGTCCCGATAGTGGAACGGCTGCCCCGTCAGCGCCCCGTCGGCGTCCAGCAGCCCGTAGTCGACGGCCCAGGTGTCGATGCCCACGGAGTCGACCGGACCGGCCGCGCGCAGCCCGTCCAGGATGCCCTGGTGCAGGGCGAGGACGTCCCAGCGCAGGCCGTCCGGGAGGCGGACGGGGGTGTTGGGGAAGCGGTGGACCTCGGTGAAGTCGAGGACGCCGGGGCCGGCACGGCCCACGATGACCCGGCCGCTCGTGGCACCCAGATCGGCGGCGGCGAAGGTGAGGTTGGGCATACGGGCTCCGAGAAGGGATGAGGGAGAGGCGGGCGGGGCACGAGGGACGGCGGCTCCGGGACGGGTCCGCGGACGCGTCGGCGTACGCCCTGGGCCGTGTCCGACTTTCCGGACACGGCCTGGCACCCCGCCTGCCCGCCGAGGTCAGCGCAGGAACGCGTTGGCGACGCCCGCGTCCACCGGGATGTGCAGCCCCGTCGTGTGGGTGAGGTCGCCACCGGTCAGCGCGAACACCGCGTTGGCCACGTGCTCGGGCAGCACCTCCCGCTTGAGCAGGGTGCGCTGGGCGTAGAACTCGCCGAGCTTCTCCTCCTCGATCCCGTACGTCGCCGCCCGCTGCGCGCCCCAGCCGCCCGCGAAGATGCCGGAGCCGCGCACCACACCGTCCGGGTTGACGCCGTTGACCCGGATGCCGTCGCCGCCGAGCTCGGCTGCCAGCAGACGGACCTGGTGGGCCTGGTCGGCCTTGGTGGCGGAGTAGGCGACGTTGTTGGGGCCCGCGAACACCGCGTTCTTGGAGGCGATGTAGACGATGTCCCCGCCCATGCCCTGGGCGCGCATCAGCCGGGCCGCCTCGCGGGAGACCAGGAAGGAGCCCCGGGCCATGATGTCGTGCTGGAGGTCCCAGTCCCTGGCCGTGGTCTCCAGGAGCGGCTTGGAGATGGAGATGCCGGCGTTGTTGACGACCAGGTCGACCCCGCCGAAGGCGAGCGCCGCGCTCCGGAACGCCTCCGCGATCTGCTCCTCCGACGTCACGTCCACCGTCACCGCGACGGCCCGGTCCGGCCCGCCCAGCTCCTCCGCCACCGCCGCCGCGTTCCCCGCGTCGAGGTCCGCGACGACGACGCACGCCCCCTCGGCCACCAGGCGGTGCGCGATGGCCTTGCCGATCCCGCTGCCCGCGCCCGTCACCAGGGCGACCCGGGTGGCCAGCGGCTTGGGCCTCGGCATCCGCCGGAGCTTGGCCTCCTCGAGCGACCAGTACTCGATGCGGAACTTCTCGGACTCCTCGATGGGCGCGTAGGAGGACACCGACTCGGCGCCCCGCATCACATTGATCGCGTTCAGGTAGAACTCGCCCGCCACCCGGGCCGTCTGCTTGTCCTTGCCGAACGAGAACATCCCGACGCCCGGGACCAGCACGATCGCCGGGTCGGCGCCGCGCATCGCGGGGGAGTCCGGCGTGGCGTGCCGGTCGTAGTAGGCGGCGTACTCCGCGCGGTACTCGGTGTGCAGCTCCCGCAGCCGCGCCTCCACGGCGTCCGGCCCGGCGGACGGCGGCAGGTCGAGGACCAGCGGACGGACCTTGGTCCGCAGGAAGTGGTCCGGGCAGGAGGTGCCGAGCGCGGCGAGCCGGGGGTGCTCCGCGCCCGCCAGGAAGTCCAGGACCGCCGGAGAGTCGTCGAAGTGGCCCACCTGCGGCCGGTCCGTGGAGGCGAGGCCGCGGATCAGGGGCGCGAGGAGGGCCGCGCGTTCACGCCGTCCGGCCTCGTCCAGGGGCGCGTTCGCCGCGACGGCCGGGCCGAACGGCTCCGCCCTGCCGCGCTCCGCCAGGAACTCCTCGGCGGTGCGGATGATGAAGAGGGAGTTGGCCTCGCACTCCTCGGCCGTGTCGCCCCACGCCGTGATGCCGTGGCCGCCGAGCACACAGCCGACCGCCTCCGGATGGGCCTCCTTCACGGCCGCGATGTCCAGGCCGAGCTGGAAGCCGGGGCGCCGCCACGGCACCCACACGACCCGCTCCCCGAAGCACTCGGCGGTCAGCTTCTCGCCGTCCGCCGCGCAGGCCAGCGCGATGCCGGAGTCCGGGTGCAGATGGTCGACGTGGGCGGCGTCCAGGAGCCCGTGCATCGCGGTGTCGATGGACGGCGCCGCGCCCCCCTTGCCGTGCAGGCAGTAGTCGAACGCGGCGACCATCTCGTCCTCGCGGTCCACGCCCGGGTAGACACCGGCGAGCGCCCGCAGCCGGTCGAGCCGCAGCACGGCGAGGCCGCCCTCGGTGAGCGTGCCGAGGTCGCCGCCCGACCCCTTGACCCACATGAGCGGGACCTCGCCCCCGGTGACGGGGTCGGTCGTGGCGCCCTTGGCGGAGGTGTTGCCGCCGGCGTAGTTGGTGTTGCGGGGATCGGCGCCGAGCCGGTTGGAGCGGGCGAGCAGCGCGGCGACCTCGGGATGGATGGCCATCGGTCGATCAGTCCTTCGGTGGGAGACGTACGGGGAACGGCAACGCGGAGGGGCGCGGCTGCGCCCGTCGGGGGCCCGGCGGGGCGGAGGCTCAGGCGCCCCACCCGGCCTGCTCGCCGCCGACCCGCTCGGCCTCGATGCGCTGCTGCCAGCCGGAGGCCGCGTAGGCGGCGACCGGGTCCGCGGCGAGCCCGCGCTCCTCGCGCCACTCCGCGAGCAGCGGACGTACATCGGTGTTGTACGCGTCCATCAGCGCGGCGTTCGCCGCCAGCACGTCACCCGTGCGCTGGGCGTCGGCGAGGGCGTCGCGGTCGACGAGGAGCGCCTTGGCGGTGGCCTCCTGGACGTTCATCACGGACCGGATGACCGCCGGGATCTTCGCCTCGATGTTGTGGCACTGGTCGAGCATGAACGCCACGTTCGTCTCCGGGGCGAAGCCCCCGTTCTGCGCGACCTCGTGCAGGATGCGGAACAGCTGGAACGGGTCGGCGGAGCCCACCATCAAGTCGTCGTCGGCGTAGAAGCGGGAGTTGAAGTCGAAGCCGCCGAGCTTCCCCTCGCGCAGCAGCAGCGCCACGATGAACTCGATGTTGGTCCCGGGGGCGTGGTGCCCGGTGTCCACCACGACCTGCGCCTTCTCGCCCAGCTTCATGCACTGCATGTAGGAGGTGCCCCAGTCCGGCACGTCCGTGGTGTAGAAGGCCGGCTCGAAGAACTTGTACTCAAGCAGCAGCCGCTGGTCGTCGCCCAGCCGCTCGTACACCGCCGCCAGGGACTCCGCGAGACGGTCCTGCCGGGCCACGATGTCGTCCTGACCGGGGTAGTTCGTGCCGTCCGCGAACCACAGCTTCAGGTCCTTCGAGCCGGTCTCGTCCATGACGTCGACGCAGTCGAGGAGGTGCCGCACGGCCTTGCGCCGCACCTGGGGGTCCGGGTGGCAGACGCTGCCCAGCCGGTAGTCGTCGTCCTGGAAGGTGTTGGAGTTGATCGCGCCCAGTTCCAGGCCGCGTTCCTTCGCATGGGCCGCGAGCGCCGCGTAGTCGTCCACCGCGTCCCACGGGATGTGCAGGGACACCTTGGGGGCGATGCCGGTGAACTCGTGGACCTTCGCCGCGTCGTCCAGCTTCTCCCGCGCGGTGCGCGGCACGCCGGCCCGGGCGAAGACCTTGAACCTGGTACCGGAATTTCCGTAGCCCCAGGACGGGGTCTCGATCCGCTGGGCGGCGAGTGCGGCCTTCACGGCAGCGATGTCGGGCATGTTCACCTCTGGAAGTACGGGGCGCCCCGGGCGGGCTCTGCGGTCATCGATGATGAATCGATTCACTGTGGCGGTGAAACTAGCCCCCGGCCCGGAGGGCGTCAAGGGGGTATGGCGTGCAATCCGCCCCGGGGAGCGGCGAGTCGGGAAGCCGTGCGGCGCTCGCCGCAGACGCCGATCCGGCTACTCTGCGCTGGGCGAATGCGCACATACCGTTCGAGAGTGACAGCGGAACGACCCGGATTCCGCTCGACCCCTTGACCCTCGGCGCCGGGCGAGGCTAATTTCCGGGCAACCTCGTTGAAACAATTCAGCTCGACGGGTGGCGGGCGCACATTCGCCGGTGCGTCTCCGAGCCGCTTTCCGAGCGCTTTCCGAGCCACTGTCTGCACTACTCACGGAGACACGCAATGACGCATCCAGAACCGGAGCGGAATCCGGTCCTCGCGCTGGAGGGGGTGAGCAAGTCCTTCGGCGCCGTGCGCGCCCTGCGCGGGGTGTCCCTGCGGCTGTACGCCGGTGAGGCGCACGCCCTGGCCGGTGAGAACGGGGCCGGGAAGTCGACCCTGATCAAGACCCTGGCCGGGGTGCACCGCCCCGACAGCGGTTCGGTCCTGCTCGACGGCGCTCCGGTGGAGTTCCACGGCCCGGCCGACGCCCGGGACGCGGGTGTCGCCGTCATCTACCAGGAGCCGACGCTCTTCCCCGACCTGTCGATCGCCGAGAACATCTTCATGGGCCGCCAGCCCCGGCGCTCCTTCGGCCGGGTCGACCACCGCGCGGTCAAGGACGCCACCGGCGCGCTCTTCCGCCGGCTCGGCGTCGACCTCGACCCGGACCAGCCCGCCCGGGGCCTGTCCATCGCCGATCAGCAGCTGGTCGAGATCGCCAAGGCCCTCTCCTTCGAGGCCCGGGTCCTGATCATGGACGAGCCGACCGCCGCCCTCACCGGCAGCGAGGTCGCCCGCCTCTTCGGCGTCGTGGAGACCCTGCGCGAACAGGGCGCGGCCGTGCTCTTCATCTCGCACCGCCTGGAGGAGATCTTCGGGCTGTGCCAGCGCGTCACGACCCTGCGCGACGGCGCCTGGGTGGCGAGCGAACCGCTCGACGGACTCACCGAGGACGACCTCGTGCGCCGCATGGTCGGCCGCGACCTGGACGAGCTGTACCCCAAGCAGGACGCGGAGATCGGCGAGGTCGCCCTCGACGTCCGGCGGCTCACCCGCGAGGGCGTCTTCACCGATGTCTCCTTCGAGGTGCGGCGCGGCGAGATCGTCGGGCTCGCCGGCCTCGTCGGCGCCGGGCGCAGCGAGGTCGCCCGCGCCGTCTTCGGCGTCGACCGGTTCGACGGCGGCGAGGTGCGGGTGCTCGGCCGCACGCTCAAGCCGGGCGCGCCGAGCCTCGCCATGCACGCCGGGCTCGCCCTGGTCCCGGAGGACCGGCGCGCCCAGGGCCTGGTGATGGACATGTCCATCGAGCGGAACATCGGCCTCACCGGCTTCGCCGACACCAGCCGGGCCGGGCTGATGAACCGGGGCGCCGAACGCAGCCGCGCCGTGGACTGGGCGGTCAGGCTCCAGGTCAAGTACGCGAAGCTCGCCGACGTCGTCGGCACCCTGTCCGGCGGCAACCAGCAGAAGGTGGTCCTGGCCAAGTGGCTGGCGACCGGGCCGCAGGTCCTGATCGTGGACGAGCCGACCCGGGGCATCGACGTCGGCACGAAGGCCGAGGTGCACCGCCTGCTGTCCTCGCTCGCCGCCGAGGGCGTCGCCGTCCTCATGATCTCGTCCGACCTCCCGGAGATCCTCGGCATGGCCGACCGGGTGCTCGTGATGTACGAGGGCCGGCTCACCGCGGAACTGCCGCGGTCGGAGGCGGACGAGGAGACCGTGATGGCCGCGGCCACCGGCCGTACGGCCCCGGGAGGGAAGGCGGCATGACCGTGACCACGCGACAGGCGGACCCCGCGACCGCCCCCACGGGCGAGGCCCGCAAGCGCTTCATCGACCACGTCTTCAAGATCCGCGAGTTCGCCGTGGCCGGCGTCCTCGTGGTGATGCTCGCCGTCACCCAGCTGACCAACACCGAGTTCCTGTCCGAACAGGGCGTGAAGGACCTCCTCCTCAACGCGACCATCCTCGCGCTGGTGGCGACCGGCCAGGCGGTCGTCGTCATCACCCGCAACGTGGACCTCTCGGTCGGCTCCGTCCTCGGCATCTCCGCGTTCGCCGCGGGCGACTACCTCCAGGGCGGCGGCAACTCCCTCGTCGCCGTCCTCTACGCGATCGCCGTCGGCGCCGTCTTCGGGGTCCTCAACGGCGCCCTGGTCAGCCTCGGCAAGGTGCCCGCCCTCGTCGTCACCCTCGGCACCCTGTACGTGGTGCGGGGCATCGACTCCATCTGGGTCGGCTCCGGCCAGATCGTCGCCGCCGACCTGCCCGACGGCTTCGTGGACTTCGGGCACGACGGCCTGTGGGTCGTCCCCTATCTGGCGCTGCTCGCCCTCGCGGTCCTGCTCTGCGTCGGCTTCTACCTCCGCCACTACCGCACCGGCCGCGACCTGTACGCGCTCGGCTCCAGCCCGGAGGCCGCCGTCCTCGCGGGCGTCCAGGTCCGCAAGCGCGTCATGACCGCCTACGTCCTGTGCGGCGCTCTCGCCGGGCTCGCCGGCGCGCTCTACCTGGCCCGCTTCGGCAACGTCGACTCGGCCACCGGCAGCGGCTACGAGCTCACCGTCGTCAGCGCCGTCGTGGTCGGCGGCGTCGCCTTCACCGGCGGCTCCGGCACCGTCTACGGCGCCGCGCTCGGCGCCCTGCTGCTGACCTCCATCAACAGCGTCCTGCCGGCCCTCGGCGTCAGCTCCGTCTGGGTCACCGCCATCAACGGAATCCTGCTGCTGCTCGCCATCGCCGTCGACCGGATCCTGGCCCTGCGGGTCGCCGCCGTCCTCCGCAAGCAGGCCGCACAGATGAGGAGCGCCCGCCATGCCTGAGCCCGTCAAGAACTCCCTGGCCTCCCGCCTCAGCGGCTCCGTGCGCTGGGACACCGCCGTCGGCGCCCTGCTGATCGTGCTGCTGCTCTGCTCGTTCTCGTTCGTGGACAACTTCGGGAACGCGCTCAACGTCTCGTTCCTCATCGGCAACACCCTGCCGATCGCGCTGATCGCCCTGCCGATGACGATGCTCGTCGTCTCCGGTGAGGTCGACCTGTCGGTGGGCTCCACCGTGGGACTGTCCAGCGCCGTGATGGGCGCGCTGTGGAACAACGGCATGGCCATCGAGACGATCATCCCGCTCTGCCTGCTCCTCGGCGTCGTCTGCGGTCTCGTCAACGGACTGCTGGTGACCCGGCTGGGGCTGCCGTCCCTCGCCGTCACCATCGGCACCATGGCCGCCTACCGGGGCATCGCGCAGATCGTCCTCGGCTCCGACTCGGTCACCGACTTCCCCAGCCAGTACCTCGACTTCGGGGCCGGCCGGTTCGGCGACACCTTCGTCCCGTACGCCGCGCTGCCCCTGGTGATCCTGATCGCCGTCGCGGTCGTCGTGCTGCACGCCACCCGCGTGGGCCGCTCGCTGTTCGCCGTCGGCGCCAGTGAGGAGGCGGCCCGGTTCTCCGGCATCCGCGTCAAGCGGCTCAAGCTGTCGATGTTCGTCACGACGGGCGTCCTGTCCGCGCTCACCGGCGTCTTCTGGACCCTGCACTACGCCAGCGCCCGCTTCGACAACGCCACCGGCCTGGAGCTCTCCGTCATCGCGGCCGTCCTGCTCGGCGGCATCGACTTCGACGGCGGCAAGGGCACCCTCGGCGGCGCCATCGCGGGCGTGTTCCTGCTCGGCACCCTCCAGAACGTGATGAGCCTCCTCAACGTCTCCGCCCAGTCCCAGATCCTCGTCACCGGCGTCCTGCTCGTGATCTCGGTCCTCGCCCCGCGCCTCGGACGGCAGTTCGCCTCGGCCAGGGCCCGCCGAAGGACCGCGGCCGCGCCGCCGCCGGTCCCCGCCGCGCCCTGACCGGGCACCGGCGCCCCCACCCCCGTACCGCCCCTACCGAAGGAACGTCATGAACCGGACCGTCACCGCCAGGACGCGGCGTCTCACCCTCGCCGTCGCGGTCACCGTCGCCCTCGCCACCGGCGCGACCGCGTGCGGCGGCACCACCAAGAGCGACACCCAGAAGGAGGGGGCCAAAACGGCCGCCGTCGGGACGGCCGACCCGGACGCCGCCCTCAAGAAGGACCTCACCGTCGCGTTCCTGCCCAAGCAGGTGAACAACCCGTACTTCACCACGGCGGACGCCGCGGGCAAGAAGGCCCTCCAGGAGCTCGGCTCCTCGTACAAGGAGGCGGGCACCAGCAGCGGCACCGACACCTCCGGGCAGGTGTCGTACGTCAACACGCTCACGCAGCAGCAGGTGGACGCGATCGCGGTCTCCGCGCAGGACCCGGGCGCGCTGTGCACCGCGCTCAAGCAGGCCATGAAGAACGGCGTCAGCGTCGTCACGTACGACTCCGACACCAAGACCGACTGCCGCAACGTCTTCGTCTCGCAGGCGTCCGCCGAGGACCTGGGCCGCTCCCAGGTGCAGCTGCTGGCGAAGCAGATCGGCAACAAGGGTGAGATCGCGATCCTCTCGGCGGCCCAGACGGCCACCAACCAGAACACCTGGATCGACTACATGAAGGACGAGCTGAAGAAGCCCGCGTACAAGGACATCAAGCTCGTCAAGACCGCCTACGGGGACGACGACGCGCAGAAGTCGTTCCAGCAGACCCAGGGCCTGCTCCAGGAGCACCCGAACCTGAAGGGGATCATCTCCCCGACCACCGTGGGCATCAAGGCGGCCGCGCAGTACCTCTCAGGGTCCAAGTACAAGGGCAAGGTCAGCCTCACCGGCCTCGGCACCCCCAACGACATGCGGGCCTACGTGAAGAACGGCACCGTCGAGGCGTTCGAGCTGTGGGACCCGGCCAAGCTGGGGGCACTCGCCGCGCACACCGCGGTCGCCCTGGAGTCGGGCCGGATCACCGGGCGGGAGGGCGAGAAGTTCGACGCGGGCGACCTCGGTGAGTTCACCGTCGGCAAGGACGGCGTCGTCTCCCTCTCCGCGCCGACCGTCTTCGACAAGAAGAACATCGACGACTTCGACTTCTGACCCGTACCCGCCCGGCGGGGCCGCCCGGACGAAGCCGCGCGGCCCCGCACCACCGCCCCCGAGGACGTACCACCATGCAGCGCGTCTGCTTCCTGCTCAAGGTCAGGCCCGACCGGATCGCCGAGTACCGTGCCCGCCACGCCGACGTGTGGCCGGAGATGCGCGCGGCCCTGACCGCCACCGGCTGGCACAACTACTCCCTCTTCCTGCGCGAGGACGGCCTGCTCGTCGGCTACCTGGAGACGGAGGACTTCGACCGCGCCCGCGCCGCGATGGACGCCACCGACGTCAACGCCCGGTGGCAGGCCGAGATGGGCCCGCTCTTCGCGCCGATGGACGGAGCCCGCCCCGACGAAGCCATGAAGCCGCTCACCGAGGTGTTTCACCTCGCCTGACCCCTGTCGCGACCTGCCCGCATGACAAGGTAGCCGCAGGACGGGGAGGAGCGGCCGCAGCTCCTCCCCGTCGCGCTCGACACACAAGGAGGAGATCACTGATGTCCCGCTCGGTATCTCGCACGGTCGGAATCAAGGATGTGGCGCGGACGGCCGGTGTGTCCGTCGGCACCGTCTCCAACGTGATCAACCGCCCCGACCGGGTCGGCGCCGAGACGCGGAACAGGGTGCTGTCCGCCATCGAGCAACTCGGTTACGTACGCAGTGAGTCGGCGCGGCAGCTCCGGGCGGGCGAGAGCCGCATCATGGGCCTGATCGTCCTCGACATGGGCAACCCCTTCTTCGTGGACGTGGCCCGCGGCGCCGAGCGCACCGCGCGCGGCAGGGGCCTCGGCGTCATGGTCTGCAACAGCGCGCAGAACCAGAGCGACGAGGCCGAATACCTCTCCCTCTTCGCCGAGCAGCGGGTACGCGGTGTGCTGCTCACCCCGGCCGACGCCAGCGGGCGCAACATCGAGACGTTCCGGCGCTCCGGCATCCCCTTCGTCCTGGTGGACCGGGTGGGGGACGACCCGGACACCTGCTCCGTCTCGGTGGACGACGTCCTCGGCGGCACCCTCGCCGTGCGCCACCTCCTGGAGGCCGGCCACACCTCGATCGCGTACGTGAGCGGGCCGAGGACCCTGAGCCAGGTCGCGGACCGGCGCACCGGGGCGCTCGCCGCGCTGCGGGAGGCCGGGCACACCCCCGACGCCCTGCGCGAGGTGGTCACCGACCGGCTCGACGTCTCCGCCGGGCGGGACGCGGGCGCCCGGCTCCTGGGCCTGGCGCACCGGCCGACCGCAGTGTTCTGCGCCAACGACCTGCTCGCGCTTGGGGTCCTCCAGGCGATGTTCTCCGCGGGCCTGAGCGTGCCCGAGGACATCGCGATCGTCGGGTACGACGACATCGAATTCGCGGCCGCGGCCGCCGTGCCGCTGACCTCGGTGCGTCAACCGGCGGTGGCCATGGGCACGTTGGCCGCGGAACTGCTCCTCGAAGAGACGGAGGGCGTCCCGCACGAGCACCGAAGCGTGGTCCTCCAGCCCGAGCTGGTGGTCCGCAGATCCAGTCTCGCCTCGCGCCTCCGCAGGACCTGAACCCCTAGTCACGGGTGCGTCCGGCGCGAGCGCGGGCACCCAACCGACAAGAGGTTCGCACAGCCATGCAAAGAGCGGGTGTTTCACGCAGTCTCACCGGGCTCGCCGCCCTCCTCGCCCTCGTCCTCGGATCGACGGCCTGTGACGACGCCGGATCGCCGGCACCGGACAACGAGGACAGGCCCTCCAACGCGGTCGCCAGTTCGACCGACCCCAAGGCGGACATCAAGAAGGGCCTGACCATCGGGTTCGTCCCGAAGCAGGCGGACAGCGCGTACTTCGCCCTGGCCGGCCGGGGCGGCAGGAAGGCCGTGACGGACATGGGGTCCACCTTCGTCGAGAAGGCCCCCGAGAGCGCCGCCGACACCTCGGGCCAGGTCGCCGCCGTCAACGCGCTCCGCGCACAGGGCGTCGACGCCATCGTCATCTCCGCGCAGAGCACCGACGCGCTGTGCCCCGCGCTGAAGAAGGCGCTGGCGGACGGCATCAAGGTCGTCACCTACGACTCCGACACCCGGCCCGAGTGCCGGAACATCTTCGTGTCGCAGGCCAGCGCCCAGGACCTCGGATGGATCGAGGTGGAGCTGATCGGCAAGCAGATCGGCTACCGGGGTGAGATCGCCGTCCTGTCGGGCGGCCGCAGCGCCACCAACCAGAACACCTGGATCCGTTACATGAAGAACGAACTCGCCGACGGATACCAGGAGATGAAGATCGTGGGCATCGCCTACGGGGACGACGACCCGGCGAAGTCCCGCGCGGAGTTCCGGCGGCTGCTGGCCGAACACCCGGACCTCAAGGGCGTCGTCTCCCCGACGACCGTGGGCCTCAAGGCCGCCGCGGACTACCTCTCGGTCTCGCCGTACAAGGGCAAGGTCGCGCTGACCGGCCTCGGCACACCGAACGACATGCGGCCGTACGTGAAGAACGGCACGGTGGAGCAGTTCGCCCTCTGGGACCCGTCCGAACTCGGCGAGGTCGCCGCCCACGCCGCCCTCTCGCTCGCCTCCGGGAAGATCAGCGGCAAGGCGGGGCAGGGCTTCTGGGCCGTCGGCACCGGGTGGTTCATCCCGGCCGAGAACGGTGTGGTGACCCTGGGCGAGCCGACGGTGTTCGACGCGAAGAACATCGACGTGTACGACTTCTGACGCACCCTTCGGGTGCCCCGGACCTCCGATGAATTGAACGATTCAATCGGAACGGCGTTACGGTTCTACCTTTCTCATGCAGGTCCATTGACGCACCGCGCCGGGCGCGTTTAGTGTCCCGGCAACCCCCTGTGAATCCTTTCACCTCTGCCGATCTCCGGCGCCACCCTCACTCCCTCCGTAAGGACCCACCATGCGCATCCGTTCGCGTAGATTCCTCGTCGCTCTGGCGGTCACCACCTCCGTGGCCCTCGGCGCCGGCGCCTGCGGCGGCACCACGAAGGACTCCGCCGCCGACGACGGCGGTGCGAGCACCACGGCCGGCAAGGCCGACCCCGGTGCCGCCACCAAGAAGGGCCTGACCGTCGGCTTCCTGCCCAAGCAGGTCAACAACCCCTACTTCAGCTCCGCCGACAAGGGCGGCCGCGCCGCCGTCGAGGAACTGGGTTCCACCTTCAAGGAGGTCGGCACCAGCAGCGGCACCGACACCTCCGGCCAGGTGTCGTACGTCAACACCCTGACGCAGCAGCAGGTCGACGCGATCGCGGTCTCCGCCCAGGACCCGGGCGCGCTGTGCACCGCGCTCAAGCAGGCCATGAAGAACGGCATCGCGGTCGTCACGTACGACTCCGACACCAAGCCGGGCTGCCGCAACGCCTTCGTCTCGCAGGCGAGCGCCGAGGACCTGGGCCGCACGGAGGTGCAGCTGCTGGCCGAACAGATCGGCTACAAGGGCGAGATCGCGATCCTGTCCGCCGCGCAGACGGCCACCAACCAGAACACCTGGATCGACTACATGAAGGAGGAGCTGAAGGACCCCAAGTACAAGGACATCAAGCTGGTCAAGACCGCGTACGGCAACGACGACGCCCAGCAGTCCTTCCAGCAGACGCAGGGCCTCCTCCAGGAGCACCCGAACCTGAAGGGGATCATTTCCCCGACCACCGTGGGCATCAAGGCGGCCGCGCAGTACCTCTCCGGCTCCAAGTACAAGGGCAAGGTCAAGCTGACCGGCCTCGGCACCCCCAACGACATGCGCAAGTACGTCAAGAACGGCACCGTCGAGGCGTTCGAGCTCTGGGACCCGGCGAAGCTCGGCGACCTCGCCGCCCGTACCGCCGTCGCCCTCGCCTCCGGCCAGATCACCGGCAAGGAGGGCGAGACCTTCAAGGCCGGTACCGCCACCTTCACCATCGGCAAGGACGGCGTCATCAACCTCGGCAAGCCCACCGTCTTCAACGCGGAGAACATCGACACCTTCTCGTTCTAGCCCCCTCGGTCCCCCCAGGAGCACACGATGATGCGACGCCGTACCCTGCTCGCCGGTGCCCTCATGGGCGCGGTCGCCATACCCGCCACCGGACTCACCGGCAGCGCCCACGCCGCCACCCCGGGCCCCTCGGTCACCAAGTCCGGAACGAGCCAACTCGACGCCAGGGCCCTGTTCTTCGTCTCCTACGACGGCCTGGTCAACAACAACTCGTTCCAGAAGAACGGACTGCTCACCTACAAGGGCTACCAGTACGCCGCCTGGTACACCTCCGACCGCAACGCCGTCGTGGCGCGCCGCGCGGCCGGCTCCACCACCTGGTCCACCATCAGGGCGGGCCACACCCTCAAGGCCGACGACTCGCACAACGTCATCTCCATGGGCGTCTCCCGGTCCGACGGCCGGCTGCACCTCAACATGGACTCGCACAGCAACGGCTTCACCTACGTGAAGTCCGTGGCCGGGCTCCTGGACAACCCGGCGGGCACCGCCTGGAACACGGCCGTCCTCGGCGCCCCGCAGTCCACGCTCGACGGGCTGGCGCTCACCTCCCAGTTCACCTACCCCCAGTTCCTCTCCACGCCCGACGGCAGGCTCCAGCTCAGCTACCGCGCCGGCGTCTCCGGCAACGGCCGCAACGCCCTCGCCGAGTACAACGGCGGCACCTGGACCAACCTGGGGGAGTGGTCCAGCTCGACGGGGACGTACACCAGCGAGCACGGCTCCTCCGGCGCCCGCAACATGTACCTCCACGGCATCGACTACGACACCAACGGCCGACTGCACTCCTTCTTCACCTGGCGCGAGCAGTCCGGCTCCGTGATGTGCAGCGGCGGCGGCCTCACCAACCACGACACCGGCTACGTCTACTCCGACGACCGGGGCCGCACCTGGCGCAACAACGCCGGAAACGTCGTCGGCACCACCGGCACCTCCGACCTGGTCGCCGTCACCGACGCCGGACTGGTCGTGGACCCGCTCAACCCGGACCACTCCCTGATGAACCAGGAGAGCCAGTCCACCGACTCCGCCGGCCGCCCGCACGCGCTCATCAGCTACGTACCGGGCCGGTTCGGGCAGTGCACCACCAGCTACGCCGCCGACCGCACCGCCAACGGCCGCGTCTTCCACGTCCGCCGCAACGCCTCGGGGACCTGGCAGAAGACCGAACTCCCCGTCGCACCGGCCTCCAGCCAGCGCACCAAGCTGGTCCTGGACAAGTACGACAACGCCTACGCGGTCCTGCCGTACGGCCGGATCGCCGGGGCCTCCGCCTCCTCCGGGTACACCGACTGGAAGCTGCTGTACGACGGCAGCGGCCTGAACGCCTTCGGGGAGGTCGTCATCGACGAGCTGAGGGTGAAGGCCGACAACGTGCTCTCCGTGATGTACCAGGAGAAGTCCACCGGCACCACACCGTCGGCCCTGCACGTGGTCGACTTCAAGCTGCCCGCCTGAGCCGGAACACGGCTGTGCCCGCCGGTGAGCCCACCGGCGGGCACAGCCACCACAGCCGAGGGTCAGGCGCCCGCCCTCCGCTTGTTCCACACGTCGAAGCCGACCGCGGCGAGCAGCACCAGGCCCTTGATGACCTGCTGCCAGTCGGTGCCGACCCCCACCAGGTTCATCCCGTTGTTGAGCACACCGAGGACCAGACCGCCGATGATGGCCCCCAGCACGGTGCCCACACCGCCGCTCATCGACGCACCGCCGATGAACGCGGCGGCGATGGCCTCCAGTTCGAAGTTCACCCCCGCCTTCGGCGAGGCCGCGTTGAAGCGCGCCGCGAAGACGAGACCGGCCAGCGCGGCGAGCATCCCCATGTTGAGGAAGACCGCGAAGGTCACCTTCCGGTCCTTGACCCCGGACAGCTTCGCCGCGGGCAGGTTGCCGCCGATCGCGTACACATGACGGCCGATCACCGCGTTCCGCATGACGTAGCCGAAGCCGACCAGCAGTACGGCCAGGATGAGCAGCACCACCGGCGCGCCCTTGTAGCTCGCCAGCAGCAGGGTCGTGACCAGCACGGCGGCGAGCAGGGCCGTCACCTTCAGGGCGAACAGGCCCGTGGGCAGGGTGTCCAGCGTGAACTCCTGCTGGCGCCGGCGGTCCCGCAGCTCCTGGAACACGATGTACCCGGCCAGTCCCAGGCCCAGCAGCAGGGTGATGTTGTGGTAGTTCGTCTCCGGCCCCACCTCGGGCAGGAAGCCGTTGGCGACCCGCTGCATGCCCTCCGGGAACGGGCCGAGCGTCTGCCCCTTGAGGAAGATCTCCGTGAGTCCCCGGAACAGCAGCATGCCCGCGAGCGTCACGATGAACGAGGGGATGCCGACATACGCGATGAAGAAGCCCTGGAGCGCTCCCGCGACGGCCCCGAGCAGCAGGGTGAGCACCACGGCGACCGGCCAGGCCACATGGTGCTCGACCATGAGCACCGCCCCGACGCCCCCGACCAGCGCCATCAGGGAGCCCACCGACAGGTCGATGTGCCCCGAGATGATGACGATCATCATGCCGATGGCCAGGATCAGGATGTAGCTGTTCTGGAGCACCAGGTTGGAGACGTTGCGCGGCAGCAGCAGGTCGCCCCCCGTCCAGATCTGGAACAGGAGCACGATCAGACCGAGCGCGAAGAGCATGCCGTACTGGCGCATGTTCCGCCGTACACCGTCCAGGAGCATCCGGACGACCGGAGCTCCCGTCGGCGGTGACCCGCCCTGGCCCGAGGGCGGGGTGGCCTTCGTGTGGGTGCTGACGTCGGTGCTCATGACTGCTGTCCTTCGGGTGGTACGGGGGTGGGGTCCTGGGTCATGTGCCGCATCAGCACTTCCTGGGTGGCGTCCGCGCGGGCGACCTCACCGGTCAGCCGCCCGGCGGCCATGGTGTACACGCGGTCGCACATGCCGAGCAGTTCGGGCAGCTCGGAGGAGATGAAGAGGACCGCCTTGCCCTCGGCGGCGAGCCGGTCGATCACGGTGTAGATCTCGAACTTGGCGCCCACGTCCACACCGCGCGTGGGCTCGTCCAGGATGAGGACGTCCGGACCGGTGAGGATCCACTTGCTGAGGACGACCTTCTGCTGGTTGCCGCCGGAGAGCCGGCCGACCGCTTCGAGGACGTTCGGCGTCTTGATGTTCATGCTCCGCCGGTACCGCTCGGCCACCTTGCGTTCCTCGTGGCCGTCCACCACCCCGCGCCGGGCGAGGGTGCCCAGCGAGGCGAGCGAGATGTTGCGGCCCACCGAGTCCCCGAGGTCGAGACCGTAGTGCTTGCGGTCCTCGGTGACGTACGCGATGCCGTGGGCGACCGCCTCGGGCACCGTACGGGTACGCACCTCGTGGCCGTCCCGGAGGACGGAGCCCCCCTCGTAATGCCCGTACGAGCGCCCGAAGACGCTCATCGCGAGCTCGGTCCGGCCCGCGCCCATGAGCCCGGCGATGCCCACGATCTCGCCGCGCCGGACCCGGAGCGAGACCCCGTCGACCACCTTGCGGCTGCGGTCGAGCGGATGGCGCACCGTCCAGTCCCGGACCTCCAGGGCGGGCCGGGCGTCGGTCTCGCCGGTGTACGGGGTGCGGTCGGGGAAGCGGCTGTCGAGGTCCCGGCCCACCATGCCGCGGATGATGCGTTCCTCGGTGGTGGCCGGGTCGTTGACGTCCAGGGTCTCGATGGACCGCCCGTCGCGCAGGATGGTGACGGAGTCGGCGATCCGGGCGATCTCGTTCAGCTTGTGCGAGATGATGATCGAGGTGATGCCCTGGTCCTTCAGCTCCCGCATCAGCCGCAGCAGCTTCGCGCTGTCCTCGTCGTTGAGCGCGGCGGTGGGCTCGTCCAGGATCAGCAGCCGGACGTCCTTCGCCAGCGCCTTCGCGATCTCCACCAACTGCTGCTTGCCGACACCGATGTCGGCGACCCGGGTCTCCGGATGGTCGTCCAGGCCGACCCGCTTGAGCAGCGCGGACGCCCGGCGCAGCGACTCGCGCCAGTCGATGATCCCGCGCCGGGCCGGTTCGTTGCCCAGGAAGACGTTCTCGGCGATCGACAGGTGCGGGACGAGCGCGAGTTCCTGGTGGATGATGACGATCCCGCGCTGCTCGCTGGCGCGGATGTCCTTGAAGCGGCACGGTTCGCCGTCGAAGAGGATCTCGCCCTCGTACGAGCCGTGCGGGTGGACGCCGGAGAGCACCTTCATGAGCGTCGACTTGCCGGCACCGTTCTCCCCGCACAGGGCGTGCACCTCGCCGCGCCGCACGGACAGGGTCACCTCGGAGAGCGCCCGGACACCGGGGAACGTCTTGCCGATGGACCGCATGTCGAGGACCGGTCCGGGTGCGGAGGGGGATTCGGGCGCGGTGGTCACCCGAGCTCCTTCGCGTCGATGTAGCCGGAGTCGACCAGGACCTTCCGGTAGTTCGACTTGTCGACGCTGACCGGGTTCAGCAGGAAGGCGGGCACGACCTTCTTGCCGTTGTTGTAGGTGGAGTCGTCGTTGATCTTCGGCTTCTTGCCGTTCAGGACCGCGGTCACCATGTCCGCCGCGACCTGGGCCAGCGCCCGGGTGTCCTTGTAGACGGTCTGGGTCTGCCGGCCCGCGATGATCGACTTCACCGAGGCGACCTCCGCGTCCTGGCCGGTGACGACCGGGAGCGGCTTGGCCTTGCTCCCGTAGTCGTCGGACTTCAGGGCGGACAGGATGCCGATGGAGATGCCGTCGTACGGGGAGAGCACCGCGTCGACGTGTGCGGTGGAGTACGCGGAGGTGAGCAGGTCGTCCATGCGCTTCTGGGCGGTGCCGCCGTCCCAGCGCAGCGTGGTGACCTGGTTGAGCCGGGTCTGCTTGGAGCGCACGACCAGCTGCTTCTTGTCGAAGTAGGGCTTCAGCACCTTCATGGCGCCGTTGAAGAAGTACTTGGTGTTGTTGTCGTCGTTGGACCCGGCGAACAGCTCGATGTTGAAGGGGCCCTTCTTCGCGCCGTCCTTCAGCCCCAGCTTGTCGACGATGTACGTGGCCTGGAGCTCGCCGACCTTCTCGTTGTCGAAGGAGGCGTAGTAGTCGACGTGCGGGGAGCCCAGGATGAGCCGGTCGTACGAGATCACGGGGATGTCGGCGTCGGCGGCCTGCTGGAGGACGTTGGACAGGGCCTCGCCGTTGATGGCGGCCACGACCAGGGCGTCGACGCCCTGCGTGATCATGTTCTCGATCTGGGCGACCTGCTGGTCGGGGTCGTCCTCCCCGTACTGGAGCGTGGTCGCGAATCCGGCCTTCTTCAGGCTCGCCGTCATGTTCTTGCCGTCGGCGATCCACCTCTCGGAGGACTTGGTGGGCATGGCGATGCCGATGGTGAGGTCCTTCTTGTCCTTCCCCTCCTGGCTGCCCCCTTCACTGTTCTGTCCGCAGGCGGTGAGGAGCAGGGCGCAGCCGGTGGTCACCGCCACGAGGGCGGACGCGGCTCGGAAGTTCTTCATGGGCATTACCTGACAATCCCGTCGTGGCGGCGGCCTTGGTGGAGCTCGATTGTTAGCGCTCGCATCAACCCCGTGCAAGGGGCCTCCACGTCTTTTCTTGCACCGACGTGCGGCCGTAACCGGAGGAAAGGGAGGTAATCGTGGCGCATCCCGCAGGTTCAACTCGTAGGCCGCGCTACGCGCGGAGCCGGACGGCGCCGCCGGGTCGGACCGGAATGACAAAAGTGCACGCAACCCTTGCCTCCAGTGATTGTGAGCGCTAACAATCAACGGGGGCCGTCGGCGCCCCGCTCACCCCTGACGAGAGAGACCGCATCGTGACGCCACACGCCTCTTCCGGCCCCGTCGAACGTCACCATCCCGACGCCTGCACGGTCGGGGTGGACTTCGGCACCCTGTCCGGGCGCGCCGTGGTGGTCAGGGTCCGCGACGGTGCCGAACTCGGCTCGGCGGTCCACGACTACCGCCACGCCGTCATCGAGGACCGCCTCCCGCTCACCGGCGTACCGCTGCCCCCCGACTGGGCGTTGCAGCACCCCGAGGACTGGCGCGACGTGCTCCGCACCGCGGTCCCGGCGGCGGTCGAGGCCGCCGGGGTCGACCCCGCCCGCGTCATCGGCATCGCCACCGACTTCACCGCCTGCACGGTCCTGCCCGCCACCGCGGAGGGCGTTCCGCTCGCCCTGCTCCCCGAGTGGGCCGACCGCCCGCACGCCTGGCCGAAGCTGTGGAAGCACCACGCCGCACAGGAGCAGGCCGACCGCGTCAACGCCCTCGCGCACGCCCGGGGCGAGACGTGGATCAGCCGGTACGGGGGCCGGATCTCCTCCGAGTGGCAGTTCGCCAAGGCCCTCCAGGTGCTGGAGGAGGACCCCGCGGTCTACGCCGCCTGCGCGCGCTGGATCGAGGCGGCCGACTGGATCGTCTGGCAGCTCACCGGCGCCGAATCGCGCAACACCTGCACCGCCGGCTACAAGGGCATCCACCAGGACGGTGCCTACCCCTCACCCGAGTACCTCGGTCAACTCCACCCGGACTTCGCGGACTTCCCCGCCACCCGCCTCGACCACCCGCTCGCACCCCTGGGCTCCCGCGTCGGCGGGCTCAGCGGCCGCGCCGCCGGGTGGACCGGCCTGCCCGAGGGCATCGCCGTCGCCGCGGGCAACGTCGACGCGCATGTGGCGGCCCCCGCCGCCGGAGCCGTCGAGAACGGGCGGCTGCTCGCCATCATGGGCACCTCCACCTGCCACGTGCTCAACGGCGCCACCCTCGCCGACGTCCCCGGCATCTGCGGCGTGGTCGAGGGCGGCATCGTGGCGGGCGCCTACGGCTACGAGGCCGGGCAGAGCGCGGTCGGCGACATCTTCGCCTGGTGGCTCCGGCAGGGCGTACCCGACGACTACCGCACCGAGGCCCGGGACGCGGGCGAGGACCTGCACCAGCTGCTGACCCGCAAGGCCGCCGGACAGCCGGTCGGGGCGCACGGACTGGTCGCCCTGGACTGGATGAACGGCAACCGCTCCACCCTGGTCGACCACCACCTCTCCGGGGTCGTCGCGGGGCTCACCCTCGACACCCGCCCCGAGGACGTCTACCTCGCCCTCCTCGAATCCACCGCCTACGGCACCCGGGTGATCGTGGAGGCGTTCGAGAACGGCGGGATCCCCGTCGAGGAGTTCATCGTCACCGGCGGCCTGAAGAAGAACGCCCTCCTCATGCAGATCTACGCCGACGTCCTGCGCCGCCCCGTCTCCCTCGGCACCTCCGAGCAGGGGCCCGCCCTCGGCTCCGCCATCCACGCCGCCGTCGCCGCGGGCGCCCACCCGGACGTCCGGACCGCCGCCGCCGCGATGGGCAGCGTCCAGCGGCACGCGTACACCCCGGACCCCGCCCGCGCGGACGCCTACGACGCGCTGTTCCGCGAATACCGCGCCCTGCACGACCACTTCGGCACCGGCGCCGACCTCCTCCTGCACCGCCTGCGCCGCATCCGCAACGCCGCGCGCACCACGACTGCCGGCTGACCGGCGAGAACCCTTTTACCGCACAACGAGGAGCACACCCGACATGACGCTCGCCCAGCCCGACCGCGAGATCTGGTTTCTCACCGGCAGCCAGGCCCTCTACGGCGACGAGACCCTGGCCCAGGTCGCCGACCAGTCACGCGTCATCCGCGACACCCTCGCGGACCAGCCGCAGATGACGGTGCGCGTGGTCTGGAAGCCCGTCCTCACCGACGCGGCCGCCATCCGCCGGGTCTGTCTCGACGCGAACGCCGACGACCGGTGCATCGGCCTCATCGCCTGGATGCACACCTTCTCCCCGGCCAAGATGTGGATCGCCGGCCTCGACGCGCTCAGCAAACCCCTGCTCCACCTGCACACCCAGGCCAACCGCCAACTGCCCTGGTCCACCATCGACATGGACTTCATGAACCTGAACCAGGCCGCCCACGGCGACCGCGAGTTCGGCTTCGTGCAGACCCGCCTCGGCGTCCCCCGCAAGACCGTCGCCGGCCATGTCACCACCCCCGAGGTGACCGACCGCATCGCCGGCTGGGCGCGCGCCGCCGTCGGCCGCGCCGAACTCGCCGGACTCAAACTCGCCCGGTTCGGCGACAACATGCGCGACGTCGCCGTGACCGAGGGCGACAAGGTGGAGGCCCAGCTGCGGTTCGGCGTCTCGGTCAACACCTACGGCGTCAACGACCTGGTCACCGCCGTCGACGCCGCCGACGAGGACACCGTCACCGCGCTCGTCAAGGAGTACCAGGACCTCTACGCCCTCGCCCCCGAGCTGCGGCCGGGCGGCGAACGCCACGACTCCCTGCGCTACGCCGCCCGCATCGAGGCAGGACTGCGCGCCTTCCTCACCGAGGGCGGGTTCCGCGCCTTCACCACGAACTTCGAGGACCTCGGCGGCCTGCGCCAGCTGCCCGGGCTCGCCGTCCAGCGCCTGATGGCCGACGGCTACGGCTTCGGCGGCGAGGGCGACTGGAAGACCTCCGTCCTGCTGCGCACCCTCAAGGCCATGGCGCACGGACGGCCCGGCGGCACCTCGTTCATGGAGGACTACACCTACGACCTCACGCCCGGCCAGGAGCTCATCCTCGGCGCCCACATGCTGGAGGTCTGCCCCTCGCTCACCACGGCGACCCCGAGCTGCGAGATCCACCCGCTCTCCATCGGCGGCCGGGAGGACCCGGTCCGGCTGGTCTTCGACGCGGCCCCCGGCCCCGCCGTCGTCATCGGGCTCGCAGACATGGGCGACCGCTTCCGGCTCGTCGCCAACCACATCGACGTCGTCACCCCGCCGGAGCCGCTGCCCGCACTGCCGGTCGCCCGCGCCGTGTGGCGGCCCAGCCCCGATCTGCGTACCTCCACCGAGGCATGGCTGACGGCCGGAGCACCGCACCACACCGTCCTCACCACCGCACTCGGCGGCGAGGAACTGGAAGACCTCGCCGAGATGCTGCGCACCGAACTCGCCGTCATCGACCGGGACACCACCATCCGGCGCTTCACCCGCGAACTGCGCTGGAACCAGGCGTACCACCGGCTGGCCCAGAGCCTGTGACCGCCACCGACACCCCCACCAGGACGGAGCCCCCCGTGGCCGGGACCGTATCGAACGAGCTGCGCCGAGAAGTGCTCGAAGCCAACCTCCGCATCCCCCTGGCCGGGCTCGCCACCCTCACCTGGGGCAACGTGAGCGGGGTCGACCGGGAGGCCGGTGTCTTCGTCATCAAGCCGTCCGGGGTCTCCTACGACGCGCTGGGCGCCGACGACCTCGTCGTCGTCTCGCTGGCCGACGGCAGCGTCGTGGAGGGCCGGCTGCGCCCGTCCACCGACACCGAGACGCACCGCAGCCTCTACCTGGCCTTCCCCTCGATCGGCGGGGTGACGCACACCCACTCCACCCACGCGGTCGCCTTCGCGCAGGCCAGACGCGCGATCCCGGTGCTCGGCACCACCCACGCCGACACCTTCAACGGGCCCGTCCCGGTCACCGCCGCGCTGACACCCGAGCAGTGCGCCGAGGACTACGAGTACAACACCGGGCAGGTCATCGTGGACCTCCTGGAGGGCGACGACACCCGGGCCGGGGAGGTGCCCGGCGCCCTGGTCGCCCATCACGGCCCGTTCACCTGGGGCGCCGACGCCACCAAGTCCCTGGAGCACGCCATCATCTGCGAGGCGGTCGCGGAGATGGCCCTGCACACCATCGCCCTGGGCACGGTGGAACCCCCGCAGCACCTGCTGGACCGCCACTTCACCCGCAAACACGGCCCGGACGCCTACTACGGCAACCCCGGAGCCGCGTGACACCACCGCACATCACACCCGCCCGGGCCCCGCACACCGTGTGCGGGGCCCGGCTCAGCGGCCGGCGGGCGGGCGCACGCTCTCGCGGCGGACGAGCTCCGGGGTGATGACGGGCTGCGCGCCCTTCGTCTCGGCGCCGTTGATCAGCCCGAGCAGGAGGTCGAGCGTCGTGGTGGCGACCGCGCCGAAGTCCTGGCGCACGGTGGTCAGCGGCGGCGAGTAGAACGCCGACTCGGGCACGTCGTCGAACCCGGCGATGCTCACCTGGTCCGGGACCGAACGCCCCCGCTCGGTCATGGCGCGCAGGGCGCCGAGCGCCTGGTGGTCGTTGGCCGCAAACACCGCGGTGACCTCCGGCATCCGGGCCAGCATCTGCCCCGCCCGGTACCCGGAGGCGGCGGACCAGTCGCCCGTGCTGACCGGGGGCACCTCAGCCCCGGCCTCCTGGAGCGCCCGGCGCCACCCGCGGATGCGGCCCGCCGCGTCGAACCAGTCCGGCGGGCCCGAGATGTGCCACACGGTCTCGTGGCCCGCCTCCAGCAGGTGTTTCGTGGCCTCGTACGCGCCCTGCTCCTGGTCGACGGCCACCATCGGCGCGCCGCGCTCGGGGTCGCCGTCGATGGTGACCAGGGGGACCTCGGCGGGCACCCCGGCCAGCGCGGCGTCGGCCGAGGCGGTGGGCGCGATGACCACGATCCCGGCCACGCGCTCGTCGCGGTGGCGCTCGACGGCGGCGGTGATCGAGGACTGCCCCAGCTCGGGCACCCGGTGCACGCTGACCGCGAAGCCCTGGCGGGCGGCGGCGATCTCGAACGCGGCCAGGAGCGAGGAGGGTCCGTACAGGGTGGAGTTCTGCGCGATCACGCCGATCAGCTGCGAGCGGCCCGTCACCAGGGCGCGCGCCGCGCGGTTGGGCCGGTAGCCGAGCTCCTTCACCGCCGCGAGCACCCGCAGCCGGGTCTGCTCGCGGACGTTGGGGTGGCTGTTGAGTACCCGGGACACCGTCTGATGCGACACGCCCGCGAGCCGTGCGACGTCGGTCATCGCCGGTTCCCGCACCACTGGACTCGTCACCGTGGCGTCCTCCACACCCATCTCCTCCTGACGGTGACCGCCCCGGCCCGGCGGTCCGCCGGCGGCCGCGAGTGATCCGCGTTGAACGTTCAATCTACGCCCCGGCCACGGTACGGCCCCCGCGGTGCGGGCTCCCACCGCCCCCGCCGAGGCCGGTTCCCGCCAGCCTTGGATCTCATAGTGAGCGCTAACAGTCTCGTTCACAACCGGTCCGCCGCGATGCCGAATTGTGGTTGCGCCAGGGGTTGACGCGGTAAATGTTAGCGCTCACTGTTGACGCCCGTGGCCCCCGATCGAAGCGGTCGACGGGCAGGGACGCACGGTTCACGATGGAGGACGACGCTGTGTTCAAGAGAATTGCCATGGCCGGCTGCGCACTGGCGCTGGCCGCACTGACGGCCTGCGGGAGCGGCGACGGCGGCGGCTCCAAGGGCTCCGGCGGCGACAAGCTGGTCATGGGCTTCGCCCAGGTGGGCGCGGAGAGCGGCTGGCGTACCGCCAACACCAAGTCGGTACGGGAGTCGGCGAAGAGCGCCGGGATCGAGCTGAAGTTCTCCGACGCGCAGCAGAAGCAGGAGAACCAGATCAAGGCCATCCGCTCCTACATCCAGCAGAAGGTCGACGTGATCGCCTTCAGCCCGGTCGTGGAGACCGGCTGGGACGCGGTCCTGCTGGAGGCCAAGCGCGCGAACATCCCGGTGATCCTGACCGACCGGGCCGTCGACTCCTCGGACACCTCGCTGTACAAGACGTTCCTCGGCTCCGACTTCGTCGAGGAGGGCCGCAAGGCCGGGAAGTGGCTGACCGAGAACACCGACGGTCCGGCCGAGGTCGCGGAGATCCAGGGCACCACCGGCGCCGCCCCGGCCATCGACCGGCAGAAGGGCTTCAAGGAGGCCATCGCCGGAAAGTCCGACATCAAGATCGTGGCCTCGCAGAGCGGTGACTTCACCCGGGCCGGCGGCAAGCAGGTCATGGAGGCACTGCTGAAGTCGCACCCCGACATCAACGTCGTGTACTCCCACAACGACGACATGGGCCTGGGCGCCATCGAGGCGATCAAGGCGGCCGGGAAGAAGCCCGGCACCGACATCAAGATCATCACCGTGGACGCGGTCAAGGCCGGGATGCAGGCCCTCGCGGACGGCGAGATCAATTACATCGTGGAGTGCAACCCCCTCCTCGGCGACCAGCTGATGGACCTGGCGAAGAAGGTCGTCAAGGGCGAGAAGGTCCCGGAGCGCGTGGTCACCGAGGAGACCGCCTTCACCTCGGAGCAGGCGGCCAAGGTCCTCAAGGACCGGAAGTACTGACAGGCGCCGCGGCCCCGCCACCGGCACGGGTGGCGGGGCCGGTCCCCCCCTTGACGAAAGCACGGGTCATGACCGATTCCTCAGCGGCCGGCGCCAGCCCGGTCGTCGACATGCGCGGTATCACCGTCGAGTTCGCCGGCGTCAAGGCGCTCGCGGGCGTCGACTTCCGCCTGTTCCCCGGTGAGGTGCACGCACTCATGGGTGAGAACGGCGCGGGCAAGTCCACCCTGATCAAGGCCCTCACCGGGGTCCACCGGCCGGCGGCCGGCACCATCCGGCTGCACGACGAGCCGGTCGAGTTCACCACCCCCGGCCAGGCGCAGGCCGCCGGGATCAGCACCGTCTACCAGGAGGTCAACCTCTGCCCCAACCTGTCGGTGGCGGAGAACATCCTGCTCGGCCACGAACCGCGCAGACTGGGCGCCATCGACGGCCGGGCCATGAGGGCCCGCGCCACCGGACTCCTGGCCCGGATCGGTCTGGCCATCGACCCCGGCTCCGTACTGAGCAGCCACTCCATCGCCGTGCAGCAGCTGGTGGCCATCGCCCGGGCGCTGGTGGTGGACGCCCGGGTGCTGGTCCTGGACGAGCCGACCTCCAGTCTCGACAGCGACGAGGTCGAGGAGCTGTTCCGCATCGTGCGCGTGCTGCGGGACGAGGGCGTGGCGATCCTGTTCGTCTCGCACTTCCTGGACCAGGTCTACGCGTTGTCGGACCGGATGACGGTGCTGCGCAACGGCACGCTGGTGGGGGAGTACCTGCCGAAGGACCTCGACCGCATGGCGCTGGTCTCGGCGATGCTGGGCCGTGAGCTCGGTGTGCTGTCCGAGGTGGAGCGCCGCTCGGAGGAACGGGCCCCGGGCAGCGCCCCGGTCCTGGTCGCCCGCGGCCTCGGCCGCTCCGGTGCGATCGAGCCGTTCGACCTGGACATCCACGAGGGCGAGGTCGTCGGTCTCGCCGGGCTGCTGGGGTCCGGCCGGACCGAACTCGCGCGGCTGCTGTGCGGCGCCGACCGCGCGGACCGAGGCACCCTCTCGGTCGGCGGCGAGACGGTACGGGCCCGGGGGCCGCGCTCCCTCATCGCCAAGGGGGTCGCCTTCTGCTCCGAGGACCGCAAGGCCGAGGGGGTCGTCGCCGATCTGAGCGTGCGCGACAACCTGGTCCTCGCCACCCAGGCGGCCCGGGGCTGGGCGCGGCCGGTGCCCCGGCGCACCGCCGAGGCGATGGTCGCCGAATACATCGAACGGCTGGACATCCGCCCGGCCGACCCCGAGGCCGTGATGGGCAACCTGTCGGGCGGCAATCAGCAGAAGGTGCTGCTCGCCCGGTGGCTGGTGACCCGGCCCCGGCTGCTCATCCTGGACGAGCCCACCCGGGGCATCGACGTCGGTGCCAAGGCACAGATTCAGAAGGTGGTCGCCGAACTGGCCGCCGAGGGCATGGCGGTGCTGTTCATCTCCGCCGAACTGGAGGAGGTGGTACGGGTGTCCGACCGGGTCGTGGTCCTGCGGGACCGGCACAAAGTGGCCGAACTGTCCGGCGGTGACGTCTCCGTGGACGCCGTCATGTCGGCCATCGCGGCCGACGCCCACACGGACGCGGCGGTGGCCTCATGATCCGCGGACGTCTGCTCTGGCCGCTCGCCGCCCTGGCCGGCCTGCTCCTGCTCAACGTCGTCTTCACCCACTCCTTCCTCGAACTGCGCATCCAGGACGGCCACTTGTACGGCAGCCTGGTGGACATCCTCCGCAACGGCGCCCCGACCATGCTCATCGCCGTGGGCATGACCCTGGTCATCGCCACCCGGGGCATCGACCTCTCCGTCGGCGCGGTCGCCGCGATCGCCGGTGCGATCGGCTGCACGTGGATCGCCGACGGCGGGGACGTGCCGACGGCCCTCCTCCTCGCCCTGGCCGTATCCGTGCTGCTCGGCCTGTGGAACGGCTTCCTGGTCTCCGTCCTCGGCATCCAGCCGATCATCGCGACCCTCGTCCTGATGACGGCCGGGCGCGGCGGCGCGATGCTGCTCACGGAAGGCCAGATCGTCACCGTCGACAGCTCCGCGTACCGGCAGATCGGCGCGGGCTTCCTCGTCCTGCCGATCGCGATCCTGATCAGCCTCGCGGTCCTCGGCGGCGTCGCCCTGCTGACCCGTCGCACCGCGCTCGGCATGCTGATCGAGGCGGTGGGTGCCAACCCCGAGGCCAGCAAGCTCGCCGGGGTCCGCTCGCGCACGATCACCTGGACCGTGTACGTCTTCGCCGCGTTCTGCGCCGGTGTGGCCGGGCTGATGATCAGCTCCAACGTCAGCGCCGCCGACGCCAACAACGCCGGTCTGTGGATCGAGATGGACGCCATCCTCGCGGTCGTCATCGGCGGCACCTCGCTCGCCGGCGGCCGCTACTCCCTGGGCGGCACCCTCGTCGGCGCGCTCGTCATTCAGACGCTGACGACGACCGTCTACTCCATCGGTGTGCCCACCAACGTCACCCTGCTGTTCAAGGCGGTCGTGGTGATCACCGTATGCCTGCTCCAGTCCCCGCGCACGGCGCGCGTCATCGGCGGCCGGCGCAAGCCCCCCGTCACCGCACCCCGATCCGAGAAGGTGGCCGCCGGATGAGCACTTCGGCCCTCGCGTCCGTACGACCGCGCCTGCCCCAGCGCTTCCTGCCCGTCGTCGCCACCGTCGTGGTGTTCGCGGTGACCTTCGGCATCGGCTCGGTGCGCTACCAGGACTTCGCCTCCGGCCAGGTCGTCGCGAACCTCTTCATCGACAACGCCTTCCTCATCGTGCTGGCCGTCGGCATGACCTTCGTCATCCTCACCGGCGGCATCGACCTCTCCGTGGGTGCCGTCGCCGCACTGTCCACCATGATCGCCGCGTCCACCCTCAGGGCGGGCTGGCCGGTGCTGCTCTCCGTCCTCGCCGTCCTCGTCTCCGGGACCGTCCTCGGCCTGCTGATGGGCCTGGTCATCCACTACTTCGACGTACAGCCGTTCATCGTCACGCTGGCGGGCATGTTCCTGGCCCGGGGACTCTGCTTCCTCATCAGCGTCGAGTCGGTGTCCATCACCAACACGTCCTTCCGCGACTTCGCCACCGGCACCGTCGTGCTGCCCGGCGACGTCACGCTCACCTACAGCGTGCTCGTCGCGCTGGCCGTGGTGGCGGCGGCGGTGTACGTCCTCCACCTCACCCGCTTCGGCCGCACGGTGTACGCGGTCGGCGGCAGCGAGACCTCGGCGCGGCTGATGGGCCTGCCCACCACGCGGGCCAAGGTCGGCGTCTACGCGGTGAGCGGCTTCTGCTCCGCCCTGGGCGGCCTGCTGTTCGCGCTGTACATGCTCTCCGGCTACGGGCTGCACGCCGTCGGCATGGAGCTGGACGTCATCGCCGCCGTGGTCATCGGCGGCACCCTGCTGGCCGGCGGGGTGGGCTATGTGGCCGGTTCCACGGCGGGCGTCCTGGTCCTCGGCACCGTACAGGCGCTGATCTCCTTCGAGGGCACCCTCAGTTCCTGGTGGACCAAGATCGTCATCGGCGCCCTCCTGCTGGCCTTCATCGTCCTCCAGCGTCTCATCGTGCGGCAGCCCCGGTAACCGGGCCGACCCGCACACACCTCCGTGAACGCCGAGGAACAGCGCACCCGCCCTACCGGACCACCCCCACCCGACGACGAGTCGAGGAGCGCACACCCATGAGCCCAGCACTCTCCCGGCGCACCCTGCTGCAAGCCGCGGTGTTCACGGCGGCCGCACCCGCCATCGGAATCGCCCTCCCGCCACCGGCGGCCGCCGCATCCCGCGCGGCGGCCGCCCCGGCCCTCCCCGCGCCGTCCACCTGGACGGTCCGCCCCTTCGCTCTCCAGGACGTCACCCTCGGACCCGGACTCTTCGCCGCCAAGCGGCAGTTGATGCTCGACCACGCCCGCGGCTACGACGTGAACCGGCTGCTCCAGGTCTTCCGCGCCAACGCCGGACTGGCGACCGGGGACGCCGTCGCACCCGGCGGCTGGGAGGGGCTGGACGGCGAGGCCAACGGCAACCTGCGCGGCCACTACACCGGCCACTTCCTCACCATGCTCTCCCAGGCGTACGCGAGCACCGGAGACCCCGCGTACGCGGACAGGATCCGGCACATGGTTGGTGTGCTGAACGACGTACGCGAGGCGCTGCGCCACGAGCCGCGCATGCTCGCCGTCCCCGGGAAGTTCGGCACCGGGCAGGACAACGTACGCGGCTCCTACCAGTACGTGGACCTGCCCGACACCGTCCTGGGCACCGCGACCGCGTTCACCCTCTCCGCCTGGATCCGGCCCACGCACGCGGACGACTGGGCCCGGGTCGCCGACTTCGGCAACGACACCACCCGCTACCTCTACCTCGCGGCCCGCGACGCGAACGGCGTCCCCCGGTTCGCCGTCACGACCGGCGGACCCGGCGGCGAACAGGCGCTCACCGGGAGCGCCCCGCTGCCCCTGAACCAGTGGAGCCACCTCGCCGTCACGATCGGCGGCAACACCGGCACCCTGTACGTCAACGGCACGGCCGTCGCCCGCAACACCTCGATGAGCCTCACCCCGGCGGCCCTCGGCGTGCTCGCCGACCACTGGCTCGGCCGCTCCCACTTCGCGTCCGACCCGGTGTTCGCCGGGGCCTTCGACGAGTTCAACCTCTGGTCCCGCGCGCTGACGGCGGCCGAGATCACCTCTCTCCAGTCCCGGCGCGCACCGGAGACCACCGCCGGGCGCGGCGACCTCGCCTCGTACGACTTCTTCGAGACGACCGGCGGGACGTTCACCGACGCCTCGGGCCGGGGTCTGCACGCGACCCTCCGCCGCACCTGGGGCGCCCCCAGTCACCCGGGCTTCCTCGCCGCCTACCCGGAGACCCAGTTCATCGAGCTGGAATCGATGACCAGCGGCGACTACACCCGCGTATGGGCTCCGTACTACACCGCCCACAAGATCCTCCGGGGTCTGCTGGACGCCCACCTCGCCCTGGGTGACGCACGCGCACTCGACCTCGCCTCCGGTCTCTGCGACTGGATGCACTCCCGGCTCTCCAAGCTGCCGGCGGCCACGCTGCAACGGATGTGGGGCATCTTCTCCAGCGGCGAGTTCGGCGGGATCGTCGAGGCGATCGTGGATGTGCACACCCTCACCGGCAAGGCTGAACACCTCGCGCTGGCCAGGCTGTTCGACCTGGACCGGCTCATCGACGCCTGCGCCGCCGACACCGACGTCCTCGACGGCCTGCACGCCAACCAGCACATCCCGATCTTCACCGGCTACGCCCGGCTGTACGACGCCACCGGCCAGGACCGCTACCTCACCGCCGCGAAGAACTTCTGGGACATGGTCATCCCGCACCGCATGTACGGCATCGGCGGCACGAGCCAGGGGGAGTTCTGGAAGGCACGCGACGTCATCGCCGGAACCATCGGCGCCACGACCGCCGAGACGTGCTGCGCGTACAACCTCCTCAAACTGAGCCGCACCCTGTTCTTCCACGACCAGAACCCGAAGTACATGGACTACTACGAGCGCGCTCTGTACAACCAGATCCTGGGCTCGAAAGAGGACCGGGCCGACGCCGAGAAGCCGCTCGTCACCTACCTCATCGGTCTGTCACCCGGCCATGTCCGCGACTACACCCCCAAGCAGGGCACCACCTGCTGCGAAGGCACCGGCATGGAGAGCGCCACCAAATACCAGGACTCCGTCTACTTCGCCCGGGCCGACGGCAAGGCCCTCTACGTCAACCTCTACAGCGCCTCCACGCTCACCTGGGCGGAGCGCGGCGTCACCGTCACCCAGACCACCGACTACCCGCGCGAACAGGGCACGACCCTCACCCTCGGCGGCTCCACCGCCGCCTTCGACCTCAGACTGCGGGTGCCCGCCTGGGCCACCGCCGGATTCCGGGTCACCGTCAACGGCGCCACCGCCGGCGGCGCACCCACCCCCGGCAGCTACCTCACCGTCAGCCGCACCTGGACCGCCGGTGACGTCGTCAAGGTGACGATCCCCTTCCGGCTCCGGGTGGAGAAGGCCCTCGACGACCCCACCCTCCAGACCCTCTTCCACGGCCCCGTCAACCTGGTGGGCCGCCACTCCTCGACTACGTACCTGCCGGTCGGGCTGTACCGCAACGCCGCGCTCTCCGGCGACCTGCTCCCGTCCCTCGCCCCGGTGCCGGGCAAACCCCTGCACCACACGCTGGACGGCGTCGAGTTCGCCCCCTTCCACGAGGGCACCACCGACCCGACCCACGCCTACGTCCGCCGCACCGAACCCCGCCTGGTCTTCGGCGGCACCGACTCGGGCGTCGCCAACCCGGCCCGCGCGGACGGCACCACACTGCTGGACGAGATCTGGTCGGCGGCGCCGTTCGCGTCCAAGGACGCCCTGGTGAACCGGGTGCGGACCACGGTGGACGGCTGGGTCTCCGCCGGGCTGCTCGGCCGGGAGGACGGCCGGAAGGCGCTGACCACCGCGCAGAACGCCACGTACGTGCCCTGACGGCGCCACGGGCCCGCAGGCCGGAGGGAGCATTCAACGAATTGCAATAATCTGCAATTACATACATCCTTAGGTGCTGTGCGGGCGGGCGACCGTCCGCACAGCCCTGGCGCGCGCGGGCCACCGGGGGACCAGGCCCGAGGAGGGGACGTGCTCGTTCCGCTGTACCCCGCTCTCCTCGGCGCGGCCCGCCGGGTGCGCGGCGTCCTGCCCGCCCGCGCCGACTTCCGGCTGATGGCCCAGAACCCGCGCAGGGATCTCCTCGCCGGGCTGACCGTGGCGATCGTCGCCCTCCCGCTCGCCCTGGGATTCGGGGTGTCCTCGGGGCTCGGCGCGGAGGCCGGACTGGCCACGGCGGTGGTGGCCGGAGCCATGGCCGCGGTGTTCGGGGGCTCCAACCTCCAGGTGTCCGGGCCCACCGGCGCGATGACCGTGGTCCTCGTGCCGATCGTGGCGCGGTACGGGCCCGGCGGCGTCCTGACCGTCGGACTGATGGCCGGGGTCCTGCTCATCGGGCTGGCGCTGCTCCGGGCCGGGCGGTACATGCGCTATGTGCCCGCCCCGGTGGTCGAGGGCTTCACGCTCGGGATCGCCTGCGTGATCGGCCTGCAACAGGTACCCAACGCCCTCGGCGTCGCCGCTCCCGAGGGCGAGAAGGTGCTCCTGGTGGCGTGGCGCGCCGTGGAGTCGTTCGCCGCGACGCCCCACTGGACCGCGCCCGGGCTCTCCCTGGGCGTCGCCGCGCTGATGCTGGCGGGAGCCCGGTGGCGGCCCGCGATCCCGTTCTCCATCGTCGCGGTCGTCGCCGCCACCCTGGTCGCACAGCTCTGTCACCTGGACACGGCCCCCATCGGAGAGCTGCCCGCCGGGCTCCCCGCGCCCTCCCTCGCCTTCCTCGCCCCGTCCTCCTTCGGTGCGCTGATCGCTCCGGCCGTGGCCGTCGCCGCACTGGCCGCGCTGGAGTCCCTGCTGTCGGCGACGGTGGCCGACGGCATGACGGTGGGTCAGCGGCACGACCCCGACAGGGAACTGTTCGGGCAGGGCGTGGCCAACCTCGCCGCCCCGCTCTTCGGTGGCGTCCCGGCGACGGCCGCCATCGCCCGTACCGCGGTCAACGTCCGCACCGGGGCCTCCTCGCGGCTCGCCGCCCTCAGTCACGCCGCCGTCCTCGCGGTCATCGTGTTCGCCGCGTCCCCGCTGGTGTCGAAGATCCCCCTCGCCGCGCTCGCGGGCGTCCTGCTCGCGACCGCGGTCCGCATGGTCGAGGTCGGCGCGCTGCGCGCCATGGCCCGGGCCACCCGCTCCGACGCCGTCGTCCTGGTGCTGACCGCGTCGGCGACGCTGGTGCTCGACCTGGTGTACGCGGTGATCATCGGGCTCGTCGTCGCGGGCGCCCTCGCCCTGCGCGCCGTCGCGCTGCAGGCCGGTCTCGAACGCGTCGACCTCCGCGCGGATCTCCCCGGCGAGCACGGCGACGAGGAGCACGCGCTGCTCGCCGAGCACATCGTCGCGTACCGGATCGACGGCCCGCTGTTCTTCGCGGCCGCCCACCGCTTCCTCCTCGAACTCTCCGAGGTGTCGGACGTCCGGGTCGTCATCCTGCGCATGTCGCGCGTGACGACGATGGACGCGACCGGCGCCCTCGTGCTGAAGGACGCGGTGGAGAAGCTGAACCGGCGCGGCATCGTCGTCATGACCTCCGGCATCCGCCCCGGCCAGCGTCAGGCGCTGCGGTCCGTGGGGGCGCTCGACCTCCTGAGCCACGAGGGCCGCGCCTACGCGACCACCCCGGAGGCCATCGCCGGTGCACGCCGCCACCTCGAACGGGCCGGGCTGCTGCCGGCCCCGCACCACCCCGGGAAGGCGCTGCGATGACGGGCGTACCACCGCAGGCGCTGTCCTTCCGGCACGTCCTCACCCTGCCCGCGATGGGTTCGGCGGTACGGGTGGCCCGCGAGACGGCCGAAGAGGTGCTGGTCGAGTGCGGGGTCGGCCTGCGCCACCCGAGCACCGGGCGGGCCCTGCTGATCCTCTCGGAGCTCGTCACCAACGCGGTCCGGCACGCCGCCGCGCTGACCCCCGCGATCACGGTCACCTACGCCCACGGCCCCGGCGTCTTCGCGTTCGGCGTCCACGACCGGCACCCCTACCGGCCCCCGCTCGTCGGCGCGGCCGTCGCGCCCGGCAGCGGACTCGCCACGGTGGTCGAGACGACGGCCGAGCTGGGCGGCACCGCTGTCACGCGCGGCGACGCGGACGCGGGCGGCAAGTGCATCTGGATCACCCTCCCGCTGTGAAGGGCCCCGGCCCCGGACCGGTGTCCCGGCGGGTGGCCGCGGGCTCCGGAAGTTGCAGGAATCTGCAATTGTGGAGGTCGAACACTGTGCAGAACCGGGGCGGAGACGCCGCCCGGCACGAGGAGCGTGGGGTGGACGAGGTGCGCGGTACAGGCGCGACGGGCAACGCGGGCGAACCCGGCGGTACGCAGGCACCCCTCTACCAGCTCAAGGCCGAGTTCTTCAAAACCCTCGGCCACCCGACCCGCATCCGCGTCCTGGAGCTGCTGAGCGAGCGTGAGCACGCCGTCGCGGAAATGCTCGCCGAGGTGGGCATCGAGGCGGCCAGCCTGTCCCAGCAGCTCGCCGTGCTCCGCAAGGCCAACCTCGTCCTCACCCGCCGTGAGGGCTCCAACGTGTACTACCGGCTGGCCAGCCCCGACCTCGCCGAACTCCTGCGCGTTGCCCGGGGCATCCTCTCCGGCGTCCTCCAGGGCCAGGCCCAGCTGCTGGCCGACCTGCACGCCACCCGCCCCCGGTAACCACCGCCGCGAGCGCGCTACTTCTGGGCGTGCTGGCCCACGTAGAAGAGCACCCACACGAAGCCCGCGAACAGGTGGGTCCCGAAGATGTAGAAGAAGGCGCGCAGCGCGACGCCCTTCTCCAGCCACCGCTCGTGCTCGTCCGCCGCCGTTTTCTCCGTCATGGGCCGCCCGTCTCCGCTCCACCCGATGTTACATATGCGAATCTAGCCAATTGCATAACATTGCAAGTGTAGAGGTTAGTCCCCCTTGATCGCCGCCCCGAGCGCGGGGGAGGCCGTGAACAGGGCCCGGACGGCGGCGGTGACCTGCGCGGTGACCACTTCGGGGGTGGAGGCGTCCAGCTTGCCGTCCAGGTGCAGGAACGCCAGCCCGTGGACCAGGGCCCACACCGTGGTCGACAGGGCCTCCGGGTCCACGTCGGGGAAGGCCGCGCGCACGATGTCGCGCACGTACGCGGAGATGGCGGCCGTCGCGGCGACCCGCTCCTCGCTGGACGGGTCGCACGGCTCGGCGAACATCGCCCGGAACATGGCCGGATGCTCCAGGGCGAACCGCACATAGGCGACGGCGACCGCCGCCATGCCGTCCGGGGTCGAGGGTGCGGGGTCGGCGGCCGCCAGGGCCTCGGCGAGTTCGCGGTACCCCTCGGCGGCGACCGCGGAGACGAGCGCCTCGCGGTCCGCGTAATGGCGGTAGGGGGCCGTGGGCGAGACGCCGGCCCGGCGGGCGACCGCGCGCATGGACAAGGCCGCGCTGCCGTCCTCCTCCAGCAGTTCGCGGGCCGCCCGCAGGCAGGCGGCGCGCAGATCGCCGTGATGGTACGTGCCGTTCTGGGCCATGGGTCCCACCCGCTCTTCCGGTGCCGCGCAATCGATGTAAATGGTGCATACATCCTAGGTGATCGGTGCGCGCGAGGGGGGTGTCGAAGGGTGCGCCCGCTCGATTGTTGACGGTGCTTACATCGGGCCGTACAGTCATGTGTACACCGCTTACATGAGAGTGAGGCGCACCGTCATGGCTCCGTCCGCCCCGCAGCAGGACACCGTCGCGGTCGATCTGGGAGGCCGCGAGGTCCGTGTTCCCCAGGGCGGCCTGTACGACAGGTACCGGATGAACCCCGACCTGGACGTGATCGCCCGGGACCCCCGCGTCAGCGGCGTCGACTTCTTCCGGGCGCTCCCCAAGGTCCGGGTCGACTCACCGGTCGGGCCCACGCTCACCCCGAACTTCTACTACGCGCTCTCGACCGCCCGGATCACCATGGCGGCGCCCTCCCGCGCGATCCGCGCCCGGCTGCCCGAGGAACTGGCGCCGCTGGAGATCGTGCCCGGCCTCGGCCTCGTCTCGGTGATGTTCTTCCGGTACGACGTGTGTGACATCGACTTCTATACCGAGGCCGCCGTGGGGATCGCCGTGAAGCCCGCGCGCCACGGCGGGCTCGGGTTCTTCGACCTCGTCTCCGGCCTGAAGAACGAGAGCCTGGACTCGTACGTCCTGTCCCTGCCGGTGAGTTCGGACATCGCCCAGGTCCGCGGCCACGACGGCTACGGCTTCCCCAAGTGGGTGACCGGCCTCGACGTCGCCGTCGACCGGACCCGGACGACCGCGCGCGTGGCCAACGCGTCCGGCGGGACGGACCTGTCCCTCGTCGCGGACACCCCGGCCCAGCAGGCGTACCCCAGCGGCGAGCGGGTCGGCTCGCTGACCTCGTACACGACGATCGGCGGCGCCTGGCACGCCACGCTCAACCAGACCAACGTGCTGAGCGCCGGAACGACGTGCCGCACCCGCGGCATCGGCCTCCGGCTCGGCGAGGGCCGGATGTCCGACGACCTGCGGTCGCTGAGGCCCGGGCGGATCATCCAGCTCGACGTGATGACCGAGGGCCAGGCCGCCCTGCACATGCCGGTCCCCACCTCGGTCCGCAGCCGGACCAGGTGACCGGACCCCGCGACAAAGGAGCCCCCGCCATGGCCACCGCACACGCCCGCCCCACGACCGCCCGCGGCCCCCGCCTCCCCGCGTCCCTCACCCCGGCCGTCCTCCGGCGCCTCGCCGGCCGCGTCTCGGCGGCGCCCGACGCCGCGCGGGTCACCACCAGCGCCCCCTACACCGGCGTCCCCCTCGCCGACCTGCCCGTCTCCACGCCCGCGGACGTCGAGGGCGCCTTCGCCCGCGCCCGGACCGCGCAGAGGGCCTGGGCCGCGACCCCGCTCGCCGAGCGCCGGAAGATCCTGCTGCGCTACCACGACCTGGTCCTGGCCCGGCAGGACGAAGTCCTCGACCTGATGCAGGCCGAGAACGGCAAGACCCGCCGCGACGCCTTCCTGGAAGTCGTGGACATCGGCATCGTCTCCCGCTACTACGCCCGCAACGCGGCCAGGTACCTCGCCCCCCGACGCCGGCGCGGCGCGATCCCGCTGCTCACCCACACCACCGAGGTCCGCCACCCCAAGGGCGTCGTCGCGGTGATCTCGCCCTGGAACTACCCGCTGAGCATGGCCGCGAGCGACACCCTCGCCGCTCTGACGGCCGGGAACGCGGTCGTCCAGAAGCCCGACACCCAGACCGCGCTCACGGCCCTCTGGTCGATGGAGCTCATGTACGAGGCCGGGCTGCCGGAGGGCGTCTGGCAGATGGTGATCGGCCGCGGCAGCTCCATCGGCGGCGCGCTGATGGACAACGCCGACTACATGATGTTCACCGGCTCCACCGCCACCGGGCGCGAGATCGCGAGCGACGCCGGAAAGCGCCTGATCGGCGCCTCCCTGGAGCTCGGCGGTAAGAACCCGATGATCGTCCTGGAGGACGCCGACATCGAGAAGGCGGCGGAGGGAGCCGTCGCGGCGTGCTTCCCCTCCGCCGGACAGCTGTGCGTCTCCGTCGAGCGCCTGTACGTGGCCGAGTCGGTCCGGGACGCGTTCGTCGCCGCGTTCACCGCCCGCACCAAGCGGCTCCGTATCGGCGCCGCGTACGACTACGGCGTGGACGTCGGCAGTCTCACCACGCCCGCCCAGCTGAAGACCGTCACCGAGCACGTCGGCGACGCCGTGGCCAAGGGCGCCACCGTCCTGGCCGGAGGCAGGGCGCGCCCGGATCTCGGCCCGCTCTTCTACGAGCCGACGATCCTCACGGGCGTCACCCCGGACATGACCCTGCACGCCCAGGAGACCTTCGGTCCGGTCGTCTCCGTCCACTCCTTCCGCGACGTGGACGACGCCGTGGAGCAGGCGAACGCCACCGCGTACGGCCTCAACGCGAGCGTCTGGTCGCGCGACGGCAGGCGCGGCCGGGCCGTCGCCGCCCGCGTCCACGCCGGGACCGTCAACGTCAACGAGGCGTTCGCGGCCGCCTGGGGAAGCGTCGACGCCCCCATGGGTGGCATGGGGGACTCCGGACTCGGCCGCCGCCACGGAGCCGAGGGCATCCTCAAGTACACCGAACCCCAGACCATCGCCCACCAGCGCGTCCTGGGCTTCACCCCGCCCCGCCGTGTAGCGCCCGAGACCTGGGCCGCCGTCCTGACCGGAGGGCTCAAGGCCCTCAAGGCGCTCGGTGTGCGCTAGGCCGGGCCCCATGGCGCCGCTCCGGCCCGGGGCAGATCATGGTTTCGTACCGATTCCAATGCATATCAGAGGAAATTCCGAGGCAGCAGGAGGCCCGTCGTGACCAGGGTGTTGTTCGTCGTGTCCGCGGCAGACCGCTGGACCCTGCGGGACGGGGAGGTGCATCCGTCGGGGTTCTGGGGCGAGGAGCTCGCGATGCCGCACAAGATCTTCTCCCGGGCCGGGTGGGAGATCACCCTCGCGACCCCGGGCGGGAAGGTCCCGACCCTGGACCGGCTGAGCATGTCCAGGACGGCCGGGCGCCCCTCGAAGCTCCGCGAGGTCGCCGCCTATCTGGAGTTCATCCGGGGCGAGTTGCACAACCCTCGGAATCTCGGCGACATCGATCCGGACGACTTCGACGTCGTGTTCTACCCCGGCGGGCACGGCCCCATGGAGGACCTGGCGGTCGATCCCGTCTCCGGTGCGCTGCTGACCCGGGTGCTCGCGTCCGGGAAACCGCTGGCGCTGCTGTGCCACGCACCGGCGGCGGCGTTCGCGGCGAGGAACGAGGACGGATCCTGGCCATTCGCGGGCTACCGGATGACGGGCCTGTCGAACCTGGAGGAAAAGTTCAACAGCTTCGGCCGCAAGGCCCTCTGGCTGCTGGAGGACCGGCTGAAGGAGAGCGGGGCCACGTACTCCAAGGCCCTCCTGCCGCTGCGCCCGTACGTGGTGGTCGACCGCAACCTCTACACGGGCCAGAACCCCCCGTCCTCCGAGCGCCTCGCGGAACGCCTCGTCGCCGACGTCGGAGCGGCGACGAGCACCGGCTAGCCCGCACCGCGCAACGACCACCGGCGGCCCGTGACGGGCCCCGGGCTTCGAGAGACAAGAAAGAGTGACACTTCCCATGCACGCAGTCCTGGGCGCCAACGGACCGATCGGCGAGGAGCTCACCCGCGAGCTGTACCGCACCTTCACACGGGACATCCGGCTGGTCAGCCGCAAACCCGCGAAGATCCACGACACCGATCAGCTCGTCGCCGCCGACCTCACGGACCCCGGGGCCACCGACCGCGCCGTCGAGGGCAGCGAGGTCGCCTACCTCACCGTGGGCCTGCCAATGGATTCCGCGCTGTGGGAGCGGCAGTTCCCCGCGATGATGCGCAACGTCATCGACTCCTGCGCGAAGTACGGCACCAAGCTCGTGTTCTTCGACAACACCTACATGTATCCCGGGACCACCACCCCGCAGACCGAGACGACCGGCTTCGAGCCCAACGGCCGCAAGGGCCGGGTGCGCGCGCAGATCGCCACGACGCTGCTGGACGCGATGGCCGAGAAGTCCGTCGAGGCCGTCATCTGCCGGGCGCCCGAGTTCTACGGCCCCGGCAGGACCAAGAGCCTGACCAACTCGCTCGTCTTCGACCGGATCAAGGCGGGGAAGCGGCCGCTCGTCCCCGTCGGCGCGCACACGGCCCGCTCGCTCATCTGGACGCCGGACGCGAGCCGCGCCATGGCCCTGATCGGCAACACCCCGGACGCCTACGGCCAGACCTGGCACCTGCCCGTGGACCCGGACCGCCCGACCTACGCCGAGCTGGTCCGGCTGGCCGGAGAGATCACCGGCCGCCGCCTCCGGTACACGGTGCTGCCCGAAGCCCTCTTCCGTATCGGCGGCCGCTTCGTCGGCCAACTGGGCGAGGTGCGGGAGCTGTTGCCGCGCTACCGGGGCGACAACATCTTCGACACCACGAAGTTCACCACCCGCTTCCCCGGCTTTCCCGTCACCTCCTACCGCGAGGGGATCACCGAGATCCTGCGCGCCTGAAGGGAGTTGTCCCACTTCGGGCTGGTGCGGATGTGGCCCGTGGGGAAGCATGGGGCCCGCGTGGCACGGAGTCGCCCGTGCCACCGTCGTACGACGTGAAGAGGGCCGATGACTGACGGGCAGGGCACCCAGGTGGCGGTGGACGGAATCGACACGAGCACACCGCATTCGGCGCGCGTGTGGAACTACTGGCTGGGCGGCAAGGACAACTACGAGGTGGACCGCCGGCTCGGCGCCATGATGGAGGAGTCGTACCCCCAGATCATCGAGATAGCGCGCGCCTCCCGGGCGTTCCAGGCGCGGGCCGTCCGCTATCTGGCCGCCGAGGCGGGCGTCCGGCAGTTCCTGGACCTCGGCACCGGCCTGCCGACGGCCAACGCCACCCACGAGGTCGCCCAGGGCGTCGATCCGGCGGCACGCATCGTGTACGTGGACAACGACCCGATCGTCCTCGCCCACGCCCGGGCCCTGCTGACGAGCAGGCCCGAGGGGGCCACGGACTACGTGCACGCGGACCTGAGGGACGCGGAGACGGTCCTGCGCGCGGCGGCCCGCACCCTGGACCTCAGCCGCCCGGTGGCCGTGATGCTGCTCTCGACGCTGGGACACGTGGCGGAGGCGGACGACGCCGCGGCCCTGCTCCGCGGCTACCTGGACGCGCTGCCCGCCGGCAGCCATCTGATGCTCTGCGACACCATCGAGACCCCGGAGACCCGGGCCGCGTCCGACGACTACGCCGACGGCGGCGCCATGCCGTACATCTCGCGGCCCAAGGAGATCGTCGCGGCGTTCGCGGACGGGCTCGAACTGGTGGAGCCGGGCTTCGGCTCGATCAGCCTCTGGCGCCCCGAGGAGCCGTTCACCGGAGAGCCGGTCGACCAGTGGGGCTTCGTGGCCGCCAAGCCGTAACCGCCCCGGCCCGGGGTGGCGGGTACGGGCCGGGGCCCCGCGCCGCTCGGGCGGCTGTCCGGGAGCCCGGCCCGTACCCCCGGCTCACCCCTGCTCGGGGCCCGGCCGGTCGGTGGCGCCCGGGCTGCGGTGCAGGGGCTGTTCGGGCGTGGGCCGCCGCTCCGGCGGGGCGATCGCGAGGGTGACGGGCCCCTCACCGTCCACGTGCGCCTCCGTGCCGTGGTGGTGGATCGTCAGGGGATCGCCGAGCAGCAGCGAGTACGTCGCCTTGTCGGGCCCGATCTCCACCTGGAGGCAGCGGCCGCGGAACTGGAGCCGGAAGGCCAGGCGACTGAACTTCTCGGGCAGCCGGGGCGCGAAGCGCAGGCTGTCGCCGTCCCGGCGGGTGCCACCGAATCCGGCGACCAGCGCCATCCACGTACCGGCCAGCGAAGCGATGTGCAGTCCGTCGCGGGTGTTGTGCTCCAGGTCGGCCAGGTCCATCAGCGCGGCCTCGGCGGTGTAGTCGTACGCCAGCCGCAGATGTCCGGTACGGGCGGCGACGACGGCCTGGCAGCACGCCGACAGAGAGGAGTCCCGTACGGTCAGCGGCTCGTAGTAGGCGAAGTTCGCGGCCAGTTGGTCGTCGTCGCAGTGGGCGTCGAACCAGGTGCCGCAGGTGTACATCGCCAGTACGAGGTCCGACTGCTTGATCACCTGCTTGCGGTAGAGGTCGAAGTAGGGGAAGTGCAGCATCAGCGGGTACTGGTCGGCACGGGTGTTCGCGAAGTCCCAGCGCTGGTGGTGGGTGAAACCGGCGTGCTGCTCATGCACGCCGATCTCCTCGTTGTAGGGGATGTGCACGGCCTCGGCGGCGTCCCGCCAGGCGGCGCTCTCCTCCTCGTTCACACCCAGCCGGGACGCCTCCTCCGGGTGGCGTTCGCACACGTCGGCCGCGGCGAGGAGATTGGAGCGGGCCATGAGGTTGGTGTACGTGTTGTCGTCCACGACGGCGCTGTACTCGTCCGGCCCCGTGACGCCGTCGATGTGGAACACACCGTGCGGGTCGTGATGGCCCAGCGAACGCCACAACCGCGCCGTTTCCACCAGGAGTTCCAGCACGGTTTCGCGCTCGAAGGCGGTGTCGCCGGTCACCGCCGCGTGCCGCACCGCGGCGTGCGCGATGTCCGCGGCCACATGGAAGGCGGCGGTACCGGCCGGCCAGTACGCGGAGCCCTCCGAGCCGTCGATGGTCCGCCACGGGAACGCGGCACCGCGCAGCCCGAGCTGGGTGGCCCGGTCCCGGGCGGCGGGCAGGGTGGCCTGCCGCCAGCGCAGCGCCTCGGCGACCGCCTTGGGCTCGGTGTAGGAGAGGAGGGGCAGCACGAACATCTCGGTGTCCCAGAAGGCGTGGCCGTCGTACCCGGAACCGGTCAGCCCCTTGGCCGGGATCGCCCGTTGCTCGGCGCGGGCACCGGCCTGGAGCACATGGAAGAGGGCGAAGCGGACGGCCTGCTGGATCTCCTCGTCGCCGTGCACCTCGACGTCGGCACGGGCCCAGAAGTCATCGAGGTAGGCCCGCTGCTGGGCCACCAGCCCGTCCCAGCCGCCATGGGCGGCGGCAGCCAGTGCGGCCTCGACCTGATCGCTCATCGCGGGCCGGGAACGGGCCCCCGACCAGCCGTGGGCGACGGTCTTCTGCACCCGCAGCCGCTGTCCCGGCTCCAGGACGGAGGTGACGGTCAGGCGGGCGACGTCCGGGTTGCTCTCGCTGCTGGTGGTGATCTCCCCGGGGGCCTCCACGACGTGGTCGGCGGCCACGGCGACCCTGAGGCCGCTGTGCCGGGTGCGGTGGACCAGCCGCAGCCGCGACCCGACGGCCTGGTCCTCCTCCGGCTCCAGCGGGGACTGCAAGGCCTTGGCCGTCCGGGGGTCGCCGTCGGACGAGGGCAGGCTCTCGTTGGTGACCAGCTCCGACTGGATGACGACCCTGGTCCGGCTGTCGACGGGCTCCACCTCGTACTGCACGGCGGCGATGGCGCGCTGGGTGAGGGAGACGAGGCGGGTGGAACGCACCCGGACGGTCGTACCGGCCGGGGAGGTCCACTCGCAACTGCGCTCCAGCACCCCGCGCTTGAAGTCCAGGGTGCGTTCGTGCTTGCGGAGCCGCCCGTAGCGCAGGTCGAACGGCTCGTCGTCCACCAGCAGCCGCAGCAGCTTGCCGTTGGTGACGTTGATGACGGTCTGGCCCGACTCGGGGTAGCCGTAGCCCGCCTCGGCGTAGGGCAGCGGGTGCAGTTCGTACACCCCGTTGAGGTAGCTGCCGGGCAGGCCGTGCGGTTCGCCCTCGTCGAGGTTGCCTCGCCAGCCCACATGCCCGTTGGACAGGGCGAAGACGGATTCGCTCTGCGCCAGGAGATCGAGGTCGAGCGCCGTCTCACGCACGCGCCAGGGCTCCACGGTGTACGTCCGGTTGGTGATCACGCGCTGCCTCCGAGCTCGGCGAGGTCCTTGACGACACGGTCGGCGCCGTGGGCGTACAGCGCGTCGGTCTGCCCGACCCGGTCGACGCCGACGACGAACCCGAAGTGCCCCGACCTGCCCGCGTCCATGCCGGCGAGCGCGTCCTCGAAGACGGCGGCCCGGGACGGTTCGATCCCGAGGTCCCGGGCGGCGGCCAGGAAGGTGTCGGGGTGCGGTTTGCCCGGCAGCTTCCGTTCCCGGGCCACCACCCCGTCGATGCGTACGTCGAACAGCCGCTCGGCGTCGATGGAGTGCAGGACGTCGCGGGTGTTGGCGCTGGAGGAGACGATCGCGGTGGCGAGCCCGGCGGCGCGGACCGCGTCGATGTAGCGCAGCGTGCCCTCGTACGGCTCCACACCGTCGGTACGGATCTTCTCCAGGAGGAGCTCGTTCTTGCGGTTGCCGACCCCGTTGACACTCCGCGTGTCCGGTGGATCGTCGGGGGTGCCCTCGGGCAGTTCGATGCCCCGGGAGGCGAGGAAGGAGCGGACGCCGTCGGCCCGGGGGCGGCCGTCGACGTACTCGTCGTAGTCCGCATCGGTGAAGGGGCGGAAGTCCGCTCCGTCACGCTCGCGCAGGAAGGCGTCGAAGGTCGCCTTCCAGGCGGCGGCGTGCACCACCGCCGTCCTGGTGACCACTCCGTCGAGATCGAAGAGACAGGCCTGGATGCCTTCGGGAAGTCCGAGCTGTGTCGTCATGACCCCACAGTTCCCCGCCGAAGCGGGTCCGATCGGATGACACGCTGTGAGGTACGCCGCCTACCTGCCCGGACCCGAGACCGTCGGCGGACTCAGCGCCTGCTCCATTTCTGGTTGTCCTGACCGTTGCAGTCCCAGAGCTGGAGGCGGGCGCCGCCGCCGGTCTGCGCGTTCTTCACGTCCACACACTTGTTGGCCTGCGGGTTGACCAGGTCGTGGTCGGCGCTCAGCACGAACTGCTGGGCCGGGTTCCCGCTGCACCACGCGATCTGGATCACCGCGCCGTTGTCGTGCGAGCCCCACGCCACGTCCATGCAGAGCCCCATCGAGCGGATGGTGCCGTCCGGGCGGAAGTCCCACTTCTGCCAGTTCTTGCCGGTGCAGTTGGCTATCTGGAGAGGGGAGCCGTCCGCCCCCTTGTGGGCCACCATCTCGATGCAGCGGTTGGAGGCGTGGCCGAAGAGCGTGGTGCCCGGCGCAGCCGTCACCGTGGTGGTGACCGCGGGCTTCGGGGGCGCCTTCTTCGGCTTCTTCGACGGCTTCGGGGTCTTCGGCGCCTCCTCCGTGCTCTTCACCACTGCCGGACCCGCCGCCACGGCGCCGGTCCTCGGCTCGCGCTTCCCGTCGTCTCCCGCACTCTTGCTCTTGCTCGCGGACGGCGACGGGGACGGGGACGACGGGGCCGGGTCGGCCGATCCGTAGACGCCGGGGGCCGCGCCGTCGCCCTGGTTGTTCAGCACCGTGCCCGCGTCGGCCACCCGGTCCGCACCTCCGCCGTTCCCCGGGCCCGATCGGTCCAGGGCGCCCGACACCAGGAACGGCACCCCGACCAGCAGCGCCCCCGCAATGGCCGCACCGGCCAGCAGGCCCCGGGACGGGCGGCCGGAGGGACGGGGGGCCGTGGACTTGCCGTCGGCCGCTTGGGCCTCGGGCTCGGCTTCCGCGTCGGGCTCCGCCGTGGCTGTCGCCGTGGCCGTCGGTTCGGGGTCCGGCGCCGTTGCCTGAGCGGTCGCCGCTTCCGGTGCTTCCGGTGTCTCCGGGGCGGGCGTGCTCTCCGCGGTGGCAGGCCCCGGCTCGGCGGTCTTCGCCGGTTCCGGAGCGGCCGCTGCCTCCGGCGCCTCCGGCTCCGGTGTGGTCGGCGTCGCCGCCGACTCGGCCGCCGCGGCCTGGTGCTGCGGTTCGTTCTTGCCGGACATGGTCTTCCTCTCGGGGGGTGGTGTCGCGGGGATCGGGCGGTGCCCGGGGCCGGCCGCCGGGTGGTGCTACGGAGTCGGGCGCTGTCCCTGGTCAGCCGCCTGGTGGGGTGGGCGAGAAGCGGCGGCCGTCGAAGTACAGGTCCAGCGGGTCGCCCTCCTCGGGGCCGAACTCACGGACGCCTTCGCCGGGTCCGAGCACGCGCACCTGGCGCCCGGTCTCCCGGGCGACCAGTGCGGCCAGGGTCGCCACGTACGCCGGGGAATCGGGGCGCGCCAGAACCAGGGCGAGGCGCGCGGCGTCGTCGAGCCCGGCCTCTGCCACGGTCACCCGGCCGCCCTGGAGGATCGACTGGGCGCGCAGCGCGTCGGTGAGGGCGTCGATCCGGGCGAGGTCATCGATGCTCACAAGTGTCCCGTCCTCGGGGAGTTCGGCGTCCTCGGGGGCCCGGCGCGCCGCCACGTCCGTACGCGCCCACGCGCGCAGCGCGCCGTGCGGGTCGCGCGCTCCGGTCCACGCCGGGGCATCGCCGGACGCGGTGAGCAGCCGGGACAGCGAGGCCACGAAGGAGTCCGGACGCTCGCCCCGGGGGACGGGCGGCGGGCCGCCCGCGTCCTCGGCGTCCTCGTCGTCGCCGTCGCCGTCGTCGTCGTCCTCCGAATCCGTGTCGGACGCGTCGGACTCCTCCTCGATCCTGGGAGGTGCCGGCCGCCCCGTGCGGATCGGCCAGCCGGCCGGGGTGCGGGCGAACGAGCCCGTCGGGAGCGGCACCGTGCCGTCGCCCGCCGCCGCGCGCTCCGCCTCCAGGAGGGTCACGAGGTCGGTCAGGTCGTTCTGGGCGTTGCGCTGCCGGTCCGCCTGGCGGGCCTGTTCGGCGAGGGCTTCGCCGACCCGGCGTTCGAGGCCGTTCACCCCCTGCTGGGCCGTGTCGAGCGCCGTGACCGCGGCATCGTGGCGTTCGGTGGCCGCGGTCAGGGCGTCGTGGGCCTCCCGGTCGGCCCGCGACGCCGTCGTGGCCGTGTCACGGGCGCGGGTCAGCGCGGCGGCCGCGGCACCGGCCGCGTCGCGAGCCATGTCGCGGCGGCGGACGGCGTCCTCGGCCGCGTGCCGGGCGGCGTCGGCGGCGCGCTCGGCCGCCCCGGCCGCCGTGCGGGCCGCCTCCAGCGCGGCGCGGGCACCGTCCCGGCGGACCGTACGGCGGTCGACCGACCCGCTGGAGCGGCTGGACCGGTCCGACCGTCCGGACCGGTCCGACCTGCCGGAGCCGCCGGACCCGGCCCCGCCGCGCGAGGCCGCCTCGGCCACCGCCTCCCGCAGGCTGCGTTCCGTCGCCTCCAGGTGCTCCCGCGCGGCGCGGACCGCCTCCTGGGCCTCCTCCGCCTCCCGGGTCGCCGCCGTCGCGCGGGACCGGCGGTCCTCGGCGTCGGCCGTCAGCTCCGCGACGCGGGTGCGCCGTTCCCGGTCGGTGCGCTCGGCGGCGGTGACCGCCCGCTCGGCGGCCGTACGGGCGTCCCGGGCGGCCTGCGCGGCGGCCCGGGCATCGTCCAGCTCCCGCCCCGCACGCGCCACCGGGGGGCGGGCCTCGTCCAGAGCCCGGCGGGCGTCGGGCAGTTCGGCCTGGAGGGCCGCCTCCTCGGCGCGGGCCGTCTCCTCCGCGTGCGCCGCCGCGTCGAGCGTGCCGACCTGCTCCCGGACGGCCGCCCAGCCGGCGCCGTGCTCCTCCGGGCCGGCCGGCTCCGGTTCGCCGTCGGCGTCGAAGCGGCGGAAGCGCACGCCCTCGTCGTCGCGCAGCGCCAGCTCGACCGGCCGGTGCAGCAGCGCCGCCGCGCCGGCGGCGGCGTACAGCGCGCGGGCCGTCTGCCCGGGACCGCCGTCCACGGCCAGCCATATCTGCACGCCCTCCACGGCCGCCCCGTCGTCCGCCCGGACGCCGTCCGCCAGCAGCGTCGGCAGGTCGCGCAGCGGCACCGTACGCCAGTCGCGCAGGACGGCGTCGGCGACGGCACCGGCCGGGGCGCCCGCCGCGTGGGCGCGGGCGTCGGCGGCCACCCGCACCAGGGCGGCACCGTCGAACGTCCCGGCGTCGGTGCGGGCGCCGGTCACACCGAGGCCCAGCAGATCGCGCTCCAGGGGGCGCATCCGCACCGTGCCCGTCACGTACCGCACGCCGTTCGGGCCGTGCACCGTGATCAGCGCGTCGGCGAGGATCTCGTGGCTGCGGGTGCCGCGCGAGCCCTCCGGGGCGCTGGTGTTGCCGTGCTTGAGCCAGTCCCGGCGGGTGCCGCTCACGGCGGCGCCGGGGCCGGGGGCCTGCGGCTGGCGGGCCAGCACCGGGACGGTGAAGTTGACGATCTGCCGGTTGTCGTCGGTGGCGGCGAGCCCGCCCTGTGCCGCGAGCCCGGCGGTGACACCCGCCTGCGAGGAGGACGCCGCGCCGTACGTGCTCAGCCGCAGCCGGTCCACCGTCACATCCCCCGTGTCGGTGACCGGGCGCGGCCGGTACAGCTCCACCGTGAGGCGGGGCGGGGTGCCCGGCGCGCCCTGGAAGGGATAGGCGCCCGGCATCGTCGTGACGGGGCCCGCCGGGCCGCGGGGGTGGTCCAGCGAGAGCGTGCCGGACTGGATCAGCTCGCCCACGCGCACGGCCGTGGCGTCCGCCGATCCGGAGGTGGTCAGGGAACGCCAGGAGCGGGTCAGCCCCGGGGCCACCTCGCCCAGCGCCGCGGCCAGTTCCGCGCCGCCGTCGAAGGCGTACACGGGGGCCGGGCCGTGCGGCACGAAGCGGTCCCCGGCGACCGCGGGCCGCGCGGTGTGCCGGGCCACCGGCAACGGCACGGGCGCGGGGGCCGGTTCGCCGGTCTCGCTGCCGGTGAACCGGAGCGCGGCGGCGGTGTGCACGGTGGTGGTCCGCGTCGGCCGGCCGCCGAAGAGGTGCGCGATGCGGTCGGCGAGCGTGGCGTCCGCCCCGGTGAGGCTCAGCACGCCGTGCTGGAACAGGCTGCCCGGCAGGTCGAGCAGCCACTGCGCGGCCGGGGTGGACCGCACCTCGGCCACCACCCGGTACGGCACGCCCTCGAAGTCGGCGGCGTTGTCGGTGCGCTGCCAGAAGCGGTCCTCGGCGGAGCGGGTGACGCGCGCCGCGTTGCCACGGGTCGTGTCGGCGCTGAGCAGCGCGCCCGCCCGGTCGGTGCGCGGGCCGCCGGTGGGCCGCGGGAAGCGCGACTGGAGCTGGACGAACCCGGCGTGCCGCACACTGCGCGCCGTCCGGTCGGTCACCGAGGAGGGCACATGGCCGAGGAACTGTTCGATGCCCGAGCCCGCCGCCGCCGGATGCCCGCGCAGCGCACGCAGCGCGTGGTCGTCGGCGTCCGGCTCGGTGCGCAGCGTCACCTCGACCAACTGGGCGCCGCCGTAGCCGAGATAGCGGAACCGGAAGCGCTGCACATGGCCGGGGCCGCGACCGGCGAGGGTGCGCAGGCCGGCCGTCGAGGAGAGGTCCGCGACCCTGGTCGCCACGCCCGGCAGGTGGGAGGAGTGGCCGGGCCGGGTGATGCCGGGCGCCTCCTCCTCGATCAGCGCGAGGAGCCGCTGCCGTAGCACGTCGGGGCGCTGCACCGTGCGCGTCGCGTCGGTGAACTCGTCCACCGCGAGCACGCTGCCCAGACCCACCTCACGGGAGGCAGTGAAGCGGCGCGGCAGCGGCACCGAGCCCACCGCCGGGCCCGGTACGGCAAGACCGGGCACGCCCGCGAACCATGCGGCGTGCCGCCGGATCTGCGCCGGGGTGGCCAGGAACCGCACCCCGTCCGTCAGGTCCAGTGCCACCGTCACCGCGCGGCCCTCGCCCTGCCCGAACGCGTTGCCGACGACGTTGCGGCGGCCCCGGCGGAACGTCACCAGCAGCGTCGCGTCGGCGGTGACCCGGTGCTGGGTGCCGCTCTCGGTCGCGGTGCGGTAGGCGGTCGTCGTGGAGCCCAGCGCCCGCGACCGCTCGCTCCGGGCGGTACGGGTGTAGCGGCCCGACGGGTTCAGCGTGCTCGGCCGGGACACCGGCGGCGTGCTCTCCTGCTGACCGGTGGGCTCGGCGCGGGTCACCAGGACGTCGTCGAAGTCGTTGCCCGCGGCCTGGTCGGCGGCCGGAGTCTGCGCCGACGACGTGTTGCGGACCGCGCGGAAGCCGCCCGCCCACTGAGAGGTGCCTGCCGCGCCCCGCTGCTGCGCCGCGCCGTCGGTGGCGCTCAGGCCGGTCTCGAAGTACTGCGCGAAACCGTCCGTCGCCCGGGGCCGCCGCAGCACGCCGCGGATCTCCACCGACAGCACTTCGTCCGACGCGAGCCCCGGCAGCGTCAGGCCCTCCACCACGTAGGCGCCCTTGAACACCTGGTGCCCCCGGGCCAGGAGCGCGGCGGGATTGCGCGCGGCGGCCAGCATCTCCGCCGCCACGGTCGTCGGATCGGTGGCCGCAGCGCCCGCCAGCGACTCGCCCAGCGCCCGGCCCGCCCGCGCCACCGGACGCGGGGTGCGCCCGGCGACCGCGTCCCGCACGTCGTCCAGCAGGCCGCGCGCCGGATGCCCCGGATAGGTGTTGCCGAGCACCGCGCGGAACGCCGAGTCCAGCGCGGCGGACGCCTGGAACACCTCCATGATCGCGTCGTCCGGCAGCAGCACCGTGCCCGGCAGCGCGGCGCCGTCCTCGGCGGTCAGGTCGAGCAGGTCCCGGTCGGCGTCCGTGGCCGCCCGCAGCACGGGCGCCGGGGGAGCCGCCGGCACCGGCGCCGCGGCGGGAAGCGTGCGGTGCGTCGGCACCGAGAGCCGCAGCGTGCCAGGCACCCGGTCCGGCGGCGGGCCGGGCGGCTCGGCGGGCGGGGCACCGTGCGGTACGAATGGCACCGCCACCGTCTCGTGCGCGAAACGCACCGACGGCTGCTCGCCCGGACCCTCGTACAGGTCCAGCGCCAGATCGGCCGGTACGTCGAAGACCTCGCTGCGCTGCCCGGCTCCGCTGCCGATGAACAACTGGTCGTGCCCGACGCCCAGTTGCACGCTGTTGTCGTGCCGCACCTGGTTGCCGCGCACATAGTCGCCGCTGCCGCCCAGCGTCCACGAGCCCTTCGGCAGCCCGAACGAGCCGCCACCGCCGTACGAGAGCCCGTACGACGAACCGCGATGGTCGGCGCCCGCCGCCGACAGCGACGCCACGCCCATGCCCTGCACGTCCGGCAGCACCCGGCTGTGCACACTGTCACCGTCGCCGCGCACCGCGCTGAGCACCAGCCGCACCCGCCGCACCCCGGTCGCCGTCGGGATCTCCAGGAACAGCGAGTGGCCACCGTCCAGCATGGCGTCCGTGGCGGCCCGCTGCCCCACCTCGGAACGGCCCTGCTCGAACCGGCGCAGATTGTTCAACTGCGCCTGCACCAACGCCTCGTCGGGCAGCACCCGGTTGCGTCCCGGTGTGTCGCGGGGCAGGAAGCCCTCCCGCCGCAGCCAGTTCTCGGCGTGGACGAAGAGCGGCGCGGCACCGTCCACGGCCAGCGGCGTCGCCGTCGTACCGACCGACCGCAGGTGCTCCAGCTCCGCGGGCAGCCGCCGCAGCTCGTCCGCCGACGGCACGTGTCCGTTGGCGTCCTCGGCGGTCAGCAGCCGCAGGTGCATGCCGCGCGGCCAGGCGTCCGGCGTGAACTCCCGCCGGCCGCCGCCCGGCAGGTGCAGCACCAGCGTGTGCCGCACCTCGGCCGGGGCCAGCAGATGGCTGCGGTTGGTGCGCACCGCGTGCATCAGCGCCGTACTGCCGCTCTGCACCAGCTCCTCGTGCGTGCCCGCCTGCACCGACGCCCGCCCCAGCACACCGCCGCCGGGCCGGTGCGAGGCGTTCGGATGACCCTGCGACCGGTCCGCGGTGAGCGCCGGTCCGACGCTCCCGGACAGGGAGAGCCCGCTGCTGAACCGCGACTGCGAATCCAGTTTGACCACCTGGGTCAGATGGCTCTCCAGGTTGATCTTCCCGGCCACGCTGCGCCGCAGCGGTTCGCCCACGACGACCTCGGTCCGCAGCTGGAACATGCCCAGGGCGCGCCCCGAGGTGTCGAGCAGCACCGGCGAGAACACCCCCCGGTCCCGCTGCATCGGCAGGGTGCCCCGCAGCAGCGGCTCCGACAGGAACGTCTCCAGCTCCGCCGCCGAGTCCTCGTCCAGCGCGCCCAGCTCGGTGCCGAAGAAGCCCAGTGCCTCCGCGAGCAGCCGCTGCGGCTCGGCGACCGTGTCCACGCCCCACACCGGCAGGTCGTCCAGCTCGGCCGCCTCCGGCAGCGCCTCCGCCTCGTCCCGCGCCAGGTGCTGCGGGAACCAGAACGTCACCGGCCCGTGCGCCCGCGGCGGCCCCCAGGTGACCGGCGGCGCCAGCCTCGGCGCGTCCACCCGCACCTCCCACGAGGCCGTGAAGTCGTACGGCTCCGAGGGCTCGTTGCTGCGCTGCGCCGAAGTCGTCTGCACCACCGTCGTCACCGACGACGTCGAGGACAGCTGGTTCAGCGTCATCGCCAGCGTCAGCGCCACATCGACACCCCGCACCGGGATCGCCCGCGTCACCGGGAACAGGCCCGTCCACGGCAGCAGCAGGGTGCGGATCGTGCCCGACGCCTCCGCGGACACCGACTCCTGGGTGCCGATGCCGCGCCGCTCCACGCGCACGTCCCGCTCGGCGCCCTCCGTCCGCCCGTACCGGGCCGACGCCACCGGGGCCGACAGCCGCATCCGTACGTCCACGGTCCGGTCGCGGCCGTCCACCCGGACGGTGAACCGGAAGCCCAGACTGCCGCGCACATACGGCAGGTTGAGGATCAGCTGCTCACCGCTCGCCACCACCCGGAGCTGTTCCCGCACCGGGTGTGTGTCCGGGGCGTCCGCCAGCCCCAGGGCGCCCATCACCTGCTGGTGCAGCCCCTCCACCACCGCCGGTGGCAGCGGCTCCAGGTACACCAGGCCCACATTGCCGTCCAGTTGGGCGCCGTAGGCGAGCACGTAGGTGGAGGAGGGTGCGGGCACCGGTGCCCGGGAGGTGGGCCAGGCGGGGGCTTCGGTGGCCGGGATGGGGGCGGTGTCGGGGTCGGTGGGGGTGTCGGTGACCGCCTGCGTGTGGTCGTGGAGCCGGGGCCCGGAGTCGGTGACGTTCTCGATGGTGGCGAGGTAGCGGTGGGGAAGCGGCGCGGGGGTTTCGACGGTGGCCATGAGGCCGTCGGTGTGGACGGCCGTGGCGTCGGGATGGTTGCGGAAGAGGAAGTCGTTGTCGCGCTGTTCGTCGGGCAGGCCGAGGTAGTGCAGGAGCTCGTGCAGGAGCTGGCTGTCGGTGTGGTTGAGGTCGAAGTGCGTCTGGTTGGGCCGTGCGGGGGTGTCCGTGTGCGTGAGGGTGATGGCTTCCGGGTGGTCCGGGCTGTCGACGAGGTTGACGTTGACGTGGAGCTGGTCGCCCGAAGTGGGCAGCGCGTAGCCGGTGTTGAGGTGCCCGTCCACGAGCCGGCCGAGGCGCTCCGCGAGCCGGGCGGTGTGCTGGGTGTCGGCGGCGTTGACGGGGAGGTTGAGGGTGTAGTCGCGTACCCACTGGCCGTCCGGGGCCTGGATACGGCGGACCTGGGCGCGGATGAGGGTGGTGGCACCGGAGAGGAGCCCGGGCCGGGGGGCGTCGGCGGTGGGGTCGGCGTGCGGGTCGAAGCGCTCGGTGCGGAGGGTGGCGGGGCGTGCGTGCGGGCGGAGGTGGTGCCAGGTGTCGGGGTGCGCGGGCCGGGCGACACGGGGTGCGGTCCGGTCGTCGCGGGGGTCGCGGCGGGGCGCGGGGCGGCGGCGTCCGGCGGGCCGGGTGCTGGGTGCGTCCTGCGGGCCGCGCGGCGCACTCGACGTCGGGAGCGCGGTGAGCGGGGCCGCGTCGCTGGCCGTGTAGTGGTTCAGCCCCCAGTAGTGGACCTCCAGGACCCGGCCCGCGGTGGGTGAGCCGACGCGGGTCACCGTGCCGAGGCCTGTCGTGGAATCGGGCCGCAGCACCTCCACCGTGACGCCGAGGGTGTCGGCGAGCAGCGGCAGGAACATCTCGCCCTGGTCGCTCTGCCAGGCGCCGGACCAGTTCCGCACGGCGGCCAGGGCGTGGTGCAGCTCCTCCTCCGTGAAGGGGACGGCGCTCTCGGTGTAGGCGGAGTCGATGACCTGGCGGAGCTGGGCGTCGTCCAGTTCGGCGAGGGAGGGCAGCCGGCCGGTGTCGCGCAGGTGGTTGAACATCTGGATGACACCGGGGTCGGCCGGGCGGTCGGTCACCCCGTCCTCGGTCAGCGCGGCGTCAAAACGGGCGTTGAGGTCGTTCAGCTCCTCCGGCCGACGCACCCCCTCGATGCCGTAGCGCCGGGCGGTGGCGAGGAGCTGGGAGCGGTTCATGGCGGCCGTGGCCCGGGTGAAGCGCGGTGCCAGCGTCTGGCGGACCTGGCCCACCACGTCCTGCGGCAACGGCCGTCCGCCCCGGTCCGCGTCGAGCAGCCGCTGTTCGGCCGCCGAGCGGAGGTGGTCGGCGGCGATCAGCAGATGGTGGCGCGCCTGCCGGGCCGCGGGAGAGGTGTCGCCGCGGGCGGCCAGGCTCAGACCGGTGCGCACGTCGTCGGTGCGGCCCAGCCAGGCGTACGTCTCCGGGGCCCGGGTGCTCAGTCCGGGCACCCGCTCGCGCACGCGCTGGGGGTCGGTGCCGATGAAGGTGTAGAGGATGCAGCGGCCGTCGCCGATCGTGGGCACGGTGTTGCCGCGCGGCGCGCGCACCTGGAAGGGCTCGGAGGGCGGCGGCGGGGCCGTGCTCTCGGGCTTGGGCTTGGATTCGAGCTTGGGCTCGTGCTTGGGCTCGGATTTGGGCTTGGGCTCGGGCTTGGGCTCGGGTTTGGGCTCGGGGTCCGGGTCGGCGTCGGGTTCGGAGCGGGCGTCGCCGTCCTTGCTGTCCTTGCCGTGCTCGGAGGTGCCCTCGCTCTTGGGCGGGACCGGAGGCGTCGGGTCCGGCACGGTGAGCGCGGTCTCCACCTCGGACGGGTCGTCGCGGTCATCGGAGTCACGGTCGTCGGCGTCGTGGTCCGAGGCGACCGAGGCGGTGGAGTCCGGCTCGGCGTCGGAATCCGTGTCGTCCCCGGTGGCGGGGGTGTTGCCGGTGGACGGGGCGGCCGTCCTGGGCAGCCCGGAGCCCGGCGGGTGCGGGGCCATGGCGGACAAGGATGTCCGCGAGGGCGCCACCGCCGCGGGCCCGTTCGCCAGGACCGGCCCCGCCGCCGTGGGCAGGGCGCTCTCCGCGTCGGCGCGCCGGGTGGCGGCGTCGTCGCGGCGGCCGAGGATGTCGGCCAGTGCACGGTCGATCTCGCGGAGGCTCAGCTCGGCCCGGTCGTGCGACTCCTGCGCGTCCTGGCGGGCCAGGTCGGTGTCGTCGGCGTGGCCGCGCGCCGTGTCGGCGTCGGAGCGCAGGTCGCGTGCGGTGTCGCGGAGGTCCGGGAGCTGGGCTTCGAGCTCCTTGAGGGCCGCCTCGTCCCGGGCGAAGAAGGCCTCGGACTGCCGGAGGTCCGTCCGGTCGAGCGTCATCTTCTCGCGGAGGCCGTCCAGTTCGCCGTCGATCCGGTCGACCTCGGCGGTCGCGGCGTCGATCCGCTCGGTGAGCCGCGGGTCGACGGCCGGGGGCGTCGCGGGGGCGGTCGTGGGCGTTGTCGAGGGGCCGGGCCCGGTGGCCGGGGCCGGGGCGGAGGCTGCTTCGTTCAGGGCGTCGAGGCGGGCCTGCGCCGCCTCCAGGTCGGCTTCGAGACGGGTCTCCCGGCGTCCGTTCTCGGTGAGGGATTCGGTGAGCGTGTCGATCGTGCCGCGCGTGGTGGCGATGTCCGTGGTCAGCTTGTCGATCCGGCTTTCGAGGTCGCGGACGTCCTGCTCGGCCCCGTCGGCCCCGGTCTCCGCCGAGATGGCTGCCCGGTCGGCGTCGTCGGCAGCCTTGCGCGCGTCGTCCAGCGCCGTGACCGCGTCGCGCAGATCGTCCACCGCGTCCGTCCGCAGGTTCCGCATCCCGTTCTCGTCGGCGAGGGCCTGCGCGTGGTCGCCGTGGGCGCGGTGCAGATCGTTCGCGACGGTCTCGAAGCCGGACCAGGCGCGGTCCAGCGCCGGATCGCCGAGGGGCGGCGTGCTCTCCGTGCCCGGCGCCCCGGAAGGGGTGGTCCTCAGGGCACCGTCCGGGCCGAACGACCAGAACCGCAGTCCCTCCGGCCCACGCGTCACCAGCTCCACCGGACGCCCGGTCAGCCGGGCCGTACGGGACGACCCGTACAGCGCGAGGGCGAGCCGGGAGCCGTCCGGGTCCGCGCCGGTCGCCAGCCAGAACTGGTACCCGTCGTCGTCCGGATCGACCCCGGCGATCAGGGCGTCCGGCAGGTCGCGCGGGGGTGTGGACGCCCACTGCCCCGGCGCGGTGCCGGTCTGCGAGGCCAGCAGCGCGGGCAGGTCGTAGACACGCGGGAGCGGCCGGGGCGGGGTGATGCCGTGGCCCAGCGCGTCGCGCTCCTCGATGCGGAGGGTGGCCGTACCGGTGACGTGCCGCACCCCCTCGGGGCCGCTGACCTGGATGTGCACGTCCGCCTGGACCTCGTACCCACGCGTTCCGCGCCCCTCGGCCGGGGCACTGGTGCTGCCGGTCTTCAGCCACTCGCGGCGCCCGCCCGAGACGTTGCCGCCGAAGTTGCTGGGGTCGATGGGCCGTTGCAGTACGGGCGGAGTGGCGCCGACCAGATTGCGGTCGGGGTCGTCGGCGCTCAGCACGAACGGCAGGGACAGGCCGAGGCCCGTGTCGTTGCCGGAGACCGTGCCCGAGGTGTCGGTGACGATACGCAGCCGGTCCACGGCGACGTCGCTGCTCTCGGTCACCACGCGGGGCCGGTACAGGGACACCGTCAGGGTGGGCCCCTCCGGGGAGTCCAGGAGCGGGAAGGCGCCCGGCATGGTCGGCAGCATCCCGCCGACCTGACGCGGGTTGTCCAGGGTGATCGAACCGGCCTGCAGCAACTCCCCGAGGCGCACCGAGGCGTTCTCGTCCGAGGTGGAAGCGGGCTGCGCGCGCCAGCCGCTGCCGGTGGCCGGCGCCACCTGGTCGAGGGCCGTGTAGAGCTGGTCCCAGGCGTTGAATCCGTACACCGGGACGTTGCCGTTCGGGTGGAACAGGCCGTCGTCCCGCAGCGCGGGCTGCCCGTGCGGCGACGGACGCGGGTCGACCCGGGACACCGAGACGGGGACCGGCAGCGGGTTGCCGCCGCGCGGTGCGGCCGTCTCACCGCCCGCGAACCGCAGGCTGACGTGGGCCGGGACCCGGGCCCGGCCGCCGATCTCACCGGCCAGGGTGCGGCTGATCCAGCTCCGGGTCGGCGCGTCGGCGTCGCTCCAGGCGATGAAGCCGCGCTGCACCAGCGCGCCCACCACGTTCGGCGGCCAGTCCGTGACCCAGGTGGAGCGGACGGTGGCGACCAGTTCGTAGTCCAGGCCGTCGAAGTCGGCGGCGTTGTCGGTGCGCAGCCAGAACCGGTCCTCGGCGGTGCGGCCCCGCTTGTCGGTCTTGACACTGGCCGACGTCCACTGGCCGGAGGGGCCGAGCCGGTCGGTGCGGTCGTCCGCGTCGGGCCGGGTGAAACGGGCCGTCGGATTGAAGGTCACCCGGTGCTGCCGGCTCACCGTGTCCGCCGTGGACCGGCCCGCCGGGGTCTGCGAAGTCCAGCTCTCCAGCCCCGACTTGTCGCCGGGGACGGCGATGCCGCGGCGCGCGCCCCGGTTCGCGGCGGTGGTCGTGGGCCGGGCCGAGAACGTCACCTCGACCAGCGCCGCACCGCCGAACCGGTGGTGCCGGAAGCCGAACCGGGCCTGTCCGCCGCCGCGTCCGATCAGCGCGCGCTTGCCCGCGGTGCTCGTCTGGTCGGCGATCAGGGCCGCGACGCCCGGCAGGTAGGAAGCGTGGCCGGGGGTGGTCACGCCGGGCGCGTACCGGTCGAGGAGGCCGCGCACCTCATTCTGGAACCGCTGGCGCTGCGCGGTGCCCGGCCGGCCGCTCGGGCCCAGCTCGGTGACCGAGGTGACCGCGGCCAGGCCCAGCGTGCCGTCCCGCACATAGCGGCTGGGCAGCGGCGGGCTCGCCAGACCGGTGGGCGGCACGTCGGCGGGCAGCCCCTCGACGCCGCCCATCCACGGCCGGTCACGGCGCAACTGGCTGTCGGTCATCAGGAATTGCAGACCCTGCGGCACGTCCACGGCGAGCTGGACGGTCTGCCCGTGGGTGTAGCCGACGAAGTTCGCGAACGCGTTGCGGTGCCCGGAGCGGACGGTGATGACATAGGTGAGGTCGGCCGTGACCCGGTGCTGGACGCCCGTCTGGGTCGGCACCCGGTTGGTCGTCGTCGTACTGATCGAGGTATCGGACTTGTCCGCCTTGCGGTCGTACTGGTAGCGCAGGGACGGGTTGAAGCGGGACGGCTGCCGGGACTCGGACGTGCTGGGCTGCGGTGTGGAAGTGGCGCCGTCCTGCTGCGGGTTCGGCTCCGGCTCGGTGGCGGGTGCGGGCGACTTCGGGTTGTTCTGTGTCGCCGTGCCCGCCAGCCCGAACTGGTGTGTCTTGCCGAGGCCCTTGAGCTGCTGCGCCGAGTCTGCGGCGGAGACGTCCGACTCCATGTACTGGCTCGTGCCGGACGTCAGCCGCGGGTGGTGCGCGACGGCCTGGATCTCCACCGAGAGCTGCCCGTCGGCGCCGAGACCCGGCAGGGTCAGACCCTCCACCACATAGCTTCCGCCGAGTATCTGCTGCCCGCGCGCGACCAGCGAACCGGCCGACAGCGCCGCGGTCCGGGACTCGGCGGCCACCGTGGTGGGGTCGGCGAACGGGTTGCCGGTGAGCGAGCTGCCGAGGAACCCGGTGAAGCGGCCCAGCAGCGAGGGCGCCGGGGTGAGGGAGACCGGTCCGGGGGCCGGAGCGGTGGTGCCGGTGGTGGGCGCCGTGCCGGTGACGATGCGCTGGAAGGCGTCCTGGAGGGCCGCCGAACCCCGCATCACGTCCACCAGGGCGTCGTCCGGGACCCGCACCACGTCCGGGCGCGGCCGCCCGGCGCCGTCCGTCAGCGCCAGCCGGTCCCGGTCGAGCCGGGAGACCGGGCGTACGGTGAACGGCTCGCCGGCCGGTGCCGGGGGCGGGGCGTCCAGGGTGCGGCCGTGCGGCACGCCCAGCCGGACCGTGCCCGGCACTCCCGCCGGTACGGTGCCCGGCGCGGACTCCAGGTCACCGGGTGGGTGCGGCCGGGGCTCCGGGGTGCCGAAGCGGACGCGCGGACCGGGGCCCGTGCCCTCGTACAGATCGAGCGTGAGGCGGGCGGGAACGTCGAACTCGTGGGCGTCCTGGCCCGAGCTGATGAAGAACTGGTCCTGCCCGACCGTCGTGGAAGTCGTGTTGCCGAGCGAGGCGTTCCCGACGTACTGGTAGTCGCCGGTGCCGCTCAGCGTCCAGGCGCCGTTCGGCGTGGGGACACTGGGGCCGCCGCCGAAGCCGAGGCCACCGCTGTAGCTGTTCCCGAGCCTGCCGTTGCCGCCCGCCGTCGAGGACGACACGCTGATGACGGCGACGCCGGGAAGCACCCTCCTGTGTACCGGCGGCCGGTCCCGGTCCGCGGTCGCGCCGAGCACCAGCCGCACCCGGCGCCGCCCCGTCGACGAGGGCGTCTCCAGGAACAGCGAGTGGCCACCGTCCATCATGGAGTCCGTCGCACCCCGCAGACCCAGCCCGGAACGCAGCTCCTGGAGCCGTCGCAGGTTGTTCAACTGCGCCTGCACCAACGTTTCGTCGGGCAGCCGGCCCCGGCGCGGCGCGCTCGCGGGCGGTGGCAGGAAGCCCTGGTCGCGCAGCCAGGCCTCGGCCTCCGCGAACAGCGGGGCCGTGCCCTCCACGCCGAGCGGCACCGTCGACTGCCCGATCGAGCCGAGCGACGCCAGCTCGGCGGGGAGCTGCCTGACCTCGGACTCGGTCGGCGTGTGGCCCCGGGCGTCGTCCGCGCTGAGCATGCGCAGGTCGAGGCCGTGCTGCCAGGTTCCCGGCGTGTACGAGGAGGTGCTGCCGTCCGGCCGGATCAGGGTGACGGTGTACGAGACGTCGGCCTCGGTCAGCAGATGGCTGCGGTTGGTGCGCAGCGCGTGCACGGAGGCCGCCGAGGAACTCGTACCGAAGGCGTTCTGCGCGCCGAGCTGGACGGTGCCCTTGCCGCTGAAGCTCCCGCCGATGGAGCCGGCGGCGTCCGGGTGGTCCTGCCGCGTGTCACCGGTGAACGACGGGCCGATGCTGCCGGTGAAGGCGACACCGCTGTTGAACGTGGTGTTCTGGTCGTTCTTGACCGTGTTGACGAGGTGGCTCTCCAGGTTGATCTTCGCGTCGATGCTCTTGGCGACCGGGGCGGTCGGTGTGACCCGCGCGTCCAGCCGCACCATGCCGACGGCCCGGCCGTTGCCGTCCGTCAGCACCGGCGAATACAGCCCGCCGTCGCGCTGCATCGGCAGCGTGCCCCGCAGCACCGGCTCGGAGAGGAAGTCGGCGAGCTGCGAGGAGGCGGTGGCGTCGAGGTCGGCGCGGAAGTGCGCCGCCGCGCCCTCGTACAGCTGCCGGGGGTTCAGCACCGAGTCGACGCCCCACAGCGGCAGGTCGTCCAGGGCGGCCGGGGCGGGCAGCTCCTGGGTGGGGTCGGCGTCCGCGTCCACCAGGTGCTGCGGGAACCAGGCGGTGACCGGCCCGTGCTGCCGCACCGGCGACCAGCCGTCCGTGGGATCGCCGTCCGTGGGATCGCCGTCGGTGGAGTCGCTGTCGGGGGTCGGGGCGGTCGGCGCGGGAGCGTCCACGCGGACCTGCCAGTTGCCGGTGAAGTCGTAGGCCCGGGACGGCTCGGCGCTGCGCTGGGCGGTGGTGGTCTGCGTGACCTGGGTGACGGTGAGGGAGCCGTCCGCCTGGTTGTGCGTGAGGGTCGCGGACAGCGCCATGTCCAGCGAACGGACCGGACCCGGCGCGGTGATCGGCAGCGAACCCGTCCAGGGCACCGGGATGGTCGAGAACGTGCCGGACGGCTGCGCCGAGACGTTCTCCCGGGTGCCCTGCCCGCGCCGCTCCACGTGCTTGTCGGGGTCGCTGGTGTCCAGATCGCCCTGCCGCGCGGACGGCCGCCCCCCGTCCAGGGCCAGCCGCACGTCCACGCTCCGGTCGGTGCCGTCGACGCGCAGCGTGACGCGGTGGCCGCCGAGGCTGCGCAGATACGGCAGGTGCTGGGTCATCTGCGACGCCGACAGCACGTCCCGCAACTGGGCGAGGACCGGGTCGTCGGGGCGCGGGGCGGGGCGGCCGAGGGCCGTGATCACCTGACGGTGCACGGCGTCCACCACGTCCGGCGAGAACGGCTCCATGAGGACGAGCCCGACCTGCCCGTCGTGCCGCCGCCCGTAGCCGCCGAGGTACGAGGGACGGGGCCCGCGTCCACCGGTCGTCTCGGACTCCGGCTCGGGGTCCGGGTCCGGATCGGGCAGGGGCGTGGTGTGACCATCCGTCGTGGTCAGCGTCAGCTCCGGCACCACCGGCGGGGGCGTCGCCTCCTCGGAGATGACGACGGGCGGCGGCGTCGCTTCCTCGGAGGTGACCACGGGAGGGGCCACGGTCGTGTCGCCCGGGACCGGCGCGGACGTGGTGCTGATCGGGACCAGCGGCACGGCTTCCGGGTCCGAGACCGGGTCGACGACGGGCGTGGTGGTGGGCGTTGCGGCGGGCGGGACGACCGGCGCCGGCGGGTCCGCGCCGAGGTCGCCGGTGACCGGCACGGGCGGCGTCGCGGCATCGCGCCGCTCACCGTCGGGGCGCGGCCGGGGCGCGTCGGCGGGGTCGCCCACCAGCGTGCCGATGAGCTGGAGGTGCCGGGGCCGCAGCCCGCCCGGCTGGTAGCCGGCCGGGTCCGACGGGTGGGCGGGGACGCCGGTGACCGGGGGCGCGTCGCCCATCAGGCTCTCGTTGCCGCCGCGGTGCGGTGCGGCGGGGTCGAGTCCGCTCTCGTCGCGCAGGCCGAGCTGGTGGCCGATCTCGTGGGCCAGCGCGGAGTCGGAGATGTCCGCCGGCCACGCGTGGTGCGTGGTGGGCACGCCGTCCGCCGGGTCGGTCAGGGTGACGTCCAGGTGCGGTGTCTGCCCCTCGGCGGCCGGAACGACGGTGACGTGCAGCCGGCTGCCGTCGGGCAGGCGGTGGTCCGGGGCGTTGAACACCCGCTGCACGCCCTCTTCGAGCCGCTGCCGCACCCTGTCGGCCTGCGGGCCGAGCTGCGGGTCGCCCGTGACGCGGTAGGTCACGGTGAGATCGGTGACGGGCTCGCCGCCGTGCGTGAACTGCCGTACGTCGAAGGAGGAACGCACCACGTACTGCGTCGGCCTGCCGTCCGGACCCGTGGGCCGCGACACCGGGTCCACCCAGGTGTGACTCCGCGGCGTCGGCGTCGCGCCGTCCCGCGCCTCCCCGAAACTGCCCGGCGCGTGGTGGGGCGCCGGGGCGACGGACGGCGTCGGGGTCAGGACCACGGGCTCCGGTACGGCGTTGGCCACGGGGTCCGGTATGTCGTTCTGTACGGGGTCCGGTGCTTCGTTCCGGACGGGGTGCGGTGGCTCGTTCCGTACGGGGTCCGGCGGAGAGTCCGAGGACGAGGTGTGCACGGGCGACGGGCGTGGGGTGGAACCGGCGGTTGGTGTGTTGCCGGGTGTGCCGTCCGGGGCGGTTGCCTGCGGCAGACCGGTCGGTGGCGGTGTAGTGCTGCCGGTGACGATCGGCTTGGGCGCTTCGGTGACGGGGTTGTGGGCGGTGGTGTCTCCGGTGGAGTCGGGGTCGGTGATGTCACTCTCGGCGGTGCTGTCGGTGTCACTGAACACGGAGTCCGTGTCCGAGTCGCTCTCGGTGTCGGTGTCGGTGTCGGTGTCCAGGCCGGTTCGGGCATCCGTGTCCGTGTCCGTGCCGGTCGTCGTCTTCGTGCCGCCGGGCTGCGGTGAACTCCCGGGTTGCGAGCCACCGTTGGTAGTCGGCGGCTGCTGCTGAACGGTCTGCACCGGCGTCGGATTGCCGTTCGCCGGGTGGGCGGCCGGGACGTTGCCGTCGAGGTGCGGGGTATCGCTGTGGACGTCCACCCCGTCGATCTTGACGGGGTCGATGTGCACACCGTCGAAGTGCACGTCCGGCGGGCCGTCGGTGGTGACCTTGCTGCCGGTCACCTCCACGTCCAGGTCGGGGGACTGGGTCGGAGGCCGGACGGTGACCGGTCCGTTCGGTCCGCCGCCCGTGGGGGAGGGGCCCGGTGCCGTCACACCGTTGCCCGGCCCCGGGGTGGGCGCGCCGGGACCGGGGCCCTTGCCGTCGCCGTTGCCGGGGCGGGGCGCGCCGTCCGTCGAGGAGTCGTCCGGTGTGTCCGGGAGGTGCGCGGTGTTCACGGTGGGCGGCTTGGTGAAGTTGAACTTGTTGCCCAGGGCGGACGCGCCCTGCCCCAGGTGCCGTTCGCTGACCGCGCTCAGCCCGCCGCCGAGGAAGGTCATCGGGCCCTCGACGGGGAGGTGGAAGATCGCCGCCGTGGCCAGCTCGCCCAGCGCCTCCGCGCCGCCCTCGGTGAGGAAGTGGCCGATGTCCTCACCGAACTCGTGCTTGATCCTGTCCCCGAGGCCGGGCGTGGGGGTGTGGGGCGGCTTGGGAAGCGGGACCGGATTGGGCTTCGGCGTGGGGGTCGGTCCGGGGCCCGGCTTCGGCGTCGGCTTCGGGTCCGGCTTGGGCGTCGGCTTCGGGTCCGGCCTGGAGGACGGCCCGTCGTTGAGGTGATGGTTGTCGAACTTGTTGTTGTGGAACTTGTTGCCGTTGCCGTCGATGTTCTTGAACGGGTTGTTCCCGTGGCCCCAGAGGTCCTTGAAGTTCTTCTTCAGGTTCTTGAGGATGTCGTTGAGGAACCCGTGGAACAGTCCGGTGAACGCGCCGAAGACACCGTCCTGGACGATCTGCGACCAGTCGAAGCCGTGCGGCCGCCGCCCCTTGGGCGCGCCCAGCATCATCGCGAGGCGGACCGCGAACGTCGTGAACGCCTCTTCGATCATCTCGGAGAGGGTCGGCAGCAGATGGGTGCGCTTCATCAGCCAGTCGAGCAGCGTGAGGATCGCCACCCGGCTGCGTGCCTTGGCGACCGCCGCCTGGCTGGACGCCGAACCGCCGGTGAAGATGGACAGCGCCATGATGATGGCCAGCTCGATCAGCAGCCGGATCAGCTCGGCGATGATCTGCCACTTGGCCTCCATGATGTCCATGGAGGACTTGGTGCGCGCCTTCTCCAGGTCGTCGAGCTGGTCGGCGAAGTCCTTCAGGTAGTTCTTGCCGCCGTTGTCCAGGAACAGGTGCATGGCCTTGACGTACTGGTTGCCCACCTGCGGCGGCAGCGAGCGCCCGACGCCACCCGCGGTCTGCTCGATCAGATCCGACAGGTCCCGCACCCGCCGCCCCAGCCGCCCGTAGGGACGGCCGTTGGCGTAGGCCATGTCCTCGTCGGCCTGCAGCATTTTCTCACCGATCAGCACGAACAGGAGATTGTTCAGCTGCGGCGAAACCTGGATGCTCATCGGGCGCGGTCCGGTCCGTCAGTGCCTGCCGCCGCCGTGCGTGCCGCCGGAGACGTTGCTGTTGTCGATGTGGGACTCGTGGATCGCGTCGAGGTTGCCGCCCAGCGTGGTCAGGACGCTCTTCAGGTTGGCGAGCGTGCCGTCGCCCACGCCGACGATGGCCTCGGTCAGGGCCTTGCCGGTGTCCACCGCGCCCTCCCGCTGCTTCTTCTCCTGCGGGATCATCGTCTTGGCGTAACTGTCGTCCTTGCCGGGCCAGTCGCTGGTCGCCGACACGTCGTGGAAGAACTCGTTGAACATGTCGACGGCGTAGTCGCTGATCGCCTGGAGCTGCCGGGTGCCGCCGGCCAGGCCGGGAATGCTGGCGTAGTACGCGTTCTCCGTCATCGTCTCCTCAGTCCTCCGGGTCTTCGCTGATCTCGTCACGGAGCCGGCCGGAGCCGCGGCGGCGGTCACCCTTCGGGCCCTCCAGCACGCCGGGCCCGAAGATCTTGTTCCAGTCCACGTCGAAGCCGGTGAGTTCGGGCGCTTCCGCGTGCGCCTGGGTGAACGGCTCGAAGGTGGACATCACCCGCCTGGCCATCCGGGCTCGCGCCTCCTGCGCCGCCTCCAGCACGCTGGCAGCGAGCTGACCTGCGGGCATCGTACGGTACTTGTCGTCCAGGAAGGTCAGTGCGGTCATGTCCCCCTGGGCGGAGACGGTCACCTCGACCGAGCGGTCCGCCGAGCGCACCGTCGCCTCGGCGTGGGCCAGTTCGCTCTCGGCGCGCGCCACTGCGGCCTCGGTCTCCTCCAGCTCCGCCATCGCCTTGGCCAGCCGCTGTTCGATCGACTCACTGTTCACCGCGCACTCCCTCTCCCGTTCTCTCCCGCCTCGCCCCGCGTGCGTCCTCAGCGTCCGATGACCGCCGGGGCGCCGCCGTCGTCGGTTCCCCACACATCGTCGTCCTCAGCCAGCCACGCCTCGCGGGCGCGGTCGCCGCTCTCCGTGGTCGTGGAGCCCTGGCCGGCGCCGCCGGGCCCGCCCACCGGGTAGGGCGAACTGGACGTGGTCGGCCGGGTGTACACGATCTCCTCGTCCTCGTCGGCTCCCGCCGCGGCCCGTCCGACGCGCCCGCCCCGGGCACTGCCGACCGGGTCGGTGAGGACGGCCCGGGTGCGTTCGCTGGTGCCCTGGCCGCCGCCGCCCGCGCCGCCCATGCCGGGCATGCCGCCACCCCCCATGCCCATCGGGTTGAGCGGGGTGCCGTTCGCGGACTGCGCCGGCGAGTTGCCGGTGAGCGCGGCGGTGGCGGGGGTGTTCGACCCCAGGGAGCCGCCGCCGTACGGGGTGCTGTCGTAGTCGTCGTAGTAGTCGTCCAGGCTGGAGTCCGGGCCGCCGGACGCGTTCAGCGAGCCGCCCGGTCCGTGGGTGTTCAGGCCGGACGTGTGGGTGAGCGGCGACGAGGTGGGCGGGCCGTCGAGGCCCTGGGTGTTGAGCCCGTCGGTGTCCGGACCGTTGTGGTTGAGGCTGTCGAGGTCCGGGATGCGGGTGTTGAGCGACGACGGCCCGTCACCGTTCAGGTCGGTCGTGGTGGTGTGCCCGGCGGCGTCCGTGGTGGTCAGCCGGCCCGTATCCGGGTCGAGGACCTGCTGGGAGCCGTCCGGGAACTTCGTGGTCAGCGTGCCGTCGTTGTTCAGGGTGGTGGTGGACCCGTCCGGGTTGGTGAACGATTCACCGGGGTTGAGCTGGTGGGTGGTGACGTGGCCCGAGGGGTCGGTGACGGTGACCTGGCCGGTGTCCGGATTCAGGACCTCCGTCGAACCGTCCGGGAAGTGCGTGCTGATGGTGCCGTCCGGGTTGAGCTGCGCCGTGGACCCGTCCGGTGTGGTGAAGGTGTTCGGGGCCGGATTCAGGTCGGTGGTGGTGACGTGTCCGGCGGGGTCGGTGGTGGTGAGCTGCCCGGTGTCCGGGTTGAGGGTCTCCGTCGAGCCGTCGGGGAACTTCGTGGTCAGCGTGCCGTCGTCGTTCAGGGTGGTGGTGGACCCGTCCGGGTTGGTGAACGACTCGCCGGGGTTGAGCTGGTGGGTGGTGACGTGGCCCGAGGGGTCGGTGACGGTGACCTGGCCGGTGTCCGGGTTCAGGACCTCCGTCGAACCGTCCGGGAACTTCGTCGTCAGTGTGCCGTCGCCGTTGAGCTGGGACGTGGAGCCGCCCGGGTGGGTGAAGGCACCGTCGGTCGGGTCGAGCGTCGACTCGGACAGGCTGCCGTCCGGGTTGAGGGTCTCCACGTGGCCCGTCTTCGGGTCGAGGGTCTGGCTCGAACCGTCCGGGAAGGTGGTGGTGAGCGTGCCGTCGTCGTTGAGCGTGGTGGTCGATCCGTCCGGGTTCAGCAGGCTGGTGCCCGGGTTGAGCTGCGAGGTCGACGTCACACCGTCCGGGGATGTGCTGGTGACCAGGCCGGTGCGCGGGTCGATGGTCTGCGTCGAGCCGTCGGGGAACTTCGTGGTGAGCGTGCCGTCGTCGTTGAGCTGGGTGTTGCCTCCGGTGGGGGAGTTCAGCAGTGAGGAACCCCCGTTCTTGTCCGGGTTGTTCAGGCCGTCGTTCAGGCCGTTGTTCAGCAGCGAGGTGATCGGAGGGACCAGCGCGGACGGGTTCGGCCCACCGAGCGGGGAGTTCGGGTCGCCGTTCGGTCCCAGCCCGTCGCCCAGTCCGTTGTTCAGCCCGTCGTTGAGCGTGCTGAAGTTGTTGTTGAGGCCGTCACCGAGGTTGTTGACACCGTCCCCGAGGCCGTTGAGCCCGTCGCCGAGACCGTTGAGGCTCTCGTTGAGTCCGTCGTTGATCCCGTTGAGACTGTCGTTGAGCCCGTCGTTCAGCCCGTTCAGGTTGTCGTTGAGCCCGTCGTTGAGGTCCTTGAACCCGTCTCCGAGGCCGTTGAGCCCGTCGTTGAGGCCGTCGTTGAGGTCCTTGAACCCGTCGCCCAGGTTGTTGAGGCTGTCGTTCAGCCCGTCGTTGAGGTCGTTGAGACCGTCACCGATCGTGTTGATGTTGTCGTTGAGGCCGTCGAGGTAGTCGTTCAGCTTGTCGTTGTTCGCGTTGGCCTCGTCCTCCGCGATGTCGGCCTCCTCCTTGGCGAGGACCTCGGCCAGCGTCTCGGAGTTCTTGTCGGTGACCTCCTGGTCGAAGGCGTCCGTCACATCGGCCCAGGCGGATTTCACGTTGCTGAGGGCGTCGATGGCCGGCTGCTTCAGCATCGTGTCGGCGTGGTCCGACCAGCTCTTGACGGCCGCGTCGGCGATCTTCTTCCAGGTGGTGTGCTGGGTGAGGTCGCCGTACTCGGAGGTCTGCTTGAACTCGGCCGTGGTCGAGTACGTCTTGTACGAGCCGCCTCCGCCGTAGCCGCCGTAGTACTGGGTCTTCACGTTCACGTGCTGGATGTTGTCCTTGAGGACGAAGCCGGACACGTCGTCCAGCACCTTCACCAGGTGCCTGTGCGGATCGTGCTGGCCGTCCTTGGCCCAGTTGTTCCACGCCGTCTGGAGGTCGGTTACCGCGTCCTTGAGCGCGGTCTGCGCGGCGGCCAGGGCGTCGCTCAGCTTCGACTTGGGGACGTAGCCGCCCACCGTGGTGTTCTTCGGGCTGTAGTCACGGCCGCCCAACTGGGAGACGTAACCGTCGTAGTTGGTCTTCAGCTCCTTCAGCAGGTGCCAGAAGAGGCTGGCCGCCTTGCCCTTCCACGCGGCCTGGTCCTCGCCGAGCGACTTCATCCACCCGTTGACGACGTCCGAGTGGTCCTTGAAGAACTGCATCGCCCGGTCGAAGGACTGACCCGTCTCCTCGAAGGACTTGAACTCGACAGCGTTGCCATCGAGGACCGACAGGTTGCTGAAGCTCCAGCCCTTGGTGGTGTGGTTGTTCAGCAGCTCGTCCAAGGCCAGTTTGCTGCCGGAGATGTACTGGGCCATCGGGCCGGAGTCCCACTGGACGTGCGAGTACGAGCCCTCGAACTCACCGCCGCCGGAGATCGCCCCGTCCCCCCACAGGTCGGCGCGGCCGTCGTCGCCCACGCCCACGCCGATCATCACGATCCGCGCCTTCTTCAGGCTCACACTGTTGTGCGCGCCGTCGCCGCCCGCGTCGTAGAAGGCCAGGTCGTAGTCCTCGCCCTTGCTCTTCTGGAAGCCGCTGAGCGCCGTGTAGTCCTCCGTGGACACCGCGCGCATGGTCTGCCCGGAGATCTCCATCCGGAACAGCTTCAGGTCGGAGAAGTCGTCGCCGCTGTCGCTGCTGAGGGAGTTGAACAGGCTGGACCGGGCCGGAATGGTGTAGCCGGTGAAGTTGGTGATCGCCTGGGCGTAGTAGTCGTCCGGGTCGTAGGTGGGCGTTCCGGAAGTACTTTTGCCGTCGTCGGCCATGGCACGGACTCCGCTGCTGGGGCTGAGGGGGGTGGGGGAGAGGAGGACGCGGGGCCCGGCGTCAGCTGTCGGAGCCGGTGCCGCTCATGTCGTCGTCCACCGTGTCGAAGATGTCCATCAGCTTCTCGCCTTCGATCGAGGCCAGGGTGTCGCCCTGCGTCTTCAGCAGCGTGGTGATGGTTTCCTCGAGAGCGGACTCGATGTCGTCGAAGAGGACCTTCTGGCTCTTGAAGATGCCGTCCAGCGCGCCGCCCTGCGTCTTCAGCGCCTCGATCAGTGCCGAGCCGCCGGTCGGGTCCTCGCTGTCGCCGCCGCCCATCAGGCCGATGCGCAGCATCTTGGCGTCACCGGACGCCGAGCCCGAACCGGTCTCCGCGACCAGGTTCTTCAGCGAGCGGACGCCCGCGTTGTCCTTGCGGATGTTGAGCAGGTCGGTGATGAAGTCCCCGACATCGTTGTTCTTGAAGTTCTTGAGTGCCGTCGAGTCCAGATGCGTCAGGTCTGCCATGGGTGCCTCCGGTGGCGGGATACGCCGGACCGGCGTGCGGCACGGCGACGGTACGGGGAGATGCCTCTGCCGCGCCGACCGAGGGCGGACCGGTCGGCGCGGTCGGGACGTCTGCTCAGCGGCCGATGGTCACTTCGGACCACATCTGGCTGAGCGAGTTCTCGCTGTACTTGTAGTTGCCGGAGATGTCGCTCAGAAGCTGCGCGTGCGAGGTGAGCAGCGTCTCCATGTTCTGTACCGCACCGTCCCAGGCGGCCTGCTTCTGGCGGTACGTGTCGCCGTCGTTGCCGTACCAGGTCTTGGACAGCTCGCTGAGCTCTGCCTCAAGGTTGGACAGCGTCTGGGCGATCGCCTTGGTCTGCATCACCATGTCGTCTGCCGCGTTCGACATGTGGTTGTAGCTGACGTAGATGAAACCGTCGCTCAGGTTGTCTGCCACGGTCTGCCTCTTTCACACGGTTGAGGGGGGCGGCCTGTCCGGTAGGTCACCGGGAGGCCCTGGTGCCGACGAGGCGTCCGGGTCAGCCGGCCAGCTGATCGAAGGCCGACTGGGAGGCGTTGTACGCCTGGTTGATCGCGTCGTTCGAAGAGCCCTGGGTCTTGTTGTGTTCGACGAGGCTCTGGTTCAGCCGGTCGATGACGTCCTCGAGGTTCTTGAGGATGATGTTGCACTGGCCGTCCCACTGAGCGAGGAGCTGGCCGTACTGGCCGCCGTCGCTGCCCTGGTAGCCGGAGCCCAGGGTGGACTTGGTGCCGTCGACATCCTGACGGATCTTCATGATTCCGCTGAAGGCCGATTCGAGGGCCTGGATGCCGTTCCGGGTTGATGACTCGCTTGACTGCTGGCCGTCTCCCGCCATCGTCCCACCTTTCGTGAGTCGGATCTTGGTACGAGCAACTCGAGCCTAAAGTGAGGCAAGTTGAGAAAACAACAAGCTGAGGTAGATCTGAGGTTGAAGCCCGATGTCTTCCCGGCTCGTTAACCGGCGGGAAACCTCTCCGGCGCCGGAAGGGATCACGGTCCCGACGCGACGTCCCCGGTCCGGCACTGCGTCGCGGGACCCGGCGCGGCCTTCTCCGCACCCGTGCCCGCGTTGGACCGCGCCGCGGCCTGCGTACTCAGGTCCGGGCCGGTGGGCAGCAGCGACAACAGCGTGGACGGCACCTTCACCGCATCGCCTTCGGAGTACCCGAGGGCGGCCAGCGCCTCCGCGTCCGCGACGCGGTACTTGACCCCGTCGTCGCCCACCAGGAACGTGCTGTTGCCGACCGTCGCCCCGGCCGCGCCCAGCACCCGCACCAGCGTGCCGTGCCCCGGGCGCGTCACCACATGGTCCACCGCCACACAGGCCGGGACCAGCGCCGCGGAGTCGGCCGCGGCGTAGGGCGACAGCGCCGCCCGGTCGATCCGCACCGAGGTCACCCGCACCTCGCCGCCCTCCGGATCGACCCGCGTGCACGCCGCCTGCCCGGCGGGCAGCCGCAGCGCCGCCGGGGGACTGTCCGGCAGCCCGGCCACCGAGGGGTCGGTGCCCGCCGTGCCCGGCGCCTGGTGCGCGCGCAGATCGGAGACGCCGATCGCGACGGCGGCCGGGGGCGCGCCGTCGTACGCCTTCCCGCGGGTCTCCGGGTCGCCCAGCAGCAGCGCCGCCTGAGTGGCCGTCACAGCGTGCAGGCCGTCCTTCTGGAGCACGTAGTCCTGGCTCACGGAGCCCGCCGTCATCCGGAAGACCTGACCGACCCGGGTCTTCCCGCCCGCCAGCGACGGGCCCTGCGCGCCCCGCTCCGCGACCTTCAGGGTGGCCAGCTTCGGGCCGCTGACCAGGGCGTCCAGGAACGCCGCCGACACCGGGCGGGGCGTCACCGCGCCGTAGCCCAGCGACTCCGCGGCACCCGACTTCCGGTCCAGCTCCAGCCGGCTGCCCTGCCACATCAGGTACGTGCGGTCGTCCGGCCCCCGCACCACCAGCGCCGAACCCGCGCCGACCGGCCGGGTCTCCACCGGCGCGCCCGGCACCAGGGTCGTCTCCTCGCCGCGGCCCGTGGAGCACACCTCCCACGCCGACGTCTCCAGGTCACCCGCGCCCGGTACGCCGTCGGGGGCGCCTGTGATGCCGACCGGAGTGCCCACCGGGGTGCCGCTCAGCGACTTCGTGCCCACCGCGGTCGTGCCCAGGTCCGCGCCGCCGATCAGCAGCGCCGACGCGTAGTTGCGTACGGGACGCAGCCGGCCGTCCGCGTACAGGTAGCGGGCGCCCGTGTCCTTGTTGACGATCAGGGTGTCGCCGCTGCGCCAGGCGTCGTTGCCGCCCGGCCGCAGCAGCCCGTAGACGAAGGCACCGGCGGCGATCAGGATGCCGACGATGATGCCGATCAGCGCACCGCGGGTGGTGCGCCCCAGCGGGCTCTCCGGGGCGTCCGGGTCGGCCAGCAGCATGCCCGAGGTCAGCCGCCCCATCATGAACGTGTGCGCTTGCACCTGGTCGCGCTTGGACCGCACGGTCGCCTCCTGCTCTCAGTGGTTCGTCGTCGTCGCGGTGCCCGGCCGGTCCGTCATCCGTTCCAGCCGCGCAGGGCGCCGAAGACGCCCAGCAGCCAGAGCGTGAGCGGCAGCAGGGAGACCGCCAGAAGGGTGTGCAGGAGCTCCGCGGCCCGGCCCCAGTACGGCACCAGACGGCGGCCCGGCACCGTCCACACCGCGATCGTCAGCGCCGTCGCGGCCACCAGCAGACCCACCACCAGGAGCACCCGGTCGACACCGGTCAGTGCCAGCCCCCAGCCGAAGGCCAGCAGCAGCAGACCCCACGCGCCGGGCAGCACCAGCACCAGCCGCTGCGTGGTGTTCACCAGGCCCCGGCCGTGCAGGAGCAGCAGCAGCGACAGCACCAGCGCGCACAGCAGCGCGGGCAGCGTGGGCCGGTGCGCGAGCGCCACCAGGCAGGCCGACGCCAGCACGCCCGTCGCCCCGTACAGCGCCGTCATCCACTCGCCGGCCAGCTCGGTGCGCAGCGCGACATCGTTGCCGCGGTAGGGCTCGATGCCCTCCTGGAGCTGCTGGGCGTTGGTCGGCAGCGCCGGCATCCGCATCCCCGCGAACCGGAACGACAGCGCCGGCACCAGACCGCCGAGCAGCACCGTCAGCATCGCCACCACGCCCGCCGCGGTGGCCGCCCGCAGATCGAAGAGGGTCATCACCGCACCGCCCACCGCCGCGGCGAACGCGGTCAGCGCGGAAGCCAGGAAGACCGGCGTACGCACCGCGGTGGCCGCCAGCGCCAGCACCGCGCCGCCCGCCCAGGCCGCCGCCGCGCCCAACAGCCGCGCGCCCAGCACCTGGTGGGCCTGGGGCCCGCTCAGCTCGCCGCCCGGCACCAGCCAGCCCGCCAGCGCCAGCGCCGGGGAGGCCAGCAGACCGAGGACCGCGCCGGTAGCGCCGTCGTCCACCGCCCGGCTCGCCGAGGCCGCACCGGCCAGCAGCAGCGCACCGGCGGCGACGGCCGCGCCCGCGCGCAGCGCCACCGACCCGCCCGGCCACGCCAGCAGCGCCAGACCGGCCAGCACGGCCACCGCGACCAGGGCGCGCAGCAGGTGCCGCGCCGCTCCCTCGCTCCAGTCGTGCAGCCGGTCGCGGGTGACCGAGGCGATCCCGTCGACCAGATCGTCCAGGCGCACCTCGGGCAGCGCGTCGGTGCGCGGTCGCAGATGCAGGACGTCGCCGTCGGTCAGCCCCAGGGTCGCCAGCGTCGCCTCGTCGTCCAGCGGTCGCCCGCCGAGGCGCTGGAGTATCCAGCCGTCGTGTTCGAGGCCGGTCTCCTCGATGTCCTCACCCGCGTACCGCAGCACCGTCGGCAGCAGGTCGGCCACCGGCACGTCGGAGGGCACGGAGAGGTCGATGGTGCGGCCCGGGGCGCGCACGGTCAGGTGGCACAGGTCGGCCACGGAGGTGTCGGTCATACCGGGGCTCACGTCTCCTGAGCGTCGGAACGGAGGGCGTGGCGTGCGGTGTTGCAGGCCACTGAGGGGGAGGTGGCGCGGAAGAGATGGACGACAGCTGAACGGTGGGGAGCGTGGGGAGGGAGGGGGTGACGTGGACTTACGGAGTTGACGGGGTGCACACTACTGTCACTCCCGGAGGCCGTCGTAACGGGAGCCCCCGGCAACGTGCACGGCACACATACCGGCCGGACGTCCCAGGACTCCGCCGCCCGTACGGCCTGCCCGTGGCGCGCCCGCCGGCGTCGGCACCCGGACCGTGAGCCTCCCCCCACGTACCGCCGCGTGCGCGAAGACCACTAAGGAGCCCCAGCGTTGAGCGTGGTCCTGTTCCGTCGTCCGGCCCGTCGCCGCGGACCCGACATGCCGAGCGGCGAGCTGACGCTGCAGGAACCGCCGACCCTGATGGAGACCGTGCCGGACACGTCCGCGGTGTGGACGTACCTGCCGATGGCCATGATGTCGGTCTCGATGATGCTGATGTTCCTGCGCATGGGAGGCCAGGGCTCCGGCATCTTCATGTACATCGCGCTCGGCATGATGGTGCTCGCCGCCGCCGCGATGATGGTCGGTCAGGTCATGCGCAAGGCGGGCGACCGCAAGCAACGGCTGCGCGGCGAACGCCGTGACTACCTGCGCTACCTGGCGCAGAGCCGGCGCACCGTGCAGCGCACCGTCGTGGAGCAGCAACTCGCCCTCGCCTGGCGCCACCCCGAGCCCACCGTGCTGCGCTCCATGGTGCGTACCACCCGGCTGTGGGAACGCCGCACCAAGGACGTCGACTTCGCCGAACTGCGCATCGCCGTGGGCGACCAGCAGCTCGCCCTGCGGCTCAACCCCGTCTCCACCAAACCCGTCGAGGACCTCGAACCGCTGTGCGCGCACGCCCTGCGCCGCTTCATCCGCGCCTACAGCACCGTGCCCGGCCAGCCCATCGCGCTCTACCTGCGGTCCTGGTCCCGGGTGCTGCTGCGCGGCGACCAGGACGCCGCGCGGGGCATGCTGCGCGCGGCGCTGAGCCAGCTCGCGGTCTTCCACCCGCCGGAGGAGGTGTGGATCGCGGTGTGCGCCGACGACGAGCACCGCGCCGAGTGGGAGTGGGTGAAGTGGCTCCCGCACAACCAGCACCCCCAGGAGACCGACGGCGCCGGACCGCTGCGCATGGTCGCCTCCGCCTTCACCGATCTGGAGAACCAGCTCGGCAGCGAGTTCTCCGAGCGGCCCGCCTTCGACCCCGACGCCGTGCCCGGCCGCGACGAGCCGCTCGTCGTGGTCGTCGTGGACGGCGCCACCGTCCCGGCCGGCCACCGCTTCGACGGCCCCGGCTACCGCAACGCCGTCATCCTCGACCTCTCGGGCACGCTCACCTGGCGCCCCGGCCGCACCACCCTCCGCCTCGACGTCACCCCCGAGACCGTCGCCCTGGTGCGCACCGACCGCAGCCGCAAGGAACAGACGACCGTCCTTGGCCGTCCCGACCAGGTCGGCCCGGTCGCCGCCGAGACCCTGGCCCGGCTGATATCCCCGTACCGGATGAGCCTCACCGCCGACGCGGTCGAGCCGCTCTCCGCCGACATGGAGCTCACCACCCTGCTCGGCATCCCCGACCTGCACCGCCTCGACCCCGAGTCGCTGTGGCGGCGGCACAACGGCTCCGCACGGCTGCGGGTGCCGGTCGCCGTCGGCGCGGACGGCCGCCCGGTCGAGCTGGACATCAAGGAGTCCGCGCAGGGAGGCATGGGCCCGCACGGCATGCTCATCGGCGCCACCGGCTCCGGCAAGTCCGAGCTGCTGCGCACCCTCGTCCTCGGCCTCGCCCTCACCAACTCCTCCGAGACGCTCAACTTCGTCCTGGTCGACTTCAAGGGCGGCGCCACCTTCCTCGGCCTGGACGAACTCCCGCACACCAGCGCCGTGATCACCAACCTCGCCGACGAGGCCGCACTGGTCGAGCGCATGCAGGACGCCCTCCACGGCGAACTGCTGCGCCGCCAGGAACTGCTGCGCGCGGCCGGCAACTACACCTCCGCCCTGGAGTACGAGCGGGCACGCGCCGGTGGCGCCGACCTCGCCCCGCTGCCCAGCCTGTTCGTCGTCGTCGACGAGTTCAGCGAACTCCTCGCCGCTCACCGGGAGTTCATGGAGCTGTTCGTGATGATCGGCCGCCTCGGCCGGTCCCTGGGCGTGCACCTGCTGCTCGCCTCGCAGCGCCTGGACGAGGGCCGCATGCACCAGCTGGAGTCGCACCTGTCCTACCGGATCGGGCTGCGCACCTTCTCCGCGATGGAGTCCCGCGGCGTCCTCGGCGTCCCCGACGCCTACGAACTCCCCTCCCAGCCGGGCAGCGGCTTCCTGAAGAGCGGCGTCGAGGCGCTGACCCGGTTCCGTGCCGCCTACGTCTCCGGCCCCTACCGCCGTCGCGGCGGCGCCGTCGCCCAGGCCCGCGTCGCCAGCCAGGTCGTGCCCTGGTCCGCCGGATACGTGGTGCCCCGCGCGCCCGCCCCGGCGGCCGTCGAGCCGGAGGCGGAGGAGGAGGCGGACGACAGCTCCAGCCTGCTGTCGGTCGCCCTGGACCGGCTGCGCGACGCCGGGCCGCCCGCCCACCGCGTGTGGCTGCCGCCGCTGGACACCCCGTCCCCGCTCGACGCCCTGCTGCACGGCCTGACCGTCGACCCGGAACGCGGCCTGACCGCGCCGCGGTGGAACGGCACCGGCAAGCTGCGGGTCCCCGTCGGCCTCGTGGACAAGCCCTTCGAGCAGCGCCGCGACCCCCTCGTCGTGGACCTCGCGGCGGCCGGCGGCCACGTCGCCGTCGCGGGCGGCTCGCAGAGCGGCAAGTCGACCGTGCTGCGCAGTCTCATCATGGGCCTCGCGCTCACCCACACCCCGCGCGAAGTGCAGTTCTACTGCCTCGACTTCGGCGGCGGCACCCTCTCCCAGCTCACCGGGCTGCCGCACGTCGCCGGCGTCGCCGCCCGCCTCGACACGGACCGGATCGGCCGGACCGTCGCCGAGGTCACCACCGTGCTCACCCGCCGCGAGCAGTTCTTCCTGGAACACGGCATCGACTCGATGGCCACCTACCGGCGCCGCCGCGCCGCGGGGGAGTTCCCCGACGAGCCGCACGGCGACATCTTCCTGGTGATCGACGGCTGGTCCACGGTCCGGCAGAACTTCGACCAGTTCATCCCGACGTTCAACCAGATCGCCACCGGCGGCCTCAACTACGGCATCCACCTGATCGTCGCGACCTCGCGATGGCTGGAATTGACCGCCCCGGTGCGCGACCAGGCCGCGACCCGCCTGGAACTCCGGCTCGGCGACACGATGGACTCTGTTGTCGACATCCGCAAGGCCGCCGGAGTGCCCCGTACGCCCGGCCGGGGGCTCACCGTCGACTCCAAGCTGCACTTCCTCTCCGCGCTGCCCCGGGGCGACGGCTCCAGCGACCCGGAGACGCTGAGCGAGGGCGTCAGCGACCTGGTCGAGCGCATCGCCGCCGCCTGGCAGGGGCCGCGCGCACCGCAGGTGCGGATGCTGCCGCACCGGCTGCCGGCCGCGGAGCTGCCCGAGCCGGAGCTCGGCCAGGGGCAGAGCCTCAGGCTGCCCCTCGGCCAGGACGAGGAGACGCTCGACACCGTCTGGCACGACTTCTCCCGCACCCCGCACCTCGTCGCCGTCGGCGACACCGAGAGCGGCAAGACCAACCTGCTGCGGGTGGTGGCGGACGCGATCGTCGCCCGTTACGCGCCGACCGAGGCCCGCATCCTCGTGGTCGACTACCGCCGCGACCTGGTGGAGGCGGTGCCCGAGGAGTACCGGCTCGGGCACGCCGTCTCCATCGACGCCCTCAAGCAGCTCGTCGGCGGTTCCGCGAAGGCGCTGCTGACCCGGCTGCCCGGCCAGGAGATCACACCGGCCCGGATGCGCAGCGCCGACTGGTGGACCGGCCCCCGGTTGTTCGTCCTCGTGGACGACTACGACATGGTCGGCGGCGGCACGGTGCTGGACCATCCCTTCGCACCGCTCTTCGACCACCTCGCGCTCGGCCACGAACTGGGCCTGCACATCGTCGTCGTACGGTCCGCCACCGGCGCCGGACGCGGCCTCAACGACCAGCTGCTTCGACGCCTGGACGAGGTCAACACCCCGGGCGTCCTGATGTCCACACCGCCGTCCGAGGGGTACGTCTTCGGGAACGTGAAGCCCCGCGTGCTGCCGCCGGGGCGCGCGCTGCACATCGTGCGGCGCAAGCCCGTACTGATCCAGACGGCGCTGGCGGCGGGCACGGAGGAGTAGACGGCAAACCCCTGTCGGAGGCGCGGGGCCGCTCCCTCAGGGGCGCCGGGCGGACGGGCGCCAGCCCGTGCGGCGGCCCCGGGGGATGATCACGGCGAGCCAGACGACGGTGACCACCACGGCCACACCGGCCAGCGTCGGCCACATCGCGCGGCGCAGCGGCCCGGCGGCCCGGTCCTCCGGCATCCGCACCGGGGCGGCCTGTTCCGTGGCCGCGGCCGGTCCCCCCGGCGCCTTCGCGGCGGTGGAGGCGGTGGCGAGGACCGCGGTGACGGCGGCGTACGGGTCGAGCCGGGGCACGGCGTCCGGGTAGGCCGAGGAGCGCAGCAGACCGGCGGTCTGCGCGGCCGTCAGCTCCGGGTGCACCGATCGCACCAGCGCCGCCGCCCCCGCCACGTACCCGGCGGCCAGCGAGGCCCCCGAACCGATGTAGTGGCCGTGCTTCGACGGACCGATCCCGACCACCCCGTCACCGGGCGCCGCGAGCTGGGCGCTCCCGGTGGTGTACGAGCCGGTCGGCCGCTCACCCTTGACGTCCACGTCGAGTACGGACAGCACCCCGTCACTGGCGGCCGGGTAGTAGTCCCGGGCCGGAACCTCCTGGCCCACCCCGCCGGTCGGCGAGTCCGGCACGGCGGCGGCGACCAGCAGCACGTCCTTCTTCGCGGCCAGGCGCACCGCGGACCTCAGGGCGGCCGAGTCGTCCGCGAACGCCGCCGACACGGTCACCACCCGGGCACCGGCCCCGATGGCGGCCTCGATGCCCGAGGCGACCCGCCCGGCCGTGGCGGCGCCGCGCTCGTCGGTTCCGCGTACCGCGACGATGGCCGACTGCCGCGCGACACCCGCGAACTTCACCCCCTGGTCCGCTTGCGCGGCGATCAGCCCGGCCACGAAGGTGCCGTGTCCGACGCAGTCCTTTCCGGCCGCGCCGACCGCCGTCACCCGGCCCTTCAGCGCGGGCGCGGAGGCCGAGACGCCGGTGTCGACCACGCCGACCTTGACCCCGGAGCCGGAGGCGAACTGCCAGGCCCGCCCCAGCTGGAGGCTGACCTGCTCCCACGGCACGGCGGTGGCCTGCCGCGCCGAACCCCCGGCGCAGTCGACGTTGTCCGTCAGCTTCGTCCTGAGCACCGGCAGCTCGACCGTGTTCCCGCCGTCCGCCGCGGCGCTCACGGCACCGGCGCCGCTCAGCGCGGCCGTCAGCAGCAGGGCCAGCGCTCCGGCGGCGGCCCGGGGCAGCGTCCTCCCGCGCATCGCCGTCACGCCCCCGCCCCGCCGGAGGCGGACGCCGACACCGGGTCGGCGAGGTCCTCCGGGAGCAGCAGCCGCAGATCGTCCAGGCTGGGCGCGGCCACCCGGCTGAGCCGTCCGGCCTGCCGGGTCATCATCCGCTCCAGCACCTGACGCGCGGTGCGCGCGTTGCCGAACGACCGGTCGCGCGGCAGGGTGTCGAAGTGGTGCCGCAGGACCGAGCCGAGCCCGGTGCCGCACTCGTACCCGGCCAGCAGCGCGTGCTGGCGGACGATGGTGACGAGCTCGTCGGACGAGTAGTCGGCGAACTCGATCTTCCGTGAGAACCGCGAGTGCAGACCGGGGTTGGAGGCCAGGAAGCCCTCCATCTCGCTGGTGTAACCGGCGACGATGACGACCACCTGGTCGCGGTGGTCCTCCATCAGCTTCAGCAGCGTGTCCACGGCCTCCCGGCCGAAGTCGGCGCCGGACGCCTCGCGCGGCGTGAGCGTGTACGCCTCGTCGATGAAGAGCACACCGCCCAGCGCCCGCTCGAAGACCTCCTTGGTGAGCTGCGCGGTGTGGCCCACGTAGCGCCCGACCATGTCGGCGCGGGACACCTCGACCAGCTGGCCGCGCGGCAGCACGCCCAGGGAGACGAGGAGTTCGCCGTAGAGCCGGGCCACCGTCGTCTTGCCGGTGCCGGGTGGCCCGGTGAAGACGAGGTGGTGGCTGAGGCGCGGCACCGGCAGCCCGGCGGCCGCCCGCTGCCGGGCCGTCGAGACCAGGTTGACCAGGTCGGTGACGTCCCGCTTGACCGCGGAGAGGCCGACCAGGGCGTCCAGGCGGCTGAGCGCGTCGTCCCCGGCGTCGGCGCCGTCCGGACCGGCCTCGGAGTGGCGGGCGGCCTCCTCGCTGATGTCCTGCGGCAGCAGCAGCGTGAGGTCCTCCTCGGTGACCTGGGCCAGCGAGGCCAGCCGTACCGCCTGCCGGTCCACCATCTCCTCGAAGACCTGCCGTGCCGCCCGGCCGTTGCCGAATCCGGCGTCCTTCGGTATCCGGTCGAAGTGTGCCGCGAGCGCCGTGCGGGTCTCGTCGTTCAGCACGTACTGGTGGCGCCCGCACATGCTCTCCACGATCTCCACCAGTTCGGGGACCGAGTAGTTCTCGAACTCCACCGTCCGCGAGAACCGGGAGGCCAGGCCCGGGTTGGAGCCGAGGAAGCCGCGCATCTCACCGGAGTAGCCGGCGACCACGACCACCACGTCGTCCCGGTGGTCCTCCATCAGCTTCAGCAGCGTGTCCACGGCCTCCCGGCCGAAGTCGGCGCCCGAGCCGCGCGAGTCGGAGGTGAGCGCGTACGCCTCGTCGATGAAGAGCACGCCGCCCAGCGCCCGTTCGAAGGTCTCCGTGGTCTTGATGGCGGTACCGCCGATGACCTGCGCGACCAGATCGGCCCGGGAGACCTCGACCAGATGCCCGGACCGCAGCGTCCCGAGCTCGGCCAGGATCGTGCCGTAGAGCCGCGCGACCGTCGTCTTGCCGGTGCCGGGCGGGCCCGCGAAGACCAAGTGCCGGCTCATCGGCGGTGCGGACATGCCGAGTTGGGCGCGGCGCCGGGCGAGCTGGGTGAGGTTGACCAGCGTGCGGACCTGTTCCTTGACGTTGTCCAGGCCGATCAGGTTCTCCAGCGCGGCCATGGGGCCGTCCGGGCGCCCGGGACCGTCCGACTCGGGCACGGTGCCCGCCGGGTCGGTGCCCTCGGCCTCGCCGTAACCCCAGGCGTCCCGGGCCTCATTGCCGGTGCTGTTCAGGTTCTCCACCGCGAGCCGGCCACTGGCCCTGGACTGGACGAGCCCGCCGCCCTTGTTCTCGCGCACGGTGCAGCCGACCACCGACACCGGCGACTCGGTCTCCACCCGGATGCCGTCCCGGCCGTTGCCCGCCGCCTCGCAGCCGTTGAGGTTGGCCCGGCCGCCCTCGCGGACCAGGAAGCCGTAGTCGGTGGCGGCGGCGGCCCGCACCCGGGTCGCCGTCAGCTCGCCGCCGCTGTCCACGACGACACCGCAGCCGCCCGCCGACACCAGCTCGCCGTCGCGCAGCGCCGCCGTGCCCTCGCCGCCGATCTCCAGACCGGCGCCGCCGGGACCGGTCACCTGCAGGCCCGCCAGATAGACGTTGCCGCCCGAGGCCACCGTCACCCCGGCGCCGCCTGGCGACTCCACCGAGCAGTCCTCCACCCGGCCGCGCCCGCCGTCGGTCACCGAGACGCCGGTGCCGCCCGTCCCGGTGATGCGGGCCCTGCGCACCAGCGGGTTGGCACCGCCCCTGACCACCACACCGGTGCCCCTGACGTCCAGGATCTCCACGCGGTCCAGCTCGGCCGCCGAGTCCTCCTCCAGCAGCACGGCCTCGGCCTCGCCGTCCCGGACGGTCAGTGAGGTCAGGGTGGGGGAGGAGGAACCCGCCACGCGCAGCGCCGGTGCCTGGGCGCCGCTCAGCCAGCAGTCCTCGTACGTGCCCCGCGAACGGTCGGTGACGAAGAGGCCGTTGCCCGCCGTGCGGGAGGTGCGGCAGCGGCGCAGCACCGGGTCGGCGCCGTGCGAGACGACGATGCCCTGGCCGGTGGTGCCGTTGACCCGCACGTCGTCCAGCTCGACCCGGGCGGCGCTGGTCAGGTGCGCGCCGATCGCGGTGTCGTGGATCACGGTCCGCAGTACCCGGACCGCGCTGCGCTCCTCCAGCGCCAGCGCGGGCTTGTCGGTCGAGGAGAGGTCGCAGTCCTCGACGGAGACCTGGGCGTCGCCGTTGGCCAGCAGGCCGTTGCCGCGTGCGTCGCGCACGGTGCAACCGCGTACCGTCGCCCTGCCGCGCTCGCCGATCACCACGCCGCTGGTGCCCAGGTGCTCGAAGGTGCACGACTCCAGCGAGCTCTCACTGCCCGAGGTGACGACGACGCCCGCGCCGGTCCGGCTGGAGACCCGGCACTCGCGCATGGCCAGCGAGCCGGAGTTGCGGGCGAGGACGGTCGCCCAGGACGCACCGGAGACGTCGCAGCTCTGCATCGCGACCTGCCCGTGCGAGGCGTCCACGACGGGCGCCTCCTCGTCCTGGCCCTGCACCACCAGATCGGTCAGCATCAACGCGTCGGCGCGCAGCGAGATCACGGTCCCGGTGCGCGGTGCAAGGCGGACGCTGCCGCGTGACTGCTCGGCGACGATGGTCACGCGGGTGGTGACGACGAGGTTCTCCTCGTACGTTCCCGGGCGCACGCTGAGCACCGCCCCGCCGCGCGCCCTCGCCAGAGCCTCTGCGATCGTCCGGGCGTCCCCGGTGCCCTCCGGACAGATCGTCAGTACCTGGCGCACTCCGCTGACCTCCTTGTATCGGCACCCGTGGGTTGCGGTCGGCCCCATCATGCCTTCCTGCCACCTGCGATCCCACCCCGGAGGGCGGCGGACCGCGCATTACGGGATGATCTGTAACACCCGTACACGGCCCGGGATTTCCCCGAGACCCATTGTTCATTCCAGAGATATGACGTGTCCCCCACATGTGTGCGTGAATGAGAGCGCTCACGGGGACGTACGACGAACTACGGGACGGATGGGGCCAGATGACGGACCGGACCGGAACGGCAGCGAACGCGACGGCGGAGGGGGCTGCGGCGACCCCCGCTCCGGAGACGGCGCCCGGGACCGCCGCTGCCGTTCCCGAGGAGGCCTCCGCCGGTACGCGCCCGGCGCAGGCGCCGGATGAGCAGGCGCCGGACAAGGGAGACGGGACCTCGGCCCCCGAACCCGAGGCGGAAGCGGCTGCTTCCGCGCCCGAGGCGGAGACCTCCGCTTCCGCCCCCGACGCGGCGGCGGAGCCGGGAGTCGCCGAGGCGCTGGCGGCTGCGGCGTCGGAGGACCCGCCGCCCGGTGCGGCGGCCCCCGCGGGGCGCCCGAGCCGCCCCCTGCTGGCGGGCGCCGCGCTGCTGGGCGCCGCCCTGGTCGCCGTGCCGGTCCTTCTCATGAGCCGCCACGGTGAGCCCGAGCGGCACGACACCACGGTCGCCAACCAGGCGGGCACACTCCTCGGCGGCGGCGAACCGACCAAGGAGGGGGCGCAGGCGTACGCCTCGTCGAGCGCGTCGCCCTCGAAGCCGGCGAAGCCGAAGAAGACACCGACGCCGAAGGAGGTCGTGCCGAAGCAGGCCCCGGTGGCGCCGCCCCCGCCCTCCCCGACGAAGAAGCCCTCACCGAAGCCGAGCCCGAAGCAGACGGCGAAGCCGACCCCGAAACCGGTGAAGAAGCCGTCCCGGCCGGCGGACATCACGGTCACGGCCACCAGGGTGCTGCGAGCGGGCGAATCCATCGAGGCGAACAGGACGAGGCTGCGGATGCAGCGCGACGGCAACCTCGTCGTCTACGACGAGAACGACAAGCCCCGCTGGGCCACGATGACTTTCGGCCACAACTACCAGGCGGTCTTCCAGGCGGACGGCAACCTGGTCGTCTACACCTCCGACAGCCGCCCGGTCTGGGCCAGCAAGACCCAGGGCCACCGCGGCGCGATCCTGCGCCTCCAGAAGGACGGCAACCTGGTCATCTACTCGGGAGGCGCACCGGTCTGGGCGTCGAAGACGCAGCACTGAACGCGCCCGCGAGCTCATCGGCGCCGCCTTTGGTGACTGGCGGTCACACGGCTGCCCGGCTGCCCTGAAGACCTGAGTCATATGACGACGGCACTCTCCGGACTGCGGGGGTTGGAAACAAGCCATTCCGTTCGGCGCCTCCCGCACACCGGAACCTGACCTTCTGTCATCAGCGCAGGTAGCGCCTGGTCCCCAGGTGGATCCGGAATCAAGGGATCCGATCACGAAACCAGCCATTCATGATCGCTGAGCGCGCCGATGCGGCTTGAGGTGCTTATGGTCTGGACCGGCGTACGGGCCGGTACCGCTCTGCGCGCCATCGAACAGGTCACCGACTGTGACGACATGGGAGTCGGTCGCAGTCAGCTGTCCTCTGGGGAGGGGAATTCTTCATGGCGAGAGTCACGTGTCTGCCGCCTTGACCGTCCGGTCGCTCACCAACATGTCGCGACCCGATGGGTGCGCGCATGAACAAGACCCCACGCGAACGGCGTGCGAGTTTCACAAGACCTTCAGTTGCAGCATGCAGCTACTCGTTTCATGGGAGTTGAAATGAACAAGATCACGAGAGCCCTCAGTGTCGCAGTCGCAGCCCTCGCATTTACGATGACGAGCGCGGCCACCAGCCACGCGGACGGCAGCCAGGACGGCACGGCATACGCCAGGCCGGTCGGCGGCGATTTCCCGGCGAAGGCACACTTCAAGGCCTACGGCGAGATATTCACCATCTACGACCTCAAGAAGGACGGGCGTTCCGGTATCGGTGTGCTGAGCTACGGGAGCGCGGCGAGCACCTACTACTACTGGAACCACAGCGGCGCCGGCACCACCCTCACGAAGAACCTGGACATCGCAGAGGGAAGGCCGCTGGTCATCTGGTCGTGCACCGGTAACTACCAGGGCACGCCGACCGGCGGACTCGACTGGACCTCCGGCTGCAACCCGAACACCGATGTCGGCACCGCCGTTTGGGCCTGAGCCCTAAGCAACCAGGACGGGCATGGCGATCGTATGAGGACTCGCCATGCCCGTCGGCCTGCGCGACGTCGATCCCCTTGATCGCAGTCGGTACCGAGGAATCGCCGGTATGGCCGCCGCGCAGCGCACAGTAACGGGAAAGTGGGCCATGAAACTGAAATCGTTCGGCAGGAGCATGGCTTCGATCCTGGCCGTTGCCGCCTTGAGCGCAGGCTGCTCGAACCATACGTCCGACGGCACGGCGTCGGCCGCACCAAGCAAACCCGCGTCTGCGCCCCTGCCTCCGGACAGCCTGCCCATAAAAATGAAAGAAGCCGCCGGGAAGGGCCTGGGCTTCTCCGTCCGGGATGCGACAGACCTCGGCCGGACCGTGGATTTGCAGCACACGGAACTGTGGAGGGCCTGCCTGACGAGAAAGGGAATGGCTCCGGACTCCATTGATTTCGCTGCTGTCCCGCGTGAGGAAAAGTGCCCGGATCATTGGGACGCCCATGTTCCCACGCCCAAGACGCCTGACCTCATGGGCAAGGATTTCGAGGAATCCTATGAGCAGCTGCTGAAGAAGGGGTACAACAGCCAGTTCATTGCTGTGTTCGACGGAAGCCGCGGCGCTGTCGGCCCGGAGGACGTCCCTCAGGTGCACGGGAAAATCTGCAGCCAGAGCCCGAAACCTGGCGCGCCGTACGACGCCTCGGAACACGTCGAACTGCACGTCGCGACAGGGAAGTGCCCCTCGGCCTGAATCCGCACGCGTGACGTCAGTGGCGTCTCCGCGCGGGCGTCCAGGCGCCCTCGCTCTCCCACTCTTCGTCGGCGGTCACCCTCGGTTACTATGCTCACTTCATACCGGAGGGGGCGGCCTGCGACGCGGCGCCCTCGACGGTCCGCTCGGGCAGAAGAGATGGGTGGCCTGGGAAAGTGTTGCAAGAGGTTGTCGCGACCCGCTATGTCACGCCCCTGCGTGAAGGCGGCTCGCTCCCCGGGATCGTCGAGGCCGACGACCTCGGCACGTACGTCATGAAGTTCACCGGAGCCGGGCAGGGCCGCAAGACCCTCGTCGCGGAGGTGATCTGCGGGCAGCTCGGGCGGCGGCTCGGGTTGCGGGTGCCCGAGCTCGTGCAGATCCAGCTCGACCCGGTCATCGGGCTCGCCGAGCCCGACCAGGAGGTGCAGGAGCTGCTGAAGGCCAGCGGCGGACTGAACCTCGGGATGGACTTCCTGCCCGGCTCGCTCGGCTTCGACGCGCTCGCCTACGAGGTCGACCCGCGCGAGGCCGGGCGGGTCGTCTGGTTCGACGCGCTGATCAACAACGTCGACCGGTCCTGGCGCAACCCCAACATGCTCGTCTGGCACGGCGACCTGTGGCTCATTGACCACGGCGCCACCATGATCTGGCACCACAACTGGCCCGGCGCCCAGGCGTCCGCCGCCAAGCCGTACAACGCCTCCGACCACGCGCTCGCACCCTTCGGCCCCGACATCGCGTCGGCCGCCGCCGAGCTCGCCCCGCTGGTGACGCCCGAGCTGCTCGCCGAGGCCGCCGCCGACGTCCCCGACGAGTGGCTGGTGGACGAGCCGGGCTTCGGCTCGACGGACGAGCTGCGGCAGGCGTACATGGACGCGCTGGCCGCCCGCGCCGCCACCATCCACGAGCGCATCGTCCTGGACGCGCCCACCCCCGACAAACCGTCCCAGGCCCCGGGCTGGATCACCGAACGGCTCGCCCCGCGCGGCCACGCCGCCGACGGCGAGAAGGGCGGCCGGGCATGAGCGGGCGCGATGTCTTCGAGTACGCGCTGCTGCGCGTCGTCCCCCGCGTCCAGCGCGGGGAGTGCTTCAACGCCGGGGTGGTCGTCTACTGCCGCGCCAAGGGCTTCGTGGCCGCCCGCACCGAGCTGGACGAGACCAAGCTGAAGGCGCTCGACCCCGGCGCCGACGTGACCGGCGTCCGCGCCGCGCTGCACGCCGTCGAGGGCGTCTGCCGCGGCGGTACGGACGCGGGCCAGGCCGCCGGCGACGACGCGGGCCGCCGCTTCCGCTGGCTGATCGCGCCGCGCTCCACCGTCGTACAGCCCGGTCCCGTGCACAGCGGCCTCACCGCCGACCCCGAGGCCGAGGTGGAGCGGCTGCTCGACCTGCTGGTGCGCTGATTCCCGCCCCGGCCGCCGTCCGCCCTCGCGGCACGGCGGCCCGGCGGAGTGTGACATGCGCCGCTGCGCCCGTGGCCCGTTGACACCGGGTGCCAGGGCTTCTAGCGTCTCGTCTGCTGAAGGTACTAAGCGGTTGCTCAGTCATCGGGCGGTTTCTCTCCGGAGCCCCCGACGTCCGCTGAGCCGCTATCCAAGGGCGAGGAGAGCCAAGCATGTCGACCAGCGAGCAGCGCGTAGCCATCGTGACGGGAGCGGCCCGGGGCATCGGTGCCGCCACCGCGGTACGTCTGGCGGCCGAGGGCCGTGCCGTCGCCGTACTCGACCTCGACGAGGCGGCCTGCAAGGACACCGTCGAGAAGATCACGGCCGCCGGGGGCAAGGCCCTCGCCGTCGGCTGCGACGTGTCGGACAGCGCCCAGGTCGAGGCCGCCGTCGCGCGGGTCGCCGCCGAGCTCGGCGCCCCGACCATCCTCGTCAACAACGCGGGCGTGCTCCGCGACAACCTCCTCTTCAAGATGAGCGAGTCCGACTGGGACACCGTGATGAACGTGCACCTCAAGGGCGCGTTCCTGATGGCGAAGGCCGTCCAGAAGCACATGGTGGACGCCAAGTTCGGCCGTATCGTGTCGCTGTCCTCCTCCTCGGCGCTCGGCAACCGCGGCCAGGCCAACTACGCGGCGGTCAAGGCCGGTCTCCAGGGCTTCACCAAGACCCTCGCCAAGGAGCTCGGCAAGTTCGGCATCACCGCCAACGCCGTCGCGCCCGGCTTCATCGTCACCGAGATGACCGCGCAGACCGCGGCCCGCGTCGGCATGGGCTTCGAGGAGTTCCAGGCGGCCGCCGCCACGCAGATCCCGGTCCAGCGCGTCGGCGTCCCCGACGACATCGCCAACGCCATCGCCTTCTTCGCGGGCGACGCGGCCGGCTTCGTCTCCGGCCAGGTCATGTACGTGGCCGGCGGACCGCTCAACTGACCCGAAGGGCTGCGGACATCATGACTGTGCAGGACAGCGGCAAGGTCGCGCTGATCACCGGCGCGAGCCGGGGGATCGGCTACGGCATCGCGCAGGCCCTCGTGGAGCGCGGCGACCGGGTGTGCATCACCGGGCGCAACGAGGACGCCCTGAAGGAGGCCGTCGAGACGCTCGGCGCCGACCGGGTCATCGGCGTCGCCGGCAAGGCGCACGACGAGGCGCACCAGGCGGTGGCCGTCGAGCGCACCATGGAGGCGTTCGGCCGGGTCGACTTCCTGGTCAACAACGCCGGCACCAACCCGGTCTTCGGGCCGATCGCGGAGCTCGACCTGAACGTCGCCCGCAAGGTCTTCGAGACCAACGTGGTCTCGGCGCTCGGCTTCGCCCAGCAGACCTGGAAGGCGTGGCAGAAGGAGAACGGCGGGGCGATCGTCAACATCGCCTCGGTCGCCGGGGTCTCGGCCTCGCCCTTCATCGGCGCGTACGGCATGAGCAAGGCGGCCATGGTCAACCTGACCCTCCAGCTGGCGCACGAGTTCGCGCCGGTGGTCCGGGTCAACACGATCGCCCCGGCGGTCGTCAAGACCCGCTTCGCCCAGGCGCTGTACGAGGGCCGCGAGGAGGAGGCGGCCGCCGCCTACCCGCTCGGCAGGCTGGGCGTTCCGGAGGACATCGGCGGCGCGGCCGCCTTCCTCACCTCCGACCAGTCCGCGTGGATCACGGGCCAGACCCTGGTGGTCGACGGGGGCATTTTCCTGAATGCCGGAGTCGGCTGATCCGGCCTGGGCCGATATGGCCCCGATTGCCTCAAGTGCCTCGCCGGGCCAGCGGATTGACCCGGCGGGGCGCTGCGGTATGGTCTGCCGACCCATGGCTGATCGAGGAGCGTGCACGTGTTCTACCGGGCCAGTCTGCAAGCCGCTGCAGCCCTTGCGTCCCTGTCCTTGCTGGCCGGCTGCGGGCTGTTGCCCGGCGGCGGCTCGGAGGTGGACCAGAAGCTCGCTGTCGGCACGACCAGTGAGCCTTCGACCCTGGACCCGGCGGCGGCGTGGGACGGCTCCTGGGAGCTGATGCGGAATGTGTTCCAGACCCTGGTGAGCTTCCCCACCGGCAGTACGAAGCCCGAGCCGGACGCGGCCGAGGAGTGCAGGTTCACCGATCGCACCAGCACCGCCTACCGGTGCACGCTCCGCGAGGGGCTGAAGTTCTCCAACGGCGACAAGCTGGACGCGGCGGCCGTGAAGTACTCCATCGACCGGATCTCGGAGATCGGCGTCAAGGGCGGCCCCGTCGGCATGCTCGGCTCGCTGGACCGGGTCGAGACCAAGGGCGACGACGTCGTCATCTTCAACCTGAAGAAGCCCGACGCCACCTTCCCCTTCGTGCTGGCCACCCCGGCCATGTCCCTGGTCGCGCCGAGTGCGTACTCGAAGCACAAGATCCGCGACGACGGCAAGGTCACCGGCTCCGGCCCCTACCTGCTGGACTCCTACAAGCAGGGCGACCGCTCCGAACTGGTGAAGAACCCCGATTACAAGGGGTTCGCCGACCGCAAGAACGACGCCGTGACCATCCGGTACTTCAAGGAGTCCGGCGCCATGGTGAAGGCGCTCCGGAACAACGAGATCGACGCCACCTACCGCGGCCTGTCCGCCGAGGACGTCGTCAGCATCGAGGACAGCAGGACCAACGGCAAGGGCAGCGACCTCCAGATCGTCGAGTCCACCGGTGCCGACATCCGCTTCCTGGTCTTCAACCCGGCCGACCCCGCTGCCGGGAAGCCGGCCGTCCGGCGGGCGATAGCCCAGCTGGTCGACCGGGACGCGCTGGTCGCCAAGGTCTACCGGGGCACGGCCGAACCGCTGTACTCGATGGTCCCGAAGGGCATCGCCGCGCACACCACCTCCTTCTTCGACACCTTCGGCAACCCCAGCAAGGACAAGGCCCGCCAGATCCTGGCCGACGCGCACATCACCACGCCCGTCCCCATGACCTTCTGGTACACCACCGACCGCTACGGCTCCTCGACGGAGCCCGAGTTCAACGAGCTCAAGCGTCAGCTGGAGTCGTCCGGGCTCTTCCGCATCACCCTGAAGCACCGGCCGTGGAAGACCTTCCAGGAGGGCTTCACCAAGGGCGAGTACCCGGTCTTCGGCCGGGGCTGGTTCCCGGACTTCCCGGACCCGGACAACTTCATCGCCCCCTTCGTGGGCAAGAACAGCGTCACGGGCACGCCCTACGCGCAGGACGAGATCACCAAGCAGCTGCTGCCCCAGTCCCGCAAGCAGAGCGACCGGGGCACGGTCGGCAAGGAGTTCGAGCGGGCCCAGGAGATCCTGGTGGACGATGTACGGCTGCTGCCGCTGTGGCAGGGCAAGCTGTACGTGGCGGCAGGCGAGGACATCGGCGGCGGCGAGCGCGCCCTGGACCCGCAGACCGTCATGCAGATGTGGGAGCTGTACCGCAAGGCCAGCTGGTAGCACCGCGCGCGGGCGGGCCCCGGTGGCCCGCCCGGACCGCGTTGTCAGTGGCGCCCGGTAGGTTCTGGGAGCAAGAACGGATTGCTTACCGGAGGTTGTTCACGTGACCGACACCGACCTGCTGCCCGAGTCCTGGCGCGGCGTCCTCGGCGAAGAGCTGCAGAAGCCGTACTTCAAGGAGCTCACCGAGTTCGTGGAGGAGGAGCGCGCCGCGGGACCGGTCTACCCGCCCCGGGAGCAGGTGTTCGCGGCCCTGGAAGCGACCCCGTACGACAAGGTGAAGGTCCTCGTCCTCGGCCAGGACCCGTACCACGGCGAGGGCCAGGGCCACGGCCTGTGCTTCTCCGTGCGGCCCGGCGTGAAGACCCCGCCCTCGCTGCGCAACATCTACAAGGAGATGAAGGAGGAGCTGGGCCTGCCCGTCCCGGACAACGGCTATCTGATGCCGTGGGCCGAGCAGGGCGTCCTGCTGCTCAACGCCGTGCTCACCGTCCGCGCGGGCGAGGCCAACTCGCACAAGGGCAAGGGCTGGGAGAAGGTCACCGACGCCGTGATCCGCGCCGTCGCCGCCCGCCCCGACCCGGCGGTCTTCGTCCTCTGGGGCAACTACGCGCAGAAGAAGCTCCCCCTGATCGACACCGAGCGCCATGTGGTGGTGAAGGGCGCGCACCCCTCGCCGCTGTCGGCGAAGAAGTTCTTCGGCTCCCGCCCGTTCACGCAGATAAACGAGGCCATCGCCCAGCAGGGCCACCAGCCCATCGACTGGCGCATCCCCGACCTGGGCTGATCCGGCCCCGAGCCTCCACGCGTCCGCCCGTCCCGGCGGCTAGCGTCGGAAGCCGGACCGCCGGTTTCGGGCGGACGGGCGCGAGGAGGCCGTGGTGACGGAGCAGCGGGAGGCGTCGGAGGACGTCTTCATGACCAGGATCGGCCAGGCGGTCATGCTGCTGCACGGAGGCGACCGGGAAGAGGCCCGCAACCGCTTCACCGTGCTCTGGACCGAGATCGGCGACGAGGGCGACGCCCTGCACCGGTGCACCCTGGCGCACTACATGGCCGATACGCAGGACGACCCCGCCGACGAACTGGCCTGGGACCTGCGCGCGCTGACCGCCGCCCGGGCCCTGGCCGACGAAGGCGCGGCCGGAGACCGGGACGCGCTGGCGATGCGCGCCTTCTACCCCTCGCTGCACCTCAACCTCGCCGCGGACTACATGAAGCTCCAGCGCCCGGGTGCCGCCCGGGACCACCTGGAGCGGGCCCGGGCGGCCTCGGAGGTGCTGGCCGACGACGGCACGGACGACGGTTACGGGGGCGGCGTCCGGGCGGCGATCGGCCGGCTGGAACGGCGGCTGCGCGAGTGGTGACCGGCGCCTCCGGAGCGCCGCCTCACCGCCCGTAGGTGCGGTCGCAGATCCTGGACTGCGGGCTGCCCGCCGGCCAGTGGCCGTAGCCCCTGCCGAGATCGCACACCCCGGACCCGCCGCCGGGCGCGGGCAGGACGGGTGCGGGCGGCGGCGGGGCGATCCGGCGCGGCAGCGGCAGGTCCGGGGCGGGCGCGGGCCGCTGCGGCAGCGCGAGGCGCGGTTCGCCGAGCGGTGCGGCCGGGCGCTCCGGCGACGGCTTGCGCGCGGCGGACGGCGAGGCCGTGCGGGACGGCTTCGCCTTCGGTACGGCCTCCAGCGTGTCGTGGACCGGCGGCCCGGCGGTCTGCGGGGCCAGGTCGTGGGCCGGCCGACCGGCCCCGGGGCGCGGCGGCGCGGCCGGATGCGGCTGGACGGACACGCACCCGGTCAGGGTCGCGACCGCGAGGCAGACCAGGAGTTTCACGGCGGTTCTCGTTCGTTGCACGTGATCAACTCTGCGGGCCCGGTGGCCGCTCCATGCCTCCGTCGCCCCCGATCCGCCCGCACGAGTGACGCCGGTCAGCACGGCGCCGCCGCAACGGCGCGTCAGGACCCCAGCATCCCGCGCAGCAGCTCGCCGAAGCCGGTGCGCAGCTCCGCCTCGCTCGGTACGGAGCGGTGGTAGGAGCCGGCCGCGCACGAGAACATCAGCCCCTCGCACCAGGCGACCAGGGACAGAGTGTGCCGTTCCGGGTCCGGCGACCCGGCCGCGGTCATCAGCGCCACCAGGGGCGCGCGGAACTGCAGGCCCGTCGCGTCGAAGAACTCCCGCAGCTCGGGGCGGCGGGTGGCCTCCAGCGCCAGTTCGTACCGGCAGACCAGCAGCTCCGGGTGGTGCGTCAGATAGCGGTGCAGGGCCCGGGCAAGACCCGCGACCAGCTCGCCGGTGTCCGTGCCCGCCCCGAGTCCGCCGGGTGCGAGGACCCGCGCCTCGCGCTCCGCGAGGCGTCGCACCGCCGTCTCGAGGAGGGCCTGCCGGGTCCGGGCGTGGTTCGACGTCGAGCCCTGGGGCAGTCCGGCCCGCTCGTCCACCGCCCGGTGCGTCAGCCCCCGCATGCCGCGCTCCGCGAGGAGGGCGAGCGCGGCGTCGGCGATCAGTTCGGCCCGGTCGGAGCCGGTGGGGCGTGCGGTCATGGGGTCAACCTACCGCCGGAACTACAGCTGTAGTACGTTGGGCCATGGCACTACAGATGTAGTTTCCGCGCACCTCGAACCGGAGGGAAAGCCATGGACAAGCGCCGTGCGGTCGTCATCGGCAGCGGGATCGGCGGCCTCACCGCCGCCCTCGCCCTGCACCGGTCCGGCTGGCAGGTCACCGTGCTGGAACGCGCCGGATCCCTGGAGCCCGTCGGCGCCGGTATCGGCCTCGCCCCCAACGCCCAGCGCGCGCTCGACGTCGTCGGGCTCGGCGACGAGATCAGGTCCCTGGCCGCCTGGCAGGGCGAGGGCGGAATGCGCGCGCCGTCCGGCCGCTGGCTCGCGCGCACCGACGCCGCCGCGGCGGCCGAGCGCTTCGGCGGCCCGCTCGTCCTCGTGCACCGCTCCCTCCTCATCGACCGCATCGCCGCCCGGCTCCCCGCCGACGCCCTCCGCACCGGCTGCCCGGCCCGCCTGGCCGACCCAGGCACCGCGGGCGGCGCCCCCGCCGTCGTCGGTACGCCGACGGGGACGATCGAGGCCGAACTCGTCGTCGGTGCCGACGGCATCCACTCCGGCGTCCGGAGCGCCCTCTTCCCGGACGCCCCCGGCCCCTCCTACGCGGGCTTCACCACCTGGCGCGTCGTCGTCCCGGCCCCGGACCGCCCCTTCCCGCCGCACGAGACCTGGGGGCGCGCCGCGCTGTGGGGCACCCAGCCGCTCAAGGACGGCAGGATCTACGCCTACGCGGCGGCGACCGCCCCCGCCGGGGCCCGGGCCGCCGACGACGAGAAGGCCGAACTCCTCCGCCGCTTCGGCGACTGGCACGACCCGGTCCCCGGGATCATCGCCGCCACCGCACCGGAGGAGATTCTCCGCAACGACGTGTACCGCATGGCCGACCCGCTCCCCGCCTTCCACCGGGGCCGCGCCGCGCTGCTCGGGGACGCCGCCCACGCCATGGCCCCCACCCTCGGCCAGGGCGGCAATCAGGCCATCGAGGACGGCATTGTCCTCGCCCACCGGGTGGCCCCCGGCCGGGACCTGGGCGCCGGCCTCGCCGCGTACACCGCCGACCGGCTGCCGCGTACCGCCGCCGTCGTCCGCAAGGCCGACCGGGTCGCCCGGCTCATGAGCCTGACCAGTGCGCCGGCCGTCGCCGCCCGCGACCTCCTCATGGCCACCGTCTCGCGGCTCGGCCCCGGGCTCGTCCTGCGCACCTTCGACGGGATCGCCGACTGGCGGCCCCCGGGCGCCACGTATGCTGCCGGGACGACGGAGGAGGCGCCCGGCACACGGCGCTGACCAGCGAGAGGAACAACCCTGTGAAGGTCGGCTGCATCGGGCTCGGGGACATCGCGCGGAAGGCGTACCTGCCGGTGCTCGGCACCCTGCCGGGCATCGAACTCCACCTCCAGACCCGCAACCCGGCCACCCTGGCCGAGGTCGCCGCCGCCCACCGCATCCCGGCGGACCGGTGCCACCAGGACCTGGACGCGCTGCTCGCCCAGGGGCTCGACGCCGCGTTCGTGCACGCCGCGACCGCCGCCCACCCCGAGATCGTGGGCCGGCTGCTCGAAGCGGGCGTCCCCACGTACGTCGACAAGCCGCTCGCGTACACGCTGGAGGAGTCCACCCGCCTGGTGGAGCTCGCCGAGGCGCGCTCCACCGGCCTCGCCGTCGGCTTCAACCGCCGGCTGGCCCCGGGTTACGCCCAGTGCGCTGAGCACCCGCGCGAGCTGATCCTCCTCCAGAAGAACCGGGTCGGGCTCCCCGAGGAACCCCGGACCATGGTCTACGACGACTTCATCCACGTCGTGGACACCCTGCGCTTCCTGGCGCCCGGCCCGGTCGAGCGGACCGTGGTGAGCGGCCGGCTCGTGGACGGCCTGCTGCACCACGTGGTGCTCCAGCTGTCCGGCGACGGCTTCACCGCGATCGGCGCGATGAACCGGCTCAGCGGCTCGACCGAGGAGCGGCTCGAAGTGTCGGGCCAGGACTCCAAGCGCGAGGTGCTCAACCTCGCGGAGGTCATCGACCACAAGGGCCAGCCGAGCGTGCGACGCCGCGGCGACTGGGTCCCGGTGGCCCGTCAGCGCGGCATCGAGCAGGCCGTCCTGGCGTTCCTGGACGCCGTCCGCGACGGCCGCCCGCTGAGCGCCCGCGACGCCCTGGAGACCCACGAACTGTGCGAACGCGTCCTGCGGGAGCTCGACGCGGCCTAGACAGCCTGCGCCGCCGCCCGCGTGCGCCTCCGGGCCCGCACCCCCCGTACGCCCTCCGCCGTGCAGAAGACGGCCAGCACCCCCAGCGCCCCGTACACCGGCCAGTCGCCCAGGCGCACGTACAGCGTCGTGCCCCGGGCCAGCGGCACCCCGTAGACGGCGGTGCCGCTGGTGTCCGTGCCGAGCCGGGGCCCGACCGCCTCGCCGTGCGGCCCGTACACCGCGCTCACGCCCGTGAGGGTGGCGTGCACCATCGGGCGGCCGCTCTCCGCCGCCCGCAGCGCGCCCAGCGAGGCGTGCTGGCCCGGTGCCCAGCCGTGCTGGAAGGAGGACGTGGAGGACTGGGCGACCAGGAGCCCCGCGCCGTCCCGGACCAGACGCCGGCTCATGTCCGGGAACGCGGACTCGAAGCAGACCAGCGGGCCGAGACGCAGCCCGTCCGCGCCGGGCACCCGCATCGTGACCGGGCCCGTGCCGCGCAGCCGGTCCTCGCCCGCCGCCCGGCCCATCGAGGTCGCCCAGCCGAGCGCCGAGCGGGCCGGGATGTACTCGCCGAACGGCACCAGCCGCATCTTGTCGTACCGGTCACCGGTGAGCCCGTCCGGACCGACCAGCACGGCGCTCTTGAAGATCCCGGTGCGCCCCGCCGCGTCGGTCTGCCGGGCGTCCACGTTCACCAGGACGTCCGCGCCCACCGCTCGCGACAGCGCCGCCAGCCGGGCCGCGATCTCCGGCCGCCGGACCGGATCGACGCCGACGCTGCTCTCGCCCCACACCACCAGGTCGACGTCCTTGCCGGCGAGCGACCGCGTCAGCTTCTCGCTGAGGGCGAACCTCCGCTGAATGCTCCCCGGACCCTCCACGATCCCCGGCTGCACGACGGCCACCCGGGCCGTGCCCGTCCGCTCGGGCTGCGGCGCCCACATCCAGGCCGCACCGGCCACCAGCGCCCCCACCAGGAGCGACACCGCGGCGACGGCCCGGGCGGCGGAGTGCACAAGGAGCACGGCCACCGCCGTGTTCACCGCCACCACCAGCAAGGTCACCAGCCACACCCCGCCCACCGAGGCCAGCCGGAGCGCCGGTTCCACCTGCCACTGGCTCGCCCCCAGCAGCCCCCACGGGCCGCCCAGCGCCTCCCACGACCGCACCAGCTCGATCATCAGCCAGCCGCACGGCACCACGACCACCGCCGCGGCCGCCGCCCACCCGCTCACCCGACCCCGCAGCAGCCGGTGCGCCAGCAGCCCCCACGGCGCCCACAGCAGACCGAGCAGCGCCGCGAGGATCACGATGAACACATGCAGGCTGGGCATCAGCCAGTGGTGCACGGCGATCATGTAACCCGTGCCGCCCAGCCACGCGTCCCGCGCCGCCGCGCGCCCGGTCCCGGCGGACCGGACCAGCAACAGCAGCGGGACCAGGCAGACATAGGCGAACCACCACAGCGAGGGCGCGGGGAAGGCCAGGGCCGGCAGTGCACCGGCCACCAGCGCCGCGGCCACGCGCGCCGGAGTCCGGTCCAGCACGCGCGCGCCGCGCTCGCGCCATCCGGTCCACGCATCCATGCCGCACCTCCTCGCCCCGCCCGCCGGCAGGTCCGTCCGCCGTCCGGTCCCGATCTTCTGCCCAGTGTGCGGCAGCGGACGCGGTCCGGCTCTCAGCAGGGGACGACGGCCACCGGGCCCATCGCGTGCGTGAGGGTCGTGTGCGCCACCGGCGAAAGGCCGAGGCCCAGCGACTCACCGCCCCGCCGCCGCCCGATGACGGTCAGCGAGGCCGTCGCGGACGCGGTGACCAGGGTGCGTGTCGCGGAACCGTTGACCGGCTCCTTCATCACCTCGACCTGCGGAAACCGGGCGCGCCAGCCTGCGGTCAGCTCGGCCAGCGACCGCTCGGCCGCGTCCGCCGCCGCGTCCCGGTCGAAGACCGGCCCGCCCGACAGCATGGACGAGAACATCGTCCAGCCGTGCACGATCCGCAACCGGGCGCCCCGGTGCGCCGCCGCCGTCTCGAAGGCGAAGTCCAGCACCCCTTCGCTGCTCTCGTCGGCGGCCACCCCGGCGACGATGTCCGCGAAGACCTCGCCCGCGTCCGCACCGGCCGGCTCCTCGTCGTCCCGGCCGCCGTGCACGATCACCACGGGACACTTCGCCATGGACGCCGTCGCCAGGCTGTTGGACCCCAGCATCAGCGACCGGAACCCGCCGAGCCCCCGCGAGCCGAGCACCAGCAGCGAGGCGTCCCGGCTCAGTGAGACCAGCGCCGCCGACGGGAAGTCGAGCGGTGCCAGCGTGGTGGGCCGCAGCCCCGGAGCGACCTGCGCCACCCGGCGCACGGCCGACGCCAGCAGCTCGCCCGCCTCCCGCTCCTGCGCCTCCTGGCCGGTGCGCCGGGCCAGCTGCCTGACGTGCACGATGAGCAGCGGCCAGTCCCGTACGACCGCCTCACGGGCCGCCCAGTCCAGTGCGTCGAAGCTGTGCGAGGAGCCGTCGACCGCCGCGATCACGGGAAGCTCGGTGCCGCTCATGGGTTCCTCTCCGCCGTCCGGACCTGCTTCGTACGCTACGGCGGCGCGGGCGCCGGTGCCGAGGCGGAGGCGGCCGTCCGGGCCCCGGCACGGCATACCGTCGCACGTCGTAGTGCGGGTGGGCCGGGCCGCCTATGCTCGCGGGATGGAGCAGAGCGAAGTGGTGAAGCGTGTGGTCGGCATCCTCACCGAGGCGGGGGAGATGCGCCGGCTGCTGGAGGAGAACCCGGACCGCGACGACGCCGACACCGACTCGACCGTGGTGACCGCCCTACTCAACGAGACCATGCCCCGGATCGCCATCCCGGAGGACGCCACGGTCGAGGACGTGGTGGTGGTCGTCGGACGCGAGGTCGGGGGAGCGGTGGAACAGCTAGTCGGGGCGTTCACCCTGGCGTTCGCCATGCTGGCCCAGATCCACGACTCCGGGCAGACGGACGTCACCTCGGCGGACGTCCTCCAGGACCTCGCCCTGCGCGCCGAGCAGTTCGGCGCCGAGGGCCCCGACGACACGGAGCTCTGACAAGAACGCCGCCGCCCCCTGCCGAGGCAGGGGGCGGCGGCGTTCTGCGGAGGTCAGCCCGCCGACTCACCCGCGTGCGGGCTCAGCACATCGGCGCCGACGAGGATGAAGAGCAGGACGCCCAGGACGATCCGGTAGATCACGAACGGCATGAAGCTCTTCGTCGTGATGAACTTCATGAACCACGCGATGACCGCGTACCCCACCCCGAACGCGATGACCGTGGCGAAGAGCGTCGGGCCCCAGGAGACGTGCCCCTCGCCCGCGTCCTTCAGCTCGAAGACGCCCGAGGCGAGCACCGCCGGGACGGCCAGCAGGAACGAGTAACGCGCCGCCGCCTCCCGGGTGTAGCCCATCAGCAGACCGCCGCTGATCGTGGCGCCGGACCGCGAGACGCCGGGGACGAGGGCCATCGCCTGGCAGCAGCCGTAGATGAGGCCGTCCTTGACGCCCAGTTCGCGCAGGGTCTTGCGCTGCTTGCCGGCCCGGTGCCGGCCGCCCTTCTCGTCGCGGGCGGCCATCCGGTCCGCGATGCCCAGCACGATGCCCATCACGATCAGGGTGGTGGCGATCAGCCGCAGATCGCGGAACGGGCCCTCGATCTGGTCCTGGAACGCCAGGCCGAGCACGCCGATCGGGATGGAGCCGACGATGACCAGCCAGCCCATCTTGGCGTCGTGGTCGCCGCGCATCGAACGGTTCGTCAGCGACCTGAACCACGCCGAGACGATCCGCGCGATGTCCTTGCGGAAGTAGATGAGGACCGCGGCCTCCGTGCCGATCTGGGTGATCGCGGTGAAGGCCGCGCCCGGGTCCTGCCAGTCGGCGAACGCCGCGGTGAGCCGCAGATGCGCGCTGGAGGAGATCGGCAGGAACTCGGTCAGTCCCTGGACGAGGCCGAGGACGAACGATTCGAACCAGCTCATGGGGCTTGGGCCATCCCGGGGTACTCGTGCACCGGCCACCGGCGTCGGGCGCAGGCGTCGGGCGGTTTGCGGTCACGCGAGGACAGGGCCCGGCCGGGGCCCTGTCTCGTCTGTCGGTCGCGGGCAGCGTATCGCCCCCGGGTGAACAGCCGGTCACACCCCCCGCGCGGCCGGGCAGGTCGCGGTCCTCAGGCGCCCAGGCGGTGGCGGCGGCGCCAGGCGACCACAGCCGCTGCGGCCCCCGTCAGCACGATGAAGCCCATCGCCGCCAGGAACGCGGGCGAGGTCGGCGACGACGCCTCGCTGCCCGCCACCACATAGGCGGCGGTGTTCGGCACCGAGCCCAGGCCCGTCGCCACGAGGAACGGCGGATAGCCCATGCGCGAGACGGCCGCGCAGTAGTTGGCGGCGGCGAACGGCACCCCGGGGAAGAGCCGCAGCGCCAGCATCGAGCGGAAGCCGTGCCGGCTCAGCTGCCCGTCCGCCGCCCGCAGCCAGCGCCCCCGCACCAGGGTGCGCAGGGCGTCCTGGCCCAGGACCCGGCCCAGCATGAAGGAGACCCCCGCGCCCAGCACCGTGCCGCCGATCGCCGCCGCGAGCCCGGCCTGCGCCCCGAACAGGGCGCCCGCCGCGAGGTTCAGCAGCGGACGCGGCACGAACGCCACCGTGCAGACGCCGTACGCGAGTCCGAAGAGCACCACCGCCGTGGAACCGCCGCTCAGCTCCCCGAGCCGGCCCGAGGTCAGCAGCCGCTGCGGATCCAGGAGCAGCATGGCCGTCGCGGCGGCCACCAGCACGGCGACGAGCAGCGAGAGCCGGGACCACGGCGACAGCAGCACCCGCGTGCAGCGCACGGCGAGGCCGGGGGCCGGGGCGGGCCGGGCGGCGGGGACGGTGTCGAGCATTCGGGGAGACTAACCGACAAAGGTGTGTGATCGCCGTAATGCGCCCCCGCCGGGTCCACGCCCGCCCGCGCCCAATCCCCGTACGGCCCGCCGTAATTCGCTCGACGGGCGGGCGGCCCTTCGGAGATGATCGGCGCATGTCCCGGTACGCCTTCCTCGCAGCGCCGTCCGCAGTCGCGGACGCGCCGAAGGCTGCCGTGTGCACCCTCGCAGCAGGTGGCGCCGCAGCGGTCACCGCTGCCGCAGCGCCCCTCGGCGGCGCCCGAAGCTGACCCTCCCCCGGCCGTCCGGCGGACCCCGCGAGGGGAGGGTCGGCCGGCCCCGGGGTCCTCACGTCACGCTTCGCATCCCAAGGAATGAACCCATGCCCAAGACGGCATACGTGCGCACCAAGCCGCACCTCAACATCGGCACCATGGGCCACGTCGACCACGGCAAGACGACCCTGACCGCCGCCATCACCAAGGTGCTCAGCGACCGCGGCACCGGCACCTTCGTCCCCTTCGACCGCATCGACCGCGCGCCCGAGGAGGCGCAGCGCGGCATCACCATCAACATCGCGCACGTCGAGTACGAGACCGGCACCCGGCACTACGCGCACATCGACATGCCCGGTCACGCCGACTACATCAAGAACATGGTCACCGGGGCCGCCCAGCTCGACGGGGCGATCCTCGTCGTCTCCGCGGTCGACGGGATCATGCCGCAGACCGCCGAGCACGTCCTGCTCGCCCGCCAGGTGGGCGTCGACCACATCGTGGTCGCGCTCAACAAGGCGGACGCAGCCGATGACGGCGAGGACGCAGTGCTGACCGACCTGGTCGAGCTGGAGGTCCGCGAGCTGCTGTCCGCGCACGGCTACGGCGGCGACACGGTGCCCGTCGTACGGGTGTCGGGGCTGCGGGCGCTGGAGGGTGACCCACGCTGGACGGGGGCCGTGGAGGCGCTGCTCGACGCCGTCGACACCTATGTGCCGATGCCGGTGCGCTACACCGACGCGCCGTTCCTGCTGCCGGTGGAGAACGTCCTGACCATCACCGGCCGGGGCACGGTCGTCACCGGCGCGGTGGAGCGCGGCACGGTCCGCGTCGGCGACCGGGTGTCGGTGCTCGGCCCGGACATCGAGACGGTCGTCACCGGCCTGGAGACCTTCGGCAAGCCGATGGAGTCCGCCGAGGCCGGCGACAACGTCGCGCTGCTCCTGCGCGGCGTCGAGCGCGACCGGGTGCGCCGCGGCCATGTGGTCGCGGCGCCGGGCAGCGTCAGCCCGAGCCGGCGCTTCACCGCGCGGGTGTACGTCCTGTCGGGGCGCGAGGGCGGCCGCACCACCCCGGTCACCACCGGGTACCGGCCGCAGTTCTACATCCGCACGGCCGACGTGGTCGGCGACGTGGACCTCGGCGAGGCGGCGGTCGCACGCCCCGGCGACACGGTCACCCTGACCGTCGAGCTGGGCCGGGACGTCCCGCTGGAGCCGGGCCTCGGCTTCGCGATCCGCGAGGGCGGCCGCACGGTCGGCGCGGGCACCGTCACGGAGCTGCTCTGAGCCGTACGGGCCCTGGGGCCCGCCTTTCCCGATCCCGGGGGAGGCGGGCCCCCTTCGCGTCAGCCCGCACAATGGGGGAGTGAACGAGTCGATACCCGTCATCCGGGACGTGGACCACGGCACCGCACGCCTCCTCCCGGACGTGGACCGGGAGCGGGCCTGGCTGCTCACGGTCGACGGCGCCCCGCAGTCCTACGTCGACCTCGACGCGCCCGAGCACCTGGAGTTCGAGTACGCCCGCCGGCTCGGCCACGTCGTGGACTGCGCGGCGGACCCGGGCGAACCGCTGGACGTCCTGCACCTGGGCGGCGGCGGCCTCACCCTGCCCCGCTACGTCGCGGCCACCCGCCCCGGCTCCCGGCAGGAGGTGGCGGACGCGGACCGGGGTCTCGTCGGCCTCGTCGCGGAGCACCTGCCGCTGCCCGCGGACTGCGGCATCACCGTGCACGCGGCGGACGCCCGCGCCAGGCTGGAGGCGACCGCTCCCGGCTCGGTGGACCTGCTGATCGCGGACGTCTTCGGCGGGTCCCGGGTCCCCGCCCACCTCACCTCGGTCCCGTACGCCCGGGCGGCGGCGCGGGCGCTGCGGCCGGACGGGATCTACGCCGCGAACCTGGCCGACGGGCCGCCGTTCGGCTTCCTGCGCTCGCAGCTGGCCACGTTCGCCGCGGTCTTCGATGAGCTGGCGCTGATCGCGGAGCCGGGCGTGCTGCGCGGCCGCCGCTTCGGCAACGTGGTCCTGGTCGCCTCCCGTGCCCCGTTCGACGTACCGGCGCTGGCCCGCCGGTGCGCGGCGGACGCGTTCGCGGCGCGGGTGGAGCACGGCGCGTCGCTGGCCGCGTTCGTCAACGGGGCGCGGCCGGTCGGGGACGAGGACGCGGTGGCGTCACCCGAGCCGCCCGACGGCGCCTTCAGCCTCGGCTGAGGTGGGCGGCACGAGCGGGGCGGCGGCCACTTCGACCGTCTCGGACCTGCGGGTCAGGTTGCGTACGTCCGGAACGAACAGCACCGCACCCGTGACGAGCACGACCAGGCCCGCGCACCCCCACAGCGCCTGGGAGCGCCCGACCAGCGACTCGACCGGTCCCGCGAGAGCGGTGGCGACCGGCACCATGGCCACCGAGCCGAACCAGTCGTAGGCGGCGACGCGCGAAAGCTTCTCCTCCGGGATCTCCTGGTGCATGGCCGTCATCCAGGAGACGCCGAACACCTCGATCGCCGTACCGGTGACGAACATCACCAGGCAGAGCCAGTACGCCGACAACGGCACCGCGAGCCCGGCCGACGGCAGGGCCAGCGGGAAGACGCAGAGCGTTCCGGCCAGCAGCAGCCGGCGCGGTTTCCACCGCATCATCAGCAGCGCCCCGGCCAGGTTGCCGACGCCGAACGCGGCGAGCGCGAAGCCCCAGGGCCGGGCGCCGCCGAGCGAGTCGCGGGCGACCAGCGGACCGTAGACCGCCTCGGCCGCTCCGACGGCGGCGACCACCACGGAGAACTGGGCGACGATGGCCCACAGCCACGGGCGGCCCGTGAACTCCTGCCAGCCGTCCCGCAGGTCCGCGAGCAGCCCGCCCCCGGGCTCACGGGCCGGGATGTGGCTGACGTCGAGGAAGGCGCGCAGGGCCCCGGCGACCGCGAAGGCGGCCGCGTCGACGGCGAGCACCCAGCCAGGGTCCATGGCGGCGATCATGGCGCCGCCGAGGGCCGCGCCGCCGATCGCGGCGCCCTGCGTCGACATCCGGAAGAGCGCGAAGGCGCGGCTCGCCTGTTCGCCGCTGACGCTCGACATCAGCATGCCCTCGGCCGCCGGGCCGAAGAACGCCTGCCCGGTGCCGCAGAGCGCGGTGAGCAGCATCATCTGCCACAGCTGTGGGTCGCCGGCCAGGACCAGCAGGGCGAAGAGCGCCTGCGAGACGCAGTTGAGGGTGTTGGCCGCGACCATCACCCGGTGGCGCGGGATCCGGTCGGCGATCGCCCCGCCGATGAGCAGGAACAGCACCAGCGGCACGGTCTTGGCGGCGGCGACGAGACCGACGTCACCGGCGTCGCCGCCCGACTGGAGAACCGCGAACGCCGCCGCGATCAGCGCGCCGTGGGTGCCCAGGGCGGTGATGATCGAGGCGGCGGTCAGCAGCCGGTAGTTGCGGCCCGCCGGGGCGGGTCGGGTGGTGCGGGGGGCGGGGGCGGCTGCGTCGGTCACTCAGGGACTATCGCGGCCGCCGCCCGGTTGTGCAAATGAGTTCCCGGACCGGGGTCAGGACTCGCCGTCGGGGTCGGCGACCGGCACCAGACGCACGGTGCTGAGGATCTTCTCGATCGTCGCGTTCGGCAGTTCGTCGTCCACGCCCGCGGCGGCGTACAGCACCCACGAGGCGAACTCGTTGTTCTTGTTCTTGAACGTGAAGGCGTACGTCTTGCCGTCGCTGCTGCACTTGGAGCGCTTGGTGACGTTGGGCGCGGTCGCGGTGACCAGGCTTCCGGTCAGCCCCGACTTGGTGGTGTACTGCTTGGCCTTGCTGATCTTGATGGTCTTCTTCGGCATGTGCTGCGCGAACGCGGCCCACGCCCAGGTGCCCGCCTCGTTACGGGCGTTCACGTCGGCGTCCGTGGCGCCCTGCGCGCCCCGGGTGCCGGTGCCGGCCAGGCTGTACTTGTCCTTGGTGCCGTCCTTGTCGGCGTCGTCGGTGCACCACTCCTGCTTGAGGTCCGCGGGCGCGCTGAAGCCGATGAGCGGCATGCCGTCGTTCTTCTTCTCGTCCTCGAAGAAGGACTGCACCGAGGGCGGGGACACCTCCCAGTCGCCGGGCACGTCGAACTGGGTGCCCCACTTGGGGTTCGTCACGACCTTCCAGCCCGCGATCTGCGGCTTGGCGTCCTCGCCGCCGCGCGGGTTGTCCTCCGGCGCGGAGGGGGAGCCGGACGGCTTGGCGGGCGCGGACGACTTCTTGTCGTCGGCGACGTTCTTGCCGTCCTTGTCGTCGTCCTTGTTCAGCACGATGACACCGGTGACCGCGGCGGCCACCACGACCGCGGTCGCGGCGACGATGGCGATGACCGTGGTCTTCTTCTTGTCGTTGCCCGGCTGCGGGTCGCCGGGAGGACCGGGCACCGCGTACTGCGGAACGGTCGGCTGCTGGTACGGGTTGGGCTGTCCGTACCCGCCCTGCCCGCCCTGCTGCGGGTAGCCGTAACCGGGCTGCTGGCCCGGCTGCTGGTTCGGCTGCTGACCCTGCTGCTGATATCCCGGCTGCTGATAGGGATTCGGCTGCTGGTACCCCGGCTGCTGGTACGGGTTCTGGTTCTGGTCCTGCGGGTTCTGCTCGCCCCCGGGCGGCTGCTGTCCTGGCCACATGGCGAGTAACGATAGAGGGGCCCCGCCCCGCGTGCTACGTCCGCCCCCGTGTGCGAACGGTGAAGGAGCGGCGGCGGCCCGCCCGGTGAGTGTCCGGAGAGGCATGGCCAAAGCTGTCTACCCATGAGTAACATCCCGTCCATGAGCGCTGAACAGATGACCGCGGGCGAGATGCTCGCCGCGACGGTTCCCATGGTCCGGACCCTCAACCTCGAATTCCTGGAGTCCACCGCCGAGCGCGCGGTGATCCGCATGCCGGACCAGCCCGACTACCACAACCACGTCGGCGGACCGCACGCCGGAGCGATGTTCACGCTGGCCGAGTCGGCGAGCGGCGCCATCGTCATCGCCGCCTTCGGCGACCAGCTCTCCCGGGCCGTGCCGCTCGCGGTCAGCGCCGAGATCGGCTACAAGAAGCTGGCCATGGGCGAGGTCACCGCGACCGCCGTCCTCGGCCGCCCCGCCGCCGAGGTCGTCGCCGAACTCGACGCGGGCGAGCGTCCCGAGTTCCCGGTAACCGTGGAGATCCGGCGCGGGGACGGCGCCGTGACCGGTGAGATGACCGTGATCTGGACGCTGCGCCCGAACTCCTGAGCCGCAGAACCGCATCCGTGCCAGAAGGGCCGCCCCGTACCGGCGGCCCTTCTCGCTGTCCGCCTCCGTGAAGCTGAGGGTAGGCTTCCCGCGGTGCGCCGATGAGTGTCCGGCGGGCGACAGGACATCACTACGGAGGAACCGGCGTTGCACATCCAGGAGTGGCTGGAGACCGTCCCCGCGATCAGCGTCTACATCCTGGTGGGCGCCGTCATCGGGCTGGAGAGCCTGGGCATTCCGCTGCCCGGCGAGATCGTCCTGGTCAGCGCCGCGCTGCTGGCCGCGAGCCACGACGGCATCAACCCCTGGATCCTCGGCGCCTGCGCCACCGCCGGAGCCGTGATCGGGGACTCGATCGGTTACGCCATCGGCCGCAAGGGCGGACGGCCCCTGCTGGCCTGGCTCGGCGGGAAGTTCCCCAAGCACTTCGGCGAGAGCCAGATCGGCCTGGCCGAGCGCTCCTTCCAGAAGTGGGGCATGTGGGCCGTGTTCTTCGGCCGCTTCGTCGCCCTGCTGCGCATCTTCGCCGGTCCGCTGGCCGGTGTGCTGCACATGCCGTACTGGAAGTTCCTCATCGCCAACGTGCTCGGCGGGATCGCCTGGGCGGGCGGCACCACGGCCGTCATCTACTCGGTGGGCGTCGTCGCCGAGGCGTGGCTCAAGCGGTTCTCCTACCTGGGCCTGGCCATCGCGGTGCTGATCGGCCTCGCCTCCATGCTGGTCCTCAAGAACCGTGCCAAGAAGGCCGCCGCCGCGCACTCCGCCGCGGCCGCCGAGCCGGAACCGGACAACGTGCCGGTCGCGGACTGAGCCGGTCTCAGCCCTCGCAGGCTTCGCGGTGGGCCTTAGCCAGCTCCACGTAACCCACCGCGTTGAAGCGGACGCCCGCCAGCTCCTCCTCGGTCAGCTCCCGCTTCACCTTCGCCGGGACGCCCGCGACCAGCGACCCCGGCGGGACGCGCATTCCCTGCGGTACGAGGGCCTGCGCGGCGACCAGCGAGCCCGCGCCGATGTGGGCGCCGTTGAGGACCGTGGCCCCCATGCCGATGAGGACGTCGTCCTCGATGGTGCAGCCGTGCAGGACCGCGTTGTGGCCGACCGAGACCCGTTCGCCGACCGTCACCGTGAAACCGGGGTCGACATGGACGCTGCAGTTGTCCTGGATGTTGGAGTCCGCGCCGATCACGATCGGCCCGCAGTCCGCGCGCAGCACCGCCTGGTACCAGAGGCTGGAGCCCGCCGCCATGGTGATGTCGCCGATCGCCACCGACGTCGGGGCGGTGAACGCCTCCGCGTCGATGACCGGCTCCTTGCCGCCGATGCCCATGATCATCGCCTGCTCCGCCATCGCCCGTTCCTCCGTGCTCCGGTGCCGTCGGTCGTCGCCGGGGAAACCGTATGCGACGCCACGGCGCGGCCCCCTGTTGGGGTGAAGATCACAGGCCGGTCCCGCCGCCCGCCCGGTGGACGCGGCTTACGGTGAGCGCGTGCCGAAGAACCGGAATCCGCTCGCCTCCCTGACCGCCTGGCGGCGGCGCGCCCTGTCCGGCGCCGTCCACCGCTGCTGGCGCTGGGCGCGCGAGGCGGGCTCGGTCACCGCCGAGCACCCCGGAGGGCTGCGGTTCGCCCGGATCGGCACGGGCACCCGGCTGGCCTTCCCGCAGGGCACGGTCTTCGGGGAGCCGTGGATCCGGCTCGGCGACCACTGCATCATCGGCGAACAGGTCACGCTCACCGCGGGCCTCATGCCCGGCCTGGACCTCGGGCCCGACCCCATCCTCACCCTGGGCGACGGTGTCGTGCTGGGCCGGGGCAGCCATGTCGTCGCCGACACGACGGTGACCATCGGCTCGGACACGTACTGCGGTCCGTACGTCTACATCACCTCGACCAACCACAGCTACGACGACCCGCACCAGCCGGTCGGCAAGCAGTGGCCCCGGATGGAGCCCGTCTCCATCGGCCCGGGCTGCTGGATCGGCACCGGCGCGGTGATCCTGCCCGGCGCCCGCCTCGGCCGCAACGTCGTCGTGGCCGCCGGAGCGGTGGTCCGCGGCGAGGTGCCCGACCGGGCGGTGGTGGCCGGAGCGCCCGCCCGTGTCGTACGCGGCTGGGACCCGGAGAAGGGCTGGCAGCCGCCCCTGCGGACACCGGCCCCGGTCCCGATCCCCGAGGGCGTCACCCCGGAACAACTCCTCGCCGTGGCCCGGCTCGAAGAGGGCTGACCGTCCTACCCCGTCGCGAGCAGCACCGTGCCGACCAGGGCCAGCCCCGCGCCCGCCGCCTGCACGCCCCGCAGCCGCTCCTTCAGGAACCCGCGCGCGGCCAGGGCGGTCACCACGGGGTACAGCGAGGCCAGCACCGCGGCGACGGTGACCGGGCCGTGCTGGGCGGCCATGGAGTAGGTGCCGTTGGCCGCGACGTCCGCGAGGCCGACGAACGCCAGCGCCGGAAGCGCCGCCCGGACCGCCGCGGCGCCCCCGTCCTCCGGCAGCGCCCGGCCGCCGCGCCGCACGGAGACGTACAGCGCCCCGCCGCCCACCGCCACGTTGGTGACGCGCTGCACGAACAGGGCGAGGAACAGCCCGGTCACCGTGGTCGACGCCTGGGAGATCAGTGACATCACGGCCCCGAAGCCGAAGGCCGCCACCAGGGTCAGCAGGACCGCCCGCCGCTGCACCGGCGCCCCGCGCAGCTGCGGGCCGCCCGCCAGCACGACACCCACGACGGCCACCGCGACCCCGGCGCCCTGGAGCAGGTCCGGGCGCTCCCCGGCGATCAGCCCGATGCCCACCGGCACGGCGACGCCGAGCGAGCCGAGCGGGGAGACCACGCCCATCGGGCCGAGCGCCAGCGCCTGGTAGAAGCAGAGCATCGCCACCGGTCCGACGACGCCCGCCGCGACCGCGTACCAGAGCCGGGGCCCCGCCTCGCTCCAGCCGCCCGTGGCCATCACGATCACGCCCAGCACCGTCGCCGTGATGATCTGCGAGACCACGACCACGGTCAGCGCGGGCGTGCGCCGGGTCAGCAGGCCGCCCCCGAAGTCGGCCAGCCCCCACAGGAGACTGGTGGCAAGGGCGAACAACGCGGTCATGGGGGCCTCGCAGTACAGTGCGGCGAACGAGTGGGTACACCGCACCGTAGTGCAGGATGCTGGACCGTGTCATACAGAATATTGGACGGAATGTGACGGACCTCGATCAGCTGACCCAGTCCCTCGCGCGCAATCTCAAGCGCTGGCGCGGTGAACGCGGCTTCACCCTGGACCAGTTGGCCGCGCGCGCCGGAGTCAGCCGCGGCATGATCATCCAGATCGAGCAGGCCCGCACCAATCCGAGCGTCGGCACCACGGTCAAGCTGGCCGACGCGCTCGGCGTCAGCATCACCACCCTGCTCGACTACGAACAGGGCTCCCCGGTCCGGCTGGTCCCCGCCGACCAGACCGTCCGCCTCTGGTCCACCGAGGCGGGCAGCTCGACCACGCTCCTGGTCGGCACGGACGCCCGGGGCCCGCTCGAACTCTGTTCCTGGCGGCTGATGCCCGGCGAGGGAAGCCGCTCGGACCCGCACCCCGAGGGCACGGTCGAACTCCTCCACGTCACCGCCGGAACGCTCACACTGGTCGTCGCCGACATCCCCTACGAGATGGGCGCCGGGACCTCCGCCACGTTCGAGGCGCACCACCCGCACGCCTACCGCAACGAGGGCACCGAACCGGTCGAACTCACCATGGCCGTCAGCGTTCCGCCCGTCAGATGAGACGGCGCACACCCCCGCCCGAGGCGCTGTTAGCGTGACGCGCATGCGCGCACCCATCGGCTCCTTCGAGGACGCCAGCCCCGCCGTCGACCGTCAGGACCTGCTCACCGCCCCGGTGGCCGAGGCGGTGCGCACCGGCTGGGGCGGCATCGACCCCGACCAGGTCCTGCACGTCGACACCGACCCGGAGATCGCCGACACGGCGGCCTTCGTCGCCCACCACGGGGCCGACCTGCTCGACCGCTCGGCGAACTGCGTCGTCCTCTCCGGCAAGCGCGGCGCCGACGTCACCCTCGCCGCATGCCTGGTCCTGTCGCACTCCCGCGTCGATGTGAACGGCGTCGCCCGCAAGCACCTCGGCCTGCGCAAGGCGCGCTTCGCCTCGATGGACACCGCGGTCGGCGAGACCGGCATGGAGTACGGCGGCATCACGCCCATCGGGCTCCCCGCCGCCTGGCCGCTGCTGATCGACTCCGCCGTCGTGGACGAGGAGTGGGTCCTCATCGGCAGCGGCTCGCGCCGGGGCAAGCTCATCGTGACCGGCAAGGCGCTGGGCGCCCTGCCGGGTGCGGTGATCCTCGACGGACTGGGGATGCGGGCCCCCGAAGCGCCCTAACCGAGGCGCGGGATCTCGATGGCGGGGCAGCGGTCCATGACCATGTCGAGCCCGGCCGCCCGGGTGCGTGCGTACGCCTGCTCGTCCACCACGCCGAGCTGGAACCAGACGGCCCGGGCGCCCTGGGCGACCGCCTCGTCGGCCACCGCGCCCGCCAAGTCGCTGTTGACGAAGACGTCGACCACGTCCACCGGGAACGGGATGTCCGCCAGCGAGGCGTACCCCTCCTCGCCGTGCACCCGCTCGGCCTTCGGATGCACCGGGACCACGCGCTTGCCGAAGCGCTGAAGCACCTCGGCGACCCCGTAGGCCGCGCGCGAACGGTTGTTGGACAGGCCCACCACCGCCCAGGTGTCGCCGGTGTCTTCCAGGATCCTGCGGATCGTCTCCGTGTCTGCGTACATGATCCGCACAACCGGCGGCCCGCTCCGGCCATTCCCGCAGGTGCGCATAGGGTGGCGGGATGCAGGAGGAGTACCGGACCGTCGCCCGCGCGGGCGTGCACGAGAGCGAGATCAACCGGTCCCGCTTCATCTGCGCGCTCGCCCCCGCGGCCACCGAGGAGGAGGCGCAGGAGTTCATCGCCCGCGTCCGCAGGGAGCACCCGACCGCCACGCACAACTGCTACGCGTACGTGATCGGCGCCGACGCCTCCGTACAGAAGGCGAGCGACGACGGCGAGCCCGGCGGCACCGCCGGAGTCCCCATGCTCCAGATGCTCACCCGCCGCGAGGTCTGCTACGCCGTCGCCGTCGTCACCCGCTACTACGGCGGCGTGAAGCTGGGCGCCGGCGGGCTGATCAGGGCGTACGGGGGAGTGGTCGGCGAAGCCCTCGACGCACTCGGCACCCGCACCCGCCGCCGCTTCCGGCTAGCCACCGTCACCGTCGGGCACCAGCGGGCGGGCCGACTGGAGAACGAACTGCGCGCCACCGGACGGACCGTGCGCGAGGTCCGGTACGCGGCCGACGTGACCATCGAGATCGCGCTGCCGGACGCCGACGTCGAGGCGTTCCGCCGCTGGCTGGCCGACGCGACGGCGGGCGAGGCGTCGGTGGAACTGGGCGGCGAGGCGTACGACGACGCGTGACGCGGGACCGGACCGGCGGGACCTCCCGGACGCGCCCCCGGGCCCCCGGCGGGATGGGACACTGTGGGACGTGAGGGCACAGGGGCGGAGGAAGCGCATGCGGACCGGAGCCGGGTCTTGAGGATTCTGCACACATCGGACTGGCACCTCGGCCGGTCGTTCCACCGGGTCCCCCTGCTCGACGCCCAGGCCGCCTATCTCGACCACCTGGTCGCCACCGTCGCCGAGCACGAGGTCGACGTCCTTGTGGTGGCGGGTGACGTGTACGACAGGGCGGTGCCCCCGCTCAGCGCGGTGCAACTCTTCGACGACGCCCTGCACCGGCTCGCCGCCGCCGGGGTGCCCACGGTGATGATCTCCGGCAACCACGACTCCGCCCGCCGCCTCGGCGTCGGCGCCGGGCTCATCGGCCGGGCCGGTATCCACCTGCGCACCGACCCCGCGCACTGCGGCACGCCCGTCGTCCTTTCCGACGCACACGGCGACGTGGCCTTCTACGGGCTGCCGTACCTGGAACCCGCCCTGGTCAAGGACGTCTTCAAGACCGAGCGCGCCGGGCACGAGGCCGTGCTGACCGCCGCCATGGACCGCGTCCGCGCCGACCTCGCCGCACGCCCCGACTCCACCCGCTCCGTCGTCCTCGCCCACGCCTTCGTCGCCGGCGGCGAGCCCAGCGACAGCGAGCGCGACATCACCGTGGGCGGCGTCGCCGCGGTCCCGGCCGGGGTCTTCGACGGCGTCGACTACGCGGCCCTCGGCCACCTCCACGGCTGCCAGGCCGTCACCGACCGCGTCCGGTACTCCGGCTCCCCGCTCGCCTACTCGTTCTCCGAGGCCACCCACCGCAAGACCATGTGGCTCATCGACCTGGACGCCTCCGGGACGGTCACTGGTGAACGCATCGACTGCCCGGTGCCCCGCCGCCTCGCCCGGCTGCACGGCCGCCTGGACGACCTCCTCGAAGACCCCGCGCTCGACCGCCACGAGGACGCCTGGGTGGAGGCCACCCTCACCGACCCGGTCCGCCCCGCCGACCCGATGGCCCGCCTCACCGAGCGCTTCCCGCACACCCTCGCCCTCGTCTTCGAACCGGACCGGGCACCCGACGACCCGGACCTCTCGTACGCCCGCCGCCTGCGCGGCCGCGACGACCAGACCATCGCGGAGGACTTCGTGGCCCACGTGCGTGGCGGCTGGGGGACCGACGAGCAGGAGCGGGCGGTACTGCGGGGCGCCTTCGACCACGTCCGGGTGGACGACGGCGTGCGCGAGGTGAACCGGTGAGGCTCCACACCCTCCGCGTCACCGCGTTCGGCCCCTTCGGCGCCACCCAGGAGATCGACTTCGACGCGCTCTCCGCCGCCGGCCTCTTCCTGCTCCACGGGCCGACCGGGGCCGGCAAGACCTCCGTCCTGGACGCCGTCTGCTACGCCCTGTACGGGGCGGTGCCCGGCGCCCGGCAGAGCCCCGGCACCTCGCTGCGCAGCGACCACGCCCCGGCGGACCTGCCGACCGAGGTCCTGCTCGACCTCACCGTCGGCGGGCGCCGCCTGGAGATCACCCGGCGCCCGGCCCAGCCCCGCCCCAAGAAGCGGGGCGGCGGCCACACCACCGAGAAGGCGCAGAGCTGGCTGCGTGAGTACGACCCCGAGGACGGCTGGCGGGCGCTCAGCCGCTCGCACCAGGAGATCGGGGAGGAGATCACCCAGCTCGTCGGTATGAGCCGCGAACAGTTCTGCCAGGTGGTCCTGCTGCCCCAGGGCGAGTTCGCCCGCTTCCTGCGCGCCGACGCCGAGGCGCGCGGCCGGCTCCTCGGCCGGCTCTTCGACACCCGGCGCTTCGCGGCCGTCGAGGACCGCCTCGCCGAACTGCGCCGGGTGGCCGAGGCCCAGGTCAAGGCCGGTGACGACCAGATCCTCGCGCTCGCCCAGCGCATCGCCCAGGCCGCCGGACCCGCCGCCCGTGAGTGCCCGCTGCCGGACCTCCAGCCCGGCGACCCCGGGCTCGCCGACGCGGTCCTCGGCTGGGCCGCGAACGCCCGCAGCGGCGCCGCCGAACGCCACGACATCGCCGCTTCGGTCCTGGCCACGGCGGAGCGACGGCACACCGCCGCCCGCATCGCCCTGGACGCCGAACGCGAACTCGCCGCGCTCCAGCAGCGGTACGCCGAGACCCGGCACCGCGCCGACGCCGTGGAGACCGGCCGCGCCGCCTGCGAGGAGGCGCGGGACCGCCTCGCCCGCGCCCGCAAGGCGGACCTCGTCGCTCCGGCCCTCGATCTGCGCGAGGCGGCGGAGCGGGCTTACCGGCGGGCGCGCGAGGAGCGGGACCGCGCGCTGGGCCGGCTGCCCGAGACCCTGGCCGAGGCGGGCGCCGAACAGCTGGCGGCCCTGGAGCACCGGCTCCGCGAGGACCTGGGCGGCCTCGAATCGGCCCGGCGCGCCGAGGAGCGGGCCGGGCAGATCGCCGACGAGCGGGCCGCCCTGGACCGGCAGGCCCGGGCCGATGAGGAACTGGTCCGCGAGGCCGAGGACTGGCTCGCCGGCTGGGAGACCACCCGGCAGGACCTCCAGGCCCGCCTGGACGCCGCCCTCGAAGCCGCCACCCGCACCGAACTGCTCGCCCGCCGCCTCGACCCGGCCCGCCGTCGCCTGGACGCGGCGCGCCGCCGCGACGCGCTGGCCGCCGAGGTGGCCACGGCCGGGCAGGCGCTGACCGCTGCCCGTGAACACGCCGCCACTGCCCATGAGTTCTGGCTCGACCTGCGCGAACGCCGCCTCCGGGACATCGCCGCCGAACTCGCCGCCCAGCTGGCCGACGGCACCGCCTGCGCGGTCTGCGGCGCGACCGACCACCCGGCCCCGGCCCGCCCCGCCGACGGTCACGTGGACCGGGCGACGGAGGAATCCGCCGAACGCGCCCACCGCGACGCGGAACGGGCCCGCGCCACGGTGGAGCAGGAACTGGCGCTGGTCCGCGAACGCCACGCGACGGCCCGCGCTGAGGCGGCGGGGGCCGCCGACGCCGAGCCGACCGGGGGCGCGGCGGCCGACGCCGATCCCACCGTCGCCGAACTCGCCGCGCTCGTGGACGGTCTCGCCGCCGAGCACGCCGAGGCGTACCGCCTTGCCGCCGGGGCGCACTCCGCGCGGGAGGCGCTCGCGGGGGCCGAGCGGGAGCAGCGGCGGCGGGCCGAGGAGCGGCAGCACGTCGGGCAGCGGGGTGCCGCGCGGACCTCGCGGCGCGAGTCGCTGGACCGGGAGCAGGCGGACATCGACACGGTGCTGGACCGGGCGCGCGGGGGGCACCCGAGCGTCGCCGAGCACGCCGACGTGCTGCAGCGGCGGGTCGCCCTGCTCGCCGGGGCGGGCGGCGCCGTGCGCGAGGAGGAGAGCGCGGCCGCCCGGCTGAAGGAGGCCGACGACCGGCTCGCGGACGCCGCGTTCCGGGCCGGGTTCGATACGCCGGAGGCCGCCGCGGCGACGCTGCTGGACGACGCGGCGCAGCGTACGCTCCAGCACCGCATCGACGCCTGGCAGGCCGAGGCCGCAGCGGTCGCCGACCGGCTCGCCGAGACCGACGCCCGGGAAGCCGCGGACCGCCCGCCCGCCGCCCCGGAAGCCGCCCGGGAGCGCTTCGACCGCGCCGAGCGCGCGCTGCGCGAAGCCGCGGCCGGGCTCGACGCGGCGCGGGAACGCCGTACCGAACTCGCCAGGCTCTCGCGCCGCGTGGCGGACGAGGTGCGCGGCCTCGGTCCGGTGCGCGAGGAGTACGAACGCGTCGCCCGGCTCGCCGGGCTCACCGCCGGCACCTCGGCGGACAACGCGCGCAAGATGCGGCTGGAGTCGTACGTGCTCGCGGCCCGGCTCGAACAGGTCGCGGCGGCGGCCACCGCCTGCCTTCAGCGGATGTCCTCGGGCCGCTACCAGCTCGTCCACTCCGACGCCCGTACCGGCGGCCGCCGGGCCGGGCTCGGTCTGCACGTCATCGACGCCTGGACCGGCCGCGAGCGCGACACCGCCACGCTCTCCGGCGGGGAGACGTTCTTCGCCTCGCTCGCCCTGGCGCTCGGCCTCGCCGACGTCGTGACGGACGAGGCCGGAGGCGTACGGCTTGACACCCTGTTCATCGACGAAGGGTTCGGCAGCCTGGACGATCAGACGCTGGACGAAGTGCTCGACGTGCTGGACTCGTTGCGCGAACGGGACCGCAGCGTCGGCATCGTCAGCCATGTCGCGGACCTGCGCCGCCGCATCCCCGCCCAGCTGGAGGTGGTGAAGGAGCGGCACGGGTCCGCCGTGCGGCTCCGGTCCGGGGCGGACGGGATCAGCGACTGATCGGGCGCCCCGGCAGTGGTGAGGAGTAGACGACGCTGGTGGTGACGGAGCCGAGCGCGCCGATCTTCCCGGAGACGGTCTCCAGATGGCTCATCGAGCGGGCCGTCACCTTGAGCACGAAGCAGTCGTCGCCGGTGACGTGATGGGCCTCCACGATCTCCGGTGTGGTCTCCAGCAGATCGTGGAACGGCTTGTAGTTGCCGTTCGGATACCGCAGCCGTACGAAGGCGAGGATCGGCAGCCCGAGCCGTTCCGGATCGACCACGGCCGCGTAACCGCTGATGACCCCGGCCTCCTCCAGGCGGCGGACCCGCTCGGTCACGGCGCTCGGCGACATGGCCACCGCCCGCGCCAGCTCCGCGAACGAGGCGCGGCCCTCGCGTTGCAGCACGTCGAGAATGCGCCAGTCGGTGGCGTCCGGGGAATAGTCGCTCATACGGACAGAGAACCGTGGAATCCCCGGCGGATCAAGGCGGCTGCCGGGAATCCCGCCTTCCGGACCGGGGCTGCCGCTCATAGATTTTCCACCATGACTCCCCAGCCCGGCGTCCTCGCCGCCCACCCCGTCCTGAGCGTCCCGCCCGCCGAACCGGCCGACGCGGTCGCCTACTTCGGAGGCTCGCTCGCCTTCCACGCGGACGTCTCGGACGTCGCCGCGGCCCTCGCGGGCGGAGGCGACCCCGGCTTCGTCCTGCTCGACTCCCGGTCCACCGAGTCCTGGGACCAGGGGCACATCCCGGGCGCCCTGCACCTGCCGACGGCACTCATCGCCGCGCAGGCGCCCCGGCTCCTCGACCCGGCCGTGCCGGTCGTCACGTACTGCTGGGGCCCCGGCTGCAACGGCGCCACCCGCGCCGCCCTCGCCCTGGCCCGCCTCGGCTACCGGGTGAAGGAGATGCTCGGCGGCTTCGAGTACTGGGCGCGCGAGGGATTCCCGTACGAGACCTGGGAGGGCGAGGGGAAGCGCGCCGCCGACCCGCTGACCGCACCGGCCGGGACGGACGACTGCGGCTGCTGACGGCGGCGGGCCCCGGGGACGGCGCCCCGGGGCCCGCCGCACCGGGTCAGAGCTTCGACAGCTCGTCCACCAGGTCGTCCAGGCCCAGCGGGCCCTGGGACAGGGCCGCCATGTGCCACGCCTTGAGGTCGAAGGCGTCGCCGTGCGCCGCCCGGGCGTTCTCCCGGCCCAGCAGCCAGGCGCGCTCGCCCAGCTTGTAGCCGATGGCCTGGCCCGGCATCGAGAGGTAGCGGGTCAGCTCGCTCTCCACGAAGTCCGCGGGCCGGCCGCTGTGGTTGCCGAAGAACTCCTGTGCCAGCTCCGGCGTCCACCGCTCGCCCGGGTGGAACGGCGAGTCGGCCGGGATCTCCAGGCCCACGTGCATGCCGATGTCCACGATCACCCGGCAGGCGCGCATCATCTGCGCGTCCAGGTAGCCGAGCCGGCGCTCCGCGTCGGGCAGGAAGCCCAGCTCGTCCATCAGCCGCTCCGCGTACAGAGCCCACCCCTCGGCGTTGGCGCTGACGATGCCGATCGACGCCTGGTAGCGCGACAGGCTCTCCGCCACGTGCGCCCACTGGGCGAGCTGGAGGTGGTGGCCGGGAACGCCCTCGTGGTACCAGGTGGACACCAGGTCGTAGACCGGGAAGCGCGTCTCGCCCATGGTCGGCAGCCAGGTGCGCCCGGGCCGCGAGAAGTCCTCGGAGGGGCCCGTGTAGTACGGGGCGGCGGCGCCGCCGGGCGGGGCGATCCGCGACTCCACCCGGCGCACCCGCTCGGCCAGCTCGAAGTGCGTGCCGTCCAGCGCGTCGATCGCCTCGTCCATCAGACTCTGGAGCCACGCCTGGACCTCGTCCACGCCCTCGATGTGCTTGCCGTGCACGTCGAGATGGGCCAGCGCCTCCCAGGGGCCCGCGCCCGGCAGCACCTTCTCCGCCTCGGTCCTCATCTCGGCGAGCAGCCGGTGGTATTCGGACCAGCCGTACGCGTACGCCTCGTCCAGATCCAGGTCGGTACCGTTGAAGTAGCGCGACCAGCGGGCGTAGCGCTCCCGGCCCACCGTGTCGGGCTCGCCCTCGATTCCGGGGGCGTACACCTCGCGCATCCACGTCCGCAGCTCGTCCAGCGCGCCGGTGGCCTGCGCGGCGGCCTCGTCCAGCTCCGCGCGCAGGCTGTCCGGACCACCGGCCGCGAAGTCCTGGAAGAAGCCCTTCGTGCCGTCGCCGACCCACTCGTCCAGCTGGCCGATGAACGTGGCGGTGGCGCGCGGACCGCCGTACAGCTTGCGCTCCAGGCCGAGCGCCAGGGACTCCTGGTAGCCGCCGAGCGCCGCCGGGACGGCCCGCAGCCGGTCCACGACGGCCGCCCAGTCCTCGTCGGTCTCGGTCGGCATCACCGTGAACACCTCACGGATCGAGTGCGCGGGGGAGTGCAGGTTCGAGACGGCCCGCAGCGCCTCGTCCGCCTCGTGGACGGCGAGTTCGGCCGTCAGCCGCTCCCGCAGCAGCCGGCCGCAGCGGCGCTCGGTGTCATCGGCGGCCCCGGGCTGTTGCTCCGCGCGGTCCAGCCGGGCGAGCGTGTCCCGCGCCAGCGCGGCCAGCTGTTCCTGGCCGGCCGGGGAGAAGTCGGGAAGGCGGCGCGAGCTTGCCGCGACACCGAGGTAGGTGCCGGAGATCGGGTCGAGTTCGATGAAGGCGTCGACGTAGGCGTCGGCGATCTGGCGCGGCAGTGCGCTGCTGGAAGATTCTGACATGTGTACATCCTCGTACGGGGAGGCCCTCCGCGTCACTATCAATCGGCAGGACGGACCTGACCCGGGACCGGTCCCGCCGCCCCCGGCACCGGCGGGAGCAGCGGCCCGCACTCCCACTGCTGGAAGATCAGCCGCGTCTCCACCCGGGCCACTTCGCGCCGCGAGGTGAACTCGTCCAGCACCAGCCGTTGCAGATCCGCCGTGTCCGCCACGGCCACATGCACCAGATAGTCGTCGGGGCCGGTCAGATGGAACAGCGCCCGGGACTCCGGCAGCGACCTGATCCGCTCCACGAACGGCCCGATCAGCTCCCGCCGGTGCGGCCGCACCTGTACGGAGAGCAGCGCCTCCAGGCCCCGGCCGAGCCTGGCCGGGTCCAGCCGCAGCTGGTGCCCGAGGATGACCCCGGTGCGGCGCAGCCGGGCCACCCGGTCCAGACACGTCGAGGGAGCCACACCGACCTCGGCCGCCAGCTCCCGGTACGTGGTCCGGGCGTCGTTCTGCAACAGCCGCAGAATGTGCAGATCCACCGTGTCGAGAGCGACGGAATCAGTCATTCGGCGAACGTAGCACGGCCTTTGGGCCGGATCTTCCGGTGAGCGTTCAGAGTGCGCGCATGGACAACGAATCCGTGCTGCCGCCCTCGACCACCCCGTCCCGGGCGCTCGCCACCGAAGCCGTGCACGCCGGACGCGACGACCTCGCGGCCCTCGGCCTGCACGCCGCACCGATCGACCTGTCGACCACCTACCCCTCGTACGACTCCCGCGCCGAGGCCGAGCGGATCGACGCCTTCGCCACCACCGGGGCCCGTCCGGACGGCCCGCCGGTCTACGCGCGGCTCGACAACCCCACCACCGGCCGCTTCGAAACGGCACTGGCCCGGCTCGAAGGCACCGCGAGCGCGGTGGCGTTCGCCAGCGGCATGGCCGCGCTGACCGCCGTCCTGCTGGCCCGTGCGAGCGTGGGGCTGCGCCACGTGGTGGCCGTGCGGCCGCTGTACGGATGCAGCGACCACCTGCTGGGCGCCGGGCTGCTGGGCACCGAGGTGACGTGGACGGACCCGGCGGGCATCGCCGAGGCGATCCGGCCCGACACGGGTCTGGTGATCGTGGAGACCCCGGCCAACCCGACCCTGGCCGAGGTGGACATCCGGGCCGTCGCCCACTCCTGCGGTGCGGTGCCGCTCCTGGTCGACAACACCTTCGCGACGCCTGTCCTCCAGCGCCCCGTCGAGCTCGGGGCCCGGATCGTGCTGCACAGCGCCACGAAGTACCTGGGCGGGCACGGCGACGTGATGGGCGGAGTCGTCGCGTGCGACGAGGAGTTCGCCTCCCTGCTCCGCCGGGTCCGCTTCGCCACCGGCGGGGTCCTGCACCCGATGGCCGGCTATCTGCTGCTGCGCGGCCTGTCCACCCTGCCGGTGCGGGTCCGGGCCGCCTCCGCGAGCGCCGCCGAACTCGCCCGCCGGCTCTCCGCCGACCCCCGGGTGGCCCGGGTTCACTACCCGGAGATCGGCGGCGCCATGGTGTCGTTCGAGGTGTACGGGGACCCGCACCGGGTGATCGCGGGGGTGCGGCTGATCACCCCCGCCGTCAGCCTCGGCAGCGTCGACACCCTCATCCAGCATCCGGCCTCCATCAGCCACCGCATCGTGGACGAGGGAGACCGGCACGCCTCCGGCGTCGGAGACCGGCTGCTGCGGATGTCGGTGGGCCTGGAGGACGTCGAGGACCTGTGGGCCGACCTGTGTCAGGCGCTGGACGGCGGGGAGCCCGTACGCGGTGGGGTCAGCGCTCGGCCTGCTCGTACGGCGGCAGCTGCGGCAGGGGGCGCGCCGGGGTCGCCGCGAGGCGTGCGGTGATCACGAGGGTGCCCTCCTCGATCTGGTAGTCGAGCGGCAGCGAGAGCGCGCGCATGGCGGCGACCATGCCGGTGTTGGACGCCTGGGTGACGGCGTAGACGTTCTCGCAGCCGGCCTCTTCGGCCAGCGCCACCAGGCGGGCCAGGAGCTCGGAACCGATGCCGCGCCGCTGCCAGTCGTCCTCGACCAGGAGGGCCACCTCGGTCTCGTCGCCGTCCCAGAGCAGATGGCCGAGGGCGACCATCCGCCCGGACGCCGTCTGCACGGCGAGGGTCCGGCCGAAGCGCGGGCTCAGCAGGTGGTCCAGATAGCGGTCGGCGTCCCGGACCGGGCCGTGGTAGCGCAGCCGCAGGGTCTGTTCGGAGCACCGCCCGTGCATCGCCACCGCCGCGTCGAGGTCGGCCCGGTCCGCCCGGCGCACGGTGATCTCATTGCCCTCGGGCAGCGTGAGCACGTGCTCGCCGCGCGGGACCCGGGGGCCGAGCCGGGCATCCAGCTCCACCAGGGCACGGGCCCGCGCGAACTCCGTCGGCGTGAACGGCAGATGGGGCCGCTCCACCGTGATGACCCCGCCCGAGGGGTCGCGCAGCCGCATCACCGTCTCCTCCAGCACCCCTTCGACCGGGGCTGTCTCGCCGGTGGCGCGCCCGGTGACCGAGACGGCGGGCAGCGAGTGGATCGTGCACCGGCCGAGCAGCTGACGCAGGGCGAGCGGGAGTTCGGCCGCGTCGAGTGCGGTACGGGTGGCGAGGCCGAGCACCCGGGTCGGCGCGTCCACCAGGTCGTGGGTGTCGGCCCGCTCCGTCCAGGTGGAGCTGCCCCCGGCGGCGGCCACCGCACGGGACAGCTCCCGGGCCGGCAGGGAGGCGGGCACCCTCAGCAGGAACTCGTCCACGGTGCCCTGCGCCAGCGGGTGCGTCTGGAGCGTGAGGATGTCGATGCCGTGCCGGGCCAGCACCGTGCACAGCGCTGCCAGGCTCCCCGGCACGTCCCGCACCGTGGTCCGCATCCGCCACAGCACCGTCTCGCCGGGGGCGGCGGAGGTGTCGTCGGAGGCGTTGGGGGCATCGGATGCCGCGGTGGTGCCGGCCGCCGGTTCGGGGGGCGGGGCGTGGCTGTGGCGCCGGGCCCACCAGGTGTGGAACGCGGCCGTGGCGGTCAGCGCCACGGCCGAGGCCACGAGCAGGTAAGGGCCGTCCGGCTGATGCCCGATCAGGTTGGCGATCGCGTCGGCGACCGCCACCGCCGTGAACAGCGCGGCGAGTTCGATCACGTCCCGCCGCCAGTGGTGGGGGCGGCGGGCACTCTTCGCGGATGTCACATCAGTCATGAATCCACTGTGACCGTACCGTGTTGCCTGATCACGAACGCTTTGTGACCGATGGGTTAAAGGGCAACCGGCCTTCCTGCCGTCGATTTCGAAGGCATTGGGGATCTGTTTCGAAGGGTGCCCCGGGGAGCGGGCGCGCGGGGCTCAGCCGGTCGCCGCCCGGCAGGCGGTCTCCAGGCGTATCGCCTGCCGCACCAGCTGGGTCGTCCCGCCGCGCGCAGCCGTCTCCGCGAGCCCCGGGACCGCCCCGGTCTCCGGCGGCCCGCTGCGCTCCGCGCACTCCGCCGCCACCGCGAGCAGATCGCTCAGCCCCCGGGGCGCCTTCTCCCGGGCCAGCAGCGCGGGCAGCACCGGCACCAGGAAGGACAGGACCGTCCCGTACGCCCCGGTCTCCGCCGCCGTCCGCGCCGCGTCCGCCAGCCGGTTGGGCTTGACCGAGCCCTGTTCGATCAGCACGGCCAGCTCGCCGCCGAGCCGCCCGGTGTCCAGCCGCCCCCGCGCCGCCAGCACCAGGAGCGCGTCCACCGCCGCGAGCCGGTCCTCCGCATGCCGGGCGCCGAGCCCGTAGGCCAGGGCGAGGTGGATCGCCCCGGCGGCGGGCCCGCCGGTCTCGGCGAGTGCGGGCAGCAGCCAGGTGGTGCCGCGCTCCTCGTGCACGGACGCGGCGACGGAGGGCAGCAGCCAGGCCGCGAGCGCCTCGCCGTCCTCGGGGAGGGTGGCCACCCACTGCGGGGACTCCGCTATCCAGCAGTAGCAGCTCTGGTTCCTCGGTGAGTGCGCGCTCCCGAGCCAGTGGAAGGGGCGCGGAAACTTCTGCCGGACGAGCGGGTTCTCCCTGGTGGTGAGCAGCGCGCGCCGCGCCTTGACCACCGTCTGCCGCAGCCAGTCGCGGCCGACCTCGACGTCCGTGTCCACATGACGGGGGACCACGGCCGCCACCGGTTCGTCGGCCCGGAGCCATTCCGCCAGGCGGTCGCCCTCCTCGGTGCCGAGTGCGGACGCCTGCTGTGCGGCCTCGCTCGCGTCCGTGCGCCGGACCCTCAGGAGCGCTTGGGCGAAGTCCACCGGCCCGGCCGCCACACCCAGCGCGCGGTAGCCGCGCAACCGCTCGACCAGTTCCCCCGCGTCGATGGCGCCCGTGTGCCACGTGGGGGTGGCCAGCAGATACGGCAGCCTGCCCGACCACATCTCGGCGGCCGCCTCCCACAGCCGGGCGTACAGAATGCCGTTGAGGGCGCTGTGGCAGCAGCGGCCCTCACCCGTCCGGCGGGCCTGGCCGTCGTGCACGCTCCGCCGCGAGACCCGCCCGAGCAGGGCTGCCACGACGACACTCATGCCGTCGTGGTTGCGGGACATCCGCCACTCGATCTCGTCCTCGCCCTCGGAGGCCCACCACTGCCCGGCGAGCGCGGACTCCAGGGCCCCGACCAGCTCCTCCCGGTCCGTGCGGGCGTACCGGACGAGCCCGTCCAGGGCCCGTTCGAACGCGGGGACGTCCTCCTCCCGGTCCGACCGGAGCAGGACCGCCGTCACCTCCTCGGTCAGCTCGGCCACCGAGCCGGGCGGTGCGCCGAGGGGGCGCGGGGCGGGCGGCGGCGGCAGAACCTCCTCGTACGCCGCCTCCGGCTCGTCCTCCAGCAAGTCACCGAACACCGCGCGCGCCGCCTCCCGGTGCAGCGGCGCCAGCAGCGAGGCCGCCCGGGCCGCCTCCTCGCGGGCCTCCGGCGACACGGCGGGCAGGGCGCGGGCGGCCAGCTTGAGCGCGCGCTCCTGCGCATCGGTGTCCGGATGCCCGAAGACGTCCGCGAGCACCGGCAGCAGCTCCTCGGCCGCCGAAGGGTCCCGGCGCAGCACCTTCCCCAGGTGGATCAACTGGGCGCGCACCAGCTTCTTCTCCGTGCGGAAGAGCACCGCGCCGGACACCTCGGCCAGCTGCCGCACCGACAGCGCACCCTGCGCGTCGAGCCGGGCCAGCACCTCCTGGGCGTGGCCGGCCACCGGGGAAGGCCCGTCGGCCGCCATCGCCATCCAGTCGGCGACCCGCGCCGCCTCCTCCTCCGAGGTGGGCTCGAGTCCCCGCACGACGAGCAGACAGAAGCGGAGATCGGTGGGCTTCCCGCCGCGCAGCAGCCGCGCGGTACAACTGTCGAGCAGGGCCGCGCGGTCGAGCAGGCCCTCCGCCACCAGGCCGGTCAGCGCGGCCGGCCAGGAACCGGCGGGGGAGTGGCTGTCCACCCAGGCCACCACCGAAGGCAGCTCCGGCAACGTCAGGAGATGCGGCACGAGGACGTCGAGACGGGCGTCCGCCCGCAACAGGTCGATCAAGGGCTTCTCGGCCCCGCGCTGCCACCGCGCACCGTCGACCCGCTCCGCCCACGTCCGGACCATGCCGTCCGAGAGGGGCAGCGGACAGCCCGCCCGCCGGGCCAGCTCCTCGACCAGCCGGTACTCCGCGTCGGACTCCACGGCCCGGGCGGCCAGCCGCCGGGCGACATCGGCGAGCCAGTCCGGCTCGCGGTCGCCCAGCACCTCGAGGACCCACGGGTACGGCGAGTGCACCCAGTCCCGCATGTCCCGGGCACCGAGCCACGTCGCGCAGCCCGCCGCCCCGGTGTGGCAGCCCGCACCGGCCACCAGGATCGCCTTGCGGACCCGGGTGCGCTCGCCCCAGCTCCAGCCACGGGCCTCCTTGCGCAGCGCCTTCAGCTCGTCGAGGGCGGCCTTGCGTCCGCCCCGGTCGAGCCGGGCCAGCAGGGGGCGGATGTCGTCCATGCGGCCCTCGCGGACCGCGTCCAGCAGGGTGGTCATCGCGCACCCCCGGCGACCGCCGCGCCACGGCGGACCATCCGGACCGCGAGGGCGTGCTTGCACGGGCCCCGGCGGCCCCGGTAGTCCGCCCACCACTGGCAGGTGCAGCTCAGCGCCCCCGCCTGCTCACGGACCTGGTAGCTCCGCTCGCCCGAGCGCACCGCGGCCAGCTCGCCGTCCAGGGCCACCGCCCCCTCCCGGGCCAGCCGCCGCGCCGCGACCAGCCGGGGATTGTGGCGCTCGGCCCGGTCCGCGTCGTACGGCAGCTCGCGGTGGAAGTACGCGGCGTCCGCGAGGTCGTAGCCCACCCGGCCCGCCGTGCCCAGCCGGACCAGCGCGGCCCGGACCCGCTCCACCGGAAGGCCCGCCTGCTCCGCCAGCCGGTCCGGCTCGATCCGGGGCTCCCACGCCAGCAGCACCGACACCAGCTCCGCGTCCGCCGCGGCGTCGTCCGTGGCCAGCGCCTCCAGGACCCCGCCCTCGCCCGAGAAGCCGCGCGAGGCGTCGGGCGACAGCGTCAGCGTGAGCCGCATCCCGGGCAGCACGACCTCCCAGGCGCTCGCGGCGGCCGCGCCGTCGGCCACCGGCCCGTACACGCGGAGCGCCGACGCGTACCGCAGGACCCGCTGGAGCGCGGTCAGCCGCTGGGGGCCGGGAAGGCAGACGGCACCGGGCACCGGCCGGGTCGTGGGCCGCAGCGTCCGCCCGGCCGGCACCACCCACCGCGCGCCGCGCGCGGCCACCCCCGAAGACGTGGGCAGCGACCTCAGGAACCGTACGGCGTCCGCCGCCGGGAGTTCCGCCCGCAGATCGAAGGCGGCGGAGGCCACCTGCGCCTCCGCGAAGCCCCGCAGCCAGCGGTCCGGCAGCGGCACCTTCTTCTCCACGACCGAGCCGGCCGTCGTGGTCACCGCCATCTCCTGCGGGCCCACCCGCAGATGCAGCGGCTCGTCACCGCCCATCCGCGAAAGCGCCTCCCGCAGCGGATGGTTCACGTCCACATTGGTGGTGCCGTGGCCCGTCTCCACGCCCTCCAGGCCCTCGCTGAGCACATCGAGCCGCGCGTACACCCCGCAGCAGCCGGAGAACGACTCGAAGCGCAGCCGGTCGCCGTTGCCTGTCACCACCGGGTCCAGGGACGACAGCAGGGTCCGCTGGTAGTAGCGCGCGGCGGCGACATCGGCGACGGCGAGCAGCCCCCGCGCCGCTATCTGCGGCGAGGCCAGGAACCCCGAGAAGAACCGGGGATGCGCCTCGGCGCCATGCGGTGTGGAGCCGCCGGCCGTCTCCAGGCCGAGCGACCGCCCGGCCTGTGAGGAGGCCAGGGCGGAGGGACGTGAGTAGGCGAGCGCCTGCAACGTTCGGGTCATGGAAAAACCGTAGAACCCACCACTGACAATCGGTCATCACCGCAGGTCAACAGGGCTATTGAACAAGCCCGGCCAGCGCCCGCACCCCGCGCACGATGTCGGCCGGTGCCAGATGGGCGTAACCGAGGACGAGGCGTACGCAGTCGTCCTCCGGCCGCTCCGTCCCGTACTCGCGCAGCAGCCGCACGGCCACCCCGGCAGCCGCCGCGCGCTCCGCGAACTCCTCCTCAGGACCCCGGCGTCCGGGGAGCCGCGCGATGGCGTGCAGCCCCGCCGCGACCCCGCTCACCTCCGTGCCCGGGATGTGCTCGGCCAGGGCCTGCGTGAGCACGTCCCGGCGTTCCCGGTAAGCGCGCTGACAGCGCCTCAGCTGACGGTCGTAGCCCCCGCCGGTCACGAAGTCGGCGAGCACCGCCTGTTCCAGGGACGGGTTGCCGAGGTCCATCATCCGCTTCCGCTCCACGAGCTCGGCGGTCATCGACGCGGGCGCGATGAGCCAGCCCAGACGCAGCCCGGGAGCCAGCGACTTGCTCACCGAACCGGTGTACGCGACGCGTTCCGGATCGAGGCCCTGGAGGGCGCCGACCGGGGCGCGGTCGTACCGGAAGTCACCGTCGTAGTCGTCCTCGATCAGGAGCCCGTCCGTCTCCCGCGCCCACTCCAGGAGACGGCTGCGACGGGCCGCGGAGTACGCCACCCCGGTCGGGAACTGGTGGGCCGGAGTCGTCACCGCGGCCCGCACCCCGGAACGTCGCAGCGGCTCCAGCGCCAGGCCCTCATCGTCCAGCGGAACCATCGAGGTCGCCACCCCGGCGGAGGCGAAGAGCGCCGTGTGCTCCGGGCTTCCCGGATCCTCCACGCCCACCGTGCGCACCCCGCGCCCGTGCAGGACGAACCCGAGCAGCGTCGTCGCCTGCGCGACCCCGGAACACACCAGCAGCCGTTCCGGATCGGCCACCACCCCGCGCCGCCGCGTCAGCAGCGCGGCCAGCGCCACGCGCAGTTCCGGCAGACCGCGCGGATCCGGATAGCCGAGCGCCCCGTGCGGCAGCCGCCCGAGCACCGAGCGATGGGCGGCGGCCCAGGCACTGCGCGGGAAGAGGGACAGATCGGGCGTCCCGGGCCGGAAGTCCACCCGCACCCCACGGGCGCGCGGCGCCAGGTCCCGCGCGCCGCCCGCCGCCGCCCGCGCCGACCCGCTCACCCACGTCCCCGCACCGCGCCCGCTGCGCAGATAGCTCTCCGCCGTCAGCTGCTCGTACGCCTCGGTCACCAGGCCGCGCGAAACCCCCAGATCGGCGGCCAGCTCACGGCTGGACGGCAGCCGCGTCCCCGGTGCCAGGCTGCCGGAGCGGACCGCCTCCCGCAGCGCCGACTGAAGCGCCCGGCCACGCCCACGCGCCGGAGCCGACGCCACCGGAAGCAGCAACTCCCAGGCCGCCGAGATGGATGCACGGTCCGGACCGCCGTCAACGGAAGGCGAATTGGTCCCCGAAGCTGTCATGGAAGTGGACCTTAAACCGAGCCAACCCGCTCCCTAGCGTCGGTCCCATGAACGCGACCTCCCTGCGCGGCGCCCTGCTCGCCGCCTTCGCCTGCGTCCTCGTCGGCGCCTCCTTCACCGCCAACAGCGTCCTCGGCGACTACCCGTACGCGGGCGGCCAGGCGCTCCGCTACGGCCTCGCGGCACTCCTCCTGCTGCCCCTCATCCACCGCCCCGGCGAACCCCGCCCCGCCGCCACGCTCCGGCTGCTCACCGGGCGCCAGTGGGGGAGGCTCGCCCTGCTCTCCGCCGTCGGCATGGTCGGCTTCAACCTCGCAGTCCTGGCCGCCGAACGCTCCGCGGAACCCGCAGTTCCGGGCGTCTTCGTCGGCTGCGCCCCGATCCTCGTCGCCGTCCTCGTACCCCTGCTGGAAGGGCGCAGGCCCGCGCGGCCCGTGCTGTACGCGGCGGCGCTGGTGGCCGCCGGGGCGTTCACGGTCCAGGGCTGGGGGCGCACCGACCTCAGCGGCCTCCTGTGCTCCGTCGGCGCGCTGGCCGGCGAGGTGGGCTTCGCCGTGATCGCGGTACCGGTCCTGCGCCCGCTGGGCCCGAAGCTGCTGTCCGCGACCGTGTGCGCGATCGCGGCGGCCGAGTCGGCGGTCCTGGGCCTGGTGCTCGACGGCGGCGGCTTCCTGCGCGTGCCGACCGGGGCCGAGGCGCTGGCCCTGATCTGGCAGGCGGCCGTGGTGACGGTCATCGGATTCGTCTGCTGGTACATGGGCATGCAGCGCATCGGCGCCGAGCGCGCCACCCTGTTCTCCGGGCTCATCCCCGTCTCCGCCGCGCTCACCGCCCCGCTCGTCGGCACCGGTTCCTACGGCCTCGCCCAGGCGGCCGGATCCTGCCTCGTCGGCCTCGGTGTCGCGATCGGCTCGGGGGTGCTGGGGAGGCGCGGCGTGACCGCCCCGCAGGTGGAAGCCCCAGCTCCGAAGGCGGACACCGGGTCGCGCGCGGTGCGCCGGTCCGCGAACGTCCTGTGAACGCTGTGCGGCACGCCGTCCATTCACAGGGTCTTCGGCGCAGGATTGGTCTTGACCAAGGGGTTGCGCCGTCCTATGGTCTCAACGTTAAGACAGGAACCTTTAATAAATAACGTCGCGGAATAAGCCGCTGGGTGATTGCGGAGGACAGGGTGGGGACCACGCAGCTGGAAACGGTGCAGGAGCCGAAGTACTGGCACCTCAAGACCGTGCTCAGTGAGGCACTCGACTCGGACTTTGCGGTGGGGGAGATCCTTCCCAACGAGCGCGAGCTCGCCGCCCGGTTCGGCGTCGCCCGGGCCACGCTCCGGCAGGCCCTGGAGCAGCTCGAACTCGAAGGCAGGCTGCACCGCCGCCGGGGCGTCGGGACCACGGTCGCCCCGCCCCGCGTCGGTGTGGCCGTCTCCACGGCCCGCAACGACTGGACCGACGGCGGGGCCGACACGGCCTGGCAGCCGGTGGACTGCGAGAGCGCTCCCGCACCGGCCACCGTCGCCGCCACGCTGAACGCCGGCGCCGAGGAGCCCGTGCACATCGTGCGCCGGATCCGCACGAGCCACGGCCAGGTGGTCGCCGCCGAGCTGCTTTACGTGCCGTCCTCCTCCGTGCCCGAGCTGTCCGGCATAGACGCCCCGTCCGGCGCGGCCCGCGCCCGCAACGTCGTCCGCGAACTGCACCGGCTCGGCCTCGACGGCCAGGACCGCTCCGTCGAGCTGGGCTCCGCCCGCGCCGACGACGCCAGGGAGCTGGACCGGCTCCCCGGCGCCCCCGTCCTCGTGGTCACCACCCGCTACCTCGCCGCGGGCGGCACGGCGGCGGTCTCGGTCGCCACATACCGGGCCGACACCTGCCGGCTCACCTTCGGCGACTCGGGCGACCTGGAGATCAGCCACCCGGCCCAGGAGGAGCGCCAGGCGTCCTGACGCGAGGCGCATCGAGCACCCCACGGCCCGTCGCGTTCAGCGGCGGGCCGTCACCGTTCCCTCGACCGCGAACAGCTCCTCCTCGACGTGGTCGAGCGCGAGCCGGAGCGCACCGGTCGCCACCGCCGCCTCCCCGAGGAGCGACAGGCACACCCGGGGCGGGCGCAGGCAGTAGCGGGCCAGCTCGCTCCGCAGCGGGTCCAGCACCCCGTCCAGACCGGCGGCCCAGCCCCCGACCACCACCAGCTCGGGGTCGAGCGCCAGCACCAGCGCCGCCACGTCGTGCACCAGACGCTGGATGAACCGCTCCACCGCGGCCTGCGCCTGCTCGTCCCCGTGCCGCGCCTTCGCGAACACCGCGGCCACCGCGTGCTCGTCCAGCGGGTCCAGCGGGGTGTCCGTCGTGGACAGCAGGTGTTCCGGCGTCACGTCCCGGCCGAGCAGGTGCAGCGCGCCGATCTCCCCGGCCGCGCCGCCGAACCCGCGGTGCAGCCGCCCGCCGATCAGCGAACCGGCGCCCGGGCTCAGCCCCGCCAGCACGAACACGATGTCGTCGGACTCCGTCGCCGCGCCCTTCCAGTGCTCCGCGACGGCGGCGGCGTTGGCGTCGTTCTCCACGAGCACCGGGCAGCGGAAGGAGCGCCGCAGCCGTTCGCCCAGGGGCAGGCCCGTCCAGTCCGGCAGCGCGGTGCCCAGCCGCACGGTCCCGTCGGCCTCCACGATGCCCGGGCTGCCCACGCCGACCGCGCGCAGGCTGCTGCGGGCCACTCCGGTGCGGCGCAGGACGTCGGCGACCACGGCCCGTACCCGGTCGAGGCGGTCGTCGGCACCGGCGGTCTCCGACACCTCGCGGGAGCCGGCGCCGATGATCCGGCCGTCCAGCCCCGACAGCAGGGCGGAGACGCGGTGCGGGCCGATCTCGATGCCCAGCAGGTGCCCGGCCTCGGCGCGGAAGCGGAAGCGGCGGGCCGGACGGCCCTGACGGCGGGTTTCGGCCCCCTCCGGAGCGCACTCCACGACCAGGCCCGCCTCGAAGAGCCCTTCCACGACGCCCTCGACCGTCGGACGCGACAGGCCCGTGATCCGGGTCAGGTCCGTGAGGGTCGAGGAGGCCGCACCCCTGAGGGCATGGAGCACCACCGCGGAATTGATCCGCCGCAGCAGCGAGGGGTCCCCGCCGGTCAGCCGGCCCACGGTGTGTCCTCCCAGCTAGTGCGCATGTCAGGCGGATCGTACTCGCTGCTCAGGGGGTAGGCGACCGAGGGATGCGAAGCCGTTAGGAAGGGGTGGGGCACGCCGGGCGCGGCTGCCGCGGAGCCCGGTGCGACGACCGGTGCCATCTGCTGCCGGGCTCCGACCAGTTGGTCCCCGGGCGGTGCCAACTGGGGGCGCGGCAGGCGGAACGAGGTGGCCGAAATCATCTCAAAGTACGGAGCGGAGTCCCGATTGTCAGTGGGGGAAGGTTTACTGACGGCATGACCACCGCACATCACCTCCGCCTCATCGACGGGATGCGCGCCCGGGAGTTCCCCGCGGAGCGCGTCCGGTCGGGTTCGGGAGTCAGCGGTCCCGGTTACCACACGGCGTTCCTGTACGCGGACGAGGTCTGGGAGGAGGACGAGGCGGCTCGGCTGGAGCGCCGCGCCCAGTGCGTCGCGGACCACGAGGCACTGGTCACCCTGCTCGGCAGTCGCTGGGGCGAGCCGCAGCTGGTCAGTCTGTTCAGCGCCCAGGAGCGGATGCTCGCCGGTGAGGAGATACCGCAGCCGTGGGCGGACACGGTCGCGGGCTGCGCGTACCTGCGTCTCTGGCACATCGAGGAGCGCTGGATAGCGCTGGCCCTCGCCCTGGAGGAGGGCGGCTCCGGCTGCGAGCTGAGCGTGGTCGTCACGGAGACCGACCCGCCCTAACTCGCGTCTTCTTCCACCGCCGCGCGCAGCCGGGCGTACTCCTCGGCCATCGTGGCGGCCGTCCAGTGCGCGTTGAGGCCGCTGGGGTTGGGCAGCGCCCAGACCCGGGCCCCGCCGACCGTCCGGTCCTGCGGCCCGATCCGGGCCCGGCGCTCGCCGAACGCCGTGCGGTAGGCCGTGATGCCCACGACGGCCAGCCAGCGCGGGCGCAGTTGCCCGACCTTGGCGGTCAGGATCCGCCCGCCCTCCCGGTACTCCTCGGCGGACAGCTCGTCGGCCCGGGCGGTGGCCCTGGCGACGACGTTGGTGATGCCGAGCCCGTGGTCGAGCAGTTCGGCCTGCTCGGCGGGGGCCAGCCGGCGCGGGGTGAAGCCCGACAGATGGAGCACCGGCCAGAAGCGGTTGCCGGGGAAGGCGAAGTGGTGCCCCGTCGCGGCCGTCGTCAGGCTCGGGTTGATCCCGCAGAACAGGACGCGCAGGCCGCCCGCGACCACGTCGGGTACGACGCGGTCGCGGGCGGCCTGGAGCTCTTCGGGCGTCATCTGCGCGAGGCGGAGGCGGTGGCCGTCGCCGTCAGAGGATGGAGCCAGGCGCGTAGCCGGCGGCCTCGGGGTGCTGCTTGGTGATCTCCTCGATCCGCGCGACGAGCGCGGTGACCTGGTCGCCGGCCGCCCCGGTGAAGGACAGCTTGTCCGCCATCAGCTCGTCCAGCTGGGCGCGGTCCAGCGGGATGCGCTCGTCGGCGGCGAGCTTGTCCAGCAGCTCGTTGCGCTCGGTGCCCTGCTCGCGCATGGCGAGGGCGGAGGCGACGGCGTTCTCCTTGATCGCCTCGTGGGCGACCTCGCGGCCGACGCCCGCGCGCACCGCGCCCATCAGGACCTTGGTCGTGGCGAGGAACGGCACGTAGCGGTCCAGCTCGCGGGCCACGACGGCCGGGAACGCGCCGAACTCGTCCAGCACCGTCAGAAACGTCTCGACCAGCCCGTCGAACGCGAAGAACGCGTCCGGCAGGGCCACCCGGCGTACCACCGAGCAGGAGACGTCGCCCTCGTTCCACTGGTCGCCCGCCAGCTCGCCGGTCATCGACGCGTAGCCGCGCAGGATGACCATCAGGCCGTTGACGCGCTCGCAGGAGCGGGTGTTCATCTTGTGCGGCATCGCGGAGGAGCCGACCTGGCCGGGCTTGAAGCCCTCGGTGACCAGCTCGTGGCCGGCCATCAGCCGGATGGTCTTCGCCACCGAGGAGGGTGCCGCCGCCAGCTGCACCAGCGCGGTCACCACGTCGTAGTCGAGCGACCGGGGGTAGACCTGGCCGACCGAGGTGAAGGCGTGCGCGAAGCCGAGGTGCGTGGCGATGCGCTCTTCGAGCTCCGCCAGCTTCGCGGCGTCGCCGCCGAGCAGGTCCAGCATGTCCTGCGCGGTGCCGACCGGGCCCTTGATGCCGCGCAGCGGGTAGCGGCCGAGCAGGTCGTCGAGGCGGCCGTACGCCACCAGCAGCTCATCGGCCGCGGTCGCGAAGCGCTTGCCGAGGGTGGTCGCCTGCGCGGCCACGTTGTGGGAGCGCCCGGCGATGACCAGCTCGCGGTACTCGGCGGCCAGCTTGCCCAGGCGGGCCAGGACGGCCACGGTGCGGTCGCGCATCAGCTCCAGGGAGAGCCGGATCTGCAGCTGCTCGACGTTCTCGGTGAGGTCGCGCGAGGTCATGCCCTTGTGGACGTGCTCGTGGCCGGCGAGGGCGTTGAACTCCTCGATCCGGGCCTTCACGTCGTGCCGGGTGACCTTCTCGCGCTCGGCGATCGAGGCCAGGTCGACCTGGTCGAGGACGCGCTCGTAGTCGGCGAGGGCGGCGTCGGGCACCTCGATCCCGAGGTCCTTCTGGGCGCGCAGCACCGCCAGCCAGAGCCGGCGTTCCAGCTTCACCTTCTGCTCGGGGGACCAGAGGACGGCCAGCTCCGTGGAGGCGTAGCGGCCGGCCAGGACATTGGGGATGCGAGGCTTCGCAGACACAGCAGTCACGTGTACGGATTCTACTGGCGGTTTGTGCAGCTCAGCGCCGAGGTCCGGTTTGTGCGTTGCTACGAACCGGACGCGTCCCGCGCCCCCCGCTCACCGGACTCCACCTGACGCCACGTCGCCACCGGAGCCGCCCAGCCGTCCTCCTCCGGGGTCACCCAGAAGGCCCGCCCCAGCTCGGCGTCGAACTGCGCCCCGGCCCGCCCGTCGCCCGAGGAGCGCCCGGTGAGCCGCCGGCCGATCCAGGGCAGCAGGTGCTGCCGGGCGAACCGCACGTCCTCCACCCGCCGGGCACCCCAGCGCGCCGGGGCCGAGGCGGGCAGCGGGGCCTTCCAGTCGCTCTCCGGCGGCAGCCCCAGCGACTGCCAGACCGCCTCGGCCACCCGGCGGTGCCCCTCGGCGGTGAGGTGCAGCCGGTCGACGTCCCACATGCGCTGGTCGGCCAGGGCCGGAGCGCCGTACAGGTCGACCACCACCGCGTCGTGCCGGGCGGCCAGCTCGTCCACCAGCGCGAACAGTTCCTCCATGCGCGGCCGGAACCGGTCGAGCACGGGCCCGTTGCGGCCGGGGCTGCGCATCAGCACCAGCTGCTTGCACGACGGCGCCAGGCGCTCGACCGCCTCCTCCAGGCGTCCGCGGACCATGCCCATGTCGCACTTGGGGCGCAAGGTGTCGTTGAGGCCGCCGACCAGCGTCACCACGTCCGCCCGCATGGCGGCCGCCACCTCCACCTGCTCGTCCACGATCTGGGCGATGAGCTTCCCGCGTACCGCGAGATTGGCGTACCGGAAGCCCGGCGTACGGGCGGCGAGCCGGGAGGCGAGCACATCGGCCCAGCCCCGGTACGAGCCGTCGGGCAGCAGGTCCGACATGCCCTCGGTGAACGAGTCGCCGACCGCGACCAGACTGGTGTATGAGGCATTCATTTCCATGGCGATGCGATCGTATCGCGGTGCCGTTCAGCGGCTCTGCGGCCGCCCCACCAGCTCCCGGAGCACGTCCTCCATCGTCACCATGCCCGCGAGCCTGTCGTCCTCGTCCAGGACCGCCGCCAGGTGCGTACGGCTGCGCCGCAGCGCCGTCAGCGCGTCGTCCAGCGGTGTCGCCGCCCGGACCCGGGCGATCGGCCGCATCGAGGACACCGGGAACGGCATGTCGCGCGGGGTGACGTCCAGGGCGTCCTTCACATGGAGGTACCCGAGGATGCGCTGCTCCGCGTCCATCACCGGGAAGCGCGAGAAGCCCGTCTCGTACGAGAGCCGCTCCAGCTCCTCCGGTGTCGCGCCGACCCGGATGTACATCACCCGGTCGACCGGCAGGACCACGTCCCGTACCGGCCGGCGGCCCAGCTCCAGGGCGTGGTGCAGGCGCTCGGCCGCCCGGTCGTCGACCAGCCCGGCGTCACCGGCGTCCTTCACCAGGCGCGCCAGCTCGTCGTTCGAGAACGTCGCCTCCACCTCGTCCTTCGTCTCCACCCGCAACAGCTTCAGCAGGGCGTTGGCGAAGGCGTTGATCGCGAAGATCACCGGGCGCAGCGCCCGGGCCAGCGTCACCAGCGGCGGACCGAGCAGCAGCGCGGACCGCACCGGCTCGGCCAGCGCGATGTTCTTCGGGACCATCTCGCCCAGCAGCATGTGCAGATAGGTCGCCACCGTCAGCGCGATCACGAACGAGGCCGGGTGGACCAGGCCGTGCGGCACGCCCACCGCGTCGAAGACGGGTTCCAGCAGATGCGCGATCGCGGGCTCGGCGACGATGCCGAGCACCAGGGTGCACAGCGTGATGCCCAGCTGCGCCGCCGCGAGCAGCGCCGAGACGTGTTCGAGGCCCCAGATGACGCTGCGCGCCCGCCGGTTCCCCTGCTCGGCCTGCGGTTCGATCTGGCTGCGGCGCACCGAGATGAGGGCGAACTCCGCCCCGACGAAGAAGGCGTTCACGACCAGCGTCAGCAGACCGATGAAGAGCTGTACGGCGGTCATCGCTCGTCCTCCGACGGCAGGTGGGCACCGGTCAGCGGTGCGTGCAGCAGGGCCCGGGCGGCGCGGCGCCCGGAGGCGTCGACCACGTCGAGCCGCCAGCCGGCCAGCTCGATCGAGTCGCCGACGGCCGGGATGCGGCCGATCTCCGAGGCGATCAGGCCCGCCAGGGTCTCGTACGGGCCGTCCGGCACGCGCAGCCCGATCGTTGCCAGCTGGTCCGTACGGGCGGCGCCGTCCGCCGACCACAGGACGCGCCCGTCGGCGTCCTCGCCGGCCGGGGCCAGGTCCGGCGTCTCGTGCGGGTCGTGCTCGTCGCGGACCTCGCCGACGACCTCCTCCACGATGTCCTCCAGCGTCACGACGCCCGCCGTGCCGCCGTACTCATCGATCACGACCGCCATGGCCAGCTTGCCGGACAGCCGGTCGAGCAGCCGGTCCACGGTCAGCGTCTCGGGCACCAGCACGGGCTCGCGCAGCATCTCGGACACCCGCTTGCGGGGCCGCTCCTCGGCCGGGACCGCCAGCACGTCCTTGATGTGGGCGACGCCCACGACGGTGTCGAGGCTGCCCCGGTAGACGGGGAAGCGGGAGAGGCCGGTGGCCCGGGTCGCGTTGGCGACGTCCTCGGCGGTCGCGCCGACCTCCAGGGCGGTGACCTGTACGCGCGGGGTCATCACGTTCTCCGCGGTGAGCTCCGGGAGATTGAGGGTGCGGACGAACAGCTCGGCGGTGTCCGCCTCCAGCGCGCCCTCCTTGGCGGAGTGCCTGGCCAGCGCCACCAGCTCCTGCGGGCTGCGCGCGGTGGCCAGCTCCTCGGCCGGTTCGAGCCCGAAGCGGCGCACGATCCGGTTGGCGGTGTTGTTGAGGTGGCTGATGAAGGGGCGGAAGACGGCCGTGAAGGCCCGCTGCGGGGTGGCGACCGTCTTCGCCACCGCGAGCGGCGAGGAAATGGCCCAGTTCTTCGGGACCAGCTCACCGACGACCATCAGGAACACCGTGGACAGGGCCGTACCGATGACGAGCGCCACGGACGAGGCCACACCGGGTGACAGGCCGACGGCCTCCACCGGACCCCGGATCATCTTGGCGATCGACGGCTCGGAGAGCATGCCGACCACCAGGTTGGTGACCGTGATGCCGAGCTGGGCCCCGGACAGCTGGAAGGTGAGGCTGCGGACCGCCTTCATGGCGCTCTCGGCGCCGCGCTCGCCCCGCTCGACGGCCCGCTCCAACTGGCCGCGCTCCACCGTGGTCAGGGAGAACTCCGCGGCGACGAAGGCGCCGCAGGCGAGCGAGAGCAGTACCGCAACGAGCAGCAGAAGCACTTCGGTCATCGGTTCACCTCCGTCCCATGATCGGACAGGGACCGGCGGACCGCGCGATGTCGGTGGCTTCTGGTACTGGGAGGCTCGCCCATGGGCGGACGCTCACACCTTTCGTCGGAAGGGGCAGGACTGCCTCCCCATAGTAAAGGATCGGCAAAGTCGCGGATGCGGCCGGTCACCTGCCTCCTGTTCCCGGCCCTAGGGCCTGTCTGATAATTCCCGTCTGCCGGGCGGACGACGGGAATTATCAGACAGGCCCTAGCGGCTTCACCCACCGCCGCCAGTGGTTCTCGCGGTGGTATCCCGCCGCCTGCCAGGTGTGGTGCGCGCGCTCGTTCTCCTCCAGGACCATGGCGTCCACCCGCCGCCCGCCGAGCTCCGCGAAGCGCTGCTCCGCCGCCTCCAGCAGCGCGGTCGCGATGCCCTGCCGACGGTGGTCCGGATGGACGGCGAGCCGGTAGGCCGAGCACCGCCAGCCGTCGAAGCCCGCGATCACGGTCCCCACGAGCACGCCTTCCCGCTCCGCGAGGAGCAGCGCCCCCGGGTCGCGGTCGAGGAGCCGGGCCACCCCGTCGTGGTCGTCGCTGATGCTGGTGCCTTCCGCCGCCGTCCGCCAGAACCGCAGCACGGCGTCGATGTCGGAAGGGGAGGCGGGGTGTATCGAGAGATCACTCATGGCTCGAGCCAATCAGAGGTGCGCGCGGCAGGGCGAGTGCTTTCCGCGCCGGTACGGGGACGGCTCAGCCCAGTCGCGCGGGCAGCGACTCGACCCCGTACACGATCGACAGCTTGCGGAAGGCCAGGTCCTGCGGCGGTACGGCGAGCCGCATCGCGGGAAAGCGCCGGACCAGGGCCGGGAAGGCGGAGCGCAGTTCCATCCGGGCGAGCTCCGCGCCGATGCAGCGGTGGATGCCGTACCCGAAGGCGAGGTGGCCGGCCGGAGTGACCCGGTCCACGTCGAACCGCCCGTCGTCCCCGACGTACGCCGGGTCGCGGTTGGCGCCGCTCAGCGAGCAGAGCACCATGTCGCCGCGCGGGATCACCACCCCCGCGACCTCGATGTCCTCGCGGGCGAACCGGGGAAAGGCCATCTGCACGGCCGACAGATAGCGCAGCACCTCCTCCACGAAGGGCGCCGTCACCGCGTCGTCCGTGCGCAGCCGATCCGCCACCTCGGGGTTCCGCAGCAGGACGAGGGCGCCGAGCGCGATCGTGCTGGCGGTCGTCTCGAAGCCCCCGGTGAGCACCCCGTCGGCCAGGCCCGCCAGTTCCTCGTCGTCCACGCTGTCCCCGTGCTCCCGCACGATCATCCCGAGCAGGCCGTCGCCCGGCGCGCGCCGCTGGTCCCGGACGACGCCCCGGAAGTAGTCGAGCGACTCGGACATGGCGCCGAACGGCGCGGTGGCCCCCTGGAACAGGTCGAAGCGGTCCATGGCGAGCTTCTGGAAGTCGTCGCGGTCCTCGTAGGGCACCCCGAGCAGTTCGCAGATGGTCAGCGAGGGCACCGGCAGCGCGAACGCGTGCACCAGGTCGACCGGCCCCGGCGCGGCCGCCATCGCGTCCAGCCGCTCCGCGACGATGGCGTCGATCCTGGGGGTCAGACGGCGCAGCCGGCGCATCGTGAACTCCGGGGTCAGGATGCGGCGCAGCCGCGTGTGCACCGGCGGATCGCTGAACCCCAGGCCGCCCGGGCTGTGCTCGGCGGCTATGCCCGCGTTGCCCGCCAGGTGCGCGAAGTCGGTGCTGAAGCCCTCGGCGGAGCCGAGCACGGCCTTCGACTCCTCGTAGCCGGTGACCACCCAGGCGTCCATGCCGAACGGCAGCGCCACCCTGGACACCGGTGCGCCCGCCCGGGTCTCGGCCAGCCGCCGGACCGGGTCGAGCCCGTCCCTGCGCAGCGGCATCAGGAGCTGTTCCGGGAGCAGTTTCATCGTGGTCGACCCGAATCCGTGCTTCTGGATCCTGGCCAGGTAGCCGCGCCCGAGCCGGGCCGTGATGCGGGAACGGAACGTCGTCGTACTCAATGTCACTCCATGAGTCGTCGCGAGAACTGGTCGGTTGGCGCGCCTGCGGCGCCAGGACGTGGCCGACCGCGGTGACTTCGGCTACCTGAGCCCTGAGCAGGAATTATGACCAGGTGTTCGACCCATGGGGGGCCGGGGTACGGAATCCGTCCGAATACGCCGGTGAACGGACGCGCGGGCGGCACCGGAGGGCTCCCGGCCCGCCGGTGCCGCCCGCTCCGCTCAGCCCAGCGGCCGGTCGCCGCCCAGCGGCACGGCCAGCCAACCCGCCGCCCGCGCCCGGAAGTCCGCCGGGGCCAGCGACCCGGCGCCCTCCGGCACGACGCCCAGCAGCGGAGCCCCGGCGGCCACCGGGAGGTCCGCCACATTGCAGCGCTCCGCCAGGCCGGGCGCGGCCGGCATGCTGCCGATGACCACGCCCAGGCAGTCGAGCTCGCGGGCCCGCAGCGCCTCCGCCGTCAGGGCCGTGGAGTTGAGCGTGCCCAGACCGGCCGGGGCGACCACCAGGACCGGGGCCGCGAGCAGCCGGGCCGCGTCCGCCAGGGTCGCGCCCTCGTCGTCGAACCGTACGAGCAGCCCGCCGGCGCCCTCGACCAGGACCAGGTCGTGATCGGCGGCCAGCTTCTCGGCGGCCTCGGCGACCTCGTACGGGCGCACCGGGTCCATCCCGGCCCGGCGGGCGGCCGTCGCGGGCGCCAGCGGCTCGGGGAAGCGGGCGAGTTCGACCGCCGTGACATGGGCGCCCGCCAGTCGCGCCACCTCGGCCACGTCGCCGGGTTCGCCCGGCGCCAGGCCGGTCTGGGCCGGTTTGAGGACGGCGACGCGGCGGTGCGCGGCGGCCGCCGCCACGGCCGCCGTCACGATCGTCTTGCCGATCTCCGTACCGGTACCGGTCACCACCAGAACGCTCATGTCTCAGCCCTCCCGCGCCGCCGCGCACACCGCGCGGCAGATGCGTGCCACATCGTCGTCACCGGTCACATACGGCGGCATGGTGTAGACGAGATCCCGGAACGGCCGCAGCCACACCCCTTCGCGCACCGCGGCCGCGGTCGCCGCCGCCATGTCCACCTCGTGGTCCAGCTGGACGACCCCGATGGCGCCGAGCACCCGTACGTCGCGGACCCCGGGCAGCTCCCGCGCCGCCGCCAGGCCCTCGTTCAGCCCGGCCTCGATCCGCTTGACCTCCTGCTGCCAGTCCTGGCCGAGCAGCAGGTCGATGGAGGCGCAGGCCACCGACGCGGCCAGCGGGTTGCCCATGAACGTCGGTCCGTGGGCGAGCACCGGCACCTCGCCGCGCGAGATGCCGTCGGCCACCTCGCTCGTGCACAGCGTCGCCGCCATCGTCAGATAGCCGCCGGTCAGCGCCTTGCCGACGCACATCACATCGGGGGAGACCCCCGCGTGCTCGGCCGCGAACAGCTTTCCCGTACGGCCGAAGCCCGTGGCGATCTCGTCGAACACGAGCAGCACGCCGTACGCGTCGCACGCCTCGCGCAGCACGCGCAGATAGCCGGGGGAGTGGAAGCGCATGCCGCCCGCCCCCTGGACCACCGGTTCCACGATCACGGCCGCCAGCTCGTCCGCGTGCAGCCCGATCAGCTCGCGCAGCCGCGCCGCGTACGCCGGGTCGGGCTCGGAGTCGTAACCGGCGGGCGGTTCACCGGCGAAGACCTGGCGGGGCAGCGCGCCCGACCACAGCTCGTGCATCCCGCCCTCGGGGTCGCAGACCGACATCGGCTGCCAGGTGTCCCCGTGGTAGCCGCCGCGCCAGGTCAGCAGCCGCTTCTTGGCCGGCCGCCCGGCCGACCGCCAGTACTGGAGGCACATCTTCACGGCGACCTCGACCGACACGGAGCCCGAGTCGGCGAGGAAGACGTGGCGCAGCGGCTCCGGGGTGATCTCCACCAGCCGGGCCGCCAGCCGGACGGCGGGCTCGTGCGTGAGCCCGCCGAACATCACATGGCTCATCCGGTCCAGCTGGCCGCGCGCCGCCTCGTTCAGCACGGGGTGGTTGTAGCCGTGCACGGCCGACCACCACGAGGACATCCCGTCGACCAACTCGTGCTGTCCGTGGGCGGGTTCGGCGAGCCGCAGCCGGACCCCGGACGCGGACTCCACGACCAGCGGCTCCTGCCGGCCCGGCATGGGGCCGTACGGATGCCAGACGTGCGCCCGGTCCAGGTCCCGGAGTACGGCGGGGGAGAGCGGCTCAGGCATTGGGAGCGAGGTCCGTGCCCGCGCCGCGGCGGCGTACCGCCACCAGGTCCGTCCGGGCGCCCGGGGTCTCCGGCACCTCGGCGGCGGGTACGGTCGCCTCCTCCGCGCCCCCGCCGCACGGCCCGCAGCCGCCGCCCGCGTGCGAACCGCATGCCTCTGCCTCGGAGGCGCAGCCGGCGTCCGCGTGCGAGCCGCAGCCCGCCGCCGCGTCCGCGCGGTGCCGGGGGAGCGTCGTCGTACCCGCCCCCTCCACCTCGAAACCGGCGTCCGCGATCATGTCCAGATCCGCCTGGCCGGCCTGGCCCTCACTGGTCAGGTAGTCGCCCAGGAAGATGGAGTTGACCAGATGCAGGGCGAGCGGCTGCATGGAGCGCAGATGGACCTCGCGCCCGCCCGCGAGCCGCACCTCCACGTCCGGGCAGACGAACCGCACCATCGCCAGGATGCGCAGACACCGCTGCGGCGTCAGGTTCCACTCCTTGGCGAGCGGGGTCCCCTCGAACGGGATCAGAAAGTTGACCGGCACCGAGTCCGGGTCCAGCTCGCGCAGCGAGAAGACCACGTCGACCAGGTCCTCGTCGCTCTCGCCCATGCCCGCGATCAGCCCCGAGCACGCGGAGAGCCCGGCGGCCTGCGCCTGGTGCACCGTGTCGACGCGGTCGGCGTAGGTGTGGGTGGTCGTGATCTCCCCGTACGTCCCCTCGGACGTGTTGAGGTTGTGGTTGTACGCGTCGGCGCCCGCCGAACGCAGCCGGTCGGCCTGGCCCTCGGAGAGCAGACCGAGGCAGGCGCACACCTCGACGCCCTCGTTCTGTTCCTTGATGGCCTCGATGGTCTGCGAGACCCGGTCGACGTCCCGGTCCGTCGGGCCCCGGCCGCTGGCCACCAGGCAGACGCGCTTGGCGCCGCCGGCCACCCCGGCAGCGGCCGCCTTCGACGCCTCGTCCGGTTTCAGCCAGGTGTACTTGAGGATCTCCGCCTTGGAGCCGAGCCGCTGCGAACAGTACGAGCAGTCCTCGGGGCAGAGCCCGGACTTCAGATTGACCAGATAGTTCAGTTTCACCCGCCGCCCGAACCACTGACGGCGCACCTTGCCGGCCGCGGCCACCACGTCGAGCAGTTGGTCGTCCGGGGTCGCCAGTACGGCGAGCGCTTCTTCACGGGTCGGCAGCTCGCGCCGCAGCCCCTTGTCCACCAGCGTGTTCAGGAGGTCCATGGCGATGATCCTGACGCACCGCACCGCCCGGAGCCAAGGAGGAACCGGACAACAGAGCTCACACGGGGTGTGTGCATTGCCACACCGTGTCTCCGCATGAGCCCGGTTAGGGTCTGTGAGCTGCCTACAAAAGGGACCGCCCATGCCCGCCACCCCGTTCGACTGGATCGACGACGAGGCGCGTCGGCGCGCGGACGCGGGCCTGGTCCGCCGGCTGCGGCCCCGCGAGGCCGGGGCGGAGCTCCTGGACCTCGCGAGCAACGACTACCTGGGCCTCACCCGGCACCCGGAGGTGACCTCCGCGGCGGCGGACGCGGCGCGCCGCTGGGGCGGTGGGGCGACCGGATCCCGCCTGGTCACCGGCTCGACCGCGCTCCACGCCGAGCTGGAACGCGAACTCGCCGCGTTCTGCGGCTTCGAGGCCGCGCTCGTCCTCTCCTCCGGTTACGCCGCCAACCTCGCGGCCCTCACCGCACTCACCGGACGCGGCGCCCTCATCGCGTCGGACGCGGGCAACCACGCCTCCATCGTGGACGGCTGCCGGCTCTCCCGGGCCGAGACCGCCGTCGTCCCGCACGCCGACCCGGAGGCCGTCCGCAAGACGCTGCGCGGGCACGGGGGCCGGAAGCTGGCCGTCACCGACTCGGTGTTCTCCGTGGACGGCGACGCCGCGCCGCTGGCCGCACTGGCCGCCGTCTGCCGGGCGGAGGGCGCCGCGCTCCTGGTGGACGACGCGCACGGGCTCGGGGTGCTCGGCGCGGGCGGACGGGGGGCGCTCGACGCGGCGGGGCTCGCGGGTGACGCGGACGTCGTCGCCACGCTCACCCTGTCCAAGTCCCTGGGCAGCCAGGGCGGCGCGGTCCTCGGGCCGGTCCGGGTGATCGACCACCTGGTCAACACCGCCCGGACGTTCATCTTCGACACCGGACTCGCCCCGGCCGCCGTCGGCGCCGCCCTGGGCGGGCTGCGGCTGCTGCGCCGCGAACCGGAGCGCGCGCTCAGGGCCCGTACGGTCGCCACCGCGCTGTACGAGGGGCTGACGGCGGCCGGTCTGACCGCGGTGCGGCCCGACGCGGCGGTCGTCTCGGTCCGGGCGCCCTCGGCCGACGCCGCCGTGCGCTGGGCCGCCGACTGCCGGACGGCCGGGATGGCGGTGGGCTGCTTCCGGCCGCCGTCCGTGCCCGACGGCATCTCGCGGCTGCGGCTGACCGCCCGCGCGGACCTGACGGACGAGCAGGTCGCGCGGGCGGTGGAGACGGTGCGGCGGACCGCACCGCAGAGCTGAGGCGGTGGTCCGCCTCAGCGTTTCAGGCCGGAGACGAAGGACGTCCAGGCCGTCGGCGAGAACGCCAGGTGCGTCAGGCCGATGTCCTTCGAGTCGCGGACGGCCAGCAGCCGTCCGCCTCCGGACGGCGCGGTCTCGACGCAGTTGTTCATTCCCGTGCTGTAGCTGCTGCGTCGCCAGCGCGACGCGGGCCGGGCGGGGTGTTGGGACATGACGCTTCCTCCGGGCGGTGGGGGGTCACCGGTCGCCGCGGTCGATCGCGGCGATCAGGTCCAGCGTGTGCTCCGGCGACAGCGCGTGCGTCTGAAGGGTCTCGAAGGCCGAGCTGTACGCCGCAAGGTCTTCTTTCCGTTCCAGATAGAGGCTACTCGTCAAGTGGTCAAGAACGACCACGTCAAGGTCGGAAGCGGTCGGAAAGGAGAAGATAACGAAAGGGCTCGTGAGGCTGACATAGCCGCCGACCGAGAACGGAAGTAACTGGAGTTGCACATGCGGAAGTTGTGCCACCCGGGCGAGATGGCGCAACTGCTCCCGCATCACCCGCCGGCCGCCGACCTCCCGGCGCAGCACCGCCTCGTCCAGGACCGCGCTCAGCCGCAGCGGCGGATCGCTCCGCAGCACCCCCTGCCGGGTCAGCCGCACCTCCACCAGTGAGTCCAGCTGACCGGACGGCAGCCCGTCCAGCGAGGCCCGGGTCACCGCGCGGGCGTAGTCGGCCGTCTGCAACAGGCCCGGCACCACCGTGGTCTCCAGCGTGCGGGCGGTGCGCGCCTGCGACTCCAGGCTGATGAAGTCGCGGTACTGGGGCGGGATGAGCCCCCGGTAGGCGTGCCACCAGCCGGCGCCGCCCCCGCCCGCCGAACCGGCGAGCGCGCCCAGGACCTCGCGGAGCTTCGGATCGTCCATGCCGTACGCGTCGAGGAGCCGGTTCACGTCGTCCGGCCGCACCCCGCTGACACCTGTCTCGATCCTGCTCACCTTCGACTGGTGCCAGCCGAGCAGCGCCGCCGCCTCCCGGCTCGTGAGCCCCGACGCCTGGCGCAGGCTCCGCAGCTCCTCTCCCAGCTTGCGGCGCCGCACCGCAGGGCCGTGCTGCATCCGATGACTCCCTCCGCTGTCCGACGAGCAGACAGTGTGGCGCCGGAGCGGGCCCGCGTGGGGAGAGTTCACCGGTTTGAGCGACAGATATATGCATATCTTGGTGGATCGCCGCCACGGAGGGCGGTATCGGTGGCACTCTGGCGCGAAGCACAACCGGACCGCACGACGGCCCGGTACCGGGTGGGAAAGGGACGGCTCGCCATGGCAGACCATCAGGAAGCACGTGTCACCCTGCCGAGCGAGCCGGTCTCGGTCTCCGCGGCCCGCGGGTTCGTCGCCCGGGTGCTGACGGAGTGGGGCCTGCCCGAGGAGGCGGAGATGGCCGACACCGTCCGCCTCATCCTCTCGGAGCTGGCCACCAACGCCGTCCTGCACACCTTCGGGCAGTCACCCACCTTCACCGTCGACCTGCGCCTCGAGCGGGACGAGGAGCTGCGCCTCGGGGTGACGGACAGTCACCCCCGCCGCCCCCAGCGGCTGCCCGCCGCCGTCCAGCAGGACAACGGACGCGGCATGGTGATCATCCGCTCGCTGGCCAAGGAGTACGGCGGCCGGCTGACCGTCACACCCACCGTCGACGGCGGCAAGACCGTCTGGGTGGCGCTCCCGTGGCAGGTCCCCGTCCAGCCCTGAGGCGGCCGGATCAGGCGACCCGGCCGTAGTAGACGCTCCTGGTCCAGATCTTCTCCAGGCGGACCACGGCGCCGGTCTTCGGCGAGTGCCAGATCTTCCCGCTGCCGGCGTAGATGCCCACGTGGTAGACGCTGCGCCCCGAATGGAAGAAGACCAGGTCACCTCGTTGGCGCTGGGAAGCCGAGATGTGCCTGGTCCTGTTGTACTGCTGCTGGGCCGTCCGGGGGAGTCTCTTGCCGGCCTTCTTGAACGAGTAGAGCGTCAGCCCCGAACAGTCGAAGCTGCCGGGCCCGGTGGCGCCCCAGCGGTAGGGCGCACCCTTCTTCGACGCGGCGATCTTCAGGGCTTTCATCGCGTGGCCGGCCGCCTGCGCCTCGGGCGCGGCTCCTGGGACGCACAGCGTGCCGCCGACGGCGGCGAGAGTCATGACCGAGGCCGTGGTGGCCCGGGCGAGCAGAGACGGGACATGAACCTGCGCACTCATGCGCAACCCTTCGTCAGCCGCCTGTGAAGGATGACCTGTCGGGTTCGGGCTGGCGAAGTTGCCCGGCCGCGCGAGGCGGCTTCACCCCGAGGGACAACCGGAGATCCGGCGGTCCCGTAGTGCTCGGGTCCTCCACTCCTGCCGATCCACTCCTGTCGACCAGTCATCCGGGCGGCGGCAGGACTCGGCGTCCGCCCGGACCGCCCCGCCGCGGTGGCGGGGGCTTGTCGTCCCAGGGATCTTGACTCACCTCGTGCCGGATTTCCGAGCCGGAACAGCCATCGGTGAAGACCGCCGCGGATGGCCCGTTCAGGTGGACGGAAACCCGGACGGCGGTCCGCCGGCCGCCCGCGGCCACGGCCGTACCAGCGGTGTCGCGGAGGAACGCGCCCCACGCGCATCAGGAAAAGGCAAATCGGACCGTCGCTCGTGAGAGGGAACGCCTACGCCGAACGAGCGAGGAAATTCCGCACGCCCGCCGGGCGTGTCGGTGACCTGCGGGGGCGTCAGTCCGGCGGGGCGGGCGGCAGGACGACCCGGGCCGCCCGCCGCTCGCCGTCCAGCTCCCGCAGCGCGCGGGTCAACGTGGCGCTGTGGATACGGGTTTCGCCGCGCCGGTGCATCAGCGCGAGCGCGTCCCGTAAGGCCGCCGCGTGCGAGGCCAGCGCCTGGGCGGCGCGCAGGGCCGCGTAGGTGTCGTCCCCGTGCGCCGGGTTGATCCGGCCCACCTGGTCGACCACCCGCAGATAGCCGTCGATGAACTCGGACTCGGCCCGGGTCAGGGCGGGCAGCGGCGGGAAGTCCGGTGGCTGCATCCCCGGTTCACCACCCGGAGCGCGGCGGCGCCGGGACCCGGTTCCGCACGATGTGGTCGACCAGCCCGTACGCCAGGGCGCCCTCCGCGTCGAGGACGAGGTCGCGCTCGGTGTCCTCGGTGACCTGCTCGACGGAGCGCCCCGTGTGCCGGGCCAGCATGCCGGTCATCGTCTCGCGCATCCGGGCCAGTTCCCGCGCCTCGATCTCCAGGTCGGACGGCTGCCCCTGAAGCGGCTCGTCCAGCGCGGGCTGGCTGACGACCACCTTGGCGCCGGGCAGCATGTGCCGCCGGCCCGGGGCGCCCGCGGCGAGCAGCACCGCCGCCCCGGCCCCCGCCCGGCCCAGGCAGTAGGTCTCCACCTCGCAGCCGAGGAAGTGCATCGTGTCGTACAGGGTCGTCATCGCGCCGAACGAGCCGCCCGGCGAGTTGATGTAGAGCGAGACGGGCCGGTCCGGCGCGTCGTGCTCCAGGTACATCAGCTGGGCGACCAGGTCGTTGGCGGCCGTCTCGTCCAGGGCCGTGCCCAGGAAGACGACGCGCTCGGCGAGCAGCTTGGAGTACGGGTCGAGGGTCCGGGACCCCTGGGAGGTGCGCTCGGTGAACTCGGGCAGGACGTGACGGGCGACGGGACGGTACACGGCTGTGCCTCTCCTCCGGTCGCGCGGGCACAGCGGGGCGCCCGCGCACGCTTCCGTAAAAAATGTACAGGACGTACAGAAGGTTATGATGGGAGCATGGCCTACGAGATTCCGGTGACGCAAGCCCGGGCTGAACTCGCCGAACTGATCAACCGCGTCGTCTACGGCGGCGAGCGCGTGGTCGTCACGCGGCACGGAAAGCCGCTCGTCGCCCTCGTATCGGCCGCTGACCTCGAACGACTCGAGAAGGAGGAGGCGGCGGAGCAGGAGCACGTGATCAGCTCGGTCTCCTCGATCGGCTCCACCCCGTCCGCTCCCGGCGAACGGCGGCGCTTCGGCATCGCGGCGGAGCACCGCGGCCACCACGGCCGGGACGACTGACCCCCGTACACGGCGAAGCGCCCCCGTCCGGCCGGACGGGGGCGCATTCCTGAGCGTGGTCAGCCGGCCAGTGCGGGCTCCCGCGCCGAGGCCGGGGCCGTCGTGTCGGCCGCCGTCCCGCGGCGCCCGCCGACGAGCACCGCGCCCAGTCCCAGCACCGCCCACACGCCGAGCGTCAGGGCGGGGACGGCCGCCGCCGCGCCGTCGAAGAACGCCACCGAGCGCAGCGCGGACCCCGCTGCCCCGGGCGGCAACAGCTGGCCGATCACGGCGATCGGGCGGGGGAGCAGTTCGGGTGCGCTGGTCACTCCCGAGAAGGGGTTGCCCAGCAGCACCATGAGCAGGGCGCCGATCCCGATGCCCGGAGTGCCGAGCAGGGCGGCCAGGCCCGCGACCGGCGCGCCGATGGCGAGCACGGTCAGGGCGATGGTCCCGGCCTCGCTCCACCAGTCGCCGGTGAGGGCGCCGAGCCAGCTGTCCGTCACCGCGGTGGCCAGGAGCCCCACCATGACGGCCACGCCGAGCAGGGCGACCGCGGCCCGCGCCCCGCGCAGCCTCAGTACGGTCACGGCCGCCCCGGCGGCGACCCCCGCGATGGCCAGCGGCAGGATGCTGGAGCCGAGGACGGCGCCCCGGGGGTCGGCGGCGGGCGCGGCCACCACGTCGGTGACCGGTACGGCCGTGCCGGCCGGTGCTCCGGTGGTCACCGCCTCGCGCAGCAGCTGGGCGACCACCGTGCTGCCCGCGCTCGCCGTCAGCAGCTCGGGGCCCTTGGCGGTCACGACGACCGCGCCGTAGACGGTCCGGTCCTCGATCGCGTCCCGGGCCGCGGCCTCGGAGTCGTAGCGGTGCACGTCGAAGGCCCCGTCGCGCTCCTCGAACCGCTGCTGGAGCTGGTCGGCGGCCGGTGCGGTACCGGCGATCCCGACCGGCAGGTCGCGCGGTGCGGTCCGGGCGGCGGGCCAGGCGAAGGCCCACAGGGCGAGGGTCACCACCAGCGGAACCAGCAGGACCACCACCACCAGGCGGCGGTTCGGGGTGAGGGACATGGGACGGGCCTCGATTCAGGGAGGGCGGCTCAGGGAGAACGGTCCCTCAAAGAGAAGGATCGTTCGTTTTATAAGACACGGCCACTGTCGCCCCGGCTGTCGGCAGTTGTCAAGAATGAATGTTCGTTTTAGGTTGGCGGCATGGCCCGTGTATCCCAGGCGCACCTCGACGCCCGCCGCAGACAGATCCTGGACGGCGCCGCGCGCTGCTTCGCCCGTGACGGCTTCCACGGCACCTCGATGCAGGACGTGCTGAAGGAGGCCGGTCTCTCGGCGGGGGCGGTCTACCGCTACTTCAGCGGCAAGGAGGACCTGATCGCGGCCATCGCGACCGAGGCCGTGAACGGGGTGCGCCGGGCCTTCGAGGGGGCGGCCCGGGACACCCCCGTCCCCGCCCCGGACGTGCTGATCGGCCGGGTGTCGCGGAGCCTGTTCGCGGACGGCCTCGAATCGGGGCGGGGGCTCGAACCCCGGGCGTACGCGGGGCTGATCATCCAGGTGTGGTCGGAGACCCTGCGCAGCGAGCGGCTGGCGGCCACCCTCGCCGAGGCGTTCGGCGGACTGCGCGGGGCCTGGACCGAGCTGGTCGGGCTGTACCGGGAGGCGGGGGTGCTCCGGGCGGACGTCCCGGACGAGCACGTCGCCCGGGCCCTCATCGCGACCGCCCAGGGGTTCATCGCCCAGCTCGCCATGTTCGGCGACACCGGCCCGGAGGTCCTGGAGAACGGGCTGCGCGGGCTGATGTCGATGGACGTGACGCGGACGGGCTGACGCGCCCGCCCTGGCTCACCCCTGCCGGTCGTGCTCCGCCAGCCAGGCGTCCTCCGACTCGTAGTCGAACAGGCTCGTGCCGTACGACCGGAGCATGGCCGGGTACGCGTCCCGCCAGTCCCGTCCGGCGAGCTGCCCGGCGATCCACTCGACGGTCTCCGGCAGCGACTCGGCGTACCCCGTCACCGGCCGGTAGCCGAGTTCCCGCTCGGCCGCCGACATGTCGTAGACGATGGGGTGCGGCGCGCTCCACGGCGTCGAGCCGACGCCCTCCGGGGACGGGTCGCCGGGCATCAGCACCGTCTCCGTGCTCAGGCCCAGGACCGCGTCCACCGCCGTACCGATCTCCGCGACCGTCGGCGCCTGCGGATCGGCGGCGTTCAGCACCCGCGACCCGGGCCGGGCGGCGGCCAGCCGGATCAGCTCCGCCACGTTCGCCGAGTGGACCGGGTGGAAGCGCGAAGCCCCGCCGTACGCCAGCACGCGCCGGGTGCGGCCGTCCAGCCCCCGCTTGACGAAGTACAGCTCACGCGGCGAGCGGCAGTGCGGGCCGTGCACCGCGCCCGCCCGCAGCAGCGTGGCGGGCAGCGCGTCGCCGGCCGCCAGGAGATCGCGCTCCAGCCGGATCTTGCGCGCCGCGTACGTGTCCTCGCCCGGTGCCACGGTCGCCAGCGACTCGGGGATCGGCACCGGATAGCAGGGCGCCCCGCCCGGTTCGGCCTGGGTGTCGAAGCTGTGGCCCTGCTCGTCCTCGTACACCGCGCCGCTGGAGACGACGACCGCCGAGCCGATCCTGTCGGCGAGCCCGGTCAGCTGCGCGGCGTGTTCCCGCCCGTACGCCACCATGTCGACCAGGACGTCGCAGCCCGGTCCGAGCGCCGCCGCGAGTGCGCCCTCCTCGTCGCGGTCCAGGGCGACCGCCCTGACCCCGTCGTCCCACCGCTCGTCACGGCCTCCGGCGCGCGAGGCCGCCGTCACCTCCCAGCCGTCCTCCGACAGCGCGCGCACAGCGGCCCGCCCGATCTGTCCCGTCGCTCCCAGCACCCATGCGTGTCCCTTGCTCATGGCCCGAACGCTAGGACCGGGCCACCCCCCTGACCAGGGGCGTTCACTGCTCGCGAATCCGCTGTCGGCGTCGCCGTTTCGGGAACCGGCCCGGCTGCTTCTCCCCGGCCGCCTGCTTTGCCTTCACCGCGTACTCGTCCACGTACTCCTGCTCGGAGAGCCGCAGGATCGCGTACATGATCTCGTCGGTCACCGCCCGGATGGCCGCCTTCTCGTCCTCCAGGCCCGCGTAGCGGGAGAAGTCCAGCGGTTCGCCGAAGCGGATGGTGACGGGCTTGAGGCGGGGGAGGCGCCGGCCGGGCGGCTGGATCTCGAAGGTGCCGACCATCGCGCACGGCACCACCGGCACCCCCGCCCGGATGGCCATGACCGCCACCCCGACCTTGCCCTTGTAGAGCCGTCCGTCGTGCGAGCGGGTGCCCTCCGGGTAGATGCCCAGCAGCTCGCCGCGCTCCAGCACCCCGATGCCCTCGCGGATCGCGGCTTGCCCCGCCTCCTTGCCCGACCGGTCCACCGGGATCTGGCCCGCGCTGCGGAAGAAGGCGGCCGTCAGCCGGCCCTTCAGGCCCGGGCCCGTGAAGTACTCGGCCTTGGCCAGGAAGGTGATCCGCCGCTTGAGGATCGCGGGCATCAGGAAGTGGTCCGAGAACGACAGGTGGTTGCCCGCGACGATCGCGGCGCCGTCGTCCGGAATGTGCTCCGCGCCCTCGATGACCGGCCGGAACAGCAGCCGCAGCACCGGGCCGAGGACGACGTACTTGAGGACGTAGTAGAACACGGTCTCTCCCCGGTCCGGCTCCATCAGCGGGTCGATGATGGAGACGTATACCCCGTGCCCGCCCGGCGACGCCGCGGCCTCACATCTGCGCGCCGAAGTCCTGCGTCCAGACGATGCCGCCGGGGCTGTCCTGGATGCCCACGCCCAGCTCCTTGAACGAGCAGTTCAGTATGTTCGCGCGGTGGCCCGGGCTGTTCATCCAGGAGTTCATCACGTCCGCCGGTGTCCGCTGCCCCTTCGCTATGTTCTCCCCGTACGTGCTCCACCGGTAGCCGGCCGCGGTGATCCGCTCGCCGGGGCCCGAGCCGTCCTGCGAGGTGTGCGAGAAGTAGTCGTGCGCGGCCATGTCCTCGGAGTGCCGCTGCGCGGCGGTCGTCAGCTCGTCGTTGCCGGTCACCGGCGAGCAGCCCTCCTTCGCCCGCTCGGTGTTCACCAGGGCCAGGACCTGTTCCGCGTCCGAGGGCGGGCTCGGCGCGGGCTCGGCCGGGGCCGGACGGGTCGCGGAGGGAGCCTTCGTCGCCGGGGGGCGCTTGGTCGCGGGCGCCGACTTCTTCGGCTTCGCCCGGTCCTTCTTCTTCGTGGCGCTCGGGCTCGGGCTCCCGGCGGAGTGCGAGGGCGAGGCGGACGGCGTCGCGGAGGCGGACGCCCCGGCCGAAGCGGTCGCGGTGACGGAGCCGTCGGCCTCCGGGGCGGTCGCGACGGAGACCTCGTCGCCGCCGTCGTCCTCCGTCGACAGATGGACGGCGGCGCCCCCGGCCCCCAGCACGCCCACCGCGAGGACGGACGCCACCACGGCGTTGCGCCGACGGCGGCGCGCCTGGTTCCGGCGCAGCGCCGCCCGGCCCGGCCGCACCGGCGCGTCCAGGGGCGTGCCGGCCGCGACCTCGGTCAGCCGGGGGGCCCGGCCCGCCCCGGCCACGGCGAGCGGGACCAGTGCGAGGCCCACGAGCAGGCCCTCGGCCGGCACCAGGCCCGAGCCGAAGCCCGAGCAGACCGTGCAGCCGCGCGCGTGCCGTGCGATGCGCTTGCGCCACAGCGGCGAGGGCGCCCCGTCCCAGCCGTTCAGGATGTCGTCCAGCAGGATGCACCGGGGCTGCGCCGCCAGCGCCCCCACCACCACGCGGGCGGTGTCCAGCTGCGCCTTCATCCGCTGCACGCGTACGGCGGTGTGCTCGGGCGACAGGTTCATGGCGGCGGCCACCTCGGCCCGGGTCAGCTGCCCCGCCGCCTCCAGCCACCACAGCGAGAGCAGCGCCCGGTCGTCCTCGTCCACCCACCGGGTCGCCTCGGCGACCTGGCGGCGCTGCCCGGACAGGCCGAGCCGCAGGATCGTCACGTCCACGAAGTCCGCCGCCGGATCGACCCGGTCGTGGCCGGTGGCCAGCGGTTCCACGGGGATCGCGGCGGACTGCCGGTCGCGCCAGTGCCCGCGTATCTCGTTCATCGCGATGGCCACCAGCCAGGAGCGGAAGCTCTCCGGACTCCGCAGGCCGGGCAGGGCGCGCAGCATGCGCAGGACCGTCTCCTGCACGACGTCGTCCACGTCCGCGTGGCCGTTCAGCGCGCGTCCGACGATGTTGTAGAGCAGCGGAAGACAGGACGCGACGAGTTGGTCCTTGGCGTCGGGGTCACCGGCTCGTGCCGCCTTGATCAACGCCCGTTCGCGGTCCTGGCCCATGCTGTGCTCACTCTTCCGGAGTCCTGTTCTGGCTTCACGCACACCTGGGAGATGCGGCCCGGCCGGTGACCATAACAAAAACCCGTCGCTCACTTGTACGTAAAGATGTCCGGCCCCGCGGGCGCGAAGAAGTCCGGCCCCGCCACAGAGGTGGCGGGGCCGGACGGAGTCACCGGATCATCCGGTCACTGATCAGGGCGCGGTGCCCCAGGAGAGCGCACCGGCCGTGTACACGCCGATCTTCGAAGCGTCGGCGAACGAGGTGCCCGTGCCGTGGCTGTAGTCGTCCGCCTCGTTGAAGTTGGACCAGTCGCTCTTGTTCAGCCGCAGCTGCATCTCACCGGTGGAGGCGCCGGCCGCGAGACTGCCGCTGCCGAAGGAGACCTCCAGGTAGTGGCTGGCCCCGGCCGCCGAACCGCCCGACTTCACCGCCAGGCTCAGCTTCCCGCAGCCCAGGACCGCGTAGTCGCACGCGGTGCCGAAGGTGGAGGAGCCGGACTCGGGGGTGAACCAGTAGCGCAGCTTCACCGTGGACAGGTCCACCGCCGAGCTGCCGGTGTTCACCAGCTGGAGACCGAACCGGATCTGGTTGTCGGTCGCGGAGTTGTCGTTGTTCTTGTACTGGACCTTCAGCGAGCCCGTTCCGGTGCCGCCCCCGGCGGAGGTGGTGACGGAGAGGGCCGAGGAGGCCGCCGAGACGTTACCTGCCGCGTCCTTCGCCTTCACGGTGTAGCTGTAGGCGGTCGAGGCCGACAGGCCCGTGTCGGTGTACGAGGTGGTGGTGGTCGAACCCACCTTGGTGCCGCCCCGGTACACGTCGTAGCCGGTCACCGCCTTGTTGTCGCTCGACGCGGTCCAGGACAGCGAGACGCTGCTGCTGGTCTTCGCCGAGGACGTCAGACCCGTCGGCGCGGTCGGCGCCTGGGTGTCGTCGTCGCCACCGCCGGGGTTCTCGCCGCTGCCGTCGATCGGCGGGTAGGCGTTGCGGACCAGCTCCTGGAACTGCGCGGAGAACCAGTGACCCGCGACCGGGGAGTTCGGCAGCGCGCCCGTCTTGCTGTTGCCGTTGCGCCCGTTGCCCTCATAGGTCGGGTCGCACATCCGGTCCCAGCCCTTGCCCTCGTCGTTCTCCTCGGGCTCGCTGTTGCCGTCCGACTCCCCCGGGGGCTTCGCCCACACATACGCGTCGATCCCGGGCTCGGGGGCGGCGGTGGGCCGCTCACCGATGCCGGCTCCGCTCTGGTTGCACCAGTTGCCGGCGTGGATGCGCCGGTCGACGCGGCCGCCGTTGACGTAGTCGTCCACGCTGGTCAACGGGCCCGCCGAGGTGGGCCGGTCGGCGCCGCCCCAGCCGTTGCGGGCGGTGTCGATCAGCATGCCGATGTTCGAGTTGAAGCCCTGGCCCACCAGCTGGGTGCGCAGCGCCTGGGCGAACGTCAGCTCATCGGTGTAGTAGTTCCAGTCGATCCACTTGGACTGACGCACCGTGGTGCCGTTCACCGAGTCGGTGATCTTGAAGTTCGGCTCCTTGAGAGCCGAGTAGTTGGCCGTGTTGACGATGAATCCGGAGACATCGTTGACCGTGGCGCCCTCGGAGGTGGCCGCCTTCTTGAACTCCAGGCCCGCCGGGGCCATGTTGCTGTCCCAGCCGAGCCAGCCGTGGTGGGCGGCGTCGATGTAGTTGTAGACGTTGGGAATGGCACCCAGGGTGTGAAGGGCGTAGCCGATGCCCTTCTCGTAGTTGCCGTTCGCCTTCATCGTCGCGCAGTCCTCGGTCGAACCGGCGGTACCGCCCGCGTTGGTGACGATGTTGGGCAGCGAGTCGGGCTCGATGATCGTGACGATGCGCAGGTTCGCGTACGCCGGGTCGGCGAGGATGTCGGCGATCGGATCGATGTATTCGTCCTTGTACCGGTCGATCTCCGTGGCGCCGAGCTCACCGTGGGAGGCCAGCGCGGCACAGTCGCGTCCCGGCAGGTCGTAGATGACGACCTGGAACAGGTCCGCACCCTGGGCGAGGGCGGTGTCCAAGTGGTCGCGCAGGCTCCGCTTGCCTTCCGTGCCCTCGATGGCCGCGATGCGGTCCATCCAGACGAAGGCGGGCGTGTTCGCGATGGCCGCGCCGCCCGGCTCGGCAGCCGCCAGGGCGGACCAGTCCGGGTTCACATAGGCCTTGGCGCCCACGTAGGGGTTGTCGACCCGGGCCGCCGCCGCGTCGGCGGTGGTGGGGATCGCCACCGCCAGCGCCGCGCCCATGGCCAGGGCGGAGGCTGCGGCCAGCCTCCGGCGCAGACCTTGCTTGATGGTGCCTCTGGTACTCATTGCGGCTCCGTGCTCCTCTCGTACGCCTGCGGAAACTCCCCGCAGACGGGTTCATGGGGGGTGCTGCCCGATGGCGGGCTCAGCGGGGTGAGTGTTTGACCCGCCATCGGGAGTGGTGGGGTGACTGGCCGTTCAGCCGGTCAGGGGGCGGTGCCCGAGGACAGGGCGCCGTTGAGGTACACCCCGACCTTCGAGGCGTCGGTGAAGGCCGTGTTGGCGGCCCGGCTGTAGTCGTCCGCCTCGTTGAAAGCCGACCAGTCGGACTTGTTGAACCGGAGCTGGATCTCTCCGGTGGCGGCCCCGGGGGCGAGGCTGCCCCCGGTGAAGCCGACCTCCAGGTAGTGGCTCGCACCGGCGGCGGTACCGGCCTGCTTCACCGTGTGCGTCACGTTTCCGCAGCCCAGGGCCGCGTAGTCGCACGCGGTGCCGAAGCCGGTGGCGCCGGACTCGGGGGTGAACCAGTAGCGCAGCTTCACCGTGGACAGGTCCACCGCCGTGCTGCCGGTGTTGACCAGCTGGAGGCCGGGCCGGATCTGGTTGTCGGTCGCGGAGGAGTCGTTGTTCTTGTACTGGGCCTTGAGGGCGCCGGTCGTGCCGCCCCCGCCCGGATCGCCGTCGCCGCCGTCGTCGCCGCCGTCCGGACCGGCGCTCGCCTCGAAGGAGAACTCCTTCATGCCGAGCCCCTGGCCGCCCTGCCAGATCTCGAACCCGGCCTCGGCGTCGATCAGGTAGTGCGCCGGATCGATCTGGCCCCGGCCGACCCCGTCGTCGATCAGGCTCTTCACGTCGAAGCCGGTCAGCTCGGTCGCGCCGCCCTGGAGGACGTACGAGATCACCTTCCAGCCCGACGCGCCGGGGCCGGTCCACACGTCCCAGGTCCGGCCGTCGAGCTGGACCGTCGCCGTGCGGGAGCCGATGGGCTGGACCCCGCCCCGGTGGTTCATCCAGATCATCAGCTCGGTGCCGTCCGGCTGGTCGTCGGTGACCGGCGCCGAGTTGAACCAGACGTCCATCGAGACGTTGTACGCGCCGGAGCCGACCTGGGTGGTCGACCAGTCGGTGCGTACGCTGCCCAGCTCGTCCACGCGCAGCGGCAGCCCGCTGTCCGACGTGCAGGCCCCCCAGTGGCAGCCCTTGTAACTGGACGGGTACGTCGCCGGGGCGCCGTTCGTCGGCAGGTTGAACGAGGACGTGGTGACGGACCAGGCACCGGTGTCCGGGTCGACGCCGACACACTGCTCGCTGTCGGAGTTCCACTCGTTCTGCTGGTAGAGGTATTCCCCGCCGCGCAGTTCGGTGGTGCCCCAGGGCGTGCAGTCGGTGACCGGCGACGCCGAGGCCGAGGACGCGCCCGTCAGCATCGACGCCGCGGCCAGGACCAGGGCGGCGGCCGCCCCGGCCAGCGCCGGCAGCGGTCGGCCTGTCACGGCTCGACCCCCCAGGCGAGGGCGCCGGCGACATACGCGCCGACCTTCGAGGAGTCCGCGTACGCGGTGTTGGTGGCCCGGCTGTAGTCGTCCGCCTCGTTGAAGTTCGACCAGTCGCTCTTGTTGAGCCGCAGCTGGATCTCACCGGTGGAGGCGCCCGCGGCCAGCGTGCCCGCGCCGCCGGTGAACCCGACCTCCAGGTAGCGGTCGGCACCGGTCTTCGGGCTGGAGACGGCGACCACCGTGTGCGTGATGGTGGACGAACCGAGCGCCGCGTAGTCGCAGTAGGTGCCGAAGGTGCTCGGGCCGCCGTCCGCGGTGAACCAGTACCGGACCTTCACCGTCGACAGGTCGACGGGCGCGCTGCCCGTGTTCACCACTTGCAGGCCCATCCGGATCTGGTTGTCCGTCGCGGCGGAGTCGGTGCTCTTGTACTGCACCTTCACCGCGCCGGTCCCGGTCGAGCCGCCGGTCTTCGTCTTGGCGAGGACCGCGTCCGACAGCGCCGAGGTGTTGCCGCCCGCGTCCCGCGCCGCCACCGCGTAGGTGTACTCGGTGTTGGCGGCGAGCCCGGAGTCGGTGAACGTGCGCCCCGTCGCGTTGCCCGCCAGCACACCGTTGCGGTACACGTCGTAGCCGGTCACCGCGGTGTTGTCGGTGGACGCCGACCAGGAGAGCGAGACGCTGTCCTTGGTCGTCGCGGTCACCGTGAGGCCGCCCGGCGCGGTCGGCGGCTCGGTGTCGCCGCCCGGCTCACCGCCGCCGCCCTCCACCAGCAGCTCCGCGTAGATCGCGAAGGCCAGGGCGAGCGCGGCCTGCGCCCAGAAGCGGTGGTACGTGAAGACGGGCGCGTCCCCGCCGTCCAGGTACGCCTGCACCTTCGGCCAGTCCGGGTCGTCCTTGTACCAGCTGCGGATCCCGATGAAGGTCGAACCCGGCCGGACCGGGTCGCCGTTGGGCATGGTGCCCGACCAGCCGGACGGGATGTACACCTCGTCGTCGAACCGGTTGTAGTCCAGCCGGGTCTCCGGCACCGAGATGCCCTTGTCCGTGGTGTTCAGCGCCATCGCGTCCAGCAGGGCCTTGGCGAGCGCCGCCGCGTCCTCGTCGCCCGACTTGGCGGCGTAGTAGGTGAGCGTCTTGACGTACGCGGCGCCCACGCCGACGTCGTTGGCGTAGTCCACCACGGACACGTGCAGACCGGCGTTGTCACCGGGCGAGGCGGCGTTCCAGGTGTCGGGCTCCCCGGTCCAGTTGAGGGTGGAGGGGAAGCGGAAGCTGCCGTCGGAGCCGATGGTCGTCTCGCTCGACGCCCAGGCGACCCACTTCGACAGGACGGCCTCGGCGGTCGCGTTGCCGGTCACGTAGTAGTAGGCGGCGACGCGCTCCATGCCCCACGCCTGGAAGCCGAACCAGTTGTTGCTCGCCGGGTCGTGGTACACCGGCTGCCAGTCGTACGCCATCCCGTAGAAGGTGGGGGTGCCGGCCGGGGGCGCGCTGTAGCTGCCCTCCCAGCTGTTGGTGCAGCCGCCCGCGAGGGCGCCCTCGCTGGACTGGAGCCAGGTGAGGAACTCCAACTGCCGGGTCAGGCTCTTGGACCAGTCCGACCTGGCCGTCGCCGACTTGGGGGTGAGCGAGGGCACGTTGGACAGCGCCCAGGCGGCCAGCGGGTTCTGGTAGCCCTGGTGGGAGGCGCTGTCACCGATGCGCCAGGCCCAGCCACCGCCGCTGCCCGCGGACCCGCCCCAGGCGTAGTACCACGACAGCAGGTAGTGCTGGGAGTCTCTGCCGGAGGCGGCCGGGCAGGAGTTGGGATCGGTGCAGTCGCCGATACGCTTGAAGTACTTGTCGAACATGGCGTAGCGGAGGTAGTCGCCCATCTTGGCGGCCTTCGCCACCGAGGCCGCGACCTGGCTCTCCTTGCCCTGCTCGGAGGCCCAGCGGTACGCCCAGTAGGCCGCCTGCACCGCGCGGGCGTCGGCGTCCGGCGCGTTGGTGTACTTCCACTGCTTGGCGTAGCTGGAGTCCCCGACGAAAAGGTCGAGATATCCGTTGGGGCCGCCGTACTTGAAGAGGTCGGTGGTCGGCTGCGGGACGGTCTCCCACACCGATTCCTGCGCACCGCGCTGGTAGGTGTTGATGAAGGAGGCCCCGGCCCCCGGCCCGGACTCGCCGCCGGTGCCCGGCTTGTTGCCGTAGCCGTATACGTTGTCCAGGTCCATCAGCCAGTGCATGCCGTAGACGTCCATCGTCCCGTAGGACGAGGCGAGTTCGGCCGACAGCGGGTCGGTGCCCACCGGCACGGAGCCGTTCATCGCGGAGGGGTAGCCGCTGGGCAGCGGGTGCTCGGCCGCGAAGGTCGCGGGTGCGGAAGGGTTGTACGAGTCACTGGTCGGCTGGTCGGCGTGCTGCGGGATGATCGTCTTCTCCGCCACCGCCCAGGCCGCGTTGAACGGCGCCCAGTCACCGGTCACCCTGCCGTACGCCGCCTCCAGCCACATCCAGAAGCTGACGGCCTCCGACGTCGTCTGGTGACCGTGGTCCGGCGCCTCGACCATCAGGGTCTCGACCGAGTGGTACGGGAGACCGTCGGGGCTGAAGTAGCCGTTCGCGGCGTCCTTGAGCTTGCCGTACTGGGTGAGGAACGCCTGCGTGTACGGGTCGTCGCCGGCGGCGGCCGCGCGGGCTCCGGTGCCGGCCTGCGCCGAGGGCGGCCGGGCGATCGCGGTGCCCTGGGCCAGACCGACGGCCAGCATGCTGCCGCCGAGGGCGCTGCTGAACGTTCTACGTGATATCGACACAAATCCTCCAGTGGCGGGTGTCGTCGAGGGGGAGGGGAGGAGGGGAAGCGGTGGGGACGGGGTGCGGCGGATGCGCGGGAGGGTGTACGGGTGGGGTCGCGTGGGGGTGTACGCGAGGGGAGCGGGGGCCTGAGCGGAGGCCCCCGGGATCAGGGCTCGATGCCCCAGACGAGTGCGCCGCCGACGTAGACGGTGACCTTCGAGGCGTCCGCGTACGAGGCGCCGGTGCCGTGGCTGTAGTCGTCCGACTCGTCGAAGTTCGACCAGTCCGTCTTGCTGAGGCGCAGCTGCATCTCGCCGGTCGACGCGCCCGGGGCGAGGGTGCCGCTCGCGAAGCCGACTTCGAGGTAGTGGTCGGCGCCGGCCTTCGGGGTGCTCGCGGCCACCACCCGGTGCGTGATGGTGGAGCAGCCGATCGGGGACCAGTCGCACCAACTGCCGTACGTGGTGGCGCCGTTGTCGCCGGAGAACCAGTAGCGGACGGTCACCGCGGGAAGGCTGACCGGGGCGCTGCCGGTGTTCACGAGTTGGAGACCGGGCTTGATCTGGTTGTCGCCGGCCGAGGTGTCGTTGGCGCGGTACTGGGCCTTGAGCGTGCCGGGCGTACCGCCGTCGCCGCCGTCGTCACCCCCGTCGTCCCCGCCGTCCTCGTCGCCCAGGGCGGTGCGGACGGCGGCGTAGGCGGGCTTGGGGGCCAGGTTGTCGTCGTACAGGTTGGCCGCGCCCTCGCCCGGGAAGGTGCTCGGGACCCAGGAGTACTTGTCCGTGTAGTCCCAGACCGTGATGCCGACGCAGCGCTCGACGGCGAGGCAGGCGTCGACCACCTGCGCGTAGTACGAGGACTGGGTGGCGAGCTTGGCGGCGTCCGCCGGAAGTTGCATGCGCACGTCAAGTTCGGTGACGGCGACGTCCAGGCCCAGATCGGCGAACCGCTGAATGTTCGCCTGCATCTGGTACGGGAAGCCGTACTGGATGGCCAGGTGCGCCTGCATCCCGACCCCGTCGAGCGGCACGCCCTCGGCGAGCAGGTCGCTCACGAGGTCGTACATCGCGTCGCTCTTCGCGCCCTTGCCCTCGACGTTGTAGTCGTTGATGTAGAGCTTGGCGTCCGGGTCGGCGGCGTGCGCCGCGCGCAGGGCCTTGGCGATGTAGTCCTTGCCCATCGCGTTGTAGAACGGGCTGGTACGGAAGGTCCCGTCCTCGTTGAACGGCTCGTTCACCACGTCCCACGCGGCCACTTCGCCGCGGTAGTGGGTGGCCTCCGCGGTGATGTGGTCGGTCATGGCCGTCTCCACCTCGGCGGAGGGCAGTGAGCCCACCCAGCCGGGCAGCTGGCTGTGCCAGACCAGGGTGTGGCCGCGCACGGTCTGGCCGTGCGCCTGGGCGAAGTCGGTGATCACATCGCCCTTGGCGAAGTTGAACTGGCCGCGGGTGGGCTCGGTGGTGTCCCACTTCATGGAGTTGCCGGGGGTGATCTGCCCGAACTCGGAGCCCAGTTCCGCCGCGTAGGCCGCGTCGGGGAGCTCGGGGTTGTCGGTGGCGGAGCCGAAGTACTTGCCCTGGGCCGCGGCGAGGTCGTGCAGTGTGTCCTGCGGCGCGGCCGACGCCGGCCCGCCCGCCGCCAGGCCGGTGGCCAGGGCGAGTGCGCCGACCACGAGGGCCGGGAGCCCCGGGGAGCGGGGCCTACAACGCTTCACCAAGCTCATGACAAACGCCTTCCTCTGCCGGGTAGCGCGGAACGTCACGGGGAGCGCGGCTGCGCCCCGTAACTCCCTTGCGGCTCACCGGCGTTGGGGGAGAAGGGGAGGGGGTGGAGTGTGCAAGTCTTGATTGTGGGAGCGCTCCCAAGGTGGCGTGGCGACAGGCACCTGTCAAGAGTTAAAGCGCAACTGGCTTACGACCGTGTGAACGGGCCCACACGTCGAACGGAAGCCCCGCACAGCGGAGTTGACGACCGGGTAACCGCCCGTGACCGGGTGCGGGGAGGCGTCTTGTCGCGCCCGCGAAGACGTTCGCAATCGCATGCGCGGGGCCGCGTGCGCGGCCGGACGCCTCTTTGTGGCGGCGACTGAATGGTCACCCAGGGTGAGACGTTGCTCGGGTACGGTGACGGGCTCCACGGCACATCGGTCGATGGCGAACCGCCAGGGCAGCGGAGTGCCCGGCAGGAGCGAGCGGCGTCTCCGGGGCCCCGCGGCAACAGCACTCGTGCATCGAAACCGACAGGGAGTGACGAGGGATGCGGGAGTGGCGACTGCCGCCCGGGGCGTTTGCGCCGTTCGCATCGCCGCACCCGAGTCGACAGGTGTACGCCGCAGCGGCGGGTGCGCCCCGGTGGCGCCAAACCAACCGTGCGGCCAGTCCGGAACCGGTTGCGGCCGGTCACCGTATGCACCGGTTCACCCTCGCGTAACGCTGCTGGAACCACTCACCCGAAGGGCCGGGAACCCCTGTGGGAGCGCTCCACCACTTCTTCCCCGAAGCGCGGAACGCCCACGGGCGTCGGGTACAGCCGTCACCCATGACGGACGAACAGCGGCACGCGCCGCACTACGGGGCGAGAACCCTACGGTGCTCCTGAGGCCGGAGGTGAGGTTCGCCGGAGCTGCTCCGGTCGGGCCCGGCGCTCCGGCCCCGTAACGGACAGCAGGCGGCTTTGCCGCCCACTCACGTCTCCCGCGTAGCCGCCATCCCGATCGTGATCAGGCCCAGGATCACCCAGCCGAACCAGAGCCAGCCGTTGCTTCCCAGGGCCACCGTGTAGGCGGTCACCGCCACCAGGGTGCCGGCGGTGAGCATTCCCATCGTCTTCGTGGATCCGGACATGCGCGCACCCTCCTCGTCGGCCGCGCGGCCGTTAAGGCCATCGTCACCCGAAAGGAGGGTCCGCCGCTACTGTCCGCGCGCCTGCAACGAGGCGAGATACGCGTTGTACGCCTGGAGCTCCTGGTCCCCGTCGCGGTCCGCGGCCCGGTCCGAGCGCTTCGCCGTGCGCTGTTCCGAGCGGTACCACTGGAACACCAGGGCCACCAGGACCACCACCGAGGGGATCTCGCTGAACGCCCAGGCGATGCCGCCCGCCGCGCTCTGGTCGGACAGCGCGTCGATGCCGAGCGAGGGCGACGGGTTCTTGTACACCTCCACCATCGGCGTGGAGGCCATCATGAGGGCGATCCCGAAGAACGCGTGGAACGGCATCCCGGCGAACAGCTCCAGCATCCGCATCACATAGCCGGGTCGGTGCGGCCCCGGATCGACGCCCATGATCGGCCAGAAGAAGAACAGGCCGACCGCCAGGAAGTGCACCATCATCGCCAGATGCCCGGCTGTGGAGCCCATCAGGTAGTCGAAGAGCGGCGTGAAGTACAGGCCGTACAGGCTGGCGATGAACAGCGGGATCGTGAACGCCGGATGCGTGACGATCTTCATGTACCGGCTGTGCAGGAGCATCAGCAACAGCTCGCGCGGCCCCTTCGTGCCGCGCGGCGCGACCGGCAGCGCGCGCAGCGCGAGCGTCACCGGCGCGCCGAGCAGCAGCAGGATCGGCGACAGCATGCTGATCACCATGTGCTGCACCATGTGCACGCTAAACATGACCATGCCGTAGTCGTTGAGCCGGGTGCACATCACGAGCGCGATCGTCAGCACACCGATCACGAACACGACCGTGCGCCCCACCGGCCACTCGTCCCCGCGCCGCCGCAGCCGCAGCACGCCGTACCCGTACAGCAGCACCGCCAGGACGCAGCCGATCAGGAAGAACGGGTCCGCGGAGAAATGGAGCCCGCGTCCCAGCGTGAACGGCGGCAGGTCCATGTTCATGCCGTGCCCGCTGTGATCCATCTGTTCACTCCCGACGGGAACGCCGGGACGTCCCTGTTTCGTGCTGGTTGTCCCGACCAGACTAGAACCGCCCCCGGCCGAGGATGCGGCCGGGGGCGGTCTCGTGTCGGGGTGTCGCTCAGAGCACGCACTCCGCCTCGGCGTACCGGGCGGCCGGAACCGTCTTCAGGGTCTCCACCGCGTGCGCGAGGGGCACCAGCGTGATGTCCGTGCCGCGCAGCGCCGTCATCATGCCGAACTCGCCCCGGTGCGCCGCCTCCACCGCGTGCCAGCCGAACCGGGTCGCGAGGACGCGGTCGTACGCGGTCGGCGTGCCGCCGCGCTGGACGTGGCCCAGGATCACCGGGCGGGCCTCCTTGCCGAGGCGCTGCTCCAGCTCGACGGAGAGCTGCGTCGCCACGCCCGTGAAGCGCTCGTGGCCGTAGACGTCCTTGGCGCCCGCCTGGAAGTCCATGGAGCCCTCGCGCGGCTTCGCGCCCTCCGCGACGACGACGATCGCGAACTTCTTGCCGGCCGAGAAGCGCCGGCCCACGACCTCGGTCAGCTCGTCGATGTCGAACGGGCGCTCCGGGACGACGACGGCGTGCGCGCCGGCCGCCATGCCGGAGTGCAGGGCGATCCAGCCCGTGTGGCGGCCCATGACCTCGACGATCATGACGCGCTGGTGCGACTCGGCGGTGGTCTTCAGCCGGTCCAGCGCCTCGGTGGCGACGCCGACGGCGGTGTCGAAGCCGAAGGTGACGTCGGTCGACGCGATGTCGTTGTCGATGGTCTTCGGCACCCCGACGATCGGCAGCCCCGCCTCGGAGAGCAGGTTCGCCGCCTTGAGGGTGCCCTCGCCGCCGATCGGGATGATCGCGTCGAGACCCAGGTCCTTCACATGGCCGCGGGCCGTCTCGACGCCCCCGCGCAGATGCGCCGGCTGGACCCGGGAGGAGCCGAGGATCGTGCCGCCCCGGGCGAGGATGCCGCCCACGGCGTCCAGGTCGAGCTTGCGGTAGTCGCACTCCAGGAGGCCCCGCCACCCGTCGTGGAAGCCGATGACCTCGTCGCCGTGGTCGACCACAGCGCGGTGGACGACGGACCGGATGACGGCATTGAGGCCGGGGCAGTCGCCGCCGGAGGTGAGCACACCAATTCGCATTGCCCGGGAAACCTTTGCAACGTGGGCCGACGACCGGACCACGTCGTCCGGTTGGATCCCCGCCACCCTACCGGCGCAGGGTGGCGGGACCGAACCGGGCGTCCGCCTGCTGGACGCCGCTCATCCGAGCCCTGCGCCACTCATCGGACAACCAGTGAATTGCCTGGTCAGGCGGGCTGTGTGGCAGCCGCGACGCGCTCCGCGCGCAGCGCCTCGTACCACCGGTCGTCGGTCGGCGGGAGCGCGTTCACATCGAGGGCCAGCTTCAGCAGCAGGTCCGCGATCATGGGGTTCCGTGCCATCACCGGACCGTGCATGTAGGTGCCGAAGACGGTGTCGTTGTACGCGCCCTCGGTGCCGTCCCCCGTGCCGTTGCCCCGGCCGAACCGCACCCGGGCGAACGGCCGCGCCGTCGGCCCGAGATGCGTGACGCCCTGGTGGTTCTCGAACCCGGTCAGCGGCGGAAGGCCCAGCTGCGGGTCGATGTCCGCCAGCACGTCGCCGACGCACCGCGCGCCCTCGCCGCGCGTGGAGACCACGTCCAGCAGGCCGAGGCCCTGCTCGCGCTCACCGAGGTCGTTGATGAACTCGTGGCCGAGGATCTGGTACCCGGCGCAGACCGAGAAGATGATCGCGCCGTTGGACGCGGCCCGGCTGAGCCCGCCGTCGCGGCGCAGCCGCTCCGCCGCGAGCCGCTGCGGCCGGTCCTCGCCGCCGCCGATCAGATAGATGTCGCCCGACGTGGGCACCGGCTGGTCGCTGCGCACGTCGACGCGCGCCACGTCCAGTCCCCGCTGGCGGGCCCGGCGCTCGACCACGAGGGCGTTGCCCTGGTCGCCGTAGGTGCTCAGCAGGTCCGGGTACACCCACACCAGCCGCAGGCTGTTGTTGCTCATGCTTCGTCCTCTCCGGAGGGGCCCGGGGCCGGGGTCAGTTGCCGACACGGCGGCGCAGGTCCTGGAAGGCGGTGTAGTTGGCGATGACCTCGATGCGCCCGGGCGGAGCCTGCTGCACGGCCTCGTCCAGGTTCTCGCAGACTCGGAAGTCGAGTCCGGCCACTTCGAGGCGGACCGCGAGGTCCAGCTTGCGGTCGCCGAGCACGAAGATCGGGTGGCCCGCGAGCTGGGTGTAGTCGACGTCCCACAGCCACGAGGTGTCCGTGCCGTCCGCGCCGCGCGCGTTCACGGAGAGGATCACGGGGGTCGGCGGCGGATCGATCAGCGAGAACGTCTCCAGCCAGCCCGCCGGGTTCTTCGCCAGCAGGAGCCGCAGCTCACGGCCGAGGAAGTTCACCACGTCGTACCGGCCGGCGACGGCCTGCACCTGGTACATCCGCTCCAGCGCCACCTGCGGCGGCACCCCGAAGACGGCGGCGACGGCCGCCGAGCTCGTGGCGTTGGCCTTGTTGGCGCGGCCGGGGAGCTGGAGGTGGATCGGCCACGCCGAACCGTGCGGGTCGAGCACGTAGTCGCCGTGCAGCACCCAGCTCGGCGGCGGACGCCGGAAACCGCACTCGCCGCAGAACCAGTCGTCGCCGGGGCGCTGCATGACCCCGCCGCAGGACGGGCAGGACCAGGCGTCGTCCTTCCACGCCTGGCCGGCCGCGACCCACACCACGTTGGGGGAGGAGGAGGCCGCCCAGACGATCAGCGGGTCGTCGGCGTTGGCGACGATCACGGCCTTGGAGCCGGAGAGACCCTCGCGCCACTTCTCGGCCAGCATCCGCGTCTCCGCGGCCCGGTCCAGCTGGTCGCGCGAGAGGTTGAGGAGCGCGATCACCTTGGGCGTCGTGTCGCGGGCCACCCCGGCGAGGTACTTCTCGTCGACCTCGATCACGCCGTACTGCGCGTCGGACCCGCCGGCCAGTGCCGACGTGATGCCCGCGGGCATGTTGGCGCCGAGCGCGTTCGACACGACCGGGCCCGCGGCGCGCAGCGCCTCGGCGATCAGCCGTGTGGTGGTCGTCTTGCCGTTCGTCGCCGAGACGAGGATCACGTCCAGATGCTGCGCCAGCCGCCCGAGCAGGTCGGGGTCGAGTTTGAGCGCCACCCGGCCGCCGATCACCGATCCGCTGCCCCGCCCGGCCGCCCGCGACACCGCCGCAGCGGCCTTGCCCGCCGTCACGGCCAGCTTGGCCCGCGGCGACAACGGCTCCGTGTTGCCTGCCATCGTCCTAGATCCTCCTTGCATCGGTCCGTCGCCCAGCCTATCGATGTCCGGCACGGTGACCGCACGGCGGCACCGTCCGGCACGTGTACTTCCCGTGGAATGGAGGACGCGTGAGCGGGCCGTCGCGTTCTCCATGAGCCCGCCGGCGACGGAATCCGGGTGCACGGGCGGCCGGGGGCGCGTTACCGTCGGCGTATGGACGTCAACGGCATCACCACCACCGCGACCGGGCGAGCGACCAGCTCGCCGGTTGCCGCCGTCTGACTTTCCCTTTCCCCGGCGACCGGAAACGGTCCGTCGGTGGTTGCCGTGGTGATTCCTCCCCGGCCGGGTGACCGAACGGCCCGTTCTCCGGCGCCTCCCCGCCACCCGCGAAGGAGCCGTCCCCATGGACACCGAACAGCTCGCCCGTACCTTCCTGGAGTACTTCGAGGAGCGCGGCCACCGCCGCATCACCGGCTCGACGCTGCTGCCGCCGCCCGGCGACCCGGTGCTCTTCACCACATCCGGGATGCATCCCCTCACCCCGTACCTGGAGGGCCGTCCCCATCCGCTGGGCAGCCGGCTGGTCAACCGGCAGCGCTGCCTGCGCACCACCGACCTGGACGAGGTCGGCGACGCCACCCACCTCACCGTCTTCGAGATGCTCGGCAGCTGGTCGCTGGGCGACTACGAGGGTCCGCAGAGCCTGGAGTGGGGATACGGGCTGCTCACCGAGGGCCTGGGCATCGACCCCGGCCGGCTGCACGCCACGGTGTACGCCGGGGACGAGCACACCGAGCGCGACACCGCCTCGCTGCGGACGTGGCAGGAGCTCGGCGTGCCGGTGGAGCCGACCGTCGAGGACAACTGGTGGTCCAACGGGCCGACCGGGCCGTGCGGCCCCGACTCGGAAATCTTCCTGTGGAGCGGTGAGGGGCCGCCCGTCTCCACGCCCACCGGGGACGACCGCTGGGTGGAGGTGTGGAACCACGTCACGATGAGCCACCGCAGGATGGACGACGGATCCCTGGTGCCGCTCCCGCAGCGCAATGTCGACACCGGGCTCGGCCTGGAACGGCTGGCCTCGCTGCTCCAGGGCAAGTCGTCGGTGTTCGAGTGCGACGTCTTCGATCCCTGGCGCCGGCTCGTACCGGCCCTCTGGCCGCTGGACGAGCCCTCGCTGCGGCTGGTCTGCGACCACCTCCGCTCCGCCGTCGTCGTCATCGGCGACGGGGTCCGCCCGGCCGCCACCGGGCGCGGTTACGTGCTGCGCCGCCTGCTGCGACGCGCCCTGACCGTGCTCCGGCAGGGCGACCCCTCGCGCACGCTCGGCGATCTGCCGCCCGAGCCGGTCCGGCACACCCTGGACCACTTCCGGCAGGACACGGACCCCGGCGAGGTGCTGCGGGTGCTGGCCGAAGAGGAGCGCCGGTTCGACCGGCTGCTGGAACGCGGCAGGCAGGTGCTGGCCCGGCCCCGGTTCCGGGGGACGCTGACGGAGGAGGACCTGCGCTTCCTCCACGACACCCACGGGCTGCCGCGCGACCTGGTGACGAGCCTGCGGGAGGACTGAGACGACGGCGGTGCCGGGGGCCGCCCGCCCCCGGCACCGCCGTCCGCGATTACGGAGTGACCACGGTCCCGCCGAAGGAGACGACCAGGCGGCCGTCGGAGGCGAAGGACCAGTCCATGGCCCCGTCGTACGCGGAGCACCGGGAGCCGTTCGAGCCGGTCCAGAACTGGTTGGAGCCGTCCGCGTCGCCGACGGTCTTGTCGTTGGAGCCGTCACCGCTGCGGCAGGAGGTGTTGTCCCGGAACACCGAAGTGCCCTTGTCGAACGAGAAGTTGCGCTCCTCGTTGTCGATGCCGACGTTGTCGGACACGGTCATCGAGCCGGGGTTGCTGTTGTACGTGAAGCCGTGGTGGCCGTTGTTGTAGGCGATGTTGCGCCGCACGATGTGATCGACCTCGATCCCGTCGCCGCCGAGCTTGAAGCCGTTGCGGTCGCCGTCCTCGTTCACGGTCCCGTCGGAGAGGGTGCCGTTGTCGTAGCTGAGGGAGTCCTCGATGGTCACCGGGCCGATGGGGCCGGTCTCCGTCTTGGTGTAGAGGTCCCAGCCGTCATCGATGTTGTTGTGCGAGACGGTGTAGCGGAAGACGTTGCCCGGGCCCGCGGTGAGCTTGGCGGCGAACCCGTCCGCGTCCTCGCCGTCGGAGTCCGCGTTGTCGTGGGACTCGGAGCTCAGGACGAGGTTGTTCGCGGGCCACTCGTCGTCGGGGGTGTCGGAGGAGATCCGGGAGATCTGGAGCCCCGAGTCGTGGTTGAAGCGGGTCACGACGTGCTCGATGACGTTGTCGCTGCCGCCGACGAAGATGCCGTTGTCACCGGCGTGCTCGACCGTGAGGCCGTCGATGTGCCAGTAGTCGCCGTTCACCGCGAGCCCGCGGTTGGCGGGATCCTCGCTCATCTCCGAGAAGTTCAGCACCGGTTGCTCGCCCGGGTAGGCGGCCATGGTGGTGCGGGCGCCCGATGTGCCGTCGTTGCCCGGCGGGATGGTGACCGTCTGCCCGTAGCGGTACGTGCCGCCGCGCAGGTAGATCGTGCCGCCGGCGTTCACCCGGCTGATCGCCGAGGCGAGCGTGGTGGGGTCCGACTCGGTACCGGCGGCGTCGGCGCTTCCGTCCGGCGCCACGTACAGCGCGGCGGCCGCGAGGGAAGCGTTTTCCTGACCCGGGGCGGCCTGCGCGGTGGTGCCCAGGACGGCGAGCGAACCGGCCAGCAGGCCGGCACATGCGAGAACAGGCTTGAGCTGCATCTTCGACTCCAGGTGGGGGGAGTGAACCGGACGGGCTCCCGCCCGGCATGGTGCAAGCGCTTTCCGTCGACCGTAGAGTGGCGCCATGGGCACGTCAATGGTCATGCATGTGTTCAGTGATCGGATATGTGAACGTCTGCTACGGGGCGGTGTACGGGCGCAGCGCCATGAGGGAGTCCTCCTGCGTCGCCACCATGGCGAAGGGGAACCGGTCGAGTTCGAGACAGAGCGCCACGTCATCGGGGTGGGCCCCCTCGCGCACGCCCTCCGCCAGTTCGGCGGCTGCACGCGAGTTCCCGGCCCGGCGCAGGTACGGCGCCGCGTCCACCGCCTCCCCGGCCGCCCGGCGGGCGATGTACTGGGCGCACGCCAGATCCTCGTCGGCGCGCCCGTCCTCACCGGTGACCACGAAGGTGACGTCGCCGCCACCGCGTTCCCGCAGCAGCCGCGCCGTCGCCTCCGCCACCACGAAGCCGGCGCACAGCACCAACGGCGCGTCCTTCACCGCGAGGGCGCCGACCGTCCCCGCCGTGGTCTTCTGCACCACGGTCCGGCCGCCCAGGTCCCGCGAGCGCAACTGCCCCGGAGAGTTGACGGCGTCGAACCCGGGCGCGGGCGCCCCGTCCTTGAGCGCCACCCAGTCCGGGTGGCGGCCCTTGAGCGCCAGCGCCTCGTCCAGCGAGCCGGCGAGCACGATCTTCTCCGCGCCCCGGGCGAAGGCCCAGGCCGCCACGGTGTATGCGCGCATGACGTCGACGACGACCGCCACGGACGGGGTCGCGGACAGCTCGGCGATACCGAGGAAGCGGGTGTCCATCCGCCCATGATCGCCCACGGCCCGCCGCGTCCGCCCGGGTGACCGGGGCAAGGGCGTTGACGCAGGCTGTCCGGCGTCTCCGGTGCCACCCCGTGGAACGTACGATGACCGCCATGCGCAACCGCCCGATCCCCGGCAGCTCCGGCATCGTCCGCACCATGAGCCTGCTCGGCGACCCCGTCCTGCACGCGCCGTGCGAACCGGTCACGGAGTTCGGCCCGTCGCTCGCCCGGCTGGTCGAGGACATGTTCGCCACGATGTACGAGGCGCGGGGCGTCGGGCTCGCCGCCAACCAGATCGGTGTGCCGTCACGGGTGTTCGTCTTCGACTGCCCCGACGACGAGGACGTGCGCCACCTCGGTCACGTGGTGAACCCGGTCCTCGTGGAGGCGGACGGGATTACGGTGCGCGGCTCCGAGGGCTGCCTCTCGCTCCCCGGTCTGGAGGCCGGCACCCCGCGCTTCGACCATGCGGTGGTCGAGGGCGTCACCGTGACCGGCGAGCCGGTCCGGATCGACGGCACCGGGTTCTTCGCCCGCTGCCTCCAGCACGAGTGCGACCACCTGGAGGGCCGGGTCTACACCGACCGGCTGACCGGGCTGCGCCGGGCGCGGGTGCTGCGCGCGGCGCGCCGGGCGCCGTGGGCGCGTAACGACTGACCGGCCGGCGGCCCGTCAGAAACCGGGCCCGTCCGCGCGGTCGCCCGCCTCGGCCAGCCTGCCCCAGAGGAGGTCGGCGAGGCTGCGGACCAACTGCTCGCGCGAGCAAGGGCGTTCGCCCAGCCACCAGTCACCGGCCGCGTGCATCATGCCGACGATGCCGTGGCCCCAGATCCGGGCCATCGCCTCGCTGTCCGGGCCGAGATCCACCCGCTCCGCGATCACCATGGCCAGCTCCTCGCCCAGGCGGCGCAGCAGCGGTGCGGAGTGCCGGCCCACGTCGAAGCCCTGCTCGGGGGAGGGGGTCGCGTCGTCGGACGGATGCATCAGGAAGCGGTACACCTGCGGGCGGGCCTCGATCGCCGCGAGGTAGGTGTCGAGCGTCGACTCGACCCGGGCGCGCCGCTCCGCCGGGGCGTCGAGCGCGGCGCGCAGGGCGCTCAGCAGTGCGTCGGTGTGCCGCTTGGCGAGGGCCCGGTAGAGCCCGCCCTTGTCGCCGAAATGCCGGTAGAGGATCGGCTTCGTGATGCCCGCCTCCGCCGCGATGGCGTTCATCGAGGCGCCGGGGCCGTCCCTGAGCACCACGCGGTCGGCGGCGTCGAGCAGCTCTCGGCGGCGGCGCTCGGCCGTGGTCCGCTGGCGCTCGGCCTGTCGTGTGGTCTCCATGTCGTCTCTCCCACCCCTGACCGTGCCTGTCCGTCGTGCCTGCGCAACGTAACACCCTGTCCGGCGGGGTGCGGATGGCGTCTCATGCGGTTGACACAGGCTACTTGCCAGTAACAGACTGTTGTTACCGCAAGTAACGAGGCGTTTCGACGGCAGTACGTGGAGGGGAACATGGCCGAGTTCACGCTCGAGCTCAACGATGACCAGAAGCAGGTCCGTGACTGGCTCCACGGCTTCGCCGCGGACGTGATCCGTCCGGCCGCTTCGGAGTGGGACGAGCGTGAGGAGACGCCCTGGCCCGTCATCCAGGAGGCGGCCAAGGTCGGGATCTACTCCCTCGACTTCTACGCCCAGCAGTTCTTCGATCCTACGGGCCTCGGCATCCCGATGGCCATGGAGGAGCTGTTCTGGGGCGACGCCGGGATCGCCCTGTCGATCGTCGGCACGGGCCTGGCGGCCGTCGGCGTCCTCGCCAACGGCACCGAGGAGCAGATCGGCACCTGGATCCCGCAGATGTACGGGGACGCCGACGACGTGAAGGTCGCGGCCTTCTGCTCCTCCGAGCCCGACGCCGGTTCCGACGTCGCCTCGATGCGCACCCGCGCGGTCTACGACCAGGCCAAGGACGAGTGGGTGCTCAACGGCACCAAGACCTGGGCGACCAACGGCGGCATCGCCAACGTCCACGTCGTGGTCGCGGTGGTCGACCCCGAGCTCGGCTCCAAGGGCCACGCCTCCTTCATCGTGCCGCCGGACACCCCCGGCCTCTCTCAGGGCCAGAAGTTCAAGAAGCACGGCATCCGCGCCTCGCACACCGCCGAGGTCGTCCTGGAGGATGTGCGCGTCCCGGGCCACTGCCTGCTCGGCGGCAAGGAGAAGCTGGACCAGCGCCTCGCCCGCGCCCGCGAGCGCGCCGCCACCGGTGGCGAGCGCGTGAAGAACGCCGCGATGGCCACCTTCGAGGCGTCCCGCCCGGCCGTCGGCGCGATGGCGGTCGGTACCGCCCGCGCCGCGTACGAGGTGGCGCTCGACTACGCGAAGACGCGGACCCAGTTCGGCCGCCCGATCATCGACAACCAGGGCGTCGCCTTCCAGCTCGCCGACATGCGGACCCAGATCGACGCGGCCCGGCTGCTGGTCTGGCGCGCCTCCTGGATGGCCACCACCGGCAAGCCGTTCGAGTCGGCCGAGGGCTCCATGTCCAAGCTGTACGCGAGCGAGACGGCCAAGAAGGTCACCGCCCAGGCCGTCCAGATCCTCGGCGGCAACGGCTTCACCCGCGAGTACCCGGTGGAGCGCATGCACCGGGACGCCGCGATCTACACCATCTTCGAGGGCACCAGCGAGATCCAGCGCCTGGTCATCGCCCGCACCCTGTCGGGCATGCCCATCCGCTGACCGCGCCGCGACGCCCGTACGGCGACCACGGCCCCCGTCCCCGGTTCACGCCGGGGGCGGGGGCCGTGGTCGTGGGGCACTCACGATGGTGTGCACCTGCCATGTACCTGTAGATTCCCGGTGGAGATCGTGACCGGGTGGTGGAGGGAGCAGGCATGGCGAGATCCGGTGCACGGATCGCGGTGACGGCGGCGGCGGCCTTCGGGCTCGTGGTCACCGTGCAGACGACGGCGCACGCCGAGCCCCGGTCGGTCGACGCCGTCTTCGGCGGTTACGGGGAGTGGAACGCGGACCCGTACGGCGGTGCCCCCGGCGACTCCATCCGCGCCTGCGACACCACCGCCGACGGCTGGAGCATCGAGGTGAAGCTCGACATCGGCCGGGACGGCACCTGGGACCGCACGGCCACCACCCGCGGCCACACCTCGCCGTACTGCACGTCGTGGAAGACGGGCAACATCAAGGAGGGCACCCCCGTCCTCATCCAGGTGGCGAACGTGGGCGGCGATGCCACTTACCCCAAGGGCTCCGTACTGCTCAGCCGCGCCTAGCCGGGCAGCTGGGCCTCGATCGCCTTCACCAGCTCGGGCGCGTCCGGCTCCGTGCGGGGGCGGATGCGGGCGACCGGCTCGCCCGCCGGGGAGATCAGGAACTTCTCGAAGTTCCACTGGACGTCCCCGGCCTCGCCCCCGGCGTCCGCGAGACGGGTCAGTTCCACGTACAGCGGGTGCCGGTTCGCGCCGTTCACCTCGGTCTTCTCCAGCAGCGGGAAGCTCACCCCGTACGTGGTCGAGCAGAAGGTCTCGATCTCCTCGGCGGTCCCCGGCTCCTGGCCGCCGAACTGGTTGCACGGCACGCCGAGCACGGTGAGGCCCCGGTCCCCGTACTCCTTCTGGAGCCGCTCCAGACCCGCGTACTGCGGGGTCAGCCCGCACTTCGATGCCACGTTCACCAGCAGCACCGCCCGGCCGCGGTAGTCGCCCAGCGAGGTCGGCTCGCCGGTGAGGGTGCGCAGCGGAATGTCGTACAGCGTCATGGATGTCTCCTCGTCGGTGTCTTCCCGGCCCATTCTCACCCCAGGGGTACGTCCGTATCGCGGCCGACCGCCTTGTAGTAGAAGGTCGTCGGCTTCAGGACCCCGTCGGGCCCGGCCGCGTAGTCCGGAACGGAACCGCACTCCGTCCAGCCCGCCGCGCGGTACAGCCGTTCCGCCGGGCTGCCGCTCTCGGTGTCCAGGACCAGCAGCGTGACGCCCTCGTCGGCCGCCGTGCGCTCGGCCGCGGCCAGCAGCTCACGGCCGAGCCCGCGCCCGCGCGCCGAGGGGCGGACCATCAGCTTGGCCACCTCCGCGCGGTGGCGGGCGTTGGGCAGCGGCGCCCGGACCAGGCCGATGGTGCCCGCGATGCGTTCCCCGTCCCGGGCGATCCACACTCGCAGCCCGTCCGCCTCGACGGACGCGGCCCGCGCGCGCCACCAGTCGGCGGCGGCGTCCCGGTCAAGGGGTGCGAGGAAGCCGACGGACGAGCCGTTCTCGACGGTCTCCACCAGCAGGGCGGCCAGCTCGTCGGCGTAGGTGACCAGCTCGGGGCCGGACACCGGGACGATCTCGGTCATGGGGCAGGTCCTTCCACGGAACGCCGGGCCGCATTTCCGCGCGGACCGGCTGCGACGTGATCCTAAGCGGACGGTGCGCGGCGGCGGACGCCCGGTCCCTCGGCCCTCTTTCCGCCGTTCTGCCGGACACGCCCACCCGTGACACTCTGGAAGCGGAACGTCCGGTTTGGATCCGGTCCGTGCCGGGCGACCGTGCGAGCAAAGGAGGCCCGAGATGGCCAGCACGGGCAGCGCACCGGCAGCTCCACAAGGCACCGACGGATCACACCACCCCTTCAGAACGGGCTGGACCGCGTTCGCTGCGGTGCTGATGATCTTCGGTGGAGTCATGGCGATCTTCCAGGGGATCTCCGCCATCGCCAAGGACGACGTCTTCGTCGCCACGCGCAATTACGTCTTCCAGTTCAACCTGACCGGCTGGGGCTGGATCCACCTCATCCTCGGCATTGTCATCGTCCTCGCGGGCTGCGCCCTGTTCACCGGAGCCCTCTGGGCGCGCGTCGTCGGCGTGATCCTCGCCGGACTCGGCGCACTCGCCAACTTCGCCTGGCTGCCGCACTATCCGCTGTGGTCCCTCGTGCTCATCGCCATCGACGTCTTCATCATCTGGGCGCTCTGCACGGACGGGAGCGGCCGCGCGAAGGCGTGAGACCTCACGCCTCCGTCAGCAGAATGAGCGTGTCGCCCGGGACCGGCTCCGGGCGCACGCCGTCCGTGACCGGGACCAGCCGGCCCTCCGGACGCACCACGAAGAGCACATGCTCCCCGGCCGCCGGAGGGCCGTCCGCCGCCCGCGTCACCACCCGCGCCCCGGCCTCGTACCGCCGGACGATCTCGGGCCGGGTGAGGCCAGCGTCGAACAGCGCCTCGCCCCCGGCGTACGGGGCCACCACCCCCTCGCTCGCGGCGGACGGCGCCAGGCGGTGCACCGCCCCCTCGACGCTCTCCCGGAGCGTGAGCGAGGCCAGCGCGTTGAAGTCGTCCTCACCGGTGAGCAGCAGGACATCGGTGATCCCTTCGAGCACCGCGCCGAACCCCTCCGCCGAGGCCATCAGCTCGCCCGGTGCCAGTTCGAGCCCCGCTGCCTCGATCCGCGCCCGCTCCTCGTCCGCGCCCGCCCACATCAGCACGTCGAGCCCCGCCGCGCTCAGGGCGCGGGCCAGGTCGACCGCCCAGGGCGCCCCGCCCACCAGCAACGGCCTGGACCGGGCCGGCCGCAGCACCCCGAGCCGCCGCGCCACCGGGAACGCCGTCAGGCCGTAGAGCGTGACCGTCGCGACGATCACCACGAAGGTCGCGGGCAGGATGCGCCCGGCACCGGCGATGTGGTGCGCGGCGAGTTCGGCGGAGAACGTGGAGGCGGTGGCCGCGGCGACGATGCCCCGGGGCGCCATCCAGCCGATGAACCACCGCTCCCGCGCGGGTACGTCGGTGCCGGCCGCCGCGAGGTGCGCGATGAGCGGCCGGGTCACCAGGACGAGGAGGGCGGTCAGAGCCAGCGAGGGCAGCACCACGTGCCGCAGGGACTCCGGGGTGACCGTCGCGGAGATGGAGACGAACAGCAGCCCGATGATCAGGGAGACCAGCGTCTCGAAGAACGGCCGGCGTGTGGGGAGTTCCAGGCCCGGCAGGTTGGCCAGGGCCATCCCCATGACCACGGCGGAGATCAGCCCCGTGTCGTCGCGCAGCGCGTCGCAGGCGGCGGCCACCCCGATCACGGCGGCCAGTTGTACCGAGGTCGCCAGTTCCTCGCTGAGCCGCACCCGCCGCAGCACCAGCCACAGCACCCCCGCGCCGACCGCGCCCGCCCCCAGGCCCAGCGCCGCGCTGGCCAGGAAGTGCCCGAAACCGGTGCCGAACCCGGGCCTGCTGCCCGCGAGGACCCCGTGGAAGACCAGCGCCCCCAGGATGCCGCCGACCGGATCGATCAGCGAACCCTCCCAGACGAGGATCCGCCGCAACCGCTCGGTGGGCCGTACGAAGGCGAGCAGCGGCCCCACGACCGTCGGGCCGGACACCACGAGGATCGTCGCCAGCATGACCGCCGCCTGCGCCGACATGTCCAGCACCGGTACGGCGAACAGCGCGGCGGACACCATCGTCAGTAGCGTGCCCAGCCACAGCAGCCGGATCACCACCCGCCGGTTGTGCCCCTTCAGCCGCCTCAGGTCCAGCCCCAGCCCGGCGTCGTAGAGGATCACGGCCACCGCCAGCGACACCAGCGGTGAGAAGGAGTTCCCGAGCAGCCGCTGCGGATCGACGTTGTCCGTGAGCGCCCCGGCGGTGAACCCGGCCGGGAGCAGTACGAGCAGCGCCGGTACCCGCAACCGGCTCGCCAGCAACTGCGAGCCGACCGCGAGGACCACGATCAGCCCGACCCCCGCGTACACCTGATCCGCCGACATCCACCCGCCTCCTCCCGCGCGCCCCCGCGGCAGCGCGCGTGACCACCATCCGCGCCGCCGCACACGGCGAGCGCGAGGGCTCGCGCCGGGAGACGTAATCAGGGGGCTGGATCGCCCGGAAGGGCTAGCCGCTCACGGCCGGGCGCGGCCCTCGGCGCCGTCGAACGCGGGCGCGAGCGGGGCCAGCGCCGCGCGGAGCCGGTCGGACAGGGAGCCGGCGGGCACGACCAGCCCTCCCGGGTCCCCGGTCGGCCGGATCCAGCCTTCCAGCGCGATGCGGACCGCGGCGGCCGTGCTCGCCGCGAGGACGCGGGCGGCCGGTGCCGAGGCGTCGTCCAGGCGGGCCGCGAGGGCCGTTGTCAGCGGCGGTTCGATGGAGGCGGTGGCGTCGAGGTAGGCGTCGCGCAGCGCGGGCCGGGTGGTGACGAGCAGCAGCGCCTCCTGGCCGTGCGCGCCGGGGTCCGTGTACTGCTCGACCACCGCATCGGTCACGGCGTCGGCCAGGCGGACGTCCGCGGGCCGGGCCGCGACGGACGCCGCGACGCGCGCCTCCCGGTCGGCGGTGACGGCGGCGACGATCGCCTGCTCGCGGCTGGCGAAGTAGTTGTTGTAGGTGCGCGGCGAGACGCCGGCCGCCTCGGCGATGTCCTCGACCCGCACCCGGTCCGGCCCGCGCTCGACGGCCAGGCGCAGCGCCGCCTCGCGCAGCGCCTCGCGAGTGGCCTGCTTCTTGCGCTCCCGCAGCCCCGGTGGTGTCGTCACGCCGCCAGCGTTCCACAGAGGCTGCGTGCACGCAAACTTGCGTGCACGCACTTTTCCTGTCAGCCTCGGCCCGACCCGAACGGACCGACGGAGAGGACGCCACCATGCGGGCCAGAGGAATGACCTACGACACCGGATTCGTGCTGAACGGCCGCACATCCCGCGAGCACTTCGACCTCGCGGTGGTCCGGCGCGAGCTCGCGATCATCCGCGACGACCTGCACTGCAACGCGGTCCAGATCACCGGCGGCGACCCGGACCGGCTGGAACAGGCCGCGATCGCCGCCGCCGAACTCGGCCTGGAGGTCTGGTTCTCGCCCTATCCGCTGGAGCTGGAGACGGAGCAGATCCTCACGCTCTTCCGTGACTGCGCCGCACGGGCGGAACGGCTCCGGCGGGAGGGCGCCGCGGTCGTGTTCGTCGCGGGCGTCGAGCTGAGCGTGATGAACCGGGGGTTCCTGCCCGGGGAAAGCCCCGAGGAACGGGTCGGGCGGCTGATGAGCCGCCCCGAGCACCGGGCCGACGCGATCCGCGAACTCGGCGTCCGCGTCAACGGGTTCCTCCGCGACGCCGTGGCCGCCGTCCGCGCGCACTACCGGGGCACCCTCACGTACGCGGCCATCCAGTTCGAGCAGGTGGACTGGGACCCGTTCGACATCGTGACGTACGAGCTGCTCCGCTCCGCCGAGATCGCCGACCGGTTCCGCGACGCGGTCCGCACCCTGGCCCGGGGCCCGAAGCCGCTCGCCGTCACCGGCTTCGGCACCGCGGCCTACCGGGGCGCGGGGGACCGGGGCGGGCGGGTCCTGGACGTGGTCGAGCACGACCCGCTGACCAAGGACCCGGTCCGGCTGAACGGCGTCTACGAGCGCGACGAGGCCGGCCAGGCCGCGTATCTGAGCGAACTCCTGGAGGTCTTCGAGACGGAGGGCGTGGACAGCGCGTTCGTCTTCCTGTTCGCGCTGCCCGGCTACCCGCACCGCCCGGACGGCGACCCCAGGGACGACCTGGACCGGGCGGGACTGGGCATCGTCAAACTCCTCGAAGGGCGCCGCGGGCAGACCTACCCCGACATGGAGTGGGAGCCCAAGGCCGCCTTCCGGGCGGTGGCCGAGCGGTACCGGAGGTGACCGGGGCCGCTACTCCCGCTTGTCGTCCCAGGGCGTGCCCAGCCAGCTGTCGAACGACGTGATCAGCGCCGTCAGCGCCGCCGCCAGCCGCTGATCGGTCCACTGCGCGTGGACGACGACCTCGCCGTCGGAATGGAACTCGAACGGGGTCTCACCGGCCGCCCGCCAGCGGATGCGCCGGGGCCCGCGCGGTACGTCGCCGCCGCCGCTCACCAGGCTGCCCACGCCGATGGCCAGCCACAGCGGGAACAGGAGCCACCACACGTACCACCAGAAGATCCGGCCCTTGAGTCCGACGGCCTCGGGGCAGCCGGTCTGGGCGACCGTCCAGCGGGTGCGCAGGCCCTTGCCCGAGCACGCCTTCTCGCGGACGACCGTGCCCAGCACCTCGCCGTAACCGCCCAGCACCTGGTACGCCGATACCCCGTCACCGGATGACGCGGTGACGACCGTTGCCAGCCGGGCGCGGCGCTCCGGGTCGGCCCACAGGACGAAGGAACGGGCGCCGTCCTTGCGGGCGGCGAGGTACGCCGGTATGCCGCCCGGCGGCAGTTCCCGCTCCAGATGGGCCAGCACCCGCGACTCACCGGCCGGCCCGTCCGCGACCTTGACGACATGGCTGAAGGGAGAGACGGGAGGAAGCGGCGGCTCGCCCTTGCGCGGCTTCCTCCCCGTCGCGACGGGACTCACTTTCAGGACGGTGGCCACGTGCGCGCTCCTCCGTTGTGATGATCGGGAAGTCGAACAGTAGCTCTACCGTCTGAGGGAGTTACGCGGACGGCGCGACGTCCAGCCGCCGGAACAGGCCCTCCTGCACCACCGACACCAGCAGATTGCCCGCCCGGTCGTAGATCCGGCCGCGTGCCAGACCCCGCCCGCCCGTCGCGACCGGCGACTCCTGGTCGTACAGGAACCACTCGTCCGCCCGGAACGGCCGGTGGAACCACATCGCGTGGTCCAGCGACGCCATGTCGAAGCCGCGCGGCCCCCACAGCGGTTCCACCGGGATGCGGACCGCGTCCAGGAGCGTCATGTCACTCGCGTACGTCAACGCGCAGGTGTGCACCAGCGGATCGTCGCCCAGCGGCCCCACCGCACGCATCCACACCGCGCTGCGCGGGTCCGCGTCCTTGATCTCCTCGCGCGTCCAGCGCAGCCGGTCCACGTACCGGATGTCGAACGGCTGGCGCCGTGCCATCCGTTCCAGGGCCTCCGGCAGACCGCCCAGGTGCTCGCGCACCTCCTCGGCGACCGTCGGCAGCTCCTCCGGGTCCGGCACCACCCGGGCGGGCGGCAGCTGGTGCTCGAAGCCCGCCTCCTCCGGGCGGTGGAACGACGCCGTCAGGTTGAAGATCGTGCGGCCCTGCTGGACCGCCGTCACCCGGCGGGTGGTGAACGACCTGCCGTCCCGGACGCGCTCCACGTCGTACACGATCGGCACCCCGGGACGTCCCGGCCGCAGGAAGTACGCGTGCAGCGAGTGCACCGGCCGGTCCCCGTCCGTGGTGCGGCCCGCCGCCACCAGCGCCTGTCCCGCGACCTGGCCGCCGAAGACCCGCTGAAGCGACTCGTCGGGGCTCCGGCCCCGGAAGATGTTGACCTCGATCCGCTCCAGGTCGAGCAGATCGACCAGGCGCTCGGCGGGGTTCGTCATGCCGTTCTTCTCCACTCTCACAGCTGGCCCACGGACGTGACCCGCACGACCGCCCGGCCCTCCTCGTCCGACGCGGCGAGGTCGACCTCCGCGCTGATGCCCCAGTCATGGTCGCCGTTCGGGTCGGCGAACGTCTGGCGGACCCGCCACACCCCGTGCGCCGCGTCCTCCTCGATCTTCAGCAGCTTCGGGCCGCGCGCGTCCGGACCGGTGCCCAGCTCCTCGTACTCGTCCCAGTACGCGTCCATCGCCTCGCCCCACGCGTCCTCGTCCCAGCCAGCGTCCGCGTCCAGCTCGCCCAGATCGCGGACCCGGTCCAGCGCGGCCAGCTCCACCCGGCGGAACATCGCGTTGCGCACCAGCACCCGGAACGCGCGGGCGTTCGCCGTGACCGGCTTGACCTCGTCCGCCCGCTCCTGCGCCTGCTCGGCGGTCTCCACCTCGGGGTTGGCCAGCTGCTCCCACTCGTCCAGCAGACTGGAGTCGACCTGCCGGACCATCTCGCCCAGCCAGGCGATCAGATCCTCCAGGTCCTCGGACTTCAGGTCGTCCGGAATGGTGTGCTCCAGCGCCTTGTACGCACTCGCCAGATACCGCAGCACGATGCCCTCGGTCCGCGCCAGCTCGTAGTTCGACGTGAACTCCGTGAACGTCATGGCCCGTTCGTACATGTCACGGATCACCGACTTCGGCGACACCGGATGGTCGCCCACCCACGGGTGGCTGCGCCGGTAGACGTCGTACGCGTGCCACAGCAGCTCGCTCAGCGGCTTCGGGTACGTCACCTCCTGGAGCAGCTCCATCCGCTCCTCGTACTCGATGCCGTCGGCCTTCATCTGCCCGACCGCCTCACCGCGCGCCTTGTTCTGCTGCGCCGCCAGGATCTGGCGCGGATCGTCCAGCGTCGACTCCACCACGGAGACCATGTCCAGGGCGTACGACGGCGAGTCCGGGTCCAGCAGCTCGAACGCGGCCAGCGCGAACGTGGACAGCGGCTGGTTCAGCGCGAAGTCCTGCTGGAGATCCACGGTCAGCCGCACGATGCGGCCCTCCGCGTCCGGCTCGTCCAGCTGCTCCACCACACCCCCGTCCAGCAGCGACCGGTAGATCGCGATGGCCCGGCGGATGTGCCGCAGCTGCGCCCGGCGCGGCTCGTGGTTGTCCTCCAGCAGATGCCGCATCGCCTCGAAGGCGTTGCCCGGACGGGCGATCACCGAGAGCAGCATCGTGTGCGTGACCCGGAAACGCGAGGTCAGCGGCTCCGGATCGGACTGGATCAGCTTGTCGAACGTGGTCTCCGACCAGGCCACGAAGCCCTCGGGGGCCTTCTTGCGGACGACCTTCCGCTTCTTCTTCGGGTCGTCACCCGCCTTCTTGACCGCCTTCTCGTTCTCGATGACGTGCTCCGGGGCCTGCGCCACGACGAAGCCCGCCGTGTCGAAGCCCGCCCGGCCCGCCCGCCCGGCGATCTGGTGGAACTCCCGCGCCCGCAGCGTCCGCACCCGGGTGCCGTCGTACTTGGTGAGCGCGGTGAACAGCACCGTGCGGATCGGTACGTTGACGCCGACGCCCAGCGTGTCCGTACCGCAGATCACCTTCAGCAGACCCGCCTGCGCCAGCTTCTCCACCAGCCTGCGGTACTTGGGGAGCATGCCCGCGTGGTGCACCCCGATCCCGTGGCGCACGTACCGCGAGAGGTTCTGGCCGAACTTGGTGGTGAAGCGGAAGTTGCCGATGAGATCGGCGATCTTCTCCTTCTCCTCCTTGGTGCACATGTTGATGCTCATCAGCGACTGCGCCCGCTCCACCGCCGCCGCCTGCGTGAAGTGCACGATGTACACCGGCGACTGCCGGGTCTCCAGCAGCTCCGTGAGCGTCTCGGTGATCGGCGTCAGCCGGTACTCGTAGCTCAGCGGGACCGGACGGGTCGCCGAGCGGATCACGGAGGTCGGGCGGCCGGTGCGCCGCGTCAGGTCCTCCTCGAACATCCGGACGTCGCCGAGCGTCGCCGACATCAGGACGAACTGCGCCTGCGGCAGCTCCAGGATCGGGATCTGCCACGCCCAGCCCCGGTCCTGCTCCGCGTAGAAGTGGAACTCGTCCATCACGACCTGGCCGATGTCCGCGTACTTCCCGTCACGCAGCGCGATCGAGGCCAGCACCTCGGCGGTGCAGCAGATCACCGGGGCGTCGGCGTTGACCGAGGCGTCCCCGGTGAGCATGCCGACGTTCTCCGTACCGAACAGCTTGCACAGATCGAAGAACTTCTCCGAGACCAGCGCCTTGATCGGCGCGGTGTAGAAGGTGACCTTGTCCTGGGCCAGCGCCGTGAAGTGCGCACCCGCCGCGACCAGGCTCTTCCCGGACCCCGTGGGCGTGGAGAGGATCACGTTGGCCCCGGAGACCACCTCGATCAGCGCCTCCTCCTGAGCGGGGTAGAGGGTGATCCCCTGCGTCTCGGTCCAGGACGAGAAAGCCTCGAAGAGGGCGTCGGGGTCGTCGGTCGGTGGCAGCTGATCGATAAGGGTCACGCCCCCATCTTGCCTGTCTTCCACCCCGATGAGGGAACCGGACGACGGCCCGAAGATCACGGACGATACGCTTCCCTCTCAACTCGGCCACACCGCAACGGCGATGGCCGGAATCCCGCGTCCGGCCACCACCGGGCGCACTCGGCGACACCTACGGGGGCTCGGCAGTCATGATGGGACCGGCACACTCTCTGTCAGGGGCGGCGGCCTGGCTGGGGGTGGGTGCCGCGGCCGCGGCCACCGGCCACACCATGCCGTGGCCCGTCCTCGTCGTCGGGGCGCTGATCAGCGCGGGCGCCGCACTCGCCCCCGACCTCGACCACAAATCGGCGACCATCTCGCGCGCCTTCGGGCCCCTCTCACGCGGGGTGTGCGAGATCGTCGACAAGCTCTCGCACGCCGTCTACAAGGCCACCAAGCTGCGGGGCGACTCCAACCGCAACGGCGGACACCGCACCCTCACCCACACCTGGGTCTGGGCCGTTCTGATCGGAGCGGGCGCCTCCGCCGTCGCGTACACCGGCGGGCGCTGGGGGGTCCTCGCGATCCTCTTCGTTCACCTGGTCCTCGCCGTCGAAGGGCTGCTCTGGCGGGCCGCCCGCGTCTCCAGCGACGTCCTGGTGTGGCTGCTCGGCGCGACCAGCGCGTGGATCCTCGCCGGGATCCTCGACAAGCCGGGCAACGGCGCCGACTGGCTCTTCACCGACCCCGGTCAGGAATACCTCTGGCTCGGGCTGCCGATCGTGCTCGGCGCCCTCGTCCACGACATCGGCGACGCGCTGACCGTCTCGGGCTGCCCGATCCTGTGGCCGATCCCGCTGGGCCGCAAGCGCTGGTACCCGATCGGCCCGCCCAAGGCCATGCGCTTCAAGGCCGGCAGCTGGGTGGAGATCAAGGTGCTGATGCCGGTCTTCATGATCCTGGGCGGCGTGGGCGCGGCCGCCGCGATGAACGTCATCTGAGCGAGCCGCCCGGGGACCGGCGCACCGGCCCCCGGGCGCCGTGTCACCCGTGCCAGGAGCGCCAGAGCGCCGCGTACGCCCCGTCCGCCGCCACCAGCTCGTCGTGGCTGCCCAGCTCCGTGATCCGGCCCTGCTCGACCACGGCGATCACGTCCGCGTCGTGCGCGGTGTGCAGCCGGTGCGCGATCGCCACCACCGTGCGGCCCTCCAGCACCCGGGCGAGTGACCGCTCCAGGTTGCGGGCCGCCCGGGGATCGAGCAGCGAGGTCGCCTCGTCCAGAACCAGCGTGTGCGGATCGGCCAGCACCAGCCGGGCGAGCGCGATCTGCTGGGCCTGCGCCGGGGTGATCACCAGACCGCCCGAACCGACCTCCGCGTCGAGCCCCTTGTCCAGCGCCCGCGCCCAGCCGTCGGCGTCGACCGCGGCGAGCGACGCCCACAGCTCCGCGTCCTCGGCGTCCGTACGGGCCAGCCGCAGGTTGTCCCGCAGCGAGCCCACGAACACATGGTGCTCCTGGTTGACCAGCGCCACGTGCGACCGCACCCGCTCCGTCGCCATCCGCGACAGCTCGGCCCCGCCGAGCGTGACGTCACCGGTCCGGGGCGCGCAGATCCCCGCCAGCAGCCGCCCCAGCGTCGACTTGCCCGCGCCCGACGGGCCGACCAGCGCCAGCCGCGTACCCGGCGCGACGTCCAGCGACACCCGGTGCAGCACGTCGACCCCGTCCACGTACCCGAAGCGCACCTCGTCGGCCCGCACGTCCCGGCCGTCCGGGACGACCCCGGGGTCGCCCGCGTCCGGCTCGATCTCCCGGACGCCCACCAGCCGCGCCAGCGACACCTGGGCCACCTGCAGCTCGTCGTACCAGCGCAGGATCAGACCGATCGGGTCCACCATCATCTGCGCGAGCAGCGCACCCGTGGTGAGCTGACCGACGGTCATCCACCCCTCGATGACGAACCAGCCGCCCAGCAGCAGGACCGCGCCGAGGATCGTCGCGTACGTGATGTTGACGACCGGGAACAGCACCGTCCGCAGGAAGAGCGTGTACCGCTCCCATGACGTCCACTGCTTGACGCGCAGGTCCGACAGCGCGACCCGGCGCGCCCCCAGCCGGTGCGCCTCCACGGTCCGCCCCGCGTCCACGGTCTCCGCCAGGGCCGCGGCGACCGCCGCGTAACCGGCGGCCTCCGAGCGGTACGCCGCCGGGCCGCGGCGGAAGTACCAGCGGCAGCCGATGAGCAGCACCGGAAGCGCCACGACCACCGCGAGGGCCAGCGGGGGAGCGGTGACGGTGAGGGCGGCGACCAGCAGGCCCACCCACACCACGCCGATCGTCAGCTGCGGGACGGCCTCGCGCATGGCGTTGGCCAGCCGGTCGATGTCCGTGGTGATCCGGGACAGCAGATCGCCCGTACCGGCCCGCTCCAGCACGCCCGGAGGCAGCCGCACCGAGCGCACGAGGAAGTCCTCGCGCAGGTCCGCGAGCATCTCCTCGCCCAGCATGGCGCTGCGCAGCCGCATGATCCGGGTGGCGACCGTCTGCACCACGAGCGCGCACGCGAACACCGCGGCGGTGCGCTCCAGATGCAGGTCGCGGACCCCGTCGGACAGGTCCTCCACGAGCCCGCCCAGCAGGTACGGGCCCACGATGGAGGAGACCACCGCGAACGTGTTGAGCAGGGTCACCACGATGAACGGCTTACGGTGGCGCCGCATCAGCTCCAGCACGTAGGCCCGTACGGTCGCCGGCCGGCCCACCGGCAGGGTGGTGGCCGTCTCGGGGGCCGCCGGGTCGTAGGCGGGGGGTACGTGGGCCGGTGGGGCGACGCCGGTCATGGTCTGTCCTTTCATGCCCGTTCCTCGACTTCCTGGTGTGCGGCGTGCTCACCGTGCTCCGGGGCTGCCGCGGCCTCCGCCTCGTCGTCGGTCTCGCGGGTGACGACGGTGCGGTAGCGCTCCTCGGTGCGCATCAGCTCGCGGTGCGTGCCGACCGCCACCACCGTGCCGCCGTGCACCAGCGCCACCCGGTCGGCCAGGTCGAGGAGCAGGGGCGACGAGGAGAACACGACGGTCGTACGGTCCGTACGCAGTTCCTTGACGCCCGCCGCTACCCGGGCCTCGGTGTGCGAGTCGACCGCCGAGGTGGGCTCGTCCAGGACCAGCGTGTCCGGGTCGGTCAGCAGCGACCGGGCCAGGGCGAGCCGCTGGCGCTGGCCGCCGGACAGGGACCGGCCGCGTTCGGTGATCCGGGTGTCCAGCGGCTCGCAGTCCGGCTCGGGGGACGCCTGCGCCAGCGCGGCCAGCACGTCGTCGCACTGCGCGGCGGACAGCGCGGCCGCGGCCTCCACCTTCCCGGACGACGGCACGTCCAGCAGTTCGCGCAGAGTGCCCGAGAGCAGCACGGGGTCCTTGTCCTGGACGAGTACGGCGGTACGGGCCGCGCCCGGGTCCAGTTCGTCCAGCGGCACCCCGCCCAGCAGGACGGAGGGCGGCTCGGGGGCGTCGGATTCCGGTGCCTCGGGCTGGGCGTGTCCGCCGAGCCGTTCCGCCAGCCGGCCCGCCTCGTCGGGGTCGCCGCAGACGACTGCGGTGAACCGCCCCTGCGGGGCCAGCAGCCCGGTGACTGGGTCGTACAGGTCGCCGGACGGGACGGTGTCGACGGTGGCCGGGCGGGTGTTCCGGCTCAGCGACAGCACGCGTACGGCGCGCTGCGCGGAGGGGCGGGAGAAGGAGTACGCCATGGCGATCTCCTCGAAGTGCCGCAGCGGGAACAGGGTCAGGGTCGCCGCGCTGTACACCGTCACCAGCTGGCCCACCTCGATCCTGCCGTCCCGGGCGAGGGAGGCCCCGTAGACGACCAGGGAGAGCAGCAGGACGCCGGGCAGCAACACCTGGACCGCCGAGATCAGGGACCACATCCGGGCGCTGTGCACGGCGGCCTCGCGGACCTCCTGCGAGGCGCGCCGGTAGCGGTCCAGGAACAGTTCCTCGCCGCCGATGCCGCGCAGCACGCGCAGCCCGGCCACGGTGTCCGAGGCGAGTTCGGTGGCCCGGCCGCCCTTCTCGCGCTGCACATCCGCCCGCCGGGTGGCACGCGGCAGCAACGGCAGGACGGACAGGGCGAGGAACGGCATGGCGATCGCCACGAGCACGCCCAGCGACGGGAGGTAGAGGACGAGCCCCACGCTGATGACGACGAGGACCGTGGCGGCGGCCAGGAAGCGCGAGAGCGCCTCGACGAACCATCCAATTTTTTCGACGTCACCGGTTGAAACGGCTACGACTTCGCCCGCCGCGACCCGGCGCGTCAGCAGCGAGCCCAGCTCGGCGGTCTTGCGGGACAGCAGCTGCTGGATCCGGGCGGCGGCGGTGATCCAGTTGGTGACGGCGGCCCGGTGGAGCATCGCGTCGCCCACGGCGGTCAGCACGCCCAGCAGCGCGGTCAGCGCACCGGCCAGCGCGAGCCTGCCGCCGGACCGGTCCACGACCGCCTGGACGGCGAGCCCCACGGTCAGCGGGTACCCCGCGATCGAGCACTGGTGCACCAGCCCCCAGAACAAGGACTTGAGCTGCCCGCGGATCTGATTGCGGCCCAGCCACAGCAGGAGGCGGGGACCTGAACGGACATCGGGATCGCCGGGGTCCGAGTACGGAAGGTCGCGAATGTGCATGACATCCCAAAGGATTGGAAGAAACCGGGCCCGCGAGGCGCCGCGAAAGCGCGTCGGGGCAGCACTGAGTCGCCTGCGGGATGCGCAGGCGGGGGAAACCAGACCGCGCAAGCCTTGCCTGTCGCCCGGATCGCGGCAAACGGTTTTACGCGGCGAGGGTGGGGGCGTGGACGTGGGCGGGGCGCCGGGCGCGGGTAAAGATTCGGCACGCTTTCGCCGGGGCCGCCCGGGGTGGACAACGGCGTACATCGCCAGGTGCGAGCATGGACGGATGCGTATAGCCGGTGCGGTTCGGATGGTGGCCTCGGCGGCCGCCTGTGGTGTCCTGCTCACGACCCTGACGTCCTGCGGTGACGACGGGGACACGAAGAAGGGCGCCGCCGCCGAGCGGTCGGCCGCCGCGAAGGGCGGCACGAAGACCCCGGTCAAGGATTTGAAGCGCATCCCCGATGTGGGTGACCGGCTCCAGTCGCAGATCCCGGCCGCATCCCGCCAGGTCGTCGCCGTCTACGGCGAGGGCAAGGACTCCGCGAACTCGACCGTCGTGCTCTACACCAAGTCCGGCTCCACCTGGGACAAGACCGCCTCCTGGAAGGGCCACAACGGCAAGAAGGGCTGGACGCCCGACCACCACGAGAACGACAACCGCAGCCCCGTCGGCGTCTACACCCTCAGCGACGCGGCCGGTGTCCTGCCCGACCCGGGCGCCCGCCTCCCGTACACGCAGACCGCCTCGATCCAGGCCCCGCACTACTGGGCCAAGTCGCACTGGCACGACTTCGACTACGTCATCGCCATCGACTACAACCGCGTCAAGGGCACCCCGCCCAACGACCCGACGCGCCCGCAGGGCCAGACCAAGGGCGGCAGCATCTGGCTGCACATGGACCACGGCAGCGGCACCTCGGCGTGCGTGAGCGTGTCCAAGGAGGCCATGGAGAAGCTGCTGCGCACCCTGGACCCGAAGCAGCACCCGGTCATCGTCATGGGCGACCGGGCCAACCTCCGCGCCTGACGCGCGCCGCTCAGGCGGGACCGGGGCGGGTCGCCCACTCCAGCTCCATCAGGGCGGAGTGATACGAGCGGCCCGTCGCCCGGTCCATGCCGATCTCGCACATCCGGTTGGCCGAGAGATACGCCTCGTAATCCCGGGACCGCACCTCGGCGGCCTCCTTGGCGGTCGCGGACGCCGTCAGCTCCTGATGCAGCATCCCGCGGTCGCCCGCGAAACCGCAGCACGCGGCGTCGTCGGGGATCACGGCCTCGTCGGCGCAGGCCTCGGCGACCGCGCGCAGCCGGTCCACATCGTCCAGGTGCTCCATCGAACAGGTCGGGTGCAGCACGGCCGAACGGGCCTTCCGTAGCACCGTCAGCTCCGGCAGCAACTCGTCCGCCGCCCAGACCAGGGAGTCGACCACGGTCAGCTCGCGGTGCAGCGCCCGGTTGTCCTCGGTGAGATACGGGACCACCTCATGGGCGATGCCCAGGGTGCACGAGGAGGCGTCGACCACCAGCGGCAGCTTCCCCCCGGCCGTCCAGCCCCAGGCCGCTTCCACGATCCGGTTGGCCATCACGGCGTTTCCGGAGTCGTAGCCCTTGGAGTGCCAGATGGTGGCGCAGCAGGTGCCGTTGACATCGTCGGGGATCCAGACGGGCTTGCCCGCCCGGGCCGACACGGCCACCACGGCCTGCGGCAGCGACGGGCCGCGATGGCTGTCCGGGCTGCCGAAGATGCGGTTGACACAGGCCGGGTAGTAGACCGCGCTCGCCCCCGTCCTGGAGGTGCGCGGCAGCTTGCGGGACGCGGCGCCGGGGACCTCGGGAAGCCACTCGGGGACCAGATCGGGGCTCACCGCCCGGCGGGCGAGCCGGGTGACTCCTTGGAGCAGCCGGTCGTCGATCCGGCTCGCCGCGGCGACCGCGAGCCGCGCCGCCGTCTCCGCCGTACGGAAGTGCCGGGCGGCGAGCGCGGCGATCCGCTCCTCGCGCGGGGAGTGCCGCTGGTGGCGGAAGTTCTTCATCATGGCGCCCGTGTCGATGCCGACGGGGCAGGCCAGCTTGCAGGTGGAGTCTCCGGCGCAGGTGTCCACGGCGTCGTAGCCGTAGGCGTCGACCAGGCTGGTCTCGACGGGCGAACCGTCGGGCTGGCGCATCATCTCGCGGCGCAGCACGATCCGCTGGCGCGGTGAGGTCGTCAGGTCGTGGCTGGGACAGGTCGGTTCGCAGAAGCCGCACTCGATGCAGGGGTCGGCGATGGCCTCGACCTTCGGGATGGTCTTCAGCCCGCGCAGATGGGCCTTGGGGTCGCGGTCGAGGACGATCCGCGGCGCCAGCACCCCGTCGGGGTCGATGACCTGCTTCGTACGCCACATCAGTTCGGTGGCCTGCGGGCCCCACTCCAGTTCGAGGAAGGGGGCGATGTTGCGGCCCGTCGCGTGCTCCGCCTTGAGCGATCCGTCGAACCGCTCGACCGTCAGCTTGCAGAAGTCCGCCATGAAGGCGGCGTACCGGTCGACGTCGGACGGCCGCGCCGCGTCGAACGCGAGCAGGAAGTGCAGGTTGCCGTGCGCGGCGTGACCGGCGACGGCGGCGTCGAAGCCGTGCTCGGCCTGGAGCGCCAGCAGCGCCTCGCAGGCGTCGGCCAGCCGGGACGGCGGGACCGCGAAGTCCTCGGTGATCAGCGTCGTGCCCGAGGGGCGGGAGCCGCCGACCGCGGTGACGAACGCCTTGCGGGCCTTCCAGTAGCCGGAGATGGTGCGGGCGTCCCGGGTGAACTCGTTGGTGACCGAGGTGACGGGCCGGACCAGCTCCAGCCCGCGCACCACATCGGCCGCCGCCCGCTCGTACGCCTCCTGGCCCGCCTCGTCCGGGGCCCGGAACTCCACCAGCAGCGCGGCGGTCTCCTTCGGTAGCCCGGCCCAGTCGGCGGGGACCCCCTGCACGCTGACCGAGGCGCGCAGGGTGTTGCCGTCCATCAGCTCCACGGCGATGGCCCCCGCCTCGTTGAACAGCGGGACGGCGGCGGCCGCGGCGGTCAGCGAGGGGAAGAACAGCAGCGCCGTGGAGATCCGGCGGTCCAGCGGCAGGGTGTCGAAGACGACCTCGGAGATGAAGCCGAACGTCCCCTCGGAGCCGACCATGAGGCCGCGCAGGATCTCCACCGGGGTCGAGCCGTCGAGGAACGCGTCCAGCCGGTAGCCGTTGGTGTTCTTGATCTCGTACTTGGCGCGGATACGGGCCGTGAGCGCCGCGTCCGCCTCGATCTCCGCCTTCAGCGCCAGCAGCCCCTCGCACAGCCGCGGCTCGGCCCGGGCCAGATCCTCGTCGGCCGCCGGGTCCGCGGTGTCCACGACGGTGCCGCTCGGCAGCACGAAGGTGAGCGAGGAGACGGTCCGGTACGAATTGCGGGTGGTGCCCGCGGTCATCCCCGAGGCGTTGTTGGCGACGACTCCGCCGATCGTGCACGCGATGGCGCTGGCCGGGTCCGGGCCCAGCAGCCTGCCGTACCGGGCGAGGGAGGCGTTGGCCCGGACGACCGTCGTCCCGGGGCGGATGCGGGCGCGGGCTCCGTCGTCCAGGACCTCGACGCCCGCCCAGTTCCGCCGGACGTCGACCAGGATGTCCTCGCCCTGGGCCTGGCCGTTGAGGCTGGTGCCGGCGGCGCGGAAGACCACGTTGCGGCCCCTGCCGTGCGCGTACGACAGGATCGCCGAGATGTCGTCCAGGTCCTCCGGGACGACGACCACCTGGGGCACGAAGCGGTACGGGCTGGCGTCCGAGGCGTACTTCACCAGGTCGGAGACCTTCCAGAGCACCTTCTCCGCGCCGAGCAGGTCGGTGAGCTCGGTGCGCAGTGTCTCCGGGGTGCCCTGCGCCTGCGCGTCGGGGACGCGGTCGTGGGAGGGCGGGCGCACCGCCGCGGGGCGCAGCGTGTCGGGGTCCGGCTCCAGCAGCGGCATGGTGGTTCTCCTCGGCGGTTCGTCGGTCCGACGGCTCGGCGCCGCCTCCCGTGACCGGTCAGCAGCGACGCTCCGGCATTCCGTTGACCAGGGCGGTCAGCAGACCGCCGAGCACCTCGCGCTGGTCGGCGGTCAATGGAGCCAGGATCTCCTCTGCGGCTGCCCGGCGCGCGTCGCGCAGCGAGCGGAGCGTGGCGATGCCCTCGTCCGTGATCTCGATCCGGACCACCCTACGACTTTGCGGATCGGGGACACGGCGCACCCTGCCGCTCGCCTCCAGTGCGTCGACCAGCGTGGTCACGGCGCGGGGGACCACGTCGAGGCGCTGCGCGAGATCCGCCATCCGGGGCGGTCCGTCGTAATGGGCGACGGTGCGCAGCAGCCGGAACTGCGCCGGGGTGATACCGATCGGCTCCAGCTGGCGGCCCTGGATGCGCTGGAGCCTGCGCGTCAGCCGCAGCAGCTGCTCGGCGAGCATGCCGTCGGGGTCGGGGGAGTCCATGGGAAGAACGATATCAGGACTTCGTTCATTGTGAGTAGGGGTAACAATGAGCTATGCTCTCATTCGGCTCGACTGTCACGGTCGCGATCCCCGCGCCCGGGCGGCCCCGCCCGCACCACTGCCGCACGCCCGACGAAGGAGCCCATGAAACCCGACGAACCCACGTGGACACCCCCGCCCAAGGACGACGCCCAGCCGCCCGCCGAGCTGCGCCGCATCCTCCGCCTCTTCCGCCCGTACCGCGGCCGCCTCGCGGTGGTCGGCCTGCTCGTCGGCGCCTCGTCGCTGGTGTCGGTCGCCTCGCCGTTCCTGCTGCGCGAGATCCTGGACACCGCCCTCCCGCAGGGCCGGACCGGGCTGCTCACGCTGCTCGCGCTCGGCATGATCCTCACCGCCGTGATGAACAGCGTCTTCGGCGTGCTCCAGACCCTCATCTCCACCACCGTCGGCCAGCGCGTCATGCACGACCTGCGCACCGCCGTCTACACCCAGCTGCAGCGGATGCCGCTCGCCTTCTTCACCCGGACCCGCACGGGTGAGGTCCAGTCCCGGATCGCCAACGACATCGGGGGCATGCAGGCCACCGTCACCTCGACGGCGACCTCGCTCGTCTCCAACCTCACCGCGGTCATCGCCACCGTCGTCGCCATGCTCGCGCTCGACTGGCGGCTCACCGTCGTCTCGCTGCTCCTGCTGCCCGTCTTCGTCTGGATCAGCCGCCGGGTCGGCCGCGAGCGCAAGAAGATCACCACTCAGCGCCAGAAGCAGATGGCCGCCATGGCCGCCACCGTCACCGAGTCGCTGTCCGTCAGCGGCATCCTGCTCGGCCGCACGATGGGCCGCTCCGACTCGCTGACCCAGGGCTTCGCCGAGGAGTCCGAGCGGCTGGTCGACCTCGAAGTGCGCGCCAGCATGGCCGGACGGTGGCGGATGTCCACCATCGGCATCGTCATGGCCGCCATGCCGGCCGTCATCTACTGGGCCGCGGGCATGGCCCTCCAGTCCGGCGGGCCCGCCGTCTCGATCGGCACCCTCGTCGCCTTCGTCTCCCTCCAGCAGGGCCTCTTCCGCCCCGCCGTGAGCCTGCTCTCCACCGGAGTGCAGATGCAGACGTCCCTCGCGCTCTTCCAGCGGATCTTCGAATACCTCGACCTCACCGTGGACATCACGGAGCCGGAGCACCCGGTGCGCCTGGAGAAGGTCCGCGGCGAGGTCCGCTTCGAGAACGTCGACTTCAGCTACGACGAGAAGAGCGGCCCGACCCTCAGCGGCGTCGACGTCACCGTGCCCGCCGGAGCCGCCCTGGCCGTCGTCGGCCCCACGGGATCCGGCAAGTCCACCCTCAGCTACCTGGTGCCGCGGCTCTACGACGTGACCGGCGGCCGGGTCACCCTCGACGGGGTCGACGTGCGCGACCTGGACTTCGACACCCTCGCCCGCGCGGTCGGCGTCGTCTCGCAGGAGACGTACCTCTTCCACGCCTCGGTCGCCGAGAACCTGCGCTTCGCGAAGCCGGACGCCACCGACGAGGAGATCGAGGCGGCCGCCCGCGCCGCGCAGATCCACGACCACATCGCCTCGCTCCCCGACGGCTACGACACCCTCGTGGGGGAACGCGGCTACCGCTTCTCCGGCGGCGAGAAGCAGCGCCTCGCCATCGCGCGGACGATCCTGCGCGACCCGCCGGTGCTCATCCTGGACGAGGCGACGAGCGCGCTCGACACCCGTACGGAATTCGCCGTGCAGGAGGCCATCGACGCGCTCTCCGCCGGACGCACCACGATCACCATCGCCCACCGGCTCTCCACCGTCCGCGACGCCGACCAGATCGTCGTCCTCGACGGCGGCCGCACGGCGGAGCGCGGCACCCACGAGGAACTGCTCCGGCTCGACGGACGGTACGCGGCACTGGTCCGCCGGGACACGGAGATGGCGCCGGTGGCGGGCTGACCGGGAGGCGTGGCTTCCCCGGGGCCGGGACCGGCGCGGGTTAGCGTGCCCGCATGGCGCACGAGACCCCGGATTCCCCGCCCCCGGTCACCCCGCCCCGCCGCCGCACGCGCCTGACCCGGCGCGGCCGCCTGACACTGTTCCTCGGCTCCCTGCTCGTCCTCGCCGTGGCCGCAGCGGTGCTCGTCCCCCTGCTCACACGGGAGACGAAGACCGAGGAGACGGCCCGCACCCTGGTGATCCCCGAGGGCCGCCGGGCCACCCAGGTCTACGAGGCCGTCGACCAAGCCCTCGGCGTACCCGCCGGCACGACCGCCTCCGCCGCGCCGACGTCGGACCTGCCGCTCCCGGGCGCGGCGAAGGGGAACCCCGAGGGCTACCTCTACCCGGCGACGTACCCGGTCACCTCCGCGACCACCCCGAAGAGCCTGCTGCGCTACATGACCGACACGGCGGGCCGGCACTTCGGCGCCGACCACATCACGGCGGGCGCCCGCCGCAACGACGTCACCGTCTACCAGACGGTGACCATCGCCAGCATCGTCCAGGCCGAGGCGGACACCGGGACCGACATGGGCAAGGTCGCCCGCGTCATTCACAACCGCCTGGACCGGGGCATGCCGCTCCAGATGGACTCCACCCTCAACTACGCGTTGAACCGCAGCACCCTGGACACCACCACGGGCGACACCAAGCTCGACAGCCCCTACAACAGCTACGCCCACAAGGGCCTCCCGCCCACGCCCATCGGCAACCCGGGCGAACAGGCGATGACCGCCGCGATCACCCCCACCCCGGGCCCCTGGCTGTACTTCGTGACGGTGGCCCCGGGCGACACCCGCTTCACGGACGACTACGCGGAACAGCAGCGCAACGTGGCGGAGTTCAACCGGAACCGTGGGGGAGGGGGATGAGAGGAGGCCTCGGCATCAGGCGAAGGCGGGCACCTCTGCGGGCGCCGTAGCCGTCCCCTCGCGCAGCAGCGCGACGATCTCCCGCACGGCGGCGCGTCCGGCACGGTTGGCGCCGATCGTGCTGGCGGAGGGGCCGTAGCCGACGAGATGGATGCGCGGATCGCGTACGGCGCGGGTGCCCTCGACCTGGATGCCGCCGCCGCGCTCCCGCAGCCGCAGCGGGGCGAGATGGTCGATGGCCGCGCGGAAACCGGTGGCCCAGAGGATGACGTCGGCCTCGATGCGGCGGCCGTCGTCCCAGGCGACACCGGTGGGTGTGATCCGGTCGAACATGGGGAGGCGGTCCAGCACCCCGGACTCACGGGCGCGCCGGATGGCGTCGTTGACGGGCAGCCCGGTCACGCTGACCACGCTCTGCGGCGGCAGCCCGCGCCGGACCCGTTCCTCCACCATGGCGACGGCGGCCCGACCCTGGTCCGCCCCGAAGGGCCCCTCCCGGAAGACCGGCGGCCGACGCGTGACCCAGTGCGTTTCCGCCGCCACCTCGGCGATCTCCATCAGATGCTGCGTACCGGAGGCGCCGCCGCCGACGACGACCACCCGCTGTCCGGCGAACGCGGCCGGGCCGGGATAGCCCGCCGTGTGCAGCTGCCGTCCCCGGAACGTCTCCTGCCCCGGATAGCGCGGCCAGAAGGGCCGGTCCCACGTCCCGGTCGCGTTGATCAGGGCGCGCGTCGCGTACGTGCCCTCGGAGGTCTCGACGAGCAGTCGCCCGCCCTCGCCCTCGCGCACGGCGGCGACGTCGACCGGCCGGTGCACGCGCAGCCCGAAGGCGCGCTCGTACCGGTCGAAGTAGTCCCCGATGACCTCGGACGAGGGCCGCTCCTCGTCGGCGCCGGTCAGCTCCATGCCCGGCAGCGCGTGCATCCCGTGCACCTTGCCGTACGTCAGCGAAGGCCACCGGAACTGCCAGGCGCCGCCCGGTTCCGGCGCATGGTCGAGGATCACGAAGTCACGGTCCGGCTCCAGACCGCTGCGCCGCAAGTGGTAGGCGGCGGACAGCCCCGCCTGCCCGGCACCGATCACCACGACGTCCACCGACCGCATCGCCATATCGTTCATGCTTCTACCAACTACGACGGGCTCAGGGAACTTCCCGCGCGCCGTCGCTCAGCGGATTCGGCCCCGGACCACGGCAGGATGGGAATCATGTCCTCTCCCGCCTTCACCACCACGGTCCTGCACCTCACGACGGGCTCGACGGAGACCGTCACCGACCTGACATCGGACTGCGAACAGTTCCTCGCCCGCGCGGCCTCCGGCCGCGACGGCCTGCTCAACCTCTTCGTCCCTCACGCCACCGCCGGAATCGCGGTCCTGGAGACGGGCGCGGGAAGCGACGACGACCTCCTCTCCGCCCTCCACACCCTGCTCCCGGCCGACGACCGCTGGCAACACCGCCACGGCCACCCCGGCCACGGCCGCGACCACGTGGTCCCGGCCCTGATCCCCCCGCACGCCACGCTTCCGGTGATCGCGGGCCGACTGGAGCTGGGCACGTGGCAGTCGGTGTGCCTGGTCGACACGAACGTGGACAATGCGGAGCGGCGGGTGCGGTTGAGCTTCCTGGGCTGACCAAGGTCTTGGACTGGTTGTTCATATCTGGACGATGCGTCTAATCTGAGGTGCATGCCCAGTGAAAGGGAAGCCGGGATCGCCCATGACCGATGAACAGCCTTCAGGCGTCACCGCCCCCGTCCTCCTCGACCGGTCCGGCGCGCGCTACCCCCTGGACGACCCGCGCTGGCGGGGCGACGACGGGGGGCCGCTTGCCGTCAGTGCGCTGACGGGGATGCGGCCGGAGCAGATCGACACCGCCGAGCGGTCCCTCTGGCGCTACCGGGCCGTGCTTCCCGTCCCGGCCGAGCGGCGGGTGAGCCTGGGAGAAGGCTGTACGCCGATGATTCCGGTGGACTGGGCGGGGCGGCGGGTCCATTTCAAGTTGGAGTGGTTCAATCCGACGTCCAGTTTCAAGGACCGGGGGGTGTCCGTGATGATCTCCCACCTCGTGGCGCACGGGGTCGACCGTGTGCTGGAGGACAGTTCGGGGAACGGTGGTTCCGCGGTGGCCGCCTACGCCGCCGCTGCTGGGGTCCGGGCCAAGATCATCGTCCCCGCCGCGACCTCGGCGGCCAAGGTCCTCCAGGCCCGGGCGTACGGGGCCGAGATCGAGCTCGTGGCAGGCACCCGTGATGAGGTCTCGGAGGAGGCGATCCGGCAGGCGGAGCGGATTCCGTATGCCAGCCACAACTGGCACCCCATGTTCCTCCAGGGCACCAAGACCGTCGCGTACGAGATGTGGGAGTCGCTGGGCTTCACCGCGCCCGACAACGTGGTGCTCGTGGCGGGGGCCGGCAGCAACGTCATCGGGTGCGACCTCGCGTTCGGCGAGATGCTGGCCGCCGGGCAGATCGACCGGCTCCCGCGCCTCTTCGTCGGGCAGCCCGAGCACTGGGCGACCATCGCCGACACGTTCAACGGCATCGACCCGGCCTCGCGCGGCGCGCGGGTGCCGACGATCGCCGAGGGCGCGTCCATCGCCCGCCCGGTCCGGCTGCCCGAGGCCGTGGAGGCCATTCGCCGGTCCGGCGGAGCCGCGTACGCCGTACCCGAGGCGGAGATCCACGCCGCCGTCCGCGCCCTGAGCGCCCGCGGCCTGTACGCCGAGCCCACCAGCAGTGTCGCCGCGGCAACCCTCGACCACTTCATCGCGTCCGGTGAGATCGCCCCGGACGAGACCACCGTCGTCGTGCTCACCGGCGCGGGTCTCAAGTCCGCCGAGAAGATGGCCGCGGTCTTCGGCGGCCACGACGACGGCCCCCGGGAAGCGGGCGGCACACGATGACCGGCCCCACCGGCGATCCGGACGACGAACACCTCGTACGCGAAGCCGAGCGCATCGCCGTCGCCGTCGGGCGGATGTTCCCCGGGCTGTGCGAGGTCGTCCTCCACGATCTGCGCCGCCCCGACCACGCCATCCGCGCGATCGAGAACAACCTGTCCGGACGGCAGGTCGGCGACCCCGCCACCGAACTGGGCCTGCGCCGCATCGCGGACCCCGACTACCCCGGCGTCGTCCAGAACTACAGCAACCGGTTCCCGGACGGGCGCCCCGCCAAGAGCACATCGATCGGCATCAGGAACGCGGAGGGACGCTATGTCGCGGCCCTCTGCCTCAACCTGGACGTCAGTACGCTCTCGCCCCTGGCCCTCACCCTGGCCAACCTCGTCGCCACGGACGTCCGGCATCAGGGCGAGGCCCTGGAGACACTGCGCGACCGCGGCGGCCGCGAACTCCGGGCGGTCATCGACGCGTTCGCGGCGGAGCGCTCCAGCACTCCGTGCGGCCTCAACCGTGAGCAGAAGCGCGAGCTGGTCCGGCGGCTGCACCGCGACGGGTTCTTCGAGGCGCGCAGCTCCGCCCAGCTCATCGCCGACCAGTTGGGCGTTTCGCGGGCGACCGTCTACAACTACACGAAGTAGCCGTGCGGACGAGCAAGGGATCCATGATGAGCGAACCGGCCAAGCCCGAGGTCCAGGTGCCGGAGGGTGCCGCGCCCACCGAGCTGACGACCCGGGACCTGGTGGTGGGGGAGGGGCCGGAGGCGCTGCCGGGCCGGGTGGTGCAAATCCACTACGTCGGCGTCGCGTTCGCGTCCGGGAGGGAGTTCGACTCCTCCTGGGAGCAGGACCGGCCGTTCAAGTTCGCCGTGGGCGGGGGCAAGGCCATCAAGGGCCTGGACCGGGGCCTGCGGGGCATGAGGGCGGGTGGCCGCCGCGAGATCATCGTTCCCCCGCGCCTCGGCTACGGCAAGCAGTCGCCCTCCGCCTTCATCCCGCCGCACTCGACCCTGATCTTCGTCGTGGACCTGCTTACGGTGGTGGGCCCGGGCGGCTCGACGGGACCGGCCTGACCTACCGGCCGCCCCGGCGACGGCGCGCGCGCTCGAACTCGGCGTGGTCCGCGATCCACGGGCCCAGCCCGTCGAGCGCGGCGCACCCGCCCCGGACGAAGGCGCTCACCAGGCTCCGGTACCCGCTGATCCCGTCGACCAGGGCGTACTCGACCCGGTACTCCGGCTCGGCCCCGCCCCGGCCCTTGCGCACGGTCGTGATCCGGGCGAGGGAGTCCGCGTAGAAGTGGACCTGGATCCCCTCGCCCCGCTCCTCGTCCTCGATGGTGAAGACCTCGTTGTCCGACCCGACACGGTCCTCGACGAACTCCCAGAACTCCACGGCGGCGGTACGGGGGCTGCCAGGGCGCCATGTCTTCTCGGCGCCCTTGTCGTCGGTGAACGACAGGACCCCGCGGCCGACGGCAGGCTCCTCGTAGGCATCCAGGGGCGTGCTCCTGGCGCGGTCGACGGCCTCCGAGCACATCAGGAAGCTCACGGTGCGCACCGCGTCGTCGGCGAGTTCCGGGTGGGCCCGGCGTATGGCCGACTCGACCGCCGCCGCCATCCGCTCCCAGCCCCGCTTGTCCGTGCCGCGCCTGCCGCGTCGCGGATCGCGGTCGATCCGCAGACCGTCGCACGCGTGTTCCGCGGTGGTGACCACCCGCATGACCCCGGGCAGCAGCGCCGGGTCGACGGCGTCGGGCAGCCGCCTCGGGATCGTCGCGCCGTGCACGTACTGGCCCGTGTACCGCAGAACCGCCGCGTCGAGCGGACCGAGCACGGTGCCGCGCTCGGCGCGACGGCGTTCGGCGCGGTACTCCTGGGCCCGTTTCGCGTCGGACGCCTCGGTCGCCGTGCGCATCGCCGCACAGACCTGGCCCCGTTCGAGCAGGTCGACGTCGGCCCCGTGGGCGATGAGCCGGTCCTTGTCCCAGGGGGCGCGCCGGAAGTACGCGTCGACATCGGCGGGCGCGGCGAGAAGGACCGGGTCCAGGAGCGCGGCGGCGGCGTCCTCGTCGAGCCGCCCCCGCGTCCCGGCGGCCTCGCACAGCGGAAGGACCGCACTCCACAGCAGCAGGTGCCTGCCCAGATCCTCGCGGATCACCGCGAGATGGTCCTCCCCGACCGGGAACGTGAACGTCCGGGGCTCATGGTTGGCGTCCGCCCCGGCCCCGAGCATCAGCTTCAGCACCCCGTCCTCGCGGACCACGCTCGGGATCCAGCCACTCCCACGGGTGAAAACGACCTCGCTCATGCCCCCAGTCTTCCCCACGGCCCGGGCTTCAGGAGGAGGCGGTCCCGCCGTCCAGCAGGAAGGACCGGATGTGGGCGCTGAGCTCCTCCGGCTGGTCCTCGGGGATCAGGGTGTAGCTGTCCTCGATCTCCACGAGCCGCCCCTTGGGCAGGAGCCCGGCGAGCCTGCGCCCGTGCTCCGGGGGCATGACCTTGTCCTCGGCCGCCCACACCACGAGGGCGGGCCGGTCGAAGTCCCGCAGCCGCTCCGCCCAGCCGAGCAGGACGCTCTTCGGCGGGACGCCCAGCACGTACTTGCGCAGGTCCCGGCGGATCTCACCGGAGGTCCACAGCGGGGTGAACCAGGCGTCCATCACCTCGTGCGGGACCGGGCGCTTGCTCATCCAGCCCCAGGTCACGGGCAGCCGGCGCATCGGCTTCAGCTTCAGCAGCCTGAAGGCGAGGTTGATGCCGCCCGGCAGCCTCGCCGAGGTGAACAGGTTGCTGCCCGGCACGCCCGGCGGGAAGTTGTCGAACGCCTCGCACGACGTGATGACGAGCCGCCCGACCCGCTCGTCCCTGCCCTCGGAAACCAGGGCCAGCGCACCGCCCCAGTCGCACATCACCAGCGTGACGTCCCGCAGGTCGAGCCGGTCGAGGAACTCGGCGACCAGCCGGGCCACGCCCGCGACCGACAGGTCCGCGTCGGGGCGCATCGGCCGGCGGTGGCCCCCGAGGGGCAGCGTCGGCACCACACAGCGGAAATCGGCCCGCAGGGGCTCCACCACGTTCCGCCACAGGGAGCCGTCCATCGCGACGCCGTGCAGCAGGACCACGACCGGTCCCTCTCCGCCGGTGTCCAGATATTCGACCGTCCCGGCCGAAAGGTCCACCTCAGCCATGTCCCGTCTCCTCCCCGCGCACATGTTGGCCCACTCCTTGAGGAATCTGTCACCGCCGGGGAGGCCGGGCGACGGGTTTCGGCCAGGCCGGTCGGCCCCGCCGGGAACACCGGGTCCGGTCCGGGCGGTTGCATGACCGGGGGCGCGGCGCGTCAGCCGCGCCCCCGTACCGCATGCTCGTTTCCGCTGGAGGACTGTGTGATGACTGACCGGCCGCTGACCCTCATGGCAGTGCACGCCCACCCCGACGACGAGGCCACCGGGACCGGGGGCGTGCTCGCCCGGTATGCGGCGGAAGGCATCCGTACGGTGCTGGTGACCTGTACCGACGGCGGTTGCGGTGACGGGCCGGGCGGCGTGAAGCCGGGGGATCCCGGGCACGATCCGGCGGCCGTCGCCGTGATGCGCCGCCGGGAGCTGGAGGCCAGTTGCGAGGTCCTGAAGATCAGCGATCTGGAGACGCTCGACTACGCCGACTCCGGAATGATGGGCTGGCCGGCGAATGACGCGCCCGGCTCCTTCTGGGGGACGCCCGTGGAGGAGGGCGCCGCCCGGCTCGCCGAGCTGATGCTCCACTACCGGCCCGATGTGGTCGTCACCTACGACGAGAACGGCTTCTACGGCCACCCCGACCACATCCAGGCCAACCGCATCACGATGGCCGCCCTGGAGCTGACCGGGCTCACGCCGAAGGTCTACTGGACGACGGCCCCGCGCTCGATGATGCAGCGCTTCGGCGAGATGATGCGCGAGTTCGGCGAGGACCTGCCGGAGCCCGACCCGGAGGAGACCGCCGCGATGGCGGAGATCGGCCTGCCCGACGACGAGATCACCACCTGGGTCGACACCACCGCGTTCAGCGGCCAGAAGTTCGACTCCCTCGCCGCGCACGCCAGCCAGGGCGAGAACATCTTCTTCCTCAAGATGGGCAAGGAGCGGTTCGGCGAGATGATGGGCGTGGAACCCTTCGTGCGCGTCCGGGACACCACCGACGCCCCCGTCCCCGAGAACGACCTCTTCGCCGGACTGCGCTGACCCCCGGGCCGCCCGGCCGCGTCCCTCCGGCTCACACCCTGCCCGGGTGTGAGCCGGAGGGCGTACTCAGTGCTCGCAGAGGGAGAACTCCCGCTCGAACAGCTGCTCGTTGTGCTCGTTCACGAAGAACTTGCGCTCCCGCATGAGCTCTTCGCGGTACGCCTTCGCCTCCTCCAGGGTCATGGTCGAGGTGTCGGCCCAGGGCTGCTGCGGCGGGACGTCGGAGGTCGAGACGATCGTCTCCGACGGGTCCACCAGGAAGAACGCCAGGATCTTCCGGTGCCCGGCGCGGCTCGGGTCCGCGAGGCGGAACGAACCGACCTGGTGCTGAAGGACGTTGGGGAAGGCCAGACAGCGCCCGGCCGGGGTCGGGGCCGCGCCCAGAACCTGGTTCATCGGGTCGTCGTCCTCCAGGCCGTACACGTCGCTCACGCCGTTGTTGTCGTTCTGCTCGTAGTCCGGCTCGTGGAGCGCGGTACGGAAGCTCAGCCGGCTGTCCGTGATGTTGTCGCTGTCCCAGTAGTAGATGCCGGTCGACACGATCCGCTCGTTCAGCATCCCCTCGACGTGCCAGGATCCCCCGGCGTACTCGGGCTTCTCCGGCGTCAGGTGAATGGTCGCCAGCTTCGCGATGACCTGGAGCCGGCGACCGCGCAGGACGACCCGGTCGGACGCGTCGACCGGCTCGGGCGCGGTGAATTCGGGGGCGTCCGGGACGACCGGGCGACGGTTCTGGTACCAGTCGTCCACCGCCGCCTCGTACGCCTCCAGCGCATCCCCGTACGCGTCCTTGTCGCTGAAGTCGTCCTCGTCCGGGTGCTCCGGCTCCGAGTCGTACCAGCCGTACGGGTTGGCCTTGATCCGCGGGGGACGGGGATGGCGCAGATCGGTGAGCACGTTCTCAAGGAGCGGGAGCATCCGGCCGAACAGCTCCGGCAGGACGGCGGCCAGTTCCCGGTGGTCCTCGGGGTGGACGTTGTTCACGTACGAACGGAAGGCGGCCTCGCCGTCCGCGCTGACGTCGACATCCGTGGGCAGCCACTGGAACCGGTCCGAGAACTCGTACTTCGCCCACGGGTTCGCCGGGTTCTCCCAGGCCCGCTCCGGGCCGCCGCTCACGTCCCGCACCAGGCAGAACAGCGAGGGGTGCACCAGGTCCAGCACCTGGCCGTCCGACCCGGGATGCCAGTCCTTCTCCTCCTCGGGAACCTCCTCCAGCACCCGGACCGCCTCGCGCAGCCGCGACCGCAGCTCCGCGTCGATCAGCGTGTCCGACTGCCAGACCCCGTCGACGGCGGAGACCTCGATGCCGGTACGGGCGTCCCGCAGCTCCGCGTAGTGTGCGAGCTCGGCCAGCACATGGCGCACCTGCGCCTCGGTGAGGCCCTGGTCGATAGCCTCCCGCGTCCACTTGGCGGCTATGGCGGTGTCGTGCATCTTCTCGGACCAGCCAGGCTTCGTCCGAAGGTGCGCGCTGCACGCGATCATCTCCAGTTCACGCAGGGTGCGGGGCTGCGTGGACCCGTCGTCGCGGGAGGTGTGGAACGGCAGCGGAAACGCGGACAGGCCGGTCAACTCTCTGGGTCCTTCCAGGCGGTGGGTGAGGGACCGAAGACTACGGGAGCCCACTGACACCGCCCGGGCACCGGTCAGGGCCGCCGCAGGGCCAGGAGCGTCGCGTCGTCGGTGCAGTGGGGGCCGTCCAGGCGGGCCACCAGCCGTTCGACGTAGTCCTGGAGCCCGGCGTGGCCGGGACCCGGCGCGGACTCCCGGAAGCAGCTCTCGGCCGCGCCGAGGAAGCGGAGGGTGTCCTGGTCCGGGTCGGCCGGACGGCGTTCGGTCAGCCCGTCCGAGTACATCAGGACGATGTCGCCGGTCTCCAGCTTCGTCTCGGTGGCGTTGTACGTCGTTTCCGGCATCACGCCCAGGGTGAGTCCGGGCCCTCCCTCGGGCGCCGGCAGCTGAGCGGCGCGCCCCTCACGCAGCAGCACCGGGCGCGGATGCCCGGCACAGGTCCAGCGGAGCAGGGTGCGCTCCGGGTGGTAGCGGGCGATGATCGCGGTGGCCGTGGACTCCCGGGCGTCCGCGCAGGCCACCTCGTTGAGCCACTGCGTCAGCCGCTCCACGGGCTCCGAGGTGTACGCGAGCCCCGCGAGCGCGTAACGGAGCTTGGCCATCAGGGTGACCGCCTCCAGGCCGTGGCCCCGGGCATCGCCCAGCGCGATCAGCAGCCGCCCGTCGGGCAGCCCGCGGGCCTTGTACCAGTCGCCGCCGACCCCGGCCCCGGGCGCGTCGGGGCGGTAGACGGCCGCCGCCTCCAGGCCGTAGCTGTCCAGCTCGTCCTGGAAGTGCGGCAGTACCGCGTCCCGCAGGACACCGGCGAGCTCCGCCACCGCGTCGGCCCGCTCGTGCTCGCGGCGGGCGTGGCGCTCGGCCCGCCGTGTCGCCTCCCGCCGGCGCCGGTCCGTGGTGACGTCCGTCAGGACCGCCCGCAGGGCCCACACCAGGCCGCCGGGCACGATGCGCACGGGTTCGGCGACCATGCGGAAGATGCGCTCGCTGCCACGGAAGCGCAGCTCGCACCGGGTGACGCGCTTGCGCAGGAGGACGTCGTACAACGCCTGGTACAGCGTGGTCAGACAGTCCGGTGTGGTGGCCGCCGCCAGGTCGGACAGGCTCGGCACCGGGGCGTTCTCCGGCAGCCCCAGCACACTGCGGAATCCCCGCGACGGCTGGATGCCGTCGTCGGCGAGATTCCACTCCGCCCAGCACGTGCGCACCAGCTGCTGGGCCGCGGCCGCCATGATGAGCCGGCCGCCGGGTTCCCAGGTGAGCAGGAACTGGTCGCCGCAGGGCGCGATCCGGACCTCCGCGCTGACCCGCACCGGACCCGTCCGGGTGTTCACCAGCCACTCCACCGCGTCGCTCTGCTGCGGCGCACCCGTGCGGCGCGCGTCGGCCAGCATGCGCGGGATCACCGTGGCGGCCAGCGAGGGGACCCGTTCGAACAGCGACACCGGCCCGGTCCACGCGGGCAGCGCCTCGCCGGGATACCGGGCGGCCGTGTCGGCGCGGGCCGTGGCGTTGCGGGCGAGGAGGATGACGTCCCGGACCTCGCCGTCCTCGCCGAACACGGGGGACAGCAGCAGGGCCCCCACCGAGAGGGCGTCGAGCACGTCCTGACCGGAGGGAGCGGCACCCACGACGGTCTTCGGGGGCCGGGTCACGGCGTCGGGCGCGGGGGGCCCGTACCGCTCGGCGTACTGGGTGACGCGCCGACGCTGGGCATCCAGGAGCGCCCGGATCGACTGGAGTTCCAGACGCGAGCGTGCGCTGCCCGCGGGAGAGGGGTCGTCCACGGGCATGTCGGGCCTCTCGGTGCGGGTACAAGGGCGGCGCCGCAACAGCATCGGGGCGGGGGACCGGGCACGCCACCCGGTGTACGCCGGGTGGCCGCCGCCCGGTCCGCCGAAGGGGCGACGCCCCCTGCCCTCAGGCGCTCGTCGCCTCCAGATAGGCGCGCCAGCCCCCGTGCTCCGTGATGTCGGTGCCGTCCGCCGCCGCGTGCGGGTCGCACTGGAAGCCGAGGACCCAGCTGCCGTCGTCGAGTTCGACGCGGCCCAGTGACATGGGCGCGGGCAGCGCCGCGAGGAAGCGCCCGAGGGCCCCGGGCGAGAGGAGCCACCGCTCGCCCGCGATCGCCGCACCGGCTTCCGGCCCCACGCGGACGAGGCCCGGCTTGGGCGGGGTCGTCCGGAGCGCCGTGAGCCGGTAGGACGCGGTGGTGGTCACCTCACCGGCGTACCGGGCCCCGGTATCGGTGAGCTGGTGGTTGAGCGGCTGCCCGGTCAGGTGGGCGCCGAACACGGCGAGACCGATGCCCCCGTCCGGCAGGGGGTCCGGTGCCTGTTCCCCGGTGAACAGGGCGGCGATGTCGATGGCCGGCTGGTCCTCGAAGGCGCGGGTGATGACGCTGACGCCGAACGGGCTGCCGTCGGCCTCCCCGGCCGGGACCGCGACGGCCGCCATGTCCAGGAGGTTCACGAAGTTGGTGTACGTGCCCATCCGGGAGTTGATCGCCACCGGATCGGCCAGCACCTCGGCGATGTCCGGGTGCCCGGTGGTCGTCGGCAGCAGCAGCGCGTCGTAGCCCGACAGCAGTTTGTACGCGAACACCCGGTACCGGTCCAGCCGTTCCTGGTCGGCGGCCAGCGCATGGGCGGGCAGTCTGCCGGCGGCGAGGATGATCCTGGCGACCGTGGGGTCCACCGCCGACCGGTGGTCCGCCACGAACTCGCCGACGGACGCGTAGCGTTCGGCGACGAGCGCCCCGTCGTAGAGCAGCCGGGCCGCGTCCAGCAGCGGTGTCACGTCCACCACGGCGGTCGTGACACCGGCGGCCTCCAGCTGCTTGACGGCCGCGGCGAACGCGGCGCGCCCCCCGGGCGACAGAGGGGCGAGGTCTTCGTCCCGGGGCACCGCGACCCGGGGCCGGGGCGGGGCGGAGAGACGGACGTCGTCGGGCCAGACCCGGCCGCGCGGGTCGCCCCTGTCCGGTCCTGTCATGAAGCCCATGGCCGTCTGGGCCTCGGTGAGGGTGCGGGCGAACACCGTGACCGCGTCGTAGGGCCGGGCGGCGGGCAGCACCCCGGTGGTGGGCGCGACCCCCAGCGTGGGCTTGATGCCGACGATGCCGTTCAGGGCGGCGGGGACGCGACCGGAGCCCGCCGTGTCGGTGCCGAGCGCGATGTCCACGAGGCCCAGGGCCACGGCGACCGCCGAACCGGAACTGGATCCGCCGGAGATCTTCTCGGGGTGGAGCGCGTTGCGCACGGGACCGTACGGGCTCCGCGTGCCGACCAGGCCGGTGGCGAACTGGTCCAGACTGGTCTTGCCCAGCAGGAGCGCGCCCGCGTCCAGCAGCCGCCGCACGGCCGTCGCGGAGGAGTCCGGGTGGTACGCGAAGGCGGGGCAGCCGCCCGTCGTGGGCAGGTCCGCCACGTCGATGTTGTCCTTCACCGCGAGCAGGACGCCCGCCAGCGGCAGCGTCTCCCCGGCGGCCAGCCGGGCGTCCAGGGCGGTGGCCTCCGCCAGGACCTCCTCCTCCGGGCGCAGGAGGATCCACACCTCCGGCCGGTCGGTCTCGGCGATGCGGCGGTAGGCGGCGGTGACGCGTGCGGCACAGCTCTGGGTCACGCTGCTTCCTCTCGTGCGACGACGGCCAGCGGGGTGCCGGCGTCGATCTGCTGTCCGGGGGTGACGAGGACGTCGGTGACGACGCCGTGCGCGGGGGCGCGCACCACGACCTCCATCTTCATGGCTTCCAGGACCAGAAGTGCCTGTCCCGGCTCAACTCGCGTGCCGGGCACGGCTTCCACCTTCCACACGGTGGAGCTCAGCGGGGCCTCGACCAGGCCCGAGCCGGGCGGCAGGGTGAGCGGGACGGCGCCCTCGGCGGCCGGCTCCGGTTCGGCGCGCGGGGCGAACTCGCCCGCCGCCTCCCACGCCCGCCGCTCGGTCTCGAAGGCGGCGGACTGGCGGTCGCGGAAGGCGGCGATGTCCTCCGCGTTCTTCCGGAGGAACGCCTCGTGCTCGGCGAGCGAGAAGACGCCCGGGCGGATGTCGAGGGCGGTACGCCCGGAGGCCAGGTCGCCCCGGATGTCCAGGAGTTCGTCCGGGCCGACCGGGTGCCAGACGATCCGGTCGAAGAACCTCAGCAGCCACGGCGTGCCGTCGGCGAAGGAGCGGGGCGGGCGCAGACCGCCCCACACCGGGACGGTCCGGCCGATGAGCTGATAGCCGCCGGGGCTCTCCATCCCGTAGATGCACAGGTACGAGCCCCCGATGCCCACCCCGGCCTCCGCCGTCCAGGTGCGCGCCGGGTTGTACTTGGTGGTCACCAGGCGGTGGCGCGGGTCGAGCGGGGTGGCGGCGGGGGCGCCGAGATAGACGTCGCCGAGGCCGAGGACGAGATAGCGGGCGTCGAAGACCGTACGGCGTACGTCCTCCACGCTGTCCAGGCCGTTGATCCGGCGGATGAACTCGATGTTGGACGGATTCCAGGGAGCGTCCCCGCGCACCGAGGCGGCATAGCGGTCGATGGCCTCGTCCACGGTCGGGTCGTCCCAGGACAGCGGAAGGTGCACCTCCCGGCTGGGCACCCGCAGATCGGCGGTGGCGGGCAGCTGCTCCTCGGCCTCCCGGAGCAGACCGAGCAGCCTGCGCAGCGGCAGCACGTCCGGATCGGTGTGCAGATGCAGCGAACGGACGCCCGGAGTGGCGTCGACCAGACCGCGCGGCGCGAGCGCCCGTATGTGCTCGGCGAGGGCGTGGACCCGCATCCGCAGCCCCAGGTCGAGGGTCATCGGGCCGTACTCGACGAGGATGTTGTCGTCGGCGCCCCGCCGGTACGTGACCTCGGGGGCGGTGTCGTCGGCCGGGCGGCGGCCGAGCACCCCGTCGTCGCCGTCCGGGCCGCCGGGGGCCGGCAGCGTGAGGAGGGCCGGGGTCCGGCGCAGGGCGTCGGCCGTCTGCTCGGTGACGGGGACGAACTGGACGGTGTCGCCCGGCCGCAGCTGGCCCGTCTTCCACCGCTCACCGCGCACCACGGTGACCGGGCAGGCGAAACCGCCCAGGCTCGGCCCGTCGGGGCCGAGGATGGCGGGGGTGTCGCCGGTGAGGTTGACCGCGCCGACGGAGTACGCGGTGTCGTGCACGTTGGACGGATGCAGCCCCGCCTCACCCCCGTCCGGACGTGCCCACTCGGGGCGGGGTCCGACCAGACGCACACCGGTGCGCGCCGACTGCGCGGAGACCTTCCAGTGTGTCCCGTAGACCGTTTCGATGCCCTCCCGGGTGAGGAAGTCCGGTGCGGCGTGCGGGCCTTCACTGACCGCGATGCGCCAGTGCGCGGCGAAGTGCGGACGCGAGGCGGCCGGGACGGGGGCGGGCGCCGGGGCATCGGTCCCGGGCCGGGTGGGCCGCAGCACGTCACCGGTGCGCAGGGCGCGTCCGGCGTGGCCGCCGAAGCCGCCCAGGGTGAAGGTGGCCGCGCTGCCCAGGTAGGCGGGGACATCGAGACCGCCGCGCACCAGGACGTAGGTGCGCATTCCGGGGCCCTGGGCGGTGCCGACGTCGAGCAGTTGCCCGGCGGCGAGCTCGACCGGCTCCCACAGGGGCACGGGGCGCCCGTCGACGGTGACGGTGGCGGGGGCGCCGGTGACGCAGACGGTGGCCGGGGCGGAGAAGCGCAGCGCGGGCCCCTCCAGGGTGCACTCCAGGCCGGGGGCGCCCTCCGGGTTGCCGACGGCCCGGTTGCCGAGGCGGAAGGAGAGGTCGTCCATCGGGCCGCCGGGCGGGATGCCGACCTCCCAGTAGCCGGTGCGCCCCGGCCAGTCCTGCACCGTGGTCTGGGCACCGCCGCGCTCCACCTCGATCCGGGGACGCGGATCGCGCAGACCGGCCAGGGTCGCCGTGGTGTGCCGGGCGTCGAGCACGACCGGCTCGCGGCAGGCGGCGCGCAGCAGCCCGAGGTTGGTCTCCACCCCGTCCACCACCGTCCCGTCCAGGGCCTCGGCCAGCCGGGCGAACGCCTCGGCACGGGTGTCGCCCGTCGCCACGACCTTGGCGAGCATCGGGTCGTACGCCGTGGAGACGTGCTGCCCGGTCTCCGCCCAGCCGTCCACCCGTACGCCGTCGGGGAAGGCGACCCGGGTCAGCAGGCCGGAGCTCGGCCGGTGGTCCCGGGCCGGGTCCTCGGCGTAGATCCGCGCCTCGACCGCGTGGCCCCGGGCGGACGGTTCCGTCAGGAAGCCGCTCTCGCCGCGCGCCAGCCGCAGCATCCAGGCGACCAGGTCGATGCCGTGGATCTCCTCGGTCACCGGATGCTCCACCTGGAGGCGGGTGTTGACCTCCAGGAAGTACGCCTCCTCGCGCACCGGGTCGTACACGAACTCCACCGTCCCGGCCGAGCGGTAGTCCACCGAGGCGCACAACTCCCGGGCGGCGGTGTGGAGTACGGAGCGCAGGTGCGGCGGCAGGTCCGGTGCCGGGGCCTCCTCCAGCACCTTCTGGTTGCGGCGCTGGAGGGAGCAGTCGCGGTCGCCGAGCACCACGACGGACCCGGCACCGTCCCCGAAGACCTGCACCTCGACGTGGCGGGCGCGCTCCACGTAGCGCTCCAGGAAGACCCCGCCGTCGGCGAAGCTGCCCCGGGCCAGCCGCGACACCCGGGCGAAGGCGTCCCGCAGCTCCTCGGGCCCGGCACACGCCTGCATGCCGATGCCGCCTCCGCCGCCGGTGGCCTTGAGCATCACCGGGTAGCCGGTCCGCTCCGCCGCGCGCAGGGCCTCCTCCTCGTCGGCGAGGAGCCCGCTGCCGGGCAGCAGGGGGACGCCGGCCGCGAGCGCCGCGGCCCGTGCGGTGTGCTTGGCGCCGAACACCTCCAGCTGGGCGGGCGTGGGGCCGACGAACGCGAGGCCCGCCTTCTCCACGGAGGCGGCGAACGCCGTGTTCTCGGACAGGAAGCCGTAGCCGGGGTGGATCGCCCCGGCCCCGGTGGCGAGGGCGGCCTCCAGGACCGCGTCCGCCCGCAGATAGCTCTCGGCGGCGGGGGCGGGGCCGAGGCGCACCGCCTCGTCGGCGAGGCGGACGTGCGGGGCGGTGCGGTCGGCGTCGGAGTACACGGCCACCGTACGCAGGCCGAGGGCTTCGGCGCTGCGGATGACCCGGCAGGCGATCTCGCCGCGGTTGGCGATGAGCAGGGTGTCGAACATGACGGCAACTCCTGGGTACGGGGCCGGGGTTCAGGCGAGGGGCGGCTGTGCGGGCAGCACGTGGTCACCCACGCCGTCGGTGCTCAGGCAGAGCGAGCAGACGACCGCGTCGTGGGTGGCGCAGGCGGCGACGTCGGGGCGTTCGAACGACTGCTTGCAGACGTGGCAGTCGTACGTCACCGCGCTGGGGTTGCCGTCCGCGTCGAGCATCGGCTCGTCCAGGCCGTCGTCGGTGCGGCGCAGGTAGTACCGGCCCTTGGTGACGTACGCGACCAGGGGCGTCAGCACGAAGGCGATGACGGCGGCGGCGACGGGCGAGTACGGCTGGAGGGTGTCACCCAGGGCGTGGAAGTACATCGCGATCGACAGGCCGGAGGCGGCGGTGAAGGCCACCACGCCGACGGGGTTGACGGCGTACAGCATGCCCCGGCGGAACTCCGGCCGGAGCGGCGAGAGGCGCAGCAGGTACTTGTTGACGCCGATGTCGGTGGCGACGGTGACGATCCAGGCGATGGCGCAGTTGGAGTAGAAGCCGAGGATGTCGTTGAGGAAGCTGAACATGTCGGCCTCCATCAGCGCGAGCGCGAAGCCGAGGTTGACCAGGACGAAGACCAGACGTCCGGGGTAGTGCTTCGTGACCCTGGTGAAGGAGTTGGTCCAGGCAAGCGAGCCGGAGTACGCGTTGGTGACGTTGATCTTGATCTGGCTGATGACCACCAGGACCACGGCGAGCGGGACGACCAGCCAGGACGGCAGCATCGCGTCGAAGGCGCCCCGGAACTGCTGGATCGGCTCGGGCGCGGCGTCGGCCCCGACCTTCGCGATGATGTACACCGCGAGGAACACCCCGATGGCCTGCTTGAGCGCGCCGAGCACCACCCAGCCGGGTCCGGCCATGACCACGGCGGTCCACCAGGTGCGCTTGTTGGCCTCGGTCTTCGGCGGCATGAAGCGCAGGTAGTCGATCTGCTCGCCGATCTGCGCGATGAGCGAGAGGCACACCCCGGCACCGAGGAGCACGGACGCGGTGTCGATCCCGCCCTTGCCGTCCGTTCCGGCGTACGAGAGGAACCGGTCGACCGTGCCGGGGTCGGTGGCGACCAGATAGACCAGCGGGCCGACCATGAGCAGCAGCCAGATCGGCGTGGTCCACACCTGGAGCTTGCTGAGCGCCGACATTCCGTAGATCACCAGCGGAATGACCATCAGCGTGGAGACGAGATAGCCCAGCCAGAGCGGCAGTCCGAGGCCCAGTTTCAGGCCCTGCGCCATGATCGAGCCTTCGAGGGCGAAGAAGATGAAGGTGAAGCTGGCGAAGATGACTCCGGTCAGGACCGAGCCGTAGTAGCCGAAGCCGGAGCCCCGGGTGATCAGGTCCAGGTCGAGGTTGTACCGGGCGCCGTAGTAGGCCAGCGGGAAGCCGGTGACGAAGATGACGACGGCGGCCACCGCGATCGCCAGGAGCGCGTTTCCGGTGCCGTGGGCCAGGCCGATGCCCGCGCCGATCGAGAAGTCGGCCATGTAGGCGATGCCGCCCAGGGCGGTGGTGGCCACGACCGCGGGGGTCCAGCGGCGGTAACTGCGGGGCGCGAAGCGGAGGGTGTAGTCCTCCAGCGTTTCGCTCGTCGCCCGGCTCTCGGCGGCGGGCGGTGGTGTGGACGTCGCACGTGACTCGGTCGTACTCATGGGCAGCCCTTCGGGGAGCGGTGTACGGAGGGAAGGCCGTGCTGAGGACGGGGCGGGCGTCGTCGGCCGCCGGGGTTTCAGAGGCGGTCGGAGTGCAGGGCCATCTGCGTCATGGCGCGCTGGGCCCGTTCGAGGACGACGGCCATGGAGTCGCCGACATGGGCGTGCAGGGCGCGGTGGCCGTCGGCGAGGCGCCCGTCGAGGACGGCCTCCATGATCGCGATGTGCTCGGTGATGGTCGTCCCTACCCGGTCCGGGGTGAGGAAGTCGTACATCCGGACCCGGCGGATGCGCTCGCCGACGGCCACGAGGGCATCCGTCAGGGCGGGGTTCCCGGAGGCGCGGGAGAGCTCGGCGTGGAAGCGCTCGTCCTGGACGACGAAGCGGGGATCGGGGTCCGGGGGCCGCTCGCGCATGGCGTACCAGCGGTCCAACTCGCCCTTGAGAACAGTCGGATCATGCCGTACGGACGGGTCGTCGATCGCCCGGGCGATGCCGCGCAGCTCCAGGGTCACCCGGAGTTCGTAGAGGTCGCGCAGCTGGGCCAGGTTGGGGATCGTGACGAAGAAGCCGCCGTCCCCGCGCTCGATCAGGCCGTCCGCGAGCAGGCGCGCCAGGGCCTCGCGCACCGGGGTCCGTGACACGCGGAAGCGTGCGGCGAGCCGGGTCTCGGCCAGTCGCTCGCGCGGCCCGAACTCGCCGTCGAGCACGGCCGCGCGCAGCTGCCCGTACACCGCCTCGCGGAGCGAGGGCGCGGGCTCCGCGTCCGCGTCCCGCGCTGTGTCCGGGGGTGTATACAGCGTCGTATCCAGCGTCGCATCCATGGGCGGAGACGCTAGGAACCGGTTGTTTCACCGGAGTCCACGGCGGGGTGAACGACTGGTTTCCGGTAGCTCACGCCGGTCCGGGGACAAGGCGAAGCGCCCCGCACACGGGCGCGGGGCGCTTCACCATGGGGGCGAGGGGTCAGCCCGTGGCGCAGGAGACCGTCGGCCAGGTCCAGTTGCCGTTGGACTGGATGGTGACGCCGAAGTTGTTGCCGCTGCCGTTGGGCTTGGCGGTCAGCACCTGGGCGCTGGGGTAGCCGGCGCTGATGTTCCAGGTGGAGAGGACCTTCTCCGGGGACGGCAGGTTCATCGTCACGGTCCAGTTGTTGGAACCGGAGACCGCCACGTTGAGGTTGTAGCGGTCGCCCCAGCTCTGGCCCGCGGACAGGGTCGCCGTGCAGCCGCCGGTGTTCCCGCCGCCTCCGCCGCTGCTGCCGTCGGGGGCGACGGCCCGCCCGGTCTGCGGCGAGATCATGCCCGAGCACAGGCCCCGGGAGGCGAGCGACTGGGCGATGCGCGGGATGGCGGCCAGGGTGTTGGCGGGCCACTCGTGCATCAGGATGACCTGGCCGTTGGTGAGGCGGGACACGGCCTGGACGATCGCGTCGGTGCTCGCCCCGTTCCAGTCCTGCGAGTCGACGTCCCAGATCACCTCCGTGAGCCCGTACTTGGCCTCGACGGCCTTGAGCGTGGCGTTGGTCTCCCCGTACGGCGGCCGGAAGAGCTTCGGTGTGCCGCCGCCCGCGGCCGCGATGGCCTGCTGGGTCCGGGAGAGCTCCGAGTCGATCTGCGCCTGGCTCTGCTGGGTGAGGTGGGGGTGGGTGTAGCTGTGGTTGCCGACCCACATGCCCGCGTCGACCTGGGCCTTCACCTGCGCGGGGTACGAGGCGGCGAACTGGCCCTCGTTGAACATGGTGGCCCGCAGACCGTTCTGCCTGAGAGCGTTGAGCAGGGCGGGGGTGTGGTCGTTGGACGGGCCGTCGTCAAAGGTCAGGCCCACGTAGCCGGTGCAGGCGGCGGCCTGGGCCGGGGCGGCGGCCGTGGCGGTCAGACCCAGGGAACCCGACGCGGCGAGCGCGAGCCCCGCCGCCAGGGCGGCCGGGCGGCGGTGGAAGCGGAGACGCATGAACTGTCCTCCAGGTGAGGGGAGTTCCGGCCGCACGGGCGGCACGGCCGGGCCTGAGCACGGAGTTTTTGGGCCCCTTGAGCGACTGTCAATAGTTTCGGCAAGAGTTTCGAAAGCGTCGGTCTGGTGTTGCGATGGGTTCGGATGGCGACGATGCACGTCAGTGGGGGTGCGGTGTTGTGCGCCGAGGGGTGAAGGGGGTGGGTGGGTCCATGAACGCGTTGCGGCAGGGGGTCATGCGGCGAAACTTTCGGGGCCTCGGAAGGCTCCGTCCGTCCACTGTATTGACAGTGCGCCGTCAACTCGCTGTCATACATGGGAGCGCTCCCACATACTTCCCCACGCCCGAGGAGGCGCACATGACCATCCACCCCCGCCGCTTACCGCGCAGACCCTGGACGGCGGCCGGCTCCGTCGTGGCGCTGGCCCTGTCGCTGCTCGTCGCCATGCCCGCCGGGGGACCGGCCGCGGCGGCGGAGTCCGCGCCCGGGTGTCAGGTCGACTACACGGCCAACGAGTGGACCGGCGGCTTCACCGCCGACGTGCGCGTCACCAACGAGGGCCCGGCGCTCAGCGACTGGCGGCTCACCTGGACGTACGAAGGGGACCAGCAGGTCACCTCCGGCTGGAACGGCACCGTCACGCAGACCGGCCACGCCGTGACCGCCGTCAGCACAGCCTGGAACGGCGCGGTGGCCGAGGGCGGCACCGTCTCCTTCGGTGTGCAGGGGACCTCGCAGTCGGGCGGGCCCGCGCCCACCGACTTCGCCCTCAACGGAGTCTCGTGCGGCGGCGACGTCACCACGCCCCCGACCACGCCGCCGCCCACGACTCCGCCGCCCACCACGCCGCCCTCCGCCGAGTGCGGTGACGCGGTCGTCTGCGACGACTTCGAGGACCAGGCCGGTCCGGCCCCCGCCGGGAACTGGCAGTTCACCGCGCCGGACTGCCAGGGCACCGGGACGGCCGCCGTGGACACGGAGACCGCGCACAGCGGCAGCCGGTCGCTGCGGCTGGACGGGAAGGCGGGGTACTGCAACCACGCCTTCGTGGCCTCCACCGCGGACCTCTCGGCCGTGGGTCCCGTGCTGTACGTGCGCATGTGGGTGCGGCACACCACGGCGCTCCCGGCGGCGCACGTCGCCTTCGTGTCGATGCCCGACAGCTCCCAGGGCGGCAAGGCTCTGCGGATCGGCGGGCAGAACGGGGCGCTCCAGTGGAACCGGGAGACCGACGACGCGACGCTCCCGGCGCAGAGCCCGACCGGGGTGGGGCTGAGCAGGCCGCTGCCGACGGGCAGTTGGCAGTGCCTGCGGTTCGCGGTGGACACCTCGGCCCCGGGGCTCGACACCTGGCTGGGCGACGAGCAGGTGCCCGGTCTGCACGCCGACGGCGTCCCCACGCGTGACGTGGACGACCAGTGGCTCTCGCGGACCACCCCGCCCCGGCCCACCGCCCTGCGGCTGGGCTGGGAGAGCTACGGGGTCGGCGACGACACCCTGTGGTTCGACGACGTGGCGGTCGGCTCCGCGCCGATCGGCTGCTGACGGGCGAGCGCGTACCGGCCGCGTTCACCACGGCCGGTACGCCGTTCACCCGAGGTGGTCGCCCAGTGTGCCGATCGCGGCGGCGGCCTCCAGGACGTGCGGGACGGCCCGGTCGGCGAGTTCGGGGTCGGAGGTGACCACGTTGATCGCGGCCCGGACCGGCCAGCCCGGCAGCGGGGCCGCGATGCCGTGGGCGCCGATGTTGACCTCGCTGTGGGTGATGACGTAGCCGGTCTCGCGGATCGCCTGGACGCGGGGCGGTTCGGCGGTGCGCGGGGGGCCGGAGGCCAGCGCGGCGAGACCGCCGGAGCCGTGGTCCAGGGGGTCGCGGCTGCCCTTGCGGTACCAGAACAGGGGGCCGTCCGTCGGCGGTTCGGCCACCACCGTGGTGACGGCGGCGGTGCCGACGGCCTCGACCAGGCTCGCGGTGGCGTCCAGGCGGCGGGCGAGGCGGTGCAGGACCGGCTCGGCGACGGTCCGCAGACTGGGGCCGGTGCCGCCGAGGAGCCCGGTCACGGCCGGGCCCACGGTGTAGCGGCCGCCGTCGTCGCGCGCGGCGAACCCCGTCCGGTGGAGCGAGACGAGCAGGCGGTGCGCGATGGAGCGGTGGAACCCCGTCGCGGCCGATACCTGACTGGTCGTCAGGCCCTCCGGGTGGCGGCTCAGCTCGACTAGGAGGGCGAGTCCGCGCTCCAGGGTCTGCGAGCCGCCGCTCTCGGGGTCGTTCGGCGGTGTCATTCCACCTCTTCGGGGATCGGCCGGATGGTGGGGAGGATCCTGCCACGGACCTCGCCCAGGCCGATGCGTCCCCGCGCGCCCGGCGCCGAGTAGCGCAGGACGACCTCGTCGCCGTCCTGGAGGAACGTGCGCTCCTCGCCGCCCGCCGTCCAGGTCTCCTTGCCGCCCCAGGACAGTTCGAGGAACGAGCCGCGCTGGTGCTTTTCGGGCCCCGAGATGGTGCCCGACGCGTAGAAGTCGCCGACCCGCAGCGAGGCGCCGTTGACCGTGAGGTGGGCCAGCATCTGCGCGGGCGACCAGTACATGGACGCGTACGGCGGGCGCGCCACCACCGTGCCGTTGACCTCGACCTCCACGTCGATGTCGTAGCCCGACGGGCCCTCCTCGCGCAGATACGGCAGTACGGCGGGTTCCTGGCCGGGCAGTTCGGTGCGGGCGTGCTCCAGCGCGGCGAGCGGGGTGACCCAGGCGCTGATGCTGGTGGCGAAGGACTTGCCGAGGTTGGGGCCCAGCGGGACGTACTCCCACGCCTGGATGTCGCGCGAGGACCAGTCGTTGACGCCGGTCACGCCGAACACGGTCTCGGTGAACTCGGAGGTCGCGACGCGCTGCCCGAGCGGGATCGTGCGGCCGACGACGAAGCCGAGTTCGGCCTCGATGTCCAGGCGCAGCGAAGGACCGAAGGTGGGTGCGGGGTCGGCGGGGGCCTTGCGCTGTCCGGCGGGGCGGTGCACGGGGGTGCCCGAGACGACGACGGAGCCCGCGCGGCCGTGGTAGGCGACCGGCAGATGGCGCCAGTTGGGCATCAGCGCGTCCCCGTCGGGCCGGAAGATCCGCCCGACGTTCGTGGCGTGGTCCGCGGACGCGTAGTAGTCGACGTAGTCCCCGACCTCGAACGGCAGGTGCAGCGTGATGCCGGCCAGCGGCACCAGGCGGACGCGGTCGCGGTACGCGGTGTCGGTGAGCAGCCCGGTCGCCCAGGCCCGGACCTGCGCCCACACCGTCGCGCCCGCGGCCATCAGCGGGTTGAGCGCGGGCGCGTCGAGCAGCGGCGCCCAGTCGGGGCGAAGCGCGGTGGCGGCGGCGCCCAGGTCCAGGACGTGGTCACCGATGCGGACGCCGACGCGCGGGGCGCCGTCCGCGGTCGAGAAGACGGCGTAAGGGAGGTTGTCGACGTCGTACGCGCTGCCGGCCGCGTCCTCGGCCCAGGTGGCGGGGTGGGTGGTCATGCGAGGGCCCTTCGGTGACGGGGGGTCAGGTGGTGGCGGGGCCGAGCAGGCCCAGAGTGGTCAGGTCCTCCAGCGGTTCGAGCACGCTGCACGACCCGTACGAGACGAACGCCTCCCGCGCGGCGGCGGCCTCGGCGGCCGGGAGCGCGGTCACGGCCCGGGCCAGCGCCTCCGCATCACGCTCGGCGAGGGCCGCGCGGATACCGGACAGGGGCGCTCCGGCGCGGGCCCGGGCCGTCGCCAGGAGCACGTTGAGGTAGCCGTGGTGCTCGAAACCGGTGGCGGCGGCGGTGTGGCGGACCGCGTGGTGCAGCCCGGCCGTGCACTTGAAGGCGGCCCCGGCGGCCACGGCCGCGTGGATCCACGCCGCCACCTCGTCCTCGTCCGGGAACGCCGCCGCCTCGGTCCCGCCGGTGCGGAACTTCAGCCGGAAGCCGTGGCGCACCACCAGGGCGAGCGCCTGCTCCCAGGCCCGCGTACCGGGGCGCGGCACCTCCACGTACACCGTGCCGGGGAAGCCGAGTGCGGCCAGCTCCTCGATCTGGGGCCCGAGGGGCGGGGCGGGGTCCGGCTTGAACTCCACGGCCGCCGGGACGAGCCGGTCGGTCCCCGCGAATGCGGCCAGGGCTGACGGGAGCGCGGCGGGCCCGGCCACCACGCTCACCCGCAGGCCGCCGGGGAAGAGCCGGGGCTCGGCCAGTCCGGCCAGCTCGGCGAGCCGGTCGGCGCCGATCACGAACGGGCCGACGAGCTCGGCGTGGCCGGACGCGAGGTGCCCGGCGTGCTCGGTCACGGCACGCGGCAGCGGAGCCAGGCCGGGCGGGAAGACCGCGGCGTCGTCCACGAGATGGCGGAAGGCGAGAGGGAAGGACACGCGCGACACCCTAGCCGAGGGACCCGTAATGCGGACGGAAGATGTTCCGATATCGGTCACGCGCTCACGGGGTGCGCGGTGGGATCTTCAAGAATGCGCAATGGTCTAGGCCAACTCATTGACGTGAATGCGTCATCCTTCGATTCTTGGCGGCACCTTCTCCCGACAGGAGCCTCCATGAGACGTCTTCGCGCTCTGCTCTCCGGCGTGGCCACCGCCGCCCTGGCCACCGCAGGAATCGCGGCCTTCGCCGCGCAGCAGGCATCGGGTGCGTCCGCCGACGCCACCGCGCTCTCCAACCGCTGGTACGCCGCCGCGCCCTATCTGATGCCGCACGACAACAATCCGCCGGACGCGGGCGCCATCATGGACGCCTCCGGCCTCAAGGCGTTCCAGCTCGCCTTCGTCCTGGCCCCCAATGGCGGCGGTTGCAGCCCCACCTGGGACGGTACGTCGCCGGTCTCCTCGGACACCGCGGTCGCCTCCGTCATCAGCGCGATCCGCGCCAAGGGCGGCGACGTGTCGGTCTCCATCGGCGGCTACGGCGGGACGAAGCTCGGCCAGACCTGTTCCGACGCGGCCTCCACCGCCGCCGCGTACCAGCAGGTCATCACCAAGTACCAGCTGAAGGCCATCGACTTCGACCTCGAGGAACCGGAGTACGAGAACACGGCCGCCATCGCCCGCGAGATCGGCGCCGCCAAGATCCTCCAGCAGAACAACCCCGGCCTCTACGTCTCCGTCACCACGGCGGGCACCGCCGACGGCACCGGCTGGTTCGGCAAGCAGATGCTCAACGAGGCCAAGGCGCAGGGCTTCACGCCGAACAACTTCTCCATCATGCCGTTCGACGGGGGCTTCAACGGGGCCGCCGCCCAGACCAGCGCCCTGACGAACTTCAACGCGATCCTGCGGTCCACCTTCGGCTGGGACGAGGCCACCGCGTACGCCCACGAGGGCTTCTCCGGCATGAACGGCCGCAGCGACACCGGCGAGTACTTCACCCAGGCCGACTTCCAGACCGTCCTGGACTTCGCCACCGGCCACCACATGGACCGCTTCACCTTCTGGTCCCTCAACCGCGACCGCCAGTGCACCCCGCCCGACAACAACGGCAAGACCTCCGGCACGTGCAGCAGCGTGGCGCAGGCGGACTGGGACTTCGCCAAGTACTCGGTGAAGTTCGCGGGCGTCACCCCGCCCACCACCACCCCGCCCACCACGCCGCCCCCGACCGGCAGCTGCACCGCCGCCGCGTGGAGCGCCGCAGCCGTCTACAACGGCGGTGACACGGTCTCGTACGGGGGACACACCTGGAAGGCCAAGTGGTGGACCCAGAACGAGACGCCCGGCTCCACCGGTGAATGGGGAGTCTGGCAGGACCTCGGCACCTGCTGACCCGCCGAGCCGAAGGGCCGCCCCGGTCCCGGCCGGGGCGGCCCGTACCACGCACCCGTCTGCACGTGTCACCCGCATTGCCCCGCCCCACCACCCTGCGGCTAGTTTGTGTGCAGCACAGACGGGGACCGTGACGGCAGAGGTGCACGGGGACGAGAGGTCGGGAAGAGTGTCGCTGCGCGCAGGCGATCCAGCCGAGATCGGCGGTTATCCGCTGGAGGCGCGGCTCGGATCAGGGGGCATGGGCACGGTCTTCCTGGCCCGTACGAGCTCCGGCCGGCCCGTCGCGATCAAGCTGATCCACCAGCAGTTCGCCGGAGACAGCGAGTTCCGCATCCGCTTCCGCCAGGAGGTCGCGGCGGCGCGCCGGGTCAGCGGCGCCTTCACCGCCGCCGTGGTGGACGCCGCGCCCGAGGCCGAGCAGCCCTGGATGGCGACCACCTACATCGAGGGCCCCACCCTCGCCGAGCGCATCGCCGCCGAGGGCCCGCTCAACGGGGCCGGACTGCGCAACCTCGCCATCGGGCTCGCCGAGGCGCTGCGCGACATCCACCGCGTCGGGGTCGTCCACCGCGACCTGAAGCCGTCGAACGTCGTGCTGTCCCCCGAAGGGCCGCGCGTCATCGACTTCGGCATCTCGCGCGCCGCCGACCAGCAGACCCTGACGATGACCGGACGCGTCATCGGCACCCCGCCCTTCATGTCGCCGGAACAGCTCCAGGCGCCGCGCGGCGTCGGACCGCGCTCCGACGTCTTCTCCCTGGCCACCCTCCTGGTGTACGCGGCCACGGGCCACGGCCCCTTCGACGCGGACAGCCCCTACCTCACGGCCTACCAGGTGGTGCACGAGGAACCCTCGCTGGACGCCGTGCCCGGGCGGCTGCGCACCGTCGTGGAACCGTGCCTGGTCAAGGAGCCCGAGGGCCGGCCCTCCGCCGACGAGCTCCTGGAGCTGCTGCGGGACCTGCCCGCCGACCTCGGCGGCGCGGTGGCGCCAGGGCGCACCCCCGGCCGCACCCGGGACGTGGCCACCCAGCACCACCTGGCCACGCGCGACACCGAGGCGCCGGGCGCCCCCGCCCCCGAGCAGACCGGTTCCCCCGGTGGGCGCGGGCTGCGCGGCCGCTGGCGGCCCGTGCTCGCGGCGGCGGTCGCCGTGGCCGCGATCGGCGGGGGAGTGGCCGTCCTCAAGGCGGGCGGCTTCGGCGAGGAGCCGGACGACGCCAAGGCCCGCACGGTCGCCGAGCCCGCCGGCACCCTGCCGGGCGGCTTCAGGCCCTGGCGCGTGACCGTGCCCGGCGGGCAGGCGGACATCCCCGACGAGCTGCGGTGCGTCGCGCGCGGCGAGGCGGCGTTCTGCGGGGGCGGCGGCGTCGTCGCCACCCGGATCGACGTCCGGGACGGCTCGCGCGCCTGGACGGTGAAGAGCCCCGGCGTCCCCGTCCAGGGCATGCACCTCGTGGGCGCCACCGACGACACCGTGATCGGTTACCGGTTCTCCGCCCAGGACGACCCCCAGGCGCGGGGCGACGAGGTGGTGGCCGTCGACGCCGACAGCGGCAAGGAGCTGTGGTCCACGGTCTCCGGCGCCCAGTCGACGGCCGTCACGGGCCGGACCGAGGACGCCGTGGTGACCGGCTCCACCGTGATCACCGTCAACGCCTCCGACGACGCCTTCGAGGCCCGGGACGCGCACAGCGGCGAGCTGATCTGGACCGCGTCCTTCCCCGGAGGGTCCCGGTGCGCCCCCGTCCCGGCGGGCGACGCGCTCCTCGCCATGTGCGTCACGGACGCGGAGATCCGGGCCCTGGCGACACGCCGCCCGGTCGTCCACACGCTGGACCCGGCCAAGGGGACCTGGGGCCGGGCCATCGCGCTGGACGGGCCCGGCGTTCCCGTGGGCGCCGACGGCGGCCGGCTCGTCCTGCTCCGGGAGCACACCGAGGGCGCGGCGCTCACCGGCTACGACGCGGTGACCCGGGTCGACCCGGTCTCCGGCAAGGTCACGAACACCCCGCTGGACACCACGTACGAGGGCACGCCCGGCATGGCGGGTTCCACCGTGTACATCAGCGGGCAGACCGGCCGCGTCACCGCCTTCGACCCCGCCACCGGCCGGAGGAAGTGGTCCCGGCAGACCAGCGTGGAGGGCGCGTCGGGCCCGGTGGCCGGGGACGGCGCCCTGCTCTTCAGCTCCGCCACCGGCCGTGTCGTCGCCCTCTCCCCGTCCGACGGCACGGTGCTGTGGGCGACGGACCCGAGGGCCGACGGCCTGACCGGCCAGGCGGGCGAGAGCCCCCGCGTGACCGTCGCCGGACGCGTGGTGATCGTGGCCGCCGCCCGGAACACCGTCTTCGCGTTCGACGCCGGACGGCCGCCGAAGTCGGGCTGACCAGGGCCGCGTCTACAGTGGCCCGCATGAACCGCTGGACCGAACTGACCGGAGACACCTCGGGCGAGGACTACGCCGCCCGCTTCGCGGCCCTGGCCCGCAGCGGCAAGGACATGCACGGCGAGGCGCGGTTCTGCGCCGCCCTGGTGCCCGCCGGGGCGCGGGTGCTGGACGCCGGCTGCGGCACCGGCCGGGTCGCGATCCGGCTCGCGGAGCTCGGGTACGACTGCACCGGGGTGGACGTCGACGCCTCGATGCTGGCCGTCGCGCGCGAGCAGGCGCCCGGGCTGCCCTGGTACCGGGCGGACCTGGCCGCGTTCGACCCGGACGCGCTCTCCATCGAACCGGGGTTCGACCTCGTCGTCGCCGCGGGCAACGTGATGGCGCTGGTCGCCCCCGGCACCGAGGCCACCGTCGTCGCCCGGCTCGCAGGAGCGCTGCGCCCGGGCGGTCTGCTGGTCGCCGGGTTCGGCCTGGACGCGGCCCACCTCCCCGTACCGCCCGGCCTCACCCTCGCGGAGTACGACGCCCACTGCGCCGCCGCCGGGCTCACCCCTGTCGACCGCTTCGCCACCTGGGACGCGGCGCCGTACGAGGGCGGCGGCTACGCGGTGAGCGTGCACCGGCGGGGAGACGGCTGACCGGACAGGGGTTCCGGCCTCGCACACAGGGCCTTCGCGACCCGCACCCGCGCCAGGTCCGTCATCGCCGTTGATCCGTTCCATCGCGTGTTCGTATTGACTTGGACTAGGTCCATCGTAGGATCGGTTCCGGCCGAAGCCAGGGCAGGACGCCCTCCGGGCGAGACCGGTCAGGCCAGCCCCCCACATTCTCAGAGCACCGAGATCCGCCCCGTCCGGAAGGAATTCCATGACTGAGAACCACGACGCGATCGTCACCGACCCCAAGTCGGAGGAGGCCGGCGGCTGCCCCGTCGCGCACGGTCGCGCGCCGCACCCCACCCAGGGCGGCGGCAACCGCCAGTGGTGGCCGGAGCGGCTCAACGTGCGGATTCTCGCCAAGAACCCCGCCGTGGCCAACCCGCTCGGCGACGACTTCGACTACGCCGCGGCCTTCAACGCCCTGGACCTGCCCGCCGTCAAGCGGGACATCGCCGAGGTGCTGACCACCTCGCAGGACTGGTGGCCCGCCGACTTCGGCAACTACGGCCCCTTCATGATCCGGATGGCCTGGCACAGCGCGGGCACGTACCGCATCAGCGACGGCCGCGGCGGCGCCGGCTCCGGCCAGCAGCGCTTCGCCCCCCTCAACAGCTGGCCGGACAACGCGAGCCTCGACAAGGCGCGGCGCCTGCTGTGGCCGGTCAAGAAGAAGTACGGCAAGAACATCTCCTGGGCCGACCTCCTCGTCCTCACCGGGAACGTCGCCCTGGAGACCATGGGCTTCGAGACCTTCGGCTTCGGCGGCGGCCGCGCGGACGTCTGGGAGCCCGACGAGGACGTGTACTGGGGCCCCGAGACCACCTGGCTCGGCGACGAGCGCTACACCGGTGACCGCGAGCTGGAGAACCCGCTCGGCGCCGTGCAGATGGGCCTCATCTACGTCAACCCGGAGGGCCCCAACGGCAACCCGGACCCGATCGCCGCGGCCCGCGACATCCGCGAGACGTTCCGCCGCATGGCGATGAACGACGAGGAGACCGTCGCCCTGATCGCCGGCGGCCACACCTTCGGCAAGACGCACGGAGCCGGTCCCGCCGACGCCGTCGGCCCCGACCCCGAGGCGGCCCCGATGGAGCGCCAGGGCCTCGGCTGGGAGAGCTCGTACGGCACCGGCAAGGGCGGCGACGCCATCACCAGCGGCCTCGAAGGCATCTGGACGGACACCCCCACCAGCTGGGACAACAGCTTCTTCAACATTCTCTTCGGCTACGAGTGGGAGCTCTTCAAGAGCCCCGCGGGCGCCCACCAGTGGCGGCCGAAGGACGGCGCCGGCGCGGGCACCGTGCCCGACGCGCACGACCCGTCGAAGAGCCACGCCCCGACCATGCTCACCACAGACCTCTCGCTGCGCTTCGACCCGGCGTACGAGCAGATCTCGCGGCGCTTCCACGAGAACCCGCAGGCGTTCGCCGACGCGTTCGCCCGCGCCTGGTACAAGCTGACCCACCGCGACATGGGCCCCGTCGTCCGCTACCTCGGCCCCGAGGTCCCCGAGGAGACGCTGCTCTGGCAGGACCCGCTGCCCGAGCGCACCCACGAGCTGATCGACGCCGCCGACATCGCGGCGCTCAAGGAGAAGGTCCTCGCCTCCGGCCTGTCCGTCTCCGAGCTGGTCTCCACCGCCTGGGCCTCCGCCTCGTCCTTCCGGGGCAGCGACAAGCGCGGCGGCGCCAACGGCGCGCGCATCCGCCTCGAACCGCAGAGCGGCTGGGAGGTCAACGACCCGGACCGCCTCGCGGGCGTCCTGCGCACCCTCCAGTCCGTCCAGGAGTCCTTCAACGCGGAGCAGCAGGGCGGCAAGCAGGTCTCGCTGGCCGACCTGATCGTCCTCGCGGGCGCTGCCGGCGTCGAGAAGGCGGCCAAGGACGCCGGTACGGACATCGAGGTCCCGTTCACCCCGGGCCGGGTCGACGCCTCGCAGGAGCAGACCGACGTCGAGTCGTTCGTGGAGCTGGAGCCCGTCGCCGACGGCTTCCGCAACTACCTCGGCAAGGGCAACCGGCTCCCCGCCGAGTACCTGCTGCTCGACCGGGCGAACCTGCTCAACCTGAGCGCGCCCGAGATGACGGTCCTCGTCGGCGGTCTGCGCGTCCTCGGCGCCAACCACCAGCAGACCGCGCACGGTGTGTTCACCGACGCGCCCGGCACGCTGACCAACGACTTCTTCGTCAACCTGCTCGACATGGGTACGACGTGGAAGTCGACGGCCGACGACCAGAGCGCCTTCGAGGGCCGTGACGCCGTCACCGGTGAGGTCCGCTGGACCGGCACCCGCGCCGACCTGGTCTTCGGCTCGAACTCCGAACTGCGCGCCGTCGCCGAGGTCTACGCGAGCGACGACGCCAAGGAGAAGTTCGTGCGCGACTTCGTCGCCGCCTGGGACAAGGTCATGAACCTGGACCGGTTCGACCTCGTCTGACGACACCGGAAGGGCCGGTCCCCCCGCGCGGGGGGACCGGCCCTTGCCGTTGCGTGGAGCCGGTCAGGCGGTGGCCACCGCGAAGACGTGGATGATCCCGCCGTCCGTGGTGCCCGGCAGCGTCACGGACGCGAGCTGCTTCCCGGCCTGGAGCGCGATCGGCGCGGTGGCGAAGACCTCGGTGCCCACCGGGTCCTTTCCGCCGCCCTGCACATCGCGGTACTCGGTGTGCAGGGCCACCGTGTTCCCGTACGAGGGCTGCTGCGAGCCGCCGCCCAGCGTCCAGTCGCTGAAGCCGATCTCCGCCTGCTGCGTGGTGCCGTCGGTGTACGTGAGCGTCACCGTGCCCGACGCCTTGCCCTCGGCGGCGCTCCCGAGGAACGCCAGCTTCGTGTCACCCTCGCCGGAGGCGACGTTCAGCACCTGGGGCCCCGTACCGACGACCTCGATGTTGTCCGGGTCACCGGCCTTCACCTTCGGCCAGGTGAAGTCGAAGCCGCCCGAGGAGACCGTGCCGCCCGGCGCCGCACCGGCCGCCGCCAGCGCCTGGGCCGAGTAACTCCAGCCCTCACCGTCGAAGTTGGCCTGCGGATTCTCGTCGTCCGCCGAGATCCCGGTGCTGTTGCGGTTCCACAGCAGCCCGTTCTTCTCGGCGACCGTCACCGCCGCCGACGTCTTCGGCAGCTCCGTGCCCGCCGACGACGTCAGCGTCACCGGGACCGTGTAGTAGCCCTCGGCGGTGTCCTTCCCCGCCGACACGGTGAGCTTCGCCTGTGCCGCGCCGCTCGCCGGGACCGTGAAGTCGCCCTCCGACGGGGTCACGGTGACCCCGTCCGGCGCCTGGGCCGCCCAGTGCACCGTGGTGGCCTTCGTCTCCAGGCTCTGCACCTTGACCACGGTCTGCGCGCCCTCGCCGCCCGGCTCCACCTTCAGCTGGTCCGGGGAAGCGCCCGTGAAGTACTTCAGCCCGCCGCCGGGGAAGGACGGCGGCGCGTCGGCCGGTGCGCTGCCCCAGGTGGTGTCGGGCGTCGCGCCGAGCGTGAAGTCCAGCCGTCCGCCGTGCTCCACCAGCGAGTCACCGACCCACGGCTTCGTGGACGTACGGCCGTTCACCTTCAGCCCGTGGATGTACGTGTGGTCCGCCGAGGCGGCCGGAGCCTCGATGGTGATCTTCTTGCCGTGCCCGGTGCGCACCACCGCGTGCGGGAACAGCGGTGCGGTCAGCGTCAGATCGGCACGGCTCGGGTTCTGCGGGTACATGCCGAGCGCCGAGAAGACGTACCAGGACGACATGGTCCCCGCGTCGTCGTTGCCCGGAATCCCGCCGGGGCCGTCGGTCCACAGCTGGTCCAGCTCCGCGCGGACCGTCTCCTGCGTCTTGTACGGGGCGCCGAAGTAGTTGTACAGGTAGGGCGCGTTGATGTCGGGCTCGTTCGTCGGGTCGTAACGCGTGTCGTCCTTCGCCGAGAAGTCGAACTTCCCGTCCGGCGTACGGAAGAACGCGTCCAGCCGCTCCGTGGCGCGCTCGTTGCCGCCCATCGCACCGGCGAGACCGGCGACGTCCGAGTAGACCATCCAGGTGTACCGGGCGCTGGAGCCCTCCACGAACCCGGCGCCGGTGCCGGGCGTGAAGGTGCCCGCCCAGCTGCCGTCGGCCTTCCGGTCGCGTATGTACCCGCCGTGCTCGGTGGCGTTGGCGTCGAAGACGTTCGTCCAGTTGCCCGACCGGTCCAGGAACTTCTTGGCGTCGCCCTTGTTGCCCAGCCGCCGGGACAGCTCCGACAGGCCGTAGTCGGCCGCCGCGTCCTCCAGCGTCTCGGCCGCCCCGCCCCAGCAGTGGCAGTTGTCCGCCGGTACGTAACCGAGCTCCAGGTACTTGTCGAGCGCGGGGCGCTGGCCCACGCACTCGACGTTGCAGCCGGAGCTGTCGGAGTCGTTGGCGGTCGGCACGGTCGCCGCCGTGACCAGGGACTTCAGCGCGCCCTTGACGTCGAAGTCACGGCCGCCGAAGGCGTAGATCCCGGCCAGCGCCGCGTCGGACGGGTCGCCCGACATCACGCTCGTCTTGCCGTTCTCCAGCAGCCAGCGGTCCCACTCGCCGTCCCGCTGGTTCGCGTAGTTGAACAGGGACTGCGCGTAGTCGCTGCCCGCCTTCGGGTTGAGCAGCGCCATCAACTGCACCTGCGCCCGGTACTGGTCCCAGCCGGAGAAGGTGCCGTACTGCGCCTTCTGGCCCTTGGACAGCCGGTGCGGCTTGCGGTCGGCGCCGAGGTAGCGGCCGTCCACGTCGCTGGTGAGGGTCGGCTCCAGCATGGAGTGGTAGAGCGCGGTGTAGAACGCGGTGCGCTGGGTTTCGGTGCCGCCGCCGATCTCGACGGCCTTCAGCGCCTCGTTCCAGTTTGCGGCGGCCTGCCGCTTCACCGTGTCGAAGCTCTTGCCGGGTCCGTTCTCCTTGCGGAGGTTGGCCTCGGCGTTCGCGGCGCTGACGTACGAGACGGCCACCTTGGCGCGCGCCTCGGTGGTGCCGTCCGCGAAGGTGACGTACCCGCCGGAGCCCTTGCCCTCCACGGCGTTGCCGGACGAGCTGTAGCCCGTACCGCCGGAGGCGGAGGTGGAGCCGGGGGTGAGGGTGCCGTCCTTCCAGGTGCCGGTCTTCGCGAAGGGCTTGTCGAAGTGGGCGGTGAAGTACAGCGTGTAGAGGTCCTTGCGGTTGTTCGCGCTCTGCGGACCGCAGAAGTTGCCCGCCGTGACCGACCCGGTCACCGTCCGCGCGGCCTTGTCGATCCGCACGGTGGCGTCGGTGCTGCCGGTCTCCGAGTTGGAGGTGCGGAAGAGCAGGCTGGCGGGCTTGTCCGCCGGGAAGCCGAACTCCCCGGACCCCGTCCTGGCGGTCGTGGTCAACGCCGCCGAAGCGCCGCTGGCCAGGCCCACCTTGTAGTAGCCGGGGGTGGCCGTCTCGTCGTCGTGCGAGAAGTCGCTCGCGTACTTCGCGTCGGTGGTGTCCGAGGTGGGGGAGGAGTCCACGTCGCCCACGTACGGCATGATCGGGATGTCGCCGTTCGCGCCCGAGCAGCCCACCCCGTTGAGGTGGGTGAGGCTGAAGCCGCGGATCTTCTTCGCGTCGTACTGGTAGCCGCCGGGGGCGGGCGTCGAGACCTGCTTGCCCCGCGAGTTCTGCGGGCTCCACGCCAGCATGCCGAACGGCTGCACGGCGCCCGGGTAGGTGTTGCCCGCGTTGGACGTGCCGATCAGGGGATCGACGTACGACACCGGGTTCTTCACGATGTCCCTGCCCGGCGCGGCCGAAGCCGGGGCGGCGGCGGCCGTGAGCCCCGCGACGGCCAAGGCGGCGGCCGTGACGGAGCCCACGGCCCGGATCGCGGTGTGCGTACGACGTTTGTGCGTCTGTGGCACCGTTCCTGCCCTTCTGATGTGACGGACGGTCAACGCGGCGGGAGCCGGCCGCCGTGACCGGAGGAACGGCGTCGCCCCGACAACGTTGTCAACGACGTGGAGGATGCTCCTCCTGCCGGTCCGGGGTGTCAAGGCTCCCCGGAATCCGCCCGTCCGGCCGGGCTGCCCTCGCACAACAGCCCGGCCCGCGCCCCCGGTTGCCCCGGGCCCGTCAGCGCAGGGACGCCGGAAGCGCCTCCCGGTGCAGGATGCCCAGCCGCTGCGTCGCCCGGGTCAGTGCCACGTACAGGTCACTCGTGCCGAACCGGCCGGGCTCCACCACCAGGACGTGGTCGAATTCGAGGCCCTTGGCCTGCCGGGGCCCCAGCAGCACCACCGTGCGGGTCAGATCCGGCTCACCGCCGGGCACCACCCCGTCCAGCGGCGCCGCGATCTCCTCGTGCAGCTCGCGCGGCGCGATCACCGCGAGGCGCCCCTCGCCGGGCGTCAGCTCCTCGACCGCCCGCGCCACCGCGCCCGCCAGATCCGCCCCGGTCTCCCGCACCCACGGCACCTCGCCCGTGGAGCGCACCGATCCCGGCGGCTCGAACGACGGGTCCTCGGCCCGCAGCACCTTCGCCGCGACCTCCATCACCTCGGCGGGCGTACGGTAGTTGACCGCCAGCCGCACATGCTCGTACCGGTCGCCGACGTACGGCTCCAGGATGTCCTGCCAGGAGCCGACCCCGGCCTCCTCGGAGGTCTGCGCCGGGTCGCCCACCAGGGTCATCGACCGGGTCGGCGACCGGCGCATCAGCAGCCGCCACGCCATCGGCGACAGCTCCTGCGCCTCGTCCACGATGATGTGCCCGAAGGCCCACGTCCGGTCGGCGGCGGCCCGCTCGGCCGCGGAGCGGTGGTCGGCCTCCTCCTGGCGCTCCGCCATCCGCTCCGCGTCGATGATGTCGTGCGCGGCCAGCAGCTCCGACTCCTCGTCCTCGAACTCGAAGGACTCCGAGCCCCGGGACAGCTCCAGGACGCCCTGGGCGTACGCGATCCGCTCCTGGCGCTCCGCCTCGGCCGCCGCCCGCTCGGCGCTGTCGTCGGTCCCGAGCAGTTCCGCCGCCTCGTCCAGCAGCGGCACGTCGGCCGGGGTCCACGCGCCCTCGCCGGGCGCCCGCCGGATGGCCTCCGCGTCCGCCTCCGGCAGGTGCACCGGCTCGGCCAGGAAGTCGGCCAGGAAGCCCTCGGGGGTGAGCGCCGGCCACAGCTCCTCGATCGCGGCGTGCACCTCCTGGCTGACCGCGACCGCCTTGCCGAGCTGGGCGATGTCGTCCGGGCCCAGGAAGTTGGGCCCGCCGTACGGGTCGGCGCCGATGCGCTCGGTGAGCTGGGCGGTCAGCGCGTCGATGATCCGGAACGCGAAGTGCGGCCGGGCGAGGTTGTACGGCAGCCGGGTGTCCCGGGCCGCCTGCCGGGCCTCGTAGGCGATCTCCCAGTCCAGGATCAGGTCGCCGTCGTCGTGCGGGACGATCAGCGGGGCGCCCGGCTCGGGCAGCAGCTGCCGGTCCCGCACCGCGAGCTCCAGCGCCTCGGCCATGGCCGCGCCGCCCTTCACGGCCGCCGCCCGGGGGGTGTCCGTGCCCCGGGCGTGGACGCCGGGGAACAGCTCGGCCTGGGTGGCGAGGAGGACACCGGTCTCACCGAGCGAGGGCAGCACCTCGCCGATATAGCTGAGGAAGGCCGGGTTCGGGCCCACGATGAGGACCGCCCGCTTGGCCAGCAGCTCGCGCTGCTCGTACAGGAGGAACGCCGCCCGGTGCAGGGCGACGGCCGTCTTGCCGGTGCCGGGCCCGCCCTCGACCACCAGGACGCCCCGGTGCGGCGCGCGGATGATGCGGTCCTGCTCCGCCTGGATGGTCCGCACGATGTCCGCCATGCGTCCGGTCCGCGCCGAGTTCACCGCGGCGAGCAGGACCGTGTCGCCGGTCGGGTCCTCGAATCCGGTGCGCTCCCGGTCCCCGACGTCCAGGATCTCGTCATGCAGCTCGGTGACCGTGCGGCCCTCGGTCGTGAGGTGGCGGCGCCTGCGCAGACCCATCGGGGTGTGATTCGTGGCGAGATAGAAGGGGCGGGCGACCGGTGCACGCCAGTCGATCAGCAAAGGCGTGTGTTCGGCGTCGTCCTCGCGGATTCCGATACGGCCGATATGGTGCGCGACGCCGTTCGTGAGATCGATACGGCCGAAACAGAGCGAGCCGTCCACCGCGTTCAGGGCGGCGAGCAGACCGGAGCGCTCGGCGACCAGGACATCGCGTTCGAGCCGGGCCTGCTGGCCGGTGCCGACCGGCGTCAGGGCGTCCTGGACCTGCTCGGCGGCGTCACCGCGCAGCACGTCGACACGGTGGTGGAGCCGGTCGATGTATTCCTGTTCCTTCTGCAATTCGGTGGTTTCCCGAGTTGACAAAACAGCTCCCTGACGGATATGGTGATTCTTGTTGGCCCCCGGTGAGGGGCCTTTTTCTGTGGGCGCACAGAACCACTCAATATACGTGAGGAAATCCCCGGTCCGCAATTGCGGACCGGGGATTTCGCTTTGCACCGGGAGCCCCGGGCCCGCGTCTACGCCAGGACCTCGCGCAGCCGCGCGGCGTACGCGCGGGGGTGGGTGGTGTTGCCGTTGTGTCCGCCGGGAAAGGTGACGACCTTCCGCCCGGCCAGCCGGGCCAGCCGGTGCGCGCACTGTCCGACGAAGGCGTGCGGTGCCGTGGTGGCGCCGCCGGCCGCCACGATGCGCACCGGGGACGTCCGGAGCGCCTCCGTGTCGAGTTCGGCCTCGATGACCGCGGTGAAGTCGCGCGCGATGAAGAAGCCGAAGTTGGCGGCCCGCTCCGGGGTGAGCGGCATGGGCGTCAGGTCCGGCTCGGTTTCCTGGCGGGCCGGGTCGATGCCGAGCACCCGGGCGATCTCCGGCAGGGCGGCCCGCAACCCGCCCTGCCGGTACACCTCCTGGAGGCGGGCGAGTTCCGCCGCGTGCCCGGCGCGCGGGCCTGCGGGCAGCAGGGAGGGGCTGACCGGGTCGTGCGCCACGAGGGTGCGCAGCCGGCCCGGGTGGGCCACCGCGAGGTGGAGTCCGATCGCGGCGCCCATGCTGCATCCGAGTATCAGGGCGGGTTCGTCGGTGAGTTCGGTCAGCAGTCGGTACGCGTCGTCGGCGTGCTGCTCCATGGTCACGCTCCGCCCGGATGCGGCGCAGGTGCTGCGGGACAGGCCCCGGCGGTCGTACGTGACCACGGTGTACCGGTCGGTGAGGCGGTCGACCAGGTCGGCGCTCCGGCCGGCATCGCCCTCACCGCTCTGCGAGACGAGCAGCAGCGGGCCGGTGCCCCGGACCTCGTAGTACAGGGTGGCGCCGTCGGTGTCGAGGAACATGGGGGTCTTCCGGCCGGTGGGGTCACCGGCGGGGAGGGCGCCGGCGGTGACCCCACCGTACTGCATCTTTTTAGATATATCGGTAATGATGGAGTGTGGCGCGCGGGCTCATATCTCCTTCAGCAGCGCGTCCGTCGTCGTCACGACCGCGCAGCGGCCCGCCGCCCAGCGCAGCGCCATGTCGTGCTCCTCGCGGGAGAAGTCCGCGACCGCGTCGGCCACCACGAACGCCTGGATGTCGCGCATCCACGCGTCGGCGGCGCTCATCAGCACACCGATGTGCGCGTACACCCCGGTGATCACCAGCTGGTCGCGGCCGTCGTCGCGGATGAGCGATTCCAGCTCGGTGCGGACGAACGCGCTGTACTTCCACTTGGTGAGCACCGTGTCGCCCGGCGCGGGCGCCACCTCGTCCGGCGAGGCCAGCACCTCCGGGTCGTCCGCCATCCCCGGCCCCCAGAAGTCCAGTTGGAGACCGCGCTCCTCGGCGGTCTGGCCGCCGCGCTGCGCCGAGTGCACCACCGGGATTCCGGCGCGGCGGGCGGCCTCGATCACGCGGGCGGTGTTCGCGAGCATGCCGGTCAGCGGCTCCTCGCCGGGGCGGTACGCGCGCAGGAAGTGGTTCTGGAGGTCATGGACGAGCAGCACGGCGCGCGCCGGGTCGACGGTCCAGCCGACCCGGTTCGCCGGGAGTTCGCCGGGGCTCGGCAGGGGATAGGGGGCGATGGCGGGAAGTGCCATGAGGGGAGCCTTTCGGTGCCGCGCGGGGCGGACTCAGTTCTGTGCGGGGGGAGTTGACGCGGAGGCGGCGGCGGTGTCGGTGCGCAGGCCCTTCTTGCTGACCTTGCCGATCCCGGTCTGCGGGAAGGCGTCCACGAATTCGACGAGGTCGGGCACCTTGTACGCGGCGATTCCGCGTTCGCGTACGTGCCGTTTGACGGCGAGCGCCCCGGGCGGTTCGGCGCCCTCGCGCAGGATCACGTACGCCAGGGTGCGTTCACCGAGATACGGGTCGGCCACACCGACCACCGACACGTCGTGCACCGAGGGGTGGGCGAGGATGATGTTCTCGATCTCCTCCGGCGCGACCTTCTCGCCGCCCCGGTTGATCTGGTCCTTCGCCCGCCCCTCCACGACGAGATGGCCGGTCGGGGTGCGGCGCACGATGTCGCCCGTGCGGTAGAACCCGTCCTCGGTGAACGCGGTCCTGTTGTGCTCGGGCGCGCGCCAGTAACCCCGGATCGTGTACGGCCCCCGGGTCAGCAGATGCCCGAACTCGCCGTCGGGGACGTCCTGTCCGGCGTCGTCCACGATGCGGATCTCGTCGTCCTCGGAGATCGGCCGGCCCTGGGTGGAGACGACGGTCTCGTGGTCGTCGTCCAGCCGGGTGTAGTTGACGAGGCCCTCGGCCATGCCGAAGACCTGCATCAGCCGGCAGCCGAGCGCCGGTTCGAGGCGCCGGGCGGCCGTCTCGCTGTATTTGGCGCCGCCGACGAGTACCAGTTCGAGGCTCGACAGGTCCTGCTCCGCCGAAGCGGCCGCGTCCGTCCACACCAGGGCGAGCGGCGGCACCATGCCGGTCATGGTGACGCGCTCCCGCTCGATGACCGGGAACGCCGTGGCCGGGTCGGGGCGCGGGCACAGGACGACGGTGCCGCCCGCGTACAGCGTGCCGAGCCAGCCGGGCGAGCTCATCGGGAAGTTGTGCGCGGCGGGCAGGATCACGAGGAAGCGGGTGTCCGCGTCGACGCCGCAGATCTCGTTGGAGCCGCGCAGCGAGTAGATGTAGTCGTCGTGCGTACGGGGGATGAGCTTGGGCACCCCCGTGGTGCCGCCGGACAGCTGGAGGAAGGCCAGGTCGTGCGGCTCGGGCCCGTCCTCGGGCTCCCCGGACGCGTCGCACGGCACGTCGGACAGGGCGGTGTGCCCGCCCGGGTCGCCGACGACGAACACATGCTCCAGGGTGGGCGCCTGCTCCCGTACGGCGGTGGCCAGCGCGCGGTAATCGAATCCGGCGTGCGTGTCCGGGATGACGTAGGCGACGGCCTCGGCGAAGGAGCAGAAGTAGCCGATCTCCGTCTCACGGTGGGCGGGCAGCGCGTAGACGGGCAGCGCGCCGATCCGGAAGAGGGCGAAGACGACCTCGGCGAACTCGGCGATGTTGGGCAGCTGGACGACGACCCGGTCGCCCTTGGCTATCCCGCGCGCCCGGAAGCCGGCCGCCAGCCGGGCCGCGCGCTCGTCCAGTTCCCGGTACGTCCAGGCGCGGCGCTCGGGCGCGGGGTCGATCAGCGCGACGCGGTCGCCGTGGGCCTCGGCCCGTTCGCGCAGCATGCTCGTGAAGGTCTCGCCGCGCCAGTGGCCGGCCGCGCGGTAGCGGGCGGCGAACTCTGCGGGCCAGGACGGGGCGTCGTCGTACGGTGAGGCAGTCATCGTTTCAGGTCTCCAGGGGGAGGGCCGGTTGCGGGGGCGCCGGGCGGACGGGTCAGGCGCGCAGGGTGGCGCCGCCGTCGACGTACAGGTCGTGCAGGGTGATGTGGCGGGCTCGGTCGGACACGAGGAAGGCGACCGCCTCGGCGATGTCGGACGGCTCGGCGATCCGGCCCAGCGGGATGCCCGTGCGGTAGCTCGCCAGGTCCCCGGCGATGACGCGCTGCGCGGCGGGCCCGTCGTCGTGCGCCTCACCGGCCGGCCACATCCCGCGCTGCATGTCGGTGAGCGTGGAGCCGGGCGAGACGGTGTTGCAGCGGACGCCCCGGGGGGCCAGTTCCAGGCCGAGGCACTTGGTGAACATGACGGAGGCGGCCTTGGACGCGGCGTACGCCGCCATGGTCGTACGGGGGATGCCTGCGGCGTTGGACGCGACGGTGACGATGCTGCCCGCGCCCCGGTCCGCCATCCGGCCCGCCACGGACCGCGAGACGTGGAACACCCCGTCGGTGTTGACGGCGAACGTCGCCCGCCAGTCCTCGTCGGTCAGCTCGGTGACGGGTGAACAGCGCAGTATCCCGGCGACGTTGACCGCGATGTCGAGGGCGCCGATCGTGTCCTCCGCCTCGGCGACCAGGGCCTCGACGGCCGCCGCGTCCGTGACGTCCAGCGCCCGGGCCACGACGCTGCTTTCCCCGAACTCCCGGGCGAGGGCGTCCACGCCCTCCGGGGCCGCGTCGGTCGCCAGGACCCGGCAGCCGCGCGCGACGAGGGCCCGCACGACCGCCTCGCCTATGCCGCGTCCGGCTCCCGTCACGAGGGCCAGCCGGCCACTGAGCTCCTCGTCGGCGGGATCGAGGGGACGAGAGGACGAGGGGGCGGAACGCGGCGCCATGGTTCTGGGGTCTCCCTAGGACGGTGAACAGGGGCGGCAACACTTAGGTAAGCCTAACCATAGAGTGATCACGCGAACGAGGGGGTCGGAACCGGCGATCCCGCCCGGCCGCATGCCATCTCATGCCCCTTTTGCTCCTATATGAGCAAAAGGTCAATTGCGGGCGTTCGGGGCGGGTTTGATGCTGTCAGATGCGGCCAAAACGGACGAATGATGTCATTCCGGTTTCAGTGGGCAGCGTCACGTCGGCCGTTTCTGACGCGCAATCCGATCTCCCGGTTCCCAGTCGTGCCAAGAAATTTGACTTCCCCCGGCGCGGGCGATCATGAGCATTTCCTTTGATTGATCTTGCAAAACAATTGTGATCAGCAATTCCGGGCTTGTTCCGGCCGTCGTTTCTCGCTTACGGTCCCGTCATCAATCCGGATGGAACGCCGAATCCTGCCGCCGTCCGGGAACCCGACCACTCACGTACGGCAGGAGCGGGGGACCCAGGTTTGCCGCCGGTCCGGAATCCGGAGCGGCTAGGGGTGAAGTCGCCATGTGCGACCGGACATCTCCAGTCCGAACCCGACAGCTCACCTCGTAGGCGACGGAGAGGAAATACCCCATGCCCATGCCGGGTAAGCACCGTCGTGCCAAGTCCGCGTCCCTGACCCGCGGTTTCATCGCCGTCAGCGCGGGCGGAGCCGTTCTCGCGCTCCCCCTGATCTCGGCCGGATCGGCTTCCGCCGCCCCCGCCAAGACCGTCGTCGCCGAAAAGGCCGCGGCCCCGACTTCCGTTGCCGGCAAGGAAATTGCCGCGCGCAAGGCCGCGCCCACCACCTATTCCGTGGTGTCCGGCGATTCGCTTTACAAGATCGCCCAGGGCCATTCCCTCAGCGGTGGCTGGGAGCGGCTCTACAAGGACAACCGCGGTGCAGTCGGCGGCAACCCCGACCTCATTCACCCGGGCCTGAAGCTCACCATCGGCGCCAAGTCCGAGGCCGCCGCCCCGAAGGCCGCCGAGAAGAGCGCATTCAAGGCGGAGAGCGCCGAGAAGAACGGCGACACGGCCCCCCGGACCGAGAGCGCCGACCGCGCCGACCGTTCCGAGCGCACCGCCGTCCCGGTCGCCGCCGAGAAGACCGCCGAGAAGCCCGCCGAGACCCAGACGGCCGTCGCTTACACCGACGACCTCGACGGCTGGATCAAGGAATCCCTCGCCATCATGGGCCAGCAGGGCATCCCCGGCAGCTACGACGGCATCTACCGCAACATCATGCGGGAGTCCTCGGGCAACCCGATGGCGATCAACAACTGGGACATCAACGCCGTCAACGGCACCCCCTCCAAGGGCCTGCTCCAGGTGATCCAGCCCACCTTCGACGCCTACCACGTGCCCGGTACGTCGACGGACATCTACGACCCGGTCGCCAACATCACGGCCGCGTGCAACTACGCCGCCGCCACGTACGGCTCGATGGACAACGTCTTCGGCGCGTACTGACCGAAACCGGCCCCGCGCTCGGGGCAGGGCCGTGAGCAGGGGCGGAGAGAAGCGGAAGCGCTTCTTTCCGCCCCTTTCACGTGCCGTGACGCTCTTGTCGCGGAAAAGCCGTACAACCCTTGTGGCACAAGCGGTGTCGAACACGGCGTCCAGGAAGGCAGCGGGCCCTTCCTGGCACCCCCCGGAGTCGCCCGGCCATCCTTGATCCAAGGAGCCACTTGTGCGTACGCACCGTTCGGCCGCCGTTCTCGCGGCCTCGATCCTCCTGCTGACGGGCGCGGCCATCGCCGCGCCCTCCGCCTACGCCGGCCCGTCCGCGCCCGGCGCCGTCCAGGCGAAGGACCGCAACACCGACTTCAACGGCGACGGCTACGAGGACGTGCTCATCGGCGCCCCGGGCGCCACGATCGACGGCAAGCTGGGCGCCGGCTTCGTCACCGTCCAGTACGGCTCCCACAGCGGCCTCGGCACCAGCCCGTCCGCCGTCTTCAGCCAGAACACCGCCGGGGTGCGCGGCGCCGCCGAGGCGGGCGACGCCTTCGGCCAGTCCGTGGCCACCGGCGACCTGAACGGCGACGGCTACGACGACGCGATCATCGGCGTCCCGGGCGAGGACATCGAGCCCTTGGCGGACGCGGGCGGCGCCGTCGTGCTCTGGGGGTCCCCGCAGGGCCTCACCGGCACGGACAGCGACTGGCTCCAGGCCGGCGAGCCCACCGCCTGGGCGCGATTCGGCAACGCCCTCGCGGCCGCCCACTTCAGCCCCGACGTCCCCGGCGACGAGCTGGCCGTGACCGACCTGTCCGACCTCATGCTCTTCCGCTACGAACCCGCCCTGCTGAAGAAGGACACCGCGCCCCTCGCCCCCGCCCAGCGCGAGAACGTGATCCCGGCCGAACCCGGACACGAGATCGCCCCGAAGTCGCTGACCACGGGCGACTACGACGGCAACGGCCTCGCCGACCTCGTCGTCTCCGGGACGAGTGCGGGCGCCGCCGCCGGCCGAGGCTGGTCCGCCTACTTCTCCGGACAGGTGCAGGGACTCCGATTCGAGCGCTCCCTGCGTGGCGGCCCCGCCGTCGCCTCGGGTGACATCAACAACGACGGCTACGACGACCTCGTCACGGGCACGCCGCACAACCACGACGACACCAGCGGTGGCGTGCCGGACGGCGGCGTGGTCGGCGTCTACTACGGCAGCGCCGGGGACGGCCCCGTCGTCGGCGCCGCCGGGCCCGGCACCGAGCCCCTCTGGTGGACGCAGGACTCCCTGGGTGTCCCCGGTGTCTCCGAGGAGGGCGACGGCTGGGGCACCGACCTGTCCGTGGGCGACACGGACGGCGACGGCTACGCGGACGTGGCCATCGGCGCGCCGTTGGAGAACATCGCAGCGCAGGGCTCGGGCGTGTCCCGGCTGGACGCGGGAGCCGTGTGGGTGCTGCGCGGAGCGGCCGGCGGTCTCACGACGGCTGCGGCCCGCTCCTGGGACCAGGACTCCGGGGGAGTCCCCGGGGTGACCGAGGACTACGACCAGTGGGGCGGCCAGGTGCGCCTGATCGACCCCGACGGCGACGGACGGTACGGCCTCCTGGCCGCCGCCCCCGGCGAGGATGTGTCCAACGGGGTCGTCTGGGTGCTGCCCGCCGGCCAGGGCGGTGTGACGGCCACCGGATCGTGGACCTTCGACGGCGGATCGCTCGGCGCCCCCAGGACGAAGGCCCACTTCGGCGGGGCGATCGACGAGTAGGCCGCCCGGACCCGGCCGTCCCGGAATGCGAGGGCACGGCGGGGCGTGGATGCTGGAACGGTCAGCGTCTCTAGGAGGTCAGTCATGGGCATGCTCGACAAGATCAAGGACATGATCAAGGGGCATCCGGACCAGGCCCGCCAGGGAGTCGAGAAGGGCGGCGACTTCGTCGACAAGAAGACCGGCGGCAAGTACGAGGGCCAGGTCGACTCGGCTCAGCAGAAGATGAACGACCAGCTCGGTGACCGCCGCCCGCCCGGCGAGGGCCGGTAGGCGCTTGCACGGACCGCGAGGGAGCGGTGGACGACCACAGCCGTGGTGTCCACCGCTCCTGCGCATCCGGGGCGCCTCCGACGTGCCGCACCGGCCGCCCGGGAGCATCCTGGCTGTGTGACCTGGCACGGCGCGGCCGGGCGGCTGCCGTTCGGTCCGAGCGACGGCCCGCCCCGAGGACCGGAGGACAGCCGGGCGCCGGACGATCTGTCCCTGGTGCTCGCCCAGTCCGTCGTGAACGCGATCGAGGCGGTCGGCGGCCGGGCCGGCGGGATCTACCTCCCCTCCCGCACCCCCGGCCTGCTCCGGCTCGCCGTCCTCGCCGGGCTCCCCGGCCCCCTGTTCCTGCCCTGGTGGCGGATGCACGTGAACCGGCCGTTCCCGATCGCCGAGGCGTTCCGCACCGGCAGCCCGGTCTACCTCTCCGACGCCGAGGACGCCATGCGGCGCTTCCCGCAGCTGATGGCCGGGCTGCCGTTCCCCTTCGGCTCGCTGTACGTGCCGGTGCTGCGCCGCCGTGAACCGGTCGGCGTCCTCGCCGTCCTGCGCGGCGCGACGGGCGACGAGCCGGTGCCCGCCGCCGACCGGGACCGGCTCCAGCGCGTCGCCGACGGCCTGGGCGCCGAGCTGGCCGGCCTCGCGGACGCCGGCGTCCGCCCCGAGTGGGAGGGCGAGCCGCTTCCCGTACAGCTGCCCGCCAGGACCTCGCCGCCCGTGCGCATCGGCCGCTTCGACTGGAACCTCGCCACCGGCGCCGTCGACGCGGACGACGAGCTCGCCGCGATCCTCGGCAGCGACGGATCCGACCACTTCCACGGCACCATCGAAGCCCTGGCCGCCCGGCTCGCCCCGGAGGACGTCTACGGCCTCTGGGCGCTGGCCCGGCAGGCGGCGGGCTCCCGCGGCCCCGTCGTACGCCGGATGCGGCTGCGCGGCCCGGACGGGCGCTCCCACCTGCTGGAGGTGTCCGGGCGCCGGCAGGACGACGCGGGGCCCGGCGGACACCTGACCGGCTTCCTGGTGGACCTGGGCATCGGCCCGGTCGTCGCGGAGGCCGCGGACCGGCTGCCGCGCGGCATCTTCTCGCTCGACCGCTTCGGCCGGATCACCTACGTCAACCCGCTCGCCGAGGACATGCTCGGCCGGCCCCGGGCCGCCCTGGTCGGCCGGGTGCTCTGGGAGGCGCTGCCCTGGTTCGCGAACCCGGCGTACGAGGACCACTACCGGGCCGCGATGATCTCCGACGCCCCGGTCCACTTCCTGGCCCGCCGCGACCCGCCCCCCTGGCTCTCGGTCTCCCTGTACCCCGGGCACGACGGCCTGACCGCGGTCCTCACGCCCACCGACACGCCCGCCTACACCCCGGACTCCGTCGTCTCGCCCGGACTGGGGCTCGGCTCACCGGCCGACCGGTCCGCCGCCCTCTACCGGCCGGTCGCCCTCGCCATCGCGCTCACCGAGGCCGTCACCGCCCGGCAGGTCTCCCGCGTGGTCACCGAGGAGCTGCTCCCCGCCTTCGGCGGCCGGCAACTGGCGATCTACCTGCTCAAGGAGGGCCACCTCTACCTGGAGTGGGAGACCGGCTTTCCGCAGGGCTTCCTCGACCGGTTCGACGCGGTCGGCCTGGACGCCCGCATCCCCGGCGTGGAAACGCTCACCACCGGGCGCCCCATCTTCTTCGAGTCGATGCAGCGCCTGGCCGCCGCCTATCCGGGCATCCCGATGGACGCCGACGTCGGCGCTCGCGCCTTCCTCCCGCTCATCGCCTCCGGGCGGCTCGTCGGCTCCTGCATCCTCGGCTTCGACCAGCCGCGCGGCTTCAGCCCGGAGGAGCGTACGGTCCTGACCGCCCTGGCCGGCCTCATCGCCCAGGCCCTCCAGCGGGCCCAGCGCTACGACACCGAGGCCGCCCTCGCCCGCGGCCTCCAGGACGCCCTGCTGCCGCACCGGCTGCCCGCCGTCCGGGGCATCGACACCCAGGGCCGCTACCTCGCCGGCACCCAGGGCATGGACGTCGGCGGCGACTGGTACGACGTGATCGAGACCCACGGCCGCCTCGCCCTCGTCATCGGGGACGTGCAGGGGCACGGTGTGTCCGCCGCCGCGACCATGGGCCAGGTCCGCAGCGCCGTACGGGCCTTCGCGCTCAGCGGCCACGACCCCCAGGAGGTCATGAGCGGCACCAACCGGCTGCTCATCGACCTGGACACCGGCCAGTTCGCGAGCTGCTGCTACATCGTGACGGACCCGGCCACCGGCCGGACGCACGCCGTGCGCGCCGGGCATCCCCAGCCCGTCCTGCGCCGGCCCGACGGCACCGCCGAGGTCATGGACCTCCCGGGCGGCATCGTCCTGGGCATCGACGCCGAGGCCGGCTACCCCGTCACCGAACTGCACCTCGACCCGGGCGCCACGCTCGCCCTGTACACCGACGGCCTGGTCGAGCAGGCGGGCATCGACATCGACGTCGGGGTCGAGCGGCTGCGCTCCACCCTCCAGGGCCTGGGCGCCGCCCCGCTCGCCGACACCGCCGACCACGTCATCCGCCGGGCCCGCCAGGCCGCGGACCGGCCCGACGACATCGCCCTGCTCCTCGCGGCCCGGTGGACCGGGGACGACGCCTGACCGGCCGCCTCAGCCCGCCCCCGGGCCGCCGGGCCCGCCCGGGTGGAGCCCCCGCCGCAACGCGGTCAGGTGCTCCGCCGCCACCCGGCGGGGCGCGTCGGTGTCCGGTGCGCCCGGGGTCTCCGCCCAGGCGCCGAACGCGTGGTACGCCCTCGGGAAGTGGCGCACCTCCACCGGCACCCCGGCCCGGGCGAGGCGGAGCGCGTACAGCAGACCCTCGTCGCGCAGCGGATCGAGCCCCGCCGTCGAGAGGTACGCCGGGGGCAGCCCGCCCAGGTCCGCCGCGCGCGCCGGCGCCGCGTACGCCGGGACGTGGGGCCCGCCGCCGCCCGGCCCCAGGTACAGCTCCCAGCTCTCCCGGGCCAGGCGGCGGTTCCAGACGGGGGTGTCCGGGAACGCGGCCATCGAGTCCGTGTCCAGCCGGTCGTCCAGCACCGGGGTGCTCAGGTGCTGGAGGACGAGGGCCGGGCCGCCCCGGTCCCGGGCCAGCAGGGTGAGACCGGCGGCGAGACAGCCGCCGGAACTGGCGCCCGCGACGGCGAGCCGGGCCGGGTCCGCCCCGATCTCCGCCGCGTGTCCGGCGGTCCACTCCAGCGCGGCCCAGCAGTCGTCCAGCCCCGCCGGGAACGGGTCCCCCGGGGCCAGCCGGTAGGACACCGCCACGACCACCGCGGAGGCGAACACCGCCGCCCGCGCGGCCGCGTGGTGGACCGCGTCCACGCTGCCGAGGACGAAGCCCCCGCCGTGGATCCACAGCACCGCGGGCAGCGCGGCCCCCGCCCCGGCCGGCCGGTAGACCCGCACCCGCAACCGGGGCGCACCCGCAACGCCCGGAATCCAGCGCTCCGCGACCTCGGCCCCCGGCACGGCCGGAAGCTCGTCCAGCGGCAGCGGGCCCGCCCGGTGCGCCGCGACCGCGTGGGCCAGCCGCCCCGTCACCGGCATGCCCGCTCCCGACGCCGTGGCACCGCTTCCAGCAGGGCCCGCGTGTACGGGTGCGCGGGCTCGGCGAAGACCCGCTCCACCGGTCCGGACTCCACGATCCGGCCGTCCCTCATCACCAGCACCCGCGCGCACACCTCCCGTACGACCGCGAGATCGTGCGAGACGAAGAGCGTCGCCAGCCCGAGCTCGTCCTGCAACGACCGCAGCAGGCCGAGCACTTGGGCCTGCACGGACACATCGAGGGCCGAGACCGGCTCGTCGCACACCAGCAGCCGGGGCGCGGGCGCCAGGGCCCGCGCGATGGCCACCCGCTGACGCTGCCCGCCGGACAACGCGAGCGGCCCGCGAACCAAGTGCGCTGCGGACAGGCCCACTTGTTCCAGGAGCCGTACGGTGTGCTCCCGGCGCTCCGCGCGCGCCACCCCGGACACGGCCAGGGCCTCGCCCACGATCCGCTCCACGCTCCACCGCGGGTCGAACGCGCTGAGCGGATCCTGCGGCACGAGCTGCACGGTGTGCCGCCGTTCCCGCCGGTCCCGCTCGCGCAGGGTGCTCCACGGCGCCCCGCCCAGCTCCACCGTCCCGCCGTGGGGCGCGACCAGCCCCAGCACCATCCGGGCCAGCGTCGACTTGCCCGAACCGGACGCGCCGACCAGGCCCACCGCCTCGCCCGGCCGCACGGTGAACGACACGCCGTCCACCGCCGTCCTGCGGCTGCCCCGTGCCCCCTTGAACACCTTGCGGACCCCGGAGACGGCGAGCAGCGGCCCGCCGCCGTCGTCCGGAACCGCCACCGAAGGCGCACGGCGCGCTCCGCTTCCCGGGATCGCCGCCAACAGACCCTTGGTGTAAGGGTGTTCCGGCACCTCCAGAACCCTGTCGGCGGGCCCGGACTCCACGATCCGGCCGTCCTTCATCACGGCCACCTCGTCCGCCAGCGCCTCGACGACCGCCAGGTCGTGGCTGATGAGGAGCAGCCCGGTGCCGTCCTCCTTCAGCTCGCCCAGGAGCCCCAGGACGCGCGACTGGACCGAGGCGTCCAGGGCGGTCGTCGGCTCGTCCGCGATCAGCACACCGGGCTCGGCGGCGATGGCCGAGGCGATCAGTGCCCGCTGCCGCAGCCCGCCGGACAGCTGGTGGACGTAGGCCCGTGCCCGTTCCGCTGGGTCGGGCACCCCGACCCGCTCCAGCAGGGCGAGGACTCGCGCCCCGGCCTCCTTGCGCGGGACGACGCGGTGGGCGAGCAGCGGCTCCGCGATCTCCTTGCCGACGGGCCGCAGCGGGTCCAGCGCCACCAGCGCGTCCTGCGCGACGAGGCCGACGCGCCGGCCCCGTACCGCACGCCACTCGCGCGGCCCGAAATCCCGCGCCTCGCGGCCCGCGACGCGCAGCCGGTCCGCCGTGACCCGGGCGGTCGGGCCCGCGAGGCCGAGCAGGGCGCGGGCGAGCGTGCTCTTCCCGGAGCCCGACTCGCCGACGACCGCCAGGCACCGCCCGGCGGCCAGCGAGAAGGCGGCGTCGCGCACCGCGTGCACCTCGCCGGGTCCGGTGCCGAAGCGCACGTTCAGCCCGGCGACATCGAACAAGGGAATCGTGGTGGTCATGAGGCGGCCCGTCCTTCCGCTCGTGCCTGCGCGTGGCGGCCCACGACGGTGACCGCGAGGACCGTGGAGACCAGCAGGAGGCCCGGGAAGAGCGCGATCCACCACGCCTGGTCCAGGAACCCCTGGCCCTCCGTGAGCATCGCCCCCCACTCGGGCGTCGGCGGCTGCGCGCCCAAACCCAGATAACTCAGCGCCGCCCCCGTCGAGATGGACGCCCCGAGCGTCACCGTCGCCAGTACCAGCAACGGCCCCAGCGTGTTCGGCAGCACATGGCGGAGCACGATCAGCGGACGCGGCACCCCCAGCGCCACGGCGGACTCGACATACCCGGACCGCCGCACCACCAGTGCCTGCGCCCGCACCACCCGGGCGAACCCGGGCGCCGTCCCCACCGCCACGGCGACCGTGGTGCCCAGCACCCCCTTGCCCGCGATGAGCACCACCATCAGGGCCGGCAGCAGTCCGGGCAGCGCCAGCAGCGCGTCGGCGGCCCGCATCAGCACCGCGTCGCCGAACCGGCCGGACAGCGCGGCGGCCAGCCCCCAGATCACGGCGAGCCCGACCCCGGCACCCGTCGCCGCCGCCCCGATGGCCAGCGAGTAGCGGGTGCCGTGCACCACCCGGGCGAAGACGTCCCGCCCCAGCTGATCCGTACCGAACCAGTGCGCCGCGCCCGGCGCCTGGAGCGCGTGGACCGGGTCGGTGTCGGCCGGGCTGCCGTGGGCCAGGAGCCCCGGAGCCAGCGCGGCAAGCAGGATCAGCCCCAGCAGCACGGCGGCGGCGAGCACCCCCGGCCGCACCCCGCCAGCACGGCCCCTGCGGACCGCCGCGACCGGTGCCCCGGCCCGTACGGCCTGTTCGACGCTCATGCGGCAGTCACCCCCGTACGCCTGCGCAGCCGGGGGTCCACGACCACGTACAGCAGCTCCACCACCGCGCCGACCAGCACGAACACCACGGCCGACAGCGCGACCACGCCCTGCACCACCGGCAGGTCGCGGTCGCTCACCGCCTGGAGGGTGATCCGGCCGAGGCCCGGGCGCGCGAACACGTTCTCCACCACCACCGCGCCGCCCAGCAGCGTCCCGGTGAACCAGCCCGCGAGGGTCAGCGCAGGAAGCGCGGCGTGGCGCAGTGCGTGGCGCGAGCGCACGGTGTGCTCGGCGAGCCCCCGCGAGCGCGCGGTCAGGCTGAACGGCTGCTCCAGCGCCCCGAGCAACCCCTCCCGCATCACCTGCGTGAGCACCGCCGCGATCGGCAGCGCCAGCGTGAGCACCGGCAGGACCAGCGAGCGGGCGTCGCCGCTGTCGGAGACCGGCAGCCACTCCAACCGGAACGAGAACACCGTCAGCAGCATGATTCCGAGCCAGAACGACGGCGTGGACACCACCAGCAGCTCCACCGCCGACGACACCCGGCGGGGCCAGCGGGAACGCCCCGACGTCAGCACGGTCACCGACGCCGCCAGCACCACCGCGACCAGCGAGGACCACAGCGCGAGCTGGGTGGTCGGCCCGATCTGACCGGCCAGCAGCGAGGAGACCGGCTGCTGCACCTGGTACGAGTCGCCCAGCTCGCCGGTGGCCAGCCGTCGGAGATACGCGCCGTACTGGACGAGCGGGGACCGGTCGAGGCCGTAGTGGTGGCGGATCTCCTCGCGCTGCTCCGCGCCGACCAGGGCATGGGATCCGACGATCGCGCCGACCGGATCGCCGGGGACGAGGTGCAGCGCCAGGAAGGCGCAGGTGGCGGCCCCCCAGACGACGAGGACCGCCGCCCCGGCCCGGGCCGTGACGGCCCGGACCACGGCGGACGCGTGCGGGCGTCTCATCGGCCGGCCTCGACCCAGGCGGCGTAGAACTCCGGCCACGCCGACAGGGACAGCCGCAGCCCGTGCACCTTCTTGCTCACCCCGACGGACGCCTTCTGCACATACGCGGGGACCACCGCCGCGTGGTCGGTCGTCCACTTCTGCACCTTGGCGTAGTACGCGGCGCGCTCGTCCGGCGAGGTCGCGGCCTGTGCCTTCTTCAGCCAGGCGTCGACCTGAGGGTCGGTGACCCTGGCGAAGTTGTGCCCGCCGCCCTCGGACGACTCGGTGGAGAGGAAGAAGCTGCTCAGGATGTCGCCGTCCCCGCGCGCCCAGGACGTCTCGACCACGTCGTAACGCCCCTCGTCCAGCTGCGCGGAGACCGCCGTCGCGTCGGTGGAGGCGGCGAGCCTCAGGTCGATGCCCGCCTTCTTCAGGTCGCCCTGCACGGCCTGCGAGAACACCGACGCCTGGCCGTAGACCGGGGCGGTCACGGTCAGCCGCTCGCCGTTCTTCGTCCGGTAGCCCTCCGCGTCGCGCCCCGTCCAGCCCGCCCGGTCCAGGAGCCGGCCGGCGAGCGCCCGGTCGTAGGGCCAGCTGTTCACCAGCGCGGGGTCGTAGCTGTGCGGAGTCGCGGGGGAGAGGGTGCTCCAGGCGCGGGTGCCGGTGCCCTGGAACACCGACTCCACCAGGGCGTCCAGATCGATGGACCGCTGGAACGCCTTGCGTATCCGCTCGTCCGAGAAGAGCGGGCTCTTCGTGTTCAGGTAGAAGGTGTCGACCGCGCCCGGGACGTCCTTCGTCACGACGTCCAGCCGGGCGTCGCGGCGTACGGCCGCTATGCGGTTCGCGGGCAGCGCGGCCGCCGCGTCGACCTGACCGGACGTCAGGGCGCCCACCCGGGTGGCGTCCTCGGTGAGGAAGCGGATGGTGAACGCGTCCAGCCGGGCGGGCCCGCTGTGACCGGCGTCCTTCGGGGCCCACGCGTAGGCGGCGTTCCTGGTGTAGCCGCGCTGCTGGCCCCGGGTGTAGGCACCGGCCTCGAAGGGCCCGGAGCCGACCGAGCCGGTGCCCGCGCAGAGCTTGTCGGCGCCCGCCTTCAGCGAGGCGGGCGAGGCGATGCCCAGATAGGTGGTGCTCGCCGCCTGGAGGAAGGGCGCGTACGGACGGCTGAAGCGGACCTCGACCTCGTACTTCCCCTTCACGGCGGTGCCCTCGTACGGGCCGAGCAGCCCGGCCGCGTACTGCGACTGGGTCGCCTTGGCGGTGATGTGGTCGAAGTTGGCCTTCACCGCCGCCGCGTCGAGATGCTTCCCGTCGTGGAAGGTGACGTCGTCGCGCAGTTCGAAGGTGTACGTCCGGCCCCCCTCGGAGGTCTTCCAGGACTTCGCCAGCCACGGCTCCAGCTTCCCGTCCGGGGTCTGGTGGACGAGCGAGTCGAAGACCGGGCGCTGGACGAAGGCGGTCACGTCCTGCGCGCTGGTGTGCGGGTCCCAGCAGTCCGGTTCCTGCTGCGCCGCGTAGGTGAGGCTGCCGCCGCTGCGGGGTTGCGCGGGACCGGCGGACGAGGCACCGCCGTCCGTGCTGCACGCGGTGACGGCGGCGAGGAGCAGGACGGGCAGCAGAGCGGATCGGCGATGGCGCGGCTGGTGCATGAGGGCTCCGGGGTACGAGGGGAGAGGGGGCCGGGCGTGGGTCACGGAGCGGTCCGGAACCGGGCCGGTTCGGGCCGGACGTCCCGCGCCGCCTCCGCCAGCAGTTCGAACGAGCGCAGCCGGTCCGTCTGGTCCGGCACAACGGTCAGGGCCATCAGCTCATCGGCCCCCGTGCGCGCCACCAGGTCCGCCAGCCCGGCGCGCACGGTGTCCGGCGCCCCGATCAGCTGATGCCCCGCCAGCTCGTCCAGGAACTGTGCCTCCGCCTCGGTGTACGCGTGCCCGGCGGCGGTCCGGGCCGAGGGGAACGCGTCGAAGCGGCGCACCGTACGCATCCGTGTCTTGCCGAGCAGATAGGGCGCCGCGACCTCGCGCGCGGCCCGGTCCGTCCCGGCGACGGTGACCAGCGCGGAGATCAGGGTGCGCGGCCGGTCCAGGTACGGCGAGGGCCGGAAGGACCGCCGGTAGTGGTCCAGGGCGTCCGCGGTCGCGTGCGGGTTGATCTGGTGCGCGAAGGCGTACGGCAGGCCCAGCGACCCGGCGAGTCCGGCGCCGCGCGTGCTGGACCCGAGCAGCCAGAGCTCCGGCCTGCCGTCGGCGGCGGGCACGGCGGTGATGGGCGACGCCGGGTCGCCGGGCGCGAAGTAGCCGTTCAGCTCGGCGACCTGACGGGCGAAGCCGTCCCCGTCCTCCGGTGCGCGGCGCAGGGCGCGGGCGGTGTGCGGGTCGGTGCCGGGCGCCCGGCCGAGGCCCAGGTCGACGCGGCCCGGGTGCAGCGCCTCCAGGGTGCCGAACTGCTCGGCGACGACGAGCGGCGCGTGGTTGGGCAGCAGGACGCCGCCGGAGCCGACGCGCAGCGTGGTCGTGGCGGCGGCCAGGCGTCCGGCGAGTATGCCGGGCGCGGAGGTGGCGAGGCCGGGGGTGCTGTGGTGTTCGGCCACCCAGTAGCGCAGGTAGCCGAGTTCCTCGATGCGCGGGGCCAGGGCGACGGTGTCGCGGAGCGCCCGGGTCGCGGAGCCGCCCTCGAAGACGGGCACCACGTCGAGCACGGACAGGGGGAAGCCGCGGGGACGGCTCATGGAGACCTCCGGGAGGGGGCGGACGAGCGGGTGAGGGGCGGTGCGTACGGCTCAGGTGCGGCCGGTGACCGGCTCCGGGCCCGCGGACGTCTTCTTCGGCGCCCCGGCGGCGGCCGGTCCGGCCCCGGGCTTCCCGGGCAGCAGCAGACCCGCGGCGAAGACCACGACGGCCGCGGCGACCGGCCACCAGAAGGCGTCGGAGAAGGAGTCGGCGGTGGGGGCGGCGTGGGAGCCGCCGCCCTGGAGGATCAGCGCGACGACGGCGATGCCGAGCGAGGCGCCGATCTGGTTGAGGATGAAGACCGCGCCCGTGGCACCGGCGACCGACTCGCCCGGCACCGTCTTGTAGACCGAGCCCATGGTCGGCGCGCCGACCAGGCCCATGCCGAAACCGGCGGCGAACTGCGCGGCGGTCAGGGCGGCCTGGGACGTACCGGAGCCCGAACCGGTGAAGACCAGGGCGCCGACGCCGATCAGCAGCGCACCGGCCGGGACCAGCCGCCGGGCGCCCACCTTGTCCGCGAGGTTGCCCGCGACCGGCATGCCGATCAGGGTGCCGAGGCCCAGCGGGGCGAGCAGCAGCCCGGACTCCAGGACGGTGTGGCCGCGCACCTGCTGGTAGTACAGCGGCAGCAGGAACAGCAGCGAGAACAGACCGCCGCCGAGCAGGAACATCGTGGTCACACTCGCGCTGAACCCCCTGCTGCCGAACAGCCGGAGGTCCAGCAGCGGCGTCACCGAGGTGCGCAGCGCGTGCACGGCGTACCCGGCGAACAGGGCGACGCCCACCGCGAGTCCGACGATCACCTGCGTACCGTCGAAGCCGTCGCCGCCCGCCCGGGACAGCGCGAACACGATCGCGGCGAAACCGGGGGAGAGCAGGGCCACGCCCAGCGCGTCGAACGGCACGGGGTCGCCGCTCGGCGGCGGGTCGGCCGGGAGCACCCGGACGGCCAGCACGATCGCGGCCAGCGCGAAGGGGATGTTGACCAGGAACATCCACTGCCAGGAGAAGTTGTCCAGCAGCAGCCCGCCGACCACGGGGCCGATCACCGGGCCCAGCGTGATCGGCACGGAGACCAGGCCCATGACCCGGCCGATCCTCGCCGGTCCCGCGGCGCCCGCCACCACGGTCATCATGATCGGATCGACCATGCCGCCGCCGAACCCCTGCACGACGCGGAAGGCGATCAGGCTCTCCGCGTTCCGGGCGAAGGCGCAGAGCGTCGAGCCGATCAGGAACACCGAGAGGCCGAGCAGCCACATCCGCTTGGCGCCGAACCGCGTCACCGCCCAGCCGGCCAGCGGGATCGCCAGCGCCACCGCGAGCAGATAGCCGGTGGTGACCCACTCGATGGTGGCCAGCGTCGCGTGGAACTCGCCGCCCAGGGTGCTGATCCCGACATTGACGATCGTCGCGTCCAGATACGACATCATCCCGCCGAGCACCATGACGCCGACCAGCGTCAGCAGCGCTCCATCGAGCCGGGCGGGCCCGCTCCCCACCGGCTTCGTTACAGACACAGCAACTCCTTTGAACTGACTCAGCCAGAAAATTTAACTGGGTAGTTAAATCAGGTGGCTGGCACCGTAGCATGGGCGCATGAGCGTTGGCGAGAAGGAAGAGAAGGACGGGCGCCCGGCGGACCGCGGGCGCCTCGACAAGCGCCGGGCGATCGTGGAGGCGGCCCTGCGGGTCTTCGCGCAGGTCGGATACGCCCAGGCGAGCCTGGACGTGATCGCCGCCGAGGCCGGGGTCTCCAAGCCGACGATCTACAACCACCTGGGCTCGAAGGAGAAGCTCTTCCGGTACGTCCTGACGGAGACGGCGGCCCGGTCCAACGCCAAGACCCTGGACGTCCTCACCGACTTCCCCACCGACCCGGACCGGCTGCGCCCCGCGCTGGAGGACCTGGCCACCAAGCTGGTCGACTGCTACTGCGACGAGCAGTCCGAGGCCGTACGCAGGCTGCTGTACGCGGAGGCCGTGCGCTTCCCGGACCTCTTCGACGCGGTACGGGCCAGCGGGCCCAACCAGTTCACCGAGGCGCTCGCGGGCCGCCTCGCCCGGCTGGCCAACGCCGGGCACCTGCGGATCGGGGACCCGGTCAGGGCGGCCAACCAGTTCATCGCGCTGGTCTACGACGAGCTGCCGGGGATGAGCGCGCTGGGCACCCGCCCGCTGGACCCGGCGGAGGTCGCCGAGGTCGTCACCGCGGGCGTCGACACCTTCCTGCGCGCCTTCGGCACCCACAAGGAAGCCCCCGACGCGCCGGGGGCGGCGTCGGGGGCTTTGGGCGGGGTCAGCGGCTGAGCGGCCCCTGGGCCGGAGCGGCGGACAGGGATACGGCCAGTTCCGCGACGGCCGGCAGATGGTCGTTCAGGAAGAAGTGCCCGCCCGGCAGGATCCGCATCGCGAACGCGCCCGTGGTCGTCTCGCGCCACGGCCCCACGTCCTCCGGCGCCACCTCCGGGTCCCCGTCCCCGGTGAGGGCGACGACCGGGCACGACAGGAGACCGCCGCCCGGCACGTACCCCGCGACGGCCGCGTAGTCGGCGCGCAACGCCGGCAGGATCACGTCGAGCAGTTCCGGGTTGGCCAGCACGGCCGGGTCCGTGCCGCCGAGCTCGCGGACCCGGGCGAGCAGCGCCTCGTCCGTCTCCGGCGCCCCGGAGCCCAGGCGCGAGGGCGCCCGCCGCCCGGACACGATCAGCGCCGCCGCCCCCTGGCCCGGTACGCCGGACAGCCGCAGCGCCACCTCGTGGGCGAGCGAGGCGCCCATGCTGTGCCCGAGGAACACGCGCGGCCCGGCCGGGGCCGGGCCGGCCGCCAGGGCCTCGGCGATCAGGTCGGCGAGCCGGTGCAGATCATCGAGGGGCTCCTCGCGATAGCGGTCCTGCCGGCCCGGGTACTGCACGGCGCGCACGTCCAGCGCCTGCCGTACGGCGTCGGACAGCGGGCGCCAGAACCCTGCCGCGCCGCCCGCGTGCGGGAAGCACACCAGCTCGGCGCGGGCGTCCGTGCGGTGGTAGCGGCGCAGCCAGGTCTCCGGGCGCGCGCCCGCGCCCCGGCCGGCCTCTTCGGTCTCTTGCTTGTGCATGGATTGCCTTCGGTTCTCACATCTGGTGTACGGGGGCGTCCACCGTCGGACGGCGGACACGTTCCGGATCAGCGTCGCCGGACGCCCGGCGTGGGCACCAGGCGGACCGCCGTGTTCAGGACATGGTCGATCGCGTCGCGCGAGGGGTGCTCCGTGAGGTTGGTGAGCAGCCGGGCCAGGGTGTTGAGCAGCGCCGGCGAGCCCATCACGTACCGGTTCAGCACCGGCTGGAAGCCCGACCGGCTGAAGACGAGATCGGCCGCCGTGTTGCCGAGCCGGTAGTAGCGGCCCCAGCGCCGGTTCATCTCGGCCGGGTAGTGGCGCAGCGCCCGCTCCCGCCTCGGCCCCGGCGGCAGCGCCAGCGCGAGCGCCGTCGTCTCGGCGGCGACCTCGCCCGCCTCCATCGCCTGCCCGATGCCCTCGCCGTTCCACGGGCTCACCATGCCCCCGGAGTCCCCGACGAGCAGGAGCCCCCGGGTGTACAGCGGGTGGCGGTTGAAGCCCAGCGGCAGGGCGGCGCTGCGCACGGGCCCCTCGGCGTTCTCCTCGCGCAGCCCCCACTCCTCCGGCGTACGGGCGAGCCACCGGTCCAGCGTGGCCCGCAGGTCCGCACTGCCGTGCCGGCGGTGGGGGAGCGCGCCCAGACCGACGTTCACCCGGCCGTCGCCCATCGGGAAGATCCAGCCGTACCCCGGCAGATACGCGTCGCTCCTCGGGAAGCGGAGGTCGGCCCACAGCTCCAGGAAGTCCTCCCGCGAGCGCTCCGGGCTGCGGTAGTAGCGCCGGGCGGCCGTGGCGATCTGCCGCTTGGCGTCCCGCTCCAGGCCCATGGCCAGCGCGATCCGGGCCGAGGCGCCGTCGGCGGCGATCACGACGGGCGCCCGGTGCACCACCGTGTCCGCGCCGGACACCGCCGACACCCCGGTGATCCGCCCGGCCCGGTCGGTCACCGGCTCCTTCACCTTCACCCCGGTACGCAGCCGGGCCCCGGCCGCGACGGCGTGCCGGGCCAGGATGTCGTCGAAGTCGTGGCGGCTGCGGGTGAGCCCGAAGTCCGGGAAGCCGCCCAGCGCCGGCCAGTCGATCTCCACCTGCCGGGGACCGGCCACCCAGCGCATCCCCCGCGACCGGGTCCAGCCCGGGGCCTGGATGTCGACGCCCATGCGGATCAGCTGGTGCACCGCGCGCGGGGTCAGCCCGTCCCCGCACACCTTCTCGCGGGGGAAGCGGGACTTCTCCAGGAGCAGCACATCGATCCCGGCCCGCGCGAGGTGGTAGGCGGCGGACGAACCGGCCGGGCCCGCGCCGACCACGATGACCTGCGCCTCCTCGGCCGCGCCGGGAGCGGTCTCCTCGTCCGACGGCGACTGCTCTGCACGCGTCTCCCGCATGGGGCTCCTCTGCTCGCTCGGCACCGCCGCCGGGACGACGGCCCTGTACACCGACATCCTGCCGGTTTCCGGAGCCCCCGGGGGCGGGTGATCGAAAGAGGCGTGCCCGGCCCCGGGCCGTTCACACCCGGAGCGCCCCGCCGCTCAGCCCGGCGGCCTGCGTCCCGAGTCGGCGAGCAGCCGCTCGATGCGGTCGAAGCGCTCGTGCAGCAGCCGCTCCGTCTCGTCCCGCATCTCGCGCGCGGCGTGCCCGGCCTCGGCGGCCAACCGGTGGCGGCGCCGCTGCTCGTGCCCGACGAACCAGGTCGCGAGGGCGGCCGTCACCATCCCGTACGTCGTGATGCCGACCCCCATCACGACGGCGGCCACGACCCGCCCCCACAGCGTCACCGGGAAGAGATCCCCGTAACCGACGGTCGTCGCCGTCTCCACCGACCACCACAGCGCCCGCGGATAGGACGTGATCGTGGCGTCCGGCGCGTGCCGTTCGGCCAGGACCACCAGCCAGGACCCGGCCAGCATCGTCACGGCGAGCAGCACCGTCGCCCAGCCCGCCGCCTTCAGATGCAGCGAGCGGTTCTCCCGGCCGAGCAGCAGCTCGACCGCCTTGGTCAGGAATACAGGCACCATTTCCGGATCATCGGGCCCGGGCGCCGGTCCCGGCGCCCGGGCACGCGCCCGCCGCCCGCGCGTCACCCGATCGCGCCCGGACCGGCCCGCCGGGGAACGCGGACCGGTCCCGCACACCGATCGCCCTGCGACGATCCGTGTTAAACCTGGATATGTGGGTGGCACAGGTCGATTCCGGGCGATATTTCACCGCTCCGCCCGGCGTCCGCAGCGACACGAGGGCGGCCGCCCGGGCGGCGACGCGCCCGCGCCCTCGAAGCCGCCCCGCGGGCGGACCTCCCGGGGACGCGGACTGATCTCGATGTTCAGCGTCCGCACCGTCGCCGGACAGTTCTTCGTCCTCATGCTCGGCATCGTCATCCTGCTCGACGCCGCCGCCGTCGTCGCCCTCGTCGTACAGGGCCGCCGCGACAGCATGAGCGCGGCCCGCACCCAGTCGCTGAGCGTCGCGCAGACCTTCGCCCACGCCCCGGGCGTCGCGGCGGCTCTCGACAGCAAGAACCCCACCACCGTCCTCCAGCCCCGCGCCGAGGAGATCCGGCAGAGCACCGGCGTCGAGAACGTGGTCGTGGCCGGCACCGACGGCATCCGCTACACCCACCGCGACATCGCCCTCATCGGCAAGAGGATCAGCGGCCCCTACAAGGAAGCGGTCGCGGGGGAAGCGGTCACCCGCACGGTGACGGGGAGCCGGGGCAGAGCGGTCACCTCGCTGGTGCCCGTCGAGCGCCGGGACGGCTCCGTGGCCGGACTGGTGGCGGTCGGCATCAAGGTCGAGGCCGTCAACCGGCTCGCTTACCCGAGCATCCCGCTGACCATCGGCGCCGGGGTCGCCGCCCTCGCCCTCACCGCGGCCGGCGCCGCCCTGGTCGGCCGCCGCCTCAGCCGCCAGACGCGCGGCCTCGGCCCGGCCGAGATGACCCGGATGTACGAACACCACGACGCCGTCCTGCACGCCGTGCGCGAGGGCGTCCTCATCATCGGCGCCGACCACCGGCTGCTGCTCGCCAACGACGAGGCCCGGCGGCTGCTCGGCCTCCCGGCGGACGCCGAGGGCCGCGCGGTGACCGACCTCGGGCTCGCCTCCGGCACCGCGGAGCTGCTGTCCTCCGGGCAGGTCGCCACGGACGAGCTGCGGCCCGCCGGGGACCGGCTGCTCGCAGTCAACCTCCGCCCCACCGAGGAGCGCGGCGGCCAGCCCGGCATGGTCGCCACCCTCCGCGACACCACCGAGCTGCGGGCCCTCACCGGCCGCGCCGAGACCGTACGCGAACGGCTGACGCTCCTCTACCGGGCGGGCGCCCTGATCGGGACCACCCTCGACGTCACCACCACCGCCCAGGAGCTCGCCGACGTCGCCGTCCCCGGATTCGCCGACTGCGTCACGGTCGACCTGGCCGACGCCGTCCTGCGCGGCGGGGAGCCGAGACCGCCCACGGGCGACACCCTGGACCTCCGCCGCACCGCCGTCCGCACCTCCGCCGAGGACCACCCGCTCTTCCCGGCCGGCCGCGTCATCGGCTACCGGCCGGCCACCGCCGAGGGCCTGGGCACCGGCGTCGGGCACACCTGGATCGTCTCCGACCTGGCCACCTCCCGGCAGTGGCGGGAGACCGAGCCGGAACAGGCCGACCGCGTCCTGGAGCACGGCTACCACTCCCTGCTCTCGGTCCCGCTGCGGGCCCGCGGCGTCATCCTGGGCATCGCCAACTTCTGGCGCGCGCAGAACGAGGACCCCTTCGACCTGGACGACCTCTCCTTCGCCGAGGAACTGGTGGCCCGCGCCGCGGTCAGCGTCGACAACGCCCGCCGCTACACCCGTGAGCACGAGATGGCCGTCACCCTTCAGCGCAGCCTCCTCCCGCGCGGCCTGCCCGAGCAGAACGCCCTGGACGTCGCCTACCGCTACCTCCCGGCGCAGGCGGGCGTGGGCGGCGACTGGTTCGACGTGATCCCGCTCTCCGGCGCCCGGGTCGCCCTCGTCGTCGGCGACGTCGTCGGGCACGGACTGCACGCGGCGGCCACCATGGGCCGGCTGCGCACGACGGTCCTCAACTTCTCCACGCTCGACCTGGCGCCCGACGAACTCCTCGGCCACCTGGACGAACTGGTGGTCAGGATGGACCAGGACGAGGAGTCGGGCGGCGGCTCGATCACCGGTGCCACCTGCCTGTACGCGATCTACGACGCCGTGTCCGGACGCTGCACGGTCGCCAGGGCCGGCCATCCCGGGCCCGCGCTCGTGCTGCCCGACGGCACGGTCAGCTTCCCGGAGATCCCGGCCGGACTGCCCCTCGGGATCGGCGGCATGCCCTTCGAGATGACCGAGCTGGACGTACCCGAGGGCAGCCGCCTCGTCCTGTACACGGACGGTCTGGTGGAGCGCCGCGACCGGGACATCGACGACGGCATGGAGTTGCTGCGCCGCTCGCTCGCCGACCGCGACCGCACCCCCGAGGAGACCTGCGACGACGTGCTGGAGGCCATGCTGCCCAGCCGTGCCAGCGACGACGTGGCCCTGCTGGTCGCCCGGACCCGCACCCTGGACCCGTCCCGGCGCGTGCAGTGGGACGTGCCCCCGGACCCGGCCGCGGTCGCCGGAATCCGCAAACAGGCCATGCGCTGGCTCTCGGACCGGGGCCTGGACGAGGAGGGTTTCGTCACCGAGCTCATCCTGAGCGAACTCGTCACCAACGCCATCCGCTACGGCTCCGAGCCGATCACGGTCCGGCTGCTCTACGACCGTGCCCTGACCTGCGAGGTGTCGGACTGCAGCAGCACCTCCCCGCACCTGCGCTACGCCACCACGACGGACGAGGGCGGCCGGGGCCTCTTCCTCGTCGCCCAGTTCGCGGAGCGCTGGGGGGCCAGGTACACCGACCGGGGCAAGGTCATCTGGTCCGAGCAGACACTCGGCGGCCCGCCGCCGTCCGGTCTGCTGTAGACGGAGGACCGGGACGACGGACGCGGGGCCCGGCAGACTGCCGGGCCCCGCGCCGGTTCACCTCAGGTGCCGGATGTCCTGCGTCTCCCCGTCAGGGGTAGGACACCACCTGCGACGGCACGGTCGAGGTCCCGGAGGTCGGCGAACCCGTGTCGTTGATGACGTGGTTGTACTGGCCCTGGCCGCCGAGCGAGACGACGATCAGGTCGTGGAACTTCACGCCGGACTTGACCGGGGCCTCGAAGCCGTGGTCCTGGCGGATGCTCGGGTCGACGTTGAAGTAGCAGTAGCTCCCCAGTCCCCAGCCCTCATGGGTGTTGACCGAGTCGTCCACCTTGTAGGCGGCGTAGCCCTTGATGTTGCCGTTCTGGACGGCCGCCTGGTTGGGGGCGTCATAGGCCTTCTCGTTCTGGAAGAAGATCGTCTTGCCGTTCTCGCCGGACCAGCGGACGTCGTACTTGTTGAAGTGCTCGACGAAGAGTCCGGTGGCCAGGACGTTGTCGCCGTTGACCTGGAGGCCGTAGTCGGAGCGGTTGGTCTCCCAGCCGATGCCCTCGCCGTGGTCGGCGCGCCACAGCCAGGTGTGGTCGATGATCGTGTCGTTGCTGTTGATCACCATGCCCGTGGTCGCCTTGCCGGCACCGGCGCCGCCGACCCGGATGAACACGTCCTGGACGCTGGTCGGGTTGGCGGAGTGGTTCGCGGAGGCGCCGTCGGGGCCGACCTGCACGAGGACCTGGGAGTTCTGCGGACCGGCGTCGACCAGGAGGCCGGCCAGCTTGACGCCGTCCACGTCACCGACCTTGAGGGCGGTGACCCCGTTGTCCGGGATGATCGTCGCCAGGCCGAGGCCCAGCACGACCGTGTTCGCGCGGTCGATGTTGATCGTCTGGTTCACGTGGTAGATGCCGGGCGTGAACAGCAGGTGCAGGCCCTGCTGGACGGCCGCGTTGATGGTGGCGGCGGTGGCCCCCGGCTTGACGACGTAGAACTGGCTCAGCGGGATGGACTCGCCCTGCGGGGTCCCGTTCCAGGAGACGCCGCGCGCGTTGGTGCGCTTGGCGGGGACGAAGACCTTGTAGTCGTTGCCGTCCAGGTAGAGGAACGGCTTCTCGCGGGAGACCGGGGTGTTCTGGAGGGTGGTGTAGGGCGGCTCGGGGAAGCTCTGGGCGGGCGCGCCCTCGACGCCGGAGAACGTCATGTTCCAGACGCCGTTGCCCCAGCTGCCGATGGAGCTGTCGCGGGTGTACCACTGCTGCTGCGAGTACGGGCCGACCTGGCCGTCGATCTTGCTGTCGGCGATGTAGCCGCCGCTCGCCCAGCCGTAGCCGTTCGGGGCGAGGTTGAGGCCGCCCTTGACGTGCATCCGGCGGAACGGAGCGGCCTGCGAGACGGCCCAGCGGTCGGTGCCGTTGACCGGGTTCAGCGCCAGGTTCTCCGCCGAACGCCAGAAGTTCTGCGTGGCGTTGCCGTTGAACCAGCCCGCGTCCACGGTGACATCACCGTTGAACGTGGTGTCGTCCGGCTTGAGGCCGAGACCGGCGATCGAGGTGTAGAAGCCGATCTGCGCGTTGATGTTGTTGTACGTGCCCGGCTTGAACATCAGCGCGTAGCGTCCGTTGCCGAACTGCGCCGACTCCTGCTGGTGGAAGATCTCGTCCACCTTGGCCTGGATGTTGGGCGTCGACGGGTCGAAGACCAGGACGTTCGGGCCGAGGTCACCGCCGCCCGGGATCTGCGGGCCGCCGTCGCCGCCGGTGGTGCCGAACACCTGGAACTCCCACAGCGAGTAGCCGTAGCCGGTGGCGCGGGCGGTACCGGTCAGCCGCACGTAGCGGGCGGTGCCCGAGACGTTCAGCGTCTCGTTGCCGCCGGGGCCCGTGGTGGTCGAGTAGGCGGTGCTCCACGTGCTGTTGTCCGTGGAGAACTCGATCTTGTAGCTCTTGGCGTAGGCGGCCTCCCACCGCAGCGCGATCTGGCTGACCGAGGCGGAGGTGCCCAGGTCGACCTTGATCCACTGCGGGTCGGAGAACGCGCTCGACCAGCGGGTGCCGTTGTCGCCGTCGACGGCGGCGGTGGCGGGGGTGCCGTCGCCCTCCTGGCTGGACACGGTCACCGTCTTGCCCTGCGAGAGCAGGGAAGGGGCCGCGCTGACCGGGGTGGAGGGCACGAAGGCGAGGAGCGAGACGACGAGACCGGCGACGGCGGCCAGTACGCCGGTGCGTCTTCTTCCGGTCGAAGGTGCGGGTCTGCGGAGCGAGGGGGGTCCATACATGGGGGCTTGTCTCCTGAGTCGCGGAACGGGTGCACGACACGAAGCCGGAGAGCGCTCTCTCCGGCGATGGGGATACTTCACCCCCGGCTCACGACACGTCAATAGGTGTGCACCGACGGCTTGTTCGGGTGGCCTTGAGGACAACAGTTGACGACGGAAAGCTCACGAGTGTCCGCGTTGCGGCCATCTTGACAGCGCCCGGTTCCCGGGAACTGACGCAGCGTCGGTTCAGTTGATGACGGGGTGCGTACGAGGAGTGAATGAGGCGGCGCTGATCGTTGCCACCGCAATCACCGAGCGCGCACCGGGGGCGTCCGGGCCTCCGCACCGCGCCCGCCCGCGCCTGTTACCGGACATGTTGTTCCCGCTCCGGGGACAGCGGACCCGGCCCCTCGCTATCCTCCGGGGCATGAGCCGTGAGCGAGGCGCGAGAAGCACCGCTGACCAGGCACGACGAGGCCCGAGGTGACCGAGATGACGGGCCCCGCACCCGCGGACGCCCGGAGTGTCCAGGCCTGGCGGGCGTTCGGCGCCCGGCTGCGGCTGCGGCGCAGGCGGGCCGGTCTCACCCAGGCCCAGGTGGGCGCCCGGGTCGGCTACGACCACACCGCCATCAGCAAACTCGAACACGGCAGCCGCCGCACCCCGCTCCCGCTGGCCCGCCGCCTGGACCAGCTGCTGGAGGCCGACGGGGACCTCGTCGCCGCCTGCGAGGAGGCCGAGGAGAGGGAGCGCGCTCAGGCGGCGCCCCTCGCGCCCGGACCGCTGCCCGACCCGGTCCGGCAGGGCCCGCTGCCCGGCGAGCCCGCCGGCGGCGCGCTCCCGGCGATGCTCCCACCGGGGACCGTCCTGCCCGGGCGGCTGCCGGTGTACGGCCTGGTCTGCCCGCTGCACGGGCGCGACGGCTGCACGGTCCCCGCCCTCGCCGACGTCGTCGCCCTGCACGCGCGGTTCTGCGCCCTGGGGCCCGAGGCCGCGGGCCGCCCCGCCCTGGACACCGACACGGTGCACGCCCTGACCGCGCTCCTCGCCGTCTGCCTGCGCGCCGACGAGGAGCACGCCTGGCCCGGCGCCACCGCCGTGGTCGAGCGCACCCTGCACGCGATGCTCCGCTGGATGGCGCTCCCGGCCGCCCCGTACCAGCGCCAACTCGCCCCGCTGGCAGCCGAGTACGCGCAGTCGGCCGGCTGCCTCAGGCTCCTCTGGGGGCGCAACGGCACGGCGATGGCCTGGCTGGACCGGTCCCTGGTGTGGGCGGCCATGTCCGGCCATGTCGGCGTGCGGGTCGCGGCGCTCAGCGACATGAGCACCCTGGCGCGGCTTGAGGGCGACGGGCCCTCCGCCCTCGCGTACGGCGAGGCCATCCGCCCGGCCGCGGCGGGCCGGCACTGGGCGGGGGCGATGAGCGATCTGTACCAGGCACGCGGCCACGCGGTGCGCGGCGACGCCGACCGCAGCCTGCACCACATCGCCCGGGCCTGGGCGCAGATGGACCTGGCCGACGAGCGGGACGAGGCGGAGGCGCCCTGGCTCTCCGTCGCCTCCGTGCGCCTGCGGGTGGAGTCCGGCGCGGCGGGCGCGCTGCGCGACCTCGCCGTCGCGACGGGGGAGCGCCGCTACGCGCTGCGCGCCCTGGACGCGGTCGGCAGCGCGATCCGGCTGCTGCCGCCGGGCCTGCACTCGGCCCGCAAGCTGTTCCTGGCCCGCACGGCGGACGCGTACGTCTGCGCGGGCGAACCGGCCGCCGCGTCGGCGGTGGCGGGACCGGTCCTGGACAGCACCGAGGTGCACCCCGCGACCCTGCTCGGCCAGGAGCTGCGCGGACTCCACGGACGGCTGGCCGGCCGCGCCGACGGGAGTACGGAGACCGAGGAGTTCGTCCGCAGACTGGCCGCCGTCGTCCACTGAGGACGGGGAAAGGCGGGGGCGGGACGTGTGGACCACGCCCCGCCCCGTACACACACCCGGTGGGATCAGCTCACGTCGAGGGCCACATCGTCCACGACGAAGCTGGTCTGCAGGTAGGCGTCCTCCTTACTGGTGAAGCCCAGCGTCACCGTCTGCCCGGCGGCCGACGCGACGTCGAAGGTCTTCAGCACATAGCTGTTGGTGGCGTCGAGATTCGAGTACGTCGCCAGCGTCCGCGACCCCAGCTTCACGGTGAACGTGTCGTACGCGTTCCCGTCCGGCGTCTCGGCGGTGTCGGTCCGCAGGTAGAACGACAGCCGGTAAGTCGAGCAGCCGGCCGGAACCGTCAGCGACTGGGTGGCGGTGTCGCTGTGCGTGCTGCCCCAGCCGCCGAACCACGCCTGGTACGAGCCGCTGTGCGCGGGCTTCTCGGAGGTCCGGTTGTTGATGACGCCGCTCGTCTGCGTCCAGGGCGAAGTCCCGTTCTCGAAGCCGCCGTTGGTCACGACCTGCCGGGGCTGGCAGTTCCCGCCGCCACCGATCACCAGCGAGTACGTGGTGGTGTGCGTGGCCGTGCCGGTACCGGTCACGGTGAGCGTGTACGTACCCGCCGCGGCCTGGGCACTCGCGGAGACCGTCATCGTGGCCGACGACCCGGACTGCACGGAGGTGGGCGAGAAGGAGACGGTGACGCCGCTCGGCGCACCGGACGCCGTCAGCCGCACGCTCTGCGCGGAGCCGCTGGTGGTGGCCGTGGACACGGTCGCGGTGACCGAGGAGCCCGGCTGGACGCTGCCCGAGACCGGGTTCACCGAGACGGAGAAGTCGTCGGCGGGCGCGGTGGAGCCGACTGCCGTCTTCCACAGCGTGTACGCGACCCCGTCGGCGCTGCGGTCGAGCGCGGTGGCGTTGATGTTGGCGGTGGTGTCGCACGACTGGTGGTAGCAGGGGTCGTACGAACGGCCCGCCGTGCCGCCCCACTTGGATGCCTGGGCCGAGGTCTTCGTGTCACTGGCGCCGGTGGCGTAGCCGGAGGTGGCGATCCCGCCCTGCTGGAAGGAGTAGTCGTCGGAGCGCCCCTGGCCCTCGACGTTCTCCTCCGGGGCGAGCCCGAGGGAGGTCCAGTACTCCTTCATCGGCGCCGAGGCGGCCGAGTTGAGGTTGTTGATGAAGTAGCCGCCGTTGACCGAGGCGACCATGTCGAAGTTGTAGTACGCGGTGATGGCGCTGCGCTGGGCCGAACTCAGCTGGCTGACGTAGTACTTGGAGCCCTGGAGCCCCTGCTCCTCGCCGTTCCACCAGGCGAACCGGACGTGCTTGGTCATGGCCGGGTTCTGCTGGGCGAGGGCGAGCGCGTTCTCCAGCAGGGTTGCCGAGCCGGAGCCGTTGTCGTTGATCCCGGGCCCGGCGGAGACGCTGTCGAGGTGGGCGCCGAACATCACGGTGCTGTCGGCGGGGCCGCCCGGCCAGTCCGCGATGAGGTTCTTGCCGGTGTAGGTGCAGGTGGCGCAGGTCTGCTCGGTGACGGTGTAGCCGGCCGCCTGGAGCTTGCCCTTCACATAGTTGAGCGAGGCGGTGTATCCGTTGCTGCCGGCCCGCCGGTTGCCGCCGTTCTGCGAGGCGAGGGTGTTGAACTGGGTGAGGTGGGCCTGCACGTTGGCGACGCTGATGTCGGGCGCGGTGCCGCCGGGGTTGCCGCCGCCGTCGTTGACGGTCAGCGTGTACTGGGCGGTGTGCTCCTGGGTGCCCGCGCCCTTCACGGTGAAGGTGTACGAGCCGGGGGCCGCGGCCGACGTGGTCGACACGGTCATCGTGGACGTGGCGCCGGACTGCACCGAGGACGGGCTGAAGGAGACGCTGACCCCGCCGGGCAGGCCGCTCGCCGACAGGTTCACGGTCTGGGCGCTGCCGGACGAGATCGTCGTACGGACGGTGGACGTCACCGAGCTGCCGGGCTTCACCGAGCCGGAGGCCGGGTCCAGGGAGAGCGAGAAGTCGTTGTTGCCGCTCGGCGAGCAGGTCGGGTCACCGCTCTGGGCGGGCACACTGACCGCGTCCCACGCCGCCTTGGCGCGGTTGTACAGCGTGCAGGTGGCGTCGAGGTTCTTGGCAGCGGTGAGGGTGGCCGTGCGGTAGCGCTTGTACGTCATGCCGCTGGTCTTCAGGAGCATGCCGCCGTAGAACACCTTGCCGGCGCTCTGGATGCCCACACCGGTGACCGTCGAGTTGTTGCAGGTGGGGCTGGAGGGCTTGCCGCCGCCGGGGTTCGAGCCCTCGGCGAGCAGATAGAACCAGTGGTTGAGGGGCCCGGCCGCCGCGTGCTCCTCGGTGCTGGGTATGGAGGAGCTGTAGCAGTTCGGGTCGCCGATCTGGCCGGGGTTGTACATGATCCGGATCGGCCCGTTGCCGACGAGGTTGATCTTCTCGCCGACGGTGTAGTCCGGATCGTCGTACGGGGCCGGCTCGTTGGTGTACGCCTCGGTGAGCGCGCCCATGATGTCGCCGGTGGCCTCGCCGAGCCCGGACTCGTTGTTGGCGCCGCCGGGGGTGTACTGGTCGATGCCGTGGCCGAACTCGTGGCCCACGACGTCCATGGCGCCGATCCACTGGTTGGCCTGGTTGTGGCCGATGGAGACCGTGGAGCCGTCCCAGTACGCGTTGACGTCGTTGAGGCCGACCTTCACCGGCCAGCTGCGGCCGTTGCCGTCGTGCCCGTTGCGCCCGAGCCAGTCGCGCAGCATGTCCCACTCGTGCTGGGCCGCCCACATCACGTCGACGCAGCCGGTCTCCTTGCTGGACGCGTTGCCGGTGCCCCAGGAGTCGGTGGACTTGGTGAACACGCTCCCGGTGCTGTAGTCGGCGCAGCTGAGCCCGGGGCGGTTCGGGTCGCGCAGCGAGTAACTGCTGCCCGACGACGTGGTGTTGATGGTGAGCGGGTTGGGTCCGTTCCACTGGCTGTTGCCGGTGCCGGCCCGGACGTCGTCATAGCTGTCGATGACCGCGCCGGTGCCCGCGTCCACGAACACGTGCAGCCGGCTGGGCGCCTTCGCGGTCCGGCCCGTGAGCACGGTCTCCCAGGCCAGCCGGGAGCGCTTGTCGGTGGCCCGTACGACGAGCCGGTGGCTCTCGACCTCGTCCACCGTGCGCAGCTGCTTGCGCGAGGTGGCCTCCGCGGCCTTCGCGGAAACGGTCGCGGTGGTGGGCACGTTGATGCGCCGCGAGACCGCCGACTGCGAACCGCGCACCCGGCCCTTGGAGTCGGCCACCACGACGGCGTCCCCGCCGACCACGGGCAGGCCGCGGTAGGTGCGCTCGTACGCGACGGAGTAGAGGCCGTTGATCCACGGGGTGACCATCCGGCGCTCGTAGCGCTCCTCCGGGCCCTTGGCCAGGGTGTCGAGCCCGCTGGCCGCGGCCCTGTCGGCGGCGGTGACGGCGGTGGTGAGTGCCTTGGGGGCGGGCGGCGGTGTGGGATCCGCCGAGGCGGACGGGCCGCTGACGGCGACCAGCATTCCGGCGAGGACGGCCAGGGTCGTCCCGGCCGTCAACGGTCTGCGTTTCATCGAGGCTCCTCATGGGGTCCGTGATCGAGCGACCGAACACTCACATGTGGTCATGACCCCGTCAACGAACTGCGGGCGCCCGCAGGGGAGTTGGCAAGTCTCGTCAAGTCGGACGGGCGCGCCGAGGGAAACGCATGCGGAAATGAGGGATGGACAGGTGGGGAGGCGGACGTTATCCTGCACTCTCACCGGATCGGTGATCTACACGCAACTGTCGAGGCGAGCATATCACTGAATCGGCAGGCGCACAAGCACTTCTGGCCCTCCTTCATGCCTCACCTGTTGTCCCGCCCGAACCCACAAGGAAGGCACACGCCTTGACCTCGCACTCCCTCACCGCAGCGGCCGCCGGCACCTGGCGGCTCGGTGATCTGACCGTCAACCGGATGGGCTTCGGCGCCATGCGGCTGACCCAGAACGGCCGGGCGTTCAGCGACGAGCGCACCCCGCACGACCGGGACCGGGCCGTCGCGGTGCTGCGCCGCGCCGTCGAGCTCGGCGTGAACCACATCGACACGGCGGCCTTCTACTTCTCGCCCCTGCGCTCGGCCAACGAGCTGATCAACCGGGCGCTCGGCCCCTACCCGGACGACCTGGTCATCACCACCAAGGTGGGCCCGGGCCGCGGCCCCTCCGGCGACTGGACGGACTGGGCCCGCCCCGAGGAGCTGCGCGGCCGGGTGCAGGAGAACATCCGTCAGCTCGGCCGTGACCACCTCGACGTCGTCAACCTCCGGATGAACGGCAACCGCCCCGTCTCCGAGCTCTTCGGCGCCCTGGCCGAACTGCGCGAGGAAGGGCTCATCCGCCACCTGGGCCTCTCCAACGTCTGGCCGGAGCAGATCACCGAGGCCCTGGCCATCGCCCCCGTCGTCTGCGTGCAGAACCGCTACGGCATCGGCGAGCGGCGCGCCGACTCCCAGGAGGTGCTGCGCCTGTGCGGTGAACGGGGCATCGCCTTCGTCCCCTTCTACGCCATCGCGGGCGCCGGCCGCGAGTCCGGGGCCGTCGCGGAGCACGAGGCACTGCTCGACGTGGCCCGCGCCCACGACGCCTCGCCCGCCCAGGTCCGGCTGGCGTGGACCCTCCAGCAGGGTCCGCACGTCCTGGCCATCCCGGGCACCGGCAACCCCGAGCACCTGGAGGCCAATGTGGCGGCGGGCGCCCTGCGGCTCACCGACGAGGAGATGGCGCGGCTCACCGCGCTCGGGCAGGACACCGGGGCGGACGTAGCATGATCCTCATGGAACAGCGCGAACTGGGCAGGACCGGACGTACCGTGTCGGTCGTCGGACAGGGCACCTGGCAACTCGGCGGGGACTGGGGCGAGGTCCGCGAGGAGGACGCCTTCGGGGTGCTCGACGCGGCCGTCGAATCGGGGGTCACCTTCTTCGACACGGCGGACGTCTACGGGGACGGCCGCAGCGAACAGCTCATCGGCCGCTATCTGAAGGAGCGGCCCGACGCCGGGGTCTTCGTCGCCACGAAGATGGGCCGCCGCGTCGACCAGGTGCCGGAGAACTACACCCTGGACAACTTCCGCGCCTGGAACGACCGTTCCCGCGCCAACCTGGGCGTCGACACCCTCGATCTCGTACAGCTGCACTGCCCGCCCACCGCCGTCTACTCCTCCGACGAGGTGTACGACGCGCTGGACACGCTCGTCGCCGAGCAGCGGATCGCGGCCTACGCGGTCAGCGTCGAGACGTGCGCCGAGGCGCTGACGGCCATCGCCCGGCCGGGTGTGGCGAGCGTCCAGATCATCCTCAACCCGTTCCGCCTCAAGCCGCTGGACGAGGTCCTGCCGGCGGCGCGGGCGGCCGGGGTCGGCATCATCGCCCGGGTCCCGCTGGCCTCCGGGCTGCTGTCCGGCAAGTACACCGCGGACACCGTCTTCGCGCCCGGCGACCACCGCACGTACAACCGGCACGGTGAGGCGTTCGACCAGGGCGAGACCTTCTCCGGCGTCGACTACGCGACCGGTGTGGCGGCCGCCGCCGAGTTCGCCGCGCTCGCCCCCGAAGGCGCCACCCCGGCGCAGACGGCGCTGCGCTGGATCATCCAGCAGCCGGGTGTCACCAGCGTCATCCCCGGCGCCCGCTCGACGGAGCAGGCCCGGGGCAACGCGGCCGCCGCCGCGCTCGCCCCGCTTCCGCAGAGCACGCTGGACGCGGTGCGCGACCTCTACGACCGCCGGTTCCGCGCCTCGGTCCACGGCCGCTGGTAGTCACCGCCCGGAGAACAGGCTCATCCCCAGGAACACGGCGGCCAGAAAGGCGATCGCACCCGCGATGGCACTGGCCACCCGGGGCCGGCGCCGGATCGCCTCACCGGCGGTCCGCCGCCGGCCCTTCGTGCTCCTGGGCGCCGCACGCCGCCCGTGCCCCTGTCCGGGCGCGGGCGCCGGCGCGTGTCCCGCCGGTGCCTGCGGCAGCCGGTACGTGGTCGGCGCACCGGAGTCCGCGCCGGGCAGCGGTGCGGGAGCGGCGGGTGCGGCGGGGAAGGGCGCGAGGGCGGGCGCCGGGTGGTGCGGGGGCAGCGGTTCCGGGCGGCCGCGCCAGGCGTCGCCCTGGAACCAGTCGGCGACCTGCTGGGCGGTGGGCCGGTCCTCCGGCTGCTTGGCGAGCAGGCCGAGCAGATACGTGTCGAAGGCGGCGGGGACGTCCACGCCACGCTGACGCAGCGGCACCGGGGGCGTGTCCACGTGCTGGTACAGGGTGGCCGTCGCGGTGTCCGAACGGAACGGCGGGTCGCCGAGCAGCAGTTGGTAGACGACACAGCCCAGCGAGTACATGTCGGACGCGGCGTCGGCGGTGCGGCCGAGCGCCCGCTCCGGGGCGAGGTAGAGGCTCGTCCCGACGATGTGGCCCGTCGTCGTCAGCGCGGCGGACGGGTCGTCCACGAACTGCGCGATGCCGAAGTCCCCGATCTTGACGGTGCCTTCGCCGTCCAGCATGAGGTTCCCGGGCTTGATGTCGCGGTGGACGATGCCCTGCCGGTGCGCGGCGGCCAGTCCGGCGGCAGCCTGTCCCGCGATGCGGGCGGCCTGTTCGGGGCCCAGCCGTTCCTGGGCCAGCAGCAGATCCGCCAGGCTCCGGCCCTCGACCAGCTCCATCACGAGGAAGAGCCGGTTCTCCCAGGCGCCGAAGTCGAAGACGGCCACCAGATGAGGGTGGCTCAGGCGGGCCGCGGTCTGGGCCTCCAGGCGGAACCGGGCGGTGGCCGACTCGTCGGCGTGTTCGCCGAGGAGCAGCTTCACGGCGACGGCACGGCCGAGGACTTCGTCGGTGGCCCGCCAGACCTCACCCATTCCGCCCCGGCCGATGGCGGATATCAGCCGGTACCGACCAGCAACCAGCACCTGTGCACACCAATCTCGATGGCTCGGGCCCAGGGCCTGGCCGAGGACCGCTCCGACTGCCGCGGCGACGGCCTCGCCGGAGCGAGAGCGGGGTGGGGGAGCGCGGCAAGATCAGGATATCCGGCGCGCGGAGCCCGGATGACCGGACCTCCTCAACGGGCGGTGCCGCCCAGCGATTCGACCAGGGGGAGCAGCCGGTGCGGCACGCGCTCGCGCAGCGCGACCTCGGTCCGGGTCCGGACCACGCCGGGCAGCCGGATGAGCCGCTGGATGACGTCCTCCAGGTGCCCGTTGTCCCGGGCGACCACCCGGGTCAGCAGGTCGCCGCCGCCCGTGGTCGAGAACGCCTCGATGATCTCGGGCACGGCGGCGAGCGCGTCGCCGACCTCGTCCAGATGGCCCTGCGTGACCTCCAGGTGCACGAAGGCGAGGACGGGGTGGCCGAGCGCGGCGGGCGAGAGGAAGGGACCGCTCCCGGTGATCACACCGTCGCGCTCCAGCCGGTCGATGCGCGCCTGGAGGGTGCCCCGGGCGATGGACAGGATGCGTGCGTACTCGCGCACGCTCGTCTGCGGCTGCTCGATGAGCAGCCGCAGGATACGGGTGTCGAGCGCGTCCACCGCCATGCTTCGCCGGCCTCTTTCGGTGCGTACTCCGGGGGCCAGCGACTGTATCAACGGCCTCCGTGCGCGGCGGGCCGCGCGTCACCGTCGCGGCCGGATGTGCCCCGCGCACGGGCGGGTGGCGCGGGGCACGGGCCGGACGGTCAGAACTGCACGTCGGAGCAGGCGTAGAACGCGTTCCCGGTGTCGGAGATCGTCCACACACCGAGGATCAGGTGCTTGCCGGACTTCTGCGGCAGTACGCCGGAGTGGCTGACCGTCGAGCCGGGCAGCCGTCCGCCGAAGGGCACCGTGAGGAACGGCTGCGTCTCCAGGTCGGCCCGGGTGAGCGGCTTGGTGGGGTCGTAGCCGTCCTTGGTGATGTAGTAGCGGAAGTCGGTCGTGGCGTGCCGGGCCTCGATCCGCCAGTTGAACGTGTAGTTCTGGCCCGCGGTGACCTTGGTGGCGGGCCAGGCGCCGCCGCGCGGGTCGTCCAGTTCGGAGAAGCGGCCGATGCCGCCCGAGCAGATGTGGCCGTCGGCCGGGCCGCGGGTGGGGAAGCCCTTGGGGCCCTCGACGCTCGGCGGCTCCCACTGGATCTGCCCGCAGTGCTTGACGGTGCCGATGCCGCAGAGCTGCTGGCGGCTGATCGGCGAGTCGGTGTAGCCGTGGCTCTGGGCGGGGGCCGAGGTGGCCAGCAGGGCCGCCCCGGCGAGCCCGAGCCCGGCCAGTAACGAGGTGATCTTTTTGCGCATACGTCGCTCCTGGAGATGTGGGGTTGATGTCCGGAGAGTGCTGCGGTCTAGACCAAGGGTGAGCGTAGCGATGGCAATTTGACATGTCTAGACCAAGCGGCGCCCTCCTGGAGACACCTGCGCGGCGGCCGGCCGCCGCGCAGGCCCACGGAGCGACGCGGTTCTACCGGCGGGACGCCTTGACCCTCCAGGTCAGACGCTCGGTGGCCGCCGCGCGGATCTTGGGGTCGCGGACCGACTTCGTGCGGTCCACCGACTCGACCGTGACCGTGTGCGTCCTGCCGTCCCCGGGCACCCCCAACGAGGAGGGGGCGGCGGCGGTCAGGCCCGTGGCCCGCTTCACCCGGACCCCGTCGACGTACCAGCGCAGCTCGGGCGCGGCCAGTGCGCCGAGCGCGGCCCGCTTCACCTCGATCCGGTCGGTCCTCCGGATCGTGGCGCCCGAAGGGGTGCTGCTGCTCAGCGCGTTGGCCTCGCGGTAGAAGCCCGCGATCATGGCCTCGCGTCCGGGGAGGTTGAAGTCCCGGATGTCCAGGGCCCGCATGATCGAGTTGGCGGTCGGGCGGTAGATCCCGTACGGGTAGTAGCTGCTGCCCTCGTACGTGCCGACGGTCCCGCCCGTGGGGTCCGTCTCGCCGAGCCAGCGGTACCACTTGCTCCGGTCGGCGGCCATCCGGTCCGCGGTGTAGATGCTGGAGTTGATGTCCGGCAGCTCGCCGCCCGTCCAGGTGCCGTAGCTGTCGTAGGTGTACTCGTCGGCCAGCAGTCCCACCGAGTGGGCTATCTCGTGGGCGGCGATCATGCTCGACTGCTCGTTGTCGGACGAGAGGGTCGAGACGCCGTCGAACGGATAGCCCTCGGCCTCCAGGCCCGAGTAGCCGGCGCCGCCGTACTTGGTGGAGTGGGAGACGACGACGACCAGGTCCGCGTCCGGCGCCTTCGCCGCGTACGAGGCGACCTTGTCGATGTCGGCACAGATCAGCCGCTCGGTCTGCGAGCACCAGAAGTAGCTGCCGAGGGCCGTGTCCTTGGCGACGTCCGCGGTGGGGTCGCCGCTGATGCCGGACTCGGCGGAGACGGCGTCGACCGTCCACACGTTCATCAGGCCCTGATAGCTGGCGTAGGGCTCGATGGCGGTGATGTCCGCCCACTTGGCGGCGGCCGCGGAGTGGAAGGCCTCCTGCTCGCCGGCCGTGTAGCCGTCGCCGACGATCACCACGTCGAGCCGGTCGTCCGAGGAGCCGGTCACGGACAGCCGGCCGACCGCTCCGTCCGTCGTCGACGCGGCGGACGGAGCGGTCCGGGCCGCGGCGTGCTTCGTCTCCGTGGTGAGCGGGACCTCGGTCCGGTGCCCCGGGCCGCCCGGCTCGGGGAAGTACTCGACGCCGACGCGCGGTTTCCCGGTCGGCTCCGGGTCCGCGGCCGACGCGGGAGCGGCGAGCGCCGCCCCCAGGAGGGCCAGCAGCGCGACGCTCGTGGACGGAGCGGCCGCCTTTAGTGTGTGCATGTCAATCCTTCCCTCGCACCCGCAGGGGTTAAGTTGTGGGTTCAATGGGCTTGAGTTGGCGCTTAACCTAGGTCGTGCGAAGGGGGCGCACAAGGGGTTCTGTGGGAACATGCGAGTCCCCCACGGGTGACGAGTCCGGCCGACGCAGGCGAACGCCGGGACCACCGGCGGACGAGAAACGAGGGGCTGTCATGGCGCAGGCCGACGGGGTACCGGTCGACGGCGATGCAACGATCCGCTCCGAGGCCGGGCGGCCGGACGGGCCCGGGGGTCCCGCGGCGATCGGCCGACGTGTGAAGAGCCTGCGCAAGGAGCGCGGGCTGACCCAGCGGCAGCTCGCCGAGCCCGAGTACACCGCCGCGTACGTCTCGACCCTGGAGGCCGGCAAGGTGCGGCCCTCCGAGGCCGCCCTGCGGTACATCGCCGAACGGCTCGGGGTCGCCGGGGAGGAGCTGGCCACGGGCAGGCCCACCCATCTCGTCGCGGAACTGCGGGTCGGGCTGACCGACGCACAGCGGGTGCTGGCGGTGGGCGACGCCGCGGACGCGCGGGCCGCCTATGAGCAGATCCTCCGCAGGGCCGACGCGTACGAGCTCGTCCAGGAACGGGGTGCCGCGCTCACCGGCCTGGGGGAGTGTGCGCTGGAGACGGGCGAGCTCGCCGAGGCCGTCGGCCGGTTCGAGGCGGCGGAGGCCGCGCTGGCCCGCGAACCCCTCCCGGCCCGTGCCCGGGCCGTCCGGGGCAGGTCGATCGCGCACTACCTCGCGGGCGAACTCCGTTACGCCTGCTATCTGCTGGAGAGCGCGATCGACGAGCTGAACACCTCGGGGCTGCACGATCCGGGCGCGCTGCTCCAGCTGTACACGGCCTCCATCGCCCCGTACATGGACATGGGCGCCCACGCCCGCGCCGCGCAGGCCGCCGAACTCGCGCTCGCCCTGGTGCCCCGGGTCTCCGACCCCGCCCTCGTGGCCGGTATGCACCGCACCGTGGCCCGCACCCTGATCGCCGAAGGCAGGGCCGACGACGCCCGGACCTCACTGGCGCGCGCCACCGAGCTCTACGAGCAGCTGCAGATCCGGACCGAACTCGCGCACTGCCACTGGATGCGGGGCTACGTCTGCGCCCAGGACGGCGACCTCGTCCAGGCGGAGGCGGCGCTGCGCACCGCCCGGTCGATGCTGGTCTCCAAGCGGGCGGCCCTGTACGTCTCCCAGGTGGAGGTCGAACTCGCCGACGTCCTGCGCCGGAGCGGCAAGTCGGAGGAGGCCGCGGAGCTGCTGGGGACCCTGCTGGCCGGTCTCCAGCACGGCCGTGGCGCGCTGCACGCGGGCGGAGCCCACCGCCTGCTCGGGCTGATCGCCGAGGAGGCCGGGGACATCGAGTCCGCCGAGCTGCACTACGCGACCGCGCTCTCCCTGCTCGAACAGACCGGGGCCGCCGGGGACCTCGCCGACATCTGCCGGCTCCTCGGCGACCTGATGCGCCGCGAGGGCCGTACGGAGGAGGCGCTGAACGCGTACCGGACCGGGCTCGGACACCGCGCCGAGCCCGGGACCACCACGCTCGGCCCCGCCCCCGCCCGCCCGCCGTTCACTTCCTGGACCTGAGCCACGGGCAGGGCCGAGGCTGGTCCGTTGGCTCTGCCGTGGCCGAGGGATGCGACGGAAAGTTGGGCCATTGGCCCTATGAACGGGGTTCGATTTGAACCAATCGCCTGCCGGATGTTGAGATATAGAAGTCAATGGCGCTGCGGGTCCCTCGAGGACCCATGCGGCGCCTTTCTCATGTCCGGACATGGTCCAGGTACGAAGAAGGGGCGGGGCAACTTGCTGAAGAGGGCGTTCGTCGCACCGGATCCGGGCCGGATCCGGCTACGGTTCGCGTCCCGGGCCGTGCTCGGCATCGGACTCGCCGTCGTGGTGTGCGGGCTCGTCGGCCACTCGCTCGTGGCGGCCATCACCGGCGGCCTGGCCGCGCTGCTCGCCCTGTTCACCGTGACCGACCCCACAGTCCGGGGCCAGGCGGTCACCACCGCGCTGCTGCCCGCCGTCGGCTTCCCGGTGCTCGCGCTCGCGGCCCTGCTCCACGACCACCCGCTCGCCCGCGACACCGCGTTCCTCGCGGTCATGGGGGCGGGGGTCTACGCGCGGCGGTGGGGGCCGCGCGGGCACTCCCTCGGCGTCTTCGCCTTCATGGCCTTCTTCACCACGCAGTTCCTCCACACCCTGCCCGGACAGCTCCCCGAGCTCTACTCGGCCGTTGCCCTCTCCCTGCTCTCGGCGTCGGCGGTCCGCTTCGGCCTCTGGTGCTACGAACGCCGGCTGACCGCCCCCGCCGTGCCCGCCCCGCCCGCCGGCACCGGCCTGGCCAGGGTCACCACCCGCCAGGCCGTCCAGGCGGTGACCGGCGGAGCCGTCGCGCTCATGGCCGGGCAGCTGATGTCCGACCAGCGCTGGTACTGGGCCGTCGGCGCCACCTGGTGGGTCTTCGTGAACACCGCCTCGCGCGGCGAGACCCTGGTACGCGGCTTCCGCCGGGTCCTCGGCACCCTCATCGGCATCCCGGTCGGCCTCGCCGTCGTCGTCCCGCTGCACGGGGCGCCCGTGCCCACCGCCCTCGTCGTCGCCGCAGGGATCTTCGGGATCTTCTACACGGCCGCGGTCTCGTACACCTGGATGATGTTCTCCGTGACGGTCATGGCCGGTGCGCTCTACGGCTCGCTGGGCGTGCTCGACCCCGGGCTGCTCGCCCTGCGGCTCGGCGAGACCGCCGTCGGCGCGCTCGGCGCGATGCTGGCGGTGCTGTGCGTCCTGCCCGTCACCACGCACGCCACGACCGACGCCTGGATCCAGCGCGCCCTGCGCTGCGTGCACGCCTGCACCGAGGAGGCCGCCGCCCGCCTCTCCGGCTCCGCCACCGCCGACCCGGCCCCGCGCGTCGCCGAGCTGGAGGCGCTCCTCGGGCGCGTCCGCCTCTCGCTCGCCCCGCTGGTCCACCCGCTGAGCCCGCTCCGCGCCCGCCGGGCCCGGGCCGGACACGTGCTGGCCCTCCTTGACGAGTGCGCCCGCGAGGTGAGGGGCCTCGCCTCGGTGGCCGCCGACCCGGAGGCGTCCCACGACGCCCGGCTCGCCGCCGCCTGCTGGCGCGTCGAGAGCGCGGTCGAGGCCCTGACCGGGCGTACGGCCGTCGCGTCCGCCGTCCCGGCGCACCCGGCCGTCACCGAACCCGCCCTCGCCCACCTGCACAGCCTGGAACGCGCGCTCGCCGAACTCGCCGCACCGCTGCACAGCCCGCCGGGCGCCCCGCTGGTCACGGCCTGACCGCCAGGACCAAGACGCCACCCTTGGTCTAGACCGCACCGCCGCACTGCTACCGTCGCCGCAAAAGATCACGACGGCACGTCCGCCGCGCACAGCCGGGGCGGGGAGGAGCAGCGGTGGACAGCAGCAACGGAGCGGTACGGGCCTTCATCGGGTCGTTCACCTCGGCGGGCGGGCGGGGCGTCACCGTCGCCGCCGTGGACGCGGAGACCGGCGCGCTCACGGTCCTGGGGGCCACGGACGCGGTGCCCGACCCCTCCTACCTGGCCCTCGGCCCGGGCGGCACGGTCCTCTACGCGGTCAGCGAGACCGAGCCGGGCGGTGCGGCGGCCCTCGACGTCAGCAAGGACGAGCCCCGTCCGCTCGGCGAACTCCGGGCGGTGGACGGCGACGGCCCCACCCACCTCACGCTCGCCGCCGGCCACCTGGTCACCGCGAACTACGGCTCGGGCAGCGTCAGCGTGCTGCCCGTCGCCGGGGACGGCACCCTCGGCCCGGTCGCCGCGGTCCTCGCGCACGAGGGCGGCGGACCGGTCGCGGACCGCCAGGAGGGCCCGCACGCCCACCAGGTCCTGCCCGACCCCTCCGGGGCCTGGGTCCTCAGCGTCGATCTCGGCACCGACTCGGTCCGGGTCTGCGCGGTCGACCCGGCCACCGGCGAGCTGCGCCCGCACGGCGAGACGGTCCTGCGCCCCGGCACCGGCCCCCGCCACCTGGCGTTCCACCCCTCGGGCCGCCACGCCTACGTGCTGAACGAGCTGGAGCCCACCCTCACCGTGTGCCGCTGGGACGCCGCCACGGGCGTCCTGGAACCGGTCGGCGAGGTCCCCGTGCTGCCCGAGGGCGTGACCGTCGAGAGCTACGCCTCCGAGGTCGTCGTCGCCCGCGACGGCCGGTTCCTCTGGGCGGCCAACCGGGGCCACGACAGCATCTCCGTCCTCGCGCTCGACGCGACCGGCGAGCACCCGTCCTTGGTCACGACGGTGGGCTGCGGCGGGCACTGGCCCCGCGACCTCGCGCTGGACCCGGCCGGGCGCCGGCTGTACGCGGCCAACGAGCGCAGCGGGAACGTCGCCTGGTTCACTGTGGACCCGGAGACCGGTGTCCCGGCCCACGGGGGCACCTTGGACGCCCCGGCGGCGTCCTGCGTGGTCTTCGGCTGAAAACCGGTGAGGCCCCGGTGCCGGACTGCCGTCCGGGCCGGGGCCTCACGCATGCCGGAAGGGTCAGCGGGCCTGCGCCCCCTGGGCCACCGCGGGAGCGATCCCGAGGGCCGAGGTGTACATCGAGAGGACCAGCTTGCCGATCGCCGGGTACGCGCCCAGCGGCTCGGCGCTCGCGCAGCCGGCCTCCTTCGCCGCGGCGTCCAGCAGGCCCTCCGCCACCTCGGGGCCCACCAGATACGGCGCCACGGCCAGCTGGAGCGAGCCGGAGCCCTTCAGCTGGTCGGCGATCGCGGCCACCGAACCCTCCACGTCGAGCGCGGCGGCCATCACCGGCACCGCGAGCCGGGCCGCGAGCAGCATGCCCGTGATCCCCGCCGCCTGCACGGCCTCCTCGCCGCCCACCGTGGCGAGCACGATGCCGTCGGCGGCCGTCGCCACCGTGAAGAGCCTGGCCCGGTCCGCGCGGGCCAGCCCGGCCTCCGACAGCCGGACGTGCAGCGCCTCGGCCAGCAGCGGGTGCGGGCCGAGCACGTCGGTCAGCTCCGCCGGGGCCTCGCTGTCGGTGATCGCCCGGCGTATCCGCTGCACCAGCGCGCTGTCCGGACCCGCGAGCAGCGGGACCACCACGGCGGCCGGGCCCTCGGGCTCGGCGACCTCACGGCCCACGGCCAGCGCCTGCTCGTAGCGCGCGGTGCGCTCGGCGGCGGAATGCGCGATCACGGAGGCCAGCGCCGGGTACTCGGCGTCGTCCCCGTCCACGTAACCGATCAGGGCGTTCAGACCGGGCAGCTCGGAACGGGCGATGCTGATGACCTCTTCGGCCAGGCTGCGGCTCGTCGAGGAAGGGGTACCGGGAACGGCGAGAACGAGCGCGGCAGCGCCCTCGGGTGCGGCCACGGGCTCCGGGCGGCGGTGCCGTCCGGACTGGCGAGGTCGCGGCATTCGTACAGGCAGGCCGGAAGCGGGCCCAGTGGGGGTGCTCATGGCGCCGCATGCTACTGGTTTCGGACGGCTCCCTGCTCGGGGAGGGTCCGGTCGAGCGGCCTCTGTCCGCTTTTATCCGATCAGCGGCTTACCGGGCAACTGCCCTGATCTGTCGTCAGCGTGCGCGCGCCCGTCGCCCTACGCGCGGGGCCCGGGCGTAGGAACACAGAGCAGTGTCGGGTGATGCGGCAGCCGGAGCGCCCCGGTGTCGAGGGCCTGGGCGATGCGCAGCGCACCGATCAGGGGATCACCCGAACCGGGGACCGCCCGTGCCCGCGGCAGCAGTCGCCCCAGCTCCTCGCGCAGCGGTACGAGCAACGGCTCGCCCATCCGGAACAGCCCGCCCGTCAGCGCGACTTCGCAGGCGTCCTCGTCCGCCTTCGCCTCCGGGCACACCGCCGCGGCCGCCTCCGCGATGTGCGCGGCGGCTCCCCGCAGGATGCCCTCGGCGACCGGGTCGCGGTCCGCGCACGCGGCCACCTCCGGCGCGAACGAGGCCAGCAGCGCGGGCCGGTCGGCGCGCGGGTAGAGCAGACCGGGCAGCTCCTGCGGCGGCCCGAACACCGCCTCCAGGCGGGCCAGCAGCGCGGGCGAACCGCCGCGCCGCCCGTCGTACGCGCGCATCGCGGCATCGAGCCCGGCCCGCCCGATCCAGGCACCGCCCCCGCTGTCGCCCAGCAGGTGCCCCCAGCCGTCCGCCCGCCGCCACTCCGTCAGGTCCGTGCCGAGCGCGATCAGCCCGGTGCCGGCGGCCACCACCGCGCCGGGCCGCTGCCCGACCGCCCCGGCGTACGCGGTCACCGCGTCCGCCGCGAGCGCGATCCGGCGCACCCCCAGCGCGTCCGCCAGGGCGCCCGGCAGTTCGGCGCGCAACGCGTCGCCCAGCGTGGCCATCCCCGCCGCCCCCACCGCCGCGGCGGTGATCCGCCCGCCCGGAGCGTGCGCGTCGAGCAGGCCGCGTACGGCGGGCAGCACCTGGTCCAGGAGGTGGGCGGGGTCGATGCCGCGCGGCCCTGTGCGCACCGGCCCGCCGCACGCGACGGTCGCCAACGGCGCGTCCGCATCGGCCGCGCCGAGCGCCACCCGGAGCCCGGAGCCGCCCGAGTCAACCCCGAGGACATACGTGCCCGGTTGTCCGTGTGACGTCATGGACCGGCTCCCGGGGACGAAGGGGTGAGGGACGGGCAGCACCCTATCCCCGGGGGACCGCGTTGCGCCGGTAGGGTGATCTTTCGTGACAGCGCGACCGTTGAAAGAAGTAGTCGAGCCCGGCTGGGCCGACGCCCTGGCCCCCGTGGCGGGCCGCATCGCCGAGATGGGCGATTTCCTGCGTGCGGAGGTCGCGGCCGGCCGCACCTACCTCCCCTCCGGGGCGAACGTGCTGCGCGCGTTCCAGCAGCCCTTCGACGACGTACGGGTCCTGATCGTCGGTCAGGACCCGTATCCCACACCGGGGATGGCGATCGGGCTGAGCTTCGCGGTCTCCCCGGAGGTGCGCCGGATTCCGGAGAGCCTGGTGAACATCTACAGCGAGCTCAACGCCGACCTCGGGCTGCCCCGTCCGTCCAACGGAGACCTGACGCCGTGGACGCGCCAGGGTGTGCTGCTGCTGAACCGGGCACTCACGACCGCGCCGCGCCGCGCGGGGGCTCACCGGGGCAAGGGCTGGGAGGCAGTCACCGAACAGGCCATCCGCGCGCTGGTCGCGCGTGGGACCCCGCTTGTTTCGATCCTCTGGGGCCGTGACGCACAGAATCTGCGGCCCTTGCTCGGCGACTACCCGTCGGTCGAGTCGGCCCATCCCTCTCCGAGGTCGGCGGACCGGGGCTTCTTCGGGTCGCGTCCTTTCAGTCGGGCCAATGAACTCCTGGTCCGGCAAGGCGCCCAGCCCGTCGACTGGCGGCTTCCCTAGAAGCTCACACCTCGACCGCCGCCGCCCGCACGCACAGCACGTCCGGCAGATGCGAGGCCAGCTGCTCCCAGCTGTCCCCGTCGTCCGCGCTCGCGTACAACTCGCCGTTGCGGTTGCCGAAGTAGACCCCGGCCGGGTCCGCGTCGTCCGTGCAGAGCGCGTCGCGCAGCACCGTGCCGTAGTGCGCGCTCTCCGGCAGGCCCGCCGACAACGGCTCCCAGTGGGCGCCCGCGTCGGTCGTCCGGAAGACCCGGCAGCGGTGCTCGGCGGGCACCCGGTCGGCGTCCGCGTTGATCGGGAAGACGTACGCCGTGTCCGCGCGGTGCGGGTGGGCGGCCACGGCGAAGCCGAAGTCCGAGGGCAGGCCCGCGCCGATGTCCGTCCAGTGGCCCCCGGCGTCGTCGCTGCGGAAGACGCCCCAGTGGTTCTGGAGGTAGAGGCGGTCCGGATCGGCCGCGTCCCGGCTGACCTTGTGCACGCACTGGCCGAACTCCGGGTCCGGGTCGGGGAGGAAGACGGCCGAGACCCCCTTGTTGGCCGGGGTCCAGCTCGCGCCGCCGTCGGCGGTCCGGAACACCCCGGCGGTGGAGACCGCGACCGTCACGGCGCGCGCGTCCCGCTCGTCGGTCAGGATCGTGTGCAGCCCCTCGCCGCCTCCGCCGGGCACCCACCGCGAACGCGTCGGATGCTCCCACAGCGGGCGCACCAGCTCGAACGACTCGCCCCCGTCCCCGGACCGGAAGAGCGCGGCCGGCTCCGTGCCCGCGTAGACGACGCCCGGTGCCTCGGGTCCCGCCGGCTGCAACTGCCACACCCGCTCCAGGGAGGTCCCGGTGAACTCCGGGAACTTCACCGCGGGGGTCTTCGGCTCGACCCAGCTCGCGCCCAGGTCGTCGGAGTGGAAGACGGACGGGCCCCAGTGCGCGCTGTCCCCGCCGACCAGCAGCCGGGTCCGGCCGTCCCGGGTGTCGATGGCGACCGAGTAGATCGCCTGGGCGTTGAAATGGGGGCCCTCGAACTCCCATGAACCGTCGCGCCTGCGGCCGATGAAGAGCCCCTTGCGGGTCCCCACGGTGAGCAGTACATCGGTCATGACCGAACCTCCCGAAACGCCGTTGTGCCGGATATCGGTCAGTCTGCACCCCGGCACCGACAGCGGCCCGGACCACGGCCCGGGGTGTCCCTCCCCGGCTCCGGCGGACCCGTCTCAGCGGCAGGGCGGGGCGGTACTGCTGCGGACCACCAGATTCGTCGCCAGGTCCACCCGGGTCGTCGCGGGCTGCCGGCCCCGGCCCAGGTCCAGGACCAGCCGGGCCGCCGTCTCGGCCATCTCGATCAGGGGCTGGCGCACCGTGGTCAGCGGCGGCCCGATCCACCGGGTGAGCGGCAGGTCGTCGAAGCCCACGACGCTCAGGTCCTCCGGGATGCGCAGACCGAGCTCGCGCGCCGCCTCGTACACGCCGAGCGCCTGGAGGTCGTTGCCGGCGAAGACGGCGGTCGGCCGGTCCGCCGAGCGCAGCAGCTCCATCCCGGCCGCGTACCCCGCCTCGTGCGAGAACTCGGCCTCGCGGATCAGCGACGCGTCGATCGGGATGCCCGCCGTCTCCAGGGCGGCCCGGTAGCCGTCCACCCGGGCCCGGCTGCACATCATCCGGGTCGGTCCGCCGACCACACCGATCCTGCGGTGGCCGAGGCCGGTGAGGTGGCGGGTCGCGGCGAGACCGCCCTGCCAGTTCGTCGTGCCGACCGACGGGATGTCGTCGCCCGGGTCTCCGGCCGGGTCGACCACCGCGTACGGGATGCTGCGGCTGGTGAGCTGCGCGCGCTGGGCGGCGGTGAGGTCGGACAGCACCAGGATGACCCCGACCGGGCGGCGGGCCAGCACCCCGTCGACCCAGGTCTGCCCCGGGCTGAGGCGGCCGGCGCTCTCCGAGAGGACCAGGCTCAGCCCCTCCTCGCGGGCGACGTTCTCCACCCCGCGTACGACCTCCATGGCCCACGCGCTGTCCAGCTCGTGGAAGACCAGGTCGATGAGTTGCGACTGCGTGGTCGAGCCGCGTCTGCGGCGGTAGCCGTGCTGGAGCAGCAGCTCCTCGACCTTGGTGCGCGTACCGGGCGCGACATCGGCACGCCCGTTCAGCACCTTCGAAACTGTCGGAGCCGAGACTCCGGCCGCTCGGGCGATTTCCGCCAGCGTGGCAGTGCCGTCCGACGGCGCTGCGGCAGGCGCATTCTCCTGATGTGACTGGACGTTTGCGGGGCTCATACAGCGAATCGTAACCGCCCGGCGGCCGAACGGGCGCGGGAGCCCGGGCGAAAAATTCGCGCTCCGCGACCTCTTGACTGGCCGGAAACCCAACCGTACGGTTCCGGCAACATTCGCAAGCAACTCCGAAAGATTCGACAGAGGTGCGGTCATGCGGTCGGGAATTTTCACTCAGGGCAAGCGTGCGGCGAGATGGACCGCGGCCGGTGCGGCCATGGTCATGGCGGGAGTCCTGGCGGGCTGCGGATCGGACGGTGACAGCGGCGGTGGCGGCGCCACGCTGACCGCGTACGTCTACGGCGACGACGCCGTGAAGGTGCAGCAGGCCGCGGTCAAGGAGTTCAACAAGACCTCCGACGTGAAGGTCAAGCTCGTCTCCGTGCCCGGCACCGACTACGTGAACAAGCTCCGCAGCGCCATGGGGTCCCCGAGCGCCCCCGACATCTTCTTCAACTGGGGCGGCGGCTCCATCAAGCCGTACGTGGACGCGAACCAGCTGGTCGACCTCACCTCGACGTTCAAGGACGACGCCACCCTGAAGGACGGCTTCCTGCCGTCGATCGTCACCGCCGGCAGCCTCGACGGGAAGGTCTACGGCGTCCCGATGCGCGGGATGCAGCCCGTGATGCTCTTCTACAACAAGACCCTCTTCGCCGAGAACAACGTGGCGGTCCCCAAGACCTGGGAGGACCTTCAGCAGGCCATCAAGACCTTCAAGGGGAAGGGCATCACCCCGTTCGCCCTCGGCGGCTCCGACAAGTGGCCCGAGCTGATGTGGATGGAGTACCTGCTCGACCGGATCGGCGGCCCGGACGTCTTCCGCAAGATCCAGAACGGTGACAGCTCGGCCTGGGGCGACCCGGCCGTCCTGAAGACCGCCCAGACCGTCAAGCAGCTCGTGGACGACGGCGCCTTCGGCAAGAACTTCAACTCCGTCGACTACGGCAACGGCGGCGCGCCCACCCTGCTCAACAAGGGCAAGGCGGCCATGCACCTGATGGGCTCCTGGGAGTACTCCACCCAGCTCGGCAAGGCGCCCGACTTCGCCAAGAAGGACCTCGGCTGGACGAACTTCCCGACCGTCGCGGGCGGCGTCGGCGACCCGGCCGACGTGGTCGGCAACCCCACCAACTACTGGTCGGTCAACTCCCGCACCAAGCACAAGGACGCGGCCATAGCCTTCCTGAAGACCATGGCGTCCAAGTCGTACGCGCAGGCCCTCGTGGACAACGGCGACGTGCCCACCACGTCCAACGCCGCCTCCATGCTCAGCGGCTCGCCCAACCCGAAGTTCGCCACCGACCAGTACGAGATGGTCCAGAAGGCCCCCGACTTCACCCTGTCCTGGGACCAGGCGCTCGAATCCCAGACCGCCACCCCGCTGCTCACCGAGATCAGCAAGCTGTTCGCCGGCAAGTCCACGCCCGAGCAGTTCGTCGCCGCGATGAAGGCCGTCAAGTAACGATGTCCCACGTCTCCTCGTCACCGAAGGTGCGCGGAGGACGGAAGGCGGCCGCCGGAAACGTCGGCCGCCCGCCGGTCGCCTGGGCGCTGCCCGGCATCCTCTTCTTCGCCCTCTTCGCGATCGTCCCGCTGGCGATCGCCGTGTACCTCTCCTTCTGCCACTGGGACGGGCTGAACTCCCCGACCTCCGTCGGCACGGCCAACTGGACCCGGCTCTTCAAGGACCCGGAGTTCCGCCAGGCCGCCTGGCTCAGCCTGCTCCTGACCACCATCAGCTGGGCCTTCCAGACCCCGGTGGCCCTGCTCCTCGGCGTCTGGGCGGCCGGCCGGCAGCGCAGCCGCGCCGTGCTCTCCGCGGTCTTCTTCATCCCGCTGCTGCTGTCCACCACGGCCATCGCGATGCTGTTCCACGCGCTCCTCGACCCCAACTTCGGCGTCATCAAGGAGATCGGGCCCTGGTTCGGCATCGACCCGAACATCATGGGCTCGTCCACCGGCGCCCTGCTCACCGTGGCGTTCGTCGGCGGCTGGCAGTTCATGCCCTTCCACACCCTGATCTACCAGGGCGGCACCCGGCAGATCCCGCAGGTCCTCTACCAGGCCGCCGAGATCGACGGCGCCGGCATGTTCCGGCAGTTCTTCCACATCACCCTGCCGCAGCTCCGCAACACCATCACGACCTCCTCGGTCCTGATGATCGTCGGCTCGCTGACGTACTTCGACACCGTGCTCATCATGACCAAGGGCGGCCCCGGAACCGACACCACCGTGCTGCCGTACCTGATGTACCGCACCGGTTTCCAGACCTACGACCTCGGATACGCCGCCGCCATCGCGACCGCCCTCGTCGTCGTGGCCACCGCCCTCTCGCTGATCCTCGTCCGCTTCAGCGGCTTCGGGAACATGCGCTCCACCCGGGAAGGTATGTGACGCGATGTCGACCGACACCCGCCCCGCGACGCGCCCCGCACAGCCCCTGACCCGCACCCGCCCGGCCACCGCGCGCCGCCGCCGCAGGTGGGGCAACCCGCTGGCCGGCCTCGGCTCGCTGGTCTGGCTCGTGCTCGTGATCGTCCCGCTGTACACGCTGATCTCGTCCTCGCTGATGCACCAGGACGAGGCGCTGAACGGCGACCCGCTGGCCGTCCCGACCCACCCGACGCTCGACAACTACCGCACCGTGCTGGACAGCGGCTTCTCCACGATGCTCTCCAACACGGCGATCGTCGCCGTCGCGACCGTGGCGATCGTGCTGGTCCTCTCGGTCCCTGTCGCGTACGTCGCGGTACGCACCCGCAGCAGGCTCTCCGGACTCGCCTTCCGCACCTTCCTGCTCGGCGTCGCCATCCCCGCCCAGGCCGTGATCGTGCCGCTCTACCTGCTCATCAGCAAGATGGGCCTGTACGACAGCCTGCCGGCCGTCATCCTGCCGACCGCGGCGTTCGCGATGCCCGTGGCGGTGCTGATCCTCAGCGGCACCATGCGCGACGTCTCCGAGGAGATGTACGAGGCCATGGCGCTCGACGGCGCCTCGCCGCTGCGGATGCTGTGGCAGCTGGCGATCCCGATGTCCAAGGCGGGCATCAGCACGGTCGCGATCTACACCGCGCTCCAGGCGTGGAACGGCTTCCTGTTCCCGCTGATCCTGACCCAGTCCGAGGAGAACCGGGTGCTGACCCTCGGTCTCTTCAACTTCATGTCCCAGTTCGGGGTGAACATCCCGGCCGTGCTCGCCGCGATCGTGCTCTCCGTCGTACCGATCTTCGCCGTGTACCTCGTGGCACGGAAGGCACTGGTCAACGGACTGATGGGGGTGGGCGGCAAGTAGCGCACCCATGCCGCCGCGTACCACCGCACTCTTGAGAGGAATCCCCGCCGCCATGGCAAACCCCCCTGTTCCGCATGCCCGCAGGTCCGAAGCGGCCACCGCCGTCGACGGCCCCTGGCAGGACCCCGCGCTCGCCCCCGAGGAGCGCGTGGCCGACCTCGTCTCCCGGATGACCCTCCAGGAGAAGACCGCCCAGCTCTACGGAATCTGGGTGGGCGCCGACGCCGACGGGGACGGGGTGGCCCCGCACCAGAACGAGATGGTCGACGCCATCGACTGGGACGCGCTGATCCCGCGCGGCCTCGGCCAGCTGACCCGCCCCTTCGGCACCGCCCCCGTCGACCCCGCCGTCGGCGCGATCTCGCTCGCCCGCGCCCAGCGGGCCATCGCGGGCGCCGGCCGCTTCGGCATTCCGGCCCTCGCCCACGAGGAGTGCCTGGCGGGCTTCACCGCCTGGGGCGCGACGGCCTACCCCGTCCCGCTCTCCTGGGGCGCCGCCTGGAACCCGGACCTGGTCACCGAGATGGCCCACCGGATCGGCAGCGACATGCGGTCCGTGGGCATCCACCAGGGCCTCGCCCCGGTCCTGGACGTCGTGCGCGACCTGCGCTGGGGCCGCGTCGAGGAGACCATCGGCGAGGACCCCTACCTCGTCGCCACCATCGGCACCGCGTACGTGAAGGGCCTGGAGTCCGCCGGGATCGTCGCCACCCTCAAGCACTTCGCCGGGTACGCGGCATCGGCCGGCGCCCGCAACCTCTCGCCGGTCCGGGCCGGGGCCCGGGAGCTCGCCGACGTCATCCTGCCGCCCTTCGAGATGGCCCTCGTCGACGGCGGCGCCCGCTCCGTCATGCAGTCGTACGCGGAGATCGACGGCGTCCCGTCGGCGGCCGACCCCGCCCTGCTCACCGGGCTGCTCCGCGACACCTGGGGCTTCGAGGGCACCGTCGTCGCCGACTACTTCGCCATCGGCTTCCTGGAGACCCTGCACAAGGTCGCCGAGGGCCGCGCCGACGCCGCCCGCCTCGCCCTGGGCGCCGGGGTCGACGTGGAACTGCCCACCGTCCGCAGCTACGGCGACGAACTCGCCGCCGCCGTCCTGGACGGTACGGTCCCCGAGGCCCTGGTCGACCGCGCGCTGCACCGGGTCCTCCTCCAGAAGTGCGAACTCGGGCTGCTCGACCCCGACTGGTCCCCGGTCCCCGCGCTGCTGCGCGACACCGACCCGGAGCGGGCGCGCGAGACCGTCGACCTGGACCCGCCGCGCAACCGCGCCCTCGCCCGCGAACTCGCCGAACAGGCCGTGGTCCTGCTCGCCAACCCGCAGGGGGCGCTGCCGCTCGCCGGGACCGGGCGGATCGCGGTGATCGGCCCCCGCGCCGACGACGCCCTCGCCATGCTCGGCTGCTACTCCTTCCCGAGCCACGTCGGCGTCCTGCACCCCGAGACCGCCATGGGCATCGACATCCCCACCGTGCTCGACGCGGTGCGCGGCGAGTTCCCCGCCGCCACGGTCACCGGCGCCCCCGGCTGCGAGGTCGACGGCGCCGACACCTCGGGGTTCGCGGAAGCGGTGGACCTCGCCCGGGACGCGGACGTCTGCATCGCCGTGCTCGGCGACCGGGCCGGACTCTTCGGGCGCGGGACCTCGGGCGAGGGCTGCGACGCCGACGACCTCGCGCTGCCCGGCGTGCAGGGCGAACTGCTCGACGCGCTGCTGGACAGCGGAACCCCGGTCGTCCTGGTCCTGCTGACCGGCCGCCCGTACGCGCTCGGCCGCTGGGCGGACCGCACCGCCGCCGTGGTCCAGGCGTTCTTCCCCGGTGAGGAGGGCGGCCCGGCCCTGGCCTCCGTGCTCTCCGGCCGGGTCAGCCCCTCCGGCCGGCTGCCGGTCTCCGTGCCGCGCCACCCGGGCGGCCAGCCCTGGACCTACCTCCAGCCGCCCCTCGGGCTCGCCAACGGGGTCAGCAACCTGGACCCGACGCCGCTCTACCCCTTCGGCCACGGCCTCACGTACACCTCCTTCGCCTGGGAGCCCGGCGCCCCCGCCCCGGAGGAGATCCCCACCGACGGCTCCGCCGACATCGAGCTGACCGTCCGCAACACCGGGGACCGGGCGGGCGCGGAGGTCGTCCAGCTGTACGTGCACGACCCGGTCGCCCAGACGACCCGGCCCGACAACCGGCTCATCGGCTACGCCCGGGTCCCGCTGGACGCGGGCCAGGAGGCGCGGGTGCGCTTCCGGTTCCACGCCGACCTGGTGTCCTTCACCGGCATCGGCGGGCGGCGCGTCGTGGAGCCGGGCGCGCTGGAGCTGCGGCTCGCGGCGTCCAGCGGTGCCGAGGACATCCGGCACACGGTGCACCTGCGCCTGACCGGTCCCGAGCGCACCCTCGACCACCGGCGGCGGCTGGTGTGCGACGCGGTGGTCGAACCCGTGCCGGCGGCCGCCCCCGTGCGGGGCTGACCGGCTCCGTACCGCCGGGCGGGGGCACCGCGCCTCCGCCCGGTCCCCAGCTCCACGAAACTTTCGAAACACCCACACCCGCGCAGGCCCTCCCGGTCACCGGGAACCCGGCCGTGCGCCTCTCGAAGGGTTTCTGTCATGCGCAAGCCAATCAAGGCCGTGCTGATCGGCACCGCCGCCGCGGCCCTGCTCGCCCCCTGCACCATCAACGCCTTCGCCCACTCCGGCCACGGCGGCGGGACCGGGGACTCCCGGGCCACCACGCTCGGCGCGCTGGGCAAGCGGTCCGGCGTGCGCATCGGCACCGCCGTCGACATGGCCGCCCTGGCGGACGACGCGCCCTACCGCGCGAAGGCGGCGAGCGAGTTCAACTCGGTCACCCCGGAGAACGTCATGAAGTGGGAGTCCGTCGAGCCCACCCGTGGCACGTACGACTGGAAGCAGGCCGACCAGCTGGTCGACTTCGCCCGCGCCAACGGCCAGCTGGTGCGCGGCCACACCCTGCTCTGGCACAACCAGCTGCCCGCCTGGCTCACCACCGGCGACTTCACCGCCGACGAGCTGCGCGCCATCCTCCGCAAGCACATCACCGACGAGGCCCGCCACTTCAAGGGCCGCATCTGGCAGTGGGACGTCGTCAACGAGGCGTTCAACGACGACGGCACCCTGCGCGACTCCATCTGGCTCCAGAAGCTGGGCCCGGGCTACATCGCGGACGCCTTCCGCTGGGCCCACGCGGCGGACCCGAAGGCCAAGCTGTTCATCAACGACTACAACATCGAGGGCGTCAACGCGAAGAGCACCGCCCTCTACGACCTGGTCGTCGAGCTGCGCAAGCAGCACGTACCCATCGACGGCGTCGGCATCCAGGGCCACCTGTCCGTCCAGTACAACGCCCCCCACGACATCGCCGACAACATGAAGCGGTTCGACGCGCTCGGCCTGGAGACCGCGATCACCGAGGCCGACGTCCGCGTCCCGATGCCCTCCGACAGCACCAAGCAGGAGGCGCAGGCCGAGGGCTACGACGTACTGCTGCGCGGCTGCCTGCTCACCCGCAAGTGCACCGACTTCACGGTCTGGGGCTTCACCGACAAGTACTCCTGGGTGCCCGACACCTTCGAGGGCGAGGGCGCGGCCAACCTCTTCGACGAGCACTACAAGGCCAAGCCCGCCTACAGCGCCCTGCGCGACGACCTGCTGCTCGCCGCCGGCCGCGACTGAGCACCGAGAAGGAGAGCAGCATGGACAGCGACACCCCCGGCACCCCCGGGCAGACGAGCCGCAGAGCGGTCCTCGGCCTCGGCCTCGGACTCACCGCACTCACCGCCACCCCCCTCGGCTCCCTCGTCGGGCTGACCGGTGAGGCGTCCGCCACCGGACACGGCCCCGCGCCCCGGCCCACCGACCCCGGCGCCTACATCTCGTTCACCGCACAGCGCGGCAGCTTCCCGCTGGTCAGCCACGGGCGGGCGACCCCGGTCCTGGTCAGCGACCGCGACTGGCCGGGTGTCGTCAGGGTCGCCGGCGACCTCCGCGACGACATCGAACGCGTCACCGGCGTCCGCCCCGCCCTCTCGCACGGAGCGGTCCCGAAGGCCCGCGAGATCACGGTCATCGGGACCGTGGGCCGCAGCCCTCTCATCGACCGGCTGGTCGCCGACGGCAAGCTCGACGTCTCCTCGATCCGCGGCAGGTGGGAGACCAGCCTCCAGACCGTCATCGACCACCCGCTGCCCGGCGTCGAGCGCGCATTCGTCATCGCCGGCAGCGACCAGCGCGGCACGATCTTCGGCGCGTACGACGTCTCGCGCGGCATCGGCGTCTCGCCCTGGTACTGGTGGGACGACGTCGTCCCCGTACACCGCGACGAGATCCACGTACGGCCCGGACGCCACACCCAGGGCACCCCGGCCGTGAAGTACCGCGGCTTCTTCATCAACGACGAGAACCCGGCGCTCGGCACCTGGGCCCCCGCCTACTTCGGGCCCGGCAAGGCGCCCGGCTTCGAGGGCGGCTTCAACGCGGACTTCTACGCCCGCGTCTTCGAGGTCATGCTCCGGCTCAAGGCCAACTACCTGTGGCCGGCCGTCTGGGGCCGCGCCTTCGCCGAGGACGACCCGCTCAACCACGCCACCGCCAAGGCGTACGGCGTCGTCATGGGCACCTCGCACGAGGCACCCATGATGCGCGGCATCGAGGAGTGGAACCGGCACGCCGTCGCCGCCGTACGCGACGCCGAGGGCAACATCACCACCCCCGGCCACGACCCCTACGGCGGCACCGGCGAGTGGTCCTTCCGCCGCAACGCCGAAGCGCTCAAGGCGTACTGGGCGGACGGCATCCGCCGGATGAAGGACGAGGACTTCGAGGGCGTCGTCACCCTCGGCATGCGCGGCAACGGCGACGTCAGCCTCCCCGACGGCGACGGCATCGAGCTGATGACCGAGATCATCGCCACCCAGCGGCAGATCCTCGCCGAGGTCTCCGGCAGGGACGTCACCACGATCCCGCAGGTCTGGACCCTCTACAAGGAGGTCCAGCGCTACTGGGACCGGGGTCTGCGCGTCCCCGAGGACGTCACCGTGGTCCTCACCGACGACAACTGGGCCAACATCCGCAAGCTCCCCGACCCGGCCGAGGCGCCGAGGGAGGGCGGCTACGGGCTCTACTACCACTTCGACTACGTCGGCGTCGGCCGCAACTACAAGTGGGTGGACACCGCGTCGCTGCCCAACATGTGGGACCAGCTCCACCAGTGCGACGCCTACGGCAACCACGGACTGTGGGTCACCAACGTCGGCGACCTCAAGGGCAACGAACTGCCCACACAGTTCTTCCTGGAGTACGCCTGGAACCCGGAGCGCTGGACCCTGGACCGGCTGCCGGAGTGGGAGGAGACGTACGCCCGGCAGAACTTCGGCGAGAAGCAGGCGACCGAGATCGCCGCCGTCCTGCGCGAGTACGCCCGGCTCCAGGCCCGCCGCAAGCCCGAGCTGCTCAACCGCCGGATCACCCTCGACCCGGCGAAGGACCCCGCCACCGACAGCTCGGCCGTGGTCTACGACGACCAGGCGTCCCCCTTCGGCCTTGTCCACTACCGCGAGCTGGAACGCGTCACCGAGGAGTGGCGGCTGCTCGGCGAGCGCGCCGGGCGGATCGGGCACCGGCTTCCCGCCTCCGCCCAGGACGCCTGGTACGAACTCGTCGGCTACGAGGTCGCGGCCACCGTCAACCTGTACGCGCTGCGCGAGGCGGAGTTCACCAACATCCACTACGCGGCCCAGGGCCGGGCCCTCACCAACGAGCTGGCGGCCACCGCGGAGGCGCGGCTCGCCGACGACTTCGCCCTGGCCGACCGCTTCAACACGAAGATCGCGGGCGGCAAGTGGCAGGGCTTCCAGACCCAGCCGCACATCGACTACGGCGACGTCGAGCGCTACGGACCCAACGCCCCCTGGCAGCAGCCCGAGATCGACAACGTGGCCATCAAGGACGTGCTCTTCCCGGCCGTCCGGCGCATCGACCTGCCCGCACGGGCCGCGATGGGCGTCGCCGTGGACGGTTCCACGGCGTGGTGGCCGCACGAGACCGCGCCCGCCGTGCTGCCGGTGTTCAGCCCGTACCAGACCCGGCCCGCGCAGTACATCGAGGTGTTCAACCGGGGCCGCGCCCCCTTCGACTACCGGGTGCGGACCGGTGCGTCCTGGCTGACCGCCGACCGGGTGCGCGGCCGCGTCACCACGCAGGACCGCATCACCCTGCGCGTCGACTGGGACCGGGCGCCGAAGGGCGTCACCCGCGTCCCCGTCACCGTCACGGGGCCCGACGGCGCGGAGGTGACCGTCACGGCGGTGGCCGACCGCCCCGCGCTCTCCCGGTCCCGGCTCGGCGGCTTCGTGGAGGCCGGGGGATACGTGTCCATCGAGGCGGACCACTACCACCGGGCCGTCGGCGGCCGGGGCGTCACCTGGCAGCGCATCCCGGACATCGGACGCACCGGGGCCGGTATGGAGCCCTTCCCGGTCACCGCCGCCCGGCAGACTCCCGGCGGCCGGAGCCCGCGCCTGGAGTACCGGGTCAGCCTGTTCACCACCGGGCCGGTCACCGTGTACGCGTACCTCTCGCCCCGTAACAACGCGCTGCCGACCGACGGTCTGACCTACGCGGTCTCCTTCGACGGCGCCGATCCGCAGCGGGTGAACGTCACGAAGGTGACCGGGGCCGACGACGGGACCATGAACGCCCAGTGGGCCCGGCACACCTCCGACAACGTCACCGTCACCGGCACGGTCCACCGTGTCACCGGACCCGGGGTGCATGTGCTGAAATTCTGGATGGTCGACCCGACGGTGGTCCTCCAGAACCTGGTGATCGACACCGGCGGCCTCGAACCCAGCTACCTGGGCCCGCCGGAAAGCCTCCGGCTGGACTGAGCCCGGCGGCACGGAACGTACACGGGAAGGTGTGCAGCGATGACGGACGAGCACGGGAACAGCGGAATCCTGGAGATCGCCCCCGCCGGGGCGGAGGTCGGGATCACCGTCGCCACCCCGTCCGGCGAGCACACCCTCCTGTGCACCCCGGCCCGGGCCCGGGAACTGGCGGCCGCTCTCGGCTTCGCGGCGGACGAGGCCGAGAGCGGACCGGCCCACCACGTCACCGTCCGGGCGGACGAACTGCACCGGGGCGATGTGCGCGACGGCGACCGCGCCATGACCGTGGACGCCGTCCGTGTGGAAGGCGGCACCGCCCACGTCACCTGGACGTCCGGCGCCGGACGCAGCTGGAACCAGCTGTACGACGCCGACGCCTCCATCCCGCTCCGGCGCCGGGGCCGGCTGCCGGGGGCGTGAGCGTTCGCGCGCGGCCCGGCGGCGGGCGCACCCTGGAAGGGAGACCTTCCGGAGGTGAACGCCATGACCCGAACCGCTGTCGGATGGCACATCGAGCTCGAATTCGAGGAGGACACCCACCGCACTCGCGCGGCCGCCCTGGTGCGGCTCTCCGACGGACAGGAGGTGCGCGCCCACGGCTATGCCAGCCGCCACCCCTCCGACGCCGAGCAGCCCCGGGTGGGGGAGGAGATCGCCGGAGCCCGCGCGCTCAACGAACTGGCGATGAAGCTCCTGACCAAGGCGCACGACGAGATCGACGACGCGGCCGGCCGCAGCTCGTACCCACTGAAACCCCGCTGACCCGGACCCCGCGAAGCCGCAGGTCGCTTGTACGAGAGTGGTCGTAATTTGACGGGCGTCGTACTACGGGATGTATCGTACTAGCGATCCTTCCGTACCCGGCGAAACGGAGTCCGTCGTGAGTGCCCTCTTCGAGCCCTACACCCTCAGGTCGCTTGTCGTGCCCAACCGGGTGTGGATGGCGCCCATGTGCCAGTACAGCGCCGCGGTGGAGGGGCCGGAGACCGGTGTGCCGGGCGACTGGCACTTCGCCCACCTCGCGGCCCGCGCCACCGGCGGCACCGGCCTGATCCTCACCGAGGCCACGGCCGTCAGCCCCGAGGGCCGCATCAGCCCGGCCGACCTCGGCATCTGGAACGACACCCAGGTCGAGGCGTTCCGCCGGATCACCGAGTTCGTCAAGGCGCACGGCTCCGTGATCGGCATCCAGCTCGCCCACGCCGGGCGCAAGGCGTCGACCGCCGCGCCCTGGACCGGCGGCCGCCCCGTCGGCCCCGAGGCGCACGGCTGGACCCCGGTCGCCCCCAGCCCGCTGCCCTTCGACGAGGGCTACCCGGTCCCGCACGAGCTGACCACCGACGAGATCGCGGGCGTCGTGGACGACTTCCGCCGGGCCGCCCGGCGCTCCGTCGAGGCGGGCTTCCAGGTCGCCGAGGTGCACGGTGCGCACGGCTACCTCATCGGCCAGTTCCTCTCCCCGCACAGCAACCACCGCACCGACGAGTACGGCGGCAGCTTCGAGAACCGCGTCCGCCTGGCCCTTGAGGTGGTCGACGCGGTGCGCGAGGTGTGGCCCGAGGAACTGCCGGTCTTCTTCCGCGTCTCCGCGACGGACTGGCTCACGGAGAACCCCGAGGACGAGCGGGAGGGCTGGACGGCCGACGAGACCGTGCGCCTCGCGGCGCTCCTGCGGGACCACGGGGTGGATCTGCTCGACGTCTCCACCGGCGGCAACGCGCCCCGCGCCCGTATCGCCACCGGCCCGGGCTACCAGGTGCCCTTCGCCGAGCGCGTGAAGCGGGAGACCTCGCTGCCCGTGGCGGCCGTCGGCCTCATCACGGACCCGCAGCACGCCGAGAAGATCCTCGCCGAGGGCCGCGCGGACGCCGTCCTCCTCGGGCGCGAACTGCTCCGCAGCCCCTCCTGGGCCCGGGACGCCGCCCGCGCGCTGAACGGCACGGTGCACGCCCCGGTCCCGTACGGCTACGCCATCTGATTCACCCTCAGGGCGTTCCCTTTCGCCCCCGGCCGCCCCCTTCGCACCCAAGGTGTGCGAAGGGGGCGGTCTGCGTGGACCCGCCGCCCGGCTCGTACAGCCGTGCTTTCTATCGTTGAAAAATCCTCGCGCACGACTGTTGTTTTACGTTTGATGCTGTGGCTCAATGTTCGATTGTGTGCTGTGCCTCACAGGTTCGAGGCACTTCAGCTCTCTCGACAGGACGACGCCTTGAGACCACAAACGCCCCACCCCCGCGCTCTGTTCAGGACAGCGGCCTGCGCCGCCGCGCTGCTCATCCCCCTCGGTGCCACGCTCGTCCCGGCCGCCGCGGCCGCCCCCGCGAGCGCCGCTTCGACCACCTTCAAGGCCGGTGACCCGGCCACCACCGTCCACGGGCTGAAGGGCGAGTACTTCAGCATGTCCGCGCCCGGCGCGCGGGACTTCGACAAGCTCGGCGGGGTCGCCCTCGAACCGAACATCAACTTCCCCGGTCTCGCGGGCACGTTCGAGTCGACCACCGGCCAGTCCGAGAACACCACCGCCCGCTGGACCGGTTTCCTCACCGCTCCCGAGGACGGCGACTACACCTTCGCCGCCAGTGGCGACAACGGCTTCCGGCTGTTCATCGACGGCAAGGCCGTCATCGACCACTGGGAGCCCGACTGGGACAACGAGCAGACCAGCGCGCCGATATCGCTCAAGGCCGGCGAGCCGCACGAGTTCAAGCTGGAGATGTTCCAGGACACCGGCGGCGCCAACATGTTCCTGCGCTGGTCCAGCGCGAACCTGGACCGGCAGTTCGTCCCGGAGTCCGCCTTCACCCCGCCCGCCGACTTCGAGGTCTACCCGGTCGGGCTGAGCGTCGCGGACAACGGCACCGAACTGCACGCGGTCTTCGACGACAAGGTCAGCGACTACGCGGACCTGAAGAACCACCTCACCATCGAGGCCGACACCACCCCGATGCCGGTCAAGTCCGTCACCCGGGCCCGCGGCGGCAAGGAACTCGTCGTCAAGCTGGACGCCGCCGTCCTCAAGGACCAGCGCGTCAAGATCGCGTACGACGGCAAGGGCGGCCTGAAGGCGGGCGGCGAGACCGTCCCCGACATCAACCGCACGGCCACCAACAACTCCACGCACCGTCTCACCACCAAGTGGGGCGACAAGGTCGACCGCAACCACCCGCTGCCCGAGTACCCCCGGCCGCAGCAGGTGCGCGACAAGTGGAAGAACCTCAACGGCCAGTGGGAGTTCGCCGGGGCCAAGGCGGGCGAGAAGCCCGTCTTCGGCAAGAAGCTCGGTGAGCGCATCACCGTGCCTTACCCGGTCGAGTCGCAGCTCTCCGGCCTGGAGCGCCACGAAGACCACATGTTCTACCGCAAGCTCGTCACCGTCCCGCAGAACTGGGCCGTCAAGACGGACAAGCACGGCAAGAGCAACCGGCTGAAGCTCAACTTCGGTGCCGTCGACTACCAGGCGACCGTCTGGGTCAACGGCAAGAAGGTCGCCGAGCACACCGGCGGCTACACCGCCTTCACCGCCGACATCACCGACGCGATCAAGGGCAGCGGCCCGCAGGAGATCGTCGTCGGGGTCACCGACACCACCGGCGCCGACCAGCCCACCGGCAAGCAGTCGGCCAACCCGGGCGGCATCTTCTACACCGCCTCCTCCGGCATCTGGCAGACCGTCTGGATGGAGCCCGTCGCCCCGGCGGCCGTCGACTCCCTGACGACCACCCCGGACATCGACAAGGGCAACCTCGCCCTGACGGTCAACTCCGCGAAGGCCTCGAAGTCCGCGACGGTCACCGCCGTCGCCCGCGACAAGAAGGGCAAGGTCGTCGGCAGGATCAGCGGCCCGGCCAACCGCGAGCTGAGCCTCCCGGTCGCCAAGCAGCACCTGTGGTCCCCGGACGACCCGTACCTGTACGACCTGGAGGTCACCCTCAAGGACGGCGGCTCCAAGGACACCGTCGACAGCTACTTCGGGATGCGCTCCGTCGGCATCGCCAACGTCGGCGGCTACCAGAAGATCGTCCTCAACGGGAAGCCGTTCTTCTCGCTCGCCCAGCTCGACCAGGGCTTCTACCCGGACGGCCTGAACACCGCGCCCAGTGACGACGCGCTGGTCTTCGACCTGAAGGCGCAGAAGGACCTCGGCTTCAACTCCGTGCGCAAGCACATCAAGGTCGAGCCCGCCCGCTGGTACTACCACGCCGACCAGCTCGGTCTGTTCGTGTGGCAGGACTTCGTCTCCGGCAACCTCACCAACGAGAAGGGCCACCAGGCCTTCATCGACCAGGGTGCCGAGGAGATGGAGCAGCTCCACAACTACCCCTCGATCGGTTCCTGGATCGTCTTCAACGAAGGCTGGGGCGAGTGGGACCGCACCGAGACCGGCAAGATCACCGAGCAGGTCCAGGCCGCCGACCCCTCCCGCATCGTCAACGCCCACAGCGGTGTCAACTGCTGCAACTCCAAGGGTGACTCGGGCAAGGGCGACATCATCGACCACCACGACTACAACAACACCGACCCGGCCTTCCCGGACGCCACCCGCGCCGCGATGGACGGCGAGCACGGCGGCTTCACCCTGCGGATGCCCGGCCACATGTGGCCCGGCGCCCCGACCGTGATCTACAGCGGTGTCGCCGACAAGGCCGCGCTGACCGCCAAGTACGTCGAGAACACCCGCAAGTACTACCTGGAGGCGGCCGGCGCCGAACTCTCCGGCTCCATCTACACCCAGGTGACCGACCTGGAGAACGAGCTCAACGGCCTCTGGACGTACGACCGCCGCGAGATCAAGGTCGACGCCGCCCAGGTCCGCAAGATCAACCGCGAGGTCATCGCCGCCGGCGCCGCGGCCGGCACCCGCACCCCCGTCAAGGGCGGCGGCTCCTGGTCGCTGGACGAGAACAAGGGCACCAAGGCCGCCGACAGCGGCCCGAACCACAAGGACCTCACCCTCTCCGAGGGCACGTCCTGGACCACCGGCGTGCACGGCTCGGCGCTGAAGTTCAACGGTGAGGGCCAGTACGCGGAGACCAACGGCCCCGTGGTCGACACCACCGGTGACTACACCGTCTCGGCCTGGGCCTCCCTGGACGCCCTCCCGGGCAACTACGGCACCGTCGTCAGCCAGGACGGCCGGCGCCAGGAGAACCCGTTCTACCTGCAGTACGGACAGGGCGCGTTCGCCTTCTCCACCCCCGGTGCCCACCGCGCCCGGGCGGAGATGACCCCGGAGCTCGGTCACTGGTACCACCTGGTCGGCGTCCGCAGCGGTGACCAGATCAAGCTGTACGTGGACGGCAAGCTCGCCTCCACCGCCCCGGCCGGATCGGCCGACGTCAGCAGCGGCGCCCTCTCCGTGGGCCGCGCCAAGTGGTCGGGCAACAACACCGACTTCTGGAACGGCTCCGTGGACCAGGTCCAGGTGTACGACAAGGCGCTCACCGACCAGGAGGTGACCGCGCTGTACGACGGCGGGAAGGCGTAAGCACCCCGGGTGCAGCCTCCCGCTCCTCAGGACCGCTCCCGGCGGTGCGCGGCACGAGCCCGCACCGCCGGGAGCTTCCGGCTGCCCGGAGATGGCCCCCCGGGAATGCTCAGGCCCCGCTGCTCTCCCGCACCACCAGCCGGTGCGGCACCACGATCCGGCGCGCCGCCAGCCCCGAGAGCCGCCCCAGCACGCGCTCGCTCAGGCACTGCACCGCCCGCTCCGCGATCTGCGCCAGGTCGGGCGACACCGTGGTCAGCGAAGGCGTGGCGAACCGCCCGTCCTCGATGTCGTCGAAGCCCGCCAGCGCCAGGTCCTCCGGCACCCGAACCCCCCGCTCACCGGCCGCCCGCAGCGCCCCCAGGGCCAGTTCGTCGCTGAAGCAGAACACCGCGTCCGGGCGCTCCGGCAGGTCCAGCAGCTCACACAGCGCCCGCGCCCCCTCCGCCCGGTGCAGGTCCGCCACCTCCACCTCGGCGACCGGGCTCAGCCCCGCCTCCGCGAGCCCCTGCCGGAAGCCCTCGGCCCGCAACTCGGCCGTGCCGTGCCCCAGCGCGGACTGGAGGCCGATCGCGGCGACCCTCCGGCGGCCCGTCGCCACCAGATGCCGGGCGGCGTCCCGGGCCGCCGCCACGTTGTCCAGCGCCACATGGTCGATGGACCCGTGCGGATCGAGCTCGCCGAGGACGACGAGCGGCAGGCCGCCCGCGAGCGTGGCCAGTTCGGCGGGGGGCGTCGACCAGGGGCTGATGATCATCCCGTCCACCTGGTGCCCCTCGGAGCCGTCCAGCAGCCGCCGCTCCAGGTCCGCCCGGCCCCCCGTGCGCTCCACGAGCACCGTCCAGCCGCGCTCCTGGGCGGCGTCGATGAGGAGGCCCGTGAGCGCGCCGAAGTAGGGGGAGTGGATCTCCGGGACCGCCACGCCGACGATCCCCGTGCGGCCCTGGCGGAGGTTGCGGGCGGCGAGGTTGGGCCGGTAGCCCAGCTCCTCCACCGCGGCGAGCACCCGGGCCCGGGTGTCGGGGGCGACGGCGGCCGCGTTGCTCACCACGTTGGAGACGGTCCTGACGGACACCCCGGCGAGCGCGGCCACGTCCTTGAGTCTCGCTGCCACGTTCGGTGCTCCTGCTCTCTGCCGGCGGGCGAAGGCGCCCGCGCCCCGTGCGCAGTGACCGTAACAGGTGCTGCGAGACAGTCCCGTGCAGACTCTTGCCACGTTGGTTGCAACGTTGCAATATGAGGGTGCTCCGGACGAAGGAAGGACCACACCATGACCGAGGCCGCGACCACCACCGCCCCGTTCCCGCCCGCCGAGGACGCGGTGCGCGACCTGTACGGCGCCGGGATCACCGCCTGCCGCGGGGCGTTCAGCCCGCAGTGGGCCGACCGGATGCGCGAGGACATCGACGCGGCGTTCGCCGAGGCGCGCGGCCGGGAGGGCGGCGCGGTCGGCCGCGGCCCGCACCGCTACTACGTGGAGATCCACCCCGAGCAGTTGCGGGGCTTCGTGGACCTGGTCGACCACCCCTGGGTGCGCGCGGTGAGCGAGGCGGTCCTCGGCCCCGGTTACCGGATCGTGGAGCTGGGCTTCGACGTGCCGCTGGCCGGGGCGGTGAACCAGCCCTGGCACCGCGACTTCCCGATGCCGGAGGAGACCCGCCGCGACCGCAGGCTCACCTCGCTGGCGTTCAACCTCACGGCCGTGGACACCCGGGAGGACATGGGTCCGTTCGAGATCGCGCCCGGCACCCAGTGGGACGACGACGCCCGCTTCGGGCACGCGATGTTCCCGCGCCGCGAGGACTACCCGCGCTACGAGGCCCTGGCCGAGCGCAAGTACCCGCAGCGGGGCGACGTCTCGGCGCGGTCGGCCCTGACCATCCACCGGGGTACGGCCAACCAGTCGCAGGACCCGCGCCCGGTCCTGGTCCTCGGCGTGGACGCCCCGGGCGCGGGGAACGACGGCCACCACGACATGGCGGTCACCCGGGGGTTCTGGGAGTCGCTGCCCGAGCGGGTCCGGGCGCACCTGGGCTGCCCGGTGGTCGATGAGCTCGCGCCCATCGTGCAGAAGCACACCATCGAGGGCCTGGTCATGGGCGACGCATGACGGAACCGGGGTCCGGCGGGCGGGCCGCCGGACCCCGGTACTCAGCTCATCTCAGGGCGCCCAGGGCGCCTCCACCGCCCAGGTGGTGTCCTCGGTGAACGTGGCCGGGTTGTCCCAGTCGTGTCCGCCGCCCGGGGTGGCGAGCCACACCTCCGACTTGATGTGCCGCAGATAGCTGCCCGGCAGGTTCGCGCTGGTCAGCCGCACACCGCCGGAGCCGGCGACCGCGCACCAGGTGGCGTCGGCCTTGTACAGCGCGGAGCCGTCGTTCGCCTCGCGGCGGACCCGGAATTCCCGGTGGCGCAGATACTCGCCCGGGTAGTTGCGCGACTCGAACGAGTAGCAGTTGCCGTTCGCCAGGCCCGGCACGATCTTCCAGGTGGCGTCGTTCTTCAGCAGCGCGCTGCTGTTGCCGTCGACCACCTCCGTGAAGGCCAGCGAGTCCTGGTGGCGCAGATACTTGTTGGTGTAGCCGGGCGTGGTGACCCGCAGGGACTTGTAGCCCCCGGTGGGCAGGGTCACCGGGGGGGCCGGGTTCTTGGAGGCGTTGATCAGGGCCTGGTTCGCCGCCCGCACTCGTGCCGTGTCCACCTTGACGACCTGGCGGTCGTAGGTGAGCAGCCCGTTGGCCTCGTTCTCCACATCGGTGATCTCGGTGTAGACCGAGGCGGAGAGTCCCGCCGGGAGCTGGCCGATCCGGATGCCGTCGATGAGCCCGGTGAACCGGTCGTTCAGCGCGGCGATGCTCGGCTGGTCCTCGTAGCTGAAGCCGCCGCCGGGGAACCACTCGTGCCCGGGGACCTTGTAGCCGAGGCCGCCGAACTCGCCGAGGACGGCCGCCCGGGTCGCGGTGGGCGCGGTGTTGCCGGGGCCGACGTATATGTGGTTGTCGACCACGTCACCGTTGCCGCCGTCCACCGAGCCGCAGCAGTTGACCCCGCTCATGTTGTCGACCAGCCGGGTCGGGTCGTACGCCTTGACCTCGTTGGCGATCCTGGCCTGGTCGTACTGCCCCCAGCCCTCGTTCTGGTCGACCCACATGACCAGCGACGGCGAGCTGCGGTGCTGGTCGATGATCGCGTGGAACTCGGCCTCCCACTGGGTGCGGGCCGCCGCACTCGGGGACTTGCCGGTGTCCATGGCCGGCATGTCCTGCCAGACCAGGAGCCCCAGCTTGTCCGCCCAGTAGAACCAGCGCTGCGGTTCGACCTTGATGTGCTTGCGGACCATGTTGAACCCGAGGTCCTTGTGGGCCTGGAGGTCCGACTTGAGCGCGGCGTCGGTCGGCGCGGTGTAGATGCCGTCCGGCCAGTAGCCCTGGTCCAGGGTGCCCGTCTGGAAGACGAACTTGCCGTTCAGGACCGGCCGCAGGACGTTGTCGACCTTCGCGATCGCGATCGAGCGCATCCCGGTGTAGCTGCCGACCGAGTCCGTCACCGCCGAACCGTCGAGCAGCTCTGCCTTGACGTCGTAGAGGAACGGGTCGTCCGGGGTCCACAGATGCGTGTTCGGCACCGGCACGGAGACCGTGGAGCCGACCGTACCGGTGGCCGAGCCGACCACGGTGCCGCCGCTGGACACGGTGACCCGGGCCGTACGCCCGGACGCCGAGTCGGCCTGCACCTTCACCCGCAGGGTGCTGTCGCCCAGGTTCGGCGTCATGTCCAGCCGGGTGATGTGCGCGGCGGCGACCGGTTCCAGCCAGACCGTCTGCCAGATGCCGGAGGCGGCGGTGTAGAAGATCCCGCCCCCGCTGTGCGGCTGCACATCATTGATGCGCTGCTTGCCGACCGCCTGGCCGCCGGTCTGCGTGGGGTCGTAGACGGACACCACGATCGTGTTCGTACCGCCGTTGAGCTGCGGCGTGATGTCGTACGAGAACGAGTCGTAGCCGCCCTTGTGCGCGCCCACCTGGGTGCCGTTCACCCAGACCGTGGTCTGCCAGTCGGACGCGCCGAAGTTGAGCACGGTCCGGCGGCCGTTCCAGTCGGACGGGACGGTGAAGGTGCGCTTGTACCAGAGCTTGTCGTTCTCGGTGATCTTGCGCTGGATGCCCGAGAGCGCGGACTCGGCGACGAAGGGCACCCGGATCTGGTCCGGCCACGACGACGGCTGCCCGGCGTCCCGGCCGGTCACCGCGAAGTCCCAGATGCCGTTGAGGTTGGCCCAGTCGGACCGGGTCAGCTGCGGGCGCGGGTACTCCGGCAGCGGCTTGTCCACCGGGACCTGGTTGGTCCAGGGCGTCGTCATCGGCGGTGTCTTGGGCGACCAGGACGCGGCGCCGGCCGGCGAGGCGCCGACCCCCACGAGGGCGGAGGACACCAGCGCCAGCAGGCCGGTCGTCGCGATCGCCCGTCTCCACCACGGCCTTCGGCCGGGTACGCGTAAACGGCTCACAGGTTCGTCTCCTTGATTCGGTGCGGCCCCCGGGGACGGGAGCGGTATGGGGGAGGCGCGGGGCGCCGGGAATCAGACGAGCTGCCAGAGGTGGTCGTCCGTGCCGTTGTCGTCGTACTGCACGACATGGGCGCTGTCGGCCGTGGACATGTTGTCGACGCCGAGGACCTTGCCGGAGTGGCGGTTGCGGATGCGGTACCAGCCGCCGCCGTCCGGGACGAGCTGCCAGAGGTGGTCGTCGGTGCCGTTGTCGTCGAACTGGACGACGTGCGCGCTGTTGTCCATCGACATGTTGTCGACACCGAGCACCTTGCCGGAGTGATGGTTACGGATGCGGTACCAGCCGTCGCCCTCCGCGACCAGTCGCCAGTCGTGGTCGTCGGTGCCCGTGTCCCCGAACTGCACGACGTGCGCGCTGTTGGCGGTGGACATGACGTCGACGCCCAGGACCTTGCCGGAGTTGCGGTTGCGGATGCGGTACCAGCGGTCCGCGAGCCACGGCTCCGCGCCCGGGTCCGTGGTCGGGAACGAGGTGATCCGCAGCCGGGCCGCCCCCATCGGGACGAGGGTCACGTCCTCCACCGGCTCGGTGCTGCGGGCCGGCGAGTCCTGGAGCGGCGCCACCACGTGCTCGTCGTCCGCCGTCCACTCCGGGATGCGGCGCGCCTTCGCGGTGATGGACAGCGGGGTGCCGTCGAGCGTGAAGGGGTTGCCGGCCTTCACCCGGCGCGCGCTGTGGTGGCGCAGGGACGCGGCGGGCTTCGTCGCGTCCAGGACGAGCCCGTAGTTCCACGCGCCGGTCGCGTGGACCGCGTACTCCGGGAACTGGTCGCTGCCGCCGATGCGCTCGTACGTCTCGCCGATGCGGAGCGAGTACGTGAGCGGGCCGTGGTCCACGCTGACGGAGCCCCGGTTGTCCGCCCAGGTGCGCACGGTGGTGCGCTGCGGGAAGCGCAGGGTGACCCGGTCCCCGTCGGCCCAGGTGCGGTCGATCCGGGTGAAGGCGGGGCCCGCGGGGGCGTCGACGCGCCGCCCGTTCACCGCGATCTCGGGGGCGTCGCACCAGGCCGGGACGCGCAGCACCAGCGGGAAGGCCAGCCGCTTGGGGGCCTTCAGGGTGAGGGTGACCGTGTCCGTGAAGGGGTAGTCCGTCTCCTCGGTGAACGTGACCTCGGTGCCGTCGGCGACCTTGGCCGTCACCTCGCAGGCGGCGTACATGGCGGCGGCCAGGCCCCCGTCGGGGGTGGCGAGCCACAGCTCCTCGGTGAAGTAGGGCCAGCCCATGCCGTAGTTGTGCGGGCAGCAGCGGTACTGGTCGACGCCGGGCAGGAACGCCTGCATGGCGAACCCGTTCTGGAACTGGCGCTCCGACTTGGGCACGTTGTCCAGGTCGACGCTGTTGGCGCTGGTGATGTAGTGGATCGCCCGGCCCGAAGGGTCGAGCGAGGCGGGCAGTGAGTTGAAGGCCAGCTCCTCGCAGCGGTCGGCCCACAGCGGGTCGCCGGTGATCCGGGTCAGCAGCTGGTGGCTGGCCATGAACTCCACGATGCCGCAGGTCTCGAAGCCCTGGCGGGGGTCACCGTGCCCGGGTCGCGCGTTCTCGTCCCCGGCGAACCCGCCGCCGGGGAACTGCCCGTACTGGTCCATGGCCTTGCCGTACGTCCCGTACGTGTCCCGGGTGTCCTGCGCCGAGCCGCTGCGCAGCGCGTACTGGGCGGGCTCGCGGAAGCCCTGGGCGATGTTCACGTTGTGCTGGTTGACCAGGTTGTCGCCCCAGTCGGCGCCGTACGTGTGGATCTTGTCGGCGAGGTCGAGCAGGAAGGCGTCCCCGGTCCGGTTGTACAGCCAGAAGACGCTGTCCAGGCCGTCGCCCCAGCGCAGGGCGATCCAGCTGGTGTTGAAGGCGCCGGGGCCCTGGGCGTTCATGTACCGGAAGAACCGGCTCAGGAACGGGATGATCCGGGCGTCCCCGGTGTACTCCTGCCAGGAGCGCAACGCCTGCACCAGCGGCAGGAACGGCCAGAAGTCCGGGCCGCCGTTCAGCGAGGTGCGCAGCGCCTTCGGGCCGAAGAACCCGTCGGACTGCTGGGTGGCCAGGATCGCGTCGAACCAGCGGCGCACCGAGGCCAGCGCCGTCGCGTCGCCGGTGACGATCGCCAGGTCGGTGTAGCCGCGCAGCCAGTACGGGACCTCCTCCCAGCCGCCGAGTTCGGGGCGGACCCAGCCGGTGGCCGAGAAGTCGAGGAAGTGCGAGAACTCCTCGTACCGGCCGCACAGGCCGTCCAGCTGGAGCTTCAGCTGTCCGGCGAGCCAGCCGCGCGCCGTGACCCGGCCGGGCGGCAGCTTCAGGAAGGCGGTGGGGTGCAGGGGCGCGGCGTTGGGGGAGTAGTGGCCGCCGCGCGCGGGCCGCACCCGGTGCTCGGCGGCGGTCGCGGTGGCCGACCAGCGGCCGGCCGCCGTGGTGGCGGCGACGGTGGCGAGCGCGGCCGTCACGAGCTGTCTGCGGTTCAGGGGCATGGGGGAGGGCTCCTGCTCTGCCGGACATGCAACTCCGGCGTGGGAATGCGCATGACAAGAGAGGGTGCTGTCGCGGCGCGGCCGCACGGACCGGCCGCGCGCATGACGAAGAGCGCCTTCGCGATCCGTACGGAGCGCGCGGCATTTTTCTGCAACGTTGGAAAATGGGGTTCCGGCGGTATGACAGCACGCCGTCAGGCGGCTGTCCAGAGGTGCGACGGCATCGTCCGGGTCCGGGCGCCGGAGCCGGACGAAGCGGCTGCGACACATTTTGGAAACGCATCGACAACGCTCTTGCCGCCCGTGCCGCGCCGCCTATATAACGTTGTAAACCGAGCCGCCGAGAGGCCGCGCAGGCTCTCACGACCGCAGTTTGTGCAGCTAGGGGCCGTCTCCTAGCGGGGCCGTGAGTGCAGTGACATCAGCCGCCGCGCAGCGGCCGATGCATCGTCCAGCCATGACCGACCGCACGCCCTTCGGCGTGCCGTCATCCCGCCAAGGAGCTCCCGCGCATGATGATCCAGCGTCGATCCCGTACCCTCGCCGTGGCCTGCGTCCTCGCCGCCACCGCCACGCTGGCCGTTTCCGGCTGCTCCAAGTCGGAGGGCTCGGACAACAACGCGAGCAGCGACAGCAGCCAGGCAGCACAGGCGGCCAAGACCCCCGAGTCCTCGTCCGGTTCGGGCTGCTCGCTGCAGAGCTACGGCGCGCCGAAGCTCGACCTGAAGAACGCGGTGGTCGGCTTCTCCCAGTCGGAGAAGGAGGCCAACCCCTTCCGTATCGCCGAGACCCAGTCCATCAAGGACGAGGCGAAGAAGATCGGCGTCAAGAAGCTGCTCACCACCAACGCCCAGTCGCAGCTGTCCAAGCAGATCAGCGACATCCAGGACATGCTCGCCCAGGGCGCCCAGTTCCTCATCGTCGCCCCGCTGAACTCGGACGGCCTGGAGCCGGCCCTCAAGGCCGCCGCCGCCAAGAAGGTCCCGGTCCTCACCGTCGACCGCAAGCTCAACGCCACCGCCTGCAAGGACTACGTGGCCTTCCTGGGCTCCGACTTCGTCGAGCAGGGCAAGCGCGCCGCCGACGCGATGATCAAGTCGACCGGCGGCAAGGGCAAGGTCGCCATCCTCCTCGGTTCGTCGGGCAACAACGTCACCACCGACCGCACCAAGGGCTTCGTGGACCAGCTCAAGGCCAAGGCCCCCGACATGGAGATCGTTGCCCAGCAGACCGGTGAGTTCGCCCGCGACAAGGGCCAGCAGGTCACCGAGCAGCTGATCCAGTCCAAGCCCGGCATCACTGCCATCTACGCGGAGAACGACGAGATGGGCCTCGGCGCCGTCACCGCGGTGAAGGCCGCCGGCAAGAAGCCCGGCAAGGACATCAAGATCGTCTCCGTCGACGGCACCCGCAACGCCGTCCAGGCCATCGTCAACGGCGAGTACAACGCCGTCATCGAGTCCAACCCGCGCTTCGGTCCGCTGGCCTTCGCGACCGCCCAGAAGTTCTACGGCGGCGAGGAGATCCCCGAGAACGTCATCATCAGCGACCGCTCGTACGACGAGTCCAACGCCAAGTCCACGGTCGGCAACGCTTTCTGATCCCAGCCGGCCCCATCTGCCCGTACCGGCTCCGTCGGTTCACCGCCGCCGTGGCGCTCCCCCGTCACGGCGGCCACCGGGCCCCCATCCTTGGAAGAGCGGAAGGCCAAGACCAGCCATGGCACCACCCGAAGCAGTACCGCAGCCGCCGGAGCCGGCCGCCGACGTGAAGGAGAGCAGCGCGACCGGAACGGCCCTCGCGGACGAGCCCGGCGCGGCCCCCGCCGTCCTGGAGGCCCGCTCGGTCAGCAAGCGGTTCCCGGGCGTCGTCGCCCTCGACGGAGTCTCCTTCTCCCTGCGCGCCGGCGAGACCCACGCCCTGGTGGGGGAGAACGGAGCCGGGAAGTCCACCCTCATCAAGGTGCTGACCGGCGTCTACCGCCCCGACGAGGGCGAGCTGCGGCTGGCCGGCCAACAGGTCGTCTTCGCCCGGCCGTTCGAGGCGCAGGAGGCCGGGATCTCCACGATCTACCAGGAGGTGAACCTCGTCCCGCTGATGAGCGTGGCGCGCAACATCTTCCTCGGCCGTGAACCCAAGAACCGCTTCGGCCTGATCGACTTCCCGCGGATGTACCGCGAGGCGAGCGAACTGCTCGACGGCTTCGGCGTCCGCGTCGACCCGAAACGCCCCCTGCACACCCTGGGCATCGGCACCCAGCAGATGGTCGCCATGGCCCGCGCGGTCTCCGTGAACGCCCAGGTCGTCATCATGGACGAGCCCACCTCCTCGCTGGAGCCCCGCGAGGTCGAGACCCTCTTCCGGGTCATCGAGGACCTGCGCGGACGCGGCATCGCCGTCCTCTACGTCAGCCACCGCATGGACGAGCTGTACCGGATCTGCGACCGGGTCACCGTCCTGCGCGACGGCAAGCACATCCACACCGGCGACCTCGCCGACCTCGACCGGATGCAGCTCGTCTCGATGATGCTCGGCCGCGACATGGCCGAGGTACGCCGCGAAGGACTCACCAACTTCGACTCCGAGGGCCACGAGGCCGCCCGCACCCCCGTCCTCACCGCCACCGGCCTCTCCCGCGACCACCAGCTGCACGACATCTCCCTCGACCTGTACGCGGGTGAGGTCATGGGCCTCGGCGGACTCCTCGGCTCCGGGCGCAGCGAGACCGCGAAGGCCATCGCCGGAGCGCTCTCCCTGGACTCCGGCGAGGTGAGCATCGCCGGCCGCACCCTGCGCCGCCTCACCTCGGCCGGTGCCATCCGGGCCGGGATCAGCCTGCTGCCCGAGGACCGCAAGGCCGAGGGCATCGTGCCCGGCCTCTCGGTCCGCGAGAACATCGTGCTGGCGGCGATGCCCCGGCTCTCCCGCGCCGGCATCGTCTCCCGCGCCAAGCAGGACCGCATTGTCGACATCTTCATGAAGCGACTCAGGATCAAGGCGGCGAGCCCCGAGCAGAAGGTCGGCGAGCTCTCCGGCGGCAACCAGCAGAAGGTGCTGCTGGCCCGCTGGCTCTGCCTGGAACCCAAGGTCCTGCTCCTCGACGAACCCACCCGGGGCATCGACGTCGGCGCCAAGGCCGAGGTCCAGAGCCTCATCGACGACCTCGCCCGCGAGGGCCTGGCCGTCCTGCTCATCTCCTCCGACATCGAGGAACTGATCGAGGGCGCCGACCGGATCGTCGTCCTGCGCGGCGGAGCGGTCGCGGGCGAACTGGCGGGCGACGAGGTGGCGGAGAGCCATCTGCTCGAAGTGCTCGCCGACCACTCACCGGCTGCCGCGGACAAGGCGCCGGCCGCGAAGGAGGACCCCCGATGACCCAGGCCGCAGTCACCACCCCCGCAGCCCGGCCGCTCGCCCGGCTGCGCGACCCCGCCTGGTACCAGGAGTACGGCGTCTACCTCGCCGTCGCGGTCGTCCTCGTCTTCAACGCCCTGTTCACCGAGCACTTCATGACGGTGGACAACCTGCGCACCCAGCTCGTCCAGGTCGCCCCGATCGTCATCGTCGCGCTCGGCATGGCGCTCGTCATCGGCACCGAGGGCGTCGACCTCTCCGTCGGCTCGACCATGGCCGTGGCCGCCGCGCTGCTGCCGCTCTACCTCGGCTACGGACTGGTCCCCGCGCTCGTCATGGCGCTGCTCGCCGGAGCCCTCGTCGGAGCGGTCAACGGCACCCTGGTCTCGCTCGTCGGCCTCCAGCCGATCGTCGCCACACTCGCCCTGTTCGTCGGCGGCCGGGGCCTCGCCCTGGTCATGGCGGACAGCCAGCTCAAGCAGATCGTCAACCCCGACCTGCTGTCCTTGGGCACCGGCTCCTTCCTCGGCATCCCGCTGGTCGTCCTCATCGCCGGTGTCCTCGCCGTCGCCGTGGCCTTCCTGGTCACCCGGACCACCTTCGGCCGCCAGGTCGTCGCCATCGGCGGCAACCGCTCCGCCGCCGCCCTGGCCGGACTGCCGGTGCGGCGGGTGCTCATCGGGGTGTACGTGCTCTGCGGGGTGCTCGCCGCCCTCGCCGGAGTCCTGGCCACCGCCCGGCTCACCGCCAGCGACCCGTCCTCGCTCGGCACCCTCATGGAACTCTCCGCCATCACGGCGGTCGTGGTGGGCGGCACCCCGCTCAACGGCGGCTCCATCCGGGTCCTCGGCACCGTCGCCGGCGCCCTGCTGATGCAGCTGCTGCGGGCCACCCTCATCAAGCACGACCTGCCCGACTCCACCGCACAGATCGCCCAGGCGGCCATCATCATCGCCGCCGTCTACGTCGCCCGGGAGCGTCGGTCCCGATGAACGAAACCTCACCTGCCCCGGCGCCCTCCGCCCCGGCCCCGCGCAAGACCCCCGCCGCCTCCGGCGCCACCACGCCGGCGCCCGGTGCCGGATCACCGCGCACGACCGGCGGGCGGATCGCCGAACTCCTGCAACGCCAGGGCGTCCTGGTCGTCCTCCTGACGGTCGTGGTCGTCGCGTCCTTCATCTACCCGACGACGTTCTCCACCCTGGACAACGCCCGCGGGGTGACCGTCCAGGCGTCGTTCCTGGCCATCGTCGCGCTCGGGATGACCATGGTCATCATCACCGGCGGCATCGACCTCTCCGTCGGGTCCGTCTTCGCCCTGGGCGGGGTGCTCGCCGCCTGGGCCTCCCAATGGGGCATCCTGCCCGCCCTGTTGATCCCGCTCGTGGTGTGCGGCGCGATCGGCCTGCTCAACGGCTTCCTCGTGGCCCGCGCCGGAATGGCCCCGTTCATCGTCACGCTCGCCACCCTCCTCGGGGCGCGCGGGCTGCTCCTCGCGATCACGGACGAGGGCGCCACCACCTACCTGGTGCCCAAGGACTCGGCCTTCGCGGAACTCGGCCAGGGCGCGATCTGGGGCTTCGGCTACCCGATCTTCATCGCCCTCGCGCTGTTCGGCCTCGGCGGACTCCTTCTCCAGCGCACCTCGTTCGGGCAGTCGATCTTCGCCGTCGGCGGCAGCAGTGACGCGGCCACCCTGATGGGCCTGCCCGTCGCCCGTACGAAGATGCTCGTCTACACGCTCAGCGGACTGCTGGCCGGGCTGGCCGGCGCGCTCAACGCCGCCCGGCTCTCCTCCGGCGTCACCATCCTCGGCGTGGGCATGGAGCTCGACGCGATCTCCGCCGTCGTCATCGGCGGCACCCTCCTCATCGGCGGCGCCGGCTCCATCAGCGGAACGCTCTGGGGCGTCCTGCTCCTCCAGGTCATCCAGAACCTGATCAACCAGATCGGCTCGCTGAACTCCTCGTACCAGTCGGTCGTCAGCGGCGGCTTCCTTATCGTTGTCGTCGTGGCCCAGCGCTATCTGGCGCGCAGCCGCAGAACCACCTGAACCGGTGCCGGGGCCCCACGGCCCCGGCACCGTTCGAGCCGTTCGAGCCGAACCGGCGGGAGCCGGGCCACCGCGCCTCACCGCGCGACAAGTCGATTCAGGGAGTGCCGTGGGCGTCAGCCTCAAGGACGTTGCACAACGGGCGGGCGTGTCCATCAAGACCGTGTCGAACGTGGTGAACAACTATCAGCACGTCACACCGAAGATGCGCGCCAAGGTGCAGCAGGCCATCGATGAGCTCGGCTACCGGCCGAACCTCACCGCCCGTCATCTGCGCAAGGGCCGCACCGGGATCATCGCGCTCGCCGTCCCCGAGTTCGGCAACCCGTACTTCGCGGAGCTGGCCGGCGCGGTGGTCGACGCCGCCGCCCGGCACGACTACACCGTGCTGGTCGACCACACCGGCGGACTGCGCGAGAAGGAACTCCTCGTCAGCCAGGGGTTCCGGTCCCACGTCATCGACGGGCTCATCCTCAGCCCGATCCACCTGGAGACCGAGGACCTGATGGCGCGCACCGAGACCGCGCCCCTGGTCCTGCTCGGTGAGCGCGAGTACGAGGCCCCGTACGACCACATCGCGATCGACAACGTCGCCGCGGCGCGCGAGGCCGTACGCCACCTCGTCGAACTCGGCCACCGCCGGATCGCCTTCCTCGGCTCCCGTACCGGCCGCGAACGCCAGCCCGCCCACCTCCGGCTGCGCGGCTGGCGCGAGGAGCTGGCCGCCTCCGGGATCGAGCCCGACGAGGCCCTGGTCGTCGTCACCGACGGCTACGGCCGCGAGGACGGGGCCTCCGGCATGGCCGCGCTGCTGGACCGGGGCGAGCGCCCCGACGCCGTCTTCGCGTACAACGACCTCATCGCCATCGGCGCCATGCGCACCCTGACCGCACGCGGCCTGCGCATCCCCGAGGACGTCGCCGTCGTGGGCTTCGACGACATCGAGGAGAGCCTCTACGGCGCGACCACGCTCACCACCGTGGCGCCCGACAAGGAGGCCATCGCCCGGCTCGCCGTCGACAGCCTGGTCGAGCGCCTGTCCGGCGAACCCGTCACGGAGCCCAGGCGGCCCCGGCCCGGCTACCGGCTCGTCGTCCGCGAATCCACCGTTCCCCGGCCCGCCGCCGGACCGGCGGCGCCGTAGCCACGGGCCGGACTCCCCGCCACCCCCGGGGAGTCCACCGCCCACGGCCCGCCCGTCCGGCCGCTCCGGCCTTCCGATCGCCCCAAGGATCATTGATGCCTCGCCCCACCGTGCACAGCAAACCGTTCGGCGCCCACGGGCCCACGGACGTCGACATCTGGACGCTCGACTCCGGCACCGGAGTCCGGGCCGAGATCCTCACCTACGGCGGCATCCTGCACCGGCTCACCGTGCCCGACACCGCCGGCACCCCAGCCTCGGTCGTCCGCTCGCTGCCCGCCCTGGACCACTACACGGGCAAGAACCCGTTCTTCGGCGCCCTCGTCGGCCGCTACGCCAACCGCATCGCGCACGGCAGGTTCACCCTCGACGGCACGGAGCACCAGGTCCCCGCCACCGACCGGGGCCACGCCCTGCACGGCGGGCCCGACGGCTTCCACACCCGGATCTGGCGGGCCGAGGCCGCCACCACGGACGAGGCGGCCGTCCTGCGGCTCACGCTGCACAGCCCCGACGGCGACATGGGCTTCCCCGGCGCGCTGGACGTGACCGTGACGTACACCCTCGACGCGGCCGGCACCCTCGCGCTCGACTACGAGGCCACCACCGACCGCGCCACCGTCGTCAACCTCACCAACCACGCCTACTTCGACCTGACCGCCCGGGGCGACATCCTCGGCCACACCCTCCAGGTGGACGCCGGGCACTACCTTCCCGTGGACGAGGAGGGCATCCCCGAGAGCCCCGCCGCACCCGTCGCCGGCACCCCGTTCGACCTGACCGGGCCGCAGACCCTCGCGGACCGGATCGCCCTGCCCCACGAACAGCTGCGCCGGGCAGGCGGGTTCGATCACTGCTGGGTCCTCGACGGCGCCGGGTCACCGGCCGCTCCCCGCCGCGCCGCCCGCCTCACGGCACCCGGCGGCGCACGCGTCATGGAGGTGTGGACCACCGAACCGGGCATCCAGGTCTACACCGCCAACCAGCTGGACGGCACCCTCGCCGACCCCGACGGCGGCCACCACGAGCGCCACAGCGCCGTCTGCCTGGAGACCCAGCACCTCCCCGACTCGCCCAACCGCCCCGACCAGCCGGCCACCGTGCTGCGCCCCGGCGAACACTTCCGCAGCCGCACCGAGTACCGCTTCCCGCACCTGGCGGCCCCCCAGGAGTGAGGGGGGCGAATTACGACGAGTCTCGTAGTATGGGAGCCCCGGACGGAGCGACGATACGGAGAGCGACCGTGACCCCTGCCAGCACCACCGACCCGGCAGCGGGCGCGCGCACCCTGCCCCACCCGGCCCGTGAGGAGATCCGGCTCGAAGCGGTCCTGCACGCGCTCTCGGACCCGGTGCGGCTGTCCGTCGTACGCGAACTGGCCGCCGCCGAGGCCGAGCTCACCTGCTCCTGCTTCGACCTGCCGGTCACCAAGTCCACGACCACGCACCACTTCCGGGTGCTGCGGGAGAGCGGCATCGTCCAGCAGACCTACCGGGGCACGTCCAAGATGAACGGGCTGCGCCGGGACGACCTCGACGCGCTGTTCCCCGGGCTGCTCGACCGCATCCTCGAAGCGGCGGCCTGCCAGGCGGTGCGCCTCGGCGAGGGCTGAGCGGCGGGCCGAAGGGCGGGCTCGCCACCGTACGGCCCGGGCGCATCACGGACCGTAATACTTCATTGACCGATCAGCCGCGACGGGACATGCTGTACCCCCGCCACGGACCGGTTCCGGCGACGCAGGGGATCGCCGGAGCCGGGACGTCTCAGAACGCCGGCCGCTCGCCGCCCCCGGTCGCCGCGGCCCACTCGACCAGCAGACGCTGGTACTGCTCCTCGTCCTCCGGGGACAGGTGACCGCCCGAACGCCGCCACAGGTCGCGAATGTCTTCATTCACCACTGCTGCGGGGCGTACGGAATCGGACGGGCACGGAGTCGGGGACATGTTCTCCAGGCTAAGGCCACGATGTGACAATCCGACCCATTGCGCGTCAGGGACATCTCTCACATGTGTCTCAGGCAACCTTCTCGGTCAGTCCGAGCTCCCGCAGACCGTCGGGCCGTTCATCCACCGGCAGGTGGCGTACGAAACGCACCTCGCAGCCCAGCGCCGCCGCCCCGCCGTCGGCCCGCCGGTCGTCGCCGACCATCACCACATCCGCGGGATCCTGTCCGAGAAGTGTGCACGCGGTGTGGAAGAGGCGTGCGTCCGGCTTCTGGATGCCGTGCTCGAAGGAGAGGACGTACGCGTCCACGTAGCGGTCCAGGCCGTGCGCGCGGAAGACGGGGCGCAGGTCCCAGCCGATGTTGCTGACGACCCCGATCCGGACCCCGGCCGCGCTCAGTCCCGCCAGCACCTCCGCCGCGTCCGGGTAGGGGAGCCAGGCGTCCGGGCGCAGATGCCGGTCGTACAGCGCGTCGTACAGACCGGGGTCGGGCAGGGCGACCTGGCGGGCCAGACCGGTGTACACCGCGCGGTGCAGCTCGGCGCTCTCGTCGCGGCGCGGCCAGTCGTCCGCCAGCTCCTCGGGCATCCGCTGGGGATTCGATCCCCCCGGCAGCGCGCCGAACGCCTCCAGCTCCGCCGCGTACCGCTCGAAGGCGGCCTCGTCCACGCGCACCCCCCGCTCGGCGAGGGTCGCGGCGAGCCAGGAACGGACCGGCTCGATCCGGAACAGCGTCCCGGAGAAGTCGAAGAGGGCACCCTTGATCGGCATGGCACCGATCCTCGCCGACCCGGCGGGCCCCGGGCAAGGGCACCTGCCCGGTGGCCGCGGCGCCCTGCCTGGTCAGGGCCTCCGGCGGGCGGGCCCGGCGGGGCACCAGCGGTCGTAGCCCCGGATCGCGAAGGCGGTCAGCGCGGCCCCGAGGAGCCACCCGCCCAGCACGTCGGACGGCCAGTGCACGCCCAGGTACAGCCGGGTGAGCCCGACCCCGAGCACCGAGACGGCCGCCGCGCCCACCGCCGCGCGCCATGGCCCGCGCCCCGCGCCGGACCGGTGCAGCAGCCACAGCAGCAGCCCGCAACTCACCGTCGCCGTCATCGCGTGCCCCGAGGGATAGGCCGCGTAGTGGGCTGAGTCCACCGGGTCCGTCCACTGCGGCCGGTCCCGCCCCACGGCGGCCTTGACGCCCTGCTGGACGAGCGCCGAAAGCAGCGTCGTCCCCGCCACCCACACCGCGAGCGGCCGGGCCCCGCGCCACCACAGGGTCACCACGGCGACGGCGATCAGCGCGCGGAACGTCCACGGGTCCCACAGCCAGTCCGTCAGCAGCCGGTTGACATGGACGAGGCCGGGCTCGGTCACCGCCCGCCGGTGCAGCGCCTCGGCGATCCGCTCGTCCAGGTTCACGAGCGGCCGCCACCGGGCGACCACCAGCGCGGTCACCGCACCGCCGAGCACCGCGCAGACCGTGCCCGTCCGCGAGAGGCGCGAAACGGCACGGACCCGGCCGACGGGGGAGAGCAGCGGAATGTGCATGGCCCGATCCTCGCCGACGGGCGCGCCCTCCGGCCGTTTCAGCGCGCCCGAAGAACCCGTTCGCTACTTCAGCGCGCTGAGCCCCGGGACGAACGCCACCAGCAGCGGGACCACGGGCACCAGGGCCGCCGCAGCGGTCAGCCGTAGCCGCCGTCCAGCCGTGAGCCTGCCCGCCGGGGCCAGCAGCCGGTTCACCCGCAGCGGCAGTTCCGCGTCCGCGGCCGAGGACGGGCCGAACACGCCTCGGTCCTCGTTGAGTTCGACCAGGGCGAGGGCGATCGTCAGCCGGCCGAAGCGCCGCGACGCCACATCGTCGGCGGCCAGTTCGACCAGCCGGTGCATCTCGTTGCGGAAGGCCGCGAACACCGGCACCTGCGGGAAGCCGGTCGCCAGCGCCTCCGAGCAGTTGAGCAACCAGTCGTGCCGGGCCTGCGCGTGGCCCTGCTCATGGGCCAGGACCGCGTCGAGCTGGCGTCCCTTCAGCCGCCCCAGCGCGGCCGTGGTGATGACGAGTTGGGGCGCGGACCCCGGCAGCCACCAGGCGTCGGGCCGCTCGCCCTCCAGCACGACCAGCCGCCCGGACCCCGGCTCCTCGCCGGGCATCAGCGGGGCGCGCACCAGGAGTTCGGTCCGCCGCTGCCTGCGCCGCAGCTGCGCGCGGTGGATCTCCCGGGCCAGCATGGCGACCGTCCACACCCCGCCGAGGGCCAGCAGCACCGCCATCACGGCCGACCACGCCCCGTGGCCCGCGAGCGCGTACGCCTCCACGACGGCGTGCGGCGCGGGCGCGAAGACATGACCCCGTACCGCCTGCCAGGCGGCCGCCGCGCTGAACGTCATGGAGAGGGCGAACGACAGCAGCACCGCGGCCACCACGCACTGCCACACCCACAGCGCCACCACCGGCTCGCGCTCGGGCCACTCGGCCCGCGCCATCAGGCGCGGGGTCACGACGGCGGCCAGTGCACCGAGCAGCAGCAGCGCTAGGGAGACCCACATGGCGTCAGCCTATGAGGGCCGCGCCACACACGGATATGGCTCCGCGCGCCAAGTGACGCACACCACGAAAGGAGGCCCTTCCCGTCTCACAGGGTGAGCAGCATCGCGAACATGGCTATGCCCATGGTCAGCCGGCACGCCAGCGCCAGCTCCGGGCGCGCCCCCCAGCCCCCGGGCGTGGGCCCGCCGCCGGTGGCCGCCGCGGCCACCGGCACCAGCCGGGCGCCCGAGCGCAGCACGTACACCGCGTAGTAGACGAGGAGCAGCCCCGTGAGCAGGGGTATGCCGCCCGCCCCGGCCATGCTGTGGGACCCCATCGCGTGCGAGCCGTGGCCGCCGCCGTGCCCGCCCGCCCCGGCCCGGGCCATCACCACGGCCATGTAGACCATCGCGGCGGAGCCGACCAGATGGTGCAGATGGTGTCCGCTGCGCCGGGAGAACCACAGCGCCCGCAGCGCGGCGACCCCGAAGAACACCGCGTACACGCCCCATCCCCAGGCGGGCGGGGCGACGGCGGCCGCCGGGATCGCCATCGCGGCCATGCCGAAGCCCATCAGCGCCTCGGCCCGCGCGGCTCTGCGCTCCTCGGCGCTCCCCGTACGGGTGCGCAGCAGGCAGTACGAGCCCGTCACCGCGCACAACGCCATCAGCAGCCATCCGGACATCGCCGGTCCGTGCACAGCGGCCCTCCCCCCCGGGCGAACGACATCGCCGTCGCCCAGAAGATGCCCGGGGCCGGACACCCGTACGCGGCGCACGGAGGTACTGGGGGAGCGCGCGACGGGAGTGTTTCCGTGATGCGCCCGGTGTGCGCCCCCGCGCGCCCCGTGAGGGCCGCCGGGAGCCCCGGCGCCGCCCTCGGAGTTACGCTGCTCCGGCACCGCCCCCGCACAGAATCCGGAGACACCCGCCATGGACACCGCCCCGCCCCGGGACATGGGAGAGCTGACGTTCCGCGACGCCACCGAAGCGGACATCCCCGCGCTCGTCGAGCTGATCGAGTCGGCGTACCGGGGCGACAGCAGCCGCACCGGTTGGACCACCGAGGCGGACATCCTCCAGGGGCAGCGCACCGACCCGCAGGGCGTGCGCGCGGTGGTCGAGAGCCCGGGCAGCCGGCTGCTCGTGGTGGAGCGCGACGGCGCGCCCGTCGCCTGCTGCCAGCTGGAGCACCGCGGCGAGGCCGCGTACTTCGGCATGTTCGCGGTCCGCCCCGCGCTCCAGGGCGCCGGCCTCGGCAAGGTGATCATCGCCGCGGCCGAGCGCACCGTCCGGGAGAGCTGGGGCGTGCGGGAGATGCACATGACCGTGATCTCCGTCCGCGAGGAGCTCATCGCCTGGTACGAGCGCCGGGGCTACCGCCGCACGGGCAAGCTGTCCCCGTTCCCGTACGGCGACGAGCGCTTCGGCATCCCCCAGCGCGATGACCTGGCCTTCGAGCTGCTGGTCAAGGAGCTGGACGGCTGACCGCTACGCGGGGGCGCCGCCCCCGCGCTGGATGTCGGGGTGGTCGGTGGTCACGCCGTCGAGCCCCAGTCCCTGGGCCAGCCGCAGCTGCTGCTGGGTGTTGACCGTCCAGCCGAAGACGGTCATCCCCTCGGCGTGGGCCTTCTCGACCAGTTCCCGCGTGATACGCCGGATGTTCAGGATGAGCCGGGTCGCGCCCACCGCCTTCGCGCGGTCCAGCAGGTCCCCGCCCCAGCGGCTGGCCACCAGCGCCGTCCGCACGCCGGGGACCAGCTGCGCGATCTCGGCGATCGCCTCGTCGTGGAACGAGATCACCTCGACGCGCTCCACCAGCTCGCGCTCGTGCATGACCCGGGCCAGCGTGCGCGCCGCGGCCACGTCCTTGATCTCCGCCTGGAGCGGGGACCGCACGGCGTCCAGGACCTCCTCGAAGACGGGCACCCGCTCGCCCAGGCCCGCGTCGAGCGCGCGCAGCTCGGCGAGCGTCTTCTCCGCGATCGGCCCCTCGCCGTCGGTCGTCCGGTCCACCTCCGCGTCGTGCATGACGGCCAGCGCGCCGTCCTTGCTCAGATGCAGGTCCAGCTCGATGAGGTCCACGCCCTCCTTCTCGGCGCGGACGAACGAGCGCAGCGTGTTCTCCGGCTCGAAGCCCGGCGCTCCGCGATGACCGATCGTGAGAATGGACAAGGCCCGCTCGCTTCCGTCGACGCTCTCTTTCCCCGGCAGCCTAGTGGCCCCGGAACGCCGTGCGGGGAAGGGGCGGACCCCGCTGCGCAGCGCCGCGCGAAACCCCCGAAGAAGCCGCGACAGCGGCGTACCACAGGAAAAATGACGGTGACCATGGGGGTCAGCAGGATAATTTCCACAATCCCACTTGTCCCGGGGACTCGCACGCGGATACGGTGGACAGACGCGAGGTTCTCCCGTGGAGGAAGTGTGATGACGGAAATTCTTGTGCACGGCGCCGCATCCGGCGACATAGCTGCCGCCCCACGGGTGATCGAGCACCCGGCCTGGCCCGCGCTCAAGAACGCCGTGGAGGAGATCCGTCCCTGGCAGTCGAAGGACGGTTCCATCGACTTCGACGCCGAGGGCGCGCCCGCCCCGGCGCTCGCCGAGGCCGCCGTGGAGCGGGTCATCGGCGCCGTCGAGGAGCTCTCCCCGCTGCTGCCGCACGACGCCGCGTACCACCGCGCCCTCGTGAAGGACCTGCGCAGCTGGGTGGGCGGCGGTTTCGACGTCCCCGACTTCCTGGACTCCCTGCTGGCCTTCCAGCCGGCCAAGGGGCGCGCCGACGGCCTCCAGCACCTGGTCGTCTTCGCCATGTACACCCAGAACGGCAACCCGGACCGCAATCTCGAAGCGGTCGTGCTGCGGATGGTCTGGCCCGACTGGCTCGCCGAGCTGGAGGCCAGCCGCTACGACAACCCGCTGTTCTGCGGCATCACCTTCGAGGACTTCACCTCCGGCTACGACACCAACTCCGCGGTGCTCTTCCCGGAGACCATCGCCGTCCGCGAGGCCCCCGAGCGCTTCAGCTGGGGCGGCATCTTCTGCGACCGCGAGGCCGCCCGCTTCCGCCGCGTCACCGAGGCGGCCGTCGACCTCCTCGGCGTCGAGCTGCCCGACGACATCCGCGCGATGATCAGCGACCAGCAGCGCTGCGAGCAGGCGTTCGTGCTCTGGGACATGGTCCACGACCGCACCCACAGCCACGGCGACCTGCCGTTCGACCCCTTCATGATCAAGCAGCGCCAGCCGTTCTGGATGTACGGCCTGGAGGAGCTGCGCTGCGACCTCACCGCCTTCAAGGAGGCCGTGAAGCTGGAGGCCGAGGGCAATCCGCACGGCCGCGACGTGCAGTACGCGGTGCTCTTCGACCGGATGTTCCGCTTCCCGGTCACCGGCGAGCGCGTCCGCAACTACGACGGCCTCGGCGGCCAGCTCCTCTTCGCGTACCTCCACAAGCACGACGTGGTCCGCTGGACCGACAACACGCTCCGGATCGACTGGGAACGCGCCCCGCAGGTCACCAACCAGCTCTGCGCCGAGATCGAGAAGCTGTACCGGGACGGCATCGACCGCCCCAAGCTGGTCCACTGGTTCGCCGCGTACGACCTGGTCTCCACCTACCTCGCGCCGCACCCCGGCTCCCGCTGGGCCAAGGGCCCCGACGCCCTGGACCTCTCCCAGCCGCCGCGGAAACTCGTGGACGACGTGCTTCCGGACGAGTTTCCCCTGAGCATGTTCTATGAGGCCCTCTCCAAGAAGCTGAAGAGCGTGATCGCCTCGGCCAAGGGCATCACCGGCTCGGACACGGGGAAGGCTGCCGCGTGAGCACAGGTCCCAAGGAGGCGGAGGCCATGAACGGAACAAGCACGGGCGACGCGGACGGCGCGCTCGAAGGCGCCGTGGTCGCCGTCGCGGGAGCCGCCGGACCGGCCGGACGGGCCACGCTGCTGCGGCTCGCCGAGGCGGGCGCGGTCGTCGTCGCGTCGGACTCCCACCCCGCCCGGCTCGCCGAAGCCGTCGACGCGGCGCGTTACGCCCACGGCGGCGCGACCGTCACGGGCGACACCGTCGACCTGCTCGACCTCGGCGCCACCCGGGAATGGGCGGCCAAGACGGAGAAGGAGTTCGGCCGCGTCGACGGCGTCGTCCACCTCGTGGGCGGCTGGCGCGGCAGCGCGACCTTCGGCGAGACCGACCCCGCCGACTGGACGCTGCTGGAGAAGCTGCTGATCCGCACGGTGCAGAACACCTCGCTGGCCTTCCACGACTGCCTGCTGCGCAGCGACCGGGGCCGCTTCCTGCTGACCAGCGCGGCGGGCGCGAGCAAGCCCACCGCGGGCAACGCCGCCTACGCCGCCGCCAAGGCCGCCGCCGAGGCGTGGACCCTCGCCCTCGCCGACTCCTTCCGCAAGGCGGGGGGCGAGGACGGCCCCCGCAGCGCGGCTGCGATCCTGGTCGTGAAGGCACTGGTGCACGACGCGATGCGCGCCGAGCGCCCGAATGCGAAGTTCGCGGGCTTCACCGACGTCACGGACCTGGCCGATGCCATCGCCGGCGTCTGGGACCGGCCCGCCCCGGAAGTGAACGGAAAGCGCCTGTGGCTGACCCCGCAACCGTAAGGACCGACGCGCGTCGCCATCACGACCCGCAGGTCCGCGGTTTCGCCAGTGACAACTACGCGGGGACGCACCCCGAGATCCTCGCGGCGCTCGCCCTCGCCAACGGCGGCCACCAGGTCGCCTACGGCGAGGACGACTACACGGGCCATCTCCAGCGCGTCATGCACAGCCACTTCGGGCCCACCGCCGAGGCGTTCCCGGTCTTCAACGGGACCGGCGCCAACGTGGTGTCGCTCCAGGCCATGACCGACCGCTGGGGCGCGGTCATCTGCGCCGAGTCCGCGCACATCAACGTGGACGAGGGCGGGGCGCCCGAGCGGGTCGGCGGCCTCAAGCTGCTCACCGTCCCCACCGAGGACGGCAAGCTCACCCCGGAGCTCATCGACCGGCAGGCGTACGGCTGGGACGACGAGCACCGCGCCATGCCGCAGGTCGTGTCGATCACGCAGAACACCGAGCTGGGCACCGTCTACACCCCCGACGAGATCCGCGCCATCTGCGAGCACGCCCACGGGCACGGCATGACGGTGCACCTCGACGGCGCCCGCATAGCCAACGCGTCGGCATCCCTGGACGTGCCCATGCGTACGTTCACCAACACCGTCGGCGTCGACGTGCTGTCCTTCGGCGGCACGAAGAACGGGGCCATCTTCGGCGAGGCCGTCGTCGTCCTGAACCCCGACGCGGTCCGCGCCATGAAGCACCTGCGCAAGCTGTCGATGCAGCTCGCGTCCAAGATGCGCTTCGTCTCCGTGCAGCTGGAGGCGCTGCTCGCGGGCGACCTGTGGCTGCGCAACGCCCGGCACGCCAACGCGATGGCCCAGCGGCTCGCCGAGGGCGTGCGCGGGATCGACGGCGTGGAGATCCTCCACCCCGTGCAGGCCAACGCCGTCTTCGCGCGGCTGCCGCACGCGGTCACCGAACGGCTCCAGAAGCGCTTCCGCTTCTACTTCTGGGACGAGCAGGCCGGGGACGTGCGCTGGATGTGCGCCTTCGACACCACGGAGGAGGACGTCGACGCGTTCCTCCTCGCGCTCAAGGAGGAAATGGCCGCCGCCTAGGCACGGCCCGAACGGCGCCGGGGTGCGGACGGACCGTCCGCACCCCGGCGTGACGTTTCAGCCGCGCTCGCGGACCTCGGCCGGCGTCGGAGCCGTACCGCCCAGGTGCGCGGGCACCCACCACGTGTCACTCGCGTCCTTCGGCCGGACCGGATAGGCCCGCTGCGCCGCTTCGAGCAACTCCTGCACCCGCTCGCGCAGCCGCCGCGTGATGGCGCCCGCGTACTGGTCGGTGGGGGCCTCCACGGGCTCGCCGACGCGGATGGTGATCGGGGTGTGGTTGCGCTTGAAGCTGCGCGGCCGGCCCTTCGTCCAGAGCCGCTGCGTGCCCCACAGCGCCATCGGCACCAGCGGCACCCCGGCCTCCTGCGCCAGGCGCGCGGCACCGGACTTGAAGCTCTTGAGCGTGAACGACTCCGAGATCGTCGCCTCGGGGAACACCCCGACGATCTCGCCGGACCGCAGCGACTCCAGCGCGTGCGCGTACGCGTCCTCGCCCTGCTTGCGGTCGACGGGAATGTGCTTCATCCCGCGCATCAGCGGCCCGGAGACCTTGTGCCGGAATACCGATTCCTTGGCCATGAAACGCACCAGCCGCTTCTGCGGGAGCGCGGCGAGGCCACTGAAGATGAAGTCCAGATAACTGATGTGGTTGCTGACCAGAACAGCGCCACCGGTCTTCGGGATGTGCTCCGAACCCTGAGTGTCGATCTTCAGGTCGAGCGCCTTGAAAAACGTACGAGCGGCGCCGATGACCGGCCGATAGACGAGTTCTGCCATCTGGGGAAGACCCTTTCTTCAGCGCCCGCGGAGGTTCTCCCGGCGGAAGTTACGCAGCCGTAGGTTTTCGGCATTGGGGCGATCGTGCCCCATGCGGCGACGTGGTGGCCAGTCCCGGCGGCGCCGGGCCGCGAGATTCTCGTCACGTGGGCCGTCCGGGAATGCCCGCGGCATCTCGGGCGCTGACCCCCTGCGTAGAGCTCTGACAGGAGGCCGAAGGTGGACGGGCAGGCAGGCGCCGAAAGGCTGGACGCGGCACGACTCGGCGCGGAACTGGGGGAGCGGGCCACGCTCGTCCAGTTCTCCACCGCCTTCTGCCAGCCGTGCCGGGCCACCCGCCGCACCCTCGCGGAGGTGGCCGGAATGGTCGAGGGGGTCGCCCATGTGGAGATCGACGCGGAGGCGCGTCTCGCGCTCGTACGCGACCTCGGCATCAGCCGGACCCCCACCGTGCTGGTCCTCGACGCCGGGGGCCGGATCGTCCGACGCGCGGAGGGGCAGCCCCGCACCGTCGACGTCGTCGCCGCCCTCGGCAGGGCGATATGACGGACCGTGATGCTTCTCCCACCTGGTGGGACGCCCTTGACTGCACCGACCGCGCATCGTCAGTCTGACGTTATGCCGTCAGATCCCCTTCTCCATGGCCGGGCGTACATCGACCTCGCCCGCACCGCCGGCGCGTGCTGTCCGGGTGCCTGAGCACCCACGGCCCCGCATTTCCGACGCGCAGAAGGACATCTCCATGACGGCATCACCCGGGCTCGGCGAGACGCGCACGGCATCCCCGGAGCTGCTGCGTTCCGTGTTCCGCCGGCACGCCGCCGGAGTGGCCGTGATCACCGCCGCCGGGGAGCGCCCGGTCGGCTTCACCGCCACCTCGCTCAACTCCGTGGCCGCCGAGCCGCCCCTGGTCTCCTTCGGCGTCGGCACCGCGTCCTCCAGCTGGCCGGTGCTGGCCGAGGCCGAGCACGTGGGCGTGCACATACTCGGCGAACACCAGCAGGAGCTGGCCGCCACCTTCGCCCGGAGCGGCGCCGACCGATTCGGTCCTTCCACCTTTTGGCGCAGCGGCCCGGAGGGCGTTCCGCTGCTGGACGACGTGCTGGCCTGGCTGGTCTGCCGCGTCGTGGCCCGGGTCCCGGCGGGCGACCACCACATCGTGATCGCGCAGGTGGTCGAGGGCGACCCGGTCGGCGCGGGCCGGCCGCTGGTCTATCACCAGGGCCGGTTCACGGCTCTGCGGGACTGACGCGACGCCCGGGGGTTCCCGGGCGGATCGCGTTGGGCAGATCACAGTGCAGAGCGCTTGCCCCTTGGGCACACGCTGGGTGTACTGGCGAGTAATATGACGGTCGGAGCGTCGGTCGCCCCGACCGGAAAACGCCCCATCAGGCGCCTATGCTGCGTGCAACAAGGCAGCCCGGAAATGACGATGCAGTAGGAGAGCCGGCGTGAGCTTGA
>NZ_LISW01000009.1 GCF_001905735.1 Streptomyces sp. CB01249
TCACAAAACCGAGAGATCGCACCGGGCTGTGGCCACATCCGCCCCCTCCGGGCCACTGACCGTGACCGGCTACGGCCCGAATCCGCTGGCGACCGTCATCACGAGGGTCGACCTTTCAGGCAAGGTGGAGTGGCAGCGGATCTACCCCGGGACAGGCAAGCCGCAATCCCGTCTGGCCACGGACGGCACGCTGTGGCTCGCCTACCCAGACCGCGACGGTCAGCTCCTGGAAGGTGTTCTGCCGGACGGTTCCACTGGGCCCACCGCCCGCCCGGAGTGCCGCGCCGATGAGAAGATCGGCGCATTCGTCCTCCTCGACGACGGGTTCGTCATTTCCTGGGTCAGCGGCTCCCGCATGGTCCGTAGGGAACGAAGCCGATCCACCTCTGTACCGGAGCCTCGCGTGGCCCGGTACACGAGAGAGGGGGAGTGCCTCTGGTCCACGCCGATTGCGCTCGGTGCGGTCTCGTTCCCGGGTGTGGTGGAGATGGGAGACCGGACCGGATGGGAGATCCTGCCGCCTAGACCTTGGGTCCCGGAGGAGATCGGCATTGATCACTGGGAGCCACTGCTCGTATCGGCCGACCGGATCGCAGCCAGTTTCACCGACACACGGGGTGGCATCGGAAGGACGTTCTTCCTCGACCTGGACAGTGGCGCGACCATCTCGGTCACCGCTCCCGCTCCCACAGGCCGAAAGGCGATGACTGGCCCTGGCCAGTTCCTGCTCGGATCCCAGGGTTACGGTGCCTTCACGACTGGCCGTTTCGGCCGGGACGGTGTCGAAACCGCGCGCTGGGCCAGCCATGGGGCAATGCTCGTCGACAAGAACGGCGGCGTCTGCGGCCCGGAGCTCGAAAACAGCCTGCCTTCGCGATCACGCTTCCGGCGGCTCGCATCGGACAATTGCCTTGTGGACGGGCCGCCACTGACGGGTTACTACACGTCCTACCCCGCGATGGACTGCGAGGGAACCGCGGTGTTCTGGCGAGACGGCAAGCTGCTCGCTGTGGACACGGATCTCGCCGGACACGAGCTGTTCGCCATGGATGACAGCCGCGCGGTTATCGGTCGTGCGCTACTGCTGAGCGAAGGCAGTGTCGTCGTCTCCCTGGACAACGAGGTCCTGGTCTTCCGTACACCGCTGGGGTCCCTGGCCGAGGGCCCCTGGCCGTGCGGGGAAGCGAACCTCAGGGGTAATCCTCTTCTGAGCTGAAACTGCCTGTGTGACGGCGGAGGAGACTGAAGCTGAGCATGGAACTGGCAGGACGGGTCGACTGCAAAACTCGTTCGCAGGACGCGCTCAACAGCCATGTCGCCTCGTCCTTCTTCCTGGAATCTCACGGCAACCGTCCGTAGTGGGCGGTCGACGAACGGCGAAGGGATGACGATGAGCGCTGCCCAGTCGGGAGCCACGAGCGGCGAGGACTTCACCGCTCCGAATCAGTACGGTCGCGGGGAACGGCGCCGCAGGGGAGGGCGGATCTGCCGTCACGGCACAGAGCTGAACCTCTACAAGGCCATCCACCGTACGTTGCAGCGTCTCGACGGCAGGATGCAGGTCATCGTCGTGGAGCACGCTGACCTCGACGGCCCCGCCTTCAGCGAGCACGTCGTCGAGCGCTGGCGCTACGGCAATGACACAGGGCTCGTACCTTCTACCTGGATGGGACCCGAGACGCCGGAGAGCTGTTCCGCGGGCTTTCACCGCTGCGCGGCCGACTCGTGAGCGAGATCCGATCCGGCCGACTAGGGCCGTTCCACGGCGGTGGACTTGGGAAATCCCCTAACGTCCCATCAAGGGAGGTATCACCGGCCTCCATCACGGGAACGCGATCCTCCTGAGTTGGCGCCGTGTCCACTGCGGGGGTGGTGATCCGGGCCAGGGCGGGGCCAGGGTCGCAGGCATCATCGCCGGTGGCGATGACAGGGAGGAAGATCATGAACGCGAAGGGCAGCGCAAGGAGCAACGAGGCGGAGAACAGCCAGCGATCGGCCTGCACGCCTGCCAGCCGCGCCGCGACGCCGTTCCCTGCGCTCCTAACCCTCCAGAGCGGGGTTGGCAACGCGGCGGTCGTCCAGATGCTCCGCCTGGCCGGACATTCCTGGGCACAGGACCGACACCAGCACCGCGCCGGCTGCGGCCATCAGCAGGCCGAGCAACCCGTACAGCGCTCCACCGTCCCCGACGTCCTGCGCTCCCCGGGCAGCCCCCTCGACGACAACACGCGCACTGAGATGGAAGCCCGACTCGGCGCCGACTTCTCAGACGTCCGCCTCCACACGGATACGAGCGCGCTGGCCTCAGCGGCGGAAGTAGGCGCCCACGCCTACACCTCGGGCAACCACGTCGTCATCAGCGACGGCAGCGCCGACAAGCACACCCTCGCGCACGAACTCACGCACGTCATCCAGCAGCGGAAGGGCCCGGTCGCCGGTACGGACAACGGCAACGGCCTCAAGGTCAGTGACCCGTCGGACCGGTTCGAGCGGGCGGCTGAGGAGAACGCGCGCCGGGTGATGTCCGGGCCCGCCCCGGTGCAGCGCGAGGCCGTGGACGCGGGGCGCGGCCCGTCGACGGCGGGCGGCGGAGCCGCCGTGCAGCGGACCTTCCAGATGGTCAACAAGACGTACGACGCGGAGAACGCCGAGGAACTCACCGCGGCTATGTTCGACAAGGCGAGGAGCGGCCAGAAGCGCTGGACCGAGGAGGTGAAGAAGACCGTCGTCGCCCAGGCCCGGCGGATGGCCGAGGCCGAAGCCACTTACGGTCGCTTCGGCAGCTACGGTGACCTCCTCAACTACGCGTTGCAGCTGGTCAACCAGGCCACGGCGGCGGGCCTGCCCGCGGTCGCGCCCGGCGCCGTACGGACGGGCAGCCCCGAACCGATGGAGGACATCGAACCGGCGGTGGAGATCACGGACACGGAGAAGATCAGCCGGCTCACCCAGTTCCGTCGCCGGGCCTCCGACGTGAGCAGGAAGGAGGAGCTCGACGGGTTCCGGGACACCACGAAGGCAGTCTCGGGCTTCACCTACAAACACGGGCGCCACAAGCCTTACTCAATCGGCCACACTGGCAACTTCCTGCTCGGCGACTCGGTGGAGCACACCTACGAAAAACTCTTCGAGTCGGTCCGGACCAACACCGGCCTGGCCGACGCGGCCCTGGCCCGCCTGTTCGTCCGCGCCCTCTCCGACCCCGGCGATGCCTTCGAGGGCCTGACGAACGAGGGCCGGAGGGCCTGCGCGAAGGTCGTGGCCATCATTCAGGGCCCGGAGTTCCGCCGCGCCGCGGGCAACCCGACCGTCGCCATCGCGGCCTTCAACAAGGTGGTCACCACGCCGGGACTCACCTTGGAGAAGGCGCTGTCGCAGTACGCGATCTTCGCCGTGCCCGGCGGATCGGCGGAGTCCCAGTTCCACCGCAAGGAGGTGCCCGACACCCAGGACCTGCGCGAGCGGGCGCTGAACGAGTACGACGCGCTCGCCCTGCTAGTGAGGGACAACGGCTTCACCACGGACACCGAGGAGGATTTCCTCCAGGGCTGCCAGTACGTAGCGCAGGCCAACATGGACGCGTTCAAGCAGACGTTCAGCTACAGCTAGCACTGCGCGGCAGCAAGTGCAACCACGACGGCGCCGCCGTCCGCGAGGCACGCGAACAGGTCCGGGACATGCCCTCGCCGTCCCCGCTCTCATACCGGAACCCGCGGTCTGAAACAGCCCCTTCTTGGGTCTCGTCGTGTGGACATCCGCATCCGCCCCCTATCCGACCGCCTTGATAGAACCTCTTCATGACATTCCGATTCACTGCCCGCGTCGCCGGAGTGGAGATCGATCCCGCCGATTGCTTCACCGAAGCCGGCCTCTCGGAGACCGAGGACGGCAACGGCTTCATCCTGTCGTTCATGTCAGGTGAGGAAGATCCCGACGACCAGGAGATCGCCCTGGGCATGGACACTCACTGCCTGGTCACGGCTGGGCAGGGGACGGCTTACGGCTGCGTGCGCGAAGCCGTCATGGAGGGCAATGTCCTTCGCGTCGTGCTGGACCCCGAGGCACTGGAGAGCCTGCGGCTGGAGGACACGGAAATCGAAGCTCTCATTGAGGCACCGGCGCATGATGTGGCCCGGTTCCGAGAAACCCTCGCTCAGGTACTCGGCTATGGGAGGACGGATGCTTTGCCTACCCGGGTAGCGGTCTTATCCGAGGAGTAGGACCCACCGGGCTTGACAGTGGGCATTAAGAAGTGGCCTGTGCAGCGCGGCCAAGGCCCCTCCGGGAGCTCGGCATTCGGGGCACCATCTCGAAGCACGGGCGTAGAGCGCGGACCGTTCGCGCGGTTCCCGAGGCTTGATACTGGTGGGCTCGCGTATGCGACTGTCGCCATTTCTCCGCGGTGATCAGCCCGATGGTGACTGACGGTTGATCTCCGGAGACTGCCGTAGCCTTGCGCTGCGGGCGGCCCGCTCGGCGTCGACGGTGGGCCCTTTCCGGGCAGGCGGCGTTCCGCAGCTGACGGCTCACAGTGCCGGTCGTCACCGAGGACCTGCCCGCCCACGAGTGCGTCTCACCTCGCCGGGAGCGGCTGGACCGGCGCGGGAGTGCGTTTGGCGGCACGGCTGACGATGGCCGTCTCGACGTGGGTGATGCCCAGGCCGACCAGGTCCTGGGAGAGGAAGTCGTAGAGGGTCGCCAGGTCCGGGAAGTACGCGGCCGCATGCAGGTTCGAGGGGCCCGAGGTAGCGAACGCGCCGTGCACAGAGGGGTGGCCGGCCAGCGCCTGCCCGGCGGTGGCCAGATGGTCGGGGACAACGTGCAGCAGGAGCTTGGCCTCGATGGGCAGCCCGAGGCGGCGCGGATCGACCAGAACCTGGGTGATCAGACGGCCCTGGGCGGCCAGTTGGGCGAGGCGGCGGCGAACCGTGCTCTCCGGGTGGCCGGTGCGCGCGGCCAGAGCTGCCGAGGACAGGCGCGCATCGGGGGTGAGGGCGTCGATGAGGGACTGTTCGAGGGCATCGGTGTCGACGCCGTACGGGCCGGAGGAAGCGGTCGCCGCGGGGGCCGGCTCGGGCGGGCTCAGCGCCGCGCGTTCCGACGCGGTCAGCACGTGGTGACGCCATTCGGAGGAGAGCCGGAAGACGTGCAGAATCGTGGCACTCTCCAGGGATGTCACCGCCTGGGTGGAGGGCAGTTGACGGAAGACCAGCGGGTCGCGTGAACCCGGCTCGGTGCGGGCGACCGCGAAGATCTCGTCGCCCGAGGTGGTGACGTCGATGAACGGGATGTCCGCGCGGGCCGCGAGCGCGGCCACGATGGTGTCGAGCTTTCCCCGCAGGACCCGGATGCGGAGAAACAGGGCCCCGGCCGAGCCGCCGTTGCGCGGTCGCGCGACCGGGGAGATCACCACGCGCACGCTGCCGTCGGCACCGAGCGCGTGCAGGCGGCGGCGCACGGTAGCGGGGCTGAGTCCCAGCACGTGGGCTGCCCGCTCCGCGGTGACACGGCCGTTCCACTGCAGCGCGGCCACCAGCCGCTGATCTGTGAGGCTCAGTACGGAATCCGCCGATGCGCGCGCCATGGAGGCAAGTTTCGCCCATTCCGTCGCCGTGCGGAGCCTCTCTCGACGACCTTGCCCCGAGCATGGATGGCATCCCCCCTGAGAACGACGGATATACCACGGAGGTCCATGTGCCCGCGTTCAAGCAACGGGAAAAAGTACGTTTCGCCAGTGGTGACACTTCGTGTGCCGCCTGGCACTATCCGGGGTCCAACGGCGGCTGCGTCATCATGGCCGGCGGGACCTCGGTGACGAAGGAGCCGGCCTCGGACCTGTTCGCCGCGCGGTTCAACGACGCCGGTTTCGCGGTCCTGGCCTTCGACCACCGACGGTTCGGGGAAAGCGGGGGCGCGCCGCGCCAAGTCGTCCGCGTCGACGAGCAGGTCGCCGACTGGCACGCCGCGATCGAGTACGCGGCCACTCTGCCCGATGTCGACCCGGACAGGATCTCGGTCTGGGGCTTCTCGCTCGCGGGCGGCCACATCTTCCACGTCGCGGCCGACCACCCGCGGCTGGCCTGCGCGATCGCCCAGACCCCGCTGGTCGACGGCCGCGCGGTCGCTCCCCACGCGTTGCGCGCGATGACGCCCCTCGCGGCGCTACGTCTGTTCGGACGGGGGGTCGCGGACGCGCTCGGGGGCCTCGCCGGTCGGCCGCCACTGCTGGTCCCGACCGCCGGAGCACGCGGCGCGGTCGCCTCGCTCACCACGCCCGACGCCATGGACGGTGACCAGGCCCTGGATCCCGACCGCCGCCATACCAACTGGGAGCAGACCGTCGCCGCACGGATCGCCCTGCAGATCGGCCGGTACCGGCCCGGCCGCCACGCCTCCCGGATTCGGTGCCCCCTGCTGGTGGTCGTCTGTGACCAGGACCGGAGCACGCTCCCCGGCCCGGCCGTCCGGGCCGCCCGGAACGCACCGGCTTCCACGGTGGTTCACCTGACAGGCCGCCATTACGCCCCGTTCCTCGAGTCGCACGAGCAGGCCGTCGCGGCGGAGATCTCGTTCCTGAAGAACCATCTGCTTCCTCGCGACCCCGGGTGAGGCGGGGCAGTGCATGGGCGATGCCGGACTGCCAGTGCATCCACTCGACCGCACCGCCCCTGACAGCGATCTCCTGCGCTTGTCCTGCGATCCGGGCCATGACCACTCGGTACTCTGCGCTTTCCGTGCCCGGCTGGTCGAGGCGACGCCAGGGCAATCGAGACGTTGCGGGCCGCTCGCCGCCGCAGCCCCGGATGGCTCACCGCAAACGCCGATGCTATGTCGCCGGGTCGATGGTGCGGCCTTTGAGGTATTCCTCGGGCATCGCCGGCCTGCTGGTGGGCCTGGATGGCGGCGGCCTGCTGCGCCGGGGTCAGGGCAGTGTCCCGGCGGCGTGGTCGACGGCGTGGGGAGCGGATGCCGTCTCGCCCTCGGGGGCGCGGTGCTGGGCCCAGTAGGGGGCGTCGGCGGCGTCGCGGCGAGGGTTGCCGGTCGCGTCGAACAGGTTCTGTGGGCTGGTGTGGCCGAAGCGGTGGAAGACCTGACCGTGCGGGCCATGCTCGCGGTGGTCGGTCAGGGTGGTTGTGATGAAGGGGACCTTCTTGTCGTAGTGGTGGTAGTCCTCGTCGTAGGCCTTGTCCCGTGCCCACAAGTGGCGGGTGAGGCCGGTCAGGCGTGGGATGGTGCGTTTTGGGGGGTGCGGGCACTGGGCCGATTGAAGACGAGCTGCACTGGCGGATACGGGTCATCGCGCCACTGCCCGAGTGCGTGATTCAGGAGCCCACGGAGCGCTGCCCGGCATCATGCTCGGCCTTGTCCAGCCAATCGGTGAACCAGCGACTGAAGGTCAAGGGCTTGCCCTCGGCGTCAGCAAGTGGCTCAAGATCCGCGTCGTCTACTCGGGGATCGGACCACATAGTGCCGCGGTGGGAACCGCTGATGACCAGCCAGTCGCGCTGAGCACAGCCGTGGTGGCAGATCACGATGGCGCCGGTGGTGCGCTCGGGGGCGAACATGACGGATTCCCATCGTTCGTCCCATGCGTCGATGGCAGTGTCGAAGTTCTCGATCTCTTCGAAGTCCTCCTCTTCGGGACGCTCGGCCAACAGTCGTTCGAGGACCTGCGGGTCCGGGCCTTTGTCGGGGAAAGGTTCGGCGAGCCTGGACAGATCGGCCAGGTCGGCGCCGTCGCCTTCCCAGCGCCAGCGGCCCTGAACGCGTCGCACGGGAAAGACGCCGTAGGACGGCCCCGCGACCCCGGCGGCGACCATCGTAAGGAAGTCCCGGTACTCCGAGGGCAGCCGGACGCCTATCTGGGCCTCCAACTCAACTATGTCGTCCTCGCCAAGCGGATCCTCAAGCCTCCACCCATGACCCAGTGTTCCAAACACCTTGTGACTCGCCGGGAGCATGCTCAGCCTGACGATCCGCTTCCGCACCCCGGCCCAATCCTGATCAACCATGCAGCGACCATATGCGCCGCCACTGACACGTCCTGGTCCGACGGGTGCACTGTCCCGAGGCGAGCTGACGTCCGCCGAAACGGTCGAAGTGCGATGCAGCCCGGCACCGCCCTTCTTACGGCCGTTTACCTGTGAACGGACAGAAGCGACGAGCGATCTACTACCCGGCATCCGGGCGGTACCTCTGGGCGGCACCTCCCACTCCGAGGTCGCTCGACCGTCTTGTGGGCGTGACTCGAGCAAGGATCCTTGCCGCGCTCACCACTCTCACCGAGGCCGGGCACGCCCTCCTGGCCGCAGCCTCACCACAACCGTGACAGGTTGAGGAGCTGCTGGTGACCGGTCGAAGCGTGGCGCCTACCGCGGCGCAGCCGCGGCGCGGGGCTGTCACCGGCGCAGGAGTGCGCCGACTTCGGGTCTCGCGCAGATCCTCCCCACGGCGCGCAGTCCTCCGCCGAGGGCAGGCCGTTGGTGGCGATGTCCTCCGGGACGGTGGCGATCCCGTCGGCGCTCTCTCGCGGGAGCCGGACGCCGAAGGCAACCGCAGCTGGTACGGGTACGGATCATCGGTGTCGCGGGCACCTCGCCGACTGATGACTGGTGTCGGCTTCTGCGGAAGGATGACCGCATGACGCAGATCGACCACCCGCTTCCTCGTCAAGTCGCCGACGCATACGTCAACGCCCTCATCGAGCTTGACCCGATCACGGGTACGTTCCTCGGCGTGCCGGAGAGTTCCAGCCGCTTGCCCGACCTTTCACCGGCCGGCTCGGACGCCCTGGCGGCGCTCGCGCGGGAGACCCTCGCGCGCCTCACCGAGGCTGAGCGCTTGCCCGGTGCCGACAGCGGTACCGAGCGCCGCTGTGCTCGTCTGCTGCGCGAACGCCTCACTGCGGAGCTCGCGGTTCACTCGGCCGGTGAACACCTGCGGGCCGTAGGCAACATAGCGACGCCGCCCCACTTCGTCCGCGATGTATTCACGGCGATGCCGACCGGGACCGAGGAGGACTGGACGGCCGTCGTCGAGCGCCTGCGGGCCGTGCCCCGGGCGCTGGCCGGATACCGCGAGTGCCTGGCCCTCGGACTCGAACGCGAGTTGTACGCCGCCCCCCGCACCACCGCCACCTTCGCCGACCAGCTCGATCAGTGGGTCGACACCGATGGCCAAGGGCGAGGATGGTTCGAGGACTTCACAACCGCCGGTCCCGACGCGCTGCGCGGCGAGCTGGACGAGGCGGCCCGTGCTGCCACCGCCGCCCTCACCGGACTGCGCGACTGGATCCGTGAGGAATACGAACCCGCCGTCCAAGGCGCCCCGGACACCGTCGGCCGCGAGCGCTACGCCCGCTGGGCCCGCTACTACAACGGCACCGACCTCGACCTCGACGAGGCATACGCCTACGGCTGGTCGGAGTTCCATCGTCTGCTCGCCGAGATGCGGACCGAGGCGGAACGTGTCCTGCCCGGCGCGGACACCCCCTGGACAGCGCTGGCCCGTTTGCGTGAGCACGGCCGGCACGTCGAGGGCGAGGAGAAGGTCCGTGACTGGCTCCAAGGCCTGATGGACCAGGCGATCAGCGCCCTGGACGGCACCCATTTCGAACTCGCCGACCGGGTACGGCGTGTGGAGTCCCGTATCGCACCGTCCGGAGGCGGCGGAGGCCCGTACTACACCCCTCCCTCTGAGGACTTCTCCCGCCCCGGCCGCACCTGGCTGCCGACCATGGGACAGACCCGCTTCCCCGTATACGACCTGGTGTCGACCTGGTATCACGAGGGCGTCCCGGGTCACCACCTCCAGCTCGCCCAATGGATACACGTCTCAGAAGACCTCTCCCGCTACCAGGCGACCGTCGGCATGGTCAGCGCCAACATCGAGGGATGGGCTCTCTACGCCGAGCGTCTGATGGACGAACTCGGATTCCTGAAGGACCCCGAGGAGCGGCTCGGCTATCTGGACGCGCAGATGATGCGGGCGGTCCGGGTGATCGTCGACATCGGCATGCACCTGGAGCTGGAAATCCCGGCCGGCTCCCCGTTCCACCCGGGCGAGCGGTGGACGCCTCACCTCGCCCAGGAGTTCATCGGCGCGCACAGCAGCCGCCCGGCGGACTACGTGGAGAGCCAACTCATCCGCTATCTGACGATGCCGGGGCAGGCTATCGGCTACAAGCTCGGGGAACGGGCCTGGTTGCTCGGCCGGGAAAGAGCCAAGGAGCGCCGCGGCGATGCCTTCGACCTGAAAGCCTGGCACATGGCTGCCCTCTCTCAGGGCTCCCTGGGCCTGGACGACCTGGTCGACGAGCTCTCCCAGCTCTGACGGGCGGACCAGGAGCGTCTCCTTCTGATCATGCTCAGGCGGCATCCCGCCTGCAGCAAGCCACGTTCATCGGGCTCTCGGAGCACCCTGTTGTCGCCGCCATCCGGTCTACGGTGCGACCATGTCGTTTGGCCTGCCCGACGGGGTGCCTGCCAGCCGTTTTCGGTCTTCGAAGCTGGCCGGCTGCCGCCTTCGTTCGTATCGGTCGGGTCGGGCCGGGTTCAGTGCGCGGCGAGCAGTTCTCCGTACCAGGCGAGTGTGGCGTCGACCGTGGCCGGCATCGGGTTCGGGGTGAGGCCGTACGCCTTCTCGATGGCCGTGGAGTCGACGATCTGCGCCTCCGTGTGCTGGTAGAACATCTCGGCGTACTCCGCCATGAACACCTCGTCGAACGGACCGAACGGGCGCGGCTCGGCTATGACGGTGAGGTTCAGGGGGCGGCCGATGCGCTGGGCCACCAGGTCCATGATCTGGCGGGTGGTGAGCGCGGGTGCCGTGGGCAGGTGCCAGACGCGGCCGTCGCCGTCCGGGTTCTCGCCGAGCGTCGCCAGGCCCGCCGCCACGTCTCCGATGTACGTGTAGCTGTGCGGCAGGTCGATGTCGCCGAGTACCGGCACCTCTCCCCCGGTCAGCGCGGCCGGGAACACCGCGCCGCCGAGCGTGGAGTTGAGGACTCCGGGGCCGACGAAGTCGGCCGACCGGCCCAGCACGACGCGTAGCCGTCCCTCGTCGTGGGCGGCGAGGTAGCGGGCGTCGAGCTCCGCGCGCATGCGGCCCTTGCGGGAGGTCGCGTTCCAGGGGGTGTCCTCGATCATCACCGCGCCGTGCGTCTCGCCGTACGGGTAGAGCGTGTCGAGGACAACGAGGCGCGCGCCAGCCGTCTCGGCCGCCGCGAGGACGGACCGCTGGATGCGCGGCATGACCTCGACCTGGAGGTGATAGCCGACGTTGAGGCAGTGGTAGGCGACCGCCGCTCCGTCGAGGGCGGCCCGCGCGCCTTCCGCGGTCGACGCGTCGGCGGCGAACCGCTGGACTCCGTCCGGGGCGTCGCCGTCGCCGCTCCGGTCCACCAGTCGGACCTGGTGGCCCCGGCCGGCGAGCTCTGCCGCGAGCGCGGTGCCGGCGGGGCCGGCGCCGAGGACTACGTGGAGATCACGTGCTGTGGTCATGAGGGCTCCCGAAGTGAGGAAGAGTGACTGTTCATCGCTTCAGTTATGGACTCTAACTCTTGCGATGGGCCATCGCAAGAGTTCTTGTTAGACTCCGTAACGGAAGTGAGCGTGCCTAGCGAGAGGGCCGGGAATGGCGGAGACGCAGCAGGGGCCGCGGGCCAGGTACCGGGAGCAGACCCGGGCGGAGATCAAGGAAGTGGCGCTGCGCCAGCTCGCCGAGGGTGGTGTGGGGGCGCTCGCGCTCACACGCATCGCCAAGGCGCTGGGGCTCTCGGGGCCCGCCCTCTACCGCTACTTCGCCAATCGCGACGACCTGCTGAGCGCCCTGATCAGGGACGCGTACGACGACGCCGCCGCGGCGATCGGCGAGGCGGCCACGGCGCGCGACCGGAGCCCGCGCGAGCGGCTGCGCGTACTGGCCGGGGCCTACCGTGCCTGGGCCGTCTCCGAGCCGCACCGCTATCTACTGATCCAGGGCTCTCCGGTGCCGGGGTATGTGGCCCCGGACGACACCCTGGCACGCGCGCGTGCCGTGCTCGGACCGTTCCTGCCGGTCTTCGCGGGCGGTTCCCCGGGGACTGACGCGGCCTCGATGGTGGACCGGATGACGGCGTGGTTGGAGACGGACGCCGGTGTGGGGTCCTGGGTGGCGGAGTACGCGCCCGACGCCGCGGGGGACGTCAGGGCATCGGCCGTTGCGCTGGCCGGTGCGGTGCTGGTTTGGGCGCAGCTGCACGGGGCGGTGGGCCTGGAGGTGGCGGGGCAGTTCGCCGGCATGGGGCACGACGGGGAGTCCCTGCTCGCGGCGCAAAACGGCATGCTGGCGGACGCCTTCGGGCTGGAGTAGGCAATGGGGTCCGGGAGTTCGGGCCCATCGGCCGTTGCGGGCTCCGTCCGTGCGGGGCGGACGGTCGGCCGGGCGAGCGATGAGTTCCGGGGCGCGCGGGGGTCATCACCGTACGGCCGCTCACCGGCTGACGCCCTCGTACCCGAAGGAAGCAGCATGGCAAAGCTCATCTATTCGATGGTCACCTCGCTCGACGGCTACGCCGAGGCGGAGGGCGGCCTCGGCACCGGGGCCGACGACCCGGAGGTGCACACCTTCATCAACGACCTCTTCCGCCCTGTCGGCACGTACCTCTACGGCCGACGGATGTACGAGACGATGGTCTACTGGGAAACCGCGCACACCGAGCCCGACCAGCCGCCGCACATCCTGCAATACGCCCGCGACTGGCAGGCCGCGGAGAAGGTCGTGTACTCCACGACCCTTGAGTCCGTGTCCAGCGCGAAGACCCGGATCGAGCGGGCCTTCGACCCGAAGGCGGTACGTGATCTCAAGGCCGCGGCCGATCACGACATCACCGTCGACGGCCCGAACCTCGCGGCCCAGGCGATCAAGGCCGGGCTGGTGGACGAGTACCACCTGTTCATCACCACGAGCGTGGTCGGCGGCGGAAAGCGGTTCTTCCCCGACGGCGTACGCCTCGATCTCGACCTGATCGAGAAGCGCGCGTTCGACAGCGGACTGATCTACGCGCGCTACCGGGCCGGCTGAGCCGCAACGGCCGGTCCCACTGCCGGCGGCCCAGGCTGTGCGAGGGGGAGAACTTCGCCCGGCGTCCAGCAGCCCGTAGAAATTGGATTGCCCGGGAGCGGATCGGATCTGCTCGTCCCCCACGCACACGCCGTCCGGGACGCTCAGGTCACCGCGGAGCTCAGGCGCCGGCGCCTCCGTCGACCGGCACGATCGCGCCCGTTACCCACGAGGCACGGTCGCTGAGCAGCCACGCCGCCACCTCGGCGACCTCGCGGGGCTCAGCCATCCGGCCGAACGGGGTTGACGTGTTGATGCGCTCGACGATGCCCGGAGTCGCCGCCTCCCACGTGTCGATCATCTGCGTGGCGGTGCCGCCCGGTGCGATGCCGTTCACCCGGATCCTGTCCCCGGCCCAGCTCACCGCGGCGGTCTCGGTGAGGCTGTTCAGCGCGCGCTTCATGGCGCCGTACGCGGGGAGGGCGGGGTTCGCGCGGCGGCTGCCGATACTCGACGTGTTGACGATCGCGCCGCCGCCGGCGCGGCGCATGAGGGCGGCCTCGGCGTTCATAGCGGTCCAGTGGGAGCGGAAGTTCACGGCGAACTGCTGGTCGATGTCCTCGTCGCTCGTCGTGTCGAGCGGACCGGGCCGCTGGATCGCCGCCCCGTTGTTGAAGGCGCCGTCGAGCCGGCCGTGCAGTGTTCCGACGCGGTCGACGGCCGCGCGGACGCTCGTGGGATCGGCCAGGTCCATGGGGACGGCGTCGGCGACCCCGCCATCCGCGCGGATCTCCGTCACGACGCGTTCGAGGGCGTCGGCAGTGCGGGCGGCCAGCACGACGGCGGCGCCCTCGGCGGCGAAGAGCCGCGCCGCGGCCGCCCCGATACCGCGGCCGGCACCGGTGATGAACACGACCTTGCCGGTGAGCAGGCCGATGGGCGTGCTGATCGTCGGGTTCGCTGTGTGCGTGTTGTTCGTCATGGCTTCAGCGTCCGCCGGGCCGGCAGACGGATACAGGCACAGGCTGTACCTGGCACCGGCCGCCGGGCCGCGTGCAGACTTGAACCATGGACAAGAAGGAACTCGGGGCGTTTCTCCGCAGCCGCCGCGAGCGTCTCCGCCCGGAGGATGCCGGCCTCCCCTCCGGCTCGCGGCGCCGGACGCCGGGGCTTCGCCGCGAGGAGGTGGCGGTCCTCGCGCACATCTCCACGGAGTACTACGTACGGCTGGAACAGGGCAGGGCGCCGCGGCCGTCGGGCGAGGTCCTCGCCGGGATCGTGGCCGCCCTGCGGCTCTCGGAGGCCGAGTCCGACCACCTGCACGTCCTGGCCGGCACCGCGCCGAACCGTACCGGGCTGCGTCGGCGCGACGTCCGGCCGAGCATCCTCGCGCTCATCGAGCGGCTGCCCCGGACGGCCGCCTTCGTGGTCTCCGCCGCGTACGACGTGCTCGCGTGGAACGGCCTCGCGGCCACGCTCATGGAGGACTTCGCCGCACTCTCCCCCAGGGACCGCAACCTCGCGCGCTGGGCGTTCCTCGGCGTCACGGACACCGGTGCGCGGTTGCGGGCGAGCTCCCACGGGGCGGAATTCCGGCTGCACGTCGTCATGGGGCTACGGCCCGCCCTCGCCCGATATCCGTCGGACCCTGCGCTGCGCGGGCTCGTCGACGAACTGTACGAGGCCAGCCCCGAGTTCGCCCGGCTCTGGGAGCGGCACGACGTCCAGGCGGCACCGATGCTCACGAAGACCTTCCGGCACCCGGCCGTCGGGGAGATCACGGTCGACTGCGACTCGCTCACCCTCGACGACCGGGACCAGCACCTCGTGCTCTACTCCGCGCCGGTCGGGTCCCCGGACGCCGAGGCCCTGGCGCTGCTGGACGTGCTCGGGGCGCAGGCAGGCGAGTTCCTGCAGTAGCACCGCGGCCGGTGGGACCGGCGGCCGCGGTGGGTGCCCGGGGCGCGGCAGGCCGAGCGGCCCTTGAAGCCCAGCGGGAATGCTCTGACGGAACGCTACTGGTCAGAGGTGCCCGGGGTGCGCAGGCTTCCGCGCCGGGAGACAGTTACGTGATTGGCCGCCGCGTACCTCGCGAGGTCACCGACCCTTCGGTGAGCGGATGCCCCTCCCGGACAGCGAGGATGGTCCTGGCCCCTGGGGAGTATCCGAACGGAATATAGCGGCACGCGGTCAGGTGATGGGTCCCGGCACGGGGCCCTGTGCCGCCTCCGGTGCCTGGTCCTCAGACAGGACGCTTGGCCATGACCACCAGCCCCGGCGCGCTCTGCTCATCCGCAGGGAGCCGAAGTTCGACGACCGGGCGGAGTCCAGCCTGCTCGATCAGGTCCACGAGTTGTTCCGGCCGCCATTTCTGTGCCGTCCACCCAACGGAGACACCTCCGTAGGCCTCGGTGCGCACCGCGTCTTCGTCGCTGACGTGTGTTGCGGTGATTAAGTGTCGGACGTCACGGGGGAGGTTCAACAGTGACCACCACCCGAGCACGCCGCCAAGGGACGCTTCACCAAGGTCGGGGTCGGGGCAGAGGCGATGCCGCGCGCGAGCAGTGTCAACGGCAGGTTCTTCGAGACGCCTGCATCGAGTACGGGGAGGCATCCCGTCTGTACGTGCGCGCCGAGCGCCTACCGGCCCGATAATGGCGTCGTGATCGACAGACATCTGCGCGTGGTACTGGCCGAGGACTCCGTTGTTCTCCGTGACGGCATGGTCGAGCTGCTCGGCGCCCGCGGGTGTGAGGTGGTGGCCACCGCCGGGACGGCGCCCGGGTTGCTCGCCGCGGTGGTCGAGCACCGGCCCGACGTGGCGGTGGTGGATATCCGGATGCCGCCCACACAGACTGATGAGGGCATCCGCGCTGCCGTGGAGATCCGCGCGAGGACGCCCGAAGTCGGCATCGTGGTCTTTTCCCAGCATGTCGAGACCGCCTGGGCCTCCCGGCTGCTGGCGGACGGTGCGGCGGGCATCGGGTACCTGCTGAAGGAACGCGTCGCCCGCACTTCCGAGTTCGTGGACGCGCTGTACCGGGTCGCCGACGGGGGCACCGCACTCGACCCGGAGATCGTCACCCAGTTGATGCGTGGTGGACAGCGCAGCCGGGTGGACACCCTGACGCCTCGCGAGCGCGCGGTGCTGGAACTGATGGCGCAAGGCCACTCCAACCGCTCCGTCGCCGCGCTGCTGGTGGTGTCGGAGCGGGCGGTGGAAAAACACGTCTCCGCCGTCTTCACCAAATTCGGTCTACGGGCGACGGACACCGACAACCGCCGGGTGAAGGCCGTCCTCACTTACCTGGTGGAGAACGGGAGTCAATCGGCTGTCACAGACGCGTCGGCAGCTCGGCGGTGACCACAGTCGGTCCGCCGGGCGGGCTGTCAATGTGCAGAGCGCCGTCCACCGCCGCGAGCCGCTCGGCCAGGCCCGTCAGGCCGGTGCCGACGCCGAGCGCCGCACCGCCGCGGCCGTCGTCGCGCACGGACAGGTGGACCCGGCCGTCGTTCACGCTCGCCTCGAGCTCGGCCGAGCGGGCACCACTGTGCTTGGCGACGTTGGTCAGCAGCTCGGCGGCGCAGAAGTAGAGGGCTCGTTCGACCACTTGGTCCGGTCGTTCCGGCAGGTTCAGGTGGAGGACGACCGGCACCGGCGAGGTGGCGGTAAGCCCTGGTAATGCCTCGCTGAGGCCGCCGTCCAGCGCCACCGGGTGAATGCCGCGAGTGAACCGCCGCAGTTCAGTGACGGTGTCGTCGGTCTGGCCGCGGGCGCGGTCCACCAGGGTGCGCAGCCGTACGAGGTCCGGGCCGGAGCCGGGAGCGAGCGCGTCTTCGGCGAGCGAGAGGGTGATGGCCAGGGCGACCAGCCGAGCTTGAGTGCCATCGTGCAGGTCACGCTCCAGGCGGCGGAGCTGATCGGTGTTCTGCGCGAGGAGAGTGGCGCGGGCGGTCTCCAGCTCCCGGACGCGCCGCTGGGCACGGGCCGGTCCGAGCAGCAGCCGGGCGAGCCGCCGGTTCGCTCCGCTCAGCCCCCGAACCGCGCCGGGCACTGCGGACAGGATCACCAGGCCCAGCGGCGTGGAGACGGCATCCAGCCAGGTGGCGGGCCACGGGCCCGGTTCAAGCAGGCGTCCCCAGAGCGGGAAGCCGATCAGCCAGCCGCAGCCGAGGGGAAGCGCCACTGCGGCGGCGAACCCGAGCACGCTGAGCGGCAACCGCAGCACCAGATAGAGCAGCGACCGCCAGGCGATCGGGTCGGTCAGCACGACACGGCCATGGGCGACCACGCCCGCTGGGCGGGGCAGTTTGGCCGGCGCCTCGACGTGCTCGCCGAGCAACCGGCCGACTAGCTGCCGGTGCAGCGCGCCGAGACCACGCGCGCCCATCAGCGCGGTGGCCACGAACGGCAGGCCGAACACGGTGAGCGAGAGCAGCGTTCCCGCGTAGAGGACGGAGAGTGCGTAGGCTCCGCCGAGCAGGGCGAGCGGCAGCCCAACGACGGCGAAGGCCCATTCGCCGCCCCGGACGGAGAGGTATCGCCGCTGCTCAGCCACGGTCGGCCCCGGGGGCCTGGGCAGGCCCGCCCGAGGCGGGCGACAGCGCCGAGTCGGCGGGCGGCGGGCCCGTCACCGTGTTCCGGGTGGGTGTCTGTTCGCAGGCCGTACCCTCGGCAGCCGGCCCGTCGCCACGCTCAGTCACGGCTACCTCCCACCAGCTCCGCCGCCGGACCGCGAACCGCCCGCAGGCCCGTGGCCAGGATGCCGGGGACCGTCAGCGCCGTCGCGCCCGCGGCGATCCACCAGCAGCCGGCTACCGGGAGGGACGGCAACGGCGACCCGCTCACCGCCGTGCTGAACGCCGCCGACGCGGCGCCCGCGACCGCCGCGCCGAGCAGGACGCCCACCGCCGTAGTCAGCACCGCCTCCGCGGTCAGCATGCGCAGCAGTTGCGACCGCGTCGCGCCGACCAGCCGCAGCAGTGCGAACTCGCGGCGCCGTTCGGCGGTCACGGCGACCAGGGTGTTGACGGTGGAGACGGCGGCAAAGCAGACGAGCAGCGCCAACTCGACCTGACGCAGCCAGACGTCCGTGGCGGAAGTGACGCTGGACGCCGCTGCGCCCGCAGCGTGCTCGGCGGTACTTGTCATGATCAGCATGGTGCCCGACAGGCCCACGAGCAGTGCGACCGGTACCACGGCGGACGACAGTCGCCGCGCGTACCCGCGCAGGTTGGCGTCGGCCAGCCATCCCGCACCGGGTGCCAGCGCTCGTACCGGTGTGCCCAGCGCGGCCGCCAGGACGCGCGCCGCGAGCGGCCCCGCCAGAGCGACCGCGACCAGCAGCACCAGCGAGCCGAGCAACGCCGCCTGCCCCGCCTTGTCGACCTGCTCCGCCGGCCGCGACGCGGCCAGCCGAAGCAGCAGGCCGCCGCCCATCAGCACGCCGACTGCGGCGAGCAGACGCAGTACACCCGTCCGCCCCTGCTCGGTCGAACTCGCCGTGAGGGCGGCCGCGGGCGGGATCCGGGAGATCCGCCGCGCCGCCACGGCCGAGGCCGCCAGGCCGACGGCCAGTGCGATGGCCAGTGCCACGAGCATCGGTATCGGGGTCCCCGGCACCCACACTCCCGGCGCCACCATCCCTCGCCGCTGCAGCTCGGTGAGGAAGCTCTGGGCCGCCGCGCTGCCAACGGCCCCGCCCGGCACGGTCACCAACAGCGTGGTCATGACGACCTGGCCACGGACCAGACGCCGCACCTGGCGGGGTGTCGCCGCGATGGTGCGCAGCAGGGCCAGCTCCCGGTGCTGCTGGCGGAGCGCGAACCCCAGCGCATTGACCACGACGAAGAACGCTACCAGCACGGCGATCTCACCGAAGGCGCCGGCGATCACCATCAGGCTGGGCCCGGTCGTCGCCTTCCGGGCTACCGCAGGGGTGGTGGTGTCGGCGGCGAACAGCGAGCCGAACAACGTCAGGGTGGCGACGGCGAGAAAGAGCGCGACTGCCAGACCGACGAAGGCAGCTGGACGGCGGCGCATCGGCCCGAGCGCGAGCAGGGTCACTGCCCTCCCCCACCCAGCTGGCTCAGGCATTCGCCGACCTGGGCGGCAGTGGGTCGGTCGAGCTCGTCCACCACCACGCCGTCGGCGAGCAGCAGCACCCGGTCCGCGTACCCGGCGGCCACCGGATCATGGGTCACCATCACGCAGGTCCTGCCGTCCTCGTCCACACCGGCGCGCAGCAGGGCGAGGATCTCGTGGCCGGTGGTCCGGTCGAGCGCGCCCGTCGGCTCGTCGGCGAACAGCACCGGAGGACGGGAGACCAGTGCCCGGGCGATGGCCACCCGCTGCTGCTGCCCACCGGACAGCTGCCCTGGCCGGTGTCGCTCGCGCCCGGCCAGTCCCACCCGGGTGAGCGCGTCGAGCACCCGGCCCCGGTCGTGCCGCTCGCCGGCCAGTCGGCCGGGAAGCTCGATATTCTGCGCGACCGTCATCGCGGGCATCAGATTGAACGCCTGGAACACGAACCCGACGCGACTGCGCCGCAGTGCCGCCAGCCGTCGCTCGGGCAGCCGGGACACCTTAGTACCGCCCCACCAGACGGAGCCCCGAGTGGGTCGGTCCATCCCCGCCAGGCAGTGCAGCAAAGTGGTCTTGCCAGAGCCCGAGGGCCCCATCACCGCCGTGAACGTTCCAGGCGCAAAGGCTACCGACACCCCGCGCAACGCCCGCACGGCGGCGGCGCCGCGTCCGTACTCACGGTGCAGGTTTTCCGCTCGGACGGTTGTGCCCGTCCCGATATCCGTCGCCGTCTCAGTCACGTCCTCATCCTCGGCAGGCGGAGGACGGCGATCGATCGTGCCCACCCCCGAATCGGGGGTTCGGGAAACCGAACCACCGGTCATCGGCGGACGACCGCTGCCGCAGCCCCGGCGCGGCCGGCCGGGTGAAGACGTAGCGGCCGAGGAAGTTGATGTGGTCGTACTGGAGTGGGGAGAGCCGGGCGAGCAGTTCGTCGGTGACGGGGAAGCCGTCAGCGGCCAGTTGTTTGACGGCGGCGTCGATGTAAAGGCTGTTGAACAGGACTACGCAGTTGAGGGCCAGTCCGAGGGCGCCGAGCTGGTCCTCCATTCCTTCGCGGTAGTGCTGGCGCAGTTCGCCGCGGTGCCCGAAGAAGATCTTCCGGGCGAGGCGATGGCGGGCCTCGGTGACGTTGAGCTGGGCGCCGATCATGCGCCGGTATCCCTCGTCGGAGACGAACTGGAGAAGGTGCAGGGTCTTGAAAATCCGTCCGTAGTGGGCGAACGCGTCGCCGAGCCCGGTCGGTTTGCCGTCGCGGGAGAGCATGCGGATCAGGTCGTGTCCGCAGACCTCGCCCAGGGTCAGGGAGCCTGCCGCGCGGAGCATGTCGCCCCAGTGTGCGCGTATCCGGTCCAAGCGGATGGTGTGCTTGGAGACCGGCTGGAGCGGCCCGTAGTCGGCCGCGGTGTTCCTCCGCCACAGCCGGGCGTCGGAGATGTCGGCGATCCTGGGCGAGAACTGGTAGCCGCAGATCGCGAACAGGCCGAAGACGATGTCGGAGTACGACGCGGTGTCGGTGACGACGGTCTCCGGCTTCGGGCCGCCGTCGCGGGCATGGATGGCGTCCAGAATGAACAGCGAGTCGCGCAGCGTGCCCGGCACGACCACCCCGCCCAGCCCCATCACCTGGTCGTTTACCACGTTCAACCAGGTGGCGCCCTTGTGCCGCAGCCCGAAATACCGAGGGTTCGAACCCGCGTACAGGGTCTGCACGGGCACGGTGAAGCGGACCCCGTCGGCGGAGGCGACCAGGCCGCCACCCCACGCCCTCACGACGTCGATCTTTGCCTGGGCCTCGATGAACAGGCCGTTCGCCACCGAAATGTTCTCCGCCCGGAAGTAACCCTGATCGACCTGAACCAGACGGCCCCGGCTGAGCGCCGGGACGTCCGGCTTGATGACTGGGGTGAACCCGACGTTGCACGCTTCCGTCAGCAGGACGGCGCACAAACTGGTGGTGAAGCCTTCCATATGGGAGTCGGCGCCGGAGATGTGCGTGAACGCGTCCGCCATCCCCGTCAGCTCGGCGACCTCCAGCAGCAGCTCGGGGAAGTCGACCTTCGGCAGCATGCCGTTGACCAGCTGCCGGAACGGCGGCATGAGCTTGGGCTCCTCCGCCTTGCCGAGCTTGCCCAGCTTCAACTTCCCGCCCACTACCTCCAGCGCCGTGTTCCCGGGCAGCCCGGCGGCAACCTGGACGTACGCAGCGTGCAGAGCGGAGGCGAGGTCGGCGAGGTGTCCGGCCGGTTCGCTCTCCAGACCGAGCGCGGCAAGCACCTTCGGCTCGGCGGCTGTCCACTTCTCCCCGGCCAACAGCTTGGCGCGGGGGTCGCCCCAGCGGTCGCCGTCCTTGGCGAACACGTCCCGCCGACGCAGCGATCGGTGCAGATGCTCCAAGACGCAGAACGAGTACGCGGCCTTGTCGACCAAGCCGTGCGGCACGTTGGGGTTGGCGAACACCAACCGCCGCCACGAGCCCGTCACCAGATCGGCGGCGACCTCTTCGGCGCCGATCTTCTTGCGGCCGACCAGATCCGGGAGCCGCTTGAGGGCCTGAACAACGGGGACGCCGGCTTCGGTGGCGCCGAAGTCGATGACCTCGACCAGGAGACGGATGAAGCCACGCACCGTGCCGTAGCGGGCGACCAACTCGGCCCGCCTCCCGCGTCTTCGTCCCCGTCGATGTCCGGGACCACCGAGGCGATGGTGGCGAGCGCCTCGGCCAGTTGCTCGCGCGGCACGACCTGCTCGATTGCAGACCATGCGTCGGCCACGGAGACGAGCTCGCCAGTGTCGGTCGCGGGCGGCGTCGTCATCAGCACGTCGACCGCTGCGGCGACCTTCTTCGCGGCCTTGCACAACTGGGGCAGAACCTTGAGCTTGGCGTCGTTGCCCTCCGCTCGGCCTTCGCCAGCAGCTTGGTGGCCATCAGCGCATGCAGCAGATCGAGCGCGTCATCCACCGTCGCGGTCTCCAGATGCCGCACGGTCGCCAGCAGCGTCGCAGTCTGCCGCGTAACCTCCAGCCGCTTCAACGTCGGCGCCTTCGAGGTCAGCCCGTACCGGGCGAGCCCTGTCATCCGCGCGGCCGGAACCCGTCCGGCGTCCACCGCGCCAGCCCCCAGACCCCGCACCTCGCGGGCGCGGTCCAGGGCCAGTTCCATAGCCTTTCCAGACACCCGCATCGGGCCCAGCCGCAGCCGCTCCAGCTCCGACACCCGCTTCTTCTCAGGCACCTCCAGCAGCCGGACCATCTCGGTCCGCAGCTCGTACGGCACCACCTCGTACAGCGCGGCGTGCAGCCGGTCGTTCTCCTCCTGGCGGAGCGCGGCCACCGTCCGGGCCAGCGACGTCACACCTGGCAGCAGCACCCGGTTGTTCACCAGCCACACCACCGCCCGGTCGAACAGGGCCCGCGGCCCCTCCAGCGACGACCACACCCGCGCCACCAGAAACTCCCGCAGCTCCGCCTCCCCAGCCGCGAAGTCCCGGTAGCCGTAGGTGTCGCGGATCTCCCACGCGTGTTCGTACACCGTCTGCGCGCGTCCCGTACTCGGCGAAATGCTCATCATCGAGACCGAGCTGCTCGGCGACGAACCGCACCACGGAGGCCGGTACCGCCATGGGGTCCTCGCTCAGGAAAGTGCCGAGCATCCGCACCGTGCCCCACTGCACCGCCCACCCCAACCTCGTAGCCAAACGGCGCTTCGCCCGAACGAGCTCCAGGGCCCTGGTGTCCAGGCGGAAGAACTGTTCCAGCTCCCCGGGTGAGGGTTCCGTGGCGAACCGGCCGTAGTGGGAAACTTGCTGAGCAGACAAATATTCAACAGGCATGACCAGGAACGTAGAGCCTGCTGACCAGGCAAACGGTCACGTCACCGAACCGGAATCAAGATCGCTCCGCTACCGCTGATTTCCGTTCGGATACTCCCCGAGGGCCGTCCTGTCCTGACCGCTGAGCCGGTGACGTAAGTCGGGCTGGGACGGCGGTGCGGCGCCGGAAGCCACGTCGACCTCCCCGCGACGCAGTTCAGGGGTGTACCGCGGCGCCGAGGGCGGTCCCGTAAGCGGTGGCGAGAACGTCATGACAATAAGTTACAGCCATGCACTTTTCAGTGAGTGCCCCGGTCGTTCGGCCACCCGGCGTGATGGGAGCGGTCGAACAGAGCGGCGACACTCCGCGGTGCTTCCGCGCCGAAGAAGACCTCCAGGTTGCGCGCCGAGCGGCCGGCGGCGTCGCCGCTGCGCGGGAACAGCCGCTCCTCGTAGGCGGTGAACGCGGCCTCGGTGTCGGGTCGCTGGACCAACTCGCGGGCCAGGTCGGCGCCGTCGTACATGGCGAGGTTCGCGCCCTCGCCTGCGAAGGGCGACATCAGGTGAGCGGCGTCGCCGACGAGCGTCACGCCGGGCACTCGGTCCCATGCGAGTCCGGCGGGGAGGGCGTGGATGGGCCGGAGCCACGGTTCCGCGTCGCTCTCCGTCACGAAGGCGGTGAGCAGCGGCGACCATCCGTCGAACTCGTCGGCGATCCGGCGGAGGCCCGCGGACGGGTCGCTGAAGTCGATCGACCCCATCCAGTCCTCGGGCTTGTTCAGCGCCACGTATCCGCGCACGTGCCCGTCGGTGTAGCGATGGGCGATGACGCCTTTGCCCGGTGCGACCGCCATCAGCGTGCCGCTGCCGATCGCGGCGACGCGCGCCCGGTTGTTCCGGCCGTCCGGGGCGAGAGCGATCTCGACGAAGCAGGTTCCGCTGTAGGCGGGCCGGACGGGGGTGAGCAGCGGGCGGACCTTCGACCAGGCGCCGTCCGCGCCGATGACGATGTCGGCGCGCGTGGCGGATCCGTCCGAGAAGGTGAGTTCGTAGCCGCCCTCTGGACGGTGCCGGACCGAGGCGAGCTTGTGCCCCCACTTGATCGTCCCGGGCGCCAGCGAGTCGATGAGCATCCGCCTGAGTTCGCCGCGGTCCACCTCGGGGCGGGACGAGCCGGGGTCCGCCGGCACGTCGAGCAGGATCGTGCCGCGGTGGTCGACCACCCGCTTGGCGTCCTCGCCCGGGCGGACCAGGGTGAGGAACTCGTCGTACAGGCCGGCGGCCCGAAGTGCGATCTGCCCGGTCTCTTCGTGGATGTCGAGCAGGCCGCCCTGCGCACGGGTCGTCGCCGAGGTCTCGCTCTCGTAGATCGTCGCGGCGATGCCGTGAGCCTGAAGCACTCGGGCGAGCGTCAGGCCGCCCGGTCCCGCTCCGATGACGGCGATGGTCTTGTTCATGATGCGCTCCTGATTGACGCCGACTCGCGTCGGCGGTGGTCGGCGCCGGGAGAGGGCGGGTGCCCGGTCTCGGCGAGGAGACGCTCAACGATGAGAACCATCTGCATCGATGTATGAACGATGTCCTGCGGAAGAGCCCGCGGGACTTCGCTTTTCGCGACTGACTCACTCTAGCTCGGCGGCGACCTCGCGAGCAGACCGTACGGCAGGTAGCCCGACCGGACACCGAGTGCCCATCACGTTGCGCACGGACGCCGGCATTTCACTGCTCGGCGGGGCACGCCGCCACCGCGCCTGGCGGTTCAGCCCGTGAGGGTGCTGAGCCAGCTGGTGAGCAGACGGTTGGTCTCCTCGGGGCGTTCCTGCTGGATCCAGTGGCCGCAGTCCTCCAGGAGATGGGAGGCGGTCAGGCCGGGGAGGGTGGTGGGGTAGGCCTCGATGGCGTCGGACATCCAGGTGGTGGAGGCGTCCAGGGTGCCGCCGATGAACAGGGACGGTTGTTGGATCGGGGCTCCGTGGTGGGGGGCGAGGTCTTCCCAGTCGCGGTCCATGTTGCGGTAGCGGTTGAGGGCGCCGGTGAGGCCGGTGCGCTCGAACTCTCCGGCGTAGACGTCGAGGTCGTCCTCGGTCAGCCAGTCCGGGAGGACGCCGGCGGGGAAACGGTCACGCAGTCGGCCACCGTGGGCGACGAAGTGTGGGTCGGGCTCGCCCTGGGCGGGCATGGTGTCGGCGGACAGGGCGGCGTAGAAGCCCGCGAGCCAGCCCCGCACGTCGGGCTCGATCTCCGTCTCGGCGCGACCGGGCTCCTGAAAGTAGGAGACGTAGAACTCCTGCTCGGGGCCGCCGATCCGGCCGAAGACGTCGGTGGGGCGGGGGCCGCCGGGTGGGGCGTACGGGACGCTCAGCAGGGCGACGGCCCGGAAGACCTCGGGGTGGAGCAGGGCGGAGGTGGCGGCGATGTTGGAGCCCCAGTCGTGGCCGACGACGACCGCGTTCTCCTCGCCGAGTGCGTGCACGACGGCGACGTTGTCCTCCACCAGGTCCAGCATCCGGTAGGCATCGGTCTCCGCGGGCTTGGAAGAGCGGCCGTAGCCGCGCACGTCGAGCGCCACCGCCCGGTAGCCGGCTGCGGCGAGGGCCGGGAGCTGGCGGCGCCAGGAGTACCAGGACTCGGGGAAGCCGTGCACGAGCAGGACCAGCGGGCCGGTTCCCTGCTCGACCAGGTGCAGGCGTCCGGCGGGGGCCTCGACGGTGCGGTGACGGAGTGTGGCGGACGGCTCGGGCTGCATGGGATCTTCTCTCGGTTCGCGAGTGGACGCGGGTACGCATCGATCATGCGGCGAAGCGGCCGTCCGCCGCGATCACCCTTGCCAATCTGGCAAACTTGCAGGACAGGATGGCGGAGTGACACGTCCGGAAGGGGGCGGAGCGGGTGACGGACGATGACCTGGCCGACATGTCGGCGGCCATCGGCCCCCGGCTTCGGGCCGCACGCGAAGACCGCGGCTCCACGCTCACCGGCGTCAGCTGCGCGACCGGCATCTCCCCGAGCACGCTTTCGCGGATCGAGACCGGCCGACGCAAGCCCACCCTGGAAGTGCTGCTGCAGCTGGCGAAGGAGTACGGGGTCTCCCTGGACGAGCTGGCCGGCACCGCTCCCGCCGCCCGGCCCCGCACCCCCGCGCTCCAGCGTTCCGGCGACGACAAGGTGGTGCTGCCGCTGACCCGGTACGTCGGGGGCCTGCACGCCCACAAGCACGTCCTGCCCGCCGTTCAGGAGCCGCCCGCGCGGCCCCGGCAGGTCTCCCACGGCGGCTGGGAATGGCTGTGCGTCCTGTACGGGCGGCTGTGGCTCGCACTCGGCGACCAGGACCTCGTCCTGAGCGCCGGGGACGTCGCCGAGTTCGACACCCGCGATCCGCATGGGGTCGCGAACGCCGGCCCCGGTGGCCCGGTCGAGTACTTGATCATGTTCGGGCCGCAGGGGGAGCGCCTGCGACCGCGCACCCCGCCCGCCCCCGGACCCAGGGCCCGGTAGCGAGCACCGAACGAACGGCCAACGGCCTGACGTCCTGGGTACGCGCAGGATGTCAGGCCTCTTCCGCCGGGGCCGGCAGTGCCGGCGTACGGGTCACCGGGCGTCGCCGCGCTGAACCGAGCCCGGACGGGCTCGGCGCCGCCAGGCCCTAGTCGGGACGGCCTTCGGCGAGCCACTGGGCGAGGCCGCGCAGCCCGGCCGCCCAGCGTCCGAGGTCGGTGGCCTCGGCGTGGACGGTGACTACGGTGAGCAGCTCGGCCACCGCCTCGTCCGACCGCTGGGCGTCATTGAGGGTCAGGGCGCGGAAGACGCGTACGGAATCGGAGTCGGGGAACTCCCTGCGGGCACGGTCGAGCACCACCAGCGACTCGTCCAGCTCGCCCAGCCATCTCAGGGTGCTGGCGTACTGGCACAGGCACCGGCGCAGGACGTCACCGTCGAGGCCGAGGGCGAGCGCGCGCTCGTAGTGGCCGCGGGCGGTCTCCTCCTGGCCGGCGGTGTCGTAGGCGCCGCCCACCTCGTACACGAGGACCGGGTGGTCCGGGTGTTCGGCGAGCAGCGCCTCGAAGTAGGCGATCGTCGGGGCCATGTCCGCCCGGTCGCGCCGTTCGTAGCCACGCTGGATCGCCTCGGCCAGTTCGGGCGTCACGTCGGTCGTCACTGCCGCTCCCCCACGCGTACGAGTTCGGGGGCAGATCCTAGGCCTTGTCCCGTAAATGATCTACGGCATGCTGGTTGACCAGCGCCATTGCCCGCTCACCCCGGCCGGCCCTTGCGCACCAAATCGGCACCCCCACGCCGGAGGGCGGTGACCGGCTTGGCGAACTGACGCGGGGCCAGCCCGGTGAGCGGGGCTATCCAGGAGGGCTCCGAGGCCGGCGGCGAAGACGCCCCCTGGCTGGTCGTCGGCCCGGGCCGCATACGTGGCGGCCGCGGCAGCCTCGGCGGTGGCGTGCTCCGGAGCGGCGACGGCTCGGAGCGCGGCCAGGGGCGCATCGTAGGCGAGACTCTCCAGGCGCTCGCGTAGTCGGCCGAGGAGAGCGGTGACGTCCTTCGGGACGGGAACGGCCCGGTGCTCGACGTGGCCGTCGTAGACCCGCCAGTCGCTGGTCTCGTGCATGTACATGCCGCTGCCCAGGGCGACGATGAGTGATTCCCGGTATCGACCCTGTCCAACTCCGTGCTCCCGCGAGGGTGAAACCCCGAACCGGTGATGCCGGCGTCGGCGCTTGGCGACGGGATGACCGGCACCGACGGCTGGCTCGGGAGGCGGGTCTTCGCTACGGACCGAAACGATCGAACGCGGCAAAGGGCCAGGTCGGTTCGGGCCGAGACGGGCACTGGGGCCTTTGAGCGGGGATGGGACAGAACCGGGCCCCGGGCGGGAAGGGCGGCTGGAGGGCCGCCGCTGGGATGGTCAAAGCCGGTGGAGTGGTGCGGAGTGCGTCCAGTGCCAGTTCACCGGGCCCCACTGCTTCTTCAGGGCAGTGCGCTGTCGGGCGTACGCCCGCAATGCCTCCTCGACCGCGGCCGCGAGGTCGGTCAGGTCGTCCGGCGCGGGGATGCGCAGGATCAGGTGCTGTTTGGTGTGGGCCAACAGCAGGTCGCCGTTGGGCGCGCAGGAGCCGAGGGTGAAGTGGGTCAGTGCCTTGAACGCCTTGGTGTCGGTGTCCAGCTTGGCGCGGAGTGCTCCTGCCTCGTTCCAGGCGTAGAGGCCGTAGCGGTTGAGGTGGAAGGCGTGGCCGCGGTGCGGGTCGGCGGCGAGGTTGAAGCAGAAGCCGGTGAAGGGCGAGTCGCGCCACTCATGCAGGCCGTGGAGTCGTCCGGTCATCTCGCCCTGGTCGTTGACGAGGGCGAAGACGAAGGGCTGGCCCCGGCTGCCACCTCGGAACGTCTTGGCGTAAGCGGGGACGACGAAGAGGTTGTCGGAGAGCGGGACCGGGCGGCCGAGGTGGGACCGGTTCCAGCCCGAGAGGCGGTCCTCGGCGGCGACGAGTTCGGTGAGTGCGGGGCGGGGGCGGTTCGTCATGCCGACAGGGGCGCCCTGGTACGTGGCGTGGGGGCGCAGGTCGACGGCGCTGTGGCGTGCCGGTTCGGGGTCGAGCGAAGCGAGCGCGCGGATGGCCGGCTTGGATTCGGCGGTCAAGGCTCCCTCGGCGATGCCGACGAGGTTGGTGAGGACGTTGCCGTACCCCCACACGCCGTACTCGGCGAGGGTGCACAGCAGTCGGCCCGACGGGGTGACGCTGATGGACCCGGCGAAGGGGTTGCCCTCGCCCGGAGTGAACTCGCGGTAGGGTCGCCCGTCCTTCGAGTCGTAGACGGCCAGAATCCGACTCAGGTCCGGAGCGACGAGCGTGGTGTTGTCCGGCGTTGCGGTGATGGCGAGGACCCCGTCGGGCAGGACACACAAGCCGATGTCACCGCCGTCTGCGACGCCCGAGTCTCCCTCGTCCCCGCCATCGGTGCGGAACTGCGCGCTGCCCAGAAGCTCGCCCTCCTGGGAGTACCGGGTGATGATCGTGTATCCGAAGTTCGCGGTCTGCGCTGGCGCAACCTAGCGAGGCTCTGTCCCGGCGGATCCCGTGCCGAAGATTGCCGGACACCGGCAATGCGGCAAGATCTGCCGCGCATGCATGATGGTGCCTGCCGGCAGAAACGGGGGAAGCAACAATGGAAGCAGTCGCGGCCCGCAGCGTGGCCCGTGCGCGTATGGGATCGGGCCTGGCGGTGACGGTCCTTCTGCTGCCCTTCGGCGCCTACGGACTGGCCCGGACGGGGGCGGTCCCCGAAGGCACACCGATCGTGCTCGGCCTGCTGTGCGCGATCGTCGGCTTCGTCCTCCTCCCCGAACTGTGCAAGGAGCAGGCCCCGTTCCGGCATTCGTCGTCGAGCCTGACCGCGCGCACCCTGACCGGCGAACGGTCCGTCGACTTGAACCGAATCGCCACGGTCCGGCTGCTGACGACCTTCTCGTACGGCGGCGCATACCGCGCCCTCGTGGTGCGCGACGCCCATGGTGTGCGCCTCGGCATCACGACCGAGAGAAGCCGAAGGAAGCTGCGACGAGCGATCGAGAAAGCGGACGCGAACGCCGCGCGGGATGTCCCCGGGCCCAGGGTGAGCCGTGCGGCCCGGGCCCATCTCAGCCTTGCCCCGGGGCGAGGTCTCGTCGTCCACACGCTTGTCAGTTTTCTGCTGCTGACGATGTCTGTGAGCCTGTATGTGGCTGTTGTGCTCCGACTCGGCAGGTAGTGAGCCTTCCCCGTAATGGATCACGACGTTGCGTGATCGTTCAGACGGCTCGGCCATCTCGAGTCGGAGCAGGACGAGGGCTGCGGCGGCGATCTTCGTGATGCGGCTGGGTCGAGGCTGACCCGGCGCAGAGCTTTGAAGGTGGTCTTGAGCAGAGAGTTGGCGCGTTCGCACACGCCGTGGACATCCCGGATGACCTTGTTGTAGGTCTGCTGGGCCTCGGTCAGTATGCCGCCTGCGGGCTTCTTGACCGGGTGGCGAAAGCCGTCGCCGGCGTACTCGTAGCCGAGGTCGACCAGGGTCGGGACGCCCAGATCGGCGGCGAGGGCGTTCAGGGTGTCGATCAGGCCGTGATGGCGGGCACAGGTGGTGTCGTGCTCGCGCCCCGGACGGACCGGCGAGACCCAGAGCGGCCAACCGTCGGGGGTGGAGATGACCTGCACGTTCCCGCCATGATGCCGGTGCTTCCCGGACCACCACAGGTCCGCGCCGTTGGGGCCGACTGCGGCAACACGGTCGGTGCGGACCACGGTGCCGTCCAGATTCAGATGCGTCAGCCCTGCCTCATTTGCCCGCCGCAGCGCGGTGTCGAGATCTGGTGCCCCGGCTGCCAGGACGGCCAGCCCTTCGTGCAGGTACCGGTAGGTGGTGAAGGTCGACATGCCTTTGTCACAGGCGAGTTGGGCCAGGCGGGTACCGTCGACGAACCAGCGCAGGACGAGCACGTCCTGCCGGAAGCAGCCCAGCGCACGCTGTCCCCTGCTGGTGCCGATCTCAGCCCGACGGCCTCGCAGCAGCCGGGCCAGATGCTCGGCGGTGGACCGTCGCGCATCGAGCACGGCGGTGTATGTGACGCTGGTCGACACGTGAGGCCCCTCGGTCGGATCTTTCTGTCGCAAGATCGTTCCTATCAGGGGCCTTACGTCTGCCCGGACTTGAGTGCAGAGACAGAGTGGCACCGCGAGCCGAACCGTCGCGGTCGGTGCCCACCGGTTACAGGGAAAGGCTCAATCTCCCGGCCCTGTGCGCACTCGGCTATCAGAAAGGTGCGGAGCCTGTCCCCTGCGGCCAGATACTCAAGCGCCAGATGTTCGGCCGGACCGGCTTCCATCTCCTCCGTGAGTGCGTTCTGCTCTCCTCGTGATGCGCAGGTCGGACCGCATCATCAAGGAGCCCGAAGCATTCCTGAAACCCTTCCAGGAACTCCCGGTGTGCGAGGTCGGACTCACTCTCGGCCATCGTCCCGAGGAGATCGAGCAGTTCACTCCGTTGCTCGCTCGACAGCCTGCCGGCCAGGTGAGCGACGCCCTCCATCACCTTGACGGCGTCGTCCTGATCCATCTACTCCTCTTCACTCCCCTCGATGAACCACAGGACATCGACCAAGGCCTCGGCCAAGGCGTGAGTCAGAGACGAGTACACGGGCATGAAGGCGGTCCCCCAGCAGGTCACGGCTTCGCTGCAACGCCTAATCGCCGTTCCCTTGGTGGCGTCGCAACGGCAGACTGTGAAGGCGGACTCTGACCTCTACCCTGATCTGGCTGCTGCGGGCAGCCTGGCCGCAGCGCTGGAACACCTGGCGGCCGAACTCGGTGCCGATCTCACGGTGGTATCCGGCGATTGGGGCCCACTCGTTTCGGCGGGCATTGCCTCGTCGGTCCCTGAGCGCAAGCCGCTATCCGTTCACATCGGGGCGGAGAGCCGTTGGTTCGGTGTCTCCGGCTGGAGTCAAGGAGTCGAACTCATCACCGGAGCCACGTCCGACCTGTCGGATGTCGTCAGAGCCGGAGCGGCATGGGGGCAGGGCAGGAGCCTGCGGGAGCTGCGGGCGGAGCTGTCGTTTCTGCGTTCCAGCAAGCGCGCCGAAGCTCACGAACGCGGGGCGGCCGCGGTGGTGGAGCTGCAGTGGCGCACAATGCGGGAGCAGGCTGCCGAGGAACCGGATTTCACAGGGTTCGGCGAACTCGTGGAAGCGGCTCATGCAGAACCACGACTGCGACAGCTCTATGTATTCTCCAGCCACTGGACGCTCGGTTTCAGCTCCTGCACTGGATACCCGTTCCGCGATGAGGTCGCCATCGTCCCGTCACACAGAGGCAGACTATTCCGCGTGAAGAGGCATCCGCTCTCCGATGATGTTCTCGGCGAGGCCGCCACAGCCGAAGAGGCCGTCGCCCTGGCAATGCGTCATCTCCCCGCCGATCTCGGTCCGGCCGTCGCAGGAACCGCCGAACAAGATGGATGACGAGCGCGAATCAAATCACTGACCCTCACCGGCCTCGTGGTCATTTGTTTCCCCATCAGACGGCGGGGGACGGGGAGGTCCAATTGGCCGCCACAAAGGTTTGACCTGCGGTTCACGAGTAAAGCAGGACGCGCTTGCGGAGGAGGCGAAAGCCGGTGCGCCGAACATCTGGTGTTTGAGCATCTTGATTCGGCTGACGTGTCCTTCGACGACGCCGGAGCTCCAGGGCAGGGTGAGACCGGTGATGACTGCATCGCGGTCGCGGTCGATGCCTGCGGCGAGGGTGTGGACGCGGGGGAGGTTGTCTTGCCGGACGGCGTCGAGCCACTGCGGTAGCCGTTCGCCCTGGCGCTCCGTGAGCATCTGGCCGAAGGAGCGGACGTGGTCGGTGAGGGCGTCCAGTTCAGGGCAGTGGACCAGAACGGCCTTGAGTCGAAGGTGCTCCGTCTCGGTGAGGGTCTCCGGCTGGCGCAGGATCCATCCGGCGACGACGCGGGGTGACGGTGGCGGAGCCGTGACGGGGCCAGGCGAGAGTCACTTCTCCCGGAAGTAGGCGCGAACGCGCTGGTAGCTGCCCTGATAGCCAAGCGGCACGATCTCCTCCCACACCGTCCAGGCGTTCGTGCAGCCCTGGTTCCAGCGGTCATCCAGGTAGGGCTTGAAGGCGTCGAGTTTGGATGGTCGGCCCTGCCGCTGCCGCGGAATAGGGCTTCCGGGGTGGCTGTGTCGGCGAGGAGCTTGACGGTGCGGGAGGTCATCCGGAGTTGGCGGCCGATCGCCCTCCGGCTGAGCCCGGCGGCCAGCAGTTCGTGGACGGTCGCGTAGTTCACACGGGTGCGGTCAGCGAAGCGGTGTCCCCTCGGCCAGGGCGAGCCGGAGGGATCTTCAAGCTTCTTCGCCTCGCGGGCAGGCTGAGCTGGATCCGGTGCCAGGATCTGCAGGCATCCTCGGTGGTCTGCGACGCATCGCTCCGCGGCCTCGCTCAGGTTGTGCCAAAGGCGCCACCTGTCCGCGACCTGCACAGCTTGTGGTGCCCCGGCCGTCGCACCTTCGGCGAAGAACGGTGCACGATCGCGGCAGATCACCTCCACCCCGGGCCGTTTCACAAGCCAAGCGGCCAGGCTGGACGCCTCCCGGCCGGGCAGCAGAGCGATTGGACGCCGGCTTTCGACGTCGACCAGGACGGTCCCGTAGTGGCGCCCTTTGCAGGTCGCGTGCTCATCGACGCCGACTACCCGCGGGGCCGGGACTTCGGGGTCGGGTAACGCTTCGACCAGCCGCAGTACTGTGCTGCGGCTGATGGAATCGCCGATTACGCTCGCCATGCGGGCACCGGCGCGACCGGCGAGGGCGAGCCCAACCGCGGCCAGCGTTGATCGCAGCCGCTCGATCCGCCGACCATACCGACGGGTCAATCCTGGCAGCTGCTCCGCGAAAGTCCGCCTCCTGCACGAGATGACCGGACAAAGGAACCTGACGAACCCGACCCTCCAATCATCGATCCAAACAGACACCATCACGAAGCGCACTCGTCCCCAAGGAGGAGTGCGCGACACCAACACCCTTTCCGCGACGGACCGCAACTGCCGGCTGCCCTCAGGGGTTCCGCTTCACCCCGCCAGCCCTCTCCTCTTCACCGCTCGGCGTGCGGTGTCTTCGGGTATCGTCGGCGCCACGATCGTGCACGGCCCTGTTCCGGCGTCAGAAGTACGCACAACACCTCGGTATCTCCATCTAGTTGATGTCCGCACAGGGGACTTCCCGTCGACCAAGACGGCGACCGCCGGCGCACGGGCGCTCCCTGGGACGGCGGGGAGGCTTCATGAGCAAGACGGGCGCGCGCCCCAGGGTGCTTGTTGTGGGGGCGGGCCTGGCCGGCACGGCCACAGCGATCAGGCTGCTCCATTTCGCGAGACGGCCGCTGGAGATCATCCTGCTCGAGCGGCGGGCGGACTACCGCTCGGCGGGAGTGGCCTACCACCGTGACGGCAATCCCTGGGACTACGTCTTCAATATCCAGGCGGGCCGGATGTCGGTGTTCCGCGAGGATGTGCTCGATTTCGTCAACTGGGCCAACCAGGAGGCCGACCGTCGGAAGTGGCCTCGGCGCTGGGCCTCCTGGAAGTTCACGGAGCAGGGCCCCGCCCCTCGCCGCATCTTCCAGGACTACCTCGACGACCGGCTGGCGGAGGCCGCTCGGGAGTCCTGTTCCGGGGTTGTCCTCGTCGAGGCGGACGGTGAAGCGCTCGATGCGCGCCGCTGCGACCGCGGCTTCGAGGTGACCGTGCGAGGTCTCGCTCCGCATGTGACCGAGGGACTGCGCCCCGGCGCCCTCCCGGACACCTTGCTGCTCGACGCCGACCACGTCGTTCTCGCCACCGGGCTCGAACTCAGGGAGCCGCCCTTCGCGGCCTGCGTCGCGGGTCACCCCCTGTTCATCCGTAACCCGTACTCCGCCTCCGCCATCCGCACACTGACCGCGCTCCCGGCGGATGCCTCTGTGGTCATCGTGGGCTCCGTGCTGAGCGCGTACGACACGGCCGGACTGCTGCTGCGCAACGGGCATACCGGCCCCGTACGCCTGGTTTCCCGATCCGGAACGCTGTTCCGCACCTACCCCGGCACCCACGAACACGGAGTCGTGCGGCTGCCGCGCCCCGGCATCCTGATGGAGCCCTATCGTGGGCGCGAGGAATTCCTTGCCCGTGTCAGGACTGCCTGGCGGGAGGCGTGCTCGTCCGTCAGGGAACAGCACCCCGAGATCGACTCCGTGGTCGTCGCCGAACGGGTCGCGAAGGCTTGGGAACCGTACCTTCCCGAGGCCATCGACTTCATTCCGAGCGAGGAACTGCGCTGTCTGCTGGACGAGTTCTCGACCGGCATCGCGGCCCTGCGGGTCGGGGCTGTGGAGTACACCATGGAGATCATCGAGCGAGCGATGCGCCCGGAGGACGGGCGCGTGGAACTGGTCGGCGGCCGGGTGCAGGAGATCACCCCCGCGCCGTCCGGGCGGCTGACCGTCTCCTTGGCCGCTCAGCATGAGCGGCACAGCTTCGAGGCAGACCTCGTGGTGTCGAACTTCGGCAGGGAGTCCGACTACGCCAAGGTCGGGCATCCGCTCTGGCGCAGCCTCGTCCGTAGCGGCGTCGCGACCCCTCACGCACGCACCGGACGAGGCGTGGAGGTCGACGAGTGCGGGACTCTGCTGGACTCCCACGCGAGTCCGGCCGGGCCGATCTCGGCCGTCGGTGTGCCGAGGGAGGGCGACGAGATCGTCAGGCACGGTCGGACCGGTGCCTTCGCGTTCAACCTCGCGGCCATCAAGAACCATTCCGTCGCCGTCGCCGCCCACGTCGTCGAACAGCTTGAACTGCGGCGGGACGGCCTTCACCAGCTCGCCGCACGGCACCCCCAGTACAGGAGCTATGTCAGCAACCCGGAGGAAGCGGTTCGGGGAGCGCTGGAGGAGTCTGTGGAACTGGAAGTACGGAGGCTCGCCAGCCGCGAACGCAACAGGAGGGAAGCGCTGGATTCCCGTCTGCACGCCCGCATTCGCTCCATGGGCGGTCTTCCCGTGCTTCCTACGGGCGTCCCCCGCGATGAACGCCTGATCAGGGCGGTCGTCAACCGGGTGGCTGTGGAACGGCTCAACAACGTTTCTGTGACACCACGACAGCTACGTCGGCAATTGGGGTTGGAGCAAGCCGAACTTCCGGAGGAATAGTTGAACGGGAACGGGCGAAGGATCCTGGGGACACTGCTGGCCGGCGGTACCGAGAGTGTTCTCCGGGGCACCTGCAACAGATCACGAAGCGCACAGGAGGGGGCCATCCTCGTCGCGTCTTCCCTGGAGGCGGGGCTCTACGACGCCATTGTGGCCTCGCGGGCCGTGGTGTGCGGCTCCGGCGGACTCACCGGTCACATGCAGTCCCTGTGTCGCGGCAGGGGAATTCCCGTCCTCCGTGTGGACGAGGCCGACCTCGCCGACCTGATCGGCGAGGTGACGCTCTACCTGGAGAGCGCGTCGATCGTCGTCGCACCGCGGACGGCTCCGCTGCCCGAAACCGACAACTCCCGCCTGGACGCCATCGGTTCGGCGTGTGCCGTCATCGCGGACCTGCAGGACATCACGGCCATCAACTCCTGCGGCCCCCGTGCCGCACGGGTGGAGTCCTTCTTCATCCGGGAGGAGTTCCTCTGCCTTGCACTGGGGCTGCGCCCGCTGGACGCCATGGCCGGCGACGCCGCGGCCATCACCGCGTACGGGCAGGCCATCGGCGAACGCCTCTGCGACTGCGTCACCGCGCTTCTGCCCGGTCAGCGACTCGTCCTGCGGATGCTCGACCTGCGTTCCGACCACGCGGCCGACGTCACCGAGACCGCCCCCGTCGCCGTCGAGCCCAACCCGGAGATGGGTCTGCACGGTGCGCGTTGGTTACGCGGCTCCACCGGCTACCGTGACGCGCTCCACACGGTGCTGGCGACCCTGCGCAAACGCCTTGGTGACGAGGCGGAACGCGTGGGGCTGTCGGTGCCGTTCGTCAGCGACGAGACGGAGTTCGCGCAGCTCAGAGAGCATCTTGCGCTGCCCGATGGCACGCCCTTGTCCGCGTTCGTCGAGACGCCCTCCGCTGTCCACGCCACATCCGCGATGTGTGCCGCCGGCGCCAGTGAGCTGTTCGTGGGACTCAAGGACCTGGTGCAGTTCTACCTCGCCGCCGACCGGGGCAACCATCTGGTCGCCGACTCCTACCGAACCCGCCACCCCGCGGTCCTGGACGGTGTACGCAGTGTCGTGGAGTCCGCCCGCGCCGTGGGCACCCCGGTGCGGGTCTTCTCCCTGGCATCGGACCTCGACCACTACCTCGAACATCTGCCGGCGCCTGACGGCTACATGATGTGTACAGCGGAACTCCGGCAGTTGCTTCTCTCCTCCACCTGATGCCGGGCGCCGGCGCTCCGGTTTCACGGGCCCAGGCGCCCTTCGCCCCTCCCCTGCACACCGACCTCGCCGCGAAAGGACTTCCCTTGACGCACATCGCGCTCGACAACGACCTCCCCGGCATCACCGGCCTGATGGCCAACCGGCCCGACACCGCCGCACCGCTGAACCACCTCGCCGAAACCCTGCTGCGGGCGCCCGCCTCGCTCCCCCAGGGCGAGCGGGAGCTGATCGCCGCGTACGTCTCCCACCTCAACCGGACCCCGTTCTGCGCCGGTTCGCACTCCGCCTTCGCCGCCGCGCAGCTGGTGGAGGGCCAAGCGCTGGTCGACGCGGTTCTCGCCGACCCGGCGACCGCCCCCATCGGCGCCAAGCTGCGCGCGCTGCTCGCCGTGGCGGCCGAGGTGCAGGCGGCGGCCCGGGCCGTCTCCGACGAGGCGGTGGCGGAAGCCCGGCGGGCGGGCGCGAGCGACGCGGACCTGCACGACACCGTGCTGATCGCGGCATCCTTCTGCATGTTCAACCGGTACGTCAGCTGCCTGGACACCGCGCTGCCGGAGTCCGACGACTACTACCTCAAGTCCGCGCACCGGATCACGACCGTGGGCTACGGCCGGGCCGTGAGCGTCTCGGGCTGAGCCGTACGGGACACATGCGCGGCGGCAGCCCCGGTGCACCGGCGACCATCGCCAGGGCCGGGGCTGCTCGGCGAGGCGGAGGCCGCCTACTGGCGGGGCGCTTCCGTGGTGTCGCGGTGGCCGCGGCGGGCGTCGCGGTCGAAGATGCCCATGATCTCGCACGGGCCGCCCTCGGCTCCGATCGCGTGCGGCATCATCGTGGGGAATTCGGCGGCCTGATTGGTCTCGATGCGGAAGCGGCGGTGGCCGAGCATCAGGATGGCGGTGCCGGAGAGTACGACGAGGAACTCGCGGCCCGGGTGGGCGCGCATCCGGGCGGGGTTGTCCGGCGGCGGCTCGGTCATCCGTTGCCGCATGACGCTCATGCCGGGGTCACCCTTGATCGGCCAGCGCATCAGGCCGTGGGCGCCATCGATCATCGGACTGACGACGACATCGTCGGCGGCGTTCTCCACGAGCTGGTCGAGCGTGGTGTCCAGGGCGCGGGCGAGGGTGACGAGCTGATCCAGGGCGAGACGGCGTTGGCCGTTCTCGATCCGGCTCAGCGAGGACTGACTCAGCTTGGCCCGGGTGGCCAGGTCCTCCAGCGACCAGCCCTGCGCGACACGCAGGGCGCGGATGCGTTTGCGTACGAGGCCGTCCAGCGCATCTTCTTGCGTCATAGGCAACAGTGTATGCCTTGGCCGCAAATCGCGCCTAGTGTCGGAGCCGGATGGAGAACCGGGGGCCTGAACGAAAGGGGCGCGACATGCCTGCGCAGACCTCGTACTACAGCAGCGATTCCTGGCCCGGTGGCACGGTGGACGTCGTGGTGATCGGCGGTGGTGCGTCCGGTCTGAACGGTGCGCTCATGCTCGCGCGCTCCCGGCGTTCCGTTCTCGTCGTCGACAGCGGTACGCCGCGCAACGCCCCGGCCGAGGCCATGCACGGGTTCATCGTCCTGGACGGCACCGCGCCGTCGGAGATTCTCGCGCGCGGCCGGGAGCAGGTCCGCCACTACGGCGGGCGGATCGTCTTCGGAGAGGTCGCCTCCGTCGAGCCCGCAGAACCGGTCGCCGATGATCTGCGGTTCACCCTCGCGCTCGCCGACGGCCGCAGCGTGAGCGCGCGCCGGGTGCTGGTGGCGACCGGGCTGCGGGACGTCCTGCCGGACGTGCCCGGCCTTGCCGGACACTGGGGGCGCGGCGTCGTGCACTGCCCCTACTGCCACGGCTGGGAGGTGCGCGACGAGCCGATCGGGGTCCTCGCGACCGGCCCCGCCTCCCTCCACCACGCACTGCTGTTCCGCCAGCTCACCGACGACCTCGTCTACTTCACCAACGGCACGCAGGTGGACCGGGACACCCGCGCCCGCTTCGCCGCCCGCAACATCCGCGTCATCGACGCCGAGGTGACCGGGATCGTCGACGAGGACGGCGCGCTGTCCGGGGTGCGGCTCGCCGACGGAACGGTTGTCGCCCGGCGGGTGATCGCCGTCGCCACGCGGATGCAAGCCCGCACCGAGGGCCTCGACGGGCTGAAGCTGCCGATGGAGGACCTGCCCGACGCCATGGGGCGCCGGTTCTCCTCCTCCATGGCGGGGACCACCGACGTCCCCGGGGTCTGGGTGGCCGGCAACGCCACCGATCCGACCGCCCAGGTCGGCGCCGCCGCTGCGGCCGGCGCCCTCGCCGGTGCCCACATCAACGCCGTCCTCGCCACCGCCGACACCGAAGCGGCCCTCACCTCCGCCTCGGCCGGGACCGCCGCCTCCTGACACCTGCCGCACCCTCGCCGCGGCAGCACTCTTCGTGGTGGTCGCGGCCGGTGCCCCGCTCCATCTCTCCCCCCCTTCGCGACCGGACCTGTTCCGGCGCCGAGCCCGTATGCCCTTTTCGGAAGGAAGACATGAGCATCAACCAGCCACCTCAGCAGACGAGCGACGGGGACGCGCCGGACTCGCGGCAGCTCCGCGCGATCCTGGTCACCGTCTCGATCGCGCTGATGGCCGTCATCGCCTCGGTGTCGGGGCTGAACGTCGCCCAGACCCATATGGCCGTCGAGTGGGGCGCCTCCCAGACCACCGTCCTGTGGATCATCAACATCTACACCCTGGCCCTGGCCGCCCTGCTCCTGCCGCTCGGCGCGATCGGCGACCGGCTGGGCCGTAAACCCATGCTGATCACGGGCCTTGTCGTCTTCGGCGCGTCCGGCGTCGTTTCCGGACTCGCCCCCTCGGCCGCGGTGATGATCGGTGCCCGTGTGGCCGCCGGCGTCAGCGCCGCGATGATCATGCCGATCACGCTGTCCGTCATCACCTCGACCTTCCCCGAGGAGGAGCGTGGCAAGGCCATCGGCGTGTGGACCGGCGTCGCCGGTGGTGGCGGCATCCTGGGCATGTTCCTCTCCGCCCTGCTGGTGGACGTCGCCGACTGGCGGTGGTTGTTCGTGCTGCCTGTCGTCCTGGGCGCCGTCGCCCTGGTGATGACGTTCAAGTCGGTGCCCGACTCCCGCGAGGACACCACGCACCCCTTCGATTCCGTCGGCGCGCTGCTCTCCGTCGTCGCCGTCGTCGGGCTGATCTCCGTACTGCAGGAGGGCCCCGAGCGCGGCTGGACCGACCCGGTCACCCTGACCGGCCTCGCCGTCGGCGTGATCGCCTCAGCGGTGTTCGTCGTATGGGAACTGCGCCGGCGCGATGCCTCGCTCCTGGACGTACGCCTCTTCCGCGAGCGCGGCCTGGCCGGAGGCTCCGTCACCCTGCTCGTCGTCTTCGGCGTCCAGGCCGGCATCGCCGTCGTCCTCTTCCCCTTCTTCCAGGCCGTCCTCGGTTGGTCGGGGCTGCTGTCCACCGTGGCGATGATGCCGATGGCCGTCATGATGATGATCACCTCCGGGCTGGCCCCCAAGATGGCTGCCAAGACCGGTGCCCGCTCCACCATGAGCGTCGGCATCGCCCTGTCCGCCCTCGGCCTCGCTCTGATGGCGCTGTTCGTCTCCGTCGACGGCGGATACCTCTCCATCCTGCCCGGCATGCTCGCCATGGGCATCGGCATGGGCCTGGCGATGACCCCGTCCACCGAGGCGATCACCAGCTCCCTGCCCCGCGCCAAGCAGGGCGTGGCCTCCGCCCTGAACGACGTCACCCGCGAACTCGGCACCGCTCTGGGCGTCGCCCTGCTCGGCGCCCTCCTGGCCGGCGGCTACCGCGGCGCCATCGACGGCAAACTCGCCGGCATCCCCCGAGGAGCCGCCGACACCGCACGCGAAGGCATCGCCAACGCGGTTGAGATCGCACCCGGTACCGGCAGCCACGCCCAGGATCTGGTCGAGGCCGCTCAGCAGTCCTTCGTCGACGGCTGGCAGCAGGCGATGTGGGCAGGCGTCGCCGTCATGGCCGCCCTGCTCGTCTACGTCGCCCTGCGCGGCCCAAAGAACTCTGCGCCTCTGGACACCGGCGACAAGTCAGTCCCCGCAGCGGCAGCCACCGAAGACGTCACCGCCCGCTGACCTTCGCGCGGAGCCCGTACGACGAGCGGTCGTCGGCGTCAGGGGGTGGCGGCGATCCCCGTGAGGAGCAGGTCGATTCCGGCGAGGAACTGGGCCCGGTCGTCGTGTTCGGGCATCCGGTCCGCCATGCGCCGTACGAACGGGTACTCCTCGGGCGCCAGCCGCGACCACCGGCCGGCGAACGTCGAGAGGAGCGCCTTCCGGTCCGAACCGGGCGGCAGCAGGCGTGCGGCCGCCGCGTACTGTCCGGCGAGGCCGAGTACGTGGCCGAGGAGTGCGGTCGCGGCGTCGAACTGGGCGTGTTCGGGGACGCCGAGCGCGTCCAGCGGCCCGCCGAAGCCTTCCAGGATGCGCAGTGCCGCGTCCTGCCAGGGTTCGCGGGAGAGTTGGGTGCCCACCCAGGGGCGGGCGTCGATGATGTCGAACACTCCGAGGGCGACCGCCCGTACGGCTTCCCGGGGGTCGCCGTCGCCCGGCGTTCCGGTCGTGACCCGGGTGATGACCTCGTCGACCGCGGCTTTGAGCAGGGCGTCCTTGTCGGCGACGTGGTGGTAGATCGCCCCGCTCCCGGTGGCCAGGCGCGTCGCCAGCGCCCGGAAGGTCAGCGCCTTCTCCCCGCCCTCGTCGAGGATGTCGATCGCCGCCGTGACGATGCGCTGCTTCGAAAGCGCCTCGGTGCGCCGGTCGGCTCGCTGGGTCCTGGTGGTCATGGGAACAGTTTGACATGAATGGAACGGCGTTCCACCCTAGAGGGATGGAACGCCGTTCCATTCGGGTGCTTCGCGCGCCCCCGCAGCCTGAACCCCGAAAGGCAGAGCCATGAACACCACACCCGTCACGATCGTCGGTGCCGGACTCGGCGGTCTCACCCTGGCCCGCGTCCTGCACGTCCACGGCATCCCCGCGACGGTCTACGAAGCCGACGCCTCCCCGGCCGCCCGGACCCAGGGCGGCCAGCTCGACATCCACCCCGGAAGCGGACAGCTCGCGCTCGCCGCCGCCGGACTCACCGAGGCGTTCCGCTCGATCATCCACGAGGGCGCCGACGCGGCCCGCATCCTCGACCAGGACGGTGAGCTGCTGCTCAACATCCCCGGGGACGACGGGGAGACCCGCCCGGAGGTGCTCCGCGGCGACCTGCGCGGCATCCTGCTCGACTCCCTGCCCGAGGACACCGTCCGCTGGGGTGCCAAGGTCGCCGGAGTCCGGTCCCTCGGTGACGGGCGGCACGAGGTGTCCTTCGCCGACGGCTCGACCGTCGTCAGCGCCCTCCTCGTCGGCGCCGACGGCGCGTGGTCCCGGGTGCGGCCCCTGCTCTCCGACGCGCGACCCGCGTACACGGGCAAGACGTTCATCGAGACCTACCTCCACGACGTGGACGAGCGGCACCCTGCGACGGCCCGCCTGGTCGGCCCCGGCGCGATGTACGCGCTGACCCCTGGCAAGGGGATCACCGCCCACCGCGAGGCGGGCGGTGTCCTGCACACGTACGTGCAGTTGGCGCGCTCCGCCGAGTGGGTCGCGGAGCTCGGCCTTCCGGGCGCCGGAAAGGGGAGCGGTGCCGATGGAGACGGTGCCATCGGTACGGCGCGGATCGCGGCCGAATTCGAGGGGTGGGCGCCCGAGCTGCTGGCGCTGATCACCGGTACGGAGACCGCCCCGGTCGCGCGCATGATCCACACTCTGCCCGACGGGCACCGCTGGGACCGCGTGCCCGGAGTGACCCTCATCGGTGACGCCGCGCATCTGATGCCGCCGTCCGGCGACGGGGCCAACCTCGCCATGCTCGACGGCGCGGAACTCGCCGGGGCGATCGCCGCCCACCCTGACGACATCGAGAAGGCCCTCGCCGTCTACGAGGAGGCCATGTTCCCGCGCTCCGCCTCCTTCTTCGCCGACGCCCACGAGATCATGGACCTGGTCATCGGTGAGAGCGCGCCCCACGGGCTCATCGACTTCTTCGGATCAGCCGCCCAGGGGTGATGAGCTGTGCGGGACCGCGGAGTTGATGGCTCGTCAGCTCTGCGTGGTGAACCATCGGGCCGCCTCCTGTTCGAAGGCCTGGGGGTCGGCCCCCGTCCAGGCGACGACCCCGTCGGGCCGGACGAGTACGGCCGCCAGCCCGAGGCTGTCCCGCACGGGGCCGGCTGCGTACCGGATACGGCCCTGCCACGCCTGGGCCGCCTTGCCGAGCGCCTGGTCGGCGGTGAAGTCGAGCAGGACGCCGTGTCCGTGGTGCAGAAGGTGGCCGAGGCGGGTGCCGTCCTCGAAGCGGAAGTCCGGGGCGCTGCGACCCACCAGCGGGTGCCCGCCGCCCAGGTCGTACTGGTGGAACAGGCCCGAGGTCCGGCGATAGACGTGGGTGGTGCCGTCGGGGGTGCGCATCAGCTCGTGGACCAGAGTGCGCAGGGCGGGCGCGTTGGGTCCCGGCTTCATGGTCGCGACCTGGGCGCGCGACCAGTCGAGTATTCCGGCGCCGATGGGGTGGCGTTCGCTGGTGTAGGTGTCGAGCAGGCCCTCGGGGGCGGTGCCGTGGACGGCGGCGGCCAGCTTCCAGCCGAGGTTCATCGCGTCGCCGATGCCCAGGTTCAGTCCTTGGCCGCCGAGCGGCGAATGGATGTGGGCGGCGTCGCCGGCGAGCAGGACGCGGCCGTTGCGGTAGGTCGTCGTCTGCATGGCGCGATCGGTGAAGCTGGAGGCCAGGTGAACCGCTTCCAGGGTCACGTCGGTGCCGGAGATACGGCGCAGGACGGACTGCAGGTGTTCGCGGGTCAGCGGCTTCGAGCGGTCGAAGGCGCCACCGTCGAAGTCCATCATGCCCAGGTGGCCTTCCAGGGGCGTGCGCAGGTACATGCCGTTGTCGGTGAGGTTGAACCCGAGGCGCAGCCGGTCGGGATCGGCGAAGGTGACCTGGGCGACGTAGCCGGTGAACAGGGGGTCGGTGCCCATGAAGTCGAAACCGGTCAGGCGGCGTACGGCGCTGCGGCCTCCGTCGCACCCCACCAGGTAACGCCCCCGGTACTCCTGGCCGCCGGCGGTGACAAGGACGTGGTCGTCGTCCTGGGTGACGGCGGTGACGGGGACACCGCGCACGATCTCCACCCCGAGGTCGCGGGAGTGCGCGGCCAGGACCGTCGTGACGGCCTCCAGGCTCGTCATACAGCCCTCCATGGCCGGGCTGGGCAGCCGGAAGTCCAGGGCGGCGGTGTCGACATCGGCCGCGTCGAGGGTCATCCCGGCGAAGTGGCTCAGATCCCGGGGAGCAGGGGCCTCGGTGGCCCCGCGGTCGGCGCCGAGCCGTCGCGGGTCGACGCCGGAAGCGTTCGCCACGGCCTCCAGCAGACCTCGGCGGTAGAGCGTTTCGACGGATCCGGCGTTCAGGCCCCGCAGCCCGAGCGGGAGCGCCTTCAGCTGCGGAGTGGGGTCCGGGTCCTGCTCAAGGACCAGGACGGTGCACCCGGCCAGCGCCAGCTCGCCGGCCACGAACAGGCCGACCGGGCCCGCGCCCGCGATGATGACGTCATGCATGGGGGTACTTCCTTGCCGTGAAGGGGTGAGGGGGAGGGCGGCGCGGCGACCGGTCAGCGCAGGCGGGTGAGCCCGTCGAGGACCACGGCGATGCCGGTCAGGAACTGCTCGCGGTCGTCGTGCTCTCGAATCCGGCCGACGACGGCGTGCATGAACGGGTAGTCCGCGACGGGGAGTTCTTCCCAGGCCGCCGAAGCCGCGCCGAAGAACGCCTCGCGGTCCGCATCGGCGTCGAGTCCCGAGGCGTCTCCCGCGATGTCCGCGTTCTGGCTGATCGCGCCGAGGATGTAGTGCACGAGCGTGGAGGCCGCGTCGAACCAGCGGTCCTCGGGCACACCGAGCGCCCCCACCTGCCCGCCGATCCGCTCGAAGAGCCCCACCGTCACCGGGCCCATCGGATTGCGGACGATCTGCAGCATGAGCCGCGTGGCGAGCCACTTGTGCTCGTCGATCGCGTCGAACACGGCCAGCGCGACACCGCGGATCTCGTCCTCGGGGGACGTCCCCGCCCCGGCGGGTTTCGCCTCCAGGGCCGCCATGATCAGCGTCTCCGTCGCCGCGTCCAGCAGATCGTCCCGCTTGCCCACGTGATAGGCGATCGCGCCGGACCCGGTGGACAGCCGCTCACTGAGAGCCCGGACGGTCAGCGCACGCTCGCCGCCCGCATCGAGCAGCGCGATCGCGGCCTCGATGATCTGCTCCCGGGAAAGCACCTGGTTACGCCGCTCGGTGCGGCGTGCTCGCGTCGTCATACCTCCATGCTGCCACATTTGGTACGGCGCACCAAATTAGTGCAGCGTTCCAAACCCTCGACACCTGGCGACGCAGGACGCGGATCTCGACCCGAAGCACGCATTCCGCTTGCCGCACCGTGCGTCATGCGCGACCGCCGAGCGTCACAACACCGTCAGAACCGTTGACAAATCTTTAACCTGTCAGAAATCTATCTCCACGTAGCTGCAAATCCTTGACTCATTCACTCAAAAACTCATCACAGCCCTTCCTGGGCGCGGGACTTCGCCCCACCTGTTCCACGCTCCACGAACCGTCCCGCCTCTTCTCCCCACCCCTCATCGAACAGAGGACAGCATGAGACGGAAGTCATCCGCCCGACGGCTGGTCACCGGGCTGCTCGCGGCCTGTCTGATCCCCCTCGGACTCGTCCCCGCCACGGCGCACGCCGCCGCGCCCGCGGCCGTCGCCGGGCCCAACCTCGCGCTGGGCCGCCCGGCCACCGCCAGCGGTGCCAACGGCGAGTACGGCGCGGGCAACGTCACCGACGGGAACCAGGCCAGCTACTGGGAGGGCCCCGGCGGCTCCTTCCCTCAATGGGTCCGTGTCGATCTCGGCGCCAGGACGTCCGTCAACGAGGTGACCCTCAAGCTCCCCACGACGTGGGAGGCGCGCGACGAGACGCTCACCGTGCAGGGCAGCACGGACGGCGACACCTGGAGCACCCTCTCCGGCTCCGCCAAGCGCACCTTCACGCCCGCCGCCGCCGGGGCCGTGACCCTCGGCTTCAACGCCACTGACGTCCGGTACGTCCGGGTGCAGGTCACCGCCAACACCGGCTGGCAGGCCGCACAGCTCTCGGAGTTGGAGGTCCGCGGCGCGGGCGGCGGAAGCGATCCGGGAGACCCGGGTGACCCCGGCACCCCGCCCGCCGGCACCAACCTCGCCAAGGGCAAGCCCGTCGAGGCCAACGGCTACGTCCACACCTTCATCCCGGCCAACGCCAACGACGGGGACGTGAACACGTACTGGGAGTCCGCCGGAATGCCGGGGCAGCTCACCGTGAAGCTCGGGGCCGACGCGGATCTCTCCGCCGTCGTCGTCAAGCTCAACCCCGACTCCGCGTGGGGCGCACGGACGCAGGCGATCGAGGTGAGCGGGCGCGGCCAGAGCGCTTCCGCCTTCACCACGCTCAAGGCGCGCGCAAACTACGACTTCAGCCCGTCGGGCAACAAGAACACCGTGACCATCCCGGTCTCCGGCCGCGCCGCCGACCTCCGGCTCGCGCTCAGCGCCAACTCCGGTGCGCCCGGGGGCCAGATCGCCGAGGTCGAGGTCGTCGGCACCGCCGCGCCCAACCCCGACCTCACGCTCACCGATCTGAACTGGACGCCCGCCTCCCCGTCCGAGAAGGACGCGGTGAGCGTCAAGGCGACCGTCCGCAACGCCGGCACGGCCGCCTCCCCGGCCACCACCGTCGCCGTCAGTCTGGACGGCACGGTCGCGGGCACCGCCGCCGTCGGCGCACTCGCCGCGGGCGCCTCGGCGACCGTCACGGTGGACACCGGCAAGCACCCGCAGGGCTCCTACGCGGTCTCCGCCGTCGTGGACCCGGACAACACCGTCGTCGAGCAGGACGACAGCAACAACAGCCGGGCAGGCGCCGCGCCCCTCGTCGTCACGCAGAGCCCCGGACCCGACCTCCAGGTCACCGGCATCGCCACCAACCCGGACAGCCCGGCGAGCGGGGCGAGCGTCAGCTTCACCGTCACCGTGAAGAACCGCGGCACGAGCGCCGTCGCGGCCGGCACCGTCACCCGGCTGACGGCCGGGACGACCACGCTCAACGGCACCACCCCCGCCGTGGCGGCGGGCGCCTCCGTCCAGGTGCCGATCTCCGGCACGTGGACGGCGACCGACGGCGGCGCGACGCTCACCGCGAGCGCCGACGCGACGAACACCGTCGCCGAGACCGACGAGAACAACAACACCTTCGCCCGCTCGATCGTCGTGGGCCGGGGCGCCGCCGTGCCGTACACCGAGTACGAGGCCGAGAACGGCACGTACACCGGCAAGCTCCTCACCACCGACGCCAAGCGCACCTTCGGGCACACCAACTTCGCCACCGAGTCCAGCGGGCGCAAGTCGGTGCGGCTCGACAACACCGGTGAGTACGTCGAGTTCACCTCCACCAATCCGACGAACTCGATCGTGGTACGCAACTCCATCCCGGACGCCGCAGCCGGCGGCGGGCAGTCCGCGACGCTCAGCCTCTACGCCGACGGAAAGTTCGTCCGCAAGCTCGACCTCTCCTCGAAGCACTCGTGGCTCTACGGCTCGACCGACGACCCCGAGGGCCTGACCAACACCCCGGGCGGGGACGCGCGACGCCTCTTCGACGAGTCGAACGCGCTGCTCGCCCAGACCTATCCGGTGGGCACCAAGTTCCGGCTGCAGCGCGACGCCGGGGACACCGCGGCCTTCTACATCGTGGACCTGGTCGACCTGGAGCAGGTCGCCCCGGCGAAGACGAAGCCCTCCGAGTGCACCTCGATCACCGAGTACGGCGCCGTCCCCAACGACGGCATCGACGACACCGACGCCCTCCAGCGCGCTGTCATGGCGGACCAGGCCGGTCAGATCTCCTGTGTCTGGATCCCGGCCGGGCAGTGGCGCCAGGAGCAGAAGATCCTCACCCCCGACCCGCAGCACCGCGGCCAGTACAACCAGGTCGGCATCAAGAACGTGAAGATCGTGGGCGCCGGCATGTGGTACTCGCAGCTCTACACCCTCACCCAGCCGCAGGACGCGGGCGGCATCAACCACCCGCACGAGGGCAACTTCGGCTTCGACATCGACGACAACACGCAGATCTCCGACCTCGCCATCTTCGGCTCCGGACGGATCCGCGGCGGTGACGGCAACGCGGAGGGCGGCGTCGGCATCAACGGGCGCCTCGGGAAGAACACCAAGATCACCAACGTGTGGATCGAGCACGCCAACGTCGGTGTCTGGGTCGGCCGCGACTACTCCAACATCCCCGAGCTGTGGGGGCCGGGCGACGGTCTGGAGTTCAGCGGGATGCGGATCCGCGACACGTACGCGGACGGCATCAACTTCACCAACGGCACCCGTAACTCGACCGTCTACAACTCGTCCTTCCGCAACACGGGCGACGACTCGCTCGCCGTCTGGTCGAGCAAGTACGTCAAGGACACGTCGGTCGACGTCGGCTCCAACAACCACTTCCGCAACAACACGATCCAACTGCCCTGGCGGGCCAACGGGATCGCGGTCTACGGCGGCTTCGGGAACACCATCGAGAACAACGTCGTCTCCGACACGATGAACTACCCGGGCATCATGCTCGCCACCGACCACGACCCGATCCCCTTCAGTGGCCAGACGCTCATCGCGGGCAACACCCTGAACCGCACCGGCGGGGCGTTCTGGAACGAGGACCAGGAGTTCGGTGCCATCACGCTCTTCGCGCAGGCAACGAGCATCCCCGGCGTCACCATCCGGGACACCGACATCCTCGACTCGACGTACGACGGCATCCAGTTCAAGACGGGCGGCGGCCAGTACACCGGGACGAAGATCTCCGACGTACGCATCGACAAGTCGAACAACGGCTCGGGCATCCTCGCGATGAGCGGTGCGCGGGGTGACGCGACCCTCTCCAACGTGACGATCTCGAACTCGCGCGACGGCGACCTGCTCGTCGAGCCGGGCTCGCAGTTCACCTTCACGGGCAGCCCCGCGAAGGGGGCCGCCAAGCGCTGATCCGGCTCCTGCGTGCCGGTGCCGTCCGCGTCCCCGAGGGGGTGTGGACGGCACCGCGTGCCCTCTCTACATCGCTGAAATACTGATGTACCGTCCACTCGCATGCGTATCCGTCTTGTTCTCGCATGGACCTCAGCTGTGACGGCCGCACTCTCGGTCGTGGCCGCGACCGGCCCCGTGGCAGCCGCCCCGGCCCACCCCGGCGGCGTTGCGGCGGCCCGCTGCCCTCAGCTTTCCGACGATCTTCCCTGGTACGGCGACAACAGAGCCCAACTGCAGCGCATGATCGATGAGCGCGGCACCTGCCACGGCAGAGGGGGGCCGCGCCCGGTCGCGGCGTTCGACTGGGACAACACCATCACCAAGAACGACGTCACCGACGCCACCATCAGCTGGTCTCTGCGGCACGACAAGATCCTTCGGCCCGCCAGCTGGAAGGACACCAGCAAGTGGCTGACCAGCACCGCGAACAAGGCGCTCACCGACGCCTGCGGAACCGAGGTGAAGGTGGGGACGCCCCTGCCCACCTCCACCAACGCCCGCTGTGCCGACGAGATCCTCCAGATCCGTGAGGACGGCACGACGATGAGCGGCGAGGCCGCCTTCGCGGGCAAGTGGAACCACCGGCGGACCGTGCCGCAGTACGCATGGGTGCCGCAGCTGTTCGCCGGGCACACCGTCCCCGAGCTGCGCGCGTACACCGAGGCCGCCCGCGCGGAGGCCCTCGCGGCGCCGGTCGGCGCCACCCGCACCGTCGGCACCCACGTCCTTCCCGCCTATGTGCGGTACTACGAGCAGCAACGGGACCTCGTCCGGACGCTCCAGAAGGCCGGATTCGACGTGTGGATCGTCTCGGCGGGCTCCGAGCCGGTCACCGAGGTGTGGTCGCGCGGCATCGGGATCGACCGGGCGCACACCGTCGCCATCCGGTCCGTGCTCGACCGCAGGGGCCGCATCACGACCAGCAACGAGGGCTGCGGCGGCGTGGGCGTCACCAAGGGTGAGGCCATCCCGTACATCGACGGCAAGCGGTGCTGGATCAACCAGGAGATCTTCGGGATCAAGGGCCGGGCCGCCTGGAACCAGCAGGCTCCCCAACGGCGGATCGCGCTCGGCGGCGGTGACGCCGACACCGACGTGACCTTCGTCGGCGACGCCACGGGCGCGCACCTGGTGCTCAACCGCAACAAGAACGAGGTGATGTGCCGCGCCTACGACAACGCCGACGGCCGCTGGGTCGTGAACCCCATGTTCATCGAGCCGCTGCCCCGCCGGACCACGGCCTACCCCTGCTCGACCGCCGCCTACACCGAGCCCGACGGCACCCTCGCCCCGGTGCGGCGTGCGGACGGCAGCGTCGTTCCGGACCAGCGGGACACGGTGTACTGAGCGGGAAGCCCCGCCGGGGCAGGGTGTCCCTGCTCCGACGGGGCTCGGTGCGGTGTTCCCCGGCTCAGCCGAAGTTCACGTCGCTGCACCACATGTACGCCTGGTCGAGGTGGGATGCCTGCCAGATCACGAACATGACGTGGTGTCCGGTGTAGCCGGAGGTCTGGACGGGGAACGTGATGTCCTGGGCCGGCGCGTACGAGCCGGTCTGCGTGATGAAGTCGAGGTTGCCCCAGCCCAGGGTCTGGGTCGTGGGGTCGAAGCCCTGCTTGCTCACGTAGACCTTGAGGTAGTCGGCGCCGTGGGACGCCTGGTCGTGCAGGTGCACCGAGAAGTTGTCGCCGACCGTGGTGGTCTTCCACGCCCCGGGCTCGTCCAGGCTGGCGTTCCGGGACAGGTTGTTGCTGCAGAGCGTTCCGTCGGGGGTCTGTGCCTCGAACTGGCCGCCGAGGCCGTCCCGTAGCGCGCTCATCCAGTTCCACATGGTGTCGCTGTTGGCCTGCCATGCCTGCCAGCACATGGGGTCCTGCGTCTGCATGGCCGGGTCCGTGTGGTTGCTGCCCCACGTCTCCCAGCACTTGTACGCGCGGCTGGCGGGATCGACGATCGTGCCGTGGGCCTGGGCCGGGGTCGACCACGTCAGCGCGCCGATGACGACGGCGAACAGCATGACGAGTGACTGGAGGGGGCGGCGGAGGCGCGACCTCGAACGCCCGGTTAACGGAATCCTGTGGTTCATGTGGGGGGAACTCCTTCCAGTGGCAAAGCTGTCGTGGGAGCGCTCCCAACGGTACGACTTTCACAGGACATGTCAATGAACAAACCGAGTCGATCACGAGCCGGGCCATGTGACACCGCGCCGATTCGCGCTCTTGCGGATTCGGACGGGAACGGGAGACTGCCTTCACCACCCGCCCCACCGCCGCCCCTTGAGACGAGGACTCATGAACCGCAACCGAGCCGCCGTCAGCGCTCTCGCAGTGACCCTGTTATCCGCCGGTCTCACCGTCGGCCCTGCGGCCGCCGGCTCCGTCGCCGCCCCTGTCACCGGGGCGAAGGCACGCGTCGGGGCCGACTGGGAGACGCAGTCGATCGTCTATACCGCCGCCGCGGGGCAGACCAACGACCTCAACATCTATCCGATGTACACGAGCGACGGGATCCGCCGGATCGGCTTCAGGGACGCGGTCCCACTGGAGCCCGGCGAGCACTGCGCGTACTCCAGTCCCGAGGACCTCACCGTCGTCATCTGCGAACTGCCCGCCGACAGCGCACGCCCCGACAGGATCGACGTGTTCCTCGGCGACGGCGACGACACGATCGCCGCCTTCGATCCCGGAATGAACACCGTCAGCGGCGGCCCGGGGGACGACGTACTGCACGCCCACACCGCCCGCACGGTGCTGGGTGATGCGGGGGACGACATGGTCATGGGACCCGCCACCCTCTACGGCGGCGACGGCATGGACCACCTGATGGGCGACAGCGACAACCAGCGGATGTGGGGCGGCCCCGGCGACGACATGATCGAGGGCTACGAGGGTGACGACATCGTGTACGGGGGCCCCGGCGACGACCACGTCATGGGCGGGGACGGCCGGGACATCCTCCTCGGCGGCTCCGGCGACGATGTGGTGCACGGCGAGGGCGGCGACGACTTCGTCTGCGGCGGTACCGGGAAGGACACCCTCGACGGCGGGGACGGCCGCGACATCGTCCTCCCTTAGGTGAACGCGGGTTCCCGCTGTGGAGGAGTGGCGTCCGATGCTCCTCCCCTCCCCAGCTGACGTGCCCCGGTCCGGCGATGTGCCGGGGCCGGGGTTGGCCGGTGCCCGCGAGGTCTCAGGTCCTCGTCGTGAGGCGCCGTGCGCGCTCACGGACCGAGAGGGCCGGGGGAGAATGAAGGGGGCAGCACGGCAGCGCCCATCGGAACTGTCCGGTGGCCGGGCCCGTGCCGAGCCGGTCGGCGGCCCGGCGCAGCACCTCCCAGGCGGACGGCGCCAGGAAGAGCCACGCCCAGGCCGGCGTCAGCGCCGCCCCGAAGAACCGGACTCAGCGGACCCAGCGCCCGGCCCGTACATCGGCCGGATGCGCCGCCGGGCCGCCATGTCGTCGTGGCGCCGGCGGCAGGGGCTTCCCAACGGGGCCTGGGCATCGCACCTGCCTCTGACCAGGCGCGATGGGTTCCTGGGCCCATGATGGGGGTGCCGGTGCCGCCCCGGGTGGGCGGCTATAGAGTGTGCGCTTCTGAGGGTGCGGCATCGGCCGGGGGGCCAAGTCGACTTTGTCGGCGGCGCACCGCTTCACGGGTCTGGGGAGGGTCCTGAGGATGAGTCGATGTGGTGTCGTGCGCCCGCGATGGGCCGGAGCGTGCGCGGCATTGATGGTCGTGTTGGGCCTCGCGACGGGGGCAGGTCCTCTGTCGGCCTCGGCGGCGGCAGCGGAAACCCCGCAGGAGACCGTCGTACCGGCCGCGCAGCGCAATACGTACGAGTCGGCGTCGCTCTACAACAGCGACACCCAGTCGGGGGCCGACGGGGCCGGGGCGCAGGGTGTCTTTCACCTGCTGGAGGGCCACAAGGGACTGGTCTGGACGCGCTACGCGGACGGAGTGTCGACCGAAGCACCCGCGGACACCACGGCCGTCAGGCAGACGGGAACGGGCAGCGATGTCCTCGCCTACGTCTACCAGGACGGCAGGATCAATCTGTGGGACGCGTCCGAGGACACCACGCAGACCGTCCGCGTTCCCTCCGGGCAGCAGATGTTGAATGTGTACGGCACCACGGTCGTCTCGTTCGCCACCGCCACCGCGGATGACGGATCGCCCACCCGCGTCAATCACCTGCTCACCCCGGGGCCCGACGGCACCACACGTGACGTCACGGTCACCGGGATGCCGGCCGGGATGAAGCTGGGCGCGACACGCGGTGCGGACGCCACCAGCCTGTTCTTCTTCGGCCAGTGGAACGACACGTATCGCATGGTGTCCGTGGACCGGGAGACCGGCGAGGTGGAGAGCTGGACCCAGCCGATCCCCATCAGCAACGACCTGGCACGGGTGACCGGGGACCACGTCGTCCTGTTCTTCCCCAGTACCCCGACGGTGCTGGTTCTTCCCCGCGACGACCTGTCGGCCGACCCGGCCGAAATGACTGTGGGCTGTGGCGGTGTGAACCCCGCCGACGACCTGGCCGTGGTCGGTGAGTGGGTGGTCTACCGCTGTGGTCTGGCGATCCAGGCGAAGCCGATGGCCGGCGGGGCGAGCGTCCCGGTCATCTCCACGTCGAGTTCTGGTCTCTCCTCGGCGCCAGGGGGTCACGCGCTGGTGGTGGGCCGTGCGACCGCCGAGGGCGACTACGGCATCCAGCGTCTGGTTCCCGGCGCCGGCCAGGGCCCGCCCGCGGTCGTCACGGTCAAGCGGCTGATCAGGCCCGTCGCGAAGGTTCAGGGCCTGTCCCTGAACCAGGGCAGGCTTGTCGTGACCGACTCCAGCAGCGGGCGGCGGGACGACTACCTGCGCACCGTCGCCGCGTCCGGCACCCCCGAGTTCGGCGACCGCTCCTCCTTCACCGGTTCGGGTGTCCTCATCTCCTCCTGTCCGGTCCAGGACGCCGGTTGCTCGGCGATCCAGGGCACGGCCGACGGCCGGATCGTCTGGCTGGAACGCGACGGAACATCGGGCTACGACCGGCTCTGGGCCTTCGGCCCCAGTCCGAGCGGTCTCGACGACCGGCCGGTGCCGGCCGGTGGCCACGTCACGGACGTGTCCGGCGGCTACGTCATCTACACGGACAGCACACAGAGTTACGTCTACCGACTGGGCGGCTCCGGTACCGCGGTGACCCGCCCCAAGGGCGCGGCCGCGCTCGACGGTGACGTGCTGCTGAGCGCGGGCACCGCCCCGGGTAGCGTGGCAGGCTTCAACCTGTCCACGAAGAAGGCGACGGCCACCCTCACCACGGACGCGGGCTGCGTACCGCAGGAGCTGCAGTCCGTCGGACGCTGGCTGTACTGGAACTGCGGCCCCGACGGTGGCGCGGGTGTCTACGACCGCACCGCGAAGAAGTCGGTGCCGGTGCCCTCGGAAGAGGCACGGCTCGGCGACGGCTTCTTGGTCACGCACGACCGAGCGACCGGACAGCTGACCCTCACCACCGTCACGGACGGTGAAGCGGTCGACCGGGTCATCGGCACGCTGCCCGACACCGGCGTCTCGCAGCGCGATGTCCGCTGGACCGTGGACGAGGCCGGCAGCAATGCCGCGTACGTCGATGCGCAGGAGCGGATCCACCTCGTCCCGTCGGGGGTGCCCGAGCAGCCCCTGCGACTGCTGGGGCCCGCCGAGAACGCCGGCACCGTCCATGCGACAACGCTCGACGCAACCCCGGGGGCGCTCACGAGCCTGCTCCTCTCCAAGCCGTCCGCCGGCTGGACCCTGACCGTGCGCAGCGGGATCACGGGCGAGACCGTCGACACCGTGCGAGGCGGCGCAGCGCGCGGCGCGCTGAACGTGGGGTGGCACGGGAACGACCCGTCCCGCGCCGGTGACGCGTTCCTGCCGAACGGGCGTTACGACTGGTCCCTCTCCGTCACTCCGGCGGACGGGCAGGGCGGCTCTCTGAATGTCACCGGCACGGTGGCCCTGATCGACGCCCAGCCGGTGTGGCGGGACCTCGTCGGCGACGACGGTATCGGAGAGCTGCTGGCCCTGAACTCCTCCGGCCTCGTGTATTCGTACCAGGGCAACGGGACCGGTGGACTGCGGGCCAGGCAGGAGGCGGTGGGCGACCGGTTCCCCGGGGGCACGCTCCTCGTCCCCTTCGGCGACACGAACGGTGACCGCTGCAACGACGTGCTCGTACGTCAAGGGAACGAACTGCGCGCCTACCGGCCCGGCTGCGACGGCATCGTGTCGGCGTCGTCCCCGTCCACACTCATCGGCTCCGGCTGGGCGCAGTACGACGTCATCACCTCACCGGGCGATGTCGACGGTGACGGGATCAGTGACCTGGTGGCACGCCAGACGACCACCGGCGACATGTACTTCTACGCGGGCACCTCGACGCACAAGCTCACCACCCGGGTCCGGATCGGGACGGACTGGCGGCTCTACACAAAGATCGTCGGAGCCGGCGACCTGAACGGCGACGGCAGGGGTGACCTGCTCGCGGTCGACAAGTCCGGTGCGCTCTGGCGCTATTACGGCAAGGCCGCAGGTGCCGTCACCGCGCGCACGAAGGTCGCGTCGGACTGGGGTTCCGCCTACACCACGGTCGTGGGCGCGGGTGACCTCACGGGTGACGGCCGCGCCGACATCGTGGCCCGCGACGGCAGCGGCAAGCTGTACCGCTTCAGCGGCACCGGCACGGGAACCCTGTCCGGCCCGGCGACCATCGGCACGAGTGGCTGGAGCAGTTACACCGGGCTGTACTGACGGCCGGCCTGCTTCCGCCGCGCCTGAGCGGCTCGGCGGAAGCAGGCGATCACCGTCTTGCCGTCATTGCGGGCAGGGGTCAGACCGGCAGCAGGCCCGGGAACTGCCCGTGTCCCATGTCCGGTGCGGTGACCGCCAGCCAGCCGTGACCGCGGACGACCGTGTCGAGGACCCCCACCAGGTCCGGGTCGACCGACAGGTCTCCGCACACGTCACGGACGCCGCCCGTGATGTCGTCGTCCTCGTCCTCGTCGTCTTCCTCGTCCCAGCCGCCCTCGGCCGCGTACTGCCGGACCATCCGGCCGTCCTCGGCGGCGAACCAGATGTCCGCGCCGCCGGCGTCGTCCACGAAGAACAGCTGTGCCTTGCCGCAGGCGGCGCTGACGCGCTCCACCGTCTCGATCATGTCGTTCCAGTCGTCGTAGCCGACGAGCTGGCGGAACTGGCCGAACACCAGGCGCCAGCCGTCCAGTTCCGGTGTCACGAAGGCCCGGCTGATGCCACGGGACGGGTCCTTCGGGCTCGGACTCCGTACCTCCTCGCACATCGCGGCCGCCACACCCGTCTGCACCGTCACGGGGCGCGGGTCGTGCAGGCCCAGCGCTTCGAAGACGCCCTCGTACGTCGCCCCGGGCACGGCCAGCCACCAGGCGCTGAGCTGTGTGTCGGGGACCGCTCGAACGCCGCCCGGGAGCTTCACCCGTACCAGCCGCTCCACCAGCATGCGGTCGCGTTCGTCGAGCGCGTCCAGGCCGCCGCCCTCGATCAGGAGGCCGAGCGCGCCCCGACGTACCGGCCGGGAGGAAGCCGAGTCCCGGCACAGTTCCCGGAGGCGCGGGGCGTACGAGTCCCACATGGTGTGGAGGTACTTGCCGGGCTCGCCGTAGAAGTCGCCGCCCCGGGCGGCCTTCTCCACCAGGGCCCGCAACCCGGCCTCGGAGTCCACGCGCAGCCTGAGCAATCCCGCGTAGCCGACGTTCGACAGCCAGCGGTCGGGGTCCACAGCCAATGCCGCGTACCGCCCGGCACAACGCTCGTCGAAGAAACGCAGCAGCCGGCCCCTGAGCCATTCGTCCAGCTCCCCGGCGCTCGCCGCCGTGAGGACGGCGTCGAAGGCCGGCGGACCGATCCGGCTCAGCACCTCCCCATACACCTTGAGACGCTGGGACGACTGGTCGGCGCACACCGCTTCCAGCACCCTCGGCAGCGCGTTCTCGCCGTGGGCCGCCAGCCGCTCCACCGCCGCGGTCACGCGTGCCGAGTCGCCGGTGTCCAGTTCCTCGATGAGGGCTTCGATCCCGGGTTCGATTTCCATGGCGGGATCCTAGTGATCTCGTGCGGAGCCGGCCGAAGCCGTCAGGCGCCCGGGGTCAGACAGAGGGTCAGGATCTGGAACGGGCGCAAGGTCAGGTGGATGTCCTGGCCGTCGACGGCCGGCGCGGGCTCATCCGTCAGTTCCCGTTCCAGCAGATCCGTGATCCGCGCGCCGGCCAGAGGGAAGCCGGTCCTCAGCGTTGTCCGCGCGCGACCGCCCGCGGATTCGTAGAGCCGGACGATGACGCGGCCCGAGCGGTCGTCGGCGAGCTTGACCGTCTCGATGACGACATCCCCACCGGATGCCCGGACGAGCGGTTCGACAGGAGCTCCCCCGGGCACGACGCGCTCGGAGAGGTTGAAGCGGTAGCCCTCGCGGACCGCGTCCCGCAGCCCGGCGCCGATGACCAGTCCGTAGCGCAGGCGGTGTTCGCCGCGGTCGCAGTCGGGGTCCGGGAAGAGCGGGGCGCGCAGCAGCGAGAGCCGTACGGTCGTGGTGGTTCCGCCGTCGGGGCGGACGTCCCTCGTGACGTCGTGGCCGTAGTTGGAGTCGTTCACGAGAGCAGCACCCCAGCCGGGTTCCTCGACGTGCAGATAGCGGTGGGCGCAGACCTCGAAGCGGGCGCTGTCCCAGGAGGTGTTGGTGTGCGTGGGACGCCGGACGTGACCGAAGGGGATCTCCGCGCTGGACTCCGCCGCCCTGATGTCGAGCGGGAAGGCCGCCTTGAGGATCTTCTCGCACTCCTGCCAGTCGACGTCGGTCTCGACGTCCAGCCGGCGGCTGTTCTCCTCCAGGCGCAGTACCTGGGTGATGCGGGAGGCGTTGAAGCCTCGTACCACTCGGACGCCTCCGGGGACGGCGACGACCTCGTCCGCGTCGGTCAGGTCCCGCACGGTGTTGCGGTAGAAGGCGTCGACGTCCCAGGCGTCCCACTGGTTCGGGAAGTCCTGGTGCAGTTGGAGGAGGTTTCCGACCGTGCCGGGAGCGAGCGCCTCGCGTCCGACGGTCAGGTCGTATGCGGAGGTGATCAGGCCGCGGGAGTCCACCGTGATCCGTACGAGGCCGTTGTCCAGCACGAATCCGCAGCCATCGGCGGGGTGGGGTTCGACCGGCCGGGCGGCCCGTGCCCGCGGGGACCCGCCGAGCGCGGGAATGCCGTCGCGGGTGTGCGGTGCGGCGTTGAACACGGTTTCGCGGGCCGTCCCCTCCGCACCGGATGCAGCGAGGGCGCGTTGCGCGGAGTCGATGACCTCGCCGAGCTCCCGGGCCGTCTCGGCGTAGACGGTCTCGGCCTCCCGGTGCACCCAGGCGATCGAGGTGCCGGGCAGGATGTCGTGGAACTGGTGGAGCAGGACCGTCTTCCACACCCGGTCGAGCAGCTCGTACGGGTAAGGCAGGCCAGTGCGCAGTGCCGCTGTCGCGGACCACAACTCGGCTTCCCTGAGCAGGTGTTCGCTGCGCCGGTTGCCCTGCTTGGTGGCGAGCTGGCTGGTGAGTGTGCCGCGGTGCAGCTCCAGGTACAGCTCGCCCGACCACACGGGGGCGTCCGTGTACTCCGCCTGTGCCTTGGTGAAAAACTCCTCGGGGCTCTCCATCTCGACGCGGGCCGAGCCCTCCAGGTTCTCCAGCCTGCGGGCCCGGGCCAGCATCTCGCGGGTGGGGCCGCCGCCGCCGTCTCCGTACCCGAAGGGGACGAGTGAGCGGTTGGCGGCGCCCTTGTCCCTGAAGTTGCGCTCGGTGTGTGCGATGTCGGCACCCGAGAGGTCTCCGTTGTAGGAGTCGACGGGCGGGAAGTGGCTGAAGATGCGGGTGCCGTCGATGCCCTCCCACCAGAAGGTGTGGTGCGGGAAGGGGTTCGTCGCGTTCCAGGAGATCTTCTGGGTGAGAAACCACTTGATGCCGGCCAGCTTCATGATCTGGGGCAGGGCGGCGTTGTAACCGAAGGTGTCGGGCAGCCACATGTCCTCGGTCTCCACCCCGAATTCCTCCAGGTAGAAGCGCTTGCCGTGGACGAACTGGCGTACCAGCGACTCGCCCCCGGAGAGGTTGGTGTCGGGTTCGATCCAGAGGCTCCCCGTGGGGATGAACTGCCCGGTGCGCACCTTCTCCACGACGCGGGCGAACACCTCGGGCCGCTGCTCCTTGAGCCAGGCGAGCTGCTGGGCCTGGGACATGACGAAGCGGAAGCCGGGGTGGTCGTCCATCAGGGCGGTGACGTTGGAGACGGTCCTGGCCGCCTTGCGGACGGTCTCCCGTACGGGCCAGAGCCAGGCGGTGTCGATGTGCGCGTGACCCACGGCGGAGACGCGGTGCGCCCCCGCGTGCGCGGGTGAGGCGAGTGCCGGGGCGAGCACCTCGCGCGCGCGTGTGGCCGTTCCCCCGATGTCCTGGAGGTCGATCGCGTCCAGCGCCCGGTCCACGGCGTGCGTCAACTGCCAGCGACGGGTGGAGTCCTCGGGCAGTTGGTGCATCAGCCCGGAGAGGACGTCCAGGTCCTGTACGAGTTCCCAGACCGTGGGGTCGAAGACGGCGAGGTCCATCCGGTTCAGGCGGTAGAGCGGTGTGTCGGGTGCGGTCTCGCCGCCCAGCCACGGGGGAGCTCCGCCGGCCCGGGTGGGGACGAAGGGGTCGTCGCCGCTTCCCGAGTCGAAGATGACCGGGTTGGCCGCCGCCTCGATGTAGTAGACGAACTCCTCTCCGCCCTCGGCGCGTTCGGTGATCGGCAGCCATGCGTTGCGGGGGTTGAGTGCCTTGACCGGGCTACCGTCCGGGCGGTGGACGAGGCCCTCGGCGGAGAAGCCGGGCTGGGTGGTGCCGAAGCCGAGGTCGAGCACCGCTTCGACCCGCTGCCCGGCCCAGCCGGCGGGGACGGTGCCACTGATCCGGAACCAGGTGGTGGACCAGGCGGGCCCCCACAGGTCGCCCGTACGAACCGGTTCGTACGGCGCGCCGATACCTTCGGCCACGGGTACGGGTTCGCCCGTGACCGGCCGGACGGCGATGTCGAGGGGAAGGCTCTCGCGGTATACGGCGGGCCTCAGGCGCAGGTCGAGGACGCGGGCCAGCCGGCTTTCGGTGACCGTTCGGTCGTGGTGCATGGGTGCTCCGGAGGAGGAAGGCGGGGCAGGAGGGCAGACCGGTGCCGTGGGAGTGGCGGTGGGGTCCGGATCAGCGTGTCCCGTAGCGGATGACGCGGGTGGGTACGACGGTCCTGCGGGCCGGGATCGGCTCGGCGGACGAGCCGTTGATGCGGTCGATGAGCATCTGGCCGGCGCGTCGGCCGATCTCGTCCGCGTCGTACGAGACGATCGTCAGGGGCAGGCCGAGGACGTCGGCCAGGTCGAAGTCGTCGAAGCCGGCGAGCGCGACGGGGCGGCCGAGGCCGTGCACGGCGCGGATGGCGCCCTGCGTCAGCCGGTTGTTGGTGCAGAAGAGGGCCGTCGGCGCGTCGGGGGCGCCGAGGAGCGCGCGTGCGGCGGCCTCGGCGGTGGGTACGTCGGTGAGGCCGCGCCGTACGTGGGTCTCGGCGGGTTCGATCCCGGCCGCTTCGTGGGCCGCCCAGTAACCGCGGAAGCGCTCCGCCCCGGTGTACAGGGCGGGCGGGTTGCCGAGGAAGCCGATGCGGCGGTGGCCGTCCGCGATCAGCTGCCCGACAGCCTGCTCGGCTCCGCCGAAGTCGTCGACCAGGACACAGTCGGCGTCCATTCCGGCCGGCGGCCGGGAGGCCAGCACGATCGGCATTCCGCGCAGCGCCGCCGGAGCGAGGTGCCGGTGGCTGCTGCCGGCCGGGACGACGATCATGCCGTCGACCTGACGGGCGGTCAGGTCATCGACGAGCCCCCGCTCCTTGTCGACCTGCTCGGCGGTGTTGCTGAGCAGGACCCGCAGGCCGTGATCGGAGGCGACCTCCTGCACGCCCAGGGCGAGGCGGGAGTAGAACGGGTTGGCGAGGTTGGTGACGACCAGTCCGATCATCCCGCTGCCGCCCAGGCGCAGGCTGCGTGCCGTTTCGTTGCGCCGGTACCCCAGCGCTTCGACGGCGGCCAGTACCCGTTCCCGGGTGGTGCCGCTGACCCGGGCGTCGTCCTTGAGCACGCGGGAGACGGTCATGGCACTGACACCGGCGCTCGCGGCCACGTCGCGCATCGTGGGGGCGCCGTTGTCGCCCGCGCGGTGCTGTGCCATGTGCGGTTCTCCTGCGGATCGGTGGACGGGCTCGTGGGTCGGTGACGCGGTCATTCTAGGTCCGTGCCCGGGGAGTGACGGCGGCCCCGCGCAGGGTCCAGTGCGCGGCGCCGATGAGGGGCGCGTCGGCCGGGCGGCGCGCCGTGACGGCCGGGGGCGCGGCCCCCGGTGCGCATGATGCGATGCCGTCGCGCACCGCGGGCCCGAGCAGGTCCCAGGAGCCGGCCATAGAGCCGCCGACGACCATCAGGTCTGGCCGGAACCGCTCGCACCAGGGCGCGAGGGCCCGTCCCAGGGCGCCGAAGCAGTGCCTGATCGCGTGCAGGGCGGGCTCGTCGCCGGCCCGGGCCGCGCCGGCGATCTCGTGCACGTCGGGAAGGGGTCCGTCTCCGGGCAGGGCCGCGGCGGTGGCGTAGAACCTGCGGATGGCCCGGCGCGAGACCACCTCCTCCAGGGGAAGCCCGTCGACGGTGAGCCGGTGGGCGCGGCCGCCGGGCGGTACGTCGGGTCCGTCGGTCACGGGCCGCCCGCCGTCCAGGAACGAGGAGCCGACACCGGTCCCGAGCGTGACGCACAGGACCCGGCGCCGCCCTGCCGCCGCGCCCGCCCGGTACTCGCCCAGGGCGAAGGCGTCCGCGTCGTTGACGAAGCTGATGCGGCGGGGGGCTCCGGGGAGCCGGAGGAGCAGTTCCGCTCCGACGTCGACGCCGTGCAGCGCCTCGAACTTGCCGATGCCGCGGAAGCGGCCGACCCCGGTTTCGTAATCGAAGGGGCCGGGTATCGCGACGCCCCAGTGGGCGCCCGCCGGGGCCTCGGCCCGGGCGCCGGCGGCGGCGATGGCGTCGAGGAGCTCACCGGCGGGTGCGTCGGCGGGGACCGGCTCCCGGACCACGGTCAGGGGCGCCGGCCGCGCGGACGCGGTGTCGATGACGGCGGCCGTCACATGGGTGCCGCCGATCTCCAGTACGGGGACGTGGCTCATGCCGGGGCCACCAGGGACTTCACCACGTGCACCGGTTCGCTGCCGACCGGGTGCAGCCGGTAACCGCCAACGCCCGCCGGGACGGTGAGGGTCTCGGCGAAGGCCAGGTCGTGCCGGTCCCCCCGGTCGGTCTCCACGACGACACCCCCGCCCGAGGAGACGTTGAGGATGTGGAAGCGGCCGTCGGTGTCGTCCTCGGCGGGCCCGGGCCCCTCGATCACGAAGCGGTGCACCGCGTAGAACATCTCGGGCAGTGCCCCGATGACCTCCTCGCGCCAGCCCCGGCCCTCGCGCAGGGTCCTCGGCTCCTGGACGAGCTCCTTGAGGACGTCGTCGCCGCGGCGCGCGGTGTCGAGGTTGGCGAAGGCGTGGGCGGAGGAGAGGGGCCTCGGCGCACCGGAGACGCCCTTGCGCAGCCAGTCGTAGAAGCGCAGGGAGTAGAGGTAGGGGGTGGCGCTGATCTCCAGGACCAGATTGCCCTCACCGGAGGCGTGCGGGGTGCCGGCCGGGATCATGTAGAGCTGCCCGTTCTCCGACGGATGCGTCATCACGTGATCCTCGACGCGCAGCGGGGTGCCCTGGGCCGCGGCCGCCTCGACCTCCTCGCGCATGACAGTCACGTCCGTACTGTCCCGCAGCCCGAGGTAGACCCGCGCACCGGGGTCGCACGCGGTGACGTAGTACGTCTCGTGCTGGGTGTAGGGCCACCCGAAGGCCTCCCGCATGTACTGCTCCCGGGGGTGCAGGTGCAGGGAGAGGTTGCCGCCGCCCACGGTGTCGAGGTAGTCGAAGCGGATCGGGAAGGAGGTACCGAAGCGGCGGTGGACGTCCGGCCCGAGGAATGTCTCGGGGTGGAGTGCGCACAGCAGCTGGAAGGGCAGTTCCACCTGTGCCGTCTCGTCCTGGCCGACGAGGACTCCGGCTTCGGGGGCGATCAGCTCGTAGCCGAGGGCCGTGTTGCCGTGGCGGGGTTCGAAACCGAGCTCCCGGGCGGCCCACCGGCCGCCCCAGGGGGTGGAGTTGAAGAAGGGCCGGCTGCGGACGGGGCCGGAGGCGAGGGCGGCCAGGGTGGCCCGGACCGCCGTGCCGTCCAGGGAGGCCGGGCCGTGTGCGCCCTGGAGGTCGATCCAGCGGTCGACGCGGGGGGCCAGGCGGTCGCGGTGGCGGTCGCCGACGGGCCAGTCGGTGTAGAAGAGGCTGCGCAGCTCGCCGGGGGTGCCGGGGCGGCCCAGGTTGACGCCGAGAGGCAGTTCGGCGCGGGTGACGGCCTCCTCCGCGTACCGCTTGGGCAGGTCGGCCCACCACAGCAGGTCGGGCTCGCTGAGCGCGGCGCCGGGGCCGAAGACGAGCAGGACACCGTCGGCCGGACGCGGCTGGACGGGAGGCGTCTCGAACAGGTCGTCCATGGAGAACCCGGCGAGCGGCAGGAAGAACGGGTCGGCGGCCGCGTCGGGCACACAGAGCCGCTGAACCGCGTCGTCCGACCAGAGGGCGCGCACATCGCACATCGCGACCTGCGTACCCCGTGCGCGCAGAGCGGCGGCGAGGGCGTCGGCCGTCGCCTCCCAGTCGAGTGCGGCGGGGCCGTCCAGGGCCAGGACGACGGGTGCCGTGGGCACGTCCGCGACCGCGGCGGCCCAGCCGGTGACGACGGTGCCGCCGGTGACGGCGTACCGGGGGTTGCGTTCATAGGGACGGGGCTGGTGCACAGAAGCTCCTGAAGAAGGGACCGGCAAGCATCGACATGGTATCGATAACATCCTTGGTCGAACAAGGCGGCTATCGAATCGGTTCACGGAACCCTTCGCTGGCAGGACTTTTCTGGCTCAGCCAAGAGAACCCCTTGTTTCAGCCACATGGTGTCGTTAACATCCTCGCAACCCGGAGCGCCATGACGCACGCCGTACGCGCTTCCGGCGGCCTCCCCACCGCATACCGGAGCCCAGGCATCCCCGCCGGGGTCCAGAGGGAAGTGAGCCCATGAGATCCACCGGCGAGACGACGGCGCAGTCGTCTCACCCGCTCCGCCGGCGCACCGTGCTGGCCGGCCTCGGGGCCGGCGCTGCCGCCGCGCTGGCCGGCGGCTGCGCGCGGGGCGACAGCACCGCCGCGAAGCCGGGGACGACGTCCCTGGCCAACGACAACGCGACCTGGGACGACGGTTACGTGGCCGCCGGACGCGAGCTGAAGAAGCTCACCGGCTACGCGCTGCGGCCGCTGTCGAACCCGAATCCGACCGCGTACACCCAGGTCACGCAGATCTCCCTGCAGACGACCAAGGCGACCGACCTGATCAAGTGGCAGGCGGGCTACAACCTCAAACAGCTCGCCCGCACGGGCAGCCTCAGTGATCTGACTCAGCTGTGGGACGCCTACGAGCGCAAGGGCTGGGTGACCAAGTCCCTGCGCGACTCGATGTCCTACCGGGGCGCGGTGTACGGGATGCCCCTGTACCAGTCGTACTACGTGCTCTTCTACAACACGCACGTCTTCGACAAGCACGGCCTGCGGGCACCGGAGACCTGGGACGAGCTGCTGCACACCGCGGAGGTGCTCAAGAAGTCCGGTGTCGTTCCCTTCGTCGCCACGCAGAGCGGAAACTGGCCCGCCTACGAGTGGTTCGAGGAGCTGATCAGCAAGGTCGACCCGGTGTTCTACGCGGATCTGATCGCGGGCCGGGCCCGGTACACCGATCCGCAGGCGCACAAGGCCATGCAGATCTGGCAGGACTTCATGAAGAAGGGCTGGATGACCCCGGCCGACTTCGACCAGAACAACGGTCCGGCCGCGCTGAAGACGGGCAAGGTCGGCATGTTCCTGCACGGTTCCTGGCAGTCCCAGGGACTGGCGGCGGCGGGCATGAAGCCGGGTGAGGACTTCGACGCCTTCGTCCTGCCTCCCGTCGACGCCTCCACCAAGCGGTCCGTCATCACCGAGGCGGGCGTGCTCGCCGTCCCGGAGAAGGCCGTCTCGCACGACGCCGCGATGGCCAACGCGGGCCACTGGCTGCACCCCTCGGTCCAGCGGGTGTGGACCGACTTCCTCCAGGACGGCTCGGCCAACCCGAAGGCGGTCACCTCCAACCCGGTGCTCGCCCGGCTCAGGAAGCGGGCGCTGGACGAGCGCTGGACCGAGCTGCCCCGCTACGGCCAGTCCGGACCGCCCAATCTCATGCAGGGGAACACCGATGACCTGGGAGCCTTCATGACGCATGCCATGTCGCCCGAGGCGACGCTGCGCAGCATGGCGAGCCGCGCCACCAAGGAGTGGGCCGCGTGGAACAAGGACGAGTCATGACATCCGCCCTCGACACGCGTCGCACCTCCACCGGCCCCACGGCCCCGCCCGCACCCCCGGCCGGCAAGCCCTCGCGCGGGCTCCGGGACCGGTTCGCCTCGGCGGGCTTCCTCGCCCCGGCCGTCCTGCTCGTCGCCGGCCTGCTGCTCACACCGTTCGTGGTGACGCTGTACCGGAGCTTCTTCAGCGACAGCCGGGTCTCCGGCTTCACCTGGTTCACCAACTACGGGCTGTTCTTCAGCGATCCGGTTCTCGCCAAGTCCGTGGAGAACACCCTGATGTGGGTGGTCGGCACGGTGGCGCTGCCGCTGGTCCTGGGACTCGGCATCGCGGTGATGACGAACGGTTCCGGGTGGTCCCGGATTCCCCGGCTGCTGGTGGTCCTGCCGTACGCGATCTCCGGCTCGGCCGTGGCCGTCGTCTGGAACTTCCTCCTGACCACGGACGGGGCGGCCAACCAGGCGCTCGAATCGCTGGGGCTGGGGTCCTTCGCCCAGGGCTGGCTGCTGGAGTGGCCGGGGAACACCCTCGTCATGATCGTCGCCAACACCTGGCAGGCCACGGGGGTGGCCGTGATCCTCTTCCTGGTCGGTCTGCAGACCATCCCTCCGGAGACCCTGGAGGCCGCTTCGCTCGACGGCGCCGACGGGCTGCGCAAGTTCTGGTACGTGGTGCTGCCGCAGCTGCGGACCGTGTCCGTGATCGTCGTCGGCAGCAGTCTGGTGAACGGGCTGAAGTCGTTCGACCTGATCTGGGTCCTCACCCAGGGCGGCCCGGGCCGCAGCTCCGAGACGCTCGCCGTCTCCATGTACCAGGAGACCTTCCTCGCGCTGCGCCCCGGGGCCGGAGCGGCGGTCGCCGTCGTCCTCACCGTCATCGTGCTGCTGGCCTCCTGGCTGTATCTGCGGCGCCAGCTCACTCCGAAAGGCGCCTGAGCATGTCCATACGCCGCGTCTCCGCCGGCACCGCCGTCCGCAACACAGTCCTGGTGCTCGTCTCGCTCCTCTGGGCCGTCCCGACCTGGCTGCTGCTGGTCAACGCGCTGGTGCCGGCCGCCGAATACGGCGGCGCGCCGCACTGGCTGCCGCACGGCGGGTTCGGTCTGTTCGACAACATGTCCGAGGCCTGGTCCCGGGCCCGGCTCGGCCCCGCGATGGGCAACAGCCTGCTGTACGCGGTGACCAGCTCGGCCGCGGCCATCGTGGTGGCCACGACCGCCGCGTTCGCCACGGTGATCATGCCGGTCAAGCGCAAGACCCTGTGGTTCTGGCTGATCTACTCGGGCACGCTGCTGCCCCTCCAGGTCTTCCTGCGACCGCTCTTCCTCGCGTACGCCAACACCGGCCTCTACGACGCGCAGATCGGGCTGTTCCTCATCTACGCGGCGGTGGCGATCCCGTTCGCGTACTTCATCATGCGCAACTTCGCCCAGACGCTGCCTCCGGAGGTGATCGAGGCGGCGCGCCTTGACGGCGCCTCCTGGTGGCGGGTGTTCTGGCAGATCCACGTACCGCTGTCCCGGTCCGCGATGATCGCCGCGTTCGTCTTCCAGTTCGTCGCCGTCTGGAACGACCTGCTCTTCGGCATCACCCTGTCCACGAGCCGCAACATCCGCCCGGTGATGGCCGCGCTCGCCGAACTCCAGGGCAACTACTCCAACGTGGGGCCCCCGGTCGTCCTGGGCGGGGCCCTGCTGGTCTCGCTGCCGACCGTCGTCCTCTTCTTCGCGGCGCAGCGGTTCTTCGTCAGCAGCCTCAAGCTCGGCTGAGCCCCGCCGCACCCCCGATCAGGCACACGCACCGACGCCCCGAGCCGATTCCCGAAAGGCATCCCGGTGAAACTCTCCGCCCGCACCGCTCTCGCCCTGGCCGCAGCACCCCTGCTCTGCGCCGCCCTCTGCCCCTCTCCCGCCCTCGCGGCCGGCCACCCGGCGCCGTCGGGCCCCTGGAAGGACCGTGCCGTACGGACGTACGACGCGCTCCAGCGCCATCTGTACCAGGGCGCGGAGAACCACGGCCTCTACCAGGAGGCGACCCCGCACCGCAGCGCCGACAACGCCCATTCCTATCTGTGGCCGATGCGGGAGGCGGCGGCCGCGACGGTCGACATGGCCGGCCTTCCCGGATCGGGCCGGCGTTACACGGCGGACGCGGCGGAACGCTTCTCGACCCTGGAGCTGTACTTCGAGCCGCGCGACGCCAGGCCCGGCTACGACTCGTACCTCCCGGCACCGCTCGGGCAGGGCGGTGACGTCTTCTACGACGACAACTCCGTCGTCGGGCTGTCCCTGCTGGACCAGTACGAGGCCACCGGGGACGCCGCCTACCTGCACCGGGCCGAGCTGGCCTTCGACATCGTCAGCCGGGGCTGGGACGACGACCCGGCCAAGGCGTGCCCCGGCGGGATGCACTGGGTCGACTCCCCGGCCAATGACATGCGCGCCGCCAACGTCACGGGCCTGGCCGCGGAGCTGGCCGCCCGGCTCCACCAGGAGACGCACGAGGGCCGCTACCTGACGAGCTCGAAGCAGTGGTACGAGTGGAACTGGTCGTGCCTGCGCCAGTCCCCCGGGCTGTACCGCAACAGCCTCGGCGACGACGGCTCCGTCAACTCCACCCTGTGGACGTACAACTCCGGGGCCATGATCGGCACCGCCACCACCCTCTACAAGGCGACCGGGGACCGCACGTATCTGCGTCGCGCCGTGCAGGACGCCGAGGGGTCGCTCGCGTACTGGAAGGAGGGCGAGCGGCTGCACGACCAGCCGGCGATCTTCAACGCGATCTACTTCGACAACCTCCGGATGCTGGACGGGATCCGCCACGACCCGGCCTACCGGCAGACGGAGAGCGCCTACGCGGAGCGGGTCTGGAACGAGAACCGCGATCCCGCCAACGGCCTCTTCCGCTTCCAGCCCTCGGGCGGCGGCGACTACGAGCCGACCGCCTCCGCCGAGACCCTCGAACAGTCCGCGATGGTCCAGATCTTCGCGGGCCTCGCCACCAAGACCTCCTGACCCCGCACCTTCCCGCCCGCCCCACGCACCGACCCGGCCCCCTGCCAGAGCGGAGAACCCTCTCCATGCCCCGCCCCGATCTGTCCCGCCCCTCCTGGTGGGACTCCGACATCGCCCGCGACATCCTGCGCGACCGCGGCGTGAGCGCCACCGGTGTCCTCGGCGGACACCCCGTCCGGCTCTCCTGCGAACCGCTGCTGCGCCACGACGGTGACGGCGGGCTGCTGCAGTCCGTGCGCGTCCAGGCCGGCCGCCCCCTCACCCGGGCCGTGGTCACCACCCTGTCCGGCGCCTCCGTCCGCAGCGAGCTGATACCCGGGCCGGCCGGCGAGACCCGGATGCTGGTCCCGGAGGTGGACGCTCCGCTGCCGGTACTCGTCGAGCTGCCCGACCTGGCTCCCGGCGAACAGGTCGAGGTGCTGCTGACCCCGCAGCGGCACTGGACACTGCACCTGGTCCAGCACGCCCATCTCGACATCGGCTACACCGACCCGCAGGGCACCGTGCTCGCCGAGGGCCGCAAGTACCTCGACTCCCTGCTCGAACTGTGCCGTACGACGGACGACCGGCCCGACGCGTCGAAGTTCCGCTGGGCCGTCGAGGGGTTCTTCAGCTTCGAGAACTGGTCGGCGAACCGGCCGCCGGAGCAGGTCGCGCAGTTCCTGGAGCGGGTGCGTCAGGGGCGTATCGAGCTGACGGCGATGCCCTTCAACCTGCACACGGAAACCTGCTCGACGGACGAACTGCACGAGTTGCTGCGCCCGGTGCGCGAACTGCGCGCCCGGCACGGCATCGACGTCACCACGGCCATGCAGACGGATGTCCCCGGCCAGGTCGTCGGCCTCCCCGACGTGCTCGCCGACAGCGGCATCCGCTACCTCTCGGTCGCCCACAACTGGGCAGGCCGGGCGGTACCGCACCACACCGGCGGCGGGGCGCTGCCCCGGCTGTTCCGGTGGCGTGCGCCGGGCGGACGCAGTGTGCTGGTGTGGCGCACCGACACCCCGCACGGGCTGGCGTACATGGAAGGCTCGATCCTGGGCTTCGACGAGTCCTACGACCGGGTCGACGACCTGCTGCCGCACTACCTGTCCGCGCTGGCCACCCGGCAGTACCCGCACGAGGGGCGCGGCATCCCCGGATTCCCGGTCCTGGACGAGGAGTTCAAGGGCGACCCGTACCCGTGGGACGTCCTGCACCTGCGGGTCCTGGGCAAGTTCGCGGACAACGGCCCGCCGCGCCGTGTCATCGCGGACACCGTACGCAGGTGGAACGAGGAATGGGCCTTCCCCGCCCTGCGGACCTCACGCAACGAGGACTTCTTCCTCGACGCGGAAGCCCGCTACGGGGACCGTCTGGAGACCCTCGAGGGCGACTGGAGCGACTGGTGGGTCGACGGGGTCGGTGCCGGTGCGGTCCCGCTGGCCGCCACCCGTGACGGTCAGGCGGCGCTGGCCGACGCCCAGACGGTCGCCGGGCACGCGGAGATCCTCGGCGCGGCGGGTTCGGGCACCACGGCCTCGGCGCCCGAGGTCTACCGGGCTGCCTCCCTGTTCAACGAGCACACCTGGGGCGGTGGCGACCCCTGGACGCACGGCGACCACGGCCACGCCTCCGGTGAGCGTCAGTGGCACTGGAAGTACGCCCAGGCGCTGCGCGCCCACGACGACGCGAAGACGCTCCTGGACGGCGCGAGTGCGGCGCTCGGCGGCAGGCTCTCCCCGCGCGAGGGGACGCTCGCCGGTTTCTACGTGACCAATACGTGCAGCTGGCCGCGGTCGGAGACGGTCCGGCTGTTCCTTCCCGAGAGCACGGTCGCCCTGGAGGACCCGGTCCGGGTGCTCGACGCGCGCGACGGCTCGGTGCTGGAGCACACGGAGGAGGCGCAGTCCAACGAGCTGCACCGGGCCGCGGGCCGCTTCCTGTTGTTCCGGCTCACGGAGGTGCCGGCGCATGGCGCGGTACGGGTGGATGTCGTCCCGGGACAGGAGCCGCCGGCCGCCCCGGAGAGCCGTTCCGAGGAGCCTGCCGTCCTGGAGAACGAGTTCCTGCGGGTGCGGGTGGACCTGCGGTCGGCGTGGATCGGCTCGGTGGTCGACAAGCGCACCGGCCGCGAGCTGGTGCGCCAGGACGCCACGGTGGGGCTCAACGCCTATGTGTACGACGAGTACGCCACGGCTGGGGGCTTCAACCATCAGTCGAGCAAGACCACGGCGAACGGGTCGATGCATCTCCTCGCCTCCCGTACAGCCGCGCCCCCGGCCGCGCTGGTGCACCGTTTCCGCGACGCGACGGGTGAGACGCTGGTCTACGAGTGCGCCCCGGCCGGCACCGAGCGGCTGCGGGTGCGGGTGCATCTGCCGCACGGGCAGGCCCGGATCGATCTGGAGAACCGGATCGCGAAGCCCGCGACGCTGACCAAGGAAAGCGCGTTCTTCGCGTTCCCCTTCGCGATGCGCCGCCCCGATGTCCGGATGGAGGCGACCGGCGGCATGACGGGTAGCGGGCTGCCGGTCGTGCCCGGGTCCGCTCAGCACATGCGCGCGGTACGGCGCTGGGTGAGCTTCGCGGAGGACGAGGTGGTCGCGGCCGTCGCCACGCAGGACGCGCCGCTCGTCCAGGTGGGCGGGATCGCCGTCCCGTACGCGCCGTATCCGCAGTCGCTGGCCCAGGACGAGCCCGGCACGCTCTTCTCCTGGGTGCACAACAACATCTGGGACACCAACTTCCCCTCCGAGCAGGCGTTCGACCATGTGTTCCGCTACAGCGTGTCCTTCGGACAGACCCCGCACACCAGCGGGCCCGTGCTGGGCATGCACACCGCGGCCGTGGGCAGCCGCCCGCTGCTCGCCGTCCGCGCTCTGGGCGAGAAGAGTCCGGCCCCGGACGCCTCGTACGGGTTGCTGAGCGTCAGCGACCGGCGCGTGCGCGTCGTGGGGCTCACCGTCCCAACCCCCGGCCAGGTGCTCGTCCGGCTCCAGTCCTTCGCCGAGGAACCGGTCGCCTGCCGGATCACCCCCGGCTTCTCCGTCACCGAGGCCCGCACGGCCGACTACCTCGGGGCTTCCGGTGACCTCCTGACGCCGGACGAGGACGGCGCGACGACCGTCGACATGCCCGTGCTGGGCACCAGGGCGGTGCTGCTGCGGCTGTAGCCGACGGCCCGGGTTTCGGCCGGCGGCCTCGTCCGGACCATCGCCGTGCCGAAGAACACCCTTGACACCACGTCCCGCTGATCACATAGTTCTCCCCGCTGAGCGCAACGGCGTTGCGCTCAGCGCACCAGATCAGCGAGGAAAGGGACGAGGCCATGAACGAGGTGAACGGCGCGTCCGCCGGCTCCACCGCCCACGAGGCCGGCCGGCGCGACGACGCGGACGTCCTGGCCCCGCCCCAGCCCGGCGTTCTGCAGGGCGCGGACCGCGCCCTGCTCGCCCTGCTGTCGTTCACCGAGCGGCGCCCCGAGTGGGGGGTGAGCGAGATGGCGCGCAGGCACGGCTGGGACAAGGCCGTCGCCCAGCGCATCCTCACCACGCTCGCCTCCCGCTCCTTCCTCACCTGCGACACCACCACCCGCCGCTACCGGCTCGGCCCCGCCGTGTCCCGGCTGGCGCGCGCCGGGGAGCACAGCGGGGTGCTGCCGTCGCTGGTCCGGCCGATCCTCGCCGGGCTGCTGCGGGAGACCGGCGAGAGCGTCGTGCTGAACGTGCCGCAGGGCGCCGGATACCGGTGCGCCGCCGCTGTCGACGGCACCGGTCCGGTCCGCTACACGGCGATCGTCGGCGCCGTGATGCCCGGCCACGCCGGCGCTTCCGGCCACGCCATCTTCGCCCACTACTCCGAGGCGGAGATCCGCCGCCTCTTCGGAGCCACCCCGCTCCAGCGCTTCAACGACCACACCGTCACCGGCCTCGACACCCTCCTGGCCCGGTACGCGGACGTGCGCTCCCGGGGGTACAGCGTCAGCCACGGCGAGTACGACGAGGCCGTCGCCGCCGTGGCCGCCCCCGTGTTCCAGGCCGGGACCATCGCCGCCTCGCTCACCGTCATCGGGCCCGCGCACCGCGTCACCCGTGCCGTCGACCGCATCACCGAACTCGTTCTGGCCGGGGCCGAGGAGGCCACGGCCGCCTTCGGCTCCTGACCCGCCCGGCCCGGCGGCGCTGTCCGGCGGGCCCCGCATCCGTACGACGTGCGTCGTGCCGGAGTACGCGGATCGCCGCAGCCTGCCCGAAAAGTCCCTCCCCGCCCCGGGGCAGGGCCCACCCACCAAGGGGTGTTCCGTGTCGCATCACACCTCGCCGTCGGCCACCGCGCCGCCGCCCTCCGACTCCGGCCCCGCCGCCGCATCCTCCGGCGCCGGCCACCCCCGCGTCCGCGAACCCGTCGTGTTCGTCGTCCTCGCCGTGCTGTCCGTCGTCGGCGCCGTCATCGGTGCGGACCTGGTCGCCAAGCTCGGGATCTCCGCCAACACCTCGGTCGTCGGCGCGCTGATCGCCATGCTCATCGGGCGCATCCCGCTCGCCGGACTGCGCTCGATGCGCTCCGTGCACCGGCAGAACCTCGCCCAGAGCGCGATCTCCGCCGCCACCTTCGCCTCCGCCAACGCGCTGCTCACCTCGATCGCGGTGCCGTACGTCTTCGGGCGCGAGGACCTGGTGTGGCCGATGCTGGCCGGTTCCTTCGTGGGCCTGCTCATCGACACCTGGGTGCTCTACCGCTCCTTCGGTTCCCGGCTGCTGCCCGCCGACGCGGCCTGGCCGCCCGGGCAGGCCGCCGCCGAAACGATCAAGGCGGGTGACAAGGGCGGCAAGCGGGCCCTGGTGCTCGGCGCGGGCACGCTCGTCGGGCTCGGCGGCACCCTGTTCAGCCTGCCGCTGTCCGCCGCCGGTGTCGCCTTCCTCGGCAACGTCTGGGCGCTGCTCATGTTCGGTGTGGGGCTCGGCCTGCGCGAGTTCAGCCCCGATCTGTTCCACACCGACCTCGGCGCCGGATACGTGCCGCACGGCGTGATGGTCGGCGCGGGCATCGTGGCCCTCGGCCAGGCGGTCGTGCTGCTGGTCCGCCGCCGCTCCGCGCAGCAGCCCGCCGCGGCAACCGTGGCGGAGCACGACGAGACGACCTCGTACACCGTGGACGAGAAGGGACTGCGGCGGTCGCTCGTACGCGGCTACGCCCTGTTCGTCGCCGGGGCCGTGCTGCTCGCCGTCCTCGGTGGGCTGATCGGCGACATGAGTCCGCTGGGACTGCTCGGCTGGGTGCTGTTCGCCGCGTTCGCGGCGCTCGTGCACGAGCTGATCGTCGGGCTCGCCGCGATGCAGTCCGGCTGGTTCCCGTCCTTCGCCGTCACCCTGATCTTCCTGGTCCTGGGGCTGCTCATCGGCATCCCGTCGGTGCCGCTCGCGCTCCTGGTGGGCTACGTGTCGGCGACCGGTCCCGCCTTCGCCGACATGGGCTACGACCTCAAGGCCGGCTGGCTGCTGCGCCGCGAGCACCGGCCCTGGGACCCGTACGAGCGGGAGGGGCGCCGTGAGCAGTTCCGCGCCGCCCTCATCGGCTTCGCCGCGGCCCTCGTCGTGGTCGCCGTCCTGTGGCAGTCGTACTTCAGGCAGGGGCTGATCCCGCCCGTCGCCAAGGTCTACGCCGACACCGTCAAGCACGGCCTGGGCGAGCCCGGTGTGCTGCGCACCCTGCTGCTGTGGGCCATCCCCGGCGCCGCCATCCAACTGGTCGGCGGCACCAAGCGGCAGATGGGCGTCATGCTCGCGACGGGCCTGCTGATCCTCACCCCGAACGCCTGCTGGATGGTCCTCGCCGCGCTCGCCGTGCGCGTCGGCTACCGCAAGTGGCGCGGCCCCGCCGCCGACGAGGAACTGAACCTGGTCGGCGCCGGCCTCATCGCGGGCAGCTCGCTCGGCGACTCCGCCCAGATCATCAAGGCGAGCTGACCCCACTCCCCCCAGAACCACCTTCGTTCATACGCACCACCGCAAGGAGAAGCACCATGGAGATGTTCAGCCGGCTCGAACCCCGCCCCGAGTACCTGAGCTACGAACTCGCCCTCGCCGCTCGCAAGCTCGTGGAGCAGGTGATGCTCGTCAAGCCCGGCGAGCACGTCGTCCTCACCGGCGACACCAGCAGCGACCGCCGTGTCGTGGACGCCACCGCGCAGGCCGTCGCGGCGGCCGGGGCGCACCCCGTCGTCGTCTGGTACGAGACGATGCCCAGCTCCTCCATGGAGCCGCCGCGCCCCGTCGCCGGTGCCATAGCCGACGCCGACGTGTGGATCGAGTTCGCCGTCTCGTACGTGATGCACTCCGACGCGTTCCGCCGTGCGATGGCGAACGGCTGCCGCTACACCAACCTCACCGCGATGGACGTGCACATGCTCGTCGCGACGGTCGGCCGTCCCGACTTCGAGGGCGTCATCAAGCTCGGCAAGGCGCTGGTCCGCCTCCTGGAGCAGGCGGACGAGGTGCGCATCACCTCGGCCAACGGCACCGACATCACCGGCCGCAACGGCGACCGCCCCATCAACCTGCGGGGCAAGCCCGCCGAGAACCCCGGCGAGACCGTCATGCTCTCCGGCCAGATCTCCTGGAACCCGCTGGAGGAGACCCAGGACGGCGTGCTCGTCTTCGACGGTGCCCTGTGGCCGCCGGACCAGCTCGGTCTGCTGCGCACCCCGGTCCGCTGCACCGTGGAGAAGGGCGTCGTCACGAAGATCGACGGCGAGGGCCAGGACGCGGAGATCTTCCGCCGCTGGATGGAGTCCTGGGACGACCCGAACATGTTCCGTGTCGCCCACTGGTCCCTGGGGTTCAACCCGGGTGTCCCGGCACCGACCGGCCGCATCGTGGAGGACGAGCGCGTCTTCGGCTGCGTGGAGCTGGGCATCGGCACCAAGGGTGCCTGGATCGGCGGCGAGCCGTGGGTGTCCGCCGCCCACACCGACGGCTCGGTCCTCGGCCCGTCGATCTTCCTCGACGGCGAGTGCATCGAGAAGGACGGCGTGTACGTACACCCCGAGCTGGTCGAGATCTGCCGCGAACTGGGCGTCGCCGGCTACTGACCGCCGACCGTTTGCCCGCCCCCTTCACCCCCGCCCCAGGAGCCGGACTTGACCGACGACCAGATCACGTACCGCCACAGCGGCCTCGTCTGCACCGATCACACCCTCGACGTACCCCTCGACCACGCCCGCCCCGACGGGCCGGGCATCTCCGTCTTCGCACGGGAGGTCGTCGCCGAGGGCATGGAGGGCCGTGAGCTGCCGCGGCTGCTCTGGCTCCAGGGCGGGCCGGGCGGGCGCGCCGAACGTCCCAACGCGGCGGGCGCCTGGCTGCGCCGCGCCCTGAAGGAGTTCCGCGTCGTCCTCCTGGACCAGCGCGGCACCGGCCGGTCCACCCCGGCGGACCGCACCACCCTGGCCGGCCGGGCCGACGCGGCGCGGTACCTCACGCATTTCCGGGCCGATTCGATCGTCCGCGACGCGGAGCTGCTGCGCCGCCGGTTGCAGGGCGACCGGCCCTGGACGGTGCTGGGGCAGAGCTTCGGCGGCTTCGCCACGCTCACGTATCTCGGCCTCGCCCCGGAGGGCCTGGACCGGGCCCTGATCACCGGCGGCCTGCCCACTCTCACCGGGCACGCCGACGACGTGTACCGGGCGGCGTACCGGCGTACGCTCGCCGCCAACGCCCGGTACTTCGAGCGATACCCCCATGACCGTGCCCTGGCCGCGCGGGTCGCCGCGCAGCTGGCCGACCGCGACGTCCGCATGCCGTCGGGCGAACGTCTGTCGGTGCGCCGGTTCCAGACGCTGGGGATCACCTTCGGCACCGCGTCGGCCTTCGACTCCCTGCACTATCTGCTGGAGGGCGCCTTCGTACCCGGGCGGGGCGGGCCGGTCCTGTCCGACACGTTCCTGCGCGGCGTCGACTCCGTCGTCTCGCTCGCGCCGCGTCCGCTGTACGCGGTCCTGCACGAGGCGATCTACGCGCAGGGCGGCCGGGCCACGGCATGGTCGGCCGACCGGGTGCGGGCGGAGTTCCCCGAGTTCGACGCCTCCGCGGGCGGGCCGCTGCATTTCACGGGCGAGATGATGTACCCCTGGATGTTCGACGAGGACCCGGCCCTCGTCCCTCTGAAGGCCGCAGCGGACGCGCTCGCCCACCGCACCGACTGGCCCGCCCTCTACGACCTCGACCGCCTCGCGGCGAACACGGTGCCGGTCGCCGCGGCGGTGTACCGCCAGGACATGTACGTCGACCACGACCACTCCCTCACCACGGCGTCCCGGGTGCGGGGCCTGCGTACCTGGGTCTCCGAGACCCACCTGCACGACGGCGTGAAGGCCGACCCCGGGGTCCTGGACCGCCTGCTGTCCCTGTCCTAGGAGCGCCGCCGCACGCGGAACGAGCCCTCGACCGGAAGGTCGAGGGCTCGTCCATGGCCAGGGCCGGGGCGGCACATCACCGCCTGCGGGCCCAGCCGCTGCCTATCCCCGCCACGTGGAGGGCCAGTGCCGTGAGCCCCAGCAGCATCACGTTGGTCGAGGAGAAGGCATCGTTGGTGCTGATATCCGCCGCGTTGATCAGGAACGAGACGAAGAACAACACCGCAGCGACGATTCCGAGCATGGCAAGCCCCTTTCGTGGAAGTGGAATTCCTTTTACCCCGTTGGAACGGAAACGGTCAGCAGGGAATTCACCACCGGTACCAGCGGCCGCGCTTACCGTTGACCGTCGGCCGGATCACGAACCCGAGAAGCCAGACCACCAGCACGATGACGGCGATCCACCACAGGGCCTTCAGCGCGAATCCGGCACCGAAGAGAAGCAGGGCGAGCAGCAGAACAAGAATGACAGGAACCATGATTATCAACCTCCGAGACGTCCTGTGCCCCGGAGATTCGGCTTCACTCGCCTGACCTTACTTAAATCTTATGCACGCTTTGATCGCTCGATGGCGGGTATCCGGGTCACCCGTGATACGTGATGTAGCCGTTGCCGTCGCGGTCGTTGGCCCTCTTGGTGTAGGCGTGGACGTCCGCGCGGGCGCCGGAGGGCTTGTAGAGGTAGATCGTGTCCTTGTCGTTGTTCCAGATGAAGTTGCAGTTCTGGCGGTAAACGACGTTCTTGGCGTCGGAGTCGGTGCCCCGGTTGCCGCGGAGCTTCACGTAGTCGCCGGGCTGCAGCGTGTGGGACTTCGTGAAGGTGAACTTGTTCCCGGTGGCGTCCTTGACGACGTAGCCCTTGAGGTTGACCGTCGTGGTCCGCGAGTAGTTCTTGATCGTCAGGTACTCGCTCGCCGCGTTGCCGCCCGAGCACTTGTTGGAGTCGCGCCCCGGTGCGTCGTACTGGACGCCCTTGATCTTCAGGACCGAGGAGTACTCGGCGGCCTGGGCAGGAGTGCCGGCGACGAGGCCGAGCGAGACGACCGAAGCCATGGTTGCGGCGGTGGTCAGGGCATGACGGGTGCGCATGGCGGTTCCCCCTTGGTGGTGCGGATGAAGCGCCCCAGAGCCTACCGATAATGTGACCATACGGTGAACAGAACCAGGAGATTGTGCGGACACCTGCATGATGGGGGCGTGGATTTCGAGCCGTTCCGGGGCGAGTTGACGACGTACTGCTACCGCGTGCTGGGCTCGTTCCACGAGGCGGAGGACCTGGTGCAGGAGACGTTGCTGCGGGCGTGGAAGGCCCGGAAGCGGTACGACCCGGGGCGCGCGTCGGTACGGACCTGGCTGTACCGGATCGCGACCAACGTGTGCCTGACCGCCCTGGAGGGGCGCGGACACCGTCCGCTGCCGCCGAGGTTGCCGAGCAGCTGGGGACGACGGTCGCGGCGGTCAACAGCGCGCTGCAGCGGGCCCGTGCCGCGCTCGCCGAAGTGGCCGACGCCGGTGCGGTCGCCGAGCCGGACGATCCCGGGGTGCGGGCGGTCGTCCAGCGGTACGTCCGGGCGTTCGAGGCGGCGGACGTGCCCGCGCTGGTGCGCCTGCTGGCCGAGGACGCCGTGCTGGAGATGCCGCCGGTGCCGCTGTGGTACCGCGGCAGCGGGGACTACGGCCGGTTCATGGAGCGGGTGTTCGCGATGCGCGGCACCGGCTGGGCCGTGCGGGAGCTCACCGCCAACGGGCAGCCCGCGCTCGCCGCGTACGCGCCGGCGTCCGGGGGTGGGCACCGGCTGCACACCTTGCAGGTCTTCGCCGTCATCGACGGCCGGGTCGCGCACAACGTGGTCTTCGCCGATCCGCGCGTCTTCGACGCCTTCGGCGAACTCGCGCCTCCTCGACGGCGATCCGGGCGAGGCCGTCAAGCGCGAGCAGCGGGACGTGGTGGTCGCCGGGAGCCTGAGCGTCGTGCGGCAGCTGATGGCCGCGGACCTGGTGGACGAGTACCGGCTGCTGACCTTCCCCACCATCCTGGACACCGGGCGGAGGCTGTTCCCGGCGGACGGGCCTCATGCCGACCTGGAGTGCCTGGGCAGTGAGCGGGCCGGCGCCGCCGTTCTCACCCGCCACCGCAAGGTCGGCCGCTGACCGACCGGGGCGGGGGCCGGATCAGGTGGGTCCGGCCTCCCCCAGGCAGCTCAGCGCTTCGCGGAAGTCATCGAGGGCGGGCCCGTACTGGAAGGCGGAGGTGCGGTACGTCGACCGGTCGATCAGGCTCCTGGCCAGTTCCCGCGCTCCTCGGACCGGTTCGTGCCGGGCAAGGCGTCGGGCCAGCCCCACTCCCTCGTCGAACAGGTGGCGCACATCCTCCGCGTACCGGCAACGGTGCGATTCCCCGTGGACGGCGGAGCGGATGGTGAGGACGCGATGCAGGCCGACCAGGTCGGCGAGGTGCCGGTCCGGAACCTCGGCGGCCAGCGGAGCAAGAGCGTCCACCTCCTCACGAAGGGCGTGACGGCTGTCGAAGTAGCGCTCCCTGACATCGCGCGACCATTGCAGTTTCGTCGCGCCCGAAGGCGGACGCGGTCCTCGGGGTGCGGGCCGGTCGCCCTCGGCGCCGGGGAAGGACAGCAGCACGGCCCAGAACGACCTCTGATAGCCGCTCCATGTCTTTCGCTCCCCGGTGTCGGCCAGCTCCGTCAGCAGAGCGAGTGCCTCCTGCCGGGCGAGGCCCGCCTGCTCGCCCCGGCCATGGGCGTCGAGCATCTGCGCGTATCCGATGAGCGAGTAGAGGTAACAGGCCGTCGGGCCACGGTCGTTCGCGGCTTCCTCCCGTTCCATGCGTACGAGTGTCTCGAACGCGGCGAGCGCTTCGCCGAACCGGCCCGCGTCATGGAGAACGGCGATCCACTCCAGGAGTGACCAGGAGTGGGACCCACCGTTCAGCGTCTTGGGCCGGTCCGCCATGTGCAACTCGGCCAAGACATCGGCGGCTTCGTCGTACCGGCCTTCCTCGGCAAGACCGCGGGCCCACACTTCCAGCCCCCTGACCACGGGGGTTCCACTCACTGCCGCCTGTGCACGACCAACGGCGACCATCTCGGCACGCAGAGCGAGTCCTTCCTCGCGTCGGCCCCGGCTGTACAGCACTCTCTGGCACGTATCGAGCGCGTCGTAGAGAACATCGGCACGGGTGGGTTCGCCCGGATCGATGGACCGTGCCACGGCGACCGCCTCCTCGCACAGCGCGAGGCGGTCCGGGCGCGTGTGGCGGTGGGAGTTCTCGAAGCCCAGGGCCTGCAGCGCCCTGGCCAGGCGTGGCAGGTACGAGGCGGGGCTGACCTGGGCGAGCACCCGGTAGGCGTCGACTTCCTCGCGCGGTGTGCGGCGTCCCGAGGCGAGCAGCACATTCCGCGCTCGCACGATGTCGTCCTGATCGACTTTCCGCGAGTGATTCATGGCGGAGATTCTGGGCGCTCCCGGAGGGGCCCAACAAGGCTTGTCCGCTGTGCCGTTGCTCCTACGAAAATGCCCTCTGACCTGTCATGATGGCTGTGACACCACTTCCCGGGCCGGGGCCTTCCGTCAGCGACGGGACGCCCCGGCCCGCGGTCGTGGGAGCGGGTGGTCAGTTGCTCCAGATGACCGGGCTGTCCCTGTACGCGTCACCCTCCTCGAACGACGCGACCGCGATGGGGTCGGTCTTCGTGGCGCTGAGCGAGCAGGTCTCGTAGGAGGCGCCCTTCGTGGTGAAGTCGCGGGGGGCCGTCTCGCTGTCGCACTTGCCCGGGAGGTCGCCGATCAGGATGACGCCCGTGGGAGCGCCGCCCGCCAGATTGCCGCGCAGCCTCAGCGACGAGTAGGAGAGGTCCGTGCCGCCGACGTTCTCCACCTTCATGCGGATGTAGTAGGGCGTCATGCCCTTCGCCTTGTCGCCGAAGGGGGCCATGTCGGCCTCGGTGCCCTTCTCGATCGCCGTGACCGTGATGGCGACCGTGCCCTCCTTTGACGTCCCGTACTTGAACGGCACGACCGCCCGGTCACCGACCTTGAACTTCGTGCCCGGTGCGGCGACGTCACCACTGGGCTTGGAGCCGGCGTCGTCGCTGGGGTCCGCCGACGGGCTCTCGCTGCTCGGGGTGGGCGAGGCCGGGGCGGAGGCCGAGGGCGATTCCGGCATCGCTGCCGGGTCCTCGTCATCGTTGCAGGCCGTGAGCCCGAGACTCAGGGTGGTGAGGGCAACTGCGGTGACGATGCGTCCCTTGCGTATCATTTTGACCTAACTCGCGGTAGAGGCTGCGTTGTACGGCAGCCGGAGGGTGTTCCGGGCAACACGGCGACGGCAGCGCGTCAATGAGGCGCGCCGCGACGCCCTACTCACCCTGGGCCAGGAATGACACAGACTCGTCGCAGAGACGGCACAGCCGCGCGACGGCTGTGCGCCGCCTGTGAGCGGGTGGACGGCTTGTACGCTGCGCTTATTCGACGGACCGCGCTCACCACGGGTCAGTACCTCCGCTGGTCGCGCTGCACCTCGCCGCCGGCCGCGCGCGAGGGCTACGACTGCGCCGTCATGAAGACCCCCCTCGACTACCGGAAGCCGGACGGGCGGACGATCGACGTCGCCCTGATACGCCTCGAGGCCACGGGCCCGAACAGCCGGCGCATCGGTTCCCTAGTCCTCAACTTCGGCGGGCCCGGCGTGTCCGGCGTGAGCGGACTTCCCGCACGCCTCCGCCAGTACGGGCCGCTGCGCGACCGCTACGACCTGGTCTCCTTCGACCCGCGCGGCGTGGGCCGGACCAGCGCGGCCCATATCCGCGACTGCCCGACCGGGGACGGGCCCGAGGAGGCCGCCCGCGGATGGCGCGGCTGGCCGACCGCCTGGAGAGGAAGCCCGCCCCGGCCGGAGGCGGCAGGACCCTCGACGCCCACGACCTCGCGTACGACGTCGGCGACCATCTCGCCCGCGGCACGGACGGGTGGCAGCCCCTCGCCAAGGCGCTCACCGCGCTGATCGACCGCAACGACGGCCGCCCGCTGGACAAGGGCTCGGACGACACCGGCTCCGCCGACCCGGCGGCGCCCCCGGTCGACAACGGCCGCGTCGCCTGTGTTCGGCGCGGCCTGGTCCACGGGCGTCTACCTCTGCTTCGACTGGCCGTTCGACGGCGAGCGGGTCACCCCGCAGGTGAACGCCGAGGGCGCGGATCCCATCCTGGTGGTCGGCGGCACCGGTGACCCGATCACCCCGTACAGGGGACGGTGTGCCGGGGCGACATGTCCTAGGCCGTGCCCGCGAGGGCCCCCACGGACGTCAGGTGGTGCGACGTGCCTGCTGCATCGCGGTCAGCCGGGACACGTACAGGGCGGTCGCCACGACGGTGGGAAGCACGAGGATGCGGAGGATCAGGCCCACCACGGTGCCCTCCGACATGTCGTACGTGTCCCAGTCCTTGTAGCCGTCGTCCCCGTAGGTCAGCCCGTTGTCGTGCGAGATGAAGTCCTCGTGCTCGGCCCATGCGAAAGCCGCCCAGTACAGGTACAGCGGCAACGTCACCATGGTGAAGACAGCGCACCCCCACCAGACGTGCAGCCGGGCGGCCGGGGCCATGGCGCCGCCCAGGGAGGTCGGGCTGGAGGCGTGCCAGACATCGTTCGCGATCTGCTTGGGCAGGTAGAGGTTGCCCAGGGGAATGAACCACGAGAGGACGGCCAGCCGGGGCTCGTAACGCAGCCGTCCGGGGGCGAACTCCTCGGCGGCGGACCGCATTTTCGCGCACCAGATCAACCAGGAGACGACGAAGGCGACCGCCGCCCCGATCTGGATGTAGCCCCAGGGGTAAGCCATTTCCTCGTCCCGGGACGGGGCGTCCGACACGGTCCCGCTCAGCAAGTTCAATTGGGTGATCGTGGTGCCCAGCGCCGCCAGCCCGAACAGGGCGAGGGTCGCGTACACGGCCATCGTGGACGGGGTGGGGCCGTTACGCCCGTTGCGCTCCTCGGCCAGTGTGCGTGACGTTCCACGCCGGGGCTCCGGTTCGGCCTGCGCGGTGACGGGGGCGGTGGCCGGGACGGCGGGGCGCTGGGCGGGGACGGTCCCGATCTCGTCCTCGGGCGGCTGTGCCGGGGGCTGGCCCTCCTCCGCCGTCAGAACGGTACCGGGGTCCTCGTGCTCCAGCAGCTGGGCCGCGTCCTGACCCAGCCTGGCCAGGACCGGCGCGGGAAGCCAGGGGCCGAGATGCCGGAACTGCGTCTCCTCGCGCGTCCGGAGCGTGGCAAGCGACGGCCTGGCCTCCGGGTCCTTGGCGAGGCAGTCGCCGATCAGTGGGAGCAGGGCCTCCGGAATGCCCGTGAGGTCGGGTTCCTCGTGCACCACCCGGTACATGAGGGCGTGCGGGCGCCCCTCGGCCGTGTCGAAGGGCAGACGGCCGGCTGCGGCGAAGGCGAGGACCGAGCCCAGCGAGAAGATGTCGCAGGCGGCGGTGAGACGTTCCCCGCGTACCTGCTCGGGCGCCATGAAGCCCGGGGAGCCGACGACCACGCCGGTGGAGGTCAGTCCGCCGTGGGTCGGGCCGTCCAGGGCGCGGACGATGCCGAAGTCGATCACCTTGGGGCCGTCGATGGTGATCATGACGTTGGAGGGTTTCAGGTCCCGGTGGACGAGCCCGGCCGCGTGGATGTCGGCCAGCGCGTCGCAGAGACCGGATGCCAGCCCACGTACCGAGCGCTCCGGGAGCGGCCCGTGACGGGCCACCACCTCGGCGAGGGTCGGGCCGGGGACGTACGCGGTGGCGACCCAGGGCCGTTCGGCGTGCGGGTCGGCGTCGAGCACGGCCGCCGTCCAGTCGCCGCCCACGCGCTGGGCGATGGCGACTTCTTCGGCGAACCGGAGCCGGAAGTCGGGCAGCGCCGCGAGTTCGAGCCTGATCGACTTGACCGCCACCATGCGGCCGCGCGGGGACCGGGCGAGGTAGACCACGCCCATCCCGCCCTCGCCGAGCCGGCCGAGCAGCCGGTAGTCCGCCACGCGTACAGGGTCATCCGCCCGCAGGGCCCGCACAGGCACGTCCTCCTTCGGCACCGTGCGCCCACGGCGCACAAACGACTGGTCAGGCTAGAGGAGACGGCTCGGCGGCTGTGCCGGTTTCACCGAACGCGCTCCGTTCCCAGGGCGAATGGCCGGCCCCGGCCCGTCACTCGTACCGGTACTTCAGGGAATCCGCCTCCGACTGCTCGATGTCGGCGATCGTGAGTCCCGGCATGCGGAGCTGGGCGAGCGTGACCTCGGCCGAGGTCGGCTGGTCGTCCGCCGACGGCCACTGCTCGGGCTTCCAGGCTCCGCTGCGCAGAAGGGACTTGGGGCAGTGCGGGTAGACCTCCTCGATGCCCACGACCAGCGCGCTGGCCGGCGGCTTTCCCACGGGGGTCAGCTGCTCCAGCAGTTCCGGGCGCGTGGAGACGCATGCCCGGCCGTTCACCCGGAGCGTCGTGGTGCGCCCCGGGACGATGAACAGCAGCCCGGCCCGGCCGGTGGCGATGACGTTCTGCAGGGTGTCCAGCCGCCTGTTGCCGGTCGCGTCCGGGATCGCCACCGTCCGCGGGTCCAGGACGGCCACGAACCCGGCGGGCCCGCCGCGCGAGGAGACGTCGCAGCGCCCTTCCGGGTCCGCGCTGGCGACCAGGACCAGTGACGAGCAGGCGATCAACTTCTTCGTCTGTTCGTTGAGTTCGGTCGTCTGCTTGCGCAGCGACGTGTCCCTCGGGAGTTCGTACGTCCGGCGCAGCTCCTCGTGATCGCGTACGGCGTCGGCTCGGAGCGCGTCGAACGCGCTGCCGGTGGACAGTGTCGTCATGCGGCGACCTTACGGGTGGGGCCCCGGACGGTCACACGGTGTCCGCAATCCCCCGCAGGGGTGACCCGACCTGATCGAACGAGTTTCAGCGGCGACGGCACAGAGGCCCCACGGCCTGATCCCCCAATAGAACTTGCGTTCACAAAATGCCCTCCGATCCGGCCGTTACGGGACCGGATCCACCGCGTTTTTAGAGCATCAGTGCCACATCGACGCCCAGACGGAGGAACGCCATGCACCCCACCCCTCCCCCTCGCAACAGCCTCCCGAAATCGAACGGCGACGTTCCGGGACCGCGATCCGTCCCCTTACCGCCCGAGCCCGAGCCGCAGATGCGTTACGTCGATCTCACCGGCAGCCGCGAGGCGGCCGGCCGGTCGATCCGGATGCGCGACATGGCCCGCCGTCTGCCGCAGCTGGTGCGCCGCTCGCTGGCGCTGGCGTGGCGGGTCGACCGGCGGGCGACCGTCGGCCTGCTGCTGTGCCAGCTGGTCACCGGGGTGATGCAGGCCCTGGGTCTGGTCGCCATCGCGGGCACCCTGACGGCCCTGCTGCGCGACGGGGACGTCTACCACCGTCTCCTCGACGCGTGGCCGTCCGTCGCCCTGCTCGCCGGGGCGGCCGGGGTGCGCGCGCTGCTCGGGATCACCGTCAACTGGCTCTCCTCCAGGCTGGGTCCGCTGATGTCCCGCGAGGCCGAGCAGATGCTGCTCACCGGCTGCGCCGAGGTCGAGTTGTGCGCGTACGACGACCCCGACTTCAACCGTGACCGCGAGGCGGCCGACCGCGGCGCCCAGGTCACCGGCGACCTGATCAACGAGGGGCAGGACCTGATCGCCTCGGCCGCCGCGTTCCTCGCCGGGGCCGTCGTGCTCGCCGGTGTGCACTGGGTGCTGCTCCCGCTCCTCGTCGCCGCGAGCCTGCCGCAGGCCGTGGCCCAGGTCAGCGCCGCGCGCGTCCGCTACCTGGCCAATCTCCGGAGCAACGGCGACAACCGGATGCTGTCCGTGCTGCGCTGGCACATCTACACCAAGGACGCCGCCGACCAGATCCGCGCGGGGACCATGGCCGACTTCCTGTCCGGCCGGTACCGGCACACCGTCGCCCGTATCAACCGCGAAGACCGGGCCGCGGCCGACCAGGGCGCGCGGATGTCCCTGGCCGGCGCGGTATGCGGGGGGCTGGGGTCGGCGGTGGTGTGGGCGGCAGTCGTGTGGCTGCTCGCGAACGGCCGGATCAGCGTCGGCCACGCGGGCACGGCCGTCTTCGCCCTGCAGACCGTCGGCATGGCGGTCCGCGGCCTGGTGGCAGTCGGCGCGCGCGCCGTGCGGACGGGGCTGTACATGGACGACTGGACCGGTTTCCTCGACAAGGCGGGCGGCTTCCGCATGCGCCGGGGCCCGCACCACCCCGCGCCGCCGGAGACGATCGAGGTCAAGTCGGTCACGCACCGCTACGCGGGCAAGGAGCACGACGCCCTGTCCGAGGTGTCCCTCACCCTGCGCCGGGGCGAGGTCACCGCACTGGTCGGCTTCAACGGCTCCGGGAAGTCGACGCTGTCGAAGCTGGTCAGCGGCCTCTATCTGCCCACGGACGGGCAGGTGTTGTGGGACGGCGTCCCCACCACTGAGGCCGACCCGCAGGCCCTGTGGCGGCACGTCGCCCTCGTACCGCAGGATTACGCGCACTGGCCGCTGACCGTGCGCGAGAACGTGACTCAGGGGCAGCCCACCGAGGGCGGCGACGCGGCGGTCCGTGAGGCGTGCGAGGCTGCCGACGCCGACGAGGTAGTCGACAAGCTGGGCGCGGGCCTGGACACCCTCCTGGCCCGCGAATGGCTCAACGGCGAGGAGCTGAGCGGCGGCCAGTGGCAGCGCATCGCCCTGGCCAGGGCGTTCTTCCGCCAGGCCGGGCTGCTGGTCCTGGACGAGCCGACGGCCAACCTCGACCCGCGTGCCGAGTTCCGCATCTTCCAGCGGCTGCGGTCCCTGGCCCGGGACCGGGCGGTGCTCCTTGTGACCCACCGCATCGCGAACGTGGCCGTCGCCGACCGCATCGTCGTGCTCGACGCGGGCCGCGTCGTCCAGGAGGGCACGTACGCCGAAATCGCCGAACAGCCCGGGCTCTTCCGGCAGTTGCTGTCCTACCAGATCACGTCCGAACCGGACGACGACAAGCACGAGGCCCCCGCGTGAGCCGCCCCGCACCCCTTCCGCCGTCCCGAGGTCACGACATGCCGCTCACCCGCTCCCACATCCGCAGCACCACCGAGGCGTACCTGGTGCGCCACCCGCACGAGCGGGAATCCCTCGCCGGGCTGCTGTCCCTCCTGGACGGCCCCGACGATCCGGCCGACCGCGCGACGCTCCCGGCTCACGTCACGTGCAGCGCTGTCGTCGTCGACCGCCGGTGCCGGGTCCTGCACATCCGGCACCGGGCCTCCGACGGGCTCATGCTCACCCCCGGCGGTCACACGGAGCCCGGCGACCGCAGTCTGCTCGTCGCCGCGTTGCGCGAGCTGTCGGAGGAGACCGGGATCGCCCCGGGCGCCGTGTCCCTGACCCGGCAGTTCCTCGGCTCCCCCGCCGACATCGACGTGCACGACATCGACGCGCGCCCCGCGAAGGGCGAACGGGCGCACCGGCACTACGACTTCCGTTACGTGTTCCACCTCGCCGACGAGGAGCCACCCGCGCTCACTCTTCAGGACGAGGAGGTGTCCGGGGCGCAGTGGCTGCCCCTGGCGGAGGTCAGGTCACCGACCCTGCGTACGAAGCTTCTTCAGGCGGGCCTGGACGGGCAGCCCGAGCCCGTGAACGCCTCGGCGATCATCCACGACGGGAAGGGACGGTACCTGCTGCACCTCCGGGACGCGAACAAGCCGTGGATCTGGGAGTCGGGGTGCTGGTCGCTGCTCGGTGGCGGCTGGGAGCCGCAGGACCGCACGCTGCTCGACACGGTCCGCCGGGAGCTGCGCGAGGAGGCCGATCTGGCGGTCGCCGGCCTGGTGCCGTACGCGGTCGAGCACGTCACCGGCACGGACGGGACCCGGGTACCGGTCCAGGTGTTCAGCGGCCGCTGGAACGGCGACCCGGCCGCTCTGCCGCTCACCGAGGGCGTGATGGTCGCCTGGGTGCGGCCCGAGAAGTTCCCGTACATGACGATGCTGCCGTCGACCCGGGCACTCCTGGAACGGCACGCCGCCGAGCACGATGCGCCCTCGGCCCCGGCATCGGCGACGGTCCTGAACGTCGTCGGCGTCCACCTCTACCTGGAGCGGGACGGCCAGGTCCTGCTGGGGCTGCGGCACCCCGACTCGGCGTACGCGGGCAACACCTGGCACGTGCTCGCGGGCCACTGCGAGGCGGAGTCCGCGACGGCGTGCCTGGTCAGGGAGGCGTACGAGGAGGCGGGGCTGGTGATCGACCCAGCGGATGTCGAACTCGTCCACACCGTGCACACGGTCAACCGGCCGGGCGGTAGACCCAGGATCGGCCTCTTCTTCCGCGCACGGCGCTGGGAGGGCACGCCCGAGCTGAGGGAGCCGGACAAGTGCGTCGCCTGGCAGTGGTGGAACGCCAAGGACCTGCCCGAGCCACTGGTCCCCTACGCACGGGCCGCGATCGAGGGCATCCGGGCCGGACGCGTCTACACCGAGCTGGGGTGGACCCGTTGACCCGCGTCGACGCGCCGGTGGACGCGCACCTGCTGGCCGTACGCGACGGAGACCGCGGGCCGGAGGTGCTGCTGTCCCGGCGGGCCGGAGACGTGTACGCCAGCGGTCTGTGGCACGCGCCGTCGGGCCATGTGGAGGCCGAGACCGTGGTCGACGCCGTCGTGCGCGAGACGCTGGAGGAGACCGGTCTCGCCCTGGATCCGGGGGATGTGCGCGCGGCCGTCACGGTGCACCACCGGCCGCCGGTCGGCCGGGCGCGGATCGGGGTGTTCTTCGAGGTGCGCCGGTGGAGCGGCGCGCCGCGCGTCATGGAGCCGGACAAGTGCGACGCGATGGGGTGGTTCGCGCTGGACGCGCTGCCGGAGCCGATGGTCGCGTACTGCCGGGCGGGGCTGGACGCCTACCGGGCCGGTGCCCACCTGGCCGTGCACTTCCAGGAACCGGGCGACCCGATCGCGCACGACCCGGCCGTGGACCGGCTGCTGCTGGTTTCCGGCGCCGCCCCGGAGGGCGCGGTGCGTGCCTTCGCCGAACGGGCGGTGGGGCGGATCACCCGTTGGGCGGACGTCTCCTGGGCGAGAGAGGAGAGCCGCGTCTGGCGGGCGCACGGCGCCGAGGGCGGCACCTGGTACGTCAAGGTCCACCAGAACGAGCGTTTCCACCGGCGCGAGGTCACTGCGTTACGGGGCTGGGTCACCGGTCTCGGCGAAGCAGCGCCCCGGCTGGTGGCCGCCGACGACACCCTGCGGGCCGTCGTGCTCACGGCGGTGGGAGGCCGCTCCCTGCACGGTGCCGTCCTGGCGCCCGAGCAGGAGCGCACGGTGTTCCACCGCATCGGACAGCTCGCGGCCTCCATTCACCACGGCGGCGCCCCGGGCCAACCGGGCGGCGGGGACCTGCCCGTGGCGAAGCTGGAACGGCACCTGGACGGGGCCCGGCCCCATCTCGCCGCTGAGGACGAGGAGTTCGTCCGTAGCACGGTCGAGAGTGCCGCCGCCGGGCCCGCCCTGCCGTTAGTCCCCACGCACGGTGACTTCCAGCTGCGCAATCTGCGCTGGGACGAGGGCTCCGGCACGCTGTACGTGATCGACTTCGAGCGCTCCGAAGAGGGGCCCGCCCTACGGGACTTCGTGCGGCTGTCCGACAGCTGGCACGGCCGTCCCGACCTCCTGGCAGCCGTGATGGACGGCTACGGCCGCCCGTTCACACCGGAGGAGGAGGCCCAACTCACGGCTCTCTCCGTCCTGGAAGCCGTCTCCGGCATCGCCTACGGCACCGCGCACGACGACCCCGAACTGGTGGAACGCGGCCTGCGCACCCTGGCCCGGCTCCGTACCGACCAACCCACCGCCCCATGAGGAGGAGCACATTGACGTACACCACGCGTGATCAGTGGGAAGAGCACTTCGGCGAGGGCCGGGGATTCCGGGAGGTCGGCGCGCGAGAGCGGGAGCTGTTCGCCGAACTCACCGGCGGTGGCCGGGCGCTCGATGTGGGGTGCGGGAACGGCGAGTTGGCCGCGTATCTCGCCTCGCTCGGCTGCACCGTGGACGCCGTCGACTTCGCCGACACCGCGATCGCTCGGGCGCGGGAGGAGCATGCCGGTGTCGAGGGCGTGCGGTGGCTGTGCCTGGACATCGAGCACGACGATCCGGCGCCGTTGCACGCGGACGGGTACGACGTGGTGGTGTTGCGCCTGGTCTACCCGTTCCTCAGGGACCGGGACCGCGTGCTGCACGCGTTGGGCGGGCGGCTCCGGGAAGGCGGCGCTCTCGTCGTCATCACCCCGGTGGTGCGGACCCCGGCGGATGAGCGGCGCGGCATCGCCCTGGACGAGGACGAGATCGCGCTCCTCGGCGCCGCCTGGGAGTCGGTGGAGCGGCTGGACGCGGACGGGATGGCCTTCCTGGTCCTGCGCGGACTCCGCCCGCCCGGCACCCGGGCCGTCGAGAAGAGGCCTCCCACGGCCCATGCCCTGACCGGCGCGCTCGCGGTCGTCACCGACGACTCCGGCAGGGTCCTGCTCGGCCGGTCGCGGCGCGGCATGCTTGAACTTCCCGGCGGCAAGACCCACGGTCCGGAGGGCTTCGCCGAGGCCGCGGTCCGTGAACTCGCCGAGGAGACGGGCCTGGTGGCCGATCCGGCGGACGCGTACGTGGTGACGATGCTGGTGGACGACAGCCACGGCGTTCCCCGGCTCACGGCCGTCGTCCGCCTCACCGCCTGGTCCGGGACACCGGGCAATCCGGAGCAGGACAAGTTCGTCCGCTGGGAGTTCGCGGACCTGCACGCGCTCTCCCGGATCGGGGACGTCTTCGCCCCGGCCGCCCAGGCCTTGGATGCCGTGTGGCCGGGGGTCGTGCCGGGGCTGCCGCCCGTGGCCTCCTACCCGCTCGCCACGGGTCGTCCGGCCGTACCGGGTGAGCCGGGTGAGGCCGTCCGGCTGCGCGGTGCGATGGCCGAGACGGTGATCGCGGGCGGGTGGGCCCCGTCCGAGCCCGTCCGCGAGGCGCTGCGCTCCGTGCCGCGCCATCGGTTCGCCCCGGAAGCGGACCTGGCAACCGCGTACGACGGCGGCGACCGGGCCGTCGTCACCCGGCGCGACGAGGCAGGGGCGGCCATCAGCTCGGTGTCCGCGGCCTGGCTCCAGGCCGACATGATCGAGAGCCTGCGTCTCCGGCCGGGTGCGCTCGTGTACGAGGCGGGGTCCGGCGGCTACAACGCCGAGCTGATCGCGCATGTGGCCGGTCCCGAGGGGCGGGTGGTGACCGTCGACATCGACCCCTGGGTCGTACGCCGCACCCGCGCGTTCACCACGGAGGCCGGCAGCGGACGGGTCACCGCCGTCGAGGCCGACGCCGCGCTCGGCGCCCCGGCCGGTCTCGTCCCGCGCGGCGGCTTCGACGCCGCCATGATCACGTACAGCTGCTGGGACATCGCGCCCGCCTGGCGCGAGCAACTGGCCGAAGGCGGGCGCCTCGTCCTGCCGTTGGAGATGGGCGGCTACAGCCGGGCGGTCGCATTCGAGCGGCGCGGCGACGTGCTCCACGCCCGGGGATTCACGTACTGCGGCTTCGTCCGCGACCAGGGCCGTCAGGCGCGTTCCGCACCGGTCGTGCCGCTGCTCGGCGGTGCGCTGACGCTCCGTTTCGACGAGGGTGCGGCCGCGGGTACGGACGGTGTGGAGGAGGCGCTGCGCGCGCCGCGTCACGAGGTCGCGACCGGCGTCACGATGGGGGCCGGGGCGGGTGTCTACTTCGGTTCGTTGCAGTTGTACGCGGCCACCACCCTGCCGGGCTTCTGCCGGTTGCGCGTCCACGAGGACACGGACGTCGTCGCCGTGGCGAAGGACCGTGACGCACCGGCCGTTCTGGGTGACGCGTCGCTCGCGTACCTGGTCCATCTGCCGACCCGGGACGGGGGCAGGGAGTGGGTGGTCCACGCCTTCGGCGCGGAGGGTCCGTGCCTTGCCGAGCTGGTCGCGGCCACGGTACGGGCGTGGGACCGCCACATCCGCGCCGCCGACGACGACCGGCACGCCGATCCCGTCCTGACCGTCCACCCGGCGGGCACGCCCGACCATCTGCTGCCCGCCGGGGACGTCCTGGACAAGGCGTCCTCCCGGCTGGTGTTCCGGTGGCCGGGCCGGGACGGGCGCCTGCCGGGCCCGGCCCGGCGTGCGCCGGACGCGGTGGCGGCGGCCACGGCAGAATCGTGACCGTCCAAGTCCCCCTGGAACGGAGAGAGATGACCACCACATCCGCACCCGACGAGACTCCCGGCGTGACGATGAAGGACGAGGCGTACGGGAAGCTGCGCGCCTCGGCCGCGCTGTGGGCCGGCACCAGTGTGCTGATCACCAACCGGCGTGGGCAGGTCCTGCTCCAGCGTGTCAGCTACCGGCCCACCCGCCTGCTGCCAGGAGGGGCCGTCGACAAGGGCGAGTCACCGGCCCGGGGCGCCGCCCGCGAGCTGGACGAGGAGCTGGGCGTCAAGGCGACCGTCACCCAGGGGCTCGCCGTCGACTGGGTCTCCCCCACCGGCCGGGCCGCGCCCCCGGACCTGCGGTTCCCGGGCGAGCTGCTGCACGTCTTCGACGGGGGCGTCTGGGACGACGACCGGATCGCGGCCGTCCGGCCCGCCCCGGGCGAGATCGACGGCATCGAGTTCGCCGAACCGGCCGACCTCCCCTCGCTGATGTCCCCCGGCGATGCCCGCCGCACCCTCTCCGCGCTCCGCGCCCGCATCAACGGCGCCGGTCCCGTGCTCCTGGAGGACGGCCTGCCGATCGCCCCCACCGTCCTCGACCGGGTCGGTGTCCTGCGCACCGCCCGGGCCCGTCACCACCTGCCCTTCCACGAGGGGCCCGTGCCCGCCGGGCTCGCGGTCCGCCAGTCCTGGGTCTGGGCCTTCGCCCCGGACGGACGGGTCCTGCTCCTCCTCGAACCGGACACCGGCGCGGCCTGTCTGCCCGGCGGCACGACGGAGCCGGAGGACGGCGGCGATCCCTGGGTGACCGCCGTCCGGGAATGCCGCGAGGAGGCGACTGCCGAGCTCGGCGACCCCCGATACCTCGGGTACCTGTCCGACGCCGGGCCGTGCGCGAGGGTCCGTTACGCCGCCGTGCTGGCGAGCCTGGGCGCGGCCGCCGTCGATCCCGCCACCGGTCGGACGTACGTACGCGTTCTGGCCACCCCGGAGCAGGCCTTGGAGTTCTTCGACTGGGGGCCGTCCGAGGCGGCGGAGCAGCTTGCCGCCGCCCATCGGGGCCGCGCCATGCTCGGCATTCCCAGGGCCGTTCACCCCCAGCCCGTCACCGAGATCGTGCGCCCCACCGCCTGGTAGCGCTTCACCCGTACCGAATCGAGGCCTCATGACCGCCGTCCCTGTGCCCGCCCGGAGCGGGCACTGCCAGTGCCGCCACATCACGTACCGGGTGCTGGGCGACCCGATCGACCCGCATCTGTGTTCCTGCCCGCACGACACGCGTATCTCGGGCGCGCCCGCGGTCCTGTGGGTCGGCTTCGACAGGGACGGGCTGACGTGGACCGGCCCGGGCGGCGAGCCGACCTGGTATGCGACCTGGCCGACGCTGCGCCGGGGCTTCTGTCCGCGCTGCGGTACGCATCTCGTCTCCGTTGCCGACGACTCCGACGCGGTCATGGTCACCGGATTCAGCCTCACCGACCTGAGCGGCACGGACCCCGTCGGGCACTCCTACCGACAGGAGGCCGCTCCTTGGATGGCCATCGCCCTTGCTCAGCCCCCCGTGAACGCGGAGGCGTGATCGGCGGCCCACTGACGCAACGTCCGCGGTGGCCTCCCGAGGATGTCGGCCACCGCTGTGGTGAGGTACGCGGGCTGCCCGACCGCCGCGCTCCACGCGCCGAGCAGCATGTCAACGGCCGAGCCGGGCACCGTACCCTCCCACAGGCTGCGGAACGCGTCGGGCGTCATCTCCTCGAATGCGATCCGGCGGCCCAGGGCGTCACCGATGACGTCCAGCTGAGCGGCTTGGGTCAGCGATTCGGGGCCCGTGAGCACGTAGTCGCCTCCGGCGTACCCGTCCTGATGGAGCGTCCGCGCCGCGACGGCCGCGATGTCGCGGTCGTCGACCGGTGCCGACTCGGCAGCGCCGTAGGGCCACCGGACGGCCTGCCCGGCCCGGATCGCGGGCGCCCACCAGGCCAGCGCGTTCGACGCGAACATCCCCGGCCGGAGGATCGTCGCCTCTAGTCCGGTGGCGGCGATGAGCCGTTCGATTTCGGCGTGCAGCACCGCCATGGGATTGGGCTGCTGGAAGAAGGGGTGCGGAGTCCGGTGCGGGGAGGAGAGGAAGACGACCCGCCGCACGTGGGCTGCCAGCCGCTCGATGACTGCCTCCGCGGTCCGGGGCGGGGCGGTCCAGACGAGGAAGACCGCACCGACGCCCTTCAATGCCGGGTCCAGTGACTCGGGCACGGTGAGGTCACCGGCGAAGACCTCGACCTTCGCCGGGAGCGTCGCCGCCGCTTCGGGGCGACGGATGAGGGCACGGACCGGCACGCCCGCGTCGAGGAGTTCATGGAGGACGACGCGGCCGACCCGGCCCGTCGCGCCGGTGACGAGCACGGGCGGAGTGTCTGTCTGATTCATGCCGCCCATGAAAACGTTACCCGGTTAAAAACACAACCGAGTAACAAGTGTTACGGTGGTCACGTGAGCGAGCCGACGGGGCTGCGGGCCCGCAAGAAGGAGCGGACGCGTGACGCCATCGGCGACGCGGCCGTCTCGCTGTTCCTGGAACGCGGCTTCGACCGCGTCTCGGTCAACGACATCGCCGCGGCAGCCGAGATCTCCAAGCCCACCCTCTTCCGGTACTTCCCCACCAAGGAAGACCTGGTGCTGCACCGGTTCGCGGACCACCAGGGCGAGGCCGCACGCGTCGTGCGCGACCGCGGACCCGGCATCGAGCCGGTGACGGCACTCCACCGGCACTTCCGGACCGGCCTCGACCGGTACGACCCCGTCACCGGCCTCAACGATCACCCCGAGGTGGTGGCCTTCCACCGCCTGGTGTTCACCACGCCGAGCCTGGCGGGACGGCTGACGCAGTACCGGCTGGAGGACGAAGAGGCGCTGGCCGACGCCCTCGGCCAAGGCATCCGGGCGCACCTGCGAGCAGCCCAGGTGCTCGCGGTCCAACGGGTGCTCGCCCGCGCCAACTGGCAGAAGATCGCCGACGGCCGGACCGCCCACGCCGTCCACCCCGAGGCCATCGCCGACGCCGACGAGGCGTTCAACCACCTGTGGTGACCGAGCCCGGCGGAGGTTCGCTCCCGGTGGTGGGAATGGAGCCCGGCGCCCAGCCGAGCACTTCTTCGAAGCGGCGGGCCGCGAAGGGAAGGGGAACATCCCCTCGGTCACTCTCATGAAGCCTGATGGTCGCCTGACTCAACTGGGTACGCCGCGCCAGCTCCCCCACGGACAAGCCCTCGGCTTCCCGCAGCTCCACGAGCGCTTTCGCCAAGCGCTCGGACTCTTCGCTTCTGCCCACGCGACCCACCCCTTCGTTGCCGCCACCGTTGAGGCCAGGCTACGGCTCGATGGTGGGCCCCCGCCCCGGCTTCCGGGGCGGGGGCCGGTGCCGGACTCAGCAGGGGCGGATGTGGAAGACGGGGGTCCAGGAGGCGGTCCCGGTGCCCTTGGCGACGTGGGACCAGCGCTCGCTGCCGTCGCTGTTGTAGAAGCGGGCGCGGGTTCCCGAGGTCTGGTTGTTGTTGAAGGTGCCGTCACCGATGCCGTTGAAGTCGTAGTAACCGCAGCGGTAGTAGTCGTAGTTGACGCCGCGCCCGTCCGTGATGCACAGATGCCCGTTGCCGCAGGCCAGGGCCGTGCGGGGCGATGCCAGGTCGCGGGTTTCGGACTGCCCGGGGGCCGGGAGCGTGACGGTGCCGCCGGGGATGTCGAGGGTGTTCGCGGAGGTCTGGCGGGCCCGGGGTTCCTGGGCGCGTACCGCGTCGACCTGTCGCTGGAGCTCCCCGGCCTGCGCGTCGGTGAGGCCGGCGGCCCGCGTCTGCGCGGCGTAGGTCTGCTGTCCGGTCGGGGCGGCGGGGGTCATGGCGTGAGCGGACAGGGTGGGACCGGCGACCAGGGCCGCGGCGGCGGCCATCAGTCCGGCGGTACGGCGGAACGAGACACGCTTCAAGGTCTTCTCCTCGGGTTGGCCGTGCGCCTCTTTGAGGTGCACGGCCAACCTTTCCAACTGGCCCCCGTTTCAAGGGACATAGCGGCGAGGTTCACCGTTGAGTGGTGCAGATGCCTTTTTTCGCACGCGCAGGAATCCACCGCGCGTCTGTGTCAATCCCCGCCGAAGGTCTACGCAAGCACCCATCGCGGCGCGTGCCCGGGCTCAGTAGGGCAGACGAAGACGTGCAGATCGTGGTCCCGGCCGAAGCGGAGCCGCGTGGGCCGCGCGACCGGGACGCCACCCCGGACCGACGCCTTCCCCTTCAGCAGCGGGTCGCGGTCCTCCAGCGGTGCCCAGCTGTGCGAGCCGCCGTCCATCTCGCACCCCTCAGCCGTCAGCAGCAGCTCCATCGGAGTGGCGCAGGACGCGCAGTCGATGGCCATCGGGCCCGTCGACGCCCAGCTGGGGTAGCCGCCGACACGCCAGCCGGGCGGGATGGACAGGTCGTACTGGTAGCTCGGGGCGTCGGACCCCTGTTCGGCCACCTGGGCGTCGTCCCAGGCGTCGATGCGCGCGATCAGGGCCGGGGGCAGCGTGTCGTCCTCCGCCCAGGGGTACGTGTCCACCTCTTCCGGATGCAGGACGCATGGCTCGGGGAGTTCGTGCTCCCACCGCAGCAGGGGCACCCGGGGCGGCTCCGCGAGGAGGTGTTCCGCCTGTTCGGTCCGGGCGGCCCGCCTCCACCGCAGGTGGTAGCGGCGTTCCAGGTGCGGGCCGTGGGTGAACGGGCAGCGGAAGAGCTGCACCAGGTCCGCGCCGTCGGGCCCGCAGGCGAGGCCGGGGATGTCACGGCGGAAGAGCTGGGCGAGCCCCAGGAAGGGCGCCGGGCCGTCGTCGCCGGAGGGCTCCGCGCGGGGCCACGGCCTGCTCTGCGGCCATCCGCCTTCGGCGCGGGCGGTACGGATCTCCTCCGGTGCGTACCCCTCGGTCTCACTCCGGTGCGGCTCGTGGCAGAGGGGCCACGGTTCGTCCGCCGGCCACAGCATCGGCCCGCCGACATGGCTGTCGCGCACCCCGGGCCGCCCTGGCCTGGGATGCAGCCGCGTCGTCCGGGCCCGGTAGGGGGCCAGCTCGGGGAACACGGCCTCCACGGACACCGGTCTGGCCGGCGTGGTCCTCGTCATGCCGGGTCCGCTGCGCTCAGGAACGCGCGGGCGCCCCGGAGCCGGGTGGTCAGCCTCCGCCGCGTGGCACGGCAGTCCAGTCGTACGTCGATCCCGTCGGGCAGTCCCGTATCGCGGCGGCGCGCGGAGGGCAGCCGCGCGGGATCGAGGCCGTCGCGGCGCGCGATGAGCTCGCCCAGCCCGTGGCGGCTGAGGGCGTCCGGCCCGGCGAGGTGGAAGACCCCGGCGGCATCGGAGCGGGTGATCTCCCACAGGGCGGCGGCCAGGTCGCTCACGTGCACGGGGCAGCGGACGTCATCGGTGAAGAGGGCGCCCTCGCGGGTCCCGTCGGCCAAGGCGTGCACCAACTGCTCGTGCTCGGAGCGGCCGTTGCCGATGATCAGCGAGGTCCGGGCGACGGCCGCGCCGGGGCAGATGAGGCGTACGGCCGTCTCGGCGGCGGCTTTGGCGGCCCCGTACGGAGTGAGCGGGTCCGGCAGGCAGGACTCGTCGTAGTGGGTGCGGCCCGCGCCGGAGAACACCGCGTCGCTGGAGACGTGCATCAGGCGGATGCCGCGTTCGGCCGCAGCCATAGCGAGCCGGATGCCGCCCTCGGCGGTGACCGCCCAGTCCGCCCCGCCGCTCGTCGCGTTGATCAAGGCGGTCGGGGCCACCGTGTCGAGGAGCCGTTCCAGCCGAAGCGGGGCGCGGAGGTCGAGGTGGTGCCAGGCCGCCCGGGCCGGGTCGCCGGGGCGGGAATGGTACGTGGCAGCCGGGGGTCCGTCCGAGGACGCGGCCCGGCGTACCAGCTCGGTGCCCAGCAGGCCGCTGCCGCCGATGATCAGCACAGTCATGCCGCCCTACGCTACGGGCAGCCCGTGCGCGGCCGTCGCCCACGCCCGTGCACCGAACCCGGCTTCCCGGCCCGATGGCTGGAAAGCGATCTTACGTATCTGGTTGAAGGCGCAAATAATCGAGTCCGCCCGCTCGAATCCCCCTCGAACGCAAAGGTGGCAGACACGATGAACCGTAACCACCGCAGGTACACCGGGGCCGCCGCCGCGGTCTGTGGAGCGGTCCTCGCGGTCGGCGCGGGCCTCGCCCAGCCCGCCGTCGCGCAGTCCCCGGGCGTCGTCTTCTACACCGGCGCGCACCAGACGGGCGAGGCGACGCCCGTGGACCTCACCAGCACCGGGTGCCACAACCTGGCCGCACCCTCGGCCTCCGCGCTCAACTACGCGGCTGTGGACGTCGACGTGTTCTTCAACGCCGACTGCCGTACCGGCGCCCCGGGGACCGACAGCGACCTGAGCTTCGCCCTGGGCAGCCTGCACACGGCGGACTTCCCGTACCAGGCGGTGAGTTACCGGGTCCGCCCCATGGGCTGACCGGTCAGCCGGCGCTCACCCAGGTCACGACGGCCAGCGTCAGCGGAACGGGGCACGCCACCGCAGCCAGCAGCAGCCAGCGCCGGGGCGGGGCCATGCGGCGTACCGGCGGCAGGAAGGCGAGTGCGACGAGCAGCGCGGCTCCGCCGGCCAGGCATGCGGCGTACCCCCCGAGGAACCCGCCGACCGCGGCCCCCGAGGCCGCGCCCCAGACGGAGATCATCAGGACCATGAAGGTCAGCCACGTCACCGACACGGCCGTGGCAGCGCCCAGCAGGGCGGTGGCCACGGCAACTCCGGGTCGCGCGGCGGAAGCCGGCCGGACGGGCGCCCACGGGGCGGGGGGCGTTGCTTGGGGTCGTGTGTTCATGAGGCGATGCTCTCCCGCAGCCGCCGGGGCCCTCATGAGCGTCGCTACTCACTCGGACGCACCAACGTACTCAGACCTGCCCCGTCCCGCGCGCCCCCGCCCCCGGTCGGTTCAACCGGTCGGCAGCGTCGGCAGGTACCGGGGCGCGTGCCGGCCGTCCAGCCGGTGTTCCACCGCCGCACCGAGGGACAGCAGGTCGGCGTCCTGGTGGTTGCCGGCCATGAGGAGCAGTCCGACCGGCAGTTCGCCCACGAATCCGGCGGGCACCGACAGTGAGGGGTAGCCGGCGACGGCCGCGGGCGTCGACGACGGGATCACGTCGTTGTCGCCCCGGCCGCAGTCGGTGGTCCACGCGGGCGGGTTCGCCGGGGAGGCGATCGCGTCCAGGCCGTGCTCGGTCATGACCTCGTCGATGGAGCGGCGGGACAGGTCCGCCAACTCGGCGCGCATCGCCAGGTATTCCGGGTCGGTGGTCGGCGGTGCGGCGAGGGCCTGCTCGAAGAGCTCCTGTCCGGCGAAGCAGGTCTGCTCCTGCGGGTGGGTCCGGTTGAACTCGATGAGCCCGGCCAGGTCGCGCGGCCCCTTCCTGGTCGCGAGATATGCGTCGATGTCCCGGTGGAACTCGCTCAGCAGGGCCGGGAATTCGAGTGCGGCCAGGCGGTCCTGGTACGGGAGGTCCACCTCCACGACCTCGGCGCCCGCGGCCCGCAGCCGCTCGGCGGTGCGCGTCATGAGGGCGTCCACCTCGGCACCGAGCACCGGCAGCCGCCACAGGCCGATCCGCTTGCCGCGCAGAGCACCGGGGCGCGCCGCCGCTTCCGCGAGGCCGGGGGCGGGGTCGCCGCCGCTGAGGACCGAGAGGGTGAGCGCGGTGTCGGTCACGTTCCGGGCCATGGGGCCGGCGGTGTCCTGTTCGGCGGAGATCGGGACAACGCCCGACTGGCTGACCACGCCGAGGCTCGGTTTGAGGCCGACGACGGCGTTCATCCCGGCGGGGCAGACGATGGAGCCGTCCGTCTCGGTGCCGATCGCCACCTGTGCCAGCGACGCGGCAAGGGCGGCGGCCGATCCGGCGGACGAGCCGCAGGGGTTGCGGTCCAGCACGTACGGGTTGCGGGTCTGGCCGCCCACCGCCGACCAGCCCGATGTCGGCTTGGCCGCACGGAAGTTGGCCCACTCGGACAGGTTGGCCTTGCCGAGGATCACCGCGCCGCCCGCGCGCAGCTTCGCGACCAGCTCCGCGTCGGTCGCCGGTGGCTTCCCGGCGAGGGCGAGGGAGCCTGCGGTCGTCGGCATGTCGCGGGTGTTCACGTTGTCCTTGAGCAGGACGGGGATGCCGTCGAGCGGACCGCGGGTCCGGCCGAGGCGGTGCCTGATGTCACTGGCCACCGCCTGCCCGAGGGCCGTGGGGCTGGTACGCAGGACCGCGTTGATCTTCGGGTCGACGGCCTCGATCCGCCGCAGGTAGGCGAGGGTGAGCCGGACCGAGGACAGCGATCCGCGGTCCATGCGGATCTGGAGCTCGGGGATGGTGACCGTGTCGAGGTCGATGCCGCCGACCAGCGTGGATTCGGCGGATCGCGCCGGGCCGCCGGGGCGAGGCTGAGCAGCTGCCTGCGGACCAGGTGCCACCGCGACCAACGGGGCCACGACCAGGATCGCGGTCAGGGCCGCCATGCTTCGCATCTTCATGGCGGACACCCCACTACACGCGGGCGGTACGGCACAAGAGGCCCTCATTTCGCGCGCGTCGGCGACACCCCACCCCAACTAATCAAATTTGGCTAGTCTGGATCCATGAGCGAAAAGACGATCCCGATCCTGCCGTGCCGGACCATCCGGCCCGTTCTCGACTTCTACGCCGCCCTCGGGTTCGAGGCGACGTTCCAGCAGACGAGCCCCAACCCGTACGCGGTCGTGGAACGGGGCGACATCCAGTTGCACTTCTTCGGGATGAAGCGCTACGAACCGGCCGCGTCGTACAGCACGTGCTACATCCGGACCGATGACGTCGACGGGTTGCACGCCGCCTTCCGGAACAGCCTCAAGGCCGCGTACGGCAGAATCCCGACGCGCGGGCTCCCCCGCATGGGACCGCTGAAGGACACCTCGTACGGCGCGAGGCAGTTCCTCGTCACCGATCCGGCCGGCAACTGCCTGCGCATCGGGCAGCAGACCGGCCAGGAGCAGCACCACCGGCCCGCCCCCGAGGAGACGTTCGCCCGGGCCCTGCATCACGCGTCGCTCTTCGCCGACTCGAAGAACGATCCGGCGGGCGCCGCGCGCATCATCGACCGGGTGCTGGGCCTGGCGGACGAGTCGCCCGCTCCCGTGCAGTTGCTGCGCCTCCTGGTGCTGCGTGCGGATGTCGCCGGCCGCCTCGGTGACGACGCGACCGCGACGTCCGCGCTCGCCCGGGCCGCCGCGCTCCAACTCAGCGCACAGGAGCGCGAGTCGGCGCACGACGACCTCGCACGTCTTCGGGAGCTACGGGACTGAGCCGTGGCCCGGCACACGGTGGATCAGGTCAGGAGCAGCTGCTGGGCGAGCAGTTCGGAGCGGGTCAGCTCCAGCAGCCGGCCCATCCAGTTCCGGCCCCGGTCGTCGGGGACGTCCCGCCAGAAGGGCGAGTCCTCGAAGCCGGTGTAGCTGATCCTGGCGTCCCCGGTGGCGAGCAGGACCTGGGCGAGTTCGGGGTGCTGGGTGAACTTGGCGCGCAGGAGCCCGGCCATGACCGCGAGCCGCACGTCGGGCCAGTCGCTCCGGCGCGCCGCCCGCCCGCCCAGTTCGTGCGCCTCACTGCCGGAGGCCGCGTCCCGGATCCTGCTCCTGTCGGAGGCATCGGCCGCGGACAGGGCCCAGTACCCGTGCTGTACGGAGGCGTAGGAGTCGCCCGCGAACTCGACGGGGGCGGGGTAGTCGTTGCGGAGCATGAACAGCCCGGCCTCGTCCGGCCATCCCTGCGGATAGACGGTTGCGTGGGAGACGAGCGCCGGCCGGCCGCGTTCCGCGGGGTCGTCGGCGTACCGGACGGCTTGCCGTTCCTGCTGGTCCTGGACGGCCTTGCTCACGCGGGCGAAGTAGTCCAGGGCGCCCTGGTGCATCTCCGCCGTCGCCACCGGGCCGTCGCCGTCGACGGCCTCGCCGATGTCCGTGAGCAGGATCCGCAAGGGCCGGTCCTGGAGGTCCATGTCGCCCAGGACATAGACCCGGAGGTGCGCGGGAACCGCCAGGTAGGCCGCGCGGAGAAGTTCCCGGGTCGGCTCGGTCGGCTGCTGCTCGTACTGCCGGATCGCATCCCAGCAGCGCTGCCCTGCAGTCGGCCGCCCGCTGAGTTCCTCGATGCGGTCGCCGACTTCCAGAACGAAGCCTTCCGGTGTCAGCGGTTCGCTGTACCGGGCCTCCCACTTCGAGGGCGGGGCGGGCGGCGGCGGAATCTCCGGATCGGTCACCGCCCAACGGCCCGTCTCCAGCTTCTTCGCGAGGCCGTCCAGATCCGTGCGTTCTCCGCAGGTGATCAGTCCGTCCGCGAAAACGGTCAGGTCATCGAGGTAGTACCCGCGACCCATCTGGTCCCGCCGCCAGATGTGGCACCAGACCCCGTCGATTCTTTCCCCATCCACCATCCGATATGTCGGTCCCCGCCATGTCATGGGCGCACGCTATCGCCTTCGGCGCGATCATGGAGACGACGTCGGTAGTAGTGCGCGGTGACGACCGCCAGGAGCGGTCCCCACGCCACAATCGGTGCGTAGCAGAGCGTCATCACCCACTCTCCCCACGGAGTGATCGCCATGTCGGAGTGCAGCGTCGTCCATACGAACAGCACGCCGTAGACCGTGCAGGCGAGAGCCCCCATCGCAGCCGGGACGACCGCGGCGGGTACGGGTATGCGGCGCCCCCGCAGGCCGGGGATCCACCGCGGCCACACCTCGCCCCACGGCCGTACCAGCCCCAGCGTCAGGTAGGCCAGAGCCTCCTGGAACACGGACAGCAGGGGCACGGCAAGGTATCCCCAGCCGGGAATGAGCATCGCGTCGTACTCCGAGTCGGCAAGCCCCAGCGGGACGCCGAGCATCACGGCGAACCGCCACAGCGCGGAGGGCAGGGACACCCACAGGACGGCGGCGGCCGTGCGACGCGCCCACGCGGGAACGGGCGCCGTGGTCACGGGTCGGGCGGGGGTGGTCGGCGGCGCGCTGCTGGTCATGCGGAGGCTCCTCGTTGGGCGGCCGATGGGCGACATCCGGAGGCTGTCACGCACCGCTACGCGCCCACATCCGTCCCGGTGGCGGAGTGGGTCCGCCGTCCGGCGCACCCACTGGGGGGACGGCGTCAGACCGTGGGCGCAGCGCTCCTCCACCGGCCGGGCGATCGCCGCGTCCCCGTCACTGGTCCGGACGCGCTTGACGGGGCAGCCGGGGCGGGCGCGGCCATCATGAGGTGGGCGGTGTGTCCCCATCTGTGAGGGAGAGGCATGAAGGAGACCGACGCGGGCGTGGTGCGGGCCGAGCTCTCCGGAGCGGTGGATCTGCGGCGCGTCGGTGCTGATCCGGACTACTGGTACCCGGTGGCGCTGACCCGGGAGGTGCGCGTCGGGAAGGTGGTCGCGGCCGTGTTCGCCGGTGAACGTCTCGCGCTGTACCGGGGGAAGAGCGGGGCCGTCCACGCGCTGGAGGACCGGTGTGCGCACCGGCAGGTTCCGCTGAGCATGGGCGTCGTGGAGGGTGAGGTGCTGCGGTGCCGCTATCACGCGTGGGCCTACCGCGGGGACGGGCGCATCTCGCAGATCCCGTATCTGACGAAGGAGGACCGCAGGCCGCCCCGGGGTGTGCGCGGCTATCCCGTGCGCGAGGCGTACGGCCTGGTCTTCGTCTTTCCCGGTGACCCCGACAAGGCGCAGGCCACCGCGCTGCCGGAGCTGCCCGCCTTCAGCTCGTCGCAGTACAAGACGCTGACGTACTCGCGGCTCGTGCGCTGCCACTACTCGTTCATGCACGAGAACCTGCTGGACATGAACCACCAGTTCCTGCACCAGGGTGTCGTCGGCCGGCTCCGTCCCGAACTCATCGGCCAGCACAGCGACGCCCGGTCGGTGGAGGCCAGGTATCTGTTCACGCACGCCGGAGGCAAGCGGAACGCCGGCGCGAGCGTGCTGGCGGCCGAGGGGATCTCGGGCGGCTCCCGCGACGTGATGACCATCCGCACCCAGTACCCGTACCAGACCCTCGACCTGGTGCCGGAGGGCGCCGACGAGCCGGTGTTCAGCCTCTGGGCGGCGTACGTGCCCGTGGGCGCGGACCAGCGCGCCTGCCATGTCTACGGCCTGCTCATGATCAAAAAGCCCCGTGTGCCCGGCGTGCTCACCGTGGCCGCGCCCCTCATCAGGCGCTTCACCGAGCGCATCTTCGCGCAGGACCGCATGGCGGTCCAGGCGGAGCAGCGGGCCTGGGACGAGCAGGGCGAGGACCGCAACCACGAGGTGTTCTCGCTGATCCTGGACGTGCGCGAAGCGCTGCGGTCCAACGGAGTCCCCCTGTCCGTCTCCGCGGGCCCGCGTGGCGCGGAGCCGTGTGCGGGTGCGATGGGGATCTGCGGGGGCGGGGATCCGGAACCTCTGCGAACGGACGCGGCGCCTGCGCGCTGAGGGCCCGTGGTCGGTCGGTCAGCGCCCGGCCAACAGCCCCTCCACCAGGGCCTTGAGGCCGTCCCGGTAGGTTTCCTCGGCCGTCAGTGGGGCCCAGCGGTCCGCCGCCTGCGCGAGGCGGGGCAGCTCGTCCGGGTCGAGACCGGAGAAGACTTCCTCCCGGTACGTCGCACGGTCGTCCTCGGCGCGCCGTCGGGCGGCCGTCCTCCGCACCACGATCTCCCCGGCGGTGTAGTACCAGATCGCGCGGTAGCCGTGCACGGCCTCGTCGAGTGAAAGACCGCCCTCGACCAGGCCGCTGACGATCTGTTCCACGAACCACAGCGCGCTCTTCGACATCAGGTCGTCGGCGGTCAGCACCTCCACGATCCAGGGGCAGGCGGCCAGCGCCTCGTGGATGGCGGTGGCGGCCGCGACGACCCGCTCGCGGGGGTCGGCGGGCAGTTCCGGGCGGTGCAGGGCGCGGACGGCGTAGTCGTCCAGCAGCAGGACGAGCAGCTCCTCCTTGTCCCGGACGTGGTGGTAGAGCGCCATGGGCGTACTGCCGACCTCCGTGGCCAGTCGCCGCATGGTCAGGCGGTGTACGCCCTCCTCCTCCACGATCCTGCGGGCCGTCCCGATGATCGCCTCGCGGGAGATACGGGGAGGTCGCCCCGGGGTTCTGCGTGATGCGGATGGCTGCGGCATGCCGCCCATCATTCCTCAGCCATCGACAACGGCGAACCCCGCCGCTATGTTTTCTTACATGTATAGAAACTCTCGCGGGCGGCCCGGTCTGGTGCTGGCGGCAGCCGCCGTCGCCCAGTTCGTCGTCGCCCTGGACATGTCCGTCGTCAATGTCGCCCTGCCCGCGATCCGCTCGGCGCTGGGATTCGCGCCGCTCGACCTGTCGTGGGTCGTGCACGTGTACGCGCTCACCTTCGGCGGGTTCCTGCTGCTGGGGGGCCGCGCCGCCGACCTGTACGGCCGGCGCCGGATGTTCGTGCTGGGGCTGACCGTCTTCGGCGTGTGCTCGCTGGCCGGCGGACTGGCACAGGCGCCCTGGCAGTTGATCGCCGCGCGGGCCGGTCAGGGCCTGGGGGCCGCCGTGGCCGCACCGGCCGCGCTGGCGATGCTCACCACCACGTTCACCGAAGGCCCGCAGCGGGTGCGGGCGTTGGGGGTGTGGAGCGCGGTGACCGCGGCGGGCGGTGCGCTGGGCGTGCTGGCCGGAGGGCTGCTGACCGAGTACGCGGGCTGGCGCTGGGTCATGCTGATCAACCTGCCCATCGTCGCGGCGGCTCTCGTGCTCGTCCCGGCGGGCGTTCCGGCCGATGTCCCGCCCGCCCGGCGCGAGCGGCTGGACACGCTGGGCGCCGTCCTGGCGACGGGCGGCATCGGGCTGCTGGTGCTGGGTGTCGTCCGCACCGACACCCTGGGCTGGGCCGCCCCGGTCACCTGGGCGACGCTCGCCGCCGCAGCGCTGCTGCTGGGTGCCTTCGTCTTCGCCGAGGCGAGGGTGGCCGCGCCGCTGCTGCGGCTCGGTCTGCTGCGCAGCCGATGGGTGTCCGGCGCGAACGTGCTGGTGTTCCTGGCGGCGGCCGGGCAGTTCGCCGCGTTCTACTTCGTGTCCCTGTACATGCAGCAGGTGCTCGGCATGGGGGCCGCGGCGACCGGCGCCGCGTTCCTGCCCTTCTCGCTGGGCCTGGTCGCGGGAACCGTCGTCGCCACCCGGCTGACCTCGTCCCGTACGCCCCGGGTGGCTCTGGTGCCCGGCGCCCTGCTGGCCGCGGCGGGCCTGGCCTGGTTCGCTCTCATCAGCCCCGGAGGCAGCTTCCTGGCGGACGTGCTCGGCCCGTCCCTCGTCACCAGCGTCGGCGCCGGGCTGGTCCTGGCCCCGGTCGCCGCCGCCGCGACGACGGGCGTCGCCCCGCACGAGGCCGGTATGGCCTCCGGCCTGATGAACAGCTCACGCCAACTCGGCGGCTGCATCGGCCTGGCCGCGCTGGCCACCGCGGCCGCGCACCACACCGGCCCGGCCGCCGATGCCGCCGCGCTCAACGACGGCTACGCCCTGGGCCTGTCCATCGCCGCCGCGATCTTCGCCCTCGCGGCAGCGGTGGCCATCGGCGTACTCCCGCGCCGCCGGACGGTGGGAACTGTCCGGCCGTCCGGCGACACCACGGAGAACCAGCTGGAGGGAAACCCCTCGTGACACCTCCTGAGTAGCCGTACTCATGTGCGATGCGGTGTCGCACGGGCACGATGTGCCGGGGGTCCGCAAGGGGCTGGGGTCGGGTGGGAAGTGGTGCGCGTGCGGTATGGCGAGCCGTCAAAGGGCTTTCAGGTCGCGGCCGGATGCGTATGGCTCATCGTGGACGTGGTCCTGATCGGCTATCTGCTGTTCCGCTACGGGATGACGGGGTGGTCGGACGGCTACGACGACCCCGTCAACGCTCCTGCCGCCCCTGCGGAGGCGCGACGCGCTGCGTGGATCGTCCTGGGCACCGCAGTCGTGAGTGGCGGCTTCCTCCTCCTTCGGCGCTACTGGGTCGCCGCCGTCCTACAGCTCCTCCTCACAGGTGCCGCAGCGGGGATGTTCGCCTTGCTCGCCGGGCACCGATAGGGACGGCACACCTACGAGCACGCCGGGGGCCGCTCCGGAGGGCGGACCGGTACCGGAGTCCGGCGACGCGAACGGCCCCGCGCCGGACCGTGTGGTCCGCTGCGGGGCCGTATGCGGTGACCGGGGTTCAGACTCCCGTCAGGTTGTACGTGCTCGTGCCGTCCTGCCTGCCGCTGGAGTACTGGCGGATGAACTCGCCGTCCGCGTAGCGGTCGTGGCCCATCATGGAGCCGGTGTACTTGTTCTGCACGCCGATCGCGGAGCTGCCGGGTACGTCGCGGTAGATGTAGAAGCGCTGGAGGTCGTCCTCCGTGCAGGAGGCCGTCGTCAGGATGGCGCGTTCGGAGGCCTCCGGTTCGGCGATGGTCGCGCAGCCGCCGTTGCCCCAGTTCCACAGCGTCGCTTCGAGGACGCCGCCGGTCTCCGTCACGTTGCACAGGCGCCAGTTGTCGAGGTGGGCGCTGAAGATGGAGGAGGGCCGCAGCCGCACGCCGTCGTCCGCGAGGAGCGGCGCGCCCCAGGACAGGGGCTTGCCGGGTACCTCGATCTTGTACACGGGTGACTGGCAGTCGAGCGCGGCCTGCGCGGCGGCCACGGGACGCTCGGCCGGAGCCGCGGGCTGCGCGGCGCGCTTCTGGTGCTGCTCAGCCGTCGGTGCGACCGCGCCCGCCGGGTGCGCCGCCTTCGCGGTGGGCGAGCCGCAGTCGAGGAGGCTCTGTGCCTTGGCCATGATGCTCCCTGCGGGAACCTGGTCCTGGCAGCGCACGGCGCCCTCTTCGAGGGTGGTGTACGTGGTGAAGGCACCGCTGCCGGGGCCCTCGGCCCACCGCAGCGCCCAGCTGCCGTCGGACTGCTGGGCCCGGTTGCAGTTGAGGCTTCCGTAGGTGCCGGTGACCTTCTTGGTGCCCTTGTAGACGCCGTAGTAGCCGGGCTGGTTGAAGCTCCAGGTCACCGCGTTCGACTCGGTGCTCGTGGTGGCGGACTCCATCTTCACGGTCAGGTCCACGGTGACGCCCACCTTGCTGAGGGCGTCGGCGGCGAAGCTCGCCTCGATCTTGTCGTCGAGGCCGACGGAGACCGTGATGGTGGTCGCCGTGGTGGTGGTGACGGCTTGTTCGCCGGTGGTGCCCTCGGTGACGTACCAGCCCTTGAAGTGGGTGATCGTCGGGGAGACTTCGGTGCTCTTGATGTACGGGTGACGGGTGCCGAGGTCGGCCGTCGTACAGGCGTCGCCGGGCTGGGGCGAGCTCGCTCCGGCGGGTGCCGCGACGGCCGGTGCGGTGACCGGTGCGGCGGCCGCGGGGCCGATCGCGGTGAGCGCCAGGGTCGTCGCCGTGGCGGTCACCGCGACGAGCACACCGGCGGCGCGGCTGCCGGAGCGTAAGCGTATGGCTCGCATCGTTACGTGTTCCCCCTCAGATGTACGGGTCAGGTCGGGGTGAATGTATCGGCCACGGGAGTTGCGGTGTGAGGGCGTAACTGGCCAGAGACACGCCCTGAGCGGCCGGAACCCCCGGGGTCAGACCGCCTCGCTCCGGGGCTCCGGCGCCGCCTCCACCGCCGCGACCACGCTGCCGGTGCTCATCCCCCAGCGCGACGACCGGCTCGCCGTCCTGTCGGCCTCGTCAGCGCTGTAGCGCCACGAGTGGTGCGGGCAGCGGCCCCGGGTCGCCGGTGCGCGCGAAGGCCGCCCAGGCCGCGCGCATCGCCCGGCCCACCGCGTCCACCTCCGCCCGGCCGAGGCCACCGAGCATCGGGGCGTGCCGCCAGGCGTGGGCCGTCCCCAGGAGCAGCGGGATCTCCACGCAGTGCGTGGCGCCGTGGGGCGAACCGGCGGGCCGCCAGTCCAGTCGGTAGCCGTGGACGCGGGCGCCGTGGGCTTCCAGCCGCGCGTGCAGGTCCCGCAGGGGCTCCTCGTAGAGGCGCCGGGTGCGTTCGGCGACGCTGCCCGTGTCGGACGGGCCCTCGGGGAAGGCGGACATGTCGTCGGCGTTCCACCCGTACAGCACGTCCGGGGCGGGGCCGGTGAAGGGCGCGTCCCCGGTACCGGCGGGCAGGGGTGCGACGCCGGCGACCGGGCCGAAGGGCGGGGCCAGGAAGCTGCCGGTCAGCCGCTGGTAACCGGCAGCGGTGCGTGCCTGGGCGGCGAGCAGGTCCGCCACCGGGGCGGTGCGGGGGTCGGCGCCGAGCGCGGCGGCGAAGTGCCTTCCGGTCTCGCGGGCCTCGGCCGGGGCGCGGGTGGCGATGGACAGGGGCGGGCTCTGGAGGATCACCCGGTCGAAGAGCTCGCGGGCCTCGGGGACGCGGAGGAGCAGCAGGGCGGACAGGGCTCCGGCGGACTGCCCGAAGACGGTGACGTTATGGGGGTCGCCGCCGTGGTCCGCGATGTGCGCCCGGACCCAGCGCAGCGCCTCGATCTGGTCGTACAGGCCGAGGTTGCCCTCGCTGACCCCGTCCCGGAGGAGGTAGCCGAGGGCGCCGAGCCGGTAGTTCGCGCCGACCACGACGACGTCCTGCTCGGCGGCGAGGGCTGTGCCGTCGTACCAGTCGAGGATGCCGGCGCCGCTGCTGAAACCGCCGCCGTGGAACCAGACGAGGACGGGGCGGCCCGTCGTCGTCGGGGCAGCGGGTGCGGTGACGGTGAGGTGGAGGCAGTCCTCACTCTGCGGATGTCTGCCGGGTGGCGGGCCCATCAGCGCTTCCAGGCGGGAGGGTGGCTGAGGACAGACCGCGCCGGACTGCTGGGTGGTGTCCTCGGCCGTCACGGGGCGCGGCCGGGCGAAGCGGGGCGCTGTGGCGTAACGGAGGGGGCCGGTGCGGACCGTCCGGGGGGTGTTCATGCCTTGCCTGCCGTTTCGGGGACGAGTGGGGCCCGTTCCACAGGAGTCTCGGGAACCATCCGGAACAGCGCCACCGCACCGACGAGGCTGAGGGCGCACATGCCCACGAGATACCAGGTCACACCGGTCGAGGAGCTGCCGCCGCCGAGGAGCGCGCTGGAGATCATGGGGGCCAGGCCGCCGCCGAGGACCGCGCCGATCTGGAGGACCAGCGAGGTGCCGGAGTACCGCACCCGGACGGGGAAGGTGTCGGCGATGATGGCGCCCTGGACGCAGTGGGTCACCGGGATGATCAGGCCCATCCCGGCGAGCGCGAGCAGGGCGGACGCCCGGTTGCCGGTGTCGAGCAGAGGGAAGAACACCGCGCACCACAGCAGGATGGCGACGGAGCCAGCGATGAAGAGCGTGCGGCGCCCCTTGCGGTCGGCGATCCTCGTCCACACCGGGATGGACACGAACCACAGCACGGCGGCCCCGCTCACCCCGAGGACGAGGAACTGCTGGTCGAAGCCGAGGTGTTTGGCGCCGTAGGACAGCGTGAAGACCATGAACACGTACGCGACCGCGGAGTTCGCCACCACGGCGAGCAGGGTGACCGCAAGCCGGGGCAGTCCGGCTTTCAGCGCGTCGGCCAGCGGGAAGCGGACCACCTCGTCCTCCTGGCGGGCCCGGTCGAAGGACGGCGATTCGGTGACGCGCAGCCGTACGACCAGTCCGACGCCGACCAGGACGAAGCTCAGCAGGAACGGGACGCGCCACGCCCAGGCGGTGAACGTGGCGTGTCCGGCGAGCGAGTTGGTGGCCAGGAAGATGAGGTTCGCCAGCACCAGGCCCGCGGGGGTGCCCATCTGCGGGAAGCCCGCGTACAGGTTGCGCCGTCCCTCGGGGGCGTGCTCCATCGACATCAGGGTGGCGCCGGCGCCCTCGCCGCCGAGGCCGATGCCCTGGACGACGCGGAGGAGGACCAGGAGGACCGGGGCCCACAGGCCGATGGAGTCGTAGCTCGGGACGGCGCCGATGAGGGTGGAGCCGAGCCCCATCATCACCAGGGAGACCACCAGCGTGGAGCGGCGTCCGAGGCGGTCGCCGAAGTGGCCGAAGACAAGGCCGCCGAGGGGCCTGGCGACGAAGCCGACCGCGAGCGTGGAGAAGGCCGCGAGGGTGCCGGCCGCGGGGCTCAGGGACGGGAAGAACTGCTTGTCGAAGATGAGTGCGGCGGCCGTGCCGTACAGGAAGAAGTCGTACCACTCCAATGTGGTTCCGAGAAGGGTGGCAAGCGCAGTCCTGCTCGCGCCCTTGGGACGGTCCGCGTCGCTCATGGAACACCTCGTCTGCTGGGGAAGGCGGGGAAGCCCCGCGCTTTCGGTGGATCCTGGGTCCCTGGGCAGAGGGGAACAAATGCCGTTTCGTCCCGCCGCTATAGCGGGACGGGTATACCGGGCGACGGAACCCGTCCTCCCCGCCGCCCGCTCCCCGGGGGAAACGCCTGGCCGCCGGTGACATACCGAAGTCGGCATAGCTGAGCGCCGAATCGTCATTTGTGGTCATGGCCGCGTGATCCCAGGGTGTGAGTCATGACGGCACAGACTTCGCGGTGGATCCGCAACTTCGTGGACGGGCGTTTCATCGACCCGGATGACGGCGGCAGGAGTTTCGAGGCGACGGACCCGGCCACCGGCCGCGTGCACTCCCTCGTCCACGAGGCCGGTGCGCCCCTGGTCGACCGGGCCGTCACGGCTGCGCGGAGGGCGCTCGGGCCCTGGTCGGCGACGCCCGTACGGGAGCGCACCGAGGTCCTGCGCAGGGCGGCCGCCCTGATCGAGGCCCGGTTCGAGGAGTTCGTGGCCGCCGAGGTGGCCGACACCGGCAAGCCCGTGACCCTGGCCCGCGACCTGGACGTGGCCAGGGCCGTTTCCAACTTCCGTACGTTCGCCGATGTCGTCGCGGCCGCCGGGCAGGAGTCCTTCCTGACCGATCTGCCGGGCGGTCGGCAGGCCCTCAACTACGCGGTGCGCAAGCCCCTCGGGGTGGTCGCGGTCATCGTTCCCTGGAACCTGCCGCTGCTGCTGCTCACCTGGAAGGTCGCCCCGGCCCTCGCCTGCGGCAACACCGTCGTGGTCAAGCCCAGCGAGGAGACGCCCGGCACCGCGACCCTCCTGGCGGAAGTGCTCGCCGAGGCAGGTCTCCCGGCCGGCGCCTACAACGTGGTGCACGGCTTCGGGGGCGGCTCGGCCGGGGAGTACGTCACCACGCACCCCGGGATCGACGGCGTCACCTTCACCGGGTCCACGGCGACCGGCGCGCAGGTGATGAAGACCGTGGCACCGCGCGTGCGCCCCGTCTCCTTCGAGCTCGGCGGCAAGAACGCCGCGCTGGTCTTCGCGGACGCGGACATCGAGGAGACGCTGGACGGCCTGACCCGGTCGGTGTTCGCCAACACCGGCCAGGTGTGCCTGTGCACCGAGCGGGTCTACGTGCACCGCTCGGTCTTCGCGGACATCGCCGACAGCCTGGTCGAGCGAGCCCGTTCACTGCGCCTGGGCAGCCCGCTGGACCCGGCGACCACGACGGGGCCGCTGATCTCGCAGGCACACCGGGAGAAGGTGCGCGGCTACCTGGACCTGGCCGGACAGCTGGGCGCGAAGACCCTCACCGGGGGCGGCACGCCCGGCCTCGGCGAGGAACTGGACGGCGGTTCGTGGATCGAGCCGACGCTGTGGACGGGGCTGACGAACGCCGACCGCCCGGTGCGCGAGGAGATCTTCGGGCCGGTCGCGGCGCTGATCCCGTTCGACACGGAGGAGGAGGCCGTCGGTCTGGCCAACGACACGGAGTACGGCCTCGCCGCCTCCGTGTGGACCCGGGATCTGCGGCGCGGGCACCGCGTGGCCCAGGCGATGAACGTCGGCATGTCCTGGGTCAACACCTGGTTCCTGCGCGACCTGCGCTCGCCCTTCGGCGGCGTCGGCCTCTCCGGGCTGGGCCGCGAGGGAGGCGCCTCGTCCCTGCACTTCTACACCGAGCCGACCAACGTGTGCGTCCAGCTGTGACGCTCGGTCCCGCTCCGGCTTCCCCGCATCCGACCGAGCAGGCCACCCCCGACCCGGGCGGCCGGAAGGACATGACCATGGGCGACAACGCCCCGCACCCCGGCGAAGGAGGTCCCCGTTGATCACCGAGGAAACGGTACGGACGCTGGCCGCGCGGCTCGACACCGCGCAGCGCACCGTCACGGACACCCTCAGCCTCGCCGACACGCACACCCTGGCCGTGGACGACGCCTACGCCGTGCAGGCCGCGCTGCTCGCCCTGCGCGAGGGGCGCGGTGAGCGGATCACCGGCGTGAAGCTGGGGTTCACCAGCAAGGCCAAGATGGAGCAGATGGGAGTCTCCGAGATCATCGTCGGCCGGCTGACCGACGCCATGTGCGTCCCGGACGGCGGTGGGATCGAGCTGTCCCGGTTCATCCACCCGAAGGTGGAACCGGAGGTCGCGTACCGGCTGAGCCAGGACGTGGACCCGGACGATCCGGATACGGACATCGTCTCCTGCGTGGACTCCGTCGCTCCCGCGCTGGAGATCATCGACTCCCGCTACCGGGACTTCCGCTTCACCTACGAGGACGTCGTCGCGGACAACACCTCGGCCGCGGCCTATGTGATCGGCGCCTGGGCCCCCGTACAGGATGTGTCCGACCGTGCCGTGCGGCTGTCGGGCGGGAGCCGGGAGGTGGCGGGTTCGACCGAGGCCATCCTGGGTGGTCCGGTCCACGCCCTGCGGGCGCTGCTCGACCTGGCGCGGCGGCGGTCCATCCCGCTGCGGGCCGGCCAGGTGGTGCTGGCCGGGGCGGCGACCGCGGCGATCCCGCTGGAGCGCGGCGAGACCACCTGCGAGGTCGACGGTGTCGGCCGCGTCGGCGTGAGGGGGATCTGATGGACCAGGGACGGGTCATCCCCGGCAAGGCGCGCCCGCGCGGCCGGTTCCCGCACTTCCGCCGCGCCGGAGACCTCGTCTTCGTCTCCGGCACCAGCTCCCGCCGCCCCGACAACTCCTTCGCCGGGGTGGCGACGGACGAGCTGGGCACCACCGACCTCGACATCCGCGCGCAGACCCGCGCGGTCATCGAGAACATCGGGGACATCCTCGCCGACGCGGGCGGGAGCCTCGCGGACATCGTCCAGGTGACCGCGTATCTCGTCTCCATGAACGACTTCGGCGGCTACAACGAGGTCTACGGCCAGTACTTCACCGAGACGGGACCGGCCAGGACCACCGTCGCCGTGCACCAGCTCCCCCACCCCCATCTGCTCATCGAGATCCAGGCCGTGGCGCATCTGCCGGCCGCGACCACCACGAAGGAGACACCGTGACCGACATCCCCGAGGTCATCGACTTCCAGGGCTGGATCGACGCCCACGCGCACCTGCTGAAGCCGCCGGTGAACAACCGCACCATGTCGCTCGGCAAGGACTTCATCGTGCAGATCGTCGGCGGCCCCAACCAGCGCACGGACTTCCATCTCGACCCGTACGAGGAGTGGTTCTTCCAGGTCAAGGGGGACATGCACGTCAATCTGATGACCGACGAGGGCCCGCGTACCGTGCACATCGAGGAGGGCCAGGCGTGGCTGCTGCCGGGCAACGTGCCGCACTCCCCGCAGCGCCCGGACCCCGACTCCATCGGCCTGGTGATCGAGCGGGTGCGTGAGGAGGGCACGCTGGAGAAGTTCCTGTGGTTCTGCCCCTCCTGTTCGGCGACGGTGTACGAGGTGGAGCTCCAGGTACGCGACATCGTCGCCGATCTCCCGCCGGTCTTCGAGCAGTTCTACGGGGACGAGCGGGCCCAGGTCTGCTCCGCCTGCGGTGCGCTCCACCCCGGGAAGGGCTGACCGGTGGCAGAGCTGATCGACGTCCACACCCACTACGTCCCGCGCGGCTGGCCCGACCTGTCGGAGCTGGGCGGCCCGGACGCCCCGTGGCTGCGGATCGAGTCCGAGACCGAAGCGATGATCATGACGGGCTCGTCGGAGTTCCGCCGGATCCAGGCGGACTGCTGGGACGCCGGGGTCCGGCTGCGGGACATGGACGCGGACGGGGTGCGCGCGCAGGTGGTCTCCCCCACCCCGGCGTTCTTCCACTACGGCCGCAGCGGCGCCGAGGCCGCGAAGATCGCCCGGATCTTCAACGATCTGGCCCTGGAGATCACCGCTCCGGCGCCGGACCGGCTGATCCCGTTCTGCCAGGTGCCGCTCCAGGACCCGGACGCCGCGTGCCGGGAGGTGGAGCGGGCGGTAGCCGCCGGGCACCGGGGGGTGGAGATCGGTAACCACGTCGGTGACCGGGACCTGGACAGCGAGGGGGTCGTCACCTTCCTCCAGCACTGCGCGTCGCTCGATGTGCCGGTGTTCGTCCACCCCTGGGACATGGACTCCTCGCCGCGGCTCGACCGGTGGATGGCGCGGTGGCTGACGGCGATGCCGGCGGAGACCCATCTGTCGATCCTGGCGCTGATCCTGGGCGGCGCGTTCGACCGTATCGACGAGCGTCTGAAGATCTGCTTCGCGCACGGCGGTGGGTCGTTCGCCTTCTGGCTGGGCCGGATGGAGAACGCCTGGCACGGGCGCAACGACGTCATCGGCACGTCGCAGTACCCGCCCTCGCACTACCTCGGCCGGTTCTCCGTGGACTCGGTCGTCTTCGACGACCGGGCGCTGCGGCTCCTCGTGGACACCGTCGGCGAGGACCGGGTCATGGTGGGCAGCGACTACCCGTATCCGCTGGGCGAGCGCCCGGCGGGTGCGGTGGTACGCACGAGCCGTTCGCTGAGCGAGTCGGCCCGGCAGAAGATCATGTACGGGAACGCGGAGCGTTACCTCGGGCTCTGATCCCAGAGCTCGTCCGGCCCCCGGTCCGCCTCGTGCGGGTCCGGGGGCCTTGCCGTCATTCCGGCGGCCGCCTCCTCCAGGCTCTCCATCAGCGCCCTGGCCGACGGGCTGAGGGTGCGGTCGGCCGACAGGGTCAGCCCCACGCGGTGGCCGATGCGGTCCAGCGGGACGGGGAGTTCGGCCAGCCGGCCGTCGTCCCGGACCAGGGAGCCGGGCAGGACGGCCACCACCTCGGTCTCCAGGAGCAGTTGGCGCACGGTCAGGAACGAGGTGGCCTCGACCCGGTCGCGCGGCAGGCCGAGGCCCTGGAGCGCGAGCATCTCCTCCACCTCGCGGCGGAGCACGGTCTGCTGGCCGGGCAGGATCCAGGGGAAGTGGAGGGTGTCCGCGAGCTCCGCCCCTGGGGTGGCGGTCAGCGGATGGCCGGCCCGGACGACCAGGCCGATGGACTCGTCGTAGAGGGGGCGCCGGATCAGGCCCTCGCCGGAGGAGGCGGTCAGCCTGCCCACGATGAGGTCGACACGCCCAGCCTCCAGGTCGAGGAGCAGGTCCTCCGGGGACGCCTCGCGGACGACGACCGTGAGGAAGGGGTGGGCCCGCTTCAGCGCGGCGACGGCCCTGGGCAGCAGGAGGTTGGAGCCGGCCAGGTGGGTGCCCACGACGGCGGTCCCCCGGTCGGCCTCGGCGAGTTCCACGAGGTGCCGGCCGGCCTGGGCGAGCTGGGCGAGGACGGCGCGCGCGTGCTGGGTGAACGCCTCGCCGAAGACGGTCGCGCTGACGCCCCGGGGTCCCCGTTCGAAGAGCGGGACGCCGAGGATGTCCTCCAGCTCGTGCAGGCTCCGGGTGGCCGCGGGCTGCGTGGTGTGCAGCTCACCGGCGGCCGCCACGACCGATCCCTGCCGCGAGAGGGCGTCCACCAACAGCAGGTGCCGCATCTTCAGCCGGCCGTCGAGCAGGCGGGGAATGTCCACGTAACGACCCTAACGGAGCCGTCGCCGGCCCCTTCCTCGAAGCAGCGGCGGGCCCGGTCGTCACCGTGGTGCACGACGGGGCCCGCCCGTCGGTCTCACGCGGAGGTGTTCGCCCCCGTCAGGTCGAGCGCGATGTCGGTGATCATGTCCTCCTGGCCGCCGACCATTTTGCGCCGCCCCACCTCCACGAGGATGTCGCGGGTGTCGAGACCGTACCGGCGGGCGGCGGTCTCGGCGTGGCGCAGGAAGCTGGAGTAGACGCCCGCGTAGCCGAGGGTCAGGGTCTCGCGGTCGACGCGCACCTCGCGGTCCTGGAGCGGGCGGACCACGTCGTCGGCGGCGTCCATCAGGGGGAACAGGGCGCAGCCGTGGTCCCAGCCCATGAGGTCGGCGACGGCGACGAACGCCTCCAGCGGGCAGTTCCCGGCGCCCGCGCCCTGGCCCGCGAGGGACGCGTCGACGCGGGTGACGCCGTTCTCGACGGCGACGACGGAGTTGGCGACGCCCAGGCCCAGGTTGTGGTGGGCGTGGATGCCGAGTCCGGTGGCCGGGTCGAGGACGTCGCGGTAGGCGCGGACGCGGTCGCGTACGCCGTCCATGGTGAGCCGCCCGCCGGAGTCGGTCACGTAGACGCAGTGGGCGCCGTAGGACTCCATCAGCTTGGCCTGGCGGGCGAGTTCGGCGGGTTCGGCCATGTGGGACATCATCAGGAACCCGGCGACGTCCATGCCCAGGTCCCGGGCGGCCGCGATGTGCTGGGCGGAGATGTCGGCCTCGGTGCAGTGGGTGGCGACGCGGACGGAGCGGATGCCGAGGGCGTGTGCCTGCCTGAGGTCGTGCAGGGTGCCGATGCCGGGCAGCAGCAGGGTGGTGGGGACGGCGTGCTCGACGCTGTCGCAGACCGCCTCGATCCACTCCCAGTCGGTGTGGGCGCCGACGCCGTAGGTGATGCTGGAGCCGGACAGGCCGTCGCCGTGCGCTATCTCGATGGCGGCGACCCCGGCGGCGTCGAGGGCCGTGGCGATGGTGCGGGCCTGGTCCACGGTGTAGCGGTGGCGGACGGCGTGCATGCCGTCGCGCAGGGTCACGTCCTGCAGGTAGAGAGCGGTCATCGCGGGGCCACCTCCGTGGCGCGGTGTGCGGCCATGCGTTCGGCGGTGCGCAGGGCGGCCGACGTCATGATGTCGAGGTTTCCGGCGTAGGCGGGCAGGTAGTGGGCAGCGCCCTCGACCTCCAGGAACACGGAGACCCTGGCGGCGTCCCCGGACCGGGTGCCGGCCGGGAGGAGCGAGCGCAGCGGGTCGTCGCCGGTGACGCGGTCGAACTGCACCTTCTGCTTGAGGCGGTAACCGGGTACGTAGGCCCGGACCCGGGCCACCATCTCCTCGACCGAGGCGGTGACCGCGGCGTCGTCGCAGTCGCCGACCAGGCAGTGCACCGTGTCCCGCATGATCAGCGGGGGTTCGGCCGGGTTGAGGACGATGATCGCCTTGCCGCGCGCGGCTCCGCCGACCTGTTCGATGGCCGAGGACGTGGTCTCGGTGAACTCGTCGATGTTGGCCCGCGTCCCGGGTCCGGCCGAGCGGGAGGAGATGGAGGCGACGATCTCCCCGTAGTGCACCGGGGTCACGGCGTTCACGGCGGCGACGACGGGGATGGTGGCCTGGCCGCCGCAGGTGACCATGTTGACGTTGGCGGCGCCGAGGTGCGCGTCGCCGTTCACGGGCGGCACGACGTACGGGCCGAGGGCGGCCGGGGTGAGGTCCACGACCGTGCGTCCCAGGGCGCGCAGCACCTCGTCGTGGCGGCGGTGCGCGCCCGCCGATGTGGCGTCGAAGACGATCTCGACGTCCGCGAACGCGTCCAGCTCGACGAGTCCGTCGACGCCCTCGTGGGTGGTGGCCACCTTGAGGCGGCGGGCCCGGGCGAGGCCGTCGGAGGCGGGGTCGATACCCGCCATGGCGGCGATCTCCAAGGTGTCGGAGAGCCGCAGCACCTTGATCATCAGGTCGGTTCCGATGTTCCCGGACCCGATGACGGCGACCTTCGTGGTCATGCGCGCGCTCCTTGCGTGGTGGCGGACGCGAACGCGGCGGAGACCGTGCCCAGTCCTTCGATACGGGCGGTGAACTCGTCGCCCTCGGCCGCCGCGGCCATGGGCCCGAGCGCGCCGGTCAGGACGAGGTCGCCGGCCTTCAGCGGATCGCCGAGCCCGGCGAGGGTGGAAGCGAGCCAGAGCGCCGCGGTGAGCGGGCTGCCCAGGCAGTCGCGGCCGGTGCCCCGCGAGACGGTCTCGCCGTTCTTCGTGAGGGTCATCGCCACGTCGCGCAGGTCGACCCGGTCCAGAGGGACCGGGGTGCCGCCGAGCACGTACAGGCCGCAGGAGGCGTTGTCCGCGACGGTGTCCACGATGCCGATGTCCCAGTCGGCGATGCGGCTGTCCACGATCTCCAGGGCGGGCAGGGCGAAGGCGGTGGCGCGCAGCAGGTCGGCGACGGTGGGGTCGCGGTGCGGCAGGTCCGTGCCGAGTACGAGCGCGACCTCGGCCTCCACCTTGGGCTGCAGCAGCCGTCCGGGGGCGATCGGCAGGCCCTCGGGCACGGCCATGTCGGCGAACAGGGCGCCGAAGTCGGGCTGTGCCACCCCGAGCTGGCGCTGCACGGCGGGCGAGGTCAGGCCGATCTTGCGGCCCACGAGGCGACGGCCCTCGGCGAGCGAGCGCTCGACGTACAGCCGCTGCACGGCGTACGCGGCCGCGACGTCCTCCTCGGGCAGGAGCGTGCGCACCGGGGGGCACGGCACGCCGGTGCGCGTGGCCTCGCGCAGGACGGCCGCCGCCTCGTGCACGGCGTCGGGCGCGCTCACGGCCGCCTTCCTTCGGTCGCGGCGGTGCGGTGGGGGACGTACATGCGCGTTACCTCCGGCAGGAAGGGGGTGGGGCGGCCGTCGACCGCACGACAGGTATAGGCGTGCGGCCGGAGGCGCGGCAAAATATGTTCCATGACACGGAACAGTGCGTCGGGAAACATGCTCGACAAGGCGGCGGCCGTCCTGGATTGCTACCGTCCGGACGGCGGAGCGTTCCGTCTGACAGAAATCGCCGCGCGTACGGGCCTGGCCAAGACCACCGCATTCCGGCTGTGCGCCGATCTGGTGCGGCTGGGCCTGCTGGACCGTGCGGGTGAGACGTACCGGCTCGGCGGCAAGCTGTTCGAGCTGGGCTCCCTGGTGCCGAGGCGGCAGGATCTGCGGGAGGCGGCGCTGCCCTTCCTCCAGGACCTGTTCGAGGCGACGCACGAGACCGTGCACCTGGGCGTGCGCGAGGGCTTCGACGTGGTGTACGTGGAACGCATCCACGGCCATGACGCGCTGGCCCTGCCGTCCCGCATCGGCGGCCGGCTGCCGCTGACGTGCACGGGGGTCGGCAAGGCCCTGCTGGCGTTCTCGGACGGCGCCCTGGTCGAGGAGGTGCTGGCCCGGCCGCTGCCCCGGCTGAGCCCCCACTCGATCACGGACCCGGTCCGGCTGCGCACGGTCGTCGAGCAGATCCAGGTCTCCGGGCTCGCCTACGAGGAGCAGGAGGCGGCCGTCGGCGTCAGCTGCATCGCCTCACCGGTCTTCGACGGTCCGACGGCGGTGGCGGCCCTGTCCGTGGCCGTGCCGCGCGCCCGGTTCCGTCCCGCCCAGCTGGCCCCGGCCGTGCGCACGGCCGCCCTCGGGCTCTCCCGGGTCATGCGCGGCACGGCACGCGACCGCTCATGAGGGCCGCGGCTGCCGGCGCTTCCGGGCGTCGTGGCGGCCGGCCACGACCGCGCGGACGGCCCGGTCGCCCCGGGGGTCGGCCATCAGTCGGGCGATGTCCCACCAGCGCAGCAGCAGTGCGGGGAAGTGCGGCGGGATCGCGTTCAGGTGGTCCTGGTCGAACCGTGCGCGGACGCTCTCGTGGCGCAGGGCGGTCCTGATGTCCTGGAAGGACGGCGGCCGGTGGCGTATCGCGGGCGGCAACGCGGCCTCGTACTCCGGACCCAGCCTGCTGCCCGGCTGAGCCATGATGTTCCCGCGCAGCGCGGCGGCGATGTCGTCCTCCAGCTCCTCCTGGGCGTGCACGGCGCGCCCCCACCAGTGGTCCAGGAAGGCGGCGACGGCCTCCGGGTCGGCCAGGTCGAGAGCGTCGCGCCGCTGGTCGAACGCGTCGCGCTCGTCGTGGGGCAGGGCGGCCCGGATCGCGCCCGGGGTCTTCGCGGGGTGGCGGGGCGCGGCCTGGCCGAGGTGGCGCACCCACGCGTCGCCGCGTTCGTCCTCGGGGGGTCCCCAGACGAGGGCGCCGTGCAGCATCCCGGGCTTCTCCGGGCCCGCCGCCGTCAGGGGGGCTTCCAGGCTGACCGCCATGAGTTCGAGGAAGGCGGGCAGCGACGCGTACTCCCGGTCGCGCTCCCCGTACCTGGTCCAGCGGCGCACCTCCCCGGTCCGGCCGTCGAGGTAGAGGCCGGAGGCGGTGTCGCGGGGGTTGCGGGAGCAGAACGGGATCCACGCGGGCTCCCAGAAGGGTGTGAGCTCCTCGCCCCCGCCGACCTCCTCCTGGATCTCCGTCTGCCGCCGGTGGACCTCGGCCACGGCGTCGAGCGGCATGAGGGCCCAGTCGCCCAGCATGAGCCCCGACCCGTTCACACCGTCCTCACCGGCGGACAGCCGCCACACCGCTTTCAGCTCTTCCGGGACGTCCACGCCCAAGACCGCTTCCAGCCGGGCCAGTTCGTCGTCGGATGCGCCGGGCCGGAGGGCCGCGTACGACGGCGGGGTGTACTCGGCGAGCCATTCCAGGATCCGGGCCCAGGCCCGGGTGACCCGTGCGTCTGCCGGTGCGTCAGTAGTCATGGCCCCTACGCTCGCATCACGCCCCGAGCAGTCGCGGGGCGGGGCGGGCCAACGCCCCCGGAGGGATGGACCATTCGCCCTTGGAGAATCGATTCGACGGCCCCCGATCGAGGGAAGCCGTGTTGGCTCCCCGGCGGCGGGGGCATGCCTGGCACCGACCCGCAGGACTACAAGAAAGAGGACGATCCCCGGTGTCTCTTCGCTCTCTCACCAAGGCCGTCGGCGCGGCGGCCGGTGCCGCCGTGCTGCTCGTGGCCGTGCCCGGTTCGGCGTCGGCCGCGACCGGTCAGTTCCGGTACTCCTACACCACCGAGGACGGGTACGAGGCCGTCGGCTTCCTGAACAACCCCGAGAGCGGCCGGTGCGTGAACCTGGACGCTCCCGCTTCCGTGCCGGGGGCCGCTTCCCGGGCGCCGAAGAATCTGACGGACGCCACCGCCATCGTCTTTCTCGGCGCGGACTGCGAGGGCGACACCTACTACGTCCTGCCGCCCGGCAAGGGCGCCTCCGACCGACTGCTGCTGAGGTCCGTCGTCTTCTCCTGAACCGGCCGGCCGAGGGGCTGTGTCCGGGTGTCACGGACACAGCCTCTCGGCGCGCCGCGCCGACGAGTTCCCTGCCCGGGCAAGCCGGACGCGTTCGCGCGCCGCCTCCGCGAGGTCCTCGCGGGCGCCGCGTAGGCGCGGACCGCGCCGTACGTCTGCCGATGCGGGCCGGGCGGGTGCGGTGTAGAGAGGAGTCATGGCGCAGCACGCCGAAAGACGCCGCCGGCCGGTGCGAGCGAGCCGGGCACTGCTCGCTGTCCCCATCGGCTGGATCATCACGGTCTTCCTGGTGGACATACTCGCACCGCCCGACATCCACCTCGGCCCGCTGCTCGTGGCGGCGCCCGCGATCACTCCCTCGATCGGCGGACCCCGCGCGGTCGGGTTCGTGGCCGCGCTGGCGGTGATCGCGCAGACGGCGGTCGGGGTGCTGCGCGATCCGGACGAACTGCTCTCGGCGAACCACGAGGCGCAGATCCTCGCTCTGGCCCTGGTCGGGGTGTGCCTCGTGGTCTTCTGCGTGCTGCGGGAGCGCCGCGCCCGGGAGCTGGAGCAGGTGCGGTACGTCTCCGAGGCGGTCCAGCGGGTGGTCCTGCCCCCGCTGCCCCGGCGTCTCGGGCCGTTGCGCGCGGCCTCGCTCTATCTCGCGGCGGAGGCGGAGGCGCAGATCGGCGGGGACCTGTACGCGGCGGCGCGCACCGACACGGGGACGCGGCTGATCATCGGTGACGTACGGGGCAAGGGGGTGAGCGCGGTCAGTGACGCGGCGCTGCTGCTCGGCGCGTTCCACGCCGCGGCCCGGCACCGGGCGAGCCTGGACGAGCTGGTCGCCTACCTGGACGAGAGCGTGACCTGGGGGCTGCCCGAGTCGGACGGGAACGGGCCCGGGGAATCGTTCATCACCGCCACCGTGCTGGACATCCCCGACCGGCACGACCGCGTGCACATGGTCTCCTGCGGGCATCCCCCACCGGTCGTGCTGCGCGGCGGGCGGCCGCTGACGATGGACGCCGCCTCGCCCGCTCCCCCGCTGGGGCTGGGTGGTCTGTCGCATCCGCGCTATCACATCGACAGCTTCCGCTTCGTTCCCGGCGACCTTCTGCTGCTGTACACGGACGGTGTCACCGAGGCCCGTGACGGCTCCCGCGCCTTCTATCCGCTCGCGGACCGCGTCACCGGCTGGGCCGGGGGCGACCCCGACTCCTTCATCGACCGCTTCCGCGACGATCTGCTGGGGTACGTCGGCGGGCGGCTGGACGACGACGCGGCCATGATCGCGATCGGGTACGGCGCCGCTCCCCGGGCCTGACGTCGCGGGCGGGACCCGGCGCCCCCTTGACGGCTCCGTTGGTCCAGTCCAATCTGGGGCACCCCGTGATTTGTTGTGCCCCTGCCAAGACGGTGAGGTCCCGCCATGCTCCGTACCCCTTCCCCTTCCGGCCGGCCCGGGCGACCCGCGCGGCGCACCGCCGTGGCCGCCGCGCTCGTCGGCGCCGGTCTGCTCGCCGCGCCCGGTGCCGCGTCAGCCGCATCCGGGAGCACCGACGCGGCGGTGGTGCGGGTGACGAACGGCAAGGAGCTCAAGACCGCGCTGGCGGCCGCCGTTCCGGGGCAGACGATCGAGCTGGCGGACGGCTCCTACTCGGGCAACTTCAAGATCACGCGGGGTGGCACCGCGGCCGACCCGATCACCCTGACCGGATCACGGGCCGCCGTCCTCACCACCCCCTCGGGCGGCGGGAACGGCATCCAGCTCACGAGCGCGCCGTACTGGGTGATCCGGGGCGTCACCGTCACCGGCGGCCAGAAGGGCATCATGATCGACTCCTCCGACCATGTCACGGCGGACTCGGTGGAGATCCACCACACGACCATGGAGGGCATCCACTTCCGGACGTCGAGCAGCTACGGGGTCATACAGAACTCCTTCATCCACGACACCGGCCTGTCGGGCAACGGCATGGGCGAGGGCGTGTACGTCGGCACGGCGAACACGCTCACGGACGCCAGCGACCACGTCCGCATCCTCGACAACGTCATCGGCCCCGGCATCGGCGGCGAGAACATCGACATCAAGGAAGGCACCACGGGCGGCCTGATCTCCGGGAACACCTTCGACGGCGACGGCCTCACCGGGGCCAACTACGACGACTCGTGGGTCGACATCAAGGGCAACGGCTACACGGTCGAGAACAACCGGGGCACCGGCACCACCAACGACGGCTTCCAGACCCACACCCAGGACCCGGGCTGGGGCTGCGGCACGGTCTTCCGTAACAACACCGCCGACCTGACGGGCGCCACGGGCCCCACCCGCTTCGCCATCGACATCACCAACTACTCCGCGTCGGACTGCCCCGCCACGGTGACCTCGGACAACCGCGTCACCGGCGGCGCCGGACTGGTCAACCCGGGCGTCCCCGTCACCTGACCGTCCGCGGCAAGGGCGCGATGCGCGCCGATGCGCGGGTCAGCCCCCGGCCCCCGACCGGACCGCCCCGCCCACCTCGGCCGGCGAGACGCGCCAGGGCGCGCCGTGGCCGGGGAGCACCCAGGAGGCCGACAGGCCGGCGATCCGGTCCAGCGAGGTGAGCGCTTCGGCGGGGTCGTCGGTGAAGGGCGCCGGCTGGGGACCGGTGCGCCCGGTCAGGACGTGCCGCGTGGTCAGGGCGTCCCCCACGAAGACCGCGTCGGCGAGCGGGACGTGGACCGCCACGCTGCCCGGGGAGTGCCCCGGCATGCCCACGATCACCGGGCGGCCGGGCAGGTCGAGGACATCGCCGTCGGCGACCTCCGTGACCTCTCCGACGTAGCGGGGTCGCAGGCCGTTCTTGCGGAGGGAGTAGCCGAAGAACCCGAGGGCGGGGCCCGGGCGCATGGGGCCGACGGCGACCTTGGGCTTCTCCCCCGTGCGGGCGCGAAGCGCGTCGTCGGCGTGGACGAACACCGGTACGCCGTAGGTGGTGCGCAGCCGTTCGGCGAAGCCGATGTGGTCCGAGTCGCCGTGGGTCAGCACGACGCCGCGGATGTCACCGGCGGACTTGCCCAGGGCGCGGAGTTCGCGCCGCAGGTCCCGCCAGTGGCCGGGTAGTCCGGCGTCGATGAGGGTGATGCCCTCGTCGGTGTCGACCAGGTAGCAGGACACGACGTCGTTGCCGAGACGGTGCAGATGGGGTGCGAGTTTCATGGGGTCTTCCTCCGGGAACGCGGGCGTGGACTAGCTCATCAGGGCGTGCAGTGCGGTGATGACCTGGCGGCCGGGGGGATCGGTGAAGTCGCGGACCAGGTCCGTGACGAGGCTCGCCACCGAGGTCACGGAGCCTCCCGCCGCCTCGACCTGACGCAGTGCCGCCGTCTCCGTGCGCTCCGACATGCCGCCGCACGCGTCGACCGGGACGATCACGTCGTATCCGTCGGCCAGGGCGTCGAGCGCGGTGTGCAGGACCACGATCTCGGAGGTCACTCCGCAGACCACCAGGGTGTCGCGGCCCCGGGCCGCCACCTCCTCGCGCCAGGGCCGGTCGTCCCAGCAGGACGGCCCGCCGCGTACGTACGCAGGTGCTTCGGGGAGTTCGGCGATGGCGCCGGGGCCACCCGGCCGGGGCGCGGCCGAGACGCTGAACGGGATGCCCAGCACCTGGGCTACCTGACCGAGGACTCCCGCCGAGCGCCTGATGTCCGCCGGGCTGTTCGTGCGGCTCAGGGCCACGATGCTGTCCTGCAGGTCGGCGAAGACCACCTGCACGGTACGAGGGTCGATCACTTCTCACCTCAAATCATTCACAGCCTGAATGGTTCGAGGAAGGTAGCATGTTGTCCGTGAACGATGTCAAGTGGACCGAGACCCTGAGCTTCCGCCTGGGTTCCCTGGGTGCGGTGATCTCCGATCAGTACGCGGAGGCCCTGGCCGAGGTCGGCCTGAAGCCCAAGCACGTCGGCGTACTGGGCGTCCTGGACGCGGGGCTTGCCTCCTCGCAGCTGGAGATCGCCAGGCTGATGCGGGTGGCGCCCAGCCTCGTCGTGTCCCTCGCCGATCACCTGGAGTCCCAGGGCGCGATCAAGCGGCTGCGCGATCCGGCCGACCGGCGCCGCCAGGTCCTGAGCCTCACCGACGAGGGCCGCGAACTCCTCGGGCGGTGCACGGACATGGCGCTCGCGATCGATGAACGCCTGGACGCCGGGCTCACCCCTCCCCAGCGGGCCGCGCTCCGTGACGCGCTCGGCCGCCTGGCGGTGGCGTACGGCCTGCCGGTACGCGACTAGGGCCCCGCTGCCCGGCACCCGGGACGTACTCCGACCGGAGGAATCGCGGGGCGACACGCCGTCCCGGGCCGCGCGTCCGGCGGCGGGCGGGGTGAGATCGCCCGATGCGCGTTCCGGGAGAGCGAAGAGGGGGCCGGGTGAAGGGCGTGCCGGGGCCCACGGACCATGTCGTCGTGGTGGGCGCGGGGTTGTCCGGGCTGGCCTGCGCCCTGCATCTGTTGGGGGCCGGCCGCAGGGTCACCGTGGTCGAACGGGACGCGGGTCCCGGTGGCCGGGCGGGGCGGATGCGGCTGGGCGGGTTCGAGACCGACACCGGTCCCACCGTCCTGACGATGCCCCATCTCGCGGACGAGGCGTTCGCCGCCGTCGGCGACAGCCTGCACCGCCGCGTCGAGCTGACGGCCCTGCACCCGGCGTACCGGGCCTGCTTCGCGGACGGGTCCTCGCTCGACGTGCACACCGACGGCGAGGCGATGGAGGCCGAGGTCCGGCGCTTCGCCGGTCCGGCACAGGCGGCGGGCTACCGCGAGCTGCGGCGGTGGCTGGAGCGTCTGTACCGGGCGCAGATGAGCCGCTTCATCGACACGAACTTCGACTCGCCGTTCGGACTGCTGCACCCGGACCTGGCCCGGCTCGCGGCGCTGGGCGGCTTCGGGCGCCTCGACGCCCGGATCGGCCGCTTCCTCTCCGACGAGCGGCTGCGGCGGGTCTTCTCGTTCCAGTCGCTGTACGCCGGTGTGGCCCCGGCCAAGGCGCTCGCGGCGTACGCCGTGATCGCCTACATGGACACTGTGGCCGGTGTCTGGTTCCCGAAGGGCGGCATGCACGCCCTCCCCCGGGCCATGGCCGACGCCGCGGCGGAGGCGGGCGCCGATCTGCGGTGGGCGGCCGAGGTGAGCGCGCTGGAGCGTTCGGCGGGGCGGGTACGGGCCGTGCGGCTGGCCTCCGGCGAGCGCATCGCCTGCGACGCGGTGGTGCTGAGCTGCGAACTGCCCACCGCGTACGAGCTGCTGGGGCACCGCCCCCGGCGTCCGGTCCGGCCGCGCCACGCGCCGTCCGCCGTGGTCCTGCACGCCGGTACCGACCGCACCTGGCCGCAGCTCGCGCACCACACGCTCTCGTTCGGCGCCGCCTGGGAGCGGACGTTCGAGGAACTGACCCGTACGGGCGCGCTGATGAGCGACCCCTCGCTGCTGATCACGCGCCCCACCGCGCACGACGCCTCGCTCGCGCCCCCGGGCCGGCATCTGCACTACGTGCTCGCCCCCTGCCCCAACACCACGACCGGTCCCCCGGCCGCCGCGTGGGCGGATCTCGGCCCGCGCTACCGCGACACGCTGGTCCGCGAACTCGAACGCCGGGGCCTGGACGGCTTCGCGGACAGCATCGAGGAGGAGCTTCTGGTGACCCCGCTCGACTGGACGGCCCGGGGCCACACCGCCGGCACGCCGTTCTCGCTGTCCCACACCTTCGCCCAGACCGGCCCCTTCCGGCCGCGCAACCTCGTGCGGGGCACGGAGAACGCGGTTCTGGCGGGATGCGGCACCACCCCGGGCGTCGGTGTGCCGACCGTGCTCATCAGCGGCAAGCTGGCCGCCGCCCGGATCACCGGCGTCGCCGGACCCCGCCCCCGCCGGATGCGCACCGAACCCTCTCCCCTGGTCCGGGCAGGTGCCGATGACCCGGCGTGAACTGGACGCGGCCGGCATCACCGATCCCGGGCTGCGCACCGCGTACGCGCGCTGCCGGGAGCTCAACGCCCGCCACGGCCGTACCTACTTCCTGGCCACCCGCCTGCTGCCGCCCGAGCGGCGCTCCGCCGTGCACGCCCTGTACGGCTTCGCGCGCTGGGCCGACGACATCGTGGACGACCTGGACCGGCACCGGACGCCCACCGAGCGCGACCGGCTGCTGCTGCGCCTCGAACGCGATCTGGCGCACGGACTGCGGACCGGCACGGGCGACGAACCGGTGGTCCGGGCGGTCGCCGACACCGCCGCCCGGTACGGCATCGGGCACGACCTGTTCGCCGACTTCATGGCCTCGATACGGGCCGACCTGACCGTCACCCACTACCCCACCTATGCCGATCTGCAGACCTATGTGCACGGTTCGGCCGCGGTGATCGGTCTCCAGATGCTGCCGGTGCTCGGTACGGTCGTGCCCCGCCAGGAGGCCGAGCCGCACGCGGCCGCGCTGGGGGTGGCGTTCCAGCTCACCAACTTCGTACGGGACGTGGGCGAGGATCTCGACCGGGGCCGCGTCTATCTGCCCGGCGATCTGCTCTCCTCCCACGGCGTGGACAGGCCGCTGCTGGAGTGGAGCCGGCGCACCGGGCGCGGGGACGCGCGCATCCGCGCCGCGCTGGTGGCCGCGACGGAGCTGACGCGCGGGGTGTACCGAACGGCGGAGCCGGGCATCGGCATGCTCGATCCGCGGGTCCGCCCCTGTATCCGCGCGGCGTTCACCCTGTACGGCGGAATCCTCGACGCGGTCGCCGAGCAGGACTACCGCGTCCTGCACCGCCGTGCGGTCGTCTCCCGGCGACGCCGCGCCGCCACGGCCGCCGCCGGGGTGCTGCGCGTGGCCGGGGCCCGCTGGCGGGCACGCGGCCGGGCGGTGGCGGACGGCCCGCAGGCCGGGCTGAAGGAACCGGTGCGGTGAGCCGGCGGAACGGGAAGCGGTGGTCGCCGCCGCTGCGGCTGCGCGGTTCCGGCCCCGGCTGGGCGGCGCAGGAGCCCACCTGGCGGGACGCGCGGCCCGCGCTCATCGCCGAGGCGCTGAAGCGGGCCACGGCACGCCCGTCCGGCAACTGGTACGTGGTGGGCGCCTCGCGCGAAGTGCGGGTCGGTGAGCGCCCGTACGGCCGGACGGTCGGCGGCACGGAGGTCGTGCTGTGGCGTGCGGAAGGCGGTGCGCTGCGCGCCGGGTCCGGTGTCTGCCCGCACCTGGGCGCTCCGCTGCGGGACAGCCGGGTGGTGTGCGGCACGCTGGTGTGCCACTGGCACGGACTCGCCCTGGACGGTGCCCCGTTCGCGGGCTGGCAGCCCTTCCCGGTGCACGACGACGGCGTGCTCGTGTGGGTGCGCCTTGACGAGGTGGGCGGCGAGGAGCCCACCGAGCGGCCCGCGGTGCCCGGACGGCCGGTGCGCGGGGGCTCGGTGGACGCGGTGTTCACGGCGGTCGGGCGGTGCGAACCGCAGGACGTGGTGGCCAACCGGCTGGACCCGTGGCACGGTTCGTGGTTCCACCCGTACTCGTTCATCGATCTGTCGGTCGTGCGGGAACCGCAGGGCGACGAGGACGACGCCTTCGTGGTCGATGTGTCCTTCCGGGTGGCCGGGCGCCTGGTGGTGCCGGTGCGGGCCGAGTTCACGGCGCCGGGGCCGCGTACCGTCGTCATGCGCATCACGGACGGCGAGGGCGCGTCCTCCGTCGTGGAGACGCATGCGACGCCCCTGACCCTTCCCGGTCACGAGCGCCCACGCACCGCCGTCGTCGAGGCGACGGTCGCCGCCTCGGACCGGCCGGGCTTCGCGCTCGCCCGGGCCGCCGCCCCGGTGCTGCGGCCGCTGATGCGCCGTACCGCCGGGCGGTTGTGGGTGGACGATCTGGCGTACGCGGAGAGGCGCTGGGCGCTGCGCAGCACCGGGCGCTTCCCGGGCTGAGGCGTTTCAGGCACGCCCTGCGGCGGCGAGTGCCCGGAGTGCGCGGGAGCGGCCCCTCCGGGGCACCGTCCACAGCACTTGGCCCCGGACGCCCCGGTCGGCGAGCAGGGCGTTCGCCGCCAGGAAGCCGGTGGTGGCGGCGCGTTCCATGAGGGCGACGGGCAGATCGCAGCGGATCGCGTCCCCGGCGAGGGCCAGCCAGGGGTGCGGGGTGCGCACGGCGGGGCGCAGGGGGTACGTGCCGGTTTCGAAGAACGGGCAGTCGGAGCGCCACTCGTGCCGGGAGTCGACCACGCGGGCGTCCCGGGTCTCCGGGTACACCTGGTGCAGCCGGTCGACGAGCCGTTCCTGGACCTCCTTGTGTTCGGCGCCGGGATCGACGGCGTACGCGTGCAGTTCCACGACGGAGCCCCCGGTGCGCGCGGCCCAGCGGGCGGCCTCGCCCTCGTACCGTTCCAGCGTGCTGATGTTGTCGAGCCCGTCGTAGCCGCTGGTGCCGAGGAAGCCGGGCCGGTCCGCGCGGACGGGGCGGTCGAGCCAGAGCCGGGAGACGAGGAAGGGCGGTGCGGTGCGCAGGGCGGCGATACCGTCGCGCCAGCGTGCGGTGCCGAGGCCGGGGGACGCGGCGACGGTGTGCCGCAGCCCGTCGGTGTCGAGGGCGAGCACCACGGCGTCGTGGCGGTGGGTGCCGGTCCCGGTGTGCACGTGGGCCCCGCCCCCGTCGCGCGGGGCGATCCGGTGCACGGGCGTCCCGGTCCGGATGTTCGCGCCGAGGCCTTCGACGTACGCGGCGAGAGGTTCCCAGAGGGCCTGCGGGAAGGGTTCGGCCGGTACGTCGAAGAGCAGGCCCTCGGAGGAGCCGAGGAAGTAGATGTGGAACATCAGCAGCAGTTCGGCGGCGGACAGCCGGCGCGGGTCGGCGAAGAAGCTGCGCGAGAACACCTCGAACGCCAGATGGTGGGCGGCCTCCGGGAAGCGCACGCCTTCCAGGAAGGCGGTCGCGCCGACGCCGTCGAAGCGCTCGTACACCTCGGGGACACGGACGTCGAGGAGCGGGAGCGCCGCCCGGGCGTCCATGGCGGCCAGGTCCCGCAGGCCGAAGGTGGGGCTGAGCGCGACGAAGCCGAGTGCGCTGAGCGGCGGCGTCCTCGGGACGCGGGCGAAGCTGTCGGTCAGGCCGCCGCTGTGCCGCAGCGGGTAGTCCGGCAGCGGGACGAGGCGGTCGAGGGCGGGGTCGGTACGCCGGAGCAGGCCGCGCAGGTTGTAGTACTGGCGGAAGAACGCGTGGAACCCGCGGGTCATCGTCACCTGTGAGCCGTCGGCCAGCACGGTGCGGTGGCCGGAGAGGCGGCCGCCGAGTGCGTTGTCCTTCTCGTACAGGGTCACCCGGGCGCCGCGCTCGGCCAACAGGGTCGCCGCGGAGAGGCCGGCGATTCCGCCCCCGACGACGGCGACGGACGGTTCGTCACCGCGTGGGAAACGTGGTGCGCCGGGTGCGGGCAGCAGGACTTCGGCCTTGCGGTCGCGGCCTCGTCGGGCGGCGGGGGGTCGGGCGTTCACGCGGCGTGCTCCGGTGTCGTGGCCGGGTGGCCGTTGCGGGCGAGGAAGGTGTGCACGATGCCGGTCTGCCATCCGGCGACGGGCACGACCCGCACCGAGGTCAGACCGGCCCGGGCGAGCCGCTCGGCGAAGGCGGGGGCGGTGTCGAAGGAGGTGACGCTGCGCCAGAGGTGGTGGTAGAGGGCACGGTCGCCGGTGAGCGTGCCCGCCGGGATGATCACCCCGTGGCAGACGGCGGTCCACAGCGCCCGGTGCGCAGGGGAGCCGCTGAGGCTGTACTCGTGCACGGCGAGGCGGCCGCCCGGCGCCAGCAGGTCCCGTACGGACCCGAGGACCGCGTCCGGGTCGGTGACGTTGCGGAACAGGTAGGCGGCGAACACCGCGTCGAAGGGCCCTTCCCCGGCCGTGGCCAACTCCTCGGCGGTCAGGTGGAGGAAGCGCACACGGGCCGGCCAGGGCTTGGCCAGGGCGCGGCGCAGTATGCCCGCCGACGCGTCCACGGCGGTGATCCTGGCCAGGGGCGCGGCGGTGAGCAGGGCCCGGGTGGAGGCGCCGGTGCCGCATCCGAGGTCGAGGAGGTGCAGTCCGGCGCCGCCGCCGGGGAGGCGGAGGCGGCGGGCCGAGCGCACGAGGTCGGTGCGGTAGCCGGGGTTGAGGGACGTCAGGCCGTCGTAGGTGCGGGAGGCGTGGTCGAAGGCCCGGGCCAGGTCGTGGTCGCGCAGCAGGGTCATCAGTGGCTCTCTCCGTCGGTGGCGGTGGACCGGGTCCGGCGCGGGAGGAAGGGCAGTTCGGCTGCGGTGGCGAGCATCGGCCGGACGGGGGTGCGCAGCCCGATGCCCCACTCCTCCCGGAGCGAGGCCGTGCCGTCGAGGAATCTCAACAGCCGCTCGGCCGGGACCCGGCGGAACAGGCCGGTGAAGAAGTCCGGGCCGTCGATCCGGCCGGTGTCCAGCGCGCGGAGCACGATGGCGTCCATGGCGAGCGCGCGCCGTCCGTGGGGGGCGGGGACGCCGCCCCGGCCGTCGCGCAGGGCGGCGGCGATGGCCCGGGCCTGGCGTTGCACGGCGGCGAAGGTGTAGCCGGTGGCCGGGCGGGTGGCACCGCCCGCGGTGCCGATCCGGAACACGGAGGGCCCGGTCCGGTGCGGGAACCGGGCGTCCGTCATCGGGATCATCCCCTGCTCCGTGCGCTCCACCGTGAGCGGGCCGAGCCGGAGGACGTCGCGGCAGTAGTGGCCGAGCGCCGACTCGTACGCCTGGGTGGTCAGCGGGTGGCGGGAGAACTCGGTGTACTCCACGAGCGCCCGGTCCGGAGCCAGCGGCAGCACGTAGCCGAACGCGAGTCCGTGGGCGGGCTGGGGGACGCGGAAGTCCATCAGGTCGGCGACCCCGGGTTCGAACCGGTCGGCGGCCGTGCGGACGAACCAGCCCCGGAAGTGCTGGAGCAGCTGGGTGCGGGCGGGCGGCAGGGCGGACAGCGGCCGGGAGTCGAACACCCGGCGGGCGCGCACGTTCACCGGGGAGCCGTCCGGCAGCGTGCAGCGGACCTCGGCGCCGCCGGGCACCGCGCGCACCGCGTCCGCCGTGGCCCGCAGCACGTGTCCGCCGTCCGCCCGAGCCAGGCGGTCGTGGACCAGGCGTTCGAAGTCGGCGGAGCGCACCATGCGGTAGGTGAAGGGGGCCGGTTCGACGGTGACCGGGCGGCCGTCGGCGCCGTGCACGCGCAGCACGGACCAGGACGCGCTGACGGCTCCGTCGAGGCCGTCCGCCTCCGCGTGCCAGTAGCACCAGGTCCGCTCCGCCGGGCGCTGCGGGCCGTCCGGCGGTTCGATCACGGTCACGGTGGCGGCGCCGGTCTCCGTCAGCCGGTGCGCGAGGCTGAGCCCGGCCGCGCCGCCCCCGACGACGGCCACGTCGCAGCGGTTCATGTCCGGCGCGCCAGGTCCGCCGCCACCTCCCGGGCGGCCCGGGTGCCCGAGGCGAGGGCGCCCTGGACGGAGCCGGTGGCCCGGTGGTCCCCGCACACGTAACGGCCCGGGCCGACGCGGGTGGTGCGGCTCAGCGGCCAGGGCGGGCGCATGGCCGGCAGGGCGCCCTCGACCGTGCAGGCGGCGATCTGCGTCCAGCCGCTCGTGTCGGTGGCGTACAGGTCGGACAGGCGCCGCAGCACCGCCTGCGCGCGGCCCGGGAGTTCGGCGCCCAGCACAGAGGTGGAGATCAGCGCGGTGCCGGGAGGCGCGTACGTGGGGGCGACCTCGCTGAGTACGCAGGTGTTCAGGACCGGTCCGGTGCTGTCCACGAGCAGCGTCGGTTCGGCGAGCGGGGTGCGGTCGGTGGCGTGGTAGTACGTCGTGACGGTGCGGGTGTCCGGGACGCTCAGGTCCGGCAGCAGACGGGTGGCGGCCGCCGGATCGGTCGCCACCACGACGATGCTCGCCGGTACTTCGCTCCCGTCCTCCAGGGCGACCCCCGTGTCCGTGAGCCGCGCGACGGGGGCGCCGAGCCTGAGGACGCCGTCGGGGAGGCCCTGGGCGAGCTGGTGGGGTACCGCGCCGATGCCCTGCGCGGGCAGGCACAGCGTCCCGCGCACCATGCTCCGCCAGACCAGGTGGAAGAAGCGGGCGGAGGTCTCCAGGCCGTCCTCCAGGAACACCCCTGCCAGGAACGGCCGCAGCACGCCGGTGATCGCCTCGTCCGACAGCCCGGCCCGGAACAGCGCCGCCGAGGTGGTCTCGTCGCGACGGCGCCTGACCGAGGAGGCGGGGAGCATCGCGTCGCGTGCCGTGAGCGCCGCCAGGACGCCCAGATCGCGGGCGGAGAGGACCCGGCCCGGGAGCAGGGCGCCCACCGCGCCCTGTTCCCGCGTCGGGTCGGCGAGGCGGACGGGGCCCGTCCGGGTGTGGGCGATGAGGCCTGCGGTGAACGGCCGCAGGCGCAGGCTCCTGAGGTCCAGGCGCCGCTTCACCTGCGGGTACGAGGTGTTGAACACCTGGAAGCCGCGGTCGAGCAGGAATCCGTCCCGGCGGTCCGTGCGCATCCGGCCGCCCACCGAGTCGGACGCCTCCAGGAGGGCCACCTTCCGTCCGGAGCGGCAGAGGTCCAGCGCACAGGCCAGCCCGGCCAGTCCGGCTCCGACGACGACGGCGTCCGTGGGCCGGCGGTGCTCGTCGGTCATGCTGCTCCTCGCCCCGGCGGTCATTCGGTCCAGCGGACCACGTTCGGCGGACCGATGCGAGGAGCCACGCAAGTGCGGACCGGGTGACGCGCGAGGGAGCCCCGGGCCCCGGGGCTCCCTCTACGCGGGCGTCAGCCGCCCGAGCAGACCGCGCCGTTCAGGCGGAAGACGGCCGGGTCGGGGTTGGGGCCGTCGTTGGCGCCGACGAACCCGAAGGAGGCGGTCGAACCGCCGTCCGGCGCCAGCGGGCCCGCGCCGTCGGGAGCGGTGACCCGGACATGGGAACCGGTCTGGTGGAACGTGGCGTTCCAGCCGGAGTCCACCGACTGGCCCGTGGTCGGCCAGTCCCAGTCCACCGTCCAGCCCGTGATCGGCGTGCCCGCCAGATTCCGCACGGTCACGGTGGTCACGAAGCCGTTGCCCCAGCTGGAGTCCCGGTGGTACGTCACCGAGCAGACCGCGTCCGCCGGGGTGCCGGTGGTGAAGGTCAGGGGCGCGGACGGGCCGGAGAGCCGCCCCGCCGGGTCGGCGGCCAGCACGTTGACCGTGTGGGTGCTGCCCGGTGGCAGGTTCCGCAGGGTGACGGAGGTGCCGGTGGCCTCACCGACCAGGCGGGTGTGGGCGCCGTCGCGCTCCTGGACCAGGTAGCGGGCCGCGCCCGTCGCGCTGTCCCAGGTGAGGCGTGCGGTGGTGTCGGTGACCGCGTCCAGGCGCGGGGTGCCCGGAGTGCTCGCGGCCGAAGCGGCGGGCCCGGTCCCGGCCTTCGGTTCGAGGGTCACGGTGAGCAGGGCGTACGGGGGCACGGTGACCCGGGACGCGGACGCGTCGCCGTCGGTGACCTCGGTGATGTCGCTGTCGCCGCGTGCGTAGCGGGTGACCTCCGGCGCGGTGGCGGACGGGGTGAAGCCGTCGTAGTCGAGGGCGACCGTCCGGGCAGTGTCCGGGTCCTTGTTGACGAGCATGACGCTCAGCCGTCCGTCGTCGCGGAGCACGGCGTGCGCCGAGACGTCCTGCGCGGAGGACTCGGCGGCGACCATCGTGTCGCCCGCGGTGCCCAGTTGGGCGGTCATCTTCATCCCGTAGTACGGGGCGAAGGGCGTGTTCGGTGCCGGTTCGCAGACGTCGCCGGTGCAGGCGCCGCTGGACAGCATGCCCATGTCGCCGTAGTCGGTCTCACCGTCGACGGTGGTGATCTCCCCGGCGCCGTTGTGGGTGTTCCACCAGTCGACGTTGAACACGCCGTTCTCCAGCGCCGTCATGAACGCGTCGGCGGCGAACAGGCCGTTGGGGCGGGCGGTGAGCCGGGCGCCGCCGGTGTTGGTGTTGATCTCGGTGAGCGCGATCCCGATGTCGGGTGAGTGCGCGCCCGCGACCCGGTCGATCTGGTTGCGCACCTCACGGAGTTCACCGGGCAGCTTGGCCAGCTTCGACAGGGCCGCGTCGGCGGTGGTGTCCGAGCCGCCCGCGTACCAGTGGACGCTGACGAAGTCGATGACGTCGGCCACGGCCGGGAGCACGGTGTGGTTCCAGTCGCCGGAGTCGCCGTCGCCGACGACTCCGTCCGGCCACTCCCCCGGGCTGGTGAGGACCGCGCCGATCTTGACCGTGGGGTCGACGGCCTTCATCGCCGCCGCGTAGGCGCGCACCTCGCGCGCGTACTCCTGCGGGCTCTTGTCCGCGTGCTCGTCGTTCTCCCAGCCGCTGCCGTAGTGGCCGTTGCCGTAGATCTCGTTGCCGATCTCCCAGTACTTCGCGCCGTACTTCTTGGTGACGTTCGCGTACCTGACCCAGCCGGCCGCCTCCTCCGGGGTGCCGGAGCCGTAGTTGGCGATGAGGATCGGCTGCGCCCCGGCGTCGCGGACGGTGCCCATGAAGGCGTCGAATCCGGTGCCCGGGGCGACGTAGCCGCCGGGTGCCGTGTGCGTCTCCCAGTGGTAGATGTCCGCGTACGAACCTCCCGGGTAGCGCATCACCCCGACATCGGCCGCCGTCATCAGGTCCGCCACCTCGGGATCGTTCATGTGCGCGTCCCAGATGGCGGTGTTGACCCCGCGGGCGGCTCCGGTCAGCGTGCCCAGCGACGCCTGGGCGTTCACCTGTACGTCGACGTCGGCGGCGGCCTGCGGTGCGGCGGGGGCCGCGCCGGTCAGCGAGGCCAGCACGGCGAGCGAGGCGGCCAGGACGGCGGCGGCGCGTGCGAGGTGGCGGGGGCCTTGCGGGGATCTGTGCGTTGGCGCCATGGGTGATCCTTCCTGGGATCTCGGCGGCACGGATGGAGTGGGACAGGAGCATGGGAGCGCTCCCATGATGGGGAGGGGTGTGACGCCCTGTCAACGGCGCGGGCACGCAAGGGAACTGAGCCGAATGGGGGCTTCCGGAGCGACCCCGGTCTTCTCTACTGTCGATGACCGGCTCATCCGGAACTACTGGGAGATCCTATGAAGGCACAGACCTTGTTCTGCTATACGTGCGATTCCGACGAGATGCACCGGCCTCTCACGGACGACGAGAAGTCCTGGCTGAGAGGGGAGACGGGGCGCGCGAAGGTGGACGAGTTCTTCATGTGCGAGGCACCGACGTGCCGCAATGTCCGCAGCGGCTACGTCAAGCGCCCGTTCCACCCGGTCATCCGTATTCCGGTGCCCTGACCCGTCCGGGCGGCTCCGACCATCCGCCGAACGCCCTGTTCCGGCTTGGGCGCCCCGACTCGCGCGCACCCTTCCGTTCGTCGTCCTGCCGCACTGCCTGTGGCGTACGCGTACTACCGTCGTCGCCGGGCAGCTTGACGCCTACGAGTCGACGCGTACGAGGAGGTTGATGTCCTGTGTCCGTCCTGGTCGTGCAGAACACCGCGCGTGGAGGTCCCGGGCGAGTCGGTGACTGGTTGAGCGCGGCGGGGCTCGGACTGCGGGTGCTGCGTCCGTACGCCGGTGAGGCGCTGCCCTCCGCGCTCGGCGGCCGCCCGCTCGTGGTGCTCGGCGGCGGCTTCCTCCCCGACGACGACGCACGCGCGCCCTGGCTCGCCGCCACCCGCCGCCTGGTGGGGCAGGCGCTGGCGGACGGCACACCGATGCTGGGGATCTGCCTGGGCGGGCAGATGCTCGCCCAGGTGGCGGGCGGGACGGTGCGTGCCGCGCACGGGGAGCCGGAGTACGGCAGCACGACGATCCGGCTGCGCCCCGAAGCCGCGGACGACCCGTTGCTCTCGGGGCTGGGCGAGACGGTGCCCGCGATCGAGCGGCACATCGACGCGATCACCCGGCTCCCGGCGGGGGCGGTCTGGCTCGCCTTCAGCGACGGCTGCCCGTATCAGGCGTTCCGGGTGGGGAACCGGGCCTGGGGCGTGCAGTTCCACCCGGAAGCGGAGGCCCGGAACATCGCCGCGTGGGACCGCGACCGACTGGCCGCCCAGGGCGTCGACCGGGACCGGCTCCACGCGCGGGCGGTGGCCGACGAGAAGGCGGCCACCGCCGCGTGGTCCGTCTTCACGGAACGTTTCGCGAAGGTGTGCCGGACCTGACCCGCCCCTGTGTACAACCCATGGATAACGTTGGCATAAGGTGAGCCTCACCTAATCATTTAATGGTGAACAAAACGAGGAGCACGTTCATGTCGTATCGGCGCCGTGGAACAGCCGCAGTCGCCCTCGCCGTCGCTGCCGCGCTGTCGCTGGCCGCGTGCGGCGCCGATTCCTCCGGCAAGGACGGCGCCTCGTCCTCCCAGGGGTCCAAGGACTCGAAGTCGGTCGCCAAGGGCGGCAAGGACTTCGGCGACGCGGCGGCGAAGACCGCGGCGCTCGGCACGGACGCGAAGCCCGGTCAGTGGCCGCGTACGGTCAAGCACGCCATGGGCAGCACCGAGATCAAGGAGCAGCCGAAGCGCGTGGTCGTGCTCGACGTCGGTGAGCTGGACAACGTCGTGTCGCTCGGCGTGAAGCCGGTCGGTCTCGCGCCGACCGAAGGGTCGCCGGAGCTGCCCTCGTATCTCAAGAAGGACGCGGGCACCCCGAAGAACATCGGCACGATCAACAGCCTCAACCTGGAGGCGATCGCCGCGCTCAAGCCCGACCTGATCCTGGGCAGCCAGCTGCGCGCCGCCAACTCCTACGACGAGCTGTCGAAGATCGCGCCCACCGTCTTCTCCATCCGGCCCGGGTTCACCTGGAAGGAGAACTACCTCCTCAACGCCGCCGCGCTGGACAAGACGGCGCAGGCCGAGGCGAACCTCGCCGCGTACAAGAAGAAGACCAAGGCCCTCGGGGACAAGCTGGGGGCGGACAAGCCGACCGTGTCGATGGTCCGCTACCTGCCCGACGGTCTGATCCGGCTCTACGCCAACGACTCCTTCATCGGCACCATCCTCAAGGACGTCGGCATCCCGCGCCCCAAGAACCAGGACATCGCGGACCTGGCGGCCGAGGTGAGCGCCGAGAACATCGACCAAGCCGACGCCGACTTCATCTTCACGGGCGTGTACGGCGATGCCAAGGCGACCGACAAGAGCAAGGCGCAGGCCAACCCGCTCTGGAAGAACCTGAAGGCGGTCAAGGACGGCCACGCCTTCGACGTGCCGGACGAGACCTGGTACCTCGGCCTCGGTGTGACCGCCGCCGACGAGGTCCTCGGCGACCTCGAGAAGTACCTCACGGCCTGAGGGCCGCGGACCGCGAAGAGAGAGTGAGCACGGCGCATGTCGCCAACCGACCTCACCCGCCGGCGGGCGGGCTGGCTGCTGGCCGGGGCGGCGATGCTGCTGGTCGCCGTCCTGCTGAGCCTCACCGTCGGCAGCCGCCAGATCGCTCCGGGGGACGCGCTGCAGGCGCTGTTCCACGACGGCGGCAACGACGACGCCCAAGTGGTACGCGCGCTGCGGGTGCCCCGGACGGTGATCGGTGTGCTCGCGGGCGCCGCGCTCGCTCTCGCGGGAACGGTCATGCAGGGGATCACCCGCAACCCCATCGCCGAACCGGGCATCCTCGGCGTGAGCCAGGGCGCTTCGGTCGGCGTGGTGACCGCGATCGCGTTCTTCGGGGTGCACTCGCTGAACGGCTACGTGTGGTTCGCGTTCGCCGGAGCGGCACTGGCCGGGGTGGGTGTGTACGCGGTCGCCAGCGGCGGGCGCGGCGGGGCCTCACCGGTCAAACTCGCCCTGGCGGGGGCCGCGATGAACGCGTTCCTCGCCTCGCTGGTGTCCGGGATCGCCACCACCAACGCGCGGGCCCTGGACGAGTTCCGGTTCTGGCAGGTCGGCTCGATCGGGGGGCGTGACGGCGAAGTGATCGGCCAGGTCTGGCCGTTCGTCCTGGCCGGGACGGTCCTGGTCGCGATGATCGCCCGGGGTCTGGACGCGCTCGCGCTGGGCGACGACGCCGCGCGGAACCTCGGCAACAACGTCGGGCGGCTGCGGGCCCTCGGTGCCCTCGGCGCGCTCGTGCTCACCGGGGCGGCCGTGGCGTCGGTGGGCCCGATCGCCTTCACCGGTCTGGCCGTTCCGCACATCGCCCGCGCGCTGGTGGGCACGGCACACCGCTGGGTGCTGCCGCTGGCGGCCCTGCTGGGTCCGGTGATGATCCTCGGCTCCGACGTGCTCGGACGCGTTCTCTTCCCGCCTTCGGAGGTTCCGGTGGCGGTCATGACCGCCCTGATCGGTGTGCCGTTCCTGGTCGCGCTGGTCCGGCGCCGGAAGGTGGTGGCAGCGTGAGCGACCTCGAAGCCGCCGTCACCCCGCGTCTGCGCCCCGCCGGGCATGCCGTGCTGCGGCGCGGGCGGGCGAGTTTCCTCGTACACCGCAGGGCGGCCGTCGTCGCCCTGGTGCTCGCGGTGCTGCTGGCGTGCGCGGTGGTGGCGTATCTGTGCGTCGGCGAATCGTTCGTGGCGCCGTCCGAGGTCGTACGCGTCCTGCTCTGCCGGCCCAGTCCCGACGAACTCGTGGTGGGCACGCTGCGGTTGCCGCGTCTGGTCGTGGGGCTTCTCGCGGGGGTGGCGTTCGGTGTCGCGGGGGCGCTGGTGCAGACCGTCGCCCGCAACCCGCTGGCCAGCCCCGACGTCATCGGCGTCACCCACGGGGCGGGCGCGGCCACGGTGGCCGCGCTGAGCTTCAACGCCGTCGCCGCCGACGCGCTCCCCTATGTCTCGGTGGCCGGTGGTCTGGCGGCGGCCCTGCTCGTGTACGTGTGCGCGTGGCGGGGCGGGCTGCACTCCTCTCGCTTCGTCCTGGTCGGCATCGGGGTGTCGGTCGCACTCGGTTCGCTGACCCAGCTGCTGCTGACCAAGGGCGACTATCTGGTGGCCCAGCAGGCCAAGGTCTGGCTCACGGGCTCGCTCAACAGCCGCGGTTACGAGGAGGCGGGGCCGCTCGTCGTCGTCCTGCTCGTCGGCCTGCCGGCGGCCCTGTGGGCGGCGCGGGCCCAGCGCGGCGCGTCGTTCGACGACGACACCGCGACCGCGCTCGGCCTGCGCCTCGGCCGGGTCCGGCTCGGGCTGACCGTGCTCGGGGTGGTCCTGGCGTCGGTGGCGACCGGCGCGGTGGGGCCGGTCGACTTCGTGGCGCTGCTCGCCCCGCAGATCGCACGCCGCCTCACCCGCACCGCGCAGACCCCTCTGCTGTCGTCGGCGCTCGCCGGTGCGCTGATCGTCGTGGTCGCGGACCTGCTGGCCCGCCGCCTGTTCTCCCCGGTCGAGCTGCCGACCGGTGTCCTCACCGCCGTGGTGGGGGCGCCGTACCTGATGTGGCTCATCGTCCGTACCCGTAGCCGATCCGGAGGCATCTCGTCATGAGCCGCCCGTCCGCCAGCCGCCTCTCGGCGCACGACCTGACCCTCGCCTATGAGGACCGCACCGTCGTCGAGGGCCTGGACCTGGAGATACCCGACGCCAAGGTGACCATCGTCGTCGGGCCCAACGCCTGCGGGAAGTCGACGCTCCTGCGGGCGCTCGGCCGTCTCCTCAAGCCGCGGCGCGGTGCCGTGCTGCTGGACGGCACCGAACTGGCCGGCCTCCCCGCCAAGGAGATCGCGCGGACCGTCGGCGTGCTCCCGCAGTCCCCCACGCCGCCCGACGGCATCACCGTCGCCGACCTCGTGGCGCGGGGCCGGCAGCCGCACCAGAAGTGGTGGCAGCAGTGGTCGGAGGCCGACGAGCACGCCGTGAGCGAGGCGCTGGAGCGTACGAACACGGCATCCCTCGCCGACCGTCCGGTGGACGAGCTCTCCGGCGGTCAGCGCCAGCGCGTGTGGATCGCGATGGCCCTGGCGCAGGACACCGAACTCCTGCTGCTGGACGAGCCCACGACGTATCTGGACGTCGCCCATCAGGTGGAGGTCCTGGACCTGGTGCGCCGGCTCAATCTGGAGCGGGGGCGCACCGTCGTCGCCGTCCTGCACGACCTGAACCAGGCCATCCGTTACGCCGATCACCTCGTCGCGATGAAGGACGGGCGCATCGTGGCGCAGGGGGCGCCGGACGAGGTGGTCACCACGGAGATGGTGCAGGAGGTGTTCGGGCTGTCGTCGGTCATCATCCCGGATCCGCTCACGGGCGGCCGCCTCGTCGTCCCGGGGTACAGCTGGCAGCCGTCGGCGGCGACGGAGAAGACGATCACGCGCTGACGGGGGCCCGGGGCGTCGAAACCCTGACATTCCCCTGACCGGGCGGAGGCGGAGTTCTGCGGGAGTCCTGAACCGGCGCGCCTTGTCCCGTCCGTCGGGCGCGGCCGATGCTGGAGAGGAGCCCGCGGTGGACCTCGACCAGAACGGGAACGCATGATGCTGACGACCACGGCACGCCCTTCACCGGAGACCGGCGCCCCCGGCCGTCTGTCGCCAGGGGTCCGCAGGATCACCCTCGACGCGGCGGGCATCCCCCTGTCCGCGCTGCTGAGCGAGCCCCTGGACGGGCGTCCGGCGCGGGCGACCGTCGTCGCCCTGCACGGCGGCGGGATGAGCGCCGGGTACTTCGACGGGCAGGCCCATCCGGACGTCTCCCTGCTGACGCTCGGCGCCCGCCTCGGCTGTGCCGTGCTCGCACTGGACCGGCCCGGATACGGCGCGTCGGCCCCGTATCTGCCCGCCGGGCAGTCGCTGCTGGAGCAGGCGGCGACGGTCCGTGCGGCGCTCGCCGACGCGCGGGACCGCCAGGTGTCCGCGCCGCTGTTCCTGCTCGCCCACTCCTTCGGCGGCAAGCTCGCCCTCGCACTCGCCGCCGACGCCCCGCCCGGCGCCTTCGTCGGCCTGGACGTCTCCGGGTGCGGGCACCGCCCGGCCACCTCCGCCGGGCTGCTGGGCCGCACCACGGCCGCCGGTCTGCGGCGGCTCAACTGGGGGCCGCTGCGGCTCTATCCGGCCGGGACCTTCCGCGAGAGCGGGGCGGTCGTCGCCCCGATGCCACGGCGGGAGGTCGAGTCGGCGGTGGAGTGGGACGCGCTGTCCGCCCGCCTGCTGCCCCGGGTGCGGGTGCCGGTGCGCTTCACCTTCGCCGAGCACGAGGCGTGGTGGCGTCACGACGACGCCGATCTGGCGGACCTCGCCGCGCAGTTGTCGGCGGCACCCCGGGTACTGGTCGACCGGCTTCCCGCGGCCGGGCACAACGTCAGCCTGGGTTCCGCCGCGCGGGCGTACCACCTGCGTGCCCTGGCCTTTCTCGACGAGTGCCTCGACGCGGGCGACCGGGCCGCCGCACGGTGACCGCCGCCGCCCCGGCCCGTCCCTCCCGCGTGAGCGTTCCGCCTCGGGTCCGGCTGCGGACGCTGTCGCTGCCCGCCCCGGGTTCGCGGTTCCCCGTCCCTGACTGCCTGGACGAGACCGAGCGGGCCCGCGCCGCCGGTTTCGCCGGTCCGCGCGCCCGGCTCCGCTATGTCACCGCCCATGCCGCGCTGCGCGAGGTCCTCGCCGAGTACACCGGTACGGACGCGGCACGGCTGCGGTTCGGGCGCGACCGGCCCGGCGGCACGGGCAGCGGTCCGGGAGGGCGGCCGGTGCTGCTCGGCTTCCCGGAGGGGCCGCACTTCTCCCTCTCGCACAGCCACGACCTGATCGTGATCGCCGTCGCCGCCGTGCCCGTGGGCGTCGACGTGCAGCGCGTGCCGCGGACCGGCACGGTCGACGCGCTGCTGCCCCGGCTGCACCCGGCGGAGCGCGAAGGCCTGCTGCGCGTCCCCCGGGCCGCGCGGGCGGCCGCCTTCGCCCGGCTGTGGACGCGGAAGGAGGCCTATCTGAAGGGCCTCGGCACGGGCCTCGCGCGCGGTCTGGCCACCGACTGCCTCCTGGACGGGACGCAGCCGGACGGCTGGCACGTCCGCGATCTGGCCGCTCCTCCCGGGTACGCGGCGGCGACCGCCGTCGCGTACCCCGTACCGCTACCCGGCGTTCATCGCACCGGCACGGCGTGAACCAGCCACCGAGGCGAGCAGTTCCCTCGTGTACGGGTGGGAGGGCTCGGCGAACACCTGTGCCACCGAACCCGACTCGACCAGCCGGCCGCCCCGCATGACGCCGACGTGGTGGGCGATGCCCCGGACCACGGCGAGGTCGTGCGAGATGAACAGGCAGCTCAGCCCCGACTCGTCCTGGAGCTCGGTGAGCAGTTCCAGGATGCGCGCCTGCACCGCGACGTCGAGCGCCGAGACCGGTTCGTCGCACACCACCAGATCGGGGCGCAGCGCCAGCGCGCGGGCGATGGCCACCCGCTGCCGCTGCCCGCCCGACAGCTCCTGCGGTCGCCGCCGGAGGGTACCGGCCGGGAGATGCACCCGGTCCAGGAGGGCCGCCGCCTCCCGGGAGCGCCCGGCCCGGTCGCCCACCCGGTACGCGCGCAGGGGCTCGCTGATGATGTCCTCCACCGTCAGGCGCGGGTCGAGGGAGGCATAGGGGCTCTGGTAGACGATCTGCATGCGGCGCCGCAGCCGCCGCAGCGCCTCCCCGCGCAGCGAGGTGATGTCCTCGCCGTCGAAGTGGACCGTGCCGGACGTCGGATCGGCGAGGCGGACCAGCAGCCGGGCGGTGGTGGACTTGCCCGAGCCCGACTCCCCGACCAGGGCGAGCGTCTCCCCCCGCCGGATGGTCAGGTCCACCGAGTCGACCGCCCGGACCGGCGCCCGGCCGTGACGGCCCCGGGTGAACTCCTTCACCAGCCCCCGGGCCACCACCAGGTCCCGCGACGCCCCCGCGGGCCGGACCGGCGGGGTCCGTTCCCGTACCGAACCGAGGCTCGGCGCGGCGCGCAGCAGTTGCCGGGTGACCGTGTGCCGGGGGTCGCCCAGCACCTCGCCGACCGTCCCCGATTCGACGATCTCGCCCTGGGACATCACCCCCACGCGCTGGGCGCGGTCGGCGGCGACACCCAGATCGTGGGTGATGAGCAGCACCGCCGTGCCCGTACGGGCGACGAGTTCGTCCACGTGGTCGAGGAGGGCGCGCTGCACGGTGACGTCGAGCGCGCTGGTCGGCTCGTCGGCGATCAGCAGCTTCGGCCGGGCGGCGAGGGCGATCGCGATGAGCGCCCGCTGGCGCATTCCGCCGGACAGTTCGTGGGGGTACTGCCGGGCCCTCAGGTCCGGCTGGGGCAGGCCCGCCTCGGCGAGCAGTTCGACGGCGCGCTCCGCGGCCTCGCGCCGGCCGGGGACCAGCTTGTGGATCAGGAGCACTTCGCCGATCTGCGGGCCGATGCGGCGCACCGGGTTCAGCGACACCATGGGGTCCTGCGGGACGAAGCCGATGTCCCGGCCCCGGTGGCGGCGCAGCTCCGGTTCACCGGCCGCGGCGAGGTCGGTCGCGCCGAAGAGGACGCGGCCCGCCGTGACCGTCGCCCCGGGCGGCAGCAGGCCGACGACGGCGTGGGCCGTCGTGGACTTGCCCGAGCCCGAGGCGCCCACCAGGGCCACGACTTCGCCCGGTGCGACGGTGAGGGAGACCCCGCGCACCGCGTCCACCCGGCCCGCCCGGGTGCGGTAGGAGATCCTCAGCCCTTCTATGCCGAGCAGCGGGTCGGATTCCCCGGGCCGTCCGTCCGGTGCCGTCAGGGGTTTCGTCATGGGGCGCTCTCCTTCGCCTCGCCGTCGAGGGCGCGGGCGATGCGGTTGGCGGCCAGGACCGTCGCCGCCAGGGCGAGTCCGGGCAGGGTGGTCAGCCACCAGGCGGTGGCCAGGTAGTCACGGCCGCCGGCGACCAGCGACCCCCACTCGGGGGCCGGCGGGCGCGCCCCGTAACCGAGGAACGACAACGACGACACCTGGAGCACGACGCCGCCGAAGTCCACCGCCGCGTAGACGAGGACGGGCCCGGCCGCGTTCGGCAGGACGTGCCGCAGCAGCACCGCGTACCACCGGGTGCCGCTCGCCCGGGCGGCCTCCACGTACGTGGACCGGGCGACGCGCAGGACCTCGGCCCGCATGATCCGGGCGAACATGGCCACGCTGGTCACCCCGACGGCCACGGCGACCTGCACGGTCCCGAAGCCGAGGGCGGTGACCAGGGCGAGCGAGAGCAGCAGTCCCGGCACGGCGAGGAGTACGTCGGTGAGCCGCATCAGGACGCTGTCGGCCCACCCGCCGGCCGCACCGGCCACCAGCCCGGTCAGCGACCCCGCCACCAGGCCGACGAGGACGGCGAGCGCCGTCGCCCGCAGGGTGAGGGAGCTGCCGTGCACCAGCCGGGTGAACAGATCACGGCCGAGCTGGTCGGTGCCCAGGAGGTGGTCCCCGCCGGGCGGCCGGAGCCGGTCGGCGGGCACCCCGGCCAGCGGGTCGCGGCCGGTGAACAGGGCGGGGTGCAGTGCGGCGAGCAGGACCAGGGCGAGGAACACGACGGACAGGACGAGCCCGGGCCGGGCGAACCAGAATACGGCGGCCCGGCGCAGCCGGGCGGGCGCCTCGCGCGGCGAGCCGTCGAAGGACGCGGTGACGGGGGCCCCGCCATCGGGGGACGTGCCGAGTGCGCTCACGCGGTCACCGCCGTCGCGCTCGTCGCCGTGAGGCGTGGGTCGAGCACCGGGTGCAGGAGGTCCACGGCCAGGTTCGCCAGGACGAACGCGCACGCGCCGAACACCACGAGCCCCTGGACGACGGGGATGTCCTGCGCGGTCACGGCGGTCGCCGTCAGCCGGCCGATCCCGTTGCGGGAGAAGACGGTCTCCACCACCACGGAGCCCGCCAGCACATGGCCGATCAGCACCCCGACGACGGTCAGCGGCGCGAGCGCCGCGTTGCGGGCGGCGTGGGAGAAGTGGACCCGGAGCCGGCTCGCCCCCTTGGCGACGGCCGTGCCGATGTACGGCTCGGCGAGTGCGGTGCGCAGGCTCTTCGCGAAGACCTGGGCGATCAGCGCGGCCGCGGGCAGCGACAGCGTCACCGCCGGCAGCAGCAAGGAGGCGGCGCTCCCGTCCCCGAAGGCCGGTAACAGCCCCCAGCGGAAGGAGAAGAGCTGGATGAGCACCAGTCCGGCCCAGAAGGTGGGGGCGGCCACCCCCGCCGACGGGAGCGACAGCAGGAACTGCGCCGCCCACCGTCGCCGGGTGTACGTGCCGGCCAGGGCGACCCCGGCCCCCAGTGGGAGGGCCAGGGCCAGCGTGGCCGCCGTGAGTTCCAGCGTCGCGGGAGCCGCGTCCGCGATCATCCGCCCGACCGGTTCGCCGGTGTGGACGGAGGTGCCGAAGTCCCCGTGCAGGGCGTGCCCGAGCCGTGTCGCGTACTGCTCCGCCACCGGCCGGTCGAGACCGTACCGGGTGCGCAGCGAGGCGAGTTGTTCCGGGGTCACGGAGGTGCTGTCCCCGCCCCCGGCGGCCATGACGGTCACGGGGTCGCCGGGCAGCAGGTACAGCACACCGAAGGACAGGGTGTAGGCGGCCCAGAGGACGAAGACGGCCTGGGCGAGCCGGCGTACGACGTACGTGGTCATGGTCAGGACAGCCACGCGTCGTGGAACTGCGGGTAGGACGTGGAGTCGAGGGTCAGGCCGTGCACCTTCTCGCCGATTCCGTAGACGCTCGCCATCTCGAACACGGGGATCTGGTAGCCCTGTTCCAGCACCCGTCGCTGTGCGGTCGCGACCAGGGCGGCCCTCTTCTCCGGGTCGGTCGCGGCGGCCTGCGCGTCCAGCGAGCGTTCCAGCCGGGGGTCGTCGATGCGGCCGAGGTTGAGCAGTTTGCCGGAGAACGCGGTGCGCAGGATGTCCGGGTCGTTTCGGGTGCCGTTGCCCCAGGCGAGGTCGTAGTCGCCCGCGCCGCGCGCCTGCTGGTAGTCCGGCAGGGAGAGCAGCGTGAGGGTGAGGCCGATCCCGGTCTTGCGCAGTTGCTGCTGGATCAGTTCCAGGACGGTCTGGTTGGGTCCGAAGTTGGCGCCCAGGATCACCTTCAGGTTCAGCTTCTTGCCGTTCTTCACCCGGATGCCGTCGGGGCCGGGTACCCAGCCGGCCGCGTCCAGCGTCCTTCTCGTCTTCTCGGGGTCGTGGGCGAGCAGCGCGCTGTTGTCGGCGTACGCGCCCGTGCTGCTGGACAGCGCGCTGGTCGCGGGGAGGTAACTGGGGCTGAGGACGGTCTGCACGACCTCGTCCCGGTCCACGGCCGTCTGGAGGGCGTGCCGCACCGCCGGGTCCTTCGTCAGCGGCCGTGCGGTGTTGACGCTGAGGGCCACGGGGACACCGGGGTTGGGCCGGTCGATGACGCTCAGCCCTTGCCCCGCGAGGGTCTCCTGGTCCTGCGGCGCGACGCCGGCGATCGCGTCGACCTGCCCGGAGTTCAGGCTCCCGCTGCGTACACCGGCCTCGGGGACTACTCGCAGGGTGAGCTTGTCCAGATAGGCGGCTCCGGAGTGCTTCCAGAGCGGGGAGCCCCATGTGTAGCCCTTGCGCCTGGTCAGTTCGACCGAGGTGTTCGGGGTGTAGCCGTCGAGGGTGAACGGCCCGGAGCCGATGAGTTTCGCGGTGCAGCGCTTGTCCGCGGGGAGCTTCAGGCTCGCGGGGGCGAGGAGCCCCAGTGTCGCTGTGGAAGTCGCCTGGAGGAACTGCTCGTTGGGCCCCTTGAAGGTGACCTTGGCCGTGTACCGGTCGACGACCTCGGTGCTGCGGTAGCCCTGGAGGTACCCGGCGCCCAGCATCGACTTGGCGCCCAGGGCGGCGACGGCGTCCAGGTTGGTCTTGACCGCCTTGGCGTCGACCGGGGTGCCGTCGGCGAAGGTGGCGTCCGTGCGCAGGCTGAACGTGAACTGCGTGGCGTCGGACGAGACCTGCCACGAGCGTGCGATCCACGGCACGATCTGGCCGGTCGTCGGGTTCTGGTCGGTGAGCGAGTCCACGAAGGCGCGGGCCCCGTACAGGGCGTCGGTGGTCGTGGCCTGGTGCGGGTCGACGCAGCCGGGGTCGGCCGCCATCGCGAACCTGAGGTGGCCGCCGGACCGCGGCGTGGACGCCGCCTTGCCGGAGGACCCGGATGCTCCGGAGCAGGCCGTCGCGGTGACCGAGAGGACGAGTGCGGCGGCGAGGGCGGTGGTCGAGGAGCTCGCGAAACGGCGCGCGGGCATGGGACGTCTGGACATGAAGGTACGACTCCGGGTGAGCGAGAGCGGAAATGAGGAGACCGGGGTGGGGGCTCGGGCGTCGCGGGCCCATGTGGCACACGCGTGCCCGCGCGAGGTGCGGGAGGCGGGGTCAGTGCCCCGGACAGAGGAAGCCGGCGAGGCGTTGCAGATCGATGTGCCGACGGGTCGTCAGCGGTACCCGCTCAGACACGGCCCATCCTGAAGCCGACCCCGCGGACGGTGATGATCCAGTCGGGTGAGCCGAGCTTGGAGCGGACGGCGCTGACGTGGGTGTCGATCGTCCGGCTGGCCCGGCCGCCGGGGACGTGGTGTCCCGGAAACCCCCACACCGCGGCCATCAGCGAGGCCCTGGAGTGCACGGTGTGCGGCTCCGACGCGAGCCTGTGGAGCAGGTCGAACTCCTTGAGGGTGAGGCCGATCAGCCGTCCGTTGAGCCGCACCTCCCGCGTCTCCGGATCGATGCACAGCGAACCGTGCGCGATCGCCTCCGCCCGCGTGGTACGTGGAGCCACCGGGCGGGACCGCCGGAGTACGGCGTCGATACGCGCGAGGAGTTCGCGGAACCCGTACGGCTTCGCCATGCAGTCGTCGCAGCCCGCCTGCAGGCACAGAATCCGGTCGAGTTTCATCCCGGCATCCGTGAAAGCGATGACAGGAATATCACTGCTCGCCCGGACGGCCCGGCAGACCTCCAGGCCATCGATGTCGGGAAGAAGGAGATCGATGAGAAAGAGGTCGAACTTCTCGTGCTTCTCCAGAGCTTCGGTGCCCGTCGTGCAGATCTCCACGTCGTACCCGTGACGCTTCAGCTGGGCACTCAACGTGTTTCCGTTCGACCTGTCGGAATCAACGACCAGGACGCGCATCAATTCCCCCGTTCCATGGTGCGGGCGCAGCACCGAAGTTGCGGGCCTCAGGCTAGACACCCGGCCACGCACCTGACTGTGAGCGGGGTCACAGGAGGCGGTCCGAGGGGGTGTCCTGCGCCTTCCTGAACAGGGATTTGTACTTCCCCTGACATTTCCTTGGCGCCGGCCGCGCACTCGACCCGGCGCGGGGCTTTTACCCGCCGCGTGAATGTCAGACATCCGCCCCGGCGACTTGACGATCGCTTGACATCTCCTTGCGCAGGACCTTGACGTTTCCGCCTTGAAAACAAAAAGTGCGGCGGCCGAGGATGTTTCACGTCAGCAGGAATCGAACGGACCTTCAGTCGGGAGACTCCATGGATGCTTCGGTCATCATTGTCGGAGCGGGACCGGCAGGACTCGTACTCGCCGGTGAATTACGTCTGGCCGGAATCGACGTGATCGTGGTCGAACGCCTTTCCCGGCGTACCGGGGAATCGCGGGGACTGGGTTTCACCATCCGGACGACGGAAAGTCTCGACCAGCGTGGCCTGTTGTCCCGCTTCGGTGAACTGGACACCAGCACCCGGGGCCACTTCGGCGGCATCCCGCTGGACCTGGCCGTCCTCGGCGGCGCGCATCCCGCCGCCCGCGGCATCCCGCAGTCCGTCACCGAGACGGTCCTGGAGGGCTGGGCTCGGGAACTGGGCGCCGACATCAGGCGCGGCCACGAGTTCCTGTCGCTCCAGGACACCGGTGAAGCGGTCTCCGTACGCGTCAGGACGGGCGACCGGGAATCCACGCTCACCGCGCAATATCTCGTCGCGGCGGACGGCGGACGCAGCGCGGTCCGCAAAGCGGCCGGTTTCGACTTCCCCGGCACCGAGGCCACCACGGAGCTGCTGCTCGCCGACATCCGGGGCGTGGACGTGGATGCCCGGGCGACCGGGCAGAGCCTCGCCGGCGGGATGGTCATGTCCGCCCCGCTCGGCGACGGCCTGCACCGCGTCATCGTCGGCGAACGCGGCGCCCTGCCGGGGCGGCGCACCGGGCCGCCCTCCTTCCACGAGGTCGCCGACGTGTGGAAGCGGCTCACGGGCGGCGACATCTCGGGGGCCGAAGCGGTGTGGGTGTCCGCGTTCACCGACGCCACCCGTCAGGCGTCCGAGTACCGGCGGGGCCGGGTGCTGCTGACCGGGGACGCGGCCCACATCCACCTGCCGGCCGGCGGACAGGGCATGAACACCTCCATCCAGGACTCGTTCAACCTCGGCTGGAAGCTCGCCGCCGTCCTGCGCGGGACGGCTCCCGCCACCCTGCTCGACACCTACCACTCGGAACGCCACCGGGTGGGGCAGCAGCTGCTGGCCAACACCCGCGCGCAGAGCCTCCTCATCCTCGGCGGCGACGACGTGCAACCGCTGCGGGACGTCCTGTCCGAGCTCCTCCCGTACGACGAGGTGGCCCGCCACCTCGCTGCCAAGGTCAGCGGGACCGACATCCGGTACGACGTCGGCACGGGCTCCCACCCGTTGCTCGGCGCCCGCCTGCCCCGGCTGGACCTGACCACCCGGGCCGGGCGCACCAGCTCCACCGCCCTGCTGCGCTCCGGCCGCGGGGTGCTGCTCGACCTCACGGACAACCCCTGGGCGCGCCGCAGGGCCGCCCGCTGGCGGGACCGGATCGACGTGGTCACCGGCGCCCCGCACGGCCCCGTGCCCGCAGGGCTCGCCGGCACCACCGCGGTCCTGCTCCGCCCGGACGGCTACGTCGCCTGGGCCGCCCCCGGCAGTCACCACGACCTGCCCACCGCGCTGGACCGCTGGTTCGGACCGGCCTGACCCCGACCGCTCTCAGAGAGGCCACCATGCACAGCAACCTCATCGTCGCCCGGATGGAGATCGGTAGCGCCGACGAAGTCGCCCGTCTCTTCGGCGAGTTCGACACGACCGACATGCCCCACCGGATGGGCACCCGCCGCCGCCAGCTGTTCGCGTACCGCGGGCTCTACTTCCACCTGCAGGACTTCGACGGCGAGGACGGCGGCGAGCGCATCGAGGCCGCCAAGTCGGACAGCCGGTTCATCGGCATCAGCGACGACCTCAAGCCCCACATCGCGGCCTACGACCCCGCCACCTGGCGCTCGCCGGCCGACGCCCTGGCCCAGCGCTTCTACCATTGGAGCGCCACGTGACCGCCACCCCGCCCGGGCAGGAACGCCGTGTCGTCATCACCGGGGTGGGTGTCACCGCTCCCGGCGCCCTCGGCACCAAGGACTTCTGGCGGCTGATCTCCGACGGCCGGACCGCGACGCGGCGGATCTCCCTCTTCGACCCCTCGCCGTTCCGCTCCCAGGTCGCGGCGGAGGTCGACTTCGACCCGGAGCTCGCCGGGCTCGGCCCGCAGGAGGTCAGGCGGATGGACCGGGCCGCCCAGTTCGCCGTCGTCACCGCCCGCGAGGCCGTCCACGACAGCGGGCTCGACTTCACGGCTCTGGACCCCGTGCGCACCGGGGTCACCATCGGCAGCGCCGTCGGGGCCACCACCGGCCTCGACCAGGAGTACCGCACGGTCAGCGACGGCGGCAGGCTCGACCTGGTCGACCACCGCTACGCCGTGCCGCACCTCTACAACTTCCTGGTCCCGAGCTCCTTCGCCACGGAGGTCGCGTGGGCCGTCGGCGCCGAGGGCCCGGGCACGGTCGTCTCCACCGGATGCACCTCCGGGCTTGACGCCGTCGGCCATGCCGCCGGGGTCATCAGGGACGGTCTCGCCGACGTGATGGTGGCCGGTGCCACCGACGCCCCCATCTCCCCCATCACGGTGGCCTGCTTCGACGCCATCAAGGCCACCACCCCCCGCAACGACGACCCCGAACACGCCTCCCGTCCCTTCGACTCCAGCCGCAACGGTTTCGTCCTCGGTGAGGGCGCCGCCGTCTTCGTCCTGGAGGAGCTGTCCGGCGCACGGCGGCGCGGGGCCCACATCTATGCCGAGGTGGCCGGCTACGCCACCCGGTCCAACGCCTTCCACATGACCGGGCTGCGGCCCGACGGCAAGGAGATGGCCGAGGCGATCCGGGTGGCCCTGGACGAGGCACGGCTGGACGCCGTGGACATCGACTACATCAACGCCCACGGTTCCGGTACGAAGCAGAACGACCGCCATGAGACCGCGGCGTTCAAGCGGAGCCTCGGCGAGCACGCCTACCGGACCCCCGTCTCCTCCATCAAGTCGATGGTCGGCCACTCGCTCGGCGCCATCGGATCGATCGAGGTCGCCGCGTCCGTGCTGGCGATGGAGCACCACGTCGTCCCGCCCACGGCCAACCTCCACAACCCCGACCCCGAATGCGACCTCGACTACGTGCCTCTGACCGCCCGCGACCGGCGGACGGACGCGGTGCTGTCCGTCGGCAGCGGCTTCGGCGGCTTCCAGAGCGCGGTCGTCCTCGCCCGACCCGATCGGAGCACCCGATGAGCGCCCGGACGGTCATCACCGGAATCGGCGTCGCCGCCCCCAACGGACTCGGCCTGGAGACCTACTGGCGGGCCACGCTCGCGGGTCAGCGGGCCATCGTCCCGCTGACCCGGTTCGACCCCACGTCCTACCCCTCCCGGCTGGCCGGCGAGATCAGAGGCTTCGAAGCCGCCGACCTGCTGCCGGGGCGTCTCCTGCCGCAGACCGACCGGATGACGCGGATCTCGCTCGTCGGGGCCGACTGGGCCCTGGCGGACGCGGAGGTCACCCCGGGCGATCTGCCCGAGTACGACGTCGGCGTGATCACCGCCGGTCACTCGGGCGGCTTCGAGTTCGGCCAGAACGAGCTCAAGGCGCTGTGGAGCAAGGGCGGCACCTACGTCTCCGCGTACCAGTCGTTCGCCTGGTTCTACGCGGTCAACAGCGGGCAGATCTCAATCCGCACCGGGGCCCGGGGGCCGAGCAGCGTCGTCGTCAGCGACCAGGCCGGCGGCCTCGACGCCCTCGCCCAGGCCCGGCGCCAGGTCCGCAAGGGGACCCCCGTCCTCATCACCGGCGCCGTGGACGCCTCCCTGTGCTCCTGGGGATGGGTGGCGCAGATCGCCGGCGGCCGGCTCACCACCTCCGACGACCCCGCGCGCGCCTACCTCCCCTTCGACAGCGAGGCCTCCGGCCACGTGCCCGGAGAGGGCGGTGCCATCCTCGTCGTCGAGGACGCCGAGCACGCCCGCCGCCGGGACGCCCCCCGGGTGTACGGAGAGATCACCGGCCACGCCGCCACGATGGACCCGCGGCCCGGCAGCGGACGGGCCCCCGGGCTCCAGCGCGCGATCGAACTGGCCCTGGCCGACGCCGGAAGCGAACCGGCCGACATCGACGTCGTGTTCGCCGACGCGGCCGCCGTCCCGGAACTCGACCGGGCGGAGGCCGAGGCACTCACCAAGGTCTTCGGACCGCGCGGGGTGCCGGTCACCGCCCCCAAGACCATGACCGGCCGCCTGTACTCCGGCGCGGCGCCGCTCGACGTCGCCACCGCCCTGCTGTCCCTGCGGGACGGCGTCATCCCGCCGACCGTCGGCTCCACCCTCGCCGAGGGGTACGAGATCGACCTCGTCGGGCCCCGCCCCCGCCCCGCCCCGCTGCGCACCGCACTGGTCCTCGCCCGCGGTCAGGGCGGCTTCAACTCCGCGCTCGTCGTGCGCCGCGACGGCGAACCGGGGTGACGCTCCCGTACACCGCGACTCCCCCGCCCGCGGCTGCGCGCCGCGCCACCCTCCGTAACGCCCCCACGAAAGGCTTCGCCATGTCCGTGCCCGGCACCCACACCGTCTTCGTCCTGGACGACCTGCGCCGCATCCTCCGGGAGGCCGCCGGCGCCGAGGAGGGGGTCGACCTCGACGCCGACATCCTCGACACCACCTTCGACGCCCTCGGCTACGAGTCGCTCGCCCTGCTGGAAACGGGCGGCCGGATCGAGCGGGAGTACGGCATCACGCTGGACGACGACACCCTGACCGACGCCGACACCCCCCGCGCGCTGATCGACGTGGTCAACGCGCAGCTGACCGCCGCCCGCACCGTCTGAGGAGACCTCATGAGCCAGCACACGGGCCGCGTGGCCCTCGTCACCGGCGCCACCAGCGGCATCGGCCTCGCCGTCGCCCGGCTGCTCGCCGGGCAGGGCCACCGGGTCTTCATCGGAGCCCGTAACGGCGACAACGTCGCCGCCACCGTCAAGGAACTGCGGGCGGAGGGCCTGGACGTCGACGGCACCACCCTGGACGTCCGGTCCGCCGACGACGTGCGCACGTTCGTCGGAGCCGCCGTGGACCGCTACGGCACGGTCGACGTCCTCGTCAACAATGCAGGGCGCAGCGGCGGAGGGGTGACCGCGGACATCGCCGACGACCTCTGGGACGACGTCATCGACACCAACCTCACCAGCGTCTTCCGCGTCACCCGGGAAGTTCTGAACACCGGTGGCCTGCGGCAGAAGGACCGGGGCCGGATCATCAACATCGCCTCCACCGCCGGCAAGCAGGGCGTCGTCCTCGGCGCCCCCTACTCCGCCTCCAAGCACGGGGTGGTCGGCTTCACCAAGGCGCTCGGCAACGAACTGGCCCCGACCGGGATCACCGTCAACGCCGTCTGCCCCGGCTATGTGGAGACGCCGATGGCCCAGCGCGTACGCGAGGGCTACGCCGCCGCCTACGACACCACCGAGGACGCGGTCCTGGAGAGGTTCAACGCCAAGATCCCGCTCGGACGCTACTCCACCCCCGAGGAGGTCGCCGGTCTCGTCGGCTATCTGGTGTCCGACACCGCCGCCTCCATCACCGCGCAGGCCCTCAACGTCTGCGGCGGCCTCGGCAACTTCTGACGCCCCCTCACATCACTTCACCCACAGGAGACTTCACCATGACGACCCGCGAGGTCGAGCACGAAATCACTGTCCAGGCCGCCGCCTCCGAGGTCTACCGGCTGCTCGCCGAGGTCGAGAACTGGCCCCGCCTCTTCCCGCCCTCCGTCTACGTCGAGCAGCTGGAGGCCGACGGCGACCGGGAGCGCATACGGATCTGGGCCACCGCCAACGGCGAGGCCAAGAGCTGGACCTCCATCCGGGTCCTGGACCCCGAGGACCTGAGGATCCGCTTCTGGCAGGAGATCCCCGCCCACCCCGTCGCCGAGATGACCGGGACCTGGGTCATCGAGCCGCTCGCCGAGGACGAGACCCGCGTCCGCCTCCTCCACGAGTACCGGGCCGTGGACGACGACCCGGAGAAGCTGGTCTGGATCGACCAGGCCGTCGACCGCAACAGCCGGGCCGAGCTGCCCGGGCTGAAGACCAACCTCGAACTGGGCGCCACGGACGCCGAACTGTCCCTCTCCTTCGAGGACTCCGTGCGCGTCGAGGGCTCCGCCAAGGACGTGTACGACTTCCTCAACGAGGCCACGCTCTGGTCCGAGCGGCTCCCGCACGTCGCCGGGGTACGGCTGACGGAGGACACCCCCGGGCTCCAGATCCTGCGGCTCGACACCCGTACCAAGGACGGGTCGACCCACACCACCGAGTCCGTCCGGGTCTGCTTCCCGTACCGCCGGATCGCGTACAAGCAGACGACGCTGCCCGGACTGCTCACCCTGCACACCGGCTACTGGCAGCTCGACGAGGACGCCGACGGGGTCACCACCGCCACCTCCCAGCACACCGTCGTCCTCAACGCGGAGAAGATCACCGAGATCCTCGGCGAGGACGCCGGTGTCCCGGAGGCCCGCGCCTACATCCGCGACGCCCTCGGCGGCAACAGCCGCGCCACGCTGGGCCACGCCAAGCAGTACGCGGAAGCCCGGCGTTGACCGGGCCGGCGTCCGAGGTCCCGGCGGCCGACGTGGTCGTCGTCGGCGCCGGGCCCGTCGGGCTCCTCCTCGCCGGGGAACTGCGCCTGGGCGGTGCCCGGGTGACCGTCCTGGAGCAGCGCGTCGAACCCGCCACGGAGTCCCGGGCGTCCACCCTGCACAGCCGCACCCTGGAGATCCTGGAGGACCGCGGCGTGCTCCGGCGGCTGGGCGCCCTGCCGGACGGCGGGCCCGGCCACTTCGGCGGGCTCCGCCTCGATCTCGCCGAAGCGGAGCCCGGCCACCCGCACGCCGGACAGTGGAAGTGCCCCCAGACCCGGCTGGAGGCCGTCCTGCAGCTCTGGGCCACCGACCTCGGCGCCCACGTCCGGCGCGGACACCGGGTCACGGGGCTCACCGTCCATCCCCACCGCGTGGAGGTCGCCCACACCGGCGACGACGGCACCGCGCACCGCACCACGGCCGCGTTCGTCGTCGGCTGCGACGGCGAGCGCAGCACGGTACGGCGGCTCGGCGGCTTCGAACTCACCGGCGAGGACGGGACGCTGGAGATGCTGCGTGCCGACGTGTCCGGCATCGACGTACCCGACCGCCGCTTCGAACGGCACCCGCACGGACTGGCCACGGCGCACCGCTGGCCCGACGGCTCCACCCGGGTGATGGTCCACCTCTTCGGCGCGCCACCGGCCCGGCGCACCGGTCCGCCGTCCTTCGCGGAGGTCGCCGCCGCCTGGGCCGAGGTGACCGGCGAGGACATCGGCCACGGCACACCGTTGTGGCTGAACGCGTTCGACAACACCAGCCGGCAGGTGACCGCGTACCGGCGCGGCCGGGTCCTGCTCGCCGGTGACGCCGCCCACGTCCAGATGCCGGTGGGCGGCCAGGCGCTCAACCTGGGCCTCCAGGACGCCGCCGCCCTCGGCCCCCGCCTCGCCGCCCGCGTCACCGGCCGCGCCGGAGACGACGAGCTCGACGCGTACCACCGCGAACGGCACCCGGTGACCGCCCGCGCGCTCACCGGCATCCGGGCCCAGGCACGGCTGCTGCTCGGCGGCCCCGAGGTGGACGGCGTGCGTGAGGTCGTCGCCGGACTCCTGCGCCTGGGCACCGTACGCCGCCATCTCGCCCGGGTCGTCACCGGGCTCGACAACCCCCGACCGCCCGCATCCACAGGGAGCTGACCACATGAGCAACAGGCTCGAAGGAAAGACCGCACTCGTCACCGGGTCGAGCCGGGGCATCGGACGCGCCATCGCGATCCGTCTGGCCCGCGAGGGCGCCCTCGTCGCCGTCCACTACGCCAACGACCGGACGTCGGCCGACGCGACCCTGGCGACCATCGAGGGGGAGGGCGGCCGCGGCTTCACCGTCCGCGCCGAACTCGGCGTGCCCGGCGACGTCCACGAACTCTTCCTCGGCCTGGAACGCGGGCTGAAGGAGCGGACCGGCGAGACCACCCTCGACATCCTCGTCAACAACGCCGGTGAGACCACTCAGAACGGCGTCGCCCCCGAGGACGTCACCCCGGAGCAGTTCGACCGCTTCTTCGCCGTCAACGCCAAGGCACCGTACTTCCTGGTGCAGCGCGCCCTGCCGTCGATTCCCGAGGGGGGCAGGATCGTCAACATCTCCTCGGGCCTGACCCGGGTCGCCAACCCCGAGCAGGTGGCGTACGCCATGACCAAGGGAGCCATCGAGCAGCTCACCCTCCACCTGGCGCGGCAGCTCGCCCCCCGCGGCATCACCATCAACAGCGTGGCGCCCGGGATCACCGACAACGGGAGTCCCGTCTTCGACATCCCGGAGGCCGTGGCGGAGATGTCCAAGCTGTCCGCCTTCCAGCGCGTGGGAGAGGCCGGTGACGTCGCCGACGTCGTCACCTTCCTCGCCACCGACGAGGCCCGCTGGATCACCGGCTCCTTCGTCGACGCCACCGGCGGCACCCTCCTCGGCTAGTCCGTGCCGACCGTCCCCCTCTCGAAAGGCATCTGTCATGGACGTCGGACTCCTCTTCGACCTGCGCAACCCCGACCAGTGGCACCGGCCCTGGGCAGACCACTACGCGCGGACCCTGGAGTTCTGCGAGGAAGCGGACCGCCGGGGCGCGGGCGGTCTGTGGTTCACCGAACACCACCGCTTCGAGGACGGCTACCTGCCGCAGCCGCTCACCTTCGCGGCGGCCGTCGCCGCCCGCACCCGCCACGCGCGCATCGGCACCTCGGTCGTCCTCCCGGCGCTGCATCACCCCGTCGACATCGCCGAACAGGCCGCGATCGTGGACCTGATCAGCGGCGGCCGGCTCGAACTCGGCCTCGGGGCCGGTTACCGCGTCCCCGAGTACGCGCTCTTCGACGCCGACTTCGGACACCGCTTCGCACGGACCGAGGAACGCATGAGGGAGATCCTGCGCCTCTGGCGCGAGCGGGAGATCACTCCCCTGCCGATCCAGGACCCGCCGCCGGTGTGGGGCGGCTTCTACGGGCCGCGGGGCGCCCGGCTGGCCGGGCGGCTGGGCGTCGGGCTGCTGCATATCAACCGGGAACGCTTCGGGCAGTACCGCGAGGGGCTGGTCGAAGGCGGCCACGACCCGGAGACCGCTCGTGTGAGCGATCTGCTCCCCCTGCTGCTCTCCCGGGACCCGGAGGCCGCCTGGCACCGCATCGGCCCCCATCTGGTCCACCAGGTGAACTCCTATCGTCAAGGGGCCCTCCAGGGAACCGCTTTCGACGGCCCGCCGCCCCTGACCCTCGATGATCTGCGCGACCCGGACGCCGAGGACCGGCGCGGACTGCTCGACATCCTCACCCCCGAGGACGCCGCCGTCCGCATCAAGGAGCTGACCGCGGGCCTGCCCGTGAAGCACCTCATCTTCTGGGCGAGCATCGCCGGCATGCCGGACGACCTGGTCGCCGAGAACCTGGAGCTGGTCACCGAACAGCTGCCGCGCCTCCTGCCGTGACGACGACCGAACGCGCTTCCGCCCGGCACGCGTGGGCCCTGCTCCTCGTCCTCTCCGGCAACATGGTTCTGGACGCGACCGAGGTGTCCCTCGTCCTGGTCGCCCTGCCGGTCATCGGGAAGGACCTGGGCCTGTCGCTGCTGACCGTGCAAGGGCTCATGAGCGGCTTCGCCCTCGGCTTCGCGGCCCTGCTGCCCACCGGGCCGCGGCTCGCCGCCCGGTTCGGCAGGCGGCGCGTCTACTTCGCCGCGATGCTCGGCTTCGCGCTCGCGTCGGTCGCGGGCGGGCTGGCGGACGGGCCCGCCCTGCTCATCGCGACCCGGGTGGTCAAGGGCGCGTGCGCCGCCCTCACGGCGCCGATGGGGCTGGCCATCATCGGCACCGCCTACCCCGAGGGGCCGGAGCGGCGCCGCGCCGTCTCGGTGTATTCCGCCTTCGGGGCCGCGGGGTTCACGGCCGGGCTCCTCGTGTCCGGGGCGCTCCTGGAAGCGGGCTGGCGCTGGATCTTCCTCCTGCCGGCCCCCGTCGCCCTCGTCCTCCTGCTGTGGGGGCTGCGGCTCGTGCCCCACGAGGCGACGGCCCGGCCGCCGGCTCCCGTCGGGCCCCCCGAACCAGGGCCGCCGGGGCGCGACCGCGTGCTGCTGCGCACCGGTCTGGGGGCGGCCACGCTGAACGGCACCTACCACGGGCTGCTGTTCCTGCTCACCTTCCAGCTGCAGGACCGGCTCGGCCTGTCGCCCTGGACGGGTGCGCTGGCGCTGCTGCCCGCCTGCGTGCCGCTCGCCGTGTCCGTGCCGTTCGCCGGCTCCCTCGTCCGTCGCCACGGAACGGGCCGGCTCATCGCGCTGGGCGCCGCGGCGCCTCTGCTGGGATTCCTGCTCGCCGTGTGGCGGCCCCCCTCGGGCGCGTACCTCACCCGCACGCTGCCCGTGCTGCTCCTCGTCGGCGCGGGGTTCGTGCTCTCCTTCGCCGCGCTCAACATGCGGGCCGCCGGGTCCGTGCCGCCGTCGCGTCGCGCCACGGCGATCCCGCTCTACCAGATGGCCGTGCAACTCGGCGCGGTCCTGCTCCTCCCGCTCACCGCCTGGCTCCTGACCGCCTTCGACGACCGGCGCCCGGCCCTCGCCGTGCTGGCCGTCGCGGCGGCCGGGGGCCTGGCCGCCGCTCTCCCCGGGCTCCGCGACGGACGTCCCGGCCCACCCGCACGGAAGGAACCCGCATGACCCGCTCCGCACCACCGCTCCCGCTCGCCGTCCCCGTCCGCGAGCAGCCCCATGGGCACTGAGCCCCGGGCCGCCGCCCGCCGCGGCCCCGACCTCGCGCGCCCGGACGCCACCTCGGTCCACATCACCCACTGGCACGCCCCCGGACGTGACGCCGCCCGCGCCCTGCTGGACGAGGTGTCCGACCGGTGGGCCGGAGCCGTGTGGCCCGACGGCCTGCTGTCGTTCCACGCCTACCTGGATACGGGCGGCGACACCGTCCTCACCTACGTCCAGGCGGCACGGCCCACCGCCCACCACGACCTCGTACGGACGCTCCGGGGCCCGGCGGCGGCCGCGGCCGTCTCCTACCGGCTGCACACCAGCGTCGTCCTGGACGGCACCGGAACACCCCCCGGAGCCGTCGTCGTCGCCACCTTCGACGTCGACGGAGCCGACGCACAGGAGCGGATCATCAAGTCCGTGGCGCGGGCCGTCACCGACGCACCGGCGGAGCAGCGCGAAGGCATGCTCAGCGCCCACTTCCACGCGAGCACGGACGGCAGCCGGGTCCTCAACTACGCGGAGTGGACGAGCGACGAGGCACATCTGGCCTTCCTGGAGGGCGCGGCCCGCGCGGCCACCCTCCGGGCCACGGGTGCCACTCCCGGCGTACGCCCCATAGGCTTTCGCCGCTTCCATCTCCACCACGGCATCACCCCCGAGAGGAGCGACACATGACCATCCTGGTGACCGGAGCGCGCGGCCGGGTCGGCGCCGCCGTCGTACGCGAACTGCTCGCCGCAGGCGAGAAGGTGCGGGCCGCGAGCGCCGACCCGGCGTCCCTGACGGCACTGCCCGACGAGGTGGAGCGGGTGCGGCTCGACCTGGCCTCACCGCAGGGCCTGCACGAGGCGCTCCACGGCGTGCAGAAGATCTTCCTGTACGCCCAGCCGGCCGGCGCCGCCCGTCTGACCGACGCCGCGGCGGCGGCCGGAGTCGGCCACATCGTGCTGCTCTCCTCACTCGCCATCGAAAGCCACGGGGCGGACACGAGTCCGATCGCGCAGCAGCACCGGCTCGTGGAGGACGTGCTGCGGGCGTCGGGGATCGGCTGGACATTCGTCCGGGCCGGCGGGTTCGCCACCAACGCCCTCCAGTGGGCTGAGGACATACGGGAGGGGCGCCCGCTGCGGCTCGCCTATCCCGAGGCCCACAGCGAGCCGGTCCACGAGTCGGACATCGCAGCCGTCGCGGTGCGCGCGCTCCTGGACGAGGCCCACCGGGGTGCCACTCTGCGTATCACCGGCCCCCAGTCCCTCTCGGCGCGGCGGCAGGCGGAGCTCGTGGGAGCGGCGGCGGGCCGGGACGTCCTGGTGCGGCTGATCACGCCCGAGGAGTACCAGAAGCAGCTCACCGCCTTCGTGCCCGAACCGGTCGCCGCGACACTCGTCGCGTACCAGGCGGCGCGGGACGGCCGGCCGCAGCGGACGTACGACGGCGTGCCGGAGGTGCTGGGACGCCCGGCGTTCTCCTTCGCGCAGTGGGCGGAGGAGAACGCGGACGCCTTCCGCTGAGCCGGCCGAAGGACCACGTGTGAGCGGCGCCCCCGGCGGGGCGCCGCTCACGGCCGTTCCGGTGCTACCACGCGACGGGCAGCCGCGTGACACCCCGCATCACCCGGTTGGTGTTCCACTCCACCTCGTCGGCCGGCACCGCGAGCCGCAGCCCCGGCAGCCGCCGCGCCAGGGTCGCGATGACCGTCTGCAGTTCGAGCCGGGCGAGCGGGGCCGCGGGGCAGTGGTGCGCCCCGTGCCCGAACGCCACGTGCGGGTTGTTCTCCCGGTGGAAGTCCAGCTCCTCCGGGTTCTCGAACACGGTCCCGTCCCGGTTGGCGGAGTCGGTCTGCGCGACCACCGCGTCACCGGCGCGCACCAGTTGCCCGGCGAGCTCGAAGTCCTCCACGGCGATCCGGGAGAAGGGCGCCACGCTGGTGGCCAGGGGGGTGTACCGCAGCAGTTCCTCGACCGCCGGGGGAACCAGGTCCGGGTCCTTGACCAGGGACTCCCACAGCGGGGGCCGGGACAGCAGGGTGTAGAGGAAGTTGCCGGTCTGGTTGGCGGTCGTCTCGTGGCCCGCGGTGAGCAGATCCACGGCGAACACGCCGAGTTCGCTCTCGGTCAGCCGGTCGCCGCTCTCGCGCGAGGTGACCAGACGGCTGAGCAGGTCGTCGCCGGGCTCGGCGATCCGGCGCGCGATCAGCTCCCGCAGGTAGCCGTCGAGGCTGTCCCGCGCCGCCTGGATGGTCGCGGGATCGGCGACCGTCAGCGCCATCATCGCGTCGGTCCACTCGCGGAACCGGCCGCGGTCCTCCTCCGGTATGCCGAAGGTCTCGCAGATGACCGTGATGCCCATGGGCCAGGCCAGTCCGGTGGCCAGGTCGGCGGGGGGTCCCGACTCCTCCAGGGCGTCCACGAGGGAGTCGATGACCGCCTGCACCCTCGGCCGGACGGCGGCCACCTGTCGTGCGGTGAACGCCTTCGCGGCGAGCCGGCGCAGGCGCGTGTGCTCCGGCGGGTCCATGCTGAGGAGGGAATCGGCCTGCTGGATCAGCGGGCTGGACCGGGGGACGTCCTTGCCGACGGCGGCGGCCCTGCTCAGCCGGGGATCGGAGAGCGCGGCGCGTACGTCCGCGTACCGGGTCACCAGCCAGGCGTCCCCGCCGTGCGGCATCGTGACCCGGGTGACGGGCTCCTCGCTCCGCAGCCTGGTGTAGGCCGGGTCGAGTTCGAGGCGCTCGGAGGTGAAGCCGGAGGCGTGGTAGGGGCAGGAGGAGAGGGAATTCCCGGAATCGGTCGTCGTCATCGGAGGGTCTCCGTCTGTGAGGTGAACCGGTGCGCGAACCCTGCCGACTCTAGATTCCGGCGTTTTCCGTCCCGGTCAGCCGTTTCATCACATCTCGACAATTCGTTGTCAGGAAAAGGAAAACCGGCGGGGCAGGGGGCGAGGGCGGGCCGACGGGTCACGGAATCCGGCGGCCCACCACGGGGTTTCACTCGTGCCCGACCCTGAACCCCACGCCGCGTACGGTCCTTATCCAGCTCCTCTGGCCCAACTTGCTGCGCAGGGAGCTGACATGGGTGTCGACGGTGCGGGTCGCCCGGGACCCCAGCACGTGCGGCATCGGGTCCTCCCAGATCTCGGTCATCAGCCGTTGCCGGCTGACCACGCTCTCGGAGTGCCGGGCGAGATAGTAGAGCAGGTCGAATTCCTTGCGGGTGAGATCGACGGGACTTCCGCGCAACAGGACCTCGCGGGACGCGGCATTGATGCGCAGCGTTCCGATCGAGAGGACTGTCAGGGATTCCCGTAATCCCGGCCGGGCGTGCCTGCGCCTGGTCACGGCCTCGATGCGCGCCACCAGTTCGCGGAATTCGTAGGGTTTGTCGAGGCAGTCGTCCGCGCCGGTCCGCAGGGCCAGGACGCGGTCGAGTTCGCTGCCGCTGTCCGTGAAGGTGATGACCGGTGTCTCCGCGTCCTCGCGGATGCGCCGGCAGACTTCCAGGCCGTCGATGTCGGGAAGGTCGAGGTCGAGCAGGACGAAGTCCGCACCACGATGTGCGTCCAGTGCCGCCGTGCCGCTGCTGACGGAGGCGACGCCGTACCCGTGGCGCTCCAGTGCCCGGGTCAGTTCGCCGTCGCTGTTGTGTGAGTCCTCCACCACGAGAATCTGCACGATGTCTCCCTTGATCCGATCGGGTGCGCATACGCAGACGATGTTCTCCGCGCGGCCCGGGATCCGATGGCACGTGTCGAGGGTCTTAAAGAAGCGTTCACGGAAGTTAACGACCGCTTCGCGTACGACCGTTCGAGCTTGCCGGTACGTGTCAACTCATGAACTCAGCAAGGGATTTGACACACCGTAAGCTCCGAGGAAGGCGTGCACCGCCGACCGCGCCACCTGCCGGACCTCGGCGTCCGGCACGGCTCGGGTGCCGAGCTGGGACCGGGCCTCCATCGGACCGGTCAGCAGGGCGAGGAAGTGCTCGGCCGCCTCCGCCGGATCGCAGGACCGCAGCCGGCCGGAGAGGGCGAGCCGGGCCAGCCGGTCGGCCAGCGCCTCCTTGAGCCGGCTCGCACCACGCCCCCAGACGATCTCCAGCAGGTCGGGGAACTGGCCGATCTCCGCGTAGAGCAGGCGCCGCAGCGCCCAGGACTGCTCGTTGCAACATCGCAACAGCAAGCGGTACGCCAGCTCTTCGAGCCGGGCGGCCTCGTCGCCGTCCGGCACTTCGGCACCCACGCCCTCGGCGGTAAACAGGTCCACGACGGCCAGGTTCTGAGCCATCACGTCGTCGGCCGCGGCCTCCATCGCACTGCGGAAGACGCTCTGCTTGTCGCCGAGGTGGTTGTACACCGTGTGCTTGGCGACCCCCGCGACCTCGGCGATCTCCTCCATGCAGGCGCGGGCGTAGCCCCGCTGGGCGAAGACGGTGAATGCGGCGCCCAGGATCGCCTGCCGCTTGTCGATGCGGCCTCGCGACGGGGCCTTGGGGGTGCTCGTTCCGCTCACCGGGCCATCGTACCCACCGGCGCGCAGAAATGCACCAGCGAGTGCAAACCAATGCCCCACATCGTTGAAACCGAACGCATGGGTGCCCTACTCTGCACTCGCCAGTGCAATTCTCGCTCGATCTCACCGGAGACAGTCATGGCGCATGCACAGGACGAACGTCTGGATCCCGCCCTGCGGCGGCTGATCGGCGTGATCCTGTTGGGCGGGATCATGGGGATCCTCGACGGCTCGATGATCGCCGTCGCGGCCGACACCCTCGCCCGGGACTTCGACACCTCGCTGTCCACCATCAGCTGGGTGTCCACCAGCTATCTGCTCGCGCTCACCGTCTCGATCCCCGTCACCGCCTGGGCGGTCGACCGGTTCGGCGGACGCAGGCTGTGGCTGCTCGGCCTCGTCGTCTTCCTCGTCGGCTCGGTGGCCTCCGGCCTCGCCTGGAACGCACCCAGCCTCATCGTCTTCCGCGTCGTGCAGGGCCTGGGCGCCGGTCTGCTCGACCCGCTGATGCTCACGCTGCTCGCCCGCGCCTCCGGGCCCGCCCGCGCCGGACGCGTCATGGGACTGATGGGGATCGTCGGCTCCAGCGGCCCGGTGTTCGGGCCGGTCGTCGGCGGCATCATCCTCCAGGGCACCGGCTGGCGCTGGATGTTCCTGGTCAACGTCCCCATCGGCCTCGTCGCCCTGGCACTCGCCCTCAAGTTCGTGCCCGGGGACTCCCCCGCCGCCAAGTCGTCCGTCGGCAAGCTCGACATCCTCGGACTCGCCCTGATCGGACCGGGCGTCGCAGCCGGTGTGCTCGCGCTCTCGCAGGCCGCCGAACAGGCCGCGTTCGCCGTCCCGTCGGTGCTGGTGCCGCTGGTGCTCTCCCTCGTGCTGCTGGGCGGATACGGGTTTCACGCCCTGCGACGACGCGGCGAGGGTGCGGCCGCGCCCCTCATCGACCTGCGCCTGTTCAAGCGCGGGAGCTTCGCCGCCAGTGTGACGGTCGGCTCGCTCGTCGGCCTCGCCACGTTCGCCAGCCTCTTCGCCCTGCCGCTCTACCACCAGCAGGTCCAGGGACGGAGCACCTTCGAGGCGGCCCTGCTGCTCGCCCCGCTCGGCATCGGGTCGGCCCTGTCCATGCCGGTCACCGGCCGGCTCTCGGACCGGGTCGGCTCGCGGCGCCTCGTCCAGGCGGGCGGCGCTCTCGCGCTGCTGAGCGCGCTGGCCTTCACCCGTATCGGGGCGGACACGTCCGAAGTGTGGCCGGCCGTCGCCGCGTTCGCCATCGGCGTGGGTCTCGGCGCGGTCGGCGCCCCCACGATCGCGTCCCTCTACCGCACCCTGCCCGCGCCCCTGGTGCCGCAGGGGAGCTCGGTGCTCTACATGCTCAACCAGCTCGGGGCGTCGATCGGCATCGCCGTCGTCGCGCTCGTGATGCAGACCGCCGGTGACGGGGACCCGGTCCGCGGATTCCACGCCGCGTACTGGACGGTGTCGGTGGTGCTCGTCCTCGTCCTGGGGGCGGCGACCCTGCTGCCGGGCCGACCCGCGCCCACGCCGTCGGAGACCCCGTCCGCCGGAAGCCCGCCGTCGGAGGCCGCATCCGTGGAAGCCCCGTCGGTGGAAGCCCCGTCGGTGGGGGTCCCCACCGCATCCGTTCGTACGCGAGGAGAGGGCGAATGAGCACGCTGGTCATCGCCGGTGGCACCGACGGCATCGGCAAGGCTCTGTCCGAGGTGTACCTGGGGCGGGGCGACACGGTGGTCGTCATCGGCCGGAGCCCCGAGAAGGGCCGCCGGTTCCTCGACGCCGCGACTGCGTCGGGCGCCGCCGGGCGGGCCTTCTTCGTCATGGCCGACCTCAGCCTGCTGACGGAGACCTCCCGCGCCGCCGAGGAGATCCGCGCCGCGTTCCCGACGGTCGACGCGCTGGTGTTCTGCGCCCGCCACTACCGTTTCCGGCGCACGGAGACGGCGGAGGGGTACGAGGAGAACTTCGCGCTCTTCTACCTGAGCCGCCATGTGCTGGGCCAGGCCCTCGCCGAGCCGCTCTCCCGCGCACGGCATCCGGTCGTCGTCAACGTGGCCGGTCCGGGCGCCGGGCTCGACATCGTCCAGTGGGACGATCTCCAGTTCAGCCGCGGCTACCACGGCGGGGCCGCGCTCGGTCACGGCGGAAAGCTCAACGACCTGCTGGGTGTCTCCTACGCCGAGCAGCACGGCCCGGCCGGGATCCGTTACGTACTGATCCACCCCGGGGTCACGGCGACCGGCTTCTCCGGTGAGTACGACCGCGCGACACTCGCTCACATCCGGTCGATGCAGGCGCACGCGAAGCCCGTCGAGGCGGCGGTGCCGCCGATCACCGACGCCATCGACAAACCCCCCGCCGAAGCGCTCAGCGCCTACGTCGAAGGCCGTCGCATTCCGGTCGACACCCCCGACTTCGACCCCGCTGCCGCACGCCGGCTGCGCGACCTCACCGACCGTCTCCTTGCGGGGAGTTGACACTTCTGACGAAGACCTGAAACGGCGGCCCTGGGAATCGGAGGACGCCGGACGGAGACTGGGAGGGCGCCCGCACCGCCCTCCTCTCTCCCCCGACTCCCAGGAGCCCGCCACCATGTCCTACGTGTCCGCCGACCCCGTACGGGCCGTCCTCGACGATCCGCGCAGCGCGGCCGTACTCGTCACCACCGTCGCCACACGGGGACCGGACCACACCCGGCGGACCGCCGAAGAGGCCGTCGCCGACGCGCGCCGCGCACCGTGGCCGCGCGGGCTGCTCTCCCTGACCGTGTACACCAGCGGTGACGACGACTCCGTCCTCACCTACGCCCAGTGGGACGCCGAGGACCGGATTCCGGCCACCGGCTCCGTGGACGGGGCGGGCGCCGTGTCCCGGGTGTTCCGGCACTACCGCACGGTCCGCGGCACCGCCGTGGAGGAGCCGGCGCCTGTCCCGGAGTCGTTCCCGGCGGCGTTCTTCCCCGCCGAGGACGAGCAGGCCGCCCGCGCCTGGCTCGACGGGCTGCTCGCGGGGGAAGAGCGGACGGAGGGCGACGACCGGGCCTACCCCGGCGCCCTTGCCGCACACCTCCACATCGCCGTGGACGGCGGCCAGGTACTCAGCTTCTCCGAGTGGGTCGCGGAGGGACCGGCCGTCGCCCACATCGAGGCGGTATGGGCCCCGGTACTCAAGGACTTCGGCGGCACCGGCACCCTCTACCGCCACCACCGCACCCTCCTGCCCCCGGACGCGGCCGCTCCGCGATGAAACGGCCGCCGCGAGGCGGCGAAACCCCCCGGCCCTGCCGCGAAACTACGATGGCGACGCGGCGGTGACGGAATGCTCGGGGGGCGTTGGTGGAGCGGTACGAGATCGAGACGTTCCTGACGTTGGCGGACGAGCTGCACTTCGCGCGGACCGCAGACCGGTTGCACGTGTCGCCCGGGCGGGTCAGCCAGACGGTCAAGGCGCTGGAACGGCGCGTCGGCGGCCCGTTGTTCGAACGGTCCAGCCGCCGCGTCGCCCTCACCCCGGTCGGCCGGCGGCTCCGGGAGGACCTGCTGCCGGCGTACCGGCAGATCCAGCGTGCCTTCGCCGACGCGACGGCGGCGTACTCCGGTGTACGGGGCGCGTTGCGGGTCGGCTTCACCGCCCCGTGGAGCGCGGAACTCCTCATCAAGGCCGGTGACACCTTCACCGCGCGCCACCCGGACTGCACGGTCGAGCTGCTGGACGTGACGTACAACGCCGCCATAGCCGCGCTGAGGAACAAGCGGGTCGATCTGGTGGTCGCCGAGCCGCCCGTGGAGGAAGCCGACGTCGTCGTCGGTCCGGTGGTGTTCTCCGAGCCCCGTGCGCTGGTCGTTTCCGCGAGCCACCCGCTGGCACGGCGGGCCACCGTGTCCCTGGAGGTGCTGGCCGAGCTGCCGCTGGTGACGGCCGCAGGGGTGTCGAAGGCGTTCAGCGAGTGGTTCTTCCCCGCCCGGACACCGGGCGGCCTGCCGATCGAGCGCGGTCCGGCGGCGGTCGGCTGGCAGGCCATCCTTTCGCTGGTCGGTGCCGGAAAGGGGGCCACCGTGGCAGCTGTCGCCGCCGGCACGTACCACGTCCGGCCCGATGTCGCCTACGTGCCGTTCGATGACGCGGAGCCCGTCGACTACGCGCTGATGTGGCGCACCGGTGACCGGCCGTCGGGCCTGTCGGCCTTCATCCGGACCGTCGTGGAGCTCGCCCCGCCGTCCGGCCGCCCCTCATGCGGCTGCGGGGGCGCCGACACCTCCGGCCCTCGGCAGTGTCAGGGTTGCGGCGGCGGTCGCTAGCAGCCCGGCTGCGGCGAGCAGCACGCTCCAGCGCATCCCGGCGAGGAACGAGTCCGCGCCGGCCAGCAACGCCCCGAAGACGGCCACCGCGATCGCCCCGCCCACCTGGCGGGCCGTGTTGAGTACGGCCCCGGCGGTGCCCGCGCGGTCGGCGGGCACCGCGTCCAGGAGCATCGCGGTCAGGGCCGGCACCGCCAGCGCACCCCCGAGGCCGACCGGCACCATGAGCATCGCCACCACCCATACCCCGGTGTGCGGGCCGACGACGAGCAGGGACAGCAGTCCGCCCGCGCCGACGAGTTGCCCCACGGTCATCGGGAAGCGCGGTCCGTACCGGGCGGCCAGCCGGGCGGAGGCGAGGTTCACCAGCGCGACCAGGGCCGTCATCGGGATGAACATCAGGCCCGCGTGCAGCGCCGTCTGCCCGCGCTCCTGCTGGAGGTAGAGGCTGAAGTCGAACACGCCCCCGTAGTAGGCGGCGTTGGCCATGAAGCCGACCACCAGGGACACCGTCACGACCCGGGTCCGGAACAGCGCCATCGGCACCATCGGGTGGGCGCCCCGCGCCTGCGCGACGAGGAAGCCCGCGGCCCCGGCGACGGCCACCGCCAGGGAGGCGAGGACCGCCGGGCGGCCGAAGCCCTCGGCCCCGCCCTCGATGACGCCGTACGTCAGCCCGCCCATCGCCAGGACCGCCGTCACCTGCCCCGGCACGTCCAGCCGCGCCGGCAGTCGCGGGGAGGCGGGGAGCCGGGCCAGGAGGGCCAGCGCCGCCAGGGCCGCGGGGAGATTGACGTAGAAGATCCAACGCCAGCCGGCCGACGCGGTCAGCGCCCCGCCGACCACCGGCCCGGCCGCGACGGCGACGGCGCCGCCGACGGTCCAGACCGCGATCGCGCGCGCCCGCTCGGCCTGAGCGGGGAAGCCCTGCCGGACCAGTGCCAGCGAGGCCGGCATCATCACCGCGGCCGCCGCGCCCTGGACCAGCCGGGCCGTGACGAGGACCGCGAGGCCGGGCGCGAGCCCGCAGGCGGCCGACGCCGCCGCGAAGAGGACCAGGCCGCCTCCGAAGGCCCGCTTCGCACCGATGCGGTCGGAGAGGGCACCGGCGGACAGCATCAGGGCGGCGAACATCAGCGTGTAGCCGTCGACCACCCACTGGAGTCCGGACATGCCGACGCCGAGGCCGCGGCCGATGTCGGGCAGGGCGACCGTGACGATCAGCGCGTCCAGAGAGATGAGGAAGAAGCCCAGCAGGGCGGCGCCCAGTACGGCGGGTGAGCCGCGCCGTTCGGTGGCCGGCGCGCCGGTGGTGGAGTCGAGTCCGGCGGCCATCAGCCCGCCGCTCGTACGGGCAGTGCCTGGTTCCCGTCGCCCCAGGTCGCGGTCATGACCACCGTGTCGATCAGCCACCGGTCGCCGTTGCGGACCAGCTCCCAGCGGTAGTCGCCGCCGAGCGTCCACAGGGACGCGCCGTGGGCCGCGGCCAGGCGGTGGGTGGCCTGGAAGGAGGCGGTGCAGACGGCGCGGTCGCCCTCGACGGTGACGAGCTGATTGGCGATCAGGTGCTGCGTCGCGTCGTAGCCGGAGAGCGTGGCGCGCCAGGCGTCGGTGATCTCCTGCGGTGTCAGGCGGACCGGCTCTCCGCCGTTGAGGCTGGTGTAGTCGAGCACGACCTTGTCGGCGAAGAGCGTGCGCAGCTGCTCCCACTCCCGGCGATCGGCGTGCACCGCCATGCGGGTGCAGGTCTCGGCGACGGCGTACCGGGAGGCGAGGGTGTGGGTGGATTCGGACATGGTGGACGACCTGTCTGTGGGGGCGGCGGTGTTCACAGCGTGCGGGCGAAGTGCTCGGCGGCGGCATCGGCGGCCAGGCGGACCTGAGGCGCCTGGTCGTAGAAGTCGAACTGAACGCCCTCCGTCCACACGAATTCCGAGGACCCGGCCAGACCCGCGTGGAAGCGCCGGGCCCCGTCCGGGATCGCGGCGTCCTCGCTGTGCACGAGCAGCGTCGGTGCCGTGATGCGCGGGGCGAGTGCGACGGCGTCGAGGTCGAGCCATTCGGTCCAGGCCATGACGGCGTACCGATTGGGCCACTGGGGTATCCCGCCGCGTTCGGGGTTCAGGTAGAAGTCGATGTCGAAGGGCATGGCGGCATCCGGGTCGCTGCCGCTGACCACGGGTACGTAGGCGACCTCCCCGGTCTCCGCGTACAGGCGAGCGGCCTCGGCCGCCGCGGCCTTCTTCGCCTCGATGCCCTCGGGGCCTCCGTAGTTCTCCTCGCAGATCCCGCGGTCGTGCAGCCAGGGTGCGACGAGGGCGAGTGAGCGTACGCGGGGGTCATCGGCGGCGAAGGCCGCGGCGTACATCGCGCCCGCGCATACCCCCAGCGCTCCCAGGGCCTCGCCGTTCACGGCGGGGTGGGACAGGACGAAGTCGGCCGCCGCGCGCAGGTCGCGGACCTTCTGCGCGGGCGACTCGCGGTCGCGTGGCGCGCCGTCGGACTCGCCGTATCCGGTGAAGTCGAACGACAGCGCCGCGTAGCCGCGTTCGGCCAGCTCCCGTGCGTAGCGGTCGGCCATCTGCTCCTTGACGGACGTCCAGGTTCCGGCGATCAGGACGGCGGGCGGCGGGGTGGTCTCATCGGCGTCGGGCAGGTGGAGGTGACCGGTCAGTTTGCCCATGTCACCGACGAAGCTCACCTGTTCACGTACGGGCATACGCCACTCCTTGCGATCAAGGGGAAGGGGGATGCCCTCACGCTGACATCCGGCGGTGTTCCGGATCAACGACCGATGCGTAAGGCGAGGTTGAGCTGAGCTAAACGTTCCCCGGAGGCGTGCGGTACCCAAGCGGTGACGTACGTCCGGAGGATGGGGGCACGTTCCGGATGAACAGCACCGGCGTGACGGCGGTCGCGGCGGCGAAGAGGCCGAACGCGAGGCGCATACCGCCCAGTTCAGCAAGGAGGCCCACCAGCGCCGCGCCCAGGGGCATGGCGCCGAAGGTGAAAAGGCGGGACGCAGCGCCGTAGCGGCCGAGCATCTCGTCCGGGACCCTGCGCTGCGTGAGGGTGCGGGCGTTGACGGACCAGAGGGTGCCGCCCATGCCGCCGAGGAACGCCCCGGCCGCCACCGCCCAGAGGCTCGTCGTGAGCGCGGGCAGCGCCGCCATCGCGAGGGTGCCGATCAGGTCGGCGAACATCGCGCGCCGGGCGCCGAGGACCCGGTTGACCCAGGTCACCGTCAGCGCACCGGCCAGGCCGCCGACGCCGAGGGCGCTCAGCAGGATGCCGTACTCGCGGGAGCCGAGTCCCATGGCCCGCTGGGCGTAGAGCGGCATGAGCGCCAGCCAGGCACCCCAGACGGCGGAGAGCACGGCGACGATCAGGGACAGGGTGCGCAGCAGGCGGTCGTTCCAGAGGAAACGTACGCCCTCGGCGATGCGGCTGTTGACCGATGCGGGGGCCGCGTCCGGGGTGGGCGCGGCGGGGCGGAAGCGGCCCACGAGCAGCAACAGAGACAGGGCGGCGAGGGCGTAGGAGGCGCCGGTCACGCCCAGGGCGAGGCCGGTTCCGGCGGCCAGGAGCAGCCCTCCGACGAACGGCCCGGCGAACTCCTGCCCCACGGTCTCCGCGCCCACCATCCAGGCGTTGGCCCGTTCGCGTCCGGCGGGCGGCACCGCGGCCGGGACCAGGGCGGACGCCGAGGTCGAGGCCGCCACGTCGGCGACGCCGAGGAGCGCGCCGGCGGCGAAGAGCACGGGGAGCACGACGCCGCCGGTGAGGGCGGAGACGGTGAGCCAGGCCATGGCGGCCACGCGCATGCCGTTCGCCGTCCAGAGCAGTCGGCGGCGGTCGAAGCGGTCGACGAGGACGCCGATGTGCAGGGCGATGAGCAGCCACGGCAGCGTGAGGGTGAGGGAGACGGCGGTGACCTGTGCGGGTGAGCCGGTGAGCTGGGCGGCGAGCAGGGGCAGGGCCATCTTCATCACGCCGTCGGCGAGGTTGGTCACGGCGGTGAAGGCGACCAGGACGGCGGTGTTGCGGCGCCCGGGGCGGGCCCGGGTGTCGTGCGGCACGGTCGCGGTGTGCGTGTGTGCAGGCGCTGTTGTCGTCATGGCCGTCCATCCCCCTGGTCGTCTCGGCAGCACGCCGTATCACCGTCTAACGAGTTAGCCGGTGAGTGAACTGTGCCCCACGCCGCCCGCGCCGCGCAACCGGTAAAGCCGATAGCCGGTAGAATGGTGGGGGTGCGAAAGGAGTGACGCTCATGCTGGAGCAGCCGGCCCCCGCCGTCCTGATCGAAGCCTTCGCCAACACGGTCGACGTGGAGGAGGCGAGCGACGAGATCGCCACCGCCGCCGGGTTGTCCGCCTGGCTCACCGGACGCGGTCTGCTCGACGCCCCCGCAGAGCTCCCGGCGGACGTGCACGCCGACTACCTCGCGCTGCGCGCGGGCCTCCGGGAGGAGTTGGGCGCGCACGTGGGCGACACCGCCGACCCCGCGCTGCTCGCCGCCGCCGAGCGTGTGCTTGCCGCGCACCCGGTGCTGGTCACCGCCCGGGGGACGCTCGCCGCAGCCCCGGGTCTGCCCCCGGAGCGCCGGCCCGTGGCCGCCCTGGCGATCGCCTGGAACGAGCTGGTCACCACCGGCGACGCGGCCCGGCTCAAGCGCTGCGCGGAACACACCTGTGCCTGGGCCTTCTGGGACGTCTCGAAGAACCGCAGCCGCCGCTGGTGCTCGATGAAGGTGTGCGGCAACCGCAACAAGTCCCGTGCCTACGCCACCCGTAAGCGGGAAGCCGTCTGACGGGGCGTCCCACAGGGCTCATCAGGAATCGAGAAGCGGGGGCCGCCGGGGCGTCCCTAGCCTGCTGGACATGGACATCTCACCCGTACAACACACCCCGGGGAAGCGCCCGGCCGACGTGGCGCGACTGCGCCGCGTCCGCGATCTGATCGACCGGACCTACGCAGCGCCGCTCGACGTGGTGGCGCTCGCGCGCGGGGCGGGCATGCCCCCCGGCTGCCTCAGCCGACGGTTCCGGACCGTCTACGGGCAGTCCCCGTACGCCTATCTGACGGCCCGTCGCGTGGACCGCGCGACGCTGCTGCTACGGGGTGAGCTCGGCGTCGACGCCGTGCGCGCCGCGGTCGGCTGCGCGACGCCGGGGATATTCACCGCCCGCTTCACCGAGCTGACCGGCCTGACGCCGGAGCGCTTCCGCCGCCTGGCGGAGAGCGGGGCGGACAGCGCGGGCGCGGCGGTTTCACCGGGCGTCGAGGGGCTGCCGGCGTGCCTGGCACAGCGGGTCGCGAGAGCGGTCAGGAATCAAGAAGCCCCGGCACCGGCCCGGAACCTAACGTGAAGTTCATGGACACCACCACTGACACCAAGCCCACCACCTCCCTCTCCTCCGTCACCCTTGAGGTGGCCGACGTCGAGGAGGCCCGCCGCTTCTACACCGCCTTCGGAGTGGACACGCACATCCGGCTGAGGGCCCGCGCGGCCCAGGACACCGGGTTCCGCGGCTTCACCCTGGCGCTCACCGTGTCCGGACCGGCCACCGTCGACGGCTTCGTGGCCGCCGCGGTCGACGCCGGGGCCACCGTGCTGAAGCCGGCCGCCAAGTCGCTGTGGGGGTACGGCGGCGTCGTACAGGCCCCGGACGGGACGATCTGGAAGATCGCGACCTCGGCCAAGAAGGACACCGGCCCCGCCACCCGCGAGATCGACGAGTTCGTCCTGCTGCTCGGCGTGCAGGACGTGAAGGCCACCAAGCAGTTCTACGTGGACCGGGGGCTGGCCGTGGGCAAGAGCTTCGGCGGGAAGTACGCCGAGTTCCTGCCCGGCGAGTCCTCCGCCGTCAAGCTGGCGCTGTACAAGCGGCGCGCCCTCGCCAAGGACCTCGGCGTCCCGGACGACACGGCGGGCGAACACCGGATCGTCCTCGGTGGCACCGCCGACGCCTTCACCGACCCGGACGGCTTCGCCTGGGAGCCCGCCGCCTCCGCCGACCACGCCTGACCCGCACGCCCACTCCTCCCTCGTCCTTCCCGTACGAAAGGAACCCCCTGCCATGCCGACGTCGAAGTCCTCCGAGAACTACAGCGGATTCACCGCCGAGGAGCGGGCCGCGATGAAGGAGCACGCGCGCGAGGAGAAGAAGGCGGCCTCCCGGCGCGGTGCGTCCCGGGCCGAGAAGGAAGCGGCGGCGGAGCAGGACGTCCTCGCGAAGATCGCCGAGATGCGGGACGCGGACCGTGTCCTCGCCGAGCGCATCCACAAGATCGTCAAAGAGGCCGCTCCGGCACTCGCGCCGAAGCTCTGGTACGGCATGCCCGCGTACGCCAGGGACGGCAAGGTCGTCTGCCATTTCCAGAGCGCGGAGAAGTTCAAGTCGAGGTACGCGACGCTCGGCTTCAGCGACCAGGCAGCGCTGGACGACGGCGTGATGTGGCCGGCCGCGTACGCCCTGACCGAGCTGACCGCCGCCGCCGAGGAACAGATCACGTCGCTCGTCCGGAAGGCGGCGGGCTGAGGCCCCGCACTCCCCCGCGGTCAGCCCCAGTCGGGGTTGACCGCGATGTGAGACTTGCGCCATGGACATGGGGCGTGAGTCACGGTGGGAGAAGGACGCGATGACGGTGGAGATCGTCTTCGCCCTGGTGTCGGCCGCCCTGCTGGGGGCGGCCGTCTTCGCGGTGTCCTTCGGCGCCGTCCTGGTCTTCGACGTCACCGGCCCGGCACGTGACCGCACCCTGACCGGCGGTGCGCTGCTCGGAGCGGCGGCCGGGGTGTGGCGCGTGGTCCGGGTACTGCGCCGCTTCGACGCGGAGCGCCGTAAGGGTCACTGAGCCGTCGAGGCCTACGCTCCGGCCTGCAGGCGCAGCCCGGCCAGGGTCAGGTCCAGCGCGGAGCGGAACTGGTCCACGTCGTCGTGGCCGTCGAACTCGTCGATGATCTCGTGGACGAACGGGTAGTCCGCCGGGTCCAGCTCACGCCAGGCACTGGCGAAGCGGCCGAGGTACTCGTCGCGGTCCACGGCACCGTCAAGGATCTCCTGCGGCGGCTCCTGGCCCATGTCGACGGCGGACCCGACGACGACTCCAACCACCGCGGACACCGCGTGGAACCGCTGGCGCGCGTTGAGCTTCAGGCGCAGCGTCTGCTGGCCGAGCTTCTCGTACAGGCGCAGCGAATTGCTCTGGAGGTTGGTGTTGCGCATGAAGTACGCGCCGAGCCAGGGCCGGTCCACGATCGCGTCGAACAGCGTCACGGCCATCGCGCGGAGGTTGTCAATGGGGTCGTCGCCCTGCGGAAGCTTCTCGACGTCGGCGAGCACCGTGCCCACCACGTGATCAGTGGCAAGGTCCAGCAGTTCGTCCTTGCTCCCCACATACCAGTAGATGCTCGCGACGCCGCCGCCCAGGCGCTGCGCGAGCGCGCGGAACGTCAGCGCGGGCGCACCGGCCTCGTCCAGCAGGGCCACCGCCTCGGTGAGCACGGACTCCATCGAGTGCGAAGCCCGGCGGCGCCCTCCGTCCGACCGGCGCCGCTGCGGCTGTGCCATGGCTTCTCCCTCTCGCTTTTTGCATCGCATCGAACGTTGTTCTATCGTAGCTCATCGTACGGCGTTCGATAGCCGAACGATGTTCGATCGAAAGGACCGCGCCATGACTACCGCCCCACCCGTGAACGGGTCCCGTTCCTATCCCTCGCTGCGCGCGGCGTGGATACCCCTGGCCGCCCTGTGCCTGGCCTTCTTCGTCGAGATGGTCGACAACACCCTGCTGTCGATCGCCCTGCCCACGATCGGCCGCGACCTGGGCAGCGGCACAACCGCGTTGCAGTGGGTCACCGGTGCGTACTCGCTGACGTTCGGCGGCCTTCTGCTGACCGCCGGATCGATGGCGGACCGGCTCGGCCGCCGCCGGGTGCTGCTCATCGGGCTCACCGTGTTCGGTGCGCTCAGCCTGTGCGTCGCGCTCGTCTCCACCGCGGGCGAGCTGATCGCCCTGCGCGCCGCGCTCGGCGTGGCCGCCGCCGCGATGGCCCCGATCACGAACTCGCTGGTATTCCGCCTGTTCGACGACAAGGCGCTGCGGATGCGCGCGATGACCGTCATGATCATCGTGGGCATGTCCGGCTTCGTCCTGGGCCCGCTGCTCGGCGGTACGGCGCTGGCGCACGTCCGGTGGGAGTGGCTGCTGCTCGTCAACGCCCCGATCGCGCTGATCGCGTGCATCGGCGTCCGGCTCGGCGTCCCGGCCGACCGCCCCGAGGACCTGACCAAGGACAAGCTGGACGTGCCGGGCGCGCTGCTGAGCGTCGCCGCCATCGGGCTCGCCTGCTACTCGCTGACCAGCGGCGTCGAGCACGGCTGGCTCTCCGGGATCACCCTGGCGTCCGTCGTGGGCGCGGTCGCGGCCGCGGTCGCCTTCGTGCGGCACGAGCGGCGCACGAAGGCTCCCATGCTGGATCTGCGGGTCTTCTCGAACGGCACGGTGCGGGGGGCCGCGCTCGCGCAGATCGGGACGTCCATCGCGATGGCCAGTGTGATGTTCGGGCTGATCCTGCACTTCCAGTACGCGTACGGGTGGAGCCCGGTCCGGGCCGGCCTGGCCAACCTGCCCATCATCGTGACGATGCTCATGGCCACCCCGCTGTCCGAGTGGCTCGCCCGCCGGTTCGGCCACCGCATCGCCTGCCTGGTGGGCGCGGCCTGCCTGGCGGGGTCGCTGGCCGGTCTCGCCTGGGGCGTCGAGCACGGGTACGCCGTCATCGCGGTGTGCATGGTGCTCATGACCGTGGGGCTGCGCACCGTGATGACGATCTGCGCGGTGGCCCTGGTGGACGCGATGCCGAGCAACCGCACGTCGATCGCCGCCGCCCTGAACGACACCGCCCAGGAGGTCGGCTCCAGCGTCGGCACCGCGGTGGTCGGCACGCTGATCGCCGCACTGGTCACCACGTCGCTCCCGGCCGGGGTCTGGAGCAGCGACCTCGTCGCCTCCTTCTTCCACGGCGAACGGATCACCTACGCACTGCTCGCCGTCGTCGTCGGGCTGATCGCGGCCGGCGGCGCGCTGAGCCTCACCGACTCGCACAGCGTCGAGGAACACCCCGTCGAGGAACCCGCCTGAGGTACGCCCCGGCAGCGGAGCCCGTCGGTCCCGGGCTCAGTTGCCGGGGGGAGCGCCCGGTCGCACACGCGGCCGGGCGCTCCTTCCTTCACCGGCGTCCGCCGAACTCCCACTCGTGGACCTCGATGCCGGCGTACCGGTCCGCTGTGAGGACGGCGCGTGCCTCGTCAGGGCTCGCGGCCCTGAGCAGGCAGGCCGTACCGAGCCAGGTCCCGCCGTCGTCGGACAGCAGCGGCCCGTACGCGATCAGGTCGTCCTGGGCGGCTGTCGGCAGGCCCGGGTCGGCCGCGGGGCCTTCGCCGAGGCCGATCACCAGGTAGCGGTTGCCGCCCTCCGAACCCCCGGGAAAGTCCCACATGGTGCGGCCCAGCACGTTGCGCCAACGACGTATCAGAACGTCCCGATAGGCACCTGCCTGGTAGTTGGGCTCATCGAAGGCGAACGCCCGGGCGGTGGCCGCATCCGGGAGGTCCACGATGTGCACGCTTCCGGTGGGTGTCTCACCGTCAGCGGCGAAGGTCGGGCCCCGGGCGATCAGCTCCTTCGCGTACCGGTCCATGTAGGACCAGTGATCCTCCAGCAGCTCTTCGCGCAGGGCGAGGGAGCCCGGCCGGTCTCGGTGGTAGCAGAAGTACTCCATGACCACGGACCCTTCCGTGTCGACGGCTCCCGCTCAACCGGTTTCGGGCCGTCGGTGCGCGGCGCCGACGGTCCCAGGAGGACCGGCAGTACTACCGAGGTCTGACGGCCGGGTTGGCTCCCCGGTATGACGCCGTCGGTGCGGCCGTGCCCCTACTGTCCGGTCATCGCACCGAAACCGAGAAGGGGCTCCCCATGACGCTCGCGCCCGACGCCCTCCCCGCGCACCGCCGTCCACTGCCGCGGCGCGCCGCTCTGCTCCTGGTCCATGCGCTGCTGGCCCTGCCCGCCACCGGCCTCGCGCTGGTGATGGCCCTGACCGGCAACGCGTCCGCCGCCGGACGGCTTCAGCACCGTCTCGCATCCCTCGGCGGGCCGACCGCGTTGCCGACGACCACGCCGGACCGCTTCCGCACCGTCGTTGGCCGGGCCCTCCGAGGCCTCCCGGCGAACGCCCTCGCCTTCGCCCTGGCCGCCCCCTCCGTTGTCCTCCTCCTCACCCGCGGCCTGCTGTACCCGCTGGCCACGGCGGGCGAGGACACCTCCCACGCCTGGGGCGGCCCCACCCCGGCAGGCGCCTGGGCAGCCCACTTCGCCATCGCCCTGGCCATGGTCACGGTGGTGGCGGTACTCCTCACCGCCACCCGCCGCCCGCACCGGTGGTAGCCGACGAGAACCGCTCTCGTCCGTCGGTCTCAGCCGGTCGCGCCGTCGACCAGCCCGGACAGCGCGTCGGCGGACTCCGGGGTCAGGCGGTAGAAGCCCTGAAGGCTGATCGAGTTTTCGAGGCGGCCGTCCACCACGTACTTCAGGACGCGCGTCCTGCCTCGACGGTTCTGCCAGGTCAGCTGCGGCAGCAGGTCGCCGGGGACCGGCACGTCGAAGCGCACGGGGGTCGCCGCCACATGCACCGCCTCGGCGCCGCAGCCGTCGGCGCCGAGCATCGACCAGTCGTCGTGGCCCGGATGGGCCGGGTCCTCCCATGTGACGGGAGCCGCGCCGCAGCAGTCACCCCGCTCCCTGTCGACCACGCGCAGCCGGCTCACCACGTAGACCTGGCGCTGGTTGACGTGCACCGCGTACACCGTGTCCCCGGCGCTCGCGCCCGCCCACCCGGGCAGGGACGAGTGCACACCGCTGAAGGCGACCGGCGGCCGCTCGCCCACCCGCCCCGCCTTGCGCAGGGCCCGGCACACGTCATGGGTCCACAGGACCGTGAAGGCATCAGACATGGCGTGATCGTACGGACGGGGACTGACATAGACGGCCACGGTCGTGCCAGGGTGGGCGGCATGGACTGGCAGGCCGAGAGCCCGGAACTCTGGACGTTCCTCGGGTCACTGCACGACGGAGAGATACTCACCGGCACCGTGGCGGCGATCGAGAGGTTCGGGGTCTTCGTGGCACTGGACGAGGGCCCGGGACATCCCATATTCCCGGGCGTCGGGTTCCTCACCATGCCCGAACTGTCGTGGCGGCACTTCACGGATCCGGAGCAGGTCGTGCGGATCGGGCAACGCGTCACGTGCGAGTTCATCGGCTTCGACACCTACAACGCGGAGGCCCGGCTGTCCTTGCGCGCCCTGCAGCCCGATCCGCTCAGAGCTTTCGCCTGCCGCACAGAAGCGGGCCATGTACTGCGCGGAACCGTGAACGCGGTGTGTCCCATCGGCGTATTCGTCGATGTCGGAGACGGGATCGTCGGCCTGGTGCCCTTCAGGGAGTATCCCGGTGCTGCGAAGAATTCCGGGTTCCCCTCGGCCGACCGGTCGGCCGACTTCGAGGTCGGTGCGGGCATCACCATCGTCGTCCTGGACATCGACCTGCCGCGGAGACGTCTGCTGTTCACCCAGGCGGACGGCGGCCGGTAGGCGTGTGGCCCGGTCAGGGCGCCGGACCCCGCCGGTGCTGGGTCGGCGATGAGTTTGCGGGGTGGTAGCGGTCCTTACTGAGACAAGCCACCGATCGTGAAGGGACAGTCCGATGACCAGCCTCATGGTGGACTTCATCATTTCGCTCGACGGCTACGCGTCCGCAGAGGGCTGGCCCGGGTTCTGGGGCATGGAGGGACCCGAATACCTCGCCTGGATCGACAGCGAGAGCGAGAAGCAACATGTCAGTTTGATGGGAGCCACGACCTACCGGCTCATGTCGGGGTTCGCCGCCCAGATGCCCGATGACCCCGGGTTCGCCGAGCTGAACCGCATGCCCAAGGTCGTGTTCTCGTCCACTCTGGAACCGCCTCTCTTCTGGGAGAACGCCGAGCTTGTCAGGGGCGACGCCGTCGAGGCCGTGAGGGAGATGAAGCGGACGGAGACGCGTCCGCTGCGTACCCTCGGCAGCCTGAGCCTGTGCCGGGCGCTGCTCGTGGCCGGGCTCGTGGACCGCTTCCGCGTCGTCGTCTTCCCGGTCATCACCGGCGCCACCGGGCAGGAGAGGATCTTCGACGCATACCCCGATGTCCGCCTCGATCTGGTCGAGAGCCGCACTTTCGACGGCCGGCTCCAACTGCTGGAGTACGCACCCACCGTTCTCGACGGGCCGCCCGGCGAAGACGGTGGAGGTCCGGATCAGGCGTCCTGAGGCCGTGCCCGAGCGGTGGCGTCGGCGTCGGCGTCCACGGTGAACGTCTCGCCGGAGGCCGGTACGCCGGCTCCGTGCCAGGTGAACGGGATTCCATTCGCCGTCTCCAGGTCCGGCCCGTCCATCAGCTGGAAGTGCACATGGGGCTGGGTGGAGTTGCCCGAGTTGCCGCAGCGGCCGAGCAGATCACCGGGCCCCACCTCGTCGCCCGGCCGGACGCGCAGGGAGCCGCGCTGGACGTGCGCGTACACGGCGTGCGTTCCGTCGCCCAGGTCGAGGACTATGTGGTTGCCCACGATGCGACGGCTGCCGCCTATGGTCCGGCACGCCCCCTCGACCAGCCAGAAGTACAGGACACCGGCGAGCGAGCTGCGGCTCAGGTGGTCGCGCTGGCCGTCCTCCGCGTGCACGACGGTCGCGGGACCGACCGCGTACAAGGGGGCGCCGAAGGCGGGATAGTCCCGGTTGCGCTGGGCGACGGGCCAGAACCAGACGGGGGCGGGCCGGGCGGGTCCCTCCGCGGGCTCGGCCACGATGTCGATGGCGTAGGTCTGCGCCAGGGTGTGCGTCCCGTGGCTCGGGACCTTGTCGGCGGGGCTGTTGACCGCGGACCAGCGGCCGGTCACCGGAGGCGCCACCGCGACGGGCTGCGGAGGGCTGGTCTCGATCCGGTGGCGGGCGGAGCGGCCTGCCACCAGGCCGATTCCCATCGCGCCGAGCGCCGGAAGCCAGCTCCACCAGTAGTTGTACGGCAGTTCGACAAAGAATCCGACGACGATCTGGGCGAAGAAGACCACCCACAGCGCGTACTGGACCTTCGCGGCGATCTTCCGTCGGTCCACGGACATGTTCTCCCCCTTGAACGTAGATCTGTGTACGCAATCGGTCAGGTCACCGGGCGTGCGGCGGTGAGCACCACCAGGAGCGGCACGACTCGCCCGGCCGGTATCTCGTAGCGGCCGCGCTCCGGGGAGTGCAGCCAGCCGGCGCCCGTCAGCTGGCGCAGATGGTGGTAGACCTGCCCGGTCGTCCCGACGCCGTCGAGCGCGGTCAGCTCGGCCGCGGTGCGCAGCCCGCCCAGCACCTCACGCAGCAGCGTCAGCCGCACGGGGTTGCCGAGCGCGGCGAACGACGCGGCGGCGTCCGACCAGTTGTCGTCCAGCACCGTTTCGGTCAGCAGCCCGTACTGCCACTCGTAGCGATGCCCGGTCGGTACGCGCACCGCTCCGGTGAACAGCACGGCGCCGTCCGCCTCCTCCGTCACCGGGTGCCGTGCCTTCAGCGCGTCGAGCGCCCAGAAGTCGGCCTCCGACACGGCGGGCGCGGCGGGGGCCGCGTCCACCAGCTCGGCCAGGCGTCGTTCGAGCTCGGTGACACGCTCTTCCAAGTCCATGGAACGAGATTACGTAATTACGTAGTCACGTGCAAGGGTGAATCTTCACCCCCCTCACGCGACATATTTGCGCAGTCCAGACTGCGCACCCTAGGCTGTACGCATGAACGAGACCGAGCAGACCGTCTCCGAGACGGCCGCACGCGCGGCGCACGAGATCCGCGTGGTGTACAGCCGACTGCGGCGGCGCCTGCGGGAGACGTACGACCGCGACGAGCTCACGCCCTCCCAGACCTCCGTCCTCAGCCGCCTCGACAAGGACGGCGAGGCGTCGGTGGTCGAGCTGGCCGCCGCCGAGGGCGTACGGCACCAGTCGGTGACGAGCACCGTCGGTGCCCTGGCCGAGCGTGGTCTGGTCGGCCGCCGCCCGGACCCGGAGGACGGCCGCCGTCAGCTGGTGTACGTGACCGACAGCGGGCACACCTTCCTGGAGGACCGCCGGCTCGCCGGGGAGGGCTGGCTCGCCCGGGCCCTGGAGGATCACTGCACGGAGGAGGAGCGGCGCGAGCTTCTGGCGGCGATGACCGTCCTGGAGCGGATCGTCCGGTCGTGAGTACGGGAATGACACGCGCCCTGAAACGGTGGCGCCCCGAGCGGGACAAGGGCTCGGCGCAGGGCTTCGACCGGCGGCTGCTCGCCCCGATGATGACGGGGGCCGCCCTCAATCCGGTCAACTCCTCCATCATCTCGGTCTCGCTGGTCCCGATCGGGGCCGCCTTCGGCGCGCCGCCCGCCCAGACCGCCTGGCTGATCTCCGCCCTCTACCTGGCCACCGCGATAGGCCAGCCGGTGATGGGCCGGCTGATCGACCTGTTCGGGCCCCGGCGGCTGTTCCTCGCCGGGACCGCGCTGACCGGGATCGCCGGGGTCGTCGGCATGCTGGCGCCCAGCCTCGGCGTGCTCGTCGCCGCACGGGTGCTGCTCGGCTTCGGCACCTGCTCCGGTTATCCGGCCGCCATGTACCTGATCCGCAGCGAGGCCCGGCGCACCGGCCAGAAGAGCCCGGCCGGGGTGCTGACCGCGCTCGCGATCACCACGCAGACCATCGCCGTCGTCGGCCCGAGCGTCGGCGGACTGCTCGTCGGCGTCGGCGGCTGGCGCGCCACTCTCGCCGTCAACATCCCGCTGGCGCTCCTCGGCCTGTACCTCGGGGCGCGCCGCATCCCCGCGCTCCCCGGGTCGGCCCGCGCGGACGGCCGCGCCTGGGTGCGGAGCCTGGACCTGCCGGGGATGGGGCTGTTCGCCGTGGCGCTGTCGTGCCTGCTGCTGTTCCTGATGGACGTCGGCAGCGGCGACTGGTACCTGCTGGTGCTCACCCTCGTGGCCGGTGCCGGATTCACCTGGCGCGAGCTGCGGGCCGAGGAGCCGTTCATCGACGTACGGGTGCTCGGCGGGAATCTGCCCCTGGTCGCCACGTACGGGCGCGCCCTGCTCTGTTACGTCGTCACCTACGCGTTCCTGTACGGATTCACGCAGTGGACCGAGCAGGGGCGCGGGCTGTCCGCCTCGCAGGCGGGGCTGGTCCAGCTGCCGCTGTTCGCGACGGGGATCGCCGTCTCCGCCCTCACCGGACGGCGCCAGGCGGTGCGCGGGAAGCTCCTGGTCGGCGCGGTCGGGCAGATCGCGGCGTGCGCGATGCTGCTCCTCCTGCACGGCGACAGCCCCGTGTGGATGCTGCTGGCCGTCGTGGTCGTCCTGGGTGTGCCCCAGGGGCTGAACGGCCTCGCCCTTCAGAACGCGGTCTACCACCAGGCCGACGCCGACCGCATCGGCTCCTCCGCCGGGCTGCTGCGCACCTTCGGCTACCTCGGCGCCATCACCGCGTCGGCCGCCAACGGCGCCTTCTTCGGGCAGCGCGCCGACACCCCGGGCCTGCACCACCTGGCCTGGTTCATGCTCGCCGCCGGCTTCCTGTTCCTGGCGGTCACCGTCGCCGACCGCTCACTGCGGCGTATCGGCGAGAGCTCCGAGAACGACTCCCAGAACGATGAGGACACCCCATGACCCGCCCCGCCCTGCTCGTGATGGACCTGCAGAAGGCCATCGTCGGCCGCGTCCCCGGCCTCGACGCCGGTTTCACCCCGCGCCTCGCCCGGGCCGTCGCCGCGGCCCGCGCGGCCGGTGTGCCCGTCGTGCACGTCGTCGTCGGCTTCCGGCCGGGCCGCCCCGAGGCCAAGTCCAGCCCGCTCTTCGGCGCCCTGCCGGAGGGGGCGTTCACCGAGGCCGACCCGGGGGCGGAGATCCACCCGGACGTCGCGCCCCGGCCCGGTGAGGCCGTCGTCACCAAGAAGCGGGTCAGCGCCTTCACGGGCAGCGACCTCGATCTCGTCCTGCGCGGGGCGGGCGTCGACCACCTGGTTCTGACCGGTCTCGCCACCAGCGGCGTCGTGCTCTCGACGCTCCGCCAGGCCGCCGACCTCGACTACCGGCTCACCGTCCTGGCCGACGGCTGCGCCGACCGCGACCCGGAGGTGCACCGGGTGCTCACCGAGAAGGTGTTCCCGAACCAGAGCGAGGTCACCACGGTGGACGGCTGGATCGCGGGCCTGGGCTGACCCCGGTCCGGCCGGGGGCCGGGGTGATCCGGCCCCCGGCTCACCCCGGCTCCACGGCGTCCAGATCGTCGGCGTAGTGCTCGATCGCCCGCCGGTACTGCCGCACCCCGGGGTCGTCGGAGGCGGTGGCCAGCGTCTTCAGGAGCAGGCCCACCGCCTCGCGGCCCTCGCCGCGGTTGTACAACGCCATGGCCAGGAACGCCCGGAGCGCCGGGTCCTCCGGGAACGCGTCGAGCCCGCGCCGCAGGGTGCGCGCGGCCTCCTCGTAACGACCCAGGACCCGGTACGTGCTCCCCAGCCCGAGGAACGCCCCGTGCCGGTCCTCGCGGGCCAGGCCCTCCCCCGCCAGCGCCCGCTCGTAGAACGGCACGGCCTCAGCCTCCAGGCCGAGGACGTCGTGCACCCAGGCGGTCTGGTAGGCGATCACGGCGTCCTCCGGATACCGCCCGGCCAGCCCCAGCAACTGCTCCCGGGCCGCCCCGGCCTCACCCTGCTCCCGCAGCCGTACGGCGCGCGCCAGAGCCAGGTCCTTCTCATGGTCATCCACGCCCATGCGGCCTACGGTGGCACACCCGGATCACCCGAACACCAGCAGGCCGACGAACTCGACGCCGAGCGCCACCGTCCCCCAGAGGATGATGTCCGCCACCGGCCGCACCGGGCGGCCGGCACGCTCGCGCCGCAGGGTGAGGTGGACGGCCAGGGCCGCCGGTGCCGAGACGACCCACAGCACCGCAGCGACCAGTGCGCCGTGCGCGGCGAGTTGGCTCCCGTCACCGGATCCCGCCCGCGCCATCAGGACCAGCGTGGGAAGTCCGGCCGCCGCCGCCAATCCGAGGAGCGTGGCCGCCACCACATACCGCCGACGCTCACCACGCCCCCGGCGCCTGCCGAACCAGTGCGCCGCGGCCACCAGCGGCAGGACGTAGCCGAAGGTGAGCACTGTGCTCAGCACCCAGATCAGCGGCGCGCCCGCCACCAGCATCACCACGACGGACCGCTCGGGCGCGGCCAGCAGGCCGGACCACAGCGGAGCGGACGCGAGGAAGGCCACGCACAGCAGCGCGACGGATACGGACGACGGCGCCGACCCGGCGCGCTCGGCCGCGCCCCCTCTGTCGAGCCGCGTCATGCGCCCTCCCCCGCTCCGGCGCACCCTATGACGCACCTCCCACCACCCGCACCCCCACGCTGTGCGAGTTGCCGCATGCGGACCGTTACCCGCACCATGGGATTATCGTCCAGGTCGGCTCGTACGGCCTCACCGCCAGGGACGGGATGGGTGCGGCTCATGGCCAGGTACTTCGAGAACGGCGCCGGTGAACTCGTGTCCGACGCGTTGGCCGGTTTCGCCCGTGCGCACGAGGATCTGGTGCGGTACGACGCGGCGGACGGTTTCGTCACCGCCCGGCACCCCGCGCCCGGGCGGCGGGTGGGGCTGTTGTCCGGGGGCGGGTCCGGGCACGAGCCGCTGCACGCGGGGTTCGTCGGTGCGGGCATGCTCGATGCGGCCTGCCCCGGGAGGGTGTTCGCCTCGCCGCACAACCGGCAGATCTTCCGGGCCTCGCGCGCGGTGGCCGGGCCGGACGGCGTACTGCACATCGTGAAGAACTACACGGGCGACCGGATCAACTTCGGCATCGCGGCCGAGCGCCTCGCCGACGCGGGGATCGCCTGTGCGCGGGTCCTCGTGGACGACGACCTGGCCACCGACTCGGAGGACATCGCCGCCGGACGGCGCGGCACGGGCGCCACGGTGCTGCTGGAGAAGGTCCTGGGCGCAGCCGCCGACACGGGGATGGGGCTCGAAGAGCTGGTGGAGCTGGGTACGGGGCTCGCGGGCCGGTGCCGTACGCTCGCGGTCGCCTCGGCCGCGCACCACGCGCCGGCCACCGGTGAGCCGGCGTTCGAACTGCCGCCCGGCGAGCTGGAGTACGGCGTCGGGATCCACGGGGAGCGCGCCGCGCGCACCCGCGAACAGGGCACCCTGGGCGCGCTGGTGGAGGAGATGACCGGGGCGCTGCTGGAGGCGTTGCGGCCCGGGTCCGAGGAGTCGGTCGTCGCTCTCGTCAACGGGCTCGGGGCCGTCACCTCTCTCGAACTGTACGCGGTGTTCGGGGAGTTGGGCCGGGTGCTCGACGCCCGAGGGGTGCGGCTCGCGCGCCATCTGGTGGGCGAGTACGTGACGGCGCTGGACATGCGGGGGTTCTCCGTCACCCTCATGGCGGCCGACCGGGCCGCCCTGGACTTCTACGACGCACCCGTACACACCCCGGCACTGCGGTGGTGACCGGCCGGCCCCCGACGGGACGAACGTACGAGGAGGGTCCATGACGAGCGACACCCTGGACGGCACGCGCACCCGTGAGTGGGCGGGGCGCTTCGCGGACTCGGTCCACGCCACGGAGGCCGAACTGACGGAGCTGGACCAGCAGGCGGGCGACGGCGACTTCGGCGCCAACCTCGCCGCCGGGGTCGGGGCCGCCGGTCCGCTGCTCGACCGGCTGGCGGCGTCGGCGGGCCCGGGCGACCAGCTCGCCGCCCTGGCCACCGCCTTCCTGGACGAGGTCGGCGGGACCAGCGGACCGCTGTTCGGTCTGCTGTTCCAGGCGATGGGCCGGGCCGCCGGCGCCGGACCGGGGCTGACGACGGGCGCGCTCGCCGAGGGCGCCGCCGAGGGCCTGGCCGCCATCCGCCGCGTCGGGGACGCGGCACCCGGGGACAAGACGCTGGTCGACGCGCTGGCCCCGGCCGCCGACGCGCTGCGGGCGGCCGGGGACGCGCCCCCCGCAGACGCCCTGGCCGCCGCCGCGGACGCGGCGTGGCGAGGGGTGCGGGAGACGGCGTCCCAGGCGGCGCGCATGGGACGGGCCAGTTACCTGGGCGAGCGGGCCACCGGCGTCCCGGATCCGGGGGCCGTGGGCATGGCCCTGTTCTTCGCGTCCGCAGGGGGAACGGTGCGGACGCTGGCGCCCCACCTCTCCGGAGACTGACCCGCCCGCCGCTCAGGGGCCGAGGCGGCTGCGGGCCCAGCTGAGCAGTTCGGGGTCGGCCAGGCTCGTCACCCACAGGTCGGCCTGCTCGCCGTCCGGGTCCGGCGGGCGCGTCCCGATGCCGATCACCCGAAGGCCCGCCCGGCGCGCCGACTCCATGCCGGTCAGCGAGTCCTCCACGGCCAGGGCCTCCTCGGGCGGTACGCCGCAGAGGCGGGCGGCCACCCGGTAGACGTCCGGTTCGGGCTTGGGCCGCACCTCCTCGCCGGCGACCACGACATGCTGGAAGCAGCCGAGGAGCCCGGCCCGGTCGAGGCACGACTCCACCGTGGCGCGGGGGCAGTTGCTGGCCACCGCGAGCGGGCGGTGGCGGGCGGCGAGCCGGACCAGCGCGGCGGCGCCCGGCATGGTGACCGGGTCCTCCTCGACCAGCGCCGTGAAGGTGCTCAGGAGGGTGTCGGCGAAGTCGCCGGCCAGGTCGGGTTTTCCCGTCTCCCGGGCCATCAGGGCGCCGCACTCGATGTAGTGCACGCCCTTCGCCCGGTCCGCGAACCCGGCGGGCGAGGCGAGCCCGTAGAGCCGGAACGTGAGGGTGCGGGCCTCCTGCCAGTGCCTTTCCGTATCCATCAGGGTGCCGTCGCAGTCGAAGACGAGGGCGGACGGGGACCAGGAAAAAATGCGATGAGCTGTCATGTAACCGCCGTTCTCGGAGGCTGCGCCGAACCGGTGAGGTACGAGGGCGCAGACATGTGCCGGATGGCACACCTGTGGAAGGGAGGAATCGGACGCGGGCGTCGCTCCGTGAGCGCGGCGGCCAGGTCGATTCCGCCGGGCGCCGCGACGGGCTCGCGACCCCGAGGGTCAGCCCGTCCGAAACATCATGACCATTACGTTATTTCGGTGGCCCCGAATTCCGCAATCACCAATTCGAGTGCACCGGAATACATGAAGAAGTACCGGCCGACTGCGCGGCCCCGGCGATGAATAATAGGATCGTCGCGCGATGCGACTGGGCCCCTCGCACAGGGACGGGACGGGCTTTCACGTCGCGGCGCTAGCACGTATGAGCGAAGGTGGAACAGGTGCAGGACAGGGCGCGCGCAACCCGGAAAGTGCTGCTGGAATCGGCGGCACATCTATTCGTAGAACGGGGATATGCGGGCACGAGTGTCAATGACATAAGTGACCACTCGGGAAAGACCAGCGGCGCGATCTACTTCCATTACTCCAGCAAGGAAAAGCTCGCCCTTGCCGTCGTCCGCGAGCAGTTCGCCACCTGGCCGCAGCTCGCCGCCGTCTACGCCGCACCCGGCGTCCCTCCGCTGGAGAAGCTGGTCGCGCTCAGCTTCCGCGTCGCCCGGTCGCTCAGCGAGGACGTCGTGGCGCGGGCCGGCGCGCGGCTGTGGGCGGAGCGCCGCGCCATCGGGTCGCCCGTGCCGACACCGTTCGGCACCTGGGCGCTCGCGTGCGCCAGGCTCCTCGCCCAGGCCCGGACGCGGGGCGAACTCGCGGAAGGCGTCGAGCCGTCGGCGGCGGCCGTGGCACTGGTGTGCGGGTTCTACGGGCACTGCACCCTGACCGACGAGATGCCGGGCAAGTGGGGCTGGCCGGAACGGCTCGAAGAGTGGTGGCGGCTGGCCCTCGCCTCGCTCCAGGCGGAGCCCGATGCGGCGGGGCTGCTCGCCCGGGCCCGCGCCCGGATCCCCGCACAGCCGGACGGCTCGGACGCCGGGCGGCCGGCCGCCGCCATCCCTCCCCGGTGACGGGCATCACAGGCTCCGGCCTCTTGACGCCCTCCTTCCAAACCGGTTTGGTTGTCCTCGTTCGAGCAGTCAAACCGGTTTGAAGGCGCCCGTCTTCGGCCCGCGGCAAGGAAGTCCAGGCCCATGGCACGCAAGCCCACCATCGCGGATGTCGCCCGGCGGGCCGGTGTTTCACGCGCCACGGTCTCCTTCGCCCTGAACGACCGGCCCGGCGTCGCCGAGGAGACGAAGCTGCGGATCCTCGCGGCGAGCCGGGAGCTCGGCTGGACCCCCAGCCGTCAGGCCCGGGCCCTCTCGCTCGGCAAGGCCGGTGCCTTCGGGCTCGTCCTCGCCCGCGACGCGGAGCAGGTCGGGGCCGACCCCTTCTTCCCGGCCTTCATCGCCGGGGTCGAGGCGGTGATCGGGCAGCGCGGCGACGGGCTGATGATCCACATCACCGCCCCGGACAACGAACAGAGCGTCTACCGGCGCCTCGCATCGGAGCAGCAGGTGGACGGGGTCCTCCTCACCGACCTGCGCCGCGACGATCCGCGTCCCGCGCTGCTGCGGGAGCTCGGTCTGCCGGCCGTCGTGGTCGGCCAGCCCGAGTGGGGCGACGGCCTGACGGCGGTGAGCCTGGACGACGAACCGGCGTACACCGCCGCCGTGCGCCACCTCGCGGAGCTGGGCCACCGGCGCATCGCCCACGTCGAGGGGCCGCAGGAGCTGCTGCACGCCCACCGGCGGCGGACCGCGTGGGAGCAGACCCTGCGCGCGCTCGGCCTGCCCGAAGGACCCGTGCTGCCCGGCGGGTTCACGCCCGACGGCGGCGCGCAGGCGACCCGGCAGCTGCTGGGCTCCGCCGAGCCGCCGACCGCGATCGTCTACGGCAACGACCTGGCCGCCATGGCCGGACTCTCGGTCGCCCAGGAGCTGGGTGTCCGGGTCCCCGACCAGCTCTCGCTGGTCGGCTACGACGACGCGCCCCTGACGCGGTACAGCTTCCCGCCGCTCGCCTCCGCACGGGCGGACGCCCGGGGCTGGGGCGAGGCGGCGGCCCGCGCGCTCGACGCGGTCGTCGCCGAGGGAGCCGCCGACCATGTGCGGCTGCCCCCGGCGCAGTTCGTGCCCCGCGCGTCGATGGGGCCGGCGCCCCGCCGGTGACGTAACGGGGCAATCGACCGGTCGTGCTCGCGCCGACCGGGAATTCCGCGCGGCGACGAGGCCGCGTGAACAGTTCGGAGATCAATCATGCTGAGGAGAACGGCGTACGCGCTGCTCGTGCTCGCTCTCGCGGGCACGGCGACGGCCTGCGGCCGGTCGGCTCCCGATCCGGCCACCGCCGCCGAGGCGCGCGGCCCGATCACGGTCTGGCTTTCCAACAACGCGCAGGAGGTGCAGTGGGGCAGGGCGATGGTCGCCGCGTGGAACAAGGCCCATCCCGACCAGCACGTCACCGCGCAGCAGATCCCGGCCGGCAAGACCTCCGAGGAGGCCATCAGCGCCTCGATCATCGCGGGGACGACGGCGTGTCTCGCCTTCAACACCTCGCCGGCGGCAGTGCCGACCTTCCAGAAGCAGAACGGCCTCGTCCCCCTCAGTGACTTCCCGGACGGCGAGAAGTACATCGCCGGTCGCGGCGGCTCCCTCACCGACCAGTACCGCTCCACCGACGGCAAGTTCTACCAGCTGCCGTGGAAGAGCAATCCGGTCATGATCCTCTACAACAAGAAGCTGTTCGCGAAGGCCGGTCTCGATCCCGAGCACCCGAAGCTGGCGACGTACGAGGAATTCCTCGAAACCTCCCGGAAGCTCGTGCACAGCGGTGCCGCGAAGGCAGCGATATGGCCCTCGCCGAGCAGTGACTTCTTCCAGCCCTGGTACGACTTCTATCCGGCGTTCGCCGCGCAGAGCGGCGGAAAGCAGCTGATCGAGAACGGCACACCGCAGTTCGACTCGGCGGCGGGCCGGCAGGTCGCGGCGTTCTGGCGCACGCTGTACGCGGAGAAGCTGGCGCCCCAGGAGCAGTATCCGGGCGACTCCCTCAACGACGGCAAGGCCGCCATGGCGACCGTGGGCCCGTGGGCGGTGGCCGCGTACAAGGACAGTGTGGACATCGGGGTGGCACCGGTGCCGACCGCCGACGGCGGGAGCGGGAAGCACTCGTTCAGCGACGAGAAGTCCGCGGCCATGTTCAGCGCCTGCAAGAACCGGGCCACCGCCTGGGACGTGCTGAAGTTCGCCAGCTCCGCCGCGCAGGACGGGAAGTTCCTGGAGGCCACCGGCCAGATGCCGATGCGCGAGGACCTGACGGCGAAGTATCCCGGCTACTTCGCGAAGAACCCGATGTACAAGGCGTTCGCCGACCAGGCTGAGCGCGTGGTCGAGGTGCCGAACGTGCCGGGCTCCATCGACATCTGGCAGACGTTCCGCGACGAGTGGACAAAGTCGGTCGTGTTCGGCCGCGAGTCCACGGACGCGGCGCTCCGCAAGGCGTCGTCCGACATCACCGGCCTGCTGAACGAGTACGGGGACCCGTCATGAGCGTGAACCTGGACGCGGCGCCCGGCGCCGTACGCACGAGTGGGGCCGCCCCGCGCGGCAGGGCACGGCGCGGTCTGTCGCGGGCCGGCGCGCTGTTCGTGTCGCCGTACGTGCTGTTCATCGTGGTGGTCTTCGCGGTCCCGCTGGTCTACACGGTGTGGATCTCCTTCCACCGCTTCTACTTCACCGCGCCGGGCACGGACATCGACTCGCCGTGGGTGGGGCTGTCGAACTACCGGGACGTCTTCACGGACCCGGTGGTCGGGCAGGCGTTCCTCAACATCCTGATCTTCCTCGTCATCAACGTGCCGCTGACAGTGGGCCTCTCGCTGGTGCTGGCGGCGGCACTGAACTCGAAGATCCGGGGACGCGGGTTCTTCCGCGCCGCGTTCTACGTGCCGTATGTGACGGCGAGCGTGGCCCTGGTCGCCGTATGGCAGTTCCTCTTCGGCTCGGACGGGTTCGTCAACCACCTGCTCGGCTCGCACGCCCCGGATCCGTCCTGGCTGGTCAACTCGCATCTCGCGATGCCGATGATCGCCGTGTTCGTGACCTGGAAGCAGCTCGGCTTCTTCGTGATGCTGTACCTGGCCTCGCTGCAGAACGTCGGCAAGGAGCTGTACGAGGCGTCCGCCATGGACGGCGCGGGCAAGGTGCGGCAGTTCTTCTCGGTGACCGTGCCGGGCGTACGGCCCGCGACGACGCTCGTCGTGATCTACGCGATCATCACCGGCGCCAACCTGTTCAGCGAGCCGTACCTGCTGACCGGCGGCGGTGGCCCCGACCACGCGTCGACCTCGCCCGTCCTGCTGATGTACCAGAAGGGCATCGAGCAGGGCCACCCCGACTTCGCGGCCGCTCTGGGCGTCGTGCTCGTCGCCTTCGTGATGGTCGTGTCGATCGCCGCCCGCAAGCTCACCGAGAGGGGCGACTGACATGAGCGCCACCACACCGAGGCCCACCCGCCGCTTCGCCGGGGGCAACGCCGTCCGCTACGTACTGCTGTCGCTCGGCGCCGTCGCCTTCCTGTTCCCCTTCTACTACATGATCGTCGGCTCGCTGCGCGGGCAGACGGTCGGTGACCTGTCGGCCGCGGTCCCATCCGGGCTGACCGGTGACAACTACGCGGCGGTCAACAGCGCGATCTCGCTGGGCCGGTCCCTGCTCAACTCGGGGATCATGACCATCGGGGTGCTGATCTGCACGCTGGTGTTCGGCGTGCTCGCCGGGTACGCGCTGGCGCAGCTGCGCTTCCGGGGCAAGGGGGCGGTCTTCGCGGCCCTCCTGCTCGTGCAGATGATCCCGTTCCAGCTGCTGACGCTGCCGCTGTACGTGCTCGTCGTCCGCGACTACGGGCTCGGCGACAACTACCTGGGCATGATCCTGCCGTTCGCGATCAACTCGACGGCCGTGTTCCTGTTCCGCCAGTTCTTCGCGCAGATGCCTCAGTCGCTCTTCGAGGCGGCCCGCATCGACGGCGCGAGCGAGCTGCGCATCCTGTGGCGGATCGCGCTGCCGATGGCCCGGCCGGCCGTGCTGACCGCGCTGCTGCTGACGTTCATCGGTCCGTGGAACGAGTTCCTGTGGCCGTTCCTCGTCACCAAGAACGCGGACATGCAGCCGCTGGCCGTCTCGCTCGCGAGCTTCCTCTCCAACCTTCAGGGCACGGTGGCCAACCCGGCCGGTGCCCTGCTGGCCGGCGCCTGTGTGCTGGCCCTCCCCGCGGTGGTCCTGTTCCTCCTGTTCCAGCGCCACTTCACCTCTACCGACATCGATTCCGGAGTAAAGGGCTAATCGCCATGAGCAACACCACCACCGCCACCCACATCCCCTACCGCATGGTGCGCAAGGGTGTGGTCATGTCCCCGCTGGCCGGTGAGGCGAACGAGGTCGAGGGTGTCCTGAACCCCGCCTCCGGCCGCACCCCGGACGGCACCCTGCACCTGCTGCCGCGCCTGGTCGCCGAGGGCAACGTCTCCCGCGTCGGCCTCGCCGAGGTGACCTTCGACGAGGCGGGCGTGCCGAACGGCGTCGAGCGCCGCGGCACCGTCCTCTCCCCCGACGAGGGCTGGGAGCGCGGCAAGAACAACGCCGGGGTCGAGGACCCGCGCGTCACCTGGGTCCCGTCGCTGGGCAAGCACGTCATGAGCTACGTGGCCTACGGCCCGCTCGGCCCGAAGCCGGCGCTCGCCGTGTCCGAGAACCTCACCGACTGGACCCGCCTCGGCCCGATCCAGTTCGCCTACCAGCCGGACCTGGACACCGACCTCAACCTCTTCCCGAACAAGGACGTCGTCCACTTCCCCGAGCCCGTCCCGGGCCCGGACGGCGAGCCGGCGTACGCGATGCTGCACCGCCCGATGTGGGACCTGGGCTGGTTCCGCCCGGGTGAGGGCGTCCACCTGCCCGCCGGGGTCACCGACGAGCGGCCCGGCATCTGGATCAGCTACGTCCCGGCCGCCGAGGTGGAGGCCGACATCACCGCGCTGACCCGCCCGCGCGACCACCGCCTGCTGGCCCTGTCCGAGTTCCCCTGGGAGTCCCTGAAGATCGGCGGCGGCCCCGCCCCGATCCGGGTGCCCGAGGGCTGGCTGCTCATCCACCACGGCGTGTCGGGCTCCATCGAGGACCCGTGGGCGCAGAACCAGGACGTGTCGTACGCGGCCGGCGCGATGATCCTCGACCCGGCCGACCCGTCCCGTGTCCTCGCCCGCTCGGACCAGCCGCTGATGGCGCCGGAGACCGAGGAGGAGCGCTCGGGCACCGTCCCGAACGTCGTCTTCCCCACGGCGATCGAGGAGATCGACGGCGAGCTGTACGTGTTCTACGGCATGGCCGACGCGCACATCGGCGTGGCCCTTCTGGAGCGCACGGCATGACGGACGGCGCCCTGGGTATCGGCCTGGCCGGCTGCGGCGGGTTCGCGGAGTTCGTCCTGGACGCGATCGCCGGGCTGCCCGGACTGCGGCTCGCGGCGGTCGCCGACCCCTCGCGGGAGCGGGCCCGGCTGCTCGGTGAGCGGCACGGCGTCCCGGCGCTGGGTTCGCTGGACGAGCTCCTTCAGCGGGACGACGTGGCGGCCGTGCTGATCGCCACCCCGCCGGCCACCCATGCCGCGATGGCCACGGCCGCGCTGCGCGCGGGGCGCCACGTCTTCTGCGAGAAGCCTCTCGCCACCACGACCGAGGACGCCTCGGCGGTCGTCCACGAGGCACGGCTCGCCGGGCGCGCCCTGGTCGTGGACCACGTACTGCGCTACAACCCGCTGCTGCGGGCCGTCGAGCGGCTGACCGGGCGGGGGCTGCTCGCGCCGCCGCGCCGGTTCCTGTTCGAGAACGACGCGTCCGACGAGGACCTGGGCCCCGGCCACTGGTTCTGGGACCCGGCCCACAGCGGCGGCATCTTCATCGAGCACGGCGTCCACTTCTTCGACGCCGCCCGGGCCCTCCTCGGCACCGATCCGCTGAGCGTGCGGGCCACCGCGGTCGGCCGCCCCGGCGGCCCGGTCGACATGGTCAGCGCCGATGTGGTGCACCCCGGGGGCGTGCTCGCCTCGCACCTGCACTCCTTCACGCACGCCCATCGCGCCGAGCGGCAGCTGATGCGCCTGGACCACGGGTTCGCGGAGACGCGGATCAGCGGCTGGATCCCCGTACACGCGGAGATCACGGCCTGGGTGGACGAGGACGGTGCCCGCGCCTGGGAGGAGCTGCCGGGGCTGCGGGACGACCTGCTGGCCGTCGAGGGGTTCCGGCCCGGCGGCGGTGAGCGGATCACCGTCCGCGTGGAGCGGAACGCCGGGTCCGCCGCGCCGGCCCGGGGCCGGGGCGAGGTGCGGACCGTGCCGCACCGGGTGACCGCGGTCCTGGACCTCGGCGGCGAGCCGCGCAAGCCGTATGTGTACGCGCAGAGCGTGCGCGCGGCGATGGCCGACCTGGTGCGGGCGGCCCGGACCGGCGCGCCCCCGGTGGCCGGACCGGTCAGCGGTTTCGCGGCGGTCGCGGTCGCCGAGGCGGCCACGGTCGCCGCCGCGACCGGCGCCGAGCAGCACGTGCTGTCGCCCGGCCCGGCCCTCTTCGAAGGAGTCCCCGCATGAGCTGGTGGCAGGACATGGTCTGCTACGAGGTGTACCCCCGGGCGTTCGCCGACTCGGACGGGGACGGCACGGGCGATCTGGCGGGCCTGACCGCCCGCCTGGAACACATCAGGGACCTGGGCGCGGACGCGGTGTGGTGCACCCCGTTCTACCCGTCGCCGCTGGCCGACGGCGGCTACGACATCTCGGACTACACGGGGGTCGCCCCGGACCTGGGGACGGACGCGGACGCCGGGCGGCTGACCGCCCGCGCCCACGAGCTGGGCCTCAAGCTGATCGTGGACCTCGTCCCGAACCACACGTCGGACCGCCACCCATGGTTCCTGGACGCGCTCGCGGCGGGCCCGGAGTCGACGGAGCGGGAGATGTACCTGTTCCGGGCGGGGCGGGGCGAGGCCGGGGAACTGCCTCCGAACGACTGGCAGTCGGCGTTCGGCGGGCCCGCCTGGACGCGGGTCGCGGACGGCGAGTGGTACTGCCATCTGCACGCCCCCGAGCAGCCCGACCTGAACTGGCGCAACCCGAAGGTGCGCGACGCGTTCACGGAGGTCCTGCGCTACTGGCTGGACCGGGGGGTGGACGGCTTCCGGGTGGACGTGGCGCACGCCCTGTTCAAGGCGGAGGGCCTGCCGGACGCCGGGCCCGGGCAGCACGCCGATCCGCTGCGCAACCACCTGATGCCGTACTACGACCAGGAGGAGCTGCACCCGCTGTACCGCGAGTGGCGGGCGCTGCTCGACACCCATCCGGCGCCGCCGGGGGCGGTGGCGCCGCACGACCGGGTGATGGTCGCGGAGTCGGCCGTCTTCGACCCGGCGCGGCTGGCCCGCTACATCCGCCCGGACGAGATGCACCAGGCGTTCAACTTCGCCTTCCTGGAGGCGGCTTGGGACCCGGCGGAGCTGCGGCGCGTCATCGACGACTCGTTCGGGGTGCCGGGCGCGGCCGTCACCTGGCTGCTCTCCAGCCATGACGCGGTGCGTCCGGTCACCCGGTACGGCTCGCTCGCGCGGGCCCGCGCCGCCGCGCTGCTGATGCTGGCGCTGCCCGGCTCCGCGTACCTCTACCAGGGCGAGGAGTTGGGCCTGCCCCAGGCCGAGGTGCCCGTCGACCGCATCCGCGACCCGTTGTGGGAGCGGTCCGGCCGCACCGAGCGCGGGCGCGACGGGGCGCGGGTGCCGATGCCGTGGTCCGGCGCGCGGGCGCCGTACGGCTTCACCACGGCGGACGCCGGGGCCACCTGGCTGCCGCAGCCCGACGGCTGGGCCGGTCTCACCGTCGCCGCGCAGGAGACGGACCCCGGCTCGACGCTCGCCCTGTACCGGGCGGCGCTCCGGCTGCGCCGCGCCCATCCGGCCCCGGACCCGGCGGCGCCGCCCGTCTGGCTCTCGGAGCCGGGGGCGCCCGTCCTGGTGTTCCGGCGCGGGGAGTTGGGGTGCGCCGTCAATCTGGGCGCCGAGTCCGTACCCGCGCCCGGCCGCCCGCTGCTCAGCAGTGGACCGCTCGACGGGGACGCGCTGCCGCCCGACACGGCCGTGTGGTTCCTCGCCCCGCCCTCTTCCCGTACCGCCTCTGGAGACACCGATGACGACGCCCGTGACTGAACCGACGCCCCGGACCGACCTGTCGGGGCTCGTCAAGGCGTACGACGTACGCGGTGTGGTGCCGGACCAGTGGGACGAGACGACGGCTGAGCTGTTCGGTGCCGCGTTCGTCCGGGTCACTGGTGCGGAGGCGATCGTGACGGGGCACGACATGCGGCCCTCCTCCCCCGGTCTTGCCCGGGCGTTCGCGCGGGGCGCCACGGCGCAGGGTGCGGACGTCACGGAGATCGGGCTGTGCTCGACGGACCAGCTGTACTACGCGTCGGGTTCGCTGGGGCTGGCCGGTGCGATGTTCACCGCCTCGCACAACCCGGCCCGGTACAACGGCATCAAGCTGTGCCGGGCCGGTGCGGAGCCGGTGGGCCAGGACACCGGTCTCGCGGAGATCCGCGCGCTCGTGGAGCGGTGGACGGACGAGGGGGCGCCGGCCCCGGCCGCCCGCGCGGGTGCCGTCACCGGGCAGGACACCCTGGCGGGGTACGCCGCGTATCTGCACTCCTTGGTGGACCTGTCCGCGATCCGTCCGCTGAAGGTGGTGGTGGACGCGGGCAACGGCATGGGCGGCCACACGGTCCCGACGGTGCTCGCGGGGCTGCCGCTGACGGTCGTGCCGATGTACTTCGAGCTGGACGGCACCTTCCCGAACCACGAGGCCAATCCGCTGGAACCGGCCAACATCGTGGACCTCCAGGCGCGGGTGCGGGCCGAGGGCGCCGATCTCGGGCTGGCCTTCGACGGCGACGCGGACCGCTGCTTCGTCGTGGACGAGAACGGCGACCCGGTCTCCCCGTCGGCGATCACGGCCCTGGTCGCCTCGCGCGAGCTGGCGCGGCACCCGGGCGCGACCGTCATCCACAACCTCATCACCTCGCGCGCGGTGCCCGAGGTGATCCGCGCGGCGGGCGGCACCCCGGTCCGTACCCGGGTCGGCCACTCGTTCATCAAGGCCGAAATGGCCCGCACCGGGGCGGTGTTCGGCGGCGAGCACTCCGCGCACTACTACTTCCGCGACTTCTGGAACGCGGATACGGGCATGCTGGCCGCGCTCCACGTCCTCGCCGCGCTCGGCGGCCAGGACGGTCCGCTGTCCGCGCTGACCAGCCGCTTCGAGCGGTACGCCGCGTCGGGCGAGATCAACTCCACGGTCACCGACCAGGCCGCCCGCACGGCGGCGGTCCGCGCGGGCTGGGAGTCCCGCCCCGGCGTCACGGCCGACACCCTGGACGGGCTCACCGTCAGCGGTCCGGACTGGTGGTTCAACCTCCGCCCGTCCAACACGGAACCGCTGCTGCGGCTCAACGTGGAGGCGAGCACCGGCGAGTTGATGGCCCGGGTCCGGGACGAGGTGCTGGCGACGGTGCGCGAGGCCTGACGGACACCGCCGGGCACAATGCGGCCCATGAGCCTGCACTACGAAGTCGTCTTCACCTGCTTCCTCCGCGCGGACACGCCCGCCCCGGTGCTGGACGCCCTGCGGTGGCACCTCGGCCTGACCGAGGAACCACCACCGGGGCACGGCGAGGAGGAGCACGCGTACCCGCTCCTCACCCCGGACCCGCACAGCCGTCTGCCCGGCGGTGACTTCGCGTCGCTCCGCCTCCAGGACGAGGGGTGGGGCCTGTACAGCCGCAACTACTGGATGGACGACGAGTTGGGCGAACTGGTCACGGTGCTGGACCTGTTGGCCCCGCACGTCGCGGGTCCCTGCCTCGGCGGCCACTTCCGCGAGGAGTACGACATCGAGCCGACGCACTTCACGTTCCGGGACGGCGCCTACGGCCCGTTGAAACCGTGAGGCCCCGGTCCCGTACGGGCACCTACCCGGCGCCGTCCGTCAGGGTGACGGTGAGGGTGTCCTCGTCGCGGGTGAGGTGTTCGATGCTGACCGAGCCCTCCGCGCCGTTGTAGGTACCGGTGCCCCCGGTGACGGCGAACTCGTGTGTCCAGCGGCGTGAGTCGAGGGGCAGTTCGGTCACGGCGGGGAGCGGGCGCTGGAAGGCGGTGGAGGCTGTGATCATGCCGTCGGTGAGGGCCAGGACGAGCGTCGCCATGACGAAGGAGCCGTCGGGTCCCACGGTGACGGGCAGGCAGTGCGCGTTCTCGGTGCCCACGGCGCGGCCCTCGGCGTCCGTCAGGTCGTAGCGGACGTAGTACGGGACGCCGACGGTCAGGATGTCCGGGATGTTCGCGCCGGTGCGCCTGCCGTGCAGGATGAATTGCTGGTCGGCCCTCCGTTTCGCGTGGGCGGTTCCGGCGGCTCCGGCCACCAGTCCCCCGGTGATCGTCGCCGCCGAGGTCAGTTGCAGCATGCTTCTGCGGTCCATGCACGGGTAACGGCTCCCGGCCCCGGAACGGACCGCCCGCCGCCGAAAGATCACCGGAACGCAGGAGCCGCCCCTAGGCTTACGAGCGTGGAGATCACCGTACGAACCGCCGCCGCGCCGGACCTTCCCGCGCTGCTCGCCCTCTACCGCGAGCTGAACCCCGACGACCCCGACCTGTCGCCGGAGACGGCCCGGGCGGGGTGGGAGCGCATCGCGGCACAGCAGGGGCGGACCGTTCTCGTCGCGGAGGCCGGCGGGTCCGTCGTCGGGACGGCCGACAGCATCGTCATGCCGAACCTGACGCGGGGCGGCCGGGGCATCCTCTTCGTGGAGAACGTGGTGGTCGCCGGGGCGGGGCGTCGCCAAGGCGTCGGGCGGCGGTTGCTGGACGCGGTGGTGGGCCTCGCGGAGGAGGCGGGCTGCTACAAGGTGCAGCTCCTCGCCGCCGATGACGCGTACGTCCACACGTTCTACGAGTCCTGCGGCTTCGAGCCGCGGGCCCAGGGCTTCCGGCGCTACCTCGCGCGCGAGGCGTGAGCCGCGGCGCCGTTCAGCCGTCCGCGCCGAAGCGGTCCGGGGCCAGCGTCCTGAGCAGGGCGTTGACCACCAGGTCCGTCGAGGCGGCCATGTCCACGGCGCCGGGGGCCAGCAGCCACTGAACCTGGAGGCCGTCCATCACCGCGATGATCGCGTCGGCCGCGTGCTCAACCTTGTCCGTCCCGTCGTCGGGGAGGCCGCACGCCTCGCGGAGGGCGTCGGCGACGAGGCCCCGCAGCCCGTCGTAGCGGTCCCGGAAGTACTCCTGCGCCGGGTGGTCGTCCGTGACGGACTCCGCCGACAGGACGGCGTACAGGCGGACGATGCCCTCGCGTTCGGCGTTGCGGGTCGCCGTGTCGACCAGGTGGCGCAGGAACGCCAGGCCCTGCGGGCGGTCCGGGCCCAGCTGCTGGATGTCCGACTCGTCGCGCAGTTCGAGGACGCTGGTGAGCAGCAGCGCCTTGGACCGGAAGTAGTGCAGGACACCGGCCTGGGTGAGGCCGACCCGGTCGGCGATCTCGGCGAGCGAGGCGTTGTTGTAGCCACGGGCGGCGAAGGTGTCCATCGCGATGTGCAGGATGTCCCGCTGCCGCTGCTGGGCTTCCGGGCTCCTGGGCGTGCGGGGCTTGGCCGACCGGCCGGACCTGCCTGCTGACTGGTTGCTCACCGGCACAGCTTAGACCGGCGGGAACGGGGGTCAACGGGGGCGTCCGGGCCGCTGAACCAGGGGTCGCGGGGGCGCGGAAACCGCCCGCACCAATGCGCGTACGACTACTTACTAACCACTTAGTGGGTGTGCTTTCATATCGCCGTCGTCCACGGAGCCCGCGCCTGACACGGTGTCCGAGGGACGCGCCATGTCCTCCCCCAGGCATGACCGAAGGAGAGCCGCACATGTCCCACGACACTCCCCCGCGCCCACGGGCGCGCGCCGCAGGCGCGGCCCTGGCGATGGCCGTCGCGGCCGTCGGCCTGGCCGGCAGCGGTACGGCCGCACAGGCCGCCGACCCCACAGCTCAGGTATGGGTCACCACCCCCGACGGCGCGAAGAAGCTGTCAGCCGAGGGCTCCGTCGCCTTCACCGGCTCGCCGCAGAGCGTCGACATCCGCGTCGACGCCAACAGCAAGGGCCAGAAGTACACCGGGGCGGGCGCCTCGGTCACCGGGGCCTCGGCCCACCTCATCCAGGGCCTTCCGCAGGACAAGCGGAACGCGCTGATGAGTTCGCTGTTCTCGTCCTCCGGCGACGGCATCGGGCTCAGCTATCTGCGCCAGCCGCTCGGCAGCAGCGACTTCAACGCGGACAACAGCCTCTACACGTACGAGGACACCCCCGGCTCCTTCTCCATCGACCGGGACAAGGCCGAGATCATCCCGGTCCTGAAGCAGGCCACCTCGGTCAACCCGGCCATCCGCTTCATGGGCACCCCCTGGTCGCCGCCCGCCTGGATGAAGACCAACAACGCGCTCAACGGCGGCAGCCTCAAGACGGACAGTTACCAGGCCTACGCCGACTACCTGGTCAAGGCGATCAAGGCGTACGGGCAGCAGGGCATCACGCTCACCGACCTGACCGTGCAGAACGAGCCGGAGTTCGCGGCGAGTTACCCCTCGATGACCATGACGTCGTCCCAGCAGGCGGACTTCTTCAAGGTGCTCGACCGTACGCTGACGGCGGCGAACCTGCCGACGAACCTGCTGGCCTTCGACCACAACTGGGACCACCCCAACTACCCGTTGGAGGTGTTCAACGGGACCCCGGGCATGAGCCGGGTGATCGGCGCCGCGTTCCACTGCTACGGCGGGGACCCCTCCGCCCAGCAACAGGTCGTCAACGCCGGGAAGCGGGTGTTCTTCACCGAGTGCTCCGGCACGGAGAGCGCGGACCGGTCCGCCACGTTCGCCGACACCCTCAAGTGGCACGCCGAGAACCTCGTCGTGCAGAACATGCGCAACGGCGGCGAGACGGTCATCGACTGGAACCTGGCACTGGACCAGAACGGCGGCCCGCACCAGGGCGGTTGCTCGGACCGCTGCAACGGCGTCGTGGAGATCGCGAACGGCAATGTGACGCGCAACGCCGAGTACTACGTGCTGGGCCAGCTCTCCAAGTTCGTCAAGCCCGGCGCCACCCGCATCGGCTCGACCAGCCAGGGCAACGGCGGGGTGGAGAACGTCGCCTTCCAGAACCCGGACGGCACCCGTGCCGCGTACGTCGTCAACTCGGCCACCAGCGCGCAGAAGTTCTCGCTGACCGACAACGGCAGGTCGCTGGTCTACACGCTGCCCGCGGGCGCGGTCGCCACCTTCGTGTGGAGCGGCACCGACGGCGGCACCACGGAGCCGCCCACCGGCTCCATCGACCCGTCCGCCTGGTACCGGGTGAAGAACGCCGGCAGCAGTGCCTGCCTGGACGCCGCCGACTGGGGCACCGCCGACGGGACCGCGCTCCAGCAGTGGAGCTGCACCACCGGCGCCAACCAGGGCTGGCAGTTCCGGTCCGCGGGTGACGGCACCTACCAGGTCGTCAACCGGCACAACAGCAAGGTGTGGGACGTCGACGGTGGCCCCGGCGCGACCGCGTCCGGCACCCGCGTGCACCTGTGGTCGTACGTGGGCGGCACCAATCAGCAGTGGCGGGCGGAGCCCTCCGGCGCGGCCGGGCGCTACCGCTTCGTCGCCCGCAACAGCGGCAAGTGCCTGGCCGTGGACGGCGGGTCCACCGCCAACGGGGCGCACCTCGCGCAGCAGCCGTGCGACGGATCGGCGGCGCAGACCTTCTCCCTGGAGAGCTGAGCACCCTCGTCCGTGTGCCCCCGCGAGCGGTCCGCTCGCGGGGGCTTCGCGCGTACGCCGCCGGGCTCAGCCGAGACCGCGGTGGGCGGCCCACAGCGTGCCGGCGCGGCTCGCCCCCTCGGCGATCAGGGCCGCCAGTTCGGGCCGGTCGGGCACCGGGAACGACACGTAGGCACCGCGTCCGCCCTCCACCGGCCGCCCGTACGCCTTCGCGGCGAGGTGGCCATCGGGGAGGAGCCGGATGTTGAGGGTGGTGAGCTGGAACTCCGTCCCACGCCGGGTGTCGGTCCAGCGGAGCTCCGGCGGGATCGTGATGTTGACCGCCAGCGCACTCACTTCCAGGTCTCCGCTCATCCCCGCATGATCCCACGTGCCTCCGCGCGCCGGGGCGTGCGGCGCTGTGCGCTTGGGCCGCCGTGCTCCCGGGGGTTTCCGCACGCTCTACCGGGGCCCGTGGGCGGCGGAAAGGATGAGCACACCGCAGGTCAACCTGGTGATCCGCACCCCTGCGGCGGAAGGAGCCCAAGGTGTTGCTTCTCATCTCTCCGGACAGCGTCGAGGAAGCCGTCGACTGCGCGAAGGCGGCGGAGTATCTGGACATCGTCGATGTGAAGAAGCCCGACGAGGGGTCGCTCGGCGCCAACTTCCCCTGGGTCATCAGGGAGATCCGGGAGGCGGTCCCGGCCGGCAAACCGGTCTCCGCGACCGTGGGCGACGTTCCGTACAAGCCCGGCACGGTGGCCCAGGCGGCGCTGGGGGCCGTCGTCTCGGGCGCCACGTACATCAAGGTCGGGCTCTACGGGTGCACGACGCCCGACCAGGGGATCGAGGTGATGCGGGCGGTCGTGCGGGCGGTGAAGGACTACCGTCCCGAGGCCCTGGTCGTCGCCTCGGGCTATGCCGACGCCCACCGCGTCGGCTGCGTCAACCCGCTCGCGCTGCCCGACATCGCGGCCCGGTCCGGCGCCGACGCGGCCATGCTCGACACGGCGATCAAGGACGGCTCGCGGCTGTTCGACCACGTACCGCCGGACGTCTGCGCCGAGTTCGTCGGTCTCGCCCATGCCTCCGGGCTGCTCGCGGCCCTCGCGGGCAGCGTGAAGCAGGCGGACCTCGCCACGCTGACCCGTATCGGCACGGACATCGTGGGGGTGCGCGGGGCGGTCTGCGAGGGCGGTGACCGCAATGCCGGAAGGATTCAGCCGCATCTGGTGGCCGCGTTCCGGGCGGAGATGGACCGGCACGCCCGGGAGTTCGCGGCCGGCGTCACCCTCGCGGGCTGACCGCCGGAATGCCGACCTTCGAAGAAGCGGGGCGCGGGATCCCCGTCACCGACCCGGCCACCGGGGAGACCTGCGGCGAGGCCCCCGATATGCGGCCGGAGGAGCTGGACGCGGTGATCGGCCGGGCCCACCGGGCCTGGTCCGGGTGGCGGGCCGACGCCGCCGCCCGGACGCAGGCGCTGCTCGGCGCGGCCGGTGCCGTGGAGGCGGCCGGTGACGAACTGGCGCGGCTGCTCACCCGGGAGCAGGGCAAGCCGCTGGCCGAGTCGTACGCCGAGGTCGCCCGCACGGCGGCCCGGCTGCGGTACTTCGCGGACCTGGCCCCCAGGACGCGGCGGATCAGCGACGGGCGGCCCGTGCGCAGCGAGGTCCGCTGGCGGCCCGTCGGGCCGGTCGCGGCGATCGTGCCGTGGAACTTCCCGCTGCAACTGGCGGCGGCGAAGTTCGCACCCGCGCTCGCGGCGGGCAACACGATGGTCCTCAAACCGTCCCCGTACACCCCGCTCGCCACCCGGCTGCTGGGGTCCGTGCTGGCGACCGCCCTGCCCGAGGACGTGCTGACCGTCGTCACCGGCCGCGAACCCCTCGGGGCCCGGCTGGCGTCGCATCCGGGCATCCGGCACGTCACGTTCACCGGTTCGGTGCCCACCGGGCGGGCGGTCGCCGAGGGGGCGGCGGCCTCCCTCGCCCGGGTCACCCTGGAACTGGGCGGGAACGACGCGGCGGTCCTGCTGGACGACGTCGATGTGGAGGGGATCGCGGACCGGTTGTTCTGGGCCGCGTTCCGCAACTGCGGGCAGGTCTGCATGGCCGTCAAGCGGGTGTACGCCCCCGCCCGGCTGCACGCGGAGGTGGTCGAGGCGCTGGCCCTGCGGGCGAAGTCCGTCGCGGTGGGCAGCGGCCTCGACCCGGACACCCGCATCGGTCCGGTCAACAACGCCCCGCAGCTGGCCCGGGTGGCGGAGCTCACCGGACGGGCCCTGGCCGACGGCGCCCGGGCCGCGGCCGGCGGGCACCGGCTGGACGGGCCCGGCCACTTCTTCGCCCCGACGGTCCTCACCGATGTGCCGCCGGAGAGTGCGGTGGTGACGGAGGAGCAGTTCGGGCCGGTCCTGCCGGTGCTGCCGTACGGGAGCGTCGACGAGGCGGTCGACGCGGCGAACGGCACGGGCTTCGGCCTCGGCGGCTCCGTCTGGGGCACGGATCTCGACCGGGCGGAGGCGGTGGCGGACCGGCTGGAATGCGGGACGGCCTGGATCAACCACCACGCGGAGCTGTCGCTCGCCCAGCCGTTCGCCGGGACCAAGGACAGCGGGGTCGGCGTCGCGGGCGGGCCGTGGGGGCTGTACGGAAATCTGCGGCCGTTCGTCGTCCACCGCCCGGAGGTGCCATGACCAGGAGATTCCGGGCGGCGGTGCTGCGCGGGTACGAGGAGCCGTTCGCGGTCGAGGACGTCGTCCTGCACACGGAACCCGCCCCCGGTGAGCTGCTGGTGGAGATCGCGGGCGCCGGGATGTGCCGGACCGACCTCGCGGTGCGCCGGTCCGCCGGGCGCAGCCCGCTCCCGGCGGTCCTCGGCCACGAGGGGGCCGGGGTCGTCGTGGCGTCGGGCGGCGGGCCCGGTACGGAGACGGGCGTCGGCGACCCTGTGGTGCTGAGCTTCGACTCCTGCGGGCACTGCCGGAACTGCCGGGGCGCGGCCCCCGCGTACTGCGACTCCTTCGCCGCCCTCAACCTCTTCGGCGGGCGTGCGCAGGAGCCGCTCCGGCTCGGCGACGCGGACGGGAAGGCGTTGGCCCCCCGGTGGTTCGGCCAGTCCTCGTTCGCCGAGTACGCGCTCGTGTCCGCCCGCAACGCCGTGCGCGTCGATCCCGCGCTGCCCGTCGAGCTGCTCGGGCCGCTCGGCTGCGGCTTCCTCACCGGGGCCGGGGCGGTGCTCAACACCTTCCGCGCCGGGCCCGGCGACCCGCTGGTGGTCCTGGGTGCCGGGGCGGTGGGTCTCGCCGCGGTCATGGCGGCGGTGGCGGCCGGTGTGCCGGTCGTGGCGGTGGACCGGCTGCCGCGGCGGCTGGAGCTCGCCGAGCGGTTCGGGGCCGTCCCGCTGTCCGCCGACGCGGCCGGGCTGCCGGAGCGCGTCCGCCGGCTGACGGACGGCGGTGCCCGGTACGCGCTGGACACGACGGCGTCGCCCGCCCTGATCAACGACGCGCTCCGGGCGCTGCGCCCGACCGGGACGCTGGGTCTGGTGGCACGGCTGCACAGCGCCCTGTCGCTGGAGCCGGGCACCCTGGACCGGGGCCGGAGCGTCCGCCACATCTGCGAGGGGGACGCGGTGCCGGGGCTGCTGATCCCCGTACTGACGGAGCTGTGGCGGGCCGGGCGGTTCCCCTTCGACCAGCTGATCCGTACCTATCCCCTGGCCGACGTCAACGAGGCCGAACGCGACTGCGAAGCGGGCCGGGTGGTCAAACCCGTCCTGATCCCGGAGGGAAGAAGCCGATGAACGAGGCATGCGGTACGACGCCCCAGGACCTGGCGGCGGAAGGCGTGGACGGGGGTGTGGGGCTGACCGCTCTGCTGGTCGCCGCCGCCCGCGCGATCGAGACCCACCGCCGTGACAGCCTGGCCCGCGACATGTACGCCGAGCACTTCGTGCGGGCGGCCCCGGCCTGCGCCGAGTGGCCCGTGCGGATCGAGGAGGTGCCCGACGGGGACGGGAACGCGCTGTGGGGCCGGTTCGCCCGCTACTTCGGGCTGCGGACCCGGGTCCTGGACGACTTCGTCGTGCGGTCGGTGCTCACGGGCGCCCGCCAAGTGGTGCTGCTCGGGGCCGGGCTGGACACGCGGGCGTTCCGGCTGGACTGGCCGTCGGACTGTGTGTTCTTCGAGGTCGACCGGGCGGGCGTGCTGGCCTTCAAGCACCAGGTGCTGACGGAGCTGTCGGCCGCGCCGAGGGTGAGCCGCGTGCTCGTTCCGGTGGATCTGCGCGACGACTGGGTCACCGCGCTGACCGCGTCGGGCTTCGACCCGGCGGCGCCGAGCATCTGGCTGGCGGAGGGGCTGCTGTTCTATCTGCCGGGCCCGGCCGAGACGTATCTCGTGGACACGGTGGATCTGCTGGCCACCGAGGGCAGCGCCCTGGCCTTTGAGGCGAAGCTGGAGGCGGACCTCCTGGCGTACCGGGACAGCGCGATCTACACGGCGACGCGTGAACAGATCGGCATCGATCTGCTCGGTCTCTTCGACCCGGGCCCGCGCCCCGACTCGGCGGGGCGGCTCGCCATGCGGGGCTGGTCCGCGTCGACGCACACGCCCTTCGAGTTCACCCGCCGCCACGGGCGCGGCCCGCTGCCGGAACCGAACGACGCGCTGGAGGGGAACCGTTGGGTGTTCGCGTACCGGCGCCGGGTGTAGCGCCTACGGCAACTCGCGCGTGAGCCAGACGACTTCGCCGTTCTCCTCGGTGGAGAGGTGGTCCCGTACGAAGTCGAGCTTCTCCAGGACGCGGAGCGAGGGTTCGTTCCAGGTGGCGACGGTCGACCAGAGCCGCCGCCGCCCGGTCGCGGCGGCGGCGCCGAGCACGGCCCGGGCGGCCTCGGTGGCGTAACCCTGGTTGTGCGCACGCCGGAAGAGCTCGTAGGCGATCTCGGGCTCCTCCAGGGTGGAGCGGCCGATGATCAGTCCGCAGTAGCCGATGAAGTCGCCCTCCTCGCGGCGCTGGATGGGGAGGAGGGCGATGCCGGTGTTCTCCGTGCCGGCGAGGAGACCGGCGATGCCCTTGCGGGCGCGCTCGACCGTGTAGTTCTCCTCGCCGCGTTCGGACAGCAGCTCGCTGAACTCGGCGGCGTCGGATTCGGCCCAGGGGCGCAGGATCAGCCGCTCGGTCTCCAGGTGGTACGGCATGGTCGTGTAGGTCGGCATGCCCCTACTCTGCCGCACGGCCCCGGGCGGCCTTCCGCCGAGGCCGGGTATCGGGTGCGGAGGCGAGCCGGAGCGCGCGGCCGGTCAGCGAGGTGTCGTCGCCGAGCAGGGCGGCGGGGGTGCCGGTGAAGACGACCCGGCCACCGTCGCTGCCGGCCCCGGGCCCGATGTCGATGACGTGGTCGGCGCGGGCGACAACGCGGAGGTTGTGCTCGACCACGACGAGCGTGGCCCCGGCGTCGAGCAGGTTGTCGAAGAGCACGTTGATCCGGTCCACGTCGCTGGGGTGCAGTCCGGTGGTCGGCTCGTCCAGGACGATCCGCTCGCCGGACAGGTCGTCCACGCCGCAGAGGTGGCGCGCGAGGAGGAGGCGCTGCTTCTCCCCGCCGGAGAGCGTGTCGAGGGACTGGCCGACGGCGAGGTAGCCGAGGCCGACGCGTTGCTGCCAGGACATCGCCTCGACGATCCCGGGGTCGTCGGGGAGCAGGTCCGCGAGTTCGTGCGCGGCCATGGAGAGCACGTCGGCGATGGTGCTGCCGCCGACCGTGACGGCGAGGGCGGTGTCGTTGAAGCGCCGTCCCCCGCACACGTCGCACGGGGTGGAGACGTCGTCCAGGAACGCCAGCTCGGTGGTGAGGTGGCCCTTGCCCCGGCAGGCGGGGCAGGCGCCCTTGGAGTTGAAGCTGAACCAGGACGGGTCCAGGTCCGACGCCCGTGCGAACGCGCCCCGGACGTGGTCGGCCACGCCGAGGACGGACAGCGAGGTGGACCGCTGTCCGCCGCGCAGCGGGTCCTGGCCCACGACGGTGAACCTGGGGTGCTGGGCGGGGAGTTCCCCGGTGGCGAGGGAGCTCTTGCCGGAGCCCGCGACGCCGGTGACGGCGGTGAGGACGCCGAGCGGGAACTCCGCGTCGAAGCCGGTCAGGTTGTTGGCCCGGGCCTTGCGGACGAGGGCGGAGCCCTGCCATGGGCGGGCCGTGGTCGCGACCTTCAGCGGGGTCCCGAGCAGCCGCCCGGTCACCGTGCCGCTCGCGCGAAGGGCGTCGGGCGTGCCCTCGAACTCGATCCGCCCGCCGTCGGCCCCGGCGCCCGGGCCGACGTCGATGACGTGGTCCGCGATGCCGATCAGCTGCCGGTGGTGCTCGACCACCAGCACGGTGTTGCCCGAGTCCCGCAGCCGGAGCAGCAGCTGGGTGAGCAGGTGGACGTCCACAGGGTGCAGGCCGACCGAGGGCTCGTCGAACACATAGGTGACGTCGGTGAGGGCGCTGCCCAGGTGCCGGACGATCTTCACGCGCTGGGCCTCGCCGCCGGAGAGGGTGGAGGAGGTCCGGTCCAGCGAGAGGTAGCCCAGGCCGACGGAGCGGAGGGCGTCGAGGGTGGCGCGGATGCCGTCGAGCGCGGGTTCGACGCGCGGGTCGTGGGTGTCCGCCAGCAGTTCCCGTAACCGGGTGACCGACATGGCCGACCAGTCCGCGAGGGAACGGCCGTCGATCAGGCTGGCCCTGGCCGCCTCGTTGAGCCGGGTGCCGTGGCACTCCGGGCAGGTGTGCCGGGTGGTGATGCGGTCGAGCTCCTCGCGGACCTGCGCGGAGATCTTCGTCGGGTGGTTCTTGACGAAGGTGTCGCGCATGCGGGTGATGACGCCGTCGAAGCGGGCGGTCTTCGGGAACTCGGGGTCCGGGTCGGGCAGTTTCAGCTGCTCGGCGTGGAGGAAGAGGTCCATCTCCTCGTCCGTGTAGTCCTTCAGCGGCTTGTCCCGGTCGAACAGACCGCTGTACGCGAACCGCTTCCACCGGTAGCCGCCCCGCCGGAAGAGGCTGAAGCGGACGGGCCCCTCGTTGATGGACTTCTCGGGGTCGATGAGTTCGGCGGGGTCGATGTCGACCACGGTGCCGATGCCCTCGCACCGCGGGCACATCCCGGTCGGGTCGTTGAAGGAGTACGCGGGTGTGTACCCGGCGGAGGGTTCGCCGATCCGCGAGAACACGAGCCGCATCAGCGGTGCGACGTCGCAGGCGGTCGCCACGACGGAGCGGGCGTTGCCGGTGAAGCGGCGCTGGTCGATCAGCGCCGTGAACGTGAGCCCGTCCATCGACTGGACCTCGGGCGCGGGCAGCTGCGGCAGCCGGTTGCGTACGAATGTCGGATAGGCGTCGTTGACCAGCCGCTGGGCCTCGGCCGCGATCGTGTCCAGCACCAGCGAGGACTTGCCCGAGCCGGACACCCCCGTGACGGCGGTGAGCGCCTTCTTGGGCACGTCGACGGTGACGTCCTTCAGGTTGTTCGTCGCCGCGCCGACCACGCGGATCACCCCGGCCGCATGCGCATCGCTCATCAGGGGATCGTACTCAGCCGGGGTGTTCCTTCCCGGGTGACGGCGCCCGGCATTTCGCGTGCCGGGCGCCCCGGAAGGTCAGCCGGTGGCGGCGTTGAGCAGGTCGAGCGCGCTCTGCTGGCAGCCGTAGTCGCTGGTCCCGCCGCCGCCGTTCCAGTGCGGGCCGTACTGGTCGAGGGCGTTGCGGTCGCGGTCGTGGGCGCTGTCGGCCCAGCGGGCGAGGGGTGCGGCGTACGGGTGGTCGGCGAGCGCGCGGTTGAGGGTGCCGAGGCCGCGCACATAGGCGCCCTTGAAGCTGGGGCCGTCCCCGGTGCAGCCGTCGCCCTCGCCGGGCTCGCGCAGGACGCCGTCGGTCTGGAGCCGGACGGTGGACGCGTCGGCGAGGCCGCGCGCGGTCGTCAGGAGGGCCTGGTCCCCGGTGGCCCGGTGCAGTTCGGTGAGCGCGCCCAGGACGACGCCCTGGTTGTAGGTCCAGGTGGGCTGGCCGTTGTTGGCGCAGTTGCCGTCCAGGCCGTCGTTGATCATGCGGTCACCGTTGATCATGCCGCTGTGCTGGAACCAGTCCCACTCGTTCTTCGCCCGGTCCAGGTACACGGTGTCGCCGGGGATGCGGTTGTGCAGGGCCGCCGTGAGGGCGAGGAAGAGTTCGTTGGTGATGGCGTTCTTGTAGTTGCCGTCGGTGTTCCACCGGACCCCGCCGCCGCAGGTGCCGTTCCAGTTGGCGAACATGTGGTCCGCGTCGGCCCGGGCGGTGTCGAGGTAGCGGCTCTCCCCCGTCAGGTCGTACGCGGCGATCCAGGCGAGGCCCCACCAGCCGGTGTCGTCCAGGTACTCGTTGCGGAACTGGCCGCCCTGGGCGTTGATGTTCTTCTCGTACGTGTCGGCGATGGCGTACCGGTAGCTGCCCATGCCGGTGATCCGGATGTTGTCGATGACGGCGGTCAGCGCGTTGGCCGCCGTCCACCAGCCGTTGCCGCCGAAGAGTTTGGTGCCCCGGTCGTACGACATCATCAGGGCGGTCGCGGCGGCGGTGCTCCTGTTGCCCGCGTTCCAGGTGGTGCGGGCCCAGGGGGTGCACGCGATGGCGCCGCCGCCCGCGGGCTGCCCGCAGGCGCGCAGGGCTCCGACGCCCTGGGTGTTCCAGTCGTCCACGTTGTACATCTGGGTGCGCCAGCCCCGGCCCCCGGAGGGGACGGCGGTGTCGCCGAGCTTGCTGCCGGAGGCCCAAGTCCTGCCGCCGTCCATGGAGCGGTCCAGCCAGACGTGGTCGCCCGCCCCACCGTTGTCGAGGGAGCCCCAGCCCATCGCGTCGGTGTCGTCGATGTGGAGGGCGATCGTGCGGGAGTCGACGGTGGCCGTGACGGGAATCCGGTCCTGCGGACTGAGCGCCGGGTCCCGCGCGTCGCAGTACTTGTTGCACACCGCCGCCTCCGGGGCGGCGACGGCGGGCACGGCGCCCACGAGGAGTGCGGACAACGTTGTCAGTACGGCGCCGATGAGGGCCGCCCGAGGGCGCGCAGGCTTCATGGAGGGCTCCCGGAACGAGTGGGGGGCGGCGGAGAGCGCTCCGCCGACGCGCAGGAGAACGCTCTCCGACGCTAGCGAAGCGCCATGGGCACGTCAACGGCGCGGGCACGGGCCGCGCGGCGAGGAGCACCACCCCGGGCGCTCACCCGGCGCCGGGATCCGGCCACGCCGCGACCAGCGTGTCCACGTCCGGGAAGCGGGGGCCGCCGATCGGCGCCCGGAGCGTTTCACCGGTGAGCCAGCAGACTTCGCCGGGGCTGCCGTCGCCGATGTCGAACAGGCAGCACACTCCCCCGGCGGCCGCCGCGAGACCGGTGAACGTCTCCCGGACCGTGGCGGAGCGTTCGAAGAGGCGGCTCATCGCCGAGGTCGCCGCCCAGAACTCCATGGACGCGTAGCCCGGGTGGTGGGCGGACGCGAAGCGGACCGTGGCGTAGATGTAGCCGACCTCCAGCCGCCCGTCGGCCGCCGGGGCGTAACCGGGCCGGTCGGCGTACGCGCGTACCGCGTCGTCCAGGCCGAACATGAGGGAGGTGTCGAGTTCGAGGTCGTCGCCGGTGGTGCAGTCGACCGGGTCGCTCCCGAACTGCGAGGTGAAGGGAAGGGCGATCCGGTCACCACCGGGCAGTGTGACGTGGAGCGGAGTCCCGTCGGGGTCCGGCGCCGCCAGCTCCGTCAGCGCGGCCAGCGCCCCGGCGACGTTCTGCGGGCGCAGGTAGATGTCGTAGCTGTAGGTCAGCCCCATGAGCGATGCCCCTCCCCCTCGGCCGGGCCGGTTCGCACCTTCTCATGAACCCGCGGCCGGGCCCTGACGATTTTTTTTCGCGGGCCCGGGCCCCGTCATCCGGCCGCGTACGCCAGCGGCGGTGCGATCGCCTGGGCGTCCGCTCCCTCGCCGACCCACAGCCCGATGAACAGCGCCGCAGTCGCTTCCAGGAGCCCCGCGCGTTCCAGTGCGCCGCCCGGCACGGGCTCGCACCCGGTGTCCCGTACGAGCCGGTGCACGCACGCGAGGGAGGGGCCGTCGTCCCCGCACACCGGTACGGCAAGCGGGCGGCCGTCGAAGACGGGCGGACGCATGCGCCATACGTCCTCGTGGCAGAGGTTGAACGCCTTGACCACGTGCACTCCGGGCGCGGCGTCGGCCAGTCGCTCCGCCGCCGAGACGCCCCCGCGGGTCAGCAGCCGGAAGCCGGGGCCGACGGGGTTGGAGCAGTCGATCAGCGCCTTGCCCCGGAGCTCGGGACCCAGGTCCCGCACCACTTCGGCCCCGGCGCCGAAGGGCAGCGCGGCGAGCACCACGTCTCCGGCCGCGGCTGCCTCGCGGAGCCCGGCGGCCTTCGCGCCGCCGCCGAGCCGTGCCGCGAGCCGCCGGGCGCGCTCCTCGTCGCGTCCGCCGACCACGACCTCGTGCCCCGCCCGCACCCAGTGGGTGGCGAGCGCGTCCGCCATGTTCCCCGCGCCCAGTACGCCGATCCTCATCACGCGTGTCCTTTCGATGGAGGCCTGTTCAGCCGTTCGCATCGACGCTAGAACGCGGCTCGGGCACCATCTGGTACGTGACCACCGACGCCTTTCTCGCCGACTGCCGCGCCCGCCTGGCGTTCGACCTGCTCTCCCACACCTGGAACGCCGTGGTGCTCTGGTCCCTGCGCGACGGCCCCCGCCGCCCGGTCGAACTGCGCGAGCACATCGGGTCGATCAGCCCCAAGGTGCTCACCGAGACGCTGCGCCGCCTCCAGTTCAACGGACTCGTGTCCCGGCAGGCGTACCCCGGCTCCCCGCAGCGCGTGGAGTACGCGCTCACCGGCCTCGGACGCACCCTGCTGGGGCCCATCGACACCATCGGGGCGTGGGCCTTCGAGCACGGCGACGAGGTGATGGCGGCGCAGGACTCCGGCGCGGACGAGCTGTAGCGGCCGGCCCGCTCAGGGCAGGATCGAGTCGACGTACCCGCCGTCGACGCGGAGGGCGCCGCCCGTGGTGGCGGAGGCGTACGGCGAGGCGAGGTAGACGACCATGTTGGCGATCTCCTCGGGCTCGATGAGGCGTTGCAGCAGGGACTGAGGGCGGTGCTTGACCATGAACTCGTGCTGGGCCTCGTCCCAGGGGAGGTCGTCGCCGACGAGTTCCCGGACGAAGTCCTCGACGCCGCCGGTGTGGGTGGGTCCCGCGATGACGGAGTTGACGGTGACCCCGGTACCCGCGGCGTCCTTGGCGAAGCCGCGGGAGACGGCGAGCAGCGAGGTCTTGGTCATGCCGTAGTGGATCATCTCGGCGGGGATGACCACGGCGGAGTCACTGGCGATGTTGAGGACGCGCCCCCAGCCCCTGTCCTTCATGCCCGGCAGACAGGCGCGGATGAGGCGGACGGCGGAGAGGACGTTGACCTCGAAGTAGCGGCGCCACTCCGCGTCCTCGATCTCCAGCGGGGCGGCGGAGCCGAAGACGCCGAGGCTGTTGACCAGGATGTCGACCGGCGGCGCGGCCTCCAGCACGGCCGCGGCGCCGTCCTCGGTCGCGAGGTCGCCCGCCGCGCCGGTGACCTCCTCGCTCCCCGAGGCGGCCCGTACGGCGTGCACGGCCTCGGCGACCCGCTCCTGGCCGCGGCCGTTCACGACGACATGGGCGCCGGCCCGGGCCAGCCCGACGGCGATGGCCTCGCCGATGCCCTGGGTGGAGCCGGTGACCAGGGCGGTGCGGCCGGAGAGATCGATGTGCATGGCGGGTCCTCCTCGCGCCGGGGCCGGCGACACGGCCCGCGCGGGTCAGTTGAGGGTGTCGGGGTCCGGGCCGGTGCGCAGTCCCCGGTCGAGGGCGGCGAGGTCGGCCAGGTCGGCGTCGGTGAGTTCGAAGCCGAAGACGTCGAGGTTCTGCCGGATGCGGGCGGGGGTGACGGACTTGGGGATCACGATGTTGCCCGTCGCCAGGTGCCAGCGCAGCACGACCTGCGCGGGGGTTACGCCGTTGGCCTGAGCGATACGCGTGATCGCCTCGTCCGCCAGCACCGCGCCCTGGGCCAGCGGGCTCCACGCCTCGGTCGCGATGCCGTGCTCGGCGTGGAAGGCGCGCAGCTCCGCCTGCTGGAGGCCGGGGTGCAGCTCGACCTGATTGACGGCGGGGACGGTGCCGGTGTGCTCCATGAGCCGCCGCAGGTGGGGGACCTGGAAGTTGGAGACGCCGATCGCACGGGCGCGGCCGTCGGCGAGGATCTTCTCCAGCGCCTTGTACGTCTCCACGTACAGGTCCCGGGCCGGGGTGGGCCAGTGGATGAGGTAGAGGTCCACGTGGTCCAGGCCGAGCTTGTCCAGAGAGGCGTCGAAGGCGGCGAGCGCCTGGTCGTAGCCCTGGTCGGCGTTCCACAGCTTGGTGGTGACGAAGAGCTCCTCGCGCGGCAGTCCGGAGTCCGCGATGGCCCGGCCGACACCGCGTTCGTTGCCGTAGACCGCGGCGGTGTCGATGCTGCGGTACCCGGCGTCCAGGGCGTACCCGACGGCGGTGGCGGTCTCGTCGTCGGGCACCTGGAAGACGCCGAAGCCGAGCTGGGGCATGCGGACGCCGTTGTTGAGGGTGAGGGTGGGCACGGAAGCCATGGGGGTGGTCCTTTACGTGTTCGTCGTATGCCGTGCGGCGAGCCGGGCCGGCTCGCCGCACATGCATGCAAGCGCGCCTTACATGCATAGACAATACTTGCACACGCTTACTAATGCAATCGACGGCTTCCCGCGTCGGTCACTCCCCCACATGCAGCCCGAAGCCCGTGCGGCCCGTCGGTTCCAGGCCCTCCTTGAGGTGCAGGGACGGGATCTCGTAGTCGCCGAAGTTCTGGCGGCGGTACGGGACCGGGGCGGTCGTCTCCAGCGTGAGCAGGCGTTCCTGCCAGGCCTTGGCCGCTTCCGGGTAGTCCGCGTCGGTCATCCGGTCGGTGCCGTACAGGACGAACGGCGGAAGCACCTCGAGGCCGGGGTAGTGGAGGATGCCGTGCTGGATCGGGAAGAGCAGGTCGTCGATGGGGCCGTTGATGCCCCGGGGCGCGTAGTGGGATTCCAGGCCGCCGACGGTCACCGAGAGCAGGGCGCGGCGGCCCGCGAGGGTGCCTTCTCCGTAGCGCTCGCCGTACTTGGTGTCGCTGTGCTCGCCGACGCCGTACGCGAAGTGGAACGTGAACACGCGGTCCACCCAGCCCTTGAGGATCGCGGGCATCGTGTACCACCACAGGGGGAACTGGAAGATGACGGTGTCCGCCCACAGCAGCTTCTCCTGCTCGGCGCGCACGTCCGGGGTGAGCGTCCCGGCGTCGAAGGCGCGGCCGGAGTCGCGGGCCGGCCTGAGCGGGTCCGAGGCGTCGGGCCCGTAGTCCGCCGCGTCGACGGTGGTCTTCCAGTTCATCGCGTACAGGTCGCTCACCCGCACCTCGTGCCCGGACGCCTCCAGGGTCGAGACCGCGAGGTCCTTGAGCGAGCCGTTGAGGGACTTCGGCTCGGGGTGGGCGTGGACGATGAGCGTCTTCATGGGAAACGCACTCCTTCGGATCGGATGGGTTCGATCCTGGACGCCGGGGCGTCCGTTGTTCAGGGGCGCCGCTTCCATCCGACGGGACTTCCTGGTACCGGCAGGGCCACCCTCGCGCGGGCCGGGCGTGGCCATACTGGGGGCATGGACGATCTCGCGGGATTCCTGCGGACCCGGCGCGCCCGGGTCGACCCGGCCTCGGCCGGCATCTCCGCCGACAGCCGCCGCCGGGTGGACGGGCTGCGCCGCGAGGAGGTCGCGCACCTGTCCGGGGTGAGCGTCGACTACTACGTACGCCTGGAACAGGGGCGCGCCACCCAGCCCTCCGAGCAGGTCCTCGACGCGCTCGCCCGTGTCCTCGGTCTGGACGAGACCGAGCGCGAGCACCTCGACCGGCTCGCCCGGCAGCGGCGTCGGCGCGCGAAGACGCCCGGCGGGCGGGTCCGGCCCGAGCTGCTGCGCGTGCTCGACCTGGTGACCGACGCACCCGCGCTGATCATGGACCACCGCATGGACGTCCTCGCGGGCAACCGCCTGGCCCGGCTGCTGTACGGCCGGGCGCTGCCGGGGATGAACACCGCCCGGCACCTCTTCCTGGAGGAGGCCGAGCGGGGTCTGTACGCGGAGTGGGAGCAGTGCACCCTGGACGCGGTCGGCCACCTGCGGCTGGCCGCCGGCAAGTATCCGGACGACGCGCGGCTGGCCTCGCTCATCGGGGAACTGTCGATGGGCAGCGACCGCTTCCGCCGGCTGTGGGCCCGCGCGGACGTCCGGGCCCGTACGCATGGGCGCAAGGTGTACCGGCACCCGCTCGTCGGTGTGCTGGAGCTGCACCAGGAGAACTTCTCGCTGGTGGACGCGCCGGGCCGGGAGATGATCGTGCTGTCGGCGGCGCCCGGCAGCCCGGCGGAGGACGGACTGCGGCTGCTGGCCGGGCTGGGCGCGGAGAGCGACGGCGCACCCGACCGGCCCCGCGTCCGCGAGGAACGCCCCCGCTAGCGCGCCGCCTCGAAGCGTGCCAGGTGGTCCTCGCCGAGCCGGACGTCCCGGGCGGCGAGGGCTTCCTCGACGTGCTGGACGCGGCTGACGCCGACGATGGGGGCGATGCCCCGGTGCAGCAGCCACGCCAGGACGACCTGGTTCTTCGTCGCTGAGACCTCATCGGCCACCTCGTCCAGGACCGCGAGGACCCCGGCGGTGCCGGGGTGGTCGTACGTGGCGGGGAACGGCTTCTCCGGGCGCGTGTAGGAGCCCCAGAGCAGGGAGCTGTACGCCCACACCTCCAGCCCTTCCGCCTCGGCGAGGTCCAGGTCGTCGGGCGTGAGGTGGCGGTGGCCGCCCTCAGCGACGGGGGTGAGCGGGCGGGGCTGGACGAGGGAGTGGCGCAGTTGCAGGGCGGTCCACGGCTCGACGCCCTGCTCGCGGGCCAGGGAGCGGGCGCGCTCGACGCGCCAGGCGGGGTGGTTCGCCGCGCCGACCCGCAACGCCACGCCCTTGGTGACCAGTTCACCGAAGGCTCCGACGGTCTCCTCCAGGGGGACGGTGCGGTCCTCGGCGTGGGCCCACAGCACGTCGACGTGGTCGACGCCGAGGCGTTCCAGGCTTGCCGCCATGCCCGCGTGGACGGCGCGGGCCGAGAGGCCTTCGGCGCTCTGCGGCCAGGAGTGCGGGACGAGCGGGTTCTGCCGGACCTTGGTCGCGATCCGTACGGCGCCGCGGGCGCCGGGGCGGGCCGCAAGCCACGCGCCGATGACGCGCTCGCTGGCACCGCCGACGCCGCTGGGATCGGCCCAGAAGGAGTAGCAGTTGGCGGTGTCGAGCCAGCCGCCGCCACCGGCGACGAAGGCGTCCAGGATGGCGAAGGACGTGTCGGGGTCGACCTGTGTGCCGAAGCCCATGGTGCCCAGAACGATCCGGGGGCTCGCCTCGTTGATGTCGGTGGCGTGCGCGTCGGTGCGGTTCGTGTTCGCGTTCATGTCCGTCATGCTCGGCGTTGAAGTGCGCTCCAGGTCAAGCCCGTTCTTCGAAACCTTCAGGAGTTGTGGTGGCGTATCTCGCGGAATCGGTCGAGTCGATGGAACAACTCACCGTCGGCTGGCGGACCATGGTGCTCGACCGGGACGCCGGCGCGGACGTACGGGACCTGCCCGGGATCGCCGTGCGCTGGGCCGACTGCGGCTTCGCGTTCTGGAACTGCGTCACCCTGACCGACGTCGGCGCGGACGCGGCGCTCGCCGCCCGGCGCATGAGTGAGGCGGCGGACATCATGCGGGCGAAGCGGCGGCCCGGCTTCCTCTGGGTCTTCGAGGGGCTGCTCGACCCGGAGGCGCGCGCCTCGCTGGACACGGCGGCCGAGCGTGCCGGACTGGCGTACGCCTTCCCCGGCACGGGCATGGCGGGCGACCTGTTCCCGCTGCCCGAACCGGCCCACCCGGAGCTGGAGTTCGTCCGCGTCAGCGAGGACGAGCACCTGTTGGCCTACGCGGATCTCAACTCGCGCGCGTACGGCTTCCCCCTGGACGCGGGCCGCGACGGGCTGGCGGGGTCCGCGCTGTGGAAGAGCGGGGTGCACGCCTATCTGGGCCTGCGGGAGGGGGTGCCGGTGACGTGTGCCGCGACGGTGGAGGCGGCGGGGCGGCTCTTCGTCGTGCTGGTCGCCACCGATCCGGCGTGGGAGCGCCGGGGTTACGGCGAGGCGGTGACGCGCAAGGCGCTGTACGAGGGGGCCCGCGCCACCGGGCTGACCCGCGCCACCCTGCACGCGACGGCGGCGGGTGCCCCGGTGTACCCCCGGATCGGATTCACCCCCAATTCGGCCATGCGCTTCTACGGGTTGCAGGAGTGAGGGAGGCCGTCGGCGCTGTCACACAACCATGACACGCGGGGTCACAACCCGGGGCGCGGGTGGCCTGTCCAACTGGGTGAGACGACGGGCTGATCCACCCGTCGTCGGCGGGACGCGGCAACCGGCCGCGCCGCCCACGCCCCGGGGGGGGGAAATCTTGAACACCGTTGCACGCAGCCTGCGTTCGTCCGCCGTCGCCTCGGCCGCCGGCCTGCTCCTGACCCTGACCGGAGCCGCCCTGGCCCCGGCCGCCCTGGCCGACAGCGGCCCGCCCATGCTGGCAGTCTCCACCGACGCGCCCGCGATGATCGGCCTCGGCGGTCTGCCGGTCGCCTTCACCACCACGGCGTCCAACCCCGGCCCGAACGACACCTCGTCGGCGCGCCTGATCTACCGCATCGACGGTGAGAACGGGCTGCCGGAGCACGCCCTGAGCCTGGAGTACCGGCTCGACGGAACGACCTGGAAAGAAGTTCCGCTGGAGGTCAGCAAAGGCTCCGTGTACGGCGGCGAACTGCCCGAGCAGTTCCCGCTGGCCGCCGGGAAGTCGCGGACCGTGCAGTTGCGGCTCGGCATGCCGATGGGCACCCCGCACAACGGCTCCAGCAACGGCGGCACCGACCACCTCAAGCTGACGACGATGATCTCCTACGGGGCCGCGGGTGCCGCCAACGACACCGATGTGGACAACGTCGCGGTCAGCGGGCTGGACACCCGCCTGTCGGGGGTACCCGCCACCGCGGTCGCCGGCGGGCCGGGGATCACCTTCAAGGCCACGGTCGACAACCCGACGCCGTCCGCGTACGAGAACGTGAGCGATGTGATCATGACGAGCCGCCACGCCTCCGTCCAGGTGCTGCGCTCGGGGAAGTGGACCACGCTGAAGCCGATCACCGACAGCGCCGAACCCGATGTGTACGGCTTCAACGTCATCGGCCCGGACGTGTCCATCAAGGCACACGGCAGCACGTCCACGCAGGTCCGGGTGACCTACCTCAAGAACGCGCCGGCCGGTAAGACCATCCTGAACCCGTGCGCGATCGTCAACGAGGGGCCGGGCACCTTCCGGGGCACGTTGAGCTGTGGCGACAGGGCCACGGTCACAGTGAAGAAGGCGGCCGCCTCCGGCACCCCGTCCCCCTCCCCCTCCGTCACCGCGAGCACATCGTCCTCCCCCGCCGCCACGGGCACCGGCTCCACCTCGGCGTCGTCCGGCATGTCCGCGCAGCTGGCCGAGACCGGGGGCGGCGGCCTCTCGGCGACCGCGGTGGGCGCGGCGGGCCTCGTCGCGGCCGGGGCGGGCGCCCTCGGCTTCACCGCGGTGCGCCGCCGTCGCGGCCGGGCCTGAGCGGACGGCGGACGGGTCCGGTCCCCGGCGCGCGGGCGTCGGGGACCGGACCCGTCCGGGTCGCTCGGGGTCAGGAGGCGATGAACCGAGCCACCTGACCGAGGACGACCGTGTCGGCCAGGTACCCGATGTGGGTCTGGCAGAGCACGTTGTTGTTCGTCGCGCCGCTCAGCCGGGTGCTGGTGTACGGGAGGATGACGCCGTCGCACGCCGAGTACCAGGTGGCGTACTCGGTGTCGCCGGGGGTCTCGTCACCGGAGCTGATCTGCGCGATGAACGAGGAGCCCGGGTACATCTGGCGGCAGGTCGTGTAGATCAGGCAGGCTCCTGCGGCCGTGGTGCCGTGGTTGGCACCGGCGAGGGACGCGAGGTGGCTGACGCTGGTGTTGCCGCCCAGCACCTTCAGGTAGTACTGGCTGACCAGGCCGCCCATCGAGTGGTTGACGATCGCGACCTTGCCCGCCCCGGTCCGGGACTTCACGTTGTTGACGAAGGCGGCGAGGCCCTGGGCGTTGGTGACGTTGTCGCCGTAGGAGTCGTACTCGTACGCGAACAGGTTCGCGCTCGACCAGCCGTTGAGGCGGAAGACGCTCATGGCGGTGGTCCAGTTGGAGGCGCTGCCGGTGTAGCCGTGTACGAAGACGACCGGGGTGCTGGTCGACAGCGGCCGCACCGCGGCCGCGCGGGCCGGGGCGGACGTCTCGGCGGCGGCCGGGGACGACGGCGAGAACAGGGCGAACGCGACCGTGACGGCCGCGAGGACGCCGAGGAGCCTGTGCGGTGAACGACGAGCCATGGGGCACTCCTGAGGGGAACGCGGGGATGTGGTGGCCTGCTCGCACAAGGTGCCGGGCAGGGGGTGTCCACGCCATCGGCGAATTCACCGGTCTTCGTGAGCCGTGTGCGGGTGTTCCGTGGCAGCCCGGGCCGGGGAACGGTGGTTTTCAGCCGTTCGGGCCCGGGACGCGGTGTTCCGCCCCCGGGCGGCGCGGCGCTCGCGCAGAGTGCTGCGTATGACCACACCCGCTGAGCTGCTCCGCCTCCTCGCCCGCACCCGGGCCTCCCTCGACGGGGAGGAGGTCACGTACTGGTGGTCGGGCGATGTGTACGCATGGGCGCCCGACCAGCCCTACCAGCGCCTCTTCGGCTTCGAGGGGGTCAATGCGGCCCGTCTCGTCCAGGACGCCGATGCCGGACCGGACGCCTTCCAACTGCTCACCCGCGAGGCCGCCTTCTACCTCGACCCGCAGACCCGGGAGATCCTGGAGACCTGGCAGGACCTGCCGGTGGTGCACGTCTGGAACGACCCGGCCAACCAGAAGTGGCGGCCCTTCCCGGTGCCCATGACGGAGCTGGGCAGCCAGGTGTGCTTCAGCCTGGAGATCCCACTGGCCTATCCGTCGCCGCTGCCCGTCGCGGAGTACCCCGTGCACTCGTCCGGGGACACCTACCGGGCGCTGGAGCTCTTCCAGTTCTTCGCCGACCGGGCGGACCTGGCCGGTCCGGCGCCGAGTGTGCCCGCCACCATGTCGTGGACGCGGATGTCCCCGTGGCTGCCGTGGATGGCCCGGGGCCAGGCGCCGGGCGGGCTGACGTTCCACTGCCGGGGCCGGAAGCTCGGTTCGTACGCGGAGGTGCCCGAGCGCACCCGCGCCTACATCGCCGACCGGCACCCGGAGTTCGCGCACGCGCCGGAGCGGTGGAGCGAGCCGAACGAGACCAGCTGGACATACTTCCGCAAGCTCAATCCTCCGGCGTAGCAAGGAGCCGCCGCCCGGCTTATGGACACCGCGTCATGGGCGTGCTCTCATGCCACTTGCCCTTTTCCAACGATGCACAACGAGCGGTGCGGTACGGACGGGCCTGCCGGTCGGGGTGAGAACGGAGTCGCACATGAAACCTCCATCCGCGAGGCGGCGCAGAGGGCTGCGGCGGTGGATCGGTGGAGCCGCCGTCCTCGGGACCGCCGCGGCCATGACGGTGACCGGCACGGCGGGTCCGGCCTCGGCCGGCGGTCCGCGCAGCCACCGCGTCCCGACGGTGACCTCGGGCGACGCCCGGTTCCAGGTCCTGTCGCCGACACTGATCCGGACCGAGTACGCGGGTGACGGGGCGTTCACCGACGAGGCGACGTTCAACGCCATCGGCCGGGGCTCCTTCACCCCGGCGGCGTACACCGCGAAGACGGCGGACGGCTGGCTCACCGTCAAAACGAGCGCGGTGACGCTGCGGTACAAGGTCGGGTCCGGGCCGTTCGACGCGAGCAACCTGTCGGTCCGGCTCAACGCGGGCCACTCCCCCGTGACCGCCACCCCCTGGCACCGCATCAGTTGCCCGCCCGGCGCGCTGTGCGAGGCGGAGAACCTGCGGGCAGGCGGGGTCTCCGTGGCGTCCGACCACGAGGGCTACACCGGAACCGGGTTCGCCGCCGGGTTCGAGAGCACCGGCGCTTCCCTGTCCTCTGACATCGATGTCAAAGCGGCGGGCTCCTACCGGTTCGCCGTGCGGTACGCCAATGCGCGCGGCGGTGACGGCAAGAGCGAGCCGCGCACCCTCACCCTGTCGGTGGACGGCGGTGACGAGCAGCGGGTGACGCTGCCGCCGACGGCGGACTGGGACAGCTGGGACACCGTCTCCGCCGGGGTCCGGCTGGACGCCGGGCACCACACGGTCGGCCTGACCCGGGGCGCCGCGGACTCCGGCAGTGTGAACGTGGACAGCGTCGCGCTGCTGGGCGAGGGCGAGGCGTACCCGCCCGCGTCGAGCACGGCGATCGCCGACTGCCGGTTCGGGGTGAGCTGCGAGGCGGAGGCCGGGCGGGTCGTCGGTACGGCGGCCGCCGCCACCGACCATCAGGGCTTCGCCGGGAGCGGCTTCGTCGCGGAGCTCAACCAGGGTTCCTCGCTGACGACCCATGTGGTGGAGGTCCCCTCGGCCGGGACGTACACCCTGCGCGTCCGTTACGCCAACGGCCCGGGCGGCGACGGCCGGCACGAGGCGCGCACCGCCTCCGTGTCGGCGGGCGGCGCCACCGGGACCCTGTCGTTCCCCGCGACGGACGACTGGGACACGTGGTCCACGGCCACCCTGCCCGTCCACCTGGCGGCGGGCGCCAACGACGTCACCCTCGCCTGCCCGGACGCCGGGAGCTGCCATGTGAACGCGGACACCGTGTCCGTCGCCGCCCCCGGGGACCCGGCTCCGCAGCCGCATCTGGCCCTCGGCGGCTACCGGCGCGGCCTGGACGGCGTCACCGGCGACGGCGCACCGCCCGCCACCACGCCCGGCCTGCTCAACCAGGACGGCTGGTATCTCCTGGACGACACCCCGTCCGCGCTCTACGACTCCGCCACCCGCAAGGTGACCCAGCGCTCCGACCACGGCGGCGCCCCGTACCAGGACGGCTACCTCTTCGGCTACGGGCACGACTACAAACGGGGCCTCGGCGACCTGGCGACGCTCACCGGGCCGCCCGCGCTGCTGCCCTCCTGGGCGTACGGGGTCTGGTACTCGGAGTACATCGACCGCACGGACGCCGACTACCGGAACACGATCCTGCCGAAGTTCCGGTCGGAGGGTGTGCCGTTGGACGTGCTGGTGACGGACACCGACTACAAGGCCGTCAACGCGTGGAGCGGCTGGGAGATCGACCCGGCCAAGTTCCCCGATCCGAAGGGGTTCTTCGACTGGTCCGAGTCCCAGGGCCTGCACAACACGCTCAATGTGCACCCCAGCATCCTCGCCGCCGACCCCCAGTTCGCCCAGGCACAGAAGACCGCCAAGGGCAAGCTGAAGAAGGGTGGTTGCGCGGGCGGCGCGGGCTCCGACTGCTACACCTTCGACTTCGGGGACCCCGATCAGTTGCAGGCGTACATGGATCTGCACCGGACCATGGACGAGCAGGGCAACGACTTCTGGTGGCTGGACTGGTGCTGCGACGCGGCCCAGTCGTCGCTGCCCGGTGTGACCCCGGACGCGTGGATCAACCAGCAGTACGCGGACGCCACCGGCCGCCACCTCGACCGGCCGTTCGTCCTCTCGCGCGCCTTCGGTTCGCTCCAGGCGGGCGGCTACAGCGGCCAGCAGGCGGTACCCACCGGGCCCTGGGCCGACAAGCGCACCACGGTCCACTTCACCGGTGACACGTCGTCCACCTGGGGCACGCTGAAGTTCGAGGTCGGGTATACCCCGGCCGAGTCGGCGGCGACGGGCATGGCCAACGTCACGCATGACATCGGCGGCCACAACGACACGACGGGCCTGAAGGGGTCGGAGACGTACACCGACGGCGGCGGCACGCACACCACGACGAAGCTGCCCGACGACCTGTACGCGCGCTGGGTGCAGTTCGGCACCTTCCAGCCCGTCGACCGGCTGCACAGCAACCACAGCGACCGGCTGCCCTGGCAGTACGGCCCCGAGGCGTCGGCGTCCGCGAAGAAGTTCCTCAACCTCCGGGAGAAGCTGCTGCCGTACACGTACACCCTCGCGGAGGAGGCCAACCGGACCGGTGTGCCGATCGTCCGGCCGATGTATCTGGAGTACCCGGAGGAGCGGCAGGCGTACGAGAGGGCCGGCAGCGAGTACTTCTACGGCTCCGACCTGCTGGTCGCCCCGGTCACCACGCCCGGCGCCTCCGCGAAGACGTCGGTGTGGTTCCCGCCGGGGCAGTGGACGGACTACTTCACCGGCAGGACGTACGAGGGCGGCACCACCCAGGACGTGACGACGACGCTGGACACCATGCCGGTGTTCGTCAGGGCGGGCGCGATCGTCCCGGGCCGTACGCAGGACGTCGCCCACGACGGCGCGGCCGGCGCGGACGACCTCACGCTCACGATCGCCCCGGGCCGGTCCGGTTCGTTCAGCCTGTACGAGGACGACGGGGGTGCTGCGGGCAAGGCCCGGAGCGCCACGACGAAGGTCTCCTACAGGGAGTCGGGCGGACGCCACACGGTGTCGGTCGGAGCGGCGAAGGGGTCCTTCCGGGGCCAGGCGAAGGACCGTGTGTGGACCCTGTCGGTCAAGGCGGACCACGCGCCCCGGCAGGTCACCGCGAGCGGGACTCACCTGTCCGCCCAGGCGTACACGTGGGACGCGGGCTCCAGGACCCTGACCGTCACCCTGCCGAAGCGCAGCGTCCGTGCGCCGGTGACCGTCACTTACTGGTAGCGAGCGGCCCGCCCCCGGTGGGAGCCGGGGGCGGGCCGGTGAGCGGCGCGGGTCAGCGGACTTCGAGGGTCCGCTGTTCCTTCAGCGAGGCGCAGTTGGAGTTGTCGACGGACACGGACACGTTGGCGATGTGGCCGCCCCAGCTGACGCAGTGGCCCTTGCCGTAGGCGTAGACCGGACCGGCGTACGACGTGTAGTTGCCGTAGTCGCTCGCCGAGGCGTCGGTGTCGGGGACGTAGATGTACGCCGACATCTCCTTCGCGGCGCCGGGCGTGGACCGGATGGTCACGACACAGTTCTTGCCGTTCGACGCGTTGTACGTCAGGTAGACCGTGCCGAGGGAGCCCACGGCGGCGGAGTTGACGGTCTTGTACGCGCTGCCGCAGACCTTCTGCGGGGTGGTGTTGGGCGCGGCGGATGCGGTCGGGCCGAAGGCGGCCGTCGCGCCCACCATCAGGGTGGTCAGGGCCCCGGCGGTGGCGAGAGTACGGATGTTTCGCATATTTCCCCCTTGTAGTTCCAGGAGTGTTTTGCTCCCACTTGTTGGGACCTCCGGGGGACACGGATGGTTGTATGCGAATCGCCGGGGATCTGACGGTTGGTGATCGTTTACGTTCCCGGGAGCGCTCCGGGGGCCGGCAGGAAGCCCGTGACCTGGAAGTACGTCAGATAGCGCGTCAGAACCTCGTCGGTGAGAGGTGGTTGGCGTACGCCCGCCTCCGCCGCCGCCCGGGCCGTGCGGCCGGAGTCGAAGCGGCGGTGGTCCGCCTCGTCCTCGCCGGTCCCCCCGTCGTCGCCGAGGAACAACTGCGCCGCGTTCTCCGGGTGTTCGGCCACGCAGGCCCGCCATTCCTCGGGGGTCACGGGGCGCAGCTCGTATCCGAGGCGCGCCGCCGCCTCGAAGACGCGGTCCAGGCCCGGCGCGTCCGGGTTGGTGTAGTGGTACGCCGGTGCCCCGGGCCCTTCGGCGGTGCTGAGGGCCGCCACGGCGGCGCTGACGTAGTCCACCGGCACCCAGTCGGTCGTGCCGTGCGCCAGATCGGGCACCGCTCCGGCCTGGAGGCAGCCCTTGATGAGCTGCCAGAGCAGGTCCCGGTCCTGGCAGGCCCCGGTGGCGGTGTCGCCGCTGATGCGGCCCGGGCGGTGGACGGTCACCGGGAGGCCGCGCTCGCGGGCGAGGCCCACCAGTTGCTCGGCGACCCACTTGCTCTGCGCGTACCCGTCGGGCAGGCCGTCCGCCGGACCGGTCGGGGACGACTCGGTGAGCGGTGCGGGGTCCGTCCCGCGCGACGGGGCGTACACACCGGTGGTGGAGACGTAGTGCAGGCCGGGCGAGCCGGAGTCCGCGAGGAGCCGCAGCAGTTCCTCGGTGCCGCCCACGTTGGGCGCGCGCAGATCACCGTACGGGGCGGCGAAGTTGACGCGTGCCCCGTTGTGCAGGACGGGTCCGAGGCGCCGGGCGAGGGCGGTCCGTTCGGCGGGGTCGAGGCCGAGGCCGGGGGCCGCGAGGTCGCCGGGGACGGGGTGGATCAGGTCGGCGTACCGGGACTGCCACAGGCCGTAGTGCTCCAGGTTGGCCCGGATCCGCTGGGCCGCGCTGTCGGGGCTCGCGGCCCGGACGAGGCAGTCGACCGGGCCGTCCGTGGCCTCGATGAGGTCGCGCAGCAGGAACGCGCCGAGGAAGCCCGAGGCACCCGTGAGCAGGGGCCGCGCGGAGGGGCGGGCGGGGCGGCGTTCCCCGGGGCCCCCGCGCTCGGCGGTGCTCCGGCGCTCGGCGGTGATGTCGGAGGCGAGCCGCACCTCGGCGGCGAAGTCCGGGGCCGCCGCTTCCTCCGGCTCCTCCTCCCCCGGCGCCCGGCCGAGCAGCCGGTCGACGCCTTCGACCGTGGGCGTCGCGAACAGGGCGCGCAGGGAGGGCCGTACGCCGCAGCGTTCCCCGATCCGGCGGGCCAGGGTGACGGCGAGCAGGGAGTGGCCGCCCAGCGCGAAGAAGTCGTCGGTGACGCCGACTTCGGGCACGCCGAGGGTCTGCGCGAACACCTCGCAGAGTTCCCGTTCACGGGCGGTGCGCGGGGCCCGTCCGCCGGCCGCCGCCGGGCTCTCCGGGGCGGGCAGCGCGCGCCGGTCGGTCTTGCCGTTGGGCGTCATGGGGAAGGCGTCGAGCCGGACGTGGGCGGCGGGCACCATGTGTTCGGGCAGGGTGGCGGCGAGGTGGGCGCGCAGTTCGGCCCAGCCGGGGGCGGTTTCGCCGTCGGCGGCCACGGTGTAGGCGACGAGGCGCCGGTCGCCGGGGCGGTCCTCGCGGACGGTGACGCAGGCGGCGGCGACCCCGGGGTGCGAGCCGAGGGCGGCCTCGATCTCGCCGAGTTCGATGCGGAAGCCGCGCAGCTTGACCTGGTCGTCCACGCGGGAGACGTAGAGGAGGCGGCCGTCGGGCGTCCACCGCACCAGGTCCCCGGTGCGGTACATCCGGCCGCCCGCGCGGTCGAAGGGGTCGGCGACGAAGCGGGTGGCGGTGAGCCCGGGGCGGCCGAGGTAGCCGCGTGCGACGCCTTCCCCCGCGACGTACAGCTCGCCGGTGACGCCGGGCGGCGCGGGGGTCAGCCGGTCGTCCAGGACGTAGATGCGGGTGCCGTCGACGGGGGCGCCGATGGGGACGGTGCGGTCGGGGGCGAGGGGGCCTTCCGCGTGCTGGAAGGCGCTCATGGTGGCGCAGACGGTGGTCTCCGTCGGGCCGTAGGCGTTGACGAGGAAGCGGTCCCTGGCCCAGGCGTGTACGAGGGCGGGCGGGCACGCCTCTCCGGCGAGGGCCATGGTGAGGCCGGTGGGCAGGGAGTCCGGGGGCATCACGGCGAGGGCGGCGGGCGGGATGGTGAGGTGGGTGACGCCCCGGTCGCGGACCAGGGCGGCGAGGGCCGGACCCGGCAGCAGGGCGTCGCGGGTGTCGATCTCCAGGCAGGCGCCGGTGAGCAGCCCCATGCACAGCTCCCAGAACGCGGCGTCGAAGCTGACCGAGGCCATGTGCAGCACCCGGCTGCCCGGTCCGACGCGCAGCCGCTCGCTCTGGGTCCTGGCCATGGCGCGGACACCCCGGTGCGTGACGACGACGCCCTTGGGGCGGCCGGTGGAGCCCGAGGTGTAGATGACGTACGCCGGGTTGGCCGGGTCGATGCGGGCGGGCGCGGGGGCTGTGCCGCTCGCGCCGAGGTCGTCGGTGTACAGGTGCGGCACCGGGTGCTCGGGCAGGCGGCGGTGGAGTTCCGGGGTGGTGAGGAGCAGCCGGGGGCGCGCGTCGTCCAGCATGTACGACAGGCGCTGGGCCGGGTAGTCCGGGTCCAGCGGCAGATAGGCGGCGCCCGCCTTGAGGACGGCGAGCAGGGCCACGACGAGCTCGGACGTCCGGGGCAGCGCGACGGCCACCCGGTCCTCCGGGCCCACCCCGAGCGCGGCGAGGTGACCGGCCAACGCGGTTGCGCGGGTGTCGAGTTCGCCGTAGGTGAGGGTGGTGTGCGCGTCGCGGACGGCCGGGGCGTCGGGGGTGCGCCGGGCCCACTCGTCGAAGAGCGCGGGGACCGTCGTGGCGGGCAGGTCGTCGGCGGGCCCGGTGCCGAGGGCGGTGAGGCGGCCGTGCTCGGCGGGGGTGAGCAGGTCGTACGCGTGCAGGGGGCGGTCCGGGTCGGCGGTGACGGCGGCCAGGAGGCGGACGAGCCGGTCGGTGAGCCCCTGGACGGTGGAGGCGTCGAAGAGTTCGGTGGCGTAGTCGACGGTGCCCCGCATCCCGTCGAGGGCGCCGGTGTCGTCGTAGGTCTCGGTGAGCGCGAACGACAGGTCGAACTTGCTGACCTCCGCCTCGGCGGGCACCCCGGTGACGGTGAGGCCGGGGAGGTCGATGGCGGCGGCCGCCTGGTTCTGCAGGACCAGCATGGTCTGGAAGAGCGGGTGGTGGCTCTGGGCGCGCGCGGGGTTGAGGAGTTCGACCAGCCGCTCGAAGGGCACGTCCTGGTGGGCGTAGGCGGCGAGGTCGAATGCACGGACCCGGCCGAGGAGTTCGCGGAACGTGGGGTCGCCGGACAGGTCGGTGCGCAGGACGAGGGTGTTGACGAAGAAGCCGACGAGACCGTTGGCCGCCTCGTCGGTGCGTCCGGCGACGGCCGTGCCCAGGGGGATGTCCTCGCCGCCGCCGTGCCGGGACAGGACGGTGGCCAGGGCGGCCTGGAGGACCATGAAGGCGCTGGACCCGCAGGAGCGGGCGAGCTCCGTGACGTGGCGGGTGGTGGCGCGGTCCACGGAGAAGCCGAGGGTGGCGCCGGTGTGCCGGGAGGTGGCGGGGCGCGGCCGGTCCCAGGGCAGTTCGATCGCCTCGGGCAGCCCCTCCAGCGCGTGCCGCCAGTGGGAGAGCTGCCGGCAGACCAGGCTGTCGGGGTCCTTCTCGTCGCCGAGCAGGTCGCGCTGCCAGAGGGTGTGGTCCGCGTAGTCGACGGGGAGCGGGGCCCAGTTGGGTTCCTCGCCCCGGGCGCGGGCGCGGTAGGCGAGGCCCAGGTCGTGGGCGAGGGGCGCGAGCGACGTGCCGTCGGCGGCGATGTGGTGGACGACGAGCACCAGGACGTGGGCGTCGGGCGCCAGGCGGAGCAGGGTCGCGCGCAGCGGCAGGCTGCGTTCGATGTCGATGGCCTCGGCGGTGGCGGCGGCGACGCGGTGGCGCAGCTTCGCCTCCTCGACGCTCTCCATGGCGAACGGGATGACGACGTCGCCGGGTGCGGTGATCTGCTGGCACGGCCCGTCCTCGCCCTCGGGGAAGACGGTGCGCAGGGCGGTGTGCCGTGCGATGAGGTCGGCGACGGCGGTGCACAGGGCGTCGGGGTCGAGCGGTCCGTCGATGCGGACGGCGAGCGGGATGTTGTACGTGGCGGAGGGCCCGTCGAGCCGGTGCAGGAACCACAGCCGCTGCTGGGCGTACGAGAGCGGGAGTTCGGCGGGGCGCGGCTGCGGGACCAGCGGGGGGCGGGTGCCGCCCTCCGCGCCTTCCAGGGCGGTGGCGAGCGCGGCGACGGTGGGGTGCTCGAACAGGGTGCGGATGTCGGTCTCGGTGTGCAGGGCGGTGCGGATGCGGCCGACGAGGCGGGTGGCGAGCAGGGAGTGGCCGCCCAGCGCGAAGAAGCTGTCGTCGGTGCCGACCCGGTCGACTCCGAGCACATCGGCGAACAGCCCGGCCAGGATCTCCTCCATGGCGCTGCGCGGGGCGCGCCCCGCCGCCGTGCGCGGCACGGTGGGCGCGGGCAGGGCGTTGCGGTCGATCTTGCCGTTGGGCGTCAGCGGCAGGACGTCCAGCGGCTGGATGACGGCCGGAACCATGTACGCGGGCAGCAGCCGGCCGACGTGGGCGGCGAGCAGTCCGGGGTCGGGGGTCTCGCCGGGCGCGAGGACGACGTAGGCGGTGAGGGTGCGGTCGCCGGGCAGGTCCTCGCGTACGAGGACGCAGGCGGCGCGGACCGCCGGGTGGTCGCGCAGGACCGTTTCGATCTCGGCGGGTTCGATGCGGTGGCCGCGCAGCTTGATCTGCTGGTCGGCCCGGGCCACGTAGCGCACGGTGCCGTCGGCGTCCTGGCGCACCAGGTCGCCGGTGCGGTACATGCGGGTCCCGTCGGCCGCGAACGGGTCGGCGACGAAGCGGGTCGCGGTGAGGGCGGCCCGGCCGAGGTAGCCGCGGGCGACGCCGGGGCCCGCGAGGTAGAGCTCGCCCTCGGCGCCGGGCGGCACGGGGCTCAGGGCGGCGTCGAGGACGTAGGCGCGCATGCCGTCGAGCGGGTGGCCGATGGGCGGGGCGCCGCCGGGGGTGTGGTCGGGGCCGACGTGGTGGGCGGTGGCGAAGGTGGTGGTCTCGGTGGGGCCGTACACGTGCAGGACGGTCGTGCCGGGGTGGGCGGCGGCGATGCGCTGCATGACCCCGGGCGCGGCGGCCTCGCCGCCGGCGGCGACCAGGCGCAGTTGGCCGAGGGAGCCGGGGTCGGTCTCGGCCAGCACGTTGAAGAGGGCCGTCGTCAGGAAGGCGGCGGTGACGCCGTGCCGGGTCACCAGGTCCCGCAGGATGTCGGGCTGGAGCGGCCCGTCCGGGGCGACGACGACGCGTCCGCCGCGCAGGAGCGGGGCCCAGAGCTCGAAGGTCGAGGCGTCGAAGACGTACGCGGAGTGCAGCAGGACGGCGTCGGCGGCGTCGTCCCAGCCGTGGTGGGCGGCCAGTGCGGCGATGTCGCCGTGGCTGACGCCGACGCCCTTGGGCAGTCCGGTGGACCCGGAGGTGAACATGACGTACGCGAGCCGGTCGCCGCCCGGTGCGGCGGGGAGGGGGCCTGGTGTGTCGGGGCCGCCGGTGAGGGCGCGACCGGCCCGGTCGACGGTCAGGAGGGCGGTGTCCTGGCCGAGTTGGCGGACCCATGGCAGCGTGGCGGTCGTCTCGTCCACGACGAGGACGCGCAGGGGGACGACGTCGGTGACCCGGTTGAGCCGTTCGGTGGGCCAGCGGGGGTCGAGCGGCACGTAGGCCCCGCCCGCGCGCAGGGTGGCCAGCGAGGCGGTGACGGTGGCGGCCGAGCGGGCGACGAGGATGCCGACGCCGTCCTCGGGCCCGGTCCCGAGCCCGGTGAGGTCGGCGGCGAGCCGGTCCGCGAGGGCGGTGAGCCGGGCGTACGTCAGCTGCTCCCCGGCACCGGAGACGGCCACCGCGTCCGGGTGGCGGGCGGCGTGGGCGGCGACGGCCTCCGGGATGCCGAGGGCCGTGGTGCCGTCGGGGAGCGCGGCGCCGGTGCCCCGGGCGATCAGCTCCTCGCGTTCGCCGTCGAGGAGGAAGGGCGCGCTGTCGGCGCGGCTGCCGAGGTCCTGGGCCATGGCCGTCAGGAGCTGCCGCATGCGTGAGACGGTCTCGGCCACCTCCTGGCGGTCGAGCACGGCGGCCCGGTAGCCGAAGGTGATCCGCAGGGTGTCGCCGGGGGCGACGGTGAGGGTGAGCGGGTAGTGGGCGGCGTCGGTGCCGCTGAAGCCGGTGACGGCGAGACCGGGCAGTCCGCTCTGGGCGGTGCGCAGGGCCTCGGCGTCCATCGGGTAGTTCTCGAACACGACGAGGGTGTCAAAGAGTTCGTCCAGGCCGGTGACGCCCCGGATGTCGCTGAGGCCCACGTGCTGGCTGTCGAGGAGCCGGCCCTGTTCGGCCTGGAGCCGGGTCAGGTATTCGGCAAGGGTCTCGCCGGACGCGGGTCCGGTGCGTACGGGCACGGTGTTGATGAAGAGGCCTACCATGGACTCGACGCCGGGGATCTCCGGCGGGCGCCCGGACACGGTGGTGCCGAACACCACGTCGGACCGCCCGGTGAGGTGGCCGAGCAGCAGGCCCCAGGCACCCTGGACCAGGGTGTTGAGGGTGAGGCGGTGGGCGCGAGCCGTCTCGCGCAGCCGGGACGTCACGGCCGCGTCCAGGTCGAGGACGAGCGTCTCGGGCAGTTCGGCGGTGCCGTCGGGGCCGTCCCGCTCCGCGAGGAGGGTCGGCGCCTCGATGCCGGCGAGGGCGGCGGACCAGGTGTCGAGGGCGGCGGCGCGGTCCTGCTGGGAGAGCCAGACGAGGTAGGCGCGGTACGGGGTGACGCGCGGCAGTGCGCCGTCGTCGCCGCCGGCCGCGTACAGCTCGAAGAGCTCCCGTACGAGCAGGGGCAGGGACCAGCCGTCGAACAGGATGTGATGGCTCGTCATGACCAGGCGGTGCCGGTCCGGCGCGGTCCGTACCAGGGTGAACCGCATCAGGGGCGGGGTGGCCAGGTCGAAGCGGCGGGTGCGGTCGGCGGCGAGGAAGGCGGTGAGCCGGTCGGGCACCTCGTCGGCGCCGGTCAGGTCCAGTTCCTCCAGGGGTACGGGGACCTCGGCCGCGACCGCCTGCACGGGCTCGTCCAGGTCCTCGTGGAGGAAGCCGACGCGCAGATTGGCGTGGCGGCGGAGCAGTCCGGCGACGGCGGCGCGCAGCGTCGCGACGTCGACGGGGCCTTCGAGGTCGAAGACGAACTGCGCGGTGTAGACGTCCACGGCGTGCGCGTCGTACAGGGCGTGGAAGTACATCCCGGCCTGCAGCGGCGTCAGCGGGAGTACGTCCTCCAGTTGGAACCCGTTCACTTGCGTCCACCCCACTTGTTCTGCAGTCGGTCGATCTGGGTCTGGTTGAGCGAGACCAGGGGAAGGTCGGACGGCGTCCAGCCGCCTGCTCCGGGCTGTTCGGCGTGTTCCGCGACGGCACGCAGGGCGCGGTTGAACGCCTCGGCGAGTGCGCCCACGTCCTCCTCCTTCAGCAGGTCGCTGGGCCAGGTCCAGCGGGCCACCAGGCGGGGGCCTTCCGGCCGGTCCTCGGTGTGCGCGTTGATGTCGAGGACGTGGTGCACGGGCATGTCGGGGTCCTGGCTGCGGGGTCCGCCGGCGTCGAGCAGGACCTCCCAGTCGCCGTCCGCCGCCTGGCCCGGGGCCGCGTACCGTCCCAGGTAGTTGAAGCCGATCTGGGGTGCGGAGGCGGCCAGCCGGGGGCCGGTGGCCGGGTTGAGATGGCGCAGCATGCCGTGGCCGACGCCGTGGTCGGGGACGGCGCGCAGCTGTTCCTTGACGCGCTTCACTGCACGCTCAACGAGCGAGGCGCCGAAGCGTGCCGGGTCGCGGGCGTCCAGCGGGCCCGGGTCGACCCGGACGGGGTAGAGGCTGGTGAACCAGCCGACCGTGCGGGAGAGGTCGATGTGGTCGGCGATCTGTTCGCGGCCGTGGCTCTCCAGGTCGAGCAGGACGGCGGTCTCCGGGCGGCCCCGCCAGCTGCTGACGGCGAGGGCGAGCGCGGTGAGCAGGATGTCGTCGACTCCGGCGTGGAAGGCGCCGGGGACGGTGCTGAGCAGGGGCTTCGTCCAGGTGGCGGGCAGGTGGGTGGTGAGGGTGCGGGTGCCGTCGGCGGTGTCCAGGAAGGGGTCGAGCGGCCGGTATCCGAGCTGCGGGTCGGGGGTCCTCAGCGCCTCCTCCCACAGGGGCAGTTCGCCGGTGCGGGCCGGGGTGCGGGCCTGTTCGGCGAGGAGCTGGGACCAGCGCCGGTACGAGGTGGTGGTGGCGGACAGCGCGGCTGCCGTGCCGGTGGCCGCCTGCCAGGCGTGGGCGAGGTCGTCGGCGAGGATGCGCCAGGAGACCGCGTCGACGGACAGGTGGTGCACGACGAGGAGCAGCCGGCCGCGCGCACCGGGCCCGGCGTCGCCCCAGACGGCTTCGAAGACGGCACCGGCGGAGGGCCGCAGGCGCCTGCGGGCCCGTTCGCCCGCTTCGGTGAGCGCGGCCCGGGCGGCGTCGGCGTCGAGTCCGGCGATGTCGATGCGGGTGAAGCGGCGCCGGGCCGTGACGGCGCCGGGCGGCAGCGCTTCGAGTACGGGGTCGCCCCCGGCGGTGCGGGTGACGCGCAGGCGGAGCATGTCGTGGTGGTCGGCGAGGAGCTGGAGCGCGGCGACGAGGGTGTCCTCGCCGGCCCCGGCGGGGGTGCTCAGCACTCCGGACTGGTTGTAGCCGTCGGTGGTGCCGGGGCGTTCGAGGAACCAGGCGGCGATGGGGGGCGGTTCCATCGTGCCGGTGCCGTGGCCGTCCGGTTCGCCGGCGGCGTCGTCCAGCGGTGCGGCGACGGCCGCGATGGCCTCGGGGGTGCGGTGGACGAAGACGTCCCGGGGGGTGACGGCGAGCCCGGCTTCCCGGACGCGGCTGACGAGCTGGATGGAGAGGATGCTGTCGCCGCCGAGCGCGAAGAAGTCGTCGTCGGTACGGACGGCGGGGGCGCGCAGTACGGAGGCGAACGCCTCGCACAGGACGCGTTCGGGCGCGGTGCGCGGCTCCCGGCCCGGCCGGGCGGTGTCCGGGCGCTCCGGTGCGGGGAGCGCCGCGCGGTCCGTCTTGCCGTTGGGCAGCAGCGGCAGCGCGTCCAGGGCCACGAAGGCGGCGGGCACCATGTACGGCGGCAGCTGGGTGCCGAGCCGGGTGCGCAGTGCGCCGTCGGTGGGGCGGGCGCCCACGGTGTACGCGACCAGGCGCCGTTCGCCCGGCCGGTCCTCGCGGACGAGGGCGCAGGCGGCGGTGATGCCGTCGACGGCGGTGAGGGCGGCCTCGATCTCGCCGAGCTCGACGCGGAAGCCGTTGAGCTTGACCTGGTGGTCGGCGCGGGAGACGTAGTGCAGGAGTCCGTCGGCATCGCGCCGGACCAGGTCGCCGGTGCGGTACATGCGGCTGCCGGCCGGGCCGAAGGGGTCGGCGACGAAGCGGGTGGCGGTGAGCCCGGGGCGGCGGAGGTAGCCGCGGGCGAGGCCGTCACCGGCGATGTGGAGTTCGCCGGTGACTCCGGCCGGTACGGGCTGGAGCGCGGCGTCCAGGACGTAGGCGCGGGTGTTGTCGACGGGGCGGCCGAGCGGGACGCCGCCCTCTTCTCCCCCGGCGGTCACGTGGTGGGCGGTGGCGTCGATGGTGGTCTCGGTCGGGCCGTAGAGGTTGTGGACCTCGGCCGCCCAGGCCTTGGCGGCCCGGGCCGCGAGGGCGTGGGTCAGGGGCTCGCCGCCGCAGGCGACGGCCCGCAGCGCCGGGGGCGCCGCCTCGGCCCCGGTCTCGGTGAGCAGGAGCGCGAGGTGGGAGGGCACGAACTGGGCGAGGGTGACGCCCTCCTCGCGCATCCGGGCCAGCAGCCCGGCCGGGTCATGGTTGAGCGCGGCCGGTACGGGGCAGGTGGCGCCGCCGTGCAGCAGGGGCAGCCAGGTCTCCCACACCGAGGCGTCGAAGCTGGGCGAGGTGCGGGCGAGGACGCGGTCCTCGTCGGTGAGGCCGAAGTGGCCGGCCATCCAGGCCATGTGGTTGGTGAGCGCCCCGTGGGTGACGACGACGCCCTTGGGGCGGCCGGTGGAGCCGGAGGTGTAGATGACGTACGCGGCGTCGTCGGGGCCCGGCGCCGCGGCGGCCGGTGGCGCCCCGCGTCCGCCCGGCCAGGCGGACGGATCGCCGAGCGCGAGGCGGGGCACGGCCGTGAACCGGGCGGCCCGCGCCGCGTCGTGGACCAGGAACAGGGCGGGGCGGGCGTCGTCCAGCATGTGGGTGACGCGGGCCTCGGGGTAGTCCAGGTCGACGGGCAGGCAGGCGGCCCCGGCCTTGGCGACGGCCAGCATCGCGACGACCCGGTCGGCGGTGCCTTCGGCGGCGAGCGCGACGAGGTCGCCGCGGCCGACGCCCCGGTCGTGGAGGTGGTGGGCCAGGTCGTCGGAGCGGGCGTCCAGCTCGGCGAAGGTGAGCTGCGCGGAGCCGGCCCGGACCGCGATCCGTCCGGGGGTCCGGGCGGCCTGGGCGCGGAACGCCTCGGGGGCGGTCCGGGCGTGGACCGGGCGGACGGGGCCCGGGGCGGCCCGGTCCAGTTCGGCGCGCTCGGCCGCGTCCAGGAACGCGGCGGTGCGGACGCGCCCGTCGGGGTCGGCGGCGAGCGAGGCGAGCAGCCGGGTCAGGCGTGCCGCCAGGGCGTGCGCGGTGGCGGGGTCGAAGAGGTCGGTGGAGAACTCGAGGTTCCCGTCGAGCCCGCTGGGGCGGCCCGTGGCGTCGCGGGTCTCCGTGAAGGTGAAGGTGAGGTCGAACTTGCTGATCCCGGTCCGCACGGGCTGCCCGGTCACGGTGAGGCCGTCGAGGCCGAGCACGGTGTCCGCCTGGTTCTGGAGGACGATCATGGTCTGGAAGAGCGGGTGGTGGTCCTGTGCCCGGGCCGGGGCGAGGGCGTCCACCAGCCGTTCGAACGGCAGGTCCTGGTGGGCGTAGGCGGCCAGGTCGAACGCCCGGACCCGGTCCAGCACTTCGGTGAAGGTGGGGTCGCCGGTCAGGTCGGCGCGCAGGACGAGGGTGTTGACGAAGAAGCCCACCAGATCGTCCAAGGCTTCGTCGGTGCGTCCGGCGACGGCGGTGCCGAGGGGGATGTCCTCGCCGGCCCCGTGCCGGGAGAGCAGGACGGACAGGGCCGCCTGGAGCACCATGAACAGGCTGCATCCCCGGGCGCGGGCCAGCTCGGCGAGCGCCCGGTGCGTGTCGGCGTCCACGGGGAACGCGAAGGCGTCGCCCCGGTAGGTGAGGACGGCGGGGCGCGGCCGGTCCATGGGCAGGGCGAGCAGTCCGGGGCTGCCCGCCAGCGCGGTGCGCCAGAAGTCCAGCTGCCGGGCGGCCCGGCTGTCGGCGTCGTTCTCGTCGCCGAGGAGGGTGCGCTGCCAGAGGGTGTAGTCGGCGTACTGGACGCGGAGTTCCGGCCGGCCGGGCGCCTCGCCCCGGCTGCGGCTGCGGTAGGCGTCGCCGAGGTCGCGGGCCAGCGGGGCGAGCGACCAGCCGTCGCCCGCGATGTGGTGGACGAGCAGGACGAGGACGTGGGATTCGGCGCCGAGGCCGAGCAGCCGGGCCCGTACGGGCAGGTCGGCGGTGACGTCGAAGGCGTGCGCCACCTCGGCGGCCAGCGCCTCGTCCAGGGTGTCAGGGCGGATGTGCCGGGGGGTCAGGTCCAGGTCGGCGTGGTCGGCGGCGAGGACGAGCTGGCGCGGCACGCCGCCGGTCTCGGGGAAGACGGTGCGCAGGCTCTCGTGCCGTTCCACGACGTCCATGAGGGCGCGTTCCAGGGCCGGGGCGTCGAGCGGTCCTTCCAGGCGCAGCACCAGCGGCACGTTGTAGGTGGGGCTGGGGCCCTCGAACCGGTTGAGGAACCACAGCCGCTGCTGCGCGAAGGACAGCGGCAGCGGGTCCGGCCGGTGCGGGGTGCGTGTCAGCGGCGGGGCGGCGGTCTCGGCCCCGTCGAGGGCGGCGGCGAGCCCGGCGGGCGTGGGGTGCTCGAAGACCGCCTTGACCTGGATCTCGGCGGCGAGCGCGGTCCGGATGCGGGCGACGAGCCGGGTGGCGAGCAGGGAGTGGCCGCCCAGGGCGAAGAAGTCGTCGTCGGCGCCCACGGCCGGGAGGCCGAGGACGTCGGCGACGAGCCCGCAGACGATCTCCTCGCGCACGGTGCGGGCGGCGCGCCCGCGGGGTGCGGCGTGCGTTTCGGGCGCGGGCAGGGCGCGCCGGTCCACCTTGCCGTTGACGGTCAGCGGCAGGGCGTCGAGCAGGACGAACGCGGAGGGCACCATGTAGGCGGGCAGGGACCGGGCGACGGCCTCGGCGAGGTCGGCCGGGTCGGGGCGGACGGCCCCGGCGGGCACCACGTACGCGACGAGCCGCCGGTCTCCGGGGATGTCCTCGCGTACGACGGTGAAGGAGTCGGCGACTCCTTCGCAGCAGGCGAGGACGGACTCGATCTCGCCGGGTTCGATGCGGTAGCCGCGCAGCTTGACCTGGCTGTCGGCGCGGGAGACGTAGGCGATCTGCCCGTCCGGGGTCCACTTCACGAGGTCGCCGGTGCGGTACATGCGTCCGCCGTCCGGGTCGAAGGGGTCGGCGACGAACCGGGTGGCGGTCAGGGCGGGCAGGCCGGTGTAGCCCCGGGCGACGCCGCGCCCCGCGAGGTACAGCTCGCCCGTGACGCCCGCCGGGACCGGGCCCAGCGAGCCGTCGAGCACGTGGAGCCGCATGCCGTCGAGCGGCCGGCCGATGGGCGGCGGGCCCGCCGGGAGGTCGGCGGCCACGTCGTAGCGGGTGGCGAAGGTGGTGGTCTCGGTGGGGCCGTACACATGCAGGACGCGGACACCGGGCGCGGCGCCGGCGATGCGCTGCATGGCGTCGGGCGAGGCGAGTTCGCCGCCCGCGCAGACGAGGCGGAGCCCGGCGAAGGCGCCGGGGTCGGTGTCCGCGATCACGTTGAGCAGAGCAGTCGTCAGGAATACTGCGGTGACGCCGTGTTCGCGGACGGCGTCGCGGAGCGTCCCTGCTTCCAGGACGCCTTCCGGTGCGACGACGACCGTGCCGCCGCGCAGGAGCGGCGCCCACATCTCGAAGGTGGACGCGTCGAAGACGTACGCCGAGTGCATGAGGACGGCGTCGGCCGCGCCGCCGTGCCAGGCGGCGTCCTCGGCCAGCGCCGCCACGTCGGCGTGGCTGACGCCGACGCCCTTGGGCAGCCCGGTCGAGCCGGAGGTGAACATGACGTACGCGAGCGTGTCCGGGCCCGGTACGGGGACGGGCCCGCCGGGTGCCGGGGGCGCGCCGCGCAGGACGCGGCCGGTCCGGTCCACGACGAGGACCGGGACGCGGCGGGCGGTCTCGGTCACCCAGGCGGACGCGGCGGCCTGCTCGTCCACGACGAGGATCCGCACGTCCGCCACGTCGGCGACCTGGTCGAGCCGTTCCCGGGGCCAGCGCGCGTCCATCGGGACGTACGCGGCGGCGGCCCGCACCGCGCCGAGGGAGGCGGAGACGAGGGCCGGTGACCGGGAGAGCAGCACCCCGACGCCGGTCTCCGGGCCCGCGCCGAGCGCGGCGAGGGCAGCGGCCAGGTCTGCGGAGACGGTGTCGAGCGCGGTGTACGTGAGGGTGGCGCCGCCCCCGGTCACGGCCACGGCGTCCGGGGTGCGGCGGGCCTGCGCGGCGAAGAGCGCGGGCAGGGTGGTGTCCGGTGCGGGGGCGGGCAGTTCGCGGCCGGCGCCCCATTGCACGGTGCGGGTCCGCTCGTCCGGTGTCAGCAGGTCGTAGTCCGCGAGGGGCCGGGCGGGGTCGGCCGCCACCTGTTCCAGAAGCCGCAGCAGGCGCGCCGCCAGGGCTTCGACGGTGACGCGGTCGAAGAGGGCGGTGGCGTACTCGATCCCGGCGGTGAGTCCGGCCCCGCCCCGCTCCTCGCCGAAGGCGAAGGTGAGGTCGAACTTGCTCAGGTTGTTGTGGACGAGCCGGTCCTCGACGTCGAGCCCCGGCAGTTCGGGACGTACGGCGTCCTGGTTCTGGAGGACCAGCATCGTCTGGAACAGGGGGTGGTGGTTGCGGGCTCGGACCGGGTTGACGCTCTCGACCAGCCGCTCGAAGGGCACGTCCTGGTGGGCGTACGCGGCGAGGTCGAACTCCCGCACCCGCCGGAGGAGTTCACCGAAGGTGGGGGCGCCGGACAGGTCGGTGCGCAGGACGAGGGTGTTGACGAAGAACCCGACCAGCTCCTCCAGCGCCTCGTCCGTGCGGCCCGCGACGGGTGTGCCGAGCGGGATGTCGTCGCCCGCGCCGTGCCGGTGCAGCAGGGTGGCCACGGCCGCTTGGAGCACCATGAACAGCGTGGTTCCCGACTCCCGCGCCACGCGCAGGAGTTCGGTGTGCAGCCCGGGCGGTACGTCGAAGGCGTGCACGGCCCCTGAGGGGTCGGTGGTGACCGGGCGCGGGCGGTCGAGCGGCAGGTCGATGAGCCCGGGCAGTCCGTCGAGCGCGGTGTGCCAGTGGTCCAGCTGCTCGCGCAGGACGCTTCCGGGGGCGTCCGGGTCGCCCAGCACGGTGTGCTGCCACAGGGTGTAGTCCGCGTACTGGATCCCGTTCCCGGCCTCGGGCTCCCGTCCGGCGAGGCGGGCCCGGTAGGCGTCGCCCAGGTGGCGGGCGAGCGGGGCGAGGGACCAGCCGTCGCCCGCGATGTGGTGCAGGACCAGCACGAGCACGTGGTGGCCGGGCGCGGTGCGCAGCAGCCTGGCCCGCAGCGGCGGGTCGGCGGCCACGTCGAACGGTGCGTCCACGGCGTCCGTGACGGCCGCCTCCAGCCAGGCCGGTGCCGTGCTCTCCACGGGCAGCCGGGGCGCGACGACCTCGGCGGGCAGCACCAACTGGTGGGGCACGCCGTCGCGTTCGGGGAAGACCGTGCGCAGCGCCTCGTGCCGCTCCATGACGTCCAGCAGGGCGGCGCGCAGCGCGTCGGTGTCCAGCGGCCCGTCGATGTCGAGCACCAGCGGGATGTGGTACGAGGAGCTGAGCCCGTCGAGCCGGTTCAGGAACCAGAGCCGCTGCTGCGCGTACGACAGGGGCAGCGGGTCGGGCCGCTCGGCCACGGGGCGCACCGGCGGGCGGGACTGCCCCCGGGTGTCCAGGGCCCGGGCGAGCCCGGCGACGGTCGGGTGCTCGAACAGGGTGCGGACGGCGAGGTCGGCACCGAGGACCGTGCGGACCCGGCTGACGACGCGCATCGCGAGGAGCGAGTGCCCGCCCAGGTCGAAGAAGCCGTCGTCCCGGCCGACGCCGGGGCGGCCCAGCACCTCGGCGAAGATCCCGGCGAGCAGGTCCTCGCGGGGGCTGAGCGCGCCGGAGCCCTCGGCGGTGTGCGCGGCCTCCTCGTCGGGGCGGGGCAGGGCGCGCCGGTCCGTCTTGCCGTTGGGCAGGAGCGGCAGCTCGTCCAGGACGACGACCGCGGCGGGCACCATGTAGTGCGGCAGTGCCTCCGCGAGGGCGTCGCGCAGGGCGGCCGGGCGCGGCCCCTCGTCCGTGGTGACGGCGTAGGCGACGAGGCGGCGCTCCCCCGGCGCGTCCTCTCGGATCACGGCGCAGGCGGCGGCGACCCCGGGGTGGCCGAGCAGGGCGGCCTCGACCTCGCCGGGTTCGATGCGGAAGCCGCGCAGCTTGACCTGGTCGTCGGCGCGGGACACGTATTCGAGGAGCCCGGCCGTGTTCCACCGGACGAGGTCGCCGGTGCGGTACATGCGGGCGCCGGTGCCGTTGAAGGGGTCGGCGACGAAGCGGGCGGCGGTCGGTCCGGGCCGGTTGAGGTAGCCGCGGGCGAGGTTGGGGCCCGAGAGGTAGAGCTCGCCGGTGACGCCGGGCGGGACGGGCCGCAGCCGGTGGTCCAGGACGTAGGCGCGCATGGTGTCGACGGGCCCGCCGATCGGCACCGTCTCGTACGCGGTGTCCGGTGTGGCGGGGACGCGGTGGGCGGTCGCGTCGATGGTGGCCTCGGTCGGGCCNGACGAAGCGGGCGGCGGTCGGTCCGGGCCGGTTGAGGTAGCCGCGGGCGAGGTTGGGGCCCGAGAGGTAGAGCTCGCCGGTGACGCCGGGCGGGACGGGCCGCAGCCGGTGGTCCAGGACGTAGGCGCGCATGGTGTCGACGGGCCCGCCGATCGGCACCGTCTCGTACGCGGTGTCCGGTGTGGCGGGGACGCGGTGGGCGGTCGCGTCGATGGTGGCCTCGGTCGGGCCGTACAGGTTGTGCACCTCGGTACGCCACAGCGCGGCCGTCTCCTCGGCGAGGGCGCGCGGCAGGGGCTCCCCGCCGCACAGGACGGCGCGCAGCCCGGGCAGGGGCGCGGCGCCGGATGCCTCGGACAGGACGAGCGCGAGGTGCGAGGGCACGAACTGGGCGACGGTGACGCGGAACCGGCTCATCCAGGAGACCAGCGCCTCCGGCTCCGTGTTGGCTCCGGACGGCAGTACGCACACCTCGGCGCCGTACATCAGTGGCAGCCACACCTCCCACACGGAGGCGTCGAAGCTGGTGGACGTCCTCGCGAGGACCCGGTCCGCATGAGTGACCGTCAGGTGTCCCGCCATCCAGGCCATGTGGTTGGCCAGGGCGCCATGGGTGACGACCACGCCCTTGGGGCGGCCGGTGGACCCGGAGGTGTAGATGACGTACGCCGGATGCGCCGGGTGGGGTGCGTACGGGAGCGGGTTGGCGGGCGGGAGCGGGGCGTCGACGGCGAGCCGCGGGATGTCGCCGGTGGGCACGTCCCCGGCGGTGAGGACGAGGACGGGGCGCGCGTCGTCCAGCATGTGGCGGATGCGGGCGTGCGGGTAGGCGGGGTCGACGGGCAGGTACGCGGCGCCGGACCGCAGCACGGCCAGCATCGCGGTGACGGTGTGCACGGAGGGCGGCGCGGCGATGGCGACCGTGGTCTCCGGGCCCGCACCGCGCTCGCGCAGGGTGTGGGCGAGGGCATCGGCCCGGGCGTCGAGCTCCGCGTAGGTGAGGTGGGTGTGCGCGTCACGCACGGCGACGGCTTCCGGCGCACGCAGGGCCTGTCCCCGCACCGCTTCGGGGGCGGTGCGCACCGGCAGGGGCCGGGGCGCGCCGTGTCCCCGGGCGAGGAGGCCGTCCCGCTCGGCCGGGGTCAGGGGGTCCAGTTCGCCGATGGGGCGGCCGGGGTCGGTGACGGCCTGGGTGAGGACGCGGGCGAAGCGGGCGCAGAGGGCGCGGGCGGTGGCGGCGTCGAAGAGGTCGGTGGCGTACTCCAGGTAGCCGCCGATGCCCCCGGCGGCTTCCTCGGCCTCCGGGCCTCCGGTGGTCTCGGTCAGCGAGAAGGTGAGGTCGAACTTGGAGCCGCCGTGGTGCCGGGAGCGGTCGCGGACGGTGATGCCGGGCAGCTCCGGTTCGGCCCGGTCCTGGTTCTGGAGGACCAGCATCGTCTGGAAGAGGGGGTGGTGGTCGCCGGAGCGTTCCGGGTTGACGGCCTCCACGATCCGCTCGAAGGGCAGGTCGCTGTGGCCGAAGGCGGCGATGTCGGACCGCTTGACGCGGTCGAGGAGTTCGCGGAACGCCGGGTCGCCGGAGAGGTCGGTGCGCAGGACGACGGTGTTGACGAAGAAGCCGACCAGATCGTCGAGCACTTCGTCGGTGCGCCCGGCGACCGCGGTGCCCAGCGGGATGTCGCTGCCCGCGCCGTGGGCGCCGAGCGTCACGGCGAGGGCCGCCTGGAGCACCATGAACGGCGTGCATCCCGCGGTGCGGGCGAGCCGGACGAGCGCGGCGTGCGCCGGGGCGGGCAGCTCGAAGGGGACGGAGGCGCCCCGGTGGCTGGGCACGGCGGGGCGCGGCCGGTCGAGGGGCAGATCGAGCAGCCCGGGGGCGCCGCGCAGCGCCTCCTGCCAGAAGGCGGTCTGCCGGGCGGCGAGGCTGTCCGGGTCGCCGTCGTCGCCGAGCAGTCGGTGCTGCCAGAGGGTGTAGTCGGCGTACTGCACGCGCAGCGGCGCCCAGTCCGGGGTGCCCGTGCCCTCGGTCCTGGCCAGGTAGGCGGCGGAGAGGTCGCGGCAGAGCGGGGCGAGGGACCAGCCGTCGGCGACGATGTGGTGCAGGACGAGGACCAGGACGTGCCGGGCGGGCCCGTGCCGGAGCAGGTGGGCGCGGACGGCGGGGTCCCGGCTCAGGTCGAAGGGCGCGGTGCTCAGGCGGCGTACCGTCTCCGCCTCCCAGGCGTCGGTGTCCCCGTCGGCCGGGGGGTGTTCGACGGTGAGGGGGACGAGCTTCGCGGCGGCGTCCGCGTCGGTGATCCGCTGGCGGGGGACGCCGTCGTGCTCGGCGAACACGGTGCGCAGGCTCTCGTGCCGGACGGCCACATCGGCCAGGGCGCCGCGCAGGGCCCCGGCGTCGAGGGGTCCGTCGAGTTCCAGGACGAGCGGGACGTTGTAGGTGTCGCCGGGCGCCTCGGACCGGTTGAGGAACCAGAGGCGCTGCTGCGCGAAGGACAGCGGCAGCACCTCGGGCCGGGTCTGCGGTACGAGGACGGGGCGGGCGGCGCCCGCGGTGTCCAGGGCGGCGGCCAGGGAGGCGACCGTGGGGTGGTCGAAGAGGGTGGCGAGGGCGAGTTCGACGCCGAGGGCGGCCCTGACCCGGCCGGTGAGCCGGGTGGCGAGCAGGGAGTGGCCGCCGAGGGCGAAGAAGCTGTCGTCCACTCCGACCGCGCTCACGCCCAGCACGTCCGCGAACAGCCCGGCGAGCACTTCCTCGTACGCGGTGCGCGGTGCCCGGCCGGTGCCGGTGGCGGTCCGGGGCGCGGGCAGGGCGCGGCGGTCGACCTTGCCGTTGGGGTTGAGGGGCAGGGCGTCGAGGACGACGAAGGCGGACGGCACCATGTACGCGGGGAGCGTGCGCCCGACGCGGCGGGCCAGCGCGGCGGTGTCGGCGCGGGCTCCGGGGGCGGGCACCACATAGGCGACGAGCCTGGGGTCGCCGGGGGTGTCCTCGCGGACGACGACGCAGGCGCCGCGCACCTCGGGGTCGGTGAGCAGGGCGTACTCGGTCTCGGCCGGTTCGATGCGGAAGCCGCGCAGCTTGACCTGGCCGTCGGCGCGCCCGACGTACTCGATGTCCCCGGCGGCGGTCCAGCGCACGAGGTCGCCGGTGCGGTACATCCGGCCGCCGGGCGGACCGTAGGGGTCGGCGACGAAGCGGGCGGCGGTGAGCGCGGCGCGGCCCAGGTAGCCGCGGGCCACGCCGTGCCCGCTCACGTACAGCTCCCCCACCACGCCCGGCGGTACCAGGTCCAGGGTGCCGTCGAGGACGTACAGGCCCATCCCGTCCAGCGGGCGGCCGATGGGCGGCACGCCGGGAATGTCGGCGGTGACGGGGTGCCGGGTGGCGAAGGTGGTGGTCTCCGTCGGGCCGTACACGTGCAGGACGCGCGTGCGGGGCGAGGCGGCGGCGACGCGTTGCATGAGGTCGGGGGTGGCGGCCTCGCCACCGGTGGCGACCAGGCGCAGTCCGGCGAAGACGGCGGGGTCCGCCTCGGCCATCACGTTGAACAGGGCGGTCGTGAGGAACAGCGCGGTGACGCCGTGCCGTTCCGCCGTCTCGCGGACGGTGCGCGCCTCCAGGACGCCGCCGGGGGCGACGACCACCCGGCCGCCGTTCAGGAGCGGCACCCAGAGCTCGAAGGTGGAGGCGTCGAAGACGTACGCGGAGTGCATGAGGACGGCGTCGGACACCCCGTCGGTCCAGGCGCTGTCGGCGGCGAGGGCCAGTACGTCGGCGTGGGTGACGCCGACGCCCTTGGGCAGTCCGGTGGAGCCGGAGGTGAACATGACGTACGCGAGCCGGTCGGGTCTGCTGATCCGGGGCAGCGCTCCGGGCCGTTCCGGCGCACCGTCGAGCACCCGGCCGCTCGCGTCCACGACGAGGAGCGGCAGCTGGGCGGCGGCCTCGCGGACCCAGGGTTCGCGGGCGGTCCGCTCGTCGGCGATCAGGGCGCGGACGCGGGCCGAATCGGCGACACGGCCGAGCCGTTCGGCGGGCCAGGCCGCGTCCATCGGGACGTAGGCGGCGCCCGCGGCGACGGTCGCGAGGGTGGCCGCGGGCACGGCGGCCGAGCGCCCGAGGAGCACCCCGACGCCCTGCTCGGCACCGATGCCCCAGCCGGTCAGCGCGCTCGCCAGGTCGTCGGCCGCCCGGTCGAGCTGCCGGTACGAGAGGGTGTGCGTCCCGTCCACGACGGCCGGGGCGTCCGGGGTGCGGCGCGCCTGGTCGCGGAACGCCTCCGGCAGGGTCCGCGCGACGGCCCGTTCGGGCAGTTCGGTGCCGAGCCCCTGGGCGCGCAGGGCGGGGGCGGTGGATTCGTCCACGAGCGGCAGGTCGCGCAGGGGCAGGGCGGGGTCGGCGGCGGCCAGGGCGGAGACGAACGACACGACGGCCTGCTCGTGCAGCCGGACGTCCTCGGGGTGGTAGAGGTCGGGGCGGGCGTCGAATCCGATCAACGGCCCCTTGCCCTCGGCCCGTTCGGAGACGAAGAGGGACAGGTCGTCCACGGGACCGACCGACAGCACCCGGGAGGGCGCGGGGATTCCGGCGAAGTCCCGGTCGTAGTCGTAGCCCATGATGTTGACGACGATGCCGGTGAGGCGGGACGGGTCGTCGCCCGTGTTCAGTTCGCGGGCGAGCTGTTCGCGCGAGAAGCGGCGGTGGCGCAGGGCGCCGCGCATCTCGGCCGCGGCCTCACGGACGAGTTCGCCTACGGACATGGTGCCGGTGGGCGTCAGGCGCAGCGGCAGGATGTTGGAGGTCATGCCGACGATGTGCCGCAGACCGCCGTGCCGGCCGTTGGAGGCGAGGCCCACGGTGACCTCGCGGGTGCCGGTGACCCGGGCGGTGTAGGCGGCGACGGCGGCGACGAGGACGGCGCTCCACGTGGTGCGGTGGGCGGCGGCGAGCCGGCGCAGGTCCGCGAAAACCTCGGCGGACAGGGACTCGCCGTTGTGCAGCCGCAGGCCGGATGCGCCGGGGGCGGCCGGTGCGTCGCCCGCCGGTGCGGGGAGGTCGGTGCGGCGGCGGATGAGGGTCCGGCCGCTGTGCCCGTCGTCGTCCCCGGTGTCTTCCGGGGCCCGGTCCGCGAACTTGGCGGTCCAGTAGGCGCGGTCGGCGTCGTGGCGGCCGGATTCGCGGTGGGCCGTCTCGTCGGCGACGAGGTCGCGCAGGGGCGCGGCGGGCAGCGTGACCTCCGCGAGGTCTTCGCCCTTCACCGCGCGCCCGTAGAGGTCGGCCACGACGCGGGTGAAGACGGCACCGCCGAGGCCGTCGACGGCTATGTGGTGGAAGCGGACGTACCAGTAGGACAGCCCGGTGCCGGCCCGGAGCAGGGCCATGTGGTGGCGGGGGCGGTGCAGGGTGTCGGGCGTGGCCATGTCCGTCGCCAGGTAGCGCTCGACCTCGGCGGCGGGGTCGGCGGCCCCGGACACGTCCACGATCCGGAGCCGGCGGGCCCCGGGTTCGCGGACGACGCGCTGGAGGAGGGTGTCGCCCTCCGTGACGAACTCGAGGTTGAGGCTGTCGCACAGCTCGCAGGCACGGTCGACGGCGGCGGCGAATAGTGCCTCGTCCAGGTCGCCCCGGATCTCGAAGCATTCACCGACGTTGTATTTCGGGCTGTCGGGGTCGACGAGTTGCCCGTACCAGACGCCCTGCTGGGCTGCGGTCGTCCCGAAGAACTCTTCGGGAGCGGATTCAGGAGCGGATTCCGGGGAGACAGAGCCGTTTTCGCGCATGCCGGGACACACCTTCGGGGAGAGCTTTCGGGGGGACGAAGAGGGCAGGACGAAGCCGGCCGTGCCGGTGCGGCGTCCATGGCCGACAACGGGCGGGTAATAGCGAGGAGAAGGTCACCGGCCCCGGGCATCGGGCACCGCGGGACCGGCTTCCCGTTCCGAAAACCGGGAGCGGGCTCGGTTTTCTGCGCTTATCGAGGACAGGCCGGCGCACGGCCCATCAATGCGGTCCGTCGACACAGTCCATCAATGCAGCCCGTCACTGCAGTCCATCAATGAGGGAAATAAAGCCGCGTGACAGCGGTATGAACATTTCCCGCCGGAGTGTGATCGATCGCAAGCCGGGACTGATCGACTTTGCCCGGATGGGAACGACATCGATCGAATGGATCGCGCGCGGCCTGCGGACCGTAACGGCCTGCCGACCCGCGCGCCGCGCTACCCGGCGTCGGCCTCCATCGCCCGGACCAGGCCTGCGGGCCGCATGTCCGTCCACGTGGCCTCGATGGCGTCGAGACACTCCTGTCGCGAACCCTCCGGACCGCCGACGCTCCAGCCGCCCGGAACCTCGATGTGCGCCGGCCACAGCGAATACTGCCCCTCGCCGTTCACCAGCGTCACGAACCGGCCCGACTCGTCATCGAAAGGATTGGTCACGACTGTCCCCCCACTTGTTTTCCCACATGCCACCGCATGTTCCACAGATATATGCGGGCCTGCCGCACGGATTCACCGCTCCCCCGCCATCGGACCACCCGTCCCCACCGCGCAAGTCCGGCCGCATGGACCGGAGATACGTTACGCCTCGGGATACCGGCGTGATGCCGATGGCCGGCCGGTCATCCGGCTTCGCCCGTTCACGCCAATCACCATAGAGGACCGCCGACAGCCCAAGAGTCGAATTCGGCCCATTACTTATCAGCCCGCACGGCCGCGACGAGCGGGAAGGCCGGCCGGAGACATATGCCAGGCCCGCTCCCCCGGAAATTTTCAGCCACCCGATGTCCCGATTGTGCGCATTTAACTAAATACGACCCGCGCACATTCGGATAACCGCCGGCGTACACCCCCTCATTCGCGGGCACGCGCCGAACGCATCGCGCTCCCGTGCGCCGGGTGCGCGCCCCATTCGAAATCAATGGCCATTTCCCTCACCCTGCGTCATGTTCCGGGCCGTGGCGCGGGCGCCCACCCGGCGGGGACGGCCGGCCCCGCATGCGATACGAATGCCGGGTGACCGAAGAGACCCCGCCCGCGACCGTGCGCGTGTTCATCGCCCTCGCCCCGCCCGACCCGGCGAAGGACGAGCTGGCCCGGGTACTGCGCCCCGCCTACGCGACGCACCCGCAGGTGCGGTGGAACCGGGTGGAGGACTGGCACATCACCCTGGCGTTCCTGGGCGCGCTCCCGGTGGACACCGTTCCGCTGCTCCGTCCGCCGCTGGCCGCCCTCGCCGCGTCCCACCCCGCTCCGCGCCTGGCGCTGCACGGCGGCGGCACGTTCGACGAGCGGGTGGCGTGGAGCGGGATCGCCGGCGACCTCGAAGGACTGCACCGGCTCGCCGACGGCGTACGGGCCGTGGTCCGCGACTGCGGGATCGCCCTGGAGACCCGGCCGCTGCGCCCCCATCTGACGCTCGCCCGGGTGCGCCGGGGCGACCACACGTCGGCCGGGGAGATCGCCGCGCTGCTGACCGAGTTCCGCGGCCGCCCGTGGCCCGCCGAACGCCTGCATCTGGTCGGCAGCAACGCGGGGAACGGCCCCGGGCAGATCCGATACCGCGACATCGAGGCGTGGCCGCTCGGCACGGCTTCCGGGATCACGGCGCCGCCCGCACGTCCCTGAGGACGGGCCCGCCGGACCGTTACGCCAGCCTGACCGGAGTGGGGCGTGGCTCCGTGTGTTGGTGAGGTTCGGGGGTACCGCTGTGGAACGGTGAGCCTGACTTGGGCGCGCACCACACGAGCGGAGAGGGTTGCACTCATGGGACACGGCGGGAACGTGATCGCGGAGCTCACCACGGACCACCGCGAGGTAGACGAACTGTTCGCGAAGATCGAGGCTCAGCCGGTCGGCGACGAGCAGCGCAGGAAGCTCGCCGACGAGCTGACGATCGAGCTGGTCCGGCATTCCGTGGCGGAGGAGATGCACCTCTACCCGGTGGTCCGGCGGTTCGTGGACGACGGCGACGACATGGCCGACGAGGAGCTGGAGGACCACGCCAGGATGGAGCAGCACCTCAAGGAGCTGGAGGGGCTGCCGGCGGACGACCCGCAGTTCGACCACCTGGTGGCGCAGCTCAAGCTCGAAGTGACCAAGCACGTGCGCGACGAGGAGAACCGGCTCTTCCCGCTCCTGGCTGCGGCCGTCTCCCCGGAGACCCTGGACCAGCTGGGCGAGAAGGTGCGCGCGGCGAAGAAGACCGCGCCGACGCGTCCGCACCCGTCCATGCCCGACACTCCGCCCGGCAACAAGATCCTGGGCCCCGGCGCCGGTCTGGTCGACCGGGCCCGCGACCTCCTGAGCGGTCGCGGCAAGGGCTGAAGCCCCCGGCGCCCCCGCTCCCGGCGCCCTCGGCTCCCCGACGCCTCCCCCGGTCTCAGCAGGCGCGGGCCGGGCCGAGGCGCAGTCGGTCGAGCAGGTCCGCGTGGTGGAGGCGGGCTATCGGCTCCAGCAGGTCGGGGTGGCGCAGCAGTGCGGTGGCGGCCAGGTCGTGCGCGCTGGGCGCGGTCAGGCGGCGGAACTCGGCGGGTCCTGTCCCCCCGTGCTCGGTTTCTTCGAGCGCCCTCACCGCCTCCTTCGCCGCGTCGGGCGCGGTGAGCAGATGCGCGGCCCAGCTGGCGACCACCTCGTCCACCCAGCTGCGCCAGGCCAGGTCCGCCGGACCGGCCGCCGCCCGGCCGTGGCCGCCGGTGACCTCGTCCAGGTGGGCGGATCCGCCGGGGCCGGTCAGGACCACGAGCGCGGCGTCCAGGTCGGTCGGGTAGCGGAGCCAGGTGGCGACCGTGACGGCCTGGCGGGCCTGCGCCTCGGCCAGGGCGGCGGTGAGCGGGCCCCCGCCGGCCGGGAACGCGCGGGTCAGCCACTGGGTGGTGGCGGCGATGAGCGGGGCAAGGTCTGCGGGCATCGGGGCGTCCCCTCGGGTGCTGGATCGCCGTGCAGCGTACTGCGCCCCTCCCCGGCCCCCGTATGACGCAGAGCACCTTCCGGCCGTGGTGTGCGTCATGACCGGCGACACCCCGGGTTCTGAGCGATTGGGAGAGCACACGATGAACCACCCCCGCCCTCTTCCGGGGCTGGACGAGTCCTTCTGGATGGACAGCACCGACGCCCCCGAGCACCCGCGGCTGGCGTCGGACACCGATGCGGACGTCGTCGTGATCGGCGGCGGCATCGCGGGCCTGAGCACGGCGTGGGAGCTCAGCCGGGCGGGCCGGAACGTCGTGGTGCTGGAAGCGGACCGCATCGCCTCCGGGGTGACCGGCTACACGACGGCCAAGGTCTCCGCCCTCCAGTCGCTGGTGTACGCCCGGCTGCGGCGGACCCGGGGCCTGGACGCGACCCTGCTGTACGCGGCCTCGCAGCTGGACGCGGTGGACCGGGTGGCCGGGATCGTGGAGGAGCTGGGGATCGCGTGCGACCTGGAGCGGGTGAGCGCGTACAGCTACGCGGCCGGGCCGGAGTCCCGGCACCTGGTCGAGGCGGAGGCGCGCGCCGCCGCCGACGCGGGGCTCGATGTCGCGTACGTCTCCGAGACGGAACTGCCGTTCGCGGTCGCCGGGGCGGTCCGGGCGGACGGCCAGGCCCAGTTCCACCCGCGCAAGTACCTGCTGGCGCTGGCCCGGGATCTGATCGCGCAGGGGGGCCGGGTCTTCGAGCGCAGCCGGGTGACCGGGCTGTCCGAGGGGACGCCGTGCCGGGTGACCGTCGAGTCGGGGCGGAGTGTGACGGCCCGGGACGTGGTCGTCGCCACGCACTACCCGGTCTTCGACCGCGCGATGCTGTTCGCCCGGCTCTCACCCCGGCGGGAGTTGGTCGTCGCCGCGCCCATCCGGGCGGACCTGGCACCGAAGGGCATGTACATCACCGAGGACGAGGGGAAGCGCTCGGTGCGCTCCACCCCGCTCGACGACGGCCGGCGCCTGCTGATCGTGACCGGGGAGAGCTTCACTCCGGGCACCGGCGACCCGGGCGAGCGATTCCGGCGGCTCGACGCGTGGCTGCACGAGCGGTTCCCGGCGGCGGGCCCGACCGCGTACCGGTGGGCGGCGCAGGACAACGATCCCAGCGATACGGTCCCGTTGATCGGACCGTTCCACCTCGGGGCCCGGCACACCTATGTGGCGACCGGGTTCGGCGGCTGGGGGATGACCGGCGGGGTGCTCGCCGGGCGGCTGCTGACCTCGCTCATCGCGGACGGCGTCCCGCCACTGCCGTGGGCGGAGTTGTACGACCCGAGGCGGCTGGGGAGCGCGGTGCGCGAGGCGGGGTCGCTGCTGGGTGCGCAGGCGGAGGTGGCGAAGCACTTCGTCGGCGACCGGCTGCGCGTCAGCCACCTCGACTCGGTGAGCCAGGTGGTGCCCGGCACGGGGGCGGTGGTCCGGGTGAACGGCCGGCGCTGCGCCGTGTACCGGGAACCGGACGGCTCGGTGCGGGCGGTGTCCGCGCGGTGCACGCATCTGGGGTGCCTGGTGGCGTTCAACGAGGCGGAGACGGCGTGGGAGTGCCCGTGCCACGGTTCGCGCTTCGGGGTCGACGGCTCGGTGCTCCAGGGCCCGGCGGTGCGGCCGCTGGAGGCGCTGGACCTGGACGACAGGCCCTAGCGGCGCGCCATATAGAGGCTGAACGCCTTGTGCAGGACCTTGTTGAGCGGGTAGTCCCACTCGCCGACGTATTCGGCGGCCTGCCCGCCGGTGCCGACCTTGAAGCGGAGCAGCCCGAGCAGGTGATTGGACTCGTCCAGGGTGTCGGTGGTGCCCCGGAAGTCGTAGACGTGCGCGCCCATGGCGTGGGCGTCGCGGATCATCTGCCACTGGATGGCGTTGTTGGGCTGGACCTCGCGCCTGCGGCTGGTGGACGCACCGTACGAGTACCAGACGTGCCCGCCGACGGTGAGCATGGTGGCCGCGGCCAGCACCTCGCCGTCGTGGGCGGCGAGGTAGAGCCGCATCCGGTCGGGGTGCTCGGCGGTGAGCGCCTTCCACATGCGCTGGAAGTACGCCAGGGGGCGGGGGATGAACCGGTCGCGTTCGGCGGTCTCGGTGTAGAGCGCGTAGAAGGTGTCCAGGTCGGCGTAGTCGCCCTGGACGACCTTGACGCCGGCCTTCTCGGCCTTCTTGACATTGCGCCGCCACAGCTGGTTGAACCCGGCCAGGAGGTCGTCGGGCGAGCGGCCGGCCAGGGGCAACTGGAAGACGTGACGCGGCTGTCCGGCGGCGAATCCGTCCTCGCCGTCACCCCCGGAGCGCTGCCAGCCCATGGCCCGCAGACGGTCCGTCAGCGTGAGTGCACGGGGGTCCTGTTCGGTGGGGGCGACCTCGCCGAGGCGGTGGGCGCCGGGGTCGGCGATGGCCTCCTTGACGGTGGCCGCGTCCCAGCGGCGGGCGACGACGGGCGGGCCCATCTTCACGGTGAACGCGCCCTGTGCTTTGAGGTGGTCCAGGAGCGGGTTCAGCCACCGGTCGAGGTCGTCGTCGTACCAGTCGATGACGGGGCCCTCGGGGAGATAGGCGAGGTGGCGCTTGATCTTCGGCAGCGGCCGGTACAGGACCAGAGCGGTGCCGGTGATCCTGCCCGCGCCGTCGAACCAGCCCAGGCTCTCCGCCCGCCAGTCGGGCTTCACCTCGCCCCAGGAGGGGACCTGCATGTGGCTCGCGGACGGCAGAGTGTCGATGTACGCCAGGTGCTCGTCCCGGCTGATCGTCCTCAGGCGGAGGTCCATCGGTCTGCTCCTCGTCCACGGGTCGTGATCCTTCGGCAGCCTACTGGCGGTCGCCGCACCCCACGACGCGAGCGGGCGTTCGAGCGAGACCGCGGCCCCGGGGCAGCAGCGACGCCGGGATCAGCCCGAGCGCGGCGAGCGCCGCCACCGCGGGCAGCGCCTGGGCCGGCGCGAGATCCGCTACGGGGAGGAGCTGATGCCCCGGGCCGGTGACGGCCGACGGGGTGAGCGGCATCAGTCCGGCGGCCACGGCGATCCCGAGGGCGGGGCCGACGTTCATGGCGGTCTGTTTGAGGCCGCCGACCACTCCGGCGTACCCGGGCGGGGCGTCCCCGACGACGGTCCCGGTGGCGGTGACCATGACGGCGGTGAAGCCCGCGCCCAGCACCGCGAGGACGAGGCCGGTCAGCTGCCAGGGGGTCGCCGGGGTCAGCCGGGAGAGGCCGAGGACGGCGAGGACGACGCACAGCTGGCCGGTGATCGCGGTGCGGCGCGGCCCGAACCGGCCGAGCGCCGCCGAGGCCGCGGGCGCTCCGGCGATCATGAGCAGGGTCAGCGGCAGGCAGCGCAGCCCGGTGGTGAGCGGATCGAGGCCGAGCCCCTGCTGCAGGAAGAACGTGACGACGAACAGCGCGCCGAACAGGCCGCCGGAGGTGGTGAGGAGCAGCGCCATGGACGCCATCACGGGCACCGAGCGCGTCACCGCCGACGGCACGACCGGCTGGGCGCTGCGGCGTTCGTACGCGACGAGCCCCGCCCCGAGGAGCACGCTCAGCAGCAGCCCGAGCCCTGTCCGGGTGCCGGTCCAGCCCTCGTCGGGGATCCCGGCCAGGGTGTGGACGAGGGCGGCGAGCGCGGCGGCGAGGAGAACCCCGGAGGTGAGGTCGAACCGCCGGTGCGCGACGGGCGGCACGGCCGGGGTCCGCACGGCGAGGGTGAGCGCGGCGATGGCCAGGGCGGCCGGGATGTTGATCAGGAAGACGGCGCGCCAGCCCCAGTGCGTGACGAGGACTCCGCCGAGCACCGGACCGGCCGCCGCGGCCACCCCGATGGCGCTGGTCCGGAGGGCGACGGCGCGGCCAAGCCGGTCGGCGGGGTAGGCGAGCCTGAGCAGGGCGAGCGTCGCCGGTTGCAGGAGCGCGCCGAACACTCCTTGTGCGGCGCGCAGGGCGATCACGGGGCCGATGCCCTCGGCGATGACGATGCCGGCCGACGCGGCGCCGAAGCCGAGGACGCCGGTGCACAGCAGCCGCCGGTGCCCGTACCGGTCGCCGAGCCGGCCGGCGATCACCAGGAGGGCGGCGACCGCTAGGAGGTAGGCGGTGCTCGTCCACTGGACCTCGGTGACGGTCGCCCCGAGGTCGTCGCGCAGGTCCGGCTGGGCCACGAGCAGCACGGTGCCGTCCAGGGCGACGAGCATCGCGCCCGCCACCGACGCGAGGAGCGCGGCGCGGGACCGTACGGCGGTGGGGGTCACGCGTCCACCCGGCCGAGGTGGGCGTCGAGCACCGCGGTGAGGAGCGGGTCGGGCCCCTCGCCCGCGCCGGGAAAGGCGAGTTGGAGGCTGCCGCTCGCCCGGAGCACGGCGATGCCGTGCAGGTTGGTCCACAGGGCGGCCGCGGTCAGGGCCGCCGGGGGCGGGGCGGAGTCGTACGAGGGTTCGGTGCCGGTCTCCGTGCGGTGGGCGCGGTCCTGGGCGACGAGTTCGACGAGCCGCGCGAACAGCGGGAGGGTCGACTCGCGCAGGCGCGGCCCGCCGGGCGTGTCCGCGTCCGTGTCACTCGCGTGGGCCTCGCTGTCGAGCAGGTCGTGGCGGAACATCAGCTCGAACATGCCGCCGTGCTCCCCCGCGTAGTCCAGGAAGGCGTCGGCGAGGCCCCGCAGCTGCTCGCGCGGTGTCCGGGCCCCTTCGGCCGCCGCCGCGAACCGGGCGGCGAGCTCGGTGAAGCCGCGCCGGGCGATGGCCGAGAGCAGGGCGTGGTGGGTCGGGAAGTAGCGGCGCGGGGCGCCGTGGGAGACCCCGGCGCGGCGGGCGATCTCGCGCAGGCCGAGTGAGGCGGAGCCCTCGGTCATGACGAGGTCGACACCCGCGTCGATCAGGCGTTCACGCAAGGAGTTCGCTGGGGCGACTTGTTCCATAGACACTGTCTACCAGCCATTCGTAGACAGTGTCTACACGCTGCGGTGCCGTGCCACCGCGAGGCACGCGCCCCAATGCCCTCGCCCAAGATGCGGGAGCGGCGGGAGTGAGCAGACTGGGTCCCATGGCAGATCAGCGGCGCTCCCAGGCGGGAACCACGAAAACGGCGACCAAGCGGCACGCCCCGTCCGCACGGGGCCCCGAGCATGCGGCCCGCGCTGCCATCCAGAGCCTGGAGGGTCTCATCGACCACCACGCGGAGGGCGTGTCCGCCGTCCGGCGCACCGACGACGGCTGGTGCGTAGTCGTGGACGTTCTCGAAGTGCCCCGGATTCCGGACACCACGAGCCTCCTCGCCTCCTACGAGGTGCAGCTCGACCGGTCCGGTGAGCTCCTGGAGTACCGCAGGGTCCGCCGGTACCGCCGGGGCGCCGCCGACGAGTGAGCGGCGTCCACTCCCCTGCCGGAAGGACATTCCATGACCGCGACCACCTACTCCGACGAAGTCGTCGCCTGCCCGCCGCGCGCCGGCACCCTGTACGACGTCCTGGAGCTGATCCTCGACCGGGGCATGGTGATCGATGTGTTCATCAGGGTCTCCCTGGTCGGCATCGAGATCCTGAAGATAGACGCGCGCATCGTCGTCGCGAGCGTGGACACATATCTGCGGTTCGCCGAGGCGTGCAACCGACTGGACCTGGAACGGGACTCCGGCAGCACCACGGTTCCGGAGCTGATCGGCGGCGGCGCCGCCAAGTCCATCGGCAAGCGGAAGGTGCGCAGGGCCGCCGAGTCGGTGGGCGACACCGTACGCAAGGCGGTCGGCGGCGACGAGGACGAGCCGGAGGAGCGGCCGAGGAAGCGGCGCGCCCCGGCGCGCGACAGCGAGAGCCGGCGCCGCCGTGCGGAGGCGTGAGCCGTGACAGCCGACGGCGTGTACGTGTACGCGATCACCCGGGCGGGGACCCCGCTCCCGGACGGGCAGGGCGGTGTGGGCAGCCCGCCCGCACGCCTGCGGACCGTCCGGCAGGGGAGGCTCGCAGCGGTCGTCAGCGACGCTCCCCCGGACCTCCGGGCGCGCCGCCGCGATCTGCTCGCCCACCAGGATCTGCTGCTGCGCCTGATGGACGAGGGGCCGGTGCTGCCCATGCGGTTCGGCATGGTGGCCCCCGGCCAGGACACCGTGGAGCGGCAGCTGGCCGCAGGTGAGGACGGTCATCTGGCGGCCCTGAAGCGGCTCGCCGGCTGCCACGAGATCAACGTGAAGGCGCTGGCGGCCGAGGACGCGCTCGCCGACCTGGTCGCCGAGGACGGCACCGTACGCAAGCTGCGGGAGGCCGCGCGCCGGCGTCCGGGCTACGAGGCCAGTCTGCGGCTGGGCGAGGCGGTGGCCGCCTCCCTCGCGCGGCGGGCCGCCGAGGCGGGGCGGCGGGTGCTGCGGGAGCTGACGCCGAGGGCCAGGGCGGTTGCGGCGGGCCCCGAGGTCCAGGGGTGCGCGCTCAATGTGTCGTTCCTGGTGGAGCGCGAGGCCGGTGACGCCTTCCTGGCCGAGGCGCGCCGGTTCGCGGGCGACAACCGCGGCCATGTGGAGCTCCGCCTGGCCGGGCCGCTGCCCTGCTACAGCTTCGTCTCCGCCGAGGCCCGGCCGGCCCCCGTGGGTGGTGGCTGAGATGGGCCTCATCACCGGTCTGCTGACGCTGCCCATCGCACCCGTGCGGGGGGTGGTGTGGGTGGCGGAGAAGCTGAACGACGCCGCAGAGCGGGAACTGCACGATCCCGGCGTACTGCGCACACAACTGGCCGTACTCAACCAGGAGCTGGAGGCCGGAGACATCACGATCGAGGAATTCGAGCGGGAAGAAGAGCGGCTGCTCGACCGGCTGCACGCCGTTCGGGCGCGCCGAGTGCCAGACGATCGAAGGTGACGTGCTCATGGATGACCAGACGAAGGTGACTCTCGCAGCCGCGGTAGTGGGCGGCTATGTGCTGGGCCGGACCAAGAAGGGCCGGATGGCCCTGACCGTCGCGACGTACCTGGCGGGCAGACGGTTCGGGCTCGAACCCCGCCAGCTGGCCGCCGAGGGCATGCGCCGTCTCGGCAGTGTCCCCCAAGTCGCCGAGCTCCAGGAACAGTTGCGGGGCGAGGTCATGGACGCGGGCCGCCAAGCCGTGACGGCGGCTGCGAACCGCAGCATGGCCTCGCTTGCCGACGCGATCGGCGACCGCACCGCCCGGCTCCTGGAGGGCCCGCGCGAAGAGGACGAGGACGAGGACGAGAACGACGACGAGGCGTACGAAGACGAGTACGAGGAGGAACCGGAGGGCGAAGAGGAACCGGACGAGGACGAGGACGAGGGCGAAGAAGAGGCGGAGGAAGAGGAGGAAGAGGAACCGTACGAGGACGAAGAGGACGAGGGCGAAGAGGAAGAGGACGAGGACGGGAGCGAGACCGGCGAGGAGCCCGAGGAGCCCGAGGAGGAGGCTCAGGAAGAACCGCCGTCGAGCCGTCGGCGGGGCGGCAGGGACCGTAAGGCCCCCGAGGCGGCGAAGAAGACTCCGGCCAAGAAGAGTCCGGCCAAGAAGCCGACTGCCAAGAAGTCCGCTCCGGCCAAGAAGGCCGCTCCCGCGAAGAAGACCGCGGCGAAGAAGGCCGCACCCGCGAAGAAGACCGCCCGAGCCAAGAAGTCGGCGCCGAAGAAGTCGGCTCCCGCGAAGAAGACCGCGGCGAAGAAGACCGCTCCGGCCAAGAAGGCCGCGGCGAAGAAGACATCTTCGTCCAAGCGGGCCGCGTCCAAGCGCACCGAACGTCGGAGGTAGTGAGTCATGGCCAGGGCAGATCAGGACGAGCAGGACGAAACACAGGACGAGTCCGGCTCGGAATCGGGCTTCGGCCGGCTCCGGGAGGAGCTCTCCGGCTTCCTCAGCGCGAAGGTGGAGGATCTCGCGGGGAAGGCGAGCGGCAAGCTCACCGACGTCGCGGGCCAGTTGACGGACTCCGCCGAGAGCGGGTCCATGCCGGCCATCGCCTCTCGCGTGCTCCAGGGCGAATCGCCGCTGAAGTCGTTCGTCTCGGAGAAGGCCAAGGGCGTGAAGGACAACGTCACGGAGAAGGCCAAGGAGGCGTTCGGCGGCGGCAAGGGGAAGAGCAAGTCGAGCGGTGGCGGCAAGTCGATGAACATCGTGGAAGTCCTCGACGTCGGCGTGCCCCTGCGTACGGCGTACGACTACTGGACCCAGTACGACAAGTTCAGCAGTTTCGCGAAGGGCGTCCAGGACGTCTCGACGAGCGACGAGGCCACGAGCGACTGGAAGGTCAAGATCGGCCCGTCCTCGCGCAGCTTCAAGGCGACCGTCCAGGAGCAGATCCCCGACGAACGCATCGTCTGGACCTCGGAGGGCTCCAAGGGCACGACGCGCGGTGCCGTCAGCTTCCATGAGCTGACGCCGAACCTGACCCGCATCGTGCTGGTGGTCGAGTACTACCCGTCCGGCTTCTTCGAGAAGACGGGCAACCTCTGGCGGGCCCAGGGGCGCCGCATCCGCCTGGACTTCAAGCACTTCCAGCGTTACGTCACCCTCACCGACGAGGAGCCCGAAGCCTGGCGCGGCGAGATCCGCGACGGCGAGGTCGTCGTCTCCCACGAGGACGCCGTGGCCGAGGAGGAGGAGTCCGAGGGCGACGAGGAACAGCCTGAGGACGAGGACTACGAGGACGAGGCCGAAGGCGAAGACGAAGACGAGGAGGGGGCCGAGGACGAGGACGACGAGGACGAGGACGAGTGGGAGGACGACGAGGAACCGGAAGAGGAACCGGAGGAGGAAGAGGAAGAAGAAGAAGAGGAGGAGCCCGCCCCGAGCAGGCGGCGCGGGCGGAGGTCCCGTCGTGACTGATCTCGACTTCCGGCAGGACGCCGCCTACGCGCCCTCCGGCCCGCAGACGACCAACCTCGCCGACATCCTCGAACGTGTCCTGGACAAGGGCATCGTCATCGCCGGTGACATCAAGATCGATCTGCTGGACATCGAGCTGCTCACCATCCGGTTGCGGCTGTTCGTCGCCTCCGTCGACACGGCGAAGAAGGCCGGGATCGACTGGTGGGAGACCGATCCCGCGCTCAGTTCGCATGCGGCGCGCAACGCGCTGCAGGACGAGAACCGGGAGCTGCGGGCCCGCCTCGACGCCCTTGAGTCAGAGGCGTCCGCGTCATGACCGAGCACGCCCGCTCATCCGCGGACGCCCGTGCCGTGTACGTCTACGCCGTGTGCCGCACCGGGGAGCAGCCGGTCCTCGACGGCCCGGCGGGCGTCACATCCGAGAGCCCGCTGCGCACCCTGGCCCTCGGCCCGGCCCTCACCGCCGTCGTCCAGGCCGTACGGGCGGCCGACTTCACCGACGAGGCGTGGCAGGCCCGGCTCGCCGACGAGCCCGAACTCGAACGGTACGCACGGGCCCATCACGATGTCGTGTGCGCGATGGCCACCCGGTACCCCACGGTGCCCCTCCCGCTGGCCACGCTCTACCACGACGAGGAGAGGGCCCGGGCGGCGCTGGCCAAGGAGGCACGACGCTTCCACGCCGCGCTGGAACGTACGGCGCACCACTCCGAGTGGGGCCTGAAAGTGTACGTGGCCGACGCACCGGCCCGGGAGGCGTCCGAGGCCGCCCCACACAGGCCCGCTCCCGGGGCCGGCCGGGCCTATCTCGACCGGAAGCGGAGCCTGCGGGACCGGCGCGAACGGCACCGGACGGACGGGCTGCGGATCGCCGAGGTGATCGACGCGGACGTCAGCGGCCTGGCCGCCGCCTCGCGCAGGCTGCCCTCGCACGGCCCCCGGGTGCCGGACGAGCGGCGCACGCAGGTGCTCAACGCCACGTATCTGGTGGCCGAGGACCGGGCGGCGGAGCTGGCGCGGCTGGCGCAGAGCCTCCGCGAGCGGACCGGGGCGCAGGTCGAGCTGTCGGGGCCCTGGGTCCCGTACTCCTTCGTCGGTGAGGTGTAGAGGTGGAGCGTTCCGTCGTGCCGTGGGACGAGCCGGAACCGCTGAGCGGGCCGATCGGGGTGCCTCTGGTCGATCTGCTGGACCGGGTGCTGGCGACCGGGGTGGTCATCAGCGGGGACCTGGTCATCGCGATCGCCGATGTGCCTCTCGTACGTCTGTCGCTGCACGCGCTGCTGTCGTCGGTCAGCGAGCGGGTACCGGCGCCCTGGGCCGACGGGGGGCCGCTGTGACGGACGCGCGGGTGGACCTGGACTCCGGGAAGGTGGGCCAGGACCTCGTCACGCTGGTGCTCACCGTGGTGGAACTGCTGCGCCAGCTGATGGAGCGCCAGGCGATCCGCCGCATCGACGAGGGCGACCTCACCGAGGAGCAGACCGAGGAGATCGGCACGACGCTGATGCTCCTGGAGCAGCGGATGACGGAGCTGTGCGAGCAGCACGGGGTGCGGCCCGAGGACCTGAATCTGGACCTCGGGCCGCTGGGGACGCTGCTGCCGCGCGACTGAGCCGCCGCGGGTCTCCCGGGGTGCGGCGATCACCCGAATGGCGGGGGCGCGGGAGCCGGAGGAGAGTGGGATGAGGGGCCGGAACGGCTTCCGCCGGGAAGCCCCCCATCCCACCCCAGCTCTTTTCGTGTGAGGAACTCATGGCGACCAACGAAAGCGGCGGCACCCAGCTGGACGGCGGTGCGGCGGGCGGCACGCGAGGGACGACGACCATCGCGGACAACGTGGTGTCGACCATCGCCGGCATCGCGGTGCGGGAGACCGACGGGGTCACGTCCGTCGGCAAGGGCCCGTCGCGAGCGATCGGAGCCGTCAAGGACAAGGTCTCCCGCTCCAATGACCCGGGGCGGGGCGTCAAGGTGGAGGTCGGCGAGAAGCAGACCGCCATCGACGTCGACATCGTCGTGGAGTACGGCGCCCCCATCCTGGACACCGCCCGCAGCCTCCGTACGAACGTCACGGACGCGGTCGAGACGATGACCGGTCTCGAAGTGGTCGAGATCAACATCAACGTCACCGACGTCCATGTGCCGGGTTCGGACGACGACGAGGACGAGGACGAGTCGTCCTCGCGTCGCGTCCAGTGACGAGGCCCGGCGACCCCGTGGGGGTCCTAGTCCTCGGTGAGGATGCCTTCGCGGAGCTTGCCCAGTATGCGGGCGATCAGCCGTGAGACATGCATCTGGGAGAGACCGAGACGTTCACCTATCTGGGACTGCGTCATCTCCTCGCCGAAGCGCATCTGGACGATGGCGCGCTCCCGCTCGTCCAGCGTCTCCAGCAGGGGCGCCAGGGCGTGCAGGTTCTCGACCAGTTCGATGCCCGGGTCGCACTCGCCGGTGATGTCCGCGTGGGTGCGGCTCACCCCGCTGGGGCTGTCGGACTCCGCCCCGTCGAGGGGTACGTCCAATGAGTGCGCGGTGTAGCCGTTCGAGGCGACCAGGCCCTCGATGACCTCCTCCTCGCTGATGCCGAGCTTTTCGGCGAGTTCGGCGACGGTGGCCTCCCGGCCGAGCGAGGTGGCCAGTTCCTCCTTGGCCTTGGCGAGGGTGACCCGGAGCTCCTGGAGCCGCCGGGGGACGTGGACGGACCAGGTGGTGTCCCGGAAGAAGCGTTTGATCTCACCGACGATGTAGGGAATGGCGAATGAGGTGAATTCGACTTCCCTGGTGAGTTCGAAGCGGTCGATGGCCTTGATCAGGCCGATGGTGCCCACCTGGATGATGTCCTCCATCTGGCCGTTGCCGCGGTTGCGGTAGCGGGCCGCGGCGAAGTGCACCAGGGTGAGGTTCATCTCGATGAGCGTATTGCGGGCGTACTGATACTCGGCCGTGCCCTCTTCGAGGGTTTGCAACCGGTCGAAGAACAGCTTGCTGAGTGCCCGGGCGTCCTTGGGCGCGACCTTCAACGGGTCAGCGATCTCGGGGAGTTCGGCCGGCGCACCTGTCGTGGTCCCCGGCACCTGCGCAGATACGGATGTCGGCATGGCGATCATTCCTTCCGTCGGACAGCGGCTGCTTACGCATGCGCGAAGCTGCGACTACCCGGAGCCATGCGTTCCACACACGTGTGCGACAAGATCCTTGGCGGGTCCGTCAGCTGACATGGTGTCGGTGGCGCCTGGGCACCAGCATTCGGAATCTCCTTCCCGTCCCTCCCCCGGAAAAGTCAGGGGTTTTTCAGGAATACAGGGAGGGGGCCGGGGCAACTGATGCTTCGGAGGTTGATACCCATGGTTCCCGTGATTCTGGTTCTTCTGCTTGCGCTCATTCTCTTCGGGGCGGGTTTCGCCCTGAAGGCCCTGTGGTGGATAGCCATCGCCGTACTTGTGGTGTGGCTGCTCGGGTTCGTCGTCCGGCCTGCGGGCGGCGGCGGGAAGCGAGGTCGCTGGTACCGCTGGTAGATCTGACCGGGCGATACGTCGCAGCGGCACATAAAGTGAGGGTCGGCCGGGAATTTCCCGGCCGACCCTCACTTTTTCGTATGGCTTTCCTACGGTGCGCACACATCTGCCGGGCGGTCGATATTCCCATGACTCACTCCCCCACCAGTGACGGCGAGCGGCTGATGCACGGGTTTCTGGCGGAGGTGCATGCCACCGCCCCGACCGACCTGCCGGCTCTGGTCAACCGGTACGCCGGTCTGCTGGGCCTGCGCCGGGTGGAGATCTACATCGTCGACCTCCAGCAGCAGCGCCTCTCCCCGCTCTCCGGCGAGGCGCAGCTCCACGTGGACGCGTCCCTGGCCGGTTCGGCCTTCCGCTCGCTGGCCCTGCGCGTCGAGTCGACGGAGACCGAGACGCTGATCGCCTGGCTGCCGCTGGTGGACGGGGTGGAGCGGCTGGGGGTCATCGGTGTCCAGGTGGACGCGCTGGACCGGACGCTGCTGGAACGGTGCGCGAGTCTGGCGTCCGTCCTGGCGATGGCGATCACGTCGAAGCGCGCGTTCAGCGACCGGTTCGTGGAGCGGGCGCGTACGGAGACGATGACGCTGCCCGCCGAGATGGTGCGGACCCTGCTGCCACCGCGCGCGATCGGTGAGGACCGGGCGCTGTCCACGGCGGTGCTGGAACCGGCGTACGAACTGGGCGGCGACGCCTTCGACCACGCGCTGACGGAGTCGACGCTGCACGCGGTCATCCTCGACGCGATGGGTCACAATCTGGCGTCCGGGCTGACCAGCGCGATCGCCATCGCCGGCTGCCGCAGCGCCCGGCGCAGGGGGGCGGGGCTGCGGGAACTCGTCAGGACGGTGGACGACGCGCTGGCCGAGTGGCTGCCCGATCAGTTCTGCACCGGCGTCGCCCTGCAACTGGACATGTCCAGCGGCGTCCTGAGCTGGATCAACTGCGGTCACCCGCCGCCGCTGCTGATCCGCGAGAACCGCGTCCTGGACAACGCCCTCGACCGCCCCGGCGAACCGCCCCTCGGCACCCCGGGCCTGATCTGCGAGGCGGAACGGGTGGTCCACGAGGTGCCCCTGCTGCCCGGTGACCGGATCCTGCTGTACTCGGACGGGGTGACCGAGGCCCGCATGGCGGACGGCACCCAGTTCGGCCTGAACCGCTTCACGGCCTCGATCATCCGCGCCACGGCCGCCGGGGAGCCCGCTTCGGAGGCCCTGCGGCAGCTCATCCACTCCATCCGGGAGTACCAGCACGACCGGCTGAGCGACGACGCCACGATCATGATGCTGGAGTGGCACCCGACCCCCCGGCAGCCCGCCGCAGCAGCCGGGTGAACACCGCGTGGCCGAGTGCCACCGTGCTCAGGCCGAACATCAGGACGCCCAGCGGGACATGCCACGCCGCCTCGTGTGCGATGCCCAGCACCACCTGCACCGAGGCGAGGACGAGGAAGCCGGTCGCGTACAGGATGGGACGGGGCGATCCGCCGCCCGGCCGCCAGGCCAGGACCGCCGCCAGCACGTAGAGCATCGACGCCCCGTACATCACGCGCGCGCCGACGCCGTGCAGGGTCTCTCCGTAAGAGGTGGAGAGCAGCAGCCCCGCGGTGACCGCCTGGAAGAAGATGGCCAGGGTCTGCAGGGCGAGGGAGACCTCGACGAAGGTGGTACGGACCCGGGCGGGCGCCGTCGCGGGCGTGGTGCTGCTCGGTGCTGCCATCGTCGGTGCGGCCATGACGTGGTCCTCTCTTCTGCCTCGCGGCGGTGGATCGGTACTGTCTCGTCGGTCCGACGACGTAGATCCACGGAATGTGAGGCCGCCGGCCGCCTCACATTCCGGCGGGCTGTTCCGTCGGACCGTCAGCAGCGGAAACGCACGACGACAACCAGGGGCGGTCACGTACATGAGCACACCTTCCGAGCCGGACCTGAGCGCCGTGATCGGCGAGCGGCGTCAGCTGATGAACCTCGCCTACCGGATGCTCGGTTCGGTCGCCGAGGCGGAGGACGCCGTACAGGAGACGTACGCCCGGTGGTACGCGATGTCACCGGAGCAGCGGGACGCCATCGCGTCGCCCGGGGCGTGGCTCACGACGGTGGCCAGCCGGGTCTGCCTCGACGTCCTGGGCTCGGCGCGGGTCAGGCGGGAGCGTTACGTCGGCGAGTGGATACCGGAGCCGCTGCCGGACCGCTCCGAGTGGACCGGCGGGCGCGCCGACGGCGGCCGCGACGACCGGGCGGACCCGGCGGACCGGGTCACCCTGGACGAGTCCGTGAACATGGCCTTCCTGGTGGTGCTGGAGTCCATGACCCCGGCCGAGCGGGTGACGTTCATCCTGCACGACGTGTTCCGGTACCCCTTCGCGGAGGTGGCGGACATCGTCGGCCGGAGCGCCCCGGCCTGCCGTCAGCTCGCCGCGTCGGCCCGCCGCCGCCTCCGGGACGCCCGCGCCGAGGCGGCCCCGGCGACCGGACAGGCGGCCCTGGTGCGGGAGTTCAAGGACGCCTGGGAGGCCAAGGACATCGGGGCGCTCATCGCCCTCCTCGACCCGGAGGCCGCGATGGTCACCGACGGCGGCGGGCTGGCCGGGGCGGCCCTGCGCCCGGTCGAGGGCGCCGAGCGGGTCGCCCAGTACCTGGTCCACTTCGCGGACAAGGTGCCCGAGCTCCTGCTGCTGGAACGCACGGTGAACGGACGGCCCGGCCTGGTCGCCCAGCACGCCGGAATCACCGTCACCGTGGCCGCGTTCGGCCTCGCCGGGGACCGTGTGCACCGCATCTGGGCGGTCCGCAACCCGGAGAAGCTGCGGACCTGGCCCGGGCACGGCGGGTCCGGGGCGGCGCCTCGGTCCTGGGGCGGGTAGGTCGGCCGGCCGGCCGTTCCCGCTGGGTACGCTCGTTTCGATGAGCGATGACTACCCCGTACGGGCCGCCGCCCGCTCCCGGACGCTGGCGGAGCTCGACGGGCGGCTGGTCACGTGCCGTGCCTGTCCCCGGCTCGTGGAGTGGCGCGAGGAGACCGCCCGTATCAAGCGCCCCGCGTTCCGCGACTGGGAGTACTGGGCGCGTCCCGTACCGGGCTTCGGCCCTCCGGACGCCGCCCTGGCCGTCACGGGGCTGGCGCCCGCCGCGCACGGCGGGAACCGGACCGGCAGGATGTTCACCGGCGACCGGGCCGGTGACCTGCTGTACGCCACGCTGTACGAGTTGGGGCTCGCCTCCCGGTCCACGGTGACGGACCTGGCCGACGGGCTCGAACTGTACGGGGTCCGGGTGACGTCCCCCGTGCACTGCGCGCCGCCCGCCAACCGCCCCACGCCGGGGGAACGGGACACGTGCCGGCCGTGGCTGGCCCGGGAGCTCCGGTTGCTGCGGCCCACGGTGCGGTCGGTCGTCGTACTCGGCGGCTTCGGCTGGCAGGCGACCCTTGCCGCCCTGGAACGAGCCGGGTGGCGGATCCCCCGGCCCCGGCCGGTGTTCGGCCACGGCGCCCGTACGGTGCTGGAACCGGCCGACGAGGCGGACGGCCCGCTGACAGTGTTCGGCTGCTACCACGTCAGCCAGCGCAACGTCTTCACCGGCCGGCTCACCCCGGCGATGCTCCGCGAGGTGCTGGCCGAGGCGGCGGAGACGGCCGGGCTGCCGGTGGTCCGGCCGGATCCGGAGTGACCTGGCGACAGGATTTTTTGCCAGATCATCAGATTGGGATCACAGAAAATCGAGCAGGCGCCCGTTATGGGCACACTTTCTCGCACCACCACCAGTCGTACGCTCCGCCGCCGCCTCCTCGTGCCCGTCGCGATGATGTCGTTCGCCCTCGTCGCGGCGGGCTGCAACGACGACGGCTCCGGGTCGGAAGGAGCGGCCTCGCCCGCGGCCCACGCCGGGACGACGGGCCCCGCGCAGAGCTCGCCGGAGTCGTCCGACCCGGCCGCCTCGCCCCCGGAGACCGCACCGTCCTCCCCCGCCGCGCCCAGCGATTCCGGCGCGTCGTCCGGGGCCGACGCCGCCGGTCCCGGCCGGTGCACGGCCGACGGCCTGGGCATGAGCGTGAAGCAGAGCGACGGGGGCGCCGGGCAGGTCTACTACGAGCTCACGTTCGTCAACAAGTCCGGGCACTCCTGCACCCTGAACGGCTTCCCCGGCGTGTCCCTGATCCAGCGTGACGGCCAGGTCATCGGCGCCCCCGCCAAGCGCGACGGCGCCTCCCACGGGGCGACGGTGCTCGCTGCCGGCAAGACGGCGCACGTCGTGCTGCACACGCTGAACCAGGGCATCGCGGACGGCGGCTGCTGGAAGCAGGGCGCCTACCTGCGGGTGTACCCGCCGGGCTCCAAGGAGGCGCTGACCCTGCGCGACCCGCAGATCCGCGTCTGCGGCGACCGCTTCACGACCACGTCGGTCGAGCGCTGACCTCTCGGCCCGGCGGCCGCGGCCGTCAGGCCGGGATGTCGTCCACCGTGGGGGCGACCGGCGCGAACAGGTCTCCTATGGCGGTGAGCGCGGCGGTCTTGAGCGCGCTCGCCGCCACCACCGTGCCGTCGGGCGCGGGCAGGCTGCGGGTGGCCGTGGCCTCCGCGACGACGGCGGGCCGGTAGCCCAGGTTGAACGCGCCCTGCGCGGTGTGCGTGACGCACATGTGGGCCATGAACCCGGCAAGCACCAGGTCCTTGCCGCTGCCCGGCTCGGCGCCCAGGGCGGTGAGGGTCTTCTCCAGCTCCGTGCGGTGGAAGGAGTTCGGGAACTGCTTCACGACCACCGCCTCGCCCTCCCGGGGCGCCACCTCGTCGCTGAGCGCGCCGATGTGCTCGCGGATGTCGTACGGGGAGCCTTCGCCGCCGTCGTGGATGACATGGATCACCGGCGTGCCGGCGGCCCTGGCCCGCTCCAGGAGGCGTGCACTGGCCGCGACGGCCTCCTCCGCGCCTTCCAGGGCCATGACGCCGGTGCGGTAGGTGTTCTGGATGTCGATGAGGATCAGCACGGATTCGCTCAGCCGGGGCAGCCGGGAGTCCAGGCCGGAAACCTCGCGGAGGGTCGCGGAGGGCTGGTTCGTGGTCATGGTGGTGCCTTTCTCGGGGTGGTGGGCAGGTTTTGCGGGCATGGCGAAGCCGTACGCCGTGCCGGGTAAGAGGTGTGAGGGCGGAGCGGTCAGGCCGCGTGGGTGCGGAAGCGGCGGCGGTAGGCGGCCGGTGTGGTGGCGATCTGCCGCCGGAACACCCGGTGCAGGGTCTCCGCCGACCCGAGTCCGGCGGCGGATGCCACCCGGTCCAGCGGGTCGTCGGTCGTCTCCAGGAGCCGGCGGGCCGCCTCGACGCGGGCGGACTCCACATAGGCCGCCGGGGAGACTCCGGTCTCCTGTTTGAAGACCCGGGCGAAGTGGCGCTCGCTCAGACACATCCGCGCCGCGAGCACCGGGGCGGACAGGTCCTCGTCGAGGTGGTCCGCGATCCACAGCCGCAGCGCGTCGATCTCGCGCCGGGAGGCGGCCGGTCTGCTCAGGGGCACGGAGAACTGGCTCTGTCCGCCCTGCCGCTTGAGGTACATCACCAGCTGGCGTGCCACGGCGAGCGCGGCGTCCTCGCCCAGGTCCTCGGCCACCAGGGCGAGCGCGAGGTCCAGGCAGGCGCTGATGCCGGCGCCGGTCCACACCCGGCCCCGGTCCGCGCGTACGAAGATCGGGTCCGCGTCGACCGTGACCTCCGGGTGCTCGGCGGCGAGCTGGGCGGCGGTCGACCAGTGCGTGGTCGCCGTCCTGCCGTCCAGGAGCCCGGCGGCCGCCAGCAGGTGCGCGCCGACGCACACGGACGCCACCCGGCGGGCGTGCGGGGCGGTCTCCCGCACCCAGCTCACGATGTCCGCGTCGACCCGGGCGACGGGCCCGTCCTCGGTCACGTCGACCGCGCCGGGCACCAGCAGGGTGTCGACCTCCCGGCCCACCTCGCCGAAGGTGAGGTCGGTCAGCAGCCGCACCCCCGCCGAGGTCCGGACCTCGCCCGCCTCGGGCCCGGCGAGCCGGACCTCGTAGCGGTCGCGGCCGCCGGACACCCGGTTGGCCAGGGCGAAGACCTCGGCGGGGCCGGAGACGTCGAGGAGATCGACGCCGGGGAAGACCGCGATGACGACGCGGTGTGCGGTGGACATGACTCCATCCTGGCCAACCGGACGGGTGGCCGCAATGACGGTTCCCTGTCACATTCGGACACCGGTGGGGCGGCCGGGTCCCGCGTTCGGGATGCGGGCGCGGGGGCGCGCTGGTTCGCTGGGAGGGACGGCTCTCCACCGAGAACCTGGAGTGATCATGAGCGTTGCGGACGAGACCGGCGGCCGGGCCGAGCGCATCCGGGCGAAGGCCGAGGAGATGCGGGAGACCGCCGAGCGCACATCGGACCCGCAGGAGCGGCAACGCCTCCAGGACAAGGCCCGCCGGCTCCAGGAGCGGAGCGACCAGGTGACCACCAAGGGCGACCACGGGACGAACGCGCTCTGAGCCGACGGGCCCTTCCGTTACTGGGTGAACCGGGGCAGCCACTTCACCAGGTAGTCGGGGTGGCCCGCGTTCTCGGCGGCCAGCTGCCGGACCACGAAGCCCAGGCCGAAGGCCCGGCCGGAGGCGAAGTCGCGCTGCGGGCGGTCCACGTCGAGCGCGGCCACCTCGGCGTACTCGTCCAGGAGGACCCGGTGGGTCTCGATGCGCTGGAGCGTCCGGGCCGGGTCCTGGCGGACGATGTGCCGGTCGTAGGCGTGGCCGTGCGTGCGCAGGGTGAAGGCGATCGCACCGCCCCGGTCGTGGATCTCGCCGGGCGTCTCGGCCGGGCACCGCCATGCCTCGCCGCCGGCCGCCCGCGCGAGGTCCTCTTCCTCGTCCAGGCGCGCCCTGACGAAGGCGACGAGGTCGGAGTTGTCTGTCGTCATCTGGTTTCGCATCCTTCCGCTCGGCCCCACCCCCTGGGGGCCGAGCTGGACACTATCCCGACGCGCCTCAGTGGCTCCCGTCCACGGGCTCCAGTACGAACACGGGGATCTGCCGGTCCGTCTTCTTCTGGTAGTCGGCGTAGTCGGGGAACGCGTCGACCGCGCGCTCCCACCACTGGTCCTTCTCCGCGCCGGTGACCTCGCGTGCCGTCATGTCGCGGCGCACCGGGCCGTCCTGGAGCTCGGCGCGCGGTTCGGCCTTGAGGTTGTGGTACCAGACGGGGTGGGTCGGAGCGCCGCCCTGGGAGGCGACCACCGCGTACCGGCCGTCGTGCTCGACGCGCATGAGGGGCGTCTTGCGGATCTTCCCGCTCTTGGCGCCCACGGTCGTCAGGACGATGACGGGCATGCCGCGCATCGTCGTCCCTTCCGTGCCGCCCGAGCTCTCGTACTGCTCGACCTGGTCGCGAACCCACTGGGAGGGGCTCGGCTCGTATTCGCCCTGGAGAGGCATGCGTTCTGTCCCGTCGTCGGTCTGTCCGGCCGTGGCGACTCGTCGGCCGCGGCATCTCATCATGGCTTCAACGACTTCTGCGGCCGGGGTAATCCGCCCCGGCCGTCGTGTCGCGGTCAGGAGCCGCCGGTGCCCTCGGTGCCGTAGCGGACCGTGACCTGCTCGAAGCCCAGGGATTCGAGCAGGCCCTTGAGCATCGCGGTGGTGTTCTTCTCGGCGCGCTGCGCCAGGCCGCTCTCCTTCGCCGCGTCGCCGATGTGGCGTGCGGCCAGCTTGTTGACGGCCTGCTCGCTGCCGGGGTTGTCGGAGAAGAAGTCGCCGAGCCGGTCGAGGAGGCCGCGCTGCTTGGACACCGCGTAGGAGCGGTCGGGGTCGAGCGCCGGCTTGCCGAGGACCGCGTGCGGGAGCCGGATCTCGGCGGTGGTGCGGTCCTTGTTCACGACCACTCCCCCGCTCGTCACCCGCCCGAGGTCGACGTACGCGGACACGGTGCCGGCGCCGACGTACAGCGTGCGGCTGCCGCGGATCACGTCGGGGACGTACTTGGTGTCCTTCTCCAGGTCGACCACGACCTGGAAGTTGCCGGCCGCCGCCTCGTACCTGCTCATGTCCTGGATCGACTTGAGCACCGCGGGGCCCGAACGGTCGTGGGTCTCCTCGCCGAAGATGTCGCCCAGGCCGGGCAGCAGGCTGAGGCGGGTGCCGAGGAACAGCAGGGCGAGCGCGGCCGCGGTCAGGGCGGCCGCACGGCCCCAGCGGCGGTTGCGACGGCGGCGCCGGCCGTCGTCGGCCGGGCCGGGCTTCGTGGACGGTTCTGTCGCCGGGTCGGTGGAGGTCATACGGTCCGTATGACCCGGCCCGCCGGGTTCACGCCGGGCGGACCGCCCTTGGGTCAACTCCCGGGCCCCCAAAGGCCCCTCAGGCCCCGGTGACCCCGTCCAGCCGCTCGCGCACCAGGTCGGCGTGGCCGATGTGGCGCGCGTACTCCCCGATCATGTGGACGTGGACGAGGCGCAGCGAGTACACCTCCCCGTCGTGGGTGAAGGTGTCGTCCAGCGAGGCTCCGGCGACGATCTCGTCGGCGAGCCGGCACTGCTCGATGAGCTGGGCGTAGTCCTCGGCGGCCGTGGCGGGGTCCAGGTCCTCGAAGTCCGCGTCCTTGCCCTTGGCCGGGTCGTACAGGGGCTCCAGGTCCTCCCCGGCGAACCGCTGCCGGAACCAGGTGCGTTCGACCTTGGCCATGTGGCGTACGAGCCCCAGCAGGGACAGGTTCGACGGCTCCACCGTCCGTTCGGCGAGCTGTTCACCGGTGAGTCCGGCGCACTTCTGGAGGAGGGTCGAACGGAACCAGCCGAGATAGCCGGTGAGCATCTCCCGTTCGGCGGCGACGAGCGAGCCCGGCGTACGGGTGGCTGCGGGTGCGGTCCAAGTCATCCGGCGATCATGCACCTGGAGCGGCTGTTCGTACGAGTCGTTTTACGCGTGCATGCTGTAGTCGTCGCCGTCCGAGGCGGAGCGGGTCACGGAGGTCGTGGCACCGCCGACGAGCCCGAGGACCAGGAAGAGGACCACCAGGGCCTTGCCCGCGGTGCTCATGACCAGCGGCCTGGTGGCGGAGCGGGGCTGCCCCTGCGGTACGGAGAGGTCGTCGTCGCCGAAGAGTCCCTTGGGGTAGGCGGGGCTGAGCAGGGAGAAGTAGGCGGAGACCCGCATCTCGTAGCGCAGGGTGGCCGCCGTGGCCTCGAACAGCGGGCGGGGCATGCGCCCCAGGATCAGGGTGATGAGCCACCACAGGACCGCCAGCGCGGACCAGCCGGACGTGGCGAGGCCCTGCACGATCGCGGCGGGGATGACCAGGATCAGCCGGAAGAAGACGGCGAGCCGGTTCAGCCGTGTCGGGCGGACGTCGATGCGGACGGGGTAATCCGGCGGCTGCGACAGGCTGAACGGCGGGTAGCGGTCGACCAGGAGCATGGCGCTCGCGCCGACCCGGGTCCGGTAGGCCAGGACCTGGGCGAGGAAGCGGTAGACGGGCCCGGGCAGCCTCCCGAGCGCCAGGGCGGCGAACCAGCCGAAGACGACGGTGAAGAAGGCCCCGATCTCCAGGAAGAACAGCACGATGAAGTGCGGGATCAGCAGGAGCAGCCGGAAGAACACGGTGAGCCGCCGCTGCCGGGCCGGCTCCACGACGTCCAGCACGGGCCGGAACTCGTCGGCGTCCCCGGCGCGGGGACCCGGGCTCCACTGGGCGTCGGTCATGTCGCTCCTCTTCGGCGGTGACCGCGCGCCGGGCCCGCGGTCATGGCCACCGGTGTGCCGGTGCGCGGCACCCCGGTGGCCTTCCACCGTCGGCCCCCCGGACACGGCCCGCAATCGGTCACGGGCCGATCGGGTAGCCGTACCGCCGCAGGTCAGCGCTTGCCGGACCGGTCGCGTTCGGCCCTGCGGCGGACGCCGTGGCGCAGCCGCGACCAGGCGGACGCGGACCGCCCGGTGCGGTGGGGCTCGGCCTTCGCAGCCTTGGGGCGCGGGGTGGTCTTCTTGCCGGGCGCGGCCTTGGTACCGGGCGCGGCCTTCGTGCGGGGCTTCGGCTTCGTACGCGTGGCGGTCTTCGTCCGGGGCGCGGCCTTCGGGCGGTCCGGCGCGGGCTCCGGGTCCTCGGCGAGGACGTGGTAGCGGTGGCTCAGGCGACGCCCCACCAGCACATAGGCCAGGAGGGCCCCCGCGGTGTTGAGGATGACGTCGTCCACGTCGAAGGCGCGGCCCCGGACGACCGCTCCCTGCACCAGCTCGATGAGGACGATGACCGCCGTGGTCAGCAGGAACATGCGCAGCATCCGGAGCCGTCGCGGTATGAGGATGGGCAGCAGGATGCCGAAGGGCATGCCGAGCACCAGGTTGCCGCCGGCCTGCTTGCACGCCGCGAGGAACGTGTAGTCCTCGGCGTACTGCCGCAGGGAGCGGCCCGGGTGCAGGTTCGATTTCACGAGGTCCTCGGAGGCGGGCGACGGGGTCAGCGTCACCTTCGCCAGCACCACCGAGAATCCGACCATGGCCACGAAGGCGAGTACGAGGATGGAGACGCGCAGCAGGAGCCGCCCCCATCCCTTCCGCCGGGCCGTGTCCCGCTGGGGTCTTGCCGCCGCTGCGTCCATGCGCCACGGATGCCCCGCGAACGCCGGACCACACCCCCGCGCCGTGCGGGCCGGGCCTCCCGGCGTCAGACTGGTCGCGACGGGCCGGTCCCGCACGGCCCGGCGCACCCGGACCGATGCGGAGGTCTCATGACGGACGACCACGCCGACACCCCCCTGACCTGCCTGGTCACCGGCGCCAGCGGCTATATCGGCGGCCGCCTGGTCCCGGAGCTGCTGGCGGCCGGGCACCGGGTGCGGTGTCTGGCCCGCACCCCGGAGAAGCTGCGCGACCACCCCTGGGCCGGCGAGGTGGAGACGGTACGCGGCGATGTCACGGACGCGGCCTCGCTCGCCCCGGCGATGGACGGCATCGACGTGGCGTACTACCTGGTGCACGCGCTGACGACCGGGGCCGGTTTCGAGGAGACCGACCGGCGGGCGGCCACCGCCTTCGCGGAGCAGGCGCGGGCCGCCGGGGTCGGCCGCATCGTCTATCTGGGCGGCCTCACCCCCGAGGGCATGTCCGAACGGGAGTTGTCGCCGCATCTGCGCTCCCGGGCCGAGGTCGGACGCATCCTGCTGGACTCCGGCGTGCCGACGACCGCGCTGCGCGCGGCCGTCATCATCGGCTCGGGCTCCGCGTCCTTCGAAATGCTGCGCTATCTCACCGAGCGGCTGCCCGTGATGGTGACGCCGAGCTGGGTCTCGACGCGCATCCAGCCGATCGCCGTCCGCGATGTGCTGCGCTATCTGGTGGGCAGCGCCCGCATGCCCCGGGACGTGAACCGCACCTTCGACATCGGGGGCCCCGACGTTCTCACGTACCGGGACATGATGCAGCGTTACGCGGAGGTGGCGGAGCTGCCGCATCGGCTGATCCTGCCCGTGCCGATGCTGTCACCGGGTCTGTCCAGCCACTGGGTCGGGCTCATCACGCCCGTGCCGGCGTCGATCGCCCGGCCGCTCGCCGAGTCCCTGCGGTACGAGGTGGTGTGCCGGGAGCACGACATCGCGGGGTACGTCCCCGACGGCGCGGGGCAGCCGTTCGCCTTCGACACGGCGCTGCGCCTGGCGCTGCAGCGCATCCGGGAGGCCCGGGTCACCACCCGGTGGTCCTCCGCCTCGGTGCCGGGCGTGCCCAGCGACCCGCTGCCCACGGACCCCGACTGGGCGGGCGGCAGCCTGTACGAGGATGTGCGGGAGCGCGAGGTGGACGCGTCGGCGGAGGCCCTGTGGCGGGTGGTGGAGGGGATCGGCGGGGAGCACGGCTGGTATTCGTTCCCGCTGGCCTGGGCGGTGCGCGGCTGGCTGGACCGGCTGGTGGGCGGCGTCGGCCTGCGGCGCGGCCGGCGCGACACGGACCGGCTGCGGGTGGGCGACTCGCTGGACTTCTGGCGGGTCGAGGAGATCGAGCCGGGGCGGTTGCTGCGGCTGCGGGCGGAGATGCGGCTGCCGGGCCCGGCCTGGCTGGAGATGTACGTGGAGCGGGACGGCAAGGGCCGCTCGCGCTACCGGCAGCGGGCCCTGTTCCATCCGCGCGGGCTGCTCGGGCACGCGTACTGGTGGAGCGTCTCGCCGTTCCACGCCGTGGTGTTCGGCGGGATGGCGCGCAACATCGCGCGGGCGGCGGAGAACCGGACGTCACCCGGACGGGCGGTACCGGCGGTGTCGCCCTGAACGGTGCGTCCCGGGGCGGCGGGGTAGCGGCAGCATGGCTGTCCCCGCCTCAACTGGAGTTGCGCCATGACCGTTGCGGTCGTCCTGTTCACCGCCGACCTCCGTCTGCACGACCATCCGCCGCTGCACGCCGCGCTGGCGTCGGCCGACGAGATCGTGCCCCTGTTCGTCCGGGACAGCGCGATCGGGGAGGCGGGCTTCGACGCCCCGAACCGGCGCGCGTTCCTCGCGGACTGCCTGCGCGATCTGGACGCCGGACTGCGCGACCGGGGCGGCCGGCTGGTCGTCCGGTCCGGGGAGGTGGCCGAGGAGGTGTGCGCGGTCGCCTCGGAGACCGGTGCCGACGAGGTGCACGTGGCGGCCGGCGTCAGCGCGTACGCCCGGCGCCGCGAGGAGCGGCTGCGCGAGGCGCTGGAGGCGGACGGGCGGCGGCTGCGCGTCCACGACGGGGTGGTCACGGCGGTGGCGCCCGGCGCGGTGACGCCCGCCTCATCGGACCACTTCGCCGTGTTCACCCCGTACTTCAGGCGCTGGGCGCAGGAGCGGCTGCGTGACGTGTTCGGCGCGCCGCGCACGGTCCGGGTGCCGGACGGGCCGCGCTCCGAGAAGCTGCCGTCCCGCGGCGGCGTCTCCGGTGTGTCGGAAGGGCTCGCGGAGGGCGGCGAGGAGGCGGGGCGCAAGGCGTTCACGGCCTGGCGGCGGCGCGGGCTCGCCGGGTACGAGGACAGCCACGACGACCTTGCGGCGGACGGCACTTCACGCCTCTCGCCGCATCTGCACTTCGGCACCCTGTCCCCCGTGGAGCTGGTGCGCAGGTGCCGGGACGCGGGCGGCGCGGGGGCCGAGGCCTTCGTACGGCAGCTGTGCTGGCGGGAGTTCCACTACCAGGTCCTCGCGGCCCGGCCCGCCTCCTCGCACGCGAACTACCGCGACAAGCACGACCGGTGGCGCTCCGAGGCGGACGCGGCCGACGAGGTCGAGGCATGGCGGCAGGGGCGCACCGGCTATCCGATGGTCGACGCCGCGATGCGCCAGCTGCGCCACGAGGGCTGGATGCACAACCGGGGCCGGCTGCTCACCGCCTCCTTCCTCACCAAGACGCTGTACGTGGACTGGCGCGTCGGGGCACGCCACTTCCTGGACCTCCTGGTGGACGGCGACATCCCCAACAACCAGATGAACTGGCAGTGGATGGCGGGCACCGGCACCGACAGCCGCCCCAACCGGGTGCTCAACCCGGTCGTGCAGGGCAAGCGGCTCGACCCGGACGGGGAGTACGTCCGGCGCTGGGTGCCGGAGCTGGCCCCGGTGTCCGGGTCCGCCGTGCACGAGCCGTGGAAGCTGCCGGAGGAGGAGCGGAAGCGGCTGGGCTATCCGGAGCCGGTGGTGGAGCTGGCCGAGGGCCTGGCCCGGTTCCGGCAGGCGCGTGGGCTGGAGTGAGGGGGCGGGAGCGCGTCGCGCTGTTGCTGCTGTCGGCGGCGTCCGGGGCGGCGGACGCGTTCGTCTTCCTCTGTGTCGGCCAGGTCTTCGCCGGGGTGATGACCGGGAACCTGGTGCTGCTGGGCGCCTCGGCCGCCGGGGCGGGTGAGGAGGGCGTCGCGCTGCGGGTGGTCACCGCGCTGGTCTCGTACGGCTGCGGGGTGGCCGGTGCCGCGCTGGCCGGGGAGCGGATGTGGCGGCGGGTGCCGTTGATGCTGCTGGCCGAGGTGGTCCTGCTCGCGGCGGGGGCGGGGCTGTGGGCGGCCGGGCTGGTGGCGTCGGACACGGACCGGCTGGGTCTGCTGGTGCTCATGGGGCTCGCGATGGGGATCCAGGGGCGGGTGCGGGCGACGCCCACGAACTACTTCACCGGGACGCTGACCTCGCTCCTCGGCCGTCTCGCGGTGGGGGCGCGGCGGGGCGACGACGGCTGGACGGCCGGGCGGCTGGCCGCCGTGGTGGCGGGGGCCGCGCTCGCGGCGCTGACCGTGCGGCTGTGGCGGGAGGGCGGTGCGATCGTGGCCGTGGCGCTGGCGGCTGCGGCACTGCTGGTGGAGGCCGCGGCGGGGCCCGGACGGGCGGTGGCCGGGCCGGGAAAGGGGAAGCCCCGGCCGGATCGGGGGAATCCAGCCGGGGCGGCTTGAGTGCGGGCGCTCAGTGCGTCATCCACATATAGGTGAACGATAAACCATCACTGTCCGTTCCCCGCAATCCGCGCCCCGGACTGTGATCCAGGGCACGGGGCGGGCGGCCCGCAGGGAGTCTCGGTCAGCGGGCGGCGGGTGCCTCGGTGCCGTAACGGCGGTGGAACTGCTCGATCCGGCCCGCCGGGTCCAGCACCTGCCGGGTGCCCGTGTAGAAGGGGTGGCTGGCCGACGAGGTCTCCACGTCGATGACGGGGTAGCTGCGGCCGTCCTCCCATGTCACGCGCCGCTCGGAGTCGGCGGTGGAACGGGTGAGGAAGGCGGTCCCGGCGGCGCGGTCGCGGAAGACCACCGGACGGGAGACGGGGTGGATACGGGACTTCATGAGGCGTTCCTTCCTGGACGCGGACGGTCGTAAGCGGTGACGATCACGGACCCCGGACCCTGATGGGAACGGGATTCGTTTTCGTTCTGCCCGTACAACACGGCACCCCTCCCCCGCATTCCCGGCCGCCGCACACCTCGCGACTTGCACCAACCGCCGCCAGCAGCAAGGCTGTTCGAAAATAGATGGGTTACAGTCAGCCGCTGGCATATGCCGGATGCAAGAACGCATCGAGTGTTGCCAAACCACTTACGGGCCTCTTCCGGCTGTGCGAAAGTCGTATGCGGTCCACCCTTCGTCACTGGTTGTGCCGCCCTGTATCGGAGTACGACATGCCGTCCCCCCTCTCCGCGGACCGCTCCGCCCCGCAACCGCCCGAGCGCGATGCGGTCGACGCGTTGATCCACCGCACGCGCCGGCTGCGCGGCGACGTGGACGCGGTGCGGCGCGACGCCGTGCGCGTGGTGGACGAGGACGACCCGCGGACGCGGTGGCAGCGCGCGCTGTGCGAACTGGCGGTGCACCAGCTGGACGATCTCGGCACCCATCTCGGACAGCTCCGGGACGGCCTGCCCGCCGAGCCCTCCGAACAGCCCGCGGACACCGCCGACGAGCCCGCCGGCTCCCTGATCGGCCGGGTCGGCAGCGCCGAATGGAATCTGCTCACCGACGAGGTCAGCTGGTCCGGCGAGCTGTTCCGGATCTTCGGCCGGGACCCGGAGGCGGGCGGGCTCTCGCTGGACGCCCTGCCCTCCCGGCTGCTCCCCGAGGACCAGCCGTTACTCACCGCGCTCGTCACGGACTGCCTGGTGGACGGCAAGCCGATAGACGGCGAGTTCCGCATCCGGCACACCGACGGGCGGGTGCGGACCCTGCACATGATGGGCGAGCCCGTGCTCGACACGGACGGCTGCACCGCCTCCATGTGGGCCGTCCTGCGCGACGTCAGCGCGCTGCGGCGCAGCCAGCAGGTCGTGCGCCGCACCCATGACTCGCTGCGCCGCGAACAGCCCGCCACCGGACACCGGACCCCGGCGGAGCCGGCGGAAGCCGTCCTCCCGCCGTGGCAGACCTCCCTCCGCCTCCCCGACCGGGGCCCCGGCGCCCTGGACATCGCCGCGCACTACCTGCCGTCCGAGACGAGCGCCCTGGTCGGCGGCGGCTGGTACGACGCCATGGAACTGCCCGACGGCAGGACGATGCTCACCGTCGGCGATCTCACCGGCCACGGCGTCCAGGCCACCTCCGCCATGGCGGTCGTGATGGGCGCGGTGCGCGGCATGGCGACGGCCGGTATCGAGCCCGGTGCCCTCCTCGGGCACCTCAACCAGTTGCTGGAGACCTCCATTCAGCCGGCGCTGGGCAGCGCCGTGTGCGGCAGGTTCGACCCGGCGACGCGCACCCTGGACTGGGCGCAGGCCGGACACCCCGCGCCCCTGCTCTTCCGTGACGGCACCGGACGCCCGCTGCCGCTGCCGGACGGGGTGCTGCTCGGAGCGGCCTCCGGGGTCGCCTACGAGCAGGTCGAGGTGCAGCTGCTGCCCGGCGACGTGCTGGTGCTGCACACCGACGGACTGGCCCGCGACGATGCCGCCGGGCACGGTGGTGCGCGCCCGGGTACGGACACGCTGCTGGGGCTGGCCCCGCGGTTCACCGAGGCCCGCTCGGCGCAGGAGTGCGTACGGATCGTCGTCGAGACCTTCGGCGCGGCCGAGCGGCTGGACGACGCGTGCGTGCTGGTCGCCCGCGTCGGGGCGTAAGGAAGCGACAGCCCCCTTCTGCGCGGCCCGGTACTCCCTCGCGTCCCGGGCTCGTCAGATCGTTGCGCTCCCCGGCTTCTTGCGCTGGTTCGGCGGCACGGCGAGCTGGATCTGCTCGCGCAGGTCCTCGATCTTCGCGTAACCCGAGAACTGCCCGGTCAGCCGGTACATCTCGCGCAGCCGGTCCCAGGTCCGGTGGGAGGAGGTCTCCCCCATGGTGACCAGGGCGAGCCGGGCGTAGCGGTCGGCCTGTTCCGGGTCGTCGGCGATGAAGCACGCCGAGGCGAGCGAGATGTAGTCGAAGATCTTGGACCGCTCGCGGCCGTTGACCCGCAGCTCCAGGGCCTGCTTCGCGTGCCGCTGGGCGATGACCGCCGCCGAGGGGTCGTGTTCGGCGAGCGTCCGGAAGGCGAGGGCCTGCATGCCGTGCATGTCGGCCTCGTCGAACATCTGCATCCAGCTGGGCGGGGGCACGTCGGCCTTGTCCGAGACGAAGAGCTCCTCGGCCCGGCCCAGGGTGCGCCGCATGGCCTGGCCCCGGCCCATGGACGCCTGCGCCCACGCCTCGATGGTGCAGAGCATCGCCTGGGTGCGCGGCAGAACGGCGTCGCCGGAGCCGGACTTGGCGAGCTTCATCAGGTCGAGGGCGTCGTCGGGACGGCCCAGGTGGACCATCTGGCGCGCCGCGCGGGACAGGGCCTCGCCGGCGCGCGGGCGGTCGCCGCCCTCGCGTGCCGCGTGCGCGGCGATGACGAAGTACTTCTGGGCGGTGGGTTCGAGGCCGACGTCGTGCGACATCCACCCCGCCAGAACGGCGAGGTTGGCGGCGACGCCCCACAACCGCTTCTGGAGATGGGCGGGGTGGTGGTACGCGAGCATGCCGCCCACCTCGTTGAGCTGGCCCACCACGGCCTTGCGCTGGAGGCCGCCGCCCCGGGAGGCGTCCCAGGCGCGGAAGACCTCGACGGACCGCTCCAGCGCCTCGATCTCCTCGGAGCCGATGGGGGCGGCCTCGTACCGGTCGAAGCCGGCCTGGTCCGCGTGCAGGGCGTCGCCGGCCCGCGGGGCCTGTGCCGCGAGGGCGGGGTCGGTGTGCAGCCAGTCGTACATGGGGCCGGCGATGGCGGAGCCGGCGGCGAGCACGGCGCCCGCGCTCATCAAGCCGCGTCGGTTGAGCATGAGGTCCATTCCCGTGAATTCGGTGAGGACCGCTGCCGTCCGTTCGGGCGGCCACGGGAGTTGCTCGGGATTGTCCTGCGTCCCGGCCTCTCGCCGCTTCCCCGCACGCCCGCGCCGGCCGAACCCGAGGTCCTCGATGGTCACGACACGACCGAGCCGCTCGGTGAACAGAGCCGCCAGCACCTTCGGCACGGGATCGCGGGGGGACTCCCCCATGTCGATCCAGCGCCTCACGCGCGAGGTGTCGGTGGCCAGTTGCGGATGGCCCATGGCCGCCGCCTTCCGGTTCACCATTCTCGCGAGTTCGCCCTTGGACCAGCCGGCAAGGCCGAACAGGTCCGACAGGCGGGTGTTGGGTTCTCCGGTCACGTCAAGCCCCCAGGTTCTCGGCTGTGTTGACAGTAACCCCGTGTCAGATGCCCTGCGACTATTCGCCAGGGTTTCGCCAGGGTGCGCTATGTCGAGAGACACCCGCATCCCGGTGTCAGGTAAGAAAGCGCAACCCCGCCCGGCAGCCCTAGGTACTCCCCAGGGTGCCGAACGGCCGCCGGCCGGGGTGGCGCACGCAACTTGTCGGCGCACGAAGGGATCTGTATCGCCCATGTACACAGCATCGTCCTCCGTGTCCGCCCCGCCCCGGCCGCTGCGTCCCCTCCAGGCGGGCGGCGGACCGTACCTCGACCCGCGCACCACCGTCCCGCCCCCCGGCCTCGGGCGGCCCCGGCGGCCGGGAGGGCCCGGCGCCCCCTCGCTCGGCGGGCGCCTGGACCTGTCGGGCCCCCAGGGCGCCCAGCTGAGGATGGTGATCGCGTCCGTGCACCGGATCTGCCCGGAGTTCAATCCGGTGCAGGTGCTGCGGCGCAGCGGGCGTTCGGTGCTGCTGGTCGGCTCCACGGGGCGGGCGACGGCGGTGGCGAAGTGTTTACTGGACCACTCCCCCGCGTGGTCGGAGCGGTTCCGGCACGAAATAGCGGCATACCGGGCGTTCGTCCGGCACCGCCCGCCGGTCCGGGTGCCCCGGCTCATCGCCGCGGACCCGGAGAACTGCACGCTGGTCATCGAGCGGATGCCGGGCCGGGTGGCCGCCCTGACGCGCCACCCCGCCGAGGCCCCGCCCCGCGCGGACCTGCGTGCCGTGCTCGGAGCGGTGGCCCGGGTGAACGCCTGGCGTCCGCCGGCGGGCCTGTTCGAGGCGCCGCTGGACTACGCGGCGCGGATCAACCGCTACCACGAGCTGGGTCTCTTCACCGACCGGGACCTGGGCGACCTGCAGAAGCTGCTGCACGGGATCGCCCACTCCGGCGGGCGCGGCGCGACGGGGCAGTTCTGCCACGGGGACGCGCTGCTGTCCAACATCCTGCTGTCGCCCACGGGTCCGGTGCTGGTGGACTGGGAGCACGCGGGCTGGTATCTGCCGGGGTACGACCTGGCGACGCTGTGGACCGTACTGGGTGACGCCCCGGTGGCCCGGCGCGAGATCAGCAAGCTGGCGCAGGTCGCCGGTCCGGCGGCGCGCGACGCGTTCCTGGTCAACCTGATGCTCGTCCTCACGCGGGAGATCCGCCGGTACGAGACGGCCGTGCAGCGGGCCATGCGGGAGGCCGGGCCCGCCCGGGCCGTGCAGGACCGGGCGGGCGCGCTCGCCCCGGGCGAGGAGCAGCGGCTGCTGCTTCGCCGGCTGCACGACGACTGCGCGATGGCCCGGAACGCCGTGCGGGCGGCGGTCGGCACGCGCTGACCGGCCGGCCCCACGGGGCGCGCCGCGGGTCCGGTGCCGACACACCGGGCCCGCGGCGCGCTGTTGTGTGCGGGCCGGGGCCTCAGCGGGCGCGGACGATGTCCACGTCGGACGCCTTGACGAAGGCGACGCGGTGGCCGATCTGGACGGTCACGTACTTCTCCTTGCCCTTGAAGTACGCGTGGTCCAGCGGGAGGGAGGCGTCGATCGTCGGCGCGTAGAAGAAGCCGGTGGGCGCCTCGCCGCCGCCGGGGTAGGACTGGCCGGCCTTGATCGTGTACTGGAGCGGTGTGCCGACCCGCTGGTCCGCGAAGTCCGCCGGGTACTCCGACTTCTCCGGGTAGGCGACCCCGTACACCGGCACCTCCGCCTTGCCGGCCTTCGGGCGGACGACGTAACCGGAGGTGGGAACGGTGGTGTGGGTGAAGGCCGGGGTACGGAACCACGCCTTCTCGCCGTACCACCAGATCGCCGTCCAGCCGGGGGCGCGGCCGGCGACCACGGCCTGCTGGGTGGCGCTGATCTTGCTGCCCCAGTCGGCGGCGCAGTTGGTGCCGGGCGAGCCGTCCGTGTGGATGCCGGGGTCGGAGAAGAGGGGCGCGTCGTCGGAGGGCGCGGTGTGCAGCGGGACGGCGCTGGAGCCCTGGACGGGCAGGTCCACGTTCTTCTCGCAGTCGCGGAAGGCCTGCTGGTTCTTCTTGAAGCTCGGGCTGACGGTGACCAGTTGGCTGCCGGGGAGAGCGGTCGGCAGGGTGGGCCTGCCGAGCAGGGTCATGAAGTAGTTCCAGTCCCAGTAGGTGCCCGGGTCCCAGTGCATGCCCTTGGTGCCGGCGGCGCTGGTGGGCGGGACGCCGTCGTGGCCGATGATGTGCTGGCGGTCGAGCGGGATGTCGTACTTGGCGGCGAGGTAGCGCACGAGGGCGGCGGTCGAGCGGTACATCTCGGGGGTGTACCACTGGGCGCCGTCGACGGCGACGCCTTCCTGTTCGATGCCGATGGAGTGGCTGTTGACGTACCAGTTGCCGGCCTGCCAGGCGACGTCCTTGTTCTTGACCATCTGGGTGACGTGGCCGTCGGCGGAGCGTACGACGTAGTGGGCCGAGGTCTGCTTCAACGGGTTCTGGAAGATCTTCAGCGTGGTGTCGAAGTCCTCCTCGGTGTCGTGCAGCACGATGAACTTGATCTTGTTGGTCTGCGGCCGGTCGGCGGTGTCGTAGTTGCCGTACGTCTCCTTGTCGGCCGGGTCGCCGGTCTGCTGGTAGGCGGCCGGGACCCAGTCGCAGGCGAGACCGCGCGGGCACTCGGGCCGGACCCCGTCGGCGCCGGCCTGGGCGACCGGGCTGAGCAGCGCGAGGCTCAGCGCCCCGGCGGTGGTGAAGGCGAGTGCGAGCCTGGTCCTCTGCTTGGACGTCATGACAACCCTTCGTAGAGCCGGGTGGAGCCGTTGCGGGCGTGCGCGCACACTCTGTGACCTGAGGTGAAGGGGCGTCAAGAGTGCTGGGAGCGCAGCGCGTTGAGCCACTGGACCAGACCACTGACAGGGCCTGTGACCTGCGAAGGGCGGGAAACGGCGGGGGTGTGGCGATGACCCGTTACCAGGGTTTTACGCGTCCGCACCGGCACGGGTGTCCCTCGAACGGGCGCTCTGCGGTGTGACTAATCGCGGCTGTGCGTGCCCCGAACGGACCAAGGGTAGTGCTGGCGCCGACAGGACCGATGCGCGTGGGACTCACGCGATGGCTCTCGGAAAGGCCGGACGCACATGGCTCAGCCGTTCACCCTGCCGGACTTCTATGTTCCGTATCCGGCGCGTCTCAACCCCCATGTGGAGGAGGCCCGGCAGCACACGAAGACGTGGGCGCGGGCCATGGGGATGCTGGAGGGGTCCGGTATCTGGGAGGAGAAGGACCTCGACGCGCACGACTACGCGCTGCTGTGCGCGTACACCCATCCCGACTGCTCGGCCGAGGCGCTGTCGCTGGTCACCGACTGGTACGTGTGGGTCTTCTTCTTCGACGACCACTTCCTGGAGCTGTTCAAGCGGACCCCGGACCGCGAGGGCGGGAAGCGGTATCTGGACCGGCTGCCCGCGTTCATGCCGATGGAGCGCGGTGCGCCGGTGCCGGAGCCGGAGAACCCGGTGGAGGCGGGGCTCGCGGATCTGTGGGCACGTACGGTGCCCGCGATGTCGGACGCGTGGCGGTCGCGGTTCGCGGAGTCGACGCGGAACCTCCTCAACGAGTCGCTGTGGGAGCTCGCCAACATCAACGAGGGCCGCATCGCGAACCCCGTCGAGTACATCGAGATGCGCCGCAAGGTGGGCGGGGCCCCCTGGTCGGCGGGTCTGGTGGAGTACGCGGCCGGGGCCGAGGTGCCGGAGGCGGTGGCCGGTGAACGGGCGCTGCGGGTGCTGAGTGACGCGTTCTCGGACGGGGTGCATCTGCGCAACGACCTCTTCTCGTACCAGCGCGAGGTGGAGGACGAGGGCGAGAACAGCAACGGGGTGCTGGTCCTGGAGCGTTTCCTCGGCTGCTCGACGCAGGAGGCGGCCGAGGCGGTGAACGACCTGCTGACGTCCAGGCTCCAGCAGTTCGAGAACACCGCGCTGACCGAGGTGGGCCCGCTCTGCGCGGCCAAGGGGCTGGACGCGGCGCAGACGGCGGCGGTCGGGGCGTATGTGAAGGGGTTGCAGGACTGGCAGTCGGGCGGCCATGAGTGGCACATGCGCTCCAGCCGCTACATGAACGACGGCGGGGCCGGTGAGGCCGAGCCGGGCTTCGGGATGTCCGCCGCGTCGATCCGGTTCACCCGGCGCTCCGAGTCGGCCCGGCTGCGCAGCCACAGCCATGTGCTCTTCCAGCACGTGGGCCCGTCGTTGCTCCCCGACTTCGACCTGCCGTTCGACACCACGCTGAGCCCGCATCTGGAGGGCGCCCGCGAACGGCTGGTGGTCTGGGCGGACCGGATGGGCATCCTGGGGCCGCAGCCCGGGGTGCCGGGTTCGCACATCTGGGACGAGGAGCGTCTGCGGGCGATCGACCTGCCGTTGTGCGCGGCCGGTATCCACCCGGACGCGACGCCGGACGGGCTCGACCTGTCCTCGGGGTGGCTGGCGTGGGGGACGTACGGCGACGACTGGTTCCCGGTGGTGCACGGCCGGACCCGCGATCTGGCGGGGGCCCGGCTGGCCAACGAGCGGCTGTCGCTGTTCATGCCGCTGGACGGGAGCCCGGCCCCGGAGCCGGTCAACGCGCTGGAACGGGGGCTCGGCGACCTCTGGGAGCGTACGGCGGGCCCGATGGACGACGCCGGGCGGCGCGCCTTCCGCACGTCCGTGGAGGACATGACGGCGAGCTGGCTGTGGGAGCTGGCGAACCAGGCGCAGCACCGGATTCCCGACCCGGTGGACTACGTCGAGATGCGGCGCATGACGTTCGGCTCGGACCTGACGATGAGCCTGTGCCGGATCGGGCACGGCCGGAAGGTGCCGCAGGAGATCTACGAGAGCGGCCCGCTGCGCTCCCTGGAGAACGCGGCCGCCGACTACGCGGCGTTGCTCAACGACCTGTTCTCGTACCAGAAGGAGATCGAGTACGAGGGCGAGGTGCACAACGGCGTCCTGGTGGTGCAGAACTTCTTCGGGGTGGACTACCCGACGGGTATGTCGATCCTGTACGACCTGATGAAGTCGCGGCTGCGGCAGTTCCTGCATGTCGCCGAGTACGAACTGCCCGTGCTGTACGACGACTTCGGCCTGGACGCGGAGGCGCGGGAGACCCTGGCGGGCTACGTGCAGGAGCTGAAGCACTGGCTCGCGGGCATCCTGATCTGGCACCGGGGCTGCCGGCGCTACCGCGAGGAGGATCTGCGACGGGGCACCGGCGCCCCCTGGCACCTCAACGGCCCCACGGGGCTGGGCACTTCGGCGTCCCAGGTGGCGGCGCTGTTCGGCCGGCCGTCGGAGGTGAAGGTGTAGCTCCTGCAGGTGCACCTCGGTCACCGGGCGGCGCGGCCCGGTGACCGTGGTGTGTACTCAGCCCTGCTGGAAGAGTTCGGCGGGCAGCGGCTTGAGGAGGGCGTACAGGTCGTCGGTGATGGGGCGGTCCCAGCTGGCGATGGTGACGAGCACACCGTCGCTGCGGTCGAACTGCACACAGGAGATACGGCTCTCGGAGAGCTTCACCCGGCGCACGATCATGAGGTTGTCGCCCTGCATGACGGGCATGTCCTCGGTGCCGGTGACCTCGACCGGCTCGTCGTTCTCCAGCGCCAGCAGCAGCTGGGCCACCTCGAAGGGAACCTGCCCCTCCTCGGTCTCGCGCGCGGGTGAACCCTCCGGCAGGTTGCCGATGATCATCGCGGGGCCGCGCCCGCCGAACAGGTCGTACCGGAGGAACACACCCTGGCAGCTGCCGTCGGGTGCGGGGAGCAGACCGGCGCCGAGGTTGCCGGGCCAGTCACCGGGGTCCATGGCCAGGACGTCGAAGTCGGGGCCCGCGGGTGTGGCGGCGCTGCGGCGGCGGAGGAAGGACATGCACATATGTTACGTGTCCCAGCTCACCTCGCCGAGCCGGGCCCGGACCGGCATATGCCCAGGCCCGGGGGCACACCTCCGTACACCGCACACGTCCCTCGCGTGTACACCTCTCACCCGGTGCGCGACTCCGCGGCCAGCCGTTCCAGCACGGTGACGGCCTCGTCCATCCGCTCGTGCGGCACGAAGAGGTGGTCGTGGTGGAACCCCGCCACCACGTTGCAGCTGATCCCCGCGTCGGTGAGCGCGAGCGACACCGCGGCGGTCAGCCCGACCGCCTCCAGCGCCGAGTGCACCCGCAGGGTGATCCAGCCGGCGACATAGGTGTACGTCAGCCCGGCCGCCGCGGCCTCGGCCTCGGGGAGCACCAGGGTGAGTCCTTCGCTCTCGCGGACCGTGACGACGGGTGCGACACCGCCGGGCAGGGTGCCGTCGGGCACGGTGGCGTAGACGTACCGGCCGGGGTGGGGCTCGGGGCTCAGGTCGCTCAGCAGGACACGCAGATCGCTTTCGGCTGTCACGGTCACCACGCTACCGACGGGGCGCGGGCGTGAGCCATTCGGGCACGTCCCGCGTCCAACCGGTCACCGTGCGTGGCACCGAGCCGGGATCGCCCATAGCTTCGGCTCATGAGGAAACGACACATGACACGCCTCGTGAGCATCGCAGCCGTATCGGCCGCCGGACTGGTCGCGGCGGTGCCGTCCGCACCGGCCGCCGCGGCGGGTGCGCGCGTGGTGTCACCGGGGCAGTCCATCCAGGCGGCGGTGGACGCCGCACGGCCCGGGGACACCATCGTCGTCCGGCCCGGGACCTACCGCGAGAGCGTCCGGATCAGCACGCCGGGCCTGACCCTGCGCGGCTCCGGTGACGACACGGTCATCATGCCCGCGGCCGAGCGCGCCGCCTCCGGTGACGACTGCGCGGGGGCGGGCAACGGGATCTGCGTCCTGGGGACGGCGGACGGCACCGTGGACGGGGTGACCGTCAGGTCCCTGCGCGTCACCGGGTTCGCCCGCAGCGGCCTGTGGGCGTCCTGGACGGACCGGCTGTCCGTCCGCTCGGTGACCGCCGACGCCAACGGTGTCTGGGGCATCGCGCAGCAGCGGTCCACCCGCTCCGACCTCCGGGACAGCACCGCCCGCTCCAACGGGGACGCGGGCATCTTCGTCGCCAACAGCGTCGACGAGGAGGGCGGTGCCACCGACACCGGCGGCACCCGGGTCCGGGGCAACACCCTGACCGACAACCGCATCGGGTTCACCGCACGGAGGGTGCGCAACCTGTCGGTGCGCGACAACACCTTCACCGCGAACTGCAGCGGGGTGTTCGTCGTGGGCGACGAGGGCACCCCGCAGGCCGGTGCCATGTCGGTCCGCTCCAACCGGATCACCGGCAACAACAAGTTCTGTGCCGCCACCGACCGGCTGCCCGCGATCCAGGGCTCCGGAATCGTGCTGACGGGCACCGAGTCCACCGAAGTGCGGAACAACGAGATCCGCGACAACGTGGGCGCGACCCCGCTGTCCGGCGGCGTCGTGCTGTTCAAGAGCTTCGTGGGCGCCAAGAACACCGACAACACCGTCACCGGCAACGTCGTCCTCGGCAATCAGCCCGCGGACCTGGCGAACCGGGACACCGGCACGGGCAACCGGTTCACCGGCAATGTCTGCACGACCTCCGCACCGGCCGGGATGTGCTGACCGGTGACCCCCCGCACGAGGAGAAGCGAGACGGCATGACCACCGTGAGCACCACCCCCGGCACCACTCCCGTCCAGCCCCTTCCCACCCCGCAGCCGGCGATGCGGCTGCGCGAGCTCGTGTTCGGCGCGGCCCGCTCCGCCGCCGTGCGCGCCGTCGCCCGGCTGGGTGTCGCCGACGCCCTCGGTGACACCCCCGAGACCGCGGAGCAGTTGGCGGCCGCGGTGGGGACCGAGCCCGGGCCACTGCGGCGGCTGCTGCGGGCCCTGGCCTGCTACGGCGTCTTCTCGGAGAACGCCGACGGCACCTTCGCGCACACCGACATGTCCCGGCTGCTGCGGGAGGACGCCCCGGACAGTCTGCGGGCGATCTCTCTGTGGTGCACCGAGCCCTGGACCTGGGAGGTGTGGCCCCGCCTGGAGGACGCGGTGCGCTCCGGCGGCAACGTCTTCGAGGACGTGTTCGGCAAGGAGTTCTTCGACTACCTCCACCAGGACGCCCACGAGTCGGCGCAGGTGTTCAACGCGGCGATGACCACCTCCAGCGTGCAGTCGGCGCTGGACGTCGCCGCCCTGCTCGACCTCGGCGGTGTCGCGTCGGTGGCCGACATCGGCGGCGGCCAGGGGCACGTGCTGGCGAGCCTGCTGGAGAAGCACCCGTCGGTGAGCGGCACCCTGATGGACCTGCCGGGGGTCATCGCCCGGGCCGACGAGCGGCTGCGGGACGGCGGGGCGCTGGCCGGGCGGGCGTCCATCGTGGCCGGGGACTGCCGGGAGGGCATCCCGGTCACCGCCGACCTCTACATCATCAAGAACATCCTGGAGTGGGACGACGAGTCCACCCGCCGGGCGCTCGCCGCCGTCGTCCGGGCGGCCCGTCCCGGTGCCCGGGTCGTCGTCATCGAGAACCTGGTGGACGACACCCCGTCCATGCGGTTCACGACCGCCATGGACCTGCTGCTGCTCCTGAACGTGGGCGGCGCCAAGCACACCCGGCAGAGCCTGGTGGACCGGCTCTCCGAGGCGGGGCTGCGGATCGACGGCGTCCGGCCGGTCAATCCGTATCTGCACGCCTTCGAGTGCGTGGTGCCCGGCTGACCCTCCGGCGTACGCGAAACCGCCCCGGTCCCCGTAGCAGAACGGGGACCGGGGCGGTTGGCGTCCCGCCTACGCGGGGGCGCCGCGCTCCCAGCGGTAGAACTCGTGGGCCATCGCGTCCTTCGGCCCGCGCCAGGTCTCGGGGTCGTACGGACTGATGAAGGCGGTGAGCCGTTCGCTGATGGCCCGGAACTCCGGGTGCTCGGTCACCTTGGCGATCTCCGGGCCGGGCGGCTGCTCGGACTCGATCATGTGCAGGTAGACGTCGCCGAACTGGAAGAGCTTGCGGCGGGTGACGCCGACCAGGTGCGGCAGTTCGCTGTTGTCGGACGCGGCGAACAGTTCCGCGATGTCCGGGGCGGATCCCGGCGCCATCCGGGCGACGATCAGTGCGTGATGCATGGGTGGTGCCTCTCTGCCGGTCAGTTGGCCGGGACGGCGGCGGAGCGGCGCTCACGGTCGCGCTGCTCGATCTTGTCCCGGATCAGCGCCATCTGGACCTTGGAGTTCCGGTTGATGTTGTCGGTCATCCAGGCGTCGTCCACCGGCGCGTCGGGGCGCATCGCGAAGTCCTGCTGCCAGTGCATGCGGGTGCCGCCGGGGACCTCGGCGTACTCCCACCGGATGTCCATGTGCTGGAACGGCCCGGGCTCGACGCGGCGGGCCCGGACGTTGCGGCCCGGACGGTCGGTGGTGCGCTCGGAGACCCAGCTCCACACCTTGCCGTTCTCGTCGGGGTGCATGGTCAGGCGGAAGGTGGTGCGCTCGCCGTCCCGTTCCAGGACCTCGACGGCCGCGTACTCGCTGAAGAGCTGCGGCCAGTTCTCCAGGTCGTTCGTCATGTCCCAGACGAGGTCCAGGGGGGCGGCGATGACGATCTCGTTCTCGGTGTGTCCGGACACGTCAGGCTCCTGTCATGAGGCTGTTGTTGACGAGGTCGAGGAACTCGCGGGGCGTCTTGCACCGGTCCGCGTCGGCCGGCAGCGGCTGCCCGTGCCGGTTCTCGAGTACGCCGACGATGCCGAGCAGGCCGAGGGAGTCCAGGCCGTACTCGTCGAAGGCGGCGTCGGAGCGGTTCTCCATCTCCTTGGGGTCGACGGAGAGGCCGGCGCCCTTCTTCATGAGGGCGGCGAGTTCTGCGTACGTCAGTCGTTCGGTCATGCGGGACTTCTCCTTCTCACGAGGGGTGGAGGCGCGGGGTGGACGGGCTCACGCGGGGCGCCGGAGCACCAGGGCCGCGTTCGAGCCCATGAGGCCGCGGCTGAGCACGAGCGCGGTGCGCAGTTCGGCGGGACGGGCCCGTTCGGTGACGACGTCGAGGTCGTGGCAGACCTCGAAGACGTTGGGCGTGGGCGGGACGAGGCCGTTCTCCATGGCCAGGACGGCCGCCGCCGCGTCCAGCACCGGACCCCCGCAGTAGGCCCGGCCGATGCCGGTCTTGGGGGCGGTCACCGGGACGCGCCGGCTGTGCGGGCCGAGCGCGTCGGCCAGCGCCAGTGCCTCGGCCCGGTCGGCGGCCGGCGAGCCGAGCGCGTCCGCGAAGACGACGTCGACCTCGTCGGGGGCGCAGCCGGCTTCCCGCAGCGCGCCCTCGATGGCGTGGGCGAGGCCCTCCCGGGACTCCTCCCAGTGGGCGGCCGTGGTGAAGGTCGCGGCGTGACCCGCGATCTCCGCCCGGATCCGGGCACCGCGCTCGCGGGCCGACTCCTCCTCCTCGACCACGAACATCGCCCCGCCCTCGGCGGGCACGAAGCCGCAGGCGTCCGAGGTGAAGGGGCGGTAGGCGCGCGTCGGGTCCTCGGCCGCGCTCAGGTCGCGGTAGCCGAGCTGGCAGACCACGGAGTACGGCGCGAGCGGGGCCTCCGCCGCGCCGACCACGACCGCGTCGGTACCGCGCCGCACGGAGCGGTCGGCGTGCGCGAGTGCGTCGAGGCCGCCCGCCTCGTCGCTGGCCACCACCGCGCACGGGCCCTTGAAGCCGCCGCGGATGGAGATCTGGCCCGTGCTCGCCGCGTAGAACCAGGCGATCGACTGGTAGGGGCCGACATATGTGGAGCCCTGGCCCCACAGCCGCTGCAGTTCGCGCTGGCCGAACTCGCCGCCGCCGGAACCGGCCGCGGTGACCACGCCGACGCCGAACGGCCGGTCCTCGTAGTCGGCGCGGCCGAGCCTGGCGTCGTCCAGCGCCATGTCCGCGGCGGCCATCGCGAAGTGCGTGAACCTGTCGGTCTGGACGAGGTAGCGCTCCTCGATGAGCGCGACCGGGTCGAAGCCGCGGACCTCGCCGGCGATGTGCAGCGGCAGGTCCTCGCACCCTTCGCGGGTGACCTTGTCCAGGACGCTCATGCCTTCCTGGGTGCGCTTCCAGAAGGCTTCGGTGCTGGTGCCGTTGGGGGCGACGACGCCGATGCCGGTGACAACGGTGCGCCGGGCCTTGGGGGTGCTCATCAGGTCCTCCCTCGGGTCAGGGCCACCGCGGACTGGAAGCCGCCGAAGCCGCTGCCGACCGAGAGGACGCTGCGCAGCTTCAGGGGGCGGGCGGTGCGCGGCACGTAGTCGAGGTCGCACTCCGGGTCCGGGGACTCGTAGTTGGCCGTCGGCGGCACCGTCTGGTTGACCAGGGCCAGGACGCAGGCGGCGATCTCGATCGCCCCGATCGCGCCGAGGGAGTGGCCCACCATCGACTTGATGGAGCTCATCGGCACCTTGTGGGCGTGCGCGCCGAGGGCCCGTTTGACGGCGGCGGTCTCGTGCCGGTCGTTCTGCTTGGTGCCCGAGCCGTGCGCGTTGACGTAGTCGATGTCCTGCGGGGAGATCCGGCCGTGGCCGAGTGCGTGGTTGATGGCCTCGGCCATCTCCAGGCCCTCGGGGGTGAGCCCGGTCATGTGGTACGCGTTGCCGAAGGTCGCGTAGCCCGCGATCTCGCAGTAGACCGTCGCCCCGCGGGCCCGGGCGTGTTCCAGTTCCTCCAGGACGAGTACGGCTCCGCCCTCGCCCATGACGAAGCCGTCGCGGCGTGCGTCGAAGGGGCGGGAGGCGTGTTCCGCGTCGTCGTTGTTGGGGGAGGTCGCCTTGATCGCGTCGAAGCAGGCCACGGTGATCGGGGTGATCGGCGAGTCCGACGCACCGGCTATGCAGACGTCGACCCGGCCCTCCTCGATGGAGTGGAAGGCGTAGCCGATGGCGTCCAGGCCCGAGGTGCAGCCGGTGGAGACGGTCTGCACGGGGCCGTGCGCGCCGACCTGTTCGGCGACGGCGGACGCCAGCGAACTGGGCGAGAAGGCGCGTTCCAGATGGGCGCCGGCCCTGCGGTGGTCCACGTCCCAGCGCGCGCCCTTCTCGCTGACGGCGACGTAGTCGTGCTCCAGGCGGGTGGTGCCGCCGACCGCGGTGCCGAGGGAGACCCCCATCCGCCAGGGGTCGGTGCGCTCCGGGTCCAGTCCGGCGTCGGCCAGCGCCTCGCGGGCGGCGACCATCGCGAACTGCACATAGCGGTCCGCGCGGGCGGTGTCCTCGTCGTCCAGGCCGTGGGCAGCCGGGTCGAAGTCGCACTCGGCGGCGATCCGGGAGCGGAAGCCCGCCGGGTCGAAGAGGGTGATGCCCCGGGTCGCGGTGCGGCCGTTGGAGAGCAGGTCCCAGAAGGCCGGGGCTCCGATGCCGCCCGGGGCGACGACGCCGACCCCGGTGACCGCCACGCGCCGGGTCATGACGCGGCCTCGGTTCGTTCTGGCGGGGCACCCCGCTCGGCGGTCTCGGTCACCTCGGTGTCGACGTGGCCGAGTTCGGGGCGGGGGGCGAGCGGGCCGAGGTGGAAGACCATGCGGGCCTCGGTGTCGCCGACGTTCCGGAAGCGGTGGCGGACGTGCGGGGGGATCAGCAGGCCCTGGTCGGGGCGCATGGTGTGCGTCTCCCCGTCGAGGTCGACCTCCAGGTGCCCCTGCACGACGTACACGAACTCCTCGGAGTACGGGTGGTAGTGCTCGCCGATGCGGTCGCCGGGGTCGACGAGGGCGAGGCCCATGAAGCCGCTGGTGGCGCCCACCGCGGTGGGGGTGAGCAGGGCGCGCAGGTCGCCTCCGCGCCTGGTGTTGGGCTGGGTCTCACTGAGGTCCACGATGCGTGGCCGGTGGGTGGTCATCTCTGCTTCTCCTCCTGGGCGCAGGGCGCGTGGGGTGACGGGTCGGGCGAGGGCCCGGGTGCCGGAGCGCGGTTCAGGACTCCGCGGCGCGCCGGTCGGTGATCAGCCGCATCTCGGACCGGGCGAGGAAGCGCGCGGCGTCCTCGTCGGTGGCGGGGACGGGGTTCGCCTCGCCGTCGAGGAGGCGGGCCAGGCGGGCCGCCTTGCCGGGGCCGTGGATGCCGAGGGCCTGGGCGGGCTGCGCGTCGAGCGGGCCGTCCGCTTCCAGGAGGCGTACGACGACGTCGTCGCGCTGGAAGATGGTGCTGCTGTCGATGGGGCTGCCGGTGTCGTCGGCGGCCTCCTCGTCGTGGCCGGCCAGGAGACGGGCCAGGGCCATGCCGCAGCCCTCCTTCGCCTGGTAGAACACGGCGTGCCGGCGCAGGCTCTCGGGGGCGTGGCGGCCGGCCGAGACGTGGTGCACGGTGGGCAGCGCCGCGCGGGTGAAGAACATCCGGGCGGAGTCGGGGTCGGCGAGGTCCCGGTCCTGTTCGAGGTAGGGGTTGATGGCCTCCTCGACGGCGCGGATCTCGGGCTGGCGGGAGACGTGCCGCAGCGCGGCCATCAGGTCGCCCTCGACCTCGACGGCGCGCACGACGCGGTTGCCGTGCATGAAGAGCGAGGTGCGGCGCAGCCGGGTGTGGTCGTCCACGCGGGAGCGGGGCGACTCGTAGTCGGCGAGGAGCTTGGCGACGATGTCCTCGGTGCCGGGCTTCACGGTGAAGGTGAGCGCGTGGCGCACGACACCGTCACCGAGGCGCGGCGAGGTCTGGAGGCTGCCCTTGACCGGGTCGGGGACGGCCTCGAAGCCCTTGCCGGTCTCGCGCAGCACGCTGAACCGCAGCGACCTGGTGTCGCGTACGCAGCTGTGCAGGGGCTGCACGGTGGCGACGTGCTCCTCGCTGTTCACCCAGGCGAGGAAGGGCGGGGCGCTCTCCCACTCGCTGGTGATCAGCCACTGCGAGGGGTTCTCGATGGACTGGCACAGCTGGTCGCTGATGTGGCCCGGGATGGACGCGACCTGGTTGCGCATGTGCTCGTACGCCTCCAGGAACTGCTTCTGGGCGCCGTCGTGCAGGTCCAGCAGCAGCACGACGCGCAGCCGGGATCCGTCGAAGGCGGACTGTGAGATCCGTTCCGAGAGGGTGGTGGTCATCTGGCGAACTCCTTCGACGGTGGGAGGCAGGAATGCGGGGAGACCCGGCCGTCTCCGTGACCGATCGTGAAACGCTGGTCCGCCCGACGCGAGATTTATGAACCGTTCAGGTGAGCAGGCGTCCGAAGGGCTCCGACCGGCTCCGGCCCGGGCATGGAACAGAGCATCTGTACGGCGTCGGAGCTGGAGCAACTGATGAACGAGAACGTCGACCTCCATGTACCGGTCCTCATCGTGGGCGGTTCGCTGGTGGGTCTGTCCGCGTCCCTTTTCCTCGGCCGGCTCGGCGTCGAGCACCTGCTGGTCGAGAAGCACGCCGCCACGTCGACGCATCCGCGTGGCCGGGGCAACAACGTCCGCACGATGGAGGTGTTCCGCCGTGCGGGTGTCGAGCAGGAGATCCGGGCGGCCGCTTCGGTGCTGGCGGACAACCACGGCATCCTCCAGGCGGGCTCGCTGACCGGTGAGGACCAGGAGTGGCTGTTCAAGGAGATCGACCCGGGCGGCGCGCTGGCCCGGTTCAGCCCGACGGGCTGGTGCCTGTGCAGCCAGAACGACCTGGAGCCGGTCCTGCTGGAGCGGGCCCGGGAGCAGGGCGGTGACCTGCGCTTCTCCACGGAGATGATGTCGTTTGACCCGGATGCCTCGGGCGTGACGGCGACCCTGAAGAACCGGGAGACCGGTGAGCACACGACGGTGCGGGCGGACTACCTGATCGCGGCGGACGGGCCGCGCAGCCCGGTCCGTGAGCAGCTGCGCATCGGCCAGTCGGGGACCGGCGACCTGTTCCACAACGTGAGCGTCACCTTCCGCTCGCGCGGGCTGGCGGAGGTGCTGGGCGACCGGCGCTTCATCGTGTGCTACCTGACGAACCCGGAGGCGGAGGGCGCGCTGCTGCCGGTGGACAACGAGGTGGAGTGGGTGTTCCACGCGCCGTGGCAGCCGGAGCGGGGCGAGACGCTGGAGGACTTCACGGACGAGCGGTGCGCCCGCCACATCCGTACCGCCGTCGGCGCGCCGGACATCGATGTGGAGATCACCGGCAAGGCGCCGTGGCACGCGGCGGAGCGGGTGGCCGAGCGGTATGCGCGGGGGCGGGTGTTCCTGGCCGGTGACTCGGCGCACGAGATGTCGCCGACCGGCGCCTTCGGCTCGAACACCGGCATCCAGGACGCGCACAACCTGGCGTGGAAGCTGGCCGCGGTGCTGCGGGGCGAGGCGGGCCGGGGGCTGCTGGAGACGTACGGTCAGGAGCGGCTGCCGGTGGCCCGGGCGACGAGTGAGCGCGCGTCGGCGCGGTCCGAGGAGCACAACCACCCCGGCTACGCTCCCCCGCCCTCGGTGGGCGGCGGGAAGCGGGGCGGGATGCTGAACGTGGCGCTGGGCTACCGGTACACGGCGGGCGCGGTGCTCGGTGTGGCGCCGGACGCGCCGGTGGTCCCGGAGGGGATGCGGCTGACGGGCGAGCCGGGCAGCCGGGCGCCCCATCTCTGGGTGCGCCGGGCCGGGGAGCGGATCTCGACCCTGGATCTGTACGAGCGGTCGTTCGTCCTGCTGACGGACGGGGCGGACACGGTGTGGCGGCGGGCCGCGGCCCGGGTGGCCGACCGGCTGGGGGTGCGGCTGGACGCGTTCGGCATCGGTGCGGGCGCCGAGCTGGAGCCGGAGGACGGGGCGGACTGGGCCGAGGCGCACGGGACGGACCGGGAGGGCGCGGTCCTGGTGCGCCCCGACGGCTTCGTCGCCTGGCGTACGGAGTCGGGCTCCGAGGACGCCGAGTCGACGCTGCACGACGTCCTGGTGGCGCTCCTGCACCGTGACTGACGTGCTGTCAGCTCGGTGATCAGATGCCGAACGACCGGAGGGCGGTGAGGAATTCCTCCGGTCGTTCGGTGTGTACGAGATGGCCCGCGTCGATGGTGACGAACTCCGCGCCGGGAATGGCGCGGGCCATCCGGGCCAGGTCCTCCTGGGCGATCTGGCTCCGCGGGCCCCCGCCGACGACGAGGGTGGGGGCGGTGATCTCGCCCAGGAGTTCGCGGCCGGCCGGGTCCGGTTCGTTCAGCTGGGCGTCGATGGCGGGCACGAGCGGCCAGTCGAAGTCCAGCTTCTCGTCGGGCCGTTGGGGCACCGGGCGGGGCGGGTCGAGCGGGATGAGCGGGGGCGCCTCCTCAAGGACGAGGCGGCCGATCAGCCCCGGGTGGCGCTCGGCGAGCAGACAGGCGGCGGCTCCGCCCATGGAGTGTCCGACGACGGTGGCGCCGGCGAGGTTGCGGGCCTCCAGGAAGCCGTGCAGGTCGTCGCGGAACAGCTCGAAGCTGTAGCGGCCGGGCCAGTCGCTCAGCCCGTGGCCCCGGAAGTCGAAGGCGTACACCCGGTGGGTGGCGGCCAGCCGGGCGGCGACGACAGCCCAGTCGCCGCTGTTGCCGCAGCGGCCGTGGGCCAGGACGACCGGTGGTGCGGCCGGGTCGCCCCACACCCGGTACGCGAGCCGCGTGCCGCCTGCCCGGACGCTGTGCACCTCCGGATCGAGGAACGCCTCGACGGTACGGGCGAACGCGCCCGCGTCGTCGATCCACGGGAAGTGCGCGGCGCCGCGCTGCACGGCGAACTCGGCGTGCGGGAAGAGCGCGGCCAGTTCGGCGGCCCGGTCGGGGGTCAGGACGGTGTCGTACTCACCGGCCAGCACGAGGACCGGCGCCTGCAGCGTGCGCAGGGCGGGGACCGTCGCGGCCGGGTCGAAGGCACCTTCACCGGCGTACCGGGCGGCGGCCTCGGCGTTGATCTGCGCGGGTGAGGCGGCGGCGTGCTCCTGGGCGGCGGCGTCCCAGCGCCCGTACAGGAACGGCCTTGTCCTGGCGCGGAGTTCGCCGGTCATCCGGCCCGCCCAGATCTCTTCCAGGGCGGCGAGCGCGTCCTCGTACCAGGGTTCCGAGGCGCGCAGGGCGGCCACCTCGCGGGCGTCACCCACGGCGGCGGGGAGGCCGGCGGCCTGCGTGGTGGGGGTGACGAGGACCAGGTTGCGCAGCCGGTGCGGATGGCGGGCGGCGTAGAGCGCGGCGAGTTCGGCGGCCGCGGAGTGGGCGAGGAGGTCGACGCGTTCGAGGCCGAGGTGGGCGCGCAGGGCCTCGACGTCCTCGGTCTGCCGGTCGCAGCGGTAGGTGGCGGGGTCGTCGGGGGCGGCGGAGTCGCCGGTGCCCCGGAGGTCGAGGAGGACCAGCTGCCGGCGGTCCGCGAGCCCGCCGAGGGTGCCGAGGTAGGCGCTCGCCCGCATGGCACCGCCGGGCAGGCAGATCAGCGGTGTCCCCTCCCCCACGAGGTGATAGGCGAGCTCGGTTCCGTCGTACGTGTGGAAGGTCGGCATGCCCCCATCCAAACAGGGCCGTCCGGGTGACGCAGCCGTGTTCGGTACCGGCGTAGCCGGGTCGGAGGGCGATGTGCGTCACGCCTCTTGCCAGGCGGTGCAAGATCCTGAATTACTGCTCCGGAGGGAAACGACCGAATGATCGGTCGTCCGCACCATGTGTACGGAACGAGGGAGGCCCGCGTGACGGCTCGGCTGGATACGGCGGAACGGATGAGCCGCGACGAGTTGGCGGCGCTCCAGCTGGAACGGCTGCGCGCCACGTTGCGCCACGTTTACGAGAACGTGGCGCACTACCGGGCCGCCTTCGACCGGGCGGGACTGAAGCCGGAGGACTGCCGCTCGCTCGCCGACCTGGCCCGGTTCCCGTTCACCACCAAGGCGGATCTGCGGGACAACTACCCGTTCGGGATGTTCGCCGTGCCGGAGGACCAGGTCCGCCGCATCCACGCCTCCAGCGGCACGACGGGCCGCCCGACCGTCGTCGGCTACACCGGGAAGGACCTGGACACCTGGGCCGATGTGGTCGCCCGTGCCATCAGGGCGGCGGGCGGCAGGCCGGGGCAGAAGATCCATGTGGCGTACGGCTACGGGTTGTTCACCGGTGGTCTCGGGGCGCATTACGGGGCGGAGCGGCTCGGCTGCACGGTGATTCCGGCGTCCGGCGGCATGACGGCCCGCCAGGTGCAGCTGATCCAGGACTTCCGGCCCGACATCATCATGGTGACGCCCTCGTACATGCTGACCATCCTGGACGAGTTCGAGCGGCAGGGGGTCGATCCGCGGACGACCTCGCTGAAGACGGGGATCTTCGGGGCGGAGCCGTGGACGGAGGAGATGCGCCGGGAGATCGAGGAGCGGTTCGCGATCGACGCCGTCGACATCTACGGCCTGTCCGAGGTGATGGGCCCGGGTGTGGCCCAGGAGTGCGTGGAGACGAAGGACGGGCTGCACATCTGGGAGGACCACTTCTATCCGGAGGTGGTCGACCCGATCACGGGCGAGGTGCTGCCCGACGGGGAGCGGGGCGAGCTGGTGTTCACCTCGCTGACCAAGGAGGCCATGCCGGTCATCCGGTACCGGACGCGGGACCTGACCCGGCTGCTGCCCGGCACGGCCAGGGTGTTCCGGCGGATGGAGAAGGTGACCGGGCGCAGCGACGACCTGGTGATCCTGCGCGGGGTGAACCTCTTCCCGACGCAGATCGAGGAGATCGTGCTCCGTACCCCGGGGGTGTCGCCGCACTTCCAGCTGCGGCTGACCCGGGAGGGCCGGCTCGATGTGCTGACGGTGCGGGCGGAGGCCAGGACCGGGGCGACGCCGGAGCAGCGGGCGGCGGCGGCCGCGTCGGTCGCGGCGGCGGTCAAGGACGGGATCGGGGTGTCGGTGGGCGTCGAGATCGTGGACCCGGAGACGCTGGAGCGGTCGGTGGGCAAGTTCCGGCGGATCGTGGACGAGCGCCCGTAACTTCCGCGCAGGCCAATGGGGTTGCTGTGGCAGGATGGGCCGGAATGACCGTCGTCCGCAGGAGGACTCGTGTTCTCCCGCCGAGGGATTGGGGAGCACACCATGACGGCAGGCCCGTCCGGCACACCGGTCGACACCAGCAGGCCGCACCCGGCCCGTGTCTACGACTACCTCCTCGGCGGCAAGGACCACTACCCGGTCGACCAGGAACTCGGCGAGCAGATGCCGGAGCTGGCGAAGGTGGGGGTCGCGCAGAACCGGGCCTTCATGCACCGGTCGGCCGCCTGGGCTGCGCGGGCGGGCATCGACCAGTTCCTGGACATCGGGACCGGGATCCCGACCCGGCCGAACCTCCACCAGATCGTCCAGGAGGTGAACCCGGCGGCCCGGATCGTCTACACGGACAACGATCCGATCGTCCTGCGGCACGCGGAGGCGCTGCTTGTCAGCACCCCCGAGGGCGCCACCGATTACCTGGAAGCCGATGTGCGCGACCCGGAGAAGATCCTCGCCCACGCCCGTACGGTGCTGGACTTCGACCGGCCGGTGGCGCTGTCGATGATCGCCCTGATGCACTTCCTGGCCGAGGAGGACGATCCTTACGGCATCGCCCGCACCCTGGTGGACGCGCTGCCCCCGGGCAGCTGTCTGGCGCTCTCCCACTTCACGGTGGACTTCCTCGTCGTGGACCAGGAGGCGCTCGACCGCTACCGGTCGAGCGGCATCACGCTGCAACCCCGCGATCGCGCGGAGGTGGCCCGCTTCTTCGACGGGCTCGACATGGTCGATCCGGGCCTGGTGCCCGCGCCGCGGTGGCACAACGGAACGCCCCCGCCGGAGCCGCAGGACGCCACCGACACCATCTACACGGGGGTGGGCCGCGTCCGGTGAGACGCGGCCGGGCGGCCGTCAGGCGAGGCGGTCGCGCAGTTCCCGCTTGAGGATCTTGCCGCTGGCGTTGCGCGGGAGGGCGTCCGAGAAGACGACCCGCTTCGGCGCCTTGAAGTGGGCGAGGCGTTCGCGGGCGTGCGCGATCAGCTCGTCCTCGGTGGCCTCGCCCTTCAGGACGACGACGGCGGTGACGGCCTCGATCCAGCGCTCGTCGGGCAGCCCGACGACGGCGGTCTCGGCGACGGCGGGGTGGGTGTAGAGGGCGTCCTCGACCTGCCGGGAGGCGACGAGGACGCCGCCGGAGTTGATGACGTCCTTCACCCGGTCGACCACCGTGAGGTAGCCGTCCGACTCCCGGACCGCGAGGTCGCCGGAGTGGAACCAGCCGTCCCGGAACGCCTCCGCGCTCTCCTCCGGCTTGTCCCAGTAGCCGGTGCACAGCTGGGGTGAGCGGTAGACCACCTCGCCCGCGGTGCCGTCGGGGACCTCCTCGCCCTTCTCGTCCACGACCCGGGCCTCCACGAAGAGGACGGGCCTGCCGCAGGAGTCCATCCGGCCCTCGTGCTCGTCCGGTCCCAGCACGGTGGCCAGCGGGCCGATCTCGCTCTGCCCGAAGCAGTTGTAGAAGGCCAGTCCGGGCAGTCGGTCGCGGAGGCGTTCCAGCACGGGGACGGGCATGATCGACGCCCCGTAGTACGCCTTGCGCAGGCCGCCGAGGTCACGGGTGGCGAAGTCCGGATGGTTGGCGAGGCCGATCCAGACGGTGGGCGGCGCGAAGAGGCTGTCGGCCTCCCCCGACTCGACCAGGTCGAAGATCCGGGCCGCGTCCGGTGCGTCCAGGACCGTGTTCTCGGCGCCCACCGCGAGGTAGGGCAGCAGGAACACGTGCATCTGCGCCGAGTGGTAGAGCGGCAGCGTGTGGACGGGTCGGTCCCCGGCGCGCAGGTCGAGCGCGGTGATCGCACTGACGTACTCGTGGACGAGGGCGCCGTGCGTCATCATCGCGCCCTTGGGGAGCGCGGTGGTCCCGGAGGTGTACAGCAGCTGGACCAGGTCGTCGGCGGCCGGTTCGCGCGCGGGGGTGAACGGGCGCGGGGTGCCAAGCCCGGCCAGCAGCGACCCGTCGTCGTCGCGCAGCGCCCGTACGGCGAAGCCCTCCGGGATGCGGTCCGCGAGGGCCGGGTCGGTGAGGACCAGGGAGCTGGCGGACTGGCTCAGGATGTACGCCAGGTCGTCACCGGTGAGGTTCTGGTTGACGGGCACATGGACGAGCCCGGCCCGGGCGCAGGCGAGGAAGGCGATGAGGTACGCGTCCGAGTTGTGGGCGTAGGCGGCGACCCGGTCCCCCGGGCGCAGCGCGTGGCCCTCGGTGAGGAGGGCGGCCGCGGTGGAGACGGCCTCGTCCAGCTCGCGGTAGGTCCAGGCCCGGCCGGCGTACCGCAGGGCGGTGCGTGCGGGGGTGCGCCGTGCGCTGCGGGTCAGGACGCCGTCGACTGTGCTGCTGCGTACACCGGTCATGGCGTGATCCTGTGCGGCCGGGGCCCGGCGGTCAAGGGCCTGACGCGACATCAGATTCTTTACCGTTCACGCCCCTACGGGACGGCGGGTCCTGACAGTACTCTCTGCTCGGCAGGAAGTTTCACGCTCGGAAGAGATTTCGAAAGTTACTTTCAGGCAGCGAGAAGGGGTTGTGCATGACGGAGGACACGGCGGCCGGGGAGATCAGCCGACGGAGGCTCGGCGGTGGGATGCTGGCCCTGGGCGGGGCACTCGCCCTGGCGCCGATTCCGTTCGCGGGCACGGCGTCCGCCACGGAGCCGGGGACGGGGTCGTCACAGATGCACGCGGGCAGGGGCGCGAAGCCGACGCTGCGGCGCGGATCGGCCGCCCGTGCCGGGCTGTTGCAGGAACCGCTCGACCAACTGGTCACCGAGGCGGAGCGCTATCTCGGCGCCTCGCCGAAGCACCCGTGGTACGCGGGCGCGGTGCTGCTCGCGGGCCGGGGCGGGACGGTGGCGCTGCACCACCCGATCGGCAAGGCGGTGCGCTACTCGGCGTACGACGAGGCGACCGACACCGGGGTGGAGTTCCCCGAGGACCAGCAGATCGCGATGGCCGAGGACACGGTCTTCGACCTGGCGTCGGTCTCCAAGCTGTTCACCTCGATCCTGGCCGTGCAGCAGATCGAGCGCGGCACGCTGGAGCTGGAGGCGACGGTCGCCTCCTATCTGCCGGAGTTCGCGGGCGGCGGCAAGCAGGACATCACGATCCGTCAGCTGCTCACCCACACCTCGGGGTTCACCGCCTGGATCCCGCTCTACAGCGCGCCGACCCGGGAAGGGAAGCTGGAGCTGCTGTGGAAGGAGGTCCCGGCCAATCCGCCGGGCACGGTCTACCTCTACTCCGACCTGAACCTGATCTCGCTCCAGCTCGTCCTGGAGAAGCTGACCGGGCGGACCCTGGACGTCCTGCTCCGCGAGCGGATCACCGCTCCGCTCGGGATGCGGCGCACCCGCTACAACCCGCCCGCCTCCTGGAAGCCGAAGATCGCCGCGACCGAGGACGCCCGGCTCCCCTGGTCCGGGCTCGACCGCGGCCTGGTCTGGGGCGAGGTGCACGACGAGAACGCGTTCAGCCTGGACGGGGTCGCCGGGCACGCCGGGGTGTTCTCCTGCGCCTGGGACCTGGCGGTCCTGGCCCGCACCCTGCTCAACGGCGGGGTCTACGGGCGCGCCCGCATCCTGTCGGAGGACTCCGTCGACCTGCTGTTCACCGACTTCAACACGGCGTTCCCCGGTGACGCGCACGGGCTGGGCTTCGAGCTCTACCAGCACTGGTACATGGGCGCCATGGCCACGCCCCGGACGGCCGGGCACACCGGCTTCACCGGGACCAGCCTGGTCCTGGACCCGTCCACGGACTCGTTCCTCATCGTGCTGGGCAACTCGGTGCACCCGGTGCGCAACTGGCGGTCCGGCAGCGCGCCGCGGGTGGCCACCGCCAACCAGCTGGCCCGGGCCGTCGCGGTCCGCCCGGCCCGGGGCCGTACCGCCTGGTTCTCCGGGATGGCGAGCGCGTCCACGGCCACCCTGGCGCTGCCCGCCCTGCCGCTCGCCTCCTCGCGGGCCCGGCTGAGCTGCGCGCTGTGGTGGGACACCGAACCGGCGTCGGACTTCCTGTACCTGGAGGCTTCGGCGGACGGCGGTGCCACCTGGCAGCCGGTCCCGTTCACCACCACCCCGACCGGGCAGGGCGGGCGCCCCCGGCCCGAGGACCATCCGGACGGCTCGCTCTCCGGCTGGTCGGGCCGGGTCTGGCACCGCCTGGACGCGGACCTCGCACAGTGGCGTGGCACCGGGACCGTGCTGCGATGGCGGTACACGACGGACCAGTTGTACGTGGGCCGCGGGGTGTACGTGGACGCCGTACGGGTCGAGGACGGCGGCCGTACGGTCTTCGACGAGAACCGGCCGGGTGACGCCCGGCGCATCACGGCCGTGGGCTGGGCCGCGTCGGCGGACTGACCGCCGCTCCTCCGGGGAACCGGGTGCCGGGGGCCGGAACGCACACGTCCGGCCTCCGGGATGGGTAGGCTCACGCCGCACGCCGAGCGGGCGGTCCGAGCCGCGCCGCGTACGGCCCGGAACCGAACCATCGAGGATGCGCGGCATGAGTACCTACGGCAACGGCCCCTGGGGACCGCCCGGCGGGCCCGGCCCCGGACAGCCCGGCCCCGGTCCCGGACCCGGCCCGTACCCCTACCCGTACCCCGGCGGGCCGGGTGGACCGGGCGGTCCCGGCGCGGGGCCCTACCCGCCGGGCGGAACCGTGCCGCCCCAGGGGCCGTACCCGCCGGGGCCGTACGGTCCGCGGCCCCCGTCGCCGTTCACGCCCCGGCCGCCGCTGTCGCGCGGACGGCGGATCCTCAAGTGCGTCTACAACCCGTTCTACGCGGCCCAGCGCGCCTTCCGCCCCTCGCGCCCGGGCACCGTCGAGGACCCGACGGTGCGCAGGATCCAGAACTGGCGGACCGGGCTCGGCATCGTCGCCTGGCTCGTCCTGGTCATGTCGTACAAGCCGGTCGACAGCGCCAAGGGTGTCGGGGAAGTGGCGGACGACAAGTTCGGCGACAGCTGGATCAGCACGCTCGTCCTGGTGTGCGCGTTCCCGTTCGTGATCGCCCTGTTCGCGTTCGCCGCGCGGGGCGCTCTGCGCGGGCTCTACCTGCGGAGGTCCCTCAAGTCCTTCGGGGCGGTGGCGGCGCTGATGGGGTCGATGGCCACGTTCCCGCTGGCGATGGCACCCGACGCGGCGACCACCGCCTTCCGCGACGCCGTCGGGACCCCCGGCAAGGTCGTGATGATCACGCTCTGCGCATGGTCGACGGGCTTCGCCCTGTACGGGATCTGGCTCTGCCTCACGCATGTGTTCCGCACGGCCGACATCCACGAGGTGCTGCCGCCGGTCCTCGCCACCTTGCTGGTCTGGGTGATGGCGGCCCTCGCCGTGTTCAACAACGAGAACGCGGATGTCCCCGCCCTGGCGCGGATCGCGTTCCTGCTCGGCGGGCCGGTGTCGGTGACGGTGCTGTCGTGCTGGGAGCTGTACCGGCTGGGCAAGTACCACGACGTGAGTGTGCGTCAGGCGCTGGGCCGCTAGGGCCTGTCCGCGGCGCCCCCCCCTGGTCACAACCCCAGCGCCGCCATCGCCGCGTTGTGGCCCGGGACCCCGCTCACCCCGCCTCCGCGCACCGCGCCCGCCCCGCACAGCAGGACGTTGGGGTGCGCGGTCTCCACGCCCCAGCGGCCGGTGGTCTCCGTGGCGTAGGGAAAGGCGAGGTCGCCGTGGAAGATGTGGCCGCCCGGCAGGCGCAGGTCGCGTTCGAGGTCGAGCGGGGTCTTCGCCTCGATGCACGGCTGGCCGTTCGCGTCGAGTGCCAGGCAGTCGGCGAGCGGCTCCTCCAGGTGCGCGTCGAGTTCCGCGAGGGTGGCCCGGAGCAGGGTGGCGCGGGCGGTGTCGTTGTCGTCGGCGAAGAGGCGGGACGGAGTGTGCAGGCCGAAGAGGGTCAGGGTCTGGTAGCCCCGGGCGGCGAGGTCCGGGCCGAGGATCGAGGGGTCCGTCAGCGAGTGGCAGTAGATCTCGGACGGCGGTGCGGCGGGCAGCCGTCCGGCCGAGGCGTCCCGGTGGGCGGCGGCGAGCTGCCCGTACCCCTCCGCGATGTGGAACGTACCGGCGAACGCCTCGCGCGGGTCCACCGACCGGTCGCGGAGCCGGGGCAGCCGGGTGAGCAGCATGTTCACCTTGAGCTGGGCGCCCTCGGCGGGCGTCGGCGGCTCGTCCCCGAGGAGGGCGGCGAGGGCCTGCGGGGACGCGTTGACCAGGACCCGGCGTGCGCCGACGGTGTGTTCGCCGTCGTCCGTGCGTACGGTCACCTCGGCGCGCGTCCCGTCGGTGTCGATCCGCAGCGCCTCGTGACCGGTCCGGATCCGTGCGCCGGCGGCCAGGGCGGCCCCGGCGAGGGCGTCGGTGAGGGCGCCCATGCCGCCGACCGGGACGTCCCAGTCACCGGTGCCGCCGCCGATGACGTGGTAAAGGAAGCAGCGGTTCTGGAGCAGTGAGGCGTCGTGGGCGTCGGCGAACGTGCCGATCAGCGCGTCGGTGAGGACCACGCCGCGTACCAGGTCGTCCGCGAAGTGCTCCTCGACGGCGACGCCGACGGGCTCCTCGAACAGCATGCGCCAGGCGTCCGCGTCGCCGATCCGCTCCCGCAGCGCCTCGCGGGTGGGCAGCGGTTCAGTCAGGGTCGGGAAGACGCGGCCGGCGAGCCGCCCGGTCATCGTGTAGAAGCGCTGCCACGCCTCGTACTCCCGGTCCGAACCGGTGAGCGCGGCGAAGGAGTCGCGGGTTCCCCCGCCGCCGACGAGCAGGCCGGTGGGCCGTCCGTCGCGGACGGCCGGGGTGTACGAGGACACGGTCCGCTTGCGTACGGCGAAGTCCAGGCCGAGGTCGCGGACGATCTTCCGCGGGAGCAGCGAGACCAGGTAGGAGTAGCGGGAGAGCCGGGCGTCGACCCCGGCGAAGGGCCGGGTCGAGACGGCCGCTCCTCCGGTGGCCGGGAGCCGCTCCAGGACCAGCACCCGTTGGCCGGCGCGGGCCAGATAGGCCGCCGCGACCAGGCCGTTGTGGCCACCGCCCACGATCACCGCGTCATAGCTGTCCCGTACCGTCATGCCCCTTGGTAACACGGCGCGGGCGGCCGGGCCAGGGCGTGCGGCCGGTCAGGGCTGCGGGCGGCCGCGGCCGGTCCGTTGCCGGAGCGCCGCCACCTCGCGGTAGAGGTCGGCGGCCTCGCGGGCGCGGCCCAGCTGTTCCAGGCAGTGCGCCTCGTCGTCGCGGCCCGCGAGCGTGTCCGGGTGGGCGGGGCCCAGCAGCCGGGTCCGGGCATCGGCGACCTGCCGGTACACGGCGAGCGCGTCCGTCCAGCGCCCCAGCCAGCCGAGGGCGACGGCGACCTCGCGGCGGCTGACGAGGGTGTCGGGGTGATCGGGGCCCAGGACGTGTTCCCGGGCACCGCACACCGCCTGCGCCTCGGCCAGGGCCTCGTCCCAGCGGGCCAGCCGGCCGAGGTTGACGCCCAGTCCGTGGCGGGCGCGCAGGGTCTCCGGGTCGGTGGGGCCGTTGACCCGGGTGCGGTCGGCGACGAGCGCGCGGTACAGCTCCAGGGCGTCGGCGCTGCGGCCGAGGCGGCCCAGGCTGATGCCGACCTCGTAGCGGGTGGCGAGGGTGTCCGGGTGCTCGGAGCCGAGCAGCCGGGTCCGCGCCTCGGCGACCTGGCGGTACGTGTGCAGGGCTTCCGTCCAGCGGCCGAGGCGCCCCAGCGTGTAGCCGACCTCGTAGAGCGTGACCAGGGTGTCCGGGTGGTCGGCGCCCAGCACCCGGGCGCGGGCGGCGGCCACGTCGCGGGCCATGCGGTACGCCTCCTCCAGGCGCCCCAGTCTGCTGAGGCTGAAGGCCAGGTTGTGGCGGCAGCGCAGGGTGTCGGGGTGGTCGGGACCCATCGCGCGCTCCCGCGACGCGAGCACGGAGGTGTGCAGTTCGTGGGCCTCGGTGTGCCGTCCGAGGCGGCCGAGCGCGTACGCCATCTGCTGGCGGGCGGCGAGCGTTTCGCCGTGCTCGGGGCCGAGGGCGCGGGCGCGGTCCTCGGCGATGCGGCCGAACTCGCGCAGCGCGTTCTCCGCCCGCTCCTTGCGGGTGGGGCCGGGGCTCAGCACCTGGCGGTCGGCGCGGGGGCCGGGCGGGGCGGTCCCGGTGGTCCAGGCGAGGGTGAGGCCCGCCGCGTGGTCGGGGGGTGGCAGCGGGGTCACCGCGCCCGTCGCCTTGTGGCCGCCGGTCATCGTGTGCGCCCAGGCGGGCAGCGGCGCGGCGGGCGCGAGGGCCGGGCCGACGAGGGTGACGGGCGTGGTCGGCGCCTCGCCGGGCGGGCCGAGGAAGGGCTGCTCGCCGGTGCGGCCGACGGCGATGCGGCGGCGCAGGTCGTGGGCGTCGGCCGGGCGTTCCTCGGGGGTCTTGGCGAGCAGGTCGAGGACGACCCGGTCGAAGAACCCGGGGAGTTCGGCGCGGTGGGAGCGCAGGGGCTCGGGCGGGGTGTCGCGGTGGCCGACGAGGATGCCCCAGGAGTCCCCCAGGTCGAAGGGCGGGGCCCCGGTGGCGATTTCGTACAGCACGCAGCCCAGAGAGTAGAGGTCGCTGCGGTGGTCGACCTGTCCGCCGCTGATCTGCTCGGGCGACATGTAGTGCGGGGTGCCCATGGCGATGCCGACGCCGGTGAGCCGGGAGCTGACCGGGATGCCGTGGCCCGGCCGGGCGATCCCGAAGTCGCAGATCTTCACCGTGCCGTCGGACAGCCGCATGATGTTGGCGGGCTTGAGGTCGCGGTGGACGATGCCCTGCTGGTGGGTGTAGCCGAGGGCGTCCGCGACCTGTTCGGCGATGTCCACGATGTCGTCCACGGGCAGCGGGTGCTGCTCGTTGTCCTCCAGGAGCTGGCTGAGGTTGCGGCCGTCCAGCAGCTCCATCACGAGGTAGAGCACGCCCTCGTACTCGCCGAAGTCGTGGACGACGGTGACGCCCCGGTGCTGGAGGGCGGCGGCGACGCGGGCCTCGCGGCGGAAGCGTTCGCGGACGATGCGGGTGTAGTCCTCGTCGTGCTGGGCGCTCATCGGCTTGAGGCATTTGACGGCGACCTGGCGGCCCAGCGCTTCGTCGCGGGCGCGCCACACCTCGCCCATGCCGCCGCGACCGATCAGGTCGAGCAGCCGGTACCGGCTCTGGATCAGCCTGGTTTCCGCCATCCCTGTTGCCGCCCCCGTCGTTCAGCCCGCTGTCGCCGCACCCTCCCCGGTGCGTCCAGTATGGCTGCCTGCCTCTTCAGTGTGTACGGGGTGGGGCGGCTGCCGGGTCCGAGCCGCGCCATCGCGTTCATGATGTGACCGGGCGGAAGCCGCCAGCGCAGCCGTGCGGGAACGGCGCGGAGGAGCACCCCGGCGGCGCGCAGCCGCCGGTCGACGGCGGCGGGCGGCGGCGCCGTCCTCCCGTACAGCTCATGGGCGAACGGCGGCAGCGACTGGTACGCGAGGGTGGCGACGCGCCGCCACAGCAGGGCCCGTACGGGGACGAGGAGCGGGGGCACGGGCGGGCGGCGCAGGAAGCTGTCGACGTCCAGCGCCTCCGGGGTGCGGGCGAGCCGGGGCCGTACGCGGGCGAAGTAGTCGGCCATCTCGGCGGTCGTCGCGGGCACCTCCTCGGGGTCGAGGCCGACGAGCCGGGCGCCGTGCCGGTGTTCGGCGAGGTACTGGTCGGCCTGCCGGGCGGTGAGCGGGTAGCCGGAGCGGCGCAGGACCTGGAGGTAGGAGTCGGCTTCGGCGCAGTGCACCCAGAGCAGCAGCTCGGGTTCGTCCACGCCGTGGACGGTTCCGGTCGCCGGGTCGGTGACCTTCAGGCGGGCGTGGATCCTGCGGACCCGGGCGCCCGCCTTCTCGGCGGCCTCGGTGGTGCCGTAGGTGATGGTGCCGACGAAGCCCGCCGTGCGCATGAGCCGGCCCCAGGCGTCCTCGCGGAAGTCGGAGTTCTGCATCACGCCGCGCACGGCGAGGGGGTGGAGCGCCTGGAGGTAGAGGGCCCGCACTCCGGCGATCCACATCATCGGGTCGCCGTGCAGCTGCCAGGTGACCGATGCGGGTCCGAAGAGCCCGGGGTCGGCTTCCGTCATGTGCGTGTCCCTCCCGCTCGGGGCGTTCCGGCCGGTGCGGACGTCAGCGGGCGCCGGGCGCGGCGGCGACGCGTTCCAGCACGGTATCGAGGTCGGCGCGGGACCACCAGGAGCCCTCCCGCAGCACCCCGGCGATCCGGCGCAGCGCGGTGTGGTCCGTCAGCGGGTCCTCGTCGAGGAGCACCAGGTCGGCGGGCATGCCGGGGGCGATGCGGCCGGACGCCTCCGGCTCGCCGAGGAATCGGGCGGGCTCGGTCGTGGTCATGCGCAGGATGGTGAGCGGGGCGAGACCGGCCTCGGCGAGCAGGTCGAACTCGTCGTGCAGCGAGAAGCCCGGGATGATGTGGGCCGCTCCGCAGGCGTCGGTGCCCGCGATCATCGGGACCCCGGCGTCGGCGAAGGTCCTGGTCAGCCGGAGCTGGGCGGCCCAGTGGTGGCGCAGGGCGTCGCGGGTGACGCCGGGGAGCCGGGCGAACTTCCGTACCGACTTGTCCCAGGCCCGCAGCTCCCCGGGCGCCATGTAGCGGCGCCTCGGGTCCCCGGTGTGCTCGGGGGCGTCGCCGAACTGCTGGGTGTGGACCCGGATCAGGGTGGGGCACTGCCAGGTGGTGTGCGCGGCGAAGAGGGCGGCCAGCTCCTCGGCCTTCTCCTGGTCGTACGAGCCGTCGGCGAGCTCGTAGGCGTGGGCCTCGTGCGCCGAGGTGTGGGTGGCCGGGTTCACGACCATGCCCTTGATCAGCTTCGTCACCAGCCGCTCGGCACCGGGAAACCGGAGCTTGGGGAGCGGCGGGAGCTTGCGGGTGGCGTTGCGGGCGCGTACTTCGGCCTCGCGGGAGGAGGCGGCGGCGAACACGGTGACGCCGGGGCCCAGGTGCTCGATCGACCACACCCCGCCGCGTGCCGCCTCGCGCGGGTCGAGGTCGGCCGGGAGGTGGCCGCCCAGCCGGATGCCGAGCCGGTTCGCCTCGCCGAGTGCGGCGAGGAAGGTCGCGCGGGTCGTCATGCCCGCCTTGACGAAGTTGGCGCCGTCCCGGTGCTGTTCCCGCACGGCCCGCACCGCGTCGTCGGCGGTGCTCGCGTTGAACGGGGTGAGGAGGTCGCCGGCGGTCGCCTTCAGGTCCGGGGCGCCGGTGGGCCTGGGCAGGGTGCCCTCGCGCCGGGACTTCAGGAGCGCCCGGCTGCCCGACATCTGGCGGAAGCCGGCGATGCCGTTGGCGAGCAGGAGGGCGTAGGTGCCGTCGACGTCCTCGGGGGTGTTCAGGGCGTGCAGGTGCATGTCCATGTACGCCGGGACGGCGAACCGGCCCCGCCCGTCCACCTCGTGGCGTCCGTCGGCCGGGGTGCCGGTGGCTGTGACGGCGGTGATCCGGCCGTTCTCGGTGAGGACGTCCTGGCCGGGGGTGGCCGTCCCGTCCAGCGGGTCCACCACGGTGACGTCCCTGACCACTACCCGGCCGGTGACCGGTGAGGGGTCCACGTACCTGCTCATGTCTCTCCTGGCTGTCGTCGTCGTGGGGCCGGTCGTCACACCGCGAACAGGCGCTGTGCGTTACGGGTGGTGAGGTCGCGCCAGGTGTCGGTGGCGGAGGGCGGGGCCGCCGCGTCGACGGAGGCGATCTGGGCGCGGGCCGCCTCGGCGGGGGTCCAGCAGTAGTCGCTGCCGTAGAGCAGGCGCTCGGTGGAGAACGCGGCGTCGAGGGCCGGGATCTGGCGGGGGAACGGCGTCCCGGCCATGTCGTACCAGAGGCGGCCGAGCTGTTCCACGGCGCCGGGCCCGTCCCCGCCGCCCGTGAGCGTACGGAACAGGTCGATGCGGTCCGCGAGCAGCGGCAGCGCTCCCCCGCCGTGGGTCAGCACCCAGCGGATCCGGGGGTGGCGGGTGAACACGCCGCGCAGCAGCAGGTCGCTCGCGGCGCGGGCGGTGTCGAAGAGGAATTCCAGCATCGGGCGCGGGCGTCCGAGCGCGGTCTCGTCCGCGTGCGGCGGCGAGGTGGGGTGGACGAAGACGAGGGCGCCGCGCGAGTCGAGCGCCTCCCACAGCGGTTCGAGTCGGGGATCGCCCGGGTAGAGGCCGTGGTGGTTGGTCTCCACGGCGATCCCGTCGGCGCCGAGCACGTCGAGCGCGTACGCGGCCTCGGTGAGCGCGCCCTCCACGTCGGGCAGCGGCAGGGAGGCGAACTGGCCGAAGCGGTGCGGGTGTCCGGCGCGGACGCGGGCGCCGTATTCGTTGACCTGCCGGGCCAGGGCGCGGGCCGCGCGGTCGTCCCCGAAGTGCACGCCGGGCGAGGAGACGGAGAGGTAGGACTTGGCGATTCCCGCGTCGTCCATCAGGTCGAGGTGCCGCTCGACGCTCCACGAGGGCCAGCCGGGCATGCCGTCGGGGTGTTCGATCCCGGCGGACCGGGCGGCGTCGGCGTAGGCGTCGGTGACGAAGTGGGCGTGGACGTCGATGAGTCCGGTCCGGGTCATGGGTGCTCCTTGCGGTGGGGCCGGCGGTTCAGCCGGCGAGCCACTTCAGCGTGTCGTCGTAGAAGGCGGCGGTCTGCTCCGGGCGGTCGTCGCCCAGCAGTTCGCCGGAGACGGGGTAGCCGCGCCGGTCGAGGTGCCAGGCGAGGATCGCGTAGGGCGCCCGGAACGGCGCGAGGTCCCGCGCGGTGAGGGGCACGGGGGTGCCGGGCAGTACGGGCGCGATGGTGTCCCGTTCGTAGACGCAGTCCAGCCGGGCGATGGCCCACCGGCCCGCGCGCCGCTCCAGCCGGTGCACGATCCGGGTGTACGAGACGAGGTCCACGGCCACCCCGTCCAGCTCGGTGCGCACCTCGATGGCGGCGGGCAGTTCCGCGAACGCCCGGTCCGCCGCGATCCGCACGACGGGCGGCGAGAGACGGTGCACACTGGCGTCGCCGCGCCCGGCCATGCGCGCGGAGGCGTCCACGAATCCGGGGCCGGAGCCCCGGTACCAGCTGAGGTTCACCGCGGAGTCGGGCCAGTAGCACTCGCGCATCCGGTCCCACCAGCCCCGGTCCCGCGCCTGGCGCTCGCGCAGGACGGTTTGCGTGACGCTTTCGGTGTCCGTCATGGGTTCTCCCGTGGGCGCGTCGTCGGCGGCGGTCAGCGGTCCCACCAGCCGAAGGAGTGGGTGGGTGCGTGGACCGCGTGCGCGCGGTCGAGGCGGACCAGCCGGCCCCGGTGGAAGAGGAGCGGGCGGCGCGGTCCGTCGGCGGCGGCCAGGTCCAGGACGCGGCCGATCACCATCACATGGTCACCCGCCGGAACGCTTCCTTCCACAGCGCAGGTGAGCCAGGCCGCCGCACCGCCGAGCCGGGGCGGCCCGTCCGGCGGGTACGCCCAGTCGCCGGTGGCGAAGCGGTCCGGGGTCCGGCGCGCGAAGGCCGCGCACACCTCCTGCTGGTCCTCGGCCAGGACGTTGACGCCGAACCGCCCGGCGCCCGCGATGGCCTCCGCGCTGGCCGAGGCAGTGCCCGCCCAGAACGCGACCAGGGGCGGTTCCAGGGACACGGAGGTGAAGCTGCCGACGGTGACGCCGACCGGGCCGGCGTCCGTCGTGGCGGTCACCACGCAGACCGAGGTCGGCACATGGCCCAGGACGTGGCGGAAGGCCGAGGCGGCGGGGGCGGTGAGGGGCGGGGGCGTCCCGGTCGGGGCGGACATGGGCACAGCGGCCTCCTGCGGTGGGTGGGGTCCGGGCTCTGGTTCCAGTGATTCCACGGGCCGCCGCCCGCCGCACTGGGCCGGGAGGCCAAGCCGGGCGGGCCCGTCCTGGCGGCGGGCCCAAAGGACCGCCGGACTGGTCCGGCAGCGCAGGGGACGAACCGGGATCTGTGCTCCGGGACCGGGGACAGCCGGGCGGACGAGGCGTGCAATCCCCCCAGCGGACCCCGTCGCGGCAGTCGCCCGGGGCCGCCGTCTGAGCCGTACGACGCCCGGAGGACACCATGACCACGACCGCACCGACCTCGCGGACCGCGCTGAAGGCGAACGCGACGGAGCTGCTTCCGCTGCTGAGGGAGAACGCCGCCCGGACGGAGGCCGACCGCCGGGTCGCCGAGGAGAACATCGAGGCACTGACGGACGCGGGGCTGTTCCGGCTCACGGTGCCGCGCCGCTTCGGCGGCCACGAGGCGGACTTCCGGACCTTCCTGGACGTGACGTCGGAGCTGGCGCGCGGCTGCGGCTCGACGGCCTGGGTGGCGACCCTGGTCAACGTCTGCAACTGGATGGTCGGCCTGTATCCCGAGCGCGTCCAGCAGGAGGTGTTCGGCGAGAACCCCGACGCCCGGGTCTGCGGTGTCCTCGCGCCCAGCGCGACCTGCCGGGCGGTCGACGGCGGCCTGGTCGTGAGCGGCCGGTGGGGCTTCGCGTCCGGCAGCCTGCACGCGCAGTGGGCCTCGCTCGGCATCCCCGTCGTGGACGCCTCCGGACAGCAGACGGACCAGGGCGCCGCCCTGATCCCGATGGACGAGCTGACGGTCGAGGACACCTGGTACGTCGCCGGGATGCGCGGCACGGGCAGCAACACCCTGGTCGCCGACGAGGTCTTCGTACCGGAGCGCCGCATCCTGTCGGTGACGCGGGGCGTGCGGGGGGCGTACCCGACGGAGCACACGGAGGAGGCGCTGTACCGCTCGGCGTTGGTGCCGGTGCTCGCGCTGGTCCTGGCGGGCCCGCAGGTGGGGCTCGCCCAGGCCGGGATGGACGTGGTCCGGGCGTCCCTGGCGAAGGGCAAGGGCATCTCGTACACGTTCTACGAGCGCGCCAGTGAGGCCCCGTCCACGCAGATCCAGCTGGCCGAGGCCGCGCAGCTGATCGACACCGCCCGGCTGCACCTGATGCGGGCGGCCGAGGACATCGACTCCTGGGCGGCGCGCGGGGAGTACATGCCGTTCGAGACGCGGGCCCGGGTCCGGATGGACACCGGCTACGTGGCCCGGCGCTCCCGCGAGGCGCTGGATCTGCTGCTGAGCATCCAGGGCGCCGGCAGCTTCGCCGAGGCGAGCCCGCTCCAGCGGATCTGGCGGGACCAGGAGACCGGCAGCCGGCACGCAGTGATCAACCCGGCGATCGGCAGTGAGCTGTATGGGCGGGCACTGCTGGGGATCGAGGAGCAGGTCACCCCGCTGATCTGAGCGGCCGGGTCAGGCGTCGTGGGCTGCGTTCTCGGGCCGGAGCACGGCCGGGCCCAGCACCCTGGCCGCTTCGAGGGCCGCCATCACCTCGGGCAGCCGGGCCGTCAGGTCGTGTCCCAGGAGTTCCTGGGCGCGCTTGACGCGGTACGTGACGGTGTTGCGCGCCACGTGGAGCTGGGCCGCGGCCGCCATCAGGCTGCGTTCGTTGCGCAGGTAGAGCCGCAGGGTGCGGCGCAGCTGCTCGGCGTGCGGGCTGTCCGCCGCCAGGGCCCCCAGTTCGTCGCCGGTGAAGCGGCGCAGGGCGGGGAGGTCGGCGGAGAGCAGGGCCGGGAGCTCGACGTCCGGGTAGTCCACGACCGGCCCGGTGCCGCCCGGGTTGAGCCGCATGACGCGGGCGGCGTGCTGGGCGTCCTGGTGCGACTGGCGGAAGCCGGTGAGCCCGTGGCGTACGGAGCCGAAGGCGAACCCGAAGCCCTCGGGATACGTGGCGCCCGGCGGCATCTCGGCGGGGTGCGGGGCCTGCGGGTCGCCCCAGGCCCACAGCGTGGTCCGGCCGGTCGGCAGGATCAGGGCCGAGGAGCAGCCGCGCAGGTGGAGCAGGTCGGCCGCGGCGCGCTGGAGGTCCCCGGCGGCACCGGCGGCCGGGCTCTCGCACCAGGCGACGAGCGCCAGATGGCGGCCCTCGAGGCGGTAGGCCAGGAGTTCTCGCGCCGTGTCCTCGCGTACGGGCTGCCCGTCGAGGATCGCGCGCACGGTCTCCTCGCGCGCCGCCGCACCGCTGGCGAGCCAGCGGTCGTGCTCGGTCAGGTATTCGGTGGTCATCCGGGAGGAGAACTCGTCCATGAAGCCGAAGAGCAGTTCGGAGATGCGCAGGAACTCCTCCGCGCAGTCCTCGGGCGCCGCGCGTTCCCGGCAGGCGGCCATCAGCTCCCGGGCCAGTGCGGCGTGTGCGACGCGGATGCCGCGCAGCACCTTGTCGAGCCCGACCCGGCGCCGGGCGAACTCGCGGTCCCCCAGGAGGGATTCCTCGGGGACGGTCCGGTCGGCCGCCGGGTCGGCCAGCAGGAGCAGCGCGCGCAGGACGGCCGCTTCGGTGCCCATCCGGAGGGTTTCGAAGGGGGCGGGGCCGCCGCCCAGTTCGGGCACCTCGCGGATGATGACGCGGGCCAGTCCGGTGCCGACGAGCACGGCCCAGGCCACGGGCCCCTGGCCGAGGCGGCCGGTCGCCTCGGCCAGGGTGGGCTCCGAGCCGGCGGGCGTGCCCGGCGCGTCCGCCGGGGCGGGGGCGAGCCGGTGGACCCAGCCGGAGGGGGCGGGGTCGTGGTGAGCCGTCATGACGTCGTCCTTGCCGTCGTGAGAGCAGCGGGCGCTGCGTTGCCGTGCCGGTCGCCGGGCCGCTGCCTCGCAGGCTGCCACCGGACAGCGGCTCCCGCATCCGGGCCCGGCGGACTAGGCGACCGCCGCCGGGTCGTCCGCGATCACGGTGCGCAGGGCCTGCGAGGTGCGGTCGATGTGCCGGGCGAGGAGGGCGGTCGCGGTGTCGGCGTCCCGGGCGAGGACGGCGTCCACGATCGCCTGGTGTTCGCCGGCGACATCGCGCTCGGTGTCGTGGCCCACGGGCAGCGACCAGCGCCGGTAGAGCGTCGCGGCGTCCCGCAGGCCGAGCGCGGCGGTCAGCAGCCTGGCGTTGCCGCACCCCTCCAGCAGGGTCTGGTGGAAGCGCTCGTGGACGGCGAACCACTCGGGGTTGGGCGTGCCGTCGCTCCGCATGCCCTCGGTGCCGGCCAGATGGTGGTGGGCGGCGACGACGGCCGCCTCCCATGTGATGCCCCCACGTTCCATGGACCGGCGCAGGACCAGGGTCTCCAGCTCGATCCGGGCCTCGGTCAGCTCGTTGAGGTCCGCGAGCGAGACGGTGACCACGCTGAAGCCCTGCTGCGGCGCGGCATGGACGAGGCCCTGCCCGGAGAGGCGGGTGAGCGCTTCGCGGACGACCGACTGGCTGACCGAGAAACGCCGGGCCAGCTCGACCAGGCGCAGTCGCTGCCCGGGCTCGAAGACCCCCTGAAAGATGTCCTCGCGGATCTGCGCGTAGACGACGCCGCCTCGTGTTGCCTTCTCACCAGCCATGACCACACACCGTAGCAGTCGAACGACAGTCATAGAAAATATCGTTAATCTCTTGCTTCATCGAGATTACAGGGCAAGACTGCGCAGCAGACACCCCCGCACGGCATGGAGGACCTCATGCGCCTGGCGCACATCGACGGACGGCTGGCCATCAAGGGCCCGCAGGGCTTTCTCGACGCGGCGGAGGCGAGCGGGGGACGCTTCGGACCCGATCCGCAGGACGTGTTCACCGACTGGGAGGCGTTCTCCACCTGGTGCGGCGAGTATCTGGCCTCGCCCGCCGCGGCCGGGGCGCCCGTGGTGGGCGCGGGCGAAGGCGCGGTGTGGGGCCCGCCGGTCCCCCGGCCCGCCCAGATCTTCGCGGTCGGCCTCAACTACCTCGACCACATCGCGGAGTCGAAGCTCGACGTCCCGGCCGAGCCTGCCGTCTTCACCAAGTTCCGGACCTCGCTGACCGGCCCCGAGTCGCCCGTCACCCTGCCTGACGGGCTGGTCGACTGGGAGACCGAGCTCGTCGCCGTCATCGGCCGCCACTGCCACCACGCGACGCGCGAGACCGCCTGGTCGTACGTGGCGGGGCTGACGGTGGGCCAGGACCTGTCCGAGCGCCGGCTCCAGCTGACCGGCCCGGCGCCGCAGTTCTCGCTCGGCAAGTCCTACCCGGGCTTCGCGCCGACCGGCCCGGAGCTGGTCAGCACCGACGAGTTCGCGAACCCGGACGACCTGGAGCTGGGCTGCCGGCTCGACGGGGGTGAGGTCCTTCAGAAGAGCCGCACCTCGGAGATGGTCTTCGACGTCCCGGAGCTCATCGTCCGGCTGTCGGCCGTCTGCCCCCTGCTCCCGGGCGACCTGGTCTTCACCGGCACCCCGGCCGGGGTCGGCGGCGCCCGCACCCCGCAGAAGTTCCTCGCCCCCGGAGACGTACTCGTCACCTGGATCGAAGGCATCGGAACGCTGCGCAACCCGATGCTCGCCCCCTGACCGTCCCGGCCCCCGGGTCTCCCCCGGTCCAGCCCCGCCGACCCCGAAAGAGAGCCGTTCCATGTCACTGCACCGACTGACCCGGATCGTCATGGGCGTGCCGAACGTCGAACAGACGGCCGCCTACTACGCCGACTTCGGCCTCACCCCCGTGGGCGGCGCCCCCGGCCGGGCCGACGAGCCGCAGTCCTCGTACACCCTGTCCACGGTCGACGGCAGCGAGCAGTTGCGCGTCGTGCACGCGCCCCGCCGCCGCCTGGTCGAACTCGGCGTCGGGGCCGAGGACCCGGACGACCTGGACCGGGTGGCCGCTTCGCTGGCCCGGCTCGGCGTGCCCGTCCACCGCGCGGAGCAGTCGGTGACGGCGGTCGACCCGGGCACCGAGGTCCTGGTCCGCGTCGAGATCGCCCCGCGCCTGCGGCAGACCCCCGTCGAGGCGCCGCTCCACAACGCGCCGGGTGCGGACGTCCGTCTCGGGCACCGCGCCCCCGGCATCCTGCGCGAGGAGCCGGTGCGGCCGCGCAAGCTGGGGCACGTGGTCCTCGGCTCGACGGACCAGGAGACCTCCCAGCGCTTCTTCCGGGAGGGCATCGGCTTCAAGGTCAGCGACACGGTCAAGGGCCTGGCCGCGTTCATGCGCTGCTCCAGCGACCACCACAACGTCCTGGTGCAGCAGGCCCCCGTCGCCTTCCTGCACCACACCTCGTGGCAGGTGGACGACGTGGACGAGATCGGCCGGGGCGCCACCGCGATGCTGGAGGCGGACCCGGACCGGCACACCTGGGGGCTCGGCCGCCACTACATCGGCTCGAACTTCTTCTGGTACCTCAAGGACCCGGCCGGCACCTTCTCCGAGTACTACTCCGACCTCGACTGCATCGTGGACGACGCGCTGTGGAAGCCCGGCGTCTTCGAGGGCATGAAGTCGCTGTACGCGTGGGGCCCGCCCCCTCCCCCGTCGTTCCTCGCCCCGGAGGACCTGGCGGCCCTGATGACCGGCGCCCACGCGCCGACCCGGTGAGGACGCACGCCATGCAGCACACACACGACCGCAGCGACGTCCTGGTCGTCGGAGCCGGGCCGGTCGGCCTGACCACCGCTCTGTTCCTGGCCCGGGACGGATGGCGGGTCACCGTCCTCGAACAGTGGCCCACCCCCTACCCCCTGCCGCGCGCCGTCCACTTCGACGACGAGGCCGCCCGGCTGCTCGCCGACGCGGGCATCGGCGACCGGCTGGGCGCGCTCTCCGAACCGGCCGACACCTACGAGTGGCGCAACGCCTCGGGCACCCCGCTGCTGACCTTCGACTGGTCGGGCCCCGGCCCGTCCGGCTGGCCGCGCGCCTCCATGACGTACCAGCCCGACCTGGAACGGGCGCTGGCCGAGGCCGTCGAGGCGCGCCCGGAGGTGACGGTCCTGCGCGGGTACGAGGCGGTGGCCCTGGCCCAGGGTGACGAGGACGTCACCGTGACCGCGCGGGACACCGAGGGGCGTCAGCACGAGATCACCGCCGCCTGGGTGGTGGGCGCGGACGGCGCCCACAGCTTCGTACGCGGCCACATGCCGACCCGGATGACGGACCTCGGGTTCTTCTACGACTGGCTCATCGTGGACGTCCGCCCGCACGTCCCGCGCGTCTGGGACCCGGTCAACCTCCAGATCTGCGACCCGGAGCGGCCCACGACCGTGGTGTCCGGCGGGCCCGGCCGGCGGCGCTGGGAGTTCATGCGCATGGCCGGCGAGACGGTGGCGGAGCTCGACACCGAGGCCACCGCCTGGCGCCTGCTCGAACCCTTCGGGATGACCCCGGACAGCTGCGAGCTGGAACGGCACGCCGTCTACACCTTCCAGGCGCAGTGGGCGGACGTCTGGCGTTCCGGGCGGCTGCTGCTCGCCGGGGACGCGGCCCACCTGATGCCGCCGTTCGCGGGCCAGGGCATGTGCTCCGGCATCCGGGACGCCGCCAACCTCACCTTCAAGCTCGACCTGGTCCTGCGCGGCGCCGCCGCCCCGGAGCTGCTGGACACCTACGGCAGCGAGCGCGCGGCCCACGTCCAGCACGCGATCGGGATGTCGGTGGAGCTGGGCAAGGTCATCTGTGTCACGGACCCGGAGCGGGCGGCGGAGCGCGACGCGTATCTGACCGGCCACGGCGCCGACCCGGACAAGGCCCTGCCGCCGCTGCCCCCGGCCGTGCTGACGGACGGTCTCGTGGCCCGTGCCGGTGGCGGGGCCGCCGGGGTGCAGAGCAGGCAGGCCCGCGTCACGTACCGGGGCCGCACCGGCCTGCTCAACGAGGTCACCGGACGCGGCTTCGTCGTCGCCTGCCTCACCGACCCGCGTACGGTGCTGTCGGCGCGGCAGCTGGCCTTCCTCGACGGGATCGGGGCGCGCCTGCTGCACCTGGTGTCCTCACCTGACGACGGCGAGGAGAACGTGGCCGCCGTCGACGTGGACGGCTTCTACCTCCCCCATCTCGCCGAGGAGGGGCAGGCGGCCGTCGTGATCCGCCCCGACCACTATCTCTTCGGCACCGCCACCACGCCGGACGGCCTCGCGGGGCTCGTGGACGACCTCGCGGAGCAGCTGGCCCCGGCGCCCGTCGTCACGGCAGGAGGCGCGCGATGAGCACGACGGTCCCCACGCCCCCCGAGCCCATCTGGCTGCCCGACCCGGCCGAGGCCGCGCGCTCCCGGCTCGCCCGGTTCACGGACTTCGTCGCCGAGCGCACCGGCACCGTCCACGCCGACTACGCGTCACTGCACGCCTGGTCGGTCGAGGACCTGCCCGGCTTCTGGTCCGCCGTCGGCGAGTTCTTCTCCCTCCGGATCACCGGCACCTGGGACCGGGTCATCGACGACACGCCGATGCCGGGCACCCGCTGGTTCTCCGGGGCCCGGCTGAACTACGCGGAGCACGCGCTGCGTCCGGGCGAGCCGGACGAGGCGGCGCTGATCGCGGCGGACGAGAGCGGTGCCACCGCGTACGTCACCTGGGGCGAACTCCGTTCCCGAGTAGGGTCGTTGTCCGGCTGGCTGCGGCGGCAGGGCGTGACGGCGGGCGACCGGGTCGTCGGCTACCTGCCGAACAGCGCGCACACCGTGGTGGCGTTCCTGGCCTGCGCGTCGATCGGCGCCATCTGGTCGGCCTGTGGCCAGGATTACGGTGCCGAGGGCGCCGCCGGCCGTTTCGCCCAGCTGGAACCGGTCGTCCTCTTCGCGGCCGACGGCTACCGGTGGAACGGCCGGGAGCACGACCGCCGCGCCGAGACCGCCGCGCTGCGCGAGGCGCTGCCGTCCGTCCGGGTCACCGTGGAGGTGCCGGTCCTCGGCCTCTCCCCGGCGGGGCACCCGGAAGCCTCCGTGGTGAGCTGGGCGGACGCCCTCGCCGAGCCCGCGGAGTGCGTGTTCGAACAGCTGCCGTTCGACGCGCCGCTGTGGGTGCTGTTCTCCTCCGGCACCACGGGCACGCCCAAGGGCATCGTCCACGGCCACGGCGGGGTCCTCTTCGACCACCACAAGCTGCTCGGACTCCATCTGGACCTCGGGCCGGGCGACCGGTGCCTCTGGTACACGACGCCCAACTGGATGATGTGGAACATGGTCGTCTCGGGCCTCCTGATGGGCGCCACCCCGGTGCTCTACGACGGCAGCCCGGCCCATCCCGGACCGGGGCGCCTGTGGGAGCTCGCCGCCGAACACCGGGTCACCGTCCTCGGCGTCAGCCCCGGCTACCTCCAGGGCTCGGCCAAGGCGGGCCTGGAACCCGGGCGCGATCTGGACCTGTCCGCCCTGCGCGTCCTCGGCTGCACCGGGGCGCCGCTGCCCGCCCAGTCGTACCACTGGGTCCACGACCACGTGGGCCCCCGCGTGCAGACCGCGTCCACCAGCGGCGGCACGGACATCGTGAGCGGCTTCGCGGGCGGCGCCCCCACCACACCCGTGTGGCCGGGCGAGATGTCCGCACCGCTGCTCGGGGTCGCCCTGGAGGCCTTCGACCGGGACGGCAGGCCCGTCACCGGCGAGGTCGGCGAGCTGGTGGTCACCCGGCCCATGCCGTCGATGCCGCTCCGCTTCTGGAACGACCCCGACGGCATCCGGTACCGCGAGGCGTACTTCGGCGCGTACCCGGGTGTGTGGCGGCACGGCGACTGGATGACCCGCACCGCGCACGGCAGCGTCATCGTCTCCGGCCGCTCGGACGCCACGCTGAACCGGCACGGGGTGCGCCTCGGCAGCGCGGACGTCTACGCGGTGGTGGACGAGCTGCCCGGCATCCGGGAGAGCCTCGTCATCGGCGCCGAACTGCCCGACGGCGACTACTGGATGCCCCTGTTCGTGGTCCTGGAGCCCGGCCGGGTACTGGACGAGGAGCTGCGCGACACGATCAGGACCGCGATCCGCACGCACGCCTCGCCGCGCCATGTCCCCGACACGGTCATCGAGGTGCCCGCGCTGCCGCACACCCGTACCGGCAAGAAGCTGGAGGTGCCGGTCAAGCGGCTGCTCCAGGGCGCCGCGATCGACAAGGTCGCCGGGCGGGAGGCGGTGGACGACTTCTCGGCGCTCGCCTACTTCACCCGGTTCGCGTATGGCGGCCCGATGCTCCCGGCACTCTGTGATCGGGGGTGAGGGGCCGATATCGTGAGGGGTGACGGGAGGGGCGTCATGACGTCCGGCCTCCACCTCGCACAGGGGCGGACTGGCCGGAGCGCGAAGCTGAACTCCGCACCACGACGATGCGATGTTCCTCCGGGAGACGGCAGACGGTGGAGGGGGTGCGGTGGTTCCGACAGCTTGGACGTGCTGCACCGATTCGCAAGACCCGCCCTGGTGGGTGTGGCTCATCGTCGGCGGATGCGTCGGTGCTTTCGTGATCTACGTCCTCACGCGCGTCATGATCGTTCTCCGGCGCGGGACGGCCCGTGATCCTCTGCCCAGGCTCGCCGCTGAGCCCGTTCCCGCGGTGGTTCGGGCCTTCCATCCCGCGCCGCTTCCCGTGTGGAACCGTCGGCACACCTCGCCCGTGGGCAGGTTCCTCGACTGGTGTCGAAATCTTGCGCCTGCGGCGGCGCACGAGGCGTATGTGCGCTCGCTGATCCACGATGCCTGGTTGGTCGAGGTCGAATACGCCACGAAGGCGGGTGAGCGGATCAGGGCCTGTCTCGCCGATGTGATCCCGGGCGGCCAACTGCCGCGTTTCACGGTCGGCGCCGAGGTCTCCGTACGGTACTTGGAGAACCCTCGGACACGACTGCGCGCGGACGCGGTACCGGGTGCTCCGGCGACGACGCGGTGCCTGCTCGCGGATTCACTCACCGCCGTGCCGCGCGCCGGCTACGACCTCGACGGGGTGCGTGCCCGCGTCGAGCGCGTGCGATGGTCCGAGCCGCGGGCCGGTTCTCCGTTCCTCGGGATCATGAAGTTCAAGACCGAGCGTGATCCTTTCGACGGCGAGGTACGGGGTGAGCGGCGTTCGTTCCCCGCCGACCCGCAGGGCATCTGGGCGGCCCTGTCCCGTCCGGCCCCGGTCATCCGTCGCCCGGAGGACGCACCGCTGCCGGAATCGGTGCAGGAGGTCCGGCTCTGGGAGGACTCGGGCAGCTTCGCGCGTACGCAGCTCATCCACGCGCCGGTCTTCTGGGTGTGCCTGCCGGTGGCGGCGATCGGGCTTCTCTGGTTCCTGACCGTCGACGATTCGAGCGATGCAGGGCCTGACGGGTTCTTCTGGGCGCTGTGGGTAGCGGCGTTCGTATGGCTGCTGGTCTCGGTCGGCGTGCTCGTGCACCGATTGAACATCCGGAGAGAAGACCTGGCCGACCACGAGCGGATCTACCGACACGGGGTGCTCTGCACCCTCCACCGCGCTCCGTGGGACCTTGGCGGCGGCGAGGGTGACAGCTCCCCGACGTTCATCGCGCTCGATCACCGGCTCGGTGATCGAGCCGCCAGGCGGATCCATCAGGCGCTGCGCACCTGGATCACGGCTGTCACCGCCGTCGACACCTCCTGTCTGGACGAGACTCTCCCGGCGGAACGGCTCTTCGGGACGGAGGCGAAAGGCGGCTGGTATCTCCCGTTCATCCCGGGGTTCGGAACCTCCGAGGACTTCGCCGCGCACCAGTGGGTGCTGATCACCGCCCCGAAGGACCCCGAGGACCCACAGCCTGTGGTGACAACGGTCCCGCGGGGGAAGACCTTTCAGCGGATGCGCGAGAAGGCGCGCCGTCGGGCCGCGAGGAGCGCGCGATGAGCATGCGCGAGAACGCCATCGTGCAGACCCTGTTCCCGCCCCGTGCGCAGACGGCCGAGTGGACGGCCGCGGCGCGCACGCCGGAGACCCGGGCGCGCATCCGGCGCTGGGCGCGCCTGAAGCGCGTCTGCCTCGTCCTCGCGATCCCCGGCACGTGCGTCTCCGTCCTGGTGCTGGTCGGGTTCCCGCTCCTGGCGGTCGCCGGCCTCTTCGTGCCGGGGCTCCGGATCTTCACCGATGCGCCGTGGTGGGTCGCCCCCGCCGCGCTGGCCGCCCTGGTGGCCATGATCCTGCCGTGGTTTGTCACGTCCCTTCTGCTGGAGGCGGCGTGCTACGCCGACGGCACGGAGACCCTGGGCACGATCACCGAGGTCGTCGTCGATACGACCTCGGACAGCGAAGGGCAGCCTCAGTACGATCTCACCATCGCGGCGGAGCTGGACCAGGACGCTTCGATCCGGAGGTCCGTGCGCACCGCCGAGCGCAGGGAGCCCCGGGTCGGGCAGGCCGTTCGATTCCTGCACAACACCCTCGACCCCGGTGCGCTCGACGACATCCTGTATCTCGGCGTCGTCGACGACACCCCTCGGAGAAAGCGCTCCTGAGCACGTCTGGCCGCACGTCCCGCACCCGGTTCACCGCCGTGACCGGCCGACTTCGCGCCTCTACGGACCCGCCCCAGGGCCTCTCCGGAGGCGGTCCAGGAGGGCCGCCTCCGCGGTGTCGGAGTGGGTGCCCTCCCAGCTGGCCAGGGGGACGGCCCGCAGATGGCGGCCCTGCGGGTCGAGGAGGTGCCCGGCGAGCTTCATCGGCCAGAGGGTGAGCGCCCGGTCGGCCACCGTCAGTTCGGGGTGGCGGGCGGTCAGCCGGGTCTCGAAGGCGCCGATGTCGTCCACCGAGCGCAGCCAGGCGGCCAGGAGCAGGTTGTGCGGGCCGGTCAGCGAGGCGCAGAGCCGGATCTCGCGGATCTGGCTGATGCTCTTCGCGAGCTGGGGCGCCCGGCTCTGCGGCACCGCCGCCCAGTACGAGACCGAGACCGGCCAGCCGGAGAGCGACCGCGCCACCTCGCACCGGTAGGAGAGCGCCCGGTCGGCGTCCAGGCGGTCGAGGCGGCGGCGGACGGTCGTCGGGCTGAGCCCGGTGCGTTCGGCGATGTGGGCGACGGGTCGGCGCGGGTCCTCGCCGAGGACCCGGACGAGTTCGAGGTCGCGTTCGGGAACGGTGTGGGTGGGCTGCCGGTGCGGGGCGGGCGGAGCGAGCTTGCGGCGCTGCTCCTCGGTGAGGCGGTCGAGCCGCCAGCGGCTGCCCTCGGTGTGCAGGGTAGTGGCGACCTGGGTGCGGGAGGCCGCGACGCCGTCGAGGGCGCCGAGGCGGAAGCCGACGTACCGGGCGAGCTGGGCGTGGTCCGTGAAGACCGCGGTGATCACGAGGTCCCGGCTGCCGCTGACGTGCTCCAGGTTGAACACGTGCGGGTCGTCCGCGATGTGCCCGGCCACCTCGTGCAGCCGCCCGGGGACACAGTCCACCTCGATGAACGCGACCAGGGTCCAGGTGTGCGGGCCGCTCGCCGCGACCGAGGGGTGTACGCCGATCCAGGCGTGCCCGGCCTGGGTGAGCCGGGCCCAGCGCCGGGCGACCGTCGAGGCGTCGATGTCGAGCACGTCCCCGATGGTCCGCCAGTCCGCGCGCGGCGCGATCTGGAGCGCGGTGACGAGGAGCAGATCGAGTTCGTCCAGCACGAGGCCGCCCTCCGGAGTGGTGGTTATCGGCAAACGATCCGCCCGTTCCGGAGGATACGTGCACACGAGCCGGTCCGTTCGGCCGGATCGGCACCATACCAGGCATGTTCGCACGCACTGACGCCCTCGCCTTCGAAGACTCCCTGGTCCGGCTGCGCCACGCCCTGCACCGGCAGCCCGAGCTCGGTCTCGACCTCCCCCGCACCCAGCGGGCCGTCCTGGACGCCCTGTCCGGACTGCCCCTGGAGATCACCACCGGCAGCCGGCTCACCTCGGTGACCGCCGTCCTGCGCGGCGGCCGCCCCGGCCCCGCCGTGCTGCTGCGCGGTGACATGGACGCGCTGCCCGTCCAGGAGGACAGCGGGGTGCCGTACGCCTCCGAGGTGCCCGGGCGGATGCACGCCTGCGGCCACGACGTGCACACCGCCGGGCTGGTCGGGGCCGCCATGCTGCTGGCCGCGCGGCGCGAGGAGCTGGCGGGCGACGTGGTGTTCATGTTCCAGCCGGGCGAGGAGGGCATGGGCGGCGCCCCGCTGATGATCGAGGAGGGCGTGCTCGACGCGGCCGGGACCCGGGTCGTCGCCGCGTACGCGCTGCACGTCACCTCCGCGGTGCTGCCCGTCGGCACCGCCGCCGTACGGCCGGGCCCGATGCTCGCCGCCTCCGACGAGGTCACCGTCCGGGTGGTGGGCGCCGGCGGTCACGGCTCTTCGCCGCACCTGGCCCTGGACCCGGTCCCGGCCGTCTGCGAGATGGTCACCGCGCTCCAGACCCTGGTCACGCGCACCGTCGACATCTTCGACCCGGCCGTGATCACCGTGGGATCGCTGCACGCGGGCTCGGCCGGGAACGTCATCCCCGGGACCGCCGAGTTCACCGCCACCATCAGGACGTTCTCCGAGGAGACCCGGGCCCGGGTCCGGGCCGCCCTGGAACGGACCGTGCGGGGGATCGCCGCCGCGCACGGCCTGACCGCCGCGACCGACTACCGCGAGGGCTACCCGGTCACCGTCAACGACGCCGCCGAGGCCGCGTTCGCGCTGCGCACCGCACGCGAAGTGCTCGGCGCCGCGCAGGTCTTCGAGGCGCCGCGCCCGATCGCCGGCTCCGAGGACTTCTCGTACGTACTGAACGAGGTGCCGGGCGCCTACGTGGGCCTCGGCGCGTGCCCGGCCGGTCGGGATCCGTCGGCCGCCCCCATGAACCACTCCGCGCAGGCGGTCTACGACGACCGGTCGGTGGCGGACGCCGCCGCCCTCCTGGCCGGGCTCGCGGCGCGACGCCTCCAGGAGGCCGGCGACCGCACGGAGCAGCCGTCATGAGCACGACGGAGTCGGCCGGGGCCGCCCGCACCGGCACCGCGTCCGTCGGCGCGGTCGTCGGGCTCCTCGTCCTCTTCGAGCTGACCAGCGGCTTCCTTCAGGGCGGAATCGCCCCGCTGCTGCCGGACATCGGCACGGAGCTGGGGATCGCGGACGCCGATCTCAACTGGGTGATCGCCGCCCAGCTGCTCGCCGCCGCCGTGTCCGTGCCCGCGTTCGGCCGGCTCGGCGACGTGTACGGGCACCGCCGGATGCTGCGGGTCTCCCTGGTGTGCGTCGCCGTCGGCTCGCTGCTCGTGGCCTTCGCCCCCTCGCTGCCCGTGCTGCTGGCCGGCCGGGTGCTGCTGGGCCCGCTCGCCGCCCTGCTGCCGCTGGAGATCGCGCTCGTACGCGACCGGCTCTCCGTCGAACGTGCCCGCAGCGCCATCGCGCGCCTGGTCGGCGCGCTCACCCTCGGCACCCTGCTCGGCGGGGTGGTCATGGGCCTGGCGCACAAGGCGACCGGCGACGTCCGGATCACCCTGCTCCTCCCGGCCGTGCTGGCCCTGCTCTGCGTGCCGGTCTCGTTCCTGGCGATCCCGGAGTCCGCCCGGACGCCGGGCGCCCGGCTCGACTGGCCGGGCGTGGGCCTGCTGAGCCTGGCGGTGCTCCTGCTGCTCGCGGGGATCTCCGCGGCGAAGACCGGCCCGCTGCTCTCCGGCGCGGTGCTGGTCCCGGTGCCGCTCGCCCTGCTGACGGGCGCGGTGTGGGCGGTGCGCGAGCTGCGGGTGCCGGATCCGCTGGTGGACCTGCGCGCGCTGGCCGACCGCAGTGTCGCCCCGTACTTCCTGTGTGCGGCGGCGTTCGGTGTCGTCTACTTCGGCAGCCTGGCCCCGGACTCCACGTTCCTCGCGGCGGACCCGGAGCGCACCGGTTACGGCTTCGGGCTCTCCGCCCTCGCCATCTCGCTGATCGCCCTGCCCGCCGGGGTCGCCGCGGTCGTCTGCTCCTCGCTGACCGACCGCATCGCGGGGCGCCTCGGCTACCGCCCCGCGCTGATCGCCTCGTTCGCCCTGATCGGCGCGAGCTTCCTGTCCACGGCCGCGTTCCACACGGCGATCTGGCAGCTGGTGGCGGCCAAGGTGCTCGCGGGCGCGGGGATCGGCGTGGCGCTCGGCGCGCTGCCCACGGTGATCGCGGAGGCCGGTGCGCCCTCACGTACGGGGATCACCACGGCCCTGTACAACAACGTGAAGACCCTGGGCGGGGCGGTCGCCGGAGCGGTCATCGCGGTCGTCCTGGCGACCCCGGCGTCCGAGACCGGAAGCGCCGTCCCCGACGCCCAGGACGCGGCGAGCGAGTCCGGGTACGTCACGGTCTGGCTGCTGTGCGCGCTTCTCTCGGCGGGCGCGGCCGTGGCGGCGGCCGCCGCGCGGCGCGGGGCGGCGGAATAACCCGGGCGGGCGGAGCACCCGGCTTGTCATACTGCTCCGATGACCGTCGCACCTGTCCCCGCACTCGACTCACTGGCCGGACTCGCCTTCGGTGACGCCTTCGGCGACCGCTGGTTCGGCATCCTGCGCCGCGAGGGCGCCGAGGCCTTGGAGGCGCGGACGCTGCCCGAGGAGCCCGTGTGGCGGTGGAGCGACGACACCGCGCAGGCGCTGGTCCTGGTCCGCGAACTCGCCGAGGGCGAAGGCGCCGTGGACCAGGACCGGTTCGCCCGGCGCCTCGCCGAGGAGTACGCCGCCGACACGCACCGCGGCTACGGCGCCTCGATGCACGACGTGCTGCGCCGCATCGGCGCGGGCGAGCCCTGGCAGGAGCTGGTGACCGCGCAGTTCGAGGGCATGGGCTCCTGGGGCAACGGGGCGGCGATGCGCGTCGCCCCGCTCGGCGCCTGGCACGCCGCGGACCTGGACACCGCCATTGAGCAGGCCGCCCGTCAGAGCGCGGTCTCGCACCACCACCCGGAGGCGGCCGCCGGGGCGGTGGCGGTCGCCGTGGCCGCGGCGCTGGCCGTGCGCGGCCGGGGCACTCCGGCGCCCGGGCGCGCCGCGTTCCTCCAGGAGGTCGCCGCGCACCTGTCCGACAGCGATGTGCGCTCGGGCATCCGGATCGCGTCGCGGATGCCCGCCCACACCTCGGTCCGCCACGCGGCGGAGGTCCTGGGCTCCGGCTACCGGATGTCCGGGCCGGACACCGTCCCGTTCGCGCTGTGGTGCGCGGCGGGGCACCTGGACGATCTGGAGGAGGGGCTGTGGTGCACGGTGGCCGGGCGCGGTGACATCGACACCACCTGCGCCATCGCGGGAGGCGTGATCGCCGCCCGTACCGGCGTCGCCGACCTGCCTCCGGCCTGGCACACGGCCCGCGAGCCGCTGCCGGAGTGGGCGGCGCTCAGCGCCTGACCGCGCGCAGCACGACGAACTTCGGGTCGCCCGCCACCGTCGCGCAGTTGCCGAAGACCCGGCGCAGGGTGGTGTGGTGGCCCAGGTGCCGGTTGGCGACGACCCAGAGCTCGCCGCCCGGCCGCAGCGCGCGCCGGGCCCCGTGGAACATGGTCCGGGCGGTCGCGTCGGTGGTGGCCTGGTGGGAGTGGAACGGCGGGTTGTTGAGGACCAGGTCGGCGCTTCCGGGCTCGGCGCCGGCCAGTCCGTCCCCGACGACGAAGCGCGCCCGGTCGTCCGGCCCGGCGTTGTCGCGGAAGGTCGCCTCCGCCGAGGCCACGGCCTGGTACGACTCGTCCACGAAGGTGACGGTGGCGTCGGGGTTGGCGAGGGCGGCGGCGAGGCCGAGGACGCCGTTGCCGCAGCCGAGGTCCACGACGCGGTCGGGGCCGCTGCGGTCCGGCAGGTGCTTGAGGAAGAAGCGGGTGCCGATGTCGAGCCGGTCGGCGCAGAAGATCCCGGCGTGGTTGGTGACGGTGCGCCCGGCGGCCGCCCCGGCGTCCTGGGGCAGCGCGTAACGCAGCGGCCAGGGGCTGGGGGTGCGAGGCAGGGCGGGGTCCGGGGTGCAGTGGATGAGCCGGGCCTTGCGGACGGCGAGGGAGGTCCGGGTCGGGCCGATGATGCGCTCGAACAGGTTGAGCGTGGAGGTGTGGATCTCCTTGACCATCCCGGTGCCGACGACGACCGTGCCGGCGTGCACGGCGGGCGCGATGCGGTGGAGCTGGTCCTCCAGGAGCGCGAGGCTCTTCGGCACGCGTACGAGGAGGACGTCGACGCGGTCCGGCGGGGTGTCGCGCGGGGACATGAGGCGCACCGCATCGGCGGGCAGCCCGTTCCGCTCCAGGTTGGCGGCGGTGGCCCGCTGACCGAGGTAGGAGTCGCTGATCTGTACGGGGTGGTGCGCGGCCAGGACCGTACTCAGGGCGCCCCAGCGGTCGCCGATCACGACGACGTTCCCCGAGACGTCGACCGCCTCCTCCAGGTGCTGGAGCAGATAGGCGTCGGCCGCGTCCCAGGCACGGAACGGGTCGCGGGGGTCCTCGGGGAAGCGGGCGAGGTCGTAACCGGCCTCTGACGTCGTCAAACGGTTCATTGTGCGTTCAGGCTAACCGAGCGGCGCCCGGCGCCCGTACCACGCAGGGGGCGCGACGGCCGTGGCCGCCGCGCCGTACCGCCGGCTACGGCAGTCGCTTGTCCATGGCCGCCCGGCCCTCCCTGGCCAGGGTGCGCTCCGCCCACTCGAGGTTCGCCGGGGTCAGGTCCCGCCCGGACGCGAGCACCAGGTCCTCGGCGGACGGGTTGTCCGTGGCGCCGGTGTGCAAGAGGTCGTCCGGAGTCAGGCCCCGGGTACTGGATACGGAATCGGACTCGTCGCTCATGCCGCCTCCTTGTCCTTCCCGTCATTCTCGCCCGCCCCCGGCGCTCCCGCATCCGAGGCCGGGGCGGGGTTCCGGAACGGGTTCCGGGCCCTCACTTGACCTGCACATGATAGATACGCGGGGTTCACACATCGTGACGGTCCGCATGGAAGGCTCCCGCGTACACATAGCGGACACGACCACCGCGGAGCCGTCCCCCACCCCGTGACGGCGCCGCGGTGCGCGTATTCCCGGAGAGGACACCCCACATGTCCCGTCGTCACCTTCCCGCGCGCCACGCACTGCCCGCCGCGCTCGCCGCGCTCGTGGTGTTCAGCGGCACGGCCGCCGCCGCGCCCGTCCCGACGCCACCGCCCACCGCCGCATCCGCGCTCTCCGCGCTGGACGACACGTACTACCAGGACGCGACCGGCAAGACCGGCGCCGCGCTGAAGAGCGCCTTGCACACGATCATCAGCGACCAGAGCAAGCTCACCTACAGCCAGGTATGGGACGCCCTGAAGGACACCGACGAGGACCCGGCGAACTCCTCGAACATCATCGAGCTGTACACCGGGCGCTCCGAGCCGAAGAGCAACAACGGCGGCAGCACCGGCCAGTGGAACCGCGAACACGTCTGGGCCAAGTCCCACGGCGACTTCGGCACGGCCACCGGCCCCGGCACAGACATCCACCACCTGCGCCCGTCCGACGTCCAGGTCAACTCCACGCGCGGCAACAAGGACTTCGACAACGGCGGTACGGAGCTGAGCGACGCCCCGGGCAACTACACCGACTCCGACTCCTTCGAACCGCGCGACGCGGTCAAGGGCGACGTGGCGCGGATGATCCTTTACATGGCCGTGCGCTACGAGGGCGACGACGCGTTCCCCGACCTGGAACCGAACGACAGCGTGTCCAACGGTTCCTCACCGCACATCGGCCGGCTCTCCGTACTCAAGGCATGGAGCGAGCAGGACCCGCCGGACGCCTTCGAGAAGCGGCGCAACGACGTCATATACGAGGACTACCAGCACAACCGGAACCCGTTCGTGGACCACCCCGAGTGGGTGGAGTCCATCTGGTGACGGACCCGCGCCTCTGACACCGGCCGTCGGCCGTCAGTTCCGCTCCGCCTGGGCGATCCGGGGGAACGACTTGACGCCGGCGGCCTTGCGGCTGTTGGCGTGCTGGCTGACGGTCTTGTCGGTCGGCGCGTCCGGGAAGCCGAGCACCACGGAGTCCAGCACCTTGCCCGACGCGTCCACGAACTCGACGCGCACGGCGAAGAACGCCTCCTCACCGCTCCGGTTGGTCACCCGCACCAGGGCGCTGCGGAACTTCTCCCCGGGCGCGACCGCGATGCCGTTGACGGAGACGTCGTCCACTGCGTTGCCCTTGCCTTCGACGCCCTTGAGGGTCGCCGCGGCCTTCTGCCGGTTGCGCTCGGCGTCGGCGGAGACGGAGGCGGCGAACTCGTCCGGGGTGCGCTCGCTACGGGTCGGGCTCGGGCTCGCCGTCGGTTCGGCCGAGAGCGTGCGGGTGCTTCTGGCCGTACCCGGCGACGAGGTGTCGGAGTCGCCGCAGGCGGCCGCCCCGGCGACGAGCACCGCGACGAGTGCGGCGGGGGTCAGGCCGCGGAAGGCGCGGCCTCGGAAGGGGCGCCGCGCGGGGCCGGTCCGGTTCACAAACGCTCCGTCCACGAAGCGGGCACGGGGAAGCAGCGCTTCCCGCACCCGGGATGACCAACTCGCCCATATTAGGATCAAAAGGTATGAATTGACTCGTTGAATCACCCGCCCCGCACGCAGTGCGCGCAATTCCCCGGGAGGGAACTGATGGACACGGACGCCCTGACCGCCGGCCTGCTGCAGGAGCTCCGCCGGACCAGGCCCTATCCCGCCCTGTCCCTGACCATGCCGACCCACCGGCGCGCCCCGGACAACGCCCAGGACGCCGTACGGCTGCGCAACCTGCTGTCCGAGGCCCACAACCGGCTGGAAGCCGATCCGGAGGTCGGCCGGGAGGCATGCGCCGCGATCAAGCAGCAGCTCGACCGGGCGGCCGGTGAACTCGACCAGCGCCGGGCCCTGGACGCGCTGGTGCTCCTCGCCACCGCCGACGAGTACCAGATCTGGCGGCTGCCGCGTACCGCACCCGAACGGGTGGTGCTGAGCGACAGCTACCTCACCCGCAACCTGGTCGCCGCGAAGGCGCAGGCCCGCCCCTTCTGGGCGCTGACCGTGGCCGCCGACCACGCCGCCCTCTTCAGCGGCACCACCGAGTCCGCGCAGGAGGCCCACGTCGGCGGCTTCCCGCTGGCCGCCCCGCGCGAGGAGTTCAACCCGCAGCGCATGGAGCGGATCGGTGACACGGCGAGCAACTTCGCCAGCGAGGACACCCGGAACTTCCTGCGCACGGTGGACGAGAAGCTGCGCGCCGTCCTGGCCACCGACCCCCGCCCGCTGTACCTGGTGGGCATCGCACCGGCGCTCGCGCTGTTCGACGAGGTCAGCGAGTGCGCCAAGGACGCGGTCGGCCGGGTCACCAAGGGTGCGCCCGCCGACAACGCGCCCCGCGACCTGCTCACCGAGCTGCGCCCGGCACTGGACGCGCGGCGCGCGCACTTCGCGAAGGAGATCGAGGGTCGGCTGGACGCGGCGCGCGGCCGCAAGGCGTTCGCCGGCGGTCTGGACGAGGTGTGGGCCGCGGTGCGCGAGGGCCGCGCGGGTCTGGTGGCCGTGGAGGAGCACTACCAGCAGACGGTACGGGTCGACCAGGAGCACCTGAAGCCGGTGACCGACGACGTGGTGGACCCGGCCGACGCGAGCGTCCGCGAGGACGTCGTGGACGAACTGGTCGAGGCGGCGCTGGACAGCGGCGCGGAGGTGTTCTTCGTCGCGGACGACTCGCTGAAGGGGCACGGTCGCATCGCGGCCGAACTGCGCTTCTGAGCCCGCGCGGTACGCGGTGAGGGCCCGGACGGGGATTTCCGTCCGGGCCCTCACCGTATGCCTGGGACTGGTCAGCCCTCCCAGGTCCAGTCGGCGACCTCGGGCAGGTCGGTGCCGTGTTCGCGGATCCAGGCGTGGTGGCGGGTGCGGGTGTCGGCCATCTCCTGACGCACCGCCACGGCACGTACGCCCAGGCCGGGGACCCGGTCGATGACGTCCATCACCAGCCGGTAGCGGTCGAGGTCGTTGCGGACGACCATGTCGAAGGGCGTGGTGGTCGTGCCCTCCTCCTTGTAGCCCCGCACGTGCAGTTCGCCGTGGCCGGTACGGCGGTAGGCCAGCCGGTGGATCAGCCACGGGTAGCCGTGGTAGGCGAAGATGACCGGCCTGTCCCGGGTGAACAGCGCGTCGTACTCGGAGTCCGGCATGCCGTGCGGGTGCTCGGAGTGCGGCATGAGCCGGGCCATGTCGACCACGTTGACCACCCGCACGGCCAGCTCCGGCAGATGGCGCCGGAGCAGCTGGGCGGCCGCCAGGGTCTCCAGCGTGGGTACGTCACCGGCGCAGGCGAGGACGACGTCGGGCTCCCGGCTGCCGTCCTCCGTGCCCGCCCACTCCCAGAGACCGGCGCCGCGCGCGCAGTGCACCCGGGCCTGGTCGAGGGTGAGCCAGTCGAAGCTGGGCTGCTTGCCGGCCACGATGACGTTGACGTAGTCCCGGCTGCGCAGGGCGTGGTCCGCGACGGAGAGCAGGGTGTTGGTGTCGGGCGGCAGGTAGACGCGTACGACTTCGGGGCTCTTGTTGAGGATGTGGTCCACGAACCCCGGGTCCTGGTGCGAGAAACCGTTGTGGTCCTGGCGCCAGACGTGTGAGGTGAGCAGGTAGTTGAGCGAGGCGATGGGGCGGCGCCAGGCGAGGCGGCGCGAGGTGCGCAGCCACTTGATGTGCTGGTTGACCATCGAGTCCACGATGTGCGCGAACGCTTCGTAGCAGGAGAACAGCCCGTGCCGCCCGGTCAGCAGATAGCCCTCCAGCCAGCCCTGGCACAGGTGCTCGGACAGGACCTCCATGACCCGGCCGTCCCTCGACAGGTGTTCGTCGGTCGGGAGGGTGCGGGCCTGCCATGCCTTGCCGGTGGCCTCGTAGACGGCGTCGAGCCGGTTGGAGGCCGTCTCGTCGGGGCCTACGAGCCGGAAGTCCCTGCGGTCCGCCGTCGCCGCCATGACCGCTTCGAGGAGACCGCCCAGGACGCGGGTGGGCTCGCGGAGCGTGGTGCCGGGGCGGTCCGCGGGGACGGCGTACCCGTCGAGGTCCGGGACGGGCAGGTCGCGCAGGAGCAGGCCGCCGTTGGCGTACGGGGTGGCGCCGAGGCGGGCGGCGCCCTCGGGGACGCAGGCCAGCACCTGTGCGGTCGGGCGGCCCTCGGCGTCGAAGAGTTCGTCCGGCCGGTAGGACCGCATCCACGCCTCCAGCTGGCGCAGGTGGTCCGGGTTGTCGCGGACGCCGGGCAGCGGCACCTGGTGGGCGCGCCAGGTGGCTTCGACGGGCAGCCCGTCGACCTCGGCGGGCCCGGTCCAGCCCTTCGGGGTGCGCAGCACGATCATCGGCCAGCGCGGGCGTTCGGTCTCACCGCCGGTGCGGGCGGCGGCCTGGATCTCCGCGATGCGGTCGGCGGCGCGGTCCATGGCGAGGGCCATCGCCCGGTGCACGGCGCGGGGTTCGTCGCCCTCCACGTACAGCGGGTCGTGTCCGTAGCCGCGCAGCAGGGCGTCGAGCTCTGTGTGCGGGAGGCGGGCGAGGACCGTGGGGTTGGCGATCTTGTAGCCGTTGAGGTGGAGGACCGGCAGGACGGCCCCGTCGTGGACCGGGTCGAGGAACTTGTTGGCGTGCCAGGACCCGGCGAGCGGTCCGGTCTCCGCCTCGCCGTCGCCGATGACGCAGGTGACCAGCAGTTCGGGGTGGTCCAGGGCGGCGCCGTAGGCATGGGCGAGGGAGTAGCCGAGCTCGCCGCCCTCGTGGATGGAGCCGGGGGTCTCGGGCGCGACGTGGCTGGGGACGCCGCCGGGGAACGAGAACTGCTTGAACAGCAGGCCCATGCCCGCCGCGTCCCTGCTGACGTCCGGGTACGCCTCCGAGTAGCTGCCCTCCAGCCAGGAACCGGCGAGGACGGCGGGGCCGCCGTGGCCGGGGCCCCAGATGCAGAGCGCCGGTGTTCCGCGCGCGCCGATGAGGCGGTTGAGGTGGGTGTACACGAGGTTGAGCCCGGGCGAGGTGCCCCAGTGTCCGAGCAGCCGGGGCTTGATGTGCTCGGGGGCGAGCGGCCGTGTCAGCAGGGGGTTGTCCATCAGGTAGATCTGCCCGACGGCCAGGTAGTTGGCGGCCCGCCAGTGCGCGTCCAGCGCGTCGAGCTCCTGGTCGGACGGGCCGGGCGGCGGTGGGGCGTCGCTCATGGTGACCTCTCGGCGTGGCGGGGCGGGTTCAGGGGCAGGGGTGGGACGTCGCGCGCACGGTCACCGGGGTTCGGAGCCGTACCAGACGGTGGTGGCGTTGCAGAACTCGCGGATGCCGTGTCCGGCGAGCTCGCGCCCGTAGCCCGAGCGCTTCACCCCGCCGAAGGGCAGCGCGGGGTGGGAGGCGGTCATGCCGTTGAAGAAGACGCCACCGGCCTGGAGGTCCCGGACGCAGCGGTCGGCCTCGTCGGCGTCGCGGGTCCAGACGTTGGAACTGAGCCCGAAGGAGGTGTCGTTGGCGAGCTCGACGGCCTGGTCCAGGCTGTCCACGCGGTAGAGGGTGGCGACCGGGCCGAAGGTCTCCTCGCGGTGGATGCGCATCTCGGGCGTGATGCCGGCGAGGACGGTGGGCGCGTAGAACCAGCCGTTCTCCAAGCCGCCGCCCAGGCCCTCGGGGCGTCCGCCGCCGCACAGCACCTCGGCGCCCCGGTCCACCGCGTCGTCCACCAGCTCCGCGAGGTCCGTACGGCCCTGTTCCATGGCGATCGGCCCGACGTCGGTGGACTCCTCCAGCGGGTCGCCCACGGTCAGCTGCCGCATGCCGACGGTGAAGCGCTCGGCGAACTCCTCGTAGACCTGGGTGTGCACGATGAACCGCTTGGCGGCGATGCACGACTGGCCGTTGTTCTGGGCGCGGGCGGTGACGGCGGTGCGGGCGGCCTTGGCGACGTCCGCGGAGGGCAGGACCAGGTAGGGGTCGCTGCCGCCGAGTTCGAGGACGGTGTGCTTGACCTCGTCACCGGCGATGGCGGCGACGGAGCGGCCGGCCGGTTCGCTGCCGGTGAGGGTGGCGGCCACCACCCGGCGGTCGCGCAGGATGCCCTCGACGGCCTTGGAGCCGACCAGCAGGGTCTGGAAGCAGCCGGCCGGGAACCCGGCGCGGCGGAAGAGCTCGCCGAGATACAGCGCGGTCTGCGGCACGTTCGACGCGTGCTTCAGCAGCCCCGTGTTGCCGGCCATCAGGGCGGGGGCGGCGAAGCGCACGACCTGCCACAGCGGGAAGTTCCACGGCATCACGGCCAGGACCGGGCCGAGCGGCCGGTAGCGGACGTACGCGCGCACCGCGCCGGAGTCCTTCACATCGGCGGCGGTGGGGTGCTCGTCGGCGAGCAGTTCCTCGGCGCGGGCGGCGTACCAGCGCATCGCCTTGGCGCACTTAGCGGCCTCGGCGCGGGCGGCCGTGACGGGCTTGCCCATTTCCAGGGTCATGGTGCGCGCGATGTCCTGCTGGTCCTCGTCCAGGAGGTCGGCGGCCCGGTTGAGCAGCCTGGCCCGTTCGGCGAACGTGGTGGTGCGGTAGTCGCGGAAGGCGGCGTCGGCCGCGGCGATCCGCTTCTCGATCTCGTCGTCGTTCAGCGCGTCGAACGTCCTGAGCGTCTCGCCGTTCGCGGGATTGACCGTCGCGATGGGCATGACTGTGGCCTCCTTGCCTCGGTACTTCGACCGTGCCGCGCGGCGGGCCCGCCCGCAACGCGGGCCGTGACACGGCGCGGCCCCCGGCACCGCATACCCGGCCGGCGCGGATCATGCATGCTCGGGACATGCGATCCGCGCCGGCCGGGGGCCTGGGGTGCGGCGGGGGCGGGGCCGTACGTCTCAGACGAGCGCCGGGGCGGCGTCGGGGACGGTCTCGTCGGCGGCGGCCGGGACCGGCTCGGGGATCTCCGCGACCGCGGCCGGCGGGCGGCGGAACTCGCGGACGCCGGGCAGCGGCGGCAGCGGCACCAGCTCGATGTGCTGCGGCTCCTGGGCGTACCGGGTGAACCAGACGACCTTGCCGTCGGCGGTCCGGCAGGTGCCCCAGCTGTCGCTGAGGGCCATGACGCGGCTCAGGCCGCCGCCCTCGTGGAGCAGCCGTGGCATCTCGGAGCCGTTGTCGGCGACGGAGACCGTGAGGTGCCGTCCGGACCACCGGAGTTCGACGACGCAGCGGTTGTCGTCACCGACATGCCGGTGGACATTGGTCAGCAGCTCCTCCACGGCACGGCACACGGGCCGTACGTGGAGTTCGAGACTCCAGTGGCGCAGATGGGCCGCGACTATGCGTCGCAGCTGGTCCACACGGTCTGCGGAAACCTGGAGTTCGACCAGATAGTGCCGGTCGAGTGGAACGGTCATCGTCGAGGCTCCTCACATCGAGGCCCACGACTTCGCCTCGTTGAACCAACGACCCCCGAATACGAAGAGTGAGCAGATGTCTCTTCTGGGTCACTCCACAGGGTGACCCCGCTGGGCCGGTCGCGCAACATATCGGGCCGCGCACCCGGGGTGACCGGCGCTTTCGCGTCAGGCCAGGTGGGTGAGCACCCGGTCGGGTGTGAGGGGCAGGGTGCGCAGCCGGACTCCGGTCGCGTGCCGGAAGGCGTTCCCGACGGCCGCGGCGGCGCCGACGATGCCGATCTCGCCGATGCCCTTGCTGCCCATGGGGTTGAGGTGGGGGTCGTCCTCCTCGATCCAGTGCGCGTCGACGGCGGCCACGTCGGCGCAGACGGGGACGTGGTAGGAGGCGAGGTCGCACTCGGTGAAGTCGCCGTACACCGGGTCCATCGTGGAGCCCTCGGTGAGCGCCATCCCGATGCCCATGGTCATGCCGCCGATGAACTGGGAGCGCGCGGTACGGGAGTTGAGGATGCGGCCGGCCGCGAAGACGCCGAGCATCCGCCGCACCCGGACCTCTCCGGTGCGGGTGTCGACGGCGACCTCGGCGAAGTGCGCCCCGAAGGCGTGCCGGGCGTACGGGGATTCCTCGGCGGTCTCCTCTGTGGTGTCGGCGGTGACGGTCACCCCTTCGGCGGGCAGCGGCCCGCCGCGCGCGGCGAGCTCTTCCGCGAGCCCGGAGGCCGCCTTGTGCACGGCCCAGCCCCAGGAGGCGGTGCCGGACGAGCCGCCGGCCAGCGAGGCGTCGGGCAGGTCGCTGTCGCCGATGTCGATGGCCACGTCGTCCAGCGGTGCGCCCAGCACCTCGGCGGCGATCTGCGCGAGGACGGTACGGGCGCCGGTACCGATGTCCGTGGCGTTGACGGCGATCCGGTAGGTGCCGTCGGGGGCCGCGTGCGCGGTGGCGTGGCCCGCGCTGACGTAGACGGGGTACGTGGCCGAGGCGACGCCTGTGCCGAGCAGCAGGGCGCCCTCGCGGCGGACGCCGGGGGCGGGATCGCGGTCCTGCCAGCCGAAGCGTGCGGCGCCCTCGCGCAGACAGGCGGCCAGGCCCCGGCTGCTGAAGGGTTTTCCGGAGTCGGGTTCGTCGGCCGGGTCGTTGCGCAGCCGCAGGTCGACCGGGTCGACGCCGAGTTCCGCCGCGAGTTCGTCCATGGCGGATTCGAGGGCGTACATGCCGGGGGCCTCGCCCGGGGCGCGCATCCACGACGGGCTGGGCACGTCGAGGGCGGCGACCCGGTGCGTGGTGCGGCTGTGCGGCGAGCCGTACATGACGCGAGCGGGGACGGCTGCCTGCTCCACGAACTCCTTGATCCGGGAGGTGTGGGTGATGACCTCCTGGGCGACCGCGGTGAGGGTGCCGTCGGCCCCGGCGCCGAGCCTGACGCGCTGCACGGTGGGCGCCCGGTGCCCGACGAGCGCGGGCAGCTGCCGCCTGGGCAGGGCGAGTTCGACGGGCCGGCCGGTGTGCAGGGCGGCCATCGCGGCGAGTACGGTCTGCGGGCGCGGGGTGCCCTTGGAGCCGAAGCCGCCGCCGACGTGCTCGGAGACGGCGGTGATCCGGTCGGCCCCGATACCGAAGGCGGCGGCGAGGCTGTCGCGCACCTTGGTGGCGCCCTGGCTGGAGTCGTGGACGGTGAGGTGCCCGTCGGGCGACCAGTGGGCGGTCGAGGCGTGCGGTTCCATGGGGTGGTTGTGCAGCGCCTCCAGGGTGTACGTGACGTCCACGCGTACGGGCGACTCCTCGAAGGCCCGGTCGAAGTCGCCGCGTTCGCGCACCGCCGGGTAGCCGCCGTTGGCCTGTTCCGGGGTGTAGAGGCCCGCGTGGTCCTCGGTGAGCACGACGTCGTGCGGGTTCGTCTCGTAGGTGATGTGCAGGGCGGCCGCCCCGGCCCGGGCGCTCGCGAGGCTGTCGGCGACGACGAGCGCGACGGGCCAGCCCCGGTGGGGCACCCGGTCGTCCTGGAGGACGGCGAGGATCGGGTCGTCCGGCTCGGCCAGGCGCGGCGCGTTGTCGTGGGTGAGGACGCTGTGGACGCCGGGGTGGGCGAGGGCGTCGACGGTGCGGACGGCGGTGACCCGGCCGGACGGCACGGTGGCGGGCACCGGCCAGGCGTACAGGCAGCCGGGCAGGCCGCGTTCGGCGGCGTAGCGCGCGGCGCCGGTCACCTTGGCGCGGCCCTCGCGGCGGACGGCGGGCGCGCCGAGCGGCTGGGGGGCGTGGCTCATGGCGGGATCCTCGGCTCTTCAGGTGCGGGCGGTGAGTTCGGCGAGGGCGTCGACGGCCAGGTGCCGGGCGAGGCGGACCTTGAACGCGTTGTCGCGCAGCGGGCGGGCCTGGGCCAGCTCGGCGTCGGCGGCCCGCAGGAAGGTCGCGTCGGTGGCGGGTGCGCCGCGCAGGATCTCCTCGGCGGCGCGGGCCCGCCAGGGGCGGTGGGCGAGCCCGCCGAACGCGAGCGCCGCGTGCTCGACGCGCCCGTCGCGTACCCGCAGGACGGCGGCGACGGAGGCCAGCGCGAAGGCGTACGAGGCGCGGTCGCGGGCCTTGCGGTAGAGACAGACCGTGCCGTCGGCCAGGGGCGGCAGCGTCACGTCGGTGACGAGTTCGCCGGGCCGGACGACCGTGTCGGCGTCGGGGTTGTCGCCGGGCAGCCGGTGGAAGTCGGTCACCGGGACGGTCCGTTCGCCCTCCGGCCCGTGCAGCACGACGTCCGCGTCGAGCGCGGCGAGGGCGACGGCCATGTCGGAGGGGTGGGTGGCGACGCACTCCTCGGAGTGCCCGAGGACGGCGAGGTCGCGGTGGGCGCCCTCGCGGGCGGGGCAGCCGGTGCCGGGTTCACGCTTGTTGCAGGGCTTGGACGTGTCCTGGAAGTAGAGGCAGCGGGTGCGCTGGAGGAGGTTGCCGCCGGTGGTCGCGATGTTGCGGAGCTGCCCGGACGCGCCGGCCAGCAGGGCCTGCGACAGGGCGGGGTAGCGGGTGCGTACGGCGGGGTGGGCGGCCAGGTCGCTGTTGCGTACGGTGGCGCCGATGCGCAGGCCCCCGTCGGCGGTGTCCGTGACCTGGTCCAGCGGCAGCCGGCTGACGTCGACCAGCATGCCGGGGGTCTCCACGCCGAGCTTCATCAGGTCGACCAGGTTGGTGCCGCCGCCGAGGAACTTGGCGCCCGGGTGGGCGGCGCAGGCGCGCACCGCGTCGGTGACGGTCTCGGCGCGCAGATAGGCGAAGGGTTTCACGACGCCACGTCCTCGATGGCCTCGACGATGCGCGGGTAGGCGCCGCACCGGCAGAGGTTGCCGCTCATCCGCTCCCGGATCTCCTCCGGGCCGAGCCGGGCGGGGGTGGCGACGGGTGCGTCGTGCGGGGTGACGTGCGAGGGGTGGCCGTGGTCGGCCTCGGCGAGGACACCGGCGGCGGAGCAGAGCTGGCCCGGTGTGCAGTAGCCGCACTGGAAGGCGTCGCGCTCCAGGAACGCCTTCTGGAGGGGGTGCAGCCGGTCGCCGTCCGCCAGGCCCTCGACGGTGGTGATGCGTGCGCCGTCGTGGGCGACGGCCAGCAGGAGGCAGCTGTTGGCGCGGCGGCCGTCCACGAGGACGGTGCAGGCGCCGCACTGGCCGTGGTCGCAGCCCTTCTTCGCCCCGGTGAGGTCCAGGTGGTGGCGCAGGGCGTCCAGGAGGGTGGTGCGGTGGTCGAGGGTGACGGTGCGCTCGGTGCCGTTGATGTGCAGGGTCAGGGTGGCGGAGGGGAGGTCGCCGGGCGCCGGCGATTCGGCGGCGCTGCCCTCCCACGAACTGGCCGGATCCACGCGCGGCACCTTTCCACGAAGTTACTTTGTCCGATTTCTACCAGAAACGGATGGCGCCTCGGGTCCCTCGCGCCCCCGGACGGGGCGTTCGGCCTACTTGTTCTCCAGGCGCAGCCGCACTTCCTCCTCCTGGTCCCCCGACACCGTGCCCACCACCCGGACGGCGAAGGCGTCGGCCAGCCCGCCCCTGAGCCGGTCCACCGCGTGATAGCCGCCCTGCACATCGAGCGTGACGGGGACGCCGAGGGTCACGGACCCCGAGACCACCCGGGCCTCGGACACGTCGACGGTCGCGGCCCACGCCGTGGGCCGCCTGCCGGCGGTCTCGTGGGGCACGTCGGCCGAGGCCCGGTCGGTGGTGAAGGCGGCCCTCAGCACGTCGAAGACGGTGCGCGCGTCCTCCTCGGGGCACTCGCTGAGGACGACCGACACCTCCTGGTCGTGGTGGTCCTCCGTGGCCTGTCGCTTGTCCTGTGCGCTGTTCACCGCTGCTCCTTCCGAAGGGGCGTTGCCGTCATAACCAGGCTGACCCCGCGCGCGAGCGGCGGCGACAGGAGCGGCCCGGACTCCCCCGCGTGCCCGGCGCGGGCGGGGCTCACACCCTCGAAACATTTTCTGCGCCCATATCCACTTAAAATATGAATTCGATCGCCGTACCGAGTGACGCGTGTGTCCTGGGGTATCCGGCAAGCATGGACGTTTCGGATGGAGCCCTGAATTCCCTGGCGGTCACCCTCGCGGACGGACGCGGCGCGACGGGCGTCGTGATGGGCGTGATCGGCGTGCTCCTGGTGATCATGCTGATCGGCGCCTTCCTGCTGGGCAAGCGACGGCACGACCAGGAGCTGCCCCCGCCCCGGCCGGACGAGCAGCCGGTCGGCCCCGAGCACCGCAGCCACGAGGAGAAGCCGGACGTCCACGGTGACGACCACTTCCCGGAGAACGGCCGGGGGCTGTCCCCGTACGAGCTCGGTGAGCACGGCAACGAGCCGATCCGACACGAGGACGACGACAAGCGCGACTGACCGGGGCGCGGGGCGGGCGGCGGCGTCGCGTTTGCGGGAGCGGCCGCCCCCGGCGAGGCTTGGTGACGGCCCCGAAGCCCGTCGGCACATCTGCCGCACCCCCCATGAAGGCAGTGGCACCATGACCCCAAGCACCTCCGGTACGGCGCCCGCGCGTGCGGCCCTGACCGGGTCCGCCGCGCCCTGCTGGGTCAATCTGATGACCCGCGATCTGGAGTCCGCCCAGCGGTTCTACGGCCCGGTGATGGGCTGGAGCTTCCGCCCGGGCCGGCTCGGCGACGACTTCTCGGTGGCCCGCCGGGGCGATGTGCCGGTCGCCGGCATCGGGGCCGTGGCCACCGCCTTCCGGGTCGCGGTGGCCTGGACGCCCTACTTCGCCGTCCGGGACGCCGATGTGGCCGCCTCCCGCATCCGGGAGCGCAGCGGCACGGTGGCGGTGGGCCCGCTGACGCTCGGCAAGGGGCGCGGCGCACTGGCCGCCGACCGGGACGGGGCCGGGTTCGGCATCTGGGAGCGGACCGCTCCAGCCACGTCCCCGCCCGCCCCGGACGGCCACGCGCACGCCTGGCTGCGGCTGCGCACCCGGAGCGCCTTCGACGCCGCGATCTTCTACGGCGAGGTGCTGGACTGGGCGAGCGGGCAGCCGGGGGCCTGCGAGGTGTCGTACGCGAAGGACGAGGTGATCGTGCAGTGCGGGGGCCGCCAGCTGGCCCGGATCAGTTCCGGCGCGGTCGAGGCCGCCCCCGATCCGCTGGTCCGCCCGCACTGGCAGGTCAACTTCCCGGTGGACGACGTGACCCTCGCCGTGGAGCGGGCCCGTGAGCACGGGGGCTCCCTGGTGGAGGAGCTGTCGCACCCCGAGGGCCGGGAGGCGACGCTCCTGGACCCGGACGGCGGGCTCTTCACCGTGACGGACGTCCACCGGGCGTCGGACGACGTCTGAGGGGCGCGCTTCAGGCGACCGGCAGCAGCAGTTCGGGCCGGTCCCACATCACCGCCGGGGGTGCGGCGCGTACGGTGCCGGTCCGCTCGGCGCCCATGGTCAGGTAGAAGCCCTCCGCCGGGGGGTGCGAGACGACGCGGACGCCCGGCAGTCCCCGCGCCTCCGCCTGAGCCCGCAGGTGGCCGATGAGCAGCCGTCCGGTGCCGGTGCCCTGGGCGTCGTCCGCGACGAAGAGCAGGTCCAGCTCGGGCGGGTCCAGGATGAGCGCGTAGAAGCCGAGCACACGGCCCGTCTCCTCCCGCACGGCCACGAAGACCTCGTGGGCCTCGATGTAGTCCGGCCCCACCCGGTACCCGGCGACCATCGGCGCGTAGGGGCCCTCGTAGGCGCGCGAGGACCGGACCAGCCGGGTCAGGCGCTTGGCGTCGCGCGCGATCGCCCGCCTGACGCGGACCGGGCCGCCGGATGCCCGGCGGCCCGTCGGCGTAACGCTTGATCTCATGAAGTGAGTATTACGCATCCGGGCCGGCCGTCGGCCCGGGGCCCTTCAGGAGGCGGCGCGGGCCTCGCGCCACTGCTCGACGAGGGCGTCCACGTCGAACGGCCGCAGATTGAGCAGCGGCCCCGGCGGCGGGCGGCGGACGGCCTCCCGGATCTTGTCGTTGACCTCGCTCAGCACCCGGCGGACCTGCGCCTCGGTCCGGATCTCCGGCAGCCCGGCGAGGACGTCCTCGGCCTCCTTGCGCAGCGCCAGCGCCGGCGGGAGCACCGACACCCCTTCGCGCTGCATCTTCGACTTGATCCACCACGACTCGTCGTACGGGGCGCTCAGCGCCTCGATCGGCTTCCCGAACCCGGGCAGCTTCGAGACGTCGCCCTGCCGTTCGGACTCCCGGATCTGCTGGTCCACCCATGATTCGAAGCTGACACCCGCGGGTTTGCGCTCGGTCACCGTGATCCCCTCTCGGAGTACGCCTGCTGCGGCGCTTCCCACCCTACCGACGGGGCCTCGGGGGCCCCTTGGCCACGGATGCCGGAACCGCCGCGACTTGAACGCGTTCGCCGGGGTACACGAGCGTCACGCCCGGCCGGAAGGCACGCCGGGCAACGAACCCGAAGGGGTGGTGGGAGTGGAACACAGCGACCCGCGGACCGACTACCGCCGGGGGTGGTGACGATGACGACCCTCGTGATCATCCTCGCGGTCGTCGTGGTGGCGGCCGCCGGAGCGTTCCTCGTCTTCGGCCGGAAGAACGGCGGCCACGGACTGCGGCGGCGTTTCGGACCGGAGTACGAGCGTGCCGTGGCCCGGCACGACGGCGACACCAAGGCCGCCGAACACGAACTGAACGAACGGCTGAAGCGGCATGGCTCGCTGGACGAGCGCGCGCTGTCGCCCGAGGAGCGGGAGCGCTACGTCGCCCGCTGGGCGCAGGTCCAGGACCGGTTCGTGGACTCCCCGCAGCAGGCGGTGGCCGAGGCCGACACGCTCCTCGCGGAGCTGGCCCGGGACATGGGCTTCCCCGACGGCAAGGACTTCGAGGAGCAGAGCGACGCGCTCTCCGTCCACCACGCCAAGCACGTCCACGGCTACCGGCGCGTGCACGCCGCCAAGCGCGGCGAGGGCGACACGGAGCAGCTGCGGACGGCGCTGGTCGAGGCCCGGGGCCTCTTCGACGTCCTCGTATCCAACGGCACGGACCGCCCGGTCCGCCGGGACAAGCACCATGCGGAAGGAAGTGGCACGGCATGACCAAGGACACCGACCCCACCCCGCGGCCCCCGGCCGCACCCACGAGCCGTCCGGCCACCGAGGACCGGTCCGCTCCCGGCGCCTCCCCGTACTTCTCCGACGACACCTCGGCCCGTCCGTCCCGGACGGCGCCCTCCACTCCCCCGCCCGCCGCCGCCCCGGTCCCCCTCGCCGAGAAGGACCTCGGCCACAAGGACGAGGACAAGCACACGGCCACGGGCGCCACGGAACGGCCGCACACCCCGGACCGCGACGGCCGGGCGCACGCCGCGCACAGCGGCACCGACCGCCTCCTCCCGGCGGGCGACCAGGACAAGCTGGCCCACCGGCTGCACCAGGCGGTGACCGACTTCGTGGAAAGCCCGCACCGGGCGGTGGAGGAGGCCGAGTCCACCTTCGACGCGGTGGTCGCCGGTCTCACGGACGCCCTCAAGGAGCGCCGCAGCTCCCTGCACGTGAGCGAGGGGGACGGCGGCGACCCCGGGGCGCGGACGGAGGAGCTGCGGATCACCCTCCAGCACTACCGCGACCTCACGGAACGGCTCCTGAAGGTCTGACAGAAGCTCCGAGACGAAGGCTGCCCCGGCACCGAGCGTGCCGGGGCAGCGTGCTGTGCGGGCAGGAGCGGCGGGCTACTGGCCGGTGTAGACGACCAGTTCGCTGCGCAGCCGCCGCAGTGTCGGACCGGGCACGCGCAGGCAGTCGCGTACGTAGGCGTCCAGGCCGCCCCAGCGCTCGTCCATGGCGGCCAGGGCCGTTTCGAGGTAGCGGGGGCGGACCTCGATGATCGCGGAGGCGATCTCCGGGTCGCCTCCGGCGTCGAGGAAGCCCTGCACGTACGGCCGTCCGACGACCCGCAGCACCGGGTTCACGGCAAGGAACTCCTGCCGCACGACATCGCGCGAGGCGCCGAGGATCAGGAGCAGCAGGGCGGCCCCCCAGCCGGCGCGGTCCTTGCCGGTGGCGCAGTGGAAGAGCACCGGCCGCGCGGCGGGGTCGGCGGCCGTGTCGATGAAGGCGCGGTACGCGGCCGCGGCGCCCGGCGAGAGCACCAGCTGCCGGTACGACCGCGCGACCGCCTCCTCCGCCTTGCCGTCGCCCAGCAGCCGCTCGGCCTCGACGGGATCGGCGAGCAGCGCCCGGAAGCGGGCGGGGGTCACACCCGGGTTGTCGCCCAGCACATCGGCGACGAAGAGCCGGGCGCCGGGCGGCAGGGAGTCGGGGGCCGAGCCCCGCTCGTCGGCGGTCCGCAGGTCGACGACCGTACGGATGCCGAGCGCGGCGACGGCCGCGGCGTCCACCGGGTCCAGTCCACCGAGCCGGCCGGAGCGCAGCACCGCGCCCGGCCGCACCTGTCGGCCCGGGCCCAGCGGGATGCCGCCGAGATCGCGCAGATTGAGGGCGGAAAAGGTCGGGACGGCCCTGACGGTTTGCACGATGGATTTCCTCTTTTCCCGGCGCGCATCCGAAATGATTTCGGCCTGGCCGGATCAAAAGTCGCATGATGTCGTCACATCGACAAAGTAAAACGCCGGAGATCATCGAACGGCCGGGCATAGCCGTCATGCGCGCAGGCGGAAGGGGGGTTACGGGGCGGATGCCCCGCGACCCCGTTGCCTCACCCGGCGAGCAGGCGTGCCTTCTGGGCCTCGAATTCGGCCTCGGTCAGGATGCCCTGCTGCTTGAGCGCGGCCAGCCGTTCCAGCTGCCCGATCATGTCCTCGCCCGGTGCCGCGGCCGGTGGGGCCGCGGGCTGCGGGGCGGGCGCCATCGGCTGCTGGGCGGCCAGTTGCTCGGCCTCCTGCTCGGCGAACCTGTTCTGCTGGCGCTGCTGGACGCGCCCGGTGACGGCGGACGCGGTGCCCGCGATGACGGCGGTGCGCGCGGCGGCCCCGATGAGGCCGGGTCCGCGGCGGTTCATTCCGGGTCCTCGGAAGATCGGCATGGCGTGTTCCCCTTCCGGTGCGGGCGTCAGCCGGTGTGACCGGCGGCGGATGCGGCGGCCTCCGCGACCTCGGCCGGAATCCGTTCGTGGGCGATGACCTGCCCGCCCGACGCGCGGACGGCCTCGGCCAGCGGGACGGCCCACAGGTCCTCCCACACGATCAGCGCGGCGGAGCTCCCCGGCGGCACGCGCTCGCCGAGCAGCCGGATGTCCTCGCTGCTCAGCATGCCGCTGACCTCGCCCTCGACCGGCTCGAAGGAGACCAGGTCGTCGGGGTCGAGATCGTCCAGTTCGACGGCCTGGATCGTGCCGTCCTCGGCTCTCTGCACAAAGGTCAGGTCCAGGATGCGCACCGCCTTCGAGGCGACCGCGTCGGCCAGCGCGGGCGCGATGGCGCCGGTGAACCGGCTGCCGGGAAACGCGACGACGAGGTATTCCACTGGTCCCACGGTCACGGGTGCGTCCTCTCCGCATGAATGGATTGTGAGCAGCATAACTTTGGGCAATCAGTGCCGCACTGCGGCAAATCACCACATAGCAACAAGAGCGGCTACGCGACCGTACGTAAAGGATCAAGTGCGCTGGGGGAGGGCAAGGTCACAGGCCGACGCACTGCTCCTCCCCCGGGAAGCTGCCCTAGCATCTGGGCCATGACGGTCCAGCCTGCTGACGGGCTTCCGCTGGCCGCCGGATTCCCCGACCCCACCCATGAGCAGTGGCAGAGCCTTGTCGAAGGTGTGCTGCGCAAATCGGGCAAGGACGTATCGGGACCGGCCGCCGAGGAAGCACTGTCCACCACGGTGGAGGACGGGCTCATCACCCGGCCCCTCTACACCTCGCGCGACGACGCGCCCGATGCCGGTCTCCCGGGCTTCGCCCCGTTCACCCGCGGCAGCAAGCCCGAAGGGTGCACGGCGGGCGGCTGGGGCGTACGCCAGCGGCACGCGTTCACCGACCCCGCCCGGCTCAACGAGGCCGTGCTCGCGGACCTGGAGAACGGCGTCACCTCGCTGTGGCTGGCCGTCGGCGGCGCCTCCGGCGTGCCGGTCTCCGGTCTGGACCGGGCCCTCGACGGCGTCCTGCTCGACCTGGCGCCGATCGTCCTGGACGCGGGCGCGGAACTGGACGCCGCGGCGACCGAGTTGCTGCGGCTGCACGCGGAGCGCGGTGTCCCGGCAGGAGAGGTCCGGGGCAGCCTCGGCGCCGATCCGCTGGGTCGGGCCGCGCGCGAGGGCACCCAGCCCGACCTGTCGGAGGCCGTCCGCTGGGCGCGACGCTGCGCCGAGGAGTACCCGGGGCTGCGCGCGGTCGTCGTGGACGCGCTGCCGTACCACGAGGCGGGCGGTTCGGCGGCCGAGGAGCTGGGCGCCTCGCTGGCCACGGGCGTCGCCTATCTGCGGGCGCTGACCGAGGCCGGGCTCGATGTCGAAGCGGCGTGCGGGCAGTTGGAGTTCCGGTACGCGGCGACCGCCGACCAGTTCCTGACGATCGCCAAGCTGCGGGCAGCGCGCCGGCTGTGGGCGCGGGTCGCCGAGGTCTGCGGGGCTCCCGGCGCCGGGGCGCAGCGGCAGCACGCGGTGACGTCACCGGTCATGATGACGCGGCGCGATCCGTGGGTGAACATGCTGCGGACCACCCTCGCGAGCCTCGGAGCGGGCGTCGGCGGGGCGGACGCGGTGACCGTGCTGCCGTTCGATCACGCGCTGGGCCTGCCCGACGCGTTCGCCCGGCGCATCGCCCGCAACACCTCCACGATCCTGCTGGAGGAGTCGCACCTCGCCCGGGTCATCGACCCGGCGGGCGGTTCCTGGTACGTGGAGCGGCTGACCGACGAACTCGCGGAAGCGGCCTGGTCGTTCTTCCAGGAGATCGAGCGGGCGGGCGGCCAGACGGCCGCGCTGAACTCGGGTCTGGTCGCGGAGCGGATCGCGGCGACCTGGGCGGCGCGCAGCAAGGACCTGGCGCGGCGCAAGGAGCCGGTGACCGGGGTGAGCGAGTTCCCGCTGCTGGCCGAACGCCCGGTGGAGCGCGAGCCGTTCCCGGCGGCCCCGGCGCGGGGCGGCCTCCCGGTCGTCCGGCGCGACGAGGCGTTCGAGGCGCTGCGGTCCCGCTCGGACGCCCATCTGGCGGCGACCGGGAGCAGGCCGCGCGTGTTCATCGCCGCGCTGGGCCCGGCGGCTGTGCACACCGCGCGGGTCTCCTTCGCCGCGAACCTGTTCCAGGCGGGCGGCGTCGAGCCGGTCCACGAGCCGGTTCAGGTGGACGCGTCATCGGTGGCCGCGGCGTTCGCCGCCTCCGGGGCGGACGCGGCGTGCCTGTGCTCCAGCGACGCGCTCTACGCCGAACAGGCGGCGGAGGTCGCCGCGGCGCTGGTCGCGGCGGGTGCGCGGCGCGTGTATCTGGCGGGGCGGCCGGGTGCGTACGACGGTGTGGACGAGTACGTCTTCGCCGGCTGCGACGCGGTGGCCGTGCTGTCTTCCCTTCTCGACCGGATGGGTGTGGCGTAATGCGTATCCCCGACTTCTCCGACATCGGGCTCGGGCCGGACGGCTCCCCCGAGGTCACCGAGGACCAGTGGCGCGCCGCGGTCAAGGAGTCCTCCGGCAGCTCGGTGGGCGACCTGCTGTGGGAGACCCCGGAGGGCATCGGCGTCAAGCCGCTGTACACCGGACACGACCTGGAGGGCCTGGACTTCCTCGGCACGTACCCCGGAGTCGCGCCGTACCTGCGCGGTCCGTACCCGACGATGTACGTGAACCAGCCGTGGACGATCCGGCAGTACGCGGGTTTCTCCACAGCTGAGGAGTCCAACGCGTTCTACCGGCGGAATCTGGCGGCGGGTCAGAAGGGCCTGTCGGTCGCCTTCGACCTGCCGACGCACCGCGGCTACGACAGCGACCACCCCCGGGTGACCGGCGATGTCGGCATGGCCGGTGTGGCGATCGACTCGATCTACGACATGCGTCAGCTCTTCGACGGCATCCCGCTGGACCGGATGTCGGTGTCGATGACGATGAACGGGGCCGTGCTGCCCGTCCTCGCGCTGTACATCGTGGCCGCCGAGGAACAAGGCGTACCGCCGGAGAAGCTGGCCGGGACCATTCAGAACGACATTCTGAAGGAGTTCATGGTCCGCAACACCTACATCTATCCGCCGAAGCCGTCGATGCGGATCATCTCCGACATCTTCTCGTACACCTCGCAGAAGATGCCCCGCTACAACTCGATCTCCATCTCCGGCTACCACATCCAGGAAGCCGGAGCCACGGCCGATCTGGAGCTGGCCTACACCCTGGCCGACGGGGTGGAGTACCTACGCGCCGGGCAGAACGCGGGCCTCGACGTCGACGCGTTCGCACCCCGCCTGTCCTTCTTCTGGGCGATCGGCATGAACTTCTTCATGGAGATCGCGAAACTGCGCGCCGCCCGGCTCCTCTGGGCCAAGCTCGTACAGCAGTTCGACCCGAAGAACCCCAAGTCATTGTCGTTGCGGACGCACTCGCAGACGTCGGGCTGGTCGCTGACCGCGCAGGACGTGTTCAACAACGTCACGCGCACCTGTGTGGAGGCGATGGCAGCGACCCAGGGGCACACCCAGTCGCTGCACACCAACGCCCTGGACGAGGCGCTGGCCCTGCCGACGGACTTTTCTGCGCGCATCGCCCGCAATACCCAGCTGCTGCTCCAGCAGGAGTCCGGCACGGGCCGGGTCATCGACCCGTGGGGCGGCAGCGCGTACGTGGAGAAGCTGACGTACGACCTCGCGCGGCGGGCCTGGCAGCACATCGAAGAGGTCGAGGCGGCAGGCGGCATGGCCAAGGCCATCGACGCGGGCATCCCGAAGCTCCGCATCGAGGAGGCCGCCGCCCGTACCCAGGCCCGCATCGACTCCGGCCGCCAGCCGGTGATCGGCGTCAACAAGTACCGCGTCGAGACCGACGAACAGATCGACGTCCTCAAGGTAGACAACACCTCGGTCCGCGCCCAGCAGATCGAGAAGCTGCGCCGACTGCGCGAGGAACGCGACGAAACCGTCTGCCAGGACGCCCTGCGCGCGCTGACCGCGGCCGCCGAGCGCGACCCGGGCCCCGGCCTGGAGGGCAATCTGCTGGCGCTGGCCGTGGACGCGGCCCGTGCGATGGCGACCGTGGGCGAGATCTCGGACGCGTTGGAGAAGGTCTATGGCCGTCACGCGGGCCAGATCCGTACGATCTCCGGTGTGTACCGCAACGAGGCAGGGGAGTCGCCGTCCGTGGACCGCACCCGCGCACTGGTCGACGCGTTCGAGGAGGCCGAGGGGCGCCGTCCGCGCATCCTGGTCGCCAAGATGGGCCAGGACGGGCACGACCGGGGCCAGAAGGTCATCTCCACCGCCTTCGCCGACCTGGGCTTCGACGTGGACGTCGGCCCGCTCTTCCAGACCCCGGGCGAGGTCGCCCGGCAGGCGGTCGAGGCGGACGTGCACATCGTGGGCGTCTCCTCCCTGGCCGCCGGCCACCTCACCCTCGTCCCGGCGCTCCGCGAGGAGCTGGCCGCCGAGGGGCGCGAGGACATCATGATCGTGGTGGGCGGGGTGATTCCGCCGCAGGACGTGGACGCGCTCCTGGAGGCGGGCGCCGCGGCCGTGTTCCCACCCGGGACTGTGATCCCGGAGGCGGCCCACGACCTGGTGACGCGGCTCGGTTCCGCGCTCGGCCACGAGCTGTGAGCCGCTGAGCGATGGCCCCGAGGATCGATCTCGACAGTTATGTGAAGGGCGTGCTCGACGGGAAGCGCGCGCACATCGCGCGCGCCATCACCCTGGTCGAGTCCACCCGCCCCGACCACCGGGCGCTGGCGCAGGAGTTGCTGCGCCGACTGCTGCCGCACTCGGGCCACGCCCGGCGCGTCGGCATCAGCGGGGTGCCCGGGGTCGGCAAGTCGACGTTCATCGACGCGCTCGGCACCATGCTCACCGGGCTCGGGCACCGGGTCGCCGTGCTGGCGGTCGACCCGTCGTCCAGCCGGACGGGCGGTTCCATCCTGGGCGACAAGACCCGGATGGAACGGCTCGCGGTGGACCCGGCGGCCTTCGTGCGCCCCTCCCCCACCGCCGGCACGCTGGGCGGGGTGGCGAAGGCGACCCGCGAGTCCATCGTGGTGATGGAGGCGGCGGGCTACGACGTCGTGCTGGTGGAGACCGTCGGTGTCGGCCAGTCGGAGACCGCGGTCGCCAACATGGTCGACACGTTCCTGCTGCTGACCCTGGCGCGCACCGGTGACCAGTTGCAGGGCATCAAGAAGGGCGTCCTGGAACTCGCGGACGCCATCGCCGTCAACAAGGCGGACGGCCCGCACGAGCGCGACGCGCGGTCCGCCGCCCGTGAACTGGCGGGCGCGCTGCGGCTGATGCACCCGGCGGACGCGGCGTGGACCCCGCCGGTCCTGACGTGCAGCGCCCGCGAGTCGACCGGTCTCGACACGCTGTGGGAGCGGCTGGAACAGCACCGGGCGCTCCTGGAGTCGACCGGCCGGCTCGCCGCCAAGCGCAGCGAGCAGCAGGTGGACTGGGCCTGGACGATGGTGCGCGACGAACTCCTGGAAAGCCTGCGCGGCCACGCCGGGGTGCGGGCGGTGGCCCCGGACCTGGAGCGCCGGGTGCGGGAGGGGACGCTCCCGGCGACCCTGGCCGCCGAGGCGATCCTCAACGCGTTCCGGGGGTCCGGCCCGGCTGTCTGAGCGGCCGCCGCCCGCCGCGCCCGGTCACATCCGGGTGTGGAGGGCGGCGGTGTGCTTCCGGACCTCCTCCGGAGTCAGGTAGCTGTCGGTGTATTCAAAATTGCGCAGGGTCGCCTCTTTGCGCATCTGGAAGCCGGTGCGGACGAAGTCGTCGCCCGCGGCGGCGTTGATCAGCCAGTTCGCCATGACCCGGGCCTTGGCGACGTTGGTGCGCAGCGCCGACCAGTGGTAGCCGCGCGCCACGGCCTGGGCGCTGATGCCGTGCATCTCGATGCCGAGGGGCTTGGACACGGCGTCCTTGCCGCCGAGGTCCACGACGAGCCCGAGGTCCTTGTGGACGTACGGCTGAAGCGGCTGGTTGCGCAGCTTCGCGAGGAGGTTGTCGGCGAGCTTGCGGCCCTGGCGCTGCGCGTGCTGCGCGGTGGGCGGGCAGACCGCGCCGTCGCCCTTGGCCAGGTCGGGCACGGCGGCCACGTCGCCGAGCGCGAAGATGCCGTCGTGGCCCGGCAGCACCATCTCGGGCGTGACGGCGAGCCGCCCCTTCACGGTCTCCGCGTCGAAGGTGCCGACCAGCGGGCTGGCGGCGACCCCGGCGGTCCAGATCAGCGTCCGACAGGGCAGCACCCGGCCGTCGGTGAACGTCACGGTGTCGGGCCCGGCCTCGGCGACGGACACGCCGAGCGACACCTCGATGCCCCGGTCGCGCAGCACCTTGAGGGCGCTGGCGCCCAGCTTGTCGCCCAGTTCGGGCATGAGCTTCGGGGCGATGTCGATGAGGTGCCACTTGACGAGCTTCGGGTCGAGCCTGGGGTAGTGCCGCAGCGCGTTGGTGGTGAGGCGCTGGAGGCAGGCCGCGGTCTCGGTCCCGGCGTACCCGCCGCCGACCACGACGAACTGGAGCCGGGAGGCCCGCTCCTCCTCGTCGTGGCTGGCGTCCGCGAGGTCGAGCTGCGCGATGACGTGGTCGCGTACGTAGGCGGCCTCGGCGAGCGTCTTCATCCCGCGGGCGTGATCGAGGAGCCCGGGGATGTCGAAGGTCCGGGTGACGCTGCCGGGGCTGAGGACGAGGTGGTCGTACGGTTCGTTGACGATCTCGTCGGTGATCTTGCGGATCACGCACACCTTCGCCTCGGGGTCCACGCCGATGGCCCCGCCGGGAATGATGCGGGTGCGGTGGCGGCTGCTGCGGCGCAGCGAGAGCGCGACGGACTGCGGGGTCAGCACCCCGGACGCCACCTGGGGCAGCAGGGGCAGGTAGAGCTGGTACGAGAACGGGGCGACGAGCGAGACGTCCGCTTCACCGGGCCGCAGCCCCCGCTCCAGACGGCGTACGCACTCGACCCCGGCGAAACCGGCTCCGACTACGAGAATCCTGGGTCGTGCCACAGTGATCGTCCCTTCTGGGGGTCTGCACGGTCGTCCGTTCGCCTGCCCCGTCACACGCGACCGTCACCTCTCATCTTCACGACCGGGCGGCGAGTGCGCCTGCTGGGAAGGCAGAACGGACGACCGCGCCGGATCATCTGGCCAGGTAGGTGACGACCCCGCAGGCGCCGCCCGCCGCGCCCGCGCAGACCACGGCGGCGGCGACGCAGCGGGCCCGCAGCCTGCGGTAGCGCTCGGTGTACTCGCCGCGCAGTTGCAGGGCGCGGGCGGAGATCCGCGCCAGCGTCACCCGGGACTCGGCGGTCCGCTCGGCGGTGTAGACCCGCTCCACGTCCTCGCGCTGGGCGGTGGTGAGCCAGGGCAGCTGGTCGGTGAAGCGCCGGGCGAGCCTGCGGGCCTGCTCGACCTCGGCGTTCCACAGCAGGTAGCCCTCCATCCGGGCCAGTCCCCGAGCGCTCTCGGCGTCCGGGTCGGTCTGCGCCCGTCTCTTCTCGCCGCTCACTCTTGCTTGTCCCCCGGCGCCACCGTCACGGAGGTGTGGGGCCGGGTGGCGGCCTCCTCCAGCTCGCGCACGGCGGGGTGGTGGAGGTCGAAGGCCGGGGATTCGGAGCGGATACGGGGCAGGGTGACGAAGTTGTGCCGCGGCGGCGGGCAGGAGGTCGCCCACTCCAGCGAACGGCCGAAGCCCCACGGGTCGTCGACGGTGATCTGCTTGCCGTACTTGGCGGTCTTCCAGACGTTGTACATGAACGGCAGCATCGACAGGCCGAGCAGGAACGAGGAAATGGTCGAGATGGTGTTCAGCGCGGTGAAGCCGTCCGCGGCGAGGTAGTCCGCGTACCGGCGGGGCATGCCCTCGGCACCGAGCCAGTGCTGCACCAGGAACGTGCCGTGGAACCCCACGAACAGCGTCCAGAAGGTCATCTTGCCGAGCCGCTCGTCCAGCATCTTGCCGGTGAACTTCGGCCACCAGAAGTGGAATCCGGCGAACATCGCGAAGACCACGGTGCCGAAGACGACGTAGTGGAAGTGCGCGACCACGAAGTACGAGTCGGAGACGTGGAAGTCGAGCGGCGGGGACGCCAGGATCACCCCGGTCAGTCCGCCGAAGAGGAACGTGACGAGGAAGCCGACCGACCAGAGCATCGGGGTCTCGAAGGAGAGCGAGCCCTTCCACATGGTGCCGATCCAGTTGAAGAACTTCACCCCGGTGGGCACCGCGATGAGGAACGTCATGAACGAGAAGAACGGCAGGAGCACCCCGCCGGTGACGTACATGTGGTGCGCCCACACCGTGATCGAGAGCCCGGCGATGGCGGTCGTCGCCGCCACCAGACCGATGTAGCCGAAGATCGGCTTGCGGCTGAAGACCGGGATGATCTCGGAGACGATGCCGAAGAACGGCAGGGCGATGATGTACACCTCCGGATGGCCAAAGAACCAAAAGAGGTGCTGCCAGAGCAACGCGCCGCCGTTGGCCGCGTCGAAGACATGGGCGCCGAACTTGCGGTCCGCCTCCAGCGCCAGGAGTGCCCCGGCGAGCACCGGGAACGCCAGCAGCACCAGCACGGCGGTCAGCAGGACGTTCCAGACGAAGATCGGCATGCGGAACATCGTCATGCCGGGCGCGCGCATGCAGATGATCGTGGTGACGAAGTTGACCGAACCGAGGATCGTGCCGAAGCCGGAGAAGGCCAGGCCCATGATCCACAGGTCACCGCCGATCCCGGGCGAGCGGACCACGTCGGTCAGCGGGGAGTAGGCGAACCAGCCGAAGTCCGCGGCGCCGTTCGGGGTGAGGAAGCCGGCCACCGCGATGAGCGAGCCGAAGAGGTAGAGCCAGTACGCGAACATGTTCAGCCGCGGGAACGCCACATCGGGCGCGCCGATCTGCAGCGGCATGATCCAGTTCGTGAATCCGGCGAACAGGGGCGTCGCGAACATCAGCAGCATGATCGTGCCGTGCATCGTGAACGCCTGGTTGAACTGCTCGTTCGACATGATCTGCATGCCCGGCCGGGCCAGCTCGGCGCGCATGAACAGGGCGAGCAGCCCGCCGCCGAGGAAGAACGCGAACGAGGTGACCAGGTAGAGGGAGCCGATCGTCTTGTGATCGGTGGTGGTCGCCCACCTGATGACGACGTTGCCGGGTTCCCGGCTGCGCACCGGCAGCTCGTTGGAGTACGACTCCTCGTCCTCGGCCGTACCTGGTGTGCCCGTCGTCGTCACGGGGCCGCTCCTTCGCTTGTGCGTCCGTGTTACCGGATGCAGCAAAGCAGCGAAGGGGGCCCGTCGCGCGGCCCGGCACCCGCCGGGGCGCGACATTCACCCGTCAGGGGGGTTACGGAACGCCGATGCCCCGGCGCGGCGGAAGCCGGCCGGGGCATCGGGTGACCTTCGGGTCAGGCGAGGCTCGCGATCGCCTGGTTGAACGTCGCGGACGGACGCATGACGGCCGCGGCCTTGGCCGGGTCGGGCTGGTAGTAGCCGCCGATGTCGGCCGGCTTGCCCTGGACCGCGATCAGCTCGTCCACGATCGTCTGCTCCTGCTCGGACAGCGTCTTGGCGAGCGGGGCGAACGCGGCGGCGAGCTCGGCGTCGGCGGTCTGCTGCGCCAGCTCCTGGGCCCAGTACAGGGACAGGTAGAAGTGGCTGCCGCGGTTGTCGATGCCACCGAGGCGGCGGGACGGCGACTTGTCCTCGTTGAGGAACGTGGCCGTGGCCCGGTCCAGCGTGTCGGCGAGGACCTGGGCGCGGGCGTTGCCGGTGGTCTGCGCGAGGTGCTCGAAGCTGACGGCGAGGGCCAGGAACTCGCCCAGGCTGTCCCAGCGCAGGTAGTCCTCCTTGACGAGCTGCTGCACGTGCTTCGGCGCGGAGCCGCCGGCGCCCGTCTCGAAGAGGCCGCCGCCGTTCATCAGCGGGACGACGGAGAGCATCTTCGCGCTGGTGCCGAGCTCCAGGATCGGGAAGAGGTCCGTCAGGTAGTCGCGGAGCACGTTGCCGGTGACGGAGATGGTGTCCTCGCCGCGGCGGATGCGCTCCAGGGAGAAGGCGGTGGCCTTCTCGGGGGTCATGATCTCGATCTGCAGACCCTCGGTGTCGTGCTCGGCGAGGTACGTCCGGACCTTCTCGATGAGCTGCGCGTCGTGCGCGCGGTCCTCGTCGAGCCAGAAGACGGCCGGGTTGCCGGTCGCGCGGGCGCGGGTGACGGCGAGCTTGACCCAGTCCTGGATCGGCAGGTCCTTGGTCTGGCACATGCGGAAGATGTCGCCGGCGCCGACGGCCTGCTCCAGCACGGCGTTGCCGGCGGCGTCCACGACGCGGACGGTGCCGGTGGCGGGGATCTCGAAGGTCTTGTCGTGGCTGCCGTACTCCTCGGCCTTCTGCGCCATGAGGCCGACGTTGGGCACGGAGCCCATCGTGGCCGGGTCGAAGGCGCCGTGGGCGCGGCAGTCGTCGATGACGACCTGGTAGACACCGGCGTAGCTGCTGTCCGGCAGGACGGCGATGGTGTCGGCCTCGTTGCCGTCCGGGCCCCACATGTGGCCGGAGGTGCGGATCATGGCCGGCATGGAGGCGTCCACGATGACGTCGCTGGGGACGTGCAGGTTGGTGATGCCCTTGTCGGAGTCGACCATGGCGAGGGCGGGGCCCTCGGCGAGCTCGGCCTCGAAGGACTCCTTGATCTTCGCGCCCTCGGGCAGGGCCTCCAGGCCCTTGAGGATGCCGCCCAGACCGTCGTTCGGGGTCAGGCCGGCCGCGGCGAGCGCGTCACCGTACTCGGCGAAGGTCTTCGGGAAAAAGGCGCGCACCACGTGGCCGAAGATGATCGGGTCGGAGACCTTCATCATCGTGGCCTTGAGGTGCACGGAGAAGAGGACGCCCTCGGCCTTGGCGCGGGCGATCTGGGCGGTGATGAACTCGCGCAGGGCGGCGACGCGCATGACGGACGCGTCCACGACCTCGCCCGCGAGGACCGGTACGGACTCGCGCAGGACGGTGGTGGTGCCGTCGTCCCCGGCGAGCTCGATGCGCAGGGTGCCGGGCTCGGCGATGACCGCGGACTTCTCGGTGGACCGGAAGTCGTCGACGCCCATGGTGGCGACGTTGGTCTTCGAGTCGGCGGTCCACGCGCCCATGCGGTGCGGGTGGGTCTTGGCGTAGTTCTTGACCGACGCGGGGGCGCGGCGGTCGGAGTTGCCCTCGCGCAGGACCGGGTTGACGGCGCTGCCCTTGACCTTGTCGTAACGGGCGCGGACGTCCTTGTCCTCGTCGGTCTTCGGGTCGTCCGGGTAGTCCGGGAGGGCGTAACCCTGGGCCTGGAGCTCGGCGATCGCGGCCTTCAGCTGCGGGATCGAGGCCGAGATGTTCGGCAGCTTGATGATGTTGGCGCCCGGAGTGGTGGCCAGCGCGCCGAGCTCGGCGAGAGCGTCGTCGATGCGCTGGTCCTCGCGGAGGCGCTCCGGGAAACCGGCGATGATCCGGCCCGCCAGGGAGATGTCCCGGCTCTCGACGGTGACCCCGGCCTTGGAGGCGTACGCCTCGATCACGGGCAGGAACGAATACGTCGCCAGGGCCGGGGCCTCGTCGGTGTGTGTATAGATGATGGTCGAGTCAGTCACCCTGTGCTCCGCTCCACGTCTGCAACATTGCTTGACATCAAGATATCTCGTGAGCGGCGCGGGCTCGACAGGGCCCTGCCCCAGACCGGCCGGATCCCGCGCTACGGGCGGCCTTCCGGCGGGATCTCCTCGCCGGGCGGGACGGGTCCGGGCGGGGTGCCGTCGCCGAAGGGGCGGCCGCCGAGCTGTTCGCGGTGGTGCGGGGTCAGCCAGCCGGAGAGGTCGGGGCCCGCGGGCACGATGCCGGTGGGGTTGATCCCGGTGTGCACCCGGTAGTAGTGCTGCTTGATGTGGTGGAAGTCGACCGTGTCCCCGAAGCCGGGGGTCTGGTAGAGGTCCCTGGCGTACGCCCACAGCACCGGGTCCTCGGAGAGCTTCCGGCGGTTGCACTTGAAGTGGCCGTGGTAGACGGGGTCGAAGCGGACCAGGGTGGTGAAGAACCGGATGTCGGCCTCGGTGATCGTGTCACCGACGAGGTAGCGCCGGTCCGCGAGCCGTTCCGACGTCTGGTCGAGGCGGCGGAACAGGGCCTCGTACGCCTCCTCGTAGGTGTCCTGGCCGTCCGCGAAACCGGCGCGGTACACCCCGTTGTTGACGTCGCGGTAGATGCCCTCCATGACCTCGTCGATCTCCGCGCGCAACGGCTCGGGGTAGAGGTCCGGCGCGCCGGGACGGTGCAGGGCGGTCCACTCGGTGGCGAGGTCCAGGGTGATCCGCTGGTAGTCGTTGGTGACCAGCTTGCCGCTGGGGACGTCCACGATCGCCGGGACGCTGACGCCGCCCGGGTAGTCGCGCTCGCGGGCGTCGTACGCCTCGCTGAGGTAGCGGATGCCCAGCACCGGGTCCCGGCCGTCCGGGTCGAGCGTGAAGCGCCAGCTGCGGTCGTCCTGGAGCGGGTCGGTGACGCCGAGCGAGAGCGCGTCCTCCAGGCCGAGGAGCCTGCGGGAGACCAGGGCGCGGCTGGCCCAGGGGCAGGCCCGGCTGGCGACGAGCCGGTAGCGGCCCGCCTCGACGGGCCAGCCGTCGCGGCCGTCGGCGGTGATGCGGTCCGCGAAGTGGCTGCGGGAGCGCTTGAAGGGCTTGTGTCCGTAGGAGCTGTTGCCATCGGTACCGGCGGAGTCGTTCATCGCGTTCTCCTCAGGAGGCGGCTGCGGGTGGGGAGTGCTGTGTACGGCGTCTGCCCCGTCGGCCGCCGCCCACGTCGGCGACCGCGACGAGCAGGGCGCCGACGACGAACGCGACGGAGACGATGAGCCCGTGGTCGTATGCGTCGGACCAGCCGTCGCCGCCGACCTGGGCGAAGAACACCGCTCCGACGGCGGCGATCCCGATGGCGGAGCCGACGCGCTGCCCGGTCTGGAGGGTGCCCCCGGCGCTGCCCGCGGTGGCCACCGGCACCTCGGACAGGGTCAGGGTCTGGTTGGGCGCGATGACCAGGCCGCTGCCGAGCCCCGCGAAGAGCAGCGGGGCGGCCATCGCCCAGCCGGCGCCCCGGCCGGGCACCAGGTGGACGGCGAGCGCGGTGGCCCCGAGCCCGATGGCCACGGCGGCCAGGCCGACGACGACGAGGGGGCGGCCGAAGCGTCCGACGAGCCGTCCGCCGGGGCTGGCGGCGACGGCGGAGCCCAGGGCGAAGGGGGTGATGGCCAGACCGGCCTGGAGGGCGGTGTAGTGCAGGCCGCTCTGGAGATAGAGGGTGGTGATGAAGAAGATCGAGGTGAATCCGGCGAAGTAGAGCAGGATGAGCAGACAGCCCAGCCAGTACGAACGCACCTTGAAGAGCCGGAGGTCCACGACCGGCTGGGTGCCGCGCCGGCCGCACCGGGACTCCCAGCCGACGAACGCGGCGAGCAGCGCCACGGCCAGGATCAGCAGCAGCCACTTCTCGTCACCGGGCCACTGGCGGGACTGGACGAAGGGCAGCAGCAGGGCCAGGACGCCCGTGCCGAGCAGCAGCACGCCGAGCGGGTCGAGGTCGCGCAGCCGGACCGGGCCGGCGGACGGGGTGTCGGGCAGCAGGCGGCGGGCCAGCAGGAGGCAGACGAGCCCCAGCGGCAGGTTGACGTAGAACACCCAGCGCCAGCCCTCCTCCGCTCCGGCCGCCTGGATCAGCAGGCCGCCGAGCAGCGGGCCCACGGCGGTGGAGATGCCGACCACCGTGCCGAACATGCCGAAGGCGCGACCGCGTTCCCGGCCCTGGAACATCTGCTGGATGAGGGCGGAGATCTGCGGCGAGACCATGCCGCCGGCCAGCCCCTGGACCAGCCGGGCGATCACCAGCCACATGCTGGACTGGGCGGCGCCGCAGGCCGCGGAGGACAGCGTGAAGAGCGTGAGCCCCGCCATGAACACGGCGCGCCGCCCGCGTGCGTCGCCGAGCCGCCCGGCCGGGATGAGGAACAGGCCGAAGGCCAGGGCGTAACCGGACAGGACCCACTGCAGGTCGGACTCCGGGGTGTGCAGCCCTTCCTTGATGGAGGGGAGCGCGACGTTGACGATCGAGACGTCCAGGAGGGTCATGAACCCGGCGACCAGGCAGACGGCGAGCGCCTGCCAGCGTCGCGGATCGGGCGTGTCGTGCCCGTCGGAGCCCCGGTCCCCCGCGCTGTCTGCCATGGTTCGCACCCTAGGACGCGCGCCCGGATTCCTCATCCCGGCTGGTCCACCCGGCCGTGCCGCGTACGCGGGGTCGCGGGCCGGTTAGGGTACGGCGCATGCAGTCGTACACGATCGGGCAGGCGGCCCGGCTCCTGGGGGTCAGCCCCGACACCGCCCGGCGCTGGGCCGACGCGGGGCGCGTCGCGACCCACCGCGACGAGGGCGGCCGCCGCCTCATCGACGGCCGCGACCTGGCGGCGTTCTCCGTCGAGGTCGCGCAGAACGGGGCGGGCGACGAGGAGGTCTCGTACACCTCCGCGCGCAACGCGTTCGCGGGCATCGTCACCGCGGTGAAGCTGGGCGACGTGGCCGCGCAGGTCGAGATCCAGGCGGGACCGCACCGGCTGGTGTCCCTGCTGACCAGGGAGGCCGTGGAGGAACTGGGCCTGGAGGTCGGTGTGCAGGCCACCGCCCGGGTGAAGTCGACCAGCGTGCACATCGACCGGGCCTGACCGGTCAGCCCTTCCGGGCCGCGGCCAGGATCTTCGCGACGGTGTGGAAGAAGCGGGTGGTGGCGTCACGGCCGAGGACGCCTTCCTGGAAGCCCTTGGCGGCCGGTGCCTTGCCGTTGATCAGGTGCCAGACGACGAAGGCGTCGTGGTCCGTGTGGCCGATGATCTCCATGTCCTTCTTCGGGGAGAGCATCGGCAGGTCCAGATCCGACGGGATGCGCTCGGTCGTGAACACGACGCAGAGGCGGATGTCGTCGGTGACCGTCACGTCCTTGAACGGGTCGAGCGCGATCAGCGCCTCCAGCTCGGGGATCGTGCGCAGGCACACCGCGACGTCGTAGCCGAGAGCCCCGGCGAGGTGGTCGCCGATGCGGGCGGCGAGGGCGGCCCGGTCGGTCTCGTCGGACTCGAAGAAGACGTTGCCGCTCTGGATGTAGCTGCGTACGGAGGCGAGGCCCAGCTCCGTGAAGAGCCCGCGCAGCCGCTCCATCTTCACGGAGCGGCCCGGCACGTTCAGCCCTCGGAGCAGCGCGATGTACAGCAAATCCGGTCACCTGTTCCTGCGGGAGGGGCGCGGGGCGCGGCGGACGCCGACAGCGTAGCCCCGCCGTCTTCGCAGCGGCGCGATCACGGCCTACGGTGGGAACGGTTCACGCCGTCCGGGTCCGACAGCTCTCCTGGGAGATTCCGTTGCGCATGCTGATCAACGTTCCCGAAACCGTGGTGGCCGACGCCTTGCGCGGGATCGCCGCCTCCCATCCCGGACTGACCGTGGATGTGGAGAACCGGGTCGTCGTACGCCGGGACGCGCCCGTGGCCGGGAAAGTGGCCCTGGTCTCCGGCGGCGGGTCGGGGCACGAGCCGCTGCACGCCGGGTTCGTCGGCCCCGGCATGCTGTCGGCGGCGTGTCCGGGCGAGGTGTTCACGTCGCCGGTGCCGGACCAGATGGTGCGGGCGGCGGCCGCCGTGGACAGCGGCGAGGGCGTGCTCTTCGTCGTCAAGAACTACACCGGGGACGTCCTCAACTTCGAGATGGCCGCCGAGCTCGCCGAGGAGGAGGGGCTGCGCGTCGAGCAGGTCCTCGTGGACGACGACGTCGCGGTGACCGACAGCCTGTACACCGCCGGGCGCCGGGGCACGGGCGCCACCCTGTTCGTGGAGAAGATCGCGGGTGCGGCGGCCGACGAGGGCGCCCCGCTGGACCGGGTGGCCGCGATCGCCCGCCGGGTGAACGAGTCCTCGCGCAGCTTCGGGGTGGCCCTCAGCTCCGTCACGACGCCCGCGAAGGGCTCCCCCACCTTCGACCTGCCCGCCGGTGAGCTGGAACTGGGCATCGGCATCCACGGCGAACCCGGCCGGGAGCGGCGGGCGATGATGACCTCCGGGGAGATCGCGGACTTCGCCGTGAACGCGGTCCTGGACGACCTGCGGCCCAGCGGCCCGGTGCTCGCCCTGGTCAACGGCATGGGCGCGACCCCGCTGCTGGAGCTGTACGGGTTCGGCGGCGAGGTGCACCGGGTGCTGCGGGAACGGGGCGTGGTGGTCGCTCGTACGCTCGTGGGCAACTATGTGACCTCGCTCGACATGGCGGGCTGCTCGGTGACGCTGTGCCAGGTGGACGAGGAGCTGCTGCGGCTGTGGGACGCACCGGTGGAGACGCCGGCGCTGCGCTGGGGACGCTGATCCGCACGTGACGGACCGAGGAGTGCATGTGCTCGACGCCGATTTCTTCCATCGCTGGATGACCGCGGCCGCCGTTCTGGTCGACCGCGAGGCGGCTCACCTGACGGACCTGGACTCCGCGATCGGGGACGCCGATCACGGCAGCAACCTCCAGCGCGGGTTCGCCGCGGTCTCGGCGGCGCTGGCGAAGGAGCCGCCGCAGACCCCGGGGGCCGTGCTGGCCCTCGCCGGACGGCAGTTGATCTCGACGGTCGGCGGAGCCTCGGGGCCGCTGTACGGGACGCTGCTGCGGCGTACGGGCAAGGCGCTGGGGGACGCGGCGGCCGTGTCCCCCGCCGATCTGGCGCGGGCGCTCGGCGAGGGCGTCGCGGCGGTGTCCCAGCTGGGCGGGGCGCAGGCCGGTGACAAGACGATGCTCGACGCGCTGCTGCCGGCCGTGGAGGCGCTGGGGACCTCGTTCGCGGCGGGCCGGGACGCGGCGGCCGCGGGCGCCGAGGCGACCGTGCCGTTGCGGGCGCGCAAGGGCCGGGCGAGCTATCTGGGCGAGCGGAGCGTCGGGCACCAGGACCCGGGGGCGACGTCGGCGGCGCTGCTGGTCGCCGCGCTGGCGGACACGGCTCAGACGGACGGGGGCGCGGCGTGAGCGCGCAGGTGGGCATCGTGCTGGTCTCGCACAGCGGGCCGGTGGCCGAGTCGGTGGCGGAGCTGGCCCGGGGGCTGGCGGCGGGCGGGGCGACGGCTCCGGTGGCCGCGGCGGGCGGCACCGGGGCGGGCGGGCTCGGGACGAGTACGGAGCTGATCGCGGAGGCCGTCCGGGCGGTGGACGGCGGGGCCGGGGTCGCCGTTCTGGTCGATCTGGGGAGCGCGGTCCTCACGGTCAAGGCGATGCTGGCGGAGGACGAACTCCCGCCCGGTACACGGCTGGTGGACGCCCCGTTCGTGGAGGGCGCGGTGGCCGCGGTGGTCACCGCGTCGGCGGGCGGCGACCTCGACGCGGTGGAGGCGGCGGCCTCGGAGGCGTACGACTACCGCAAGGCGTGACGACCGGTCGCCGGGCACACTTGACGGTATGACGGCCGAGAGGACCACCCGCCGCAGCGCGGGGCTGCTGCTGTTCCGCACCGGGGCCGGGCGCGGCCTCGAGGTGTTCATCGGCCACATGGGCGGCCCGTTCTGGGCGGGGCGCGAGGAGGCCGCCTGGTCGGTGCCGAAGGGCGAGTACGGCCCCGATGAGGAGCCGGAGGCGGCGGCGCGGCGGGAGTTCGGGGAGGAGTTCGGGCATCCGGCGCCGGACGGTGCCTGGCTGGCGCTGGGCGAGGCGCGTCAGGCCAGTGGGAAAACGGTGACCGTGTGGGCGCTGGAGGGCGATGCCGACCCGGCGACGGCGGTGCCCGGCACCTTCTCGATGGAGTGGCCCCGCAGGTCGGGGACGCTGCGGGAGTTCCCGGAGATGGACCGGTTCGCCTGGTGCACGCCCGAGGAGGCGGCGGAGCGGCTGGTGAAGGGGCAGCGGGTCTTCGTGGACCGGCTGCGCGAGCGGCTGGCGGAGGGCGGGGCCTGACGTCGGCACCCGCCCTCCTCGTCGTGGGACCGGTCAGCTCTGCGGGAGGATGACCGCGCGGCCGTTGATCTTGCCGGCGTGCAGGCGTTCGTAGGCGAGCGGCGCCTCGTCCAGCGGGTAGGTCTCGACGTGGACGTCCACCGCGCCGGTGCGGGCCAGGTCCAGCACCTCGGCCAGTTCGGAGCGCGATCCCCAGTACGGGGCGGTGACCGTCGTGTTGAACGGAAGGGCGCCGAAGCCCACGGGCAGCGCTCCGCCGCCGATGCCGACGATGGTCACGTCGGAGTCGATGGCGGCCGCCGCACCGGCGGTGGCGACGGTCGGCGGGGCCCCGACGAAGTCCAGGACGACCTGGGCGCCGATGCCGCCCGTGAGTTCGCGGATGCGGGCGGCCGCGTGCTCGTCGGACAGGACGGTCTCGTGCGCCCCGACAGTGCGGGCGAGGGCGAGCTTGTCCTCGGTGACGTCGAGGGCGATGACCCGGGCGGACGTCAGGGCGCGCAGCAGCTGGATCGCCACGTGGCCGAGGCCGCCGGTGCCGATGACGACGGCGGTGGCTCCGGGCACCAGCTTCGGCAGGGAGCGCTTGATGGCGTGGTACGGGGTGAGGCCCGCGTCGGTGAGCGGCACGGTCCGGACCGGGTCGAGGTCGCCGAGGGGCACGAGGTGGCGCGGGTCGTCCACGATCATGTACTCGGCCATGGCGCCGGGCGAGCCCAGGCCGGGCGGGTTGATGCCGAGCTCCGCGGCGCGCAGGCAGTAGTTCTCCTTGCCCTCGGCGCACTTCACGCAGGTGCCGCAGCCCCAGGGGCCGTAGACGGCGACGGACTGGCCGGTCTCCAGGCCGCTGACGCCGTCACCGAGCGCGGCGATCGTGCCGACGCCCTCGTGGCCGAGGGTGAGCGGCAGCGGGTACGGGAACTCGTCCGCGGTCCAGCTCATCACGGCGATGTCGGAGTGGCAGACGCCCGCCGCCGTGACCTTGAGCAGGACCTGCCCGGGGCCCGGCTCGGGGTCGGGCACGGTGACGACCTCGGGTGCGGCGCCTATCTCGCGGTACTGAACTGCCTTCATGGGGTCCTCCTCGACCTCTGTGGCGTGTGTGCTGACCCCCGAAACCCCCCGTTGTCCCCCGTGCCCCGTCCGCTCCCCCGGTCAGGAGGCGGAGTAGCCGCCGTCCACCAGGTGGTAGCTGCCGTGGATGAACGAGGCGCGGTCGGAGAGCAGGAACGCGGCGAGCTCCGCGACCTCCTCGGACGTGCCCAGGCGGCCCGCCGGGTGCAGCGAGATCAGGTGGTCGCGGGCCGGGCCCTCCGTGTTGCGCAGCAGCGGGGTGTCGATGAAGCCGGGGCCCACCGCGTTGACCCGGACGTTCTGCGCGGCGTACTCCAGGGCGGCGGTCTTGGTGAGGCCGACGACGCCGTGCTTGGCGGCGACGTAGGCCGGGGAACCGGCGAAGCCGTTGGTGCCCAGGATCGAGGACATGTTGACGATCGCGCCGCCGCCCGCCGCGACGATGGCGGGCAGTTCGTAGCGCATCGAGTAGAAGACGCCGCTGAGGTTGGTCGCGACGACCCGGTCCCAGTCCTCGACGGCGTACTCACCGGTCGGGTTGCTGGGGCCGCCGATGCCGGCGTTGTTCACGGCGAGGTGCAGGGCGCCGAAGGTGTCGACGGCGAACCGCACGCCCGCCTCGACGGACGCGGGGTCGGTGACGTCCATGGCCACGGCGGCGGCCCGGCCGCCGGCGCTCTCCAGCGCGGCCGCGGCCTCGCGGGCGCTCGCCTCGTTGTAGTCGGCGACGACGACCGAGGCGCCCGCGCCGGCGAGCCGGTGGGCGAGGGCCAGGCCGATGCCGGAGGCCCCTCCGGTGACGAGGGCGGTGCGGCCGGCGAACTCCTGGTCGGCGGGGGTGGTGGTGCTCATGATGTGCCGTTTCCTTCCGTGGTGCTGGTGGTGCTGGTGGTGCTGTGCGGCGCGGGGCCGGTGAAGAGCTCGCCGGCCAGGGCGCCGAAGGCCCGTTCCACGAGCCGGGGCAGCTCGTCGGGGCGGTTTCCGCGCACCCAGGCGGCCTGGGCGGCGAGGAGGGCGCCGGCTCCGGCGGCGACCGTGACGGCGGGCCGCAGGTCGCTGAGGGGGTCGGTGCCGAGCCGGTCCGCGACGATGGCGACCGAGTCCGCCTGCGCGTCCACCCGGATGTGGTGGAAGGCCGCGTAGAGGGTCGGTTCGCGCTCGGCGAGGACCAGCAGCTCGAAGATGCGCGGGCGGCGGTGCCAGGCCGGGACCCCGGGGTCCGCGAGCCAGTCCTGGACGGCCCGGTGGTAGGCGGTGAGCGGGGGCTCATCGGCCGGCCGGGCGCGCAGGGCCTCGTTGATGCGGTCGCCGTCGCCCCGGACCGAGTCCAGGACGGCGTCCTCCTTGCTCGCGAAGTACCGGCTGAAGGTGCGGCGGTCCAGGTCGGCGCGTTCCGCGATCTCCTCGACCGTGACCTCCCTGAGCCCCCGGTCGAGCACGAGCTCGAACGCGGCTCCGGCCAGGGCGTCCCGGGTCCGGCGGGCCTTGCGGCCCCGCCTGTCCGGAATCTTCTGTTCCGCTTGCATGTCTTTCACCGTACACCCGAAAATGTCCCGACGCGACAGAAGTCGCATCGGGACATCGTGTGCCGGTGAGCTGCGCGGATCAGCGCCCGCTGAGCGCCTCGGCGGGCCGCATCGCCTCGTACACCGTCGGCTCGGACGGTGTGGGGGCCGACTCGGCGACCCGGCTCAGGGCGAGTACGGCGATGTCGTCGCGCCGCACTCCGCCGGAGAACTGCTCCAGGTCGTGTCCGAGCGCGTCGAGCAGTTCCCGGGGGCCCTGGCGGGCCCAGCGGCTCAGCCGAGCGTCGAGCGGATAGAAGCGGCCCTCGGCGTCGCGGGCCTCGGTGACCCCGTCGGTGAACGTCAGGAGCGTCGCGCCGGGCGGGAAGTCGAGCCGTTCCGCGGAGCGGCCCTCGTTGCTGAGTTCCGCCAGACCCAACGGTACCGACGTCCGGCGCAGCGGCACGGTGGCGGCGACCCCGTCGTGCACCAGGCGGGGCGGCAGATGGCCGCAGTTGACGGCCTGCGCCCGGCCGTCGCCGTCGAACCCGAGGACGAGCGCGGTCACGAAGCGTTCCGCGTCACCGGTCTGGGCGGCGAAGGCGTTCTGCCGGGCCACGGCGTCCTCCAGCCGGTCCACCACACCGATGAGGGAGGGTTCGCGGATGGCCGCCTCGCGGAACGCGCCGAGCACGGCGAAGCCCACGCCAATGGCGGGGAGGCCCTTGCCCTGGACGTCGCCGATGATCACGCGGGTGCCGTAGGGCGACTGCACGACCTCGTAGATGTCCCCGCCGACCAGATGGTCCTCCTCGATCCGCGTGTACGAGCCGTGGGCGGTGATCTGGTCGGTGGGAATGGGCAGGGGGCGCAGGATCTGGCGCTGGAGCGCGACGGCGGCGGAACGGAGCCGGGCGACCTCGGTGGCGTGCCGGATGCGCAGGACGCAGGCGCCGATACCGAGGAGGCACGCCAGGGCGGTGAAGACCACACTGCTCGCGATGTCCCAGTTGCTCCCCCCGGCCGACAGGCGCGAGGCGACGGCCACCACCATGACGAAGGCGGCGACACCGGTGGTCTGGCCGATGGTGCCGAAGACCGAGACGAAGGCCGGTACCACCACCAGCAGGGGCACCAGACGCAGATCCTGGCCCGTCAGGACGTCCAGGCAGACGATCGCGGCGGTCAGCAGGGCCAGCGCGCCGAACAGCACCCCGTTCCCGACCCCGGGGGCGCGCACGGCGGCCTCTCCGAGGTCGGTGCCGGGAAGCGTCACGCGGGGCGCGGGCCGGCTCAGGAGTCCGATCGTCAAGGCCCTCTCCTTCCGGGGTCTGCCGGCCGGATGCCGACGCGTACCTCCATTCGACCCGGTCGCGGGGGCGGCGCACACGAGGCTTACGGCCCCGGGGGCCCGGCCGAAGGTCCCGTAATGCGCCGGGGCGGTGTCTCCCGGCCCGGAGACACCGCCACGCTCAGCGCGAGGCGGGCACCCCGGCCGGTACGAGGGCGGCCAGGAAGTCGATCCGGCGGCGGAGCTCGAAGCCGAGCGATTCGTAGAGCCGGACGGCTCCGGTGTTGGCGGCGGCCGCGTGCAGGAACGGGGTCTCGCCGCGCTGCCGGATCTCGTGGGCGACGGCGCGCACGAGTCCGCCGCCGAGCCCCTGGCCCCGTACCGACGCGTCGGTGCAGACGGCGCTGATCTCGCTCCAGCCCGGCGGGCGCATGCGCTCACCGGCCATGGCGACGAGCACCCCACCCCGGCGCACCCCGAGGTAGGTGCCGAGCTCGACGGTCCGGGGCTCGAAGGGGCCCGGCCGGGTGCGGGCGACGAGGTCCAGCATCTCCGGGACGTCGGCGGGGCCCAGCCGGACCGCTCCGGGGAGGGGCGCCGCGGCCACGCCCGCGTCCACGAGCTGGACACCGGGGGCGTGGAAGGTGATCTCCCAGTCGGCGGGCGGGGGCTCCCGGAACGCGGTGATCGTGACGGCTCCGCCCGGCCCGGTGAGCGCCGCCACGTCGGCCCAGTCGGCGGGCCCGGGGTCCGGCGGGAGGGCGACCCAGGGGGCGACCGCGGCCGGGTAGCGCAGCACGCGGCCCCGGCCTTCGGCGAAGTGGGCGTGCGGGCCGCGCAGCGCGCTGCCCACCGGGTCGTCCAGCGGGTGGCCCGGGTCCGGGTACGTGCTCACGCGGTCACCTCGATCACGGTCTTGCCCAGGGCGTGGCCTTCCTCCACCGCGCGCAGCGCCTCGGCCGCCCGGTCGAGGGGCACGGTCCGGGTCACCTGGGTGCGCAGGACGCCCTCGACCGTCAGCCGCGCCACCTCGTCGAGGACGGCGGCGGTCCGGGCCCGCCGGACGGGTGCGCCGCCGAGCTCGGTCACCAGGGGCTTGCCCCCGGCGCTGATGAGCGCGGCCGGGTCGGTCAGCCCGGCCGCCTCGCGCAGGGTGTCGCCGCCGACCAGGTCGAAGACGGCGTTCACGCCCCCGGGGGCGGCCGCGCGCACCCGGTCGGCGAGGCCGGGGCCGGACGGGATGTGCTCGGCGCCCAGGGACTCCACGAAGTCCTTCTTGGCCGCGCTCGCGGCGCCGAGGACCCGGAGGCCCGCGTGGCGGGCGAGCTGGACGGCGGCGCTGCCCACGCCGCCGCCGGCGCCGGTGACCAGGAGCGTGGCGCCGGGGGCGAGACCGAGCTGGCGCAGCCCGTCGTAGGCGGTGGCGGCGGCGACGGGCAGGACCGCCGCGTCGGTGAAGGACAGGGCGGCCGGCTTGTGGGCGGTGACCGCGACGGGCATCAGCGTGTACTCGGCGTATCCGCCGGTCAGCGGGTTGCCGAAGACCTCGTCGCCGGGGGCGAAGCCCTCCGTTCCGGGGCCGGTCTCCACGACGGTGCCTGCGGCCTCGCTGCCGAAGACGGTCGGGAACGGCAGCGGCTCGCTGCCGGGCCGGGTGTAGCCGGTGCGCAGCTTCCAGTCGACCGGGTTGACGCCCGCCGCGCGGACGGCGACGAGCAGTTCGCCGGGGCCGGGTTTCGGCCGTTCCAGATCGGCGAAGCCCTCCACCTCCGGTCCGCCGTTGCGGGTGAACACGTACGCCTTCGGCATGAGCTCCTTCTCCCCTGTTGGTGCGCCGGCGCCCTACTGACGGGCGCCACAGCTGCGGCAAGGACGCGTGGCGCGCGGGTATTCCCGTACCGTCGATTTCGACTCAATCACGGCCCGTTACGCGCCTGGCCGCCCCTGCGGCGGGCCGTCCTGTGGCACGCTGAGGGCGGCCGTCCCACCGGGCTCCCCCGTACCGGTGGGGCGGTCTCGCGTCGTTACGGGGCCGGTGCCCCGGTCCGGTCAGTCGCCGTCGCGCTCGGGCGCCCGGCCCGCGTAGTAGGTGGCGACCATGTCCTCCTCGCCGTGTCCGGCGGCCTCCGCGCGCTCGAAGCGGGCGGCCGACGCGGCGGCCAGGTCCAGCCGGACACCGGCCTGGGCGGCCGCGTCGAGGATGAGCCGGGTGTCCTTCAGGGCGGTGGACAGGGCGAAGCTGGGCGTGAGGTCGCCGTCGAGGACGGCGGCGGACTTGGCCTGGAGGTAGCCCGAGTCGAGCGGTCCGCCCTTGACCAGGCCGAGGAACGTACGCGGGTCGACGCCGAGTCCTTCGGCGAGGTTCAGGCACTCCGCGACGCCGCCGACCATGTTGACGACCCAGGCATTGACCACGAGCTTCAGCCGGGACGCCGCTCCCGGCTCCTCACCGGCCCACACCGTGCGCTGCCCGATCGCGTCCAGCACCGGTCCGACCACCGCGCGGGCGGCCTCCGGGCCGGAGACGAGGACGGTCAGCGCGCCCTGCTCGGCCGGCTGACGGGTGCCGACGACCGGGGCGTCGAGGTGGATCAGCCCGAGGTCGGCGGCGCGCTGGGCCAGTTCGACGGCGCCGTCCGGGCCGACCGTGGAGGTCTGGAGCAGCACCTGGCCCCGATGCAGCCCGTCGTAGGCGGCGGTGAGCGCGGCGGCGACGGCGGTCGTGTCGGTGAGCGCGGTGAGCACGACATGGGCGCCGCGCACTGCCTCGGCCGCCGTGTCGGTGACGGTGGCGCCGTCGGCGGCGAGCGGGGCGGCCTTGGCCTGCGTGCGGTTCCAGGCCCGGACCTCCAGACCGGCGCGGAGCAGGCTGCGGGCCATGGCCGCGCCCATGATCCCGGCGCCGAGGACGGCGACGACCGGCTGCTGCGGTGCGGCGGGGACTGCTGAAGTCATGGGGTTCCCTTCGTCGGCCGCGCTCCGGAGGGCGCGGCGGCTTCGGCTTCTCAGGGGTGCCGCAGCGCGCCTTCCAGCACGGCGGCGTGTACGGCTCTGGCGAGTCGCGCGCCCCAGCGGGAGCGTGGACCGGCGAACGGTTCGGCGGCGCCGGTCTCCGGCCCCGGTTCGGGCGCGGCGAGGCAGACGGCGTCCGTGGGGGTGCCGGAGCAGTCGAGTCCGGCGTCCAGGAGCGCCTGGACCTTGGCCTCCGTGGCGGTGGCGACGGCGTTGACCAGGGCTGCGTCGGACAGGGGGACCGGGAGCGTCACCACGATGTTGACGGTGCCGGGGCGCGGCGGTCCGCCGGTGCCCTCGGCCGGTGCGGCGGCCCAGCCGCGTACGCCCAGACCGCAGGTGGCGGTGGCGTGCACGTCCTCGTCGTCGGCGGTGGTGTACGCGGTGACGTCGGCGGCGGTCATGAGGCCGGCGCCGGGGCCGGTGAGGCGGGCGGCGGCGGCGATCTCGGCGAGGTGGCGGTCCGGGTCCATGCGGGGGTAGCCGCCGGGGACCTGCGCGTTGAGGATCCACTCGCGCGGGCCGATGCCGCCGCCCAGGACCGCGCTGCTGCACACCCGCCAGCCGGGGCCGAGGCGCCACACGAGGTGGTGCAGCTCCGCGCCGTCCTCGCGCCGGGCGAGCAGTTCGCCGCGTTGGGCGGGGAGCCGGATGCGTACGGAACGGATGGGGCACCCCCGGGTGGCGCGGCTGGACGCCGGTCGGCGTGGTCCCGTTGATCATATGGGGCGGGACCGGGGCGGCCGGGACCCGGTCCGTTCACCCGGATGGCGTAACGGGCGCGAGTGCCGCGCAGCCGCGTGAGGCGGGGGCTGCAACGGTCCGGGGCGGATGCCGCGTGCCGCGCCCGGTGGCCGGGCGGTTGCAGCGTCCATCCGGGTGAGGCGCGATGGAATCCGGACGCGCCTTCTCTGCTGGACCCACCCACAGGACGCGCCCGGGCGAGGAGGATTCGGATATGGGAGCCGCTGACGGTTTCACGGATTCCGGAGAGCTCGACGGCCTGACGGTGTACGACACCGAGGGCGAGAAGATCGGCAACGTGGGCCGCGTGTATGTCGACGACAACACCGGCCGCCCGGACTGGATCACGGTGAAGACCGGCCTGTTCGGCATGAAGGAGAGTTTCGTGCCTCTCGCCGGAGCCCGTCGAGTGGGCTCCGACCTGCACATCTCCCACGGCAAGGACCAGGTCAAGGAAGCCCCCCGGGTGGACGCGGACGCACATCTGTCCGTGTCGGAGGAGGAGGAGCTGTACCGGCACTACGGCCTGACCAGGAACACCCGGGGCAATCTCGGCGACAGTTCCGGGACCGGCGCACCGACCACGACGGGCACCGGCACCATGGGCGCGGCCGGGACCGGCGCGGCGGCCGGGGCCGGAGCAGGGGCCGGGGCCATGGGCGCGGCCGGCACCTCCGGCAAGGACCGCACGCAGACGACCGGTACCGGCAGGCACCGGGACACCGAGGCTGCGGGCACGGGCGCGGGACGTCCGCTGGCCGGGGCCGGGGCGGGCACCAGGTCGGGGGCCGACCTGGGCGGCAAGGAGGAGATGATCCGCTCCGAGGAGCAGCTGCACATCGGCACCGAGGAGTACGAGAGCGGCAGGGCCCGCCTCCACAAGTACGTCGTCACCGAGAACGTCACGCGCAGCGTGCCGGTCTCGCACGAGGAGGTACGGGTGGTCCGTGAGCCGCTGCAGCCGGGCGACAAGACGACGCGCGCGGGCGACCTGACGGAGCAGGACGTGGAGGTCACCCTGCACGCGGAGCGCGCCACGATGCGCAAGGAGACCGTCCCGGTCGAGCGCGTCCGGATGGAAACCCAGAGGGTGACGGAGCAGAAGGAGGTCTCCGCCGAACTGCGCAAGGAGCAGATCGACTACGCGGACGGCACCACCAAGGACGGCAAGGACATGGGTGGCAAGGACACCGGCGGCGACATGGGACGAGGACGCCACCGCTGACCCCCCGCCGGCATGACTGCCGCACCGCATCACAGGCGAAGGGCGGGCCCGCCGACGGGCCCGCCCTCTCGTGTGCCCGGGCCCGTCAGGGCAGGAAGCGCACCGAGGGCCGCCCCTGCGGGCCGTCCGGGGTGACGACCGACCGCACCCGGTAGACCTCCTCGATCAGTTCCTCGGTGACGACCTGCGCGGGGGTCCCGCCCGCGACCGCCCGGCCGCCGCTCAGCACCACGATCCGGTCGCAGAACATGGCGGCCAGATTGAGGTCGTGCAGGGCGACGACGGCCGTGAGCGGGAGCGAGGCGACCAGGGAGAGCAGTTCCAGCTGGTGCTGGATGTCCAGGTGGTTGGTCGGTTCGTCCAGCAGGAGTTCGCGCGGCCGCTGGGCGAGCGCGCGGGCGATCTGGACGCGCTGGCGCTCACCGCCGGACAGGGTGTGCCAGGACTGGTCGCGGCGGCCGGTGAGCCCGGTGCGTTCCAGCGCCTCGTCCACCGCCGCCGCGTCCTCGCCCGTCGGGGCGGCCCAGGCGCGGCGGTGCGGGATGCGGCCCAGGCGTACGACGTCCAGGACGCTCAGCTCGTCCTGGGTGGCGGCGTGCTGGTCCACGACCGCGACGCGCCGGGCCACCGCGCGCCGGCCGACGGCGGGCAGCGGTTCGCCGTCCAGGGTGACGACGCCCGCGTGCGGGGCGAGGACCCCGGCGAGGATGCGCAGCAGCGTGGACTTGCCGGAGCCGTTGGGGCCGATCAGGCCCACGGTGGTGCCGGGTTCCGGGGCCAGCGTCACGCCGTCCAGAAGGAGGCGGCCACCGGCTTCCCGGACGACCCGTTCGGCCCGCAGCCCCTCGGTCGTCGTCCCGGTCCCGGTCATGCGGGCCGCCTGGTGCGGTAGAGGACGGCGACGAAGGCGGGCACGCCGATGAGGGCGGTGACGACGCCCACCGGGACCTCCTGGGGGTCGAGGACGGTCCGGGCGAGGGTGTCGACCCAGACGAGGAAGACGGCCCCGGTGAGCGCGGTGACCGGCAGCAGTCTGCGGTGGCCCGAGCCGGTGAGGGCGCGGGCGGCGTGCGGCAGGACCAGCCCGACGAAGCCGATGGCCCCGGCCGAGCTGACGAGCGCGGCGGTGAGCAGCGCGGTCGTGCAGAGCAGGACGGTCCGGACGCGTGCGACGTTCACGCCGAGGGCGGCGGCCGCGTCCTGCCCGAAGGCGAAGGCGTCGAGCGTACGGGCGTGGCCCAGGCAGATGAGCAGGCTGACGGCGAGGACGGCGGAGCAGACCCAGACATCGGTCCAGCCGACTCCGCCGAGCGAGCCCAGCAGCCAGAACAGCACCCCGCGGGTCTGCTCGGCGTCGGCGGCCGTCATGACGACGAAGGAGGTCAGCGCCGAGAACAGCTGCATGGCGGCGACCCCGGACAGCACGACGCGGTCGGTGGAGCCGCCCAGGGTGTGGCTGAGCAGCATCACCAGGGCGAAGGAGCAGAGCGCCCCGATGAACGCCCCGGCCGGCAGCGTCACCGCTCCCCCGCCGACGCCGAGCACGACGACCAGGACCGCGCCGGTGGACGCGCCGGAGGAGACGCCGAGGACGAACGGGTCGGCCAGCGGGTTGCGCAGCAGGGACTGCATGACGGTCCCGCAGACCGCGAGCCCGGCCCCGCAGACGGCGGCGAGCAGGGTGCGCGGCATGCGCAGGTTCCAGATGATGCCGTCGCGGATCGGGCTGAGCCGGGCCTCGCCGATGCCGAGGTGGGCGGCGACGGCGGACCAGACGTCCACGACGGAGATCCGGGCCGGTCCGATGGTGACCGCGACCGCGACGGAGAGGGCGAGCAGCAGCAGGCCGCCGGTCCACAGGAGGCCGTCGCGCAGGCCGCGCGGCCGGGGGCGGGCGGCTTCCGGGGCCTTTTCGCCCGGGGCGATGTCGCGCGAGTCGGTGGCCGTCACCCCGTCAGTCCGAAGTCGCGCAGCCCGGCGGCCACCAGCTCGATGCCCTCGACCGTGCGGATGGTCGGGTTCATGGCCTGTCCGCTGAGCAGGACATAACGCTTGTGCCGTACGGCGTCCATCTTCTTGGTGACGGGGTTGGACTCCAGGAAGGCGATCTTCCCGGCGGCGCTCTCGGCGGTCTGCGACTTGCGGGTGAGGTCGCCGATGACCAGGACGTCCGGGTTGCGGTCGGCGACGGTCTCCCAGTTGATCTGGGGCCATTCGTCGTGCGTGTCGTCGAAGACGTTCTTCAGGCCCAGCTCCCGGGTCATGATGCCCGGCGCCCCGCAGCAGCCCGCCAGATAGGGGGACTCGGAGTTGGCGAACCAGTACATGACGGAGGTGCCGGATCCGTCGATGCCGTCGGTGGCCTTCCGGATACGGTCGCGGAGCCGGGCGACCAGCTTCTCGCCGCGCTCCGGCACGCCGAACACGCGGGCCAGGTCGTTCACTTCGGCGTACACGCTGTCCATGGTGAGCGCGCCGGTGCGGACGCCGTCGCCGTCCTTGGTGTTGTCCTTGGCGGTGCAGTCGGCGGGCGCGACATAGGTGGGGACGCCCAGCTTCTCGAACTGTTCGCGCGGGGCGACGCCGCCCTTGGCGAGGGTCGACTCGAAGTCGGCGGCGACGAAGTCGGGCTCCTGGTCGAGGACCTTCTCGGACGAGGGGCGGTTGTCGGCGATCCGCTTCACGCCCGCGTTGGCCTTCTCCAGGCCCTTCATCACCGGGTCGGTCCAGGTGGCGGTGGCCGCCATCCGGTCCTGGAGGCCGAGCGAGAGCAGGATCTCCGTGGTGCCCTGGTCGACGGAGACCGCGCGGCGGGGTGCGGCGTCCACGGTGACGGTGCGCCCGCAGTTCTTGAGGGTGACCGGATAGCCGTCCGCCCTGCCGGACGCGTCGGCCTTTTCGGAGGGCGACCCTCCGCAGGCCGTCAGCAGCAGGAGCGCGGCGGTGAGCAGGGCGGCGGAACGGGCGGGGCCGGATATCGGCGGCACGGGGTACCTCGGCGTCTCTGGGCCCATGCGCGGGGCCCGCTGTACGGTCCGCCGCCCGGTCCCGGGCGGCGGTCGCCAGCAGGTCTTCGGACTCGGGTTCGTTCGGGCGGGACGCCTTCCCGGGAGACGCCGGGTCTCCCAGTGGCCGTGGCCCCGCCCGTCCCCCTCACCGCTGCGCGTCAGTTCCGGATTCGCACCGGATTCCCTGACCCCTACGTGGAGTTCGACTGGCTCCGGGGAAGCTATCACGGGCGTCCGCGCAGCTCAGAGCCGCCCCCAGGGGCTCATGGACGTTGCAGGGCCACCACCGCGTTGTGCCCGCCGAAGCCGAAGGAGTGGCTGACGGCCCGGCGGACCGGCCGTACCAGCGGCACCTTGGTGACGCAGTCGATGTCGAACCCGGGCGCGGGCGCGTCCAGGTTCGCGACCGGCGGGACGACCCCGCGCTGAAGGGTGAGGATCGTCAGCCCCGCCTCGATCGCCCCGGCCGCGCCCATGCAGTGCCCGAGCACGCCCTTGGGGGCGGTGACGGGTGGGCGGTGCGGGTACACCCGGCTGATCAGCGCGGCCTCGGCGGCGTCGTTGCGTACGGTCGCGGTGCCGTGCGCGTTGACGTGCTCCACCTCGTCGGCCCGCCAGCCCGCGTCGCGCAGCGCGGCCTCGACGGCGGCCCGGGCGATCCGGCCGTCGGGGTGCGGGCTGGTGGGGTGGTGGGCGTCCGTGGTGGCGCCGGTCCCGGCGAGCAGGGCCCGGGGTTCGGCGCCCCTGGCCTCCGCGTCGGCGGCGCGTTCCAGCACCATGACCGCGGCGCCCTCGCCCATGACGAGTCCGGCCCGGTCGGCGGCGAAGGGGCGGCTGAGCCGGGACAGGTCGCCGTCCGCGAGGGCGGCGGCCCCGGACCGGGCGAAACCGGTCATGGCGATCGGGAAGACCGTCGACTCGGTCGCCCCCGCGATGGCCACGTCGCACTGCCCGGTGGCCAGCAGGTCGCGGGCGACGGAGAGCGCGGTGACGCCGGACGAACACGCCGTGCAGGGCGCCATGCTGGGGCCGGTGGCCCGCATCTCGATCGCGATCTCGGCGGCGGGCATGTTGGGGATGGTCAGCAGGACCCCGGCGGGCGAGGTCGCCTCCGGGCCCCGCCGCTCCAGCACGAGCGCCTGGTCGGTGAGGTGCGCGGAGCCCCCGCTGCTGGTGCCGACGACGACCGCGACCCGGCTGCCGTCCCAGCCGGCCGGGTCGAGCCCGGCGTCCGCGACGGCCTCCCGGGCGGCCAGGACCGCGAACTTGACGTACCGGCCCATCCGGAAGGCCGTACGGCGGCCGATCTCGGCGTCCAGGTCGATGCCGTCGACCACGCAGGCGAAGTCGATCGCGCACCCGGCGAGCGCGGGGACGGTGCGGGCCGGGCTCACGGCGGCGCACACCCCGGCCCAGGTGGACTCGGTGTCGTTGCCGACCGGGGTGATCATGCCGAGCCCGGTGACGGCGATGGCCGGGTTCCTCATCGGGCGCCGGCCGACGCGTGGAGGTGCGCGGTGAGCTCGGCGAGGGTGGTGCCCCGGGTGAGGGTGCCGGTGTCCAGCTCGGCCCCGGTGGTCTCCCGGAGGACGACGGCGAACTCGGCGGCCGCGAGGGAGTCCATGTCCAGGCTGTCCAACGTGGAGTCCGGAAGGATCTCGGCCACGGGCACCTTGAAGGTACGGCTGAGAACGTCGGTGATGTGGGGGTGGATCGTGCTCATGGTCTTCCTTTCCTCAGGTCCATCCGGTCGGGTGTCCGGCGTCGGCGCGTACGGCCCCGACGCCGGAACAACTGAGCAGCGTCGCTCCGGTTACGCCTTGCGGCGAACCGATTCGGCAGGCGCCGGCCGGGGCGCCCCGTACCAACGCGCGAACAGAGCGACGCTCGTCCAGTAGACGAGGAGGACGGTCCCCGCCCCGAGCCCCTGTACGGCCCGTGCCGCGCGGCGCGTCCGGGTGCCCCTCACCGGCCCGCCGCCGTGTGCCAGTGGGCGTCCGGATCGTCGTACGCCTCGGCGTATCCGGCGCCCGTGATCGGCCAGTCGGCGAGCATCTCCTCGGGGAAGGCGAAGGAGTCGGCGAGCTCCGGGAGGTGGGGGGCCACCGCCTCGATGAGCCGTTCGGTGTGGTCCGTCAGCTCCTCCGCCTGACCGGCGCTCAGGTGCCCGGCCGCGAGGAGGTTCCCGCTGTCGCGCGCGACCCGGCCCAGGGCGAACAGCCGGGCCAGCTCGCCGAGCCGGTCCCGGTCCGCCCCGGCGGGCAGCGCCTCGACCGCCTCCGCGTACGCCTCGGCCGCCTGCCGGCAGGCGTGCGCCTCGACCCCGCGCAGCGCCGGGCCCGCCGCCGCGTTCCACCGGCCCAGCGGGTCGCCGGGCGCCGTCCGGGCCGCCCGGGCCCCGGCGCGCGCGAACCACAGCTCCTCGGCGCGGCCCAGCAGCCCGACCAGGAACCGGAGGTCGGTGAGGTCGCCACCGGCCGGGGCGGCCGGCTCGTACGGGGCGCGGTCGGCGAGCAGGGCGGCGGCGGCCCGGGCGTGGACGGCGAGGTTGTCGCCCTCGGCGGTGATGGCGCCCTCGACGCCGGTGACGAGCGCGGCCATCCCGTTGTTCTCCAGGAGGCCCTGGGCGCCGCAGCGTTCCCGGGACTCCACGATCACGGCCCTGGCCTGCCAGGTGATCCAGCCCTTGGCGATGTCCACCAGGCGCTCGGCCGCCTCCCGCCCGGCCTCGGGCCCCGTCTGGGCCGCCTCCCAGCGGTCCAGGACGCGGCGGTGCAGCAGGCTCATGGCGAAGACCGTGGCCATGGCTTCGGCGAGCGGCCCGTGGTGGGTGCGGTACGCGAGCACCGGCAGCCGCGCCCCGCGTCCGGCGGAGACGTGGCGGTGGCCGCCGTACCGCACCGCGACGGCCAGCGTGGCGCGCGCCGAGCCGACGGCGCTGGCGCTCATGGAGATCCTGCCGGTGACGACCCGGGCGATGGAGGCGAGGAAGCGGCGCCTGCGGCCCTCGATGACGCTGCGGAACTCCCCGTCCGCGTCGATCCACCCCTGCGGGCCCGTCAGCAGCGCCTCGCGTCCCACGAAGACCCGGTCGAACGAGGTCAGGCTGTGGTCGACGGGGCTGCCCATGCGGGCGGGCAGCCTGCGCACCCGTACCCCCGGCAGCGGCCCGGTGGCGCCGGTGAGCGGCACCAGCAGCAGGAACACCCCCCGGTCGGCCCCGCCCACCAGCAGCCGCGCGGCCACAAGCCCCGTCTTGGGGCCCCCGGGCTGCCCGGTGTTGGGCATGAACTTCTGCGCCCCGCAGTGCGGGGTGTGCAGCACGAACCCGTCGCGTACGGGGTCGTAGGAGGCGGTCGTCTCGACGGCCGCCGCGTCGTTGCCGTGCGCCACCTCCGTACACAGGAAGGTTCCGGTGCGGCGCAGCGCCAGGAAGTCCGACAGGTCGCGGGGGCTGTCGGCGATGTGGTCCAGGAGGCTGCCGAGGAACAGGTTGTAGTGGATGCCGGCGATGGTGGCGAGCGCCGGGTCGACCGGGGCCAGCCACTCGTGCAGGGCCGCCAGCGCCCGGAAGTCGGAGGCCGGGCGGGCGGCGCTGTCCAGGGAGTCGTTGAGGGCGCGCAGTCGTGCGTACGCGCGGGCGAGCCGTTCGTCCGGGGTGCCGCCGGCCGCCGGCCCGGGGGGCAGCCGGAACGGGTCGGTGGCGACGAGCCGCCGCCAGAATCCGTGCTCGCGGCGGGCGTCGGCGCCGAGGAGTACGGAGGTGAGCGGGCGCGCGAGGGGATCGGCGCCGGTGAGCATGGTGGTCATACAAGACTGAACGACCGGCGTACGGGTCAGGACACCGCGCTCGTGCAGATGTTCACCGGCCGGAGGGGCGAACCCGTTCGAAGCAGAGGGCGACGTTGTGCCCGCCGAAGCCGAAGGAGTGGCTGACGGCCCGCTCGACGCGCAGGCGGCGCGGCGCCTTGGTGACGCAGTCGATGTCCCAGTCGGCGGGCGGAGCGTCCAGGTTGGCGATCGGCGGGACGACCCCGTGTTCGAGGGTGAGCACGGTGGCGGCTGCCTCGATCGCACCGGCGGCGGCGAGCGTGTGCCCGAGGACGCCCTTCGGAGCGGTGACCGGGGGCCGGTGCGGGAAGAGACCGGCGATCAGCTCGGCCTCCATCGCGTCGTTCAGCGGGGTCGAGGTGCCGTGCGCGTTGACGTGGCCGACCTCGTGGGCGGCCCAGCCCGCGGCGTCCAGGGCGGCCTCGACGGCGCGCCGGGCGCCCCGGCCGCCGGGGTCGGGCGCGGTGGGGTGGTGGGCGTCCGTGGCGGCCCCGGTCCCGGCGAGCACGGCCCGCACCCGGGCGCCCCGGGCCGCCGCGTGCGCGCCCCGCTCCAGGACGAGCACACCGGCGCCCTCGCCGAGGACGAAGCCGTCGCGGTCGGGGGCGAAGGGGCGGGATGCGGCGGCCGGGTCGCCGGTGCGCGTGGACAGCGCGCCCAGCTGGGCGAAGGCCGCGGCGACCAGGGGCGTCAGGACGGATTCCGCGCCGCCCGCGACGACGAGGTCGCACCGGCCGGTGGCGAGGAGGTCGTGCGCGGTGGCGAGGGCGGTGGCGCCCGAGGCGCAGGCGGTGGCCGGGGCCAGGCTGGGGCCGCGGGCACCCAGGTCGATGGCGATCTCGCCGGCCGCCGCGTTGGGCATCATCATCGGCGCGAGCAGCGGCGAGACGGCCTGCGCGCCGCCGCCGTCGAACCGACGGACGTTGTCCACGAGGGCGGAGACCCCGCCGACGCCGACGCCGAGCACGACGCCCACCCGGCCGCCGTCCCAGCGGTCCGGGCGCAGCCCCGCGTCGGCGACGGCCCGGCGCGCCGCGACCAGGGCCATCTTCGCGAACCGCGCCATCCGCCAGGCGGCGCGGCCCCCGATGGCCTCGTCCAGATCGGTCCGGTCGGCCCGGCAGCCGAAGTCGGCGGGCAGCCCGGCCAGTTCCCCGCAGCGCCGGGCCGTGGACCGCCCCGCGCACAGCCCGGCCCAGAAGGCGCGCTCGTCGTCGCCCGCGGGGGTGACCACCCCCAGACCCGTCACCACGGTTGCCGTCCCGGTGTCCCGCGCCATGCCCCGGCCCTCCTTCGCGTCGTCGGTCCTTCGGAAGTCGTCGGTCCTTCGGAAGGGGAACGCGCCGGAGGCCGTCGAGGGTGCGGGCGGGGCCGGATGTCAGGCCGGCCCGAGCGCCTCGCGCAACTCCGCCTCGTCCGGCGGGTTCGCCCCGGCCCGGGCGACCGTGACGGCCGCCGAGGCTGCCGCGTGGCGCAGGACGTCGCTCACCGCGCCCCGCTCCGGGGAGCGCAGCCGCTCGCGGCCGGACGCGCCGAGCATGCCGTGGGCGGCGAGCGCGTGCAGGGTGCCGGACATGAAGGCGTCCCCCGCGCCCACCGTGTCCACGACGTCGGCGGGGAGCGCGCCTGTGTCCACCTGGCCGCCGGGCAGCACCGCCGTGGCGCCGTCGCCGCCCCGGGTGACGAGGACGAGCGCGGGGCCGGACGCCAGCCAGCGCCGGGCGGTCTCGGCCGGGTCCTGGCCGGGGTACAGCCAGCCCAGGTCCTCGTCACTGGCCTTGACGACGTCGCTGAGGCCCACGCACCGCTCGACCCGGCGCACGGCGGTGGCGTGGTCGCCCATCAGCGCGGGCCGCACATTGGGGTCGTAGCTGACGGTGGCGGCCGTCCGCAGCGACTCGACGGCGGCGAGCACCGTGGCCGCGCCCGGTTCGGTCACCGCCGCGATCGACCCGGTGTGGACGTGCCTGGGCTGCCGGTCGAGCGCGACCCGGCCGAGCGTCCAGGCGATGTCGAACGCGTACGCGGCGCGGCCCTCGCCGTCCAGGGTGACGACGGCCGACGGGGTGGGGCCGGGCGCCCCGTCCGTCAGCACCTCGACCCCCGCCCCGGTGAGATGCGCGCGGATCAGCCGTCCGTTGTCGTCCCGGCCCAGCTGGGTGAGCAGCGCCGCGTCGTGGCCGAGCCTGGCCAGGCCGTACGCCAGGTTGGCGGGGCTGCCCCCGGCGTGCACCCGGTCGGGGGCGTCCGGGACGCGGACGATGTCGGCGACGCATTCACCGATGACCAGGAAGTCGGGGCGGTCGGGCATGAGGGCGGGGTCTCCCGGGGTTCGACGGAGGGCTGACGGAACGTCCGGCCCACCGTACGACCCCGGCCGGCCCGGGGCCTCAGGCCGTGTCCGGAGCGTCCAGCGCGTCGGCGACCAGCTCCAGGAACCGCGCGTGGGCGTGGGCGCTGCACACCGGTTCCGGGTTCCACGGGACGACGCGGGCCGTCGCGGCGACGGCCGCCCACTCGGCGTTGTCGCGCAGCTCGGCGAGCGGGACCGCGTTGACCCGGATGTCGGCGAGGACGACGTCGGGGCGCAGGGCGGCGGCTTCGGTCCAGCCGGCCGTGGACCAGTTGGCCCCGGGGCCCTCGGCGGGTTCGATCAGGCCGACGCCGAGGTCGGCGAGGACCCGGAGCTCGGGCCACATGCGGGGCCGGGCCAGGTAGGCCTGGTCCTGGTCCGCCGGGGACAGGGCGAGGACCTTCGCACGGTCCGGGCCCGTGGTGAGCGCGCGCAGGCGGTCCCGGGCGGCGTCCAGTTCGCGGGTCGCCGACGCCGGTTCCTCGGCGCCGAGCGAGCGGGCCAGTTCGGCGAACCGGTCGCCGATCTCGGCGAGGGTGCGCGCCTGGCCGACGTCGATGACGACGACCGGGACGTGGCCCTCCAGGTGTTTGGCGGTCTCCGGGTCGAGGCCGTAGACCTGGCCGCCGCCGTAGCTGACGGCGACGACGAGGTCCGGTGCGCAGCGCAGTAAGGCGTCCACGTCCAGAGTGGTCCCGGCACCGGCGTACGCGATCCCGTCCAGCGGGAGCGACCCGGTCTTCGCGGGGTCGGGCGCGGCCGGGTCGTCGTGGCCGGAGCCGAAGAGCCCGGCCGGGCGTATCCCGTGGTCCCACAGGGTCGCGCCGGCCTGGATGTAGGCGAGCACCCGTTGCGGGATCTCGCCGGTTGCCGACAACTGCCCCCGATCGTCGGTGAATTGCCACACGTTCCGCTCGTTCACGTCACACGCCTCCCAGCCGAATCCGCCGCCCGGCGACGGCGGTCGACCAGTACCTGCCCAGCAATCGCGGGCGGCACCCTCCCGGGGGGCTACGGACAAGCCCTAAAGCGCGGTGCCGCGTACGAGGTAGCTGACGGGGCCCGGATCCGGGACGTGGATCTCGGTGAAGCCGAGCCGGTCGTAGAAAGCCCTGGCCGGTGTGTTGGAGGTGAGCATGGACAGATGGACGCCCTCGACGCCCTTGGCGTTCAGCGCCGCGAGGAAGGTGTGCATCAGCTCCTTCCCGTACCCCTTGCGCTGCCAGTCGGGCAGCAGGTCGATGTGCAGGTGGGCGGGGTGGGCGGCGAGTTCGGGCAGGACCATGCGCTCCGGGTTGTGCAGGAGGGCGGTCATCTCGTCGGCGGGGCTCCGCGGCGGGCCCTCGGGCAGCGGGTAGCGGTCGGCGACCCGGGGCAGCCAGCTCTCGCGGTACTCCTTGACGAAGCGGGGCGTGTCGGCGGTGCCGAGGATGTAGCCGACCGGGCGGCCCGTGCCGTCGTCCAGGACGAAGGTGAGGTCCGGTTCCAGCTCGGCGTAGGGCGTGGCGAAGATGGACGGGACCAGCTCGTGGTCCGGGTAGATGTCCCGGGCGTCACTGCCGCCGTCGGCGGTGCGTATGCAGATGTCGGAGAGCGCGGCGCTGTCTTCGGGGCGGTAGGGCCGGAGGCCGGGATGCGAGGTCACCGGCCCATCCTGCCGACTGGGAGAGCGCTCCCACAAGAGGATTCAGGGGTTGACGGCGGTGAGGAGGACGACCGCGTCCTCCAGGGCGAGCAGCCCGTGCCGCTCCTGCGGGATCGGGTGCAGCCGTCCGGGGGTCAGTTCGACGTCGCCCGAGGCGGCGGTGAGCCGGACGGAGCCGCGCAGGACCTGGAGCGAGGCGGCGGGCGGGGCGTTGTGCTCGTCCAGCGCGGAGCCCGAGGTGAGCGCGATGACGGTCTGCCGCAGCGGGTCCTGGTGGAGCAGGAGGTGGGCGCTGCGGCCGTGCGGGGCGTCGCGGGCGGCGGCCAGGTGCTCGGCGGCGAGGGCATTCAAGTCGTTCGGAGCGTCCATATGCCCACTGTGCCGCAGCCCCGCCCCGCCCGCGAACGTGCCGCACGGGTCTGGACGCGCTCCCACACGTCCCGGCCCGTGCGGCCCGGTGCGGCCCCGTCATGGCGTCGTCAGGCGCGCAGCCACACCGCCGTGTCCTGCGGGAGGCGCCCCGCCTCGTCCAGGGGTCCGCTGGTGAGCAGCACCGCGCTGTGCGGGGGCAGCTCCGCGGCCTCTGCGGCCAGGTTGACGACGCACAGCGGTCCACCGGTCCTGGCGAAGGCGAGCACCCCGGGCGCGGCGTCGAGCCAGGTCAGCCGCTGGATGCCGGGCTCCCCCTCGGTGCCGAAGCCGGGTTCGGAGCGCCGCAGCCGCAGGGCCTCGCGGTAGAGGTTGAGCATGGAGTCCGGGTCGCCGTTCTGGATGTCGGCGGCGTAGCCGGACCAGCCCTCCGGCTGTGGCAGCCAGGTCTCCGTGGTGGCCCCGAATCCGGCGTACGGTTCGCCCGCCGCCCAGGGCATGGGCACCCGGCAGCCGTCCCGGCCCGGGTCGGCGCCGTTCTTGCGGAAGTGCATCGGGTCCTGGATGCGGTCGAGCGGGATGTCGGCCTCGGGCAGGCCCAGTTCCTCGCCCTGGTAGAGGTAGGCCGCGCCGGGCAGGGCCAGCGAGAGGAGGGCGGCGGCGCGGGCCCGGCGGGTGCCGAGGGCCAGGTCCGTGGGGGTGCCGAAGGTCTTGGCGGCGAAGTCGAACCCGGTCTCCTCGCGGCCGTAGCGGGTGACGGTCCGGGTGACGTCGTGGTTGCAGAGGACCCAGGTGGCGGGGGCGCCGACCGAGGCGTGCTCGGAGAGCGTGTCGTCGATGGCGGTCCGCAGCTTCTCCGCCTCCCACGGGCAGGCCAGGAAGTTGAAGTTGAAGGCGGTGTGCAGCTCGTCGGGGCGCAGGTAGCGGGCGAAGCGCTCGGTGTCGGGGAGCCAGACCTCGCCGACGAAGACGCCGCCGTACTCGTCGGCGATGGCGCGCCAGGAGCGGTAGATGTCGTGGAGTTCGTCGCGGTCGACGAAGGGGTGCGGGTCGCTGCCGATGACGAAGTCGGGGAGCGCGGGGTCCTTGGCGAGCAGGGCGGCGGAGTCGATGCGTACGCCGGCGACGCCGCGTTCGAACCAGAAGCGCAGGACGTCCTCGTGCTCGCGGCGGACGGCGGGGTGGGCCCAGTTGAGGTCGGGCTGCTGGGTGGCGAAGAGGTGGAGGTACCACTCGCCGTCGTCCAGCCGGGTCCAGGGGGTGCCGCCGAATTCGGAGACCCAGTCGTTGGGCGGGATCTCGCCGTTCGCGCCGCGGCCCTTGCGGAAGTGGAAGAGGTCGCGCTCGGGGCTGCCGGAGCCGGCTTCGAGGGCGGCGCGGAACCAGGCGTGCTGGTCGGAGACGTGGTTGGGCACGATGTCCACGATGGTGCGGATGCCCAGCTCGCGGGCCTCGGCGATGAGTTTCTCGGCCTCGGCGAGGGTGCCGAACGCGGGGTCGATCGTACGGTAGTCGGCCACGTCGTAGCCGCCGTCGGCCAGCGGCGAGAGGTACCAGGGGGTGAACCAGAGGGCGTCCACGCCCAGCTCCACGAGGTAGGGCAGCCTGGCCCGTACCCCTGCCAGGTCGCCGGTGCCGTCGCCGTCGCCATCGGCGAAGCTGCGTACGTAGATCTGGTAGATGGCGGCGTCGCGCCACCACTGTGCGGTGGCCTCGGACGGACGGTTGGCTGCCACTGACGTTCCTTTCGGGCAGGTGGGACTCCGCCGCCGGCCCGGCAAGCGGGGCAGGATGGGTGAGCCGGCGGCGGAGCGCTGAGGGGAAGCGGTTCGGGGAGCGGGCGTCAGCCCTTGAGGCCGCCCGCGGTGAGACCGCTCATGATGTTGCGCTGGAAGAGCAGGAAGATCAGCAGCGTCGGGATCGACGCGATGGTGAGCGCGGCGATCAGGACGTTCTCGGGGACACCGCTGGCCAGTGAGTAGATGCCCACGTTGAGGGTCTGCTTGCCCGGGTCGGGCAGCGTGAGCATCGGCCAGAGGAAGTCCTTCCACACGCCGACGACGGCGAAGATGGAGACGACTCCGAGGATCGGCCGGGAGATGGGCAGGATGATCGAGCGCAGGGTGCGCAGGGGTGAGGCGCCGTCCATGGCCGCGGCGTCGAGGAGTTCGCCGGGGATGGAGTCGAAGAACCGCTTCAGCAGGAAGATGTTGAAGGCGTTGGTGACCGACGGCAGCCAGATCGCCCAGGGCGAGTTGACCAGGTTGCGCTGGACCAGGGGCACGTCCAGGACCGTGAGGTACTGCGGGACGACGAGCACGGTGGCCGGGATCATCAGGGTGGCCAGCATCATGCCGAGGATGACCTTGCCGAAGATCGGCCGCAGCTTGGACAGCGAGTAGGCCGCGGCCACGTCGAAGATCAGCTGGAAGGCGAGCGCGCCGAAGGCGTAGTACAGGGTGTTGAACAGCAGCTTGGACAGGTCCATGACCGTCCAGGCCTGGCTGTAGTTCTCGGTGTGGAGGGAGCTGGGGAAGGCCGTGGGCGGGCTCTGCACCACTTCCTGGGTGGTCTTGAGACCGCCGGTGACCATCCAGTACAGCGGGCCGAGGAAGACCGCCGTGAACAGGACCATCACCAGGCCGAAGACGATCCAGTAGACGGCCTTGCCGCGGGGCCGGCCGAGCTGGGCCGGTGAGATCAGGGTGCGCTGGCGGGCGCGTTCGGCGGCACCCTCGGACCTGCGCCGTGCGGACTTGCGTGAGGTGCTCCCGCGCCGGGAGACAAGCGTGTTCGATGCCATGGTCCTGGCTCCCGTCCTAGTCTTCGCTGCTGCGGCTCAGTCGTACGTACACCGCGGAGAATCCCGCGAGGACGACGAGCAGGACGAGGCCGAGTGCCGCCGCGCTGCCGTAGTTGTTGAAGTTGAAGGCGTACTGGTAGATGAGGTAGACGACGGTGGTGGTGGAGCCCTCGGGTCCGGCGCCGTTGGTGAGCAGGAAGGGCTCGGTGAAGACCTGCATCGTCGCGATGATCTGCATGAGCAGCAGGAGCGAGAGGATGAGGCGGGTCTGCGGGATGGTGACGTGCCAGATCTTGCGCAGCAGCCCGGCGCCGTCGAGCTCGGCCGCCTCGTAGAGCTCACCGGGGATGCCCTGGAGCGCGGCGAGGTAGATGAGGGTGGCGCCGCCCATGTTCATCCAGGTCGCCGCGATGACGACGGAGAGCATCGAGGTGCTGGTGTCCTGGAGCCACTGCTGTTCGGGCAGGTGGAAGATGCCCAGGATGCGATTGAACAGCCCGTAGCCGGGGTCGTAGAAGTACTTGAAGAGCAGGACGGAGGCGACCGGCGGCAGCATCACGGGGAGGTAGACGAGCAGCCGCAGGTAGCCCTGGCCGTGCCGGAACTCGTTGAGCACGACGGCGACGGCGAACGGGACGACGAAGCCGAGGAGCAGGGCGAGCACCGTGAACAGCAGGGTGTTGCGCCAGGCCTGCCAGAAGGCCGGGTCGTTGAAGACGTACGTGAGGTTGGACCAGCCGGCCCAGGTGGTGGTGCCGTCCTCGTTCTTCTGGAAGGCCAGGATGAATTCCCGGACCATCGGATACCAGGAGAAGAGCGAGAAGCAGAGCACCGCTCCGATCAGGAAGCCGTGCGCCGAGATGTTGCGGCGCAGGGCGCGCAGGAACTCCTCGCGGGCGGAGTCCGGGCGGGCGGAGCTTCGGTGTCCTGGGCGAGGCCGGGTCGCCTTGCGGGGGGACAGGGTTGGGGCCGACATGGTGTCTCCTCGGTGCCGGTGTACGACGAGCGCGTAGCGGACGGGGTCCGGATGCGGGGCCGGGTCCGCGTGACCCGGCCCCGCGCGTCCGTTACTGGTTCGCCAGAACCTGGTTGACCTGCTGCTCGGCGGTGGAGAGCAGCTTGTCGACGTCGGCGTTCTTGTTGGTCAGGACACCGGACATGGCGTTGTCGAGGATCTTGTAGATCTCCTGGGCCTTCGGCGGCTCGGCCTTGCCGGGGACGGGGTTGTCCATGAACGCCTTGAAGTTCTCGACGGGCATCGTCGCGTTCTGGGCGCGTGCGGCGTCGTCCGTGGTCTTGCTCTCGCCGAGGAAGAAGTTCGGCTGGGGCAGGCCCACGGGGAGCTTGTCGGCCTTGGTGCGGGCCCAGTCGAACTGGCCCTTGCCGGGGGTGAGGTTCTTGAAGTTCAGCCAGGCGATGGCGGCCTTGATCTGGTCGGGCGAGCTGCCCTTCTTGATCAGGTAGTTGTTGCCGCCGAAGAGCGTGCCCTTGCCGCCGGGGATGGGGCCGAGGCCGAAGGTCTCGTACTGGGCACCGAGCTGCTGCACCATGTACGCGATGTCGTCGGGGGCGGCGAGGAACATGCCCAGCTTGTCGCTGGCGATCTGCTTCTGGAGGTCGCCCCACTTGAGCAGCTGGGTCTTGCCCATGCTGTCGTCCTCCCAGCGCATGTCGTGCAGCTGCTGGAGGACCTGCTTGCCGGTCTCGTTGTTGAAGGCGGCCTTCTTGCCGGAGGCGTCGACCACCTCTCCGCCGAGGCCGAATTGCGTCGCGGCGAAGTGCCAGCCGCCGTTGTTGCCGGCGCTGTACTCGCCGTAGCCGGAGATGCCCTTGCCGAGGCCCGCGATCTTCTTGGCGGCGGCGCGCACCTCGTCCCAGGTGGCGGGCGGGGTGTTCGGGTCGAGACCGGCCTGCTTGAACAGCTTCCGGTTGATCATCAGGCCCATGGTGTAGTTGCTGGTCGGCAGGCCGTAGAGCTTGCCGTCCTTGCGGGCCACGTCGACCACCTGCGGCTGGATGTCCTTCAGCGCGGGCACGGTCTTGTCGTTGACGTACGCGGAGATGTCCTCGGCGCCGTCGTTGTCCAGGACCTGCTGGAGGTCGCTGAAGTAGGCGTAGAAGACGTCGGGCTGGGACTTGCCCTTCAGCATGGCGGTGAACCGCGGCGGCTCGTTGCACTGGCCCGGGGTGGACTTGCCGTTGATCGTGACGTTCGGGTACTTCTCGTTGAACGTCTTGATGTCCTCCTTCCACTCCCGCAGCTCCGCGGCCTTGGCGGCCGGCGGCATGCAGTCGATGGAGATCGTCACCTTGGTCTTCGGGTCCAGCGGAGCCGAGGGGTCGGACGAACCCTTGGACGAACTGCTCGAGTCGTCGTCCTTGCTGCTGCTCGTGCCGCAGGACGCGAGCGAGGTCAGGGCAAGTGCGGTGACAAGGGCAGCCGCGGAGGCACGGCTGATACGGCGTGTGCGGCGCAACCCAGCACTTCTCATCGATGGTCCCCTTCGGGCATGAGCGTGGATGGCCCTCGGCCGACTGACTGCCGGGGCGAGGCACACTCAACCAGCGTCGACATGTGAACGCAATATCTCGCGCAGTTTTCGTAAAAGTTTGACAGCCATGAGTACGCCGCATGCGGAACACGGCGTGAGCGCAGCACGGGGCGCCGCCCGGCGAACCGGACGGCGCCCCTGTGTGCGGTGGTTGCTACGGGTTGATGTTGATCTTCATGGTGGACGTCGTGTTCTTCACGTCCTGGGCGTTGTCGCTGAACCTGAGCCCGTTGAAGGTGACCTCACCGACGGCGGGTCCCTGGCCGGCCTCGGGCATCTCGTTGGCCCACAGTCCGAACCCGGACTTGGCGTCGAAGGCGTCCCCGCTCTTGTGGGCGCCGGAGATGGAGATGTCGGTCAGGATGGTGTCCTTGATGGGGAACTGCGGCTGGCCTCCCACGTAGTTGGTCTGGAACATGATGCCGCTGTACGTCGGGTCGACGATGTCGACGTGGTTGATCCGGATGCCCTGGAAGACCTTGGAGGCGGAGAACAGCCAGATGCCGGGGAAGGTCTGCGTGCCCCAGAAATGGCCGCCGGAGCGGATCACGGAGACGTTCTCGACCGTCGTCGGGCCGGTCCCGAAGCCGTTCATCGGGTAGCCGAAGTCGAGCGAGCTGACGGTGATCCCCGAGTACACCAGGGTGTCCGCGATGCGGATGTTCCGGAAGGTGTTGTCGTAGCCGCCGTAGACGGCCACACCGGCCGCGCGCCAGGTCAGGAGCGAGGTGAGGTTCTCGTAGACGTTGTTCTTCATGTCCGCGCCGCCGGAGTCGATCGCCGAGAACAGCGCGAAGCTGTCGTCACCGGTGGCCCGCGACTCGTTGTTGACGACGTGGTTGTCCGTCGAGCCGTTGGTCATGTTGATGCCGTCGGCGAACGTGTCGCGGATGCGGGAGTTCTTGATGGTGATGTTGTCGGTGTTGGCGCCCCAGTAGAGGCACACCGTGTGCTCGTTCCAGATGTTGTCGATGACCATGTCCGACACGTTGGAGAAGTCGAACACCTTGCCCGGTCCGTCGATGCGCGAGGTGTAGTTCCCGAAGTACGCGAAGTTCGCGAACGTCGAGCCCTTGGCGCTCGCCTCGGCCCGGAAGCCGATGTCGGTGTTCTCCTGTGTCGAGGGCGCGTGGAACCTGGTGTACCAGGGCCCCGCACCGATCACCTTGACGGCCTTGCCGTAGACCTGGAACTTGCTGGCGGTCTCGTAGTCGCCCGCGGGCAGGTAGACACCCACCAGCTTGCCCGTGGTGTCCATCCGCACCTTGTCCAGGGCGTTCTGGACGTCCTGGTGGGTGAAGCCGGCCGGAACGGCGTAGGCGGCCGGGTCCGGGTTGGCCATCTGGGTGGCCTGCTCCAGGCTGACGAAGTCGATCGCGTAGGTGCTGGTGTTCGCCGCGTCCTTCTGGAGCCGGATCTTGCTGCCTGCCGGGACGGTCTTGCCCAGCATCACGTTGGCCTCGTCGTAGATGTGCCGGGGTGAACCGGAGCCCGGGGAGTTGCCGGGGCCGGTCTCGGCGCCGTACAGCCAGGCGTACTTCGAGGTGAGGTCGATCGCCTTGAGGAAGGTGCCGTCCACGTAGATGTTGAGCTTGGAGTCGATGCCTCCGCCGCCCGCCGAGTCCGGGATGGAGTAGCGGGTCACCAGGGTGTTCGTGTCGCCCCGGGTGGTGAACTCGACGTAGTTGCCGGTGCTGTTCAGCGTGACCGCCTTGCGGCCCGACGCCTCGCCCGCGACGTCGCCGACGGTCCTGTTCGGCCCGACGACCTTCGCGCCGCCGCCGATGACACCGTCCTCCGCCTCGTAGGTGTCGTACGGCATGTTGGCGCCGCGCCCGACGAAGAGGGAGCTGCTGACGGTGTTGTTCTCGCGCTTGACCGGAAGTTCCTCGGCGTCGTCCGCGACGACCGTCTTCACGGTGTACGAGCCGTTGACCGCCGCCCAGGAGCCCAGGTTCACCGGGGAGCTGGTGGCGCCCGCGGCGATCGAGCCGTTGTAGCTGCCGGTGAGGGTCTTCACCGTGGCGCCCTTGGCGTCGAGCAGGGTCACGGTGACGGCGTGACCGCCCGAGGCCGAGGCGACCGTGCCCTGGTTCCGGATGGCGACGGAGAAGGCGACGTTGTCGCCCTGGGCCGGGGCGGACGGCGAGGTGGTGACCGCGGGCACCAGGTCGGAGCTGGCGACCGGCTTCACGACCAGGCCGGAGGCGCTGGTGTAGGTGTTGTCGGTCTCGTTCTGCTCGATGATCTGGTTGTCCGGGTCGACGACCGCGCTCAGCGTGTACGTGCCCGCGCCGCGCGCCCCGATGTCCGCGCTGACCTGCGAGGAGGCACCCGCGGCGAGCGCGCCCACGTTCGCGGTGGCGACCTTGGTGTCACCGAGCCGGAATTCGAGCTTGCCGGCCGGGGCGGCGACGGCGCCGGTGTTGCGCACCGTCGCGGTGAGCGTGACCGGGTCCGACTCGACGGGCGCGGCCGGGCTCACGGTGATGCCGCTGACCTGGAGGTTCGGGTTGGGGGCCGGGGCGCCCAGCACCTGGAACTCCGCGACCTGCCCGGCGGGCGCGCCGGTGTTGGAGGTGAACTTCAGCTGGACGTCGGCGACCCGGGCGTCGACCGGGATCGTCACCGTGTTGGCGCTGCCCGGGCTGAACGCGTAGTCCTTGGCGGCGACCAGGCTGGTGAAGGACGAGGCGCTCTGCTCACGGCCGAGGACCTGGATGTTCTGGGTCCTGGCCCCCCAGCTGCTGTCCGGGTTGAGCTTCACGACGACGCTCTGGGTGTCGGCGTTGGCGCCCAGCTTCACCGTGAGGGTGTTGGGGTAGCTACCGCCCGCGCCCTCCCAGTAGGTGGAGAGCTGGTTGTCGTTGGCGTTCTCCGCGACGAAGGTGTGCACCACGGAGGAGGCGGTGATGGGCTTGCCGACGGCGAGGTTGGAGGCCGCGCCGGTGGAGCCGTTGCGGGTGACGGTGTTGCTGTCGCCGGAGACGTTGCCCGCCGCGTCCTTGGCCCGTACGACGTACGACACGGTGGTGCCGGCGGACTGGGTGTCGGTGTAGGTGGTGACATCGCCGGCCACGGTCTTGCGCAGCACGTTGTTGGCGTAGATGTCGTACCCGGTGACGCCCTTGTTGTCGGTGGACGCCGTCCAGGTCAGCTTGATCTGCCCGGAGCTGGGCTCGGTGAAGCTCAGGTTGGACGGTGCGGTGGGCGCCTGGGTGTCACCGGAGTCCCCCTTGCGGGTGACGGTGTTGCTGTTGCCCGAGACGTTGCCCGCAGCGTCCTTGGCCCGTACGTAGTACGAGACGGTGGAGCTCGCCGGGCGGGTGTCGGTGTACGTGGTGACGTCACCGGCGACGCTGGTCAGCAGGGTGTTGTCGGCGTAGATGTCGTACCCGGTGACGGCGGTGTCGTCCGTAGACGGCTTCCAGGTCAGCTTGATCTGCCCGGTGGCCGGTTCGGTGTACGCCAGCTGCGTCGGGGCGCTCGGCGCCTGGATGTCCCCGGTCTCGGGTCCGTAGACCTCCAGCTCGGAGACCTGGGCGCCGGGCTGGACGCTGTTGGCGGTGACCAGGACGCGGACGTAGCGGGTGGTGGTGGCGTCGAAGGTGATCGTCGCCGTCTCGGAGCCGGGGCTGAAAGTGTACGCCTTCGCCTGGGTCAGGTCCGTGAAGTCGGAGCCGTTGGCGCTGCCCTGGATCTTCAGCGTCTGACTGCGGGTCTCCCAGCCGTCGGGCAGCCGCAACACCACGCGGTCGACGCGCACCGAGGAGCCCAGGTCGGCCTGGAGCCACTGCGGGAACTCGTTGTTGCGGCTCTCCCAGTAGCTGGCCCGGTTGCCGTCGTTGGCGTTGGCGGCGATGTACGTCTGGGTGTTGCTGCTCGCCGTGAGCGGGCGCCCGGTGGCGAGGTTCACCGAGGACTCCGCGGCCGCCCGGACCTCGAGTTCGGCGAGCTGGCCGTTGTCGGACGCGGTGTTCGCGGTGATGTCGGCCCGGACGAAGCGGGTCCGGGCCGCCGGGAAGCTGATGGTGACCTTGTTGGAGCTGCCCGGTGCGAAGGAGTAGGAGGCCGAGGTCTTCAGCGTGGAGAAGCTGGTGCCGTCGACGCTGCCCTGGAGGGAGAGCGTCTGGCGGCGGGCCGACCAGTCGGCGGGGAGCTTCAGGGTGACCTGGTCGATGCGGGTGACCTTGCCCAGGTCGCTCTGCACCCACTGGGGCAGGGACTTGCCGGACCCCTCCCAGTAGGTGGACTGCTGTCCGTCGGCGATGTTCCCGGCGGACTTCCCGCTGCTCGCGGCGGCGCGTTGGCCGGCGGCGATGTTCGGGCCGCCGGCGGCCGAGGCGTTCAGCGCCGGCCAGGCGACCATCATCAGGCTGGTGGAGACGGTCGCGGAAAGAATCCGCCATCTCCAGCGTCGCGTTCTCATCTGTCCCCGATCTGCTGCCTCGGCGCAGGGGGCCGAGGCGCGGCTCAGTCTGCGACCCCGCCGGTACATGAATTTCTGCACTGACGGGATGACCTTTTGCGTTTTGCGGTCAGAGAGTTGCAGAGAATTGACGCGGAGTCCACCACTCCGGCAGAAGTAGGTAACGCTTTAGGTGCTGCCCATAGAGGCCAACTGGCCCGACAAGAAGGGCATTTGCTAGCAGTCCCGCCCAGGCGCCCGGACGCCGCCGAGCTCGCAAGGAATTTGCGTGAATATGCAAGCCGGTGAAAGGTGCCAGCTCGGAGGGGGTCGCCGCGGGACACCCCGCACGACGAAGGGCGGGGTCCGCCGCCGCGGACCCCGCCCTCGCTCGCTCCCCGTTTCTCAGCCCGGGTGGCTCACCCGCCGGGCGCCCACCGGTACCGCACGTCCGGCTCGTTCTCCTCGTTGCGGCTCCCGTCGTCGAAGGCGACCGGGGTGAAGCCGTGGTGCTCGTAGAAGGACCGGGCCGCGGTGTTGCGCTGGAAGGTGTACAGCGCGAGCCCTCCGGGGCTGGCCTCCTTGGCCGCCGCCAGCAGGAGCGAGCCGATGCCCCGGCGGCGCAGGCCGGGGTCGAGGTAGAGGTGTTCCAGCTCGGAGCCGTCCAGCGAGAGGAAGCCGGCGATCCGGGCCTGCCCGCCCTCATGGATCTCGGCCACCCGGACATCGGTGCCCGGCAGCACCACATGGGTCACCCAGGCCAGCGTCGCCTGGTCGCTGTGCACCCGCGCCAGATACGGCATGGCGGCGGCGCGGGAGGCGAGGAAGAGCCGGGTCAGGGGCCCGGCGTCGTCCGCCCGGGCCTCCCGGAGCACGGCGGGGCGGCTGTCCAACGGCATGCGCGATCTCCTGTCCGAGTGGCCGCCACCCTGGGCGCGGGGCACACGGTGATCGAACATACGTCGGACGCGTTCCGGATCTCCATAGGATAAGAGGGCCCCTGCCCCACCGGTGCCCGCCCGGGGCGCCCGACCCCGCCGAGGAAACGACGTAACGGTGTACCAGCCCCATGTGTTCACGCTGACCGAGGACGGCTACCGGGGGCCCGCGCCCTCCTGGAGCACCGGCGTCCCCTCCCTGTGGCTGGTGGACACGGACCGCGCGGCCGAGGCCGCCCTGCTGCTGGCACCGAAGATCCTCGACGCCTCGGAGCTCGCCCGGGTGGAGAAGCTGGCCTTCCCCGCGGACCGGGCGTGCTACACCGCCGCCCACCTGGCCCTGCGCCTGCTGCTCGGGGCGCGCCAGGGCGTCGCTCCGGAGGCCGTACGGCTGACGCGGGAGCGCTGCCCGTCCTGCGACGGCCCGCACGGCCGGCCCGCGACGGGCGGCGGCACGCACTTCTCGCTCTCGCACACCCGCGGCGTCGCGCTGCTGGCGTTCGCGGGCGCCCCGGTCGGGGTGGACGTGGAGCGCGTCCCGGAGGCGCGGGTGGTCCAGGAGGTCTCCGCGCAGCTGCACCCCGCCGAGGCGGCCGAGCTGGCCGAGCTGCCGCCGGAGGAGCGGCCCACCGCCTTCGCCCGGGTGTGGACCCGCAAGGAGGCGTACCTCAAGGGCGAGGGCACCGGCCTGGCGGGCGGACTGGCCCGCGAGCACGTCGGCACCGGCCCGCGCCCGGTCGGCCCGCCGGGCTGGGACGTCACCGATGTCGCCGTCCCCGGCGGGTACGCGGCGGCGGTGGCCGTGCGAGCGGCGGGGCGGCCGCCCGCCGAGGGCGACGACCGGCGAAAATGACCGCACGGGCACATCGCACCGACCGACCGATACGGAGGAGTGGCAGATGCCGCACGCACGAGCCGGACAGCAGGCGCGCCCCGAGGATCTGACCGATGTGGCACGGCTGGTGACGGCGTACTACGCGCTGCACCCCGATCCGGCCGAGCCCGGCCAGCGGGTGGCGTTCGGCACCTCCGGGCACCGTGGTTCATCGGTGGCCACCGCGTTCAACGAGGACCACATCGCGGCGACCAGCCAGGCCATCAGCGAGTACCGGGCGCAGCAGGGCACCGACGGACCGCTGTTCCTGGGCGCCGACACCCACGCCCTGTCGGAGCCGGCCCGGGTCACCGCCCTGGAGGTGTTCGCCGCCAACGACGTGCGCGTCCTGATCGACACGGAGGACGGGTACACCCCGACGCCCGCGGTCTCGCACGCCATCCTGACGTACAACCGCGGCCGCTCCTCCGGCTTCGCGGACGGCGTGGTGGTCACCCCGTCGCACAATCCGCCGGGCGACGGCGGGTTCAAGTACAACCCGCCGAACGGCGGTCCGGCGGGGTCGGACGCGACCGGCTGGATCCAGGACCGGGCCAACGAGATCATCGCCAACGGGCTCAAGGACGTCCGCCGGATGCCGTACACGCGGGCGCTCGCCGCCGCCACGACCGGCAGGTACGACTTCCTCGGTACCTATGTGGCGGATCTGCCCTCCGTCCTGGACCTGGACGCGGTGCGCGAGGCCGGTGTCCGGATCGGCGCCGACCCGCTGGGCGGCGCGTCGGTCGCGTACTGGGGGCGGATCGCCGAGCAGCACCGGCTCGACCTCACCGTGGTCAACCCGCTGACCGATCCCACCTGGCGGTTCATGACGCTGGACTGGGACGGGAAGATCCGGATGGACTGCTCGTCGCCGCACGCGATGGCCTCGCTGATCGACCGGCGCGACCGCTTCCAGATCGCCACCGGCAACGACGCCGACGCCGACCGGCACGGCATCGTCACCCCGGACGCCGGGCTGATGAACCCGAACCACTACCTCGCCGTGGCCATCAACTACCTGTACGCGCACCGGGAGAACTGGCCGTCCGGGGTGGGCGTCGGCAAAACCCTGGTGTCCTCCGGGATGATCGACCGGGTCGCCGCCGACCTCGGCCGGGAGCTGGTCGAGGTGCCGGTCGGCTTCAAGTGGTTCGTGGACGGGCTGTCCGACGGGTCGCTGGGCTTCGGCGGCGAGGAGTCGGCCGGGGCGTCGTTCCTGCGCCGGGACGGCTCGGTGTGGACGACCGACAAGGACGGCATCCTGCTCGCCCTGCTGGCCTCCGAGATCCAGGCGGTCACCGGCGAGTCCCCGTCCCAGCACTACGCCGCGCTGACCGCCCGCTTCGGCGAGCCCGCCTACGCGCGGATCGACGCCCCCGCCGACCGCGAGCAGAAGGCGGTGCTGGCCCGCCTCTCCCCCGATCAGGTCGCCGCGGACACCCTCGCCGGTGAGCCGGTCACCGCCGTACTGACCACGGCACCGGGCAACGGGGCCGCGATCGGCGGGATCAAGGTGACCACGGAGAACGCCTGGTTCGCGGCCCGGCCCTCCGGCACGGAGGACGTGTACAAGATCTACGCGGAGTCCTTCCGGGGCGCCGAACACCTGACGCAGGTCCAGGAGGAGGCCAAGGCCGTGGTCTCGGCGGCACTGGACGCCTGACCCGGCGGGGCGCCCGCTCGTCCTCCCGGTACCGGTACCGGGAGGACGGGTCTCAGCTCACGGGGTCCACACCGTCGGCCTCGGGGCGGTCGCCATGCCGTCGCCGAGGAAGAAACCGGGGTGCGGGGGCTGGTTGTACGCGGTGTTCTGCCAGGCCAGTGCGGTGCGGTAGGTGGTGTCGTGGAGCAGGGTGGTGATCCGGGTGGTGGTCTCGTACGGCGTGGAGTAGATCCGTAGCGCGGTGTTGTTCGTCGTCGCCCAGACCACCTCCTCGCGCCAGTCGCCGAGGAGGTCGCCGGAGAGGACCGGGGTGGCCTTGGTGCCGTTGTTGGAGTGGACCGAGGCACCGGTCAGCAGGCGGGTGTCGCCGGAGGTGCCGTACTTGTCGATGTGCGTGCCGTCCAGCAGTTCCCGGGTGGTGTCGCCGTCCCACCAGGCCAGGAAGTTGGTGCTGGAGGGCTTGCGGCTCGCGACCACCGTGCCGTGCGGGTCGCGTATCCCGGAGGCGGCCGACGACCAGGACTCGGCGCCCGGACTGCCTGCCCAGATGTCGTCGCTGACACCGCGTCCGTTGTCACCACCGGCGGGCGTCGACCAGATGATCTGCCCCGTCTTCGCGTCGGCCATCCAGGACGAGGGCTTCGAGCCGTCCTCGTCCACCTTGAACTCCTCCAGGCCCGGGCGCGCCGGGTCAAGGTCGCCGACGTGCATGGCGTCGCCGTGGCCGTTCTTCGTGGTCCACAGGGAGCTGCCGTTGTCGTCCACGGCCATGGCGCCGTAGACGATCTCGTCCCTGCCGTCGCCGTCGACATCGGCCACCGACAGCTGGTGGTTGCCCTGTCCGTCGTAGCCCCGGCCGGTGTTGGTGGAGCTGTTGGTGTCGAAGGTCCAGCGCCGGGTGAAGGCCCCGCCGCGCCAGTCCCAGGCGGCGATCACCGTACGCGTGTAGTAGCCGCGCGCCATGATCAGAGAGGGCCTGCCGCCGTCCAGGTAGGCGGTGCCGGCGAGGAAGCGGTCGACGCGGTTGCCGTAGCTGTCGCCCCAGGAGGAGACGGTTCCGCGTGCCGGCACGTAGTCGACGGTCCCCATGGCGGCGCCGGTCAGGCCGTTGAACATGGTGAGGTATTCGGGGCCGGACAGGACGTAGCCGGAGGAGTTGCGGTGGTCGGCCGACGCGCTGCCGATCACGGTGCCCCGGCCGTCCACGCTGCCGTCGGCGGTCTTCATCGCCACCTCGGCCCGGCCGTCGCCGTCGTAGTCGTACACCTGGAACTGCGTGTAGTGCGCGCCGGAGCGGATGTTGCGGCCCAGGTCGATCCGCCACAGCCGGGTGCCGTCGAGCCGGATGCCGTCCACGACGGTGTTGCCGGTGTACCCGGACTGGGAGTTGTCCTTGGCGTTGGTGGGCTGCCACTTCAGTACGAAGTCGAGCGCGCCGTCGCCGTCGAGGTCGCCGACGGAGGCGTCGTTGGCCTCGTAGGTGTAGGCGACACCGTCGGGGGTCGTGCCGCCCGGGGGCGGGCTGATGGGCACGTCCTTGTAGCCGGCGCGGAACTGGACCGCGTGCACGGAGTCGGCCTGTTCGACGCCGCCGACCACCGCGCGCACGGTGTAGTCGGCGGAGTTCGGGGCGCCGGAGTGGAAGTAGTTGGTGGAGCCGGTGAGGGGCGAGGCGTTGACCTTCGTACCGGCGCGGTAGACGTTGAAGGCGACGGAGTCGGGGTCGGTGGCGAGCCAGCGCCAGCTGACGAGGTTGCCGGAGTCGGTGTGCACGCTGACGACGCCCCGGTCCAGCGCCTCCACCTGGCGTGCGGTCGCGGCGTGCGAGGTATGGCCGGTGACGACCAGTCCGGCGGCGGCGAGGATTCCGGCGGTGACGGCGCCGAGCAGGGTGCGGGTCCGGGTGGTGCGGCGTCTGCGGACGGTGCGGGCATGCGCGAGAGCCACGGTACGAGCCTTCCGGAGTGGGGGTGGGTGGGCTACTCCTCAGTGGCCGCCGGGCGCGGAAAGGTTGCCGCCCCGGGCAATGAGGATGCCGCCCCGGAGCATTCCGTACGCGCTCACCCGTTCGGCTCCGCGCGGTGGCGGGCGCGGAGCGGGGGCGCGCAGGCTGTCCGGAGAGCTGCCGATCGCCAGGGGTGGCGGAGCCCGTTGGGGGTGCGACGTGTCGGACACCGGTACCACGGCCCCAGGTGCGGACCCGGGCGACGAGATGGCGGGGGCGCTGCTCGACACGCTGTTCAGCCAGTCCGCGGTCGGTCTGCACGTCCTGGACCTGGATCTCCGGGTGGTCCGCGTCAATGCCCTGACCGAGGTGGTCGACCCGGAGCACATCGTCGGCCTGCACTTCACCGACGCCTACCGGCTGGACGACCCGGAGGAGGCCGAACACCGGCTGCGCCAGGTCCTGAAGACGGGCGCGCCGGTGATCAACTACGCGGTGCGCGGGCGCGTCGCCGAGGCTCCCGGCCCCGACCGCAATCTGAACGTCACCCTGCACCGCCTGGACGCCCACGACGGGCGCCCGCTCGGGCTGCTTGCGGCCGTGGTCGACGTCAACGAGCGGGACAAGGCCCATGTCCGGGCCGATGTGCTGGCGGCGGTGCGCCGGGGCGCGGGCCACTCCCTCGATGTGGCGGCGACCTGCGAGGGGCTGGCGTCGGCGCTGGTGCCGCCGTTCGCCGACCTGGCCGTGGTCGAGGTGGTGGACGAGGTGCTGCGCGGGGCCGATCCGCCGCTGAGCCCGCTGGGCCGGGACGTCCCGCTGCGGCGTGCGGCGGTCCGGGGCACGGGGACGGCGTCGGACAACCTGGTCGGCGAGCTGCGCCGGCTGCCGGAGGCGACCCCGTTCGCCCTCGCCGTCACGGATCTGCGGCCCCGGCTGGTCCAGCTGGGCCCGGACACGCCCTGGCTGGACGCCGACCCGGCGACGCGCCGGATGATCGAGGCGACCGGGGCGCACTCGATGATCGTGGCGCCGCTGAAGCTGCACGGCTCCGTCCTCGGCCTGGTGAGCCTGTTCCGGCACCGGGGTGATCCGTACAACGAGCGCGACCTCACCCTCGCGCTGAACGCCGCCGCGCACGCGGCGCTGAGCATCGAGAACGCGCTGCGCTTCGCCCGCGAGCACGTGATCGCCTCGACCGTCCAGCGCCGGCTGCTCCCCCAGCACGAGGGCGACCGGGTCGCGATCGAGACCGCGCACGTCCTGCTGCCGGGGCGCAACAGCGGATGCTGGTTCGACACGATCGGGCTCTCCGGCGCCCGGACGGCGCTCATCATCGGCAATGTCGCCGGACACGGACTGCAGACGGCCATCACGATGGGGCAGCTGCGCACCGTCATCCACGCGCTGGCGGGCCTCGACCTGGAGCCCGACGAGGTGCTGGCCCGGCTCAACGACACGGCGGACCGGCTGGTCGAGGAGCGGCGGTCGCTGCCGCCCGGGGACTCGCTGCACCGCCAGCCGCTGACCGCGAGCTGCCTGTACGCGGTGTACGACCCGTTCACGCAGGTGTGCACGGTGGCCCGGGCCGGGCATCCCGCTCCGGTGGCCGTCGGGCCGGACGGGCGCCCGCTGGTGCTGGACGTCCCGGAGGGACCGGCGCTCTTCTCGACGGACAGCGCGCCCTTCGCGACGGGTTCGGTGCGGCTGGAGGAGGGCAGTGTGCTGGCGTTCCTCACCGGTTCGCTGCTGCCGGAGGAGCGGTCGGTGGAGCGGGTGCGGGAGGCGCTGGCCTTTCCGGAGCGCCGGCTGCGGGACCTGTGCGACGCGATCGTGTACAACCTGCCGGCCGAGGCCGATCCGGACGGGGCGGCGCTGCTGCTCGCCCGGACGGGCGTGGTGCCGCCGGACCGGGTGGCGACCTGGGAGCTGGCCCACGACCGGACCACTCCGGCGGTCGCCCGCACCCTGGTCCGGGACCGGCTGGAGGGCTGGGAGCTCGACGAGGACACCATCGAGGCGACCGAGCTGATCGTCAGCGAGCTGATCACGAACGCGGTCCGCTACGGGACGCCGCCCCTGCAACTGCGGCTGCTCCTCGACCGCGCGCTGACCTGCGAGGTGCACGACACCAGCCCGGTGGCCCCGCATCTGCGGCATGCGCGGACGGTGGACGAGGGCGGGCGCGGGCTGTTCATCGTGTCGCAGCTCGCCAACCACTGGGGCACCCGCTACAGCACGAACGGCAAGGCGCTGTGGACGGAGCAGGAGATCCGGGACGGGGACTCCTGACGGGCATACGGGTGCGGCGCACCCCGGCCGGGAGGGCCGGGGTGCGCCGCGAGGAGAGGCCACGGGCGGCGGCACGGGTCCAGCGGGCCGCCGCCGGTGGGTCAGCGGCGGGGACCGTGGTGGCGGTGCCCCCAGGACTTGGAGTCGACCTTGTGGCCGTGCGCGTCGCGCAGGGTGGCCGTGTCGCTGTTGTCCCAGACGTAGCTGCGCCGGTCCTGGTAGACGTCGTGGCGGGTGTCGCGGCCGACGCCGGTGTGCACGCGCACGGAGGAGCGGCCGGGCAGGCGCAGGTCGAACTTGTACGTGCGGTGGCTCTCGTCGCTGAGCGTCCAGCCGCGCAGGTTCACCGTCTGCCGCCCGGTGTTGGTGACGGTGACCCACTCACCGTTCAGGCTCCGGTTGGAGCCGTTGTCGCGACCGGGGCTGTCGTACTGGATCTTGCCCAGGACGACGGTCGGGCGCGGGGCGTGGTGGCCCCGGCCGTGGTCACGGCCGTCGGCGACCGCCGGGAGGGCGGCGGCGGCGACCAGTGCGCCGGAAGCGAGGACGGCGGCGGTGATCCGCCGTGCGGAACGGGACATGAAGACCCCTCAGGTGCGGGCCCGGACCGGTGGGTCCGGGCGGTTTTCCGTTCCCGGCGTCGTGCCGGGAGCCACACCTTGGACCTGGCGGGGGCCGTGCGGGAACCGCATCGGGGCCTGTTACAAAGTACGGACATTTCCGTCACAGACGGGTGTAGTCGACATTGAGGGAAAGGTACGGGTACCTGTCAATTCCTGACCGCTGCAACCAGCCGTACGACGCCGGGTTGACGGGGTCCACCGTGCGGGCGACGCGGCCGGGCGGGCCGTCGGCGGCCGCGCGCGCCTGGCCTGGGAGTGCGTAACAAACAGACCGCGAGCCCTGTTGAACGCCCGTTCCGTTACCACCGGGACGGGCGTACGGATGTTCCCTCGAACGCCGGGCGAGGTGCGGTCCCCTTGCGCTCAGGCCGTGGCGTCCGACCAGGCGTAGGGCGGTGGGACCGGGCCGTCCGGCCGGCCGGCGCCGGCTTCGCCGATGGCGCGGTCGGCCACGCTCATCAGCTGTCCTGCGACGTCGTGCATGGCCCGGCTCGCCGCGACCTCGTCGCCGATCGTGGGGACGTCGGGGTCCTGGGGGCTCAGCCGGGCGATCCCCTGCCCGGTGAGCCTCGCGGTGCCGGTGTCCAGCACCGCTTCCGCTTTGGTCGTCCCGCTCTCCTCGGAGAGCTCGACGCGCACCGTCCATTCCAGCGTGCGGTTCATCGCATACCTCCCGGCCCGCACCGGCCGGCGGGCGCGGGCCGACGCACGGGTCCACTCCCAGCATCCACCCAACCGGCCGCCGCCGCCCGCCCGGCCTGCGCCCCGTCCGCCGCCGAAATAGGATGCAGGGGCCCGGCCCGCCAACCCCCGTCCCGCGGAGCGGCCCATGAACCGGCGTCGTCCTTCCCGGTCGGCCAGCTCCGACGAACTGCTCACCACCCTGCACGACCTCACCTCCCGGGCCCGCCGCGAGGTGGAGCTGCACCAGGCCCGGGTGGAGCTGGCCGAGGCGCTCCAGCGGGAGATGCTGCCCCCCGACCTGCCCTCGCCGCCGGGCCTGCGGACCGCCGCCCGGTACACCCCCGCGCGCAGCGGCCTGGACATCGGCGGCGACTGGTACGACGGGTTCGTGCTCCCCGACGGGGCGCTCGCGTTCGCCATCGGGGACGTCCAGGGGCACGACGTGGAGGCCGCCGCCTTCATGGGCCAGACCCGGATCGCGATGCGGGCCCTCGCACTGACGGCGGACGACCCGGGCGAGGTCATGAGCCGCACCAACGACCTGTTGCTCGCCGCCGACACCGGACTGCTCGCCACCTGCACCTTCGTACGTCTCGACCCGGTCACCCGGGAGCTGCGCAGCGCCCGGGCCGGTCATGTGGCCGCCGTCTGGGCCACCGCCGACGGCCGGGCCGGCACCACGGAGGACGAGGGCGGGCTGCCGCTCGGGGTGCAGCCGGGCGAGGAGTACCCGGTCACGACGCGCTCGCTGGACGGCGAGGGGGCGTTCGTCCTGCTCACCGACGGGGTGGTCGAAGGGCCCTCGTACTCCCTGGACGAAGGGCTGGACGAGGTGGTGCGGCTCGTACGCTCCCGCGTGACCGGGGATGCGGACGCGCTGGCCGACGCGGTCATGGGCTCGGCCGAGCGGACCGGGCACCAGGACGACGCGGCGGTGCTCGTCCTGCGCCACGGGTGCCCCGGCTCCGGCTGAGGGTGCGGCGGACCCGGGCCGCCCGTGCGTGTCAGACCGGCGTCCGCCCCGGGGCCGGTGTCTCATGAGAGGCGTGATCCACAGCGAGCGGAACCGCCGGCACCTGGTGGCGGTCCTGCGTGTCGTGGGCGTCGCCGCCGCCTACTACGGGGCGGCCCGCCTGGGCCTGCTGCGGGAGGTGACCGTCCACGGCGCGGTGGTGACACCGCTGTGGCCGCCGACCGGGATCGCGCTGGGCTGCCTGCTGTACTTCGGGTTACGCGTGTGGCCCGGGATCGCCGTCGGCTCGCTGGTCGTCGTCGGCATGCTGGGCGGTACGGTGACGCCGTCCACGCTCGTGGTCGCGGCGGGCAACACGCTCGCACCGCTGTGCGCGTACGCGCTGCTGCGGCGGACCGGTTTCCGCCGGGAGCTGGACCGGCTGCGCGACGGCGTCGTCCTGGTGTTCCTCGGGGCGATGGCCGCCATGGTGGTCGGTGCGACCGCCGGGACGACGATGCTCGTGGTGGACGGCAAGCTGCCCGCCGATCACTTCTGGTCCGTCTGGGCGGCGTGGTGGGCCGGTGACGCCATGGGCGTCCTGGTGGTCACGCCGGTCGTGCTGGTGCTCGACCGGGTGCGGCTCCCCCGGCTCACGGACCGCTGGGCGGAGGCCCTGGCGCTGCTGGCGGTCGCGGTCGCCGGGACGCTGGTCGCCACCCGGAGCTCGCTGTCGATGCTCTATCTGGTGTTCCCGATCGTCATCTGGGCCGCCCTGCGCTTCCGGCTCGCGGGCAGCGCGCCGTGCGCCCTGCTGGTGTCCGTCCTGGCGATCGTGGCGGGGACGGACCGGGACGGACCGTTCGCGGGGCACACCATGGTGGAAGTGATGATCAACCTCACGGTGCTGAACGGGGCCGTCGCCCTCACCTCGCTCCTGCTGGCCGCCATCGTCACGGAGCAGCAGAACATCCGGCACCGCATCGAGCGCGCCTGCGAGGAGCTGGCCGAGGTGGTCGACCAGCTCGCCCCGGGCCGCTCGGCCGCCGCCTGGCCGTCCCGGGCCGAGGACGAACGCGGCAGCCGCTGAGCCCGCCGATCAGCGGCGGAAGTACCGGTCCAGGAACGCGTTGCGGAAGGTGCCCTCCGGGTCGTAGCGGCGCGTCAGCGCCTCGAAGTCCGCGTAGCGCGGGTACAGCGTGCGCAGCACCTCCGGGTCCGTGGAGAAGACCTTGCCCCAGTGCGGGCGGGCGCCGAACGGGGCCAGGGCCTCCTCGATCGCCGCGGCCACCGGGGCGACGGCCGCCGCGTCCGGGACCCAGGTGAAGTGGAAGGCCACCGAGTCCCGGCCGTGGGCGGGGCTCAGCCACAGGTCGTCGGCGGCGACGGTGCGGAGCTCGGAGATCTGGAGCACCGGGGTGATCCGGTCCCGCAGCCGGGCCAGGGCCTCGTAGGCGGCGACGGCGTCCGCGCGGGCCACGAAGTACTCCGACTGGAGCTCGTCGCCGTTGCTCGGGGTGAACTCCATCCGGAAGTGCGGCAGCCGCTCGTGCCAGGGGCCGGGCACACCCTGCTGTGCGGTGCAGTTCCCGGCGGGCACCCCGGGGATCGGGTGCCGGGGGCCGTCGGCGAGCCGGGCGCCGAGCCACTCGGCGGGCATCGCGGCCGTGGTTCCCTCGTCGCCCACCCGCTGCTTCAGCCAGACCTGGCCGACCGGGCCGGGACGCCAGTCGGTGAAGACGCTGACGCTGTAGGCGGCGGACATCACCTCGTCGAAGCGGGCGGTGAGTGTGGCCTCGGGCAGCTCCTCGTACACCCACTGACGCACCTCGAAGGCGGGCACCAGCTCCAGGTCCAGCGAGGTCACCACGCCGAGGGCGCCGAGGGAGACCACCGCGCCCGCGAAGTCCTCGTCGGTGCGCCGCAGGGTGCGCGTCTCCCCGTCGGCCGTCACCAGGGTGAGCGCGCGCACCGAGCCCGCCAGTGACCGGTTGCCCACGCCGGAGCCGTGGGTGCCGGTCGCGATGGCTCCGGCGGCCGAGATGTGCGGGAGCGAGCCCAGGTTGGCCAGGGCGAGACCGCGCTCGTGGAGTTCGGCGGCGAACTCGCCGAAGCGGAGTCCCGCTGTCAGCGAAACGGTCCGGCCCGGGACGTCGATGTCCACGACGCGCGGGAGTCCGGCGAGCGACACATGGTCGCCCGAGGTGTCCGCGACGGTGTTGAAGGAGTGCCGGGTGCCCAGGGGGCGGACCGCGTCGGAGGCGGCGACCGTCTCGCGCAGTTCGCGGACGGATCGCGGCACACACAGCCGCTTCGCCCCGAAGGTGATGTTGCCGGCCCAGTTCTTCTCCGCGGGGGTCACCGTGCGTCCCTCTTCCACTCAGGGCCGGGCACGTGCTCCCGGCACCGCATTCTCCCAGACCTCCCGGTGGCGGCCGGAACCGAGCGGGCCGAATACCACCCGCGCAACCACACGAGCACGTACGGTAGTTGGCGACCGAGGTACATATCCGCACACCAACCGTTTGGCACATGTCACACATACCAACAGGTGCACACAGAACCAGAGATCCGGTACGGATCGGGACGAGTGCGGGAACACCGCGCCTGTCTGAACTTCACCGGAACTCCAGCGAAATGCCATGTGTGTGGATATCGTGCACCGAGCGAGGGCGCGTCCGTCAGTCCACTGGATCGGCGGATGCGCCCCGTTTGTGGCGATGCGACTGTGACTGGGGGGTTCATGGGGCATGTCGAGCTACCCGAATCCGATATACCGAGGCCCGTGGGACTGGCGGGAGCGCCACGTCCGCGGACCTCTTCAGGAATGCCGCGCGGCCAGGACATCGGCCGGCCGCGGCAGCTCCCGCACGTACCGTACGAACGCGGCGCCGGGGCGCCCGGCAGGCGCCCGGGCCTGCTGCCCCTGGTGGTGTGTGCCGAGTCCGCCGGACTGGGCCTGCCCGCCTGGCTGGTGCTCCGCGCCGGAGGGCAGCCCGAGGCCCTGGCCGGGGCGCTCGCGGCCACCCTCGTGTGGTGCGGGGTCCGGGCCGCGCGGGGACGTTACGTCTTACGTGTGCCGGGCCGCCCGCCCGGGGCGCTGACCACGCCCGGGGACTGGTTACTGCTCATCGGTGTGCTGGCGGTGCTGTGGACCGTCCTCGACGCGCCGATCGACCCGGCGGCGGCCGTGGTCGCGCTGATCCCCGGGCTCCTGGCCGGGGCGGGCACCTCGTGGGCACGTCGGCTGGCCTGGTCCGGGAGGCGCCGGACGGCGCGCCGGGTACTGGTGGTCGGCGAGGCCGCGGGGGTGGACCGGGCGGTGCGGCTGCTCACCTCGCGGGAGGACCACGGCTATCTGGTCGTGGCCGCGCTGCCGGTGGGCGCGGCGGCGCTGAGCTGCGAGGTCCCGGTGCCGGGGCGGCTGGCTCCGGCGCCTGCGGGGGACGACGCCTCGACGGTGCTGGGCGCGGCCTTCGCGCACGAGGCGGACCTGGCGCTGGTGGTCCCGGGGCCGGGGCTCGCCGAGGAGCGGTTGCGGCGGCTGACCTGGGGACTGCACGACGGCGGCCTGGAGGTGTCGGTGCTCTCCCACCTCTCGGAGACCGCGGCGGACCGGATCAGGCCCTCGTCGGCGGCCGGGCTCACCCTGCTGCACATCGTGCCGCCGCTGCGCCGGGGGCTCCAGCCGGTCCTGAAGGCGGCGGTGGACCGGGCGGGTGCCGCCTGCGGGCTGGTCGCCCTGTCTCCGTTGCTGCTGCTGATCGCGGTGGCGGTCCGGCTCACCTCGGCGGGTCCGGTCTTCCACCGGCAGGTCCGCCAGGGGCAGCACAACCACCCGTTCGTCATGTGGAAGTTCCGCACGATGGTGGTGGACGCCGAGCGGCACAAGGCGCGGCTCGCCGAGGCCAACGAGAACGACGGCCCGATGTTCAAGATGCGCCGGGATCCCCGGGTGACCCGGCTCGGCCGTCTGCTGCGCCGCTCGTCGCTGGACGAACTGCCCCAGCTCATCAACGTGCTCAAGGGTGACATGTCCCTGGTCGGCCCTCGTCCGCCGCTGCCGGACGAGGTGTCCCGGTACGACGAACGGGAGTTGCGCAGGCTCGCGGTGAAGCCGGGGCTGACGGGGCTGTGGCAGGTCAGCGGCCGGTCCGATCTCTCGTGGCAGGAGACGGTGTCGCTGGACCTCTGGTACGTCGACAACTGGTCGGTGGCCACGGACATGGGGCTCATGGCCCGGACACTGCGTGCCGTCACCGACGGCCGCGGGGCGTACTGAGTGCGGGGGCCGATGAGCACCGGGAAGAGGGGCCGGGTGGTCCGCCCGTCGTGGACGGGACCGGGCCGCCCGGCCGGGCGGGGGTGGCTACGCGGCCTGCTGCCGGAGCCACCAGGAGTACGTCTCCGCGATGCCCTCCTTCAGGGGGATGCGCGGCGCGAAGCCGAGGGCGGTCAGCCGGGACACGTCCAGGAGTTTGCGCGGGGTGCCGTCGGGCTTCCCGGTGTCCCAGCGGATGTCACCCCGATAGGCCGTCACCTCACCGACGATGGAAGCGAGTTCACGGATGGTGAGGTCGTCGCCGCAGCCGACGTTGACCGGTGCGTCGTCGTCGTAGCGCTCCAGCAGGAGTACGCAGGCGGCGGCGAGGTCGTCCACGTGCAGGAACTCGCGCCGGGGGTTTCCGGACCCCCAGAGCGTAAGGGCCGGTGCGCCCGACTCGCGGGCCTCGTGGAAGCGGCGGATCAGGGCGGGCAGGACGTGCGAGGTCTCCAGGTCGAAGCTGTCGCCGGGGCCGTAGAGGTTGGTCGGCATGGCGCTGATGTAGGAGGCGCCGTACTGGCGGCGGTAGGACTGCGTCTGCACGATGCCGGCGATCTTCGCCAGCGCGTACGCCTCGTTGGTGGGTTCCAGCTCCCCGGTGAGCAGGGCGCTCTCGGGGATCGGCTGCGGGGCGTGCTTCGGGTAGATGCAGGACGAGCCGAGGAAGAGCAGGCGCTCGGTGCCCGCCGCGTGCGCGCCCGCGATCACGCTCAGCTGGATGCGCAGGTTGTCCTCGATGAACTGCACCGGATACGTGCTGTTGGCCATGATCCCGCCGACCCGGGCGGCGGCCAGCACCACGGCGTCCGGGCGTATGCCGCGCAGGAAGGCGGCGGTGCGCTCACCGTCCCGGAGGTCGAGGAGGTCGCGGCCGCGGGTGATCACCTCGTGGCCGTCGGCGGTGAGGCGGCGGACCACCGCCGACCCGACCAGGCCCCGGTGACCGGCGACGAACACGCGGGCGCCGGGGCGTAGCAGGGAGGGGACTCGTTCCCGGAGAGGGCCGGGGAGATCAGTCGTCATGTTTTCGGATTGTGCCAGCAGCCGGGCGAAACGGTGATGTTTTGTACCGGATCCCTCAGACCTTGACATTCCATGACCAACTGCCTTACGGGCGACCGCAGAAGGGGGAAACGTGGCGAAGACCGCGCTCATCACCGGGGTGACCGGACAGGACGGTTCGTACCTCTCGGAGCTGCTGCTCCAGAAGGGATACACGGTCCACGGCCTGATCCGCCGCTCGTCCAGTTTCAACACGGAGCGGATCGACCACATCTACCAGGGCCCGGAGCAGGAGCACCGGTCCTTCGTGCTGCATCACGCGGACCTGGCCGACGGGGTCGCGCTGGTGAACCTGTTGCGGGACATCCGGCCCGACGAGGTGTACAACCTGGGCGCCCAGTCGCATGTGCGGGTCTCCTTCGACGCGCCGCTGTACACCGGGGATGTGACCGGCCTCGGCACGATCCGGCTCCTGGAGGCGGTACGGGCCAGTGGCATCGACACCCGGATCTACCAGGCGTCCTCCTCGGAGATGTTCGGCGCGAGCCCGCCCCCGCAGAACGAGCAGACGCCCTTCCACCCGCGCAGCCCGTACAGCGTCGCCAAGGTGTACTCGTACTGGGCGACGGTCAACTACCGCGAGGCGTACGGGATGTTCGCGGTGAACGGCATCCTGTTCAACCATGAGTCGCCCCGGCGCGGGGAGACCTTCGTGACCCGGAAGATCACCCGTGGCGTGGCCCGGATCAAGGCGGGGCTCCAGTCCCGGCTGCATCTGGGCAACCTGGACGCGGTGCGCGACTGGGGCTACGCCCCCGAGTACGTGGACGCGATGTGGCGCATGCTCCAGTGCGACACCCCGGACGACTACGTGGTGGCCACCGGGGAGGGGGTCAGCGTCCGGCAGTTCCTGGAGTACGCCTTCGAGCACGCGGGCCTCGACTGGCGCGAGTACGTCCGCTACGACGCGAAGTACGAGCGGCCCAGCGAGGTGGACGCGCTGATCGGGGACGCCTCGAAGGCCGGACAGCTGCTGGGCTGGAAACCTGCCGTACGCGCCCGGGAGCTGGCCCGGATCATGGTCGACGCCGATGTGCGCCGCCTCTCCGACGAACTCGCGGGGGCCGCCGTGCGCGTGGACAGATAACGGACTCCGGCGCGCACCCCCACCCCCACCGGTGACGCGGTGGGGCCGCACGCGCCGGTTCGGGCGGGGCCCCCGGCTCCGCCTCCTCGACCGCGGCCAAGGGGCCGCAAGCTCGTTCTCACCTTCGGAGCTGAATGATGAACCGAACCACAGGGCGCCGACGCGGCCGGACGCGGGCCGCGGCCGCGGCGCTCGGCCTGCTCGCGGGCGCCCTGAGCGCCGCCGCCGCGGGCAGTCCCCCGGCCGCCGCCCTCACCGCGCCCGTCTCGATCACCGCGGACGACCTGTCTACCTGGCAGACCAACGGCATCGTCTGGTCGATGGCCGCGTCCGACGACGGTGTGGTCTACGCGGGCGGCACCTTCTCCACCGTACGGCCGCCGGGCGCGGCCGCCGGGACCTCCGAGCAGCCCGCGGTGAACTTCGCCGCGTTCGACACCGCGACCGGTGCGCCCACCGGCTGCTCGCTGTCGTTCACGCTCTCCTCGGGGACCGCGACGGTGCGCGCGCTGGCCCTGTCCCCGGACGGTGACACCCTGTACGCGGGCGGCCAGTTCGGGGCGGTGAACGGGGTGGGCGTGAGCAACATCGCGGCCATCGACACCGCCACCTGCACCCCGCGCCAGAACTTCAAGGTCGCGGTCTCCGCCACCGTGCGGGCGCTGGCGGTCACCGACGACACGGTGTACCTCGGGGGCGACTTCAAGAGCGTGGCGGGGCAGTCCCGGACCTTCTTCGCCGCCGTCACCACCGGTGCGGCGCTGAAGCCGTGGACGGCGAACGCGGACGAGGTGGGCCGGGCGGTGGAGGTCACACCGGACGGGCAGCACGTGGTGCTCGGCGGTGACTTCTTCACCATGAACGGCACCAGCTCGCACGCGCTGGCGGTGGTGAACGCCACCACCGGAGCGCTGTCCAAGAGCTACCCGGGCTTCATCCCCAACACCTCCACGGTGCAGGATCTCACCAGCGACACCAAGCAGTTCTACACCGCCAACGAGGGCACCGGCGGTGGGGTGTTCGACGGGCGGATCGCCGTCGACCTCGGCACCTTCAACCAGGTGTGGCGGGACACCTGCCTGGGCGCCACACAGGCGCTGCTGGTGCACAACGGGGTGCTCTACAGCGGCAGTCACGCGCACGACTGCGCGTCCATGGGCGAGTTCCCCGACCAGCCGCGCAAGCACCTGCTGGCCCAGTCGGTGGACGACCCGAAACTGCTGCCGTGGTTCCCGGACACCAACGACGGGATCGGTGAGCCGGTCGGCCCGCGTGTGATGGCGCAGACCGACAAGGGCGGCCACCACTACCTGTGGGTGGGCGGCGAGTTCACCACGGTCAACAGCAAGGCGCAGCAGGGGCTCACCCGGTTCGCCGACGGCCCGGACACGGGGGCGCCCTGGGTGCCGAACGTCAGCGTCTCCACCGTCGCCCCGGACAAGGTGGACGTGAACTGGCAGACCAGTTTCGACGCCGACGACGGGGTGCTCACGTACCGGATCTACAAGGACGGGGCGACCACCCCGGTGCACACGACGACCGGCTACTCCGTGTTCTGGGACCGTCCGCAGCTGCGGTGGACGGACACCGACGTGGCACCCGGTGAGACCCACACGTACCGGATCACCGCGAGCGACGGCACCAACACCAGCGCGAAGTCGCCCGCGGTGAGCGCGACCGTGGCGTCCAAGGCGGAGAGCTATCCGGCGAAGGTGCTCTCCGACGGGGCGAGCCTGTACTGGCGCTACGACGAGGGCACCTCGACGTTCGCCGCCGACACCGGGGCGGGGCTGGACAACGGCTTCCTGCGCAACTCGCCCTCGTACCGGCAGACCCCGGCGGCCGTGGCCGGGCCCTCGACCGCCATCGGGTTCAACGGGTCCACCCAGTACGCGTACAGCAACGGCAGCCGGCCCCAGCCCAAGGCGTTCTCCGTGGAGACCTGGATCAAGACCACGACCACCAAGGGAGGGAAGATCATCGGCTTCGGCAGCAACACCATGGAGCTGAGCGGCAAGTACGACAAGCACGTGTACATGCTCAACAACGGGCGGCTGACCTTCGGCACCTCCAACGGCGGGGGTCAGACCGTCAGCACCACCGGGGCGTACAACGACGGTGCCTGGCACCATGTCGTCGCCACCCAGGGCTCCGGAGGTATGGCCCTGTACGTGGACGGGCAGTTGCGCGCCTCGAACTCGCGGTACACCCAGAACCAGAGCTACACCGGTTACTGGCGGGTGGGCGGGGACAACCTCGCGAGCTGGCCGAACCGGCCGACGAGCAACTTCTTCGCCGGGCAGATCGACGAGACCGCCGTGTACCCGGCCGCGCTGACCGCTGCCCAGGTCAGTGCCCACTACGCGCTGAGGAACAGTGCATGAGGAATACGTTCCTGGCCGGCGCCGCCGTCGTTCTCGCGACGGTGGCGCTGGCCGCCTGCGGCTCGTCCTCCGGTGACGGGGGCGGGAGCGGGGAGGGCGGCGGCAGGGCGGCGGGCCCCGCGGCTTCGGGCAGCGCGGCGCCGTCCGTGCCCGCGGCCGGAGCGGAGGCCGACCCCACCGAGCCCGCCGGTCCTGAAGTGACCCGCAGCAGCGAGCCGCCGAAGATCCCCACCGACCGGCTGACGCCCGCCACCGGCACGTTCACCAAGAAGCAGAAGGAGTACCTGACCGACCGGGTGCCCGTGGGCATGGACCCGGCCGCGGTGCTCCAGACCGGGCAGGAGACCTGCGACCGGCTGGACTACCTGGTCAAGGTGGACCGGGACACCGCGGTGGGTGCCGTCGTGACGGGCGAGATCAGCGGCGCGGAGCCCGCCGTCGCCCATCTGTGCCCCCGGCACAAGGACCTGGTGGAGCGGGCCTCGCACGGATACGCCGACGGTGCGCACCGGGACGGGAAGGTGCGGCCCGGCCGCTACCGGGACGTCTCCCCCACCCCGGACTGCACCTGGGAGGTCACCGGCCCGGGCGGGAAGGTGCTGGCCTCCGGCTCCTCGCACGGCGGGAAGCGGACCACGATCACGATTCCGGAGGCGGCGCTCGCCTTCACCTCCACAGGCTGCTGGGCCTGGCTGCCCGAAGGGGACAACGGATGAAGAAGCTGCCCATAGCCGTGGCGATCCCCACGAAGAACGAGGGGCTGAACATCGCGGAGGCCGTGCGGTCGGTCATCGACCACTTCGAGGCGGTGGTCGTCGTGGACTCGCACAGCTCCGACGACACGGCGAAGATCGCCGCCGAGTGCGGCGCCGAGGTCGTCCTGTACACCTGGGACGGCGGGCACCCCCGGAAGAAGCAGTGGTGCCTGGACCACGTGCGCACGGACCTGGACTGGATCCTGCTGCTCGACGGGGACGAGCGGCTGAGCCCCGCGCTGCTGGCCGAACTGCGGGGGATCTTCGCCGATCCGGACGCGCCGAAGCCCGCCGCGTACGACATCCCGCTCGGCTACTGGTTCTCCGGGAAGCGGCTGCGGCACGGCTACACCATCCGCAAACGCTCGCTGACCGACCGGACCCGCTGCCACTACCCGGAGGTCGGCGATCTGGACGCGCCCGGCATCGGGGAGGTGGAGGGGCACTACCAGCCGGTCGCGCAGAGCACCGCGGCGCTGCGCCATCCGATCGAGCACCAGGACCTGGACCCGGTGACCGCCTGGTTCGAGCGGCACAACCGCTACTCGGACTGGGAGGCGTGGCTCAACCACCATCCGGAGGTGAAGGAGCAGGTGCGCCGGGCCAAGTCGCGGCAGGGGCAGCTGTTCCACAAGGCACCGTTCAAACCGCTGATGTCCTTCGCCTACATGTACGTCTACCGGCGCGGGTTCCTCGACGGGCGCGCCGGGTTCGACTTCGCGCTGGCGATGAGCTTCTACCGCTGGCAGATCGCCCTCAAGTCGCGGGAGAGGCCCGCTTCTTGACTTCTTCGCTCCTCCGGCGGACCACGTCCTCGTAGGTCCGCCGGAGGGTGCGGGTGACGACCTCGATGGTGAAGTGCTCGTTGACCAGCTCCCAGGCGGCCTTCCCGGCAACCGCGTTGGCGTCCGGTTCGAGCAGTTCCAGGACCGCCCGCGCGACCTTGTCCGCGTTGGCGGCGTCCTCGCCGACCCGGCTGTCGATGACCCGGCCCGCCCCGGCCCGCGCCACATCGGGCCCGAGTCCGCAGGTGCGGGTGATGACGGCCGGGGTGCCGACGGACATCGCCTCCAGGACCGAGACGCCCAGGGGCTCCTCGATGGACGGCAGGACATACACATCGGCCTCGCGGCCGGCCGCCAGCACCTCCTCGTGGCCGAGGGGTCCCACATGGTCGAGCGAGTCCGTCACGCCGAGGCGGCGGGCCAGTGCGAGGGTGCCGGGCAGGGCGCCGGTGTCCGGTCCCGCGAGGACGAAGCGGGCGTCGGGGTGCTCGGCCAGGACGGCGGGCATCGCGGCGACGAAGTCCTCGGGGCGCTTGCGCTCCTGGATGCGGGCGAGGAACAGCACGGTGGGCGGGCGGCCGGGCTCACGGGCCGGTTTGAACGGCTGCGGGCGCACCCCGTTGACCAGGCGCACGGTCCGGGTGAGCGGCACGGGGGCGGCGACGGCGTTGACGTCGACGCGCTCGGCCTCGGTGAGGTGCAGCACCGCGTCGGCGCCGCGCAGCACCCGGCGGACGCCGAGGAGGTCGGTGAGCTGGGCGACGCGCTTCTCGGTCGGGTCGACCATGCCGTGGGTCTGGACGACCAGGGGGGTGCCGGAGGCCAGGGCGAGGAGGGCGGCGGGCAGGGTGACCAGGTCGCGCATCAGGTGGACGTGGACGAGGTCGGCGCCGCGCATCATGCGGTGGGCGGTCCGCAGCAGGGCGGCGGAGGTGATCCCGCTGACCTCGAACACCGGCAGCAGGTGGCGGGCCTGGAAGAGGTGGACGGGGACGCCCTCCACCTCGCGCGGCAGGGGCCCGTCGAAGCCGTCGCCGAGCGCCATGATCCGCGCGTCGTCGCCCCCGACCCGCTGGACCTTCGAGAGGTTCAGCGCCACCCGGGTCGGACCGCCGAAGGCGTGGTCCGGGGTGTGCAGCGTGACGATGTGCAGGATCTTCACCAGGGTCCCCCTCGCCCTCGTCCGGCCCTGCCCAGACTAGTCGTCACATCTCCTCACGTGTGGTGATTCGTTAATGTGTAGCCACACAACCGCGCTTCGGGGACGGGGAGTTGATGGCATCCGTGCACGAGGGCACAACCTCCGCGCCCGCCCGCCCGCTGTCCTGGGCGATGCTGTCGCGGGCGCTGGCCGTGCCGCTGATCCTCGGCCTGGTGTGCTTCCTGCCCGCGCTGATCGCCGCCCAGCCCGGGACCGGGGTGCGGGACACCGCGTACTGGTTGCAGCTCGTCCTGACCTGTTACGCGGGGGCGCGGCTCGCGACGATGATCCTGTCCACGCGGCGGCGGCTCCTCCAGGGCGTCTTCTGGATGTTCGTGTACATCGCGATGGGGGTGGCGCCGTTCGCGCAGGTGGTCATCGGCCAGACGCCGACGCCCGCGGTCGGGCCGCGCGCCGATCTGGTGACCGCCGTCGCGCTGGTCCTTGTGGGGTGCGCGGCCTTCGACCTCGGGGCGCTGCTGGCGTCGCGGCGCCCGCTGCGCCGCCGTCGCACGGCGCGCGGGGACGGGCACGGCGCCACCGCGCACCCGGTGCGGCTGCGGCTGCTGGTGCTGGTGGCGTTCGCGGCGAGCGGGTACTACGTGCTGAAGCTGGGCGGGCCCGCGGTCTTCTTCTCCAGCAGGCAGGAGATCAGCGCCTCGGTCGCCGAGAGCGGGGTGGCGTCGGGCGAGTCCAATGTGGGCTCGGCCTTCCTGAAGGGCTTCGGCACGGTCCCGGCGCTGCTGGCGCTGCTGTTCTACACGCGCAGGCTGGTGACCTCGCGCCGGGCCAGGCGCGCACCGTCGACCGTGCTGGTCTGGTGCGGTCTCGCGGCCGTGAACCTGGTCGTGAACAACCCTGTCTCCAACGCCCGTTACTGGTTCCTGACGGTGCTGGTCTCGCTGCTGTTCACGGCGTTCCCGTGCAGTGCGGCGATGTACCGGTCGGTGCTGGCGCTCGGGGTGATCGGGGCGCTGGTGCTGTTCCCGTACGCCGACCGGTTCCGGTACGACGACGAGGGGTACCGGCCGGTCCAGTCGTCGTCGGTGTTCGAGCCGCTGGCCACCAAGGACTACGACCAGACGGTGATGTTCGCCAACACCGTCACCTGGGTCGGCACCCGGGGGCACACCTACGGGCGGCAGCTGGCGGGGTCCGCGTTCTTTTTCGTGCCGAGGGCGGCGTGGAGCGGGAAGCCGGAGGACACCGGGGTGCGCGTCGGGCAGTGGATGGGGATGAACATGACCAACCTCTCCGCGCCGCTGTGGACGGAGCTGTGGGTCGACTTCGGGGCGGTGGGCCTGGTCGGCGGGCTGGCGCTGACGGGGTACGGGGCCGCGCGCACCGACCGGCGTTACGCGCGGGCGGTCTCGCGCGACGGGCCGGGTCCGGGCAGTGTGCTGGCCATCGCGGCGCCGCTGATCGCCGGGTACACGTTCATCCTGCTGCGCGGCCCGTTGTTGCAGGCGGCGGGGAAGCTGGCGATCGCGGCCCTGTGCCTGGCACTGGTGACGAGCTTCAGGTCCGGGCGGCGTCCGCGCTGACCGGCGCCGGGTGCCGCGCGCCCGCCCGGGTCAGCCGGGCCACCCGGGTCCAGGTCGCGACGGCCTTGCAGACGGAGCCCAGGCACAGGCCCCAGGCGGCCCCGGTCACCCCGCCGAGCGCGTAACCCGTGGCGAGGAAGGCGACCGCGGCAAGCGAGAACACCACCTGGATCGAGAGCGTGGTGCGCGGGTCGAGGAGCCGGAGGGCCAGCAGTCCGCAGGTGCCGACGGCCATCGCCGCGTACTGGCTGCCGGTCGCCGGGAGGAGCGCCGCCGCCGTGGGCCAGGTGGCGCCGAGCAGATGGCGGCCGGCGGAGCCGGGCAGCAGGGCGAGGGCGGTGGCCCAGGCGGCGGCCGTCAGGGCCAGGACGGCGGCCAGCGCGGCGGTCGCGCGCACCCGGAGCCGGTCGGTCGCGAGCCGCCCGAGGAGCGGGGGGCCGAAGCCGGTGGCGGAGGTGAACAGGACGTTGAGCGGGCCGAAGAGCGTGGTGGCGCCGCGCAGGGCGCCGACGACGAGGGGGTTGCCGACGGCACCGAGCCCGAGCACGGAGAGCTGGGAGGTGGCGTTGCCGACGCCGAACTCGACCACGAACCTCCGGCCGAGGTGACCCTTCGCGAGCATCGGCCTCAGCTCCACCGGGGCGCCCGTGGTCCTGCGGTGCAGGGCGGCCGCCGAGAGCAGCAGCGCGGGGAGCGCCGAGAGCCCCCAGACGGCGACCAGCCGGGCGGCCGGCGCCCCGTGCGGCTGTACGGCCAGGGCGCCGATGACGCAGACCAGCCGGAGGGTGTCGGCGGTCAGGGCCAGATGCTGGGCGTGCAGGGTGGCGAAGGCGTACCGGGCGATGTCCTGCCCCAGCACCACCGGCAGCACCAGGCCCAGCGTCATCAGGGCCCGTGCCGTGGAGCCGGGCAGCAGGAGGCAGACGGCGGCGAGCAGGCCGCCGAGGGCGCTGGCGGCGAGCAGCGTGAAGCAGACGGCGGACCGGCAGGCGGACCGGGTGTCCTCGCCGCCGCCCCGGCGCAGCACCAGGGGCTGTCCCGTGAAGGCGCCGGAGACGCCGAGCAGGACGGTGAAGACGAGGTAGACGGCGGAGAAGCGGGCGAAGCCGGACACGGTGGAGAGCCGGGCGGCGGCCACCAGCACCAGGATGTTGGTGAGGGCGGCCACCCCCTGGTCCGCGACCGAGCAGACGATCGCGGTCCGGGCTCTCATCGGTGTCCGGCGGCGCTGTTGCGACCGTCGCGTCCGTGACCGCCGTCCACGGTGCGCAGGCCCAGCGTCTCGGCGGGGTCGCCGGTGCGGCCCGTCACGTCGGGGTCGCCGTATCTGCCGCCCGGGGCGGCGGGTCCCTGACCGGCGGGCCGCTGCCCCGGCGCCCGGACGGCGCCGGACTTCCTGCGGGCCCTCCGGTCCAGCCGGCCGGAGCCGGGGTGGAGCAGGGTGCCGAGGACCGAGCCGCCCGCCGCGCCGATGACCTCGCGGATGCGTTCGAGGTCGCTGCGGTGCACCTCGCGCGGCCGGCAGACGATGACGACGTCCTCGACGCGGTCCACGAGGGCGACGGCGTCCGCGTACGACAGGACGGGCGGGGCGAGCACGATGACGACCGCGCCGGGCCTGCCGCCCTCGGCGATGAGGCGGCTGACGGGGGCGGAGGTCAGGGCGCGCGGCACGTTGTCGGTGCGGCGGCCCGCGACCAGGGTGAAGGCGCCCGACCCCGGCACGTCGACGTTGGCCCGGCTGTCGGACGGCCAGCCGCGGTCCTGGCCGCCCGTCGCCCAGCGGGGGCTGCGGCCCGGGTGGGCGGCGCCGAGGTCACCGGCCAGGGAAGGGGTCCGCAGGTCGGCCTCGACCAGCAGGACGTCGCGGCCCATCTCTGCGAAGGCGGCGGCGAGGTTGGCGGCGGCGGCCCGCGCCATGTCGTTGTCGCCGCGGGGCGCGGTGACCAGGAGGCGGCGGCGTTCACCGAAGGACGGGTCGTAGGCGAGCCGGAAGGCGACCGCCCGGTACTCCTCGGCGAGCCTGCTGCCGGGGCGGCCGATCGCGAGCAGGGTGCCGGCGGTCGCGCGCTCCCTGGGCAGGGTGCCGAGCAGCGGGGCGCCCAGGGAGCGGACGAGCTCCCTGGTGGAGCGGACGGCCGGGTCGAAGACGAGGCGCACCCAGGACAGCAGCAGCCCGAGGGCGAGGCCGACGACACCGCCGAGTCCGAGGAGGAGCGGCAGTCCGGCCCCGGTGGGGTGCTGCGGGGCGACGGGCTTCTTGTTGAGGTAGCCGGGTGTGGTGTCCAGGGCGCGGAGTTCGGAGACCTTCTGGTTGAGCGCGGAGATGGCGACGATGAGGTTGGCGCGCGCGCTGGAGACGTCGTCGCCGACGCCGGTCTCCTGCTCGGCGAGCCGGTCGCGCTGCTCGGTGAGGGGTTTGAGCTGGGCGCGGTAGCCGTCGATCATGTTGTCGATGCTGTCCTCGGTGCGCTCCCGGCGTATCTCCAGGTAGGCCTCGGCGAGGGCTTGGGCCCGGGCCCTGGCCTGCTCGGGGGTGCGGCCGGTGTAGGCGAACTTGAGGACGAGGGTGTTGGGCGGGTTGGTGACCTGGAGCCCGGAGAGCAGGGCCCCGACCTCGACGGTGTCGCCCTGCTTGGCGAGGGTGCCGGCCGCGATGGTGCCGACCGCGTCGCTGACGGCGGTCTGGCGTTCGGAGCCGATGTTGATGCCCTTGTCGGCGGAGGCCCCGGCGGCGAAGGGGTCGGAGGTGGCGGACCGTACGGACACCTCGCCGGTGGCCGCGTAGGTGTCCTCGCCGCTCAGGGCGAGCCAGCCGCTGCCGAGGAGGCCGAGGAGCACACCGGTGACGAGGAGGGCGCGGTAACGCAGGAGCTGGCGGAACTGGTCCCGGAGCAGGGCGGGTTCGTCCTGCTCGTCCAGGGAGCGGATCGGTTCGGTCATCGTCGTCGGCCTCCCCGGCCGTCCCGCAGGGCCTCGGTGAGCAGGGCGTCGAAGCGGGCCAGCGCCGCCTCCCGGCCCAGGTGGCCGGCCACGTAGCGCGGCCCGTTGGCGCCGAGCGCGTCGGCCTCGGCGGGTGACTCGACCAGTTTGCGTACGGCGCCGAGCACGGCGGCCGGGTCCTCGGGCGCGACGAGGAGCCCGGCCCCGGAGCGCCGCACCTCCTCGGCGGTGCCGCCCTCCTCGGCCACGGAGGCGACGACGGGGCGCCCCGACACGAAGTACGAGGTGAGCTTCGAGGGCACGCTCATGTCGAGCACCGAGGCGCGCTGGGTGACGGCGAGGACGTCGGCGGCGGCCAGGACGTCGGTGAACTCCTCCGCACCGGCCGGGGGCAGGAAGTCGAGGTTGGGCAGCCCGGCGGCGCGGGCGCGCAGGTCCTCGCGCTGGTTGCCGTCGCCCATCAGGACGATCCGGATGTCGGGGGCGAGCCGGGCCGCGTCGACCAGGACCTCCAGGCCCTGTTTGAGCCCCATGTTGCCGGAGTGCAGGACGACCGGTGTGCCCTCGCGCCAGCCGAGCCGGGCCCTGGTCGCGGCGCGGTCGGCCGAAGGGGCCTGTACGTGGCTCCAGTTGGGCACGACGCGGATGCGGTCCGGGTCCACCCCGTAGGCGGTGACACGGGGGACGAAGGTCTCGTGGATGACGCCGACGAGCGTCGCGGCGCGCAGGGCGAACCGCTCGGCCTTCGAGGCGAGGGCCGCCGCCCCGTCGCCGCCCCGGATGCCGCTCTGGGCCGCGGCGGCGCCCATCAGATCCTGGACGACGGGGAGGTAGGGCACCCGGTGGCGGCGGGCGAGGCGGGCGCCGATGACCCCTCCGGCGAGGCTGGGCATCTGGGAGACCACCGCGTCGGGCCGGATGCCGGGCGGGGCGAGGAGGCCGTGCGCCAGGACGCTCCCCTCGAATGCGGCTCTGCGCAGGGCGCTCTGGCGGGCCGGTACGTAGTGGCGCCTGCGGTGCACGGTGACGCCCGCGCGCCGCTCCTCGGTGCGCCAGACGCCCCGGTAGGCCGCGTCGGTCCGCCAGGCCGGGTAGTGCGGCATGCCCGTGAGCACATGCGTGTCGGCGCCGGACGCGGCCCAGTGCTCGGCGAGCTGGGCGGCGTACGGGCCGATGCCGGTCAGCTCCGGCGCGTAGTTCGTGGAGACCACCAGCAGGCGGCGCCGCTCGAACGGTCTGTGGTGCTCTTCGTCTGCCATCGGACGATCGCCTTCCCCCCGGAGCCACCTGTGTTCCACCGACTGTGTCCACCGAGGAACAGCCCCAAAAGCGAGCTTATCCGTTCATGAGATGAGCAAGTGGTCTTCACAGTAAGGTCGTTGGACTATCGCGGACATCGCGTTCACCGTGGGGGGAGAGAACGGATGGTGCACAGAGTCGGTTACGCGCCGGGGGTCTACGACCTGTTCCATGTGGGACACCTCAATATCCTTCGTCATGCGCGCAGCCAGTGCGACTACCTGGTGGCGGGGGTCGTCTCCGACGAGATGGCCACGCTCGCCAAGGGACACCGGCCGGTGATCCCGCTCCCGGAGCGGCTGGAGATCGTGCGGAGCGTGCGGTACGTGGACGCCGCCTTCGTGGAGACCGTGCCGGAGAAGGTCGAGACCTGGCAGCAGGTCAGGTTCGACGTCATCTTCAAGGGGGACGACTGGCGGGACACGGAGAAGGGCAGGAAGCTCGAACGCGACTTCGCCGAGGTGGGCGTGGAGGTCGTGTACTTCCCGTACACCGTGCACACCTCCAGCACCCAGTTGCGCCGGGCGCTGGACACGCTCGTCAGTGCGCCCGGAGCGCTTTCAGCTCCCTGAACCACTTGCCCAGGAACAGGACGAGGAACAGCGCGTGCACGGCGGCGAGTACGGCGTATCCGGTCCGGAACGCGGTCTCGTCGCCGAGCAGCAGGAAGACCAGGCAGAACACCCCGTAGTCGGCGGGCAGCAGCGCCACGGCCCGCAGCCGGGACGGCGGCGCGGCGGGCCCGGGCGCGGCTGCCGCGCCGTGCGCCGCCGCCTTGCCGAGCTGTTCGCGCAGCAGCCCCGCGCAGAAGGTCAGCACGGCGACGAACAGGAAACCGAGCGGGAGCAGCAGCCAGCCGTCGCCGGGCAGTGCGAAGTACCGGTGGAACGCGATGAGTACGACGGTGTGGACCAGGATCATCTTGGCGCAGTCGACCACATGGTCCAGCCACTCGCCGTCGGGCCCGCCCCGCCCCGTCAGCCGGGCGAGCTGCCCGTCGGCCGAGTCGAGGGCGAAGCCCACGGCGAGCCCCAGGTAGACCAGGACGGCCATCCCGGGCCCCGGGCGCACCAGCGCCACGCAGGCGAGGGCGGTGAAGGTGAACGCCGCGCTGGTCAGGGTGACCTGATTGGGCGTCATGCCGAGCCGGTACGCGGCGGCGGCGAAGACCCGGCCGGCCGGGCGGTTCACGTACCGCGAGTAGAGCGAGACCCCCTTGGCCGTCTTCTGCGCCCCGCGCAGCCGGCCGAGCACCGTCGTCGTCGTTTCCATACGCCCCCCAGCGTCCCGGTGTCGCCACCGCTCCCCCGGCGGCGCTCCCCGCGCGCCGCCGGAGCGCATCATGGCACGGGGACGCCCGCCGCGCGGGCGGATCGCCCCATCTGGTGGGCTTACGGGGGCAGTTGGCCGGGAACAGCCGCCCTCAGGCGGAGGCGGTGCGGCACTCCGGGTGGCCCCAGCCGTGGTCGTTCTTGGCGATCATGTCCTTGGCCGCGTACGGCCGTCCGCAGTGGCAGCGGCCGGCGAACTTGGCCCGGATGGTGGCCCCGCCCCCCGACTTCCGCGGCGCGCTCTTCTTCGCCGTCGCGCCGGTCCTGCGGCCCTCGGTGGCGCGGGAGGGTGCCGGTACGGGGGTGGCCGAGCCGTGCGCGGTGCCGGCCGCGGTCTGGGAGACGGCGACCTCGCTGGCGGCCTGGTCGGCGAGCGCGTTGAGCGGGTCGCCGTCCACCTGGTGGGCGGGCACGTAGACGAAGCTCACGGCGCGCCCGGTCAGGAGCGCGTCGATGCGGGTGACCAGCTCGCGGTTGGCGACGGGCTTGCCGCCCGAGGTCTTCCAGCCGTTGCGCTTCCAGCCGGGCAGCCACTTGGTGACCGCGTTCATCGCGTACTGCGAGTCCATCCGGACCTCGAGCGCCACGGCGGGGTCCACGGACTCCAGGAGCTCCTGGAGGGCGGTGAGCTCGGCGACGTTGTTGGTGGCGGTGCCGAGCGGCCCCGCCTCCCACCGCTGGGGACGGCCCTCGGCGTCGGCCACCACATAGGCCCAGGCGGCCGGCCCCGGATTACCCTTCGACGCCCCGTCACACGCGGCGATCATGCGCTCGTTCATACCCTCGATCATGCCAGCGCGCGGGACCGGTTCCGTCCCCCCTCCCCCCACCTGCGGTCTTCACGGTGGGTGATGCTTCGGCGTGCATCGGTGACGGGGCGCTGCTTCCCTGAAGGGGCCCGCTCTCCCCTACCGTCCCCGAGGAGTGACGATGAGCGTTGCACGAGAGGTGAACCGAGCCCAGCAGATGCGCGAGAAGGCGCGGCACCTGACCGAGGCCGCGGAGCGCACCAGCGACCCGGAGCAGCGCAGCCGCCTCCAGGAGAAGGCCCGCAAGCTCCAGGAGCAGAGCGACCGCCAGGACGGCATGCCCGTCTGACGCAGGGCAGCACAGACCGGTGGACTGTCACTCTTCCATGAGTGGGTGACAGTCCACTGCCGCGTTTCCGGCCCCCTCCGGGGTGGATGATCACCCGCGCCTACGATGGCTCCGCAAGCGAGTACGAGGAAAGTGGGGCCTGCCATGAACGGTCAACCGGTCACCGTGGTCACCGGAGGCAGCCGCGGCATCGGTGCGGCGGTCTGCGTACGCCTGGCGGACGAGGGCCATGACATCGCGCTGGCGTACCACTCGGACGCCGAGGCGGCCGAGAAGGTCGCCGAGGCGGTACGGGGAACGGGCCGGCGCTGCGTGACGGTCCGGGTGGACACGGCGGACGAGACGGACGTGGACCGCCTCTTCGACACCGCCGCCGCCGAGCTGGGCCCGGTCACCGGCCTGGTCAACAACGCGGGCATGAGCGGCCCGCTCGGTCCCCTGGCCGACGCGGACGCGGCGGGGATGCGGCGGGCCCTGGAGGTCAACGTCCTCGGCTACCTGCTCTGCGCGCGCCGCGCGGTGCGGGACATGACCGCCTCGGGTGGCGGGGCGATCGTCAACGTGTCCTCGGCCGCCGCCACGATCGGCAGCCCCGGCGAGTACGTGCACTACGCCGCCGCCAAGGGGGCCGTCGACACGATGACCGTCGGCCTGTCCAAGGAGGTCGGCCCGTCCGGCATCCGCGTCAACGCGGTCGCCCCCGGTGTCATCCGCACCGAATTCCACGCCGACCCGGCCCGCCCCGACAAGCTGGGCCCCGGCACCCCGCTCGGCCGCCCCGGCGAACCGGAGGAGATCGCGGGCGCCGTCGCCTGGCTGCTCTCACCGGACGCCTCGTACGCGACGGGAACGGTGCTGCGGGTGTCGGGCGGGCGCTGAGGCCGGTGGGTACGGTGCCGGGGTGACCGCCCCGGACCCACTCCCCCTGCTCTTCCTCGACGTCGACGGCCCCCTGATCCCGTTCGGTGCGCGGCCCGGCGGCCACCGCACGTATCCGATGGGGCCGGTGCCGCCCGGTGCGGCGGCCCACCCGCTGCTGGCGAGGGTCGACCCGTCGCTCGGGCCCCGGCTCGGCGCGCTGCCCTGCACGCTGGTCTGGGCGACGACCTGGGAGGACGAGGCGAACACGGTCGTCGCGCCCCGGCTCGACCTGCCCGTTCTGGACGTGGTCGCCTGGCCGGACGCGCCCGAGCAGGAGGCGCGGGACGCCCGGGCGGGGCTGCACTGGAAGACGCGCCCGCTCGTGGAGTGGGCGGCGGGGCGCGCGTTCGCCTGGGTCGACGACGAGATCGGCGAGCCCGACCGGCGCTGGGTCGCCGGTCACCACGGCGGGCCGGCCCTGCTCCACCGCGTCGATCCCGTCCTGGGCCTGACCGGGGCCGACCTCCGGCTGATCGAGGCGTGGCTGCGGTCGGTGTAAGGGCCGCGGCACACCGGTTTCCGGTGGTTTCGGGGCGGGGGTGTGCCTGTTGCAGTAGAAGTGGTGGTGCACCGCAACAGGAAGGGGCCTGCCATGTCAGCGGGACGAGGTCGCACCGCCGCAGCCGTGTTCGACGCTCTCGGGACCGATTACGAGGCGGCGTTCGCCGCTTCGGCGGCCCACCGTGCCTCGCTGGAACGGCTTCTCGGGGTGCTCCCGCCGCACGCGTGGGTGCTGGACGTGGGGAGCGGGACGGGCCGGCCGACGGCGCAGACCCTGGTGGACGCCGGGCACGAGGTGCTGGGGGTCGACGTCTCGCCGGTGATGGTGGACATCGCCGCGCGCCAGGTGCCGGGGGCGGAGTTCCGCTGCGCCGACATCCGCACGCTTCCGCTGGAGGACGGCTCCTTCGACGCGGTGTGCCTGTACTTCGCACTGTTGCAGATGGAGCGCGCGGACCAGGGCGAGGTGCTGCGGCTGACCGCGCGGGTGCTGCGGCCGGGGGGTCATCTGGCCGTGGCGACGGTGCCGTTCGACGTGGAGGGCGTGAGCGGCACGTTCATGGGCCAGCCGGTCGAGGTGACCAGCTTCGGCGAGGACGCGTTCGCGGCGCTGGTGGAGGACGCCGGGTTCACCGTGCTGTCCCGGGAGAGCACGATGTTCGTGCCCGCCGTCCCGGCGGCCGTGCCCGAACCGCAGATGTTCCTCCTCGCCCGGCGGCGCTGAGCGGGCGGACATGCCGTGCGGTCCGCACCGGCCCACAATGAGTTGGCCGGACCTCCGTGGGTACCCGGCACCGCGAGGCTGCCGATGCCCCGCCGCCTGCCCGCGGGGACGACGACGGAGGATCTTCCATGACCGACCGCAGACCAGAGGGCCCCATCCACGAGGGCGCGACCCCGAGTCCCCCTCCGGTGCCCGCGGACATGCCCGACCAGCAGGTCCAGGAGGGCGAGGACCCGATGGACGTGCCGGGCCCGCCGCGCACCGGGCGGACCGGGGACGACGGCCGGGAGGACGAGGAGCTGCCCGACCCGGACGAGTCGGGGTCGGGACGCGGTTCCGCCCGTAACGCCGGAGTGCACCCGGAGCATCCGGTGCCGGACGAGTCACCGGGCTGAGCCGTGCCCCGTGAGCGCCGGGCCGCCCGGCGCGTCCTGGCGCTCGCGGTGGCCCCGTGCCTCGCCCTGGTGCTCACCGCCCCGGCGGCCCGCGCGGACGCCGGGGCCGGGCGCGCGGCCACGTGCGACCAGGACCGCGAGCGCTGCCTCGACGGCAGGCGCCTGCTGTACTGGTACGGCTACGGGCTCGGCGTACACCCGTTCACGACGCCGGAGGCCGTACGCCGGCAGCTCACCGACAACTTCCGGCTGTTCCCGGTGAGCGGGAGCTGCCCGGGCCGCGTCCGTACGGGCGACACCTGCGATCTGCTGGGCGGCAATCCGGTCCGCGTGGAGTCCGCCGCCGGGGACCACCTCCAGATCGCCACGCTCCCCGGCCACGACCTGGGCAACGGCCTGCACATCCGGTTCACGTTCACCCGCTCCCTCGGCTTCCACTACCTGGACGTCGCCGCGTGGCAGGACCGGGAGACGGACTGCACCCGGCAGGTGCTGTGCGGCGCGGCGAGCCGTGCGGGCGCCTGGGCCCTGTGGCAGGTCCTCGCCCAGACCCTGACCGTGTCCGCCTGGGCGGCGTAGCACTCGGACTGCGGGGAACCGCCGGCCGTTCGATCATGGAGGCTATGGCCCCCATCCCCGCCGACGCCTCCGGGTCACCCCCGTGGATCGCACCGATGCTGGCCGTGCCGGGACCGCTCCCCGTACCGGACACGGAGTGGGCCTTCGAGGCCAAGTGGGACGGTGCCCGGTGCGTCGTCGCGACACCGGGGGACGGCACCCTGCGGCTGACCTCGCGGGCGCGCAACGACGTGACCCCGACCTATCCGGAGCTGCACGCGCTCGGTGACGTGCTGCGCGGCCGCAGCGTGGTCCTGGACGGCGAGATCGTGGCCCTGGACGGGGCGGGGCGGTCCGACTTCGGGCTGCTCCAGCGCCGGATGGGCATCCTGAACGCGCGCCGCGCCGCCCGCCTGGCGCTGGACGTCCCCGCGCACCTGGTGGTCTTCGACGTGCTGTACCTGGACGGCCGGAGGCTGTCGGCGCTGGGTTACGAGGAGCGCCGCGCGATCCTGTCCGGGGTGCTGTCCGCGGGACCGCACTGGTCGGTGCCGTCCTATGTGCGCGGCCAGGGCGCGAAGGCGTGGGACACCGTCGTGCGCGGGGGCCTGGAGGGGGTGGTCGCCAAGCGGCTCACCTCTCCGTACACACCGGGCCTGCGTTCACCCGACTGGCGCAAGACCAAGCGGGTCGAGACGCTGGACGTGGTCATCGGCGGCTGGACCCAGCGCAACGGCGCGCCCGCGGGTGTCCCCGGGGCGGTGCTGGTCGGGCTGGACGACCCGGCGGGGCTGCGGTACGCGGGGTCCGTGGGGTCGGGGATGTCGGACCGGGAGCTGGGCGAGCTGAGGGACTACCTGAGGGTGATCGCGCGTCCGGAGTCCCCGTTCACGGGGCCGGTCGACGTGGCCGGGGCGCACTGGGTGGAGCCGAGGCTGGTGGCGGAGGTCAGCGCGTCGCAGTGGACGGCGGCGGGGCGGCTGCGGCATCCGGTGTGGCAGCGGCTGCGGCCGGACCTGACCCGGCTGGACTGAACGCGGCCCCTCAGCCGGGCAGCGTGAGCCTGCGGGACACGCTGACGGCGGCCGACAGGAGCTCCGCGCGGACCCGGGATGTGCGGTACATCCGGTCGGACCGGAAGGAGATGCCGAGGGAGCCGATCTGATCGCCGCTGTAGACCGGGACCGCGACGCAGGTCGTGCCGCGTACGTACTCCTCGCGGTCCATGACCACCGGCGCGGGCGAGCCGTCGAGCTGCCGGACCAGCTCCTCGCGGTGGGTGATGGTCCGGGGGGTGAGCCCGGTCAGGTCGTGCCGGGAGAAGTAGTCGTCCCGCGCCTCGTCGTCGAGCTCCCGCAGCACGCTCTTGCCGAGCGCCGTGGCGTGCCCGGCCTCGTCCAGTCCCACCCACAGGTCCACGCGCGGGGTGCGCGCGCTGTCCACGATCTCCATGACCCGGACCTCGCCGTCCACGTAGAGCGTGAGATAGGCGGCGGCCCCCAGGTCGTTGCGCAGGGCGGTGAGGGCGGGCCGTACCCGGGCGGGCACCGACTGCGTGCCGGGGCCGCCGCCCGGGGCGTCGTCGGCGAGGACGTAGGTGTGGTCCTCCAGCTCCCTGAGGTAGCCGTCGCCGATGAGCATGGGCAGCAGCTCGCGCACGGTGGCCGGGGGAAGCCCCGCCTCCCGGGCCAGCTGCTGCGCGGTGGCCTCGCCCCCGTGGGCGCCCGCGGCCTCCAGCAGGCGGAGGGCGCGCCGGACGGTGCCGACGGGTTCGGGGCCGGCGTGGTCGGCCATGCCCACCAGCATGGCCCCGCCGCCAAGAACCGGCAAAACATCGTGGTGGCGGGGGTGCGTCCGGGGGACGTTTTGGGGCGTGACGCAAGCCATCTTTTGCGCTCGCGATCTCGGGGGAAGTCTCCGGTACGGTGTCGAACGCTCCGTACCCGGCGGGTCACGGAGCACCTCGCCACCGCCGTACGGTCTCCGACGCGGAGCAGCGTGTCCGTGCCGTACCGCCCGTCCTCGACGCCACACAGCCGCGACACGACTGGGGAGTTTGATGTTCGACAAGGTATTGGTCGCCAACCGCGGGGAAATCGCGATCCGCGCGTTCCGTGCGGCCTTCGAGCTGGGCATCTCCACGGTGGCCGTGTATCCGCACGAGGACCGCAACTCCCTGCACCGGGCCAAGGCGGACGAGGCGTACCGGATCGGTGAGCCGGGGCATCCGGTGCGGGCGTACCTGTCGGTGGACGAGGTGGTGAAGGCGGCCCGCAAGGCGGGGGCGGACGCGATCTACCCCGGTTACGGCTTCCTGTCGGAGAACCCGGACCTGGCGGCGGCGTGCGCGGAGGCGGGCATCACCTTCGTCGGGCCCCCGGCGTCGGTGCTGAACCTGACGGGCAACAAGTCGCGTGCGGTGGCGGCGGCCCGCGAGGCCGGGGTGCCGGTGCTGAAGTCTTCGGAGCCGTCCGAGGACGTGGACGCCCTGGTCGCGGCCTCGGAGGAGATCGGCTTCCCGGTGTTCGTGAAGGCGGTCGCCGGGGGCGGCGGGCGCGGCATGCGGCGGGTGGCCGAGGCCGCTGACCTCCGCGAGGCGATCGACGCGGCGATGCGCGAGGCGCGGTCCGCGTTCGGGGACGCGACGGTGTTCCTGGAGCAGGCGGTGATCAACCCGCGCCATATCGAGGTGCAGATCCTGGCCGACGCCGAGGGCAATGTGGTGCACCTCTACGAGCGGGACTGCTCGCTCCAGCGCCGCCACCAGAAGGTGGTGGAGATCGCGCCGGCCCCGAATCTGGACCCGGAGCTGCGGGCGCGGATCTGCGCCGACGCGGTCTCCTTCGCCCGGCACATCGGGTACGTGAACGCGGGCACCGTCGAGTTCCTGGTGGACGAGCGCGGCAACCACGTCTTCATCGAGATGAACCCGCGCATCCAGGTCGAGCACACGGTGACGGAGCAGGTCACCGGCCGCGACCTGGTGATCGCGCAGCTGCGCATCGCGGCGGGCATGACGCTGCCCGAGCTGCGGCTGTCCCAGGACTCCATCTCCCTCAACGGCACCGCGATGCAGTGCCGGATCACGACGGAGGACCCGGTCAACGGCTTCCGTCCGGACACCGGGACCATCTCCGCGTACCGCTCCCCCGGCGGTCCGGGTGTGCGCCTCGACGGCGGGACCGTGCACACGGGTGCGGAGGTGTCGGCGCACTTCGACTCGATGCTCGTCAAACTCACGTGTCACGGCCACGACTTCGCCAACGCGGCCCGCCGCGCGCGCCGGGCGATCGCCGAGTTCCGCATCCGCGGGGTGGCGACGAACCTGCCGTTCCTGGGCGCGGTCCTCGACCACCCGGAGTTCCGGGCGGGGCGCGTCACGACCTCGTTCATCGACGAGCACCCGGAGCTGATCCGGGCCCGCCCGTCGGCCGACCGGGGCAGCCGGATGCTCAGTTATCTGGCGGAGACCACGGTCAACCGGCCCTACGGGCCCCGCCCTTCGGTCATCGACCCGGCGGACAAGCTGCCCGCGCTGCCGCCCGGCACGCCGCCGCCCGGTTCGCGGCAGCGGCTGGCCGAGCTGGGTCCGGAGCGGTTCGCCGCCGAGCTGCGGGCGCAGTCGGCGGTCGCGGTCACCGACACCACGTTCCGCGACGCCCATCAGTCGCTGCTGGCCACCCGGGTCCGTACCCGGGACCTGCTGGCGGTCGCGCCGCAGGTGGCGCACACCGTGCCGCAGTTGCTGAGCCTGGAGTGCTGGGGCGGGGCCACCTACGACGTGGCGCTGCGCTTCCTCGCGGAGGACCCGTGGGAGCGGCTGGTCAAGCTGCGTGAGGCGGTGCCCAACATCTGTACGCAGATGCTGCTGCGCGGCCGCAACACGGTGGGCTACACGCCGTATCCGACGGAGGTCACCGAGGCGTTCGTGTCGGAGGCGGCCTCGGCCGGGATGGACATCTTCCGGATCTTCGACGCGCTCAACGACGTGTCGCAGATGCGTCCGGCGATCGACGCCGTACGCGCCACGGGGACCTCGCTGGCGGAGGTGGCGCTGTGCTACACCGCCGATCTGTCGGACCCGGGCGAGACCCTGTACACGCTGGACTACTACCTGCGGCTGGCCGAGCAGATCGTGGAGGCGGGCGCCCATGTGCTCGCCATCAAGGACATGGCGGGGCTGCTGCGTCCGCCGGCCGCGCGCACCCTGGTCACGGCGTTGCGCGAGCGGTTCGACCTGCCGGTGCACCTGCACACCCACGACACGGCGGGCGGCCAGCTGGGCACGCTGATCGCCGCGATCGACGCGGGGGTGGACGCGGTGGACGCGGCCGTCGCCTCGATGGCCGGGACGACCAGCCAGCCGCCGCTGTCCGCGCTGGTGGCGGCCACGGACCACACCGAGCGCGCGACGGGCCTCTCGTTGCAGGCGGTCGGCGATCTGGAACCGTACTGGGAGGCGACCCGCAAGGTGTACGCCCCGTTCGAGTCGGGGCTCGCCTCGCCGACGGGCCGGATCTACCACCACGAGATCCCGGGCGGTCAGCTGTCCAACCTGCGGCAGCAGGCCATCGCGCTGGGCCTCGGCGACCGCTTCGAGCTGATCGAGGACTGCTACGCGGCGGCCGACCGGATGCTGGGCCGGCTGGTGAAGGTGACCCCGTCCTCGAAGGTGGTCGGGGACCTGGCGCTGCACCTGGTGGGCGCGGGCGTGAGTGCCGCGGACTTCGAGTCGGACCCGGGGAAGTTCGACGTACCGGACTCGGTGATCGGGTTCCTCCGCGGTGAGCTGGGCGACCCGCCCGGCGGCTGGCCCGAGCCGTTCCGCACCCGGGCGCTCAAGGGCCGCCCGGACAAGGCGAAGGCGCCGCACCTGTCGGACGAGGACCGTCAGGCGCTGCGCGAGTCGCCGCGCGCGACGCTGAACCGGCTGCTGTTCCCCGGCCCGACGAAGGAGTTCACCGCGCACCGGGAGGCGTACGGCGACACGTCGGTGCTGCCGACGCCGGACTTCCTGTACGGGCTGGAGCCGGAGACCGAGCACCCGGTCGAGCTGGAGCCCGGGGTCACCCTGCTGTTCGAGCTGGAGGCCATCTCGGAGGCGGACGAACGCGGCTTCCGGAGCGTACTGGCCACGCTCAACGGGCAGTTGCGGCCGGTCTCGGTGCGGGACAGGTCCGTGGCGACCGAGGTGAAGGCTGCGGAGAAGGCGGACCGGACCGACGCGGGGCATGTCGCGGCGCCGTTCGCCGGGGTGGTGACGCTCCAGGTGGAGGAGGGCGCTTCGGTGTCGGCGGGGCAGACGGTCGCCACGATCGAGGCGATGAAGATGGAGGCGTCGATCACCGCCCAGTCCGCCGGTGTGGTGCGCCGCCTGGCCATCGGCCGGGTGCAGCAGGTGGAGGCGGGCGACCTCCTCATCGAGATCGGCTGATCACGCGCGGGGCCGCCCGCCGGTGGAGGAGAGCTTCCTCGACCGGCGGGCCTCTTCTTGACCAACAACGAGCCAATTAAGGTTAGGCTAAGCTAAATGGAAGAGGATTCGGGACCGGTCGTCGTCATCAAGTTCGGCGGCAACGCCATGGTCGACGCACAGCTGCAACAGACCTTCGCCCAGGATGTCGTGGAGCTGCGGCGCACGGGTCTGCGCCCGGTCGTCGTGCACGGGGGCGGCCCTCAGATCAGCGCCATGCTCGACCGCCTCGGGCTGGAGAGCCGCTTCGAGGCGGGCCTGCGGGTGACCACGGCGGAGACGATGGAAGTCGTCCGCATGGTGCTGTCCGGCCGCGTCCAGCGCGAACTGGTGGGCCACATCAACAGCCATGGGCCGTACGCCGTGGGCATGACCGGCGAGGACGCGCACACGATGACAGCTGTGCGGCGGCCCGCCTGGGTGGACGGCGCACCGGTGGACATCGGCCAGGTCGGGGACGTCGTGGAGGTGAACCCGGGCATGGTGCGCGCCCTCCTGACGCAGGGTCACATACCGGTGGTCTCGCCGGTGGCGCGGGGCGCGGACGGCCAGGTGTACAACGTCAACGCGGATCTCGCCGCCTCCGCCCTCGCCGTGGCGCTCGGCGCGCAGCGGCTGGTGGTCCTGACGAACGTGGCGGGGCTGTACGCGGACTGGCCGGCGAGCACCGAGGTGATCGGGCGCCTGACGGCGGACGCCCTGGACGGCCTGCTGCCGGGCCTGGCGAGCGGGATGCTGCCGAAGATGGAGGGCTGCCTGCGGGCGGTACGGGGTGGGGTCGGCCGGGCGGACGTGCTGGACGGCCGGGTGCCGCACGCGGTGCTGCGGAGCGTCCTCGGCGGGGACGGCGCGGGGACCACGGTGGTGCCGGACGAGGACCACGCGGTGAGCCCGGCCTGACGTGTGGGGGGCGCCGGGCCGGGCTCACGTTCGGCCCGGCGCCCGGTTCACAGGGCGCGGGCGAGGATCAGCGCGTTGCGCCGGGGATCCAGGGATTCGGCCCAGGCGCTCGGCGCCTGACGGGCCGTCACGGGCGCGAAGCCGTACCGGCGGAACAGCCGGTCGTCCCCGGTGGTCGCGGTGAAGAGGGCGCCGAGCGCCTGGGTGCACCCCAGGGCCAGCGCGGTCCGCAGGAGGGCGCCCCCGACTCCGCGCCCCTGCCGGTGGCCCGCCACGCAGAAGTTGTACAGGACGCCCGCGTGGGCCCCCTCCCCCTCGTGGACCCGCAGGCCCACACAGCCCTCGATCCCGCCGTCGGAGCCGACGGCCACGAGGAATTCGGCGGCGCGTGCCGCGTAGAGGGAGTCGGGCCGTTCGCGCAGGGCGCCCGAGCGGGCGAACGGCCGGGACAGCTCCGCGAGCGCGGCGGCGTCACCGGACCCGGCGGTCCGGACGCGCGCCGCCCGCGGGCGGGACGGGGAGGGCAGGGGTACGGGACGCGGCGCGACCGTGGTCACGGGGGTCAGGCGTCCATCGACGCGGCGAGCGAACGGGGCCGCAGATCGGTCCAGTTGGCCTCGACGTACTCCAGGCACGCCTCGCGCGTGTTCTCCTCGAAGGCGACCGTCCAGCCGCCGGGCACCTCGGCGAACGACGGCCACAGGGAGTGCTGGCCCTCGTCGTTCACCAGGACCAGGAAACGGCCTTCGGGATCGTCGAACGGGTTGGTGCTCATGCGGGCAGTGCCTCCTCATCAAGAACAAACAGCTTAGGTTAGGCTCGCCTAACAATTCGTGAGCTTAGCCTTTCCCTTTCCCCCTGCACAAGGAGACCCCTCATGCCCTCCGGTGATCGCACGGATCAGCTCCCGGCCGCCACCGGCAGCCCCTTCGCCGATTTCGGGCTGCCCGGCGAACCCGGCACCGAGGCGTTCTGGGCGGCGGCCCGGACGCCCGTGTCGCGGCCCGGTGGGGGCGGCGGCTGGACGACTCTCTTCCTCCGGCGCGGCGGCCCGGCCGACATATCCTTCGAGAGCTGGACGCGGGAACCGCTGCCGCTGCGCCGGTGGGGCGCGACGGACTGCTGGTACGCGGAGGTGGAGATGCCCGCGCGGCTGCGGGTGACCTACCGGTTCATCACGGACGAGGGGGCGCACGCCGACCCGTTCAACCCGTCCGCCGCCGGTGGCGACCGCTCGATCGCGGCCACGCCGGACGCCCCGGCACAGCCCTACTGGCCGCTCGTCGGCGCGGACGACGTCCTGCCCGTGCCCCGCACCCGGCTGCGCTGGGCGTCCGCGCGGCTCGGCGGACGCCGCACGGTGCGCGTGCATCCGGTGGCGGGCGGCGGGCCCGTGGTGCTGCTGCTCGACGGGGACGACTGGCTGTATCTGCACCCGGCCATGACCGCGTTCGAGGCGGCCGTCGCGGACGGGGCGCTGCCCCCGGTCACCCTGGTCTTCCTGCCGTCCAAGGACCGGATGGGCGAGTTCGGGTGCCGGCCGGAGCTGTGGGAGGCGGTCCGGGACGAACTGCTGCCCCTGGTCGCGGAGTCCGGGGTGCCCGCCGACCCCGGCACGCTGGTGGTCGCGGGGCAGAGCCTCGGCGGGCTCAGCGCGCTGTACGCCGCCCTGGAGTTCCCGGAGCTGGTGACGCGGGTCGCCTGCCAGTCCGGGTCGTTCTGGTGGGCGCCCGACTGCGCGGAGCGTACGGACCTGCTGGACGGCCCGGCCGGCGGCGCCCTCGCCGACCGGCTCCGGCAGCGGCCCGGTCTCTCCGGCCTCCGCATCGCCTTCGACCTGGGGGAGCACGAGACGCGGATGCTCCCCCACTGCACGGTGGTCGAGGCCCTGACCGAGCAGGCCGGGGCGGCGGTACGGGTGTCGCGGTCCCCCTCGGATCACGACCGCGCGGGCTGGCGGCACGCGATGCTGAGGGACGTCGCCTGGGCGCTCGGCTGAGTCACCGCCGCATCACCGCGCCACGGCCAGGCAGTACGCCTCGTCCGTGGAGAGCAGGTTGCGGTGGGTGTCCTCGGCGGTGATGAGGCCGTCGTCCAGGACGAGGACCCGGTCGGCTGCGTCCAGGACGGCCGGGCTGCTGGTGATGACCACGGTGGTCCGGCCCCGGCGCAGCTTCGCGATGTTGCGGGCGATGAGCTGCTCGGTCACCGCGTCGACGGCCGTGGTCGGGTTGTGCAGCACCAGGATCTCCGCGTCGGCGGCCAGCGCGCGGGCCAGCGAGAGCCGCTGGCGCTGGCCGCCGGAGAGGTTCGCTCCCCGGTCGCGGATGGCGTAGTCGAGACCCTCGCGGTGGAGGGCGACGACGTCGGTCAGCATGGACGCCTCGACGGCCTCGGGGAGCATGGTGCTGGTGCCCGAGGGGTCGATGTTCGTCCGGAGGGTGCCCGCGAAGATCTCCCCGTCGTACGGGTTCACCAGCAGGTGCTCCCGGACCGCCTCGGCCGACAGGTCCGCGAGCGCCCGCCCGCCGACCCGCACCACTCCCCCGTACGTCCCCGGGGGCACGGACAGCGCGAGGACCGCGGCGAAGTCGGCGGCGGCGCGCGGCTGGTAGGCGGCGACGGCCACGAACTCCCCGGCGGCCACCTCGAACTCCACGCCGCGCAGCACCCCGTGGCGCAGGCCGTCGATCTCCAGCGTCCCGCCCGGTGCCGGACTCCCGGTCCCCGGCTCGGTGACCGGGGGCGCGGAGAGCACCAGGGCCATGCGCTCGGCCGAAGCGCGCGCCATCATCACGTACTTGGGCATCTCCGAGAACAGCTTGAGCGGTTCCATGATGAACTGCGCCAGGCCCACCGCCATGACGAGTTCCCCGATGTTGATGTGCCCGGCGAAGGCCAGGTATCCGGCCGTGAGGGTGACGGCGGTGGCGAGGGCCGCGTTGAGGGCCAGCGCGGTGCCCGCGTACACCCCGTTGACCCGGGCGACGGTGATCGACTGCTCCTTGGCCTCGGTGCTGACCCGGCGGTAGGAGCCGAAGGCGGCGTGGTTGCCGCCGAAGCCGTGCAGCGGGCGCAGACCGGTGATCAGGTCGGCGACCTTGGCCCCGGCGCGCGCGACCCGGGCCTGCTGCTCCTGCGTACTGGCGCCGATCCGCCGGGACATCACGCTCAGCACGGACAGGATCGCCACGGTGCCCACGATCACCAGCAGCCCGAGCCGCAGGTCGGCGAGCCCGAGCGCGACGGCGGCGACCAGGACCGCGACCACCGAACTGATCAGCAGCGGCACCACCTCGATGATGTCCGCGGTCTGGTCGGCGTCCTCGGTGGCGATGGTCAGCACCTCGCCGGACTTCAGGTCCACGTCCCGGGCCACCGGCTGGAGTCCGCAGGCCGCGACCCGGACCCGCCACCGGTGCGCCTCGGTGGTGTTCGCCTTCTGCAGGGTGCGCATCCCGAACCGCCAGGACAGCGAGACGGTCGTGATGATCACCGCCAGCGCGCCGATCGACAGACCGAGCGCGGTGGCGCTGCGGTGTTGCAGCGTGTGTTCCACGATCAGGCCGAGCGCGATCGGGAAGGCGGTCTCCCCGGCCTGGTAGAGGCCCATGAGGACGGTGCCCCAGGCCATGGCGCCGACGTTGCGCCGCAGTGCGGTGCGCAGGATGGCGGCGCCCTGGCGGGGCCGGGGGGTGTCAGGAGTGTTCATCGAGGTGGCCGGCAATCGCTTCGGGGGTTCGCAGGGTGAACAGGTCGCGGATGGTGATCACTGGACCGTACTCCCGCCGGAGCAGCCCGGTCAGCCGGACCGCCAGCATGGAGTGTCCGCCGAGGGAGACGAAGTCGCTGACCGCGCTCACCTCGTCGTCGTCCAGGTCGAGTGCTTCGGCGAAGAACTCGCACACCGTGATCTCGGTGTCGGTCTCCGGGGCGCGCTCCCCCGCCCCGGCCAGGACGCCGAGCGGCTTGGGCTCGGGGAGCGCCTTGGTGTCGGCCTTGCCGTTCACGGTGAGGGGGATGCTGTCCACCTCGGCGTAGTGGGACGGGCGCAGGAAGTCCGGCAGCGCGGCGCCCACTTCGGCGGCGACGGCGGCGAGATCGCCGTGGTCGAGGACGAGGTAGGCGGCAAGCCGGTAGGCCCCGTCCACCTGGGGGTCCGGCTGGGCGACGGCGGCGGCGAACCGGACCGCCGGGTGCGCGGCGAACGCGGCCTCCACCTCGCCGGGTTCGACGCGGTGGCCGCGGATCTTGACCTGCTGGTCGGTGCGGCCGAGGTAGGCGAGGTTGCCGTCGGGCCGCCGGACGACCAGGTCTCCGGTGCGGTACATGCGCTCGCCGGGCGCCCCGAACGGGCAGGCGACGAAGCGGTGGGAGGTCTGGGCGGGCTGCCCGAGGTAGCCGCGCGCGATGCCGACGCCGGAGACGTACAGCTCGCCCGGGACACCGTCGGGCAGCGGTCGCAGCCACGGGTCCAGGACGTACACCTCGGTGTTGTCGATGGCCACGCCCACCACCGGGTCCTGGCACTCGAAGGTGCCGACGCCGAGGGTGTTGATGGTGTACTCGGTGGGCCCGTAGAGGTTGTAGCCGACCGTGCCCTCCGTGTCCGCGAGCCGCTGCCAGAGGCCCGGGGTGACGGCCTCGCCGCCGAGCAGCACCAGCGCGGGCCGCCGCCCGGGGTTGTCGAGCAGCCCCTCGGCGACCAGTTGCTGTGCGTAGGTCGGGGTCACGTTGATGACGTCGATGCCGTGGTCGAGGCAGTACGCGACGAGCCGGGGCGCGTCGCGGCGCAGTTCCTCGTCGCAGATGTGCACCTCGTGCCCGTCGGCGAGCCAGAGCAGTTCCTCCCACGACATGTCGAAGGCGAACGACACGGTGTGCGCGATCCGGAAGGTGCGGTGGCCGTGCTCGGCCAGGACCGGTTCGAAGATCCGGCGCTGGTGGTTGACGAGCATGTTGGTGAGTCCGGCGTACTCGGTGACCACACCCTTGGGCCGGCCGGTGGAGCCGGAGGTGTAGATCGTGTACGCGGGGTGCCGCAGCCGGTCCGGGTCGCCGGGCGCGAAGGTGGTGTACGGCTCGGCGGCGGGCAACGGGCGGTCCAGCTCGATCAGTTCGCCGGTGAGGCGGGGTGCGACGGTGCTCACGGTGAGGGTCACGTCGGGCCGGGCGTCCGCGACGATCGCCGCGATCCGCTCGTCGGGGTGGTCCAGTTCCAGCGGCACGTACGCGGCACCGGTGCGCAGCACGGCGAACAGCGCCACGATCGAGTCGAGGGAGCGCGGTACGGCGATGCCCACCGCCCTCTCCGGTCCGATGCCCCGTCCGGCGAGCACCCCGGCCACCTCGCGGCTGCGGTCCCGGAGCTGCCCGAAGGTCATGGCCGCGCCGTCGGCGACGAGGGCGACGCGGTCCGGGTGGCGGTCGGCCGCCCGGTCGAAGCGGTCCACGACGGTGTCCGTGCCGAATTCCGTGCGCACGGCCGGTTCGGGGGCGGCTTCCGGCCCCGGGAGGGCGCCGAGCGGGCCGGTCGCCCGGGCCAGGTCCTCAAGGAGCCGCACGTAGCCGTCCAGGAGGCGGCGGGCGGCGGCGGGGTCGTCGTCGCGGTGCTCCAGCTTGACGGTGAGCCGGTCTCCGGGGGTGACGACCCAGGTGTACGGGTAGTGCGTCGAGTCGTCGGCGTGCACCGAGGTGATGCCGTGGCGTGCGTTGATCCCGGCGAGGGCGTCCAGGTCCAGGAAGTTCTGGAGGACGAAGAGGTTGTCGAACAGGGTGTCGTGGCCGCTGGCGCGCTGGATCTCGCCGAGTCCCAGGTGCTCGTGCTCCATGGCCTCGACCCGGGACGCCTGCACGCGCGCCAGGTACTCCCCTGCCGTGTCACCGGGCCGGGCCCGGGTCCACATGGGCACGGTGTTGAGCAGGACGCCCACGATGTCGCCCAGGCCCTCGCCCTCGCGCCCGGAGACGGTCACGCCGAACACCGCGTCGCCGCGCCCGGTGTGCGCGCCCAGCAGCAGGCCGAAGGCGCCGGTGAGGACGGTGTTGAGGGTGACCCCGTGCGCCTTGGCCGCGCCGCGCAGCAGCTCGGACAGTTCGGCGGACAGGGTGTGCAGGAGCGCCTGCGGCAGCTCGTCCGTGCGGGGCGGCTGCGCCCCGGCGAGCAGCGTCGGGCCGGTGAGCCCGGTCAGGTGCTCCGCCCAGAACCGCTCCGCCACCGCGGGGTCCTTGGCGGCGAGCTGGCGGGCGTGGTCCTCGAAGCCGGGTGTCCGGGGGGTGGCGTCGGTGAGGGGTTCGCCCGCGACGAGGGTCGCGTAGGCGTCGAACAGGTCCCGCAGCAGGATCTCCCGGGACCAGCCGTCCCACAGCAGCAGGTGGTAGCTGAGCAGCAGCCCGTCGCGGCCGTCGGGCAGGCGGTGCACGGTGAGCCGGATCAGCGGCGGCTCGCCGGGGTCGAAGCCGGTGTCGCGGTCCCGGGCGCGCAGGGCGTCGGACTCCGCCTCGGAGGCGACGTCGACCGTGCGGACGGGGACGCGGGTCCCGGGCCGCAGGATCTGGACCGGGTTGCCGTCGTCGTCGGTGGTGAATCCGGCACCGACGACCGGGTGCCGGGCGATGACGTACGCCATCGCGTCGGCCAGTGCGCCGGTGTCGAGGCGCCGGTCGAAGGTGAAGTGGCTCTGGGCGACGTAGTGCCCGGTCGCGCCGGTCAGCTCGGCCTGGAAGTACAGGCCGCGCTGGAGCGGGGTGACCGGTGCGGTGCGCTCGGCGGTCGCGGCGGTGTCCGCGAGGCGTTCCAGGGCCGCGCGCCAGTGGCCGGTGAGCTCGTCGGGGACGCCTTCGGCGAGCAGGAACTCGGCGTGCAGGCTGCCGGTGACGGCGTCGGTCCAGGCGTTGACCTCGACGGCGTACGGGCTGTCGCCCTCGCCGCCGGTGATGCGCGGGACGTCGGACTCGCCGCCCCGGCCGAGGTAGTTGAAGAGCACCTGCGGGCGGGCGGTCAGCAGGGGCGCGGTCTGCGGGTTGAGGTACCGGAGCCGGCCGTAGGCGACGTGCCCGTGCTCGTCGGGCTGGCGCGCCACGACTTCCCGGGCGGCGGCGACGGGGTCGGTGTGCGGGGTGAGCCGTACGGGCGCGATGGAGGTGAACCAGCCGACGGTACGGGTGTAGTCGTGGCCGTCCAGGGCGGGGACCCGGCCGTGGCGTTCCAGGTCGACCGCGAGGTCGGTGGGCTCGGGCTGGACGCGGGTCAGGGCGGTGCGCAGGGCGCCGCAGAGCAGTTCGGTGAGGCCGATGCCCAGGGCGGCGGGCGCGGTCCGCGTGACCCGGTCGCTCACCTCGGGGCCGAGGACCACGGTCGTCTCGCGCAGCTCCCCGTCGGCGGGCAGCGCGGCGGGGGCGTCGAGCACCGTGATCCAGTCGCCCAGGTCCTCGGTGGTGTGCGCGGCCCGGGCGGTGAGCGCGTCGGCGTACTCCGCGTAGGAGGTGGTCGCGGGCGGCAGGGCCTCGCCGCGCAGGGCGGTGGCCAGGTCGTCCAGGACGATCAGCCAGGACACCGTGTCGACGGCGAGGTGGTGCGCGGTGACGACCAGGGTCCGGGTGGCGGCCAGCCAGGTGAACGCGACGACCTCGCCGGTCTCCGGGTTCAGGTGTGCGGCGGCCGCGTTGGCGGCGAGCGCCGGGTCACCGAAGTCCGCGTGGACGAGCGAGACCTCGCGGGCGGGCTCGACGCGCGGCGTCCACACGCCGTGCCGGGTGTCCAGGCTCATCCGCAGGGCCGGGTGTGCGGCCACGACGGCGTTCGCGGCGCGCTCGATGGCGGCGGGGGTGACCCCCTCGGGCGTGACCATCGTGCGGGCCTGCGCGAACCCGTCGAGCGGGCCGTCGAGTTCGCGCCTGCGCAGCATGACCGGCGTCGGGGCGAACGGCCCGTCGGCGCGGCGCTTCCGCTCGGGCGCGGCGGTCTGCGGGGCGCGCGAGCGCAGTTCTCCGGCGAGGGCGCGCGGGGTCTTGCACAGGAAGACGTCCCGGGGCGCGATGGCCAGACCGCGCGCCCGGGCCCGGTTGATGACGGTGATCGCGACGATGCTGTCGCCGCCCGCCATGAAGAAGTCGGTGTCCTCGTCGACGGCGGCGCCGGGCAGCACCTCCGCGAAGATCGCGGTCAGCACGGCGAGCGCGGAGTCGTCCACCGGGGCGGAGACGGTGTCCGCCTGCGTGGCGGCCCGGGCGGTCAGCGCCTTGCGGTCGAGCTTGCCGTTGACCGTGAGCGGCAGCGCGTCGACCGTCAGCACCCGGCCGGGCACCATGTGCACGGGCAGCTTCGCGGCGAGCAGGACGCCGAGGTCGCCGGGGGCCCGGCCCACGACGTGCGCGATGAGCTGGTCGGCGTCGGCCGACGGGGTGACGGCCACGTCGACCACGCCGTCCAGTTCCCGGACCGCCGCCTCGACCTCGCCGAGCTCGATCCGGAAGCCCTTGAGCTGGACCTGGTCGTCGGCGCGTCCGGCGAACTCCAGCTCGCCGTCGAGCGTGCGGCGGGCCAGGTCGCCCGTGTGGTACATCCGGGAGCCGTCGTCCGCGAAGGGGTTGGCGACGAAGCGCCCGGCGGTGAGGCCCGGGCGGCCCAGGTAGCCGAGGGAGACCTGGTCGCCCGCCACGTAGATCGCGCCGACCCGGCCGGGCGGGACCGGGCGGAGCCGGTCGTCCAGCAGATAGGTCGTCAGCCCGGGGACCGGGCCGCCGATCGGGCTGACCTCGCTGCCGAAGTCCTCGTCGGTGAGGACCCGGTGGGTGACGTGGACGGTGGTCTCGGTGATGCCGTACATGTTGACCAGCTCGGGCGACCCGGTGCCGTACCGCTCGACCCAGCCGCGCAGCCGGAGCGGGTCCAGCGCCTCGCCGCCGAAGATGATCCGGCGCAGGGCGGTGGCCCGTTCCCCGGCGTGCCGGTCGGCCTCGATGAACTGGTAGAAGGCGGACGGGGTCTGGTTGAGCACGGTGACCCCGCGCTCGCGGACCAGCCGGTGGAAGTCGACCGGGGAGCGGGTCAGCCCGTAGTCCGGGACCAGCAGCTCCCCGCCGTGCGCCAGCGCGCCCCACAGCTCCCAGACGGCGAAGTCGAAGGAGTACGAGTGGAACTGCACCCACACGTCGTCGGGCCCGAAGTCCATGTCGGCGCGGGTGTTCGCGAGCAGCGCGGCCACGCTGAGGTGCGGGACGACGACGCCCTTGGGGCGGCCGGTCGAACCCGAGGTGTAGATGACGTACGCCGGGTCGTGCGGGGCGGGGCCCGTCGGGGCCGCCGGCTCCTCGCCGGTCCCGGCCGGTTCGTCGCCGAGGACGAGCACCCGGGCCGGGACGCCCGCCCGCTCCAGCAGCCCGGTGAAGCGCTCGCGCTCGTCCGGGCCGACCAGGACGGCCTGCGGGGCGGCGTCGCCGAGGATGTACTCCAGCCGCTCGTCGGGGTACGCCTGGTCGAGCGGGACGTAGGCGCCGCCCGCCGAGACGATGGCGATGAGCGCGGTGACCTGTTCCAGGGAGCGCGGTACGGCGACGGCGACGCGCAGCCCCGGCCGGACCCCGGCGGCGCGCAGGGTCGCGGCCAGCCGGTCCTTGGCGGCGGCGAGTTCGCCGTACGTCAGGGAGGTGGTGGTGCCGTCGAGGCCGCACCGGGTGACGGCGGTGGCGGCCGGGTCGCGCCGGGCGGCGGCGTCGAACAGGGCGTCCAGCGTGGTCGGGGCGGTGCCGGGGGCGAGGCGCGCGGTGTCCTCGGCCGCCAGTTCCCGGACCGGGGTGCCGGGCCGGGTGAGGAGGCCGGTGAGGGTGCGGGTGAAGGTGTCCAGGATGCGCCGGGCACCCGGTTCCCGCAGGAGGGCGCCGTCGTAGATCAGGTTGAAGCGGGGGCGGCCGTCGGGGGCGCGCTCCACCACCAGGGTCAGCGGGTAGTGCGGGGCGCCCTCGTTCACGATGCCGGAGACGACCAGCTCGTCACCGGGGCTGCGCAGCGCGGTCACATCGGTGGCGACGTCGAACACCACCAGGGTGTCGAAGCGGGCGGCGGCACCGTCGAGGCGGCCGATCCGCGCCAGGGAGACGTGCTGGTGCGCCAGGACCGCGCTCTGGTGGTCGCGTACGGAGGTGAGCAGGTCCCCGGCGGTGGTGGACCCGGTCCAACGGGCGCGTACCGGAATGGTGTTGATGAGGAGGCCCACCATGTCCGCGATGCCGGGCACATCGGCGTCGCGGCCCGAGACGGTGGAGCCGAACACCACGTCCTCGCGGTGCAGCAGGCCGCCCAGCGTCACCGCCCAGGCGCTGTGCACGGCCACGCTCAGCGGCACCCCGGCCTCGCGGGCGGCGGTGTCGATGTCGTGGGCGGGCTCCACGGCCGTGTCGGCGAACGTGTCGGACGGGGTGTGACCCTCGGCGACCAGCGATGCGCCGGGCAGTCCGGCCAGCTGCTCGCCCCAGACCCGGTCGCTCTCCTCGTCGTCGCGGGCGGCGAGCAGGCGTACGTAGTCGGCGAAGCCGCCCGCCCGGTAGGCCGCGCCGGGCCGGTGGTACTCGGCGAGCAGCGCGCGGAGCATCGGCGGCACGGACCAGCCGTCGGCGACGATGTGGTGCACGGTCTGCACGAGCACGGTGCGGCCGGGGCCGCCCCGCACGAGCGTGTACCGCATGAGCGGCCCGGCGGCCAGGTCGAACCCGGCACGGCGGTCCCGCTCGGCGAGGTCGCGGATCTCCTCGTCGGTGATGCCGGGCCGGTCCAGAACGGTGAAGGGGGCCTCGGTGCCGCTCTCCAGGACGGAGACGACCCGGCCGTCGGCGAGGGCCGTGAAGCGCGCGGCCAGGTTCGGGTACAGGGTGAGCAGCCGGGTGGCGGCCGCGGCCAGCCGTCCGGGGTCCACCTCGCCGTCCAGGGTGAGGAGTTGCTGTTCGACGTAGCTGCCCGCCGACTCGTCGTCGTAGACCGAGTGGAAGTACAGGCCCTCCTGGAGCGGGGTCAGCGGCAGGATGTCGCGCAGGGCGGGTCCGTCGAGCGCGTCGACGTCGGCCTGGGTGAGCGGGACGGGTGCGAAGTCGCTGGGCGAGTGGCCGCCGCCGTCGAGCGCGGCCAGGGCGGTCAGGGCGTCCTGGAAGTACCCGCCGAGGGTGTCGATGTCCTCGTCGGTGAACAGGCCCTCGGGCCAGGAGACGGTGGTGGCGAGGCCGTAGGCGCCGCTCGCGTCGGGTTCGGCGATGGCATTGAACTCCAGGGCACGCGGCAGCCGCATCCGCGGGTCGCGCTTCTCGCCCAGCTGGCCGGTGGTGCCGGCGAGCTGCCAGTCCCCGCCGGTGCCCGCGTCGAACCGGCCCAGGTAGTTGAAGAGCACCTGGGGCGCGGGCGACGCGTCGAGGGCGCCGTGCAGGTGGCGCAGGGCGCCGTAGGACAGGCCGTTGTGCGGTACGAGGGCGAGGTCTTCCTTCACCGCCTTGAGGGCGGCGGCGAGGTCGGCCGCCGGGCCGGGGTCCACGGTCACGGGGAAGAGGGTGGTGAACCAGCCCACGGTCCGCGACAGGTCGGGCTCGAATCCGGCGGTGTCCGCGACCGCCCGGCCCTCGCGGCCGTGGCCTTCGAGTTCGATGTGCGCGAAGGTCTGGTCCTGGCCGAGGTCGCGCCGCCACCGGGCGAGGGCGACGGCGAGCCCGGTGAGCAGGACGTCGTTGACGCCCGCGTGGAACCTGGCGGGGATCTCGCCCAGCAGGGCCGAGGTGGTGGCGGGGCCGAGCGTGAAGGTCCGCTGCCGCTCCCGGGCGACCGTGTCGTCCTCGGTGAGGGGGCGGCGGCCCAGCGGCGCGTCCGGGCCGGGCAGGGGGCGCGCGTAGTGGTCCCGGTCGGCGTCGAAGGCGGCGTGGCCGAGGAGTCCGGCCCAGCGGCGGAACGAGGTGCCCTCGCGGGGCAGTGCGACCGGGGCGCCCGCGACGGACTGCTCCCAGGCGGTGGCCAGGTCCTCGGTCAGGACGCGCCAGGAGACGCCGTCGACCACCACGTGATGGGCGACCAGGACGAGTTGGCGGGCCTCGCCGCGCCAGACGGCGCGCAGCATGACGCCGTTGTCCGGGTCGAGTCCGGCGGTGGCGCGGGCGACACAGGCGTCGAGCGGTTCGCCGCTCTCCTCCCAGGCGGCGACGGCGTCGTCCGCCCCGGGTATGTCGAAGCTCCAGTGCTCGCCCCGCACCAGCCGGGCGCGCAGCATGTCGTGGCGGCGGACGAGGGCGGTGAGGACGTCGTCCAGCGCTTCGGCGGTCAGGTCCGCCGGGGTGTTCACCACCACGGACTGCACGAATCCGTCGATCGCGTCGGTGGTCTCGCCGAGCCACCGCACGATGGGCGTGCCCGCGACGGGTCCGGTCGGCTCGTCGTCGTCCCGGGCCGTGGAGACGTCCTCGCGGCTCGCCACCGCCGCGAGTTCGCCGATGACGCTGTGGGTGAAGATCTGGCGTGCGGTGACGTGGAGACCGGCCTTGCGCAGCGCGCTCAGCAGGGAGATCGCCAGGATGCTGTCGCCGCCGAGGCGGAAGAAGTCCTGGTCGGTGCCGACCGCGTCCAGCCGCAGCACCTCCGCCACCGCCGCGCACACGGTGCGCTCCTCGTCGGTGGCGGGCGCGGTCACCGGACCGCTCGTGAGCACCGGTTCGGGCAGGGCGGCCCGGTCGGTCTTGCCGTTCGCGGTGAGCGGGAAGGCGTCGAGCACGACGGTGTGGGCGGGCACCATGTACTCCACCAGGTGCGCCTCGGCCCAGGCCCGGACGTCCTCCGGGGTCAGCTCCTCGTGTCCGGCGGCGGGGATCACGTACGCCACGAGGTAGGTCCCGCCCGCGGTGTTCTTCCGGGCGACGACACAGGTGTGCCGGACGCGGGGGTGCTCGGCGAGACCGGCCTCCACGTCCTCGATCTCCAGCCGCATGCCGCGGATCTTGATCTGGTTGTCGGCGCGGCCCAGGAAGTCCAGCGAGCCGTCCGGCATGAACCGGGCGAGATCGCCCGTGCGGTAGAGCCGGGAGCCGTCCTGTGCGAAGGGGTTGGCCACGAAGCGGGACGCGGTCAGCCCCGGCGCGTTGACATAGCCCCGGCCCAGCAGGAGCCCGCCCGCGTAGAGTTCGCCGCCGACGCCGACGGGGACCGGGCGCAGCTCGTCGTCCAGCACGTAGAGCTGGGTGTTGGGGTTGGCCTTGCCGATGGAGGTGGACAGGCGCTCGGCCTCGCCCCGGTAGATGACGTGCGAGACGCCGATCGTCGTCTCGGCGGGGCCGTAGCCGTGGTACAGGGGGATGCCGAGGCGGGCGCGGAACCGCTCGTACAGCTCGGGGGTCAGCAGCTCGCCGCCGCACCACACATGGCGCAGGCTGTCGAGCCGGCCGGATTCGCCGGTCATCTCCAGCAGGACATCGAGCATGGAGGAGACCAGGTAGGTGAAGGTGACCCGGTGCCCGGCGATGACGTCCAGCAGGTGGTGCGGGTCGCGTTCGCCGCCCGGGCGCAGGACAACCAGCCGGGCGCCGGTGACCAGCGGCAGGAAGATCTCGTTGATCGAGATGTCGAAGGAGAGCGGCGCCTTGAACAGCGAGGCGTCGTCGTACCCGAAGCCCAGGATCTCGCGGGACTGCCACAACAGGCGTTCGCTGATGGCCTCGTGGCGGATCATCGCGCCCTTGGGGCGGCCGGTCGAGCCGGAGGTGAAGATCACGTAGGCGAGGGACTCCCCCGCGACGGCCACGGCGGGCGGGGCGGTGGGGTGTGCGGCGAAGGCCCAGTCGTAGAGGTCGACGCGCACCGCCTCCGGCTCGCCCGGGGTCTGCTCGCCCGAGCCGTTGAGCTGGAGCACGATCCGGGCGTCCTCGGCGACGACGGCACGCCGGGCGGCGGGCCACAGCGGGTCGAACGGGACGAACGCGCACCCGGCCTGGAGGACGCCGAGCAGGCCGATGACCATCTCGGCGGAGCGGCCGAGGGATATCCCGACGACCTGCTCGGCGGCGAGGCCGCGCCCGGCGAGGTGGTGGGCCAGCTGGGCGCTGAGCCGCGCGGCCTGGCGGTATGTCAGGGAGCGGTGCTCGTCCACGATCGCGACGGCGTCCGGCCGCAGGCGTGCCTGCTCGTGGAACATCTCCACGATCGTGGGGCGGTCCCGGTCCGCGCCGGTGTCGTTCCAGCGGGCCAGTTCCTCGATGCGGGTGGCGGGCCCGGAGGGGGCGATGGTGCCGAGCGGCCGGTCGGGGAATGCGGCGAGGTCGTCCAGGGCGAGCTGCGCGTCGTCCCGGTCCACGCCCTCGGGAAGGGCGATGAGGCCGTCCGTGCCGGTCTCCCAACCGGTGGGCGCCGTACCGCCGTTGTCGGCCCAGGCGAGCACATCGGCGAAGAGGGTGGCGGGCGTCAGGTCGATGCCCTCCGGGCTCCGGCCGCTCGCCCAGTACGCCAGGCCGATCGCGCAGGCTTCGGTCAGGGTCCGGTCGTCGCGGTCGCCGGTCCGCCGGCGCAACTCCGCCTGCCCCCGGGGAGAAAGCCGTGCATGGTGACCGCTCGGTTCCGACATCGATGACTCCGCTTCTCTCCGAGATAGTTAGCTGAGCCTAACCTAAGTACTCACGGCCTAACTTCCTTCTCGCCACGCCCGCCACAGCCGGGCGTAGCGGCCGCCGAGGGCGACCAACTCCTGGTGGGAGCCCTGTTCCACCACGCGCCCGGCGTCCAGCACGGCAATGCGGTCCGCCGCCATCGCCTGGGTCAGCCGGTGCGCCACGAACAGCGTCGTGCGTCCCGCACAGGCCGCCAGGACGGCGCGCTCCAGCTCCGCGGCGCCCTCGCTGCCCGCCTCGGCGGTGGACTCGTCCAGCACCACCACGGGTGAACGGGCCAGCACCAGGCGGGCCAGGGCGATCTGGGCGACTTTGGTGACGTCCAGCCGCTCGCCGCCCTCGCCGACCTCGGTGTGCAGCCCTTCGGGAAGCGCCTCCACCCAGTCGGCGGCACCCACCGTCCGCAGGGCGTCCAGCAGTTGGGCCTCGCTCACCCCGGGCGCTGACAGCCGGAGGTCGTCGGCGAGCGGGCCGGAGAACACATGGGTCTCCTGGGTGAGGATGCTCACCAGGGCCCGCGCGCCCGCCTCGTCCACATCGGCCAGATCGGTCGTCCCGATGCGCACCGATCCCGACTGCGGGGTGCCGATACCGGCGATCAGCGCGGCCAGGGTCGACTTTCCGGCGCCGGTCGCCCCCACCAGGGCGAGGGAGCCCCCGGCCGGAATGGTCAGGCTCACGTCGCGCAGGACCGGCTCCTCGGAGCCGGGATAGCGATACGTCAGCCCCTCCACCGCCACCCGGTACGGCACGTCCTGAGCGGGCGTCACGCCGGGGTCGCCCACCAGTCTCTCCTCGGTGTCCTCCCCCAGGACCCCGACCAGGCGGGTCAGGCTGGCGCCCGACTTCTGCGCCTCGTCGAAGGTGAACATGATCGCGCCGAGCGGGGTGAACAGCCGGTGGAACATGAGCGGGGCGGCCGCGACCTCGCCGAGGGTGGCCGCGTCGCCCTCCAGCAGGGCGTACCCGACCAGGAGGATGAGGACCAGCCCGATGAACTCGGCGCGGTTCTCCCGGCCGACGAACCGGCCGAAGAAGCGGAACACCTCGACGCCCAGATCGCGTACCCGCCAGGACTCGGTGGTGACCTTCTCGCGGAACGCGCCCTCCAGGCGGTACGCCCGGACCGTGTCGATCCCGTTGAGGCCGCTGATCAGCGCCTGGGCGCGGTCGGCCTGGGCCGCGCGCTGCTTGCGGTAGAGCGGGGCGGAGCGCGGCAGGTACCAGCGCAGGGCCAGCGCGTACGCGGGCAGCGCGGCGGCGCCCGCGAGGCCGAGCCGCCAGTCCAGGCCGAACATGCCGACGGTGGCGATGGCGACGAGCACCCCCGCCGAGAACACGGTGGGGATCGCGCTCCTGATGCCCCGGGAGAGCACGGCGACGTCGTCGCCGACCCGGGAGAGCACATCGCCGCGGCCGACCTGTTCCAGCCGGGTGCTCGGCATGCCGAGCACCGCGCGGACGGCGCCTTCCCGCAGCGTCGCCAGCAGGTCGGCGCCGAGCCGTCCGATCAGATACGTCGATGCCGCGGTGGCCGCCGCGCCGAGCAGCACGGCGGCCACCATCAGCGCCCCGACCCTGACCAGCACCGTGCGCGACTCGCCGTCCACGACCCCGTCGACCACCTGGCCGAGCAGCAGCACGGGGAGCACTTGGAGTGCCGCCCCCGCCACGGTCGTGAGAAGGGTCGCGGCGGTCAGCCACGGCACCGTGCGGCAGTGGGCGGCGAGCCAGCGGGTGGCCTCGCTCCCCGTCGCCGTACGCAGGGTGGGGACGACGAGGGTCACTTGGCTTCGGCCGCCTTCACGAGTTCGTCGACCGCGTACGGCATGGACAGCAGCGTGCCCTGCGAGATGGCGGCGCCGACCGCCGGGCCCTCGCTGTCGAGGAGGTAGGTCACCCGGCCCTCCTTGAACGCCTTGAGGTTGCTGAAGAGTTCGGACTTCTTCAGGGCGTCCGTGTCGGCCTTGTCGTTGATGACGAAGACGCGGTCGACGTCGACGAGGTCCATGCGCTCCGGGGAGAGCTTGGTGTAGAACTTGCCGCCGGCGATCTTGTCGATCTCGGTGTCACCCTGGTAGCCGATGCCGGTCAGCAGCCGGCCGCGCACGTCGGTGGTGGTGAACGGCGCCACCGAGTTGTCGTACCAGGACAGGGCGACGGCGGTCTGCTTCGCGAACTCGGGGTGCGCCTTCTTGGCGGTGTCCAGCTGCTCCTGGATGCCGTCCACCATCTCCTTGCCCTCCTTCTCCTTGCCGAGGGCCTTGGCGATGTGCAGCGCGTTGTCCTGCCACGGAGCGCTGAAGGGCTCCTTCTCGCCCTTGGTGCGGGCGACCGTGGGGGCGATCTTCGACAGCTTGTCGTAGGCGGCCTGGTCGATCTCGGAGTAGACGGCGACGATCAGGTCGGGGCGCAGGCCCGCGATCTTCTCGTAGTTGGGGCCGGAGTCACCGTTCTTCATGATGACCTCGGGGCGGGCGTCCCCCCACTTGTCCTTGGTCCAGGGCCACTGGGTGTTGATGTCGGGGGTCTTGCCCTCGGGGTTCGGGTACTGGTCGACCATGCCGACCGGCTTGATGCCGAACGCCAGGATGTCCTGGTCGTCCGTGTAGCCGACGGAGACCACCCGCTTCGGGGCCTTGGTGATCTTCGTGGACCCGAAGGCGTGCTCCACGGTGACAGGGAAGACGCCGTCCGCCGAGGCGGCCGGGGCCTTGTCGGCCGCCTTGTCCTCGGAGTCGGAGCCGCAGCCCGCGAGGAGGCCGACACCGAGGGCCGCCGCGGTCAAGACCGCCGCGAGCCGCCGCCGCGACCTGGTGGGCGTGGTTCTGTCGAGGAGCATCCGAATCCCTTGCTTTCACACTGTCACTTGGGCCCTTCATAAGGGCAGCCAAACCTTATCCCGACCGGGTGAGGTCAGCCTACCCTTACCCGAACACTTGCTTGATCCTGAAACTACTTCAGGCGTACGTGGGTACGGCCGATGGGCACGATGAGCGGCCGGTCGCCGACCGGGTCGTCGATCACCATGGCCCGCAGCCCGAACGCCTCCTCCAGCAGCTCGGCGGTGATCACGTCGCGCGGGTGGCCCTGCGCCAGCACCGAACCGTCCCGCATCACCACGAGGTTGTCGCTGTAACGGGTGGCGAGGTTGAGGTCGTGCAGGACCATCACCACCGTGCACCCGGACTCGTGCAGGTCGTCCACCAGGTCGAGCACGTCGATCGCGTGCGCCAGGTCCAGATAGGTGGTGGGTTCGTCCAGCAGCAGCAGATCGGTGCCCTGAGCCAGGGTCATCGATATCCACACCCGCTGGCGCTGACCGCCCGACAGCGAGTCGACGGGCCGGTCCGCGAGGTCGGCGACCCCGGTCAGCGCGAGCGCCCGCCGTACGATGTCGGCGTCGTCCGACGACCACTGCCGCAGCCAGCTCTGGTGCGGGTGGCGCCCCCGGGCGACCAGGTCCGAGACCGTCAGCCCCTCGGGCGCGACCGGCGCCTGGGGCAGCAGGCCGAGTTTCTTCGCCACGTCCCTGGTCCGGAGCGAGGCGATGTCCTCGCCGTCCAGCACGACGGCGCCGCCGGCCGGTTTCAGCAGCCGGGTCAGGGTGCGCAACAGCGTCGATTTGCCGCAGCCGTTGGGGCCGATGATGGTGGTGACCACGCCGGACGGGATCTCGACGTCGAGGCCGTCGATGACGGTCCGCCCGCCGTAGCCGACCCTGATGCCCCTCGCGGCGAGCCGTGGAGCGTCGCCGCCCGGCGCCTTGGTTTCCGTGGTGGTGAGATGCGCGGCCACTGGCCCCCCTCTGCTCGGGTTGTCCGACTCGTCTGTCATTACCTGAGGTTCGCCCGGACCAGCAGGTACACCAGGAAGGGTCCGCCGATCGCGGCGGTGACCACGCCGACCGGCAGGCCGACGGGCAGGGCCGTGCGCGCGATCAGGTCGGAACCGGTCAGCAGCAGGGCGCCGACCAGTCCCGAGGCGGCCATCGGCGGCGTCGGGTGTCTTGCCAGCCGCATCGCCACCTGCGGTGCGACGAGCGCGACGAAGGGCACGGGGCCCGCCGCGCTCACCGCCGAGGCGGCCAGCAGCACCGCGCACAGCAGCATGACGGCCCGCACCCGGTTGAACCGGACGCCGAGCCCCGCGGCGACCTCGTCCCCGAGGTGCAGCGGCTTGAACTGGAAGGCGAGGCAGACCACCACGGCCAGCAGGGCCAGGGTGCACCAGAGCGCCACCCGGACCTCGCCCCACGACCGGTTGTCCAGGGAGCCGACCAGCCATGCCTGGGCCCGGGCCACGTCCCGGATGTCGGCCGACGTGAGGAGCCAGGTCGTGATCGCCTCCATCGCCGCGCTCACCGAGATGCCGATGAGGATGAGCCGGAAGCCGTCGATCCCGCGCCGCCAGGCCAGGAAGTACACGAGCAGCCCCGTGCCGAGACCGCCCAGGAGCGCCGCTGCCGACAGGCCCACCGAGTTGGTGACCGCCGTGGCGGCCCCGCCCGAGACCGTCACCAGGAACACCGCGACCGCACTGGCGCCCCCGGTGATGCCGAGGACGTCGGGGCTGGCCAGCGGGTTGCGGGCGACGGACTGGGTGATCGCGCCGGACACCCCGAGCGCGACGCCGACGACGACGCCGGCCAGGGCGCGCGGCATCCGCAGGTCCATGATGACGAACCGGTCGACCTGCTCGCCGCCCCCGAGGATCGTGGCGATCACCCGCGACAGGCCGATCGGGAAGTCGCCGACCGCGATGGACAGGCAGAACACCAGGAAGGTGGCCGCCGCCAGCAGCAGGGTGACCAGGACGAGCCAGGGCCGCCAGACGAACGAGAGGCCCCCGGCGCGGACGCCCGCCGTGACCGATGCTTTCAACTCCGTGCCGTTCATGCGCTCCTGAACTTTCCACGCCACACCAGGACCGCGAAGAACGGCGCGCCGAGCAGCGAGACGACGACCCCGGCGTCCAGCTCGCCCGGCCGTACCACCAGGCGCCCGACGATGTCGCACACCAGCAGGACGACCGCGCCGAGCAGACCCGCGTACGGCACCAGCCAGCGGTAGTCGGGCCCGGTCAGATACCGGGCGACGTGGGCCACCATGAGCCCGAGGAACGCGATGGGGCCGCAGGCCGCGGTGGCGGCGCCGGCCAGCAGCGTGATGGCGATGATGCCGACCGTCCGGCTCAGCGCGATGTTGACACCGAGTCCGCGGGCCACGTCGTCACCGAGGTTGAGCAGGTTCAGGGAGGGCAGCATGACCGCCGCCAGGACCAGCCCGACCGCGACGAACGCGGTGACGGGCCAGATGACGTCGTAGCCGACGCCCGCCACCGAGCCCGCGTTCCAGAACCGCAGCACGTTCAGGGACTTCACGTCGGACAGGGCGACGGCCGTGGTCATCGCCGCGAGGAACACCGTGACCCCCTGCCCGGCCAGGGCCAGGGTCAGCGGGTTCCCGGCGCCCCTGCCGATGCTGGCGAGGCCGAACACGACGACTCCGGCGACCGCCGATCCCAGGAAGCCGAACCAGACGTACTGGAGCGGGTCGGTGAGCCCGAACAGGGCGATCACCGACACCACGGCGAACGAGGCGCCGGCGTTGACGCCGACCAGCCCGGTGTCGGCGATCGGGTTGCGCGTGTACCCCTGGATCAGCGCGCCGCCGACCCCGAGGGCCAGGCCCGCCACGATGCCGAGCACCGTACGGGGCACGCGCACGGTCTGCACGATGAGCCGGATCTCGGAGAGCCGCTGATCGGACTCCGGGGCCGCGAACAGGCCGTGCCACACCTCGGCGGGCGTCAGGGCGCGCGCCCCGACGGCCAGGGAGAGGGCGGCCACGGCCAGGACGGCCACCGCGAGGGCGGCCAGGCCGGTGACCCGTCTGCGACGGGTCACCGTCACGCCCCTGGTTATGGGGCGCTCCACTGCAGTTGTGCTCATGTCCGCGTACGTTATCTCTCTGGCCCGCCGGGCCCGGACGGTGGTCGGGCTGTCTAGCGGGAGCCGTCCCCGGCGACCGGACGGGCGGCGTCGGGGGCGTTCTTGACGCTCCGGTCCAGCAGCGAGTCCAGGATCTCGCCGACCCGGATCGCGGTGTTGGACAGCAGGGCCGAGGTGATGCCGTGGGTGTGCTCCGTACCGCCCTGGAGGTAGATGCCGCAGTTCAGCGCGGCGTCGGTGGCGATGCGGTAGTCGCGCTCGACGCGGACCCGGCCCTCCTCGTCGCGCAGGCAGTACTCGGCGGCCTCGCCCAGGAGGCCCAGCGGGTCGGCCGGGCTGTAGCCGGTGGCGAACACCACGACGTCGGCTTCGAGCACGGTCTCCTCGCCGGTGACGAGGGACGTCACGGTGGCGCGCACCGTGTCCGGAGTCTCCTCGGCCGCGGTCAGCCGGGACACGTTGAGAAAGCGCAGCCGCTCGGTGCCGAGCACCTTCTCCTGGTACATCTGCCGGTACAGGTCGTCGATCAGATCGATGTCGACCACGGAGTAGTTGGTGTTGCCGTGGTAGTCCATCAGCCGGCGCTTGATGTTCTCGGGCGCCGCGTAGAACTCGTCCACCGCGTCCGGGTCGAAGATCTTGTTGGCGAAGCTGCTGTCGTCGGCCGGGCTGTAGCCGTAGCGCGAGAAGACCGCGCATATCTCGGCCTCGGGGAAGCGGCGGTGCAGATACGCGACGTTCTCGGCGGCGCTCTGCCCGGCGCCCACGACGACGAAGCGGGAGGGCGAGGTGCCGTCCAGCTCGCCGACCCGGGTCAGCAGTTCGGAGTTGTGCCAGACGCGGTCGCCGCGCTCGATGCCCTCGGGCACCAGCGGGCGCAGTCCGGTGCCGATGACGAGGTTGCGGGCGCGGTGGACCGTCAGCCCCTCCCCCGACCGGACGGTGACGTCCAGGTACTCCACGACGCCGTCCTCGACCACCTGGGTCACCCCGACGACCTCGTGGTCGTAGGAGACGAGGTCGTCCACCTGGGCGGCGGCCCACTCGAAGTAGTCGTGGAACTCGACACGCAGCGGGAAGAGGTTCTTGTGGTTGATGAAGTCGATCAGGCGTCCCTTGCTCTTGAGGTAGCAGAGGAAGCTGAACTCACTGGACGGGTTGCGGAGTGTCACCAGGTCCTTGAGGAACGAGACCTGCATGGTGGCGTCGTCGATGAGCATCCCCCGGTGCCAGCCGAAGGCCGGTTGCTGCTCGAAGAACTGGGCGGTCACCGCTTCCCGCGTTCCGGAGCGCGCGTTGTGCTCGCTGATCGCGATCGCCATGGCCACATTGGACGGGCCGAAGCCGATACCAATGAGGTCGTGGACCGGTGCTGCGTCGCCAGGACGAGCCTGTGACATGTCACTCCCATCGTGCGGGGAAGCCGCCTGTCGGATGTGGGGAAACGGGCGTAGGACGGGCACGCCGAAACAGCGGCCCGATGAACTTAGGTGAGCCTAAGCTAATCCGTCAACGCTTGTCGATAGGTGCGATTCGGACACCTCCGGCACAGGGCCACCCCAACTGGGGCACTCCACACCTCCGTTGCAAGATAAGGTAAGCCTTGCTTTACTTACCTGTCTTTGTTTTCTGCGTCGAGGAGGAACCCCATGCGGGTCGTCATGTTCGGTTACCAGACCTGGGGCCACCGCACCCTGCAAGCCCTCCTGGACTCCGAGCACGACGTGGTGCTGGTCGTCACCCACCCCAGGAGCGAGCACGCCTACGAGAAGATCTGGAGCGACTCCGTCGCCGATCTCGCCGAGGAGCACGGCGTCCCGGTCCTGATCCGCAACCGCCCGGACGACGACGAGCTGTACGAGGCCCTGAAGGCCGCCGAGCCGGACGTCATCGTGGCCAACAACTGGCGTACGTGGATCCCGCCGCGCATCTTCGCGCTCCCCCGCCGGGGCACCCTGAACGTCCACGACTCGCTGCTGCCGAAGTACGCGGGCTTCTCGCCGCTCATCTGGGCCCTCATCAACGGCGAGACCGAGGTGGGCGTCACCGCGCACATGATGAACGACGAGCTGGACGCCGGCGACATCGTCCGGCAGGAGTCCGTCCCGGTCGGCCCGAGGGACACCACCACCGACCTCTTCCACAAGACCGTCGACCTCATCGCCCCCGTCACCACCAAGGCGCTGGCCCTGATCGCGGACGGGCAGACGGAGTTCACCCCGCAGGACCGCTCGCAGGCCACCTTCTTCCACAAGCGCGCCGAGGAGGACATCCGCATCGACTGGACCTGGCCGGCCGAGGACCTGGAGCGACTGGTGCGCGCCCAGTCGGCCCCGTATCCCAGCGCCTTCACGTACCACCGGGGCAAGCGGATCGAGATCCTGGCCAGTGTGGTCTCCGAGGCTCGTTACGGCGGAACGCCGGGCCGGATCTTCTACCGCGAGGGCGAGGGCGTGGTCATCGTGGCCGGGGCCGACGCCCGTACCGGCCGCAACCACGGCCTGGCCGTGACCCGGGTCCGCACCGAGGACGGCCGCGAGCTGCCCGCGACGGAGTACTTCACCTCCATGGGCGGGTACCTGACCAGCCGCCCCTGACCCCACATGGGTGTGCCCCCCGGCCCGAGGGCCGGGGGGCACACCCATGTGTCCTGCCGGTCAGCCCTTGCGGGGCTGGGTACGGGGCAGCCGCGTCGCCGCCGCCGCGGCGAACAGGCAGAAGCCGAGCACCCACCAGAAGGTGTCGCCGAAGGCCGCGGGGACGTCCGCGCCCGTGGCGGCGAGCCGGTTCTCCAGGATCACCGCCACCGCCGCCGTACCGACCGAACCGCCCACGGTGTTCAGGAGGTTGAGCGCCCCGGCCGCCCGGGGCAGCTGCTCCGGCTCGATCCGGCTGTAGACGATGTTCATCACGGGCGCGCCGACCATCGACATCCCGAAGCCCCGCACCACCAGCGCCGCGACGACCACCGCGTCCGGGACCCCGTGCCCCAGCAGGGTGAACGGGGCGGTCCCGGCGACGATCAGCACGATGCCGGTGACCACCAGGGTCCTCGGCGCGACCTTGCTGATGGTCCGGTTGACGAGCACCGAACCGGCGGCCGCACCCAGCCCCTGGGGGGCGAGCAGCAGCCCCGCCTCCCAGGCCGACATCCCCCGCCCCGACTGGAAGTACAGCGGCAGCAGGAACGTCGTGCCGAACACCGAGGCCCCGAGCACCACCAGCGCCAGGGCGGCGGCCCCGAACGGCGGCCGGGCGAACAGCCGGGGGTCCACCAGCGGAGTGGACCGGGTGCGCAGCCCGTGCACGGTGAACGCGGCCAGCATGACCACCCCGGCCACGATGCCGATCGTGGCCGGGACGGCGCGGTCGTGGGCGACCTCGGTCAGCCCGTACACCAGCACCGCGAGGCCCGGCGAGAGCAGCAGCGCCCCCCGCAGGTCGAACGCGGTCCGCTGCGGCGCCGGGGGCACCACCGGCACGTAGCGGCGGGCCAGCAGGACCGCCGCCGCGCCGATCGGCAGGTTGACCAGGAACAGCCAGGGCCACGGAGCGACCGCGAGCACGGAGCCCCCGGCGAGCGGCCCGAACACCGGGGAGAGCAACGGGACCACGGCGACGATGCTGATCACCTTGCCGGTGCGCCCGGGGCCCGCGACCCGGGCGAGCAGCGCCTGCCCGGTCGCGGGGAGCAGGCCGCCGCCGAGGCCCTGGATCACACGGAACACGATGAGGCTGGTCGCCGACCAGGCCAGGGCGCACAGCACCGAGCCGACCAGGAACACGCCGATGGCCGCGAGCCAGACCCGCCGGCCGCCGAAGCGCCCGGCCAGCCAGCCGGACGCGGGGACGGCGGCGACGACGGCGAGCAGGTAGGCGCTGGAGACCCACTGGATCTCGGCGACGGAGGCGTCGAACTCCTCGGTGAGCCGGTCGAGTCCGACGCTGACGATGGTCGCGTCGAGCGTGGCCATGAACGTGCCGAGGACCAGGATGAACGCGATCCGCAGCAGCTCCCGGTCCACGCGTTCGGCGGGCGGGGCGGGTGCCTCGGTCATCGGTCCTCCAGGAGGGCGGTCACATCCGCGTCCAGGTGCCGCTCCATGTTCCGCAGCAGATCGACCAGTTGGGCGGCGAGCCCGTCGGTGTCCGTGCCGGCCCGGTGGGCGAGCACTCCGGTCCAGCCGTCGCCGTCGGGCATGACGGTCAGAGTGGCGGGGTGGTGGGTGGACTCCCGGAAGCGCGTGGCGAGCACGGTGAGTCCGGGCGCGGGTTCGCGCAGCCGGTCCGGGTCGACCGGGTAGTTCTCGAAGACGACCATGCTGTCGAAGAGCCTGCGACGGCCGGTGAGCCGTTCCAGGTCGGACAGGGCCACGTGGTGGTGCTCGACCAGGTCGCGCTGGCGGGCCTGGAGACCGGTGAGCGTGGCGGCCAGGGTGCCGGTGAGCCGGGCCCGTACCGGCACGGTGTTGGCGAGCAGGCCGATGATCTCCTCCACGCCGTCCAGGGCCGGGGGCCGGCTCGACACCATGGCGCCGAAGCAGACGTCCCGCCGCCCGGAGCGCCGGGCCAGCAGCACCGACCAGGCGCCCTGCACCAGGGTGTTCGGGGTCAGCCCGCGCCGTGCGGCGAGCCGGGTGAGCCCGGCCACGAGCGCCGCGTCGAACGTGATGACCTCGGGCTCCTGCCAGGCCGGGCCGCTCTCGCCACCGCCCAGGTAGTCGCCCTCGGGCAGCCCGTCCAGCTCGGCCGCCCAGGCGTCGAGGTCCGGCTCGTGCTCCGCGCACCAGTCCAGGTAGTCCGCGAACGGGACGGGGGCCGGGAGTCCGTGCGCGCGGTTCTCGGTGCGCGCGGTGTACAGGGCGAAGAGCTCGCCGAGGATGCGCGGGGCGGACCAGCCGTCGGACAGGGCGTGATGGCTGGTCAGGACGAGGTCGGCGCGCTCCGGTCCGAGCCGGATCACGGTGATCCGGTAGAGCGGGCCGCGCGCGAGGTCGAAGGGTTCGGCGAGGTCGGCGGCCAGCACCTCGTCCGCCGGTGCGTCGGTGACCCGGAACTCCGGCCGGGGCGACTCGGGGATGACCCCGAGGGACGCGGGGAACACCGCGCCCATGTTGGGGTGCCGGGCCAGCAGGTCGTCACCGGCCCCGCGCAGCGCCTCGGTGTCGAGCGGGCCCGCGAGCGAGAACACCGACTGCACGGTGTACGGGTCGGGGCGCTCGGTGCGCGAGTGCCGCAGCATCACCTCCTGCAACGGGCTGAGCGGCTGGACGGCGGCGACCGGCCGGTCCCCGAGCGCCACGGTCTCCGGCGCGGCGGCGACCCGCAGCAGCGCGGCCCTCAGGTGCTCCGCCAGCTCCTCGATCTCGGCGCCGGTGAACAGCGCCCGGGGCCAGGTGATCCGCACCCCGAGCGCGTCGTCGCGCACCAGCGCGTTGACCATGAGGCTGTACGGGAGGGGCATCGGTCCGGAGCCGTCGGAGCCGAGCGGGTCGGCGTCCGGGGCGGGCTGCCAGGGCGTCTCGGTCTCCGGGGCGCCGGGGTACTGGCCGAGGTAGTTCCAGGCGAGCTCCGGGCGGACCGGGTCGAGCAGGCCCGCCGTGGTGAGGATGCCGTGGCCGAGGCCGTCGCCCTGGGCACGCAGCCGGTCCCGGACCGCCCGCACATCGTCTTCGGCGTCGAGCCGGACGGGGTGGATCGCGGTGAACCAGCCGACGGTCTGGGAGAGGTCGACCTCGCGCGGCCGGCCGTGGCTCTCCAGGGCGACCAGCAGGTCCGGGGTGCCGCGCCAGTCGCGTACCGCCTGCGCGAGGGCCGTCAGGAGGACGGCGTCCGGGGTGGTGCGGTGGGCCGCGGGCAGGGTGGTGACCAGGGCGCGGGTGGTGTCCGCGTCGAGCCGGATCTCGTGGTGCGCGGCGGTCGCCACGGTGTCCCGGGCGGGGTCGAGCGACCGGGTGAGCGGCGTGGTCGCCGTCATCCGCCGCCAGTGCGGGAGTTCGGCGCGCCGGTCGGCCTCGCGCAGGGTGTGGGCCCAGCCGAGGAAGGACTGCCCGTGCCGGGTCAGCTCTCCGCCGTCGTGGGCGTGCCGGAGGTCGTCCAGGAGGATGCGCCAGGAGACGCCGTCGGCCACCAGGTGGTGGGCGATCAGGACGAGCCGGCCGGGGCGGTCGGGCCCGGCGTCCACCCAGACCGCGCGCAGCATCGGTCCGGTGCGCGGGTCCATCGCGGCGCGTGCGGCGGCGGTCGCTGCGTCGGCGGCGGCGCGCGGGTCGCCGTTCGCCGGGACGCGGGTCAGGACGTCGGCTCCGGTCGGGTCACCGGCCTGCGGGATGTGCAGGACGTCGTCGCCGAGGCGGGCGCGCAGCACGTCGTGGCGGGCGAGGAGGGCGTCGAGCACGGCCCGCCAGCTCTTCTCGTCGCCGCCGGGCGGGACGCAGACCTCCACCCACTGGCAGAAGCCGTCGGCGGCCTGCCCCGCGCGGTGCAGCAGGTCCCGCATGACCGGGGTCAGCGGGGCGTCCCCGACGGCCGGGGCGGCCTCGCCGTCCAGGGCGCGGGCCCGGGCCGCGATCCCGGCGACGGTCTCGCCGTCGAACACGTCCTTCGGGCTGAGCCCGAGCCCCTGGCGGCGGACCCGGGAGACCAGCTGGAGGGAGACGATGCTGTCGCCGCCGACGTCGAAGAAGTTGTCGTCGGGGCCGATGTCGTCGCGGCCCAGGACGTCCCGGAACACGGCGAGCAGCAGCGCCTCCGCCTCGGTGGCCGGTTCGCGCCGGGCGGCGGACACGGTGGCGGGGGCGGGCAGTGCCGAGGCGTCGAGCTTGCCGCTGGGGCTCAGCGGGAGGCGGTCGAGCGGCACGAGCGCGGTCGGCACCATGTGGTCGGGCAGCCGCTCGGCGAGGTACGCGCGCACCGCGGCGGTGTCCAGGTCGGCTCCGTCGGTCGGGATGACGTAGCCGACGAGCCGGCCCTCGCGCATCACGACGGCGCTGGCGCGGACGTCGGGGTGCCCTGTGAGGGCGGTCTCGATCTCCCCGAGTTCGACGCGGAAGCCGCGCACCTTGATCTGGTGGTCGGCGCGGCCGAGGAACACCAACTGCCCGTCGTGGCGCCACCGCACCAGGTCGCCCGTGCGGTACATGCGGGTGCCGGGCGGCCCGTACGGGTCGGCGACGAACGCGCCGGAGGTCAGTCCGGGCCGGCCGAGGTAGCCGCGGGCCACGCTCGGGCCGCCGAGATAGAGCTCCCCGGTGACGCCGACGCCGACGGGCTGGAGTCCGCCGTCGAGGACATAGGCGCGGACGTTCGGGTCGGGGCGCCCGATGGGCAGCGGCCCCTCGTCGTCCGGGTCGTAGTGCCAGGTGGTGGAGTTGATGGTGACCTCGGTGGGCCCGTACGCGTTGAACAGCGCCCGGCGGCCCCGGCCCCAGCGGTGGGCGAGCTCCGGGTCGAGCCGTTCGGCGCCGACGACGAAGAACACGTCGGGGTCGACGGTGCGGTCGTCGGGCATCGCGGCGAGGAACGACGGCAGCAGGTTGACGCCGGTCACCCGGTGCTCGGTGATGTAGTCGAGGAGTTCGTCGCCGGGTACGCGCACCTCCTCGGGCGCGATGACGGACGTACCGCCGGACAGCAGCGGCACCATGGTCTGCCAGAACGCCACGTCGAAGCTGGTCGACGCGAAGTGCAGGTAGCGGTCGTGCTCGGTGACCCCGACGACCTCCTCCTGGAGGGCGATCAGGTCGGGCACGCCCCGGTGGGTGACGCCGACGCCCTTGGGGCGGCCGGTGGTGCCCGAGGTGTAGATGACGTACGCGAGGGCGTCGTCGGTGAGTTGGGCGCGGGCCCCGGCCGGGTCGGTGTCCGGTACGGAGGCGAGGGTGGCCGGGTCGTCCAGGCGCAGGACGGGGATCTCGCGGTCGACGGGCAGCGCGGCGCCGGTCGTCACGACGGCCGCCGGCGAGATGTCGTCGAACATGTACGCGAGCCGTTCGCGCGGGTAGGCCGCGTCCATCGGCACGTACACCGCACCGGCCTTGGCGACGCCGAACAGGGCGACGGTCATCTCGATGTCCCGGCCGATCAGGACGGCGACGGGGTCCTGCGGCCGGACGCCCTGCGCGATGAGCGCGTGCGCGAGGCGGTTCGCCCGCCGGTCGAGTTCCTCGTACGAGAGGCTGCGGTCGCGGCAGACCAGCGCCTCGCCGGCGGGCTTGCGCCGGACCCAGCCCGCGAACTCGTCCAGCCAGTGGCCGCGTTCCTTCACGGCGACGATCTCGGTGCCCGTACGCAGCATGCGGGCGCGCTCGGCGGCGTCGAGGGCGGGCAGCGCGACGGCGGCCCGGCCCGGGTCCTCGGTGATCTCGTGGAGCAGGTTGCGCAGCCAGCGGCCGTAGTCGCGCACGGTGTCCCGGTCGAACGCGCCGGGCTGGTAGCCCAGGCCGACGGTGATCTCGTCGCCCGGGATCACGATGACGGTGAGGGCGTAGTGCGTGGCGTCCGTGATGTCGACGCCGGTGAGGTCGAGCCCGGGGGCGAGCGGGGTGCGGGTGCGGCTGGAGAGCGGGAAGTTCTCCATGACGAGCATGGTGTCGAAGAGTTCGCCGATGCCCACGGCCCGCTGGATGCCGGGCAGTCCGACGTGGTGGTGCTCGGCCAGGGCGACGCTCTCCGCGTGCACCTGGGCCAGGACGTCCGTCGCCGTGCGGTCCGGGGTGTACCGGACGCGGACCGGGACGGTGGTGCCGAGCTGGCCGATCATCGACTCGACGCCGTCGACCTCGGCGGGGCGGCCGGAGACCGGGCAGCCGAACACGACGTCGCGGCGGCCGGTGAGCCTGCCGAGGAGCAGGCCCCACGCCGTCTGGAGGACCGTGGTCAGGGTGATGCCCCGCTCGCGGGCGAAGGCGCGCAGCCGGTCGCTGAACTCGCGGCCCAGCTCGACGGTCTCCCGGCCCGGCCGCTCCACGGCGTTCCCGGTGCTCGCGGGGGCCAGCCGGGTCGCGTCGTCCACGCCCGAAAGCGCCTCGCGCCAGGCGGCGACGGACGCCTCCCGGTCCCGGCCCGCCAGCCAGTGGAAGTACTCGGACAGCGGCGGGGAGACGGGTGCGGCGGGGCCGCCGCCGAGTTCCGCGTAGATCGCGAGGAGGGTGCGGCCGACGATGGGCATCGACCAGCCGTCGAGCAGGGCGTGGTGGTTGGTGATCACCAGCTTGTGCTCGGCGGGGCCCACCCGGGAGAGCAGGAAGCGGATGAGCGGCGGCCGCGCCGGGTCGAAGGGGCGCGCCAGCTCGGCGCGGGCCGCTTCGGCGAAGTCGTCGTCCTGCCGCCAGTCCAGGGCGACATCGGCCGGGATGACCTGCACCACGTCGTCCCCGACGGTGCCCAGGTGGACGCGGAGCGCGGGGTGGCGGCGCAGCAGCTCATGGGCGGCGCGCGCCATCCGGTCCGGATCCAGCTCCCCGGACAGGGTGGTGACGGCCTGGACGACGTAGACGTCGGTCTCCGTGTCGTCGCGGACCATCGTGTGGAAGGAGAGACCGAGCTGGAGCGGGGTGGCGGGCAGCACGTCGCTGACCCGGCCGGTGCTCTCCAGGGCGTCGATCGCCTCCTGGTCGAGGGCCACCAGCGGCAGGTCGGAGGGGGTGAGCCCGCCCGTGGTGTGCAGGGCGTGCGCGGCCAGCGCGTCGAGCGCGGCGGCCCAGCAGTCCTGGAGGGCGGCCACGGCCTCGGGGCCCACGACCGCGCTCGCGGCGGTCCACTCGACGGCGAGCCGGGGGGTGTCGCCCTCGTGCACGAAGCAGTTGAGGGCCAGCACCTGTTCGAGGGCCTTGGCGTCGGGCTCGGTCACCGAGAACGCGTCGTGCTCGGGCAGCCGCCAGCCGTCGGCGGCCAGCGGGGCGAACCGGCCGAGGTAGTTGAGCAGCACGTCCGGCGGCGGTGTCGCGCCCAGCTCCGGACCCGCCTCCGGGTCGAGGTGGCGCAGCACCCCGTAGCCGACGCCGTTGTCGGGGACGGCGCGGCGGGCCTCCTTGGCGGCGCGGAGCGTGGCGCGGACGTCGTCGTGGGCGGGCACCCGGACGGGGTACTCGCTGGTGAACCAGCCGACCGTGCGGGCCAGGTCGAGGTGTTCGCGGCCATGGCCCTCCAGGGTCACGGTGACGGCGTCGTCGCGCAGGCCCCAGCCGCGCAGAGCGAGGACGAGGGCGGCGAGCAGGATCTCGTCCACCCCGGCCCGGTAGGCGGCGGGCAGTGTGGTGAGCAGGGCCTCGGTGGCCTCGGGCGAGGCGGTCGTGACCGTGCGGTGGGCGGTGGCCACGGTGTCGCGCGCGGGGTCCAGGGGGCGGGCACCGAGCCGGGACGCGGAGCCCAGTGCCGTACGCCAGTGGGCGAGTTCACCGCGCCGGGCGCCGGTCCTGCCCTGTTCGGCGAGGAGCTGGGCGTGGCGGCGCCAGGAGGTGGTGACGGGTTCGAGGGCGCCGCCGGCGCAGGCGGTGTGCAGGTCGGGCAGGAGGACGCGCCAGGACACACCGTCCATGGCGAGGTGGTGCACGACGAGGACGAGGCGGTCCGCCGTGCCGTCGCCCGTGCGGATCAGGGCGGCACGCACCAGGTCGCCGGTGCGCGGGTCGAGCTGTCCGGCGAGCCGCCGGGCCAGGGCGGTCACGCCTTCGCCGGTGGCCTCCTCGACCGTGACCTCCTCGACGGCGGCCCGGACCGTGCCCCGGGGCAGGATCTCCGGTCCGTCGGCCACCCGCAGCCGCAGCGCGTCGTGGTGGTCGAGGAGGGCCTGCACGCCCCGGGTCAGCTGCTCCGGGGTGAGCGCGTCGACGTGCAGGGCGGTCCACTGGGCGTATCCGGCGACCGTGTCGATGTCGGGGTGCGGGTCGAGCAGGGCGCGCACGATGGGCGGGGCGGGCACCGGGCCGACCGGCTCGTCCGCCGGGCCGTCCGCGCCGTCGAGCAGTTCGGCGGAGGCGGCGAGCGCGGCGAAGGTGCGGCGGGCCAGCAGGTCCTTGGGGCGCAGCCCGAGGCCGAGGGCGCGCAGCCTGCTGCTGACGGTGATGGCGGTGATGCTGTCGCCGCCGAGGGCGAAGAAGTCGTCGTCCACGCCGACCCGTTCGACGTCGAGCGCGTCGGCGAGGACGGTGCACAGCAGCCGTTCGCGTTCGGTGCTCGGTTCCCGGCCACCGCCGGGCAGGGCGGGCGCGGGCAGCGCGGCGCGGTCGAGCTTGCCGTTGGGCGTGACGGGCAGGGAGCCGAGAACCACGACGGCGGCGGGCACCATGTGTTCGGGCAGCCGCTCGGCGAGCCGGGCGCGTGCCTCGTCGCCGGTCAGGGAGGCGGACACGATGTAGCCGACGAGCCGGGACGACAGGACCCGGGCGGCGGCCGCGGTGACGCCGGGCAGGGCGGCCAGGGCCTCCTCGACCTCGCCGGTCTCCACCCGGTGGCCGCGGATCTTGACCTGTCCGTCGCCCCGGCCGCCGTACTCCAGGCCGCGGCCGGGCACCCAGCGGGCCCGGTCGCCGGTGCGGTACATGCGGTCGCCGGGGGCGCCGAAGGGGTCGGCGACGAAGCGTTCGGAGGTGGCGCCGGGGCGGCCGAGGTAGCCCCGGGCCAGGTGGGGTCCGGCCAGGTAGAGTTCGCCGGCCGTGCCGGGCGGGACGGGCTGGAGGGCGTTGTCCAGGACGTGGACCCGGGTGCCGGCGAGCGGGTGCCCGATGACCGGGTCGCCGCCGTCGATGCGGGCGGTGGTGGCGTCCACGGTGGCCTCGGTCGGGCCGTACATGTTGCGCGCGGCGATCCCGGAGGCGGCGACGCGGCGCCACAGCGCGGTCGGGGTCGCCTCGCCGCCCAGGAGCAGCAGTGCCGGGGGCAGGTCGAGCAGTCCGGCGTCGATGAGCGGGACGGCCATCGAGGGCGTGGTGTCGATGACGTCGATGCCGTCGCGGGCGTACGAGGCGAGCAGGGCGTCCGCGTCGCGGGCCGTCTCGGCGTCGTACACGTGGAGTTCGTGGCCGCAGAGCAGCCAGATGAGGTGTTCGAAGGCGGAGTCGAAGGCGAAGGAGTAGGTGTGCGCGGCGCGCAGCCGGCGGCCGGTGGTCCGTTCGGCCTCGGCGACGACCGTGGACCGCTGGTGGTGCAGCAGCGCGGCGAGCCCGCCCGCGCGGCCGAGCACGCCCTTGGGGCGGCCGGTCGATCCGGAGGTGTGGATGACGTAGGCCAGGTGCTCGGGGTGGCGGGGCCGGGAGAGCTCGGCGGTGGTGAGCGGGGCGCCGGACAGGTCGGCGGCCTCGTCCAGGAGGGCCTTCCAGGGCAGTCCGTCGACGGTGCCGTCGGTGAGGACGAGGACGGGGCGGGTGTCCGCGATGAGTTCGCGCAGCCGCTCGGGCGGGTGCGCGGCGTCCAGCGGCAGGAAGGCGGCGCCCGCGTCGAGCACGGCGAGCAGGGCGACGACTGCGTCGGCCGAGCGGGGCAGGGCGAGCGCGACGACGTCCTCGGCGCCGACGCCCCGGGCGCGCAGGGCGCGGGCCACGCGGTGCACCCGGTCGGCGAGTGCGGCCGCGGTCAGCCGTTCGTCGCCGCAGACGAGGGCGGTGTTCCCGGGTCCGGCGGCGGCCATCGCGTCGAAGGCGGCGGGCACGTCGAGGGGGGTGCCGGGCAGGGCGGGCGGGCTCCATTCGGCGAGCTGGGCGCCGGTGTCGCCGGTGAGCGCGATCCGGGCGACGGGCAGGCCCTCGATGAGGCCGGTGAGCAGGGCGCGCAGCCCGGTCATCAGGCTGTCGACGGCGGCCTGGTCCTTGGCGCGGGCGTCCACCTCGAAGCCGAGCAGGAGCCCGCCGTCGCGGGTGGGCAGGACGCTGAGGCCCATGTCCTCGGGCGGTCCGCCCGCGACGTTGCGCATGACGCCGGCCGCCCCGGCGAAGTCGAGGGTGAGGTCGAACGCCTTGAGGTTGATGCCGCGTCCGTGCAGCAGCGCCCCGGCACCGGGCACGCCGAGGTCGCGGGGCAGGTCCTCGCCCCGGTAGCGCTGGTGGTCGCGCATCTCGCGCATGGCGGTGGCGACGCGGCGGCTGAGCTCGCCGAGCCGGTCGTCGCCGCGCACGGTGACCCGCATCGGCAGCACGTTGACCGCCATGGCGGGGGTGCGCAGCGCGACGGAACCGGTCCGGCACATCAGGGGCAGGGCGAAGACGACGTCGGTGCGGCCGAGCATGCGGTGCAGGAAGGCGGCGTAGCAGGCGATCAGGGCCTCGCCCCAGGCGACGCCCTCCGCGTCCGCGAAGGCGCGCAGGGCGGCGGTCTCACCGGCGCTGAGTTCGGCCCGTGCGGTGAGCGTGCGGGCGGGCGCGCCGTCGGTGTCGGGCCCGTCGTGGGGCTCGACGTCGGGCAGCGGCGTGAACCGCTCGACCCAGTAGGCGCGGTCCTCGGCGGCCCGGTCGCTCGCGCGGTACGCGGTGTCCTCGGCGACGAGCGCCGCGAAGGCACCGAACGTCGAGCGGGGAGGTTCGGTGCCCCGGACGAGGGCGGTGTAGTGGGCGGCGGTGCGGCGGGCGAGCTGGGCGGCGGTGTAGCCGTCGAAGACGAGGTGGTGGCCGAGCTGGGTGTACCAGACCTCGCGGTCGGAGAGCCTGATGACGGTACGGGAGTACAGCGGGCGGTCCGTCATGCCCCGGCACGCCTCGGCGAGCCGGGCACGTTCGGCGTCGACCAGCGCCTGGGCCGCGGCGGCCGGGTCGGCCTCGGCGCTGACGTCGACGAGCGGCGGCAGGGCGACGGGTTCGGCGCCGACCGCCTGGCGCGGGCCCCCGGGCGTCTCGTACACCCTGAGCCGCACGCTCTCGGCCTCCTCGGTGGTGGCCCGGACGGCCTGCGCGAGCGCGTCCGTGTCGACGGGTCCCTCGCCGGTTATCTCGATCACGTCGCCGACCACGTAGTACGGCGAGTCGGGTTCGATGCGCTGGGCGTTCCAGATGCCGAGTTGGGCGCCGGTCAGAGGGAGGAGGCCGTCCGGGGACACGCTCGCGGTGGTCAACTTACTCTCCTTGCAGTGTGGGTACGACCATCGGAGTGCCGGTCACGGGGTCCGGGACGACGACGCTGGGCAGGTCGAACACGTCCTTGATCAGCGTGGCGTCCACGATGTCCCCGGGGTCGCCCTCGGCGACCACCTCGCCGGCCTTCATGGCCACCAGGTGGTCGGCGAACCGGCATGCCTGGTTGATGTCGTGCAGGACCGCGACGACGGTGCGGCCCTCGTTGCGCAGCTTGGCGAGCAGGCCGAGCAGTTGGTACTGGTGGGTGATGTCGAGGAACGAGGTGGGTTCGTCCAGCAGCATGTAGGGCGTCTGCTGGGCGAGCACCATCGCCATCCAGACGCGTTGCCGCTGCCCGCCGGAGAGTTCCTGTACGGGCCGGTCCGCCAGGTCCGCGACACCGGCGGCGGCCATCGCGCCGTCGACGGCCTCCTGGTCGCCGTCCGACCACAGGGCCAGCAGGGACTGGTGCGGGAAGCGACCCCGGGCCACGAGCTGGCGGACCTTGATGTCCTCCGGCGCCGTGGGGTCCTGCGGCAGGAAGCCGAGCTGCTTGGCCAGCGCCTTGGTGCCGAACGCGCCGACCTCGCGGCCGTCGAACTCCACCTGTCCGGAGTGCGGTTTGAGCAGCCGTACGAGCGCGCTCAACAGGGTTGATTTACCGCAGGCGTTGGGGCCGACGATGGCGGTGAACGCGCCGTCGGGTATGTCGAGGGTGAGCCGTGTGGACACGACGCGGTCTCCGTAGCGCAGGGTGATCTCCCGCGCCGTCAGGCGTGCGGTCACGCGCGCCTCACCTCCTTGGTCAGCAGCCAGATCAGATAGCAACCGCCGATCGCGGTGCTCACGACGCCCACGGGCAGCGCCACCGGGGCCAGCAGCATCTGCGCCAGCAGGTCCGCGCCCTGGAGCAGGACCGCCCCGGTGAGCGCGGCCGGGAGCAGCGGGATGCCGGCGGCGCCCGCGAGCCGGCGGCCGATCTGCGGCGCGGCCAGCGCGATGAACGCGATGGGCCCGGCCACGGCGGTCACCGTGGCGGTGCAGCCGACCCCGACCAGGACCATCAGCAGCCGCAGCCGGTCGAGTCCGACGCCGGTCGTGACGGCGATCGGGTCGCCGAGTGCCGCCTGGTGCATGGCGTGCGCCCGGGTGGTCATGAGGGCCAGCAGGACGGCGATCACGGTGAACGGGATGCCGAGGTCGTCCCAGCCCACGCCGTTGAGCGAGCCCGCGCTCCAGCCGACGGCGGCGATCGCCACCTCCAGGTCGGCGCGGAGCACGATCCACGAGTTGATCGCGGTGACCATCGCGTTGATGGCGATACCGATGACGACGAGCCGGAGCCCGGAGAAGCCGGTTTCGAGCGACAGCAGGTAGATGGCGGCCGCGACGACGAGTCCGCCGGTCACGGAGCCGATGGCGAGCTGCGCGGAGGTGCCCGACAGCACGGTGAGGGCGACCAGGGCGCCGGTGTAGGCGCCGGCGTCGAGACCGATGACGTCGGGGCTGCCCATGGGGTTGCGGGTGAGGTTCTGGAAGAGGGCCCCGGCGACGCCGAGCGCGGCGCCGAAGACCAGTCCGGCCAGCACCCGCGGCAGCCGCCAGTCCCGGATCACCACGGAGTGCTCGGAGCCGGTGAGGACGGCGAACACCTTGCCGGGCGGAGCCCATTGCGCCCCGTAGCACAGCCCGAGCAGGCCGAGCCCCAGCATCAGGGCGACCAGGACGGCGACGAGTATCGCCGTACGACGTTCGAAGTGGAATTTCAGCACGTTCACAGGGACCCCGCCCCGTAGCGGCGGACCGCCCAGATCAGCATGGGGCCGCCGAGGAAGGCGGTCACGATGGCCACCGGCACCTCGCCGGTGGGCAGCAGGACCCGCGCGGCCATGTCGGCGGCGAGGAGCAGGACGGGGCCGAGGACCATGGTGTAGGCGATGAGCCAGGGCACCGATCCGGCAGCCGGCTTGCGCACCAGGTGCGGCACGATCAGCCCGACGAACAGGATGGGCCCGGCCACCGCCGTCGCCGCGCCGCTGAGCACGGTGATGAGGACGAGGGTGGTGACGCGGACCCGGCCGACGTTGGCGCCCAGGGTCTGCGCCACGTTCTCGCCGAGCGTCAGGGCGTTGAGCGCCCTGCTCAGCAGCAGCGCACCGGCCAGGGAGACCGCGATGGCGGTCAACGGCCAGGACAGGGATGCCTGTTCGCGTCCGGCGAGCGTCCCCACCGACCAGAACCGGTAGAGGTCGAAGGTGTCCGGGAGCATCAGGCGCAGCCCGAGGGCGACGCCGTTGAGCACCGCGGTCACCGCCACTCCGGTGAGCACCAGGCGCAGCGGTGAGGTGCGGCCGACCGCGGCGACCAGGAGCGCCGCGGCCACCGAACCGACGATGGCGAAGCCGAGTTCGCCGGCCTGGCCGCCGGCCAGGCCCGCCGCCGACCCGAGGGTGACGGCGAACCCGGCGCCCGCCGTGACCCCGAGGATGCCGGGTTCGGCGAGCGGGTTGCGGGCGAGCGTCTGGATGAGCGCGCCCGCCACGGCGAGCGCGGCACCGACGGCGACGGCGAGCAGCGCACGCGGTGCCCGCACGTCGCGTACGACGACGTGGTCGTCGGTGCCCTGGTAGTCGAAGAGCGCGCGCACGACTTCGCCGGGGGCTACGTGGCGGGCCCCGACGCCCATGCTGAGTACGGCGAGAACGGCCAGCAGGATCAGTCCGCCGACGAGCAGGGCGGTCTGCGGGACGGCCCGCCGGTTCTTTTCCGCCGTCTCGGACGCGCGGCCCGCGACGGTCACGGCTTCAGCAGCGGAGCGAGCGACTTGTCGATCGCGTCCAGGGTCAGCAGGCCCTCACCGTAGGTGGCGGCTTCGGTGTAGCGGTACGGGAACGCCTTGCCGGCCTTGACGGCGGGCAGGTTCTTCCAGAGCTTGGAGTCCAGGACGTACTGGACGGAGGGCGGGACGCTGCCGTCGGCGTTGACCGAGTACGTCAGCACGTCGGCCTCGCGGAAGGCGGCGGGCAGTTCCTCGATGGAGGGGTACTCGCTGACGGCCGCGGAGCCCGGACCGGCCTTCTTGACCTTGCCGTAGTAGGTGGCGCCCAGGTCCTCGGCGATGTTGGTGCCCCAGGAGCCGTTGAACTCGCGCTGGAAGGTGCCCTTGGCGGCGTCGCCGTACGCGCCGACGTGGCCGAGCTTCAGCTTCGGCAGGACGTCCTTGTACTTGGCGGCCAGCTCGGCGGCCTTGTCGTCGTACGTCTTCTTCTGGGCGTCGAACTGCTTGCTCGCACCGGCCGCGTCGGCCTGCTTGCGGGAGAGGTCGCGCCAGGCGGACGGCAGGCTCGGGCCGATCGCGACGACGGGGGCGATCGACTTCAGCCGCTTCATGTCGATGTCGCCGAGCACGGGCGCGGGGACACCGATGACGATCAGGTCGGGCTCGGCCTCGGCGATGGCCTCGTAGTTGGTCTCGGTCGCCTGCTCGCCCGCGATCTTCTTGAGCTTCTTGTAGGTGGCGAGGTCGTCCTTGGTCATCATCGGCTCGCCGCGCTTCCACGACGAGATGCCGACCAGCGGTGCGTCGGCCTCGATCAGCGCGGGCACGGCATAGCCGGTGGCCACCACACGCTTCGGGTTCGCCGGGATCGTGATCTTTCCGTTGTCCGCGGTGAACACCCGGGTCTTGGTCTTCTCCGAGGCGGAGTCCGACCCGCCGTCCGAGGATGACCCGCATCCGGCCAGTACGAGGGCCAGCGCGACGGCGCCGACCAGGCCGGACGATCTGCGTATGGACATTCCGAAGCTCCTTGCTACTTAGGTAAGGCTCACCTTACTTGATGGCCTTTCGGGGGGACAACTCGCGGATCGTCCGCCCCTGGTACTGCGATGGATCAGTGGTCGTGACCGTGGTCGTGACCGTGCTCGTGCTCGTGGTCCTCGTCGAAGTCCGCGACGCCACGCTTCCAGTAGCCGGTGATGTCGTAGTCGGCCTTGTCCAGGCCGAGTTCGTCCCGGACCCAGCGGCGCAGCGGCTTGATCTGACCGGCCTCGCCGGCCACCCAGACGTACGCCCGCTCGCCCTCGGGCACGGTGACGGACATCGCGGCCCGGGTCAGCGCGTCACCGGAACCGGCGGGCGCGCCGTCACGGTGCAGCCAGCGCACCTCGACGCCCTCGGGCGCGGAGAGGTCGATCTCCTCGGCGGCGTCCGCGACTTCGATGAACGCCCAGCCCTTGGCGGTCCGCGGCAGCTCCTCCAGCCAGCGCGCGACGGCGGGCAGGGCGGTGAGGTCGCCGACGAGCAGATAGTGGTCGTAGGTGTGCGGGACGATCAGCCCGCCGGGCGGTCCGGCGATGTGGATGGTGTCGCCGGGCTGCGCCTTGCCCGCCCAGTCCGAGGCGAGCCCGCCCTCGTGCACGGCGACGTCGATGTCGAGCTCGCCGGTGAGGGAGTCGTAGCGCCGCACGGTGTACTCGCGGGAGGTGGGCAGGGGCCTCGGCCAGCGCAGCATCGCGCCGTTGCGCTCGGGCAGCCGGAGGGTGCCGTCGGCTTCCCGGAAGATCAGTTTGACGTGCTCGTCGGGCGCGTGGGCCTCGAACCCCTCGGTGCCGGGTCCGCCGAGCGTCACGCGCAGGAGACCCGCGCCGACGGCGACCGTGCGGACGACCTCGGCCTCGCGGATGCCGATCGGATAGCCGACCTTCTCGGCGTGCAGCCCGGCGCGCACCTCGGCGATCCGGTCGAGATGGCGCTCGCGGTGGTCGGTGCGGCTCATGCGGCCTCACCCGCCAGCAGCGTCTGCCAGTGGCCGAGTTCGGGCAGCTCGAAGAGGTCCGGGAACTCCAGCGTGGTCGCCCCCGCCGCGCGCCAGCGCTCCACCAGGACCATGATCCGCATCGAGTCGAGACCGAGGTCGACCAGGTTCTCGTCGGGCGCGATCTCGCCGGGCTCGCAGCCCAGCAGTTCGGCGATGTCGGCCCGGACACGGTCGGGCGACAAGGTCTGACTCATCGGAGTACTCCTCAGTGGGTGAGCGCCGACGGCGGGTCGGAGCGAGTGTGAAGGTGCTTACGGGGCGCGGCGCGGCGGTACGCGCGTGAACACCCGCCCGGGGCGGAGTCGTTCACGGGGCGCACGAGGGCGCGGCTCGGCCCGCCGACGGGCACGGCGGCCCGCGGCGCAGGTTGATGGAATCGGCCACAGTCCCCCCTCAGGCCGAGGCAAGGCTAACCTAACATTGACATCCGCGACACAAGCCCCCACCCCACCAATCGGGCGGCCAGGAAGCGCAGTTCAGGCACGGAATCCATGACCCGCCCCCCACCATCCTCCTGCGCGAACACCCAAACTTAGGTTACCCTCACCTAACCTACCGTAGGTGCTGCTCCGGGTGAAGACCCGCCGCAGGCGTCCCGCCGCGCCGAACCCGGCGCAGCTCCTCAGCGCATCCTCATCCCTGGCCCCGCCCACGGGGCCATCGAGAACGGAGTCCCCGTGTCGACGGCATCCCGAGTCGCCACGCCCATACCCACGGCCCATCCGGCCACCGGGGCGGCCACCTCTCTGCTGGACGCCTACGCGCCCGGCGCCCGCTTCCTCGCCACCCCCAGGCGCACCCTGCTGGCCCGGGGCGCCGCGCTCCAAGTGCCGCACGGCGCACAGCCGGTGGACCGGCGCGTGGCGGACACCCTGGCGCAGGCGGCCGACGCCGGGCAGCAATCGCCGGTCGTGATGGGCGCGATCCCGTTCGACCACACGCAGCCGGCCGCCCTGAGCGTGCCCACCGTGCTGCGCACCGCGCCGCCGCTCGCCTCCGACCCCCTCATCGCCCTGCCCTCGCCCGGGGCGGACTCCCCCGGCTGGGAGATCCGGCAGGTCCCGGAGCCGGAGGTCTACGCGAAGGGCGTGGCCTCGGCCGTGGAGCGGATGTGGCGCGGCGAGTTCAGCAAGGTCGTCCTCGCGCGCACCCTCGAACTCACCTCGCCCGCACCGCTGGACGTGCCCGCCATGCTCCAGCGCCTGGCCCGCCGCGACCCGTCCGGCTACACCTTCGCGCTCCCTACCGGCCCCGGCCGCACCCTGATCGGCGCCAGCCCCGAACTCCTCGTCTCGCGCCGGGGCCGCCAGCTGGTCGCCAACCCCCTCGCGGGGTCCGCCCCGCGCAGCGACGACCTCGCCGAGGACGTCCGCCGGGCCGCCGCGCTCCTTGAGTCCGCGAAGGACCTCCACGAGCACGCCGTCGTCGTGGACGCCGTGCACCAGGCACTCGCCCCGTACTGCACGGGGATGACCGTGCCGCCCCGGCCGACGCTGATCCGCACCGCGACCATGTGGCACCTGTCCACCACGGTCACGGGCACGCTCACCGACCCGGACACCTCCGCGCTCACACTGGCCTGCGCCCTGCACCCCACCCCGGCGGTGTGCGGCACTCCGACGGCGACCGCCCGGCAGGTGCTGACCGAGACCGAGCCCTTCGACCGGGGCTACTTCACGGGCATGGTCGGCTGGGGCGACGCGAGCGGCGACGGGGAGTGGGTCGTCACCATCCGCTGCGCCGAGGCGGAGGAGCGCACGCTGCGCCTCTACGCCGGGGCGGGCGTCGTCGCGGCGTCCGAGCCCGAGGCGGAGACCGCCGAGACGGCCGCAAAGTTCCGCACCTTCCTGAGCGCGGTGGGCGCCGAGCTCTGAGCCGCTGTTCTACGCGGTCAGGGCGGCGGGCTCGCCGAGCCGGGCGGCCGCCGTCCGCCAGGCGGCGGTGACCGCGCACCGGGCCTGGGCGGTGGCCGCCGGGCCGTCGCCGTCGAGTCGCAGCGGCGGCCCGACGTGGACGTGCAGCCGGGGGCGGCGCAGCGGAGCGGTGGCCAGGCCCGCGAGCTGCTTGGCGGCCGAGCCGGAGGTGACCCGGCGGGCCCCGGCCTGGCCCACCGGGATGACCGGCGCGCCAGTGCGGTGCGCGAGCCGGGCGAGGCCCCGATGGAAGGCGCCCGGCGCCGCTTCGGCCGCGTCCCCGCGGTCCGGCAGCCCGCCCTCCGCGTAGATGAGGATGTGCCGGCCCTGTTCCAGCGCCTCCTGGGCGAGAACGACGGCTCGCCCGGCGCGGGGGTCGCCCCGGTGCACGGGGATGTGGCCCTCCCGGGCGAGGGCGCGGCCCAGCACGGGGACACGCCAGAGCCCGGCGGCCGCCATGACGACGGGCCGGGCGCCGAGGCTGCGGAGCGCCGCCAGGACGATCGCGGGGTCCGCGAGCGAGGTGTGGTTGGCGGCGATGATGCCGGCCGGGGGCAGTACGGCGTCCGTGTCGGTGGTGAGCGTCAACCGCCCGAAGGCGGGCACCAGTTGACCGGCAAGACGGCTGAGCATGGGGATCTCCGGTTCGCTCGGGCGGAGTTCCATCGTTCCGCGCCGAACGCCCGTCCGGCTGAGCGGTGGTACTCATCCGCCGTGGGTACCCGGACCACCCCGCAACCCGCTCCTCACCGCCGTACGACGTCCGCGAGCACCGTGGTCACCAGCTTGCCGACCGCCGCCGCGTCCGGCGGCCCGGGGTCCTCCCGGTCCGCGAAGAGCAGATGCCCGCCCCCGACCAGGGACAGGGTGAGCGAGTCGATGTCGGCACCGGCCGACACCCGGCCCAGCGCGCGCTCCTCGGTGAGGTAGCCGGAGACGGCGGCCGTGATCTGGGCGAGGACCGCGATCCCGCCCCCGGGCGTCGCCTCCCGCAGGCGGGCGCGCAGCTCGTCCCGGAAGGTGATCAGGGGGATGATCGCCACCGGCACCGGCCCGAAGAGGCCGGTCAGCGCGTCGGTGAGATTGCCGGCCACGGTCCCCGTGCCGGCGCTCTCGCCCAGCGTCCGCGCCCGCGCGTCGAGTTCGGCGGCCCGGTCGAGCACGAGCTCGGCGAGGAAGGCGTCGAAGTCGGCGAAGTGCCGGTGCAGGACACCCTTGGCGCAGCCCGCCTCGTCGGTGACGGCCCTGCTGGTCAGGCCGCCCGCGCCGTCCCGCAGCAGGACGCGCTCGGCGGCGTCGAACAGCTGCTGCCGGGCGTCGCGAAGGTGCACTCCGGTCGGCACGTCCCCACTCCTCACCTCGTCCACGTCCCTGCCACACCTTGGCTTGTGGGCGCTTGCCCACTAAAGTGAACGCATGCCCATTCTACCGCGAGAGCAGCCCGGTCCCCCGCCGCAGCCCCATCACGCCCGGCGGACCGCCGAGTCCTTCGGCACGGACGCACGGCGTTACGACGAGGCCCGCCCCGCCTATCCCGACGACCTGGTGGCCCGGATCGTCGCCGGGAGCCCCGGGCCGGACGTGCTCGACGTCGGCTGCGGTACCGGGATCGCGGCCCGCCAGTTCCGGGCGGCGGGCTGCGCGGTGCTCGGGGTCGAACCGGACGCCCGGATGGCGGAGTTGGCCCGCGCGCACGGCGTCGGGGTGGACGTGGCGACCTTCGAGGAGTGGGACCCGGCGGGCCGGATGTTCGACGCGGTGACCGCCGCCCAGTCGTGGCACTGGGTGGATCCGGCGGTGGGCGCCGGGAAGGCGGCCCGGGTGCTGCGGCCGGGCGGGCGCCTGGCGGTCTTCGGGCACGTCTTCGAGCCGCCCGCCGCGGTGGCGGAGCCGTTCGCGGCGGCCTTCCGCCGGGTGGCCCCGGACTCGCCGTTCAGCGGTCAGCCGGCCCGGCGCCCGCTGGACGCGTACCGGGCGGGGTACGCGAAGACCGCCGAACAGATCGGCGCGACCGGGCACTTCCACGCACCGGAGCAGTGGCAGTTCGACTGGGAGCGCTCCTACACCCGGGACCAGTGGCTCGGCCTGCTCCCGACCACGGGCGGCCTCACCCGGCTCCGCCCCGAGCAGCTGACGGAGATCCTGACGGCGGTGGGCGAGGCCATCGACGCACTGGGCGGCCGCTTCACCATGGAGTACGTCACCCTGGCGACGACCGCCGTGCGCAGTTAGCCGATCAGGTCCGGGGCGCGCAGCATCTCGTCCGGGATGCCCCAGGCGTCCACGAGGTCCACCGCGAGCGGCCGGACCTTGCGGCAGAGGTCGTTCACCTCGCGGCTGATCGCCTTGGAGCGCTGGACGGTCAGCCGGCCGTGCTCCATGAACCAGGCCCGGTCCGCCTCGATGGCGGAGAGCGCGAAGAGGTCGCACAGCAGGCGCAGCGCCTCCTTGTCGCCGCCGTCGGGCAGGGCGCGCACCCGGTCCGTGAACGCCTCCAGGACGAGCCGTTCGACGTGGGCGCGGGCGACGGCGATGACGTGGTCCTGGACGCGGGAGAAGACGGCGCCCGGGTCCTCGTGCGCGTCCATTCCGCGCTTGAGCCTGCGGGCCACCCCGGCGAGCATGTGCTCCTCGCGGAAGCGGACCATGGCGAGCTGGTACTCCGGGTCGAGCAGCCCGGCCTCCCGGTCCCACTCGTCGCCGCCCGGCAGCAGGTCCCGGACCCGCTCCAGGAGCTTGTGGGCGGAGGTCTTCTCCAGGACCGTCTCGACGGCGAGCCCGGCGACGTGGCGGACGGTCCCGAGCTGGTCCAGGTCCTCGAACTCACTCGCGTAATGGGTGAGCAGGCCCTTGGCGACGAGCTGGAGCAGGACGTGGTTGTCGCCCTCGAACGTGGTGAAGATGTCGCTGTCGGCCTTGAGCGCGGCGAACCGGTTGACGCTGAGGTAGCCGGCGCCGCCGCACGCCTCGCGGCACTCCTGGACGACCCGGGTGGCGTGCCAGGTGGCGAGCGCCTTGGTGCCGGCGGCCCGGGATTCGAGGAGGCGCCGGGCCTGCGGGTCGTCCCCGGTGCCGGAGAAGACGTCGTGCAGCTGGGCGCGTACGGCGTCCTGCGCGAAGTGCAGTGCGTACGTACGGGCGAGGAGCGGCAGCAGGCGGCGCTGGTGCAGTCCGTAGTCGAGGAGCAGCTGCTCCTCCGTGTCCGGGGCGGCCGCGAACTGCCGCCGCCGCACGGCGTACTTGGTGGCGACGGCGAGGGCCACCTTGGCCGCGCCGACCCCGGCTCCGGCGACGCTGACCCGGCCCTGCACGAGGGTGCCGAGCATGGTGAAGAACCGCCGTCCGGGGTTCTCGATGGGGCTCTCGTAGACGCCCTCGGCGGTGACGTCGGCGAACCGGTTGAGCAGCGCCTCGCGGTCCACGCGCACCCCGTCGAAGCGGATGCGGCCGTTGTCGACGCCGTTGAGGCCCATCTTGCGCCCGTCGTCCTCGATCCGGACGCCGGGCACCACCTCGCCGTCCTGCCGGACCCGTACGACGAAGGCGTGCACGCCCTCGGCCTTCCCGGCCACTTCCAGCTGGGCGAAGACGACCGCGAGCTCCGCGTGGCGGGCGGCGTTTCCGATGTAGTCCTTGCACGCCTCGTCGTCCGGGGTGGTCAGGACGAACTCCTGGGTGGCGGGGTCGTACCGCGCGACCGTACCGAGCGACTGCACGTCGGAGCCGTGCCCGGTCTCGGTCATCGCGAAGCACCCCATCAGGCGCCCGGTGATCAGGTCCGGCAGATACGCCCGGTGGTGGCGCTCGGTGCCCAGCTGGAGGATCGCGCCGCCGAAGAGCCCGAACTGCACACCCACCTTGACCAGCACGGACAGATCCCCGAAGGCGAGCGTCTCGAACGCGGCGATGGACGCCCCGACGTCACCGCCTCCGCCGTACTCCTTCGGGAACCCCATCCCGGTCTGCCCGGTCGCGGCCATCTCGACCACGATCTCCCGCACCCGCTCGCGATACGCGTCGATGCCGAGCTCCTCGGCCTCCTCCAGCACGGAGGCGTACGCGACCAGATTGCTCCGTACGAGATCCCGGATCCCGGCGTAGTCCCCGTCGAGCACCCGGGTCAGCCCCGGTACGTCGATCTCGGGCTGTACGTATCCGGCAGCGGGCGTGTTCTCAGTGACCATGCACCTTCGCTACCCCGCCCCGGGGCGATCAAGCGACCGGGCCGGGTACGCCCCGGGTTCAGGAGCCCGCGACGATCCGGCCGACGACGGCCGCGGCCCGTTCGGAACCCGCCCTCAGCCACCGGCCCAGGTGCTCCCGCACCGCGAGCGCGACGCACGCCCGCACTTCGTTGTTGCCCAGCCGCTCGCGGATGGCACCCAGGAACTCGGGACGGTCGAGCTTCACGGACACGACAGCCGTCAGCCCCTCGCCGACGCGGTCGGCGGGTATGTCGGGGTCCATGGGCGCGAGGAGCCCGCTCTCGCGTGCGTACGTACTGACCGCGGCTGCCACTCCGTCGTGGAAGCCCACCACATGGGTGCCCGAGAGAGTCGCCCGGCTGTTGGCGAAGCTCCGCACCCGCTCCCCCGGACGGTCGCACCAGCGGAAGGCCAGGTCCATCACCCCGGCCATGCGGGCGTCCTCGTGCGCGAAGGCGACGGTGTCGCCGGGGCCGTGCGCCGCCTCGTGGCCGTCGAGGAAACCGACGAAGTCACGCGTGCCGCCGGGGAAGCACAGGCGTGCCGAACGGGCCTCGTCCGGGCGGCGCCGATCGGTCAGGGAGAGGTCCAGGCCCGGGTTCAGAAAGGCCAGTTCCCGCAACCGGTCCTCCAGCGCGTCGGCGGAGACCTCGGCGGACCCGAAGATGTCGGCGTCGGGCCAGAACGTGATCACGGTGCCGTTCCGGGCCGTTGTGCCCGTCTCGGTGAGCGGGGTGACGGCGGCGCCGCGCGCGTACTCCTGCGCCCACCGGACCCCGTCGTACCGCACCTCGGCCGTCATCCGGCGCGACAGCGCGTTGACGACGGCGGGCCCCACGCCGAAGTCACCGAGCAGCACACGATCACGGCCTTGGAATCCTGTCCCGGGCCCTCTACGGGTGAGCCGGGCTTCGAGTCCGGGGCCGTCGGCCTCGCCCGCCACGTCGTCGGCGACCCGCACGCCACCGTCCGCGGTCAGGGTGATGTCGACGGAGGCGGCCCTTCCGGCCGGCGTCCCGTTCACCGGCCGGTCCGCGATCTCGTAGACCAGGACGTGCAGGCCGCGCGGGCCGGTCGAGCCGATGTACATTCCGGGCCGCTTGCGGAATGCGTCCGCGCCGTACAACGCCTGGATGTCGCTCTCCTCGTACGCGGTGACCTTCTCGTCCACGACGCCCTCCCCGGGTTGTCCAACAGGCGCGCCCAGGCTAGCCGTTTCGCGATGAAACACCAGGTCAGAGCCATGACGGAAAGGCCGCAGACAGCCGCTCACGCACCTGCCGCGCACCCGCCGCAACCGCGGCATCCAAACCCTCGGCAGACTGCGCCGACCGGCCCGCCGAGGGCGGGGATGACGCCTTTCTCCGCGGAGCCGCAGCGCCGTTTTCATCCGGACGACACGAGAACGCCGCCGGGCCGGAGGCGGCGCGAGGCCGTTCCGGCCCGGCGGCGTCCGCCGGGCAGTGCCGTGTGCTCAGTGGCCGACCATCGCGGTCGGGTCCGCCGCCTTGACCTTCCTGCGGGGCAGCAGCAGGGCGGGGACGAGGCAGACCGCGATGAGGATGGCCGCCACCAGGAACACCGAGGCGAACGCGTCGCCCATCTGGTCCTTGATGCCGGCCGGGGTCCTCGCGGTGATGTCCTTGAGGCCGTTGGTGAGGAGCACCGAGAACAGGGCGGTGCCGATGGAGGCGGCGACCTGCTGGACGATGTTCATCAGGGTCGAGCCACGGGCGACCGTGTGCTCCCTCAGGGTGGCCAGCGCCGAGGCCATGATCGGCATCATCGAGGCACCCATGCCGAGGCCCATGATGAAGAGCGCGGTGATGATGTACGCGTAGGACGTGTCGGCGGTGAGCTGCGTGAACATGCCCATGCCGACGGTGATGACCACGATGCCGGTGATCACGATCTTGCCGGGGCCGATGCGGTCGGCGAGCATGCCGGCGATCGGCATGGTGATCATCGCGCCGATGCCCTGCGGGGCGAGCAGCACGCCCGAGTCGAGCGCCGACTCCCCGCGCACCTGCTGGAAGTAGAGCGGGAACAGCAGGCTGGCGCCGAAGAACGCCATGGCGAACAGCGACATGGCGATCACCGCGACGCTCAGGTCACGGTTCTGGAAGAGCCGCAGATCGATGAGCGGGTGGATGTTGGCGGGCCGCAGCGCCCACGGTACGAACGCGGCGACGAGCACCAGACCGATGATCGCGGGTATGAGCACCTTGGCGGCCCAGACGGTGCCGGTCTCCGGGATGGAGGAGACGCCGTACAGGAAGGACGCGAGGCCGGGCGAGAGCAGCAGCACGCCCACCCAGTCGAAGGTCTCGGACGGCTCCACGTTGTCCTTGGGCAGCACCAGCGCCGCGTACACGAGCGCGATCGCGCCGATCGGCAGGTTGATCAGGAAGATCCAGTGCCAGGAGGCGATGTCGATCAGCCAACCGCCCAGAATGGGGCCGAAGATGGGGCCGAGGAGCATCGGAATGCCGAGCACGGCCATCACCCGGCCGACCCGCTCGGGGCCGGCCGCACGCGTCAGAATCGTCATACCGAGCGGCATCAGCATGCCGCCGCCCAGGCCCTGGATCACCCGGAAGGCGACCAGCATCTCCAGCGAGTTAGCCGCGGCACACAGCGCCGACCCGGCCGCGAACAGCGCGACCGCGAGCAGATAGAGACGTTTTGTCCCGAACCTGTCCGCTGCCCAGCCGGTGAGCGGGATGACGCTCGCCAGGGCCAGCGTGTAGCCGGTCATCGTCCAGGCGACCTGGGCCGAGGTGGCCGCGAACTCCTTCTGGAACGTCTGCAGTCCGACCGAGACCACGGTGATGTCCAGGATCGACATGATCCCGCCGAGCACGACCACTCCGGCCACGAGGAGGACCTTGCTGTCCAGCTTGTCGCTGGAGGCACCACCACCTCCCCCCGGAGGGCTCGATTCATTCTTCTGCAACGTGGTCATGACTCACCTTTCGGAGAAGCTGCGGGGCCACCCGGGGCCCGCTCGATCTGTCCACCCCCCGCGACCTCCGGCTGGTGGCAACGGTGCGCTCCGGCGGGCATGAATACGGAATCCGCCCTTCCATCGGGCGGTCGGAGCTCCACCGGGGCACGGTCCACGACGGACGACTCACCGGGCGGGATTCATGCGATCCGTTGTGGAACATGAATGTACCAGCGCCGGTAGGCCAGTATCTTTTGGATTGATGACAAGAAACGTGCACCTTCGCGATCGCGTCGCGGTCGCGATCCTCGACGCCGCAGCGATGCTGCTCGCCCGGCGGGGCGAGAGCGTCAGCATGGCGGACGTCGCGGCGGCCGCCGGCGTGGGCCGCACCACTCTGTACCGCCACTTCCCCAGCCGCGAGACCCTGCTGGACGCCCTGTCCCAGGAAGCGTGCGCCGAACTGATCGGCAAGCTGGCGGACGCGGGGCTCGACCGCGTGACCGTGCCCGAGGGCGTGGCGCGGGTCAGCCGGATCGCGATGAGCCAGGCCGCCAAGTACCAGGCCCTGATGTGCATCCACGGCAAGCCCGCCATGCCCGACGAGACAGCCCGCCGCCTCATGGAACCCCTCACCGCCCTGTTCGTACGCGGCTCCGCCGACGGCACCTGGCGCACGGACCTCGGCCCCGACACCCTCCTCGACCTCTACAGCGCCCTCCTCCAGGGCGCCCTGGGCCAGGCCCTGCACGCCAAACTGGGCGTGGAACCCGCTGCCGCCGCCGTCACCTCGGTCTTCATGCACGGCGCGGGCACACGGCGCCCGGCGAACGAGAACCTGGTGAACAGCCCGTCCACGGCGGGGTTCTGAGGCGCTCAGCCGACCGCCGCGCTCCAGCCCTGCTCCGTGGCCACGTACAACGCGCCCTGGTGCAGGTCGAGGCTGCTGGGACCGGTGGCCTTCCCGGTACGGGCGAGCTCGCCGGGCCCCTGGAACGCGGTCACGGCGAGGCGGAAGGCGTGGGGCTCGGCGCAGCTCAGAGTGCGCAGGCGCCACGGCGCACCGGGCTCCGCCGGAAGAGCCAGTTGGAGCTGGGCCTCGGCGGGATGCTCCGTGCGGTAGCCGGCGCGGGCGGCCGTCCAGGCGGCCATGACGAGAGCGGCGCTGCGGGGCGGTTCCGGGCGCCGAGTCGCTTCGGTGAGCGGGGAGGGCGCGCCTACGCGGTCCTCACCGGCCCCGATGAGGTCGTCGCGACCCGCGCCGGACCTGAGGATGTGCGCGAACATGCGGGCGAGGACCGGGCCGCCCCGGTCGGCCCAGGCGCGGATCAGGTCCCGGAAGGCCGCCTCACGGTCGGCGCGCGGCGCGGAGCCGGCGGCGACGATCGCGGCCCCCGCCCCTTCGAAGACCCGGCACAGGTCGCGTACGGGCACCCGGTCGGCATGGCCGGGATACCGCACCGTGCGGATCTCCCACATCACGTGCCGCAGCAGCACGGCGGCGGCATGCGCGTCGGGCCCCAGCTCCCCGTCCTGCGGTGGCGGGTCGGGCCGGTCCGAGCGTTGACCCCGGGGCGGCGTCACGGCGTCGGCGCGTCGGCCGGCGGCGGAGCGGTGCCATGAACGGTCGTCGCACCAGTACTCGGCGACGTCGGCTCGAAGGCGGCCACCCGCCCCCACGGACACGGCGATCCCGTCGGCCCGTGGGTCCAGGACCGCGCCCCGCAGGTCCGACAGGTCGAAGGTGGCCTCGGTGACGCGGTCCAGCGCGATGTTCAGCAAGGCGGGGTCCGCGGCCCCGCCCTCCTCGACGGCGAACCTCCGGGGAACGGCCAGCTGCAGCAGGGCGGTCAGGTCCCGGCCGGCGCGTTCCACTCGCAGATGGCTCACCTCGGCCGCCGACAGGTCGTAGTCGGGGAGCAGTTCCTCCACACACTCCCGGGTCACCGGCCGGGGCAGGGGCGCCATGACGTGTCCGCGATAGTCCCGGCCCGGGACGTACGGCGCGGCCGGGGAGAGCAGTGGGCCGATGTCGTACCCGGCGAGGGCGGCCTGCTCCGTCATCCACCCGCGGCGGCGCTCGCTGATCCCGGCCATCCATGTCAGGGCGGCCAGCGCCCGCCGTTCACGCTTGTGCGCATGGGCCGAATGCGCGGCCCTGAACAGCGGGAAGAGGTTGTTGTCCCATACGTCGGAGGCCGCCCGGATCGCTTCCCGGTCGTACCAGCGGGCATCCGCCGCTGCCTCGGCAATCCGGACCACCGAGCGGTCCAGGAGCGCCGCCAGTACGGCCATGGCCGGGGCGGCGTTGACCCCTTCGGGGGAAACGCCGGACGGCTGCGGGGCGGCAGGGGGTGTCATGCCCGGGATCGTCGCACGAACCGGGCCGTGCCATCCGGCTGCGTACGCCCCAGTTCCATGGTGCCCCCGCGCACACCCCCGCCGAGAACTGTGGTGTCCCGCCACATACGCCCCTGACCTGCCCCTTCCTACGGTGTGGCGACACGTCCCCCGTCCCCCGACCGCCCGGAAGTGGTACCCATGGCCGACGCAGCATCCGCTCCCCCACCGCCCTCGCACCTGCGGCGCATCGTCGCCGCCAGCCTCATCGGCACGACCATCGAGTGGTACGACTTCTTCCTCTACGGGTCGGCGGCCGCGCTGGTCTTCAACAAGCTGTTCTTCCCGGACTCCGAACCGCTCGTCGGGACGCTGCTGTCCTTCCTGACGTACGCGGTCGGCTTCGCCGCACGGCCCATCGGGGCGTTGGTGTTCGGCCACTACGGCGACCGGCTCGGGCGCAAGAAGCTGCTGGTGCTGAGCCTGCTGATGATGGGCGGGGCCACCTTCGCGATCGGGCTGCTGCCGACGCACGCGACCGTCGGCGTGGCCGCGCCCGTGCTGCTCACCCTGCTCCGGCTGGTGCAGGGGTTCGCGCTCGGCGGTGAGTGGGGCGGGGCCGTCCTGCTGGTGTCGGAGCACGGGGACGCGAAGCGGCGCGGGTTCTGGGCGTCGTGGCCGCAGACCGGTGCGCCGGCCGGTCAGTTGCTGGCCACCGGGGTGCTCTCCGCGCTCACCGCGCTGACCTCGGACGCGGCGTTCGAGTCGTGGGGGTGGCGCATACCGTTCCTGCTGTCCGGGGTGCTCGTGATCATCGGTCTGTGGATTCGTCTCTCTGTCGACGAATCGCCTCTGTTCAAGGAGGCCCTGGCCCGCGCCGACGAGCGGAAGGCCGCTTCCGGGGGCGCCGAGAAGATGCCCGTCGTGGCCGTGCTGCGGCACCACTGGCGCGATGTGCTGGTCGCCATGGGGGCGCGGATGGCGGAGAACATCAGCTATTACGTGATCACCGCGTTCATCCTCGTCTACGCGACGACCGCGGCGGACCTGAGCAAGCAGACGGCGCTCAACGCCGTGCTCATCGCGTCGGCCTTCCACTTCGCCGTGATCCCGCTGTGGGGCGCGCTCTCCGACCGGGTGGGGCGCAAGCCCGTCTATCTGGTGGGCGCGGCCGGCGTGGGCCTGTGGATGTTCCCGTTCTTCGCGCTGATCGACACCCGGAGCTTCGGGAACCTGCTGCTGGCCGTCACGGTCGGGCTGTTCTTCCACGGGGCGATGTACGCACCGCAGGCGGCGTTCTTCTCGGAGCTGTTCGCGACCCGGATGCGCTACTCGGGCGCGTCGATCGGCGCGCAGTTCTCGTCCGTCGCGGCGGGCGCGCCCGCACCGCTCATCGCCACGGCCCTGCTCGCCGACTACGACAGCTCGACACCCATCGCCCTGTACGTGATAGCCGCCGCGCTCCTCACGGTGCTGGCCCTGGTCTGCGCCAAGGAGACCCGCCACCGGGACCTCGCGGAGGTCGGACCCGGGTCCGCCTCGGGGTCGGGGGCGGAGGCCGAGGCGCCCCGGGACGCCGCGCGCACCGTCTGATCCGGGCTCCGGAAAGCACGGGAGCCGGGCGGTCCGCCCGGCTCCCGCTTCATGTCTGCTCCCGCTCCGTGTCTACTCCTGCGGGGCGGTGGACTCGAACCAGGTGGGTCCGTCGGTCAGCGCCTGCTTGATCCGCAGCAGTGCGAACTCGGCCAGGTCGGGCAGCGCGTCCACGGGGAACCAGCCGACCTCCAGCGACTCGTCGTCGTTGACCCGGGCCGTGCCGCCGGTGGCGCGGCAGCGGAAGGTGATGTCGAGGAACTGGCAGCGGTCGCCGTTCTCGTACTGGATGGGCGGCAGCGCCTGGGTGAGGACGACCCGCTCCGCCACGCAGCGCACGGCGGTCTCCTCGTACACCTCGCGCTCCGCCGTCGTCGCGGGCTGTTCGCCCGGCTCGGAGATGCCGCCGATCACGGACCACTCGCCGGTGTCGGCACGGCGGCCGAGGAGCACTCTGCCCTCGGCGTCGAAGACGACGGCGGTGACACCGGGCAGCAGGAGCAGCTGCTGCCCGGCGGTGGCACGGATCTCGCGGATGAAGTCAGGAATGGCCATGCGACGACCCTACGTGGCGGGCCGTCCGTTCAGCCGGCCCGTCGTGCGCGCACCGCCAGGGCGCCCGCCCAGCCGAGCGCGCCGAGCGCGAGCAGGACCAGGATGCCCTCGGGCAGCGGTCCCATCCGGGTCGCCGGGGTCAGCGAGGAGCGCAGCGGCACCTCGTCCACCAGGGCGTCCGGGGTAAACATCTTCGTCTTCTCGGCCACCGTGCCGTCCGGGCGGATGATGGCGCTGACGCCGCTGGTGACGGGGACGACGACGGCCCGGCTGTGCTCGACCGCGCGCACCCGGGACATCGCGAGCTGCTGGTACGTCATCTCGCTGCGGCCGAAGGTGGCGTTGTTGCTAGGGACGGCGATCAGCTGGGCGCCGTGCTCGACCGTGTCGCGTACGGCGTCGTCGAACGCGGCCTCGTAGCAGGTGACCAGACCGGTGTAGGTGCCCCCGAGGTCGAAGACGCCGACCTTCTTGCCGGGGCCGAAGTCGCGCTGCACCCGGTCGACGTCCGAGCTGAAGATGCGGACGAAGGAGCGCATCGGCATGTACTCGCCGAATGGCTGGATGTGCCGCTTGTCGTACGTGGCGACGGGGCCCTTGTCCGGTTCCCACTGGATCAGGGTGTTGCGCAGGGGGCCGCTGTCGGGCTCGACCACCGCGCCGATGACGGTCGGCGCCCCGATGGCCTTCACGGCGTCGTCGATGACGATCCGCGCGTCCGGGTTGCGGTACGGGTCGAGGTCGGAGGAGTTCTCCGGCCACAGGACGAGGTCCGGCTGCGGGACCTTGCCGGCCTTCACGTCCCGGGCCAGCTGCTCCGTACGCTTCGCGTGGTTGTCCAGGACCGCGCGGCGCTGGGCGTTGAAGTCGAGGCCGAGGCGGGGCACGTTGCCCTGGATCGCGGCTACGGTCGCGGTGCCGTCCTCGGCGGAGTCGTCCACGAGCGGCAGCGACGCGAAGGCCGCCGCCACGGGGACGAGGACGGCCGCCGCGGCCACGGCGGCCGCTCCTCGCCGGAGCTCACCGGCGGACCGGTAGTGGGCGAAGCGGCGCACCGCCTCGAAGAGTCCGAAGCCGCAGAGCACCACGGCGAAGGAGAGCAGCGGGGTGCCGCCGAGCGCGGCGAGCGGCAGGAAGACGCTGTCCGCCTGGCCGAAGGCGATCTTGCCCCAGGGGAAGCCGCCGAACGGAACCCGGGCGCGGACCGCCTCGTCCAGCGTCCAGACCGCGGCCGCCCACAACGGTCCGCCGGGGAGCCGGGAGACGGCGGAGATGCCGATGCAGCCGACCGCGACGAACAGCGCCTCGGCGGCGGCGAGGGCCAGCCACGGCACCGGGCCGACCTCCTCGCCGGTCCAGTGCAGCAGGGGCAGCATGAAGCCGAGCCCGGCCAGCAGCCCGAGCCCGAACGCGGCGCGGGCCCGGCGCTCGAACAGCACCCAGCCGAGCAGGGCGAAACCGGGCAGAACCAGCCACCACAGGGGCCGGGGAGGGAAGCTGAGGTACAGCATCACGCCGGAGAGGACGGCGGCCCCGGGCCGCACGAGGCGCTGGGGCAGCCCGCCTGCGCGAGAGGCGGGGGCGGGGCTCTGCGGTTCGCCGACCTGGGCGATGGTGGTGCTCACCCGGCGGAGTCTACGGTGACGGCCGGGCCACGCGGGAGCCCCGTCCCGATGGCGGAATCCCGACCACCGCATCATTTCTCCGCATCTTCCGCCCGTATGACCGATGCGGCCGTTAACCTGTGCGCCAGTCCCCCGCCGACGGGCCGGCTCCGGCCCTCGCGTACGGGACGGTCACAGGCCGGGGGACGGACGTGATGGCTGAATCTGTGGGGCGGGGGCCCGAGCGGGGGAGCGCCTCCGACGCCGTCGGCGCGCTGATCCTCGCCGCCTGCGCGGTCTGGGCGCTGATCAGCGCGGCGGGGCGGGAGACCCGGCCCGAAGGGGTGCTGCTCGCCCTGCTCGCCGTCGCGGCGGGCTTCGCCTGCGGGCGCATCTGCGGCACGCTGCTGCCGGTGGCGACCGCCGCGGGCGCCGCGCTGGCGGCCCTGCTCCTGGCCCTTGTCTGGCGGCACGGCATGCCCGGTGCGACGGCCACCGCTGACCACGCGCCGGGGCAGACCGGGGGCGCGGCCGCGCTGCTGGTCCTGGCCGCCGGGGCGGCGTGCTGCGCGGCGGCGGGGGCCGGGAGCCGGGGAGCCCGTACGGCGCTGCGGCTGCTGGCGCTGGGCACCGCCGGGGCCTCGTTCGCGCTGGGCTCGGTGGCCGGGTCTGCGGCGGCGCTCGGGGTGCTGGTGTGTTCGCTGGCCGCCGTCCGGACGCGGCGCCGGCTGCTGGGGCTCGGCGGCCTCGCGCTGGTGGCGGTGCTGGTCGTCGGGACCTCGTGGGCGCTGGCCGAGGAGGTGCTGCCCGAGGGGCTCACGGTCTCGCTGGAGGGGCAGCTCACCCGCAACCGGGTCGAGTTGTGGCAGGACGCCGCGCGGTTGGCGGAGGAGCATCCGGTGCTCGGGATCGGTCCCGGCCGGTTCGCCGAGCTGAGCCCGACCGCGCAGCAGAGCCTCGGTTCGGACGGGAAACCGCATTCGGCTCCGTGGCAGCAGGCCGCCGAGCAGGGGGTCGTGGGGGTGGTGCTGCTGGGCGCCGCGTTCGGCTGGCTGCTGTACGCGCTGTGGCGCTCGCCCCGGTCCACGGCGGTGGTCCTGGCGGCGGGGGCCACGCTCACGGCGCTGGCCGTGCTGGCGAGCGTGGGCAACGCGCTGAGCTTCACCCCGGTGACGGCAGGCGCGGGGCTGCTGGCCGGGCTGGCGTCGGCCAGGCGGCCGATCGGCGCGGGCGAGCCGTGCGGGCCGGACGGGGAGGACGGCGAGGAGGACGGGGTCAGGCCCCGGCCGGGAAGCCCGAGGACGGCAGGTGCAGCCGGGCCCGGATGAACCGTACGCCCGCCTCGGCGTCGTCCACCGTGATGGTGAACGTGCGGCCGTCGCCGAGCCGCAGCACCAGGCCCTCGCCCCGGCGCACGACCACGGCCGTGCCCTTCTCGGGGCGCCAGCGGTAGCCCCAGCCGCCCCACTGCCGGGGGTTCACATGGGGCGCGAAGTCGGCGGCCACCACATGGGTGAGCAGGATGCGGCGGCGCGGGAGGCCCATGTGGCCGCAGCGGACCTCCAGCGCGTCGCCGTCGACGCGGACGGCGACGTTCACGAAGGCGAGGGTCCCGAACAGCATGAGCAGACCGGCGGCCACGCAGCCGATCACCGACATCAGCAGCGGGGCGATGCCGGAGGTCCAGTTCGAGCTGACGGCGAGCTGGATGCCCAGGGCCAGGCAGGCGGCGCCCAGGGCCGCGAGGACCCACTGGGTGCGGTTGGTGGCCCGGCCGACCCAGACCTGCGAGTGGGTGCCGGTTCCGGTGCGCTTCGGTTCTCCGGGGTGCTCCCTCATGCCGAGCAGCGTACTGAAGAACGGGCGTCCGGGGAGGGCTCCGAAGGCTGTGGCTCGGCCGTCGGGAGGTCAGCGGACGGAGCCGACGGCGGCCAGTCCGCGCCCTTCCGGGTAGGTCAGAGCCGCCGGCGGCAGCTCCGAGACGCGTCCGCTGAGGATGACCGCGATGGACGAGGAGGGTTCGGCCGACGGAGCGGGTTCGGCACCGATCCGGCGCAGCGCCTGGGCGGCGACCGCCTCGGCGGACCCGTACAGATCGACGTGGCGCCGGGCGGGTCCGCCGACGGCCTCGCGGATGCGCTCGGCGACGAGCTCGTAGTGGGTGCAGCCGAGGACCACGGCCCGGACGTCGGGCGGGGTCAGCGCGGCGGCGGCGGCGATCGCCTTCTCGATGGCGTCCTCGTCCGCGTACTGCACGGCGTCGGCGAGGCCGGGGCAGGGCACCTCGGTGACGGCGGCGGACCCGGCGAACGCGCCGATCAGTCCGCGCTGGTACGGGCTGCCGGTGGTGGCCGGGGTCGCCCAGATCGCGACGGAGCCGCCGCCCGCCGCGGCGGGCTTGATGGCGGGGACGGTACCGACGACGGGCAGGCCCGGTTCGAGCTCGGCCCGCAGCAGCTCCAGCGCGTGCACGGAGGCGGTGTTGCAGGCGACGATCAGCGCGTCGGGCCGGTGCGCGGCGGCGGCGCGGGCCACCGCGAGCGCGTGGGCCTGCACACCCTCGGGGGCGCGGCCCCAGGGCATGTTGTCCGGGTCGGACGAAAGGACCAGATCGGCGTCCGGCCTCAGTCGGCGTACTGCGGCGGCGGCGGCGAGCAGTCCGATTCCGGAGTCCATGAGCGCGATCTTCACCCGGTCACCATAGTCGACCGCCCTTGCGGTCCCCGCTCAGTGGTGCAGACTTCCGCCAATGAGCGCCGTTGCCTGGATCGCCGTGGGTTCGCTTGTCGCGTGGGTGTGGCTGCTGCTGGGCCAGGGGTTCTTCTGGCGCACCGACCAGCGGCTGCCGAGCCGGGCGGCCCCGGAGCGCTGGCCCTCGGTCGCCGTCGTCGTCCCGGCGCGCGACGAGGCCGCGATGCTGCCGGTGAGCCTGCGGTCGCTGCTGGCGCAGGACTATCCGGGGGCCGCCGAGGTCTTCCTCGTGGACGACTGCAGCAAGGACGGCACGGGGGACGTCGCCCGCGCCCTGTCCGTGCGGTTCGGGGGCCTGCCGGTGACCGTGGTGTCGCCGGGCGAGCCCGAGCCCGGCTGGACGGGCAAGCTCTGGGCCGTACGCCACGGGATCGCGCTGGCCCGGGCCCGGGAGCCGGAGTATCTGCTGCTCACGGACGCCGACATCGCGCATGAGCCGGACAGCCTGCGGGAGCTGGTGGCGGCGGCGGAGACGGGCGGCTTCGACCTGGTCTCGCAGATGGCGCGGCTGCGGGTGGCGAGCTTCTGGGAACGGCTCGTCGTGCCGGCCTTCGTCTACTTCTTCTCGCAGCTCTATCCGTTCCGGTGGATCAACCGGAAGCGGGGGCGGACGGCCGCCGCGGCGGGGGGCTGTGTGCTGCTGCGGACGGAGGCGGCGGTACGGGCGGGGGTGCCGGACTCGATCCGGCAGGCTGTGATCGACGACGTGTCGCTGGCCCGGGCGGTGCGGCGCTCGGGGGGCCGGATCTGGCTGGGGCTCGCGGACCGGGTGGACAGTGTGCGCCCGTATCCGTGCCTGGCCGATCTGTGGCGGATGGTCTCGCGGAGCGCGTACGCCCAGCTGCGGCACAATCCGCTGGTGCTGCTCGGCACGGTGCTGGGGCTGGCGCTGGTCTACCTCGCGCCGCCGGTGACGCTGGTCACCGGGGTGCTCGGCGGGAGCGCGGTCGCGGCATGGGCCGGGGGCGTCGCCTGGGCGGTCATGGCGGGGACGTACATGCCGATGCTGGGCTACTACCGGCAGTCGCTGTGGCTCGCCCCGCTGCTGCCGTTCACCGCGCTGCTGTATCTCCTGATGACCGTCGATTCGGCGGTGCAGCACTACCGGGGGCGCGGTGCGGCCTGGAAGGGGCGTACGTACGCCCGTCCCGAGGCCGCACCGGATCAGTGACTCAGCCGCGCCCGGGCCGGGTCACTTGCGGCCCGGGGTCCAGTTCATGCCCCAGCCGTAGGCGTGGTCGATGGTGCGCTGCGGGCTGACCCCGCGCTGCGGCACCAGGTAGCGGGCCTCGCGCTGCACGGTGAGGTCGTTCCCCGTGTTGGTGATGAGCGCGAGCGCGCAGACGGTCGACGGGACCGTGCACTCGTCCAGCGAGAAGTCGATCGGCGCGCCGTGCTGCGGCTGGAGGGTGACGGTGGCGTGCAGGTCGGCGAAGCTGCGGGCGCCCTCGTAGATGGTGACGAAGATCAGGACCCGGCGGAGCTGCGCCTTGTGGTCGAGGTTGATCGTCAGGTTCTCGCCGGTGGAGACGGCACCGGTGCGGTCGTCGCCGTCGAGGTGGATGAACGGCGGCTGGTTCAGCGCGCCGAAGGCGTTCCCCAGGGCCTGGACGACTCCCTTGCGGCCGTCGGTCAGCTCGTACAGGGCGCAGAGGTCGAGGTCGAGGTCCGAGTGGTTGGCCACGGCGCGGCCGAGCTTGCTGCCCCAGCCCTTGAACTGCTTGCGCACCTCCCAGTTGAGGTTGACGCGCATGGCGCCGGACGTGCCGCCCTGCTTGGTGAGGGAGACGGACGGCGCCTCCTTGGTGAGCGTCACCTTGCTCAGCCGGACGGGCTGGGTGACGGGCGGTGCCGGAGGGGCCGGGGGGACGGGCGGGGCCATCGGGGACGCCAGGGGCGCCGCGAGCGTCGGCTGCTGCGGCTGCGGGTACTGCGGAGGCGGTGGGGTGGCGGTGACCCGGGGGGCCGCGTGGGGCTGGGGGGCGGGGGCGGCCGGCTGCGGCTGCTGGGGCTCGTCCACGGAGATCCCGAAGTCCGTGGCGAGCCCTTCGAGCCCGGAGCCGTAGCCCTGGCCGACCGCCCGGAACTTCCAGGCGCCCTGGCGCCGGTAGAGCTCACCGAGGATGAAGGCCGTCTCCACGGTGGCGTCCGAGCTGTCGAAGCGGGCCAGTTCGGCGCCGTTCGCGGCGTCCAGGACGCGTACGTACAGTCCGCTCACCCGGCCGAAGGTGCCGCCGTCGGCCGAGGCGGCCAGCACCACGCGGTCGATGGCCGGCTCCACCCGTGCCAGGTCGACCGCGAGGGTGTCGGTCGCCGCGCCGCCGGAGTTGCGCTTGCCCTCGTGGCGCACGGCGCCTGAGGAGTGCGCCGGCTGGTTGTAGAAGACGAAGTCGCCGTCGTTGCGCACCTTGCCCGAGCCGAGGAGAAGAAGCGCGGAGGCGTCCACATCGGGTGTCCCCGGGGCGGTGCGCCACCCCATTTCGACACGCACGGCCTGGGCCGCCACTGGGACATTGGTTCCCTTTTGCATGGTCATGCTCGCCCCCATCACGAGTCCGCTTCCGAGACCTTTCCGGGTCAACCTAATGCCAGGCCCGCCACGGGACCCACCGAGGGCGCCCGGACCCGTGGACGCGGCGCCCGCCGCCTCTTCGCCGGATCAGGCGGCGTCGGTGTCCTCCGGCCGCGTGCCCTCCTCGCGGTTGTGGACGACGCCGTACGCGTCCAGGCGGGGGTGGAGGGCCATCGGCTCCACCATGGTGACGTCGGACGGCCGTTGGCTCTCCGGGCCGTCGGGCCCCCAGCGCACCAGGCGCCGCGAGCGGGCGATGCGGCAGACGGTGTCACCGACCTCGACCTCGTTGAGCCGGCCCGCGCGCAGCCGGTCGGCCGCGTCGGCCAGGACCTTCATCTCGGCGAGGTCGGGGTGGGTGCCCTCGGCGACGACGCTGCGCGCGTCCACGTCCGGCCCGGCGGTGACGTCGATGACACCCGCCTGCCGCGGCCGGAACCAGGTCAGCGAGAAGTCGAGGGCGCGCCGGGCGTCCTGCGGGGTGGCGTGCAGGCCGCCGCCGACGCTCCACCGCTCGTCGCCGGTCCGTTCCACGACGACGAAGGAGGTCGGCAGGAGCAGGACGTCGGGGTGGGTGTGCACGGCGCGCTCGGAGTCGCGCAGGACGTTGCCGGGGTACCGGCTCCCCTTGTACGCGAAGGAGCGCATCGTGAGCATCTCCGCCGCCTGGAGGGGTGTGACGGACGCGTCCGGGTCCAGGACCAGTCCGTCGTCGACCGCGGCGGTCTCCGTGGTGCGGGTCCACTCGGGCAGGACGGGCTCGGGGTCGGTGGGGCGCGGCAGCTCGACGCCTCCGTCGGGGGCCAGGCCCGCGTACTCCTCCGCGCGCACCACGCGGTAGCGCGTGCCGAGGACGGTGACCTCGGACGGCTTCCCGGTCTCCAGCCGGGCGACCGCGCCGAGCAGGGCCCGCCGCTCCGCCTCGGTATCCGTCTCGTCCTTGGCCCGGAACCACAGCTTGGACTGCAGTTCGTCCCTGGCCTGCTGGGGGCAGCCGTTCGTGATCGCGCCGATCACCCGCCACCGCTGTCCGTCGGCCTCGGACTGCGCGGCCACCCCGAACAGCGGTCCGCGCACGGCCAGTTTGTTGCGCGAGGCCGCGTCGAAGGCGTCGGCCTCGATCGCGGCCTCGACGGGCTCCACCGGAATCCTCACCAGCACCGGCCGGGCAGCGGGGGGCACACCGTGTTTCTTCATGGCGTCATCCTGGCGTCAACGGACGGCGTTGTACGCGGCTTTCGCCGGATCATCCACCGTAAGTGCCGTCCCCGTGCGAAGTGTTGCCGCCATCGGTCAACAGCCGGTAAGGCTCGGGGCCGGGCCCCGGCCCTCTCCGCATCTCATTGCCATCCGGTGGGGGTGCTCACCGGAATTGCGCTCTGGAAATCGGCGAGGCACACGAAGCGTGCAAGATCGGCAGTGAATCGAGGGGCGATTCCCCCGGGGTACGGGCCCGGGATGACAACGATGTTTCAGCAGGTCAGGCAGGTAGGACGAAGGTAAATCCGATGACCACAAAATTGGGACTCCCCAATCTGCACATCGTGGGCTTAACTTAGGTGTCATGACCTCCCCCCGCTCCACCTACGGCGGCGGCTACTACGCCGCGCCGTCGTTTGCCGACACCCCGATCTACGACTCCCTCGTCGCGGAGCGGGGCACCCCTCAGATCGCACCGATCCGAGTCCCCGCCGCCTACGACACCGGCAACAGCTACCTGCCGGCGCTCCCGTCGGCCCTGCCGGCTCTTCCCGCGGCCCCCTCCCAGCCCCAGCAGTCCTACGGCTACCCCCAGCCGGCGGCGCAGCAGGGCTACTCACCGATGCAGCCCGCGCAGCTCCAGCACGCGCCGGCGCCGTACATCCCGCAGCAGCCCGCCGGCGGCCGCGGCATGTACCAGGCGCCTCCGCCGCAGCAGCAGCGCCCGGCGCCCGCTTCGGGCTACGAGTCGATGCGCCCCGCCGCGTCCCGGCCCGTCCCGGCGCAGTCCCCCTACGAGGACCCGTACGGCCGGCCCTACCAGGGCGGCCGGGGCTACTAGACCCTTCGGTTCAGGCGGCGCACGGCCCGGGGCGGGGTGCCCGGCAACACGGGTCCGTGCGCCGTTCCGCGTTCCGCGTGACCGGTCCGGGGGTACCGGGAACTCACGGGGGCGGGCCGCGCGTTGAGCACGGTGGGCCGCCCGTACCGTGCGGCTCCGGCGCTCGGCGGCACCGTACCGGGCGGGCACGGGTGCGGAAGGGGGTGCGGGGACTGTGCGAGCGATGGCGGGCGTCTGGCGTTGGCGGCGCAATCCGCTGCGCCGGGCGACGGACCGGTGCGAGGCGTGGCTGGCCCTGGCCGCGTTCCTGATGCTGATGCTGGCGGTCCCGGCGGTGGGCTGGCTCTGCGGGGCCCGGACGGACGCGGCGCTCCAGGCGGCGGTGCGCGCCCAGCGGGCGGACCGTCACCTCACCGCGGCCGTCGTGGTGCGGCGGGTGGCCGGTGCTCGTTATGCCTCCGATCCCGAGATATCCGGTGGCTCCATGAGGCGGACCGAGGTGGTGGCCCGGTGGCACACCCCGGACGGCGCGGCCCGCACGGCGAGGGTGACGACCGCCTCGCGCAACGCGTCGCCGGGAGCCCGGGTCCGGATCTGGACCGACGGCCGAGGCGCCCCGGCGCTGCGGCCGATGGACCTGCCGACGGCGCACACGCATGCCGCGCTCGCCGGCTTCGGCGCCGCGATGCTGTCCGCCCTGCTGATCGAGTGCGTCCGGCGCCTGATCCTGCGCCGCATGACCTGGCGGCGGTACCAACGGCTCGACCGGGCCTGGGCGGCGGTCGGCCCGGACTGGGGCAGGACGGGCACCGGCAGCAGCTGAGGTGTGTCCGGGCAGCCGCCGGGACCTGCGCATCGGGTCAACTCCCGGCGTCCGCGCGCGCTACGGTGGACCGGCCCGCCCGTCGCTCTCCGGCAGGCGGACCCCGGCTGGTCGCTGCCGCGAGGCCGGTGACACGGGCACCACACACGCACGAGGCGGGGGCACGACAGCGCCATGGCACAGGGCACGGTCCAGGTGACGCACACCGGCACATCGCGGTGGCGGCGCCGCACGGGCGAATACGCCTCCCTCACCGCGGCGCTCGAAGCGGCGGCGGACGGTGATGTGCTCACCGTCGCGCCCGGCACCTACCGGGAGAACCTGGTCATCGCCCGCGCGGTCACGCTGCGCGGCCCCGAGGGCTCCGTCGGCTCCGTGCGCATCGCCCCCGCCGACGGGGTGCCGCTGACGCTGCGCGCCTCCGCCGTCGTCCAGGACCTCCATGTGGAGGGGCAGGACTCGGCGGCCCCGGCGGTGCTGGTCGAGGACGGCGCACCGGAGATAGCGGACGTACGGATCGTGACCCGCTCGGCGGCCGGTGTCGAGGTGCGCGGCGCGGCCCGGCCCACCGTGCGCCGGTGCACCGTCGACAATCCGGCCGGCGTCGGCATCGCCGTGCTCGACGGCGCGGGCGGGGTGTTCGAGGAGTGCGAGATCGTCTCGGCCGGGCAGTCCGGAGTCGCCGTGCGCGACGGCGGGCACCCCCGCCTCGACCGCTGCCGGGTCCACCACGCCTCGGGGGCGGGCCTGTCCGTCACCGGCGAGGGCAGCGGCCTGGAGGCGCTGGGCTGCGAGGTGTACGAGATCAAGGGCAGCGGGATCCAGGTGACCGCCCGCGGCTCCGCCCATCTCACCGACTGCACGGTGCACCGCACCTCGGCGGACGGCGTCACGCTGGACACCGACGCGGTGCTCACCCTTGCCGACTGCGACATCCACGACATCCCGGAGAACGCGGTGGACCTGCGTTCGCGGGCGGTGCTGACGCTGACCCGCTCGACGGTGCGCCGCTTCGGCCGCAACGGGCTCTCGGTGTGGGACCCGGGCACCCGGGTGGACGCCAACCAGTGCGAGATCCACGACAGTACGGGCGACTACCCGGCGGTCTGGGTCAGCGACGGGGCCACGGTGATACTGGATTCGTGCCGGGTCCACGACGTGCCGGACGCCCTGTTCGTCCTGGACCGGGGCTCGCGGGCCGATGTCGTGGACAGCGATCTCTCCCAGGTCCGCAACACCGCGGTCTCGGTCAGCGACGGGGCGACCGCCCAGCTGGACGACTGCCGCATCCGGGAGGCGTCGACCGGCGCCTGGTTCCGGGACCACGGCAGCGGGGGCACGCTGAACAACTGCACCGTCGACGCCGCGCAGACGGGCGTGATCGTCACCAAGGGCGCCGACCCGGTGATCGAGCGGTGCACGGTGACCTCCCCCGCCGAGGCCGGGTTCTATGTGTCCGCCGAGGGCCGGGGGACGTTCAACGGCTGCCGGGTCACGGGCAGCGAAGGCTACGGCTTCCATGTGATGGAGGGCTGCCGGACGACGCTCACCCGGTGCCGCACGGAGCGGTGCGCGCGCGGCGGTTACGAGTTCCCGGAGGGCACCGGCTCCGGGAACGGCACGGGAAGCGGGCCGGTCGTGGAGGACTGCACGAGCGACGAGAGCGGGCTGCGCACCGCCACTCCCCCGCCGGCCCCGGTTCTGACGGCCACCCAGGCCTCGCCCGGGCTGCTCGGTTCGGTCCCCGCCCCGCGCCCCGTGGAAGCGGAGCCGCCCGCCGAGCCCGCGCGCACCTCCGGGGAGGTCCTGGGCGAGCTCGACGCGCTGGTCGGCCTGGACAGCGTCAAGCGCGAGGTGCGGGCGCTCACGGACATGATCGAGGTGGGCCGCAGGCGCCGGGAGGCGGGCCTCAAGGCCGCGTCGGTCCGCCGCCATCTCGTCTTCACCGGTTCCCCGGGCACCGGAAAGACCACGGTGGCCCGGCTGTACGGGGAGATCCTGGCCGCGCTCGGGGTGCTGGAGCGGGGCCATCTGGTCGAGGTGTCCCGGGTCGACCTGGTCGGTGAGCACATCGGCTCGACCGCGATCCGTACGCAGGAGGCGTTCGACCGGGCGCGTGGCGGGGTGCTGTTCGTGGACGAGGCGTACGCGCTGTCGCCCGAGGACTCCGGCCGGGACTTCGGCCGGGAGGCGATCGACACGCTGGTGAAGCTGATGGAGGACCACCGGGACGCGGTGGTGGTCATCGTCGCCGGGTACACCCAGGAGATGGAGCGGTTCCTGACCGTCAACCCCGGGGTCGCGTCCCGCTTCTCGCGGACCATCACCTTCAGCGACTACGAACCGGCCGAGCTGCTGCGGATCGTGGAGCAGCAGTCGCAGGAGCAGGAGTACAGCCTGGCGTCGGGCACCGGTGAGGCGCTGGTGAAGTACTTCACGGAGCTGCCCAAGGGTCCCGCCTTCGGCAATGGGCGCACCGCTCGCCAGACCTTCGAGTCGATGGTCGAGCGGCACGCCGGCCGGGTCGCCCAGCTCGCCGATCCGAGCACGGACGACCTCACCCTGCTGTATCCGGAGGACCTCCCGGAACTGCCCTGACGTCCTCGCCGACGGGCTCCGCCTGCTGGGGCAGGACGGGGTCGAGCCGTTCCAGGAGGGCGGCGCGCTCCTCGGCGAAGACGGGGTCGGCCTGGTAGTCGGAGTGGCCGAGCACCGGCTCGGGCAGCGGGTGTTCGGGCGTCCGCCCGTAGACCAGCGGGTCCCTCAGGGGGCCCCGGTCGACCTCCGGGCCGGATTCCTCGCCGAGCCGGATCTCGCCGCCGATGGGATCGGTGGCCCGCCACAGATTGCGCCAGCAGTGCACGGAGCGGTGCAGCCCGTGGAGTTGCCCGGCCCCGAAGTAGGCCGGGAACCAGCGGCCGTAGAGCCGTTCGATCGGCGATCCGTACGTGAGCAGGGCGACCCGGGAGCGGGTGCGGGCGGGCAGTTGCCAGACCGCGGAGGCCGCGAGGACGCTGCCCTGGGAGTGGCCGGAGATGACGAGCCGGCCCCGGGTGCGGCCGGTCCAGCCGGACATGCGGGAGGCCAGGTCGGGCACGGCGCGCTCCGCGTAGCAGGGCGGGGCGAAGGGGTGGGCGGCGCGCGGCCAGAACGTACCGACGTCCCAGAGGATGCCGATCGTGCGCCGGGCGGACGCGTCCCGGTAGGCCCGCCTGCCGCAGGCGACGAAGACGAGGAAGCCGAAGCCGATCAGCCAGGAGCCGGTGGACTGGGCCGCCTCGGCCACCGATTCGAGGAACGGGCCGCTGCCGTCCAGCGCGAGTCCGGGGACCTCGCCGGTGGCCCAGGACCCGGCGACCGCCCCCGCGCCCAGGAACAGGGTGGCGCCGGAGACGATCCCCACCACGCGGGGCGCCGCGTCGGTGAGCGCGGCCGTGGCCCGGATGCGGGCGATCCGCTTGGTCCGCGACGGATCGGGGAAGCGTTCGCCGTACTCCGCGTCGACCACGGGCTCCAGCCGCCGGGCCGCCAGCCAGGTCCGCAGGCCGAGGACGGCGCCCGGCACCAGGAGCAGCGCGAGGAGGACGGGGATGACCGACGCCTGCCAGCTGAGCAGCACCGGCGGCCCCTCTATCAGCGCGCTGCGCCCCATGCCCGGGCTGCCGGGTCCGTCGAGCCAGTCGGCGACGCGCTGGGCGACGCCGCCGGTCATCACGCCGCCCAGCGCGCACGCGAGCATCGCGACGGCCGGTCCGCCGAGGCCGCGCAGGACGGTGCGGGGCTCCGGGCACCGCCGGTACAGGTAGAGGGAGATCGCTGCGAGGAGCACCACCAGGACGCCCTCGGTGACGCTGACCGCCCGGAACAGCGTGGTGTCGCCGGGGAGTCTCCCGGAGGAGGTCCAGCCGGGGCGCGACCAGGCGGCGTGGACGGCGGCGAGGACGAGGAGGGCCAGCGCGGCGCCGGGCAGCCAGGTGATGACCGCCCGGTCGAGCCGGTTGTCGAGGCGCCGTTCGCTGCGGCCCCGGCGGCAGACCACCCAGAGCACGACGACGAGCCCGAGGGCGAGGGCCCCCTCGATGAGCCGGCCCAGGAGCGGGGCCACCGGTCCGGTGACGGCGCGGTCGTGGCGGGCTGCGGCCTCCGAGACGGCCGCGGCGACGGTGAGGAAGCCGGCGGCGGTGTGGGCGGCGCGCAGCCGGGCGACGAGGCGGCGCCCGTACCAGAATCCGGGCCGTCCGAGCGCGGGGCGGACGGGTTCGGCGGCGGGGGCGGGGCCGTCGTCCCCCTCGATGTCGTCCGGCTCCGCCTCGGTCAGCGGGCGCTGGGACTCGTAGGCGCTCCAGGTGCGGTTGGACAGGAACCAGAGCAGCCCGACGAGCGCGGCCGGGACCAGCGCGGCCAGGGCGAGGCGGCGGCCGGGCTGGGACCACCAGCCGCCCTGCTCGGCGGAGAGGAAGCCGAGCCAGGAGCGCTTCTCGGAGCAGGCGGCGACGCCCGCGCACTGCCAGGCGGTGAGGTCGAGGGCGACCTCGCAGGCGGCTGCGGTCAGCAGCACGGTGAGGCTGAGCGCGATGAGCCGCACGAGGACGCCGTACACCCGGATCGCGCGGGGGCGGCGCCGGGCGGTGGGGCGCATCCAGTGGGCGAGGTTGATCACCATGAACGGGAGCAGCACCAGCCACAGCGCGCGGGAGCCGTTGCCGGAGGTGAGGTTGGACCAGCAGTACGCCTCGGCGATGGGCTTGTCGCGGTACCGCTCGGGGTGCTGTTCGGCGTCGACGTCGGCGGAGCGCCGGTAGATGGCCGCGGTGGTGTCGCCGGTGACCCGGACCGTGCGCGGGTCGGTCAGCATGTCCTGGGGGGTGGTCCCGCCCACCCCGTGGACCAGTAATTCCAGCGCGGGGCCGGGGCTGCGCGGGGCAGGGGTGGGAGGGGGCACGTGCGTCTCGCTCTCGCAGGGGGAAGGCGGCTGATGGCCGGTCACCGTTACTGACGAATCTCCCCCGGGCAGGGGTCCGCGACACCGGGCGTGGCAGGATGACTCCGTCGATACGGACTCCTGTACGGCCAGAGGGAAGGGCGAGGCCCGGCGTTGAGCGAGAATCAGAACCTGCTCGCGGAGCAGCGGCGCGCGCTGATCCTTGACGAGGTGCGCCGGCGCGGCGGGGTGCGGGTCAACGAGCTGACCCGGAAGCTGAACGTCTCGGACATGACCGTCCGCCGGGATCTGGACGCGCTGGCCCGGCAGGGCGTGATCGAGAAGGTGCACGGCGGTGCCGTGCCGGTGGTCGAGGCGAGCACCCACGAGCCCGGTTTCGAGGCGAAGTCGACCCTGGAGCTGACCGCCAAGGAGGACATCGCCCGGGCCGCCGCCGCGATGGCGGTGCCCGGCAGTGCGATCGCCCTGTCCGGGGGCACCACGACGTATGCGCTGGCCCAGCATCTGCTGGACGTGCCGGACCTGACGGTCGTGACGAATTCGGTGCGGGTCGCGGACGTGTTCCACGCGGCGCAGCGGCCCGGCACTCCGGGCGGCCGTCCGGGGGCGGCGACGGTCGTGCTCACCGGCGGAGTGCGTACGCCCTCCGACTCGCTGGTCGGACCGGTCGCGGACCGGGCCATCGCGGCGCTCCACTTCGATGTGCTGTTCCTCGGGGTCCACGGGATCTCGGTGGAGGCGGGGCTGTCCACGCCCAATCTGGCGGAGGCGGAGACGAACCGCCGGTTCGTGCAGTCGGCGCGCCGGGTGGTGGTGGTCGCCGACCACACCAAGTGGGGCACGGTCGGTCTCAGCTCGTTCGCCTCGCTGGACGAGGTGAGCACGTTCGTCACGGACGCGGGGCTTCCGGCGGGGGCCCGGGCGGAGATCGAGGAGTATCTGCCGGGGCTGCTGGTGGCGGGCGACGCCGGGCCCGCCGAGGGCTGAGCATTCCGCTCCGCTCGCGGCAGGGCGTTCACACCCTAGGATCTCGGTGTGGCCGTGTTCCGGATCGAGCGTTTCACCTCCTTGCCCGCAGCCGAGTCCTGGCGCCGGGTGACGGACTGGGAGCGGCATGCCGCGCAGGTGCCGCTGACCGTGATCACGGTGCCGACGGGCCTGCCGACCCGGGTCGGGACGGTGTTCGTGGCGCGCACCGGCGTGGGTCCGCTGGCGTTCGACGATCCGATGGAAGTGGTCCGCTGGTCGCCGCCGGCCGGGAGCCGGGCAGGGATGTGCCGGCTGGAGAAGCGCGGCCGGGTGGTACGGGGCCGCGCGTCGATCGACGTGTATCCGAACCGGTCCGGCTCCCATGTGGTGTGGGTGGAGGAGATGAGCGTACGGCTGCTGCCGCGCTGGGCGGACCCGGTGCTGGCCGGTGCCGGGAAGCGGGTGTTCGGCCGGGTGCTCGACGCCATGCTGGACCGCCCGGCGGGCCGGTACGGCTGAGGTCTCACGCCTCCGGCCAGTCGCCGGTGGCCAGGAACCGGTCGATGGTCCGGGTGTACGGGGTGATGTCGAGGCCCTGCGCGGTCAGCCAGGAGTCCGAGTAGTACTTGTCGAGGTAGCGGTCGCCGGGGTCGCAGATCAGGGTGACGACGCTGCCCCGCTCGCCCCGGGCGACCATCTCGGCGATCAGCTTGAAGGCGCTCCACAGCCCGGTGCCGGTGGAGCCGCCCGCCTTGCGCCCGATGGCCCGTTCCAGGGCGCGCACGGCGGCGACGCTCGCCGCGTCGGGGACCTTCATCATCCGGTCGATGGCGCCGGGGACGAAGCTGGGCTCCATCCGGGGCCGGCCGATGCCCTCGATGCGGGAGCCGCAGTCGCTGGTGGCGTGCGGGTCGTGGTGGGTCCAGCCGTCGAAGAAGCAGGAGTTCTCCGGGTCGGGCACGCAGATCCGGGTGTCGTGCTGCATGTAGTGCACATAGCGCGCGATGGTCGCGGAGGTGCCGCCGGTGCCGGCGGTGGCGACGATCCAGGTGGGCTCGGGATAGCGTTCGAGCCGCAGCTGCTGGTAGACGGACTCCGCGATGTTGTTGTTGCCCCGCCAGTCGGTGGCCCGCTCCGCGTAGGTGAACTGGTCCATGTAGTGGCCGCCGGTCTCCGCGGCGAGCCGGGCCGATTCCTCGTACATCCGGCGCGAGTCGTCCACGAAGTGGCAGCGCCCGCCGTGGAATTCGATGAGCCGGCACTTCTCGGGGCTGGTGGTGCGGGGCATGACCGCGATGAACGGCACGCCGATCAGTTTGGCGAAGTACGCCTCCGAGACGGCGGTCGAGCCGCTGGACGCCTCGATGACCGGTTTGCCCGGCCTGATCCAGCCGTTGCAGAGCCCGTAGAGGAAGAGCGAACGCGCGAGCCGGTGCTTCAGGCTGCCGGTGGGGTGGGTCGACTCGTCCTTGAGGTAGAGGTCGATGCCCCAGCTCTCCGGCAGCGGGAAGAGCAGCAGATGGGTGTCGGCGGAGCGGTTGGCGTCGGCCTGGACCTTGCGGACGGCCTCCTTGAGCCAGGCGCGGTAGGCCGGGTCGGAGCGGTCGACGTCGACGGTCGGCGCGGCTGCGCCGCCGTGTCCGTGCTCGGTGGTGTCCATCTGCGCGCTTCTCCTCGTACGACCGGTCTCGGCGGGGCCCACGATATGCCCCCCACCTGCACAAACGTTGACTTTGATGGTCCATAGCAGTGCCTTGGTGTCGCGGCCGGGCCGCTGTGCTCCCGCACGGCCCGAATGCGCCGTTTACGTACCGTCCCGCTCTGGTGCACACGCCCCGGGATGGGCACACTTCGTCTCAGAGGCATGACGAAGGGGGCGAAGGGGCCATGTCGGAAACGGAGTTCGGGGTAACGGGCGTGACGGAGTTCAGCGCGACCGGGGTGCGCATCGACCGGTGGGCGCGCTCGGTCACCAGGGCGGGGCAGGTGACCGTGAAGGACGGGCGGGTGGCCCTCCTGACGAGTTACGGGCGGGAGATCGACAGCGCGCCGGTGGGCACGGTGAGCGCGGGCAGACCGTGGTTCGCGGGGTCGGACGCCACGGTGGCGCGGGTCAACGGGACGCGGTACCGGCTGACGATGCGGCGGCCGGACGGCAAACCCGGTGACACGGCGCCCTCGCACCGGTTCCTGGAGGCGCTGTACAGCGCGGGAGGGCGTCGCTCCTGAGACCGGTGGGGCGCGGGACACCGCGAGTTGCGGAGCCGTATGCCCTGAGCGACATTGGAGTCACGTCACTCATGGTGTACCGGCGGTGACACTGTGATCCAGGCCGCCGGCCCGGACTCAGCAGCGAGCCATGTGCTGGATCCGTTCCTTCGTCTTCTTCCGGACCTATTTCGGGGAGTCGCAGCCGTGATCAGCGAGCCAAGCAGGCACTGCACGGTGGAGCTCCAGGCCCTGCCGTCGCGGATCGGTCAGGTCCGCAGAATCATTTCGGCGCAACTGCGCTACTGGCATCTCGATTCTCTGATCGACCAGACAGCGCTGGGCGTCACCGAGCTCCTCACCAACGTCCACCGGCACGCACAGCCGGACAAGTCATGCACCGTCGAGATCGAGCTGCTGCTCGAACGGCTCACGGTGTCCGTCCACGACCACGATCCACGGCTGCCGACCGTGCGGGAGGCCGACGACTCCAGCACGTCGGGGCGCGGGCTGGCGCTGATCGCCGCGGTCAGCGAGAGCTGGGGCGTGCGCCCCCGGGGCGGCGCGGGGAAGGTCGTGTGGTTCACGCTTCCCGCACCGGCACCGCTCACCCCGCCGTCGCACGTGGTGTACGGGGCGACCACCGACGGGCCGTTCGACCTGAGCGTCCTGAAGCACCTGGAGGGCTCACCGCCCTCGGCGTCGCGATCGGCCGTGGTGGGCTGACACGACGTGAACGGGGCATCCCCTGCCGGGGGTGCCCCGTTCACGCATGCGTGGCGAAACGTTTCCGCATTCTGTACCTACTAGTATGTACACTGTCCGCATGAGCACTCCGGACCGTCTGATCGAAGCCACCCGGGAGCTCCTGTGGGAGCGCGGCTACGTGGGCATGAGCCCCAAGGCCATCCAGCAGAACGCGGGGGTGGGCCAGGGCAGCATGTACCACCACTTCACCGGCAAACCGGATCTGGCCCTCACCGCCATCCGCCGCACGGCCGACGAACTGCGCGAGACCGCCGAGCGGGTGCTCGACGCGCCCGGAACGTCGTACGAGCGGATCGCGGCCTATCTGCTGCGCGAGCGCGATGTGCTGCGCGGCTGTCCGGTGGGGCGGCTGACCATGGACCCGGACATCGTCGCGAACGACGAGCTGCGGGAGCCGGTGGACGAGACCATCGCCTGGCTGCGCGGCAGGCTCGCCGGCATCGTCCGCGAGGGCGTCGACCGGGGCGAGTTCGCCCCCGGCGTGGTGCCCGAGGACATCGCCGCCTCGATCGTCGCGACGGTGCAGGGCGGCTATGTGCTGGCCCGCGCCTCGGGTTCGACGGACGCCTTCGACGCGGGCGTACGGGGACTGCTCAGCCTTCTCGCCCCGCCCGCCTGACCCATCGACCCCTTCAGGAGCAGCCGCACATGCACATCACCAGGAACCGCCCCGACACCGGACAGGGTCCCTCCGCACACTTCAACGGCACGGTGTGGCTCGATGAGATCGCCGCCCCCGAACCGCCGTCCCGACTGCGGATGTTCAGCGTCCACTTCGCCCCGGGCGGCCACACCTCGTGGCACACCCACCCGCACGGCCAGGTCCTGCACGTCACCGAGGGCGAGGGCCTGGTGCAGCGCAGGGGCGGCCCGGTCGAGACGATCCGGGCCGGGGACACCGTGTGGATCGAGCCGGACGAATGGCACTGGCACGGGGCGTCGCCGCGCACGTTCATGACCCATCTCGCGGTGGTCGAGGCCGCCGAGGACGGCAGCACCATCCACTGGCACACCGACGCACACGTCGCCGACTACCCGGCGACCTGAGGAGCCCTCCGATGCATGCCATGCAGTACGAGATCACCCTGCCCGCCGATTACGACATGGGCGTCATCCGCCACCGGGTGGCGACCCGGGGCCATCTCCTGGACGACTTCCCGGGGCTCGGGCTCAAGGCGTATCTGATGCGGGAGCGGGGCGAGGACTCCCCGGTCAACCAGTACGCGCCGTTCTACCTGTGGACCCGGCCCGAGGGCATGAACTCCTTCCTCTGGGGCCCCGGATTCCAGGGCATCGTCCAGGACTTCGGCCGCCCCGTGGTCCAGCACTGGACCGGGCTCGCCTACGAGGAGGGGCCCGCGTCGTCCGCACTCCCCCGGTCGGCGACCCGCCACCGCTCGCCCGTGCCGCCGTCGGTCTCCCCCGCGGACGCGGTGGAAGCCGCGCTGGAGGAGAGCCGCAGGCTCGCGAAGGCGCCGGGCGCCGTCGCCTCGGCGCTCGCGGCCGATCCCCGCCACTGGGAGCTCCTGCACTTCACGCTCTGGGACCACGACGCCCCGGCCGCGCCCGGCGAGCGCTACCAGGTGCTCCACCTCAGCCGCCCCGAGCAGGACCACATCACGAGGGGACGCCAGTGGTAGCCGCCGTCCGTACCGTCCTCGGGGACATCGCCCCCGGGGAGCTGGGGGTCTGCGACGCCCACGACCACCTCTTCCTGCGCAGCCCGATGCTGCCGGGCCAGGAGCTGGACGACCCGGAGTCGGCGGCCGGACGGCTCCGCGCCTTCCACGCGCTGGGCGGCCGGACCGTGGTGCAGTGGACGCCGCACGGCATGGGGCGCGGGGCCGGTGCGCTGGCCGCGCTGTCCCGGGCGACGGGCACGCACGTGGTCGCCGCGACCGGGCTGCACCAGGCGGCGCACTACCCGCCGGAACTGCTGGACCGGATCAGGGACGACCTCGCCGCGCTGTTCGTCGCGGAGCTGACCGAGGGCATCGGCACCACCGGGGTCCGGGCGGGCCTGATCAAGGTGGCGGGGGCCTTCCACACGCTCGACGCGCACGCCCGGCTCACCATGACCGCGGCGGCCGGGGCCCATCACCGCACGGGCACGCCGATCGCCGTCCACCTGGAGCTGGGCACGGCCGCGCTCGACGTCCTGGACCTGCTGTGCGGGGAGTTGGGCGTCCCGCCGCACCGGGTGATCCTCGGCCACCTCGGCCGCTCCCCGGACGGGGCGGTGCAGCGGGAGGCGGCGCGGGCGGGAGCCTTCCTGGCGTTCGACGGGCCGTCGCGGGCCAACCACGCGACGGACTGGCGGCTTCCGGAGGAGCTGGCGGAGCTGGCAGGTGCGGGGTTCACCGGGCAGTTGCTGCTGGGCGGTGACACGACGGTGCCGGAGACCCCCGGCATGCCGTTCCTGCTCCGGCGGCTGCGGCCCCGGCTCGAAGAGGTGCTGGGCGCCGAGGCGATGGAGACGGTGCTGGTGGCGAATCCGGCGCGGGCGTTCGCGTTCGAGGCCCCGGTGGTGGGCGGGTTCCCGCCGGGCCCCTGAGCCCGGCGGAAGCCCTCAGGTCAGCGCCCCCAGCGGGTCGTCCAGGACCGGCTGCCAGGCCAGTTCCGCCGCCCCGACCAGGCTGTTGTGGTCGAGGGTGCACGGCAGGATCGGCACGCTTCCGCTGCGGCCCCACAGGCTGCGGTCGGCCACCACGGCCCGCAGCCGCTCGGGGTCGGCGTCGAGCAGGGCGCGGTGCAGCCCGCCGAGGATGATGCGGTCCGGGTTGAGGATGTTGACGAGACCGGCGAGCCCCAGGCCGAGCCGGTCGATCAGCTCCTCGGCGGCGGTGCGCACGGCCGGGTCCCCGTACTCGTTGCGCAGCAGGTCCCCGGACTGCTTGAGCAGCGACTCCTCGGGGCCCGGGGTGCGCCCGGCGGCGGTGAGGAAAGCGAGCGGGTCGGTCTCGACGTCCAGGCAGCCTCGCCCGCCGCAGTGGCAGGGGCGCCCCTCGGGGTTGACGGTGAGGTGGCCGACCTCCAGGGCGAGGCCCGAACTCCCGGTGTGCAGGCGGCCGTCGAGGACGAGCGCCCCGCCCACGCCCCGGTGTCCGGTGGCGACGCACAGCAGGTGCTGGGCCTCGCGCCCCGCGCCGTGCCGGTGTTCGGCGAGGGCCGCGAGGTTGACGTCGTTGCCGGTGAACGCCGGTCCCTCGATGCCCGCTTCGCGTACGCAGGTGGCGAAGATCTCGCGGACCGGGGCACCGGCGGGCCAGGCGATGTGGAGCGGGTTGAGGGCGGTGCCCTCGGGCTCGGCGACCGCCGACGGCACGGCGAGCCCGGCGCCGACGCAGCGCAGTCCGCTCTCCCGCAGCAGCCGTGCGCAGTGGTCCACGACCTCGCCGATGACCTGGGCCGGGTCGGCGGTGATGGTGACGCTGCCGGGGGCGGTCGCGACGAGCCGGCCGCCGAGGCCGACGAGCGCGGCGCGGAAGCCGTCCGCGTGCACCTGCGCGGCGACGGCGACCGGGCCGGACTCCCGTACGGCCAGCCGGTGCGAGGGCCGGCCCTGCGAACCCGCCGCCGAACCGGGGCTGGAGTCGACCCGGATGAGGCCGAGGGCTTCCAGCTCGGCGGCGACCGCGCCCGCCGTCGCGCGGGTGACCCCCAGCTCGGAGGTGAGGACGGCGCGCGTGGGCGCCCGTCCGGTGTGGACGAGTTCCAGGGCGGGTCCGAGCGCGCTGCGGCCCCTCTCCAACTTCGTCCGGGTGGTGGTCGCCTTGCCGTTCATGGGGGCGAGTCTCCCATGATCCGGAGGTGCTTCCGACGCCGTGGTGGCCGGCTTGCCCCGGGTGCGCGCCCGGGGGCCTCGCACTTCGGGCCGGGCGGGACATCCGTCTTGCACCGGCCGCCGGGCCACCCCTATGCTGAGTTTGTGCCGCAACTAAACAAACTGCGGACGGCACTCCCGGGGGACCTCGGCGGCAACACCGCCACGCTCTCCTCGGCCCGTCTCCGTACCGCGCTGACCGTGTTCTTCGCCCTCGACGGTTTCCTCTTCGCCGGCTGGGTGGTCCGTATCCCGGCCATCAAGCACCAGACCGGCGCCTCGGCCGCCACCCTCGGCCTCGCGCTCCTCGGCGTCTCCGCCGGTGCCGTGATCACCATGACGCTCACCGGCCGGCTCTGCCGCCGGTTCGGCAGCCACGCGGTGACCGTGGCCTGCGGTGTTCTCCTCTCGCTCAGCATCGCGCTGCCCGCCCAGACCCACTCGGCCCTCTCGCTGGGGCTCGTGCTGCTGGTCTTCGGCGCCGCGTACGGCGGGATGAACGTGGCGATGAACAGCGCCGCGGTGGATCTGGTCGCCGCCCTGCGCCGCCCCGTGATGCCCAGTTTCCACGCCGCGTTCAGCCTCGGCGGGATGCTCGGCGCGGGGCTCGGCGGTCTCGTCGCGGCCGGTCTCTCGCCCGCGGTGCACCTCTCCCTCCTGACCGGAATCGGACTGCTCGTCACCGCGCTCGCGGGCCCGGTCCTCCTGCGGTACCCGGCGCCCGTGGTCCCGGAGCGGGCGGACGCCCCGTCCGCCGCCCGGTCCGGGCAGCGGCTGTCCGGGCGGGCGCGCAAGGTGGTGCTGCTGTTCGGCCTGATCGCGCTCTGCACCGCGTACGGGGAAGGCGCGCTGGCCGACTGGGGCGCCCTCCACCTGGAACAGGACCTGCACGCCCGTCCCGGGATCGCCGCCGCCGGATACTCGCTGTTCGCGCTGGCCATGACGGCGGGCCGGCTCAGCGGCACCGCCCTCCTCGAACGCCTCGGGCAGACCCGCACGCTGGTGGCGGGCGGCGCCACGGCGGCCGCCGGGATGCTCCTGGGCGCGCTCGCCCCGACCGCCTGGCTGGCGCTGCTCGGCTTCGCGGTCACTGGGATCGGTCTCGCCAACATCTTCCCGGTGGCGGTCGGCCGGGCCGGTGAGCTGGCCGGACCCGGCGGGGTCGCGGCGGCCTCGACGCTCGGTTACGGCGGGATGCTGCTCGGGCCGCCCGCGATCGGCTTCCTGGCCGACTGGTTCTCGCTGCCGGTGGCCCTGACCACGGTGGCGGTACTGGCGGGTGCGGCGGCGGCCCTGGGCTACGGAGCCCGCAGGGCGGCACACACCTGACCGAATGAGTAGCGGTACTCAGGCAGGAACGATTCCCCGCGCGCACGATGGAGGGACAGCCGTCCAAGGGGGAACACACCATGAACAAGCCGTCCATCGACCAGCAGTCGCTCCGCACGCTCGCACGGCTCACCTTCGGGAACGCCGCGTCCCTGGTCTACCTGGGCGCGGTCGCCGCGGCCGCCGTGTTCGTCACCGTGGACACCCTGCTGGTCACCCATGACGACGCCTCGTTCGCCGGTGTCTGGCTGTTCCTGCTGGCGGCACCGACCGTGTTCCTGTTCCTGCTCGGCGGCTCGATGGCCGGGGCGGAATCCTTCGGCCCGGCCTGGTTCATGTACCTGGCGCTGACGGTGTCCGTGCTGGTGCAGTCGCTGGCGCTGGGCTGGTTCGTCCGGCTGGTACGCGGCGGTGCCCGCCGGAGCCGCACGGCCCACCCCCAGGGAGCCTGACCGGACGGCCCTCCGGGCCCCGCCCGGCTGGCACAATCCGTCCATGAAGATCACGGAACACATAACGGCCCTGGCCGCCGAGGGCCGCCTGCTGGCGGACGCGGCCGGTGAGGCGGGCCCCGGGGCCCCCGTGCCGACCTGCCCCGACTGGCAGGTGCGCGACCTGCTCAGGCACACCGCGATGGTGCACGCCTGGGCCGCCGCCTTCGTCCGCGAGGGCCACACCTCGTACGTCCCCGACGGCGGCGAACCGGAGCTGGACGGACCGGAGCTGCTGGCCCACTTCCGCGCGGGGCACCGGCTCCTGGTGGAGACGCTGGAGAAGGCGCCGCGGGACGTGGAGTGCTGGTCGTTCCTCCCGGCGCCCTCGCCGCTCGCCTTCTGGGCCCGCCGCCAGGCTCATGAGACGACGATCCACCGGGTGGACGCCGAGTCCGCGCGCGGTGGCGAGCTCTCCCCCGTCCCGCCCGCCCTCGCGCTGGACGGCATCGACGAACTGCTGCGGGGGATGCACGCCCGCCCGAAGAGCCGGGTGCGCACCGGGACCCCGCGCACGCTGCGGATCCGCGCGACGGACACGGACGCGGTGTGGACCGTACGGCTGTCCGCCGAGGCGCCGGTGGCGGTGCGCGAGGAGGCGCCGGACCCGAAGTCCGCCGTGGACTGCGAGCTGAGCGGCCCGGCCGGGACGCTCTACCTCGCCCTGTGGAACCGGCTTCCGCTCACGGCCCTCACGGTGACGGGCGACGAGGAGCCGGCCCGGATCTGGCGCGACAACTCCTCGATCACCTGGTCGTGACGCGGTAGCCGGACTCAGCCGCGCGGGCCCAGGAGGCCCACCGTGCGGGCGAGTTCCGTGACGGCCTGGCGGAAGAAGACCTCGCGGGCCGCCACCACCCGGTTGAACTGGCCGAACACCTCGAAGGAGATCAGCCCGAACAGCTGGGACCAGGCCGCGACCAGCGGGGCGGCCACCGCCGGAGCCAGCCCGGGGGCCACATCGGCGGCGAGCCGTTCGGCCTCCGGGCGCAGTTCGTCCGGGAGCGGTGGAAGCGCCAGGCCCTCGTCGCGGCGGGCCTCCTCCACGATGCCGATGAGCACCATGCCGACGCGTGCGGCGGGGCCGACGGTGTCCTGCGGCGCCGAATAACCGGGCACGGGCGAGCCGTAGATGAGCGCGTACTCGTGCGGGTGGGCCAGCGCCCAGTCGCGTACGGCACAGGCGACCGCGACCCAGCGGGTGAGACCGGTGACGGGGGCGCCGGGTGACGCGGCGGCGGCGCGGTGGGCACGCTCGGCGGCCTCCCCGACCGCGTCGTACGCGTCGACGATGAGAGCGGTCAGCAGGTCGTCCCGGCTGGGGAAGTAGCGGTAGAGGGCCGAGGAGACCATGCCCAGCTCGCGCGCGACGGCGCGCAGCGACAGCTTCGCCGCGCCCTCGGCGGCGAGCTGCTTCCTCGCCTCGTCCTTGATGGCGGCGGTGACCTCGATACGGGCCCGTTCCCTGGCTCCCCGGATAGCGCTCATAGGGCTCAGTCTGCCATGCGCGCAGAGCAGCGACCAATAACGAGAGCAGTGCTCTTGCTTTTGAGCGCCGCTTCCGTGCACACTGATCTCAAGCGAGAGCACTGCTCTCGAAAATGTTCTCCACCGTGGGGGTCACACCATGTCGCAGACGCAGCCGTACTACCTGCAGGGCAGCCCGCTCAACGTCCGCTTCAACAGCCTGGTCGGCTGGCTCGCGCGGCACGGAATCAGCCTGCTCGGCTCGCAGGAGCTGTCGGTGCGGGGCCGCAAGAGCGGCAAGATGCAGCGCGTCCCGGTCAACCCGCACACCTACGAGGGTGTGCGGTACCTGGTCTCCGCCCGGGGGCACTCGCAGTGGGTGCGCAACATGCGGGCGGCGGGCGGCGGGGAGCTGCGCCGCGGCCGCAGGACGCGGCCGTTCTCGGCGGTGGAGATCGCGGACGACGCGCACAAGGCGACCGTCATCCGCGCGTACCTGGAGCGGTGGGGCTGGGAGGTCAACCAGTACTTCCAGGGCGTCACGGCGAAGTCCACGGACGCCGAGATCCTGGCGGCCTGCCCGGACCACCCGGTCTTCCGGATCAGCGAGGAGGGCTGACGCACCGGACGGCGCGTCAGCCCTCGTGGAACCGGACCGCGGAAGCGGCCCTAACGGTCCATCGCCGAGAGCGCCCGCTGGGCCAGCGGGTGCGAACGGACCAGCTCGGCCAGCGAGGTCGTGCCGCGCGTGATGCCCGCGAACGCGTTCCACGCCGGGCGGAAGCCCGTCAGGACGGCGTGCAGCACGCCCGGGCGCCGCTCGAACAGCTTCAGCATGCGCCGGCCCACGCTCATCTCGACGCCGAGCCCGGCCTTGATGGCGAAGGCGTAGTTGAGCGCCTGGCGGCGGGCATCCACCGCGTCGTGCGCCTCCGCGACGCGCACCGCCCACTCACCGGCGAGCCGTCCCGAGCGCAGCGCGAAGGAAATGCCCTCGCGGGTCCACGGCTCCAGCAGCCCGGCCGCGTCACCGCACACCAGCACCCGGCCGCGCGAGAGCGGGGAGTCCTCGCTGCGGCAGCGCGTGAGGTGGCCGGAGGAGATCTTCGGCTCGAAGCCGGCGAGGCCGAGCCGCGCGACGAAGTCCTCCAGATACCGCTTGGTGCCGGCGCCGTCGCCGCGGGCGGAGATCACGCCGACCGTCAGGGTGTCGCCCTTGGGGAAGACCCAGCCGTAACTGCCGGGCATCGGGCCCCAGTCGATGAGGACGCGGCCCGCCCAGTCCTCCGCCACGGTGGGCGGCACCGGGATCTCCGCCTCCAGGCCGAGGTCGACCTGGTCCAGCTTGACCCCGACATGGGCTCCTATCCGCCCCGCGCTGCCGTCCGCGCCGACCACCGCACGGGCCAGGACGGTCTCGCCGCCGGCCAGCACGACCGCGACCGTGCGCCGGTCGGGCACCGCGGCACCGTGCTGCTCCACCCGCGAGACGGTCGCCCCGGTGCGCAGTTCGGCACCGGCCTTCTGCGCCTGCTCGACCAGCCCCGCGTCGAACTCGGGGCGGTTGATGAGGCCGAAGAGCATCCGCTTGGAGCGGCGGGTGCGCGCCAGTCTGCCGTTGAGCGAGAAGGTGACCGCGTGGATCCGGTCCTTCAGGGGCAGTTCGAACCCGGGTGGCAGGGCGTCGCGCGAAAATCCGATGATGCCGCCGCCGCACGTCTTGTAGCGCGGCAGCTCCGCCTTCTCCAGGAGCAGTACCTTACGGCCGGCGACGGCCGCCGCGTATGCCGCGGAGGCTCCCGCCGGTCCGGCGCCGACTACGACGACGTCCCACACGGACGACTCTTCGTGCTCATGTCCGGCGTCTGCGTTCTCGCTGCTCACGATGTGCTTCTGCTCCCGATCCGACCAGTGGCCCAAGCTGCTCACGGCATCCTACGGCGCGTTGTGGCCGAGAACCGCTGTGGGAGGATCGGCCGAGTCTCCGACGTACCCGCGACGCCGCACTCCAGGCGGGCGAGTAACCGGAAACGTACACATAACGTCGCACCTACCAGGAGCGTGCCCCATGACCGGCCACCCGATTCCCGAGACCATCGCCTCGCTGATGCCCCGCGCCAAGGCGGAGCTGACCGAGCTGGTGGCCTTCCAGTCGGTGGCGGACCCCGCGGTCTATCCGAAGAGCGAGTGCGAGGGCGCCGCCGAGTGGGTCGCGGCCGCGCTGCGCGCCGAGGGCTTCCAGGACGTGGCCCTGCTCGACACCCCGGACGGCAGCCAGTCCGTCTACGGCTTCCTGCCCGGGCCGGAGGGCGCGCCGACCGTGCTGCTCTACGCGCACTACGACGTGCAGCCGCCGCTGGACGAGGATGCCTGGATCTCCCCGCCGTTCGAGCTGACGGAGCGTGACGGGCGCTGGTTCGGCCGGGGCTCGGCCGACTGCAAGGGCGGCTTCATCATGCATCTCCTCGCGCTGCGCGCCCTGAAGGCGGACGGCGGGGTGCCCGTCTCGGTCAAGGTGATCGTGGAGGGTTCGGAGGAGCAGGGCACCGGCGGTCTGGAGCGGTACGCCGAGGCGCACCCCGGGCTGCTGGCGGCCGACACCATCGTGATCGGCGACACCGGCAACTTCCGGGTGGGGCTGCCGACCGTGACCTCGACGCTGCGCGGCATGACGATGCTGCGGGTCCAGCTGGACACGCTGGAGGGCAACCTGCACTCCGGCCAGTTCGGCGGTGCCGCGCCCGACGCGCTCGCCGCGATGATCCAGCTGCTCGCCTCGCTGCGCGCCGAGGACGGCTCGACCACGGTCGACGGGCTGACCGCGGACGAGGAATGGGACGGACTGCAGTACCCGGAGGAGGAGTTCCGCAAGGACGCCAAGGTCCTCGACGGGGTCGGGCTCATCGGCACGGGCACGGTCGCCGACCGGATCTGGGCGCGGCCGGCCGTCACCGTGATCGGCATCGACTGCCCGGCCGTGGTCGGCGCGACCCCCTCCGTGCAGGCGAGCGCCCGCGCCCAGATCAGTCTGCGGGTGCCGCCGGGGCAGAACGCGGACGAGGCGACGAAGCTGCTCACCGCGCACCTGCTCGCGCACACCCCGTGGGGCGCGAAGGTCTCGGTCGATCAGGTCGGCCAGGGCCAGCCGTTCCGCGCGGACATCGCGAGCCCGGCGTACACCGCGATGGCCGACGCCATGCGGGTCGCGTACCCGGGCCAGGAGATGCAGTCCTCCGGCATGGGCGGCTCGATCCCGCTGTGCAACACCCTGGCCGGGCTGTACCCGGACGCGGAGATCCTGCTGATCGGGCTCAGCGAGCCGGAGGCGCAGATCCACGCGGTGAACGAGAGCGTGTCGCCCGAGGAGCTGGAGCGGCTGTCGGTGACCGAGGCGCTGTTCCTGCGCAACTACGCGGCGTCCAAGGCGGTCTGAGTCCTCGTCGGGCCCGGGCTACGCGTTGAGCGAAGCTCGCCGAGAGCGTAGATCCATGCGGTGGCCGGGCGAGGCCGCCTAGGTTCGCCGCATGGATCTCGTAGAGGTGCTTCCGCAGTTGCACATGTTCCGCTTCCCGATCGGCCAGGCGTATCTCTGGCGCGACGGGACGGAGCTGACCCTGATCGACGCGGGCGACGTGAACGCGGCGCCCGCCATCGAGGAGGCGGTGCGCGGCCTCGGCCACGACCCCGCCGACCTCGCCCGGATCGTCATCACCCACGGCCACCGGGACCACTACGGCGGCGCCCAGGAGCTGGCCGACCGCCACGGTGCCGAGATTCTGGCGCACCGGCTGGACGCGCCGGTGATCCGGGGCGAGGAGGAGGTCGGGGAGCCGGTGCTCCTGGACTGGGAACGCCCGCTGTACGAGCACGCGCTGACCGTTCCCCCGGCTCCCCCGACCCGGGTCGACACCGAGCTGTCCGACGGGGCGGTGCTGCCGTTCGGGGGCGGGGCGCGGGTGGTCCACTCCCCCGGGCACACACCGGGCTCCATCGGTGTGCATCTGCCCGGGCACGGCGTCCTGTTCACCGGCGACTGCGTGGCCGGGGTGGGACAGGTGATGCTGGGCGTCTTCAACATCGACCGGGAGCAGGCCGTGGCCTCGTTCCGGAGGCTGGCCGCGCTGGAACCGGCCACGGTCTGCTTCGGCCACGGCGACCCCCTCACCGAGGACGCCGCCGCGGTGCTGCGGGCCTCAGCCCACGGGGACGCCGGCCTCCAGGTTGAGCACGGCTGAGCGTTCCCGGGCCCGGAGCGCCCAGCACAGCCGTTCGTAGCGGGTGGGCGGGAGCAGGGTGGCCGCCTCCGCCTCGGTGACGAACCGCCAGCCGCGCAGCTCGGAGCCGGGGAGGAGCAGCCGCTCCGCGTCCGCCCGGGGCAGCAGTCCGCCGTCGAAGAGGAGGCGCAGTCCTCCGTACCCGGGCGGGTCGGGCGCCTCCCAGTCGATGACGAGGAGCTTGGGCACCCGGTCGAGATGGATGCCGATCTCCTCGGCGACCTCCCGGATGCCGGCCTGTGCGGGGGCCTCGCCCGCCTCCACGACGCCGCCGGGGAACTCCCAGCCGGGTTTGTACGTGGGATCGACGAGCAGGAACCGGTCGTCCTCGTCGAAGAGCAGCACCCCGGAGGCGACGGTCTCCGCGGTCGGCTCGGGGGTCTGGACGATCTCGCAGGCGGGGGCGGCGTCGGTGCGAACGGCCTCCGCGATGCGCTCCGCCGTCTCGCGCGGGGTGAGGGCGCTGTTGTCGACGGTGTGGGCGTCCCCGGTGATCCAGCCGAGGGCCGATCGGTAGGGTTCGATGCGGTCGTACGCCCAGCGGCCGGTCGGGTCCACGCGCTCCGCGTCACCGGGGAACTCGGCCCGGTGGGCGATGCGCGCACGCAGGATCGTTTCCTCAGGTGAGAGCAGTACATGGCGCACCGGTATGCGCCGGGCGGCGAGCCCGCCGAATATCTCGTCGCGGTACTCCTGCCGCAGGAGCGTCATCGGGACGACGAGGACCCCGCCCAGTTCGGCGAGGAGCGCGGCGGCGGTGTCCACCACGAGACGCCGCCAGATCGGCAGGTCCTGGAAGTCCGTCACCTCGGCCAGTTTCTTCTGGGGCAGCAGGCTTCCGAGCCCCGCCCCGGTGAGTTCCGGGTCGTACAAGGTGCTGTTCGGGATCAGATCGATCAGTTCACGCGCGGCGCTGGTCTTTCCGGCGCCGAACGCACCGTTGATCCAGACGATCACGGTTCCCCCTCTTCCGTAGCAGCCCCCTGTGGCTTGCCCGCAACACCCTGCCGCGAAAACCCGACCGGGGCGACGCGTTGCGCGGAGGGGGCCGCGCGGGCCCGCCCCGGGCTACGGCGTATCGCCCCGCCAGTCCCACTTGTCCGGCTCGTCCGGGCGCGGCCCGTACTCGGCGCGGCCGCCCGGTCCGTAGGCGCCGATCTCGGTGACCAGGGCGGAACCGTCCGCGAGGGCCACCGCCGTCCACCCCGTCACATCCAGGAGCAGTCCGTCGAGCGGTCCGCCGACCAGTTCCCGGTAGTCACGGCCCGGCTGTGGGCCCGGGTCGGGGTCTTCGTGGTCGGCGCCGTACACCCGCCGTCGCATGATCTCGTCCATGCAGGCAGGATCGCACCCGGCACTGACAACGGCGGGCCCGCGCGGACCGTGGCGGGCCTCCGGCTTCACGCGATGGTCACAACTCCATCACTTGCGGAGGATTGCCCTCCCCTGGGTTCGGCGCCCTGGTTACGGTCGTCCCTCCACACAACCTTGGGGGGTCCCATGTCGCACAACCCGTCGCCGCAGCCGCCGCCTTGGGGGCCGCCGCCGCAGCCGTCCCCGTTCGGCCCGCAGGGTCCGGGCGGCGCGCCCCGCTGGGCGAGGAAACGCATCGTCATCCCGGCGGCGGCCGTTCTCTTCCTCATCGGCGTGGGCATGGGCGCCGCCGGGGGCGACTCGGGGGCGGACAGGACCGAGGCCGCGGCGAAGTCCTCGCCGGCGCCGACCGTCACCGCCACGGTGTCGGTCACGCCCGCGCCGGAGCCCGCCGTGACCGAGACGGTCACCGCGAGCCCCGAGCCGGTGCCGACCGTCACGAAGACGAAGACCGTCAAGGTCACCGTCGCGCCCGAGGCGCCCGCCGGCACGTCGGACGACTCCGGTTCGGACAGTTCCGGTTCGAGTGGCGGGGGCTCGGGCGGCGGCTCGGCGTACTACGCGAACTGCACCGCCGTCCGCGCGGCCGGTGCGGCCCCCATCCACCGGGGCGACCCGGGGTACGGCCGTCACCTCGACCGCGACGGGGACGGCGTGGCCTGCGAGTAGGGCGTGGTGACGGGGTGCCCGGGCACCCCGTCACCCCTTGCCGGAGCCCAGCGTGAGTCCGGCGATGAAGTGCCGTTGCAGCAGCAGGAAGACGATGAGCGTCGGCAGCGCGACGATCACCGAACCGGCGGCGAGCAGGTTGTAGTCCGTGAAAAATTGACCGCGCAGGTTGTTCAGCGCGGAGGTGATGGGCAGTTTGTCGCCGTCGGAGATGAAGACCAGCGCCCACAGGAAGTCGTTGTACATCCAGGTGAACTGGAGCGTGCCCAGCGCGGCGAGCGCCGGGCGGCACAGCGGCAGGCTGATCCGCCAGAACCGCGTCCACACCCCGGCCCCGTCCACCACCGCCGCCTCCAGGATCTCCGACGGGAGGGTGCGCATGAAGTTGGCCAGGACGAACACGCAGAAGCCGATCTGGAAGCCGATCTGCACGAGGACGACGGCCCAGTAGGAGTCGAACATCGTCATCGAGTCGGACATCCAGTACGGCAGCGGGATCCGGTTGAAGACGACGTACAGCGGGGTGACGATCACCTGCTGCGGGAGCAGGTTCCCGGCCGTGAACAGCATCAGCAGGACCAGTCCGCCGCGCATCTTCAGCCGGGCGAGCGCGAAGGCCACGAACGAGGCGAGGAACAGGGTGATCAGGACGCCCGGCACCGCGATGATCAGGGTGTTGACGAAGTACTTCGTCATGCCGGAGTCGGTGAACGCCTGCCGGTAGTAGTCCAGCGAGAGGTGGCGCGGCAGCGAGAAGTAGCCGTACTCGGAGGTCTCGTCGTACGGCCGCAGCGAGGCGTAGACCGCGAGCAGCAGCGGGGCGAGGAAGGCCAGCGAGACTGCCATCAGGAAGGCGTGCACCCCGAGCCGGCCGGGGCGGAGCCTGCGGCGGGCCGCGGCGGGCGCGGCGGTCGCCGGGCGTACGGGGTCGGCCTGCGTGGTGGTCATCGGTCTTTCTCCCCTCGGAGCTCCTGGACCAGGTACGTCACCACGAATCCGAGGGAGACGGTCAGCAGGACGACGGCGATCGCGGAGCCGAAGCCGATCCGGCTGGCCTCGCCGATGATGTTGTCGGTGACGAGCACGGAGAGCAGTTCGAGGCCGTTGCGGCCGTGGTTGACCGCGTACACGATGTCGAAGGCGCGCAGCGACTCGATGACGGTGATGACGCCGACGATGACGTTGACCGGCCGCAGGGTCGGGAAGACGACGCGGAAGAAGGTCTGCGCCTCGCTCGCCCCGTCGATCGCCGCCGCCTCCTTGAGGGACTGGTCGACGGCCTTGAGCCCGGCGAGGTAGAGGATCATCACATAGCCGGTGTGCCGCCAGGCGGCGGCCAGCAGGATCATCCAGATGTTGAGGTCCGGATCGCCGAGCCAGTCCGTCGGGGTCTCCGTGTCGCCGATGACGGCGTTGAGCGCGCCCTGGTCCCGCGAGAACACGAGCTGGGCGATGAAGCCGACCACCGCGAGCGAGAGCACGACGGGCATGTACAGCGTGGACTGGTAGAAGCGGCTGAACCGGACGCCCCGGTCGATCAGCACGGCCAGGAGCAGCCCGAACGGGGTGGCGACGAGGCCGAGGAAGGCGAGCCAGAGCAGGTTGTGCCGGGCGGCGGGCCAGAACTGCGGGTAGTTCGTGAAGAGGTTCGCGTAGTTGCGGGTCCCGACCCACTCGATGTCGCCGATCCCGTCCCAGCTGGTGAACGAGAGGACGACGGAGGCCAGGGTCGGGCCCCAGACGATGGCGAGGTCGAGCAGGACGGGCAGGCCGAGCAGCACACCGAGCACGACGAGGTCGCGGCGTGTGTACCGCCGCGTGCCCCGTCGTCCGGTGCGCCTCCCCGAGATGAACGGCACGGTGCGTACTCCCGGTTCAGTCCGAGGCGAAGATGGTCTTCTTCTGCCGTTCGATGTCGTTGACCAGGCCGTCCACGTCATTGGGGCTGCTGATGAACTTCTGGATCGCGGGGATCATGACCGTGGACGCGAAGTCCGGACGGGTGTCCCGGTCGAGAAACTGCGAGATCTGCTTGGCGCCCGAGACGAGTTCGACGGCCTTCTTCTGGATCGCGGAGTACCCGGAGGTGTCCGCCTCCTCGCTGACCGCGATGTTGTTGGGGTCGCTCTTGAGGTAGATGTCCTCGGCCTTGCCGGTGGCGAGCCACTTCACCAGGTCCTTGGCGCTCTCCAGCGTCTTCTTGTTCTTCAGGTTCTTGGACTTCTTGGCCAGCAGGAACCCGTCGATGGGCGCCTCCACGGCGTCCTGGCCGTGCTCGGGGCTGATCTCGGGGAACGGGAAGAAGTCCAGGTCGCCCTGCTCGTCCTTGGGGAACTGCGCGCCGGGGTGCGGCAGGCCGAGGACGGTCATGCCCGCCTCGCGCTTCTGGAGGCTGGTGGCGGCCTCCTGCCAGGTACGGCCGTTGGCGCCGGGCTGGCAGTACGGAAGAAGGCGCCGCCAGGTGTCGAAGACGTCCCGGACGCGTTTGTCCGTCCAGGCTTCCTCACCGGCCATGAGGCTCTTGTGGAATTCGTATCCGTTGGTGCGCATGTTGATGTAGTCGAAGGTGCCCATGGCGGGCCAGCCGTCCTTGTCGCAGAACGCGATGGGGTCCAGCTTGTCCTTCTTCATCTGCTTGGCGAGCGCCACGTACTCGTCAAGCGTTTTGGGCACCTGATAGCCGCGCTCGGTGAACAGGCTCTTCCGATGGAAGACGGCCCACGGATAGTAGTAGTACGGCGTGAGGTACTGCTTGCCGTCCTCGCCGCTGGACTGGTCCTTCAGGGCGTCGGAGAATCCCGTGTAGTGCTGCCAGTTGTCGCTGATGTCGTACAGCAGGCCCTTCTTCGCGAAGAACTGCATGCGGTACCCGGCGAACCACATGAAGACGTCGTCGGGCTTTCCCTGGAGATAGCGGTTGATGTTCTCCTGGAAGGTGTTGTGGTCGACGGTGTTGACCTTCACCTTCCGTCCGTCCGACTGTCCGGCGTACGCCTTGAACGCGTCGGCGAACGCCTTCTTGGGAACGGGGTCGGACGCATTCGATCCCAGGGTGACGGTCTTGCCGTCCCCGCCGGGTCCGCCGCCGCACGCGGTGAGCAGGGCGGGAAGCGTCACCGCACCGGCACCGAGGGCCGCGCCGCGGAGCAGGCTCCGCCGGGACATCCGGTGTCCCGCGACGCTGCCGGGCAGATCCGATCTGTTGTACGAGTGTGCCATGACCCCGTCCTCCGGAAGGCAACCGAACACAACCGAACGTGCGCTTGGATCTCACCCCCAACATGGGGCGCAGTCAAGGGTTTTGACGAGATGCGGCCGACCGGGCACCCGCCCTCTTCCAACAGACTTCAACACGCTCTAACGTATTCGCTCGTCTTGGCGTGCACATGTCGCCGCCTGATCCGGCACGAGTACGGAGGAACGTAACGATGCGTCATCTTCCAACCCGTCCCACCCGAGCGAACCGCCACAGAGTCCTCGGAGCCCTGGTCGCGGGCCTCCTGTGTACGGCGGGGGCCGTCGTGCCCGCCGCCGCGCACTCCCCCGCACCGGCCGCCGGCACCCGGGCCGCGAACGGACTGGCCCTCACCCCGCCCATGGGCTTCAACAACTGGAACTCCACGCATTGCCGCGCCGAGTTCAACGAGGACATGGTCAAGGGCATCGCCGATATCTTCGTGGAGAAGGGGCTGAAGGACGCCGGGTACGAGTACGTCAATCTGGACGACTGCTGGGCGGTTCCGGAGCGTGACGCGGAAGGAAAGCTGGTAGCCGATCCGGTGCGCTTTCCGCACGGCATCGAGGCGGTCGCGGACTATGTGCACGCGAAGGGCCTCAAGCTGGGGATCTACACCAGCGCCGGCACCAGGACCTGCGACAGCGTGGGAATCCCCGGAGCCCTCGGCCATGAATTCAGCGACGCGCGGCAGTTCGCCGACTGGGGCGTCGACTACCTCAAGTACGACAACTGCAACAACCAGGGCGTGGACGCGAAGGAACGCTATACGACGATGCGCGACGCGCTCGTCGCCACCGGCCGTCCCATCGTCTACAGCATTTGCGAATGGGGCCAGAACAAGCCCTGGGAATGGGCGGCCGAGCTGGGCAATCTCTGGCGCACCACCGGTGACATCAACGACAGCTGGGGCAGCATGCTGTCGATCATGAAGCAGAACCTCCCGCTCGCCGCCGCGGCCGGCCCGGGCCACTGGAACGACCCCGACATGCTGGAGGTCGGCAACGGCGGGATGACCGACACCGAGTACCGCACCCACTTCTCGATGTGGTCGGTGATGGCGGCGCCGCTGCTCATCGGCTCCGACCTGCGCACCGCCTCCCGGGAGACGTTCGACATCCTCTCCAACGAGGAGGTCATCGCCGTCGACCAGGACCCGCTGGGCAGGCAGGGCGAGGTGCTCTCCTCCGAGGACGGCCGCTGGGTCGTCGCCAAGGAGATGGCGGACGGCTCCCGGGCCGTGGCGCTGTTCAACGAGACCGGCAGCGCACAGCGGATCGCCACCACGGCCGCCGCGGTCGGCCTGGAACGCGCCTCCGGGTACACCGTGCGCGACCTGTGGGCCCACACCACCCGCAACACCGCGGGCGGCCTCTCGGCGACCGTCCCCGCGCACGGCACCGTCCTGCTGCGCGTCGCCGCCGACCCGCGCTGGGCCGCGCACCCGCCGGCCGTCGAACTCGCCCTGGACGGCAGCCCGCTGGTCGAGGCGGGCCGCACCGCCACGCTGACGACCGAGGTCACCGACCTGGGCCGCACCCCCGCGCTCACGGTCTCCGCCGCGCTCACCGGCCCCGCCGGCTGGCGGGTGGAGGCCGCGTCGCCGACCCGCACCCCCGCGCTGCCCACCGGCCGCGCACTGGCCACCCGATGGCGGGTGACGGCCCCCGCCGCAGCGGCCCCCGGCGGCTACGACCTGACGCTCACCGCCCAGTACCGCTCCCCCACCGGTGAACGGATCCGGTCCACCGTGCCGTTCCGGGCCCATGTGGTGGTGCCGCCCCCGCCCGGCGGCGGCTACCTCAGCGACCTGCCGCAGCTCAGCGCCTCCAACGGTTACGGCCCCGTCGAGAAGGACACCAGCAACGGCGAGAGCGCCGCGGGCGACGGCCACCCGCTGACCATCGGCGGCCAGGTGTACGCCAAGGGGCTCGGCGCCCACGCGGCGAGCAGCGTCGAGTACTACGCGGGCGGCGCGTGCACCGCCGTGACGGCGCAGGTGGGAGTGGACGACGAGAAGGGCGCCAAGGGCACCGTGGCCTTCGAGATCTGGGCGGACGGCACGAAGGCCGCCTCGACCGGGGTCCTGACCAACGCGATGGCCCCGCAGCCCCTCTCGGCGGACGTGACCGGGGCTCAGGTCGTCCGGCTGGTGGTCACGGACGGCGGCGACGGCGACGACTCGGACCACGCGGACTGGGGGGACCTGCGGATCACCTGCTGAGCGGGTCGGCGAGCGGCCGGGCGGCGGCCAGCGCGGCCGCCGCCGCACCGACCAGGCCCGCGTCGTTGCCCATGACCGCGGGCACCACCGTCAGGTGCTGGACGAAGGAGAGCGTGGCGTACCGGCGCAGGGCCGCGCGCAGCGGGGCGAACAGCAGCTCGCCCGCGCCGGCCACCCCGCCGCCGATCACCGCGATGTCGATCTCGACCAGGGTCGCCGTCGCGGCGATCCCCGCCGCCAGAGCCTGCGCGGCACGTTCGAAGGAGGCCACGGCGACCGGGTCGCCGGCCCGCGCGGCGGCCGCGACGCCGACCGCGGTCGCGTCGCCGTCCGGGCCGGGCCGCCAGCCCGCGTCCAGCGCGCGGCGCGCGATGTTGGGGCCGCTCGCGATGCGCTCGACGCAGCCGCGCGCCCCGCACGGGCAGAGGTCGCCGTCGAGGTCCACGCTGATGTGCCCGATGTGGCCGGCGTTCCCGCTGGGGCCGGGGTGCAGGGCGCCGCCGAGGACGAGCCCGCCGCCGACGCCGGTCGAGACGACCATGCACAGCGCGTTGTCGTGGCCGCGCGCCGCGCCGAGCCAGTGTTCCGCCGCCGTGATCGCGACGCCGTCGCCGACCAGCGTGACCGGAAGGCCGCCGGTGGCGTCGGCGACCCGCTCGACCAGGGGGAAGCCCCGCCAGCCGGGCACGTTGACCGGGCTGACCGTGCCCCCGGCGGCGTCCACCGGGCCCGCGCTGCCGATGCCGACGGCCGTCGCGTCGCCCCAGTACGGGGAGGCGGCGAGATCGGCCAGGACGCCGCCGACCGCCGCCATGACGCGTTCGCCGCTCTCCCGTGCGGGTGTCGGCCGCTGGGCGCGCACCAGGAGCCCGCCGTCCCGGTCCACCAACGCGCCGGCGATCTTGGTGCCCCCGATGTCCAGGGCGGCGACGAGGTGGGTCTGCATCGGTGTGGCTCCGGGGTGGTGTGGGCGGGACCTGCGGCTCAGGTGCACAGTCTGCCCAGTCTCCATTCCCTTGACAACGTTGTCCAGGGCCTATGCTCGACGCCACACCCTCCGGGAGCCCCCACGGCAGCCGCCGTGGCCCGCCGGGACCGCCCGACCGACGACAGGACAGCGCACCGTGGCCGAGACCGCCCGTCATCCCGAGCCCCGTTACGGCAACCGGCCGACCATGAAGGACGTGGCCGCCCGGGCCGGGGTGGGCCTCAAGACGGTCTCGCGCGTGGTCAACAGCGAGCCGGGGGTCACCCCGGACACGGAGCGCCGGGTGCAGGAGGCCATCGAGGCGCTGGGCTTCCGCCGCAACGACAGCGCGCGGGTGCTGCGCAAGGGCAGGACCGCCTCCATCGGCCTGGTCCTGGAGGATCTGGCGGACCCCTTCTACGGGCCGCTGAGCCGCGCGGTCGAGGAGGTGGCCCGCGCGCACGGCGCCCTGCTCATCAACGGTTCCAGCGCCGAGGACCCGGAGCGCGAGCAGGAGCTGGTCCTCGCCCTGTGCGCGCGCCGGGTCGACGGGCTGATCGTGATCCCGGCCGCCGACGACCACCGCTATCTGGAGCCGGAGATCAAGGCGGGCGTCGCGACCGTCTTCGTGGACCGCCCGGCCGGGCAGATCCAGGCGGACATGGTGCTGTCGGACAGCTTCGGCGGGGCCCGCGAGGGCGTCGCCCATCTGATCGCGCACGGCCACCGCCGTATCGGCTTCATCGGCGACCAGCCCCGTATCCACACCGCGACCGAGCGCCTGCGCGGCTACCACGCGGCGATGGCGGAGGCGGGGATAACCGTCGAGGACTCCTGGGTCTCGCTGGGCTCCACGGACCCCGACCGCGTGCGCGCCGCCGCCGAGGCCATGCTCTCGGGTCCGGAGCCGGTGACGGCGCTCTTCTCCGGCAACAACCGGGTCACGGTGACGGTGGTGCGCGTCCTGGCGGACCGGGAGCGGCCGGTCGCCCTGGTCGGCTTCGACGACATCGAGCTGGCGGACCTGCTCGGCATCACCGTGATCTCCCAGGACGCGGCGACGGTGGGCCGCACCGCCGCCGAGCACCTCTTCCGGCGCCTGGACGGGTCCGGTCACCCCCCGGCGCGCGTGGAGCTCCCGACCCGGCTGATCGCCCGCGGTTCGGGGGAGATCCCCCCGGCCGCCTGAGCGACGCCCCTCAGGGCGCGGTGACCGTCAGGGTGCCGCGCCGGGGCGAGGCGAAGGCGTCGAGGTCGGCGCGGGTCAGCCCGGTCAGCTTCGCCACCTCGTCGGTGTCCAGGGCTCCGCAGTCGATGCCGCGCAGCAGGTAGCCGCTGAGCGCCTTGGCGGTGGCCGGTTCGTCCATCACGTCGCCGCCGGCCTTGGCGACGTACGCGGCGAGCCGGGCGGCGGCCTGCTCCAGGCCCTCGCGGTAGAAGGTGTAGACGGCCGCGTAACGGGTCGGCAGGTGGCCCGGGTGCATGTCCCAGCCCTGGTAGTAGGCGCGGGCCAGGGCGCGCCGCGTGAGCCCGTAGTGCAGCCGCCACGCCTCGTGGACCTGCGGGGTGGGCCCGACGGGCAGGACGTTGGTGGAGCCGTCGGAGACGCGTACGCCGGTGCCTGCGGCGGCGACCTGCATGACGGCCTTGGCGTGGTCGGCGGCCGGGTGGTCGCTCGCCTGGTACGCGGCGCTGACGCCGACGCAGGCGCTGTAGTCGAAGGTGCCGTAGTGCAGCCCGGTCGCCCGTCCCCGGGCCGCGTCGATCATGCGGGCCACGGCGGCGGTGCCGTCGGCGGCCAGGATGGACTGGCTGGTCTCGATCTGGATCTCGAAGCCGATGCGCCCGTCGGGCAGCCCGTGCGCCTGCTCGAAGGCTTCGAGGAGCTGGACGAAGGCGGTGACCTGCTCGGGGTACGTCACCTTCGGCAGGGTGAGGACGAGCCCGTCGGGGAGCCCGCCCGCCCTCATGAGCCCGGTGAGGAAGACGTCCGTGGTGCGGATGCCCCGGTCGCGGACGGCGGCTTCCATGCACTTCATCCGGATGCCCATGTACGGGGCGGCCGTGCCGTCGGCGTACGCCTCCGAGACGAGCCGGGCCGCGCGGGCCGCCGCTTCGTCCTCCTCGGCGTCGGAGCGGGGTCCGTAGCCGTCCTCGAAGTCGATCCTCAGGTCCTCGACCGGCTCGCGCTCCAGCTTGGCGCGCACCCGGTCGTGGACGGGCCCGGCCAGCTCGTCCGGGATGCCGAGCACCCCGGCGAGGGCGGCTGCGTCGGGGGCGTGCTCGTCCAGCGCCTTCAGCGCCTCGTCGCCCCAGGTGCGCAGGGTGCCGGCCGTGAAGGTGTCGCCCGGTACGTAGACCGTGTGCACGGGCTGGCGGGTGCCGGGGTCGCCCGGGTAGCGGCGGGCGAGTTCGGCGTCCACCGGCGCGAGGGAGGCGCTGATCCCGTCGCTGACCGCACCGGCGAGGCTCGTCGCCACCTTCTCCTGCTGACCCATCGTCCGCACCCTCCACGCTCCGGTCGTTTCCGCTTGCCGGAAACAACAATCCGTATGGTGAAGTTATAAGGCGCTCGCATCCGAGTCAACGGTGACCGGGAACGCCGCGGGGCCGCACGGTGCGTTCACCGTGCGGCCCCGGGCCGTTGCTCGTACCAAACCGTCCGCGATCAGCCCTTGCGGGTGTTGATCTCCTCGGTGAGCTGGGGGACGACGGCGAAGAGGTCGCCGACGACGCCGTAGTCCACGAGGTCGAAGATCGGGGCCTCGGCGTCCTTGTTGACCGCGACGATCGTCTTCGAGGTCTGCATGCCCGCCCGGTGCTGGATCGCGCCGGAGATGCCGTTGGCGATGTAGAGCTGCGGCGAGACGGACTTGCCGGTCTGGCCGACCTGGTTGGTGTGCGGGTACCAGCCCGCGTCCACGGCGGCACGCGAGGCACCCACGGCGGCACCCAGCGAGTCGGCCAGCGCCTCGATGATCGCGAAGTTCTCCGCGCCGTTGACGCCACGGCCACCGGAGACCACGATCGCGGCCTCCGTCAGCTCCGGGCGGCCCGTCGACTCACGCGGCGTACGGGACAGCACCTTCGTGCCCGTGGCCTGCGCCGAGAAGGAGACCGCGAGGGTCTCGACGGCACCGGCGGCCGAGGCCGCCTCGACCGGGGCGGAGTTCGGCTTGACCGTGATGACCGGAACGCCCTTGGAGACACGGGACTTGGTCGTGTACGAGGCGGCGAACGCGGACTGCGTGGCGACCGGGCCCTCGTCGCCGGCCTCCAGGTCGACGGCGTCGGTGATGATGCCGGAGCCGATACGGACCGCGAGGCGGGCCGCGATCTCCTTGGCCTCCGCGGAGGAGGACAGCAGCACGGCAACCGGGGACACGGCGTCGAAGGCGGCCTGGAGCGCGTCCACCTTCGGTACGACGAGGTAGTCGGCGAACTCGGGGGCGTCGGCGGTCAGCACCTTGACCGCACCGTGCTCGGCGAGCACGTCGGCGGTGTCGGCGGCGCCGTTGCCCAGGGCGACGGCGACGGGCTCGCCGATGCGGCGGGCGAGCGTCAGCAGCTCCAGGGTGGGCTTGCGGACGGCACCGTCCAGGTGGTCGACATAGACGAGAACTTCAGCCATGGGACTTCAATCTCCTGCGTGTACGAAGTAGGCGGGGTGGCGAACGGGATGCCGGGGCTCAGATGAACTTCTGGCCGGCCAGGAACTCGGCCAGCTGCTTGCCGCCCTCGCCCTCGTCCTTCACGATCGTTCCCGCAGTGCGGGCCGGACGCTCGGTCGCGGAGTCGACCGCGGTCCACGCACCCGCCAACCCCACCTGCTCGGCGTCGATCCCCAGATCGTCCAGGTCCAGGGACTTCACCGGCTTCTTCTTCGCCGCCATGATCCCCTTGAACGACGGGTAACGCGCCTC